>CAVYLM010000005.1:0-2510915 GCA_963769415.1 uncultured Acidobacteriota bacterium
TAGCGTCGACGTAACGATTCACCTGTATTTGTCGCGAGATCGGATCGAGACTCTTTTGCAAGTCTTGCACCCGAATTCGTTGGTCATCATCGCTGGTCGCAAGCGCTTTTGGCCTACTCCCGAGGGCCGGATTGCAAAGCGCCTTCAGTCTAAAGGCCATCGAGTTCTGTTCATCCCGTTCCGGAGCGGAAATTAGATGCGGTCTCAAATGGCAGCGGAGAAAGCGAACCCGCATCATCAGGTTCTCAGTGGTGAAGTGCAGTCGGCGAGCTCATATCCGGCTGAGGTATCGGCGAACTCGTCCGCCGTGGTTGCGGTGACTGTCGTAGCTGATCTGGCGGACGTTTTGGCTGTGCTGCGAACCGCGGCGCTACTGGCGAGGAGCTTCAAGACGAAACTGTCGGTTGACATACTCGGAATGAAGAATTTCGTGATCGGTCCCGCTGACGATCTTCACGAGGTGCCAGTCCAGAAAATGCTGGATCCGATTCAGGCCCACCTGCGTGAAATCATGTCTTCAGGAACGCGAGCTTTCGTGTTAGAAGCAAGTCTCACAGCGGCTTCTTTCCTCACGGTCGGTAGCATCGCGCTGCGCGTTCATACGGAAGATTCCAATCTACGGACATGATCTCGGATTCCAGACAGGAGCGAAATTAACCATGCTGCTGGATATTTTCTATATCGGTGTCGTAATTGCCTTTTTTGTTTTGCTTTGGGGTTTCACAAAGGCCTCGGAGCGCCTTTAGGAGGATTCGATGGAATACGCCATCGCAGGAATCGTGGCGGCGGGTTTGTTCGTTTATCTGATGTACGCGCTAATTCGCCCGGAACGGTTTTGAGGTGCTGAGATGACATCACTCGGTATTGCGCAAATATTAGTGTTCTTTCTGATCGTGTTCGCTATCACCAAGCCCATTGGTACGTTCATGTACCGCGTTTTCGAGGGCGAGCGAACTTTCCTGCACCCGATCTTCCGCCCGCTGGAGCGGCTGATCTATTGGGTCGGCGGGGTGCGTGAAGACGAGGAGCAGTCTTGGGTTCGCTACTCGGCTTCGATGATCTCTCTGAGCATATTCAGTTTCCTTTTTGTTTACCTAATACAGCGATTGCAAGGACACCTGCCGCTCAACCCGATGCACTTTTCGACGCCGCAGGCTCCTTCCAGTGCCACGCCCATGACGCCGGATTTGGCCTTCAACACCGCCGTCAGTTTCATAACAAACACCAACTGGCAGTCGTACTCTCCGGACACGACGATGAGCTATCTGACGCAGATGGCCGCCCTAGCTGTCCAAAACTTCGTGTCCGCCGCAGTTGGAATCGCCGTGGCCGTCGCTCTGATTCGCGGATTCGCGCGGCACACCGCCAAGACGATCGGGAATTTCTGGGTGGACGTGACCCGGTGCACGCTGTACATCCTGCTTCCCATTTGCGTCCTAGCGACTCTGTTTTTCGTCTGGCAGGGTTCCATTCAGAATTTCAAGGGGCCTGTCACCGCGACCACCCTAGAGGGCCCAGCCCAGACCATCGAGCAAGGACCGCTAGCGTCGCAACTCGCCGTAAAGATGCTGGGAACCAACGGAGGCGGGTATTTCAACGCGAATTCAGCCCATCCGTATGAGAATCCGACCCCGCTGGCCAACCTGCTTCAGATGCTGCTGATTTTTTCATTGGGCGCGGGATTGACGTACATGTTTGGCAAGGCCGTGCGTGATACAGGGCAGGGCTGGGCGATTTTCGCGGCGATGGCAGTGATGTTCTTTGTCGGCGTCTTCATCTGTTATTGGGCCGAGCAGCGCGGAAATCCGATGCTATCCGACATGGGTCTGGCGCATGTGTACACCGGCGGGCAGCCGGGCGGCAACATGGAGGGCAAGGAAGTTCGGTTCGGCAACGCGATGACCGCTCTCTTTGCCACAGTGACCACCGATGCCAGTTGCGGAGCGGTCATCGGCATGCACGACAGCTTTACGCCGATTGGGGGACTGGTTCCGTTGTTCAACATACAAACCGACGAAGTGATATTCGGAGGTGTGGGCGCCGGTCTCTACAGCATGTTGATATACGTCGTTGTCGCCGTCTTTATCGGCGGTCTGATGGTTGGCCGAACGCCCGAGTATGTGGGCAAGAAGATCGAGCAAAAGGAAGTCAAGATGGCGATCATTGCCGTCCTAGCGACTTCTGTTGTCATTCTCGGATTCACGGCGCTCAGTTCTGTGGCTCCGTTTGCGAAGAATGGATACTGGAACGCTCCTGGACCCGCCGCGGCCAATACGAACAATAACGGCGCGCACGGGCTTTCGGAAATCCTCTATACCTATTCGAGCGGAGCCGGCAACAACGGCAGCGCGTTTGCTGGAATCAACGCAAACACGCCCTGGTACAACCTGACGATCGGCCTCGACATGCTCGTTGGAAGGTTCCTGTTCATTATCCCGGCCTTGGCGATTGCCGGCAGTCTGGCCGCCAAGAAACTCGTACCCATAACCAGCGGTACGCTGCCGACGAACGGAGCGCTATTCGTAGTCTTGTTGGTTGGGACTGTGATCATCGTGGGAGCGCTTACTTACTTCCCCGCACTGTCGCTGGGCCCGATTGTCGAGCACTTCCAGATGCTAAACGGGAAATTGTTCTGATGTCAGGAATGAGGAGCTAGAAATGTCTACGGTTAGTGTCCCTCCGGCGGATCGCAAGCCCGAGATCAAAGAAGAAGGCGTAGCACTCCTTTCTAGGGGAGTTCGAGCTCGTCCCCTATTCGATCCTGAGATTTTGCAGCGCGCAATCAAAGAGTCGTTCGTGAAGCTCAACCCGAGGATGGTTGCGAAGAACCCTGTGATGTTCGTCGTCGAGGTGGGAGCGGCGCTGACGACAGTGTTCGTTGTAAAGGACGCAATCGCAGGAGCAAGCGGAGTTTTCTTCGGTATTCAAATCGCGTTTTGGTTGTGGTTCACGGTAGTGTTTGCCAATTTCGCCGAAGCGATGGCCGAGGCCCGCGGGAAGGCTCAAGCCGACAGCCTTCGCAAGACGAAGACAGACACGATGGCGCGCCGACTTCTGCCGAACGACAAGTTCGAGATGGTGCCCGCCTCGCAGTTGCGCAAGGGAGACGTTGTCTACTGCGAGGCTGGCTATCTAATCCCGGGCGATGGCGAAGTCATCGACGGTGTCGCCAGCGTCGATGAATCTGTCATCACAGGAGAGAGCGCGCCGGTGATTCGCGAATCGGGCGGAGACCGGAGCGCGGTAACAGGCGGCACGAGGGTGTTGTCGGACCACATCAAGATCCGGATCACTTCCAATCCAGGCGAAACATTTCTGGATCGTATGATCGCTCTGGTAGAAGGCGCAGTACGCCAGAAGACTCCGAACGAAATAGCTCTTAACATTCTGATCGCCGGCTTGACGCTAATTTTCCTTCTTGCTGTAGCGACATTGCCGCCCTATGCGAAGTATTCAATCGCTGCGGTCGGTAGTGGCATTGCGCCAACAGTTGCGGTTCTGGTCTCGCTGCTGGTCTGCCTGATTCCCACAACCATCGGTGGATTGCTTTCCGCCATCGGCATCGCCGGCATGGATCGGGTGATGCAGCACAACGTTCTGGCGATGAGCGGGAAGGCAGTCGAAGCCTCGGGGGATGTGAACACGCTCCTTTTGGACAAGACGGGCACCATTACTTTAGGGAATCGGCAAGCCGTCGAATTCATACCGGTCAATGGAGTGAACGAGAGCGAGCTGGCAGATGCCGCTCAGCTCTCCAGCCTCGCGGATGAAACTCCTGAGGGCCGATCGGTTGTCGTTCTGGCGAAGGAGAAATACAGCCTGCGCGGTCGTGAAGTAGCCGAGCATGAAGCGCAGTTCATTCCATTTTCGGCCTATACACGCATGAGCGGGGTGGACCTCGACGGCCGCCGCCTGAGGAAAGGCGCTACTGACGCGATTGCCCAATTCGTGAAAGATGAAGGCGGCACCGTGCCCCCAATGCTGTCGGAGATTTCCGACCGCATTTCGAGGAACGGCGGCACTCCGCTTGCGGTGGCCGACGGACGTCGGGTTCTGGGCGTAATTCACCTTAAGGACATCGTCAAGGGTGGTATGCGAGAGCGTCTCGCTTCACTACGGGCGATGGGAATTCGTTCCGTGATGATCACCGGAGACAATCCCCTGACCGCGGCGGCGATCGCCCAGGAAGCCGGCGTCGACGATTTCCTGGCGCAGGCGACTCCGAAGGACAAGCTGGAGTACATCCAGAAGGAACAAGCGCAGGGTCGTCTCGTGGCAATGACCGGCGACGGCTCGAACGACGCTCCAGCGCTGGCTCAAGCGGATGTCGGCGTGGCCATGAACACCGGTACGATGGTCGCGAAAGAAGCCGGCAATATGGTGGACCTCGACAGCAACCCGACAAAGCTGATCGAAATCGTGGCGATCGGCAAGCAATTGCTGATCACCCGCGGCTCGCTGACGACCTTTTCGATCGCCAATGACGTGGCGAAGTATTTCGCCATCATTCCGGCGATGTTTGCATCAATTTATCCGGAACTTAACAGACTGAACATCATGCGCCTACACTCTCCCCAGAGTGCCGTCCTTGCGGCGGTCATTTTCAACGCGGTAATCATCATCGCTCTGGTCCCGCTGGCTCTTCGCGGCGTGCAGTACAAACCGGTCAGCGCCGGCCAGATGCTGACTCGCAACCTGTTGATCTATGGCCTTGGCGGGATCATTGTGCCTTTTCCCGGAATTTGGTTGATCGATAAGATCCTGGTTGCAACGCATCTCGTGTAAAGGAGTAAGTCATGATCAAAGAACTTGGACCAGGATTGCGGCTGATGATAGCGTTCACGATCCTTACCGGCTTGCTGTATCCGGTCGTAATGACCGGCCTCTCGGAGTTGATTTTCCCGAAGCAGGCGAAGGGTAGCTTGGTCACCGTCAATGGCAATGTTGTCGGCTCGAGCCTCATCGGCCAGTCTTTTGCAAAGCCGGAATACTTTCATCCCCGGCCCTCAGCGGCCGGTAGCGGGTACGATGCGACGGCCAGCGGTGGCTCGAACCTCGGCCCCACGAGCGCCAAACTCCTTCACGGGGTGACCGCGGCGGACGATAAGGGGAAGGAATCCGTCAGTTTCGATGGCATCGAGGATCGTATCGTGCATTACTGCTTCGACAACAATCTCCCTTATGAATCCTCTGTGCCCCTTGACCACTTCAAGGATTCGCAAGGCAACCTCGATGACATCAAGCTGATCGACGCGTTCAATGACGCCAAGGCGCCCCTGGTGTTCACGGCAAAAGCGCCCATTCCACAGGACGCCGTGACGGCATCAGCGTCGGGTTTGGACCCGCACATCAGCCCGGGCAACGCTGATATACAAGCTGCGCGCGTCGCAAAGGCACGCGGGGTTACTCCAGACCAAGTGAAACAGTTGATCCCGGAGTTTACAGATCGAGCGGATTGGGGTTTCCTCGGCGAACCGCGCGTCAATGTGCTCATGTTGAACATCGAGCTGGATCGAAAATTCCCCGTTTCGAAATGAGGATATTGGAGGTCGTTCCGCTCCGCAAGTCACTGCGTGACTAGAATGTGTGTCTCGCTGAAGCCAGGCGACGGCTAAAGCCCTTGAATTATCGCGTCAAACTTCTCGTATTCTTCCTCGGTGCAGTCGCGGTTCTGCTTGTCGTTAATGTGGGCTATTCCGCGATCCAAACTTTCTCGCGCCTGAATGCGGTGGAAGCCGAGCGTGACCATTGGCAGCGGCCGTCGGATATTCTCCAGGCGTTGGACCTCAGGCCCGGCAACGTAGTCGTCGACCTCGGATGTGGCTCGGGATACTTTACGCTAAAACTTTCATCGCCTGTGGGTGGCAGTGGCCGCGTTATCGCAGAGGACATCCGCAGGCTGCCGCTGATGTTCCTCCGGGCCCGGGCAATTTCGAGGCGAGAACACAATGTCGAGATCGTCGTCGGCGATCCAACGGATCCTAACCTGCCGGCTGGCGTGAACGCAGTCCTTATTTTGAACACGTATCATGAGTTCACGGATTCACATCCCATTCTCGCCCACGTGCAGCAATCGCTGGTCCCTGGAGGCCGAGTGGTTGTCGTCGATCGCGAACCTAAGCCGGTGGCCAGCTACGCTTCTGAAACTGCCGAGCATGAAATTTCGGCGGAGCGAGTCGAACGCGAGCTGCGGCAAGAGAATTTTGAAGTCGTCAGCCGTCAGGATCGCTTTATCGAGCACGATTCTTACGGTGAGAGTTGGTGGCTCATCATAGCGCGCAAGCCGTGACGAGTGTGGTTGTCTATGGCCAATGAAATGAATCTACTCACCGCCTTTGGTTTAATCGCTGTCAGCCTGATGCTCTTGTTTTACACCTTAGAGCGTCGGAGCCGTTGGTATACGCTGGCGTTTGCCGGTGCATGTGCGTTGGGTTCGGCGTACGGGTTTCTCCAGGGAGCATGGCCGTTCGGAGTGGTTGAGGCCGTGTGGTCCATAGTTGCAGTTCGGCGCTGGTGGCTAGGCACCGAATCGCCATCGCATTGAGCAGCTTCGTTCCTTCTTAGTCGCATTCTCGATAGAATAATTCAATGCCCAAGGCCTCGCCGCAGCGACCAACCCCTGAGCAGTTGCTCGCGCAGATCGAGTTGGAGGAGCGCCGGGCGCGGCGCGGCAGGCTCAAGGTGTTCCTCGGCTATGCCGGTGGGGTAGGCAAATCCTTCCAAATGCTGGACGAAGGCCGGCGGCGCTGCCAACGAGGCGAGGACGTAATCGTTTGTGCGCTTCAGCCCGAGTATCCTCCCGAAGTTCAATCGATATTGCAGAAGCTCGAGGTCATTCCGACGTTGAAGATTGGGGAGTCGGAAGCGATCGACGTGGATGCGGTGTTTCGCCGCCATCCCAAGGTCGCTCTGATTGACGGGCTTGCTTATCAAAATCCACCGGGCAGCCCCAATGCTTACCGATGGCAGGATGTCGGCCAGCTTCTCGACGCGGGCATTTCGGTCGTTACAACGGTTAATTTACAGTATCTGGAGAAACTCCAGGATGAAGTGGAGCGCATCACCGGAAACCGGGCCTCGTGCACTATTCCGAGTGGTTTTCTGGACAGAACCGCGGACGAAATCGTCGTGGTAGATGCTCCTGCCAAAGATGGCCTTTGGCGGGAGCCGCTGCCTGGAGGGCGCGCTTCGGCACTCGCCGAAGCGCATAAACTTTCCCGATTGCGTGAACTGGCTCTGCTGGTGGCAGCTTCGGTAGTAGACCGCCAGCTTGAGAGCTACCTCCGGTCGCATGGCGTGGATCAACCATGGGGTGTGCAAGAGCGTATTCTGGTTTGCGTCGGTTCGCGAGCTAACGCTGCCCCCATGCTGGAAAGCGGGCGTCGCAATGCCGACCGCTTCCAGGGCGAATTTTATGTCGTTTATGTACAAGAGAGCTCTCTCTCTCCACAGGGTCAAGAGGTCTTGAAATCGAATCTGGACTATGCCCGCGAACTCGGGGCCCGAGTGGAGGTACTGAGTGGCTTTGACAACGCAGAAGCCATCCTTAAGTTCGCGAAGCAAGCGGGAATCACTCAAATCTTTGTGGGGCACAGCACTCGTCACGGAGCGCAGACACGAATCTGGGGTACTCTCGTAGATCGCCTCATTCGCTCGGCCGAAGGAATCGATGTCGTCGTCTATCCCCAATAGCGCAGACTTGAGCGCGGGCCAGTCGCGCACGCAACGAGGGCGGCTACAACTGTTTCTCGGCTATGCAGCCGGTGTTGGAAAAACATATCGCATGCTTGAGGAAGCTCAGCAGCTCAAAAGACAAGGGAAGGACGTTGTTGTAGGCTATTTTGAACCACACGGAAGGAAAGACACTATTGCGAGAACCGCCGGGCTCGAGATGATTCCGACGAAAACGATCAACTATCGCGGTGTAACGCTTCAAGAAATGGATACCGAGGCGATCCTGAAGCGCCGCCCCGCCATCTGCGTTGTCGATGAACTAGCGCACACAAATGTTCCTGGTTCTGAGCGTTGCAAACGATGGGAGGACGTGCAAGTACTGCTGGACTCGGGAATCGACGTAATGACGAACATGAATATCCAGCATCTTGAAAGTCTCAATGACCACATCTTGAACATTACCGGCATCCGCGTTCGCGAAACGGTGCCGGACTGGCTCGTCAAGAGTGCATCCGAGGTCGTTATGGTTGATGCGACGGCCGAAGCACTATTGAACCGCCTGAAGAGGGGTGTCATCTACGCGCCAGAAAAGGCGCAGCGCGCACTGGAGAATTTCTTCACGGAATCGACCCTCGTGTCCCTACGGGAGTTGGCTCTGCGGCAAGCCGCCCATGAGCAGGTTATCAGGGGAACCACGGAAATCGCCGAAGAGAGAACGAACATTTCTCCTACGTCATCTGTGGAAGAAAGAGAAATCCGCGATCGCATTTTGATTTATGTCACTCCGGACCCGTCTTCGGCCATGCTCATTCGGCGCGGCCGCAGAATGGCCGACTACCTTGGCGCTGATTGCTTCGCGGTTGGTGTGTTGGCGCCCCGGGGCGACCACCGCCCAGACGAGCGTGTCGATGCGGTCGAGACCCACCTCAACTTTGCCAGGAATCTTCATATTGAAGCGCGGATCTTGGAAGGTGCAGATCCCGCCGAGACGATCGTGGAATTTGCGCGCCGCAATCGGATTACTCAAATACTGCTCAGCAGGCCCAAACATCGCTCATGGGGTATCCTGCTTGGTACAGATCTGATTCCGCGAATCGTCCGCAAGGCCAAGGATATTCGCGTTATTGTTCTTGCCGAACGCCGGCGCCAGCACCAACAGTCTGCTATCTAAGACCCACTTCGCTGCGGAAGCCAAATCACAAAACACACTAAGAACGCAGGAGCTATTCTGTCACTCGGTTCGTTTATGAGGTTCTTAGGGTGTGTTTATGCGTCGTTGATCCGATAAACGCTACGTTCAACGAGACGACTCAGTGAAAAATCGCGTGAGGTTGCAGTATGTCGACCTGGGTCTTTTTGGGGGTTTGTATCGTCGCCGTGATCGTCCTACTCTACGTGCTGGTTAGTCTATTTCGTGACTCGAAGCGCAAACGGAAGAGGGCGCCTTTTGTGCGGTGACCTTGTTTGTCGAGCTTGGACACGGCTCTAAGCAGTGTCTTTCAAGTGGCGGAGTCCTCGTGGGCTCTCCCTGAGTTCGGCCAAAAGCATGGGTAGGCCATTCCTGTGCTGCGGCTGATGTTGTAGCTGTTCAATGGCCGCCCAACTCCACGTCGCGTTGGGCGGCCATTCTCTTTCTTGAATGAATCCCGTTCGCCTCCAAGGTCGCGAGATCTAATCACTGCACACGTGAATCCGCCCTCGTGTCGTTTATGAATTCGTGAGGAGCGGTTTATGCCTCATTCAGGACTTGAGACGTATCGTGCGAATTGTGAAAACCATTTACCAAGGCGGAAATCCAAATTCGGAGCTCCGACATTCAATCAGAGCTATTCGCTCCGATCCTAATTTACACCGTCTGCCTCTTCGCGTGACGGTGGTCCATACGACCACGGAGGGTACGATTGCCGCCTTGCGTACGGCCGCGGATTTGGCGAAAGGCTTGGGGGCCGAAGTTGTTCTGTTATCGGCCGAAGAAGTTCCTCCGCAATTCCCGCTGGACAAACTGCCGGTGCCAGTTGATTTACTCGAACGGCGCCTGCAAACGCTCGTCTACGCTTCGGGGATTCGGGGAAACGAGGTTGTCATTCAGCTCTTGCTCTGCCGCAACAGATTCGAATCTTTGCGGCGTGCCTTGCGACCAGGTTCTGTTGTAGTCATCGCCGAGAGCAAGCACTGGTGGTCAAGACGCGGCCAAAAACTGCAGCAATTCTTGAAGTGCCTGGGTCATCAGGTCGTCCTTGTGGCCGCCCCCCCGAACGAAATGCTTGCGGCGCGATTGGGACTGGGAAGCGTTGGTGATTCGTGGCCTTGTCACCTGGGGCTCTAGGAGAATCGAAATATGAACCTGTTGATTTGGCTGCCCGCGATGTTCGTTCTAGGCGTTCTATTGATGGGCCTTTGCGTGTGGTTTCTCGACGCATGTGAAAAAGTATGAGGCCCCGACCCTGATCCAAGCTTGCCGCTGACATCAACGATATCGCTTCGGCGTACACGAGTTGTTGGGAACCCGGGAGAGCACGATGGAGACAGAGACGATAGTCGAAGTGGCGAAACAGCCCCTGCACCGGAAGATCACACGCGTGATTCGGAGGCGGACGAATCAACTCCTGCCACCCGGCACGGCGGGCCCGGCGCTGAGGCAGGCGGTTTCGATGCTGCGTCCAGACGTTCAGTGGAAGAATCCGGTCATGTTTGTGGTCGAAATCGGTGCCTTCCTGACGCTGCTATTTGTTATCCAGGCGGCAGTAGGTCATGCAACGAGCTTAGTTCCGGTTACGTACTTCATCGCCCTTGATGCCTGGTTGTGGCTAACGGTTCTCTTTGCGAATTTCGCTACAGCACTAGCAGAGGCGCGCGGAAAGGCCCAGGCTGAATCCCTTCGCCGAACACGTCGCGAGACAATCGCGCGCCGTCTGAATAATGCCGGCAAGGTGGAGGAAGTTCCTTCCACGCATCTCAAGCCGGGCGACATCGTAGTTGTGGTCGCCGGGGAGATCATTCCCGGTGATGGCGAAATCATTAGGGGAATCGCTTCGGTCGATGAGTCTGCGATTACAGGGGAATCGGCCGCGGTCATTCGTGAGTCGGGAGGCGATCGTTCTGGCGTGACGGGAGGCACGAAGGTGCTCTCCGATGAGATAGTCGTTCGCATAACGGTTGGCGCGGGCGAATCCTTCTTAGACCGGATGATCGCCCTTGTCGAGGGAGCCATCCGTCAAAGAACCCCCAACGAAATCGCCCTCACCTTGGTTCTTTCGGCCTTCTCGCTCATTTTCCTTATCGTCGTCGTTCCTATTTGGCCGATGGCCTGGAACGCAGAGCTATACATGACGAGCTACCTTGGGCTGCAGCAACCCCTGCACAGTCTGGGTACCGACATTCCGACCCTTGTCGCGCTGTTGGTCTGTCTTATTCCCACAACAATTGGCGCACTGCTGGCCGCGATTGGAATAGCAGGCATGGACCGTGCCCTTCAGGCCAATATCATTGCCAAGAGCGGAAGGGCCGTCGAAACCGCCGGAGACATCGACATCGTTCTGCTGGATAAGACGGGCACGATCACAGAAGGAAACCGCCACGCAACGCAGTTCTTGCCAGTTGAGGGTTATTCCGCAGACCAACTCGCGCAACTCGCCGCCATGGCTTCGGCCGCCGATGAGACACCCGAAGGCAAGAGCATCGTGAGCCTATATGACTCGCAGCACGCACCCATCAGCATCCCCTCAAGTGCGGTGTTCATACCGTTTTCAGCATCCACACGAATGAGTGGCGTGAACCTTAGCGGTCGGCAGATCAGGAAGGGTGCGGCAGATGCCATATCGAAATTTGTGCGGGATCAGGGCGGACGCGTACCTACCGATCTCGTAGCGGTGGTTGATGGCGCCGCCTCAACAGGTGCGACCCCGCTCGTGGTTGCGGACGGCGCCAAGGTTGCCGGCGTGGTCGTTCTAGAGGACATCCTGAAGCCGTCCATGAAGGCCCGATTCGATCGCCTGCGCAAGATGGGCCTCCGCACTGTGATGATCACCGGCGACAACCCACTCACTGCGGAGACCATCGCCAGGCAGGCCGGGGTCGATGATTTCCTGGCTGAGGCAACGCCGGAAAACAAGCTCGAATACATTCGCAAGCAGCAAGCAGACGGGAAACTGGTTGCGATGATGGGCGACGGCACCAACGACGCGCCTGCCCTGGCTCAGGCTGACGTTGCCGTGGCTATGAACGCCGGCACTCAAGCAGCCAAGGAAGCCGGAAACATGGTGGACCTCGACAGCGACCCCACCAAACTGATCGAAGTTGTGGAGATCGGCAAACAACTTCTCATGACCCGAGGGGCCTTGACGACTTTTTCCGTTGCGAATGACGTGGCCAAATACTTCGCGATCATCCCTGCACTTTTTGCAGGGACTTTGCCGTGGCTGAAGACCATGGACATTATGCACTTGCATTCACCTACTTCAGCGATTCTTTCCGCAGTCATCTTTAATGCTCTCATTATTCCCGCGCTGATTCCGATCGCGCTGAAGGGCGTGAAGTATCAGCCGCTTGGCGCCGACGCCTTGCTGCGACGGAATCTGCTGATCTGGGGAGTTGGTGGTTTGATTCTACCGTTTATCGGCATCAAGTTGATCGACGTGGTTATGGTCGGTCTGCATGTGGCCGCGTGAGCATGGAGCTGACTATGCGATATATATCCAAGAGCATTTTGTTGCTGTTGATTACGGTCGTCCTGGTCTGCGGCATCTATCCAGCGGCAGTATGGGCGGTCGGACGCTTGTTCTTCCCGTTCCAGGCAGAGGGAAGCTTGCTGATTGGACCCGACGGTCAGCCGGTGGGGTCTAAGCTGATCGCCCAGCCCTTTACAAAGGACGAGTATTTTCAGCCACGTCCGTCAGCAGCGTCGTACGACGCGTCGGCATCCGCTTCTTCGACGTTAGCTCCGTCCAATTACGCCCTGCGCGATCGCGTTGCAAGGACGCTGGGCCCAATCGTGAAATATCGCAGTGGAACCAAAGCTGGTCAGCTTGTAGCTCCGGACGTCGAGGCCTGGTTCCAACAGGATCGGTACCAGGGCCAGCCCGGGATCGTCGCCCAGTGGGCCGACTTGCACAACGGCCTCGCTACGGCCTGGGTCAATGCGGACTCCACGCATGCCGCCTATGTGGACGACTGGGTGAAGGCTCATCCGACCGTCGTCGCCGATTGGATCAAGGCCAATCCGACAACTCCGCAACCGAAGGCCTCCGACCTGGCGGTCGTCTTCTTCGAAACCTTCTCAAAGGAGAACGCCGGTCGCTTTCCCTCTGCGGTTACCAAGACGGGGCCTGACGGCAAGCCACGGACCACCATCGAACCCGTGAAAGATGGCTCGGACGTCCAATCGATCTTTTTTGACATGTGGAGGCAGGACCATCCCGATGCCGACTTGCAAGACGTCCCAGGCGACATGGTCACGACGTCGGGTGCCGGACTCGATCCACACATTACGCTTCAGAACGCCGAATACCAGTTGGATCGAGTATCCGCAAAGTGGGCTGCGGACACCCAGCGGGATTCGACCGTTGTCCGCAGTGAGATTGACCAGATGCTTCAGGCGAACGCCGCCGCCCCATTTGGCGGTCTTGCAGGAGAAAAATTGGTGAACGTACTCGAGGTCAACCTGGAGCTTCGCAATCGTTACGGTGAACCCAAGTAGGTCTGTTCCAAATAGCTGGAACGGGTGAAAGAAGAGGGACAACAACAATGTGGCTGCTTCCGATTTCGATGCTGGTGGTGACAGTTCTTCTTGCGATTCCGCTCAGCCGTTACATGTCGTGGATTATGGACGGCAAGTACCGCGTCCCCAAGGCCCTGCGGTGGTTTGAAGATCGCCTAAACAGCGGTCCGCAGAATTGGAAGCAATACACGCTCTCCCTGCTCATCTTTAATACGGTGCTTTTTGTCTTTGGCTTCATCGCTTTGGCGGTTCAGCCCTGGATGCCTCTCAACCCTCAACACAAGGGAATGCTCTCGCCGACGACGATCTTTCACACCGTCGTCTCCTTCATGACCAATACCGACGTTCAACACTACTCGGGAGACGTTCACTTTTCTAATTTCAGTCAGGTCCTCTTCGGCTTCACGATGTTCTTCCTTTCCGCCTCGATCGGCTTCTGCGCGTTAACGATGATCATCCGCGCCTTGCGCAGCGATTCCACCGTAGGGAACTTCTTCTTGGATATGTGGCGCGTGGTCGCCTATATGTTCCTGCCCCTCTGCTTCATTCTGGCAATTCTGTTTGTCCAACAGGGCAGCCCGATGACATTCAAGAGTTTCCACCAGGTGGCTACGCTCGAATCCGGCTCGATGGGTACCTTGGACAGCGGACAGCCAAAGCCGCAGACCATTGTTGTCGGTCCCCTCGCCGCGTTCGTCCCGATGAAGCAACTCGGCACGAACGGTGGCGGTTTCTACGGCATGAACTCGGCGCATCCTTTCGAAAATCCTACCGCCTTCACGAATTTCCTATCTTGCGTCGCGATGATGCTGTTTCCTTTCGGATTGGTGCTCATGTTCGGGCGCATGCTGAACCGGCTCAGACACGCCTGGATCGTCTTCGGCGTAATGATGTTCTTCATGCTCGGAACCGTTGTCTGGGCCATCTACTTCGACACTCTAAAACCAAACCCTGGATTGACGGCGCATCCGGTAGCACGCACGTACGAGATCCCTGACCGAAGCGCACCAGGCGGAAAGCTGACGGTCACGCTGCCGGCAGTCGCCGGACTGCCCGTCGATCAGCACTTAGGCAATCTCGAAGGCAAGGAGTTGCGCTTCGGAACGTCCGCCGGGGCTACGTTTGCCGCCCTCACTGTTGATGTGACGGACGGCGCCGTGAATTGCGAGCATGACAGCCTGAACCCGATCGCAGGTCTTTCACCGTACGCAGGGATGTGGCTGAATTGTTTCTTCGGCGGCAAAGGCGTTGGCATGATCAACATGCTTTTGTTCGTCGTCATCGGAATATTCGTGGCGGGTCAAATGGTTGGACGGACGCCCGAGTACCTTGGCAAGAAGATCGGTGGGCGCGAGATGAAATTGGCCATGCTCGCGCTGCTCGTGCATCCGATCATGATCTTGCTGCCGACTGGGCTTTTCGCAGCCACCAGTTGGGGCCTGAAAGCTGAAAACAATCCCGGTGCCCATGGTTTTTCAGAGATTCTCTACCAATTTTCTTCCTCGTCCGCGAACAATGGATCCGCCTTTGATGGCTTGGGCGTGACCTACGGATTCAATAACAACCCGAGCCCTGCACCTACAGCGCGTCAGTGGGATATCGCAAGTGGCTTGGTGATCGTCATAAGCCGGTTCCTGCCCATCATTGCACCCATGGCGATGGCAGCCTTTCTAGGCGCCAAGAAGTCCAGTCCGTTTAGCATCGGTACCTTGCGGGACGACACGTTTACCTTCGCCTCGCTCTTGGTTGGCACGATCGTGATTATTGGTGCGTTGCTCTTTCTTCCGGTGGCCGCTTTAGGTCCGCTGGCAGAGCATTGGGGACCACTTCCGTTTGGTGGTTGATGTATGTCGCGGCTAGGCGCTCGGCTCCGGTGGTCGGCGCCGCGACGGCGCGCGGAGAAGGCGCAGCAGCCTCCTGGTAGCTGAGAGACCTCGGCAGCCGGATGGGCCGTTGAAACGCACGACGCTGGAGTCCCGGATGTCTTACCAAATCTTTTTCATTGCGGAGCCGCGACCTCATACGCTGCAACTATGAGCGCGGCAGGGAGGGAGAGGAAAACCACATGAATCGCACTACGAGGTGCCTAAGCAAATGGGCGGCAGGCTTATTCGCTGCGTTCGTGGCGTTCGCCTGTTCGCCGGCGTCCAGAGCCGAAGATCAGCCAGCGCCGCCGGCGGCGACCCAGCCGGCCCCCGCGTCGCCAGCCGCCACGGCTCAACCAGCCGAGAGCGCGCAACCGTCTGCGGATCAGCGTTTGCAGAATTTGGAAAAGCAAGTGGAACTCTTGCAGCAGGAAATTGCGTCGCTAAAGACTGACACTGCCGCGAGCATGAAGACCGCCGCGTACGCCGTTCCCAGCGCGGGACCAGCCGCATTTACGCCGGGCGCGGGCGGCGCTGACGAACCCGCTAAGATTAGCCTCGCAGGGTTGCTCGGGCCGGTCACGCTGAGCGGCTTCGGCGACGTTTACTACGGCTACGACAATAACCACCCGCAGAATAACCTCGCGGGCTTGCGCTCCTTCGAGGCGCCGACGAACGGTTTCAACTTCAATATGGCGGAGTTGATCCTGGACAAGGCGCCCGACGCCATGACGACCGAGAGCCGCCTCGGTTATCACGTCTCCGCCGGTTATGGCTACGGGGCCAAGATCGTAAATGGATCCGACAACACCGGCTTCGGCGACGGCAGCAACTTCTTCCTGAAGGAAGCTTACCTTTCCTACTTGTTCCCCGTCGGCAAAGGCCTGACGCTGACAGTCGGAAAGTTCGTGACCCCGATGGGCGCGGAAGTAATCGAAAGCAACGCGAACTGGAACTATTCGCGTGGCCTTCTTTTCAACTACGCGATCCCGTTCTTCCACTTCGGCGCCAGCGCCAAGTACGTCTTTGGCCCGAAGTGGTCGGTGACCGGCTACCTCGTCAACGGCTGGAACAACACTCTCATCAACCATTCTGCCGCGGACGCACCGGGCATCTTCTTTCCGTCCTCGGGCCTGACGTACGGAGCCAGTTTGGCCTATACGCCAAACATGAAGTGGTCCTTTATCGAGAACTACTTCGCTGGCCCGGTGACCCGTGGGTTTGGTGATTCCGGGGAGACCGTGAACGATTGGAAGCAAGTTTCCGACACCGTCATCGGATACACCCCCAACTCCAAGTGGGCCTTCCAGCTCAACGGCGACTATGGCTTTGGCCCCAAGTTTTTCTTCAGCACATTTTGCGAAAGTGCCGTAACGTCTCCTGCACCGAAGCCTCAGGGTTTCGTCTTCTGCCCGAGTACGCTGCCGACGGCTACGTGGTGGGGCGTGGCAGGCTACGCGAAGTACACGCTGAGTCCCAAGACCAACTTCGCCGTCCGCTACGAGTACTACGACGACCCGCAGGGGTTTACAGGGCTGCTCTCTGTCGCCGACCCGGATGGAGACGGCTCAACCTTCAGCTTCGGTCGTGGTCGGGCTCAGGAAGTGACGGCGACCGCCTCGTATAACCTGACCAGCCAGTTGCTCGTTCGTGGGGAGTATCGGTACGATTTTGCGAGCCAGCCGATATTCATCCAGAGTTTCTCGAATGAAAAGTCCGTAAAGGAGCAGAACACGGCAACGGTCAGCTTCGTCTATAACTTCAGCAGCGCGAATGCCAAGTAACGATTAACCGCGGCTCCATCTCCACGGAGCCGCCCTTTGCACCAAGGCGGCCGCCCGGCACGGGTTCCCCCCCAGCCGGGCGGTCGTCTTCTTTGTCTCTTTCTTCCCACGATTGTAGTTCCCATATTGAACTTAATGCGTCCACGATGGCCCGCATCCGGCCTCGATGGATAGGGCGTACTGAGTGATTGTGTTCGCCTAATCCTTTAGCGAGGCTGGAGTGAACCCCTGTTTTGAGACAGTTCTTGGTAGCCGCAGTTCTGAAGCTCCCGCCTCGTGAGCATGTACTGCTAGAAGAAAGAATTCATGAAAAACCTGGTTTTTTACTGTTCCATAACCCTATGTGATTGCAGTCTCGGGAGTTACTTCGAGCGAGAAGCAGATTCCCCGAAATTGTTGAAAACATTGAAAAGCGAAAGCAAAGGATGGAGTCGTTGGAGCGCCGGAACGCGCTTGCAAAGCAGGTGCTCTCCCATCTGAGCTACACGCCCACTGCAACTATATGATTCTAATAGTGAGTCTAATAGAATTTCGTGACAATGACTACCTGCTCTGTTTGCAGGTGTTCTCTCAACTGATCTGCGCACCCGTTGCATGCAACCTTCACCGTGTACGATACTTACAGTGATTCCTGGACAGCCTTAACTTTGAATCTCGGTCCCATTCAGTCCAAGGACGCACTCTGGCAAAACAATTGGAGCGTTCGACAGAGTCATTGTTTCGCTACCGAAGGCTTGGGCATGTGAAGTGAAAGTCGCCCGCAGAAGCTGCTGAGTGGCGAGAGCATTCCGCAAAGCGGCGCGGGGTTTGCAGAGAGGAAGGGATTTGATGTGGCACTCGAATTCATGCGAACGCTGGAACTATAAGGCAGAAACCGGCTTCAAGAAAAGGTCGGGAACTGTGACCAAAGAAATTGTGCCAGTTCATATCTGCGGACAGTCGACGATGGTGTAGCCAAGGGCGGCATAGCCCGCCAGTCTCTTCTTGTACATGCGGGCGAGCATGGGCACCTGCACATCCGCGTAGTCGTAGACCCGCACTTCCGTCTTGTTTTCGTGGAGGCGGTGCAAGCGGCCGACGTATTGCTGTAACGTGCCCTTCCATGAGACTGGCATGGCGAGGAACAGCGTGTCCAGCCGCGGATCGTCAAAACCTTCGCCAATGTAGCTTCCCGTAGCCAGGAGAACGCGTGGTTCGCCGGGAGGTATGGCCGCGATGGATTCCGCGAGCTTCTTTCTTTGCCTTGCGCCCATCCCGCCCTTCAGGATGAACACTTGGGGTGCAATTCCGTTCAAGCGTTCGGCCAAGTGCTTCAGGTGCTCCGTCCGGCTCGTCAGAACAAGCGGCGAACGGCCAGCCGCTAAGGCCTCCTTCAGGTCTTGGATGATCATGTCATTTCGCGCTTTGTCGGAGACGAGCGCAGCATAAATATCCTGAATCGTCACTGAATCTTCGAGGCCAGGGCATAGAAAAACCGTGTAGCGAGGGATGACCTTGTGTTCAAGGGAAGAAGAGGCAGCATCCTTTTTGGCGCTGCGATGGTATCGGATGGGACCGCATTGCATGAACAGGATGGGGTGGTGCCCGTCCTTCCGGGTTGGCGTTGCCGTCAGGCCGAGAACATATTTCGCCCTCGCCTGACGCAGAACCTGCTCAAACGTGAATGCCGAAAGATGATGGCACTCATCCACGATGATCTGTCCATAGTCAGCGGCGAAGTCTTTTACTTCACCTTTGCGTTGCAAGCTTTGGATCAACGCGACATCGATTGCGCCGGTTCTTTTGGTTTTTCCTCCGCCAATTTGTCCGATCTCTCCGATGGGTAGGGACAAGAAGGCCGACAATCGCTCGCGCCATTGGTCCATCAGCTGGCGACGATGCACGAGGATCAGCGTATTGACTGTTCTCCTGGCGATCAGACAGGCCCCGACCACGGTCTTCCCGAATGCCGTAGGCGCGCTCAGTATGCCCAGATCATGGGCCAGCACCTGCGTGATAGCCTCGTGCTGATCGGGGCGCAGCTCCGCGTGAAAAACAGCATGGATTGGCTGCCCGGTTGTGCGCTCATCTCGCAGCTCGACGTTTACTCGATGTGCTTTGAAAACAGCGACAACATCTTCCAGGCATCCTCTTGGCAGACCGATGTGCTCGGGGAAGCTCTCGCCGCAAGAAATGACTCGGGGCTTGCCATAGGTCGAGAGCCGCATCGCCTGCGCCTTGTAAAACTCGGGGTTTTGAAACGCGGCAATGCGCAACAAGCGGTCCAGCATGGCGGACGGGAGAGATTGTTTTTCGATATAGACCAGATTGCTCATGACCACGCGCACGCTCGATGGCAAAGGTTCCGTGATGATACTTTCCTTCTTTTTCCGCGAAGGACGCCAAACCCAGGGGGCTTCGCCGTCTTGTTCATCGGACAGAGCGAGATGCACACCGACCATGTTTCCTTCGGGCGCTATTTCCTGAAGCAATGCGGCAAGCGTGTCTGCCGGGATTCTTTGAATCGACTCCAAGAATGCCCATTGATCCGCGTAGGGGTGGAATGACTCATCGAGGAATACGCTGTTGCCCAGGTTCCTCGGTAACTTCTGCAGCGGCAGGGCAATCAGGTTTCCGAAACCACCCTTGGGCATGGTGTCCTGACTGGGGAAAAGACGGTCGTAGGAATCCAGCCCAATCTGATGCCGCTTTTCCATCGCCCGGGTTAGCAAGCCACATCCAAGCTTCCGGGCATCCAGCGCACGCACTGGACGGTCAAAAAACATCTAGGCGTGCGCGCCATTACCGGACCGGGAGCGTTCGACCGCGACCGGAACCCCAAGCCGCTGGCACGCTTCAGCAAAGGCCGCTGCATCAGCCATCCAGGATTTCTTGTCAAAATCGGCCGCAAGAAACCGGCAAGTTTCATCAGGCAGGAGCGGGTAGATCCCGATGGTTTGTTTGCCGGTCAGATGGTTGCGGATGGCTTCATCAGTCAACGGCAGAAGCGAGCGCGTCTTGCGGCCAATCTTTTTCCGCTCTTCCGGTTTTGCGGAATGGATTGCTCGCCAGTCCATGACGCAAGCCGGCGAGTATCCGGATTTGCCATTCCGTTCCCACCGGACGGCGTAGACATCCTCACGACCCCGGAAGAGCCTCCGAAACAGCTCTATCTTCCTGTGCGGCGTGAATGCCGTGCCTGAGCCGGGGACTGGTGCCCTCTCAATAGGTTCGATGTGAGGAAGTGGCTCGTCCGCGGCAATTCCGTGGGCTGCAAGCACCTTGTGAAGACGGGCGTTCTCCTCGCGGAGCCGGATGCATTCTTCCTCGGTTGCTTTTGCTTGATCCTGGTGTTTATCTTGTCCCGGCATATCGCCGCCATTCGGCATCCGCGCGAAAAAAGGTCTCGTCAGAAGTGCTGCGTATTCCCAAGATACGGCAAGACCTCTTCCGAGATTGAGCCCCTTTGGATCAAGCCATCGTCAACGGCTCTGCGGATGAGAAATGGCAGCGGCAGGCGGCTCGTATAACGAACGTAATCTCCCGGTTAGGTCCATGATGAAATTTGTGGATGCGATCAGCCAACTCGAAGGAGTCGATCCGGACGTCCTTCCATCGGTCAAACTCCCGGCTCAGATCGTTAAGCGCTTGCCGAAGTTCCGTCTCGTGCGCAAGACCGCAGAGAGAGCGCATGGCCCGCTTAATCGGTTTAGGCAGTTCTCGGTTTAACATCGCAACCTCCTCTTCCGCTTGCTAGATTGTCTCTTTCATCGGGCTCTGGAGAGCAGCGAGCATTGGAGTTGCTGATCTTGGCGATCCCCGCCCGCGGCGCAATAACGATATGTTCACAATCCGGCCTCGGCAAGTCGGCGCAGAAAGCTGACCTTCTGTTGATGGCGCTCGCGCAATTGCTCAAGGCTCGAAACAAAGCCACTTTCTTGTCTGCGGCGCACAGCCACGTCTCGCAAGTCAATCAAGTGACTTATGGCCCGAGCATAATTGTTTGGCTGTTTCGTTTGGATGAGCGTTTCCGCCTGCTCCCAGATTTGCGCTTCCCGTCTTACCAATTGTCCGAGGTGCTTTGTGCGAGCGGCAGCTTCCCGCTGTGCCAGACGCAATTGCTCGGCAGCCGCAAGTTCCTCTTCCCGCCGCTTTCTCTCCGCCGTGCGCGTCTCCGCCGAAGCAAGAATATCTCCAACCGGACGCCCTGCAGGTTCTTGGACGACGGAATGATGTCGGGCAGGATTTCTGGCTTGCTCGAAGCACTGAAGAAGGAAATCCCGGGCGTTAGGAATGTCCTTCTCGGTTAATTTCAGCAGCAATGCGTTCTTCTCCTTCTCCGGCACCGCGTTAATCCACGCTTCCAGCCGGGACCGAGATATGCGCGCATCGCCGGAAAGCTCGGGGCTGAGTTCAGCTGCTGCTTTCAATAAATCTTCTTCTAAGCCCAAGAAGGAAGCCAGGCTCTGAAGCGGGGGCGTTAGCTTGCCAAGTCCCGGCGGAACGGGTGGCTCAAGTTCATCCTCGTCGAGTGCTTCGTCCTGTGCGCAAAGGAGCCAGCCGAGATACGGACTGCGCATGTCGCCACGCATCAGGTCTGCCCGCAGCGTAATCAGCGAACTCATCCATCCTTCGCCGTCGTCCCAGTCTTCCCCGTTCTCGCCTTCGCAGAAAAAGCGGAGAATTAGAAAATGGCTTACCCATCGCGCCTCGAGATTGTCTCCCTGGCAATACGCGGCGATTGTTCTTCGGTCAAGCGCTTTTTCAGGAAGCCGCAGCATGAATTCGCGCGTGCCCCAGTTCGCAACATATACAAAAGCGTCAAAATACTTCTCCATGAAACGATTCGGGTCGCCTTTGAGGTCACCCCATTGATAGGTGTTCACGAAACTTGTCGGGGTGATTTCCGCCCGCGTCGAAATTGCGCGCAACTCGCGCATCTCCCGCTGGGTTAATGAGCGATCCAGCGCTCGAAATTCGTAATACTGATATTCGCTCATCGCCGTCCAGTCCGCCAATAACGATAAGCCGCGATCCACTCGGCTCCAGCAGGAGGGGGGAGGGGAAGCGGAAGATCTAGAATGGGAACCTTTAGTGTTCTGTTTCCCCGCCCGCAAATAGCTACGATTTCATCTCCCTCGGTCAAGTCCATTCGTTCCACGGTCACATTTACTCCCACAATTTCAGTCTCGAACGGTGTCTCGATGCTGTCGTCAATCAGTGTCAGGAATCCCACGACTGCCTCACTTTCGTTGTAAGCATCAGTTGTAGCCTGCTCGACGAGGGCGTCAAGCCGGGCCTTGCTCAAAGAAGGTCTTCGACAGGCGGATCTCTTTCGCGCGTCAGGTTTTGCGAATCTGCGCCGCATGGTTGCATTGTACGGAACATTACCGTACACTTTCAAGGTGAGGATCATATGTCCCTAAGCCTGAAGCAGCAGAGACACCCAAGGAAGATCGCGCGCATCGAAGCGCGTCTGAATCCCGAGCAGAAGCGCAGGATTGAATATGCGGCCCGCTTGAAAGGCACATCCCTCTCGGATTTCATGGTGCTGAGCGCCGATGATGCCGCCGCACGCGCCATTCAAGAGCACGAAGTCTGGACACTAGCTGGCCGCGACCGCGAAGTCTTTGTGCGCGCCTTGCTGAATCCCCCAGCGCCTAGCGCGCACATGAAGGCCGCTGCGCAACGCTACAAGAGACGGCTGGGCGCCTTGTGAGCAAAAAGCACGACGAAACTCGCTACAAAATCGAGCCGCTTGGCGACAAGCACGACCGAGCGGTTTTTTCCTGTGGCGTGGAAGCGCTGGACCGCTATCTGCAAAAGCAAGCTGGCCAGGATGTCAGCAGGTGCGTAGCGGCAGCATTTGTCATCACCCCCAACGGCACAACAATCGCAGGGTTCTACACGTTGTCCGCTCATCTGGTGAATCTGGCCGATCTCCCGGAAAGTGTTGCGAAGAAACTCCCACGCTATCCGAACGTGCCTGCGACCCTCCTGGGCAGATTGGCTGTCAGTGAAAACTTCCGGGGTCAAGGAATTGGTGAGTTGCTGCTCCTGGATGCGCTCCAGCGCGCTCTCGGAAATACCCGTGAAGTCGCCTCGGCGGTCGTAGTTGTGGACGCGAAAGACGAACGAGCGCGCGGATTCTATTTACGTCACGATTTCACGCCGTTCCCCACGCAACCCAACCGTCTCTTCTATCCCATGAAGACCATTGAGAAATTGTTTGCCCGGTAGCCAAGACTTGGGACGATGAGAAGCCGCATCGCGCAACACACGACGGCGTTCCCGGAAGACCTGAAACTTTTCGGTCCAACTTCAGTCCAATTCGAGAGGGTGGTTGCACGATGCGGGTCCGCGTAAGCGACACCAGATGCGGCACTTATGTGATTTGCCCTGCTTACTTGCAAAGCAGGTGCTCTCCCAGCTGAGCTACACGCCCACAGCGGGAACTCTTATTGCTGTTAAAAGCATTTGCGACTGTTCGCAAACTCAGAAAACTCACTCTTGTCCTCTACTGTGTCAGAATTGTGTCAAAGTGCCTGTCGCCGGAACCTTGCTGTGTCAAAACTCCCGACATTTCGTTGACCCGGCGATTGATTTTGTCAATCGCTCCCTTTTCATCTGCAGCTTCATTCGCGAATACTTCTTGAACACCTGAGAGTCGCCCTGACGAAGCACAAACGCAGGAGCTGTAGGTGTTATCCGTGTCAGATTTCGAAGTGTGGCGGACTTTTTGCGAAAAACAGAATTGTGATGCTAAACGGCAGAAGGTCGCCGTCTCGTTCCCGATTATCTTATTTCACTTTCCTATAAATGTCGGGAGCGGCCGGCCCCTCCACGTTGAGGAGGCCCATGGCGCCGCGGTCGACCCGGAAGACAGCATGGTCCAGAAGCGTATAACTGCCGGGCACTTGTGGTTGGAAATCGACCACGGAAGCTCCGCCCGGTGGCACCAGCGTGGTCTGGATGTTATGCGCTGGATCGGCGAGGCCCCCTTCGCGGTAGACTCGATCGAAGATCACCCCGATGATGTGGAATGAGGAGATTCTTGTTCGGCCCAAGATTGCCGAAGTAGATTCGCACCATCTCGCCGACCCGAGCCTTGAGCGCCCCATGGCCCATCAACGATGAAACATTGCCATTGAACACAATGTATTCCGGAGTTTCCGCAGCGGCCTTGCGCGAAGAATACGCCTGCAGGCCAGGCTTGCCCACGGCACCCTCGGTGTAGAACTCGCTCTGCATCACGTAAAACTCTCGATCCACTTTTGGCAAGCCGCCCTCGGGTTCGACCAACACGAGGCCGTAGAGCCCATTGGCCATGTGCGCGGGCATGGGATTGGCCGCGCAGTGATACATGAATAGGCCCGGCTTGAGTGCTTTGAATTCTCCCACCGATTCCTGCCCCGGATTGGCCATCAGCACTGGGGCACCGCCGCCCGGACCGCTGACAAAATGAAAATCGACCGTGTGTGTCTTGTCGCTCGATCGATTCTTCAGGTGCACTTCGACGGTATCTCCCACGCGGACTCGAATGAAGGGGCCAGGTACATGTCCGTTGTACATCCAAAAGTTGTAAGTGATGCCGCGGGCTAATTCGCCGTTCTGCTCGGTGACCTCTAGATTGACGAGTACCTTTGCTGGGTGAGATCTGGTGATGGGAGGCGGAACTTGTGGTGCAAAGGCTACCTCGGCTGGGCCTGCCTGTTGATTGGCGGAGTTCTGGCGTCCCTCAGCAACGCCGAGCAGGCTAACAGTTGTTATTACCCAAACTGCCTTCGCGATCCGGCTTTTTCGAATCGGGCTTGTTTTCGCGGCGGTCATGGCTAGCCTCCTCCGGAGGCCTGGGCAGTTTGGCTCTTCAAGGTGAAATCAGCTCTTGTTGGCCTACCCGCTTCCACAACGATTTCCTGCTCGCTTTCGCCAAGACTCTCGCTCCAGACCTTCAAGTGGTAGTGACCCTTCGGGACTCCGTCCAGTTTGAACTTTCCACCGTTCTCACTGATTGCGTAGTACGGATTTTTGGCAACTACCACGTAGGCTTGCATCCATCCGTGCAAGTCGCAGCGAACGCTGATCACGTCAGGCTGCAGGAAGCTGAGGGAAATGTCGCTCTGCAACGAACTCATGGACTCGTTATAGTCTCGATTGTGCTGGCCGTGAGTGTGTACGCTGTGGGGGATTGGATCCCCACTCGTGATATTCAGGTCGCCAGCCTGCATGACCACCACATGAGGAAGATAGCTGCAATTCTTCTGGTCAATCTGAGCCGGTGGAAAGGAGAACGCTTTCCCACGCTGGATATCGTCGATCCAGACAACAGCATCATCTACGCCGCCATTCTCCACTCGCACCGAATAGACTTCGCGAGTTTCCCCGCAGACGTCGACATCCTGCGCCACCTGAATCCTCTTGGGTGGCGGAGGCGCTCCCTGCAATTGAACTCTGCCCTCAACCACGCTTCCGGGTAGTTCCTGCACTGTATATTGCGGGGCACTTTGTTCCTTTGACCTTCCACATCCGAAAAGCACAGAAGACAGGATGATCGCCGCCCAGACCCGCGCCATCGGTTTGAAGGAGTGTCCCACTGCAGTCATCCGCGATACTCCTTAGCGGCTTACCCGCGCAGGCGCCGGCGGGACCGGTGCCTCGTTGGCTGGTGCGGGGGAAACTTGCGGCAAGGTCTCCTCGCGTGCGTATTTGAGGATCCAGGCCATCGAAAGGGAAAACAGCGCGAGAAAAATGAACGTGATGAAACCGATGGCATAGCCGGGCTGACCCAGATTGCGCACGGCGAAAGCCATCACCGGCGGAATCACGAATCCCCCGAATGCACCGAGTCCACCTACCCATCCGGCCGCGCCTCCCACGGCTTGTGGGACCGCTTGGGGCACAATCTTGAAAACCGCGGCGTTGCAGATTCCCATGCCGAACGCCATCAAGATCTCTCCAGGAACGGCAAGTTCAAACTGGCGCGAACTCGTCATCACGAGCGCACCGACCAGCGTGATCAGCAGCGCCAGAATCGCCGTGTTTTCGCCTCCTTCTTGCAGTCGATCGGAAAGCACGCCGCCTGCAACGCGGATCAAAGAGGCGACAATCGAGAAGACCGCGGTCAACATCAGGGCATGCCCCACGCTCACGCCAAAGAAAGAGCGCCAGTAGATGGGTAGCCAGGCGGTCAGCGCCATGAAGCCACCGAAGGTTGTGAAGTAGATCCAGACGAGCGCCCAAGTCCGCCACACGCGGGCAGACGATCGCAGGCTATCCTTCAGGCTCCCGGCCGGAAATAGATCCTGTCCGAGCTCGTGCGCGCGATCCCGCGCATCCGCGGGTGCCAGACCCTTCTTTAGCAGCTGAAAATAAGGGCTATTCCTTCCAAGGAATGCATAGGAAAGTGTCCCAGCGGCGAGGATGCACAGCCAGAGAATGTAGGACCACGCAAGACCGAACTGGCTCAGCGCAAACGGCACCAGCAGCAGGAAAATGCCCGGTGCAACGTTGCCAACTCCGGCGAAGATGGCGAGAGCACGTCCCTGTTTTTGTTGTTGGAACCAATACGAAACCTGGCTGATACCAACGGAAAACGTTGCGATTCCGCAGCCGCTTAATACACCGAGGACCATCAGCAGCGGATAGCTTGCGGAGCTGAGATGTGCGGGATAGAGAAAACGAGCGACCAGCGACAGTCCGACCATGCCAACCACGGAAAGACTCAGCAGCCAGAGAAACGGTTTGCGTCCCCCGGTGGTGTCCACCCATGCTGAAAACGGAATCCGCAGCAGCGAACCTGAAAGCGAGGGCGCGGCAACAAGAAAGCCAAGAGCCAATGGACCAAATCCCATGACCTGCTGGAAGCGGTTCGCGGACGGCCCAAAAAGAGCGACTGCGGCGAAGCCGACGAAGAAGCCCAGCGTCGCGCTCCAGAGCGCCTTCTGGGGTGAGCCTGCTATTGGATTCACGACTGCCTCCTAGCTGTCGTCGCGCGGCGCGCCGCCGGTCTTAGAACCGCAAATTGGTCTCGATATAGGCGAATTGCGCATTGGGATTTTTTGGGTAGATACTTGCCAGTACCGCTTTGCCCCAAGCATGTGCGTAATACAACCCGATGCTGAAATTTCCAGTCATCTGATAATCGGAGCTGATATCCCAGGTGCTAGCTAAGCTACGGCTGCCGCCGCTGGTTCGGCCCACGTAACCGAACGTACTCTCCTGATAGGCGCCGCCACCCAAATACCAGAGGTCCTGCGCGCTGGCGAGGCGCATGGCGTGCAGTTCACTCCGTATGGCGACGGAATGTGGTAGGTGGAACACCGCCGAGCCGTAGAAGTCTTCATTATTCTCCATGTTGTAGAAAGGGAATCGCGCGTAGAGGCGCGGCGTCGGCAGTATCTGAAAGAAAGTGCCGTGGGTATTATCGTTGGGATTTGAGTCGCCGCTGCCGAACGAGTACCCAACACTAAGCCACGGTTTGATACTTTGAACTGGAGGCTGCCATCCGAACTCGCCCACAAAAGATCCGGCCCGTTGGGTCTGCACTCCCCAACTGCCATTCTGCAGCGCTCCCCACAATAGAAAATCGAATTGGCCGCGCTCGTCAGTATGGAAAACGTGGACGTAATCGGCTCCGTATGTGCCGATTTGAATATGCTGGGTGTCCGCCGTGCGCGCCGCTACGGAGCGATTGTCGGTCTTGAGGATACCCCCTCGTTCATCAAGATAGCCTATCGCAAATATTCGCAGCTCACCTTTGCTATTGCTGAAACTGGTTGGAAGTGTATACGCGCCGTAAAAGAGATTTACATTGAGTTCTCCCATTGCATCAACTTGATAGACGCCCTCCGTCGGCCGCACCGCAAGAAATGTAAAGTTGCCCTTTCCGGCATCAAGCGCGAGTTGCGCGCCATCAAAACTGCGTTGCACGGCCGAAAAAGTGAATTCGCCAATCAACCGCTGGGCAATGCGGGTATTCACGAGATCCGCGATGGTTTTATCCTTCGGCTTCACCTCCATGCCGTCGGAAAAACCGAAGCGCCCCACGCGCACTTCGCCATTTGACGAAAATTTGACGCCCAGATAAGCTTGTTTTAAGAAGGCGCTCGCATTATTTTCACTGTTGCCGTTGGCCACGAAGTACGTGCCTCCCAATCCAAGCTGGCCTTGGCGGCCCGGACCTATGGCGTTATTCGGGAGTCCAACAATGGCATCCTGCGCCCCTTCAATGAGCCATTCGAATCTTCTGGTCTTTTGACTAACCCCCAGGAATAAGAGCGAATGCGGGAACGCGTAGGCGTTCTCGCCAGTCGTCGGCTGGAACCAATCCCACCCTTCCGTTCGGAAGCGCCAATTGCCGAATACCGTTATCGAGCCTATCTTTAGCGGTGAGTCAGAGGCGGATTTCTTCTTGGAGTCCCTGCTGTCCGCTGGCAAGCCAAGGCTGGTGGTTGGAGCATCGTTGCCCCCAGGCGGGGCGCCCTCCTGCAGGGAACTTTCCGGCTGCGGGGCGAGGGTCGCATACAGTGGTATCAGCGCTGGCCGCTGGATGCCGGATAGATCGGAGGGAGATTGGCTAGTGGTGCTTGTCGTTTCTTGTGCGCGCAGAGGGGAACTCATCAGCGCAAGGGCCATGAACAAGAACAACTGCACCGACCGTCGATTCATTATGCCTCCCCTGTTTGCCTTCAAGATCGCTCTCCCGTCCAGATTTCAAGGGGGCCAAGCTTGTGTTTGCTCTTCCGGGGTTTTCCAGGCTTTTGCGGTTGATATTGTCCGTACGCCACCGCAGAGCAAAACACCGCCGCGCCGAACAGGATAGCCGCAGCGGCAGTCCTGATGGCCCGGCCGCGCCATACGACGTAGCTCCGGGCGTTTCGCGATGCACGCCGTTGAACGGTCACGCGGCCTCCTTCGGCGCGCGATACCAGCGCACGACCTGGTTTTTGCGCCAGAAGTAGGGGGTCGGCGCCACGAGGATATGGACCAGCCTCGTGAACGGCGCGACTGCGATCAGCGTATAAGCCATCACGATGTGGAATTTCACGATCACCGGCATCATGGCGATGAAGCCCAGATCCGGGTTGAACCTGACGAGCGACCAGAGATACGGCGCCACCGCTGCCGCGAACCATGACGAACCCCACGGATGGAAGACAGCGACGTACACTCCGCTCACTACTTGCGCGAGCAGAAGCACGAAGACAACCCAGTCCATCCCGGTCGTAACCGCACGGACTTTCGAGAAAGTCAGCCGCCGGTGAATCGCACCCAGAAGACCAACTAACGTCAGCAGGCCGAAGATCAGCGCGGAGATCTCCAGCACGTAGAGACGCAGCGGCCGGCTGTTCCATGCAAGAATTTCGCGCGGGATCAGGAACGCGACGATGTGTCCCAGAAGAACGGCGACGATGCCATAGTGGAATGGCACGAGCCCCCAGAAGTGTTGCTTGTTCTCAAGAAACTGCGACGAGAAACTCGAATAGGTGAATGGAGCCTTGCGGTATCGCATGATGGTCCCGAGAAAGAAGACGAACATGGCGAGATAGGGGAAAACGATGAAGCACAGGCCATCGGCAAAAGGCAGAGCGGAAGTCATCACCATCCTCCTGAGTTCAGAATGCGAAATGCAGGTTCCGCCGGAACTGTTTCGGGGTCGGGCCGCGGATACCGACGCTCGAGTATGTGGCTGACAGCCAACAGCGCATTCTCGAAGGGGTTTGCCTTCCCCTTGAGCCCCGCACGTATCTTGTCCACCGCCGGAAACAGGCATGCCGTCGCAAAATCGGCGGCTGTCTGAGGTTCCATATGGCCGAGCGCCGCGAGAGCGTGCGAGAGGTGATCCGGCAACTCAGTAGATTCGGCAACGCCGAGCCGGCGCAATTCTCCGCGCATTTTCACCAGGAATTCGCCGCGCTCGTAATTCTCGCCGAACAGATGCCAGCCGACCTCTAGCGAGCAAGCCGGATCGAGATCGAACGTGGCCGCATAAAGCTCCTGAAGCTCTTCGATAGAAAAGTTTCGTGTCTGTACGAGGAATTCGCCAAATGGGACGGCTGCCTCCGGATCATTTTCAGCAAGCACTTCGAGGCACAGCGCTGCTTTGCTCAGGTATTGCTCTCCGGGATAACCAAGCAGCGAAGCGAGCAAGTCGAATTCATTCACTCCCGTCATCACATGCCTCTCTTCGGTCCGGAAAGGAATCCGAATCCCACGCTCTGCTTGTGCTCGAGCGGGTCTTCCATCATCTGGATCGCTTCTTCCCGGTGCATCGGGGGAATGACGAAGCGGTCGTCAAACGTGCAGAGCGAAGTAAGCTCGTAGATCGCCTCGGCCTCCGCCGGCGAACAATCCGCTTCGCTCAGCATGCGCATGGCGGTCTTCTCATCCACGTCGCCAACCGTCTTGAAGCGGCGGTACCAGCGGACCGCCTTTTGCTTGCGCAGCGCGTAGCGCAAAGGGCCTTCCTCGCCTGCGCCGAATAGATTCGCCAGAAACTTCATCGGCACGCGAGCATCTTCGATGTCGTGGAAGAGATCATCTGAAACGTGATCGGTCGTGCCGTTCGTCTGGTTCGACATCACCGGGGACATCGGCGGCACGTAGAACAGCATTGGCATCGTGCGATATTCCAGGTGCGGCGGAAGCGCGAGCTTCCATTCCTTGACGAAACGGTAGACGGGCGACTTTTGTGCCGACTCGATGACCGAGTCGTGCACGCCGTTCGCGCGCGCCGCGGCGATCACTTCGGGATCGTTCGGATCAAGGATCAGCGAGCGATGGCCTTCGATCAGTTTATCGTTTGGCAGGCTGGCCACTTCTTCGATCCGCGACGCGTCGTAAAGCAACACGCCGAGGTAGCGAATGCGGCCGACGCAGGAATGGAAACAAGCGGGCGCCTGGCCGGTCTCGAGTCGCGGGAAGCAGAGAATGCACTTCTCGGACTTGCCGGTGTCCCAGTTAAAGAACATCTTCTTGTAGGGGCATGCTGCAACGCAGGCTCTCCAGCCGCGGCAGCGCGTCTGGTCAACGAGCACGATGCCATCTTCACCGCGCTTGTACAGCGCTCCCGACGGGCACGAGGCAACGCAGGAAGGATTCAAGCAATGATTGCAGATGCGCGGAAAATAGAAGAACACGAGCCGCTCTACGGCCATGAGCTGCTGCTGCGTGGCAGTGCTTAGATTTTTCAGGTTGGGGTCGTTCGCCGCATAGATTGGAGAACCGCCAAGGTCGTCGTCCCAATTCGGCCCAGCTTCGATATTGATGAGTTCACCGGTCACCATCGAGATTGGCCGGGCGGTGGGTTGATCGTCTCCTGCCGGAGCGGTGAACAGGTGCTGGTAATCGTATGTCCACGGCTCGTAATAGTCGTCCATCGTCGGCATTGACGGGTTGTGATAGATATTGAAGAGCGTCTTTGCCTTGCCGGTGGATTTCAGTCGAAGCCTGCCGTTGTGCATCTCCCAACCGCCATGGTATTTCTCTTGGTCCTCCCAATCGGTGGGAAAGCCGGTGCCGGGTTTCGTCTCGACATTGTTCCACCACATGTATTCGGTGCCCCTGCGGTCGGTCCAGATGTTCTTGCAAGCGATGCTGCACGTGTGGCAGCCGATGCATTTGTCGAGATGGAAAACCATCGAAATCTGCGAGCGGACGTTCATTGCGGCGCTCCTTTTCCTACCATTTCAGTTCGGGCAGCTTGCGCACGAAGGCGTGCGTATCGCGGTTGCTGCCGGTCGGGCCCCAATAGTTGAAGTGGTACGTAAACTGGCCGTAGCCGCCGACCATCAAGTTCGGCTTCAGCCGCGTACGGGTCAGACTGTTGTGGCCTCCGGCGCGACGCCCCTTCCGCATCGGCGACTTCGGCACGGAAAGCGTCCGCTCCGGCGAGTGGTATTGAATGCACATGCCGCGCGGAATGCGCGCGCTGACGGCGGCGCGAGTCACGACCACGCCGTTGTCGTTGTGCACCTCGACCCAGTCGTTGTCCACGACGCCGATGTCAGTCGCGTCCTTGTCGTTCATCCAGAGAGGCTCGACGCCGCGCGAAAGGGTGGTCATGCGATGGTTGTCGCCGTAGGTCGAATGGATGTGCCACTTCCCGTGCGGTGTCAGATAGCTCAGCATCTTTGTAGGTCCGACCTCCTGGCTCACGCGCAGGTCGGCATATTGGGCTGGCGACGGCTTTGGCTTGTAAGTGGGCAAGTGCTCCCCGAATTGCAGATAGCCTTCGTGGTCAAGATAGAAATGCTGGCGTCCTGTCAGCGTGCGCCAAGGCACGCCGCATTCGACGTTGTAGGTAAATGGGGAGTACGCGCGCCCGTTTTCGGTCAAGCCGGACCACATCGGGCTGTTGATGAGACGCTGCGGCGGACCTTGCAGCCTCTTGTAATCAACTCGAACGCTGCGGTTCTTCTCCGCTAGTTGCACCAGTGGGAGTCCCACTTTTTCTTCCATGTTCTTGTAGGAGCGGTAGGCGAGTTCTCCGTTCGTCACTGTTGCGAACTTCAGAATCAGGTTGCAGGTGTCTTCATCATCGGCAAGCGATGGGTACCGTTTCCCTCCCCAGGAACTTGTCGGCAGCGTCCGAACGCATTCATCGTACAAATCGTCCACCGGATAACTCGTGCCATGTGCGCCGAGGCCGTTTTCGCGAACGAGCGGCCCGAAGGAAATGAACTGGTTGTAAAGATTGCGATAGTCTCGAGCGACGAGCTTGAATCCTGGCATCGTCTTACCCGGAATCGGTTCGGTCTCGCCGTATTTCCAGTCCGCGATTGACGGCTGGGCGATCTCCGCGGGCGTATCGTGCGCGAGCGGCGAAGCCACCAAATCCCAAACAGGCGCCGGAAAGTGTGGCTGCGCGAGTTCTGAAAACTTCTTGGCGACAGCTTCGAAGATTTGCCAGTCGCTCTTCGATTCCCAGCATGGCGGCACGGCAGCCGAAAGCGGATGAATGAAGCTGTGCATGTCGGTGGAATTGAGATCGGCCTTTTCGTACCAGGTCGCGGCCGGCAAAACGATGTCCGAGTAGAGGGCCGACGTGTCCATGCGGAAATTCAAATCCACGATCAGGTCCATCTTTCCAACGGGCGCCGTTTCGTGCCAGGCGATCTCCTGAACGGAGTCCTTGGCCATGTCTTCCGCGATGGCGTTCGTATGCGTGCCGAGGTAGTGCTTTAGGAAGAACTCATGGCCTTTGGCACTCGCCATCAGCGCGTTGCCGCGCCAGATGAACCACACCCGAGGCCAATTCTCCGGCGCGTCGGGATCCTCAACAGAAAACTTCAGCTTGGCTTCGGAAAGCTGCCGCACGACGTAGGCGTTGATTTCATCCTGATTTTTCGCACCCGCGGCTTCGGCCTGTTTTACAAGATCGAGCGGATTCACGTTGAATTGCGGATAAAACGGCAACCAGCCGTTGCGGACGGCGCGCACTTGCGTATCAGCGGTGTGGCCGGCCGCGACCGAACCCGGCTGCTGATCGGCGGGCACCGTGTGATAATCGGTGAAGCTCTTCTCGTAGCGCCACTGGTCCGTGTGGATGTAATGCCAACTTGGTGCGTTCTGCAGGCGAGATGCTGGGAACCAATCCCGCCCAAACGCGATCGCTGACCACGGCTCCATGGGGGCGAGCTTCTCCTGTCCCACGTAGTGCGCCAGGCCGCCGCCATTCACGCCCACGCAGCCCGAAAACATCAGAGCGTGAATCGCGGCGCGATACATCAGGTTACCGTGATACCAGTGATTCACGCCTGCCCCGATGATGACCATGCATCGGCCCTTGGTGAGTTCGGCCGTCGTGGCCCATTCGCGCGCGAAGCGAACCACCATCTCGCGGCCCATGCCGGTATATTTCTCCGCCCAAGCCGGGGTGTAGGGCTGGGAACCGTCGTCATAATCCTTCGGGTAAGCACCGGGCAGGCCGCGCGAGACGCCGTATTGGGCCATCAGCAGGTCGTATACGGTGGCCACCGTCACGGTTTTGCCATCGGCCGTGCGGATCTTCTTGACCGGAACGCCGCGCAGTATGGTGCGGCCCTCGCCGAAATCGTCGAACCGCGCCTGCACTACTCCGTCATTTGCCTGAAGGAACGTGAGCGTGGGATCGATCTCGCTCCCATCTACGCCGTCTTTCAGGACCAGATTCCACTTGCCTTTCTCCTTGCCCCAGCGGAACCCCGAGCTGCCCATGGGCATCTTCGGGCGCAGGTCCTTTGCATCCCACATCAGGAATTTCCAGTCGCCGTTCTCAACGCCTGAATAGCCCTCGACCCGATTGGCGCGAAGCATCTGGCCCGGCTGGAAGAAGCCGTCTTTTTCGTGCAATTCGACAAGGTATGGGGCGTCGGTGTACTTCTTCGTGTAGTCGAGGAAATAGGGCGTCTGCTTTTCGTGGTGCGCTTCCTTGAGAAGGACGTGGTTGACGGCCATCCACCACGCGCCATCCTGCCCGGCATTGATCTCCACCCACTCGTCGGCGTATTTCGACACTTGGCTGAAATCCGGCGAGAACACCCACATCTTCGTGCCGTTGTGGCGCGCCTCGGCAGCAAAGTGGCAGTCGGGAGTGCGCGTCATGTTCAGGTTCGAGCCCATCACGGCGAGCAGCTTCGCGTTGTACCAGTCCGCGGATTCGTGGACGTCCGTTTGCTCGCCCCATGTTTCGGGCGAAGCGCTCGGCAAGTCGCAGTACCAGTCGTAGAAGGAAAGCGAAACACCACCCATCAGTTGCAACAGCCGAGAACCCGCCGCGTAGCTGATCATGGACATCGCCGGAATCGGCGAAAACCCGGCGATGCGGTCGGGGCCGTGCTTCTTGGCCGTGTAAATGCAAGATGCGGCGATCAGTTCGAGAACGGTGTCCCACTCGGCGCGGCGAAAGCCTCCCTTACCCCGCGCTTGTTGCCAGCGTTGGCGAGCCTCGGGGTTTTCCACCAGCGACGCCCAGGCTTCCACCGGGTCCCCGTACTTGGCGCGAGCTTCCTTCCACAGGTCGAGCAGTACTCCGCGCGTATAGGGATGCTTCACGCGCAACGGGCTATAGAGGTACCAGGAGTAGGAGATCCCACGCTGGCAACCGCGCGGTTCGTACGGAGGCAGGCCGGCTTCCAGCGACGGGTAGTCGAGACCCTGCATCTCCCATGTGACGATTCCGTCTTTCACATAGATCTGCCACGTGCATCCGCCGGTGCAGTTCACGCCATGCGTGCTGCGCACAATCTTGTCGTGTTGCCAGCGATTGCGATAAAACTCCTCCCATCCTCGGAGTTGCGGGTTCGATTCATCGCGAATCCACGAAAGAGCGTCTTTCCGCTTCATTGCTCACCTCGCACTTGTGCTCGGACAATGGTTCGCCGGACGGACCGGAATCGCCCTCTCCATGCAAGTTGGAGCACGGCGAGTCCAACAAGCATTCCGCAGAAGCCAAACAGGACAAATTTCGCTATCGAGGATTTATCCGCAGGTTGGCTGCCCTTGCTCGCGTCGTCGATCACTGCGAGCAACGGAAGAATCTCTTCGGGTTGGAGCGCATGATTGCGGAAAACGGACTGCATGGTTTGAGTCGGCGGAGCGGATAGCCAAGCGCCAAGGCCCTTGCGCCCGCCGAGCCGGTCGAATACCTGCGTTAGATCTGGGCCGAGCCGCCCGCCGCCTAGGCCACCAACTGTGCCGAGCGTGTGGCAAGAGACGCACGCGGGACCGCCGTTGGCGAGCGGCCGCTCGCCACGAAAGAAGCGCTCTCCAACCGCAATGTCGCTTGCGGTGAACGGCCGATCGCTAATGGCAACGCCAGCCAATTCAGATTTCGCAGGACTCGGTGCCCCTTCGATTAGGTCGAGCAGAGCACTAGCCAGATCAGGCGTCATGCCCCCGATATTGGGCATCACTAGACCATGAGCATCCTTCAGGAGTTGTGCGGCATAGGGATCGCCACTATCGATCATGGCCTTCGGGCTCTGGAGAAACTTGATCAGCCAGGCTCGATCCTTCCGCTTCGTGACGCCTTCCAAATCAGGACCGATGAGGTGGCCACCGCCCACCGTGTGACACATCGAGCAGTTCTGCCGAAAATAGTCTGCTGGCACCTGAGCCCGGGTAACAGCCGGGTTGCCCAGACTTGCGCATGCACTGATCGCCAAAAAGCCGATTCTTAGGCTCCAAACTGATCTCATGGCCGATCCTGCCTTTCACGGGCCCGTTCGCCGGAGGACAATGGACTGCTTATTCGAGCGTTAGGTTGACGAATTGACCCTGTTTTGCCGGGAACAGGCGCAAGTTCCCGCAGTAGCGCAGCAAGCGTTGTCCCTTCTAACAGCCGTTGAAACTCTTCTCGCATTGGCGCCCATCTGCCGTGAAGGGGGCACGGGTTGTTGGGTGAACAGTTGCCGATTCCGAGGGCGCATCGTTCGGCGTCAGTCGGACCGTCGGTCGCACACACAAGCGCCCACAGAGTGATCGCTTCCGGGGACTTGCCTAGTTCGATGCCCCCGCCTGGGCCACGAAATGTCCGAACGAGACCGGCTTGCGCGAGTCGCTGAATTACCTTGGATAGATATGGACTCGGGAGTTTGGTCGCTTTGGCGACTTCGTGGACCGGGGAGAGCTCCCCTGGTGGCCGGCCGGCCAAGTAAAGAGCCGCGCGGATCGCAACCTCGGCAGCATGTCCGTAAAGCATTGTGCCACCTATTAACAGAATTAAAGACCTTATACTCCATAATCGTCGGAAGTGTCAAGTGGAATCTGCACGCGCCGCGCAAACGGAAAAGGTCGATTTCCTGCCATTGCCTAATAATGCCTTACTCATTCCGTTGCCGCTCCGGGTCGCCTTGCTTTGGTGCGTTTCAGCCTCTCTGGCGTATTTATGCCCATGCAATTGCATGCGCAGTGAACCAGGTCACCTCGAAGAGTGATTTGGGTCACATGCCTTGTTATTTTTCTCGCGCGGGCCCAATACCAGGTTTGCGTAGGTAGGCTTGACGAAATCTCGTTGAATGAGGAAAATGGACTCTACATTCCGTTATGATCTATTCAAAGCCATGTGAATACGCGATCCGTGCCCTGGTTTTCCTTGCTCGATTCCCCGGCCATGGCGAGGCGCAAGGAACCGAAATCGCCAGGGCGGAAGGCCTCCCGGCGCCTGTCCTCGCCAAGGTGTTGCAGGAGTTGGTCCGAAAAGGACTGCTGGAGTCGCGGCGAGGGCCTGGCGGCGGATTTCGGTTGGCGCGAAATCCCCGACTAATTACCTTGCGCGACGTCGTGGCGGCGATTGACGGCCTGGATCAGTTCGCTGAATGCGCGGTGGGCCTGGAAGGCTGTTCGGATAACTCCCCGTGCCCGCTGCACGACACGTGGAAGGGCCTCCGCACGCAGTTGATGAATTACCTCGAGACAACTACCCTGACCGACATGGCTGCTGCGCTCACGAGAAAGAAGGAACTGCTCCGCCGCGCGAGGCCAACTCGGAACGGATGACTCTCGGTCGCTTGTCATCAGCAAGAGGTCTCGCAAGTCACTTTCGACGCATGATGTCTTCCGCCCAGCTAAGCGCCGCTTGTCCATTCGGGAATCCGATTGTGGTGATCGATAGCAATATGGCGTGGCGAATCTCATCCCGCGATACGCCGTCGGCTAAGGCGTTTCGCACGGCGGAATGCATCGCTCCTTCGGAGCCGGAACCTGCGGCGATCCCGATCTTGACCAGCCTTCGGGAGCGACCGTCCAGCGGACCGGCACGGTGACATTCCTCCCCGAGTTTTTGAAACGCTCGCCAGATCTTTCCGTGAGTTTTTTGAAACCGCCTCGTCCACTGAGGGAATCTTGCTAGCATTCGAAAGCTCCTTTCTGGATATCAACAACGCCTCGCAAACTACATCATTCGCGCGCTTATACGAAATGCTGATTATTTTGTCGCTTTGCTTCTCCAGCTTTCCCATCGCCGCAGCATTCCCAGTAGCGTCTCGGTTGCGCCAAGACAGTCTCACAGCCCGCGGCTGTGGTGTAAGCTTGTCGTGGGTGTGCGTCTGAAGTTCGTGTCATTCAATTGGAGATTGCCCGTTCTGGCGGGAGCAACGGTGATGGATCGCTACTATGGCTGAAGACGTGGAAGCAGTTCTGCGAAGAACGCCGCTCTTCGCGAGCCTCACGGAAACAGAGATGCACGCACTGACTGCGCGAGTCAGCAAGAGGCACTTTGAACGCGGCGAGTTGTTGTTTGGAGAAGGAGACCCTTGCACCGGACTTTTTCTAGTGGCGTCGGGGAAAATTCGCATTTTCAAGCTGTCGTCCGCGGGCCGCGAGCAGGTGTTAGCCGTGGAAGGGCCCGGAAGCTCGTTTGCGGAGCTTCCCGTGTTCGATGGAGGCAATTATCCCGCCGCGGCGTCGGCTTTGGAGGATGCGAGTCTTCTCTTCATCTCGCGCAAGGATTTCCAGAACTTTTGCCGCGAGCATCCGGATGTGGCGCTGAAAGTGATTGCCGTGGTCGGATCGCGGTTGCGACGTCTCATCGGAATCATCGAAGAACTATCGTTCACGACGGTCCGTCAGCGGCTGATCGCAGTAGTCCTGCGCCTCGCGGAAGCGGGCGGCCGACCCTCAAAAGAGGGAGTGCATTTGGAATTGACGATGAGCCATCAGGATCTCGCGGCAGAGTTGGGAACGGTGCGGGAATTGGTTTCCAGGAATCTGAGCCGGCTTCAAGCGGAAGGATTCCTCGAAGTGGACGGCCGCAGGATCGTCGTGAAAGACCTAGTCGGCCTGAAGAACGAGCAGAACTCCTCGGAGTAACGTCCCCCGGAAAACTTGGCACCTCGCTGCTGAGTAGTGACTTTAGTCACTGCCCCTAAGCAAGAGCCTCGTCCAAACTGCTCGTTGATAGGGGAGGCGATCATGGACATCACCGCTGAAACCAAAGTGAAAGAAATCGCAGTAGCGAACCCAGGGGCGACGTGGATTCTGGAGCAGGCCGGAGTGGACTATTGCTGCGGGGGCAACAAGTCTTTGCACGACGCATGTGCACACGCCGGCATATCTACGGAAGAGATCATGGCCCGGCTAGAGGAGAACAAAGCTGAAGTGGGACCGGCTGACGCGAACTGGGTGTCGGCCCCTCTTGGCGATCTGACGAAGCACATACGAGAAAAACATCACCGGTATGTCCGCGAGGCAGTCCAGCGTCTCCCAGCCTTGCTCGCGAGAGTGAAGACAAAACACGGAAACAATCACCCCGAAATCGCGGAAATCGAAGACCTCTTCCTGAAGGTAGGCCGAGAGATGACCATGCACATGCGGAAGGAGGAACAGGTTCTGTTTCCTTACATCGAGGCGCTAGAGCGCGCGGCCAATGGAGAGGCAGTGCTTGAGCCTCCCTTCTTTCAGACCGTGCGAAATCCGGTTCACGCCATGATGGAGGAGCACGATGCAGCCGCGGCCTTGGTGAACCAGATTCGCGCTGCCAGTTCTGCGTACACGCCCCCAGCCAATGCGTGCGCGAGCTATCAGGCGCTGTATGGGGATTTGCAGGAGTTCGAGGTAGATCTCCACCAACACGTACATCTCGAAAACAACATTCTCTTTCCGCGCGCGGTGGAAATGGAAGCCAGTATTGTGTGACGCCCGAGGCTTCTCTATGCCGACGCCACTCGAAGGGATTGTCACAGCGTCCGTAAATGAACGCCGTCCTTTGCGCTCGCCGGCCGAAATCATGGACATTGCCCGTGCGCGCGAGAGTTCACTGTCCCGCCTGCTGATCGCTTATATCAGTTCAGGACTTGTATTCATGCTTCTCCCGGGAACGTTCCTCGGCGTATGGAATCTTCTTCAGATCAGTGGGCGAGAGAGCGCGGGATCCGTCTCGCCCGCGTGGTTGCAGGCGCACGGCCACGCGCAGGTGTTCGGCTGGATCGGGAGCTTCATTTTCGGTATCGGTTTCTACTCGATTCCGAAGCTGCGGGGCGCGACGAAACCAGCGTTCGGTGCCGCGTGGGCGTGCTGGATCATGTGGACGATCGGAGTGGCGATGCGCTGGACCGCGAATGTGTATGGCTGGCAGTGGCGCTTGCTCCTTCCGGTTTCGGCCCTCCTCGAACTCGCCGCGTTCGTGATTTTCTTTCGTGCGGTTTCGCAGCACCGGCCGGAAGATTCCGGGAAGAACTGGCCAGAGTCCTGGGTGTCGGTCGTTATCAGCGCGAGTATCGGTTTGATGCTGACACTCGCCGCTAATTTTGCCGGAACCATTTACATGACGGTACGTGGCGCAAGCCCTGCCCTGCCGCACGCTCTCGACCAGCGCTATCTCGTGCTGGTCGCCTGGGGATTTTTGGTGCCGTTTGTCTGGGGATTCAGCGCCAAGTGGATGCCGGTTTTTCTGGGATTGAAGCCGCTTCGTCCCACACTGCTCTTGACCGCTCTCGCGGTGAACTTTGCAGGAATTGTCTTGACGCTGGCGGGATGGGGGACTCAAGCGACGCCGCTCTTTGTCGCGGGCGCGGCGCTGGCAATTGCGGCATTGCGGATGTTCGAATCATCGCGACAGGAGCCGAAAACCCGCGGCGTGCACCGGAGTTTTCCATTCTTTGTTCGCATGGCATACGGCTGGCTGCTGGTGGCCGGCCTGCTCGGAATCGGCGCCGCGCGCTGGGATTCCTCCGGCGGAATTTGGGGCGCGTCGCGACATGCGTTGACGGTCGGATTCATCGCCATGATGGTGCTGTCTGTAGGCCAACGCATTCTGCCGGCATTCGCCGGGATGCGTCTCTTGTGGAGCACGGGGCTGATGTTCGCCAGCCTCGCACTTCTCACGATTGGATGTACGCTTCGCGTTTTCTGTGAAATTCTGGCCTACCAGGGGTACGCGAGTTGGGCATGGGATGTTCTGCCAGTCTCGGCCGTGCTCGAACTGGCCGGGATCACGGCCTTTGCTATGAATATTTTGGGCACCTTCATTCTCGAGCCGAGCCACGTACACAAGCAGTCCTTGGTTGTGGGCATAGACACAGCAACTTCATAGGGTTAATGGCCCACACTAACGGGCTCCGGGAACACCGAATTAGGAGGTTCGTTATGGCAAAGATCGACGGCATTTGCAGGGAAGTGCTCGACAAGGCCGAGTGGATCGGCATTGCTACGGCTGGTCCCGATGGCCCGCACCTCGTAGCAACCTGGGGTGATCAGCTGCGTGCGCTCGGCATCGAGGACGGCACGCTCCTCATCCCCGTTGGCCACATGCACAAAACCGAGGCCAATGTAACGCGTGACAACCGCGTGGAATTGCTATGCGCCACGCGTCAGGTGCAAGGGACTCACGGCCCGGGCAAGGGGTGCGGCATCGTCGGCAAGGCGGAGTTCCAGACCACGGGCCCGCGCTTCGATGCCGTCAAGGCCAAATTCCAGTGGGCGCGTGCCGTTCTTGTGGTCAACGTGGAAGAAGCAAAGCCCCAAGTTTGACGCGGGCTCGTGGTCGTAACAATTCGTAACTGTCAGGTATGCCTTCGTTTCAATCACAAAGAATAATTGCTTACAGTTCTGCGCTAGAATCGCACGACCTTGACTTTGAAAAGGCCACGGACGCTGTTGCAAAGGTACACCGCATCTGCATTCTTCAAATCAGCAAGGCTAAGTATCGCCTCGCACGAATTCGGCCGTTTTTTCAAGATTCGCGCGCGGAATACACCCGGCAGGAGGCCGCACGCGACTGCCGGTGTCCGCCACACATTTCCCTTAACTAGAAACACATTGTGAATGGTTCCTTCCGTTAATTCGCCCTTTTCATTGAAAAACAGCACGTCATCAAGTTTCCGTTTGCGAGCGACAGCAAGTTCCTGCTCGTACATGCTGCGATTCGTTGTCTTATGGAATAGAAAGCGGTCCTGGCTCGAAACCCGCTTGCTGGAGATTCCGACTCGGCCAAACCGCTCCGCGATGTAATCGGCATGCGTGATCTCCATGTCGCCCTCTTTGGACAAAGTGAGGCGGACTCGTTGCGGCGCCATCCGAAACCGGGTCGCCAGCTTCTGAAGCTCGCCCCGGGCTCTGCGTTCTTCAAATCGAAAACCGAAATACGCTGCGGAATCCTTCATTCGCTTAAGATGTGCATCGAGGAAGCGGTATGTGTGCATCCAGTACATCGTCTCCAGTATCTTGAAGTCTGGTTGGCTTTGGACTAGGAAAGCGGCTTTCCACTGGCATTCTTCCCACTCCGTTGACGCAACTGAACCGTAAGTGATGCCACCGCCCACTCCCATTGTTCCGTTTTTCTTATGCAGCGCTATCGTCCGGATGGCTACGCTAAAACCGGCACGCCTGGGAGCAAAGAAGCCGATTGCGCCCGTGTAGACTCCGCGGGGTGAGTCTTCGAGCGTGGCAATATGTTCCATCGCGCGAATCTTGGGAGCGCCTGTAACTGAGCCCGACGGGAAGAGAGCCCGCACGATGGATTCCACCGTGCAGCCTTCGATCAACTCTCCCTCGACCGTCGAAGTCATCTGCCACAAGGTGGAATACCGCTCCACCTCGAACAGTTTTGGCGTCTTGACGGATCCCGTGCGACAAATGCGCCCAAGGTCATTTCGCATGAGATCCACAATCATGACATTCTCGGCGCGATTCTTTGGGCTTGCGCGCAACTCTTCCGCCGAGACCATGTCGTCTTCGAGCAGTCTCCCGCGAGGTGCGGTTCCTTTCATCGGTTTGACTGCGATGTGCTCTCGATCGATCTGGAAAAACAGCTCCGGAGAGAGAGAAACGATTTGCTCGGCGCCGGTGTTAAGGAATGCGGCGTAGGGCACGGGATGCCGGCGGAATAACGCGCCGAAGAGTTTCCAGGCGCCGTATTTCGGCTTGAGCCGTACTCGTGTTGTGAAATTGATCTGGTACACCTCCCCGGCTTGAATAAGCCGCCGAATGGCCGCGAGCTTGGCGTAGTACTTGCTGCGACCTATCGATGGCTTGGAGGCGTGAAGAAGGGTATCTGGGGCGTCTTCCAGGAACGAGAGGCCTTTGCAGATAGTGCAGGTCTTGTATAGACCAAACCATGCGAGAGGGCCAGACGCTCGCTTGAGTAATGGCTGTAGCCGCGGTTCCAGGGCATAGCCTGCCTCGTACCGCAGGACTCCTGCTGCTTCTCCGCCATGTTTCACGTGCTGTTCAATTCGAGATAGGGATTGCTTGAGCGACTCGACGTCCGTCGCGACGAGAATTTCTTTCGGGTCTCGGTAGAGTCGCCAGGATGACCCATCACGCAAGAGGACGAAGCCTGAGTGCCTGGCATATTGCGAGACAAGGGCACGTTTCAGCGTATCCTGCACTTCAAAATCACCAGACATCCGGCGAGCATTTGGATCGTCCAGCACTTGCGCGAAGTGTTTCCGGGTTCTGATCGGAATGGCTCTGGTCCTACTTGCGGAATTCAGTTATCGCTGTTACGACCTTCACATTCCGCCGGCCTGCCATTTCGTTTGCGATGGCCGATTGCCCTTAGAGGATGCCCACGACGGCAACTGCCCCCATTTTAATGCATTCCCCGGCAGTCTGAGAGACGAATCGGAAAAGCACGAAAAAGAGGTTACCCGACGGTTGTGGATCGACAGCCCCTGCTTGGTAACTCACGGGCGGCTCCCCGCGTTTTCTCAAGCGACCACACCGCTTCAAGCGAGCCACATATCACATCGCGAAAGACCGATTCCGGAGTTAGAATGCAGGCCGCCGGAAAGTAACGACTGGCGGACCATCGGGTTTCCGCCATGACGGTGGATGTTCCGCACCTTACGCCCCCAGGCAGCGTCAGCTTCGGGCGCCAGGCAGAGTTCTAACGAAGATTTTGGAAATGAGCGAAGGAGAAACGACATGGCTACCGCAACTCAAGCGATTCCCGTAAACGAAAATGTGAACACATATGTCGCGAAAGCGCGGCCGATGCTGATCAATGGAAAATGGGTGGGCGCTGTTTCAGGGAAGACTTTCCCGACCTACAACCCGGCCACGGGTGATGTTCTCGCGCATGTCGCCGAAGGCGACAAGGAAGATATCAACCGCGCAGTCGCGGCCGCTCGATCGGCGTTCCAAAAGGGCAGTCCGTGGAAAAAGCTGACGCCATCCGAGCGCGGCCGCCTGATGTGGAAGCTCGCTGACTTGCTCGAGAAGCGCAACGAAGAATTTGCGCAACTTGAATCGCTCGATCAGGGCAAACCGCTTACGATCGCCCGCGTAGCCGACGTGCCCATTTCTGTCGACCAGCTCCGCTACTACGCCGGCTGGGCCACGAAAATCGAGGGCAACACGATTCCGATCTCCGCCCACGGCGGGCAGTTCCTCGCCTATACGCTGCGCGAGCCCGTTGGCGTCGTCGGGCAAATCATTCCGTGGAATTTCCCGCTCGTCATGGCCACGCTGAAGCTGGGCCCCGCGCTCGCGACGGGTTGCACGGTCGTGCTCAAGCCTGCCGAGCAAACGCCTCTGACTGCGCTCTTGTTGGGCGAACTCATTCAGGAAGCCGGCTTCCCTGATGGCGTGGTAAACATCGTGACGGGCTATGGCGAAACGGCCGGCGCGGCGCTCGCGGCCCATCCCAATGTGGACAAGATCGCCTTCACCGGCTCGACCGAAGTCGGAAAGCTGATCGTCCATGCCGCCACGGGCAATCTGAAAAAAGTTTCGCTCGAGCTCGGCGGCAAATCTCCCAACATCGTTTTCCAGGACGCCGAAATCGACAGCGCCATCCCCGGCGCCGCGAATGCGATCTTTTTCAATCAGGGCCAGGTCTGTTGCGCGGGTTCGCGTCTATACGTCGAGGATAAGCAGTTCGACAAAGTCGTCGACGGTGTCTCGCAACTCGCGTCGAAGATCCGCATCGGTCCCGGAATGGAGCCCACCAGCCAGATGGGGCCGCTCGTCTCCGAGGAGCAGCTGAACCGCGTTTGCAGCTACATCCAATCGGGATTCTCCGAAGGCGCGAAGGCCACCGCCGGCGGCAGCCGCGAAGGCGACAAAGGCTATTTCGTCAAGCCGACGGTTCTCGTCAACACCAACGAAAAAATGAAAGTCGTGCGCGAGGAAATCTTCGGGCCGGTCGTCACGGTCATGCCGTTCAGCGACGTCGACGATCTCGTCGCGAAAGCCAACGACACGCAGTTCGGCCTCGCGGCGGCCGTTTGGACGCGCGACATCAAGAAGGCGCACCGCATCGCGTCCGAACTCCGCGCGGGAACCGTCTGGATCAACTGTTACGGCGTTCTTGATTCGGCCATGCCGTTCGGCGGATACAAGCAATCTGGCTGGGGCCGCGAAATGGGCCACCAGATGCTTGAGCTCTATACCGAAGTCAAGTCCGTCTGCACGCCGATTTGATAGATCTCGGCGCGCACTGCAAGGCGACCATCGTCCAAGCTGCGAGGACACGCTTGGGTGGGTACAAGTGTGGTCGTCTCGCCCGGCCGAAGAGAGATAGCTGACTCAATAGAAGCAGACGAGAAAGTCGCATCTTTGCAGATGGCGGGCGGCATTCGCTAGTCCAGCACTTCTAGCGGCTCGACTCGAATACGGCGAATCTCCGTTCGAGCTCCCACTGCTGCTGCGCCCGCTCGCTCGATTGCAGAAACGCCGCGCATTTCGATGAAGGCTTGTCCGCGCCAAGCGTGTCCCCCGAGCAATCGTCCACGGTCCGCGTGAATTTGTCCGGCTCCTGCCACAAGCTTCCGCCCGGCAAGAAGCTATGTTCGATGCTGGTGCGCACCATCTGCTTCAAATCACCATAGCTCAGCGCAAACGTCTCCACCGCCCGTTCGTATTCGTGCGTCAAATCGATCCGCGAAACGCCTTCATCATCCGTCGAGAGCGCGACCGGCACTTTGTATTTCCTGTAGATCGGAAACGGATGATCGCGGCCCGCGATGCCCAGAATCACGTCGTTGCTCGTCAGATTGATCTCGGCCAGCACGTGCTTCGCCGCCATTTCCTTCAGCAGTTCGTACGGCTGGTCCTCGTACATCACGTCCACCGCGTGCCCGATCCGCTCCGCGTGCGCCACCTCGACCGCCATCCGAATATGAAAACGAAGCCCATCCGGCGGCACCATCCCCGGCGCAAGCTCGCCCGCGTGCAGGCTGATGTGCAGCTTCGGATATACGCTGTGCAGGTACCCGATCTGTCTCATTTGCAGCGCGTAATTCGCCATCGCCGTATGGTCGTCCTCCGGCTGTACGTAGTTAATCCCGACGATACGCGGATCGACCGCGGCGGCCTCGAATCCCAGCAGCGTCTGCGCGAACACCTGCTCGGGCGAAAACGCGCGCAGCACCTGATAGATGTAGCGGATCTGCACGCGGCACGCCGGCGATTCATTCGGCTCGCCGCAATGCTCGAGTTGCCGGCGCCTGGCTTCGGCCTGATCGAGAAACGCGCGCGTGACCGGAACCTCGTCGCGCAGCCCCTTGGCCAGTAGCTGATCGCGAAACTCCCCGAAATTCTCGCCGTGCCATCCGATTTGCGCTGCGATCATCGCCGAGTGGCCGAAAGGCGGCGTCTCCATGATTTCAAGGTATTGTTCGTTCTGAGCCGCCGCGCGCGCGGCCGCCTCGTCGAGCCAATCACCGGCATGGCCCGCATCCGCCGCGTTGAAACGATCGAACGTATTGAAGAATTGATCGTGGCCCGTCACTCCCGGCGTCGGCACGAACCCGCGCATCGAGAACGCATCCACCAGCTTGTCGTACAGCTGCTGATCGTGCAGCGCATTCTCGGCTGGCACGCTGCCCGCCGCGCAACTCGCGCCCTGCTTTTTGACAAACGTCGAAGTTGCGGTGACCACGCACAGATGGTCCTCCGCGCCGGCGCGGATCCACGACTCCGCGTACACGCCCCCTTCCAGGTGATAGTGCAGCTCGGCGCCTTTCGGCATGTCCACCAGAAACGCCCGCAGTGCGAGCGGATTCCCGCGGGCCAGATTGAACGCCGACTCGGCGCTCTCCTCCGCTCGCTTCGCCTGCGATCCGCTGCCGCAGCTGCAAAGCAAAACAGCGGCGCAGCACGCAACCACGAGTGCAAAAACACGCCCACAGACGGGAACTTGAGTCATCTTCGATCCTTTGAGCACGCGCGGTCGCGCGAATTGGTGGGCGCTATTTTACCGCTGCTCTACACAAACTCAATTTCCGATTCGCCGCCCTGATGTAGAATCTTCTCGCCGTTTCCGCCGTCTGAATTGATTCCAAGGGACGAATTTTCGTGAGCCGATTTGTCGCCCGATTCTGGATTCTGTTCGCCGTCACCGGCGCGTGCGCCGCGTCGGTCTGTGCTCAGGCCGTGGCCCCGGCCGCTCCGACCGCGAAGCCGATTGAAGTGAAAGTCGTGGTAGTCGCCATGTTCGAGGTCGGCCAGGACACCGGCGACACGCCCGGGGAATATCAGCTCTGGGTCGAACGCGAGCATCTCGACCGCGTGCTTCCGCTGCCCGCCGGCTACCATCACGTGCGCATGAATGGCGACGGCGTTCTCGGCATGCTCACCGGCGTGGGCACCGCGCGCGCCGCCGCGTCCGTGATGGCGCTCGGCCTCGACCCGCGCTTCGATTTCTCGAAGGCTTACTGGATCGTTGCGGGAATCGGCGGCGGCGATCCCGCCGACGTGTCGCTCGGCTCGGCCGTCTGGGCCGAGCATGTGATCGATAGCGATCTGGCCTACGAAATCGACGCGCGCGAAATTCCCAAGGACTGGGCGACGGGCATGGTTCCGTTGAATCACGCCACGCCCTACGAGCCGCCCGCCCGAGAAAACGGCGGCGAAATCTACACGCTCAATCCGCAGCTCGTCGGCTGGGCATTTGATCTCACCAAGGACATTCCGCTCGCCGATTCCGACGGCATGCGCGCCTCGCGCGCGCGCTATACCGGCTTCCCCAACGCGCAGAAGCCGCCGTTCGTCGCGCACGGCGACGCCATGTCCGGCAGCACGTTCTGGCACGGCGCGCTGATGGACCAGTGGGCCAACGCGTGGGACGCTTACTTCACCGGAGGCAAGGGCAACTTCATGGTCTCCGCGATGGAAGACACCGGCACGATGCAGGCGCTCACGTTTCTGGGCGCCGCCGGCCGCATCGACATTCATCGCGTGCTCATCCTGCGCACCGTCAGCAACTATGATCGCGAAGCGCCCGGCGAAACGCCCGCCGACAGCCTGAAACGAATGGCCACCGGAAAGTATCCGGCGTTTCTCGAATCGGTCGAGGCGGCGCAGATTGTCGGCGACAAAGTGGTGCGCGACATCGTCCAGCACTGGGACGAGCGCGCAGCCAAAATTCCGGGCGCGCCCTGAAGTAACGTGAGCTGACCGCCGCACATGACCGAATCCAAACTCGATTACGCCCAAATGCTTTCGGTTGCGCTCGACGAAGCCCGCAAGGGCCTCGCCGAAGGCGGCATCCCTATCGGCGCGGCGATTTTCGACGCGCGCGGCGCGCTGGTCGGCCGCGGCCACAATCGCCGCGTGCAGAACGATGACACGTCGATGCACGGCGAGACCGACGCCTTCCGCAACGCCGGCCGCCGCCGCACCTATCGCGACCTGATCATGGTGACGACGCTCGCGCCGTGCTGGTATTGCAGCGGCCTGGTGCGGCAGTTCGGCTTCGGCACGCTGGTGGTCGGCGAAAGCCGCAATTTCCAGGGCGGGCTCGATTGGCTTCGCTCGATCGGCGTGCGCGTGATCGACCTCGACTCCGCGGAATGCGTGAAATTGCTCGCGGACTACATTCGCGACCATCCCGAAATCTGGCACGAGGATATCGGGGAGGCGTAGCACCAACACCGAAGAGAGATCCTTCGACTTCGCTCAGGATGACGAACGCACACCTAAGAAAATGAACGCGACGCCGCACTTCGATCGTGTCATCTGGATCGTGCTCGATAGCGTCGGCATCGGCGAGCTGCCCGACGCCGCCGACTACGGCGACGTCGGCCGCGACACGCTGGGTCACATCGCGCGTTCGCGCCCGCTGGCGCTGCCGAATCTCGTCCACATCGGCCTCGCGAACATCAAACCGCTCGCGCATCTCGAACCGCCCGTGCGCCCCGGCGGATTTTTCGGAAAAGGCATCACCGTATCGCCCGGAAAAGACACAACCACGGGGCACTGGGAAATGGCCGGCATCTGGCTCGACCAGGCTTTCCCGGTTTACAAGCACGGATTCCCGAAAGAGCTGATCGCGGAATTCGAGCGACGCATCGGCCGACGCACGCTGGGCAACAAGCCCGCGTCCGGCACCGAAATCATCAAGGAACTCGGCGAAGAGCATGTGCGCACGGGTTTTCCGATCGTTTACACGTCCGGCGACAGCGTTTTCCAGATCGCCGCGCACGAGGACGTGATCCCCATCGCCGAGCTTTACCGCGAGTGCGAAATCGCGCGCGCGCTGCTCGACGGGCCGCATCGCGTCGGGCGCGTGATCGCGCGCCCCTTCACTGGCGCGCCGGGAAATTTCCGACGCACCGAGCGTCGGCACGACTACGCCGTGGAGCCGCCGCGCCCGATGCTGCTCGACGTGCTCGCCGACCGCAAAATTCCGGTGTTCGGCGTCGGCAAAATCCACGACATCTACAACGGCCGCGGCGTCGATGACTACGCCACGACGAAAAACAACGCCGACGGCATGGCCAAGCTGACCGATGCGCTCGCGCAGCGACCGAGCGGCCTGATCTTCGCGAACCTCGTCGATTTCGACATGCTCTACGGCCACCGCAAGGACGTGGAAGGTTTCGCGAAGTCGCTCGAGGAATTCGACGCGCTGCTCGGGCCGTTTCTTGGCAAGCTGCGAGCGTCCGATCTTCTGATCATCACCGCGGACCACGGCTGCGACCCCGATCCCGTGAATCCCACCACGGACCATTCCCGCGAATACGTGCCGATTGTCGCGTTCACTCCGGCCGCGGCGAGCGGGGCCAGCCTCGGCGTTCGCTCCACGCTCGCCGACATGGGGCAGACGGTCGCCGAGAATTTCGGCGGCGCGATCCCGCACGGCAGCAGTTTCCTTGGCGAACTCCGCAAGTCCTGACCTTGAAATAGTGTGTCGGTTTGTTCGGGTGCCGATCCTTTGTTTTCTATGAGTTAGAGTGCAAATTACTTTGCATGGTGTGTCACTTTGTATGGCGCGGGAGCGCGCAGGCCGCCGAGAGATCCCTCGGCTCGTCCGCCCGGGCGGACGAGCTCGGGACGACGATCCTGGTCGGATCGTCGCTTTGCATGGTGTGTCACTTTGTGGGGCGCTACTTGATTTCATAACAATGTCGGCTCCCTCGGCCCGAGTAGACTTTGGTTGCATGACGACCAAGGCTCGGGAGGAAGGAGCCGAACATGGTGATTATAGGCGTGGATTATCACCCGAGCGACCAGTACATCGCGTTTGCAGACACAGAGAGTGGTGAGAGCGGCGAACGGCGATTGAACCACAGTGATAGAGAGGCGGAGAAGTTCTATCGGGATCTTGTGTTGCGGGGAGTCAGCGTGCGCGTGGGGATGGAGGCCACCGGCTACTCACGTTGGTTCGAGCGGTTGCTGACGGAACTGGGTATCGAGGTATGGATTGGCGACGCCGCGAAGATCAAGGCGAAGCGAGTCCGCAAGCAGAAGACCGACCGTCAGGATGCCCAACTTCTGTTGAAGCTGCTGCTGGAAAATAACTTTCCTCGCGTCTGGGTACCGAGTCCGGAGAATCGGGATCTGCGGCAACTGCTCTGGCATCGGCATCGTCTGGTGCAGATGCGAACGCGGATCATGAATCAGCTGCAAGCGCTGGCGATGAACGAAGGGAATCGACGGAAGAAGAAGCTGTGGAGCGAGCAGGGACGAGCACAGCTGGAGAAGCTTCCGTTGGCAACCTGGGCCAGCCGGCGCCGGCACGATTTGCTGGAGCTGCTGGACCGGATGAATCCGACCATCGAGGCGCTAACCGCAGCCGTTGAGCAAGAAGCGAAGAGACGGCCCGAAGTGCTGCGACTGATGACGCATCCCGGCGTGGGTCCACTGACAGCACTCGCCTTCGTGACGATCATCGGAACTCCGGAGCGGTTTCCTTGCGGCAAGCAGATCGGCAGCTATGTGGGGCTGATCCCTACGGAGGACTCCAGTGCCGGACGGCAACGGCTGGGACACATCAGCAAGCAAGGCAACTCACTGCTGCGTTTTTTGCTGGTGGAAGCAGCGCAAGCAGCCGTGCGTTACGACCCGGACTGGCGTCGTCGGTATGTTCACCTGGCGATGCGGCGAGAACGTCGCATCGCCAAAGTGGCCATGGCCAGAAGACTCGCTGTTCGGCTGTACTGGATGTGGCGGAACGGTTGGGAGTATGCGCAGTCGGTAGAGTTCGGTTCGCACGCGGGACAGCTCGTAACCGGACATGGCGTGAACTAGGGCGCCGTCCACTTGATTGGGCATCCCGCTCCCTCTCGCGAGGGAGTTCGAAGAAGTAATCATGGTCGAAGTTTGATCGGAGAGATGTTTGGGTCGGACTGAAGCCGACCGACAGATTACGAGCGAGCCGCAGTCGTCAATGCAAAGGCCCCACGAAAGCGAAACAGGACACTTCTTCGAAGTGAACGGAGAAGTGCGCTCAAAAAGAGTTTGACAGAGCCGACATTGTTAGAGATGTGTCCGGTGCGGGCGAGGCTTTGCCGGTCCCTTGTGCGAGATCGGGTTCGGAGGCCCCCCGATTTTGTGTCGAGTAGAATGGGTACCGATCATTTGTTTTGAATGAGTTAGAAGCGTTTCTATTCGGCATGAGTGTCGAGTAGAACGGTCGCAAAAATGGCGCGCTTTCGAGTGGACGAGAGCGGAGGAAGGCATGGCGCGCCGTCTTGCTGCGTGAGCCTTTCGCGTTCGCCGAATTGTAGTTCTTCGTCATCGTTCCGTGCCCGGTTGAATGCGCCGGCACCACGAATCAACGTAGCAGAATCGAGCGCGGGAAAAAGCTGGCAGGAAGTTTAGAAAAAGTACAGGTGACCACACCCTGTCCTTTTTCGGATTTTTCGCGCGAAACGCGTTCTTGCTAAGGCAGCCCGCGGGCTGACCACCGCCGCCTTAAACCTCAATCGACGCCAAGTGGTGACAGCCTAACCGTCTGTGGTCATCCAAGCTGGAAACGGCCACGGAGCAAGGCGCATCATGTGCAAAACGAAATCTTTGGCAATCGGCACATTCAAGCCGAGTGGAAGAAATGCGTTCACCCCGTACTGGCGACTGTTTGCAAGCTTGTCCACTACTTGCCGGACTTCTTCTGAGCGAGTTTTCGAATAGACGTATCTCTCGCACAGTTCAACGACGGTGTTGTTTATGGTCGTTGCCAAGCCGGGTTCAATGGTCACCGAATCCGGTCCCTTCACCCCCATCGCAAGACAGACGTGCGGCGCCAAGGGGAATACGCCGATTGTCTCGGGTTTGCGCAGGCCGTGACCCGAGTTTAACCGTCCGTTCCCCAGCGGTATGAATGAAATAAAAGGGTTGTCCGACGTGACAAACTCCATTCCTTTGGGTGCGTTCCAAAGCTGCCACGGTTTTTGGAGAACGACATTCTCCATGATGTCAGTCGCGTTCACTAGGTCTTCCACGAAATTATTCCGCAGTGCCGTAGTGCCATCCATCATGGCTGCCAGTTGCGCAAGGCTCTCCGTGACCATTTGTTTCGTAATGGGTTCTCCGTGTCGCCTGATGTATCGGTCCGTGGTTTCTGCAATCCACTCATCATCGTGAACTAGCTCAGCAAACTGCGTATGCAAATTCGCATACGTCTTCTGACTCCGATTTCGTCTCTGCTTTGCGCGACAGAACAACATCGAAGCATAGAACGCTAATGCATTCCGCCTAGACGCCGATTGGATGTCGAAAAATTGTGTTGCGGTCAGCACCAAGGTATCCAGACTCGCCTCTTCCAGCTTCTCTAATCGTTTCTCTAGCGATTCATCAAGCATTCCATCCGGTCGAACAAATGCGAAGTATCCGTTTTCGTAGCCTTGCACCGAGGTTGCTCTATAGTGAGGTTCTTCACCTTTTTCGTACACCCATAGGTGCGGTTGCCCGTTCTTCCGGTCGGGAGGATTGGCAAACCGTTCCATATAGAACTTCGGAATGATGTGCGAGCCAATTGGCATACCGCATTTTACAGCTTCAAAACTGCTTTGCGCACTCCGCCTCGCCTATCCCACGTAGAGACACGTGAGGGCCGAAAGTCGACGGAGCGATGCTTACAGGGGCACATAAGAATTAAGAATCTCCGCCGCGGTGCGGCAAGGTCTAATTTCCCCTTGTGCGAGTGGAAAGAAATGCTTATAAATCCTCAGCGGCGGACATAGTTTCGGTGCCCTTGGCAAAATCGCGGTTCATTCCGGCTTGGAGAACGGCAAGCCGCTCCAAATGGCGCCGAGCATCTTGCAGATATTGAGGGATCGTAAACACCCCGAATAGGAGCGACTTGGTGAGCAGGCAAACTATCTTGCTGCGGTTTCTATTGGTTTTCATTGTAGCGACGCTGGCGACAGCCCGCGCGAATTCTCAAGAAACGCATCTTTACTGGGGGGATACGCATCTGCACACGTCGAATTCCATTGACGCGTTTATGACGGGAAACATAAACGCCGATCCGGACACGGCCTATCGATTCGCGAGGGGATTGCCTGTTCTTCACCCGTCCCTCCGGACACGCGTGCGTATACTGCGCCCTCTCGATTTCCTCGTGGTGTCGGATCACGCCGAGCTGATGAGTTTGCAGCCGGAGCTCTTGAAGGGGAATACCCTGATGCTTGCGACCGAGTGGGGAAAGCGGTTGAGGGCAGACCTCCAAGCCAACCCTCGCCGGTCGGTCATGGACTTCAAGCCGGAAGAGCGCCAGGAAGTGCTCAAGCAACTCTTCACCAACGAGATTCGCCAGGGAACGTGGGCAGCACAAGTGGATGCGGCTGAACGCAATAACGAGCCCGGCAAGTTCACGGCATTCGCGGGGTGGGAATGGTCCTCCGCTCCGGGGTGGAAGAACCTGCACCGAGTGATTTTTAGCCCTTCCGATGCCGCAACGCTAAGGAAATTCATACCCTTCAGTTCGTACGAAAGCCAAAAGCCGGAAGACCTTTGGAAATGGCTGGAGAAAACAGAGAAAGAGACGGGTGCCGAATTCATAGCCATCCCGCACAACTCGAACCTTTCGGGTGGCCTCATGTTCGATATGGTGGACAGTGCCGGCCGCCCGATAACCGCTGAATACGCCCGCACGCGAATGCGGTGGGAACCCGTCGTGGAAGCAACCCAAACCAAAGGAACTTCCGAAGTCCTTCCGGAGTTGTCCCCCAACGACGAGTTTGCCGAATTCGAGATCCGCAGGAAGTTGCTCACTGGTACTCCAACTCCGCCCAATAAGGGCGATTATGTGCGCTACGCCCTTCAGCGCGGGCTGGAGATCGAACAGAACACAGGCGTGAATCCGTACAAGTTCGGCATGATCGGAAGCTCCGATTCTCACACGGGGCTTTCGTCCGTCGAAGAGAGCGATTTCCTCGGCAAGCTGGCGGTGGACGCGTTGCCTCAAGAGCGCTATGCGCCCACTTCGCCGGTCATATTTCCAGCCTGGGAAATGTCGGCGAGCGGCATTGCTGGTGTGTGGGCAACGGCAAACACGCGTGAGGCGATTGCTGCAGCTTTCAAACGCAAGGAAGTTTATGCCACAACCGGGCCGCGCATCTCCTTGCGCGTATTCGGCGGCTATTCCTTCAGGACGAGTGACGCCGATGCAAAGGACATAGCCAAGGTGGGCTATAGCAAAGGGGTTCCCATGGGTGGGGACCTTTGGAACGCGCCTAAAGGAAAAGCTCCTTCCCTTCTGATATATGCCGTGAAAGATCCTATCAGCGGCAATCTCGATCGCATCCAGGTTATCAAAGGCTGGCTTGACGCCTCGGGCCAGACTCACGATCATATCTACAACGTAGCCTGGGCCGGCGAACGCAAGCTGGATGCCAACGGAAAGCTGGCGGCCGTGGGTAACACGGTCGACGTCCGAACCGCATCCTTTTCGAACACCATTGGGGCGGCGCAGCTGGCAACCGTGTGGACGGACCCCGATTTTAATCCGACACAGAGGGCGTTCTATTACATCCGCGTTATCGAGATACCGACGCCGCGCCACCAAGTCTACGATGCCGTGGCGCTCGGCATCGACAACAAAGAGACGCATGAACCGGCCACAATACAGGAAAGGGCCTTTTCTTCGCCGATCTGGTACACCCCTAAAGCGCCAAAATGAGATTACGACGCTTTCTGCGAGAACCGCTGCTTCACTTCTTGGTGGCCGGCGGCATTCTATTTGGAGTTTTTGGGCTGACGCACCGCACCGGGCCTGGTCTGGCGTCCGACAAGACGATTGTCGTGGACAGGGAATCGCTGCTGAATTTCTTGCAGTATCGTTCCAAAGCCTTCAAGCCGGAGTTCTTCTCCTCGCAGCTCGCGACAATGACTACAGCGGAGCGGAAGGACCTCGTAGACCAGTATGTCCAGGAGGAGATTCTTTACCGCGAGGCCGAGGCGATGGGGTTGGAGCAAGGGGATTACGTGATCCGGCAGCGCCTCGTACAGAAGATGCGCTTCTTGATCGAGGACATGGCCGAAGGCCGAACTACTCCGACCGACGCGGAGCTTGCCGAATACTTTCAAAAAAACAGGAAGCGTTATGCCGTCGATCCTTCGGTGACATTTACACACGTCTTCTTTGATTCTTCGGTGCATGGCGACAAGCAGGCGCGAGAATTGGCCCTACGTCTGAAAGACAAACTCAACGCCAGCGATGCGGGCTTCAGCGATGCCCCCAAGTATGGAGACCGCTTCCCCTTCCTGCAGAACTATGTCGAAAGGACGTTTGACTATGTGGCGAGCCAATTTGGCAACGAGTTCGTCGCGGAGCTGAAACAAGATGCTCCTTCGGAGAAACACTGGATCGGACCGATCCGATCCACCTATGGTTACCACGTTGTCCTGATGACGCGGCTCACCGACGCACGTGTCCCGGAACTCAGCGAAATCAGGTCGCAGGTGGCGGATGATTGGCTGAGCGATCGGATAGAAGACGTACGTTCGAGGTCCATGAACCAGCTGGCCGGCCGATACAAGATAGTGCAGAAAGACCTTGGAGGCCCGATTTTAAAGTGAAATCTCCAACAAAGGCCCGGCTTTGCCGGCTCATCGTTTTTCTGACGGCCTGCCTCGGATCGTTTCTGTTCCCGGGTCTTGCGCGTGCCCATGATGCGCGGCCCTTGTCGATCATGATCGCCGAGCGTCAGGAACACGTTTACTTCGTCGAGGTGCGGATTCCTCCATCGGTTGAGCCCGACAATTGGCCAAGCGTTTCCTGGCCGGTCGGATGTTCCGTTCGTCCGGGGAGCATCCAGGATGCTGCTGGCGCGGGCTTGGAGACAATGCTGGTTTCGTGTCCGGCCGGCCTGGAAGGACAGCGCATTGGAGTTCAATACAAGCTCTACAACCCATCGCTTTCAACCCTTTTTCGGCTAAGTTCGGCGAACGGGACGACCCGCACGGCTGTGGCGCCGCCTGACCAGACCGAATGGCGGGTTCCCGAGGCGACGAATTGGCGGACTGTTGCGCGCGATTATTTCGTTCTCGGCGTAAAGCATATCTGGTCGGGCATTGACCATCTGTTGTTTGTCACGGGGCTCCTCCTGCTTGCCCGGACCGCACGCCGCGTTGCCTTGGCGATAACCGGTTTTACGCTGGCGCACTCCGTGACGCTTTCGCTCTCGACGCTGGGGTTTGTGCGCCTGCCTGTGGCGCCTATCGAGGCGGGGATTGCCCTTTCGATCCTCTTTCTTGCGCGCGAGATCGCTCGCCCCAACCCCGACAGTTTGGCCCGCCGCTTTCCCCTCCTGGTCTCTTCTTCTTTCGGCTTGCTGCACGGCTTTGGTTTCGCCGCCGCATTAAGCGAGGTGGGGATTCCCCGGCATGAGATCGCCGCCGCGCTTCTGTTTTTCAACGCCGGCGTCGAGGCAGGCCAGCTGGTTTTCATCGCCTGCGTCTGCGCATTGGTTGCTGTCGGGTACGGCGCCGCCCGCCTGGCGGGAATGCAGCCTGTTAGGTTGGCGCTGAATCGCGTGGAGGTCATAGGCGCTTATGCCCTCGGAGTTCCGGCCGCGTTCTGGTTTCTTCAGAGGCTCCAGAATTTTCGGTAGCTGTGGCCGGAATAAGAAAGCAACCAGAGATTGCACAGACTTCGCTGTTCTAATGAACTAATTTCCGTGACATCGGTGGCGTTTTGACGTTCTGCCTGGGCGAGCGTCCGCCCAGACCTTTTGAGCGCATATCGGCCCGTACCGTTGCGGATGCTTAGGCAACTTCGGCGGCGACATGCGGGATCACGGCGCGCAATAGCGCGACGAATTGGCCTTTGACGCGCTCACCCGTTTCTATCACTTCGGCGTGGGTTAGGGGCTGGTCGAGGATTCCGGCGGCCATGTTGGTGGCGCAGGAGATGCCGAGGACGCAGGTCGAGCTCCAAGGACCGAAAATCCCCACGCTCACAAACGAGGCATGCGGCACCCGGCGTTGAATCAATAGGAACACTGCCCTGGCTAGGTTCTGATTGAGTACAGCCCGACAGAGCAGTTCTCCAGGGGAAGTATTGTCGGATCAACCGAGTAGATGGTGTTGCAACGACCCGTTGAGTTCGCACGACTTATCAGGAGTGAGAGGCAAACACGAGTAGTCTACGTGGTCTGACCTGAGGACAAGTAAAGCAATGGTCGAGGGCGGAGAAGTGTATACTCGAAACGTCTAGTCACACACCTTCCGCCGCGCCCGCCATGGGCGACGGTTCTGTGCCACCGGATGTACATCCCGCAGACCAGCTATTACGCCACCGTTCTCAGCAATCTAACTGGCAGTCGGGATGTATTCGGGGAATACGAAATTGAGGAGAGCACAGATGAACGCACAGGCAGCAACAGCAATGCAGCAAGCCAAGGCACCCGTACCGGTCAGACAGCCCGCCAGTAGGGATGTTCTCGACCAGATCCAGCAGACCTACGACTCGATCGCTCGCAGAGCATTCGAGATCTTTAACGACAATGGCAGATGGTTCGGCCACGAATTGGACGATTGGTTCCGTGCTGAGTCCGAACTGCTCCACCCCGTACACCTGGAAATTGCAGAATCAGATGACGACCTAACAGTTCGGGCAGAAGTGCCGGGCTTCAGCTCGAAGGAACTCGAGATTACCGTGGAGGCACGCAGGCTGACGATCACCGGCAAACACCAAGCCCAGGAAGAAAGCAAGAAGGGCAAGACGATCTACTCCGAGCGGTGCGCGAACGAGATCCTGAGGGTTGTTGACCTGCCGGCGGAGGTCGACAGTTCAAAAGTGAGCGCGATCCTGAAAGATGGCGTTTTGAGCATCAAACTGCCCAAGGCAGCCCATGCCAAGACAGTTCGCATCGAGCCTAAGGGAGCATAAGAACTCAGAACGGCAGAGGGGGCGGGAACGCGCTGCGATTGGCCCGCCCCCCGACTGTCCTTACTTTGCGCGTGAGGCGAACGTGGCTGATCATCGTTCAAAGAAGCCTGATTCTCTCGTCCAGCTCTCGGGGAACGAGCCGCGTTCTGGAACTAATGTTAAGGATTTGAAAGGTGATAGCCACTATGGGATCTCATTACGGACTCAAAATTGCCGAGAGCTCCTCGGTCTCCCTTGCGCCCAAGGGTGAATTGTTTTGTGACTCTTTAGCCAGCAATCTCAAAGGTCTGGACATCATCATCCCTCCCACTGCCTATCCCAAGGGCGCCGTGCTGTTCATGGAAGGTCAGACAGCGCGCGGCATCTTCGCGGTCTGCGGGGGCAAGGTGAAACTTTCCACGGCCTCCCGCGAAGGGAAGACGATCATTCTCAAGGTTGCTGAAGCGGGTGAACTCCTGGGACTCCCAGCGACGCTGTCGGATAAACCCTACGAGATGACCGCCGAAGTCTCGGAACCGGCGTGGGTTAATTTCGTCCCTCGGTCCTCGTTTCTGCGCTTCCTGCAAGCGAATCCCGCGGCTGCTATCCAGGTGGCTCAACACTTGATGAACAGCCACTATGCGGATTATGAAGTGATTCAGTCTCTGGGACTTTCGCGCTGTGCTTCCGAAAGACTGGCGCGGTTTTTCCTTAGCTGGTCGGCCAATCACTCTAGTGGTCGGGATCGTCTTCGAATCGCTCTTACTCAGACGGAGATTGGAGAGATGATCGGCGTGAGCCGCGAAACCGTAACGCGCCTGCTGACCGCTTTCAAGAAGAGGAATTTGTTGACGGTCAAGGGCATCACGGTCAACATCTGCAATCGGGCCGCGCTTCAGGCTCTGGCAGGCGCATAGCCGGCGGCAAGCCCCAGACCTCGTTCGCTGCAGATTAGAGGACTCTCGGGGATTGTGCATGGATCACGGCGCATACGGAGAGCACCCTCTCTTGGGACGTTAACATGGGAATTTGCCCCACCCCGCAATGCCTCGGAAAACTGCGCGATGGGCCGGTAGGAATCCATGTTCAGACGATGGAAAATCGTCGCACTCTTGCTCGTTTGCTGTCTCACATGCTCCCTTTTTTACCTGTTCCTTATGGGAAGGCTTCTCGATGTTGTCGTGCGCGTCGTGGAAGTCGTTGGCAGACTCGGAAGGAAGTGAGAAATCAGAGGTGTCAGCTGGCGCCGATGGTTTTCAGGTAGCGGATTTCGGCAGGCCGGGTCGAGGATGGTTGCTGGTGGTTGCCTGTCGTACGAGCAGGCAAGGAGTGTGTGGGTGCGCCGGCGCTCCGAGCGAGCGAATTTCTGGCAGCGTTCGACCAGATTGTCAAAGAACTCCGTCCGCAGGCGCGATTGGGGCTCTGTAGCAGATTCATAGACTGACGCAAGGCGCCGGCTGCGATTCAAATGGGCTTACCTCAAGTCTGTTGAGATCGAGGGAATGACGGCGCGCAAAAGGGCGATGAATTGGCCTCTGACGCGGGCGGTGGTTTCCATTACTTCGGCGTGCGATAGCGGCCGGTCGAGGATGCCGGCGGCCATGTTGGTGGCGCAGGAGATGCCGAGGACGCGGATGTTCATGTGGCGGGCGGCGATGACTTCGAGCGCGGTGGACATGCCGACCAGATCGGCGCCGATGGTTTTCAGGTAGCTAATTTCCGCGGGCGTTTCGAAGCTGGGGCCCTTGAGCGCGGCGTAGACGCCTTCGTGCAGCGGGATGCCGAGGCGCTGCGCTTCGCGGTGGGCGATTTCGCGGTATCCCTTCGCGTAGGCCTCCGACATGTCGGGGAAGCGCGTGCCGAATTTCTCGTCGTTGGGGCCGATCAGCGGATTTTCGCCCTGCAAATTGATGTGGTCGCGGATCGCGACGAGCGCGCCCTGGCTGTAGTCGCGATTGATGGCGCCGGCGGCGTTGGTCAGGATCGCGGCGCGAATGCCGAGGCGGCCGAGCACGCGCATGGGGAAGACGACTTCCTGCGCCGAGTATCCTTCATATAGGTGCACGCGGCCCTGCATGACGGCGACGGGCAGATCGCCCAATTTGCCGATGACGAGCTGGCTGGCGTGGCCGACGACCGTCGAGCGCGGGAAGCCCGGAATTTTCGGGTAGGGAATGCGCGTGGCGGAGGAGAGTTCGTCGGCGAAGGCGCCGAGGCCGGAGCCGAGGACGAGCGCGATTTTCGGGCCGAGTTTCGTGCGCGATTGGATGAATTTGGCGGCGCGCGTGGCGCGGGAGAAGGCGGGGGACGAATTAGAGCGAGCGGTCATTGGTTTTTATTCACAGCCGTCGAAATTCAAAACATGAACACAAAATCGGAACTTCAGGGGCTAAAGCCCTTTCCCCTATGGATCGGGTTATGTCGTGGCTGAAGCCACGACCCACAAACCGTAACCCCAGGAGCAAAAGCGGGTGCAGCTGGGCAGCGCCCCTACAAATGCAACGCAAGACCAAACCCACAAGCCTGCCGGGCTAAAGCCCGGCGCTACATTTACACCTCTACACCTCATCGGAGCATGATCCCGACTAGCGAGGCGGACATGAGGTTCGCCATGGTGCCAGCGAGCATCGCGCGGATGCCGAGGCGCGCGAGGTCGGAGCGCTTGTTGGGCGCCAGCGCGCCGATGCCGCCGATCTGGATGCCGATGGAGCTGAAATTCGCGAAGCCGCAGAGCGCGAACGTCGCGATGGTAAACGAACGCGGGTCGAGCGCGCCCTGCATCGGGCCGAGGCGCTGGAAGGCGACCAGCTCGTTGGTCACCATGCGCAGGCCCATCAGAGTTGCCGACTGTGCGAGCAATCGCGCCAGGGAACTCCCGCAAGCCACGCGACCGGCGAGAAACACCCAGCCGAAAATCTGCTCGAGGCTCGACGGAAACCAGGCCGATATGGTGCGCGGCGAGCAGGTTGTGCGCGCCGCCGAAGCAGCGCGTCGAGCGAGATAGACGAGCGCGATGAACGAAATCAGCATGGCGCCGACGTTGAGCGCGAGGTGCAGGCCGTCGCATGGTGCCGCGCGCGATGGCGCCGATGGCGTTCGCATCGCTTTTCGATTTCCGCCATTTCGACGCGGCCGGCGGTGAGCGGCTGCTCGCGTTTCGGGCACCATCATTTTCGCGACGAGGATCGTGCCGGGAGCGGTCATGATCACGGCGGCGAGCAGATGCTCGGCGTGAATTCCGTAGGCCATGTAGGCGCCCATCAGGCTGCCGGAAACGTGGGCCATGCCGCTGGTCATGATGGTCATCAGCTCGGAGCGCGTCACTTCGGGAAGGAATGGGCGAATGGTGAGCGGCGCTTCGGTCTGGCCCATGAAGATGCTGGCGGCGACGTTGAGCGATTCGGCGCCGCTGGCGCCCATCAGGCGGGTCATCACTTTTGCCGCGGCCTTCACGATGACCTGCATCACGCCCCAGTGATAGAGAAGCGCGAAAAACGCGGCGATGAAAATGATGATGGGCAGCGCCTGAAAAGCGAAGATGAATCCGCGCGGCGAGCCTTTCATTCCCAACTCGCCGAAGACGAACTCCGAGCCGTGATACGAAAAATCGAGGAGCCACTCCGCGCCCTTGCCGAGCTTGCCGAAGATGAACTGGCCGACGGTCCAGCGCATCACGAAAAACGCGAGAGCGATTTGCAGGCCGAGGCCCCACGCGACGGTCTTGTAGCGAATCTTGCTGCGATTCGTGGACATCAGGTACGCCAGGCCGAGAACAAACAGGATGCCCAGAATTCCGACCCATCGGTGCATTCAGCGTTCTCCTTGACCGCGCCAAGCCGCCGATAATTTACGCTACTTTTGCTATTTGCAAAGCCTAGACTGGCGGCGGCTCGATCAGCGAGGCCGCCACCTTGCGCTGGTATTCGTGCGCCTTCGCGAGTATCGCGGGCTTGTCCATGGTGTACATCACGCGAACTTCCATCACGACTTTTCCCGCAATCACCACCGTCAGCACGTCGTGCGCGTTGAGCGCGTAAACCAGCTGCGAATAGACGTTATACATCGGCGTCGAATGCGTGGCGCCGGTGCCGATCAGCACGATGTCGGCCTGCTTGCCGACTTCGAGCGAGCCGATTTTCTTGTCGAGATGCAGCGCGCGGGCGCCGCCGATGGTGGCCATTTCGACGACCTGACGGGCGGGGAGCGCGCGCGGATCCATGCGCGTCACTTTTTGCAGCTTCGCGGCGATGTTCATTTCCTGGAAGAGGTCCTGGTTGTTGTTGCTCGCGGCGCTGTCCGTGGCGAGGCCCACGGGCACGCCCGCGGCGAGGAGCTGCACCACGGGCATCACGCCCGAGGCGAGTTTCATGTTGCTCGAGGGATTGTGAACCGTGCCCACACCGCGGTGCAGGAGCGTGCCGATGTCGGCGGCGTCAACCCAGACGCAGTGCGCGCCGATCACTTCCGGCCCAAGGAACCCGATCGTTTCCAGGTAATGCACGGGCGAGCCGCCGTGCTGCGCGCGACTGCGCTCGCTTTCAAACGGCGCCTCGGCGATGTGCATCAGGATCGGCGCGCCCTTGCGGCGGGCCAGCGCTGCGGTCTTCTTGAGCGTCTCGGTCGAGAGCGTGTAGATCGAATGCGGGGCGACGGCGGGCGTGATCAGCGGGTCGTTCTTCCATTTGTCGATGAACTTGTCGCAATAGGCGAGCGCGGCGTCGGGAGTCTTGTTGTCCGGAGCGGGGAAGTCCAGGATCGTTTCGCCGAGCACGCCGCGCATGCCGGCTTCCTTGGTGACCTGCGCGACCACGTCTTCGTAGTAGTACATGTCGGCAAAGCAGGTCACGCCGCCGCGAAGCATTTCGAGCACGCCGAGGCGCGTGCCCCAGAGAACGAAGTCCTCGGTAACGTTGCGCGCTTCGGCCGGGAAGATGTAGCGCTGGAGCCAGTCGTCGAGCGAATGATCCTCGGCGACGCCGCGAAACAGGCTCATGGCGGCGTGCATGTGCCCGTTGATCATGCCGGGCATCATCACCGCGCCGCGGGCGTCGATGGTTTTCGCCGCGCGGATTTTTGCGTCGAGCTCGGCGCGCGTGCCGATGGCGGCGATCGTGTCGCCCTCGACCGCGACGGCGCCATCCTCGATGATGCGGAACTCGGGGTCCATGGTGACCACCGTGCCGCCGCTGATCAGCAGATCCAAATCGCCTCGCTCTATTTCGAGTTCGCGCTGACGAACTGCAATGTGTACGCCGTGGCCGGATCGAACGGCTTGCCGATCATCTTCAGGTCGAGGAGCTGCTGGTACATCGTTGTCCATCGCTCTGCGTTCATCTGCCCGATCTGCGCGCCGCTGGGGTCGTCGCCCGCGACAAAATGCCCGTCGCGCAGCGCCTGCCAGGTAAATTGCATCCACTCGGGATTCAGCGCGGGATTCAGCTTGGCGATCATCGCGTGAGCCGCGCTCGGGTCCGCGAGGTAGTCGCGCCAGCCGCGTATCGACGCGCGCACGAAGGCCGCGACCGCATCCGGATGTTGCGCCAGGAAATCGTGCGTCGTGAAGACCACGCGGTAGGGGTTGTAGCCCGCGTCGCTGGTGAGCAGCACGCGCGTGTCGATGCCTGCCTGCTTGGCGAAAAACGGCTCGGAAGTCGCGAAGGCCTGCTGCACGTAATTCGGGTCGGCCACGAAATTGGCGACGTTCATCATTGCGGGCACTTCGTGGACGCCGTTCAGCTGGTAGCGTTTGGCGATGTACGTCCACCACGTCGAGCCCGTCTTGATCGCCACGGTGTGGCCGTTGAGGTCGGCGAAGGAGCGAATCGGCGAATCCTTGCGCACCATCACGCCCTGCGGATCGTGCTGCATCGTGGCCATCACCGCGACGAGAGGCTGGCCGTCGGCGATCGATTCGAGTGTGCGGTCCGACGAGCCCATGCCGAACTGCGCGGCGCCGGAGGAGACCTGTTTTTCAACCGAGTTGTACGGGCCGCCGGGCTGGATGCTGACGTCGAGGCCTTCGGCGGCGTAGTAGCCCTTGGCGATCGCGGTGTAGAAGCCGCCGTGTTCGGGCTGGGGATACCAGTCGGCTTGCAGAGTAATTTTGGTCGCGCCGCTGCCGCTGGACGCGCGATGGCATCCGCACAGAACAAGGAGGGCCGCGAGGAGGCAAAAGAACCGGGTGGCTGGTAGAACGGTCCTGCGCAGCATGAAGCAGAGTAGCATGGCCGCCGTCGGTCGGGTAGCCCCTCGGCGGCTCTTTTTAGGGCCATTTCGGCGCATTTTCGGGCTGTATCGCGCGCGGGCGTCGTGCTAGCATCCGTTATGGCGCGCCCAAAAAAGACGCTCCAAAACCCCGCATCTCTCGACGAACTGCGCATGCGTGACCTCGTCGCCTTTACCGCGCGCACGTTCGACACCGCATTTCCTTCGCCCTTCGGCGCGCTGATCGTCCACACGAAAACCGGAAAGCAATTGATGCGCGCGACGAACGCGGTCATGCGCGAGAACGATCCGAGCTCGCACGGGGAGACGCGGACCGTCCGCCTGGCGTGCAAGAAGCTGAAGCAGCCGTCCCTCGCCGGTTACACGATGTATTCGACCTGCGAGCCGTGTCCCATGTGCATGGCAAACGCGCTGTGGGCGCGGCTCGATCGCGTGGTTTACGGCGCCACGATCGAAGACGCCAATCGCCACACGCTCCAGATTCACGTTTCCGCCGTGGAGGTCGCGCGCCGCTCGGATATGGACTGCGTCGTGGAAGGGCCTTTCCAGCGCGAGCTGTGCAACACGCTGTTCGACGATCCGCGTATGCAGAAAGCTTTCAGGCAGTGGAGCAGCGCGAGGAAAAACGGGAAGAGAATTTGACCGCGACCCGCCCCATGACTGCCTATTCGGACCACGCCGCCGCGATCGCGGCGCTGCTCGGCGACCCCTCGCGCGTGATCACCCATCCGCAGACGGTCGAGCAGCTTTCGCGCGATTTTTACTGGTATTCGCCCGTGCTGCGCGCGCAGCTGGATGGCAAAGTCGGCGATCTCGTGGTGCAGCCGGTGAGCGCCGTCGAGGTGCAGGACGTGCTGCGCTACTGCCACGCGCACGATTTGCCGGTCACCGCGCGGGGCGCCGGCACGGGGAACTACGGGCAGGCCGTGCCGCTGCACGGCGGAGTGGTGCTCGATCTCGCGCGCATGGATCGCATCGAGGCGATTACGCCGGATGGCGTCGCGGTGTGCGAGCCGGGAGTGCGGCTGGGCGTGCTCGAAAATCAGGCGCGCGCCGCGGGCTGGGAATTGCGCTGCTATCCTTCGACGATCGCCAAAGCCTCGCTCGGCGGATTTCTCGGCGGCGGCTCGGGCGGCATCGGATCGGTGGCGCACGGCAATCTGCGCGATTATCAGACCGTGCGCGCGATCGAAGCGGTCACCATGGAGGCCGAGCCGCGCATCGTGCTGCACGAAGGCGAAGCGGTCCACGATATCTTGCACGCCTGGGGCACGAACGGCATCGCCACGCGCATCTGGCTCGCGCTCACGCCGGCGGTCGAATGGTCTCAGTGTGCGATCGCGTTCGACACGTTCGACGCCGCGTTCGATTTCAGCGAGCGCATCGCCGGGGGCGCCGAATGGACCAAGCGCTTGGTCACCTCGTTCGAGTGGCCGATCCCCTCGTTTTTCACTCCGGTGAAGCAGTGCACGCGCGAAGGCAAGGCGCTGATTTTCTTTCTGATCGCCACCGATCAATGCGCCGCGCTCGAAGCTGCCGCGCGCGAAGCCGGCGGGGAAGTCACGTACTCGGGCCCGTACCTCGGCTTGCGGGCGCGCCCGCTGCTCTCCGATTACACCTGGAACCACACGACGCTCTGGGCCATGGGTGTCGACGAGGCGTACACGTACCTTCAATGCGCGTTCGATCCGGCCACCGTGCGCGATCAGATGCGCCGGCTCAAGGAGCGCTTCGGAAAAGAAATCCTCTTCCACATGGAATTTTGGAAAGCGGGCGACGGGCGGATGATTCCCGGCGCGATTCCGCTGGTCTATTACACGACCGAAGAGCGGCTGAACGAGATGATTTCCTTCTGCCGCGAAATCGGCGTTTTCGTCGCCAATCCCCATGTGAACAACGTGGAAGGCGGCGGACGCTATCGCGCCGACAACGTGCAGTTGCTCGCCAAGCAGCGCTACGACCCGAAAGGACTGCTCAATCCCGGGAAAATGGTCACCTTCAAACCGGCGGCACTCGCGCGATGAAAACCTGGATCCCGGACGCGCGCAATTTCGCGTATCTCAACTGGAAGCAGATCGATGCGCTGCCGCGCGAAACCACTCTGCTCGTGCTCCCGACCGCGGCAATCGAGCAGCACGGGCATCATCTCCCGCTCGCCACCGACACGCTGATCAACAATCTGCTGCTCGGCCACGCGCTCGCGAAGCTGCCCGCCGACGCGCCGGTCTACGCGCTGCCGCCCGTGCACTACGGCAAAAGCAACGAGCACATCGGATTTCCAGGCACTCTTTCGGTCAGCGCGAGCACGTTCATGGCGGTCGTCCGCGATCTCGGATCGAGCATCGCCAGCGCCGGCTTTCGCAAGCTCGCGCTTTACAACACACACGGCGGCAACACGTCGCTCGTCGACGTGATGGCCCGCGACCTCCGCGCCGAATTCAAGCTGCGCACGTTTGCGATGCACGGCTCGGCGGGAACTCAATTTGAGGACCTGAATCCGCAGGAGCGCGCCTGGGGCTTCCACGCCGGCGAAGTCGAAACTGCGTTTTTGCTCGCCTCGGTGCCCGAACTGGTCGATCGTAGCGCCTACACGTCGAATTACATCGCGCGCATCGACAAGCCGGAAACGCTGATGCCCGAAAACGCGCCGGCCACGTTCGCATGGCTAACGCGCGACATCGCCGCCAGCGGGGTCCTGGGCGATCCGCGCCCGGCCACGGCGGAAAACGGCGCGCGCTGGATCGATCAGGCTTCGAGCAAGCTCGCGGCAGCGCTCGCGGCCATGCTCCGCTTCGCGGCATAGCCGCGCTCTAGGTTTTGCGGTTTGGATGTAGCGCCGAGCTTCAGCTCGGCAGCTTTTCTTTCTTTGTGGGTCGCCCGTTTACGGGCGACATTAGCGGAAGCGAAGGAGACAGGGCTTTAGCCCCTGAAGTTCCTTGATCCTGAGCTTTCACCAGAAGCTGTGCTGTCTCACAGATGGTTTTTAGGGGGTCGGAGCTTTAGCTCCGACAAAAAAGACTCCCTAAGAAAAGGGGCTTTAGCCCCTGAGGTAGATCCTAGTTCCCAGGTGCCAGGATTTACGAGATGACTCTTGGTAACGCCTGATGCCAGCGCACGGCGAAAACCAATCCCTAATCGACCTCGGCCACGGCGTCTCGCTCGAACGCGGCGTCCGCTGCCGCATGTCCGACGGCGTCCACCTCGTCTCCGATCATTACTATCCCGCCGCGCCCGGCCCGCACCCCACGCTGCTGATGCGCCAGCCCTACGGACGCGATATCGCCTCGACCGTCACCTACGCGCACCCGGCCTGGTTCGCGCGGCACGGCTACAACGTCGTCATTCAGGACGTTCGCGGCCGCGGCGATTCCGAAGGCGATTTCTATCCCTTCCGCCACGAGGCGCGCGACGGCGCGGAAACCATCGCTTGGCTGAGCATGCGCCCCGAATCGAACGGCAGCATTGGCATGTACGGCTTTTCCTATCAGGGCGCGACGCAGCTTCTCGCCGCCGCCGAGCAGCCCGACGGCCTCGTGTGCATCGCGCCCGGCATGACGGCGCACGATCTGTATCACGGCTGGTTTTATCACCAGGGCGCGCTGCGGCTTGCGTCGTCGCTCGGCTGGGGTCTTCAGATGCTGAAGGCCGACGCGCGCCGGCTGAAACTCCGCGAAGCAAGCGACCGTCTCGAGCAGGCCTGGGCCAATCTCGCGGCGCAGACCAGCACGATGCCGTTTCGCGATCACCCTGCGCTGCTCGCCGTGGGCCTGCCTCGGTACGTGCTCGACTGGTTCGATCATCCCGATGCCGGCGAATACTGGTCCGGGCTCGACATCAGCCAGTCCTTTGAACTCATCCGCGTTCCCGCGCTGCACATCTCCGGCTGGTACGACACCTATCTCAGCGGCACGATCGCCGCGTTCCTCGCGCTCACCTTGCGCGCAGGCGGCCCTGTCGCGCGCAACAATCAATACCTGATCGCCGGACCGTGGGTTCACATCCCCTGGGGCGACCGCGCCGGCTCGTCGGATTTTGGTCCCGAGGCGAATCTTGACACCGACACGATTCTGCTGCGCTGGTTCAACCATTGGCTCAAGGGCTCGGGAGATTTCGCGCGCGAGCCGCGCATCCGCCATTTCGTCCTCGGCGAAAATCGCTGGCGCCACGCCACTGAATTCCCGCTGGAAGCGAATCACGTTTTGTATCTGCACAGCGATGGCCGCGCGAATTCGCGCAAAGGCGACGGCTCGCTTTCGTCCTCGGTGCCGGCGGGCGATGAGCCGTGCGACATTTTTATTTATGATCCCGAGGTTCCGGTCCTCGCGCCCGGCGGAGCTGCGGCGCCGAGCGGGCCATTCGATCAGGCCGCACTTGAGCTGGGCAACAATCTGCTTGTCTACACGACCGCGCCGCTCGCCAAGCCGCTTTCGATTCTCGGTACGCCGCGCGTCTCGCTCTACTGCGCCACGTCCGCCGCGCACACGGACTTCACCGCGAAGCTCGTCCGCGTGCGCCCGAATGGCGCGGCGGACTTCATCTGCATCGGCATCGCGCGTTCGAGCTTCCTCTTCGCAAAATCCGGCTATGCCGCCGACAAGATCCACCACTGGCAATTCGATCTCGAGCCCACGTCCTGCGCATTCGCGGCCGGCGACCGCATCCGCCTTGAAATCGCCAGCAGCGCGTTCCCGCTTTACGACCGCAATCCAGGCAGCGGCGTTCCATCGCCGCGCGCCACGTCGTGGGACTGGCGCCGCTCGACGCAAATCGTGCGCCACTCGAGCGCCCACCCGTCCGCGCTCTACTTGCCGGTCAGCGAGACGCCCGCATGAGCGCCGCGTCGGCTGTTCCGCAGATCGAATTCGACGCCGTGGTGAAAAGCTACGGCACGGGCCGCGTCGTGCTGAGCGGCATCGACCTGACCGTGCAGAAAGGCGAGTTCGTCACCTTCATCGGCCCGAGCGGCTGCGGCAAATCCACGGTGCTGAAGCTGATTTCCGGCCTTTCGCCCGCCAGCAGCGGCAAGATCCGCATCGACGGCATGACGCCGAAAGACGCGCGCGAAACGATCTCGTTTATTTTTCAGGACGCCACACTGCTTCCATGGCGCACCGTGCGTGAAAACGTCGGCCTGGGCCTCGAACTCGAGCGCGCCGCCACCGAACACCGCAAGAAAACCACGGCCGCGCTGCTCGATCTCGTGGGGCTCGACGACGTCGCGGACGCATACCCACGCGAGCTTTCCGGCGGCATGAAAATGCGCGCGTCCATCGCCCGCGCTCTGGCCACCAATCCGCGCCTGCTGCTGATGGACGAGCCGTTCGCTGCGCTCGACGAAATGACGCGCGACCGGCTGAACGAAGAGCTGCTGCGCCTGCGCGCGGAGCAGAAATGGACCGCCGTGTTCGTCACGCATTCCGTGGCCGAGGCGGTTTTTCTTTCGACGCGCATCGTCATCCTGAAGCCGAACCCCGGCCGCATCCATGCGATTTTCCCGGTCGATCTGCCGTTCCCGCGGACGGCAGGCCTTCGCGAGATGCCGGAATTTGAATCGATCGTGGCACGCGTATCGCACGTTCTTCGGGAGGCTTTGGTTAGGTGAGCGCGCGCCAGAGCATCGTCATTCTGAGCGGAGCGGCCGGATGTTTTGCTTTTCGTCCGCCGCGGCGGACGTCCGGCTGCGGAGTCGAAGAATCTCTCTTCGTCTCTAGCTCGTCGCTCGCCTGCGTTGGGGCCACACCTTGAGAAAACGCCTCATCGCCGCTGGCAACGCTCTCGCCGTCTTCGGCGCGCTGCTGCTCCTATGGCAGCTGGTCATTTGGATTTTCCGCGTGCAGCCGTTCATGCTGCCGTCGCCGTGGGCCGTCGCGAAAGCGGTCGTCGCGCGGTTTCCGTCGTTGATGATGTCGCTCGCGATCACGGCGGAGGAATCTCTCGGCGGGTTGCTCGCCAGCATCGTCGTGGGCGTGCTGGTCGCGCTGCTTTTCGCGCAGTCGCGCTGGGTGCGCGCCATGCTCTACCCGTACACGATCCTTTTACAGACCGTGCCCATCCTCGCCATCGCCCCGCTGATCCTGATGTGGGTCGGAGCGGGCACGGCGGCCGTCACGTTCATCGCGTTCATCATTTCGCTCGCGCCGGTGATCGCCAACACGACGCAGGGCCTCATCAGCGTCGACGAAAATCTCGTCAATCTTTTCGTGATGCACAACGCTTCGCCCGCGCAGATGCTTCTAAAATTGCGGCTGCCCCATGCCGTGCCGTCGCTTTTCGTGGGAATTCGCATCGCCAGCGGCATCGCCGTGATCGGCGCCATCACCGGCGAGCTTTTTGCCGGGTCCAGCCGCGTCGGCGAAGGCGGCCTGGGCTATTCGATCCTGTACGCCTCGACGCAGCTCGAAACCGACTACCTGTTCGCGCTCGTGCTCGCGTCCGTCGTGCTGGGATTCAGTTTCTTTTTCACTGTGATGTTGCTGGAATGGCATTTCCTGCATCGCTGGCACGAATCGGCGCTGGCGCCGGAGAACCAATAGCTTCGCAAAGTCCTCGGGAGGCGGCAATGCTTCGCCTGGAAACAGAAACCGGTTGGTGGCTGGTCACGCATCCCGATCACGCGCGGCTCGCCGGCGCGTTCGCGGAGCGCTGGGGCAACGACAAATTCCTGCCGCCCGAGCCCCGCGCGAACGTGCTGAAGGGAATCGCCCGCCACGACGACGGCTGGCTCGCGCGCGACGCCGAGCCGCAGATTACGCGCCAGGGAAGGCCCAGCGCCTTCTCGGTCGAGCTCGTAGGCAAGTACTCGGCGTTCGAAGAGATCGACCTGGCCGACTATCTCGCCGTGCGCGACCGCGCCGTGCGCCTGATCGCCGAAGAAGACGCCTACGCGGCGATTCTGATCTCCATGCACACCTACAGCCTGCTGACCGAACACGCGGATCGCTCCACGATCGCGCCGGCCGAACTGCCGCTGCTCGATAAATTCCTGGAAGAGCAGAAGAAATTTCAGCGGATGTTGCTGGAAAGAATTTCCGCGGATTCGCAATTTGCGCCGGAGCAGAAGACCGAAGCCGCCATCCTCGACCACTTCCGGCTGCTCCAGGCCAGCGACAACCTCTCGTTGCTCACCTGCGTCGATTTCGCGCGGTCCGCAAGCCTGCTGCACCCGCTGCCGCTGCGCGACGGCGGCCACGCCCGCGTGGAAGTGCGCTGGGCCGGCTCGCGCCACTTCGTGCTGGAGCCGTACCCCTTCGCGGCGCCATCGCTAAGCTTCCGCTTCCCCGCGCGCCACGTCGTAGGCAAGCATTTCAGCTCAGCCGCCGAGCTGCGGCGCCAATTCGCCGCCGCCCCGCCGGAAATGCTCTCGGTCACCGTCAGCGCCAGCTAAGAATGTCAATTGAGGCAATAAAAAAGGGGAACGGCGAAATGCCGCCGTTCCCCTTTTTCGCGGACGCCCTGATTAGAATAGGAAGCTCAACGACATCTGAATCTGCCGCGAGCTGCCGATCGTCTTGTTCGTTATGCCTAGGCCGCTGAGGCTCGGGCACACGTATAGGGCAGTAAAGGTCGTGTCGCACCCTCCGGTTCCAGTCGCAGGCTGACCTTGGTATGGGAAGCCGTTGAAGTTGATGTTCTGGTTCACGTTGTCGATCGTGATGTCGAAGCTGGGTGTGTTCGTCACGTTGAAGACGTCAAACGTGTACTTCGCCGAGAGCCGCTCGGTGATTTGAGTGGTCTTCATGATCGAGATGTCGCCGCGCTTCTGCCAGGTCTGCCGGAAGATATTGCGCTGGCCACGGGCGATGAAGCCGGTTTCATAGGGATCGTTCGAGGGGATACCTCCGCTCAAGTCGTTCGGAGCGAACAAAGGCAGTGTGAAGCAAGTGGGATCAAGAGCGAGCGGACCGTAAGCGCCCGAATGCCCTGTGTAGCAACTTTGGGGCGAACGTCCGGGAGCCAGCGGCACGATCGGATTCGTGATGCCGTCGTTTACGCCGTAGTAGATGCTGCCCACCGCGCCCGAATAATCGACCACGCTGTAAGGCTGGCCGCTTTGCAGCACCGTCAATCCCGAAACGGCCCACCCGTTTGTGAATTTCCCCGCGACGGAAGAATCCGAGTTGAACTTCGGGAGCTGATAGAGATAGGTGAAGTTGATCACGTGCGTGCGGTCGAAGTCCGCATTGCCATACGCGGAGTGCAGGTCGAGCGGGTTATTGCCGTTGTAGAAGAGCCCCATCGCGCTCTGTTCGTCCGTCGCGTGCGAATACGTGTAGGAGAATCCGACTTGCAGGCCATGATTCATTCGCTTTTCGACGTGAGCCTGGAGGGCGTGATAGGCGGAGATTCCCGCTGCTGTGTATGACTCCGATTCCGCGGAGTAACCGATGTACGGAACGCGAAGGTCGACGTTGCCGCCCTCGAAGTTTAGCTGGTACGGCGTGCCGTCCGGCAAGTTGATCGGTGTGAACGGCGCCGACACGATCGAGTAGCCGTAGGTGTAAGACTGTGGTGCAAACGCCGTTCCAGGATTGGGGCAGACGGCTGCAGGTCCGCAAAGCGGGTTGGTTGGCGTCGCGATTCTCGCCTGGTTGAACGGAATAGGAACAATTTCGTGGCGGCCGAAGTTCCCGACGTAGCCAACTTCAATCGCCAGATCGTTGCGCGGCTGCCACTGGATGTCGAGGGTCTGGTTGAGCGTGTACGGGAGCTTGTTCTTGCGGTTGTAAACCGCGAACGAGAACAGGGGAATCCCGCCTTCGATAGCCGCGGCATTGGGAAGATTAAGATTCGCCGGGTCGCCGGGCGTAAACGGCGCAAGTGTAGTGCCCCAGGGATTCTGGAATCCGCCGCCGCACGGCGTGTAGCCGAAGACGCTGCATTGCTGCGCACCTACCCACGGCGGAGACTGGTTCACACCAAAAGGACCGCCGGAAATGACGCCCGAAGCGAAGCCCGGCGAGAGATACGTGAAGAGTTCTCCGCGATCGTAGTACATGCCCCAGCCGGCCCGCACGACGACTTTGTTGCTGAACTTTTTCGGGCTCCAAGCCACACCGATGCGCGGAGAGAGCCCCCATTGGCGCCCGGTAAGGGTGGAATCGCTGACGCCCTTGGTAGGGAAGGCTGGATTGTTGCCCGCGATGATAAAACCTGTCGAAGTGATGACGTCGTTGACCGGATCGTAACCGTAAAGCGATGGCTGGAAGTTGTAGAGCCTGCCGTTCTTTTCGGTGAGGCCTCCGTGGTAGTCGAAGCGCAGACCCGCGCTGATACTAAGATTCGTCCGAATCTGGAACTTATCCTGTATGAACTCGCCCGTTTCCCTCGACCGATAGTAGCGGTTGGCATCGCCCTGCAGGAACGTTGTGGCGATGAAGCCGTCGGCTGTGTAGCTGATCGGCGCACCCTGCAGGAAGCTCGAGAAATCCGTGAAACCGATCATGCCTTTGTTGGTTCTGTTGTCCCGCGCGTTCAGCTGGGTGTAGGAAAAACTTCCGCCAAAAGTAATAGTGTGCTTGCCGTGAATCCAGATGGCGGTTGCGGAAGGCATCCAGCGGTTCTGGAAAACGCCCGTGAAGGCTCCTTGCGAGGCCGCCGTGCTGCCGATAGTCGCACCGGCGTTGAAGACCCCATTTAGGTTGTAGGAATCGCTGTAGCCGTTGGGATTTCCGTAATTATCCACGATCGTCATGCCTGGAAAGTTCGAGGAGCCGAACGTATTGATGGTCAGATCCGCCGGAGAAAATCCCGAAAGTGCTGGAAGTGTGGCAGCGAAGGAAGCCAAACCTGCGGGCGTGAAAGGCTGCCCGATCGTGCTGTAAATCTTTTCGCGGATAAAGCCGAATACTTCTGCGACGTTGAAATTCGGCGTCAGTGTCTGCGTGTTGGTGATCGAAGCGACGTGGCTGCCCGCGTCCAGTTTTTGAGTGAAGCCCTCGAAGGCGGAAAACCCGAAGGGCGCGCTGGTTGGGTCGTGCTGGTAGTAGTACTTCAAAGAGAGAGTGTCCTTCGATGTCGCGAGGAAATCGATATTGGCGACAGCCTGATCGGAAATGAAGTAGGCCGGCTGGGTGATGAACACATCCTCCGGGAAGTTGATTGTCGGGGTGAAGTTTGGGTTGGCCGAAGGGATCATATACTGTCCGTTCGGCAACTTGTAGTTCAGCAAGGCGTACGAAATGGGATTGATCTGGCCCGGGCCTGTGCCGATCGTGGGGCTGACAACTCCACCCGCAAAGTAAGGGCATGGGGCCGGCATCGCGGGAGCAGTAAAAGTTGGTGGGCAGGTTCCGGTAGTTTGCTCCGCGGCTGCAACCAATCCGGCCGGGCTGCGATCGTTCGTGAGGAGGCCCGGCACTGCGGTTCGCGAAGTTCCGATCTCCAAATCGGAAACGTGGACGTGCTGATAGGCCATGAAGCCGAACAGCTTGTTCTTGATGATCGGTCCGCCCAATGTGCCGCCGGCCGTATAGCGATGCAGCTGAGGCACCTTGTCGTTGTTGGGAATATTGCCGTCCTGCTTGTAGAAAAAAGGAGCGGCATTCAGCCAGTCGGTGCCGCGATGGCCGTAAAGGCTTCCGTGAAATTCGTTCGTTCCGGATGTCGTGCTGATGTCGATGTGCGCGCCGCTCGTCGACCCTTGCTGCGCGTCGTACATCGACGTATTCACGCGGAATTCCTGCACGGTTTCCGGCGCCGGTGAAGGAATCGCCTGGCCGATGGCCAAATAGGGCGAGGCCGTGCTCTGAATGATTTCCGCCGTGGTACTGGAAGCGCCGGATACTCCGGTATTGTTCACAATGCGCGCAGAGGCCACTTGGCTGGTGGTTTTGCCGTTGAACAAATTGCTCGCGTCCACGCCGTTTAGCAGGAATGTGTTGCTCGTATCGCGCTGTCCGTTGGCCCATATCGGTTGATTGCCCAGGCCGGCGTTGGCGCCCGTGCCATTTGGAAGCTCGGCGTTGACGCCCGGCGAAAGAATTGCCAGCCCCGTGAAACTCCCGGTCGGCAACGGAACCGCCTCCATCTGCACTTTGTCCAGAACGTATCCGTTCGTGGTATCGACGGCGTTGATGAGCGGAGTTTCTTCGACCGTGATCGTCGTGCTTATCGCGCCAACCTTCAGCGACACGTTCAGCGTCATGGTTCGGTTCGCCTGCACGGTAATCGCCGGAATCTTCTGCGATTCAAACGACTCGTGCTTGAAAGTGAGCGTGTAGTTTCCGATCGGCAAGTTGACGAAGGTATAGAGACCGGCGGCGTCGGTTTTTGTGGTGCGCGTCAGCGAGGTCTGGTCGCCCACCAGCGCTACGTCGGCGTCCGGCACCGCTGCGCCCGACGTATCGGTGACCGCGCCGGTGATTCCGCCAAGCGTTTGCTGCGCCCGTGTTGTTGAAGGCGCGAAGGTAAGCAGCAGGCAGAAGAGCGACGCCAGTACGAAAAATGAAATGCCGATCCGCTTCGTCATAGAGGAGCGTCTCCTGGTCAAGAATGCGAATAAAAGCGAAAAATAGAAAAACACCTCCGCAGGCGCCGCGTTTGGAAAACTGGTCCAAATGCGGCGACGCCTTTCAGCGGTGCCGATTGTGTTTCCGAGTACTGCCTGCAAAAACTATGGGTGGGAGGCTAGACTAAATCTCCTGAGGAAAACAATCGAATATTTTTGTCGCGTCGATCAGCTATTTCAATTTGGAATTTAAGAATTGCTTATGTGGCGCTGGAATGAAGCACGCGCTCGCGGAACGTTCAGAACAGCTCTCGTGCCGGCAGAACGCTCTTGGCGATCGACGCCGTCACCGTAAACATGGGCTCGTTAACTACCTGCGCAAAGTGCAGATTCATAACGGCGCTACAGAGAATATAGGCGTGCTCGTCCGCAAGCCCCCAGCGCCCCACCAGCAGATCGATCATCCGCCCGGTCGCGCCGCGGGCCGCCGCCACCGCATCCGCCGCCGACTCGACCACGATCCACGCCCCCGATTCCGCGGACCGCTCGCGCGCGGCCGGCGATTCGGCGACCGGCGCGGCCAGCGGCTGCCGGCGATGCAGCTGAAACCGCAGCGTTACATCGGAAGCGCACTCGATCCCGTTGATGCAGATTTCGCCATCGCCCTGCGCGGCGTGCGCGTCGCCGGCGGAAAATAGCGCGCCGCGGTTCAGCACCGGCAGATACAGCCGCGCGCCGCTGCAAAGATCGCGCACGTCCATGTTCCCGCCGAAAACGCCCGGCGGACGCGTGCGAAATTCCCCCGGCTCACCCGGCGCCACGCCCATCACGCCGCAAAACGGCCGCAGCGGCACAACTGCCGGCGCAAGCGACCGGCTTACGTTACCCTCCAGCTGCCAGTGAAAAAGATACGGCGCCGCGAAGCGCTCCTTCAGAAACCCAAGCCCCGGAATAATGCTCGACCAGCCCCAGCCCTTGTGCGCCACTTCGAGAATGTCGACTTCCAGCACGTCGCCCGGCTCCGCCCCCTCCACAAAAATCGGCCCGGTCAATGGGTGGATGCGGTCGCGGTTGATCGTCTGGTATTCCGCGACGGTCATGCCCGGCCGCACCTGCAACCCGCTCGCGTCCTGGCATTCCAGATGAACCGTGTCGCCTGGCGCGATCCTGAGCCGCGGCGGCAGGTCGCGGTTCCAGCGCGAATGGATCGGCTCGGCGGAAAGAGAATGCTCAGCCACGCGATCAGCCCTCGATCTCGACGGTCATCTGCAATTCGACCAGCGCGTTGTGCGGCAGCGCCGAAACTCCGATCGCGGCGCGCACGTGCCGCCCCGCCTCGCCGAAAAGCTCGATGAACAGATCCGACGCGCCGTTGATCACCTTCGGCGAATCCTCGAATCCCGGCACGGCGTTGACGTAGCCGTTCACGCCGACGATCTGCTTCACCGCGTCCAGCGACCCGAGATGCTGCTTCAGCACCGCGAGCTGCGTCAGCGCGCACGCCCGCGCCGCCTCGTAGCCCTCCTCGATCGTGCGCCCCGCGCCGACCGTGCCCGTGACGAACGCGCCGTCGATGATCGAAACCACGCCGGCCAGATACACCATGCGCCCCACTGTCTTCGCCGGGACGTAGTTGCCGCCCGCCTTCGGCGGCGCCGGCAGCGTGTATCCCAGTTTTGTAAGTCGCGCGTGAGTCTCAGACGCCATGAATCCGCTGCCTCCGTCAAAATTAAATGCCGCCACTCTAGCACACGTAGCTCACCCCGATTCGTAGCGCCGGCGTCTCGCCGGCTCTTTTCCCTTTTCCTCGTAGGGGCGCTGCTTGCTGCGCCCTTGCGGCTTCAACTAGGACATTACGCCGAAGATCAGTGTGCGTTACCATGTGCGCCATGTTTCGACGCCGAATTGGCGCAGGGGCTGCCGTTCTTTTTGCGCTGGTTGTGTCTTGCGCGGCTCATGCGGCGCGCGCGCAGTCCAGCGCCGGGCGAGCGCCCTCGCTCGTGACGAAATTGCACGCCCAGCGCTTGTCGCCGAACGATCTCGAACTGAGCGGCGATCTCGCGGGCCTTGCGCGCGGCGAGACGCGCTACTTGACGCGCGAGGATTTGCTCTCTGCTTCGCCGGCGATGACGATTTCGCCGGATGACGGTAATTTCAAGTCACCCTCGCAAGCAAGAGGCGTGGCGCTCGAAGATTTGGCCCGCGCGCTGGGCGTGCCGGCGAACGATATGGTGATCGCCATCTGCAAGGACAAATATCGCGGCCACTATTCGCGCTCTTACCTCACGATCCATCATCCCGTGCTGGTGATGGAGTTGGACGGCAAGCCGCTGCCGGGTTCGCCGCCGGAAGAGGGAGGCGACGACCCTGGCCCATATCTGATCGCGCACGCGAGCTTCAAGCCCGCGTTCAAAATTCTCTCGCACAGCGACGAGGCGCAGATCCCCTGGGGCGTCGTCCGCCTCGAATTTCGCGATCAGGCGGCGGTATTCGGCGCGATCTCGCCGCGCGGCGCGCACGCCGCCGACGTGCCGGTGCAGAACGGATTCAGAATCGCGCAGCAGAACTGCTTCCGCTGCCACAACAACGGCGCCGAGGGTGGCCTGAAATCCGGAGTCACCTGGACCGTGCTCGCCGCGCTGGCCTCAACGTCGCCGGACTTTTTCACCGAATACGTCCGCGACCCGAAATCCCAAAATCCGAAAACGCAAATGGCCGCGAGCCCCGAGTATGATGACGCGACGATGCGCGCGCTCATCGCCTACTTCAAAACCTTCGCGCCCGCCGCGCCCCCGGAGGCGCACTGATGCTGCGCGCCGCCAAGATCGCGCTCGTTTTCGGCGTGGCGCTTTTCTACACGTTCGTCGTCTTCAACAACGTCACCGACTACGACTCGAATTACCAATTCGTCCGCCACGTCCTGATGATGGACTCGACCTTCCCCGGCAATCACGGCATGTGGCGCGCGATCAATTCGCCCGCGGCGCACACCGCGTTCTACATCTCGATCATCTCCTGGGAAGCGCTGACGATGCTGCTCTGCTGGTGGGGCGCTGCGCGGCTGCTGCGCGCGTTCAACGCGCATGCGGCGGAATTCGACCGCGAGAAGACCGTGGCAATCGCTGCGCTGACTCTGAGTCTCCTCATGTGGCTCGTCGCCTTCCTCAGCGTCGGCGGCGAATGGTTCCTCATGTGGCAATCGAAGAACTGGAACGGCCAGGAAGCCGCGTTCCGCATGTTCACGGTCGTCGGCATCGTCCTGCTGCTCGTCGCCCAGCGCGAGCCGTAAGGTTTTATGTAGCTCAGGGGTTCCCGACCGTCTTTGTCGGGAAGCCCTGAGGCTTTTCGGCTTTCTTTGGTTTCGACCGTAAACGAGGTGAACAGCATGCAATCGTTTCGCAAGCTGCGGGCTGCGAGTTTTATCGCCCTCCTGATTATCACGACTCTGTCGCTCTCCCTGGCCGGCTGCAACTGGCGATCGAATCAGGAGGAAGCCCGGGAAGAATCGGCGCGCCCGACGATCGTGTTCATGACCGACTTCGGCACCGCCAACGACGCCGTCGCCATCTGCAAGGCGGTCATGCTTTCCATCTCGCCAGACGCGCGCATCATGGACATCACCCATCAGGTCACGCCGTTCTCGATCGAAGAGGGCGCGCGCTTTCTCGCCGGCGTCACGCCATACTATCCGTCAGCCACCGTGTTTGTGGTCGTCGTCGACCCCGGCGTGGGAACTTCCCGCAAAGCCGTGATCGTCAAAACGAAAAAAGGCCAGTATTTCGTGCTGCCGGATAACGGGCTGATCACGCCCGTTGCGGACCGCGACGGCGTCGAAGGCGCGCGCGAGATCACCAACACCTCGTGGATGATCGGCGACAAGATCTCCTCGACGTTCCACGGCCGCGACATTTTTTCGCCCACCGCCGCGCACCTGGCCGAGGGCGAGGATTGGACCGAAGCGGGCCCCGCGCTCGGCGATCTCGTCCGCCTGTCGCCGAAGACCGCGACCGTCGCGGCGGACGGAATCACCGGCGACGCGATCGGCCTCGACGATCCCTTCGGCAGCCTGGTCACGGACATCCCGGGCGACGACTTCAGGAAGCTCGGCTACGTCTACGGCGACAAGGTCACGCTGAAGATCGATCGGAAGGACTACACGTTTCCGTTCGAGAAAACGTTCGGCGATGTCGCCATCGGCCAGCCGCTCGTCTACATCGACTCGCGCGGCCGCGTCGGCATCGCGGTAAACCAGCGCGACTTCTCGAAGGAGTACAAAGTTTCTCCCCCGGTCCCGATTTTCATCCCGCGGAAAAAATAGGGCCTTTTGGGGTGCGAATTTTCAATAGAGACCGAGCAGCCGCTTGATGAGGGCTTTGTGGGTCGCGGCTTCAGCCGCGACATCAAGTAGCCGGGGCGCGCGGGGCTTTAGCCCCTGAAGCTCCTTCATGAGTAGGTTTTCGAGACGCGCCCCACGTTCTAGCCTCCGTCTCCGCCTCCGCCAAAGTCCACAGGCATGAAGTCCCTTGACACGCCCTGCCGTCTGCTAGCGTCTCCCCAGGGCCCGCTCTCTGTTCAGGGCCCAAAGGAGAACGCAACAAAATGAACAACAACGATTGGGGCGACCGCCCAGTCATCGTCGAGCTCGTCGGTCCCGACCACCCCGACCATCCCAACAACCAAGCCGCCCGCGCAGCCGAGGCCGCCAGAAAAGCCGCGGAAGCCGCCGCGTCCGCGCAAGCGCAACCGTGCGACGCAGCTCCACCCGCCCCGCCCACCAAAAAGCGCAACAAGCGTCGCAATCGCCGCCGGATCGCTCGCGTGCAAACGAGCGAAACCAGCCTCAGCCACCACGAGCGCCACTGCTCGATCTGCAACCATGAGGACCGCGAAGCCATCGACGAAGAATTCGTCAATTGGTTCAACCCGGAAGGCATTGCCGATTGTTACGACGTCGAATGGCGCGCCATCTATCGCCACGCCCATGCCACGGGGCTCTTCACCCTTCGCGAGCGCAACCTCCGCGGAGCCCTCGGCCATATCGTCGAGCAGGCATCCAGCGCCACGCCCACCATCGGCGGCGTCCTCCGTGCCATCCGCGCCTATAGCTGCCTCGACCGTGACGGCCAGTGGACCGAGATGCCCTCCCATGTCGTTGTCTCTTCGGGGTCGCAACTCGCGCAAGCGAAAGTGATCGCCGAAGCTGCGAAGACCCTGGACGTGCCCTCACCGGCCGATCAGAGCGATGCTTCAAGAACCACGGTTCTACTCGACAATGAGAAAAAGTAGAAACGCCCGTAAGCAACTGAAAACAAGCAGTCGGTGCCATTTCTACTCGACAATAAACCGCGTATGCATCCGGCACGTTTCTTTCAGTCGTTTTCGTCTCAAGACGAGCCGCACGCGCGGTCCAATTCGCCCAGCCCGGCCGCTGGCGCGCCTCCGCGCTCCTTCTTCCGTTGACGGACCCGGCCGCGCACCCTATAGTGGCTCACTTTTATTCAGGAGACGCAGGCTTGCTCGAGCGGCTGTTTCATCTTCGCGAGAACAACACCACGGTGCGCACCGAGCTGCTCGCCGGCCTCACAACGTTCATGACCATGGCCTACGTGGTGGTCGTGAACCCGCGGATCCTGTCCGAAGCGGGCATGCCGGTCGAAGGCGTGCTTTTCGCCACCTGCGTTTCGGCGGCGCTGGCCACGCTGGTCATGGGGCTCTGGGCGAATTACCCGATCGCGCTCGCGCCGGGGATGTCGCTCAACGCGTATTTCACGTACTCGATCGTGCTCGGGCGCGGCGTGCCATGGCAGACGGCGCTCGGCGTGGTATTTCTCTCCGGCACGCTGTTTCTGATTCTGACACTCACGAATATCCGCGAGCAGATCGTCAACGGCATTCCGGATTGCCTGAAGCACGGCACGGCGGCGGGCATCGGGCTTTTCATCGCGTTCGTGGGATTCCGCAACGCGAACATCATCGTCGCGAATCCGTCCACGTTCGTGGCTTTCGGGAAGGCATCGGATCCGGGGGTGATTCTCGCGGCGGTGGGAATTTTGCTGATCGCCATCCTGATGGTGAAGCGCGTCGGCAGCGCCATCCTGATCGGCATCGTGTCCATCACGCTCGTGGGAATTCCGCTCGGCGTGAGCCACTGGCCGGCGCATCTTTTCTCGCTGCCGCATCCCTCAGGGACGTTTCTGAAACTCGACCTGCGCTCGGCGGCGAAGCTCGGCTTGGGCGAACTGGTGTTCGTCTTCTTCTTCGTGGATCTGTTCGACAACGTGGGAACGCTGGTCGGCGTCTGCGAGCAGGGCGGATTTCTGCGCGACGGCAAATTGCCGCGCGCCAGCCGCGCGCTTCTGGCGGACGCCTTCGGCACAATCTGCGGCGCGGTCACCGGCACGTCCACGGTCACGAGCTATATCGAAAGCGCCGCGGGCGTCGCGGCAGGCGCGCGCACGGGACTCGGCAATGTGGTGATTGCGGGACTATTCGCAGCGGCGATGTTCTGCGCGCCGCTGGTCGCGGCCATTCCTTCCTACGCGACCGCGCCGGCGCTGATCCTAGTGGGCGCGCTGATGTGCGGCTCCGTGGCCAAAGTGAAGTGGGACGACTACACCGATTCGGTTCCGGCGTTCTTGACGCTGATCGCCACGCCGCTCACGTTCAGCATCGCCACGGGACTGAGCCTCGGCCTGCTCTCGTTCACGTTCCTGAAGCTTTTCACCGGCAAGCACAAAGAAATCAGCCCGCTGATCTGGGTGCTCAGCGGGCTGTTTCTGCTGCGCTACGCGTTTCTCGGCGCGGGGATGTAAATGTAGCTCGGATCTTCAGAGTCTGTGTGGCAACTGCAAAAGAGGAACTTCAGCGGCTAAAGCCGGTCTCATTTTGCAGGCTTATGTCGCGGCTGAAGCCGCGACCCACAAACAATCTCGCGTCCTCAGACAGACTTCAGATCCGAGGCTTTTCGGTATCAATACCTGACCTTGTTGACCTGTTTTTCCCAGGCGCGAAAGGCTTCGATCGCTTCGTCGCGCATCAATTGCGCCATCGGGATTTTCCGCTGGGCGTGCGACTGCGGAATTTCTTCGTAAATGAAGGAATCGTCGAAACCGGCTTGCGCCGCGTCGTCGGCGGTGTTGCCGAAATAGACGCGGTCCGGCCGCGCCCAATAGATCGCGCCGAGGCACATCGGGCACGGCTCGCACGACGTGTAGATTTCGCAGCCGGTCAGCTCGAACGCGCCGAGCTTCTTGCACGCCTCGCGGATGGCGATGATTTCCGCGTGCGCCGTCGGATCGTTCGTCGCCGTGACGTTGTTCGCGGCCTCCGCGATGATGGCGCCCTCTTTGACCACCACCGCGCCGAAAGGTCCGCCGCGTCCCGTGCGGACATTTTCAATCGACAGCTCGATGGCGCGAACCATGAATTTGTTGTGCATGTGCGTGAACTCGAAAGCGAAGTCAGAAACGCCAGTATAAGCCGGACCCGCGGCCCGCGTAACGGGATCGCGGCGAAAATGTTCCACGCGCTCGTGTTGAGGCTGCCCAAAAGCGAAAAGCAGATCCCTCACCCCGCAAGAACCGCGGGGATTCGGGATGACGGTCGCGGAATGCGTTCTTCAGGAGAGGATGTCAATAAAGCCGAGCAACGTCTAGCAGGCTGCGGAAAAAGGCAGTGAAGAGTGTCCTCAGGCGCTGAAGCGCATTGAGTGCAAGCCCTTTATGTCGGAGCTGAAGCTCCGACCCCCTAAAAAGCGCCCTTTTCCGCAAACTGCTAGTTTCCGAACTGGCGCAGGTGATGATCCATGTGGAGATAGCCCCAGCGCATCCAGTCGGCTTCCGACATCGGACCGAAGTATGGGTGCCGCGGCACGATCGCGCGCGGGTCTGCGACGAAGCGCCCGAACAACGCTTTCAGAGCGTCGACGTCGGCTCCGAATTCGGTGGGCCGCGTGCCGCCGATTTCCTGATCGACTTCGGGACCGGTCTTCACGCCGTGCGCCCACTGGATCGGCAAATCGAGCGCGATCCATTTGAGGATCTTGCGGGGCAGGGAGCTCGGAGCAGGATGGAGGGTGATGTCGCCCATCACTCCGCGAAAAGAATCGGCCAGATGGCAGACCATCTGGCGCGCGTTCATGCGGCCCCACTGGCGCGGGCTGTCGGGCTTGACCCGCTCAAGACGCTCGATGATTTCTTTCTGCGTTTGAGTATCGCGCAAGGTTTTCATGGAGGAAATTGTAGCAAGATTCGTAGCGGCAGGAGCCATGACGCAAGCTGTTAAGATGGACGCAGCTTGCCGGTTCTGTGGTTTTTGCCCTGTAGGGGCGGGTTTGAAACCCGTCCCTACGAGCTGAAGTCCGATTCGGACATGACAATTCAGGCCTACATTTCGCGGCAAGTGGTCACGCCGGAAGGAATTCGTCCGGCGGCGATCCTTGTCGACGGCGGGAAAATCCAGGCGGTGGCGCCGATCGATCGCGTGCCGGCGGGCGCGGAGATCGGCGACGCGGCGATTTTGCCGGGCCTGGTCGATTCGCACGTGCACATCAACGATCCCGGCCGCGCGGAATGGGAAGGATTCGAGACCGCGACGCGCGCCGCCGCCGCGGGCGGCTACACGATGCTGGTGGACATGCCGCTGAACTGCATTCCGTCGACGAGCAACGTAGCGGCGCTCGAAGCCAAGCGCACGGCAGCACGCGGGCGCTGCCGCGTCGACTGGGCAGCGTGGGGAAGCGTGGTCAGCGACAATCAGAGCCACATCGAAGCACTCGACGACGCGGGCGTGCTCGGATTCAAGTGCTTCCTGATTCATCCGGGCACCGACGAGTTCACGATGGTGACCGAGCAGGAGCTGCGTGCGGCGCTGCCGCACGTGGTTCGCACCGGCTTGCCGCTGCTGGTGCATGCGGAGCTTGCGGGACCGGTCGAGCGAGCGACCGCGGGGCTCGCGAATGCCGATTGGCGATCGTATGCGACGTATCTGCGGTCGCGTCCGGACGAAGCGGAGCTGAGCGCGATCCGGCCGCTCATCTCGCTCTGCCGCGAATTTCGGTTTCGGCTGCACATCGTGCATCTGGCGACGCATCAGGCGCTCGACGAACTGCGCGAAGCGCGCGCGAGCGGACTGCCAGTGACGGTCGAAACCTGTCCGCACTATTTACATTTCGCGGCGGAAACGATTGCAGACGGCGCGACGCTGTGCAAATGCGCGCCGCCGATTCGCAGCCGCGAGAACCGCGAAAAGTTGTGGCAAGGCCTCCGCGAGGGCGCGATCGATCTGGTGGCGACGGACCATTCTCCATGCCCGCCGTCGCTGAAGCAGCTCGAGTCCGGCAATTTCAAATCGGCGTGGGGAGGAATCGCGAGTCTTTCCGTGGCGCTGCCGGTGATGTGGACCGAGGCGAGCGCCCGCGGATTCACGCTGCGCGACATCGCGCGGTGGATGGCCGAGGGGCCGGCGCGACTGGCTGGCTGCGACGCGCGCAAAGGCAAAATCGCCGCGGGAATGGACGCCGATTTTGTGGTGTTCGATCCCGAGGCTGAGTTTGTGGTGACGCCCGAGCGGCTGCATTACCGACATCCGGTTTCGGCGTACATGGGCGAAACGCTGCGCGGCGTCGTGAGAGCGACGTATCTGCGCGGCAAGGCCGTGTACGCCGACGGAAAATTCACGGGCGAGCCATCGGGAAACGAATACCAGCGATAAGGGAATCAAGCGTACAAATATCGCGGGTTTTCGTTCACAATAGCGGGACCGCACGATGAGATCGCCCGCGACAATCGGGTTGTCGGCGCCGCGAAAAGAAGGGCGCGACAAAGTCACGGGACGAGCACGGTACATCGACGATATTTCGCTTCCCCACATGCTGCACGGCGCGACGGTGCGCAGCGGCATTCCTCGCGGCAAGATCAACAAAATCAATTTCGGGCCGGGAATTGAGTGGGACGAGTTTGTCGTCGTCACGGCGAAGGATATTCCCGGGAAGAACTGCATCGCGCTGATCGAAAACGATCAGCCGTGTCTCGCCGATGGAGTGGTGAATCATCCCGAAGAGCCGATTCTGCTGCTGGCGCATGCGGATCGCCACGCGCTGCCGAAAGCGGTTGCGGCCGTCGAGATCGAATACGAATCTCTGCCGCCGGTTTTCACGATCGAGGAGAGCGAGCGACAGAAAGAAATCGTCTGGGGCAAGGACAACACGTTCAAGACGTACCTGATCCAGAAGGGCGACGTCGAAAGAGTGTGGGCGGCAGCCGATTACATCGTTGAAGGCGAATACACGACCGGCGCGCAGGAACAGCTCTACATCGAGACGAACGGAATCATCGCCGCGTACGACGCGGGGCACGGCGTCACGATTTGGGGCTCGCTCCAATGTCCCTACTACGTGCACAAGGCGATGATGGCGCTATGCGGCTTGCCGGAAAGTAAAGTGCGCGTGGTGCAGACGGAAACCGGCGGCGCGTTCGGCGGCAAGGAAGAGTATCCGTCAATGATCGCGGGGCACGCGGCGCTGCTGGCGATGAAATCCGGGCGCCCGGTGAAAATCGTCTACGACCGCGCGGAAGACATGGTCGCGACGACGAAGCGGCACCCTTCGCGGACGCGCCACCGCACGGCGGTGCGCAAGGACGGCAAGATTCTCGGCGGCGAAATTGAAGTGGTGATGGACGGCGGCGCGTACGTGACGCTTTCGCCCGTGGTTTTGTCGCGCGCGACGATTCATGCGGGCGGGCCGTACGAATGGCCGGCAGTGCGCGTGCGCGCGAAAGCCGTGGCGACGAATACGCCGCCGCACGGCGCGTTTCGCGGGTTCGGCGCGCCGCAGAGTTTGTTCGCGATGGAGCGGCACATGGACCGTATCGCGCGCGAGCTGGGTTTGTCGCCGGTCGAGGTGCGGCGCGTGAACCTGCTGAAGCAGGGTGAGACGACGATCACGGAACAGACGATTCACGAGCCGATCGAGCTGGGCAAAATGCTCGATCGGGCGCTCGAACATGCGGACTACCGCGCGAAGAAGGAGCGGTTCGCGCGCGAAAACGAGTCCGGGGCAATCAAGAAGGGAATCGGCATCGCGGCGTTCATGCACGGCGCGGGATTCACCGGATCGGGCGAGCGGTATCTCGCGTCCGTGGTCGGCGTGGAAGGAACGGCGGAAGGCCGCGTGCGCGTGCTCGCGTCGAGCACGGAGTTTGGCCAGGGAACGAACACGGTACTCAGCCAGATTGCGGCCGAAACTCTGGGCTTGCCGCACGAGGACGTCTCAGTGGCGCAGCCGGACACGAGCGACGTGCCGAACAGCGGGCCGACGGTCGCGTCGCGCACGGCGATGGTGGTGGGAAAGCTGGTCGCTTCGGCCGCTCGCGGAATCGAGCAGACGCTGATCGGGGCGGGCCTGCTCGGCGAAAACCACACGGCGGAGGAATTTCGCGCGGCGTGCCGGAAATACGCGGCGGAGCACGGGCCGTTTCGTTCGCTCGCGCAGTTCGAGCCGCCGGCAAATATTTTCTGGGACGACCAGAAATATCGCGGCGAGGCCTACGCGGCGTTCGGCTGGGCGATTTATGTAGCGCAAGTTTCGGTCGATCTCACTTCGTACAGCGTGACCGTGGACGATTTCGTGGCGCTGCAAGAAGTCGGCAAAGTGCTGAATCCAGCGCTGGCGCGCGGACAGATCATCGGCGGCGTGGCGCAGGGAATCGGGTTCGCGCTGCATGAAAAAGTGGAATGGCGCGATGGCCGCATGCAGAATGGCCAGATGACGAACTACATCATGCCCACTTCGGCGGACGTGCCGCCGATTCGCGTGTTTTTCGAGGAGCTGGGGAACGTCCACGGCGCGTACGGAGCGAAAGGCATCGGCGAGCTGCCGATGGACGGCCCGGCGCCGGCGATCGTGAACGCCATCGAGGATGCGCTGGGGATGCCGTTCGATTCGGCGCCGCTGCTGCCCGAAAGTATTTTCGACGCGATGTCCGTTGCAGCGGCCGGAGTGCGATGACGAAACCAGGCGCCGCGAAGCGCGAAATTTGCCTGACGGTGAACGGCGAGCCGAAAACCGTGCGCGCGTATCCGATGGAGCGGCTGCTCGACGTGCTGCGCGGGCCGCTCGGGTTGACGGGGACGAAAGAAGGATGCGGCGAGGGCGAGTGCGGCGCCTGCTCGGTGCTGATGGATGGCGCGCTGGTCGATAGCTGCCTGGTGCCGGTGCTGCAGGCGCAGGGTTCGAATGTGGTGACGATCGAAGGGCTTGGCGCGGATGCGAAGGCGCGCGCGGTGCAGGATGCTTTTCTGGAATTTGGCGGCGCGCAGTGCGGGATTTGCACCCCGGGAATGATTCTGGCGGCGGTGCATCTGTTGAACGCGAAGGCCGAGCCGACGATGGACGATATTCGCGAAGGGCTCGCGGGAAACCTTTGCCGCTGCACGGGGTACGTGCAGATTTTCGAGGCCGTCGCCGCGGCGGCGAAGCGCGAGGCGGCGCGATGAGATCCGATCCCGCGGAATTCGATCTGGCCGCGCCGGCGGATTTGCAGGCTGCGCTTTCGCTGATGACGAGCGAGCCGGACCGCTGGCTGCCGATCGCGGGCGGCACGGATTTGATGGTGCAATATGCGGCAGGGGCTCTGCGCGCGCGCAAGCTGGTGAGCATCGCGCGGCTGCCGGAGTTGCGGCGGATCGAAGCGCTGCCGGAGGAGATTCAAATTGGCGCCGGCTCGACGTACACGGACTTGCGTAGGCACGACGCGATCGCGCGCGAATTTCCGATGCTGGCGCGCGCGGCCGGCTGGACCGGCGGGATCGCGAACCAGAATCGCGGCACGCTCGGTGGAAATATCGCGAACGCGTCACCGGCGGGCGATTCGCTGCCGGCGCTGCTGGCGTACGGCGCGGAGCTGATTCTGGTTTCGGCGCGGGGCGAGCGGCGCGTGCCGTATGCGACGTTTCACACCGGATATAAGAACATGCAGCTCGCGAGCGACGAGCTGATCCGCGCGGTGTGCCTGCCGCGGAGATTTGGCGGATACGTGCAGCACGCGCGCAAAGTCGGCACGCGGAATGCGCAGGCGGTTTCGAAGATTTGCATCGCGGCGCTGGCGCGCGTCGAAAAGGGAATGGTGCAGGACGTGAGGATCGCGCTCGGGAGCGTCGCGCCGGCGCCGTTGCGGCTGGCGGAGACGGAGCGGATGCTGACGGGAAAAGCGCTCGATGCGCCGCTCGCGGCCGCGGCGGCGAAAACAGCGGCGAGCGAGGTGCGGCCGATCGACGATATTCGCTCGACGGCGCGATACCGCGCGGCGGTGGCCGGCAACCTGGTGGCGGAATTTCTCGAGAGGCTGCGCGAATCGCCGCGACCGGAGGAAGCGAGGAGTGAAACGCTGGCGCGATGGAATGCGTTGAGCGCCGGCGATGCGGAAGCCGAAATTCTGGCGTGCTGCGGGTCGCGCGCCTGGGCGCGCGGGATGGCGGCGCGCAGGCCGTTCGCGGACGAATCGGCGCTGGTCGCCGCGTCGGATGAAATTTGGCGAGGGCTGAGCGAGGCGGACTGGCTCGAGGCGTTTCGCGCGCATCCGCGAATCGGCGAAAAGAAGGCGGAGCAGCCAACGCCGGAGCGTTCCGCTGCATGGTCGGCGCAGGAGCAGAGCAGCGCCGCGTCCGCGGATGCCGAGCTGAAAACCGGGCTGGCGGAGGGGAACCGCGAGTACGAGCGGCGGTTCGGGCGAATGTTTATCGTATGCGCGACGGGCAAGACGAGCCCGGAAATCCTTGGGATTTTGAGGCAGCGATTGCAGAATGACGACGCGACGGAGCTGCGCGGAGCCGCCGAGCAGCAGCAACAAATCACGCAGCTTCGGCTGAGAAAATGGCTGAACGGATGAGCACGATTTCCACTCACGTCCTGGACACGGCGCGGGGCAAGCCCGCTGGCGATGTGCCAGTGCGGCTCGAGCGCGAAGAAGCGATGGACAGATGGAAGCTGGTCGGTTCGGGGCGCACGGATCAAAACGGCCGGTGCGCGCAGTTGATCGCCGGCGGCGAGAAGCTCGCGGCGGGGAATTACCGGCTAAGCTTCGACACGAAAGCTTATTTTGCGGCGCAGAAGATCGAAGGCCTGTATCCGCTGGTGCAGGTGGTTTTCGCGGTGCGCGACGGCGACGCGCATTTTCACATTCCGTTGCTGCTGAGTCCGAACGGCTACACGACGTACCGGGGGAGCTGAACGATGGCGCTGGCAGAGAATCGATACGGCAAATCGCGCGTGCGGCTGGTGCGCGTGAAGCGGCACGCCGACCGGCACGATTTCCGCGAATGGAGCCACGAGATTTTGCTCCAGGGCGATTTCGAGAGCTGCTTCAAGGAAGGCGACAACAGCAAGATTCTGGCGACGGACACGATGAAGAACACCGTGTACTCGCTGGCGCGCGATTCGTCGGCGTCGTGCATGGAGGAGTTCGGCAAGGAGATGGTCGATTTCCTGCTGCTGCGCAATCCGCAGGTGTCGCACGCGGAAGTGAAGATCGCCGAAAAGCTCTGGGAACGCGTGTTGACCGCGGGGAAGCCGCACCCAACCACGTTCGTGCAGTCGAGCGGGGAGCGGGCCACGACGAAGATCGAGCGCGCGCAGCATGGGAAATTCACGATCACGTCGGGAATCGAGAACCTGGTGATCATGAAGACGGCGGGATCGGGGTTCGAAGGCTACATACAGGATTCGCTGACCACTTTGCAGCCGACGGCGGACCGGCTGTTCGGCACGGCGCTGCGGGCCAACTGGAAATATGGGACGCCGGTTGTGGCATTCGCGCAGGTGCGGGTGAAAATCCGCGAAATTCTGCTCGCGGTGTTCGCGGAGCACGACAGCAAATCGGTGCAGCATACTCTCTACGCGATGGGCGAGCAGGTGCTGAAGGAAATTCCGGAAGTGGATGAGATCGAACTGACCATGCCGAACCTGCACTGCCTGCTCGTGGATTTGTCACGCTTCGGGCAGGACAATCCGAACGAAATCTTCGTGCCCACCGACGAGCCGCACGGAACGATCGAAGCAACGCTGCGGCGGAAGGGGCCGGTGGAAGGCGTGAACGCGCGGCGCGTATGAGCTACGAAAGCGCGGCGAAAACGGCCATCGAGCGGTGCCGCAAGCTGGCGAGTTTCAGCGAAGACCGCGGCAGCACGCGGCGGACGTTTCTTTCGCCGCCGATGTGGGAGTGCCATCGCGAGATCGCCGCGTGGCTCAATCCGCTGGGCGTCGAGGTGAGAATCGACGCCGCGGGGAATTTGCGCGCCGTGTATCCCGCGGCTGCGGTGGACGCGCCGCGATTGTTAATCGGCTCGCACCTCGATACAGTGCCGAATGCGGGCGCGTTCGACGGAATCCTGGGGGTGGTGCTGGGCGTGGCGTTGCTCGAGGCTCTTGACGGCAGGCAACTGCCGTTTGCAATCGAGCTGGCGGGATTTTCCGAGGAAGAGGGCGTGCGATTCGGCGCGCCGTTCATCGGAAGCCGCGCGCTGGTGGGCAGGCTCGACGAAGAGCTGCTTGGCCGCAAGGATGCGAACGGCGTATCCGTCCGGCAGGCGATCGAGAATTTCGGCCTCGATCCGCACCAGATTCACGCTGCGGCGCTGAAGGGCGACGCGTTCGGGTATCTGGAATTTCACATCGAACAGGGGCCGGTGCTGGATCAGATGAATCGCGCGCTCGGCGTGGTCGAAGCGATTGCGGGGCAGAGCCGGCTGGAATTTACGTTTGTGGGCAGCGCGAATCACGCGGGCACCACGCCGATGAATTTGCGGCATGACGCCATCGCCGCGGCGGCGGAGTGGATCGGCGCGGTCGAGCGCGAGGCGCTTCGCGTCGATGGGCTTGTGGCGACGGTCGGAAGCGTGGCGGCGAAGCCGAGCGCGGTGAACGTGATCGCGGGAGAGGCGCGCGCGACGCTCGACGTGCGCCACGGCTCGGATGCGATTCGCGCCGGCGCAGTCGATACGTTGATCCGGTCGGCGAAAGGAATTGCCGCGAAGCGCGGACTTTCGGCGCAGCACAGCGTGCTTTTGAATCACGTTTCGGTGGCCATGGATCCCGCGCTGACGAATGAGGCGGAAGGCGCGATCCGGCGCGCGAGCTGCGAGCCGCACCGGATGGTCAGCGGCGCAGGGCACGACGCGATGATCCTGGCGGAAAAACTTCCCGCTGCGCTGGTTTTTCTGCGCACGCCGCGCGGCATCAGTCACGATCCGGCGGAGACGGTGCGAGTGGAAGACGTGGCGAAGGCGATCGAGGCGGGCTGGCATCTGCTCGCGCAGCTTGCGGAGTCGCCCGCCATGCAAAGGAGAACGCATCTTGCATAACCTTGGGGAAACACGCAGCGCCCGGCGCGCCGATCATCTGCTGCTCACGCCCGACACGTTCGTGCGCGCGCCGCTGCCGGGAATGAAAAAATGCACGGCGGTGGTGCACGTGGGGCCGGCGATGGGCGCGGCGTTCACGCAGTACACCGCCGAGTTCGAACCGGGCGGGGAACTGGGCGGCACGTCCGCGCAGAGATTTCTTTACGTGCTCGATGGCGGCGTGAAAGTGGAAGCGAAGGGCAAGAAAGGCGAGCTGGGGCCGCGCGGATATGCGTTTTTCCCCGAAGGCGCGGCGCATCGCGTGACGGCCGCGAAAACGAGCCGCGTGGCCGTGGTCGAGAAGATCTATCAAGCGGTCGCGGGGGTGAAGCCGCCGAGCGCGATTTTGTCGAGCGAGGACGAAGTGATCTCGCACGCGCTGGGGGACGATCCGGATTTGCAGGTGAAGTGCCTGCTGCCGGACGAGATGAGTTTTGATATGGCCGTGAACACGATGGTGTATCAGCCGGGCGCGGCGCTGAGCATGGTGGAAATGCACGTGATGGAGCACGGGCTGCTGATGCTGGAAGGCGGCGGAATTTACCGGCTGGGCGACGCTTGGTATCCAGTGACGGCGGGCGATTTCATCTGGATGGGGCCGTGGTGCCCGCAATGGTTTGGCGCGATCGGCAAGAAGCCGGCGAAATATCTGATCTACAAGGACTGGAACCGGCATCCGCTGCCCGGAAAATAACGATGGCGCTGGCAATCGATTCGGGGCTGCTCTCGCGCGAGATCGAGGAGCTTGCGTCGATTTCCGATGCGGAGCCGCCGGCGGTCACCCGAGTCGTTTTCACTCCCACCGATTTGAAGGCGCGCGCGTGGTTGCGAGCGCGATGCGAAGCGGCCGGGCTTTCCGTGCGAGTGGACGCGATCGGGAACACGTTCGCGCGATGGAAAGGCTCCGAGTCCGACGCGCCCGTGGTCGGCACCGGCTCGCACATCGACGCGATTCCGAACGCCGGAAAATACGACGGTGTGGTGGGCGTGCTGGGCGGACTTGAGGCGATTCGGGCGCTGCAACGCGACGGATTTCGTCCGCGAAGTTCGATTGAGCTGCTGCTGCTCACGTCGGAAGAGCCCACGCGATTTGGAATCGGATGCATCGGCAGCCGGATGCTTTCAGGAGGGCTTTCGGCAGACGCGGCGCGGAAGCTCAAGGATGCGGAGGGCGCGTCGGTTGACGAAGTGCGGCGCAAGGCGGGCATGAGCGGGGAACTCGAAGGGGTGCCGCTCGCGAGCGGATATTACAAGGCCTGGGTCGAATTGCACATCGAGCAGGGGCCGCTGCTCGAACGCGATCGCGTGCCGCTGGGAATTGTGACGAAAATCGCGGCGCCGGCGAGCGCGCGGATCACGATCGAAGGTTCGGGAGGGCATGCGGGCGGAGTGGTGATGCCCGACCGTCGCGATGCGCTGTGCGCCGCGTCCGAATTGATTCTGGCGGTTGAAAATGCCGCGCGGACGACGGGATCGGTCGACAGCGTGGCGACGGTGGGAATCTGCGACGTGTTTCCGGGCGCGGTGAACAGCATTCCCAGCCGCGTGCGGCTGAGCCTGGACGTGCGCGACACGGATCTTGCGCGGCGCGACGGCGTGATGCAGGCGATTGAGCGGGCGTCGAAGGAAATTGCTGGGAAGCGGAACGTGGCGATCGGCACGGAGCTGCTGAATGCGGATGCGCCGGCCGATTGCGCGGCAAACGTGATCGATGCGCTGGCGCGCGCCGCCGAAAAGCACAAGATCGGTTGCCAGCGCATGATCAGCCGTGCGTACCACGATTCGCTTTTTATTTCACGCATCGCGCCGGTGGCGATGCTTTTCATTCCTTGCCGCAACGGCTACAGCCATCGCCCGGACGAGTACGCGTCGCCCGAGGATATCGCGCGCGGCACGCTCGTGCTTGCCGAAACGCTGGCGAGTCTTTCCGCTTAGTTCCGCGCGGTCCTTCTCTTCAGCTTTTCTGCGTGGCGGGAATGATTCGGTGAATCAGTTTTTGCGGCGCGGGCGCGGAATCGGCGATTCGATAGCTTTGCTCGAGCAGCGCTTTGGCGCGGGCCGCGAGAGTGGCTGAGTTGTACATCAGCGTGCAGAGGCTTTCGCCTGCCGCGACGCGGTCGCCGATTTTCTTGTGCAGGATGATTCCGACGGCCGGATCGACGGAATCTTCCTTCTTCTCGCGTCCGCCGCCGAGAATCACGCAGGCCGTGCCGACGTCTTCGCACTGGATCGCGGCGACGTAGCCGTTCGACGGACTTTTCACGTCGAGCGAGAATTTGGCGCGGGGCAGCCGCGCGGGATCGTCGATGCTGGCGGTATCGCCGCCTTGCAACTCGACGAGTTCGCGGAATTTCTTGAGCGCCTGTCCGGAGCGAATCAAATCGGCGGCGAGCGTCTTCGCCTCGCCGATTGTGGCGGCGCGTCCGCCGAGATGGAGCATCCACGCGGCCAGTTCGAGGCAAAGCTCGCGCAGATCCTGGGGACCCGCACCGTGCAGGACTTCGAGGACTTCTTCGACCTCAAGCGCGTTGCCCACGCGCAGGCCGAGCGGCTGGTCCATATCGGTGAGCAGCGCGACAACTTTTTTGCCCATGCGCTGGCCGGTTTCGACCATCAGCTCGGCGAGGAACGCAGCGTCTTCGTCGGTTTTCATGAACGCGCCCGAGCCGGTTTTCACGTCGAGCACGAGGCCGTCGATGCCTTCGGCGAGTTTCTTGCTCATGATCGAGGCGCAAATCAGGAACGGGCTTTCGACCGTGCCGGTCACGTCGCGCAGCGAATAGAACAGCCGGTCGGCGGGCGCGATTTCGGCGGTCTGGCCGATCATCGCGCAGCCGCAGGCGCGCAGGATTTCGCGGAAGCGGTTGAGCGAAAGCTTCACGTTGAAGCCGGGAATGGATTCGAGCTTGTCGAGGGTGCCGCCGGTGTGGCCGAGGCCGCGTCCGCTGATCATGGGAACGTAGAGTCCCGCCGCGGCAACGAGCGGCGCGAGGACGAGCGAGGTTTTGTCGCCGACGCCGCCGGTTGAATGCTTGTCGATTTTCGCGGCGGGGAATTCGGAAAGATCGAGAACCTCGCCCGAATGCAGCATGGCATCGGTGAGCGCCGCTGTTTCCGCGCGGGTGAGGCCTTTCAGCAGCGCGGCCATGAGCCACGCGGAGACTTGATAATCAGGAATTTGGCCGAGTGTGTAGCCGCGGACGAGGAATTCGATTTCGGGGCGGGAAAGTTCGTGGCCGTCGCGTTTTTTGCGGATGACGTCGCTCGCGCGGAACGCGCCGTCGCCGGAAGGCTCGGCGGAATCGCTCACTGGAGGCGGAATCCCTCGGGCAAAAGTTCGGTGATCGGCATTTCTTTGAGCCCCGATGCGCCGCGGAAGAAAACGACGGCTTTCGGTCCAAATTCGTAGATCACCTGGCGGCAGGCGCCGCAGGGAGAGCAGGGCGCGTTCTGGTTGTTGCTGACGGCGATGGCGCGGATTTCCATTTTCGGGCCCAATTGGGCGACGGCGGTGAAAATGGCGGTGCGCTCGGCGCAGTTGGTCATGCCGTAGGACGCGTTTTCGACGTTGCAGCCGACGAAGATGCGGCCTTTCGTGGTGAGCAGGGCGGCGCCGACTTTGAATTTTGAGTAGGGAGCGTGAGCGTTCTTCATCGCGCGGCGCGCGGCGGCGAAGAGCTGGTCGCGAAGTTTGCGGTTGGGGTCGCGCGGTGCCATGGAATCGCAGATAGCGTAGTAACATCTAACCGGTATGTCGAGCCGAAATTCAGAAGTGGACGCGAGGGCCCTGCTGCAAGACTGGCGGGCGCTGGCGAAAATCATCGATCACACGCTGCTGAAGCCCGAGGCGACCGCCGATCAGGTTGTGCGCTTGTGCGAAGAAGCGCGGGAGTTCGGATTCGGCGCGGTGATGGTGAATGCGGGGTACATCGCGCTGTGCGTTTCAAAGCTGCAGGGCAGCGACGTGAAAGCGGGCGCTGTGATCGGATTTCCGTTCGGGGCGACGCTGACGAGCGTGAAAGTTTTCGAGGCAAACGAGGCGATGCGGCTGGGCGCGCGTGAAATCGACATGGTGATGAACATCGGCGCGCTGAAGTCGGGCGATCGGGAGTTGGTGCGTTCGGATATTGCAGCCGTAGCCGAAGCCGCACACGCGCAAAAGGCGCTGCTGAAAGTGATCCTTGAGACCGGGCTGCTGACGGACGATGAAAAGCGCGCGGCCTGCGAGATCAGCGAAAAGGCCGGAGCGGATTTTGTGAAGACTTCGACCGGGTTTCTGGGCGGCGTGGCGACGGTCGAAGACGTCGCGCTGATGCGGCGCGCGGTAAAGATCGGCGTGAAGGCGTCGGGCGGAATTCGCACGGCGGCTGACGCGCGCAAAATGATCGAGGCGGGCGCGACGCGGCTGGGTACGAGCAGCGGCGTCGCGATCGTTCGCGAGATGCGCGGCGAGGCGACGGCTTCCCAAAAATCGGGCTATTGATTTGCGCGCTCGGCGCAGCGGCGCTTGTGAATTTCCAGGGCTGAAGCCCGTTCTCTATGGAAACTATTTTTCGCGGGGTTGAAACCCCGCGCTTCCACCACAAAACGTACTCGGGGCGGCAGACAGCGGCAGCAAGCTACCGCACTCCACGGGCCCTCCGAGGGGTGACAGCGCCAAAATTTCCCCCGGCTTGACAGGCGAGCAACGAAAACCCTAAAATCCATAGGCGAAGAAAAAGCGAATACTTAAACTCCTCCCTTTCGCCCTTCGCGGTCAGCCTATGAGCTCCAAAGCTGCTGCGTTGCGCTTGCATGTCGAATCCGCGCTGGCGGCGCGCGTCGCGAGCCCGTTCGAATACCGCGACCGGCCGCTGGTGGAAACGGTCCCGGCGGGAATCCGCTCCGTGGATGCTCTCACGGGAGGATTTCCGCGCGGCAGCCTGACGGAAATTTACGGCCCTCCGTGTTCGGGCAGAACCAGCCTGCTGGTTTCGGCGCTGGCATCGCGCACGTCGGCTTCGGAAGTGTGCGCGCTGGTGGATGCGCGCGACGCTTTCGATCCCGCTTCGGCGGAAGCGGCTGGCGTGGAATTGAAAAACCTGCTCTGGGTGCGCTGCCGGAATGCGGACCAGGCGTTGCGCGCGACCGATCTGCTGATACAGGGCGGCGGCTTCGGCATGATCGCTCTGGATTTCGGCGACACGCCGGCGAAGGTGGCGCGCTACGTCCCGCTGCAGGTGTGGTTTCGCTTTCGGCGCGCGGTGGAATCGACGCCGACGATCCTGGTCGTCCTCGATCAGGAATCGAACGCGAAGACGTGCGCCTCGCTGGTGCTGCATCTGGGGATGCGGGAAGCGCGGTGGTTGCAGGCGGCATCGGCATCTGCGGCGGAAACGGCGGGGAAAATTCTGCTGCCGCATTCGCCGGGGTGCCTGCTCGAAGGCTCGCAGGTTTATGCGGAGATGATTCGTTCGCGAGCGAAACGGGAAGGGGACCGGCTGGTCCAGCGAGATGAAAGTTTCATGGGCGCGGGCGGCAGCGGCGTCGATTTCGAAACGCGCGCAGGGGACGGCTTTCGCGGTTTGGAAGGAGGGCCCGGACGAAGGTGAGGAATTTTTCAAACCCTTTTGCCGCTGCGCCGGACTTTCATGGCATTCGCTTCCATTTTCGTTCCCAATTTCATTGTGCAGGCGGTGGTGCGCGCCGAACCCGCGCTGCGCGAACGCGCCCTGGCGCTGATCGATGGGAACCCGCCACTGTGCAATGTGGTGGCCGTCAACGAGAAGGCCGCGCGCGCGGGTGTCGAGATCGGGATGACGAAAATGAACGCGGCGCAATTTGCCGGGGTGGAAATTCGCCCGCGTTCGCCCGCGCAGGAAAAAATCGCGCACGACGTACTGCTTGATATCGGCTGGTCGGTTTCCCCGCGAATCGAAGACACCGCGCAGGACACGATCGTTCTGGATCTTTCCGGCCTCACGCAATTATTCGGCGCCGAGCCGGAGATCGGCGCGCATCTCGAGCGGCGCGCGAGCGATTGCGGATTGGCCGCGAACGTCGCCATTGCGTCGAACGTGGATACGGCGCTGATTGCCGCGCGCGGTTTTTCGGGCGTCACCGTGATTCCGCCGGGTGAAGAGGCGAAGCGGCTGGGAGAGTTGCCGGCGAGCGTGCTTTCCCTATCGGTGGACATGGCCGAAACATTGGGCCGCTGGGGCGTGCGCACGTGCGCTGGTTTCGCCGAACTGCCGGTTTTGCAGCTTTCCGAACGGCTGGGGCAGGAAGGAGTTCGCTTGCACGCGCTGACGCGCGGCAGCGTCGCGCGTTCGCTGGCGATCGCGGAGCCGGTCCATTTCTTCGAGGAGGAAATGGAACTGGACGATGCCGTCGAGGAACTCGATCCACTTTCGTTTTTGCTGGGGCGATTGCTCGACCAGCTCTGCGCGCGGCTGACGGCGCGGTCGCTGGCGGCGGCATCGATTCGTGTGCGATTGGAGCTGCAGCCGGATTTCGAAAAAGCGCTGGACCGGCGCAAAGAGGTTTTCCGCAGGATCGATTCCCCCGGCGTGTTCGAGAGGGAACTGCAGCTTCCGATCCCATCGCGCGATTCGAAAATGCTGCTGAAATTGCTGCGCCTGCGGCTGCAGGCGAATTCTCCAGGCGCTCCGATTCGGAAACTCACGCTGGGAGCGGAATCCGCGCGGCCGCGCGCCACGCAGGGCGGGCTGTTTCTTCCCAGCTTTCCCGATCCTGAAAAATTGGAGATCACCATCGCGCGCATCGCGAACGTGGTGGGCGAAGGGAATGTCGGCTCGCCGGCTTTGGTCGATAGCTGGCGCCCGGGAGAATTTCAGATGCAGCGGTTTCTGGCGCCGGTGGAGATTGCGGAAAGCGCTCGCGGCGATCGCGAGCCGGCGCAGGTGCGGGCGCAATGCCCGAATTTCAAAGCTTCGGCAAGTTTTCGAATGTTTCGCCCCCCGGTCCCTGCGACGCTGGAACTGCGGGCTGGGCGTCCCGCGCGCGTGGTTTTTCAGGGGCTGCGCGGAGAGGTGATGGCTGCCGCGGGACCGTGGAGGACTTCCGGCAACTGGTGGAGGGACGACGGCTGGCGGCAGGATGAGTGGGACCTGGAGATTCATTTTCATCCTTCATCCGGCGGCCGCGATGCGGCGACGGCTGCTGCTTCTGCGCCGGGTCCCAATTGCGGCCTCTATCGTTTTTATTACGACGCGCTGCGCGGAAGCTGGTTCGTGCGGGGGATCTACGACTGATGTACGTGGAACTTCATGCGCGATCGGCATTCAGCTTTCTCGAAGGAGCCTCCACGCCCGAGGAATTGGCGAGCGCGTGCGAGGCAAGCGGCATGCCCGCGATGGCGTTGCTCGATCGCGACGGCGTTTATGGCTCGCCGCGTTTTCACCTGGCGGCGAAAAAATGCTCGATGCGGGCGCATATCGGAGTGGAAGTGACGTCAAGCGCCGGCTGGCGCTATCCGTTGCTGGTCGAATCGCGCGAGGGCTACCGTAATGTGTGCCGGCTGATTACGCGCATGAAGCTGCGCGCGAAAAAAGGGGAGGGAAGCGTCCAAGGCGAGGAAGTTGCGGAGATGAACGGCGGCCTGATCTGCCTGACGGGCGGTGCGGAAGGCCCGCTGGCACATGCGCTGGAGCAGGGCGGGATCAACGCCGCAATCGAGCGCGTGGAGCAGCTTTGCCGCACGTTCGGGCGGGAGGATGTGTACGTGGAATTGCAGCGGCATCTTTCGCGCGAGGAGGAGGCGCGCAACCATGCCGCCTTGGCCATCGCGCGGAAGTTGAAGCTGCCGTTGCTCGCGACGAACGGAGTCTCTTACGCGCAGCCGGAGCAGCGCGAGCTGTTGGATGTCTTCACCTGCATCCGCCACCATCGCGTGCTGGCGAATGCCGGGCGCCTGCTGAGCCGCAATTCCGAGCGGTATTTCAAGACGCACGCGGAAATGGCGGCGCTGTTTGCCGATCTTCCCGAGGCCATTGCGAATACCGAAGTTCTTTCGTCGCGACTGCAATTCACGCTGAACGACCTGGGATACGAATTCCCCACCTATCCGGTGCCGGAGGGAGATTCGCAGACGGAATTTCTTCGCCGGCGGGCGCACGAAGGCAGGATCGCGCGCTACGGCGCGGAGGACGAACGCGCGCGGCGCCAGATCGACCGCGAACTCGCGCTGATCGAAAAGCTCAATCTTTCCGGCTATTTTCTGATCGTATGGGACATCGTGCGTTTCTGCCGCGAGAAAAATATTCTGGTGCAGGGGCGCGGGTCGGCTGCGAACAGCGCGGTTTGCTACGCGCTCGGCATCACCGCGGTCGATCCGGTCGGGATGGACCTGCTCTTTGAGCGATTTTTGTCCGAGGAGCGGGGCGAGTGGCCGGATATCGACCTCGATCTGCCGAGCGGCAATCAGCGCGAGCGCGCGATCCAGTACGTCTACGAGCGCTACGGGAAATTGGGCGCGGCGATGACCGCGAACGTGATCACCTATCGCGGGCGGTCGGCCGCGCGGGAAATCGGGAAGGTCCTGTCGTTCGATCAGGAAACGCTCGAGCGATTGTCCGCGCTCGTCGGCTCCTGGGAATACAAGGATCCCAACGACACGCTGGCCCGGCAGTTTCGCGATGCGGGGCTCGATCTGCAGAACCGGCGGATTCGCAAGTTTTTCGAGCTTTGCCATGCCGTGCAGGATTTGCCTCGGCATCTGGGACAGCATTCCGGCGGAATGGTGGTGTGCCAGGGGCAGCTCGATTCGGTGGTTCCTCTCGAGCCCGCGACGATGCCGGGCCGCGTGGTGGTGCAATGGGACAAAGAAGATTGCGCGGACATGGGCATCGTGAAAGTGGACCTGCTCGGGCTGGGCATGATGGCCGTGATCGAAGAGTCGCTGCAAATTATTCGCGATCAATATGGAGAAGATGTGGATCTCGGCAAGCTGCCGGCGAACGATCCTGATGTGTATGCGGCGCTGCAGAAGGCGGACACGGTGGGGATGTTTCAGGTGGAGAGCCGCGCGCAGATGTCGTGCCTTCCGCGGCTGCGTCCGAAATGTTTTTACGACATTGTCGTGCAGGTTGCGATCATCCGGCCCGGGCCGATCGTCGGAAAGATGGTTCATCCTTATTTAAAGCGCCGGCAGGGGAGAGAGCCGCCCGAATATTTTCATCCCGCGCTCGAGCCGGCGCTGAAGCGCACGCTTGGAGTGCCGCTCTTTCAGGAACAGCTGCTGCGCATGGCCATGGTCGCCGCGGGATTCACGGGCGGCGAAGCGGAGGAGCTGCGGCGCGCGATGGGATTCAAGCGGTCCGAGAAGCGCATGCAGGAAATCGAAATCAAGCTGCGGCGCGGCATGCAGGCGAACGGAATCGTCGGCGAGGCGCAGGACAAGGTCGTGCAGTCGATTACTTCTTTCGCGCTGTACGGATTTCCCGAATCGCACGCGGCCAGTTTTGCACTGCTCGCGTATGCCAGCGCGTATTTGAAATGCCGCTACCTGGCGGCCTTCACCGCCGCGATGCTGAATAACCAGCCGATGGGCTTTTACAGGCCGGCTACGCTGGTGAAAGACGCGCAGCGCCACGGGCTGAAATGCAAGCCGATCGACCTGACGCGTTCGGATTGGAATTGCACGCTGGAAACAATTCCCGGCGGGTTTGCGATGCGGCTGGGAATGCGCTATGTGAAAGGCCTGCGGCAGGAGATCGCGCTGGCGATTCTCCGCGAGCGCGGGGTGCGCGCGTTTGAGTCGGTGGAGGATTTGAAGCGGCGCGTGCCGGAGATACAGAAATCCGAACTGGCGGCGCTGGCTGAAGTCGGCGCGCTGAATTGTATTTCCGGCAGGCACGGATTTCACCGCCGCGATGCGCTGTGGCAGGTTGAGCGCGCGGCGCGGCGGCCGGGGCCGCTGCTGGAGATGCCGGAAACGCAGCAGGGCGAACCCGCAACCGCTTCCGAAGATTTTGAAACGGAGGACCGAGAAAAAACCGCCAATCGGGAGATTGGCGATCCCAGGGATTCTCCGCTTGCGCCTATGACCCATGAGGAGCGACTGGTCGCCGATTTTCGCGGCACGGGGTTGACCGTCGGGCCGCACCCGATGACCTATCGCCGCGCGGAAATGAAGCGGCGCGGAGTGCGCGCGGCGATCGAACTGCCGAAACTTCCCGACGGGACGCACGTGCAGGTGGCGGGAGCGGTGATCGCGCGCCAGCGGCCCGGCACGGCGAAGGGATTCGTGTTTTTGAGCCTCGAGGATGAGACGGGAATCGCGAATGCGATCATCACGCCGCAGCTATTCGAGCGGGACCACACGGTGGTCGTGCATCATCCTTTTTTGCTGATCGAAGGCAGGCTTCAGAATCAGGACAACGTCGTGTCGGTGAAGGCGGAGCGCGTGCTGCCGCTGGAGATTTCGCGCGCGGAAGTCGCGTCGCACGATTTTCACTGAAGAAAATTACTTGATCGGTTCGCGCAGATCATCTTTCCAGCTGAGGAGAGCCTCGGAAGTATCGCGCGCGGCGCCCAGCCGCTCGCGGGCCAGCGCCCAGCGGTCGCGAATCAGGCGCGATACGGGCGCGTCGAGTTTCACGGCTTCGCCCAGATCCGCGGCGATCTTCACGTCCTTGGCCATCAAGCCGAGGGCGAAACCCGTGGCGAATTTTCCGCCGAGGACTTGCTCCTTGATCATCACTTCGGTGGTGAAATTTCGGCCGGTCGATACGTTCAGTATGTCGACCATCGTTTCCTGGTTCAGGCCGAAACGCTGGCCGATCAGCAGCGATTCGACGACGGCGGTGTAGCCGGCGGCGGCAATATAGTTGTTGAGCGCCTTCATGGCGTGGCCGGTGCCGAGCGGGCCGGTTTCGAACAGCTGCTTGCCCATCGAGAGGAGCAGCGGTTTGGCGCGCTCGATGGCGGCTTTGTCGTCGCCGCCGATCATGATGGCGAGAGTGCCGGCCTTCGCGCGCGGAACGGCGCCTGACACAGGCGCGTCGATCAAGACGGCGCCGCGCTTCGCGATTTCCGCGCCCAGCTCGCGCGTGCCGACCGGCTCGGACGAGCTCATGTCAACGATCAGCGTCCCAGGTTTCAGGGCTTTCGCGAATGCGCCGCCCTGATCTTCGAGCAGCGCCTGGCGGACGATTCGGCCGGTCGGCAGCATCGTCACGATGATTTCATTCGCGGCGACTTCGGCGAGATTCGCGGCGGCTTTGCAATTCTCCTCTTGCGCGAATCGCGAGGCGCGAGCCGCGTCCACTTCGAACACGGTCAGTTCGTGTCCAGCCTGAGCGATGTGGCTGGCCATCGGCCAGCCCATGTTTCCGATACCGATGAATCCGACGCGCATGAATTTTCCGCCCTTCTATTCGAGTCCCATTTCCTTCAGCACTTCGGTTGCGTGGCTGAAGCTGTCTACTCCCGCGGGAACACCAGCATAGATCATGCTGTGCAGCAGGACTTCGCGAATCTGTTCTTTCGTGACCCCGTTCTTGATCGCGCCGCGGACGTGCCCCTTTAGTTGCGTGGGCTTGTTGAGCGCGACGAGCAGAGCCATGGTGAGCATGCTGCGCGTTTTGCGATCGAGCTGCGGGCGCGTCCAGACTTCGCCGAAGCAATAGCGCGTTACCAACTCCTGCAGCGTGTGGTTGAAGTCCGTCGCCGATTCCATTACTTGGTCGGAGAGCGCCGGGCCGAACATTTCGCGGCGGATCTGCATGCCTTGGGAGAAAACTTCGGCGCTTGCTGGGGATTGCATCGCGGAAGCCGGTTTGTGGGTCGGCGCATGCACGTCGAAATGAAGGATGGTGACGCCGCCGGTCGCGTAGTTCGCCACGTCGGCGGCAACTTTCTGGCCGATGGGCGACTGCATCGCCGCGCCCATGGCCTCTTCGCTCGCGAATTCGCCTTCCCAAATGCAGAAGTACGGCGACGGAGCGCCGACGCCCTCGATAGCGAAGCTGTAACGGCTGGAGAGCAGCCCCGGCATCTGGCCCGCGAGCGGCAAATGCGTTTCCTCGTAGTATTTCTTGAAATGCGCCGGATCTTTGGGGGTTGGGTAGAGCGCGAGAACTCGATGCATGGCGTGATTTGTCCTTTCAGTGCGGCTGATTGCAGCTAGAGGCGGAACAGCTTGCGCGCTGTTTCGCCCAGAATGTTGCGCTTGGCCTGCTCGTTCAGGAACGGAAGCTCCGCAATGCGCGACGGAACGTCGAAATCCCAGTGCGGCCAGTCGGAGGAATACATCAGCTGCGTGTCGGCGTGGATCGCCTTGAACGTCGCTTCGAGCATGTGCGGCATGGTCACTTCGAGCGGCTGCGACGTGAAGTACATGTCCGCGATGTATTCGCTGGGCAATCGCTTCAGCAGCGGCGCGTCGGACTGGCGCATCAGGTATTCGTGGTCGAGCCGCTGCATCATGAAAGGAATCCAGGCGAGGCCGCTTTCGATCCAGATCACTTTCAGCTTCGGGAAGCGTTCGGGCAGGCCGTTCACGATCCAGTTCGTCAGGTGGGTCATGTTGCAGGTGACGAACGACATCGAATGGACCGAAAGAAAGCGGTTCATGGTCGAGGTCATCGTATCGCCCCACGTGGGACCGGCGTGGAACGCGAGCGGCAAGCCGCGCTCTTCGAGTTCCTTGTAAATCCGCGCGAACATGTTCTTGTGCACGCCGGCGTGGCGCTGGCTGGTGATCATGAAACCAACCACGCCGGGCGTCTCGCCGAACTCCCGGATCGTCTTCAGAGATGCATCGGGATCGTGGAACGGCAGGCAGAGCAGCGTCTTAATGCGTTTCTCGCGCGGCAGAATCGTCCGAGTGAACCAGCGGTTGTAGGCGGAGACCATCGCAGTGACGATGTCCGGCTCCGGATGCAGGCCCATCTCGAGCATCGGCTGCGGGAACACGACCTGCATCTTGATTCCCATCGAGTCCATGGCGCGGCGCACGAGCGTCAGGTCGCGATGCTCGTCGGTTTTCTCCACGTACTCGCCGAGCTCGGCCTGGTGCGGAATGCGGCCGAAAACATCTTGAAACGTCATGCCCACCGGATGGTTGCTGAACGCCAGCTGCTTCGCGTTCGGCCAGATCTGCGTCATGGAGATGGCGTTGTGGCGCAGCACGGGATTTTCAAGGTGCTGGAGAATCTCGGCCCACGAATCGAATTCCACGTGGTGCGCATCCACGTCGACGATGAAGTAGTCATCAAGGTGCAGGCGGGCGATATCGCGGTGCGCGTTGGCGAGGATTTCGCGCGAATCGGTGCGCGTCGTGATCTGCTGGACCTTGTGCTCGCTCGCGCTGCTTACTCCGTTGGCTACGTCGGCTTTGCTCATCGTCCTATCCTCACTGATAGCCCGATTCGATCTTCAACTCGATCGTGAACGCTAGAGCGGTTTCGGCGTGGTGCGCTGAAACCAAAGCGCCAGATCGAAAGGATTCATCCGCTGCGCGCGCAACAGGGCGCAGGCGACCACCATCGCTTCGGTTGTCGAGACCGAGGAGTCGATCGGCGGAACTTCGGTTTCGAGTTCCTCTGCATATGCCGCGTAGAGCTTGATCGCCCCAGTCACGAGACTCGTTATGTCTTCGCGCTGCACTGCCGCCAACTCGCCCGCCTGCATCGTTCTTTCGGTTTGTCTCCTCAAGTCGGCGACAATACCGGACAGTTTCGCGGCTTCCTCAGACGGTGACATAAATTCCATCGGGCGTTTCTTCGACCAGAACCGAAATCAGGCGCGCCGAGCGCCGCCCGGGATGCACGCCTGTCTTGATGTTGTATTCAAAGCCGTGCCATGGGCAGACGATGTGCAGGTTGGCTTCGTCGAACGCGAATCCATGGCTTTCGCCGCGCTCGTCGATCACCTCGTCGACGCGAGGGATGATCTTCCCCTGGCAAACCGGGCCGCCCTGGTGCGCGCACTTGTTAAGGTAAGCGTACAGATTTCCGCCGGTGCGAAAGATGCCGATCGTCGTTTCGCCGACGTCGACTACGAGGCGGCCGCCCTCGGGCACTTTGTCCCGAGCGCCGACGAAAACCCTTTGCGTGGTGGCTGGCATATCCCCCCCGATCAGGCGCTGCTGCGGCAGACCAATGCAAGGCCCTGCAAAACCGTCATACGTATGCCGCTAGCGGCATTCCCGGCCCCAATGGCGCGTATTGTATGTTGAGAACTAACGCTTATCAACTCGCGCAAACATTCACCGAGCCGCGTATGAATGTGTTATAGTGATTTTGCGCTTAATACCGCGGTTGTGTGGTGTGGTTGCTCTCGTCGCTGTGAAAGTGAGAATACCCCCGCCGTTTGTTCCTTCCAAAGTCTTCAGCGTAATTCAAAACAAGGACTGGAAATGCAGGCTGCCGTGCCCGCTTGAGAACCATTCAGCGCGCCGCCCGCCGCATCTACCAGATAAAAAGACACTTAGAACATGCAGAATTTTTCAGAACTACAAATTTCCACGTACACAAAGGAGCGGATATCGACGTGTGGTTTTTCGATCCCGACTCCCGTGCAAGCTGCCGCGATTCCCACGGCGCTTGCTGGCAAGGACGTGCTCGCGACCGCGCAGACAGGCACCGGCAAGACGCTGGCCTTCCTGATCCCGGTCATCGAGCGGCTGCTCCAGGATAAGACTCCCGGAATCGCAGCGCTGGCGCTGGTGCCCACGCGCGAGCTCGCCATGCAGGTCGTCGAGCAGTACAACGATCTGCGCGGCAAGCAGCTAGGGCCTGCGGCGCTGGTGGTCGGCGGTCTGGCCGAAGGCAAGCAGCTCGATTCGTTGCGCCAGGGCGCGCGCCTCGTGGTTGCCACTCCCGGACGCCTCGAGGATTTTCTCGATCGCAAGCTTGTGAATTTCCGCGCGCTTCGCGTGCTGATTCTCGACGAAGCCGATCGCATGCTCGACATGGGATTTCTTCCTGCGATTCGCAGGATCGCTTCCGTGTTGCCGAAGGATCGCCAGACACTGTGCTTTTCGGCGACGCTGGAAGCTTCGGTCGCGCACCTGGTGCACGACTACATGCGCCATCCGGTTCGCGTCGAGCTGGGCTCGGTGCTCAAGGCTAACGAGAACGTTCGCCTGCAGGCATTCGAAGTCTCGACCGACCGCAAGCTCGATGTGCTCTGCCGTTTGCTTTCTCAAGACAAAGGCCGGTGCCTGATCTTCGCGCGGACCAAGCGCGGAGCCGAACGCCTGGCGTTGAACTTGAATCGCGAGGGTTTCGCCGCTGCCACGATCCACGGCGATCGCTCGCAATCGCAACGAACCGCGGCCCTCGCCGGTTTCCAGCAGGGACGACACCGCGTCCTCGTGGCCACCGATTTGGCGGCGCGCGGGATTCACGTCGACGACATTTCGCAGGTTATCAACTACGACCTGCCGGAGATGGCGGAGAATTTCATTCATCGCGTCGGACGCTCCGGTCGCGCCGGCGCGCAGGGACTTGCTTCGACTCTGTTCGGAATCGATCAGCGGGGAGAACTCCTCGCGCTCGAGCGCACTCTCGGCATCAAGATAGAGCGCATGCAGGCGGCGGATTTGCCGGAAAGGAAGGATCACAAGGCGTCCGCGCATCGGACGCTCGCTCCTTCCACTTCCAGGATCAGCCGGTTGCCCGGAGAGTTTCTGCAGGCTCAAAGAATGTAGACAGACTCTCCCTCTTCGCAGGGATGGCACGGAAGGCCCGGCCGATTTTTCGGCCGGGCCTTTTCTTTTGTCGTGCGCGGCAAATCCCCGTTGACGGTCACGCCGCGAAAATGAGGTATAGTGAGCGGCGTTTTCCCGTTGGGCCGCTCCGAAACGAAAATCCATCGCCAACGCCGAGGCTGCGATGCTTGAGCAGACGCTGAATCCCACCGGCCACCTGTGGCTGACCGTCCTCGCCGCTTTGATTCCGCTCGTGGCGCTGATTCTGATGCTCGCGGTTTTTCGCGTCACAGCATGGCTGGCAACCATCCTCGCCGGTGTCGTTACCGTGCCCGTCGGCGTTTTCATCTGGCACGCGCCGCTCGGCAACACGATGCGATCGTACCTGTACGGCGGCCTCACCGGAATCTGGAATATCGACTGGATCACCTTCTGGGGCCTGATTATCTTCAACACGCTCGTGCTCACTGGAAATTTCGGACGATTCAAGGACTGGATGGTTCATCACGCCACCGCGGACATTCGCGTTCAAACGATCATGATGGCGTGGGCGTTCGGCGCGCTGTTGGAAGGTCTCGTTGGATTCGGTTATCCGTGGGCGGTTGTGGTGCCGATTCTCGTGGGGCTTGGCATCGCCGATCTCGACGCGATACGCGTGGCGGCGCTGGCGAACAATGCGCCAGTTTCGTACGGCGCGCTCGGCGCTCCGATCATCGGGCTCGCGGCGGTGACGGGATTGCCGCTGATGGCACTCTCCGGTTCGATCGGGAACGTCGTGGCCGTGCTCGCACTGCTTCCGCCGTGGGTTCTGATCTATCTCGTCAGCGGATGGGCCGGCGTGGCCGAGGCGTGGCCGCTTGCGATCGTCGGGTCGCTTTCCTACATAGCAGGGCAGTGGCCTGTCGCGCGATTTCTGGGGCCGTATCTTCCTGATTTAAGCGGTGCGCTCGCTTCGTTCTGGATCTTGTTTCTCTTCGTGAAGATATGGCGGCCCAAGACCATTCGCGGATTCGGCGGAGCGCCCCTCGCAGTGAAGGCCGGAACATCGAATCAATCGGAACGAATTTCAACGCGGGAAGCCTTCACCGCCTGGGTTCCTTACATCGTGCTGATCCTAGTGGTTGTGGCGTGGACGAACCCGAAGTCGCCTCTTCCCGCATACAGTTTGTTCAAGTGGTCGCTCGCTGCAAAATCCTCGGTAACGCAGAAAGCCATCACCTCCGTTTTCAACTTTCAGCCGCTCAACGGCGGCACGTCGATTTTGGCGTCCTGGCTGGTGATCCTGGCGATTTTGCGGCCGAGCGGGCAGATGGTGCGCCAGGTTTTCGCGAAGACTTTCAAGCAGATGTGGGGCGCGCTGCTGGTCGCATTTTTTGTTTTCGCGCTGGCTTACATCTTCGTCTACACGGGAATGGCGAATTCTCTGGCTTACGGGCTATCGAAGATCGGCATGTTTTTCGTGGTTCTCGCGCCGATTCTGGGCTGGATCGGCGTGGCGCTTTCCGGCAGCAATACGTCGACGAACGCGATGTTCGGCCCGGTGCAGGCGGTGACCGGAAGGCTTCTGAATTTTCCGGTGCTTCTGCTGCCGACGCTCAATTCCGTCGGAGCGGAAGTCGGGAAGCCGATCGCGCCACAGACGGCGAGCGTCGGCGTTTCCACCAGCAAGCTCGTTCGCAGCGAAGGCCAGGTCATTCGCCACAACATGGGCTGGACGCTGATCGTTCTCGCGTACCTGATCGTAATCGCACTCGTATTCTATTACGTGTTCCCGAATTCGATGACGCTGTAGGCTATCGAAGAGCGTGAGTTAATGCGCGCCTGAATTCGATTGGAGGAATGATGCACGTTTGGCCTCCCACCTCGGTGCCCGGCGGAGCAAGTCGATTCGGGCGCGCCCTATTCACGCTGCTCGCCGCACTGTTGGCCGGTTCGTTCGTCGGTATTTCCGTGCCTGCGCAATCCGGCTCTCCGCGGTCCGCCGAAGACGCGCGTGCCGAAGCTATCCTCGCAAAAATGTCTCTCGAGCAAAAAATCGACTATATCGGTGGCGTCGACAATTTCGACATCCGCGCGATGCCCGATCTCGGCGTTCCGGCCCTCCGCATGGCCGATGGGCCCATAGGGGTTCGCAATGGGGGCCCCGCCACGGCGATGGCCGGCGGCATCAACCTCGCCGGCACCTTTGATACCGATCTCGCCCAGCGCGTCGGTGTGCAAATCGGCCGCGACGCGCGCGCCAAGGGCGTCAATTTTCTCCTCGGCCCCGGCCTCAACATCTATCGCGCGCCGATGAACGGTCGGAACTTCGAATATTTCGGCGAAGATCCCTTCCTCGCCGGGCGCATCGCGGTCGGCTACGTCAACGGCCTGCAAAGCCAGGGCGTCAGCGCCACCGCCAAGCACTACATGGGCAACAATTCCGAATACGACCGCCACAATATCGACTCCATCATCGACGAGCGCACCATGCGCGAAATCTACTTGCCGGCTTTCGAGGCTGTCGTCAAGGACGCCCACATTGGCGCGATCATGAACTCCTACAATCTTGTCAACGGCGCGCACGCCACGCAAAACGAAATTCTCAATGCGCAAATTCTCAAGCGCGAATGGGGCTTTCAGGGTGTCCTCATGTCCGATTGGTTTGCCACTTACGACGGCATCGCCGCCGCCAAAAGCGGGCTCGACGTCGAAATGCCCTCGGCGAAATACATGAACCGAGACTCGCTTTTGCCCGCCATCAACGATGGTCGCCTTTCCCAAGCGCAACTCGACGACAAAGTCCGCCGCATTCTTCGCCTCGCCGCGAAATTCCACTGGCTCGACCGCGACCAAACCGACCCTTCGATTCCGCGCTACAACCTCGAAGGCCGCAAGGTCGCGCTCGAAGCCGCGCGCGAAGGCGCCGTGCTCCTGAAAAATGACGGGTCCGTTCTGCCGCTCGATAAGCACGCCTTGAAGACCGTCGCCGTCATCGGTCCCGGCGCCTATCCCGCGAATCCGGTCGGCGGAGGCAGCGCCGGCGTTCGCCCTTTCGCCGCTATCAGCATCCTTGAAGGCATCGCAAACGAACTCGGCGCGTCCGTGCGCACCAACTACAACCGCGGCATTCCGGACCGCAGTGATCTCGCCGCCTCCACGAATTTCACGACCGCTGCCTCGGGCGGCGCCCCCGGCCTCTCCGCCGAATATTTTTCGGGCGCGAATCTCGATGGCGAGCCCATGCTGAAGCGCACCGATGCCCACATCAACTTCGGCGCTAGCCCCAATGCCGAACTCGGCGCTTCCGGCATGTCGTATCCCTTTGGCGTCGGCTCCTCCCGCTGGACCGGCTACTACACGGCCGCGACTTCCGCGCCATACGATTTGTTCGTCGAGTCTACCGGTGAAGCGGGCGGCTTTTACCGCGTCTCGGTCGACGATAAGCCCCTGCTCGATTCCTGGAATGACGCGCGCGCTATCGTCGGAGTCACAACCCTCACGCTCGACGCCGGTCCGCACAAAATCGTAGTCGAGCATCGCGGCACGCCCGGTTTTCTCGGCGTGCGCTTCCGCTTCGGCATCGTGCGCCAGGATCGCTACGTCGATCCCGCCGCCGAAAAGCTCGCCTCCGCTGCCGATGCCGTCATCGTCGCCGTCGGCTTCGATGCGCAATCGGAAAGCGAAGGCGCCGACCGCACCTTCCGCCTGCCCCCGGGGCAGGATCAGCTGATCGAGCGCATGGCCGCGCTCAACAAGCGCACTATCGTGGTGGTCACTTCCGGCGGCGCCGTCGACGCCACGCCCTGGATCGAGCGCGTTCCCGCGCTGCTTGAGTCCTGGTTCGCGGGACAGGAAGGCGGCACCGCCGTCGCCAACATTCTTTTCGGAGACGTGAATCCCTCCGGCCGCCTGCCGATCAGTTGGGACCGCCGCTGGGAAGATAATCCCGCGCACGACAGCTACTATCCGGCGCCCGGCGCCAACCGCGTCGAATACAAGGAAGGAGTCTTCACAGGTTATCGCGGCTACGAGCGCAGCAGCACCAAGCCTCTTTTCCCGTTCGGCTTCGGCCTCTCCTACACCACGTTCGCTTATAAGAATCTCGCTGTACGGCCGGTTGCAAGTTCATCGGCGAACTCGCCGCTGAGCTACGAAGTGTCCTTCGACGTGACCAACACCGGTCACCGCGAAGGTGCCGATGTCGCCGAAGTGTACGTCGGCGAATCGCACCCGGCTGTTCCGCGCCCGCAGAGGGAATTGAAAGGTTTCGCGCGCGTCAATCTTCGCCCCGGCGCCACGCTACGCGTGAAAGTGATACTGAACAGTCGCGCCTTCGCTTACTTTGACATCGCCGCCCACGTCTGGCGCGTCGACCCTGGCGAATTCAGCATCTCCGTCGGCTGTTCCGTTAACGACGCGCGGCTCGCGACCAACATTTCTCTATCGGCTGATCAAGCGAAGGCAGGAACTACCGCGCCCTAATCGTGCGTTTCAATCGGTGTGCGCTGGCGTCAACAAATCGTGATAGTGAATGTCCCGTTCGCGAGGATTTTCCGGCTCCGGCCCGGCCCATTTCACCAGACCCGTTGAAAGCGGGCTGATATACTCAAAATCCCGCGGCAGCATGCGGATCGCATAACCGAACAGCCCGCTCCGGTTCGAGAGGTGCACCGCCGTCTCGAACAGAAACTTCCCCGAATCGCTCTGCCGCCTCGCGTGCATCGGCGCAATTTCCGGATCCCGGATCGAGCCGCTAGCATCGATGCGGCCGATCAACGCCTGCACCAGCACATCGTCCGGCGCCAGCGGCCCAAGTCCCACGCGCGCGGACACGTGGATTTCGTCTCCCAGGTTGATTTCGGACGTTTCGTCCGGCAGCGCCTCGATCGTAAGCTGTGGCCACCCTGCGCGGATCTTCGCAATCGACGCCGCCAGCAGCTTCGCCTTCGCGTCATTCGAATCGCGCAGCGCGAGGAAATGATCGTGCGCCGCGGAATAGTAGCGGTCGGCGTATTGCATCACCGCCCGGTGCATGTTGAACTCCGGGCACAGCTTCGCAATCGAAGTCTTCATCCGCGCCACCCATTTCGTGGGCAGCCCGTCCACGCGGCGCTCGTAGAAACTCGGCACGATCTCGCGCTCCAGCAGTTCGTAGAGCGCCTCGGATTCGATCTGGTCCTGATAATCCTTATCCTCGTACGATTCGCCGCTTCCGATCGCCCATCCGACGTCGCTCTTGCTCGCCGCGCCAATGCTCCACGCCTCGTCCCACCAGCCGTCGAGCGTGCTCACGTTGATGACGCCGTTCGCCTGCGCCTTCATCCCGCTCGTCCCGCTCGCTTCCAGAGGGCGCAGCGGCGTGTTCAGCCACACGTCGCACCCCTGCAGCATTTTTCGCGCAATGCCCATGTCGTAGTCTTCGAGAAACACGAGTTTCCTGCGGAATTCCGCTCGTTTCGCAAGTTCGACGATCGCCTCGATCAGCTTTTTGCCCGCATCGTCTTGCGGATGGGCTTTGCCCGCGAAAACAATCTGAACCGGCCGCTGGTGATCGTTCAGCAAACGCGCCAGCCGGTCCGGATCGCGCAGGATTAGCGTCGCGCGTTTGTACGATGCGAACCGCCTCCCGAATCCGATCGTCAGCGCGTCCGGGCTAAGCACTTCGTCGGCTTCGTTGACTTCGGTTCGCGCCGCTCCTCGGTTCGTCAGTTGCGCGCGCAAGTGTTTTCGCGCGTAGGTCACCAGCCTCTCACGCCGCCGCTCGTGCGTCCTCCAAAGCTCCGACGCCGGAACCGATTCGATACGCTGCCAGAGCTTCGTGTCCGCGGGTTCCTCGCGCCACTTCGGCCCCAGATACCGGTCGTAGAGTTGGTTCATTTCGAACGACACCCAGCTCCGGAAATGGATCCCGTTGGTGATGTGCCCGATCGGCACCTCGTCTTCCGGAATTCCGTTCCACACGTCCTTCCACATCTCGCGCGAAACCGATCCGTGCAGCTTGCTCACTCCGTTGCTCACCGCGGCCAGCCGCAGCGCCAGCACGGTCATGCAGAAGTCTTCCTCCTCGTTTTCAGGATTCTTCTGCCCCAACGCCAGAAATTCCGCCCGGCTGATTCCGAGCCGCGGGAAATACTTCGAAAAGTATTTGTCCATCAGCGATGGCGGGAAATAGTCGTGGCCCGCCGGCACCGGCGTGTGCGTCGTGAAAATCAGGCTCGCCGACGCCAGCAGCTTCGCTTCGGCGAACGACAGGTGCTCGTTCTCCACCAGCCGGACAACCCGCTCGAGGCTCAAGAACGCCGAGTGCCCCTCGTTCATGTGATACACCGTCGGCTTCAGCCCCAGCGCTTCCAGCGCGCGCATTCCTCCGATACCAAGCAGAATCTCCTGCTGGATCCGCATCTCCAGATCGCCGCCGTAGAGTTGATTCGAAATCCTTCGATATTCCGGCGGATTCGACGCCACGTTCGTATCCAGCAGGTAAAGCTTCAGCCTTCCGACGTTCGCGCACCAAACCTGCGCGGCCACCGGGCCATCCGGCAGGTCGACCGTCACCACGATCTTCGGAACCAGCTGAATCGGCAGCGTGTGAAAGTCGTTGTCTACAAATGCCTCCTGCTGCCAGCCTGCCGCGTTGAGATACTGTTTGAAGTATCCTTTTTGATACAGCAGACCCACGCCCACCAGCGGGATTCCCAGATCGCTCGCCGCCTTCAGGTGATCGCCTGCCAGCACTCCCAGCCCTCCGGCAAAAATCGAGAGGCACTCCGTGATTCCGAACTCCGCTGAAAAGTAGGCCGCCAGAAAATCGCTCTTGTCGCCGTGCTCGCGCTGGAACCAGGTCTCCCCTCCGCGAACGTATTCCTCCAGTTGCTCGGCCACCCCGTGCATGTGGGAGAGAAAACCTTCGTCGTTCGCCGCTGCTTCCAGCTGCGTCTGCTCGATGCTTCCAAGCAGCAGAATCGGGTTGTGCCCGGACGTCTCCCACAGGTCCGAATCCAGCCGCCGAAACAGCTCGATCGCTCCGTGATCCCAGCTCCAGCGCAAATTGTAGGCGATCGTCGCCAGCGGCTTCAGCGCAGCCGGCAGCTTCGGAAGAACCTTCAAAGTTGAAACAGGCCTCAGCAACGTCTCGCTCCGTTCAGCGCGCATCCATCTGGGGAACGCGGCCGTCCCTAATTCATCTGGTTCTCGAGTTCGCGCTCGGCTTGCAGCCAATCTTCCAGGTCGGCGCCGTGATACGCTCCGCGCATCAAAAACAGCTCGTATGCCCGCTCCGCGATCTGTTCCTCAGTGGGTCTTCTGTCTTTCATGGAACTCATGCCATGCTTCATGGTCATCGTTGCGTTGTGCCCGCTCATATCTCCTCCTGAAATGAGATTCAGAAACCAAAAGCAGTTGGCCTGGGCAGCCGATCCCGAATGCCGGCCAACCGGACCCTGACAAATTCGCCGCCGGATTCCAGGAGGCGCACGGGTTCTGCCGCTTCTAACTCATCGTCTATAGAAGATGTGTACTTTAGCCGCCGCTTCCGCGCGCGCCGCTAAACCGTTTTCATCCGAAGTTCGATCTTATCTTCGTCACTTCCACATGAGCGATAAGCCCAAGCCCGGCAATAGCTTTCCGCTCGGCTCGACCGTCTACCCCCACGGCGTCAATTTCAGCGTCTATTCGCAATCCGCAACCCGCGTCGAACTCCTGCTTTTCAGCCGCGCCGACGATACCGCGCCCGAACGCGCCATCGAGCTCCATCCCATCAGGAATCGCACTGGCGACTACTGGCACGTCTTCATTCCCGATTGCCGTGCCGGCCAGGTCTACGCCTATCGCGTCGACGGCCCTTCCGATCCCGCCGCTGGCCACCGCCACGACCCCGAAAAAGTGCTCCTCGATCCCTACGCCCGTTGTGTTTCAACTCGGAACTACCACCGCGCCCAAGCCTCCAAGCCCGGCGACAACTCTGCGGCCTCCTTAAAAGGCGTCGTCGTCGATTCGCGCGGGTACGACTGGGAGGGTGATCTCCCGCTTCGCCGCCCCTTCTTTAAGACTGTCATTTACGAAGTCCACGTCGCCGGCTTCACGGGCCACATGAGCTCCGACGTCCCTCCCGAAAAACGCGGCACCTATTCGGGACTCGTCGATAAAATCCCGTATCTCCAAAGCCTCGGCATCACCGCCGTCGAGCTGCTCCCGGTTTTCCAGTTCGACGCCAACGACGCGCCCCCCGGCCTCACCAACTACTGGGGCTACAGCCCCATTTCATTTTTCGCTCCGCACACCGGCTATAGCTCCTGGACCGATCCGCTCCGCTGCTTGCAGGAATTCAAGGACATGGTGAAAGCGCTCCACCGTGCCGGCATCGAAGTCATCCTCGACGCCGTTTACAACCACACCGCCGAAGGCAACGCTGACGGCCCCACGCTCTGCTACCGCGGGTTTGGAAATGCGACCTACTACATCCTCGACGCCGACGATCGCGGCAAATATTCCGACTACACCGGCTGCGGCAACACGCTCAACGCGAATCACTCCATCGTCCGCCGCATGATCGTCGATAGCGTTCACTACTGGGTTTCCGAAATGCACGTCGACGGCATCCGCTTCGATCTGGCCTCCATCCTCTCCCGCGACGAATCCGGCCGCCCCATGACCAACGCCCCCATCCTCACCGATCTCGAATCCGATCCCGTCCTCGCCGGCACAAAGCTCATCGCCGAAGCCTGGGACATCCAGCTCTATCAGGTTGGCTGCTTCGCCAGAGGGAACTGGAAGGAATGGAACGGCCGCTATCGCGACAGCGTGCGCACCTTTCTCAAAGGCGACGTGGAATCCGTAGGCAGTTTCGCCGACTGCGTCCTGGGCAGCTCGCAGCTCTACGGCCCGCAGGAGCCCGGCACGGAGAAGGGAATCAACTTCATTACCTGCCACGACGGCTTCACGCTCAACGATCTCGTCTCCTACAATCGCAAGCACAACGACGCAAACGGGGAAGAGAATCGCGACGGCACCGACGACAATCGCAGCTGGAATTGCGGTGAGGAAGGCGACTCGCCCGATTCCGACGTCCTCTCGACCCGCAACCGCCAGGTGAAAAATTTCCTCACCGTCATGCTGCTCTCCGCCGGCACGCCCATGCTTCTCATGGGCGACGAGGTCCGCCGCACCCAGTTTGGAAACAACAACGCCTACTGCCAGGACAACGACATCGCCTGGTTCGATTGGGGCCGCGTCGAACTCCACGGCGATATTCTCCGTTTCGTTCAGCGCCTCATGCGTCTGCGCGCCGCGCTTCATGGCCGCGGCGTCCCCCGCAATGCGGTTCCCCGCGCCGCATCGGATGGCTCGAGCGACGCCGTCTCCTTCGAATGGCACGGCGTCCACCTCAGCGAACCCGATTGGGGCCGCAACTCCCACGCTCTTGCCCTCACCGTCAGGGTCCCCAACTCCGACTGCCTCCGCCACTTCATGCTCAACGCATTTTGGGAGCCTCTCGAATTCGAACTCCCTCCCGCTCCCGCATCTCACCATTGGTTCCAGCTGATCGACACGTCGCTCCTGCCGCCCAGCGACATTCATGCGCCCAGGAATGCGCCGCCCGTCCGCGCCGTCAACTATCGCCTCGCCCCACGCTCGATCGTCGTCCTCCTCTCGCGAAAGAAGCTTCCGCGCTAGACGGGTCCGTCTACCGGATCCGTCTAGATGCCAACAAATCTGTTGACCGCGATACTCGAAGTTCGTTATCGTTTGCCGATTAAAAGGCAGCGGACAACATGAAGCCCGGCAACACCGCGGAATCGGCGTTACAGCAGGCTCTCTACTCCGGATTGATCCGCCTTCACGTTCTTCACCACGCGTGCGAAGAGCCGATCTTCGGCCTGGGCATGATCGAGGAGCTCGCAAGGCACGGTTACAAACTCAGCCCCGGCACCCTTTACCCTTTGCTCCATGGCATGGAACGCAACGGCCTTCTCCGCGCCTCGGAAGAAAAACTGGGCAAGACCAGTCGAAAGCTTTACATGGCAACCCCGGCCGGCAGGCGCGCGCTGCGCGTCGCGAAAAAACGAGTGAAGGAGTTATTCGGTGAGCTCTTCGAACACGATTAGCGCCATCGCGCGCGTCGCCGCCGTCATTCTCGCGTCTTTCGCGCCCTCAGTTTCGGTGGCCCAGGCCACGGAAACTCAATCGCCGCCGGCCGGTCTCACCCTTGCCAAAGCAATCGCAATGGCTGATGCGCACTATCCGCAGATACGCGTCGCTCTCGAACAGCAAATCGGCGCCCGGGGCGAAATCGCGGTCGCGCGCACGGCCTACCTGCCCCGCGCGGACATGCTGTGGCAAACGAACCGCGCGACAGCAAACAACATTTACGGGCTCCTGCTTCCGCAGGGCGTAATTCCGCCGATTTCCGGTCCGGTTTTGCCCTCGGACAACTCAAGAAGCGCGTGGAGCAGCGCCGGCGGGACGTTGCTCTCCTGGCAGCCCTTCGATTTCGGCCTTCGCCGCGCGCAGGTGAATGCCGCGCGCGAAGGCGAAGCGGCTGCGACCGAGGGTCTGAACCTTACTCGCCTCGACGTTGAACTCGCGGCCGCAAATGCGTACTTCGACCTGGCTGTCGCTGGGCAACTCGTTACCACCGCTCAGGCCAATGTCGAAAGATGGCAGGTTTTCGCCAAGTCCGTGCACGTCCTCGTCGACAATCAATTGCGTGCTGGCGCCGATGCCGCGCAAGCCGACGCGCAGCTCGCTCTGGCCCGCACGCAATTCATCCAGGCTCGGACGAATGCTGCCGTTCGCGCCGCTGTCCTGGGAGAATTTCTCGGCACTCCTCCGTCCACGATCGAATTGGACGATTCGCAGCTCGCTGCTTCTGCCCCTCCCGATTTCTCGGAAGCCCCAGCCATCACCGCGCATCCGCAGGCGCGTCAGGAAGCAGCCTTGGTCAGCCGGCAGCAGGCGGAGCTTTCGGCGCTGGCCCACTCCTACGCGCCGCAATTCAATACGCAGGCCGCGCTTTCCGGTCGCGGCGCGGGAACGTCCCTCGATGGAGCTTTCCCGGGCGGCACGAGCGGCCTTGCCCCGGACACATTGAACTGGGCCGTCGGCGTGCAGGTCACTTTCCCGGCTTTCGACATCTTCTCGTTGCACGAACGCAAGAAAGTCCAGCAGGCCAACGTGCGCGCGGAGCAGGCCCGCTACGAGCAAACGATTGACGATCTCTCGGCCCAGGAACAGCAGGCCGAAGCGCAGCTTGCCGGCGCCCGTCAGATCGCGGAGAACACGCCCATCGAACTCTCCGCCGCGAAGGAAAGCGAGACACAACAACGCGCCCGCTTCCAATCGGGGCTCGCGACCGTCGTGGACGTCGCCGCCGCGGAGAGCGTGCTGGTTCAGGCGGAAACGGATGACGCCGTCGCGCGTCTCAACACGTGGCGTTCGCTCGCAGCGGTCGCCGCCGCGCGCGGCGACCTGGCGCCCTTTCTCGCTCAGCTCGCTAAGTAACCTAACGGCCCGCATCGCAATTTAGAGGTAAGGGAGCAGATCAAATGTGGTTGATTCGAGCGGCCTTGAGGCGTCCGATCGCGACCCTTGTTGTTGTCATCGCGATTGCGCTTTGTTCCATCCTCGCGATTGGCCGCATGCGAATCGATATTTTCCCCAACCTGAATCTACCGGTCATCTACGTGGCGCAGCCGTACGGAGGCATGAGCCCCGCGCAGATGGAAGGCTACCTCGTCTACTACTACGAATATCACTTCCTCTACATCAACGGGATTCAGAGCGTCGAAGACAAATCGATTCAAGGAAACGGCCTGCTGAAGCTCACCTTTTATCCGGGCACGAACATGAGCGAGGCCCTGGCGCAGACCATTTCCTATGTGAATCGCGCGCGGGCGTTCATGCCTCCCGGAACCGTTTCTCCCTTCGTGATTCGCTTTGATGCCGGCACGGTCCCGGTCGGCTACGTCGTTTTTTCCAGCGAAACCCGCACGGTCGGGGAGATTCAGGACCTCGCGCTCAACCGCGTGCGTCCTGCGTTCGCCACTTTGCCGGGCCTTACGTCTCCTCCGCCGTTCGGCGGCAATCAGCGCACCATGGTCATCACCATCAACCCTGACCGGCTTCGCGCCTACAACATGTCGCCCGACGAGGTCGCTCAGGCCGTCAACAATGGCAACATTCTTCAGCCCGCCGGCAACGTTCGCACCGGCAGCCTGCTGCGTATCGCGCAAAGCGATTCGGTCACGCCGAATATCCAGAGCCTCGCCGATCTACCGGTAAGAACTGGTTCCGGCCCCGCCGTCTACCTTCGTGACGTCGGCACGATTCAGGACACCAGCGACATTCCCACCGGATACGCGCTCGTGAACGGCCGCCGCGCCGTCTACATTCCGGTGACCAAACGCCCCGATGCTTCCACCGTGAGCGTGGTGAACGAAGTCAAAAAGAACCTGCCGTATTTCCAGTCGCTCGTGCCGGACGACATCAAAATCACCTACGAGCTGGACCAATCGCCCTACGTGACCAGCGCCTTGACCGCCGTTGTCCGTGAAGGGTTGTTGGGAGCCGTCCTTACCGGGTTGATGGTGCTGCTATTCCTTGGCGACTGGCGCAGCTCGCTGATCGTCGTCACCACGATTCCGTTCGCGCTGCTCACCTCGGTCGTCGCTCTCTGGCTTACCGGCCAGACCATCAACATCATGACTCTCGGCGGTCTCGCGCTGGCCATTGGCATTCTCGTCGACGAAGGCGTGGTCCTGATCGAAAACATCGATCACACCCTTCAACTCGAACCGAATCTCCCGGTTGCGCGGGGCGTGTTGAACGCCACGCAGAAGACCATCGTGCCGCGCTTCCTGGCCCTGCTTTCGATCGTCGCGGTCTTCGTCCCTTCCTTTCTAATGACGGGCGTCGCGCAAAGCCTGTTCGTGCCTCTTTCCCTGGCCGTAGCCTTCGCGATGGCCGCTTCATTCCTGCTTTCCAGTTCTTTCCTGCCGGTCATCTTTCTCTGGGCGCATCGCCACATCGAGCGCGGCCGCAAGGCCCTTATCGCCGGACGATGGGACTTCGACAAGTTTCGAGACCGATGGACCGGCTTTCTCCAGCGAGTCGCGCTGCGGCGCTGGCTCGCCATCGGAGCCTACGCGGTAATCGTTCTCGTCATCATTGTGTTGCTGGGCCCTCGCCTGGGGCAGGAACTGTTTCCCAATATCGGCGCCACGCAGTTTCGTCTCCGCTTCGACGCTCCCATCGGGACACGCGCCGAAGACACGGAACGCCTCGTCGACGGCGTCCTCGATGAAATCCGCAGAGCTGCCGGTCCGGACAACGTCGCCATCACCCTCGGTTACGTCGGCACCCAGGGCGCCAGCTATCCCATCAACACTGTCTTTCTCTGGACCAGCGGGCCGCATGAAGCCGTCATCAACGTCGCGCTGAAACCGAAAGCCGGCATCAACGTGGCGAAACTCGAAGAAAAGCTCCGCCAGACGCTTTCCTCGCAATTTCCGGGTTCCTCCTTCTCATTCGAGCCGGGCGATCTCGTGAGCCAGATCATGAATTTCGGCGCGCCCACGCCCGTCGAAGTCGCCGTCATCGGTCCCAGCTTGCCCGCCAGCCGCGCCTACGCTGATCGCCTGAAGAACGAAATGAGCAAGATCGGCGAATTGCGCGACCTGAAATACGAGCTCCCGCTCGATTATCCGAGCGTCGACGTGAAGGTCGATCGCGCCCTGGCCGGCCAACTCGGCGTCACCGTCAACCAGGTCGCGCGCTCGCTCTCCGAAGCCACCTACTCGAGCCGCTTCACCACGCCGAACTACTGGGCCGACCCGAACACGGGCATCGCCTATCAGGTTCAGGTTCAGTATCCGCAGCCCAGCATCACGTCGGTGCAGGACGTCCAAAATATTCCGGTGATGCCTGGTCAATCTCAGCACCCGCTGATCGGTGATCTCGCCAGCGTCGACAACGGCACCACCATGGGCGAATACGACCGCCGCAACGGTTTTCGCATGTTGACCCTCTCTGCGAATATCACCGGCGACGACCTGGGACGCGTCTCGAAAGAAATCGACGCGGCAATTCAACGAACCGGAGCGCTTCCGCGAGGCGCCAGCGTTCAGGTCCGCGGCCAAATCGCGCCCATGAAGGAAACTCTCAGAAGCCTCGCCATCGGACTCGCCCTGGCGGCCTTGGCGATCTTCTTGTTGCTCGCCGCCAATTACGAATCTCTGCGTCTTGCTGTCGTCGTTCTCGCAGTCGCCCCCGCAACGATTTGCGGCGTCGTCGTGATGCTCTTCATTACCGGCACGACGCTCAACATCGAATCGTATATGGGCGCGATCATGGCGGTTGGCGTCGGAACGGCGAACGCGATCCTGCTCGTAACTTTTGCCGACCAACACCGCCGCGCCGGCGCCTCTTCAACCGACTCGGGAATCGAAGGCGCAAAGCAGCGCATGCGCCCCATCCTGATGACCAGCGCCGCGATGATCGCCGGCATGATTCCGATGGCGCTGGCCGCCGAAATCACCGCGCCGCTTGGCCGGGCCGTGATCGGCGGCCTCATCGCTGCGACGCTCGCGAATTTGACGGTGCTTCCGTTCGTGTTCTCCATCGTGCAGCAGCGAGCGGCGAGCGCTTCGCCTTCGCTCGATCCAGACGACCCGGAGAGCCGCTATGCGAACGCTTAGAAATAATTCCGTATTCATTCGATTCGATCGAGGAGTTCGTCCAATGAAATGCGCGACCACGCAGCCGCTTGCGATCCTCGCCCTCGCTTGCCTGGGCCTCGTCTCGTGCGGGGGCAGCAGCTCCACCGGAACGCAATCAACCGCTTCGGCCAGCGCAGCCTCGCTTCCCCAAGTTGATGTCACCGTCGTCCAGTCGAAGAAACTGAAAGCGACGGTCGGCCTGCCCGCCGAACTCGTTCCTTATGAAGCCGTCGATCTCTACGCCCGCGAAACCGGCTTCGTAAAATCCATCCGTGTGGACCGCGGCTCATCGGTGAAGCAAGGAGAACTCATCGCGGAAATAGAAGCGCCCGAACTCGTCGCCCAGCGCGCCCAGGCGAATGCCGCCTACCAAAGCTCCGAGTCGCAGCTCGCCGCCGGACAGGCCAAACTCGCCGCCGACCAGGCCACCTACGAACACATGAGCGCCGCGGCGAAAACGCCCGGCGTCATCGCGCCCAACGACTTGCAAATCGCCGAAAAAACCGCCCAATCCGACCAGGCCAACGTCGACGCGCTTCGCAAAACCGCCGACGCCGCTCAAGAAGCATTGCGCGCCGTCACCCAGCTCGAATCCTATTTGCGAGTCACCGCGCCCTTCGACGGCCAAATCACCACGCGCTACGTCCACCCAGGCACGCTGATCGGCCCCGCGGGCGGCGCCGGCGCGTCGACGCCCATCGTGCGCATCGAAACCGTCACGCGTCACCGCCTCGTCGTCCCCGTTCCCGAAAACGACGTCGCCGGCGTCCCCGAAGGCATGCAAGTCAGCTTCACCGTGCCGTCGTTCCCGGGAAAGACGTTCACCGCTCCCATCGCGCGCATCTCCCACGGCGTCGACGTCAAAACGCGCACCATGCCCGTCGAGCTGGACGTGCGCGATCCCAAAGCCGAACTCGTCCCCGGCACGTTCTGCCAGGTTCAATGGCCGGTCAGCCGCGCGTACCCGACGCTCTTCGTTCCCGCGTCCGCGGTCGGCAGCGATCTCGAGCGCACGTTCGTAATCCGCGTCCGCAGCGGAAAAACCGAATGGGTCGACGTGAAGACCGGCGTGCGCGTCGAAAACTCAATCGAAGTCTTCGGCGACTTGAAAGAGGGCGACCAGATCGCCACCCGCGGCACCGACCAACTTCGCCCCGGTACCGCGGTCTTGCCTCGCGTCGTGAATCCCTAGCCGCGAAAATGTGAAATGGAATTTGGCTCCCCGGGCTAGATTCGAACTAGCAACATTTCGGTTAACAGCCGATGCGGGCAAAAATCTAAGTGCCGCGTCTGGTGTCGCTTACAAGATATTGGGAGTCATTTTTTCTCTTTTAATTGCACCCAATCCTGCACCCAAAGCCCTTGCGCTAGAATTTCCCATACTTTGTCCTTCAAGTCAGCATTCGGCTGTTAATTTTCAGACGAACCGTTAACTCGGCACCGTCTAAAGCCAATTTTAGCCACCAAACAACGGGCAAGTTGGCCCCCTTTCGCATATTGTTCGGAAAACGAGCAATTCGTACGTCCCTGGCACGGCGACTACGGATTCCGGCAGATCGATCTTGACGGATTTCTTGTCGTTGGAAAGGGTGGTGTTGAGCTTCTGGGCGTTGTATTCGACACGAGCCAACTCCGCAAGGCCGGAACCATGCACGGTGATCGTTGCCGGCCGCCAAGTTATCCCAACTTAGCGTATTCGAGTTTGGCTTGCTTCAGCAGAAGAAGACCGGGGTCGGCATCCTTCCACAAATTCAGGAGTTGGCTGAGGGTCTGTTTGGCCCTTCCGCGGTCGCCCTTGGCGAGATAATCGGCGGCCAGCGTGCAATGAGCCGCCAACCAGGGTTGTTGGGGCTCCCACGCGATCGGGTCGTGCTCCTGAATTAGAAACTTCTCGTACCAGGAGATAGCATCGTCCATTTTTCCGGTTTGCTGATAGGCGCTTGCGAGAGCTTCTACGCTGAAGGCCGTGCTGTATTCCCCATTGGAAAGCGTGAACAGCTCAATCGCCTTGTCGGCTTGTCCCTGAGCCAAGGCAATCTCTCCTTGCAAGAGGTGCAAATAGCCCCGCTGCTCGGCGCTCCTGTTGTCGGCCAGCGGTTCGATCAGACTCTCCATCTTCTCTGCTTTGTCCAAGGCACCGCTCCGCACGTACTGCCGGCCAAGCCAGGCGCCGAAAATGACTTTCGGTCCCAGCGCTTCAAAACTGTCGAAGGCGTTCGCAAGCTCTCGCTGCTCGGTGCGCAAGTCTCCTTGCCCATCCGCCACGATGGCGAGCCACAGGTGGACGCGCGCCTCGCTCAGGGGGGCCTGCTGATCTTGCAGGATGGTCAGGCACTCGTCGAAGCGCTTCTGTGCGCTGGCAAATCGCCCGTGATAGGTGTCGAGTAGAGCCAGAGACCGTAGGCCGTCTTCCCGTGTTTCCGGCTTATCCAGCATGGCTGTAAAGATCTGCTCCGCTTTCTGGTCCTCGCCATTTTGAATCAGGAGAAACCCATATTCCCGGCTGGTATCTCCTGCAACCAGCCAGTGCGGATCCAGCTGGAATGCCTGCGCGTAGGACTGCAAGGCGTGGGGCACATCATTTAGCGTCCGGTACGCCGTCGCCATTTCGATGTACGTTTTGGCGTCGTCCGGGGCGACCCTGAGAATTTCCCTGTATTGCGCGAGGGTTTCCGGGGCGCGTCCGTGCCTGCGCAGCAGCAGCGCATAATCGGAAAGCATGTCCCAGTCGTCCGGGTAGCGGCTCAAATAGGAGCGATAGAGGGCGTCCGCGTCGTCGACGTGGCCAAGATCATCCGCATAGTGGGCTTGGATGATCATCCGTTCGCGTTCCGTGGTGCGCGAGGAGAGCGAAAGGGCTTTTTCGTATTCTCCTTTTCCTTGCGCGGGTGCGTTGTCGAGGTAACTGAAATAGGCAACTCCGAGCGCTGCGTGAGCCATGGCAAAGTCCGGGTCCGTTTGGACCACAGCACGAAGCAAAGTTACCGCCTCCGGGAATCTCCCCTGATGCCACAGTGCGATCGCGTCAGCGTACTGCTTCAGCGCCGTCAGCGAGCTCGTGGTTACCTCAGGGAGCGGGAGGTCCGCCCGGTGAATCTGATAGAGCGATTCGCCAAGGTCGCGTCGAATGTCCCCGGCGATGACATCGAGGACATCCAGAATGTGATCTTCGCCATAAGAGCGTTCCGTGTAGGAGCGCACCGTGGCGCCCGTTTGGGGGTCGATCAGCTCGGCGGAAAGTTCATACTCCTGGCCCGTGCGAGTGATGCTCCCGGTGATCAGCCCGCGAATATTTTCACGCTGGCAAATCTCGCGTCCCACGTCGGGAGTGATGCGTTCCGCGCTCGACTTGCCCATGAGCCTGAGAACACTGGCAAGGCGAACTTGAGGGAAAACGTTTGCGTGGCGGGACTGTTCGAGGCTGACGGTGAACGCCGTGCGAAGGGCTTCGTCAAAGCGGGGATCGCCAGTCTGGTTTTCGAAATCGGCGACCAGGACGGAATCGCGGGAATTGAAGGAAAACGCAGCTCGTCCGTACGCAAGCCAGAAGCCCACGCCACCAAGAATCGTTAGAACTGCGGCAGACGCGAGCAGCCACGTTCTGGTCCGGTTTTGCCTCACGCGAGTTGTTGATGAGGTGTCGCGAGGCACCTCGGAAGAGGGCGGCTCTACAAGGGCCACAGGTGCCTGCGCAGGCGCATGTAATTGCTTCACTTCCGCCACGAATCGATAACCGCGGCGCGGCACTGTTTCGACGTACCGAGGCTTCTCGGCGTCATCGCCCAAAGCCTCGCGCAATTTCCTGACAGCGGTGTTCAGCCCGTCTTCGAAATCGACAAACGTGCCTTCCGGCCAGAGGCGCTTCCGCAGTTCATCGCGTGTAACAACCTGTCCCGACCTTTCCGCGAGCGCGCTCAACAGGCGCAGAGGAAGGTCCTGGATCTTGATGAGGGAGCCGTTCTTGCGGAGTTCTCCAGAAAGGAGGTCCGCTTCATACGGACCGAAAGCGAATGAGGGCTGAGGCCCTTTCGGGGAATCCATGGAATCGCTCGATCCGCCTGGGGGACGCGGGTCGAATGCTAACACCCCGGCCCAACCAAGTGCAAGATTGGTACCGATAGTGGTGGAGTTAACGCGTAACCGGCGCTGATCCAGCAAGTTAGCACTACGGGAAAAGTTCAGACACAGTACGGATTCCGTCCATTGACCTTCGAAGCGCCTTTCCTGCAGAGTGCCGCGCGTTGCTCCTCAGGAGATGCGGGCACTGTGAATTCAGTAAGAACCAACAACGCCGAGAAGGACTTTGAAGAATTGCTTTCTGCCGCCTGGGCAGCGCAAGCGGCACAGTCGCGCGCACTCCCCCGGCCGCTTGAGACAACTTTGGCATCAAGAGCCCGCGCGGCATTCCCTCAGGAGCGATTGATTCGGCACGAGGAGCGAAGCGGGAGAGGAGAAAATGGGCGTGATTAGCGAATCAAAGTGGAAAGCAATGCGCGGCGAAGTGGAGGGCATGCGGGGAAGGTGGCTCGCAAGAGCAGGTCGTCTCGTCATCGCCGCTGCGGCGGTTCTGATGCTTTCCGTGCTTCCGCTCCATGCCCAGACCAAGACCGTGCGGGCGGCCGCAAATTCTTCGGCGAAAACACTTGCCGACCTTCCTCCTGCCGCCCTTCCTGCGATTTCCTCGGTGCTCGGGCGCGGTGACGCGCAATACGGAATGCATGCGACGGCGGATGGCTACTCAGCGCAGAACGCCGCGAACCATCTCGCCGCTCACTACGCCGCCAAGGGCGTTGAAGTCCGGTCTCAGAACGCCAATTTGGGTTTCGAGTTCCAGGGCTGGGGCTACGGCGAGCATCCCGGGAATAAAAACAAAGCCGCCGTTGCGCCCAGTGTAAACGCGAATCGAGTCGAATACAGGCGTGGCGCCTTAACCGAGTGGTACGTCAACGGGCCATTGGGGATCGAGCAGGGCTTTACGATTTCGCAGCCGCCCGTTGCCCTCCCGGCTTCGAACCATGAAGCGCTGGACATCGAGCTGCGCCTCCGCGGAAATTTGAGCGCGTCTGTTGAGCCCGGACGACATGCGCTTGTTCTGCGAGATCGGAAGGGTGCCCAAGCGCTGCGTTATGCTCCTTTGCTGGTTTACGACGCTTCCGGCCGCCAGTTGGAATCGTGGATGGAAGTGCAGGACAGCAGTCTGCGGCTGCGGGTGAACACCGCCGGCGCGCGCTATCCCATCGTCGTGGACCCGTGGGTACAAGCTGCCGAACTGACCAACTCCTCGGGGTTGGCCGGGGACGGGCTTGGCAGCGCGATAGCTATCGACGCGGCCGGGGACACCGTCGTAGTCGGTGCCCCTCTTGCCACCATTGGGTCTAATGCGCGCCAGGGCGCGGCCTACGTGTTCGTCGAGCCCGCGAGCGGCTGGGCAACGACCTCGACATTCACCGCCGAACTGATCAGCAACTCCGGAGCGGCGGGGGACAACTTTGGCGCGTCAGTGGGAATCAGTGGAAACACAGTCGTAATCGGTGCCCCTTCCGCCACCATTGGGTCCAACGCGAAGCAGGGCGCGGTCTATGTGTTCGTCGAGCCCGCGAGCGGTTGGGTAACACCAACGACGGTCCCGACCTGGAACGCCGAACTGACCACCGCGGCAGCTGCGGGGGAGCAGCTTGGTTCCTCGGTGGGCATCACCGGGAACACGGTGGTAGCCGGCGCTAATCAAGCCAGCATTGGGTCCAATGTAGATCAGGGCGCGGCCTATGTGTTCGTCGAGCCCGCGAGCGGCGGCTGGGCAACGACCTCGACCTTCAGCGCCGAATTAACCGCCTTCGATGGAGCGGCGGGTGACGCTTTTGGCAACTCGGTGGGCATCGACGAGAGCGGGAACACGGTCGTAGTCGGCGCCCTTGACGCCACAGTTGGATCCAACACGACCCAGGGAGCGGTCTATGTGTTCGTCGAGCCTACTGCCGCAGGCGGTTGGGCGTCCGCACCCTCAGAGAACGAGACCGCCAAATTAACCGCCTCCGGCGGAGCGGCGGGAAACCAGTTGGGCTGGTCGGTGGGCATCAACGAGATCGGGGACACGGTCGTAGCCGGCGCACCAAACGTTAAAATTGGGTCACACGTTGGTCAGGGCGCGGCCTATGTGTTCGTCGAGCCTACCCCGGGCGGTTGGGCGTCCGTGCCCTCGGAGAACGAGACTGCCGAATTGACCGCCTCCTCCGGGGCGACTTCAACCGCTCTTGGTTACTCAGTGCGCATCAGGGGCAACACGGTCGTAGCCGGTGCCACGGGTGTCTCAATTGGGTCCAACTTGGCCACGGGTGCGGCCTACGTGTTCGTCGAGCCTACCGCCGCGGGCGGTTGGGCGTCCGCTCCCTCGGAGACCGAGACCGCCGAATTGACCGCATCTGGCATAGGGCCGCAGAGCTTTTTGGGCTTATCAGTGGGTCTTACCGGGAACACGATCGTAGCAGGCGCCCCGGGTATCTCGTTTGGGTCCGACGCGGTTCCGGGTGCGGCCTATGTCTTTACGCAGGCAGGAGTCGGGCCAACTGATGTGATCAGTGCGACGAGCGGCTCGGGGCAGACAGCGGCCGTGAACGCGGCGTTTTCCGCACCGCTTGTGGCGACGGTGCTCAATGGCAGCGGCACTGGCGTCAGCGATGTAACCGTAACCTTTACTGCGCCAGCGAACGGTGCCAGCGGTACCTTTGCAGGCGGCGTCAACACGGCCGTAACAAACGCATCGGGAAACGCCACCTCGGCAGTTTTCACGGCCAATGGAACCGCGGGGAGTTACGCGGTGACGGCCACTGCTCCGAACGTCACCGGGACAGCGACTTTTTCACTAATGAATCAGGGCGGGCCGATTGCTACGACCACGAAAATCAATTCGACCACGTCCAGCTCGCCGCTCGGCTTTCAGTTTCCGTTGAACACTGCGTTGGTAGATGGCCCTCCGGTAACCGTGAGCTTTACTGTGCAGCAGGCATCGGGCTCGACCACACCGACCGGCACGGTCGTCGTGGTGGACGATTTCGGCGATACGTGCACGACTTCGACTCTCAATTCCGGCAAGGGCACGTGCACCATTCCGACGATTACGCAGTTCGGAACGGGGACCACAAACCTGAAGGCAACCTACACGACGTCTACAAACGGATTTCTCGCGAGCCTTCCCTCGCCCTCGTTCCCCGAAAATCTTGTGGAAATTCTTTCACCCTGCGCAAATGGCGGTACTACCCGCTCGAAGCCGACGCCCATACAGCAGCAAACCGTCACGACGGTCTGCCTCGGTGGCAACCTAAATGTCGTGCCAACTGTTGCGTGGGAGACCGACTGCGTACCGCATGAGAAATGCTCCGTCGCGGTAGCTCCAATTCAGGGCGAAGCAGGCGATTACACGATAACTCTAACCAGCATCTATACAGCTCCTGGCGCGAAAGCATCGCTGCGGAACACTCCTCCGTGGCGCGGACCCTGGCTGCTGACCATCTTCGAGTTTATTGCGCTGCTGTCGATACTCTTGGCGCTTCAACTGGTGCAGCAGCATCGGACCCGGCTGCGGCTTTCGTGCGCCGCCGGATTGCTATGCATACTGCTCTTGGGCGGAATGTCTTCCTGTAATGGCCCCAGTGGGGCGCCGGCGGGTGCCTACACCGTGGACCTCACGATTACAGCGGGCCAGTTCCAACTCGTGGTGCCCGTGACGGTGACGGTGCCTAAATAGCGGTTTCGTTCGGCGATTCGGATAGAAGAGTTCTGTCCAGGTCCGCAAGAACGAAAGGATTGGCTCCCCGGGCTAGATTCGAACTAGCAACATTTCGGTTAACAGCCGAACGCTCTACCGTTGAGCTACCGGGGAGTAGCGTGCGTTCGCGGCGGAAAAATCGCGAGCACCAAACCTGAAAAAGTGTAGTCGAGCGGCACAGCGGAGTCAACGCGCCTGCGAATCGCCACCACGAGGAAGCCAAAACGAAGAACGAAGAGCCTGCCGAACTTACTGAAGCTTCTGTTTCGCGGAGTCGTGCACGATCAAATTCTCGAAAATGGCCAGCACGCGCCGGCGATAGTCCACCACGCGCTCGAGCAGCGGCCTCAGCCCCGGCTGGCGCACGGTTTCCTTGTCCCACTTCGCCAGCACGGGCGCGGGGACGGCGATGTCCCGCCGCAGCTCCTCCGCCGAGTGCCCGCGCAGGAAAAGCCCGTAAAAAAAGGCCGCTTCCCGCTGCGGGAACTGGAAATCCTGCAGCGCGTCCTCTATCGGATTGGGCATAGTCGCCATGGCCGAAAGCGCAGTTTACACATTTCCCCGTCGCCGTCAAGACCGCGCGCGTACTAACGCGCAACGCGTTTTCGCATCGAGCAACTCCATTGCCATCATTAGAGTTTTCCCATTTGGGCCGCCCTCCCGGCCCGCAACTTTCTGCCGCCGCTCGGGTTCGATGATCATTGGCTGGCGCGCGTCGCGCGGGACACGCAATGCTCGCTTGGCCGCGCAGTAATCCGGACGTTCCCCACACGGAGGCCCGGCCCTCCGGCCCTTTACGTCGATTTGTGGGTCGTACCTTCAGGTACGACATAACGCCCGCAAAAAGGACCGGGGCTTCAGCCCCTGAAGCTCCCTCTGGGCCGCGTTGATTCTTCGCGCATCGCCTGCTCCGAGCCGAGATATTTTCCGCGCGCTTGGGGTTAACCTTAGTAGAGACGTCATGAAGTTCCCGCAATTCATCTCGACCGCCATCGTGGCTGCGGTGCTGTTCTGCGCGGCCGCACTTGCGCCGGCCGCCCGCGCGCAACAATCGCAATCGGACATGTCCGACATGCAGCGCGAAACCGAGCAATACCCCGAAGCCGCCAAGGCCGCCAACGACGCGATGTCCGGAATGATGTCCGGCGACATGCGCGGCATGGACATGTCCGCCAACCCGCACATGTTCATGACCGAGCTTCAGCCCAAGCAGCCCGGCGACGACCGCCGCGTCGAAGAGATCGTCGAAATCCTCGGCAAATCCATCGCCAAGTACAAGGACTACAAAGTCGCTCTCGCCGACGGCTACCAGATTTTTCTCCCCAAGGTTCCGCAGCAGCAGTATCACTTCACGAATTACAAAAACGCCATCGCCGCCGCCTTCATCTTCAATCCCGCGCACCCCACGTCGCTGCTTTACAAGAAATCCGGCGACGGCTACGAGCTGGTCGGCGCCATGTTCACCGCGCCGAAAAACGCCACCGAGCAGCAGCTCAACGACCGCGTTCCGCTCTCGGTCGCGCGCTGGCACGAACACGTGAATTTTTGCATGCCGCCGAAGACCGCCACGCCGGCGCAAGCCGACTGGAAGAAATTCGGCCTCGCCGGCTCCATCGCCACCGAAGACGCCTGCGCCCAGGCCGGCGGACGCTGGGTCAAGCAGATCTTCGGCTGGATGGTCCACGTCTACCCCTTCGCGACGGACCCAGACAAAGTCTGGGCGCATTAGTTCGGAACGCCGGCGGGGCGCAGCAAGCAGCGCCCCTACGGAGAGAGAACCGCAGCAGATCCCTCGTCGGCCACAAGTCGGCCTCGCTCGCCACCGCGGGCAGGCTCGGGATGACAAACTCCCCAAAGGACCGTCGGAATTTTGTGTCGACCTGCGAGGGTCGCCATTGTTTGTTTTCATGGAGTTAGCCTGGGGTGCAGGTGGCACCTTGTGTCGACCTGATCGTGCGAGCTGGTGTTTGAGGGGCGGGCGGTTCCGGACGAGACGATGACGTGGGTGGGCGGAGTTGTCCATTCGCCGTGTTCGTTGATGTGGGCGAGCGTCTTGGCGGCGCGGATGACGGAATCGGCGGAGACGTCCCGGACCTTGTCGGCGCGATGGATGATCAGACCGAGCGCGCGACGGATGTTGCGATCGCGTTTGGCGAAAAGCCCCGTGGCGTGCGCGTGGCGGTAGACGGTGCGGCGCGGGATGCTGAAGCCGCGGGCGATGGTGTCGACGCTTTCCCAGTTGATGAAGGCTTCTTCGATTTCTTCCTGATGCTCGCTGCCGCAGATGCCGCACTGCGTCTGGTGGTGTTCGAGGAGGGAGTTTTGCTTCGAGCTACCGCGCGAGCGCGTGGCTTTCGCGCCGGAGCGGGATTTCTTGCGGCGGCGCGATCGGGCTGGGCGGACGGCGACTTCGATTTCGGGTGAAACTGGCGCCGTGGCCGTGACTTGGTTGTCGATGGAGTCCGCGGCGTCCGGTTCGACGGTGGCGGAAGCATCGCCCTCATTTTCGAGGATGCGGAGCATTTCCCGGGCGACTGACGGGGAAGTGGTGGCGAGTTCCTTGGTCGCTTCGAGATATTCAATTACGGCTTTGTTGCCGGAGGACGGGGTAAGGCCAAAAGGCGTTTTGTCGGACATGGTGGCGGGCTCTTTCCGTAGGAGCGCCCGGAACGCACAGGGCGCGCTTTCGTGGAGTGTTGGTGCGAGGATGTAGTGCTGAGGGTGTTGCGGCGTTCGTTGCGACAGCGTTTTTTGCATCGTACGTCATGTTCATTTTTCATCTCACACTACAGGGGTAGGCTCGCACAACGGAGTTCTTTGCGAACCTGTACGAAAGGACAGAAGAAGTATAAGAACTAGTACCCTGTACGTTTTGAACTCGAATGGAGAGCTCGACCTGTTTATCGAATCAGCCTGTGGAAAATTTCGATACCGAGAAATTTCTTGGCTAGGTCCCAGAGCCACGACGCGAGCGCCGATGCCACCTGAGCCCAATACCAGAACGTAGCTCTGGCCCGACCGTGTTCGGGGAGGAGAATGGTTCGATATTCCTCCTCGAGGTCACCGACGAGAGACCCGCGATAGGCCTTCGGCAATAGGAGAAGAATGAACTCGCCCGATCTTGGTGGAAGTTCATTTGCGTGGCGACCGCGCGGTAATTCCAAGTGAGCGTCGAGCTTCACGTATGAGCTGTGAACCTTACTGACAGTACCGACAGTGTCTGTTCTTGGCAAAGGACTGGAGCCCATGCGAATGGCCTCGTTCCGCCCGCTTTCAGCGTCCAGGGTGTACTCCGCCAACGGGACCTTAACTGAGCCGTCTTTCCCGTGAACGAAAAGAACTCCTTGTGGGTAACGGTCGAGGATTTCTGGCACGGTGAGGAGAACGATTTTAGCGGATGCAACCTGATCTCGTCGTGTCACAGCCCCCCCAATGAGGGGACTAAGCCCTCCGACATTGCCGCGCGTCTGGACTCCGCAGTCTGCAGCGCGGACTGCCCTGCGGCTTCAATCTTGAAGAAACGCTTGGCTCGGCCACCTCGTTCCGGAGTCGCGTCGCCCATCCGGGATGAAACGTAGCCCTTCTGCTCCAGCCGGCCTAGCGTGGTGTACACGGCACCGAGCGACGTGCGCTTGCCGGTTCGACTCTCGATCTCTCGACGAATGGTCATCCCGTACGCGTTGTCGCGAAGTCGAAGGAGGGCGAGCAGGACGATCTGTTCGAATTCTCCGATTCGGTCGGTTTTGATCATGTAACCTATTTCTCCTACATTGTCGAACTACAATTACACATTGTAGAAGAAATGGCCGGGTTGTCAAGTACCTTCATGTCTCGACCGGGGAGTCTCACGCGCGGCGGCGGGATTTTGATTCCATGGCGGCGCGGAGGAGTTGGTTGATGCGGGTCTGGTAGCCGCGGCCTTGGGATTTGAGCCAGGCGAGGACGCCCTTCGGCAATGCTCAGGACAGGTCGGCGTCGAGACGGATGGTGAGAGATTTTTTGATGGGGCGGTAGAACTTGCCGACGACGGCGCGGCTCCAGTCGCGAACTTCGGGCTGGTCGGAAAAGTCGATTTGCGAATCTCGCATGGCTGCGAGAGTCCTCAATTCCTTCTTTTCCTTCCTTCGTCTTGCGGTGACCTTGGCCATAGATGGTGTTGGAATTGTATCGCAGGGATGCCGCGCTGAAGCACGGCGCTACAAAGGCAGCCTACTTTTCCAGGGAGGCGTCCAGGTGTCTTCCGAGGGCCGCCCGAACATCGCCGTGCCTGAATCCGTGAGGGAACCGGAGAAAGGATAGTCGTGGGGCGCGCTGCAAAGCCCCTTACGCACAGGATTCATCCAGATATACCGGGCAATCTTCTGGGCATCCTCGGGTTTCCGAACGATGTGGTCGTAATACTTGAACTGCCACAGGCGGCGACTGGTTCTTGAGTGGAAATGGAAGCCGGTGTCCTGCTTGAAAGCCTCGACAAACTTAAGGAGGTCGCTGTCACGCTTGGCGCCGTGCGCCAGGAGATGCACATGGTCCGGCATGATCGAATAGGCGTGAACGAGAAATGCATTTGTCTCCGCGTGGGATCGCATCCGTTCGATGAGCCAGGATGCTAAGCGAGAATCGGCACCTGTCCGGGCCCGATTATGAAAGCAGAGGGTGAGGAAGTAGAGTTGTTGTCCACGATAGTTTTCGGGCCGCAGGCGAATGTTTTTGCGCTTGAGCGATCGTGGCATGGTGGTGGCAGACATGCAGCCGGTGAAGGGCTGCCCTACAGGGGCCCAAACCAAGATGCTGCCGCCCATGAAGGGCGTGCAACAAAACCAGCGGCGCACGCAGGCCAGGGGCTAAGCCGGGCTGTAGAGTGCATTTGTAGCGCCGCGCTTCAGCGCGGCATTCTGGTCGTTTTCGGAATGCAAGACCAAGATGCCGCCCGTAAAGGGCGGCGCTACAAAACCAGCGCCAAGCGCTACTTCTTTGCTGATGCGTAGTTGTCGGCGGCTTGGGACCAGTTGACGACGTTCCACCAGGCTTCGATGTAGTCGGGGCGGCGATTCTGGTACTTAAGGTAGTAGGCGTGCTCCCAGACGTCGAGGCCGAGGACGGGTTTGCCGCCGTCCATGATGGGATTGTCCTGGTTGGCGGTGGATTCGATGGCGAGTTTGCCGTCGCGAATGAGGAGCCAGGCCCAGCCGGAGCCGAAGCGGCCGGTGCCGGCGGCGGCGAACTTGGTCTTGAAGTCGGCGAAGCTGCCGAAGGCGCTCTTGATGGCGCCGGCGAGGTCGGCCGAGGGCTCGCCACCGCCGCCTTTTTTCATCAGCTTCCAGAACATGGTGTGATTCAGGTGGCCGCCGCCGTTGTTGCGCACGGCGGTGCGGATATTTTCGGGAACCTTGCTGAGCTGCGCGCAGAGTTCCTCAACAGAGAGTTTTTGCAGGTCGGGGCTGGATTCGAGAGCCTTGTTGACGTTGTTGACGTAAGCGCCGTGATGCTTGTCGTGGTGGATTTCCATGGTTTTGGCGTCGATGTAGGGCTCGAGCGCGTCGAAAGAATACGGGAGAGGCGGAAGTGTAAAACTCATGTGAGGAGCGGCTCCTTGTGCCGAAGTGGCTGACATAATCTACCTCCGATATGGCGTTCCTGCGCGATAATTATAACGCGCCGGGCGGGAGGCGTCGAACCGGGGGCCGATAAGAAGCGGTCGGGACGTTGCTGATCGGGTTCTACCGGGTGCCGAGCGCGTCACACGAAGAGAGATTCCTCGGCCCGATGAACGGCTCGGGCCTTCGGAATGACACCGTAGGCGAAGAGGCGTACAGCGGAGGGGCGGAATGGCGTCGTCGCATCAACACGAACATAGCCACGAGCACACACACGATCATGCGCACGGTCACGTGGAGGAGCACTTCACGGCGACGGCGGCGGTGCGCGACATCGTGATCGGGATGTCGGACGGGTTGACGGTGCCGTTCGCGCTGGCGGCGGGGTTGACGAGCGCGGCGGCGGCGCTGGCGGCGGGAACGGGAATCATCGTCACGGCGGGAATCGCCGAAATCGCGGCGGGGTCGATCGCGATGGGGCTCGGCGGATATCTCGCGGCGAAGACGGACTCGGAGCACTACGCTTCCGAGCTCGACCGCGAATACCGCGAGACGGTGGAGCTGCCGGAGATCGAAACGGAAGAAGTGGCGAAAGTGTTTCGCGAATACGGGCTGACCGAAGCGCAGATGCAGCCGGTGGTCACGGCGATCACGGGCGACCAGAAGCGCTGGGTCGATTTCATGATGCGATTCGAGCTCGGGCTGGAGCAGCCGGATCCAAAGCGCGCGGCGCGCAGCGCGGCGACGATTGCGGTGTCGTACATCGTGGGAGGATTGATTCCGCTCGCGCCCTATGTATTGATCAAGGAAGTTTTGCCGGCGCTGTGGGCTTCGGTGGGCGTGACGCTGCTGGCGCTTTTGATTTTCGGCGGGATCAAGGGACACTTCACGGGAGTGAAACCGTGGCGCTCGGGATTGCAGACGGCGCTGGTGGGCGGACTGGCGGCGGCGGTGGCGTTCGGAATCGCGCGATTGATTCATCCGCTGTGATGGCGGGGACTTGTGGCGGCGAGTTGATGTGGCGACGCTTAGATCCGCTGCGCGAAAGGTACGATATATCTGAATGTGCGACTGCATGTCTCGGAAAATTGATTCAGAGGACGTAGACGCTTAACGAGGATTTTGCATCTATAATAGTGGTAGCCCTCAAGGCGGTACGTCCGCGGCCGCGTCACACGCGATTTGCGGTGGGCTCCTCCGCGGTACAAATCGCCCGGCAATACGTCTAATGCATTCATATCCCTCCGCCGCTCCGACGAGCGCCGAGGGCGACGGAAAAAGGAGACAGCCATGAAGAGCAGTGTTTTACATATTCCTCGCTGGGTTGCGGCGCTTGTGGTCGCGGTGGCGCTGATCGGTGGTGGAATTCTCGCACTTGGATTGAAGGATTGGTCGGGGCACGAAGTGTTCGGCGCGCCGAATCTGGAGTTGAGGATGGCGCGAAGCGCGGAGCCGATTTCGCTGGGAAATTTCAGCAACGGGTTTGCGACGGTGCTGAAGCCGGCGCTTCCGGCGGTGGTGAATATTCATACGTCGAAGATCGTGAAGTCGCGCGGGCAGCAAATGCCGTTCTTCAACGATCCGATGTTCCGGCAGTTTTTCGGCGATCAGTTCGGACAGGGGCAGCAGCAACCGCAGAATGAACGCGAGCAGAGCCTGGGATCGGGCGTGATCGTCACTTCGGATGGAACGATCGTGACGAACAACCACGTGATCGACGGCGCGACGGACATCAAGGTGGACTTGAGCGACAAGCGGGAATTCCAGGCCAAGCTGATCGGCAGGGACGAGAAGACGGATATCGCGGTGTTGAAGATCGACGCGACGAATCTTCCGACGCTCGCGGTTGGCGATTCCTCGAAGCTGCAAGTCGGCGACGTGATTTTCGCGATCGGCGATCCGTTCGGGATCGGCGAAACGGCGACGATGGGAATCGTGAGCGCGACGGGACGCAACGGGCTGGGAATCGAGGGCTATGAGGATTTCATCCAGACCGACGCGGCGATCAATCCGGGAAATTCCGGCGGCGCGATGATCGATTTGCACGGCAACCTGATCGGAATCAACACGGCGATTCTGACGGGCGGCGGCGGAGGGAATCAGGGAGTCGGGTTCGCGATCCCGATCAACATGGCGCGTCCGGTGATGGACCAGATCGTCGGGCACGGGAAAGTGGTGCGCGGCTACCTGGGGCTTTATCCGCAGGACGTAACGCCGGCGCTTGCGAAGCAGTTTGGATTGAGCAAGCCGGGCGGCGCGCTGGTGAGCGGATTGAAGCCGGATGCTCCGGCGGCGAAGGCGGGGCTGAAGGACGGAGACGTGATCCTCACGCTCAACGGGCAACAGGTGGAATCGGCCAACGATTTGCGGCTGCGCGTTTCGCAGACTGCGCCGGGAACGACCGTCAAGCTGCAGATTTCGCGTGACGGCAAGACGGAGGACGTGAATGTGACGCTTGGCGAACTACCGAACGACAAGACCGCGGAATCGGCGCCGGGTGAAAGCAGCGGCGGCGGGCTCGAGGGCGTCAACGTGCAGGAGTTGACTCCCGATGCCATGCAGCAGCTGCAACTGCCGGCGGGGACTCGCGGAGTGGTGGTTACGTCGGTTGATCCATCGAGCGCGGCGGCGGCCGCCGGGCTCGACCGCGGGATGGTGATTCTGGAAGTGAATCACAAGCCCGTGCGCAACGTGGCAGAGTACAAGCAGGAGCTGGCAACCGCAGGAAAGCAGTCGGTGCTGCTGCTGGTTGAAGTGCAAGGCGGCGTGACGCAGTACATGGTGATCGAGTCGCACTAGGCGTCAGGCGAGAAGACTAAGGCATTCGGAGCACGGTGCACCCAGCACCCGTGCTCCGAAGTGCCTGTTTCAAAGGCGCTTGGGAACTTGTTCCAAAATTTGGAGCATTCCCAGCTATCCCGAGTGCTACGCGGGGCATCTATAACTTTTCGGAATGCCTTCGCAACGGAACGTTCTGCATCGTGTTAGGACAACCGAATGGGGTAATGAGCAGAGCGTCGGGTCCGATTAGGGTAGAGACTAACCGGGTGTGCACACTGAATTGCGTTATCGCTTTCGGCACTGGCGAGGATAGAATAGTACCCGAGTCCTATTCACTCCGGCCCTCGGTTCTAGTACTAAAATACTGTGTGGGAGTTGTGTCGGCGCACACCAATCAGCCTACTAGGGCATTCGGGGTGAAGATATGGCACCAGTAAAGAATCGACCTGTATTCAATGAAGCGTTACTGCCAGAGGAGAAGAAGCGCTGGGGTTCGTTCGGCGCGGGCCTTGGGCTGGAATGCGTCGCGCTGGTCGCCGTGATCGTGATCCCACTGCTGATCCCTGCGAAGTTTGAGGCGGCGCAGCATTACTGGACCACGCCCCTGGAGGCTCCGGTGATCGAGCCCTACAAGCCGCAGCCACCGCCGCAGAAGCCGGTGCCGGTGAAGAAGCCCCTGGTCGTCAAAGAGATTCCGAAGCCTGAAGTCCAACTGCCGAAACCGAAGATTTACACCACGGCTTTCAGCGCGCCGGTTGTGAAGCAGGTAGCTCAGAAGAAGATCGCCACGCCCGATATGGTCGAGGTCGCGAAGGAATTCCCACAAACGCTTGGAAGCTCCGCGATTCCTACTTTGAGAAAGCCGCGCGAGCAGGTGCAGACCGGCGGCTTTGGCGATCCGAATGGAGTTCCGGCGAATAACAACACGAGTCGCAACCCGAACATCGCGCTGCAGGGCGGATTCGATATGCCCACGGGCGCCGGAGTCGGAAACGGCACGGGCGGAGCGAAGGGCGCGAAGGGAGTGGTGGCGAGCACGGGATTTGGAAACGGGGTTGCACTGGGCGGTAACGGTGGTGGCGGAGCGCGGGGCACGGTGCAGCAGGGAGTGTTCGCCGATCAGAAGGCTGCCGATGCTCCCAGAGTGAAACAGACGGCCGCGGTTTCGAACACGAATCCGGTCGAAATACTTTACAAGCCCAAGCCGGTTTACACGGATGAGGGGCGCGCGAAGAGAATTGAAGGCGACGTTCTGGTGCAAGTGGTTTTCCGGGCGTCGGGTGACGTGCAAGTAGAGCGCGTTGTACGCGGGCTGGGATATGGTTTGGATGAGGCGGCCATGGCGGCGGCGCGCCAGATCAAGTTCAAACCGGCAACGCAGAACGGGCAGCCGGTGGATTTTCCCGCCGTGGCGCACATCACATTCGAATTGGCGTATTGATTGGCGAACTGAAAGGGGAACGGAATGCGGATCTGGAAAAATCTCTCACTGTCGATCGTCCTTTTGGGCGCCTATGCGGGGGCAGCCGGCGCGCAAACGAAACCGGCAGCGGACACGACGCAGCCACAACAGCAGCAACCCGGAGATGCGATTGCGGCGATCACGACGGTCAACCAGGCCGTTGACCGGATGATCGCGCGCGAGCACGACGAAAACGCGACGATCCGGCGCTACAACCCGATCATCGAGACCTACATTCAGGACATGAAGCCGGATGCGCAGATGGGCGCGATTCCGGTGAGGGACCACTATTTCCTCGGTCAGGCGAATCTCGCGAAGGGCGTGGTCGACAATTCCATGCTCGACAAGAAGAAGAGCAAGATGGGCGAGCTGAATCCGCTGTCGCACGTTTCGGACTACTTCACGTCGTCGTACATTCCCGAGGGCTTCCTCCAGATGGTCTATCTGGACAACATGTTCTTCGACCGGCAGCACTATCAGTTCGACTACGTGGGCCGCGAGTTTTTGGGAGAAGTGCGCTGCCTGGTTTTCGACGTAACCCCGCTGCCGAAATCGGGCAAGGGCCGCTTCAAGGGCCGCGTGTGGGCCGAAGATCAGGGATTCACGATCGTGCGGTTCAACGGTGTGTACACGCCGCTGGCGGGCATCAACAGCTACAACCTGCACTTCGACAGCTGGCGCATGAACGTGCAGCCGGGAATGTGGCTGCCGGCGTTCATTTTCAGCCAGGAATCGGACCTGAAGGAATTTCTGGGGAACCACGTGCGCTTCAAGGCGCAGACCCGCCTGTGGGGCTACGATCTGAAGAATACGCAGCGCGAAGAAGAGTTCAGCCAGATGACCATCGAAGCTGCGACGGCTATCAAGGACCAGACGACGACGCAGCAGGACCGCTCGCCGATTGAAGCGGAGCGGGAATGGCAGCATCAGGCGGAAATCAACGTGATCGAGCGCCTGCAGAGGACGGGATTGCTGGCGCCTGCGGGAGAAGTGGACAAAGTTCTGGAGACGGTGGTCAACAACATCGAAGTCACGAACAACCTGGACATCCAGCCGGAGATTCACTGCCGAGTGATGCTGACCGGGACGCTGGAATCGTTCTCGATCGGCCACACGATCGTGCTGAGCCGGGGATTGATCGACGTGCTTCCGGACGAGGCGAGCCTGGCGACGATGCTGGCGCAGGAACTGGCGCAGATCATCGTGACGAAACCCTCGACCGACCAATGGGGATTCAACGATACGACGAACGTTTCGACCGTCGAGGCGCTGAATCATTTTTCGTTCCGCGACACGCCGGCGGACATTCAAGCCGCGAACGTGAAAGCGATCGAACTTCTGAAGAATTCGCCTTACAAGGACAAGCTCGGGCCAGCGAGCCTGTTCCTGAAGCAGCTGGACGCGCAGCAGAAGAACCTGCCGGCGCTGATCAGCGCGCACATCGGCAACGGGATTACGTTCACCTCGGCGCTGTCGTCTGCCGGGCCCGCGCTGCAGCCCGACAAGGTCGACCAGATTTCGGCGTTGCCGATCGGAGCGCGTCTGAAGCTCGATCCGTGGACCGACCAGGTGGAAATGCTGAAGTCGAAGCCGGTAGCGCTGCTTTCGGCGCGGGAAAAGATGCCATTCGAGGTCACGCCGTTCATGCCGTTCCTGACGCGCTATCAGAAGCCCGGCTCGAGCATCACGGCTGATCCGGTGAAGGCGGATCTGGCGAAGCAGAACCAACAGCAACCGCAGCAACAGCAGTAATTTTTCGAAACCAATTCGTTTTTCGGAGGCCCGGCGGGAATGAGTTCCCGCCGGGCTTTTGTTTTTGGGTGCAGGCGAATGGCCGACCCTGGAAGAGAGATTCTTCGACTTCGTGACCGGGACGTCCCGCAAGAGCGGGACGAAAGGCAAAGACGTCCGGTCACTCCGCTCAGAATGACGACGTAGGCTGGGTGCGCGAAGGCAGGCATCGCGAGGATCGCCAATCGGGAGATTGGCGATCCCAGGGGAAAACTGCGAAACTCGGGGAACCATGGCCCGGCAATCACTGCTTGAATATTTCGGCGAGGACTCGCGTCCGGCGAGCGAGCCGGCCGTTGCGTGGCGGAGCGGCTATCGCACGGTGCGCTGGTCGTACGGCGATTTAAGGCGCGCGGCGGCACGGTTTGCCGCGGAACTGGGCGCGCGGGGAATCGCGAAGGGCGACCGCGTGCTGCTGTGGGGCGAAAACTCGGGCGAGTGGGTCGCGGCGTTTCTGGGATGCATGTTCGCGGGCGCCGTGGCGGTGCCGATGGACATGACCAGCGACCGGGAGTTTGCGCGGCGCGTGGCGGAGCATGCGGGAGTCCGGCTGGTGGTTTTGGGCAAGGGGCTGTCGCTGCCGGGTGGCGGAGTTGCGTCGGTTGGACTTGAGGAATTGTTCGAGGCGGGCGCGAATGGCGGCGACGGCGCGCGGGATTTTTCGCCGGTGGCGGCCGGGCGCGGCGATCCAGTCGAGATCGTTTTCACGTCGGGGACGACGGCGGAGCCGCGCGGAGTGGTGCTGACGCACGGGAATCTGCTGGCGAACCTCGAGCCGATCGCAAACGAGATCGAGAAATACCGGCGGTACGAGCGGATTTTCCATCCGCTGAAAATTCTCGATCTGCTGCCGCTCAGCCACGTCTTCGGCCAACTGCTCGGGATTTTCATTCCGCAGGTGCTGGGCGCCACATCGATATTTCTCGACACGTTCAATCCGGCCGAGGTGACGCGCGCGATTCGGGCGGAGCGCGTATCGGTGCTGGTGACGGTGCCGCGGCTGATCGAATCGCTGCGCGATCACGTGGAGCGCGAGTTGGAGGCACACGGGCGGCGTGAAAAATTCGAGCACGACGTGCGGGAGAGCCAGGGCGAGCATTTCTTGAAACGCTGGTGGCGGTTCCGGGAGATACGCAGGAAGTTCGGCTGGCGATTCTGGGCGATCGTTTCGGGAGGCGCGGCGCTGCCGGCGGCGGCGGAACAGTTTTGGGACCGGCTGGGCTACGCGGTGATTCAGGGATACGGGCTGACGGAGACGACGTCGCTGGTGAGCTTGAATCATCCGTTCCGGCTGGGAAAAGGATCGATTGGGAAGACGCTGCCGGGACTGGAAGTGAAACTCGCGGACGACGGCGAAATTCTGGTGCGCGGCGAAAACGTAGCGTCGGGATATTGGAAAGAAGCGGGTGTCACGCCGGTGCTCGACGCCGATGGATGGTTTCACACCGGGGATCTGGGTGAACGCGATGCCAGCGGAAACCTATATTTCAAAGGGCGGCAGAAAAATGTGATCGTCACGCCGGAGGGATTGAAGGTCTTTCCACGGGACCTGGAGGCGGAGCTGCGGAAGGAGCCGGGGGTGCGCGATTGCGTGGTGGTGGGGCTGGCGCGGGATGGGAACGCGGAGCCGTGCGCGGTGCTTTTGCTGCGCGAGGCGGGCGCGGGCGAAGGGACCGGCGCCACAGCTGCGGTTGCGGCCGAGATTGTGCAGCGGGCGAATGCGCGGCTGGCGCCGTTTCAACAGATGCGGCGATGGCTTGTGTGGCCGGACAAGGATTTTCCGCGCACGCCGACGCAGAAGCCGCTGCTTGCGCGGATTCGCGAGGCGGTGGAGACACAGTTCGGCGAGGGCGCTGCGGTGGCGAGGGCGGGCGCACGTGCGGGCGCGGCGCCTGGCCCGCTCGCGGAGATTTATGCGCGGGTGTCGCACGGGCGCGCGTTGCCGAGTGATGCGAGCGGATTGCAGCTGAGTTCCGTTGAGCGCGTGGAGCTGTTGAGCGCGCTCGAAGACCGCTATCAGGTGGATTTGAGCGAGACGGAGTTTGCGTCGGCGGACAGCGTGAGGGAACTCGAAGGGCTGGTGGAGCAGCCGGCGGCGCGCGCGGCGGTGTTTCCATACGCGCGATGGGCGCAACGATGGCCAGCGCGGGTGTTTCGATTTGCAGTGCAGAACTGCGTGGCGCGGCCGGCGATGCTGTTGCTGGCGTGGCCCCGCGTGCATGGGCGGGAAAATCTTCGCGGCGTGCGCGGGCCGGTGCTGGTCGTGTCGAACCACGAGGCGTATCTCGATCCGGCGTATGTGCTGGAGGCGCTGCCGGGGCGGCTGCGTCGGCGGTTGGCGGTGGCGATGGTTGGCGAGCGGCTGGCGTTGATGAGGAATCCCGCCGCGGACCGGGGATTTTTCGCGGGCGTAATCGATCGCGTGAAATATTTTCTGGTCACCGCGATTTACAACGTGTTTCCGTTGCCGCGGGTGTCGGGATTTCGGAAGAGTTTTGCGTTCGCGGGAGATTTGATCGATCGCGGCTGGAGCGTGCTGGTGTTTCCGGAGGGCGAATTGACGCGCGACGGGCGAATCGCGCCGTTTCGAGCGGGGATTGGGCTGCTGGCCGCGCGGCTGAAGGTGCCGGTGGTGCCGGTGCGGCTCGAAGGGCTCTACGAGCGGCGGATCGCGGAGAAGAGCTGGGCGCCGCCGGGGTGGATTCGGGTTTCGATTGGCGCGCCCGTGAAGTTCGGAGAGAGCGATGCCGCCGAGGATATCGCGGGCGAGCTGGAGCGGCGCGTGGCGGCGCTCGGAAGTGTTCGGCAATAGGACACGCGCGAAATGGCGCGTGTGTTTTCTACGATACAATGATGCGGGGGAGTGAATGATCCATCGCATTGTCTTTCACAACGGGCGGCTGCTACCGATCGAGGAAGCGCGGCTGTCGCCGGGCCAAGCGGGGCTGATGAGCGGCTGGGGGCTTTTCACCACGATGCGCGTGGTGGAGGGAATTCCGTTCGCGTACGAGCGGCATTGGAAACGCGTGTCGCGCGACGCGGAGAGGACGCACTGCCCATTTCCGTTTTCCGAGGAAACGGTGCTGGCGAATCTGCACGAGGTGCTGCGCGCGAACCGGGTGCGCGAGGGCTGCGCGCGAATTTACGTGATCTGCAACCAGATCGGCTACTGGCGCAGCGATGAGGAGATGCCGAAGGCGGACCTGCTGATCTGCTCGGCGGATTTGCCGCCGCATCGCGAGCCGGTGAGGCTGTCGCTGCGCGAGCACGGGCGGCATGCGGCGTCGCCGCTGGCGGGCGTGAAGGTAACCTCGTGGCTGAACAACGTGTGGAATTTGTTGGAAGCGCAGCAGGACGGGTACGACGAGGTCGTGCTGCTGAACGAGCGCGGGGAAGTGGCCGAGTGCACGGCCGCTAATATTTTCTGCGTGCGCGAGGGGCGCGTGCTGACGCCGCCAGTATCGTCCGGGTGCCTGGAGGGCGTGACGCGCGGCGTGGTGCTCGATATTGGCGCGGGAGCGGGTGTCGAGGTCGAGGAGAGGACGCTGCGCCCCCTGGACCTCTATTCCGCCGACGGAGTGTTTATTTCGTCCACGAATCGCAATCTGATCGCGGTCGGCGAAATCAACGGGCATGAGATTCCGACGACACCGCTGCCCGCGATGCAGAAGCTGCAGGCGGCGTTCGCGGCGTACGTGCGCGAGTATGTGGAAGCGCGGGCGGTGGCCTCAGGAAAACGTTGAGCGTTGGCGAGTTCGGGTATCTGGCAAGTGAATTCCGGTCCCGGGCCGAAGCCCAATCATCCAGAACGCTTTTTCGCGGGCCTGAAAGGCCCGCGCTTCCACCGTTTATCGAACCAGGAAGCCGGCGGAAGCGACGGCGACGCCGAGCAGCGCGAGCACCAATCCCATTCCCCAGTAGAGGCGCTTGCGTGTCAGCAGCGTGATCGAGCAGATCACGAGGGCGGCTTCGAGCATTACTTCGCCGAGATCGTAGCGGTCGGCGCGGCGACCTTCGCGCTTCACGTCGTCTTGCGCTTTTTTCGCCTCGGATTCGATGTCTTTTTGCTGGTCGCGGTAGCGCTCGACTTCTTTTTCGTATTTTTCCCTTACTTTGTCGATCTGCTCGCCATTCTGCACGGTGAAGACGGAGATCTCGTCGATGAACAGCTCGTAGGTGTGCCGGCGAATGTCCTTGGCCTGATAGTAGGCCCACTGGTCGGTGGCTTCGGTCTGGTGGAGAAGTTCCTCGGTGTGGGCACGATGGCCGAGCAGCGAAACGGCGGCGACGAGCACGGCGAGAATCGCCATGGTGATCGTCACGGGCGCGAGGCTGCCTTGTTCCGCGCCTCGTTCTGCATGCTCATGCAATTCCTGGAGTTCGTCCGGCATGTTCCGTCCCTTTTGAGTTGTTTGAATCGCGTTCGTGCAAGGATACCAAAATTTGTGGAGTTCGATTGCGGGGAACGACGTTAAGACTAACCACAGAAAACGGGGAAGGCACAGAGAAAACCAGAGTTCACGGCAGAGACGCAGAAACGCAGATACGAATGACATGGGAGGAGCGGGCGAAGCGAGCTTCGCCCGCAGGCAGCGGGAGCAAGCTCCCGCACTCCACATATGCCGAGGCGGATGGGCGGCGCGTGGCTAGGTTCGCGGCGCGGCTTCCGGTACAATCCCGGTGGGGAATGAGTCGAGGAGGGTGGATTCCATGAGCGAACTTGCCAGCAAGAACTGTGTTCCATGCCGGGGAGGAGTGCCGCCGCTGGCAGGCAAGGAGCTCGAGGCGCTCGCGAAGCAGATGCCGCAATGGAAGGTTATCGATGGGCACCACATCACGCGCGCATTCAAGTTTCCGGATTTCGTGCAGGCGCTCGCGTTTGTGAATAAGGTGGGAGCGCTGGCCGAGGCGCAGGGGCATCATCCGGATATTTTTCTCGCGTGGGGCAAGGCGGAAGTGACCACGTGGACGCACAGCATTAATGGCTTGAGTGAAAGCGATTTCATTCTGGCCGCCAAAATCGATCAGTTCTAGTCCGGCGCCGGCCGGGCAGGATCGAAGGCGATTGGCGGCAATCGAGGTAAGGGGACATGGCGAAGGTAACGGGTGGGGAACTCGTCGTACGCACGCTGGTGAAGGCGGGCGTAAAGAATATTTTCGGTCTGCACGGCGCGCATCTGGAGACGATTTTCCAGGCGTGCCTGGATCACAAGATTCCGATCACCGACACGCGGCACGAGGTCGCGGCGGGGCACGCTGCCGAAGCCTACGCGCGGTCGACGCGCGGGCTCGGCGTGGCGATGGTGACGGCGGGGCCGGGATTCACGAACGTGATCACATCGCTCGCGAATGCGTATCTGGACCGCACGCCGGTGCTCTACATCACGGGATCGAGCGGCTTGGCCGAGGCGGAAACGAACACGCTGCAATCCGGACTGGATCAGGTGGCCATCGCCACGCCGATCACGAAGTGGGCGCACAGGATCACCGTGACGCAGACGATTCCGCGGCTGGTGGCGCAGGCGGTGCGCATGGCGACGTCGGTGCCGACAGGGCCGGTGCTGCTCGACATTCCCATCGATGTGCTGATGACGCAGGTGGACGAAGAATCCGTGCAGATTCCGGAGCGCGTGCTGATCGAGTCACCGGCGCAGCCGCAGGTAAAGGCGATCGAAGACGCGATTCAGCTGCTGAAGAGCGCGGCGCGGCCGGTGATCATGGCGGGCGTGGGCGCGTATTTTTCCGATGCGGGCGATGAACTGCGCGCGTTCGCTGAAGTCGCGGGGATTCCGGTGTTTTCGGATTTTCAGGCGCACGGATTGTTGCCGAGCAATCACCCGCTGTACGGCGGGACGTATCACAAGATGGCGGACCTGTCGGCGGCGGACCAGCGGCCCGATCTGGTGCTGGCGCTGGGCGTGCGGTTCGGCCTTTTCACGCTGGGCATGAGCGATTTGGCGGTGCCGCTGGCGGCGAAGATCATTCATGTGGAGGTCGATGCGAAGGAGATCGGGCGGCTGCGGCAGGCGGCGGTGGGGATCGTGGCCGATCCGCGCGAGACGCTGCGGGCGTTGAATGCGCGCGCGAAATCGGAGAAGTGGCCGGACCGCAGCAAGTGGCAGCAGACTGTGCGCAATGCCAAGGTCGAGCGGTGCAAGCGCATGCAGGAGGATTTGAACCGCACGGGCCCGCCGATTCATCCGCTGCAGGCGGTGTCGGCGATTGTCGACAACATGCCGGAAGACACGATCGTAATCGGTGACGGCGCCGAGGCGTATCACTGGATGAACGAGGTGATCCGCCAGAATCGTCCGGGCGGGTACATCACGCACGGATTTTTGGGCGCGGTGGGATTTGGGCTGGGACTTTCGCTTGGCGCGCAGGTGGCGAACCCTAAGAGGCCGGTGCTGTGCCTGGTCGGCGACGGAGCGATCGGGTTCACGATCGCGGAATTCGACACGATGGCGCGGCACAAGCTGCCGATTGTCGCGGTGGTTATGAACAACCACAGCTGGGCGGCGTCGCAGCATTTTCAGGAAATTGTGTCGGGCAAGAACCGCTTGCTTGGGACGGAGCTGCGCGACGCGAACTACCATGAAGTTGCGGAGGCTTTTGGTTGTTTTGGACAGCGCGTCACGGAGATCAAAGATCTCGGTCCGGCGATCAAGGCGGCATTCGCGAGCGGGAAGCCGGCGTGCATTAACGTGTCGATCGATGTGGCGCCGATACCGCCCGAAGTGCATTTGCTGATGGCACGGCATTAGCAGTTTGCGGAAAAAGGGCGCTTTTTAGGGGGTTGGAGCTTCAGCTCCGACATAAAGGACTTGCACTCAATGCGCTTCAGCGCCTGGGGACACTCTTCACTGCCTTTTTCCGCAGCCTGTTAGAAGGCAATTGAGAAGCCGCTCGGTTTAGCGGCGGTCGGGAACTTCAGGGGCTGAAGCCCGTCTTTTCCCTGGCGGGCTGATGTCGTAGCTGAAGCTACGACCCACAAAACCAGCGCTAAAGCCCGAGGATCATATTTTCATGGGGCTTAAGCCCCATGCTTCCACCGCAATACCTAGTGTATGGCGGCTTCGGCGGTGGCGCCGGCGCTTGCGTCGTTGAGCAGCTTCACCGCATCGGGGCTGAGTTTCAGCGTGGTCGAGCCGAGCAATTCCTTGAATTGATCGAGAGTGGTGGCGCTGGCGATGGGCGCGGTGACTCCGCGGGCCACGAGCCAGGCCAACGAAATTTGCGCGGGCGTGGCGCCGATGTCGGCTGAAACCGTGTCGAGCGCTTTGAGGATGCGGTACCCGCGCTCGTTCATCATGTTTTTCACGCGGTAGCCGCGAGGCTTTCCTTCCAGATCCTTTTCCGAGCGGTATTTCCCGGTGAGGAATCCGCTGGCGAGGCCGAAGTAGGGAATCACGCCGATGTTTTCGCGCTGGCAGAGGTTGGCGAGATCGCCTTCGTAGTCGAAGCGGTCGTAGAGGTTATACCAGGGCTGCAGGCTTTCGTAGCGCGGCAGTCCGTGGGCGGCGCTGACGCGCAGGGCTTCGGCGAGGCGGTCGGCCTTGAAATTTGACGCGCCGATCGCGCGCACCTTTCCGGCGCGAATCAGCGCGGCAAAGGCTTCGAGCGTCTCCTCCATCGGAGTCTCGGTATCGTCGCGATGCGCTTGGTAGAGGTCGATGTAGTCGGTTTGCAGGCGCTTCAGCGAACGTTCGACAGCGCGCTGCATGTAGGCCTTCGACAGGCCGCCTTCGCCGGGGCCCATTTCCACGCCGAGCTTTGTGGCAATCAAGACTTTGTCGCGGCCGCCACGCTTGGCGAGCCAGTTGCCGATGACCGTCTCGGATTCTCCGCCCACGTGCCCGGGAATCCATTTCGAGTAGACATCGGCGGTGTCGATCATATTCAGGCCGGATGCGACGAACGCGTCGAGCAGCTTGAAGGATGTCGGCTCGTCCGCGGTCCAGCCAAAGATATTGCAGCCGAAGACCAGCGGGCCGATTTCGAGATTCGAATTGCCGAGTTTGCGCTTGTTCACGGGAGGCTCCTGTTTTCGCAGGGCCATGGTAGTCGAGAGGCAGGCCGCGCCGCAACTGAAGCTGCGGCAACCGCCAGATGGCCTCCGGTTAGCGAGGGGAGACGGGGAAGTTCTTCACGAGCCAATCGGTAGTCAGGTTGGCGTAGGACTCCGCGAGAGGTCCGGGCGTCAAATAGTGGCTCGCGCCCTTCACCCAGACCAAATCGCGCTGCGGCGATGCCGTCAGGCTGTCGTAAATCTTCTGCGCATTCGGCGGGAGGGCCAGCTCGTCGCTGTCGCCGTGAATCACCAGGGCCGGCACTTTGATTTTCGGTCCGTACTTGACGGAGCTGGGCGCGCTCGGATCGCTCGGCGCTCCGAAGAAACTGATCAGCATCTTTGCTGATCCCATAATCGACACGGCGCCGGGAAACCAGTTCGCATACCCGACGGGTTCCTGCCCCTTGCCTTGGGCGACCAATTCGCGCGCGTGCTTGAGCGTGTCCTCCAGGCGTCGCTTGTCCGCTTCGCTGCTCCGAACTTGAAACTCCAGATATGGCGACGGGATCGAAGCGATGAAGCCCACCGCCTTCACCGCCGGGTCGTTCCGCTCGGCCACGTACTGCGCCATGCGGGGGCCGCCCAGGCTGATGCCCAGGACCGCGATCCGCGCGTAACCCTTCGATTTCGCGTAAGCGACGAACGCGGCGATGTCCTTCACCGCATCGGCATATTCAGCGTAAGGGTTGTTGTACGAGGCGCGCATGTTGGAAAGCAGGAATGCGTAGCCCTTGTCCGTCAGCAGGTTGGCCAGCGGCGAGTAATCGTGCGCCGGAAACAGCGCCGCCCCCGTGGTGCCCCCCGGCACCATCAGAACCAGCGAATCGCCGGCTTTCTGCGGCTCCCACAGCAGGCCCTGGAGCGCGGTCTTGTCTTCCGCCTGCACCAGAATCAGCTCCAGGCGGCTTTGCGAGTGCGTTATCGGTGCGGTTGCCATGGCCGGAACTATAGTCCAGTCCCACTCGTCCGATCAAGCATCGGGAAACGGTCTTGACGGCTTCTTTGTCGCCATCAACAATGGAGCGATGAAACGCAAGATTATCTACGGCTTCGGCATGACCATCGATGGCTACATCGCCCGCAAGGACGATTCGATGGACTACCTGAAGATGACCAAGGAAGGCGAAGCCGTGATGATGGAGTTCTTCTCGAAGATCGACACGGTCCTCATGGGGCGGAAAACCCACCGCGTTTCTCAGGCGCTGCAGGAAGAAGAGGGCGCGCCGGAAATGCCCGGCTTCGTGAATTACGTTTTCTCCCGGCGCATGAAGCCCGGCAAGCGCAAGGGCTACGAGGTCGTCAACGGGCCGCTGAAACCGTTCGTGGCGAAGCTCAAGGCGCGCAAGGGCAAGGATATCTACCTTGGAGGCGGCGGCGAGCTTGCGCGAAGCTTCCTTCAGGCAGATTTAGTGGATGAGCTTTTTATTGGCCTCGTGCCGATCCTGCTCGGAGACGGCCGGCCAGCATTCCCTCCCAGCTTTCCGCAACGGGATTTCAAGCTCACCGAGTGCAAGGCTTATCCGGACGGCAGCGTCGCGCTCCGCTACGCGCGGGTGCGGAACAAAAGGGCTCGCTCCGGGTGATTCCGCTCCGGTGACGATCCGGTGGAGCGCTTCCCGGGGTGGGAAACATTGTGGCGACGGCAAAGCCTCGCGAGCCCCGCTAGTTTTTGACTCCCGGATGCCAAGTCCGTAAACTCAGGGATCGTGGGCACCTTCTCGCGCGGTTACGGCTACCGGTTCGACATCGGCGGATATTTCCCGCGCGCGATCAAGACGATCTGCCTCGCCTGCGTTGGTGTCTTCGTCCTCCAAGAGCTTTCGCAGCTGATCTATGGCGCACCCGGGAGGGATTTCTGGCTGACGTGGTTTGGGCTGGTGCCTTGGGGCGTGACGCACGGCTTCCGGCTGTGGCAGCCGTTCACTTACCTGTTTCTTCACTCGGGAATCCTGCACATCCTGATCAACCTGCTGTATCTCGCGATGTTCGGCGCCGACCTTGAGCACACCTGGGGCTCCCGAAAGTTCTACACTTACTTTTTTCTATGCGGCGTTGGCGCGGGCCTGATCAACATCGCTGTGAAGACGCTGCTGGACCCGCATGGCCACGGGAGTTCGCTGATTCCGACGATCGGCGCGTCGGGCGCGATTTACGGAATTCTGCTGGCGAACGCGGTGGTGCTGCCGGATCGGCGCGTGTGGATGTTTCCGCTGCCCGTGACGGTATCGATGCGGATTTTCGTGATCGTCATGGGTGCGATCGAATTTTTCGGCACGATCGGATCCACGGGAGACAATGTCAGCCACATCTGCCATCTCGGCGGGATGCTCGTGGGCTACATCTACCTGCGCCGCGGATCGTTCCTCTATTCTCCCCGCAACTTCTTCTCGGATTGGAAGCGGCGGCGGCTGCGCAAGAAATTCGAGGTGTACGTGCGCGACCACCGCGAAAAACCGCCTTCGCGGCCCGGCGACTGGCTGAACTGAGTCACTTTTCAATCGACACTTTTTTTCGAGGGGCGTGCGGATCTTCCCGCTACTTCGCGGCGGCGAAATCGTTGACGATGGCGTAGAGGAATTCAACGCCCTTGCGGAAAGAATCGACGGGGATGCGTTCGTTGTCGCCATGGACGCGCGCGAAGTCTTCGTCGGTCAGCGGGAAGGGCACCAGCCCATAGGCCTGCACGTTGCGCATGCGCAATTCCCACGAATCGCTGAATCCCGTGGACATGTACGGCAGAACGGGAGCGCCGGGAAATTTCTGCGCCGCATTGCGCGCGATCGTGGCGTAGAGATCGGTTGCCTGGGATGACGAGGGCGCGGCCTCGCCGCCGTCGGGCTCGACTTCAAACCGCACTGCCGGATCGTTCACGATCTGCTTCAGCTTCGCGAGCAGCGGATCGAGCTGATTTCCGGGAAGCAATCGCACGTTCACGACGCCGCGCGCTTCCGAAGGCACGACGTTCTGGCGGATGCCGGCCTGAAGCATGGTCGGGGTCGCCGTGTCGCGCAGCATCGCATTCCAGGTCGGATTTTCGTCGGAGATCAAGCGCGCGGCGTGTTCTCCACGGTCGGAGCTGCCGAGCGCCTGCATCCACTTCCGCGTGTCCTCGTCCTGTGTGGGGGCGAGGCCCTCGAAATAGGCGCGCGTGACGGAATTGAACTGCACGGGAGCTTCGTACGCGCCGATCTTCGCCATCGCGGCTGCGAGATGCGTGATGGGATTGTCCTTGCGCGGGACGGAGGCGTGACCGGCGGTGCCGGTGGCAATGACGTCCACGTTCACGGCGACTTTTTCGTCGGTCTGAATGCCGACGTAGACCGGCTTGCCGTTTTTCACGATCACGCGGCCATTTTCATTGAGGGCGAAGCCGGCGGCGATCTTGTCCCAGTGCTTGTCGATCGCGAATTTGATGCCTTGGGCGCCGCCATTTTCTTCGTCGCTTTCGGCGAGAAAAATTACGTCGCGGTTCAGGCGCGCGCCGGAGCGTTTGAGTTGAATGAAAACGGCGAGATTCGCCGCGAGCATTCCTTTGTCGTCGACCGCTCCGCGGCCGTAGAGGTATCCGTCCTGCATGGCGGCGCTGAAGGGATCGACGGCCCACTTCGATTTGTCCGCGCCGACGACGTCGAGATGGGCCATCAGCAGCAGGGCTTTCGATGGATCGGGCATGGCGCTCGACGAAAGCCGCGCCACGATGAAGCCGCGGCCGGGCGCGCTTTCGAAAATTTCGGAGTGAATGCCTTCCTTGTCGAGCAGACCCGCTATGTATTTGGCGGCAACGAGCTCATTTCCGGGCGGATTCGTCGTATTGATGCGGATCAGATTTTGCAGCCAGCCGAGGGCGTCGCTCGCGATCTGTGAAGTATCGGCGCCGGAGGCGGGCGCAACCTGCGTCGAGGCTGCCTGAATCGGAGCGTTGCCCAGTGCGTGCGCGGCGGGCCGCGCGTGATTCTGCGCGGAAACCGGGGCCGCTGACGTCAGCGTGAGAATGATCCTGATCACGACACGGCGAAGCGTCCGCGCCATCCTTTTGCCTCCGGATAAATCTGAAAGTGAATGCCAAGGGGTTACAATTAATACTATCATTGCGGCTGAAGAGGCCTGTCGGCGGCCCCGGGGGCGGTTTTCTGGATTGCAACGGACCATCCACCGCCTGCTCCGAGGCATCCAAGCGAACTGAGGAATTTATGCGTATAAAATCGTGGTTTCGCATCGCCCTGATGGGCGCGCTTATTGCGGCATTGGGGATACCCTCCGATGCATGGACCGCTCTGGCGCAGCAAGAGGGCCCGCAGGCACCGGCTCCGACACGTGAGCCTTCACAGCCGGCTCCGCCCGCTCCGGGACAATCACAGGGGCAGAAGCCGGCCAGCCAACTGCCGCCACCGCCGCAGGTGGCGATTTCAGTGCAATCGAACCTAGTGGCCGTGGAAGCCGTCGTAACCGACCAGGACGGGAACATCGTGACCGGCCTGAAGCGCGACAACTTCCGGATTCTCGACGACGGCAGTCGGCAGCAGATTACGAATTTCGCTCCCACCGAGGCGCCGATCACCATCGTGATGCTGATGGAGTTCAGCAACCTTTACGGCGGTTGGTTCGCCTATGAAGCCAAGGATCTTTCCTATTCATTCTTGGATCACCTGAAGCAGCAGGATTGGGTGGCGCTCAAGACCTTCGATCTAAAGACGACGCTGGTGGACGATTTTACCCAGGACAAGCGCCAGGTGGAGCAGGACCTCTTGTCGCTCTATTTCCCGAACTTCAGCGAGGCGAATCTGTTCGACGCGGTGCTGGAAACGGTGGGCCAGCTTCGCGACGTGAAGGGGAAGAAGGCCATCCTGGTAATGGCGACCGGATTCGACACATTCAGCAAGCACACTTTGGATCAGACGCTGCACATCCTGAAGGAGAGCGATGTAACAATCTTTTGCGTGGGAGTCGCCGAGGGCCTCGATCTCTATTCGCCGGAAGGAGCGAGCATCGGGTATCTGCAAGCGAAAAATCAGCTGAACACGTTCGCGCGCATGTCGGGCGGCTATGCCTGGTTCCCGCGGTTCGAAGGCGAGATGCCCTCGATCTTCAACTCGGTCGCGCAATTTCTGCGTTCGCAGTACACGCTGGTATTTTCGCCGTCGACGCCGCAGGACGGGCGTTACCACAAGCTGGTAGTCGAGGCGGTGGACGAGCAGGGCAATCCGATGCAGCTGGCCAACAAGAAGGGCAAGATGAAAAAAGTGGTCGTGATCGCCCGCGAAGGTTATACCGCGCCGAAGCCGCCGACCGGGGACTAGACTCTCAGCGAATTGCGCCGCGGCTTAAGAATCGATCCAGCAGAAGCTGGGTCAGGCGCAATTGGTCGTGGCGGACTACTTTTCCCTGCTGGAGTACGTCCCCCGTTACGTATTTCAAACCCATGGCATCGAGCTCCGCGAACGACGGGTCGACCGGCTCGGCCCGCTGCGCCGCATAGCGCTTCAGCAGGCGCGGCGAGATGGGCGTGCGATTGATCACCACGCAATCGAACAGGCTGTGCCGCGTGTGCGCGTAGATCGCGCGGATGTGGTCGGCCACGGAATAGTGCTGCGTTTCGCCGGGCTGGGTCATCAGGTTCGCGATGTAAACGCGCGTCGCCCGGGAATTGGCGATCAGCTCCGAGACTTCCTCCACCAGCAAGTTGGGCAAGATGCTCGTGTAGAGCGAGCCCGGTCCCACGAGAATCAAGTCTGCTTCGCGCAACGCCGCGAGAACTTCCGGCAGCGGACGCACCCGGCGTGGAACCAGGCGCACGCGCGCGATACGCTTGCGCGAGCGCGAAATGTTCGTTTCGCCCGCGACGATGGTCCCGTCCTCTAACTCTGCCTGCAGCGTCACATTCTGCGCCGTGGATGGATAGATCCTGCCGCGAATCGCCAGCACTTGCGCCGACAGCTGGACGGCTCGCGGAAAATCTCCGGTGACGTTCGTCAGCGCGGTGAGAAACAGATTGCCGAAGCTGTGGCCCGCGAGCCCGCGGCCGGCAGGGAACCGGTATTGAAAAAGATCGCCCATCAAGTGTTCGTTGCGCGAAAGAGCGACCAGGCAGTTGCGGATATCGCCCGGCGGAAGGACCCGATATTCGCGGCGCAAGCGGCCGGAGCTGCCGCCGTCGTCGGTGACAGTGACGACGGCCGTGAGGTCCGCGATCGGCTGCTTCGCGTGCCGCTTGCCGCGCTCGGCGATGTGTTCTTTCAAGCCGCGTAGGACCGCGGAAAGTCCGGTGCCCCCGCCAAGCGCGACGATGCGGTACGACGGCGACCGGCGTTCCTCAGATTTTTTCATTGGACGAGCAGTGAATCAGCCGGCGGAGCCTTCCCGTTCGGGATACAGCAGTTCGGTAAAGCGGGGGTCTTCCTGCAGGAAGGCGAAATCCTCGTCGTTGCGGGCGTGGTAGCGGTTCTCGGGGCGCAACTGGATGGCGACCTTGAGGTTCTGCATCGCCGAATCGGCTTCGCCGGTCAGGCAGTCGAGTGCCGCCATGGCGTAGACGATGTGGTCGGCCTTTGGGGAGGCTTTGCGGGCGCGGTCCAGGTGCTCGCGCGCTTCGTCCCAGCGGCCCAGGTTCATGAGCGTGACGCCCTGCGTGTAGTGGTCCTCGGCGGACTTGGCGGCGGGCGCCGGGAGGCGCGAAATCCGCTGCTCGCATATGCGCATGTGCATCTTGGCGCGGTCGCTCAGCTCCCTGCTGGGGCCTTCCAGGACCTTTTCGAGGATCTGCTGAGCGCGACTGAACTTCTGCTCCTGGAAGTGCTTGAGGGCCTCTTCGTAGAGCTTCAGCTGCGCCTGCTTGGCGGGAGCCTCGGGATCGGGCGGGACGAGGCGCGCCTTTTCGGAGGCTAATCCTTTCTTGCTCAATGACTTGCGGCTGCCGTTCGAGGTTGTCTTACGCCGGACCACGCGATGCGCCAAGGTTTCGCTCCAAGCCCAAACAAAAACGAAACATAGCAGAATCGGAAAAGCGCGTCAATGTGGCTCTGAACGACGAAATTTGTCGCCTCCGGCGGATCGCGTGCAATCCGCTAGATTTGCGAATATGCCGCGGGCGTCAGCACCGTATTGTCGACGTTGGTCACGAGATCCTCAAACGTGTATTTCGGCAGCGCGAACAGCGCCTTGGTTTCCGGCGCCGCGCGGAAGGCGTCCCAGCTCTTATCGCGTTCGGCGAGGTTTGCGAACCCGATCATGTAGGTCAGATTCGGCATTCTTCCGCCGATGAGCGTGTCGCCGAAAAATACCGGCCAGAACCCGGCCTTCACGAAAATGGGAATTTCGCCTTCGTTGACCTGTGCCACTTTCACGCGATGGTCCTGATCGGTCGAGCTTTCATAGGTGCGAAGCTCGAACAGCCTCGGCGAATGTTGCGCTGTGGCGGCGGGCACGGTGAGCTTCGGAGCGCCCTCCAGCGCCTGCATCAACGAGCTTTCCACGCGCACGTAGGCAGGCGACTTCGCCGGAGCGTTCAGGAAATCCGAGGCGGCCTTGACGTACTCGGCATCCTGGCTGAGTCGTGCGCCGGCATTCACCAGCGCTTCGAGCGAGGCGCTCGGAATCAGCACGAACATCGACGGGCCCTCGGGTCCAATCGACACGTTGAAGACGCCGACGGGCGAGATTCCCAGGCGGTTCAGTCCCGGCACGAGCGCGTTGCGAAAATAGTCGTCGGCGAGCTTTCTCTGCGGCGTGAGCAGGTGGTAGCGGCGCAGCTCGTAATATTCGCGCCCGCCCGCGGCGGCGGAGTCCTGCGATTCTCGCGCGAAACTGATGGGTGTGCCGGCGGCGCCTGCGGCAGCCGCGGATGCGAGCGAAGCAGCTAGAAATTTTCGCCTGTCCATGCGTGCCTCCCGATGCGGACCGACATGGTCACACAACCGCGATTGCCCGTCCACCTGCATTGCAATCAACGGCGCAACTCTATTGGAGCCGGGGGCGCAGGTCGTCGGCCCATTTCTCGACGCGGTTGAGCGGCACCACGGAGATACGCTGTTCTTCGAACAGCCGCGCGATGAACTGGTGGCGCGGGTTTTCGCGGGCCGGTTCGATCTCGGTGACGGCGGTGAAGACGGAATTCGCGGCGCGCGCGCGAATGCATTCGGCCGTATAGGCGAGGACTTTGGCCTGCGCCGGGTCGCGGCCCAGAGCCACGGTTTGGACGTAGCCGCGCGTGCCGTTGTAGCGGTAGGCATAATCGAGATGCAGCGGATCGCCCGGCTGAGTGAATTCCTCGACGCGGACGCTGCGCTCCATTTTGGCGAGAACGCGGTGCCGCCGGAAGACATCGTTCAGGCGGGAGCGAATCCATGACCGCGTATTTTCGACGAAGCCCGCGCGCGACGACGGCGGCGCCACGTGGTCGCGGAACAGGCGCTCGAGCTCGGTGTCGAAATCATCCGCGAGAAGCCCGCGCTGGGGGCTCAACTGCAGGACATTCGAGAGCGTCTGGTCGAGTTTTTCGAGGTAGATGCGAACTTCCGGTTCGGGAGCCCGAAGCCGCGCGTCGAATTCCGAAGGCAGGGCGCGCAACAGGCTTTCATCGGCGCCGGGGTGCAGCCGGCGGACCCGCGCGATTTCCGCGGCATCTTCGATCAGGCGCATGGCGCGCCGCGGGCCTTCCACTTCCTCAAGCAGCACGCCGACGTTCACCCATTCATCGCGGATGAGATTCGGCGTATAGCGCAGGACGCGATAGCGCAGCATGTTTTTCGGTTCTTCAGGCATGTGTCACTTCCAGTTGGGGAATGGCTGGGCCGACGACTTCCATGCCGAAATCACCAGCTGCGGCACCAGCTTGCGCCGCCGCAGCAGCTGTTCGAGCATCTGTTCGAGAGCGTCGGTGTCGTATCCATACCATTCGCCCGGGATTTCCTTGAGAATTTCATCGAACACTTGTTCGGTCATTTTTCCTTCGATGCGCGCGAGCCACGGCTCGAAGGATTCGATGCCTCGCACGGAACCATACACGCGATGGCGCGCGTAGAGGCCCCGCAGCGGCGCATCGGGAAAATTCCATTCGCCGGCGTTGAAGCAGAATCCCTGGTCGATCATCCACGCCTGATAGCGCGACTCGGCCTGCGTGCGGAAGAAAACCGCCTGGCGGCCGTTCGTGTTGCAGGTCCACTTGTCGAAGACGAACATCCCGCAAAAATCGGTGAGGTTCACGACCTCGCGCAGTTGCTCGTCGGGCAAGAAATCGTAGACGACCGTGTCCGCCGGAGTGCCGGGATAACGCGAGCCGAATTGCAGCCCCGGCTTGCAGAGTGCGCGCCCGCGCCCGAGCTGGATCACCAGATCTTCGGTCTGCGCGATCAGATATTCGCGCACTTCAACCACAGCCACTGCCGGTGTCGGCAGGCCCATGCGCGCCGCCAGGCGGGTTCCAAGCAATTCGTTCGCCAGAATCCGCGCGCCCTGCGGATTGTTCTGGAATTTCACCACGTAGTATCCGCCGTCATCGCAGCGCATCAGATGCGACTGTGCACCTCCGCGCATTCGCCGGATTTGCTGGACGGCCAGCGGCATCGAGCGCGTATGCTAGCGGCCCGCAGAGGCTTACATCAAGAGAAACATTTCAAGTTGGGAAATGGGTCAACGTGGGAAAGACCACGGAGATTTCGGGAAAACCGGTCGCGCAAAACGCGGAAAAGCGGCAACGCGGCGGCTGCACGAGTTTGAAACATCGTGCAGCCCCGCGAAACCAAAACGCCCGTCGAGAAGCCGCCTAGCGCTTCTTGCGTTTCTTGGGACGCGACTTCTTCGCGCCCTTCTTTGCGCCGCCCTTCTTCTTGGGCTTCGCTTTCGCCTTCTTGGCCTTCGGGCGGGCTTTCTTCGGTTTCGCCGCCTTTCGTGCCGGCGCGCGAGGAGCGGGCTCAGCCGGCGCTTCCTCTTCTTCCTCCGGCTCTTCCTCGATAATGATCTCTTCCACTTCTACGATTTCCTGCGGCTGCTCCTGTCCCTCTTCTTCTTCCTCGAAGGCGGGCAGTTCGTCGTCTTCTTCGTCGTTCATTTTCGCGTAAAACATTCGATCCTCCGTGGGGTCGTGGGGCTTGCCGGACGGCCTCACTGCTCGGGGCATCTAATCGGAGACTTGAAACTTTGTCAAGGCGCAATGGATTGAAAAAACGAGGAGGTGCGGCCACGTTCCGTCTATGAGAGGCGACCGTGAGCGAGAGAAGCCCGATCGTTTATATATCTTTAACAAATTAAGGGGTTTATCCCGGAACCGAACGCTTAGCGCTGGATGGCCAGCAGGTCGCCGGCTTGCAGCGGCCGCTCGGCCAGGAAGGGATTCGCCTGGCGAATGGCGGTAACGGAGGTCTGGTACGCACGGGCAATCGAATACACGGTCTCTCCGGGCTTCACGCGATGCTCGACGGTTTCCGGCCTTTCCGACTTGCCGGTCGAAACATTTTGAAGTCCCTGGCTGGTGTTTTGCGCCGACTTCGACTTGCTGGCAGGAACGCTCGCCGACTGGCTGCCCGCGTAGATGCGCAGCCGGGCGCCGCGCGATACGCGGCCGCCGGAGATGTGATTCCAGCGCTTGAGTTCCTCGACGGTTACGTCGAATCGGCCGGCAATTCCGGCCAGCGTGTCGCCGCGCTGCACCCGATAGTGCACCAGGCGCGCGACGGGGGGCGGCGTCGGCACGTTCAACAAGAAACCGGCGGGCACGCTCGCATGAGGCTCAAGATGGTTCGCGGCTTCGAGCGACGCGACGGTGACCCTGTAGTGCCGCGCGATGTCGGAAAGCGTTTCGCCGTCGGCCGTGGGATGCAGGCGCCAGCTGGTCCATTTGTCCGTGGGAACCTGCTGGACGTTCTCCTCAAAATTCTTCGCCGTGCCGAGCGGGAGCGCGAGCTGAAATTCCGAAGTACTCGGCGTCACGCTGCGCAGGAGTTGCGGATTCAGCAGGCGCAGGTCGTCGATGTCCGCGCCGGATGCGTCCGCCACCAGTTGCAGGCTGATCGAGCGATCGAGGCTGACCTTTTCCGTCTGCGGCGGTTTTTCCGGGCTCACCTGCACGCCGTAGCGCGCGGGATCTTTTGCCACAAGGGCGAGCGCCAGAATAATGGGCACATAGTTCTGAGTCTGTTTCGGCAACGCGCGGCGTTTCTGAAGCTCCCAGAAATCGGCGTAGCCGGTGCGCTCGATGGCGCGCTGGACGTTCAGCGGGCCGGAATTGTAAGCGGCCATCACGAGGTACCAATCGCCGAACATGGAGTAAAGATCGCGCAGGTGGCGCGCCGCCGCGCGCGTGGCTTTTTCCGGATCGCTGCGATCGTCCACCCAGTATGTTCGCTCGAGATCGTATTCCTCGCCCCGATAGGGCATGAACTGCCAGATGCCGCGCGCGCCGGCCCGCGAAACAGCCTGCGGCTGAAAGGCGCTTTCGGCCTGGGCCAGATAAATCAGGTCCTGCGGCACGCCTTCTTCTTTCAGCACCCGCCGGATCATCCCGTCATAGCGCCCGGCGCGGTCCAGCCCGTGAGACACGACCGCTCGGCCGCGCGTGGTGGTGAAGAAACTCAGATATTGGAGAACGGATTCGTTGACCGTCAGCGGCAGGTCGTGGCGAACGCCGATCAATTCCTTTTCGGCTTTCAGCGCCAGGCGCGGATCGCCGGCGGGAAGAGTCAGGTCGGCGATTTCATCGATGGGCGCAGGCTCGGCCGGAGTTTCCGATTCCTCTTCTTCCTGCTCCTGGTCTTCGCCGGCGTTGTTCGCTGCAATCAGATCGGACGGCTGCGAGGCTTCGCCGATGTCGTCGGACAGCTTCGAAAGCTGCGGATTGTAATCGGCGGGGAAGCCGCTTTTCAGAATCATGTCCGCGGCGAGGTCGAATTTGGCTTGGGCCTTCTCGCGATGGCTGGCCTTCAATTCGGCCTGACCTGCGTCGTAAACGGTTTGCACCCTCGCGACCAGGACGTCGATCGCGGGCCGTTTCTCGAAATTGATATCGGCCGCCGCAGCGGTGCGAAGCGGCAAAGGCAGCGGCTCGCTTGCGTAGCTGCGCGAGGGAGACGGAACGGGCGTCGCCGCTGGCGGCCGCACCTGCGCCGGCCTTGTGACAGTATCGTTACAGCCGGCCAGAAGGCACGCACCCGCCGCCAGAGCAATCCAGGTTTTCGCCCGCGATGTCATGTAGCGCCCAAACCCTTTGATGCCAACGAAAAGAGTACGAGTTACTTACGACCCGGGTCAATGGAACTCGGCAGCCACCCGTTGACCAAAACAGGACACGGAGTACTAGTGTGATTCCGGTGCCAAAACGGCCTCTTTCGTATATCGGCACCGGGCAGAAGAGGCTTATACGCCCAACTACGGCGGATTTCCAGCTTTACGGCGAAGGGAGGGGCCGCGCGGAACGGAGGCTACGCGAGAGCCTGGCGAAGATCTTCGATCAAGTCCTCGGGGTCCTCAAGGCCCACGGAAACGCGCACGGTGCCCGGGGAAACGCCAGCCGCCTGAAGCTCGGCCGGGCTCATATTGTAGTGGGACGTGTAGATCGGCAGGACCGCAAGCGATTCGACGCCGCCAAGGCTCGCCGCCAGCAGGAATACCCGAATGCGGTCGCCAAAGCGCCTCGCACCGGCGAGGCCGCCCTTGTGGTCGAACGCGAGCATGGCCCCGTAGCCGCGCATCTGCTGCTTTGCCAGGCGGTGGTCGGGGTGCGACGGCAAGCCCGGGTAATGCACGCGCGCGACCTTCGGATGTTTCTCCAGAAACTTCGCGACAGCCATCGCGTTCTTGCACTGGCGCTCGACGCGAATTTCGAGCGTCTTCATCCCGCGGATCAGCAGAAAAGCCGCCTCGGGGTCCATCGAGCCGCCGATCTGAACGATGTTGTGCCGGACCTTGTCGATCAGCACGGCGCTGCCGGCGGCGGCGCCCGCGATCACGTCGGAATGGCCGGCCAGATATTTCGAGGCGCTGTGCACCACGATGTGGAATCCCATCGAGAGCGGCTTCTGCAGCACCGGGCTGGCGAACGTATTGTCGATGATCGCGATGAGTCCCCATTCCTGCGCGAACGCCGCCGCCTTCTTCAGGTCGACGAGCCGCAACGTCGGGTTCGTCGGCGTCTCGATGTAAAGCGCCTTCATGCGCGGCCCGGCAAGCCGCTCGATTCCGGATAGATCCGATTCGACGTGCCTGACGCCAATACCGAAGCGCGGAAAAACGTCCCGCAGCAGGCGATAACTCCCGCCATACAGTTGCCTCGAAGCGATCACTTCGTCGCCCGTCTTTAGAACGGAGAACAGGGCAGCCGAAATCGCGGCGGTCCCCGATGCGGCCACGACCGCGGCTTCAGCGCCCTCCAGCGCGGCGATCTTTTTTTCGGCAATAGTCAGCGTGGGATTGCCGTAGCGCGTGTAGATATAGGCGGGGCTTCTTCCTTCCGCCCACCGCTTCATCTCTTCCGTGCTGGCAAACGTGAAATTCGCCGTGCGCGCAATCGACGTGCCCACCGGCTCGCCCACGTGGAATTTTTCTTCCCCCGCGTGAATCGCGATCGTCGCGTCGCCCCACTGCCTGGCTTTCGATGATTTCTTCATGGCGCAACGAGCTTGACGCACTTCGCCGCGCAATCGCAAGCGCCAATTTGGCCAGCGCAAATCCCGCGGTCCTCTCTCGCGAAACTTTTAGGAAACGATCCGAATGAGTCGAGCATCGCTGCACATGGGCTTCTTCTTGGCGCGTTCTTCCTGAGGAGTCCGGCTGTCTCTCACGCCCAAACGGCTTCGCCTTCCATTCTCTATTGGCTTTGCGGCGGAAACTGGTCTAATGGCCAGTTAAGAACCGGTCGATTCCTGTGTCAGGATGAGCGTAACTACCAGCCGTCCAAGTTGAACCGCGCATTCGAAGGGGGCAGACGATGACGAAGCTCCGAAATCTCCTGATTCTGGGTGTGGTCACAGGATGCTTATCCGGTTGCGCGTGGCGCAATCTGGGCCCTTGCTACGGAATGGGCTGCCCGGCCTGGAGCAGTTCGAGCGCGCCGCAGCAGAAGAGCGCGAGCGCCAACCCGCCGGCCGCGAAATCCGCGAACGCCCCGGTGGCACAATCCTCAAAGCCGAAACCCGTGCCAACCGGCATAGCGTCCGGCCAGTAGCCACAGTTCCGCGCGCCGCTACGCCGAGGCCGCGGCCACGTCCTCTTCCGCGTGGTGCGGCTTGTGCGCGGCGATCACCTTGTCTGCAATTTCCTGCGGCACGAAATCGTAGTGCGAAAATTCCATCGAATAGCTGCCCCGTCCCTGCGTCATCGACGTCAGTTCGTTCGCGTAACTGAGCATCTCCGATAGCGGCACGAGCGCCTTCACCACCACGTTTCCGGCACGCGATTCGCTTCCGCTGATTTTTCCGCGCCGACCGCTCAGGTGTCCCATCAGGTCGCCCGAATACTGGTCCGGCGCGTACACCTCGACGTGCATGATTGGTTCGAGCAGCGCCGGCTTGGCCTGCTTCATCGCTTCCTTGAACGCCAGCGAACCGGCGATTTTGAACGCCATATCGCTGGAATCCACGTCGTGATACTTGCCGTCGTAGAGGCTCACGCGAAAATCGACCACCGGGAATCCGGCCAGATACCCGCGTTCGGCGGAATCGCGAATGCCTTTTTCAACCGACGGAATCCAGTTCTTCGGAATCGCGCCGCCGAACACATCATCGACGAACTCGACCCCCTTGCCGCGCGGCAGCGGCTCCATCTTGATCCGGCACAACCCGAACTGGCCGTGGCCGCCGGTCTGTTTCTTGTGTTTGCCTTCCGCATCGGCTTTGCCGCGGATCGTTTCGCGGTAGGGAACTTTCGGCGGCTTCAGCATCATCTCGACGTGATAGCGTTTGCGCAGTTTCGCGACCACGACCTCGATATGCTGCTGGCCGGCGCCTGAAAGCAGGAACTCCTTCGTCTGCGGATCGCGCCCGAAGCGCAGCGCGAGGTCCTCTTCCAGAATCTTGTGGATGGCCGTTCCGATGCGGTCTTCGTCCGCCCGCGTCTTCGGTTCGACAGCGAACGTGATCGACGGCTCGGGAATGCGCGCGGTCGGATAGAAGATCGGCGAGTTCTTGTCGCCGAGCGTGTCACCCGTCGTGGTGTCCTTCAGCTTCGCGATCGCGCCCAGATCCCCGGCGTATAGCTCGTTCACCGCCACGGCCGTCTTTCCCTGCATCACCTGCAGATGCTGGAACCGTTCCTGCGTGCCGCGATTGAAACTGTTGAGCGTCGCGTCGTTTTTCACCGTGCCGGACATCACCTTGAAATGCGTGATTTTCCCGGCAAAAGGATCGGCGACCGTCTTGAACACGAAAATCGAAACCGGCTCGGACGAAGAGATCGTGCGCTCGATGGTCTCGCCTTTGTGGTCCGGCGTCGCGTAGCCGACGGCTTTGCCGCGAAACGCGGGCGAGGGGAAAATCTCGGCCATGAAGCTCAGAATCGCATCGCTGCCTATGTTGTGGAGAGCCGAGCTGAGCAGGACGGGAAAGATCTTCTTATCGCGCACTTCCTCGTGCAGCCCTTTTTTCAGATCTTCGACCGGGAGCGTGCCCTTATCGAAGAATTCCTGCATCAAGTCGTCTTCGCCCTCGGCGACCATTTCCACTAATTTCTCGTGCGCCGCTTTGGCATCTTCGGCGAGCGCGGCCGGAATCTCTTCAATCTTCGCTTTGCCGTCGCCGTCCGGCGTGTAAATCAGCGCTTTCATCGTGACCAGGTCCACGACGCCCCGAAAGCCTTTTTCGGAGCCGATCGGCAGCTGGACCGGCACCACGCCCCGCCCAAACACCTGCTCGAGCGAGCTGAGCGCGCGCTCGAAGCTCGCCAGCTCGCGGTCCATCCAGTTCAGCACGAACGCCCGCGGCTGATCGTATTCCGTCGCGTAATCCCAAACTTTTTCCGTAACCACCTGAACGCCGGCGGCGGCGTCCACCACGATCAGCGCGGCGTCGGCTGCGATCAGCGAGGTTTTCGTTTCATTGATGAACGTCGAATATCCGGGCGTGTCGAGCAGGTTGATCTTCGTTTTCTCGGGCTGGCCCGGCGCCTGCCATTCCGCGTAGGCGATGCCGGTGTTGATCGAGATCTTCCGGGCGATTTCTTCCTCGTCCCAGTCGGTTGTGGTCGAGCCCTCGGCCACTTTACCCAGCCGCGGCGTCATTCCCGCGGTAAACAGCAACGACGACACGAGCTGGGTTTTCCCCGTATCGCCGTGGCCGACAATGCCCACGTTTCGGATCCAATCGGTTGTGTAGGATTTCATGGTTTCGCTCCTGAAAACGCAAATTGGGAAGCAGAAAATGGCCGGTAATATTCGCGGAGGCGGGCTTTCGTCGCTGAACAGGCATTTCGCGTGGGAACAGGAAGGGCGGCAGACTTCGTGCTGTAATCTTGGATTAACATCACGAACCCGCTCTCGGCGGTCGCGCGCGATGAATCCTGCAACCCTTTGCCCACGGGGAACAGGCTCGGGGTCGGAAAGCCGGGATGCTAGCACAAGCTTCCGTCGGCGTTCAATCCCTTGAAGCCAAACCCTGACAAATCCAGTCTCGCTTGCGCCGCCACGCAATCAGCGTAAAATGCGCTCACGCGTTCCCGTCGAAGGAGAGCCTGCCATGTCACCCGAACCAGCGCCGATTTCCGCCAGCGGATTTTCGATGCGCACCGAAAACCGCGATGGTGCGACCGTGGTTCTGTGCGCCGGCCGGCTCACCAGCGAGCATTCCGACACGCTGAAGAAACACGGCCGCGACCTGGTTCCGCAAACGAAGAAACTCGTCCTCGATTTCACGGAAATCGTGCGCATGGACAGCTCCGGCCTGGGGGCGCTGGTGGGAATTTACGTCTCGGCAAAAAAAGCCAATTGTGAATTCCTGCTGATCAACTACAACAATTCCGTGAAAGATCTGCTCGGAATCACCAACGTGCTCTCGATGTTTGAGGACTACGGGCGGTCCGGAATGCGCATGCCGTAAATTCTCCGGCCATCCCAGGGCTGAAGCCCTTTCCTTTCTTGCAGGCTTGTTCGTGGGGCTCAAGCCCCACGCTTTCACCGGAGGCTACCTCTTCTTCGGCGCTCCGCACGTGAAGTTCGACGCATCCATCACGTCGCCGCTCCCCTTGTAAATTGCCTGTTGCGGCCACGGGCACGCCGGATGCGTTTTGTCCACCGCGCCCGCCGTGCGATGCGAATTGATGATCTTGTCCGGCGCGACGCCCGTCTCGCGCCACTTCTGCACCACGTCCATCGCGTCAAACGTGCCGTCGTTGCCGAACCCGAATCCGGGGCACATCCCCATTCCCGGCACCATGAATAGCCGGAAGAAATCCTTCGTCTGCGCGGGGCCGCCCATCGTCGCGTTGACGCTGTCGTAGTATTCCACCGACGCGCGGGGAGGAACGGCCGCCTCGTCCCACGAATTGTAGAGCAGCAGCTTCCCGCCATGGTCCTTGAACGGCTTCAGGTTCGGATCGTTGGAATTGAGCACCGCGCCGTATTCCGCGTCGGCCTTGCGCGTGTCGCGATCGACGTCGAAGGTGTGGTAATCCCACTTCAGATCGCCGTAGACGATCGCCTTGAAGAATCCCGTGCTGATGCTGATAGGCTCGGGACCCGCGGCCATGATGCCCCACCCCAGTTCGCTGCCCGGACCAAAGCCGGGGTAAATCGGTTTGCCATCGGAAAATTTCGGGCCCGCGTAAATCAGCTTCGCCGTTTCGACCTGTGGACCCGTCAGGCAGGAGGCGTTGTCCGTTTTGCCCGGGCAGCGGATCGTTTCCGGATCGAAATGGCACTGCAGCGGATTTTCCAGCACGCCGTCGCGTACGCCGTCAATCGTGTCGCATTGATCGAGCACCGCGCGATGGATCACCGCGTATTTCGCCGGCGGAATGTAGGCCGGCCCCTTCACGCCGCCATCGTGCAGCGCCACCCAGCCGAACCATAGCGACGCCGCCTGCAGATGCGTGATGTAGTAGGCCGGATCGCCCGCCGCGATGCCGTCGAAATCGAGCGGGTATTTCTGCGCTTCGGTCAGCGCCTGATTGCCGCCTTCGTGGCAGCTGCTCCAGAACGAAAGCTTCGCTGGCTTGCCGTAATACGCCTGAAGAAGCGCCTTTGCCGCCACCGTGGTTTCGTGCACCGCCCGATGGCCCCAGTCGGCAATCTTCTCCGGATGCCCGATCGCCCAGGCGTCGGGCGCCTCGCTCGTCGCGCCCACGTCGTTGTGTCCCGTGTCGGTCGACGCCGCCACCGATCCGCGCGCAATTTCGCGCACCAATCCGCCGTAGCTGATCGACCCGATGAATCCCGGGTTGCCGATGCCGACGTATCTTCCGTTCCAATTCGCCGCAGCCGGCAGCCACACTTCGAATCCGACATGCGAATCGCTCGTCGGAGCCGCGAATCCGGCGATGCGGCAGAAGGGAACTGAAACCTTCAGCCCCGGCGGAGTGCCGAATCGTCCCCCTGTGCTCGGCACTTCGAAATCCGGCGGCGTGCTGATGGCCTTCGCCATCGTGATCGTCACGTGCGGAATGTTCAGCGACGCGAGGCTTTCGCAGGACTGCTGCGCCGACGCGCGCGGAGCGACCAACACAACGGCTACGATCCCAGCCAGCAGACCCAGACTCTTTTTCATCCCCCACCCCCGATGCCGATATGTGCTCGCGTTCCGGCCGCACATCATACACCGAAGAGTCGGCGATCAGCAGGGTGCCGGGACGCGCGGCGTAAGCTCAGGGTCGCGGAGGCTCGGTATCCCTGATGTTGGTGAGTTCCGTACGATCCACCTGGATCGACTCCCGGATGCCATTGACAACTCGAGCTGAAACTGCGCCAAGCACATCTGCTGAGTACCGAACCTCGATCAGGGACCATGGAGATTCTACGGCCACATTTGAAACGTAGTTGATCGGCTGGTTCACTATCAGTCCGTGGCCGGCCTGATTCGCTCCGAAGACTCTTGAAAGAATACCAGGCTCGTTCTGACGATACCCGCCGAGATAGTTGCCGAACGGCGCCCGAGGTTCTGTGTTCCACATCCCAAAGGGCATCGCTCCGATCGTATTTCCAGTCAAGACTTGCTTCAACACTACGAGATCCACGGTTCCAGAGTACTTTGCCTCGATGTAGTAGGAGTTTGGCCCCACCTCGTACTTATCACCGGATACGAGTGTCACCCCGGCAATGGCGACAGAGTTTACGGTCCCCTCGCCGACCTTCATCGATGCCAATCGCGCACGTATTTCGCTCGATATCAAGTCGAGCGGAAGGAATTCCGACGACCACGCGTCCGACAACGGCTCTGAGCTAATGGAATTGCCGGCGACGAAGCCGGCGAACGAAGGATAGAACCTGATATCTACCCCGCGCTCTCGGACATCCTTTAGCAGGACCGGATGAAGTCCGCTACGAGATTCGTCTAGGAAGTGTTTGTCGTTCGTGATGAACGCGAGAGGCTGTGCTTCGACGCTCGCTAGTTTGAGTACTGTAAGCCATAACGCAACGTCGCGAAGCTCTTCTCCCTCACTATTTGCTGGGGGAATTCGTTTGATCCCTCGGCGCAGGATTTCACCCGTATCGATGCCGTCGTAGCCAGCATATATTCGGGTTCTAACGCTCGCGCTCGGATTACGCAGTCGTCTCCTTAGCTCATTGACTTCTGATCGAACAGCCGACCCCGAGAAACCGTGGGCTCCATCCGAAACAAGTATTCGCCGCACGTCCTCCCATGATTTCTCGGCCTTCGCGGTTCGTTCGACAAGTTCACGGCGGTAGACCTCGACGACCTCCTGAAAGACAGGTAGCGTGAGGATCAACCGGCTGTTGACCCGACGTAGGTAGGTAAGCAGCGCCGAAAACTGACTCGTTTCGGTAAATCTGCGTCCGGCGCCAAATATCAGTTGAATCAGAGTGTTAGAATCTGCGACGACGTCCATGAATTCGCCCGTAACGACTCACTTCGGATTCCCGCGCGCCTTGAATGTCCGTGTCGTGGGATTCTACTCCTGTACACTCCTTATCAGCTGAGAAAACGACTCCGGGCACAAGCAGATAACTCTTACATGCCGAAGAAAATCGAAAGAAAGATCTATGACGACCTGCGGCAGTCGCTCTCAGACGCGATCGCGTACGAACGCGGTCAGGTCGTTGACTTGCGCGCGACAAGGCTTCCGTCACGCCCCAAACCCACGACGCCAGAAGAAAACCCCACGCAGAAGAGGTGGTACTAGGCACCGGGTACCATAGACAGCGGCGCCGGAAAAACCTAGCGTAAGTGGGGCAAGTTTTTCGCCCCGCCGGAGAAGCAGCATGGCAAGAGATGTTGGAAGTATCGTCGCAATGCCCTCAGCACTACAACTCCGCACCAACACTCCCCGAGAAAGATCCCTCCATGACCGATCCAAAGCCCCTCGGCCTCACGCCGGCCCCCAGCACCGAAGCTGTAACTGAACACCCGGAGCCGCCACAAAAATCGCAACGCGCGAAACAGCGGCGGCGCCACGTGCCCGAGCGCCTGTCTCGCCTCGAACTCCACCGGGCGCACTGCGTCATCTGTACCAGCAAGCTCCGCGACGAAATTGACGAAGCCTTCATCGACTGGAGATGCGTCAACCAGATCGCTGCTGAGTACCGTCTCCACCGCGGCACCCTCTACCGCCACGCGCACGCCACCGGCCTGTTCGCACGGCGCGACCGCAACATCCGCCGTGCTCTCGGCCACGTGATCGAGCACGCTGGCCGCGTCGAAGTCACCGCCGACTCCATCATCCGCGCCGCCAAAATCTTCACCCACATCAACGCCCACGGCAGCTGGGTCCAGCCTCCCACGCACGTCATCCACCATTCGGCCGAGTGCCATCGCGAGAACGCCAAATTAAGTGAGACACCGTGCCAGGTGAACGAGCCCTTAAACCCATGAAAACAAAAGAAACGGTGCCCAAAGAAGTGAGACACTCCTGCGAGTGTCCCCGCCGCGCCGGCGCGCTTGTGCGCGCGTCGCATTCGCGTAGAATACGCAGCGCACCCGGGAGTGGGGATCGAAAGGTCATCATGAAATTCGGCGGAATCCATATCATGCAGCTTCCGCGGCCGTGGACAGCGGAGTCCGGGCGCGCGCTGCTCAATGACGCCCTCGACATCGTCGAGCTGTCCGACAAATGCGGCTTCGACTACGTTTGGGGCACCGAGCACCATTTCCTCGAGGAGTATTCGCACGCGTCGTCGCCGGAGATGTTTCTCGCGGCGTGCAGCCAGCGGACGAAGAATCTGCGCCTCGCCCACGGAATCATTCAGACGCCGCCGCAGATCAATCATCCCGCGCGCGTCGCCGAGCGCATCGCCACGCTCGACCTGCTCAGCAACGGACGCTGCGATTTCGGCATGGGTTCCGGCGCCACCACCACGGAGCTCGGCGGCTTCTTCGTGCCGCAGGAAGAAAAGAAAGCCATGCAGATCGAAGGCATGCGCGTGGCCCTGCGTATGTTGGCAGAAGATCCCTTCACCGGCTTCGAAGGCAAATACGTTAAAGTGCCGCCCCGCAACGTGCTCCCCAAACCCCTGCAAAAGCCGCATCCGCCGCTCTGGCTTGCCTGTTCGCGGCGCGAATCGATTCTTGACGCGGCCCGCATGGGCCTCGGCGCGCTTACGTTTTCCTTCGTCAGCCCGGAAGAGGCGCGCCAGTGGGTTCGCGATTATTACGCGACCATCGAGAGCGAATGCGTGCCGCTCGGCTACGCCGTGAATCCAAATTTCGCCATTGCCACGCCGTTTCTTTGCGACCAGGACGAGAAGCGTGCGACAGCCGCCGCCATAGAGAACTACGGATTCTTCGTCTACGGCCTCGGCCACTACAGCTTTTTCGGCGAGCACCGCCCTGGCAAGAGCGACATCTGGAAGGAATACACGACGAATCCGAAGGAGCCCGTTTCACCCGAGTACATCGCGCAGGCCTGCGTCGGCTCGCCTCAAAAACTGCGGCACACGTTGCGGGAATACGAAGATGGTGGAATCGATCAGGTGATCGCCGTCCGCCAGGTGGGAAGACTTACGCTCGACCAGCAGTGTTCTTCGCTGCGGCTTTTCTCGCAGGAAGTCTTGCCGGAATTCAAGGAACGCGAACTGGCGGACGCGCGGCGCAAAGCCGAGCGCGCCGCGCGCATTTCCGAGAAGGCGTTCGCGCGAAAACCGAAAAGCGACCAGCCGCAGGTGGAATACTCCATTCCTGCAGCCGGCCGGCATTAGGCGCCGGCCGGGGCCACATTGCAGCGACTATTCGCGGGCCTGAAGGCCGGCGCTTCCACCGCAAGGAAAGCTGCCGGGCTGAAGGCCCCGGCGCTACGTTTAAACCTGATGCATCTCGAAATTACATGCGGCCTTCGTCGCCGGAGGGCCCATAGATCGAAGGAATCGGCACCTGGTTCATCCGCAGGTACACGGAGAGCTGCCCGCGATGATGGATCAGGTGGTTCAGGATCATGCTGCGAAGTACGGTAATGCGCGGCATGGCGAAGAAAGTTTTCCCGCCGTTCATCAGCGTCCAGGTCTTCTGCAGCTCTTCATCGCTCGCCTTGGCAAGTGCCGCGCGTGCCTCCGCGACGTTCTTGTCAAAAATATCCAGCAGCTGTTTTCGCGAAGTCATCGTGGTCGGCTGCATCGGCGTCCCACCGGGAGGAGCAAAATCAAAAGAGTCGCCCTTGAATGTGGTCGCCGCGAACCCAGCCATTTCGGCAATGTGACCGGCCAGCCGGCCCATGGCCATCGAGGAATCGTGAGGTTTCCAGTTTGTTTTGTCCTCGGGGACGCGTTCGAGTGTTTTTCTCGTGGTTTCCATTTCATGATCAAATTCCGGAAGAAGCGAATCGCGTATTGCCATACTTGCCTCCATTCGAATGGTGGGTCTTGTGCGGATTTTACCCCAAACCTTGTGACCGGTAATCGGATGCGGGCCGGGCGCGTCTAGATTCGGCCGCGTCCGGCGGAATGCGTCAGGATCGGTGAGGCGTCGCGAGTTTTTGGCGCACTGCTGTTCGAAACTGGCACTTGAGCGGGTTGGGGCTTGGCGTTGCGCGTCTGTTTCCAGGTATGCAGGATGCGGTGAATTACGGTGATATTGGGCCCGATCGCCAGCAGCCACAGCGCGATGTCGACGCGGTTCGTCAACGCGCCCAAAATCATCAGCACCAGCCGCTCGGGGCGTTCCCAGAATCCAATTTCCGCGGTCGGCACCAGCGACTCCGCCCGCGCTTTCGCGTAGCTGACCATCACCGATCCGGCCATCGCCGCTCCCGCGAGCACGGCGTAACGGAAACGGTTCACCTGCGCGTAATAGACGAGCAAGCCGAGGAAAAGTATCAGGTCCGCATAGCGGTCGAGGATCGAATCGAGGAAACCGCCGAAAAGCGAAACGCGGTTCTGTCGCCGCGCCACCGGCCCGTCCAGCAGGTCGCACAGCCCGGCAAAAATCATGAATCCGCCGGCGGCCGCAAACCGCCCTGCCGCAAAAAGCATTCCGGCCCAAAGATTTGAAACCAGGGCGCACCAGGTAATGACGTTAGGAGGGATTCCCGTTGGAGCCAGGAGGGCCGCGAGCCCGTCAACTGGCCAGGAAAGATACCGGCCAATGGCGCGGGTTAACATGAATTTCGGCTATTCCTCTTCTTCATAAATCGTCGTGAGCCGCACGACTTCGTATTCCTTCACACCCGCGGGCGTTGTCACTTGGACTTCGTCGCCCACTTTCTTGCCCAATAGCGCGCGTCCGATCGGCGAAGTCGTCGAGATCATACCCTTCGTCGCATCGGCTTCCTCGACCGTCACCAGTTTGTACTCGATTTTCGTGGACTTCACGATGTCGATAACGACGATTCTCGATCCGTATGCCGCGCGATCTTTCGGCAGGTTGTTCAAATTGAGCATGGAGATGTCCGCCATGCGCTTGTGCAGCTGGCCGAGACGCGCGGCCACGTATCCCTGGCGCTCCTTGGCGTACTTGTACTCCGCGTTTTCCGAGAGGTCGCCGTGCGCCCGCGCCACCTTGATCTCCTTCGGCAGCTCGTCGTGCAGCTCGTGCTCCAGGGCGGCGATCTCGTCCTTGAGCTTCTTTTTGATTTTTTCGGCCAGATCAATCATTAGTCAATCGTCGGTCGCTAGAAGCGTCCGTGCGAGCCCTGCCTGGGCCTCGCCGGGGCATGTTCAACTACCCGCTCAGTATAGAGGATTTGCGCAGGGGGCTGCAATCCGGCCTTTCGTAGCGCCGCCATCCTGGCGGCGTTTTTCTGGTGACGATACGTCGCGCCGCCCATTCACCGCGAATGACGACGCGACGCGGTTCGGTAGGGGCGTAGCACCGCTACGCCCGGCGCGGATGCTTGGCGCGGTCGCACCCATCTGCCTTAATCGTTAGGCATCATGGCGTGGTAGGACCGGAAGAGCGCCCTCAGAAGTCCGCCAGCCGGAGCTGATCCGGGGCGCCCTTCCAGACCGTCTGAGAGGCGGCGTGCATCCACTCAGCATCCACGGTCTTCTTCTCTGCCTCAAGCGCCTTCCAGAGCCCGAAGAGCGACCGGGGATTCCGCGGGTTATCGTCCAAATCCTGCCGGAAGACGGTTTCCGCCTCGGCGGGCTTGCCGCTGGCGGGCCGCCTTGCGCGTCGTGATGATGTTGCGCGCGCACAATCGGCGAAGCAAGACCAGCCCAGCACGCAAGCGAAGCGAACACTACGAGGTATCGTGGCCGCTTCAACGAAATCCTCCTGGCACAACGCAGGTGTTCAGCTGGGCGACACTATACGCCGCGCCGCGCGCGCGCCGCGCCTTCCGCTGTACAATCGATTTGAGTACGATGCGCGCATGAATCTCGAACTCAGCTCCGATCAAAAACTCCTCCAGCGCAGCGTGCGCGACTTCGCCGATGCCGAAATAAAACCCGTCGCACGCGAACTCGACGAAACCGGCCGCTTCCCGTGCGAAATCATCGCCAAGGCTGGCGAACTCGGCCTCACCGCCGTCTGCGTCGCCGAAAAATACGGCGGTTCGGCGATGGACCACGTCAGCTACTCGATCGTCATCGAAGAAATCGCGCGCGTCTGCGCCTCGACCAGCGTCATCCTCTCGGTGCAGAACTCGCTCTACTGCGCGAGCATCGAAAACTACGGCACCGAGGAGCAGAAGCAGAAATTCCTCGTCCCGTTTGCGCACGGCGAAAAAATCGGCTGCTACGCGCTCACCGAGCCGCAAGCCGGATCGAACGCCGCCGCTCTCGCCACCAGGGCCGTCCGCAAAGGCGATCGCTACATCGTCAACGGCTCGAAAGCATGGATCACCAACGGCACCGTCGCCGACGCCGGAATCGTCTACGTCAACACCCATCCCGAAAAAGGCGAGAAGGGAATCACCGCTCTCCTCGTCGAGAAAGGCACGCCGGGTTTCGTCGTCGGCAAAGAGGAAAAAAAACTCGGCATTCACGCCACCGCCTGCGCCGGGCTCGCCTTCGTCGATTGCGAAGTTCCCGTCGCCAATCGCATCGGCGACGAAGGCCAGGGCTACAAGATCGCGCTCTCGCTTCTCGACGGCGGACGCGTCGGCATCGCTTCGCAGGCCACCGGCATCGCGCAGGGCGCCTTCGACGCGGCGCTCGCGTACGCGGGCCAGCGCCAGGCCTTCGGCCATCCCATCGCCGAATTTCAGGCCATCCAGTTCATGCTTGCCGACATGGCCACCGAAATCGATGCCGCGCGCTTGCTCGTCCGCCGCGCCGCTTGGAAACAGGATTCCGGTGGACGCTTTTCCATGGAAGCCGCCACCGCGAAACTTTTCGCCAGCGAAATGGCCACGCGCGTGGCTCACAAGGCCATCCAGATTCACGGCGGCAACGGCTACAGCTCCGAGTACCCCGTCGAGCGCGCCTATCGCGACGCCCGCATCACCGAAATCTACGAGGGCACCAGCGAAATTCAGCGCCTGGTGATCGCCTCCTGGGTCCTGAAATCCTTCGGCGCATAAACGATGACGCGTGTCATCCTGCCTGCCCTGACGCACGAAGGGAGTGGAGCATCCCGATTTTGGCTTTCGCGGCGGCAGCCGTGGGTGTCATCCTGAGCGTAGCGTCCCGACGATTTTTCTTCCTGCCGAAGGCAGGTCGGGACGCGCAGTACACGTCATCCTGAGCGGAGCATCCCGACCTTGATTTTTCGCGGCGGCAGCCGCGTCGGGATGCGGAGTCGAAGGATCTCTCTTCGGCTTCACCATGAAACGAGGAGCCCAGTTGTCTTACTCGCGGCCATGACTCATCTCCTCCACGTCACTCTCCTCTTCATCTTCTGGTTCTACGCCATCCTTGCGGTCCTCACTCCGATCGTCTTGCGCGTCCAGTTCCGCTACAACGCCAAGGTCGATCCTCGCACTGTCTCGCTCGACGAAATCCCCGAAGCCGCGCGTACATTCATCGAACCGCGCGTCGCCGAATTCGCTCCGTGGAATTTCGACCTCGTCGCCTACGTGGGCCTCTGGAACGTAACTCCCTCAACGGGAGCCTACATGGCGCTGCTCAGCAATCCTCACACCTCGGAATGGGCCGACGTCACCTTCGTCCTCTCGCCCGTGAAGAAGACCGGCTACATCGAGTTCATCACCCGCTGCTCCGAGCAGATGCGGATCGACACGAATACGAACTCCACCGCTCCGATTCTGTTTCCGCTACCCCAGCATCACGTCTTTCGCTTCCCGCAAATTCGCGACGTCTTCACGCTCTACCGCATTCACCGCATGCTCGTCACCGAAATCGCGCACGGCGCTCTGCCCGTCCTTCCGCCCCGCGGCCAGGAAATTGCCGAATTTAAGCGCCGCCTCGATCGCTACGGCCCGTGGCAAGCCGAACGCGGCTACATGTACCTCGACGCCAGCGGTGAAAATTATCGCCTCACCTGGAAAGGCGCGATCCTCGGCGCCTGGCGCTCGATCTGGCCCATTTCCGTCTTCCGCAACTGGCGCCTGCGCGGAAAAAACCAAGCCATCCTCAATCGCCTCGCCGCCTGATCGTAGCGCCGGCATCCTGCCGGCGTTGTTCTGAAGCTCGGCCTCCCCCGAACCCAAAGTCCACAGGCGCAGCCCCACAAAATCCCTTGACACCCTGCTAGCGTGGTTCCCATGCGGCGCACGAATGCCCGCGCAACGAAAGGAGCGGTCGATGAAGCCTACAGCCTCGGCAGTCGTTGCTGGCCAGCCGGCAGCCTTTGTCGCCCGGCCTCCCCGCTTCCTTGCATGCCTGCGCCTCATTTCTAATCGACAACCACGCCGAATAGAAATCGCTGTAACTCCAACAAAACAAAAGATCGGTGTCGTTTCTAATCGACACAAAGTCGGGGGGGTATCCAACCGCCAAAATTCACGCTTTCGGCGGCTCAGGAGGGGGCGCGGGCGAGGCCACCGGGGCCAGCAGCCGCCCGCAGGCGCGCAGGATGCGCCGGTAGGGCCACTCGCCGGTGCGGAACAAAATCTCGCCCTCGCGCGGCTTGGAGTAGAACCACCGCGTCACCAGCGCGAGGTGCTCGGCCAACTCGGGCGGGGCGGAGCGCAGGCCGTATTCCTCGCGCAGATCCTGTGGCGATGCCTCGCCGTCCGCGCGATTCTCTGCGGCGGCCGGTTGTGGCGGCTCGGCCGGCGTCTGCGGCTCGAGCCGTTCTCGCAAAATCGCCTCCACCGAACGCGGCTGGCTCGACAGCTCCACAAAATTCAGGACGCAGGGCTCCTCGAGAACTCCGCCGCGCAGTGGGAACACGATAACGGTCTTTTCTTCCGCCGCGCGCTGCAGGATTACGGCGTCGAGATCCTCGATGCGGCGCGCGAGTTCCGGCAGGCCGCGCAGCGCGGCGGAAACCTTTTCGAGGCGCTTGTGCAGCGCCGCCGCATGCTCGAAATCGAGCGCCTGGCTGGCGGCCTCGCGCTCGCGCTGGATTTTGGTCGTCAGCGCGGAGCCGCTCGTGTCGAGCGTTTCCAGAACGCTCGACACTTCGGCGTCGTATTCCTGCTTCGTGCATCCCGCGAAGCACGGCGCCAGGCACATTTTCATTTCCGAATAGATGCAGCCGGGGAAATCCGGATCGCGGCGAATCTTGATCTGGCAGCGCCGGATTTTGAAAAGATCGAGGAAGCCTTCGGCGAAGGCGTCGGCCGCGCGGCGCGAAGCGAACGGACCGAAATAAAATCCGCCATCCGCCGCCAGCCGCCGCGTGACGTAGCAGCGCGGATATTCGCTGCGCAGATTCACTTTCAGCAGCGCCGGCGGGCGCAGCCGCAGCGCGTCGCGATAGCGGTCGGGAAAATTCGCGCGGGCGTGCTGGTAGAGCGCCAGCGTCTGCTCGAATTTCGAACCGGTGGCGCGGTAGCGCACGCGCGCGGCGACGTCGCGAAGATTCAGGCGCTTCGAACCCGGTTCGGGCCGGCCGAGCAGGCGCTCCGCGGCGCGGCGCAGGTCGGCGGTTCGCGCCAGATGCGGGTGCGCGCCGGCCGCGCCCATCTCGACCAGCAGCACTCCGGGCCGCGCCGGAACGGCGGAGAAGAAACCTGTTTCGCTCGAGGAGTCGAATTCCAGAGCGGCGTCGAGAGGAAGCATGCACAAAGAATACACCGGGAAATTTGCGCAGGAGGCAAAGAGCTCACCGGGACGGTATCAATCCGCCGCGGCGGCTTGCTGCTTCGGTCAAATGACGCGGCGGGCGCGCGCGGTTGCGTCGTACAATTGAAATTGTTCATGGACGAAAAACGCCAATCTCGTTTCCACGACACCGTCCGCTCGCTCAAGCACCGCAATTTCCAGCTTTTCTTCAGCGGCCAGCTGATTTCGCTGGTGGGCACGTGGATGGACACGGTCGCGGAGGCGTGGCTCGTCTACCGCCTCACCGGCTCGTCGTTGCTGCTCGGCACGGTCACGTTTGCGAACCAGTTTCCCATCCTTGTCGTGGCCCCGTTTGCCGGGCTGGTGGCGGACCGGTTGAACCGGCGCAAGGTGGTGATAGCGACGCAAACCGCTTCGATGATTCTGGCGGGAATTCTCGCGGCCCTCACGCTTTCGAAGCGCGTGACGGTCGAGCAGGTGATCATCCTCGCGGCACTGATGGGCGTGGTGAACGCCTTCGACATCCCCGCGCGCCAGTCCTTCCTTGTGGAAATGGTTGGCCGCGAAGACCTGATGAACGCCATCGCGCTCAACTCCTCCATGTTCAACGCCGCGCGAATCATCGGCCCGTCGGTCGCCGGAATTCTGGTCGCGAGCTTCGGCGAGGGCTGGTGCTTCTTTACCAATTCGGTCAGCTACATCGCGGTGATCGCCGGACTTCTCCTGATGAAGATTCCGCATCGGGCGCGTCCGGCGGAAGCGGCGTCGCCTTTCGAGCATATTGCGGAAGGCTTTCGCTTCGTGCGCGGTACCGCGCCGATCCGGTCGCTGCTTTTGCTGATTGGCCTTTCGAGCCTGGTGGCCATGCCGTACGCCGTGCTCATGCCCGTGTTCGCCGCCAAGATCCTGCACGGCAACGCGCGCACGCTGGGGATTTTGATGGCAGCGGCGGGAGTGGGCGCGCTGGCCGGAGCGTTGATGCTCGCGGCGCGCCGCGGCGTCACCGGCCTGGGAAGAATCGTGGCGATCGCGTGCGCATCGTTCGGGATTGCTCTGATCCTTTTTTCGTTTTCGAAATGGAGGATTCTGTCGGCGCTGCTGCTGATTCCCGTCGGCTTTTCGGTGATGACGCAGATGGCCGGAACCAACACGCTGGTCCAATCGATGGTTCCGGACCGGCTGCGCGGGCGCACCATGGCCATCTATTCGATGATGTTCCTGGGGATGGCGCCTTTCGGCGCGTTGCTCTCGGGCTGGTCCGCGGACCATATCGGCGCGCCGCGCACGGTCGCGTTGGGTGGCGCGGTGGCGATCCTCGGCGCGCTCGCATTCGCCCGCCACCTGCCCAAGATTCGCGTCGAGGCCCGCCAGCTTCTCGACGCCGCCAGCGTCGAGGCGCAGGAAACAGTAGAAGAAGTGGCCTCCCGCGTCTTCCCGTAGGACTTTGCTATACTGCGCGCGCTTCAATGTCTGCTTACGCAAAATCCGACGCAAGACTGACGCCCGGTTGCGCTACGGCGCCGGGCACGCTGCGCTATGCCGCACGGTTTCAGGGCCGCGCCGCCGCGGGGCATTTTCGCGACGTGCAGGCCGGGATGGTGCTCTCGTCTGTCGGCATCGGGACGTATCTTGGCGAACCCGATGAGGCTACCGACAAAGGCTACACATCGGCGATTGTTGCTGCCGTCGAAGGCGGAATCAACGTCATCGACTCGGCCATCAATTATCGGCTCCAGCGCAGCGAGCGCTCCGTTGGCGCCGCCCTCCGCGAGTTGGCTGCTAAAGGATTTCCGCGCGACGAGATCGTCCTCTGCACCAAGGCGGGATTCCTTACTCCCGATGGCGAAATGCCTGACGACGCCAACGAGTATTTTGCGCGCGAATACATCGAGCCGGGAATTTTTCGCCCCGAGGACGTCGCCGCGGGCTGCCACTGCATGACTCCGCGCTACCTGGCCGACCAGCTCGACCGCAGCCGGCGGAATCTCGGCGTCGAGTGCATCGACGTGTTCTACCTGCACAATCCGGAAACGCAATTGAGCGAAGTGCCGCGCGAGGAGTTCCGCCGGCGCGTCGCCGAGGCATTCACATTTCTGGAATCCGCGGTTGCCGCACGCAAAATCAGCGCGTATGGACTCGCTACGTGGAACGCGTTCCGCGAGGACTCCAAATCGCAGGGCTATCTTTCGCTTGCGTGGATCGAGGAAATCGCGCGCGAGGCCGGAGGCGCCGAGCATCATTTCCGCTTCGTGCAGCTGCCGCTGAACCTGGCCATGCCCGAGGCGCTGGTGCGCGCCAATCAAGTGGTCGAAGGCAAGACGATGGCGATGGTGCAGGCGGCCCGTGCGCTGAAAATCACGCTGGTCACCAGCGCGGCGCTCCTGCAGGGACAGCTCACGCGGAATTTGCCGAAATATATCGGCGAAGCGTTGGGCCTAGGGAAGGATTCGGTGAGCGCGTTGCAGTTCGCGCGGTCGGTTCCCGGCGTGACGACGGCGCTTGCCGGGATGAGCCGCGTCGAGCATGTGCATGCGAATCTGGAAGTGGTAGGGATTGAGCCCGCACCGCGCGATCAATTCCTCAAATTGTTCGAGAAGCGAAATTCAGCCGTCCATCCGAGCCAGGCGTCGATGGCGGCCGCGACTTTGTCGAGCTGGCCGGCGAAGAAATGATCGGCGCCTTCGACGACGGCGAGGTGCTTCGGCTCCGGCAGCGTCACGAACAGCGACTCGAGAGTTGCGCGCGAGCCGTACTGGTCGTTTCCGCCCTGGATGATCAATTTCGGTTTCGCGCAGGAGCGCAGAAAGCTCATGTCGACGTTGTCGACCGGCAGGCCGAGGCCGATCAGCCATTTCACGCGGTCGTCGCGGCATCCCACGCGCAGGCCGACCGACGAGCCGAAGCTGAATCCCGCGAGCAGCATCGGCGACGCCGGAAATTCCGCCGCGAGATAGTCAATCGCCGCGCGGACGTCGTCCTGTTCGCCCAGCCCGCGGTCGTGCTCGCCTTCGCTCTGCTCCACGCCGCGGAAATTGAAGCGCAGCACGGTTGCCCCGCGCGTATGCAGCGCCTTAGCCGTCTGGAAGACGACCTTGTTGTGCATCGTGCCGCCGTAGAGCGGATGCGGGTGGCAAACCACCGCGACGAAGGAAGGCTTGGCGATCGGGGAAGTCCATAGCAACGCTTCGAGGCGGCCCGCGGGACCGGCGAGAAAAAGGCTGCGATGGAAGACGTCGGCCATCAGGATTGGGGCGAAGGAATTTCGAGAGGAATCGTCATGCGGAAGCGCGGCTGGAAATTATCGCGCGAATCAGGATTTTTGGGCCCTCACCCATTCGACGGCGACGGACGTAATGATGGCGCTCTTGCCTTCTTCGGGATTCGCCACAGGCGCCGGGCCGGGCGAATCGTCCATGGCCTCGACGCGCACGACGCGCCCAGCGACTTCGCCGGTTCTCGACCATTCGCCCCAGGGAATCTTCGCGAGCACTTTGTCGCCGGGAGCGTAGATGCGCGAGGTTTCGAAGCGCGTGCCGTGCTGCGAAATGTCCTGGGTCATGAATTCCTCGGGCCAGGGCGTGCCGGCCAGGCGCACGAAAATCGGCAGCGCGAACGGAATGCGTTCGGAGCCGCGGCGCTCGCGAAGGCCTTCGAGCTTGGGCGCGCGCGCGGTGTTTTCGAATTGCACGGCGATCCAGTATCCGCCTTCGGGGTCCGGTTCCACGCGGACGACGCGCGCCGGAGTTTCAGGCTGCGTCGCGGCGCCAGCCGCGGGATCGAACGGAAACGCAACCCACACGCGCGCCGAGCGGTCGCAGGATTCGTTGCGATGGAAGAGCATGCCGTCGCGCGACACGTCGACCGTTTGGGTGATTTCGAGGCGCATCCCGATCGGGCCGTGCCAGCGGATCCGCGCCGGCAGCTTGAGCTGCGCGCGCGGGTGCCTCCGCTGATCGACAAAGGTCTCGGAATCGGACATTGCCCCATCGTAACGGCCCGGCCCGCCGAGGTCAAACATACATCCTCGTCAAATCGCGAAACGGCCGGAGGGCGTTCCACTTTCGCCGATTTCGCGCTTCGTTCGCCGAGCGTTCGCGCAAAACTCGTTGCGCCATCCCTTGCCCGATGATAGGTTTGGCACAGTTTGAACCCCGTGGAGGGCCTATGGAGAACGGTGTGGAGCGTCGCGGCGCCCGGCGTTTTTCGATGATGCTTCCACTGAGGGTCCGGTTTTCAGCCGGTAACGGCATCACGGAAAAATCCGGCGAGACCCGCGACGTCAGCTTCCGCGGCCTCTACTTCCTGATCGAAGCGAACCTGGAATCCGGCAGTTCGATCGAATTCGTCCTCACGCTTCCGCAGCAGATCACCCTGGCGGGCGACGTGCACATCCGGTGCTATGCCCGAGTGCTGCGGGTCGATACGCACAACGGGCGCCACGGCGTGGCCGCGCAGATCGAGCGCTACGAGTTTCTTCCCGCGCTGGCCTGAGCCGGAGGCATCCGCTCGCGGTTTCACGACTCTAAGAATTCACTTCTCTTATTTTTTCCGCAGGCGCAAAATTAAATTTCGGGGAACTTTCCATGGCACGCCATACTCTGCTTATCGACGCCGACGACACGCTCTGGGAAAACAATATTTTCTTTGAGAAGGCGATCGACAACTTCATCACCGGCCTCGAACATCTCGGCTACACGCGCGAATACATTCGCCACATTCTGAATGAAACCGAGCGGCGCAACATCCGCCAGCACGGCTACGGCGTGCGCAGCTTCCGGCGGTCGCTCGAGGAGACGTACCTGAAGCTGGCGGGAAATTCGGCGCGCCGCGAGATCGTGAAAAGCATCGAGCAGATGGCGCAGGAACTGGAATGCACTCCGCCGCACATCATGGACGGGGTGCCGGAAACGCTCGCGTACCTGGCGAAGCGTCACCGGCTGATCCTGCTGACGAAGGGCGAGCCGGCGGAGCAGGCGGCAAAGGTGGAACGATCGGGATTGCAGCCGCATTTCGATCACATCGAAATCGTGCTGGAAAAGGATTCGTCAACCTACGGGCGGATGATCGAGCAGTTCAAAATCGTGAAATCGCACGGTTGGATGGTGGGGAACAGCCCGCGCAGCGACATCAATCCGGCGCTGCAATCGGGGCTGAACGCCGTGTTCATTCCGCACTCGGCCACGTGGGAACTGGAAAAATCGGAGTTAGAAAGCGGCTCGGGCAGGCTGCTGATTCTTTCCGCATTCCGCGAACTCCGCGGACATTTTTAGGTCGCGGGAGAAAATACCCACTTAAAAGGCAGGATTCGAAGAAGTCTTGCTTTCGATGCTTTGCCGCGCCACCCGCAATCGGGATGGGTGCAGGAAATCTGTTCGTCTCCGAAGATCTCAGTCGCCTCTGTCTCTGAAAGCGAGGATTTCTTGCATTTCCTCTGCAAATTCATGTTGTGGCCCTTCGGGCATAAGAAAACCAGTCGATACGCTTGACTCATAATCCATTATAGCTCTTTGGAAGGTCATCGCGATCGCGATATTCGGGCGGCTGTTCCTGGAGTTCGGTTTAGAGAAGGGGCACGCCCTCAGCTTGCGCCGCTATACGTAAGTCCGTGTCCAAAGTTCCAAGAGGCAATTGGCGGCGGAGGGCTAACTCAAGCTAGGTCCTTCGTTCGAAGGCCCGCGAGCTTGTTCCCTTTGCGCAACTCGAGGATTCGGTCAACAGCCGCGCGAACGGATTGAAGCCGCCCTTCGCCTGTTGCCTCAAGCGCCCGTCGAGCCAGGATTTCTTGTACATAGACCTCGACCGAAACGCCGCGAGCGCGAGCCTCTGCCGCCAACTGGTCGGGAATTCTTATCGTCACGTCCATCTTTGAGACCCTGTCAGACCTTAGTTTAATTATACGCTCGAAGGGTGCGATTCCGAGCGGTTCGACCCAGAGATGTCCGCATATCTGAACGCTTACAGGCGTCGCGCCTCCGGCGCGCGGCGGCACAGTCCAAATTGTCCATGGCGCGGAGGGTTGCGCGGCTTCCTGCCAAATTTTTTCGCGGCTACACTGGTTCGCGAAAGGGAGGGCAGGGAATTGGCAGACTATCGAAGTGAATTCGCGGATTTCGAAGGCGTGGCGTATCTGAATGCGTCGCTGCAAGGGCCGTTGCCGCTGGCTTCGGCGCGCGCGGCGCAGGAGGCGCTTGAGTGGAAGAAGCGCCCGGACCGGCTGGCGGATTCGGCGTATTTCGAGCTGCCGAATCGCATCCGCGAAAAAGTGTCGCGGGTGATCCGCGCCAAACCGGAAGAGATTGCGGTGACGAGCGGCGCGAGCGCGGGGCTGGCGGCCGTTGCGGCGGGAATCGACTGGAAGCCGGGCGACGAAGTGCTCGTCGGCCGCGGCGAATTTCCGGCGCATTTTTCGACGTGGCTGCGCTACGAGCAGGCGGGGAAGCTGCGCGTGCGCGTGGTCGAGCCGCGCGGACGATTTCTTTGTCCCGAAGACTACATCGCGATGATGGGGCCGCAGACGCGCGTGATTTCGGCGAGCCTGGTGCGGTTCGACAACGGCGCGCGGCTGAATACTCCGCCGATCGCCGAGGCGTGCCGCAAATTCGGCACCGCGCTCGTGCTCGACCTGAGCCAGTGCGCGGGCGGGATGCCGATCGATATCCGCGCGACGGGCGCTACGATGGCGGTCGCGAGCGGATACAAATGGATGCTGGGCCCGTACGGCTGCGGTTTTTTCTGGATCGCGGAGGAGTGGATCGAGCGGCTGCCGCTGGGCGCGGTTTATTTCATGGCGCTCGAGGGCGCGCACGATTTTCATTCGATGTTCTCGCGGGCGCTGCGCCCGGTGTCCGGCGCGCGGCGGTGGGATTCGCCGGAGACTGCCAATTTCACGAATCTCGCGGCGTTCGATTCGTCGCTGGATCTGATTCTGCGGATCGGGCTCGATGCGGTGGCGCGGCACGTGGACGCGCTCACCGACAAAATCATCGAGTGCCTGCCACGCGGCCGGTGCGTGCTGGCGTCGCCCGAGGAGCGGACGGGGCGCGGGCCGTACGTGTGCGTTTCGGCGACGAATGTCGAGCAGACGATGGCGCTCTATGAAAAAGTTCGCGCGGCGAACATTCACGTGAGCTTTCGCGAGAATGCGATTCGGATCTCGCCGTTCATTTACAACACCCCGGAGCAGATTTCGCGGTTGATGGATGTGCTTTCGACGTGAGCTGGTCGCCTGGGTATCTCGCGCCTCAGAAAAGCCTCGAATACATGCCGCGAGTGAGGCAGCGCATCGGTACGCGGCTCGCGCCGCGGTCTTTTTGTCGTGGCTGAAGCCACGACCCACAAACCGTGCCGCGCTGAAGACCGCGGCGCTACATTCAAACCTTCAAGCTATTCGCGCGGGTTGATGTAGTTGAAGGGGACGTAGACGACGCCTTCGAAGTCGGTGGGGACGCCGGAGTGCGTGCCCGGGCGGAATTTCCAGCGCGCGAGGGCGTCGATGGCGTTGCGGTCGAGCTGCGGATCGAGCCCGCGGACGACCTGGATGCTGTCGATCGAACCGTCCTTGCGAATGATGGCGTAAAGAACGATTTGGCCGCGGACGTGCGCCTTGATCAGCTCGGGCGGATATTTCGGATCGGCACTGGCGATTGCCTGGGGGCACGCCACCAGATCCTTGTGGATTTTCGGGCCGTACGTTTCGTCGAGCTCGGCGAAATCCATGATCCAGCTGCCGCTCGCGCTCGTGAGATTCGGCAGGTTGACGTGGAGCGTGTAGACTTCCTTGCCCGAGAGAATTTTTTCCGGCGGCAGGCTCGGGTCGAGACGGCTCACGTCCGTCGGGCCTCTGTGCACATCGCTCGAAGGCTCGTAGGGCATCGCGGGCTTCAGGTTCAGATTCAACGGGCGGCTCGCTCCCAGTCCGCCGTTGCCCGGGCGGGGCGTCGGCGAGCTGACGCTGATCGCTGCGGGGAGATTGCCGCCGCTTGATCCTCCCGCGCCACCTGCAACGCCGGCTGTACCCGCCGATCCTGTGCCGCCCTCTCCCGAAATTGTGGCGCCGTGCGCGGCGCCGACCGATGATCCGGATTTTCCTCCCTCCGGTGAAATCGAAATGCGCGCGGCGAGATTTCCTTCCGGGACGCTGACTTGAGGCGCGGGCGGCGCCGGCGTCGCGGAAAGCGCGATCAAGCTGCGCAAACTGTTGCCGCCCTGTTCCGCGGCGGAGCCGACCTCTGGCGCTGCCCCTGCGTCGGCGTGCGTCTCGTGGCGCCGCGCGGTCGATGTGGACATGGCGTCGAGCGCGAGTTTTGGTTTCGCGATGTTCACGGCTGATGGTGCGATGTCGATTGGCCCTGAATTCTTGTCGGCGTTCGGGAGTTCGGGGGCTTTCGCGTCCGCCAGCGCGCGGTGCTTCAATTTTGGCGCGGAAGCTGCGGGCGCCAATTCCAGATGCGGGCGCTGCAATTTAGCGCCGGACCATTCGACGATGTTCGGCAGCGGCGTGACGATTTTCGGAGGCGCGGGCGGCGCGTCGGGACGGATCAGCGTCTGGCGCGGATGCGTGACGCGAACGGGAATCGAAATGATCGTCTGCCGCGGATGAAAATTTTCGGCGGACTGCTCGACGGGCTGCTTGGGCGCGTCGTACGGTTTTCTCGCGGGCTTCGGAGTCTTCGCCGGCAGAAGAATTTTCGGCAGGTCCGGCGGATCGTAGAGCGTCAATTCGATTTGCACGGGCGCGAGATTCGGCTTCACCTCCGGCAACCAACCCCAGATCGGCAGAATCAGCGCCCAGACGATGGCGACGTGCCAGAGCGACGCAGCGAGAAACGCGCGCCCGGGCATTTTCCCTTCGACCCAGTCGATCCTGGGAAACCGGACGCGCTTGAGTTCCCAATCTTTCGGCGTGGGCGGACCGGTGAGCACGCCCGCGAGGCTCGAGCGAAAAATTTCGCCGCGCGATTCCCAGTCGATGCCGAGATCCAGGCGCGGCAGGCGCGCGTGCGGCGGCAGCTCGACGAGATGATTGTCGAACGAGCGCAGTTCGAGCGGCGAGAGGGTGGCCATTGGAGCGGATATTATACCCGAACGATGTGATGCGTCCTGATTACGCCGCGGCTGCCAGACGATAAAAACTGAGAGCGGCGTCGCCCTGCTCGACCAGGCGGGTACGTTCCAAACGTTCCAGCCGTTCTGGTAGTTCCGTGCGCTTGCGATGCTCGACGATGACCAGGCCGAGCGGCGCAACTACATGAGAGACATCGAGATAGTCGAGGACGTCGAGCAATTCCTGCTCGTTTTCATAGGGCGGATCGAGAAATATGAAATCGGCGACGAGGCGGCGCGCGGCAACGCGCTCAAGGCCGCGAAGGGCTGCCGCTTCAATTACTTCGACGCCGGTCGTTATTTTCAGGGCTTCGAGGTTGGCGCGGATGAGTTTGGCGGTGGCTGCGTGCGATTCGACGAAGACGACTTCGCGGGCACCGCGGCTGACGGCTTCGATACCGATGGCGCCAGTCCCGGCGTACAGATCGACGAAGAGCGAATCTTCGACCGCGGGGCCGAGGATGTTGAAGAGCGTTTCGCGCAGGCGGTCGCTCGTGGGCCGCAGGCGTAGCTTGCCCGGGCCCTTCAGCAGGCGGCTGCGATATTTTCCGGCGATTACGCGCACAATTTCATCTCACGCTGCTTCATCCGACTGACGCGAGCTGGTAGCGCTTGCGCCAGGCCGGGCTGACTTTTTCGAGTTCTGCGACGACTGCGTCGGCACGCGCGGTATTTTCAGCCAGGGCAAACGCCTCGCGCCGCGCAAATTCGAGCAGTTCGTGGTCGCGCAGCGGCTGCGCGAAGGCAAACGCGGCGTCGCCGTGCTGCCGCGTGCCGAAAAATTCGCCGGGCCCGCGCAGTTTCAAGTCGCGCTCGGCGATTTCGAATCCGTTCGAAGTGGCCACCATCGTTTCGATGCGCTCGCGCGCCTCGCCGGCGATCGTCTTCGGCGCGACGAGGATGCAGTGCGATTTCTCCTTGCCGCGGCCGATGCGCCCGCGAAGCTGGTGCAGCTGCGCCAAGCCGAACCGCTCGGCGTGTTCGATCACCATCACGGTCGCATTCGGGACGTCGACGCCGACTTCGATCACCGTGGTGGCGACGAGAATGTCGATCTCGGCGCGGCGAAAGCGTTCCATCACGGCGTCTTTTTCTTCGTTCTTCAATCGCCCGTGCAGCAGGCCCACGCGCAGCTTCGGGAAAACGGTTTTCGCCAGCCGCTCGTATTCGGCCGTGGCCGCCTTCAACTCCTGTTTGGATTCCTCGATCACCGGATAAAGCACAAAGGCCTGGCGGCCGGCGGAAATCTCGCGGCGCAGAAATTCCCAGACGCCGGCGAGCTGCGATTCCGTGGCCCAGCGCGTCTCGATGGGAGTGCGGCCGGGCGGGAGCTGGTCGATCACGGAAATATCCAGGTCGCCGTAAAGCGTGAGCGCGAGCGTGCGCGGGATGGGCGTCGCGGTCATCACCAGCACGTGCGGCGACGCGCCTTTCTCGATCAGGCGCTTGCGCTGCAGGACGCCGAAGCGGTGCTGCTCGTCGACGATCGCGAGGGCGAGCTTCGCAAATTTCACCGGGTCCTCGATCAGCGCGTGCGTGCCGACCAGCAGTTTCGTTTCGCCGCTTTCCACGCGCGCGAGAACCGCGTCGCGCTCCGCGCGCTTTTGCCCGCCGACGAGCAGGTCGACGCCGTAGCCGGCCGGCGCGAGAATTCGACGCGCCGAAAGATAATGCTGCGCGGCCAGAATTTCGGTGGGCGCCATCAGCGCGGCCTGGTAGCCGTTTTCGATGGCGATGGTGGCCGCTTCCAGCGCGACGATGGTTTTGCCGCTGCCGACGTCGCCCTCGAGCAGGCGGTGCATCGGGAACGGCTTTTCGAGATCCGCGGCGATTTCCGCGAGCACTTTCTTCTGCGCTGCGGTGGGCTTGAACGGCAAAATCCGCTTCAGCGCCTCGCGCACTTTTTCCTCGCGGACGCGCATGGCGATGCCCTGCGCCTTATGGTCGCGCAGGCGGCGCAACGCGAGAGCCAGCTGATAATAGAAAAATTCCTCGAAGATCAGCCGCGCCTGCGCGGGGCTGCGAAACGTGTTGAGCTGCTCGACGCTTTCTTCCTTGCCCGGGAAGTGCGAATAAAGCAGCGCCTCGCGGCGCGCGGGGAAACGGTAACGCTCGCGGATTTCCACGGGCAGCGGATCGGGCACGTTGCCGTCGAAATCGCGCAACACGCCGTAGATGATCCGCCGCAACATGCGCGAGCTGATGCCGCCGATCGCTTCGTAGACGGGCACGATGCGGCCGACTTCGGTGGAATCGCCGGGGCCCTCCTCGGCCGCGCCGACCAGTTCAATTTCCGGGTTCACCATTTCGAAGCGATTCGGACGAAGCGGATCGAAGTCGGCCTTGCCGTGCATCACCAGGCGCTGGCCTTCGTTGAGACGCCCTTGCAGATACGCGCCGTGAAAAAACCGCGCGTGCAGCTGTCCCGAGCCGTCGCGGATGGTGACGTGAAACACAGGGCCGCCCCGTGCGCCGCGGAAGCGAACCGTGTTCCCTCCGCCCGCGCCCACTTCGCCGAAAACGGTGCAGACCTGCCCGGGAACGATTTCGGAGATTTTCGTGAACCGGATGCGGTCCTCGTAACGAAACGGGAGATAGCCGAGCAGGTCGGCGACGGTCGTGATGCCGCGCTCTTCGAGCGTGGCGGCGCGCTGCGGGCCGACGCCGCGAAGGAATTTGACCGGATTGTTCAGCGCGATCGTCACGCTATCGATGATAGAGGCAAACGGGGAATTCGCGGCGCGCGATGCGGCTATTTGCCGTCGACCGAAAATGCCAGCAGCACGTTGCCCGCGGTGCTGCCTTGAAAAAAGTATCCCGAATTCACGTAGAGCATGCCGCCGACAACCACGGCGCCGGATTCGTCCAGCGATCCGCCGGCGGCTTTCACGCCGTTGACGGTCTGGTAGTCGCGCTCGGTGTCGACGTCCCAGATGATGCGGCCGCCTTGCGCGGAGTAGGCGCGCAGGTGACCGTCGACGCCGCCGGAAAAAATGACGCCCGGGATCGCGGTGACGGCGGCCGATTGCGCGGGGCTGCAGCCGGGTTTCGTGCAGCCGGGATGCGCAGTGTGCCATAAGACGTCGCCGGTCGCGAGCTTCAGCGCCCAGAGACCGCCGCCGATTTTCGGATCGAGTTCGTAGGGCACGCCGTAGACGGACGCGCGTCCGGCTTGCGAGCCCGCAGCAGCGGCGCGACGCTGCACGTCGGAGACGGCGACGTAAATGTTGTTCGCGTCCGCGGCGGAGCCCCACTGCACGCCGCCGAGCGTGCCGCCCTGGCCGACGCGCCGCTGCCAGAGCAATTTGCCGCGCGCGTCGGGATCAATGGCGTAGACGACGCCCGATTTCGCGCCCGCAACGAGCGCGCGATGGCCTTGCGGCAGATCGACCAGAATCGCCGACGAGCCGAAATCGAAATCCGGGCCCTTCGACTGCGGGCAATTAACCTGCTTGTCGCCGGGAATGTCGCAATCGACGTTGTACGCGTCGCCGTGCGACATCTGGCTCGACCACGCGGTTTTCCCGGTGTCGAGGTCGAAGGCCATGAATGCGTCGGAGGTTTCCGTCGGAGGGTCGGAATAATTGTCGCCGGTGGTCGCGTAGACCATGTGATGCGCCAAATCGACCGTGGGCGAGGACCAGATGCCCGCGCCGGACGGGCCCCAGAGCTGCACTCCTTGCGAATTCTTGCGCACGAGATGTGCCGGGTCGGCGATCGTGTACGTCTTCCAGATCACTTTGCCGGTGGCGGCGTCGAGAGACGAAAGGCTGCCGCGGAATTTGCAGCATTCGTCCTTCGGGTCGGCGCCGCTCACTTCTTCCAGCGAAGAAACGCCGACGTAGAGGCGGCCGGCGGCGAGCGTCGGCGCGCCGGTGACGTGCACGTCGGGATGCGGATCGAGGCTCGTCTTCCAGATCAGCCTGCCGGTCGCGGCGTCCACGGCGTAGACGTTGCCGTGCTGGTCGCCGAAGTAGGCGGCCCAGCCCGGCGCGTTCGCGTCCGCTTTGGCGATTTCGCCGATGATGATCGCGGTGCGCACCGCGTATTCCGTGTCGATTTTCCAATAGATGCAGCCGGTGCTCGCGTCGAGCGAATAGACATGCCGCGCGACGCTGCCGGCGAACAGGCGCCCGCCCACGATCGTCGGCTGCGCGTAGGCTTGGTTCGCATCCTCGTAGCCGAACACCCATTTCAATTTCAGCTTGGGGACGTCCCCGGCGCGGAGCCCGGCCATCCTCGCGGGCTGGAAGCGGTGTTGCGACGCGTCGACGCCCCAGCCGTTCCAGTGCGGCTGGTCGGCGCGAGGATCAAACGGTTGCGCGGACGCTGGGCATCGGTTCATGTCGGCGGCGGGCGCGGTCGTCGAGATCGCCTTTGAAAGGTAAGCCGCGAGCGCGTCGATTTCAGCGGGAGTCAAGCTCGCGCCCTGCTGCTTCATGCCGCCGTTGGTGAGCGCGAAGCGAATATTCCCCTGCGTCATCTGCTCGATCGCCGCGCGAACGGGCGCGCGCGCGACTTGTCCTTCGTGGCACGATGCGCAGTGCGCGCGGTAAAGCGCTTCGCCGGATTCCGCGCCGGCATTTGGAGATCGCGATGCGGTGTCTTGCGCGCGCACGGGCGTCGCAGCAGCGGCAAGCAGCGCCATCGAGCACACGAAGCCCAGCGATCGGATGCGTCGTTGCGTCATTGTGTTCACCATTCGCGCACTCTATCACGAGCGGGACCTTCGATTTACATGCCGCGCCCGCGGAGCTATATTGGGATTGGCCCTCTCTGGGTGAGTGTGTATGGCGACGGCGCGGCAATTTCTCGGGGCGAGTCCCCGCCGGTGGCTCGAATATCTGATCGCCATCCTTCTGGGCAATGCCATCTACTTCTTCTCGCTCGCGCCGCATCTTCCCGCGTCGATGCGCCACACCACGCTGACGACGGATTGGGGCACCTTCATCGATTTCGTGGTCTGCGTGGCGGTCTACGGCCTGATCCGCCTCGGCGCGCGCCTACACCAGCGCTGAACGTACGTCGAAGTGCTAGAATCTGAAATTATGATCCGGGTGACTCCAACAGGTTTGAACGTCAGTGCAAGTGGTCCAGTCGTCTACCTCGACAATTGCGCGCTCTATGACCTCGCTGAAAAGGATCCAGCCCGGCGTCGGCGATTCGTCAATGCCGTCCATTCAGGCATCGATTTCTTGTTTTCAGTAACCAACGCGGCGGAGCTCTCGGGGCCGCAGGGCCGCTCGGCAGCGGTTGTTAGAGAGTTCCTAGACGAGATCGGACCGAACTGGTTCCCGGCGCGGCTTGATGCAACTGAGGTTATGAGGCGCGAGTTGAGGGGCGATAGTCCGGAACAGGCGTGTATCGATGAGAACTTTTTCAAATCCTATATTGCCGATCAAATACGCCCGTACGCGTCGGACCATGCGAGGGTGATGGAACTGTCTGACAGATTGTTTCGGCTTGGTCCGATTCTGGAGCGGGTCGGCCCCCAGCGCGAGTCGATTTCGAGAACATCTGCGGAGTTCGACGAAGTTATCAAAGGCCGGATGAGCATGATTCGCGAGAGATCTAAGCGCGATCCGGCGTTTCTCGATCTGAAGTTTCCGGTGATCCCTTTCGATTCTTCCCGGCGGGCGGGGTTCGTGTACGGTAACTTGCTAAGGATTATGGCCATTGAGGCTAATTCCTTGAAGAAGGGCGATGGCCTGGATTTCTGCCATACCGTCGTCGCTTGCGCTTTTGCAAGCTTCGCTGCCTTAGACACCCAATGGAAACGTCGGGTCGCAAGTCTCCCACCGAATCAACTTGCGCGAGTTTATTCACCCCTTGAACTCGACCAAATGGTCATGGATATGGAGTTCTGGCTGCGGCATCGCGCGGCCTAAAGACGGGTGTGGTCGGTGTTGAGGGCTACGCCCCCGGCCCCCAGCGATTGCGGCTTCACGCCCTTGATCACGAGTCACAGCATGAGCGCCACTCACCTTTTCACGGCTGCGACATCCTTCGTCAGGGTCCCGACAAGTATTTTCGTCGAGACCCCCTGGCCCGGTCCCCCAAAGCCAGTCGGGTAGTCATCGAGAGACACGCGGGCTTCTTCCAACGCTTTGTTAAAGAGATACTCCTTCTTTGCGGCATCGGGCTCGTTCAGACCATCTGAGTAGGAATCATTCGCGAGAAGGTGGTGTATCCAGCCGCTCCGTTGGCGACAAAATCCTTCCGGACGCGTGTAGCATATCTCCGAGCCGGAATCTCCCCACGTCTCGCTTTTTGGCAAGGTGTCTTGCACCTCGAGGTATTTGTAAAATTGCTCTTGCTCTTGGATTTCGCGCCCCTCCGCTCTCGCAACCTCGCCTGCGTAGTAAAGGGCGTGGCCGTTCTCCTCGTCCATCTGCTGAAGAACCGCGATCAGGAGATTGACACGTCCAAACCCAGCGGCTGGAAGTGGCGACTTTCCATTGTCAACGACAGCGTGAAATTCGTCGCGGAGGCTTCGTGCCGTTCTAATCTTCACATCGTCTAGCTGCGTTCTTGCCTCATCCGCCTTCCTTGCTTGCGCGTAGGCGGAACCTGAGATGACGAAGAGAACGAGGCCCAGAAAGATTAGCGCTATACCGCTCTCGCCGGTCTTGAGTGTGCCAAAAAACCTTACGCGAATCTCGGTAAGGCCCCCACGTCCCCTTCTAAAGAGCAGGAACAAACCGACTCCAACGCAGGCCAAAGAGGTCGCCAATCCACCAAGCAAGAGAGCGATGAAAACGACGTTCATGAAGCCTTCTGTGTGTTGCGCCGAATTGCCCTTTATCGAAAGCTTAATTGCCTAAAGGATAGCATACTTGCCATATGATGTAGTTGCGGCGGCGCTAGGGCGCTCCTGCGGTGCAAGGGCTCTCGCCGTTGTCGAGAGGGGATGGCCTCGCCCACTCACCTTGCCCATTCCCTGCCAATTTGACCGGAACAAACGGATAGCCTCGCGCGTATTTAACTTGGTAGAAGCAGCGGGTCAGCGCCAGACTATTTGCGAGCCACCATGACCCCCACGCCGAGCGACGAAATCCGACCGCCGGGGGCGGACCCCGTGGACCCCCACTTGGCGGGCACCCCGAACCCTGCCCAAATGGCCGCCGAGGGTGCTAACGAACCCCCATTGGAGGCGTCTATCCCTATGGAAGCGGCGGAACAGCCCCCGGCGAGGGCTGAATCCAGGTTGGTTAGGGACAGAGTGGGCGCGATGGATATGGCCGTCGCACTAGAAGCTGATGCGCGACAGGCAGCGGCGGTGAAGCTCGCGGACGAGCAGGCGCTGGTCCGTAAGGCTCAGGCAGGGGACCGCCTGGCCTTCGACGATCTCGTCCGGCGCTACGACCGGGACGTCCTGCGGCTCGCCCTCAATCTGGTCCACCGGCCTGAAGACGCCCGCGACATTTACCAGGAAAGCTTCCTGCGGGTTTATCGGAATCTGCACCGCTTCCGGTTCGAGTGCAGCTTTTACACCTGGCTCTACCGGATCGTGACGAACGTGGCGCTCGACCACCTGCGCCGCCGCACCAGCCGCCGCGAGGATCAGGCCCCTGTGCCGGAAGAGACTGACAGCGGCACGCGCGACTTTTTCGACCGCCAGCCGGAACAGCGGGCCGCGGCGAACCCCGAAAAGCGGCTGCTGGGACAGGAACTCGGCAAGCAGATTCAGGAAGCGATGAGCCGGCTTTCGCCGCGCGAGCGCATGGTTTTCGAGATGAAGCACTATCAAGGCTTGCGTTTGCGGGCGATTGGCGATTTACTCGGCACTTCGGAAGAGACTGCGAAGAATTCGCTGTTCCGGGCCACGCGAAAATTGCGCGCGAGCCTGGATGCGTTTCGATAGCCGGAGAACGTAACGCGAAATGGATCTTAACCTCCACGACGAACCCGCGGATCAGCAGTGCCAGCCGTGCCTTGACTGGCAGCCGTTGTTGATGCTTTCCGCGGCAGGCGAACTCGAAGCGGCCGATCAGGCGCGGCTCGCGGCGCATCTTGCGGGCTGCGCGGCGTGCACCGCGACCCTAGCGCTCGAAAAAGAAGTCCTCACTCTCCTTAGTTCGCATCGCAGCGAGCCCGACGCGGCGATGCTTGCAAGTTTCCGGGCGGGTCTTGACGATGCGCTCGACCGTGAAGAAGAGCGTGGCTGGCTGCGGCGCACGTTGGGTTTGCGGATGCCGCTGAATTGGCTGGCGCCCCGGCCGGCTTGGAGTGCAGCGCTTCTTCTGATCGTCGGATTTGCCGTTGGAGTTTTTGCCCCCCGCCTGCTTCGCCATCCCGCCGTGAACGTCGCTTCGGGAAATACGCCTGCGGCGGATGCTGCGACTACATCTTCTTCTTCACCTGCTTTGCAGTCGACCGGCGTCGCCACCAATTCGCCTTCGCTCGCAGCTTTCGATATCCACTCCGCCGACGTCGCGGGAATAAGCGTTCTTCCTTCGGACGAGCAGGGGATTCCCCGCGTGCAGCTCCAGCTGAAGTCGCAGCAGCCGGTCACCGTCGAAGGCACGGTGGACGATGACGAAGTGAAGGCCGCGTTGCTGAGCGTGCTGAGCGGCGGCGAGCGGTTCTGCCCGGACATTCGGCTCGATGCGGTTGAATGCCTGCGCGGGCACGGCAATGATCCCGAAGTTCGCAGCGCGCTGTGCCGCGCGGTGCGCAAGGACCGCAACGCCGCGGTGCGGCTGAAGGCCATCGAAGCGCTTGATGGCGCGGGATCGCAGGAAATGGTTCGCGAGACACTGCTCGACGCGCTGGTGGACGATCAGAATCCCGGCGTGCGCATCGAAGCCGTGAACGCGCTGCGCAATATGGCCGCGAACGGCCAGATGGATTCCGACGACCATATGGTCGACGTCCTGCGCGAGCGAATGCAAAAGGATCCCAACACCTACATTCGCCTGCAAAGCGCCGCTGCGATCCGCGATATCGGCCCGCGGCAGAAGTTCTAAGGATGCGAGGCCGAATGAAAGCGCCAACCCCAGGCCGCGGCTTTCAAAAGCCGATTCCCTTGATTCTGCTCTCGTCGCTTGCCGCGGTTTTGTTCGTGGCCGCAAGCGCTTCGGCAAAGCGCGAACCTTTGCCACGGGGGCCCACGCATTCCGAGAACCGCCTCACTTCGGATTTGAGCGGCTCGATCGCCGTGCATGACGGCGACCACATCAAGGTGAAGACCGATCTTGGCAATATTTTGATCCACACCCAGAATTCCGCGAACGCGGACAAACTCGACTACCGGGTTCATCTCGAAACCGACGGAACGCAGAAAGACGCGCAGCAACTGCTGAAGAGCTTCACTATTTCGGCGCACGCAACCACCGACGGCGTGCTGTTGAAAGCCGAGGGACCGGAGCGCCACGGCGCCGGCCGCCTCTGGGTGACGTTGGAACTGGATATGCCCAAAAATGTCAGCGTGGACGTGACCACCGGCGGCGGGAATATCGACGCGACGCAGATCGAAGGCCGCGTGGGTCTCGCGACCGCCGGAGGCAATATCACCGCGGGCGATATCGGCGGCCCGGCGCATCTGGAAACGGGCGGCGGCAACATCATCGCGAAGAATATTTCCGGCGAACTGATCGCCAACACCGGCGGCGGTCACATCACCATCGGATCGGTGGCGGGCAACGCGACGCTGCGCACCGGCGGCGGGCACATTCGCGTTACGTCGGTGCAGGGAACCGCGCATTTTGAAACCGGCGGAGGCAATATCACGCTGGAGCATTCCGGCGCGGAGTTGACCGCGGAAACGGGCGGCGGCGGAATTACCGTGGGCGAGGCGGCGGGCCTGGTCCGCGCGCGCACGTCCGGCGGAGGAATCAAAGTGGTGCGCACGTTCGGGCCGACGGACCTCGAAACCTCCGGCGGCAGCATCTACCTGACGCAGGTCGACAGCGCCGTGCGGGCGTCGACGAGCGACGGCGGAATCACGGCGTGGTTCGTCGCGCCGAAAAAATCGCCCGGCGTGTGCGAATTGCAATCGAGCTCCGGCGACATCATCGTGCACCTGCCGCGCGAATTGCCGGTGACGATCGACGCGCTGGTGATGAAGGGCGGCGATCATCGCGTGTTCGTCGATCCCGCGTTTCCGCTGAAGGTGAGCTACGACGATTTGAAGGGCTCGCACATGGTTCGCGCCGAAGGCGACCTGAACGGCGGCGGCGAAGTTCTCAAGTTGCGCACGGTGGCGGGAAACATCCGCTTCGTGTTGAGCGACTCGAACACGCCGGTGGAAATGTCGCGGCAGCAGATGATGCAGCTCCAGCAGCAGACGCAGCAGCTGCAACAGCAGCAATCGGAGCGCGCGAAGCAGCATCACGAGCAGCCGCCGGACGAGAATTCGAACGACTCGCGCTAGTTGCGAGGGATGCAAACGCGCGCCGCGCGCGCTATACCCAGTGACCGGTTCCGGGGTGGAGCGGGCACAAAGGGTTTCGGGTTCGAAAGTCGAGAGTTGCACGATAGGGGGCGTACGGTGCAAACGATGACGCAAGGTCTATCCCTTCGGTTCGGCGTGCCGCGCGCGCTGGTGTTGCTCGCCGGCGTTCTATGTTTCTGTCTGCCGAGCTTCGCGAATACCGACGAAGCGTTCAACGAGTCGTTCAAGCTTTCCTCCGGCGGGCACTTTCAGCTCGACAACGTGAACGGCTCAGTGCAGATCGAGGGCTGGGACCGCGACGAAGTCGAAGTACACGCGGTGAAAAGCTCGCAGACCGATGCGCGCGAACTCGCCGAGGTGAAGATCGAAGTGGAAAGCCACCCCGGCGAGGTCGCGGTGCACACGCGGTATCCCTCGACCGAGAGCGCCGAGGTCAAGGTTGAATATCACATTCACGTTCCCAACCGCACGCTGCTCGCCTGCGTGCAGACGGTGAATGGCAGCCTGCGCGTCAGCGGCGTGGATGGCGGCGGGGAACTGAAGTCGGTGAACGGCAACGTCGAGGTGACCGACAGCTCCGGCCGCTTCAGCGCGAAGACGACGAATGGCGATCTGCGGCTTGAACTGCGGCACTTGATCAACGGCGCGCCGATGAATCTGGAGACGGTGAACGGCTCGGTGGTGCTCGGGCTGCCGTCGAATGCCAGCGCGGATCTGAAGGTCCGCAACATGAACGGCGACCTGTATTCCGATATTCCGGTCACTTCGACCGAGGCGCTGCCGGGCGCGCGCGCGTTCCACGGCAGGCTGGGCCACGGCGGCGGCGGACCGATCTCGGTGCGCACGGTGAACGGCGGGATACGGCTGTTGCTGGAACATCCCGGCGTCTGACGCCACGTGAGAAGTTAATCGCCCTACATCAGCCCTGAGCCCCCCCCTCGAAAAAGTGTGTCACTTTGTGGGTACCGCTTTCCTTTGTTTTCAGTGAGATGCGCTGAAAATTACTTTGCATGGTGTGTCACTTTGATTGGGGTCAAGTTGCGGGCCGCCATGGCTGAACAGGCTGCGGAAAAAGGCAGTGAAGAGTGTCCTCAGGCGCTGAAGCGCATTGAGTGCAAGCCCTTTATGTCGGAGCTGAAGCTCCGACCCCCTAAAAAGCGCCCTTTTTCCGCAAACTGTGAAGCCATGGATTTTGTGGCCGGGTTCTCGCAGGCCTAAAAGGCCTGCGCTTTCACCGACCCGTGCAGACGTGAGTGTCTGTGGCATCAGGAAGCGGAACTACCAGCTCACGGAGAGATCTCTCGGCTGGTCGCCGCAGCGACTCGCTCGGGATGCCGATCCTGACCGGATCGTCAGTTGTCAAAGAACAGTACGACTCTCTGCCAGAGAGAGCGGACGAGAACTGCCTCGTCATGTCCACGGTGGCAGATTGTCGAAGGCCCATCTACTGGCCTTTGGTTCAGTTTTCGTTCAACCTGTCCTTTCCGGACTTTTAGGATGACGTATGCATGTTCCTCGGGAGGATTGTGTCGCACCTACGGCGCTTGAGATGTGGGCGGGTTGGTGTCCCCGCCCTGCCGGGCGGGGCTACCGTCTGGCGCGCCTACGGCGCTAGGACGAGCCTCCAAATCTGGGTGGATTCGCGACGGGACGCCGAGGATTTGTGGAAGGCGCCAATCAGGAGATCCTTCGGCCGTGCTCGGGACAAGTTTGGCGATCCCAGGAAACGTGGCTGCCGGGCACGGTTGCTGCGAGCCAGCTTGTCAACGCCGTAGGGGCGGGTTATAAGAGCAGCGAGCTTGCATGCGCGTCCGGATTTGTTGAAGGGGGCGCACACCAGGATGAAACGCAGCAGCTCGAGCGAGCAGCTGTGGGGACGAAAGACGCAGCGGGCATAGGATCGAGGGCGAAGCAGGATGCGCGTGGCAGTGCTGACGACGGGTGGGGATGCTCCGGGAATCAACGCTGCAATTCGGGCGGCTGTTCGCACCGGAGTCGACCGCGGATGGGAAATGTTCGGCGTCCGGCACGGCTATGCGGGCCTCCCCAAGAATGATTTCGTGCCTCTGGGGCCGCGCGATGTGGGCGGGATCATCGAGCACGGCGGCACGATCCTGGGCAGCAAGCGCTTTCCCGAGTTCAAGGCCGACGAAGCGCAGACGGCGGCGATTCGCAACCTGCGCGAACGCGGAATCGACGCAGCCATCATCATCGGCGGCGACGGTTCGCAGGCGGGAGCGTTGGCGCTCATGCAAAAAGGATTTCCCGTCGTCGGAGTGGCCTCGACGATCGACAACGATCTGTTCGGATCGGAGATGACGATCGGAGTCGATACCGCGTTGAATGTTGCCCTGGAAGCGATCGATCGAATCAAGGTGACGGCGGCTTCGCACGAGCGCGCGTTCCTGGTCGAGGTGATGGGCCGCAACAGCGGCTATCTGGCGCTGATGGCCGGGATCGCGGGCGGAGCGGAGGCCATCTCGGTTCCCGAGAAGGAAACCGATCCTGAAGCTCTCGCGCGATGCCTTCGTTCGGCATACGAGCGCGGCAAACATCATGCGATCGTGGTGGTGGCGGAAGGCGCGCGCTACAACGCGGAGAAGCTCATCCACTATTTCAAGGAACACGGCGCGCGGCTGGGTTTTGAGGAAGTGCGGGACATCAAGCTGGGGCACGTGCAGCGCGGTGGGACGCCGGGAGCGTTCGATCGCATTTTGGCGACGCGGCTGGCGGCGGGCGCAACGGAGCGCATCGCGCGCCAGGAATTCGGCGTGCTGGTGGGTTTGATCGGCGGGGCGATTGTGGGCACGCGCCTGTCGGAAATCATCGGAAAAAGAAAGATGCTCGATCCCTACTTGCTGAATTTGGCGGAAGTGCTCGCGAAGTAGGACGAGGAGAGGCTCTGTTGAGATCCTCACTGTTGAGGTCACCGAAGGCGAAAAGCAGATCCCTCACCCCGCCAAAAGCGCGGGGATTCGGGATGACATTCGCACAGATATGTCGTCCTGGGCAGGATGTCAACCGAGCGACGGTCGGCTGGCTGAACACGAAAATGTGGGACCAGACGCAATTCTACGGGCTAGCCATCGGCAACGACGGGATGATTTGGGGAACGGTGCTGGGATTCCCCGGCGGCATCGTGCGGCTGAATCCGGGGTCGAATCCGCCGGAAACCGCGCTCGCGGAATATTACGAAGTTCCGTGGAACGATCCGAAGGCGCCGGTCTGGGGCTTTTCGCCGCGCGGGATGGACATCGATACGAACGGCGTCGTGTGGGTCGCGCTCGCGAGCGGACATCTGGCCAGTTTCGATCGCCGCAAGTGCAAAGGTCCGCTGAACGGGCCGGCGGCGACCGGGCGGCAGTGTCCTGAGGGCTGGACGCTGTATCAAACGCCGGGGCCGAAATTCAAGAATGTGACTTTTTCCGGCAGCGATGATTCACACTATTACGTCTGGGTCGATCAGTTCGACACGCTTGGTCTCGGGAAAAACACGCCGACGATCACGGGCAATTCGTCGGATTCGCTGATCGCGCTGGTGAACGGGAAATTCGTGATCCTGCGCGTGCCGTACCCGCTGGGATTTTTCGCGAAGGGCATGGACGGACGATTTGACGACCCGCACGCAGGGTGGAAGGGCAAGGGAGTGTGGACAACATGGGGCACGCGAACGCCGTTTCACAGCGAAACGGGCAAGGGCACGCAACCGAAGGTGGTGCATTTCCAGGTGCGTCCCGATCCGCTGGCGCACTGATGATACGAAATTTAGTTCGTCCGATGATCCTCGCGCTTGCGGCGCCAATTCTGCTGGCGCACGCGCAACAGCAGCAGCCCGAGCAGCCGCGTCCGCCGCTTGTCGGTCCGATGGCGCGGATCGCGGCGCAGACGGTGTTCAACCGCGACTGCGCGAGCTGCCACCAAAACGTGAAGGCCAGCGCCGATGCCAATGACGCGCGCATCAAAGCCGCTCCAAGCACCGAAACGCTGGGGCAACTGACGCCGGAGGCGATTTATGCGGCGCTGACGACGGGCGCGATGGTGCAGCAGGCCTCGAAGCTTTCCAACGACGAGAAGCGCATGATCGCGGAATTTTTCGGCGGGCGCCCGCTGGGCAGCGCCGACGCCGGCGACGCGAAAAACATGACCAATCACTGCGCCGCAAATCCTGCGATGGGCGACCCTGCGGCCGGCGCGTCGTGGAACGGATGGGGCAACGGGCTGAGCAATACGCGGTTTCAGGATGCGAAAGACGCCGGGCTGAGCGCGGATCAGGTCTCGAAGCTGAAACTGAAATGGGCATTCGCGTTTCCTGCGGGCGTCGAGGCGTACGGCCAGCCGACGGTGGTTGGTGGGCGGGTGTTTCTCGGCGACGACAACAGTTACGTCTACTCGCTCGATGCCGCCACGGGCTGCGTGTACTGGTCTTTTCGCGCGGACGCGCAGGTGAGGACCGCGCTGGTGGTCGGCCGCATCAAGGATAAGGATAAAGGCCGCGCGCGGAACGCCGCGTTTTTCGGCGACAAGAAGGCCAACATTTACGCCGTCGACGCGCAGACCGGCGAGCTGATCTGGCGCGTGAACATCGAGCCGCGGCTGCTGGCGCACATCACCGGCGCGACGGTGTTGTATCGCGGGCGTCTTTACGCGGGCGTGGCGGGCTCGGAGGAAATCGTTTCCGGCGATCCGCACTATCCGTGTTGCACGTATCGCGGCAGCCTTTCGGCGCTGGACGCTAACACCGGGAAGCTGATCTGGAAAACGTATACGATTCCCGACGAGCCGAAGCCGACGAGGAAAAATTCTCTCGGCACGCAGATGTGGGCGCCGGCGGGCGCTTCGCTCTGGACGGCTCCCACCATCGACCCGAAGCGCCACGCGATTTACGTCGGCACCGGCAACGCGTTCACCGAGCCCGCGGCAAAAACTTCCGACGCGATCATGGCCTTCGATCTGGCGACCGGAAAAGTTCTGTGGACGCATCAGGCGCTTGAGAACGACGCTTCGCCGGCCGGCTGCAATGGGCCGGGGCCCAAGGGCGAGCAGTGTCCTGAGAATCCGGGGCCGGATTGGGATTTCGCGAACTCGCCGATCTTGCGCACGGCGCCGGGAGGGAAGCGCGTTCTGGTCGCGGCGCACAAGGGTGGACTTGTTGTCGCGGTCGATCCCGATCGGCAGGGCGCGCTTGTCTGGCAGGCGAATCTCGCGCAGCCGAACGGCGGCACGGCGATTCAGATCATGTGGGGCGGCGCCGCCGATGCGGAGAATGTTTATTACCCGCTGAAGTCGGGCGGCGTTGCGGCGCTGCGACTGGCCGACGGAAAGCGCGCGTGGCTCGCGCCGCTGGAGCCATCGGCCTTGAATCCCGGGCCGGGCGGGCGTCCGCGCCGCGGACAGGACGCTGCAGCGACCGCAATTTCCGGCGCAGTTTTTTCCGGCGGATGGGACGGCGTGCTGCATGCGCTCTCAACCGCCGATGGCCATTCGCTTTGGGAATACAACACGGCGCACGAATTTGCGACGGTCAACGGCGTGGCCGGCAAGGGCGGATCGTTGGGCGCTCCGGGGCCCGTTGTTGTCGGCGGCATGGTTTTCGTCGGCTCGGGATATGTCGGCACTGGAAATGGCATGCCGGGCAACGTCCTGCTCGCATTCTCGCCGCAATAACCGGCACTTGCGCTTGCGCGACGAGTTGCTGCTTGGCAGCGCGGTCCGTTTTCTCTGCGACATGGTGATATCCTGACGCCCATGCTCCAGTTGCTCCCACGTTTTGCGGCCTCGAATCTGTTTTGTCGGCGCGCAGCATGAGCCCGGACCCGAACCCCGTGCCGGAATCGGGATTGTTTCGCAGCGTTCGTCCGCTCACGCGAGCGGCGTTTGCGCGCGATTCGCTTGCCGGTCTTCAGCTCGCGGCGCTGAATATTCCGCAGGTGCTCGGCTACGCGCGAATCGCCGGTATGCCCTTCGTGACTGGCCTGTACACGCTGTTGCTGCCGGTCGTGGGATTCGCGGCGTTTGCTTCCTCGCGGTTTTTGGTTGTGGCGGCGGATTCGGCCACTGCGGCAATTCTTGCCGGCGGCGTTTCCGCCATGGCGCCGCTGGGCAGCGAACGATACGTTGCGCTCGCGAGTCTGGTGGCGCTGATGACGGCCGCGTTGCTGCTGATCGCGCGCCTGCTGAGGCTCGGATTTCTCGCCGACTTTCTGTCGCAGACCGTGCTGGTCGGATTTCTCACGGGCATCGGACTTCAAGTCGGGATCACGGTGCTTCCCGAAATGCTGGGGCTGGATATTTCGCGGCACCGGGCGCTGCTCCAGGTAGCGGAAGTCGTCCGGCAGCTTCGCGGCGTGCAAGTCCTGACGGTGTGCCTCTCGCTCGCCGTTCTGCTGATGATTTTTCTCTTGCAGCGCTTTGCGCCGAAAATTCCCGGCCCGATTCTCGCGGTGGCCGGCGGAATTGCAGCAAGCGAGTTTTTCAATTTGGCCGGCCGCGGCGTCGCGATCGTCGGCCCCGTCGTTGGGGGACTTCCGCATCTGCGCATTCCGCGCGTCAGCTGGATGGATGCGGAGCTGCTCGTCGGCCTCTCGGTGTCCTGCCTGATGGTGATCGTGGCTCAAAGCGCGGCCACCGCGCGCGCGTACGCCATGCGCCACGAGCAGTCGCTCGACGAAAACGCCGATCTCCTTGGGTTGTCCGCGGCCAATCTCGCGGCGGGCCTCACCGGAACGTTTGTCGTGAACGGAAGCCCCACGCAAACCGCGATGGTCGAAAGTTCGGGCGGAGCGAGCCAGCTCGCTCAAATCGTTACGGGTGTGACGGTCGCCGCCGTTCTGCTGTTCCTGACGCATGCATTCCACGTCTTGCCGCGCTGCATTTTGGCGGCGGTGGTCTTCGTGATTGCCGTCAGCTTGATCGACCTGCGCGGCTTGCGCGAAATTCGCCGCGAAAGTCCCGGAGAATTCTGGCTGGCCGTTGCGACCGCCGCCGTAGTGGTCATCGTTGGCGTGGAGCAGGGAATCGTCCTGGCGATGGTTGTCTCTTTGCTTCGGATCGTCCGGCACAGTTACCGCCCGCATACCGGCCTCCTGGTGCAAAACGACAAAGGCGATTGGCAGACGGAGCCGATTCTTCCCGGCGCGACAACGGAGCCCGGGCTGGCGATTTATCGTTTCGGCGCGCCGCTTTTCTACGCTAATGCCAGCCGGTTTTCGGAGGAAATTTCGCGGCTGGCGAGCGAGACCAGTCTCGGATTGCGGTGGCTGATCGTCGATGCCGAGGCCATAACCAACGTGGACTACTCCGCCGCGCGCGTGGTTCGCGAGCTCGACACGAGCCTGGCCGCGCGCGGAATCGATCTTGTCTTCGCGCGGGTTCATCCGGAGCTTCAGGCGGATCTCGACCGGCACCGCATCACCGACGCCATCGGCCGCGCGCACGTTTTCTCCCGCCTTCACGAGGCCATCGCCGCGTATCGTGAGTTGTAGCGGCGGTAGCGCGGGTGGTCTCTTCTTTTATGCGCCAGTGGAGGGAATTCGCCTGCGAGTGCTACGAAGTGGCGCGCCAGTACGACGGGGATTTGAGTTGACGTAGTTGAGTTTATCGGGCGGGCGCTACAGCCGATCGATTTCGGCGTTCGTGCTCGGCGCGACGACGCGCATCAGCTTCTCGCCGTCAAGGAAGAGGTCCACTTCGAGGTCTTCGGTCTTCACCACGAGCTCTTCGAGTTTCTTGCCGCCGCCGGCGTTCTGCTCGCCCAGCGACTCGACCGTCAGGCTTCCCGGCGTCAGCTCCTGCGGAACCAGCACGGAAAAAGTTTGCGTGCCTTTCTTCTCGCGATCGTAGAGGCGCGCCAGCACCGCGTATTGGTAGTAGAGGTTGTTGTCGAGCACGGCGATCTGCGGCGATCCAAACGTAAACTGCTGCGTGAACGGCCGCCGCCCCTCGAGGTGCAATTCGATCGTGGCCGTGGCGCCGTTGAAATTGACCGTCGCGCCCGCTTTTTTCGCGCCTTGCGTGGACCATTCATAGCTCACAGGCGTTCCGTCCGCGTGGAGCTGGAGCGTGCCGGAAACGCGCGTGACGCCGTCGGCCGATTGAATCTCCGAGCTGCCTTTCGCCACCCAATTGCCGCCGTTCTGGCCGATCTCGAAATCTTCTTTGCCCATCTGCTGGCCGTTCACCAGAATCTTGAAGCTTCCTTTTTCGGGCGTGAAAACCGACAGCGATTTCGCGCCCTCGGCCGCCGCTCCTGTCAGGACAGAAGCAGCTGCAAGGAGAACCGCGGTCGCCGCAACGATCGAGAATCCCGCAACGAACCTGTTCTTCGCGCGCGTCATGCGGTCACCCCCGGAAAAATGCCGAGCGCCAGGATCTGTTCCACCACCCGCGCCGGATCGCCGCGGCTCTCCACCTTATAGTCCGAAAGCTCGTAGGTGGGCAGGCGCTCTTCATAAAGACGGCGGAAACTCTCCTCGTCGCGAAAGAGCGGGCGGTCCGTGATGTGAGCGCACCTCTGCAGCAGCTCTTCAATGGGGCAGTGCAGCCAGATCAGCACGGCGCCTGCCTCCCGCAGCAGCGCCATATTCTGCGGCTGCATGATCGTGCCTCCGCCGAGCGAAACGATCCGCGGCTTCTGCGTCGCAACCGATTCCGCCACCACGCGCGCGAGCTGCTCGTGTTCGATGCGCCGGAACTCCGCTTCGCCCATCCGCGAAAAAATCTCGGGAATCGACATGTGCGTCGCTTCCGTGATGCAGCGGTCGAGGTCGGTGTTCAGCCAGCCGAGTTGGCTCGCCAGGATTCGCGCGGTGGTCGATTTGCCGCTGCCCATGAATCCGGTCAGGCACACGAGTTTTCGCTGGCGGTTTTCGATGATCATCGGGTTTGAAACGCCTTGCGCTGCCTTCGGGCGCAATCAATCCTTCTTGAGGATGTTGATTGTACCATCGAAGGAGTTCAGCTCGACGCGGGCGCGCCCGGAGTTGTAAGTTCCGAACAGTGCGTTGCCGATTCTCGATGCGACGTGGTGGTGCATGGAGGGGGCCAGGTTCGCTTCGTTGTGCACTTTGCCTTTCAGCGATGTGGCGCTTAAATCGAACGAATCGCCGGGCGAGAAACGCACTTCGATCTGGCCGCTATAGTTCTTCAGGACGTACGTGGCCATCGGCATGAACGAGCCGTTGAAAAGGATGTTTCCTTCCGAGGTTTGCGCGCGGACGTAGACGCTCTTCAGGTCGATCAGTTTGAAGCTTCCGCTGATCGACGAAACCTCGAGCCGCCCCGCGCAGCGAAGGCACTGGAACGCGCCGCCGACGGTTTTGACCATCATGTATCCGGCCGTGTCTTCCAGGTCCACGCCCGCCGCGATCGTTTCGACGCTCATGTCGCCCGCCACGTTCGAGACGTTTACGCCGCCGGCGTCGTTGTGAATCTGCAGCTCGGCGTCCTGGGGCACGCTGATTTCAAGATCGGTGCGCAGATCGTCCGGCGAAGCGGTGTCCGCAACCTGCCGCGTGAGGACGTCCACGCGATTGCCGTTCTGTTCGGCGTCGACCTCTACCTGCGCGGTGGCGCGCTTGGCGACCACCATTACGTCCGATTTCGTCCAGGCGCGCACGGTGACCAGGCCGTTGGGATTGTGGATGGTTACCACGGGGTGCGCTTCCACCTTGAAGTGGCGCTCGATGCGGTCGGCCGAAGCCACGCTGCACAGCAGCAGCCCGGGCACCAACAATCCGGCTGCTTTCCAGTGAAGCTGATTCCGAAGAGAGGCTAGGTTGCTCATCGGCCGTTTGCTCCGCGTTCGGTCATCTGCGCGAGCAGGTCCGCTTTCTGCTCATACGCGTCGTACAGATAATCGCGCGCGATTTCGTTTTCGGGGTCTTCTCGCACGCTTTTTTCACACAAAGCGATGTAGTTGTCAACAATCGCCAGATTGTCGTGCAGAGAGGCAGTCACCACGGGATCGAACGCCACCATCGCGGATATCGTGTCCTTTTCCGCGTTCTGCAGATGAGCGCTGAGCGCGCCGGTCGTGTCCTGCGTGCCGCTCACCCAGCGGTTCTCATCAAGCTGACGCGTCGAAGGTCCGGTCAGCGCGATCGACACGCCGATCAGTGCCGCCAGGTACGCGCCCGCAAGCACCGGCCGCGGCAGCGCGCCGAAAATTTCCGCGAACCAGCCGCGGCTGCCTTCTGCCGGGGGTGGCGCCGCGCTGGGCGAAGCCTCGCCGCGAATGATCCCTTCCTGCTCGATCTGCGCGCGCAGCGAGACCCACACGCGCGCCGGCGGATCGGCTTCGTCAGCCGCCCACGCCTGCGCGCCTTGCTCGATCGCGTCCAAATCCGCGACCAGCCCGCGGCAGCTCGCGCATTCGCGAACGTGCGCGCGAGCCTCCGCGCTGCGCTCGCCCTCCATCCACCCTTCCAGTTGTTTCAGAAATTGGTTACATCCCATGGCACTCATCTCATTCAGTCCTCGGATCCCGCCCCGCCACCCGCGGCCCGGCGATCCTCTCGCGCTTTCGCCCGCAACTCTTCCTGCAGTAAATCACGCAGCCGCATCCGCGCCTTGTGTAGCTGCGATTTGGAATTGCCGATCGAACATCCCATCATTTCCGCAATTTCGTTGTGCTCGTACCCCTGCACGTCGTGCAGCACGAACACCGACTTGTATCCGGGCGGCAACTGCTCGACCGCCCGCTGCAAATTCACGCGATCGATCGACCCGCTCAGCACCAGATCCGGCGCTCCGAAATCCCGCCGGGGCGTACCCGACTCCTCATCGGGCTCGGTGACCTGTTCCAGCGAGGTCTCCTTGCCCGACTTCTTGCGAAGCTTCATCAGCACGACGTTCACGGCAAGGCGGTGCAGCCAGGTGGAAAACGCCGATTCGCCACGAAATGTGGCGATCTTGCGGAAGAGCTGCAGGAACGCTTCCTGCGTCAGGTCTTCTGCTTCGGCCGTGTTCCCCACCATCCGAAGGCACAGCGAATACACGCGGCGGCTGTGCATCTGGTACAGCCGCTCAAACGCCGCCGCATCACCTTGCTGGGCGCGCCGGATCGATTCAGCTTCCGGTACTTCCCCAGTTTCCACTCGTCTCGTTCGGGCCACGCTACCCGTCGGGACGCATCCTTCATTGCGATGCGTCGGCCGCGCTGGAAGTTGTACTTCCCGTTCCTGCCGCGCAAGCGTTCCCTCATCCGGGCCGGCGGAGGAGAGGACGTCTGCGGATCGCCCGTTGCACTGCGGGCGCACCTGGCAAGTGCTTTCTATTCTCGTAGGAATCGCCCCACAGGTCCAGTGACGATCCGGCAAGGATCGTCACACTGAGGAGGGCGTCTTGCTGCCCTCCGAAGTGCCCGCCGTTGCCTTCGTAGCGCCCGCCTTCAGGCGGGCAGTTTCGCCGTCATCCCGAATCCATCCGCCGAATCTGCGGACGCGTGAGGGATCTGTTTTCTGTTCTGGCGCACCCTTGCGGCACATGCGAACGCGTCACACCACAGCTCGTTGAAGCCTGGGATTACCTCAGTGGGTGCCGCATCCCTTCACGCTGGTCGTGAAGGGTGCGCGAGGTGACGTTCACGCTGTCCACGCAATTCTGGTTTCGGCTCCCACTGTGGGTTCGGCGGGCACTGGTTCGCTCTCCTGATCGAATAAAATCCGTAGCTGCTCCAGTTCCAGTCCTTGGGATGTTTCACGAGTCCACGTTTCACCGGATTGAAATGCATGTAATTCAGCTTCTCATTCTTTTTCTTCCAACTCCACACGTTGAAGTCGTAAAAGCGCCGCTGCCAGAATGGGCGGTGTTTCGCCACGGGCGCTTCGTCCCATAACCGTCCCTGTCCCGGCGGGGTTCGCTTTCTTCGGCGTCGCCTAGGCATCGCGCGAGAGACGCGTTGTTTGAGCACCTGCATCACGGTTGTGGGAGTTCCGACGTTTGGTTCGCTGATCAGCAGATGGACGTGCTCTGGCATTACCACGTAGCCCAGCAGCGAGAAGTCATACCGTAGCCGGACCTGGTCAAGGATTGTGAGGAAGAGGTCGCGCGACCCAGATGTTCCCAACAATGGCTCTCGCCGGTAGCAGCTGCACGTGATGAAGTGCAGGTGGCCGAAACCGTAGAAGCGCTTGAGCCGGTATTTCATTCAACCGAAACCCCACACCCTTCAAACCGAAGCTGTGAAGAAACCTGTTGGGTTTTCATTGAGGGAGTCGGAGCGTGAATTGTTTTTTGTGGATCGCTGTGGCGGATCACTGAGATTTGTTCTTCCGCTTTTCTTTCCTAGCTTGCGGCGGCGGTGTCTAGCTTCTTCAAGCGGATCCATTGCTGCAGGTTGTAGGTAAGGCAGGCCCAGAGCATCTCCATTTGGACTTTGGCTAGGCCCCGCACGTGAAACTGCCGCAGGCCCAGCTTGCTTTTGATCCACGCGTGACAAAACTCCACCACCGGGCCGCGGCGGCGATATTGCGCCCGCGCCTCCACGCTGGCCATCTTTTCCCGGAAGGCGACGACCGCCGCACTCTCTTCCCATCGCAATAGCCCGCGTCCTTGACTCTGATTTTCCGGGCAACACTCTGGTTTGCGCGCGCAGGGTTGGCAGTCGCTGAATCGGGCCTCGTACCGATAGGCCACCAGCCCCCGTTTCTTCTTGTTGTTATGGCGCCCTTGGGGCCGCAGCCATTTGCCCTCCGGGCAACGATAGCGATTCGTCTCCGACTGATAGGCGAAAGCGCTCGGCGGAAGGCGCTGCGGCGCCGTCGCCCCGCTCGCCGTCTTCTCCATGCTTCCCAGAAAATCGACCCCTCGCCCGGCCATCTTCTCGATATTGTCTCGCGTGGTGTAGCCGCCGTCGGCCACCATCTGCTGCGGCTTTTTCTTCAGCCGCTCTTCCACGCGATCCACCGCAGGCAGTAACTGTGCGCTGTCGTTGGCCTCTTGCGTCACCGCCACTCCCACAATCAGCCCGTGCGCCCCATCGGCCGAAATCTGCGCGTTGTAGCTGAGCGCCAGCCCTCCATCGGACTGCTTCATCACTCGTGCCTGTGGATCGCCGGTGCTCACCCGCGCCCCGCTCTTGGCTTTCTCTCCCTGCTTGGCCGCCTGTAACTTCTCCATCTCCTCCAATGCGTTCTCCAGTCGTTCCTGTCGCTCTTGCCGCGCTCTCGCCCGCGCTTGTTTTGTTTTCCGATTGCTCTCTTCGTTCCGCGGATCGCCCATCTCCGCCACGCGCTGCCGGGCCCGCTCCAGATGTTCCCGTATCGTTCCTTCGCGGTGATAACTCCGGATGCTCGCCAACGCTTTGATCTTTGTCCCGTCCTGCATCACCTGCTCCAGAGTCACCAACCCTTCCTTGCTGAGCGCCGCCAATACCTGCGTAAACAGTTCGTCCAACTCTTTCCGTTTCTCCACCCGGAAATCCGCCAGCGTGTGGTAGTTCACTTCCTGCAATCCGGTCAGCCATTGGAAGGCTGGGTCGTACTCGCAGCGCCGCGCCACTTCCCGCGCCGAGCCAATCCCCCGGCTGTAGGCGTACACCCACAAACTGATCAGCAATTGCGGATCAAACGCCGGCCGTCCCCCTTCCTCCGCGCTGCTCTCGATCGCTCGATAAAATGGACTCAGGTCCAAGCGCCCAACCAGCTCCCAGATGGCCCGCGCCGGATGGTCGTCGCCGATGAGCTTCTCCACATCCACCGCGCGCCAGCTCATCTGCTGCCGGTTCACGTAGCGGATCAACGGCTGCTTGCTGCTCGTATTTTCTTGGCTCATGCCGCGAGCTTACGGCAGACTTCTCATTTGGCAAAACGGAAATTCAGGAGGTTTCTTCACAGCTTCACCCGGAAGGGTGCGGCACCCACTCAGGTCAGGGAACTAAGTCGTTAACTATTGGTGTGGTATCATCCGCCGTGCCTTCGTGTCCAGATGGAAAAGCGTGAAACGAAAGGGTGCGCCACCCGCCTGCCGCAGGCCTCGCCGGAATAATCCTGGACTTTAAGGCGTGCCTGGATTATCACTTGGGGAACCTCTGGTGGCCGTAGGACCGAAACAGAAGCTGCGGAGTCGAATGCACCGTCGTGCACCTTGTCAAAGAGAGTCCTGCGTGGGAATGTAGGAAGACGTGGAGCATTACCGAAGCCGGACTCATTGGCGTTGGTGGCTCTCTTGCTTTCATATTGTTGGCGTATTGTTTTTCGTCTCTGATCGACCCATACGGCTATGTAACGAGGTTCGGTAGGTTTCAAGCACGAGAGGCGACGGCCCTGGTTGCACAGGTCGGAACGGGGCTCGCTCTTGTCCCAGTGGTATTATTGATCGCCAGAAGACGATATCCCGAGGGATTTTGGGAGAGTATCGCGTGGAATAGCACAAAACTCAAAGTTGTACCAACTATGCTGTACGGTGCCATTCTCGCCATTGCAGTTTCTGTGGGCCTCACGGCTAGATATGGATCTGCTGGCTCACTGCGCAGCCCGGCTGACCTGGTTCTATACGTACTTTCGGAGGTGCTTGTCGGCTCCTTGATCGAAGAGACGTATTTCAGAGGAATCCTGTTCTCGGCACTAGCGAACAAGTTCGGGACACTCGCTTCCATTCTAATCGTCACGCTCATTTCTTCTCTTGTACACCTCGGACACATGTTCTACGTCCTTCCGGCGATGGCGCTGCTTGGATTTACGCGACTCAGGACAAGATCTGTAGCGAGCTGTTTTGTTTTGCATGCTTCGTACAACCTATTCGTAGGAATCTATGTATTCATCGCCGGGTGCCCCACGTTCGGGCGTTAGACTTTGCTGATCCTATAACAGCGTCGGCTCCCTTCGAGCGAGTAGACTTGGTGGCGATTAGACGACCAAGGCTCGGAGGAAAGGAGCCGAGCGATGAGAATTGTAGGCTGCGAGTTTCACACGCGCTATCAGCAGATCGCCATGATGGACGAAGCCACCGGAGAGTTGGTCCAACGGCGGCTGGACCACGAGAACGAGGAGGACCACAGCTTCTCCCGGGGCCGGCCACCAGCGTCCACAGGAATTTTCCTCTTGACAGCGTTTTTCGCGCGCTATCATTGGCGCATGTACGACACGACAGGCCTGTGGAGAGCAAAGCGAAGAGACGGACAGGTTAGCGTCACCTGTACTTTTTCTAACCTTACGTCCAGCTGACTTCCGCTTTGCACCATGCTACGTTCAGCAGTCACGCATCAACGACGAACGAAGGGAGCTTGCCCGCCGCTAGGCGGCCCTGGGAGATCAGCGCGCTAGGGAGATACGAAGCGCATCACGGACACAGCGAAAGGAGCCCGGGGATGAACGAAACGCGAAGCCCGCGACGACAACATAATAGTCAGAGCTCCTACTCTCGCCGCCGCATCGCGCACGAATTTTCGCGGAATTAAGTGGGACACCATACCACTTGATTCTCGATGTAACTCGCTGAAAATAAAGGAAGGCGACCCTGACAAAGTGAGACACTTTTGCGAAGCCCTGACAGAGTCCGCCGCGGCGGACTACGCCGAGATGGTCGCGTCCGAGAAGCGCGCCCTGACCCGCAGCTTCCGCGGCACCGGCGGCGCGTCGAGCTCGCTCGCCAGCGCTGTCAGCTGATCCTCGGGCAGGATGCGCAGGAACGACTTCAGCATCACCTCGGATTCGCGCAGGCAGGTGTTGAAATCGTAGTGGAGATTGTCGAGCCGTTGCCAGCAGTCGGCCGGTTGCGTGGCCAGGTTTTTCGAGATGTCGCCGGCGGCGTCCTCGAATTCGTATTCGAGCAGCGCGACGGTGTGCGACAGGATGCGCAGCTTGTGAAAAAAACGCGAGCGCGCGCTGAACAGCACGTGGTGCAGAATTCCGTTCCACGACGCGGCGCTCTGGCCGGTGTTGCCGCGGAAAAAGTCTGAGTTCATCGGCTCGACCACGGGAAGTTTCGCGACGCGCTGTCCGCGCGAGGTAAGCGCGTCGCACAGCGAAATCAGCGACGGCGCGAGCCGCGTGAGCAGGCCCGACGCGATCGACACCTGCTGCCGCGCGCAGACCAGCTCTCCGGCGGCACGCAGCGACATCGCCTCATCCAGCGCCACGCTCATCATGGCGTAGGAACATTCCCAGCGCCGCACGACGACTTGGTACAGCTCGTCTTTCGCGTGCGGTAGTGCGGCAATCCAATCGTCGAGGACTTTGCGCCGCGCGACGCGGCTGTTCGAGCGCCTAGTGAGCACACCTACCCCCCGGTCCGGACCCCACCTTGAATAACGCGGGGATTATACACCGATTCTCCGGGCAGGGGTTTTCGGCGGAGTCCTGTTATATACTTTCGCCATCCGCGGAAGGGCCTCACGCGAAAGGAACGTCCCGTTGGAATTTGAACCGCTCGATCAGTATCAGCAACGCCGCAAAAAGCTGAGCGAAATTGAGTCCCTGGGCTACGCGCCGTATCCGCACCGGTACGACTACACGCACACGGTGAAGCGGGCCGCCGAACAGTTTGCGAGCCGCACGGCGGAGGAGCTGGCGGCGGAACCGACGCGCGTGCGCGTCGCGGGACGCATCGTGGCGCTGCGGCCGCACGGAAAAGCGGCGTTCGCGCACCTTTCCGGAGACGGCGGGCGGTTGCAGATTTACGTGCGGCTCGACGTGGTCGGAGAAGACGCGTACAAGCTTTTTCAGCTGTTCGATTTGGGCGACATCATCGGCGTTGAGGGCGAACTGTTTCGCACGAAAACGGCCGAGCTGACGATTCGCGTGGAAAAACTCGAGTTGCTGAGCAAGGCGCTGCTGCCGCTGCCGGAAAAGTGGCACGGGCTGGCGGACGTGGAGATGCGTTACCGGCGCCGCTACCTGGATTTGATCGTGAACGAGCGGGCGCGCGGGATTTTTTTGCGGCGCGCGCAGATCGTCCGCGAAATCCGGCGCTATTTCGACGAGCGCGGCTACACGGAAGTGGAAACGCCGATGATGCACCCGATTCTGGGAGGCGCGACGGCTCGTCCGTTCGTCACGCACCACAACACGTTCGACATGGATCTGTACCTGCGCATTGCGCCGGAACTGTATTTGAAGCGGCTGGTTGTCGGCGGGCTCGATCGCGTGTACGAGATCAACCGGAATTTCCGCAACGAGGGCATCGACGCGATCCACCAGCCCGAATTCACGATGCTGGAGTTTTATCAGGCGTACAGCAACGGGAACGAGCTAATGGATTTAACCGAAGAGCTGCTGCGCGGGCTGGCGGAGAAGGTCTGCGGCACGGCGAAGGTCAAATACGGGGACCACGAGATCGATTTCGGCCGGTTCGCGAGACTTTCGATGCGCGAGGCGATCTGCAAGTTCTGGCCCGAGCGAGCCGGCGCGGCGCCGACGACGGATGAAATGGCGCAGAAGGGCGGGCCGCGGGCGGTGGCGGCGCGTTACAACGTCTACGCGCACTCGTCGTGCGCCGAGCCGATTGCGGCGGCGGAGCAGCTTTCCGACGGCGAGCTGACCGGAGAGCTTTTCGAGACGATCGCCGAGGACCATCTGACGCAGCCGACCTTCATCTACGATTTTCCGACGGAAATTTCGCCGCTGGCAAAGCGCCGCGACGACGATCCGTCGCTCGCGGAGCGATTCGAGCTGTTCATCGCGGGCATGGAAATCGCCAACGGCTTTTCCGAGCTGAACGATCCCGACGATCAGGAGCGCCGGTTCCGCGCGCAGGTGGAAAAAGGCGGGCACGACATGCCCAAGGAAGTGGACATTGACTATATCCGCGCGCTGAGCCACGGATTGCCGCCGACGGCGGGCGAGGGAATCGGAATCGACCGCCTGGTGATGTTGCTGACGGATTCGCACGCGATTCGCGAGGTAATTCTGTTCCCGCTTCTGCGGGGCGGAGAAGTGGAAGATCTCGACGAGAATCCTCCTCAGGCGAGTTCCGCCGGAGCGGGCGAAGGAAAGAAATGACGTTCGAATGGCTGGTGGCGCTGCGCTATTTGCGCTCGCCGAACCGGCCGGCGGTGTTGCGGCTGGTGACGCTGCTGGCGGTGATCGGCGTCGCGGCGGGCGTGACCACGCTGGTGATCGCGCTTTCGATGAACACCGGTTTTCGCCAGGCGATTCGCGACCGGCTGCTGAGCGTCACCGCGCACGTCAACCTGAAGCCGCTCGGACCCGACGGAATCCACGACTATCGCGACCGCATCGCGCAATTGAGCAGCGTGCCCGGCGTGCGATCGATCGAACCCGCGATTTACAACACCGTGCTTCTTTCCTGCGGCGGGCGCGCGCGCGGAGTGGTGCTCAAGGGCGTCGATCCGGAGCTCGAGCGCAAGGCCAGCGGCGCGCTGCGAAACATCGTGGCCGGGTCGGACAGCTTCGCGCCCGACGCGGACGGAATTCCGGCGCTGCTCGTGGGCCGCATCCTTTCGCAGGAATTGAAAATCTCCGCAGGCGACTACGTCACGCTGACCAGCCCGCAGGGGAACCTGACGCCGTTCGGCATGCTGCCGCGGTCGCGGCGATTTCGCGTGGCGGGAATTTACGATTCGGGGTTTTACGACTACGACGCGAACTGGGCCTTCGTGACGCTGCGGTCGGGGCAGGGACTTGCGGGCGTGGGCGACGTGGTGAGTCTACTCGAAGTGCGTGTGGCGAAATTGGACGATGCGAGCGCGGTTGAAAGCGAGTTGCTGCGTCGCGCGGGCCCGGGCTTTACGGCGACGACGTGGATGGACGAAAATCGCGCGCTCTTTCGTGCGCTGAGCTTGGAAAAGCTGGTGACGGCGCTGTTCATCGGGCTGATCACGTTTGTCGCGGGGCTGAATATTCTGGTGGTGCTGACGATGACAGTGACGGAGCGCGCGCGGGATATCGCCGTGTTGATGGCGCTGGGCTCGCGGCGGCAGCAGATCCGGCGGATTTTCGTTTTGCAAGGGCTCGTGGTGAGCGTCGCGGGAACCGTGGCGGGCTTGGCGGCGGGTTACGGCTTCTCATGGATCGCCGATCGTTGGCGGCTGATTCCGTTGAACCCTGAGATTTACGCAATTCCGTACGTGCCGTTCCATGGAAACGGTTTTGACGCCATCTGGATCGCGGCGGCAGCGCTGGCGATCAGCGTGGCGGCGACCATTGTGCCGGCGCGGTCGGCGGCGCGGATCTTGCCTGTGGAGATTCTGCGGTTCGAGTAGAGCGGGGCCGGGACCTACCGGGCTTGACTACACGTGATGTACGTGCTACACGTAAAATACGTGCAGGAGGTTGAAGTGCCCACCAAGAAAGCCCGGAAGCAAAACGTGACGGTCAGCCTCGACCGGGAGACCATTCACAGAGCCAAGATCATCGCCGCTCGGCGTTCGACTTCGATCAGCGGCCTTCTGGCACAACAAATCGCCAATCTCGTTGGGGAAGATGAAGCTTACGAGCGCGCCGCTCGCGAGGCCAAGGCCCTTCTGAAGAAAGGTTTTCATTTGGGCGGTGGAATTCGGGTCAGTCGCGACGAGCTGCATGAGCGATAAGACCTTTGTCGATACGAATGTGCTGGTCTACGCCTATGACCTGGACGCCGGCGCAAAACACAAGATTGCGAATGAAGTCGTAGACGCACTTTGGGACGAGCGATCGGGCGTTTTGAGCGTTCAGGTCCTCGAAGAGTTTTACGTGAACGTCACGCGGAAGATTCGGTCCCCTTTGTCGAAAGACCTGGCACGCGTTGTAGTAAGCCACTACATGAAATGGTGTATAGGAATCGAGCCGGCCGAGATCAATGTCGCATTTCGAATCGAAGACGAGTCGCTCATCAATTTCTGGGACGCATTGATTGTCTCTTCGGCCCTGAAAAGCGGTGCGAGCCAGATTCTCTCTGAAGACTTGAACCCCGGGCAGCGAGTCGCAGGCATCCTCATTGAGAATCCCTTTGCAATCATCTCGTAAGGCCAACGAACGGGTCGGCGCGTCCCGTCGGACGCGAGCAGTCGAGGACTTGGAAGAAGCTTCCATTTGCCGTCCGGCTGATTGCCGACGCGGATTGCATCGAACACAAAGACAAGTTTCCCGAACGGATCTTCGTAGATGAGCGTCTGAACATCTTCCCCGGTGAGACTTTATAATCCGGTGAGTCATTCATGTTGGAATGAACCACTCTACGAGCTACGCCTGCTATAAGTCTCTTGCGTTATGACGGCCTTTTGGATCGCCCTTCAAGCCGAACGACCAAGTTCGTCGAAGATTCTTTCCATTTCGACCTTCTCGGCCGGATCCAAATCGAACAGCTCTTCCTCGTGCTCGACGAACCAGCTACAGAAATCGGCTTGAGCGGTCATGGATTCCTGCGTCGCCTCATTCGATTCGAAACGCGACGGAACGCCAAACAGTGGACTGGCCCGACGAATCGGTTGCCCGGGCTTGAAGCTCGTAGGAGCCGCTCGGCAGATCGGTGATGTCGATTTCGCCGCCGATCGGCATCACTGGATCCCCGGGCTTGCGGTAAAAGTCCGTGTTCATCGGCTGAAGGTCCTTCACCACTCGGCCCGTGTTCCGATCCAGAATTCGCAAACGCGCCATGACGGTTGTCGCGGCCGGCGCGGTTTGCTGCGGCGAATATACCTCGAAGTAAAACCCCAAGGGCTCGCCTTCCGTGAAGCGCGTATCTGCCGTCAGGGCTTCGAATGCGCTCCCCGTCGGGGCTGCGAAATAGTTCGCCAGCGCGGAGGCGTTTTTCTGCAATTGAGTGTTGGAGCGGGGATATTCTCTGGCGAGGGCGATGCCGCTGATGGCCAGTTGTTTCCCATCATAGTTTTCCACATTGATCGCTGTTTCGGTTCGGCCAAACTTGTTTCCGTCCCTCATAACGGCTTTGAGAACGTATTCACCGGGAGCCAGATCCAGGCGCGTTTGAAAGCGATTCGGTCCGATCAGTTGGCAAGGAGGGAATTGGCCCTGTGTGGAGGATGGCGCGATTAAAGGCACCGATTCGCCGCCCAGACTGAAATCCCCAAAGAGCAGACCACTGAAGCGATCGGCGAGGTCCCCGTTGCTTGTATAGACCATTCCCAAGAAACCGATCTCCGGAAGGTTCGTGCAGTCCAGTTTTCCGCGGCTGGCGGGAAATTCGAGCACGACATCCGTGTCAGCTGCCGCGGTACCGTGGGAGAAATGGAAGGCCATGACCGACAGCCGAATTTCACCGGCGCTTGCCGAGCCAATATCCGCTTCCATCTGATTACCGAGGTGCGTTCCCTTTAGTGGGTCGTTTGCCGCGTGCGGCGTATTGCAATATTCGGGGCGAGCGTAGAGCAGCAAGCGGGAACGATGGACCTTGACCGTAACCTGGTGGCAACTTCCGACGGGCGATGGTGGAGGCTGATAGGCGACCAAGTAGACAGGCCAATCCGGCAGATGAATGATGACGTCGGGACCGGCGCCGAAAGGCAGATTTGTAACCCATTCTTGTTGTCCGGGGCCACCAAGGCCCGATTCAAGATTAGACGTGACGCGCAGAATCTTCTGCTCTCTGCCGTCTTCGAAGACGTGGAAATCGCTCGCCGGCAAGCCGAGCACCGCGAGATCCTGAAACAGGTGAGAACCCGGGGCGTTCGCTTCCCTGATGAAACTGCTCAGGTCCATCCGATGAATCCTGTCGAGGCGCTTCTTGTCGAGCACCAAAACGGGGACTAAGACATCGTTGGATTCGACTCGAATGGGCGGCGGGCCGGCTGTTTGGGCCTGAGCGCCCGGAAGCGTGCAGCTTGTCGTCATCGCGCGCAGACAGAGTGCGACGAGCAAGATGCGACTCCGCCGGCCGAGAAATCGAAACAAATTGGCGCGACTCATGAGCGATTTGCCCCGAGCGTTCCCTTGGGGCGGATTAAATTTATACCATGTCGACCATTCCTCGCCTCACACGAGGCAACTGTCGTGGTGAGTATTGGAGCTGTGAAATGGGCTTCTGCTGCGAATCAATTCGATTCAAATTTTGAGCGGTGTTTACGTTCGTTTTCGAGGCGGCGCGCGTGTTAATATGGAGGCGAAGAAAAGATGTAGGGCAATTTTGGGCACTCGTACCAGGCAGAGGATGGAACGCAGGGGGATAAGTGTGGAACAAAATGAGACACACCCTCCTCCTTAGGGAATTAGCTATATGTAGGGAAAGGACATACCAATCGCGGATTTCGGCATCTAAAGTGTGATGGGGTATGGCAAGCATGAGTAGCTTTACAGCCACGGGTGTTGCAATTGACGATCCCCAAAGCCGGGTCGCTCCAAGCTCCGGGCTGGTTCTGCGCACGGAAAACCTCCGCAAAGTCTTCCACTCGGGAACCCAGGAAATTGTGCCGCTGGACGGGATCGATTTTTCGATTGAGCGCGGCGAAATGATCGCGATCGTCGGACCGTCGGGAGCGGGCAAGAGCACTCTGCTGCATTTGCTGGCCGCGCTGGACACTCCAACAAACGGTGAAGTATACTTCGGCGCGAAATCACTCCGTTCGCTTGCAGAGGTAAAACTGGCCGAGTATCGCAACAAGGCCGTGGGATTCGTGTGGCAGCGGCACCATCTGCTGCCGGATTTCACCGCGGCGGAAAACGTGGCGATGCCGCTGCTGGTTCAAGGCCAAGCGCTGGGTCAGGCGCTCCGCGCAGCGGGAGACTGGCTGGGAGAAGTGGGGTTAGCCGGTCGCGCGGGGCAGCGTGCGGGAGAACTTTCAGGTGGGGAACAGCAGCGCGTGGCGATCGCACGGGCGTTGGTGAACGAGCCCGTGTTGCTTCTGGCGGACGAACCGACAGGGGATCTGGACGAACGGAGCGCTGAGAGCGTCTTCGAACTCATTGAGCGCCTGCACCGGTCCCACCACCTGACGTCGATTTTGGCCACACACAATTTGAGTTTGGCGCAGCGCACGGACCGTGTTCTTGCCCTGGAACACGGGAAACTGGCTCCGAGCGCGGAAGTGCTTGCAGGTGCCGTGGGGCATGCGGCGCGACCGGCGAGCACTGGGGTCCGGACCCCGGGAGAGCGTGGGTAACCTTGTTCGAACGATATACAGAGAAAGCACGTCGAGTGATCTTTTTCGCACGGTACGAGGCGAGCCAGTACGGCAGCCCGTACATCGAGACGGAGCACCTGTTGCTCGGTCTGCTGCGCGAGGACAAAGCGCTGGCAAACCGATTTCTCCGGACCCACGGCTCGATCGAATCGATTCGCAAGGAAATAGAGTCGCGCATCACGGTGCGCGAGCGCATTTCGACTTCGGTGGAAGTTCCCCTCAGCCAGGAATGCAAGCGCATCCTCAACTACGCCGCGGAAGAAGCCGAACGGCTCGGGCACAAACACGTCGGAACGGAACACCTGCTGCTTGGGGTGTTGCGTGAAGAAAAATCCTTTGGCGCCGAAATCCTGCTGGAGAGGGGATTGCGGCTGTCCACCGTGCGCGAGGAAATGGCTCGCAGCGCGGGAGAGAAGGTGCCTGTGAACCGGCCTAAAGAAGCGTCGTTGCTGGCAGAATTCAGCCGCGATTTGACCCAGGCGGCGATGGAAGGGCAGCTCGACCCACTGGTGGGACGCGAGCGCGAGCTGGAGCGCGCGATCCAGATCCTGTGCCGACGGACGAAGAACAACCCCGTGCTGATCGGCGAACCGGGCGTGGGCAAGACGGCGATCGTGGAAGGCCTCGCGCAGCGCATCGCCGACGGCGACGTCCCGCCGTTCCTGGCGGACAAGAGAATTTTGTCGCTCGATCTTTCGCTGATCGTGGCGGGCACCAAGTATCGCGGACAGTTCGAAGAGCGGCTGAAGACCATCATGAAGGAGTTGATGGAGAGCCAGAACGCGATCGTCTTCATCGACGAGCTGCACACGCTGGTGGGAGCCGGATCGGCGGAGGGATCGCTCGACGCCGCGAACATCCTGAAACCGGCGCTGAGCCGCGGCGAAATTCAGTGCATCGGCGCGACGACGCCGGGCGAGTATCGCAAGTCGGTTGAAAAGGACCGCTCGCTCGAGCGGCGCTTCCAGGCGGTGAAGGTTTCGGCGCCGAACGAAGATGAAACGATTCGCGTGCTGCAAGGCGTGCGCGATCGCTACGAAAAATTCCACGCGGTAAGCTACACCGAAGAAGCGATTCGATACGCGGTGTACCTCTCGAACCGCTACATTCCCGACCGCTTCCTGCCGGACAAGGCCATCGATCTCCTGGACGAAGCGGGCGCGCGCGTGAAGCTGCGCCAGGCGATGCTGCCGGACGAGGTTTCCGAGGTGCAGAAGCGCGTGAAGTTCATCACGCACCGGATGGAGACCGCGATCGCGAACCACGAATTCGAGAAGGCGCGGTTCTACTCCGAAGAAGAGCGCAAGGAAAAGGAACACCTGCGCGTGCTGCGCGAAAAGCTGAAGATCGACGATTCCTCGACCGGCGTGGTGACGCGCGAGGATATCGAAGAGGTTGTGGCGCGCTGGACCGGCGTGACCGTGACCGCGATCAAGGAAGACGAGCAGCAGAAGCTGCTGCGCATCGAGGAAGAGCTGCACCGGCGAGTCATCAGCCAGGACAAGGCGATCACGTCGCTGGCGCGAGCCATTCGCCGCAGCCGCGCGGGCCTGAAAGCGCCCGGCCGGCCGGTTGGCTGCTTCCTGTTCCTCGGTCCCACCGGCGTGGGCAAGACGGAAGTGGCGCGGCGGCTGGGAGAATTCCTGTTCGGCAGCGAGAAGTCGCTGATCCGCTTCGACATGTCGGAGTATATGGAGAAGCACTCCGTGTCGAAGTTGATCGGCGCGCCTCCGGGATACGTTGGATACGAGGAAGGCGGGCAGCTGACCGAGCGCGTACGGCGCACGCCGTATTCGATCATCCTGCTGGATGAAATCGAAAAGGCGCATCCGGACGTTTTCAACATTCTTTTGCAGGTGTTCGAGGACGGCCAGCTGACGGACGGCCTTGGCAACACGGTTGATTTCCGCAACACGATCATTATCCTTACGTCGAACCTGGGCGCGCGCCAATTGCAGAAGCAGTCGGGCCTGGGCTTTGCTTCGTCGGACCTGGCGGCTGTGGCAAAGTCGGTCGACGAAATGGTGATGGGCGAAGTCCGCCGGGTTTTCAATCCGGAGTTTTTGAATCGGCTGGATGAAGTGATACTCTTCGCGTCGCTGACGGACGAGGATCTACTCCAGATCATCGACCTGCTCATCGGACAGATCAACGAGACGCTGGTGCATCGGCAGGTGCAGATTGCGCTGACGCCGGAGGCGCGCCAGTGGATTCTCGAGAAAACTTGCGGCGACCGGAATTATGGCGCGCGGCCGCTTCGGCGCGCGTTGCAGAAATATGTCGAAGACCCACTGTCGGAAGCTCTCATACAGGGCGGAATGCAGATGCCCGCAACGCTGGAGGTTTATCTCTCCGGCGAAGCGCTGGCGTTCCGTCCCGTCGTGGAAGCAACCCCGGTGGCCCACTAAGAATCCTACACGCGCGAGCTGGCCTAAAACACGTCCAGCGGGGGAGCAAAAAATCTTGGGCGGGGTACCGCGGCCTTGACCAGAACCTTGGCCGCCAGCAGGAAACTGTTTCTTTGCGCCTCTGGGGTTCTGGCCGTTGTGTGTTTGTTGCCTTTTTTCTCCGCGCAAACTCTTTGGGCTCAACAGGCGCCCGGCGGATCTCCTTACGTAATCACTCGAATTGACATCATTGGAAATCGCCGCGTGCAGCGGGACACGCTGCTGGCGCGTATTTTTTCGCGGCCGGGCGACCCGTACACGCCCGAAGCGGCGCATCGCGACTTTCAAGCGCTGTGGAACACGCAGTTTTTCGAAGACATTCGGCTCGAAGTCGAGGACGACCCCAAGACCCCCAACGGCAAGATTCTCGTCTTCTACGTGACCGAGCGGCCGATCATCCGGCGCATCGAGTACAAGGGAAACAAATCGATCACGGAGTCCGACATTCTCGATGCGTTCAAGGAGAAAAAAGTCGGTCTCAGCGTGGAGAGCCAGTTCGATCCGACGAAAATCAAGCGCGCCGAGGTTGTGCTGAAGAGTCTGCTCGCGGCGCACGGGCACCAGTTCGCGACGGTCAAGCCGACGTACGAGCGCATTGCGGCGTCGAACGCGGTGAAGCTGGTCTTCAATATTAATGAAGGGCCGAAGGTCAAGGTAGGCGACATCACGGTCGTGGGGAATCACGCGTTTTCCGCGCGAAAAATTATCCGCACGATGAGGAACGACCGGCCGTACGGCATTCCGCTCGGGATTACATACATTCCGGTGATGAGCAAGACGTTTGACCGGCCGAAGCTGGATGAGGACCTCGAAGTCGGCGTGCGCGGACTGTATCAGGATCACGGATATTTCAAGGTTGTGGTGGACGTGAAGGAACTGAAGACCGTGGACGTCAAGGGCGGGTTGCCGTTAATCGGCAACCGCAACGGGAAAGCGACGAACATCGTCATTTCGGTCGAGGAAGGCGAGCAGTTTCATATGGGCAAGCTCGCGTTCCGCAGCTCCGATCCGGACCAGGGGCTGATCTTCAAGCCGGAGATTCTGGCGCGCGCATTTCCGTTGAAAGAAGGCGATATTTTTGACGCGGACAAGATCCGCAAATCGCTCGACGGCTTTCGCAAACTGTATGGCGAATACGGCTACATCGATTTTTCGGCCGAGCCGGATTTTGATGTGCAGGACGCGAAGAAAGTGGTGAACCTCACGCTGGTGTTCGACCAACAAAAGCAGTTTTTCGTGCGGCGCATCGAATTTTCGGGGAACACCACGACGCGCGATAAGGTCATTCGGCGCGAACTGCTGCTCGACGAGGGGCAGGTCTTCAACAACCGCTACTGGGAGTTGAGTCTGTTGCGGCTGAACCAGCTCGGATATTTCGACACGATCAAGCCGGAGAACGCCGAGCTGAAGAAGAACGTGAAAGCCGGCACGGTCGACATCAATCTGAAGGTGAAGGAGAAGGGCAAGCAATCGATCAGTTTTTCGGGCGGCGTGAGCGGGCTTTCGGGAAGCTTCGTCGGGTTTTCGTATCAGACGAACAATTTCCTCGGCTTGGGCGAGACGCTAACACTTTCAGCGCAGATCGGCGATATCGAGCGCAGCGTTCAGTTTGGGTTCACGGAGCCGTATCTTTTCGACCGCCCGATTTCGACGGGATTCACGATTTTCATGCAGAAGTACGATTACAACACCGCGATGCAGGAAGGAATCTTGCTCGGGCAGAACGTCGCCATCGATCCCGCGCTGCAGGAAAACTACAACACGGATTCGAAAGGTTTCACGATTTTCGCGAGCGAGCCGCTGCGCAAGCTTTCGTTCACCCGGCTGGGCCTGAGCTACGGGTGGTCCACCACGGATATCACGCCATTCAGCCAGTCGGCCACGCTGCTATTCGAATTCACGAAATTTACGAGCCTGGCGGGCCCTTCGGCGCTGAACGGAATCCGGCAGAGCCAGATTACGCCCACGCTGAGCTACAACACCGTCGATAGTCCGATCAACCCCACGCATGGGAAGAGCTTTTCGTACGGTGCCAGTTTTGTGGGCGGTCCGCTGGGCGGGAACGTCAACACGATCAGCAACAATTTTGAGATGTCTTACTTCCGTCCACACCATCACCACCGGAACACGATCGCCGTTCATTTCCTGGTGAGCAATATCACCGGATACGGCGGAAAAGAAGTGCCTCCGAATACGCGGTTCTACGCTGGTGGCGAGCAGGATGTGCGCGGCTTCGATTTCTATACGATTTCGCCGTTCGTGTTTATTCCGTATTCGACGACGACACCCATCACGTTCGTCAATCCACACAATCTCGGTCCGACGGGCCAGCCTATCCAGGAGACGATACCAGTCAACGTGCTGGAATTCGTGCCGACGCGGCCGGGCGGCGACCTGAAGGGCATCTCGAACGTGGAATACCGCATTCCGATTGTGGGTTCCTACGTGACCTTGAGTTTGTTCCACGACATCGGAGTGAACGGCATCCTGCGCCGATCGCAGCTGCAGCTGGATCCTTCGGCGATCGCGTCTTTGCGGCAGCAATATCCGAACCCGGATTTTCCCTGCCAGCCCGCTGGAACGCCGTGCGTGAATATCCCGAGCAATTTGCCCATCGCTGCTGGGACGAACTTCCGGCCGCACACTTCGGCGGGCGCGGAAATCGACATCCAGATTCCCATCATCCAGGCGCCTTTCCGAATCTACTGGGCGTACAATTACCTGCGCTTCGATCAGACGATTGCGCCCCCAACGGGGGCGTTCTTCGTTCCGCCCGCCGAAAGAGACAGCTTGAAGCAGTTGGGCGTGTACGATACGCAGATTGTGCCCGCTCTGCAAAGCTTCCTGGAACAGACGCGATCGTCGCAAATTATTCCCCCGGGACTTTTTGAGCCAAGGACGACGCTGCGGTTTGCTGTGAGCCGGACATTCTGATCAATGGACCGGTAGCGAGAGAAAAGCGCCGGAAGAGCAGAGGCACGATGGGCGCGACGAATCGACTGGATATTGGTGGAGGGACGCACATGAAGGCGTGGGGACTGGCAGCGGTTCTGCTTCTCGCGACGTGGGTGGCGGGATGCGGGGGAAATACCACGACGGTCGGCATCACCATCACGGGTCCTGGATTGGCGCCGCTTACGACCATCGTCAACCAGCCGGCGCAGTTTACGGCTACGGTGACGGGTGTTTCGACCACGACGGTTTTCTGGCAAGTCTGCGAGCCCCTGGCGACGCCTTCGACCACGATTCCCCCAACCATGTGCACGGCGGGACAGGGGCCGGCAGGTTGCACCATTCCGACGGTCGCGAGTCCGATCACGGGATTTGGGACGATTACGGCCAACGGGCTTTACACGGCGCCGGCGAAGGTTCCGTCGCCCGCCACGCTGCAGATCGTGGCCACGAGTTGCATTAGGGCGAATGCATTCCAGACGTTTGACATCACCATCGACTCCGGGATTCGCGTGCAGGTCCAGCCGCCGAGCGCCTCGATTGGACCCGGCGAGCACTTCCAGTTCACCGACACGGTAACGGGAACAACCGACACGGGTGTCGTGTGGATGGTGGGCTCGATCCCCGGCGGTGACGCGGCGGATGGATTCATTTGCCCCAATCAAGCAGCGGCGGTATGCAACACTGGGTCGCCGGGAGAATATTTCGCGCCGGCCACTCCGCCTGGCGGCGCCATCACGATTGCCGCCCAATCCGGCGCCGACCCGACGCAACAGGGAACAGCAAGCGTCACAGTCGCGAGCGGGAGCGCGCCGGCCTTCAGCGGCCCGAATGCACTCGAACCATCGGTTGCGGCGCAAGGGTCGGTGCAGCAGGACGTTTATATGTCCGGTACGAACTTCCTTTCGACCACGCAGGTCCTTGTCGGTGGCGTCGCGATTCCTCCCGCGAATGTGACTTTCGTGGGTAATTCGACTACCCTGCTTCGCGCCACGATTCCGGCGGCTCAACTGGCACAAGCCGGACTAGTGGATGTCGTGCTGGAGTCGCAGGACGGCACCCAAAGTTCCGGGACTCAGAAGCTGCACGTCGTTCCCGTGCGACCTGTGGTGATCGCCTCGACGCCCGATAGCGTGCAAATAAATAATGGCAGTGCGGCCTTGACTGCGAGGCTGACCGGCGGTTATTTCGTTCCGAATAGCACCGCCACGTTCAACGGACTGGGCTGTGGCGGCGGAGGGCAGGTTTGCGCCACCTACGTCGACAGCCGTCATCTCAATGTTTCCATTCAGGATTCGAGCCTTGGCTCTCCGGGACTTTATCAGCTCGTCGTTAAGAATCCGGATGCTCTCAACGCGACGGTGCCGGCGTTTTCCGGCCTGAATCTAGCGGTGAATCCGAATCCGAACGATGTATCGACCGGACCGGGCGCGCCGCTCTCGGTCGGTGCGGGTCCCTCGGCAATTGCTGTCGATGAAGCGGACGGGATTGCGGTCGTCGCGAACACCACGGCCGGCACGGTCTCACTCATCAATCTGGTTTCCGATACCGTGATGGGCGGCCCGATCACCGTGGGAACGGCGCCGACCGGGGTGGCGGTTGACGATTTCCTTCCGCATCACATGGCCTACGTGGTCAACAGCGGAAGCAATAGCGTTTCGGTGATCGATTTGAGCCTCTCCCCGCCCGCGAGGGTAGGAACGCTTTCGCTTGCGAGCTATGAGCCGTCGATCATTCCAACGGGAACCGTGCCCTGGACGATCGGCGCGAATCCGCTGACGCACCGCGCGTTCATCGCGAATCAATCGACCAACGTGGGCACCATCCTCGATCTGGCGAATGCGAATACCAACTTGAGTCCAGCGTGCACAACACCGCCGTGCCCGGTTGGCGTTGTTACCGGAGGAATCACCTCGTATGGGACAGGGCCGAATCCGCAGGTTGCCGTTGATCCCCGGCTGAACTGGGCGATGGTCACGCCCGGAGGCGCTGGGACGACATCGATTGTCGATCTTGGCCGTGCGCCGAGCATCGGTGACGTGGGTAGGCAGCCGGAACTGATCGGCAGCCTCTCGATTTCTTCCACGGTGCAGGGCGTCGGAATTAATCCGGAAACTCACACGGCGCTGCTGGCCGATCCAAGCAGCTCTGCGCTGACGACCTTTAGCCTGCTGGACGACACGGTCACTTCGGTGACTTTCAGATTCAACGGTTCGGTAATCAGCACGCCGAATCTCGCTGCGGCGGCGGTGACGCCGCTCGAGAATCTGGGCATCGCGGTGCCGAATACCGCCGGTTCGAAAGGCGTGATCGCGGACCTCGATAGCGGCGTCATCTTGCAGGAAATCAACGGTCTTACGGGCTTGCCGGCGGCGGTAGCCGTCGACCCCGCGAGCAATCAAGCCATCATAGTGAACAGCGCAAGCGGCAATGTCTCGTTCCTCTCGCTCGGCCAGCCCCTGACTCAGCCCCAAATCCTCGAAGCCAGCCCGGCAACGATGTTGACGAACGCAGCCGTGAACCTGGTTCTCACGGGCGCGAATTTCTCGCCGACTTCTGTGATCCGGCTCGATCAGGGAAATGCCGCGATCGGCGGAATGACTCTGACGCCGACCGCGATAACCGGATGCTCCGCCGGCTCTTGCCGCCAAATGACCGCCACGATCCCGGCCAACACGTTGACTTCCGCGCGGCGTTACCTGGTAGACGTGCTCAACACGGATGGATCGGTTTCAAACGTAACGGATCTGGCAGTCATCCAGGCAATACCCGTGGGAACCACTCCGGTCGGTGTCGCCGTGGATACCGATCGAGATTCCGCCGTGGTGACGAACTCGATCGACAATACGGCCACGCTTATTTCTCTCACTCCCGTCGACACCAATTTCTCGCCCGAATCGCTCGGCGACATCGGTGTTGTCCCCGGCTCGCCAATTCCGACGGGCACGACGCCGGAGGGTGTGGCCGTCGATCCCCTTCTCGGAATAGCCGTCGTGGCCAATAACGGCAGCAATAACGCGACGGTCATCGATGAGACCAACTCGTTTGCGGCGTCCGCGCCTCTCTGCGGCGCGCAAAGCGCACAATGCCTGGGTCCCACGGGCGTTGCTTTCAATACCGACACCTCGACCGCGGTGATTACCAACACGAACTCGAACAACTTGTTTACCCCGGGCGAACTGGCATTCCTTGGCGTCACGCGGAGCGCGTTAGCGCCGACTGTCGCGGGCACCCCCGCGGGGCAAGTGGCCGTCGACCAGGATCCGGTGGCGGTGGCCGTGGATCCGAAGTTGAATTTTGCCGCGGTGGCAACTGCTTCCTCCACCAGCAGCCTGGACATCGTCAGCATCGCATTTCAGTCAATCGTAAATCGCGTGAATAACCTGCAAAATCCCAGCGGGGTCGTTTTCGATCCGGTCAATCAGGTGTTTGTGACCGTGAACAGCCTGCTGAACAACATTTTCTTTACCGATCCCGCCTCGGCGAACTCGACGTCCGTGAATGTCGGCATCGCCCCGACGTCGGTCGATTACAATTTCCAGACCAGCTCGCTGGTTACGGTGAACGCGGGCAGCCACACGATGTCCGTGCTCGACTACACGTGCCCGCCCAGCACGGCGCCGACTTGCTTTAATCCGCAAGTGCGCGCCGTAATCAGCCTGGGAGGTTCGCAGACGAGTACGCTCGTGCTTGGTCCGAACGCCGTGGCGATCGACCCGAAATTGAACTTGGCCGTGCTGGTCGATCCGGACAACAACCGCGTACTTCTGGTGCCGCTGCCGCACTAAGCGAAAGCGGCGCCGGGTGCGGCGGCCAACCGGCTCTACGGATGGGGCATCGGAGTCTATTGGGGAGCGCGGAAGCGGGCATTTGCAAGTCGTGCGGTACGGCGAATTTGCGGGGGAATTCAGCTTGTTACGGCGGCAACGCGGACCGAATCCATTTGACCCTGTTCTCGCTTCGAAGCTATAATCCCCGGTTTGCAAATATCAAAATTCTCTCGACAAACATAAGTGAGGAGTGCGAATGAAGATTCGAGCGGTAGTTCCAGTGGTGGCGGGCCTTCTGATGACGCCTGCGGTCTGGGCGCAGGCCGCCAGTCCCGCGACGGCTGCGGGCAAAGTGGGTGTGATTAATATTCAAGCGGCGATCGCGAGCACGGCGGAAGGGAAGCAGGCCGCGGCCGAGCTTCAGTCTCAGTTCACGCCGCGCATGAACGATCTTCAGAATACGCAGAAGCAGATCGAGGATCTCCGGAACCGGCTCCAGGCCGGGCAATCCACTCTGAGCGACGAGGAAAAGGCCCGGCTGACGCGCGAAGGCGATCAGTTGACGCGCTCCTATCAACGCAAGCAGCAGGAGCTTCAGGATGACACGAACGACGCGCAGCAGGAAGTGGTCAACCGCATCGGGCGGAAGTTGGTCGATATCCTGAACAAGTACTCGAAAGAGAATGGCTACGCGGTGGTGCTGGATGATTCTTCGCAGCAGACTCCCGTGATTTATGCGTCGAACCAGATCGACGTCACGCAGGACATCATTCGCCTCTACGATCAGAGCTATCCGGTGAAGAATGCGCCGACCGGGGCGGCCACGGCACCGCGGCCGGCTCCAAGGCCCGCGCCGGCCACGCCCGCGCAGCCGAAACAGTAGCTGCGGCAACTGGAAGTAGATCCGGACCTTCGAAGGCCTTGCCGATTCGCTCGGCAAGGCCTTCTTGTTTTCCAGAGGTAGCAGCGCCGGCGCAAAGCGCGAAGGTCAATGCCGCTTCTCACAGGTTTGTGCGCCCGCACTTGTTCGGCTATCATCATTCCTCGTTTCGGGTCGATCGATTTTCCGCGATCTTCTCGCGAGAGCGAATCAGGAGGATGAATATGGCAATTTCGGTGGGGGCCGCGGCTCCGGATTTTTCGTTGAAGGACCAGAACCAGAAGGACGTGAAGCTGTCCGATTTCCAGGGCAAGAAGAACGTCGTAATCGTCTTCTACCCGCTCGACTGGAGCCCGGTTTGCACGAACGAGCACATCTGCTTCGTGAACGACATGAAGCGATTCGAGCAGCTCGACGCGGCCGTGCTTGGCCTCAGCGTCGATAGCGTCTGGTCGCACAAGGCCTTCGCGGAAAAAATGGGAATCCACTACTCGCTGCTCGCGGATTTCCAGCCGCGCGGCGCCGTCGCCGATAAATTCGGCGTGTATCTCGCGGACAAGGGAATCACCGGGCGCGCGATTGCGGTCATCGACAAGGCGGGCAAGGTGGCTTGGTTCAAGAATTACGACATTCCCACCGTGCCGGACATCAAGGAAGTTTCCGAGGCGCTTGCGAAATTGAAGTAGACGGAGGTCGGTCAGGGGCTGGGAGATTTTTCCGCAAACGTGCGGATGTAATCGACCAGTTGCCAGCGCTCTTGATCGGTCAGTTTGTCGTCAAACGAAGGCATGGGCAGGCGGCCGCGCGTAATCTGCCAGAAGAGTTCGCCGTCGGTGCGGCGGCTCATCGCATGCGCATCGGTGAAATCGCCCGGCGCAACGGAAAGTTCAGCCGCCTTCGGGCCTCGGCCGTCGCCTTTCTCGCCGTGACAACTCCGGCAGTGCTCGCCGTAATTTTGCTTCCCGGCGGCGAGGGCGTCGGCCGTCGGAGGTACCGGATTTTTCAGCTTTCGCGCGGCGGCCGTCGCATTCCAGTTCCTGGCTGTGTTTACGCCGATCGTGACAGCGACCGCCAGGAACAAAAACAGCGCGATGATCGCGATCGGTCGGGATTTTCTGATGGGTTGATCGGCCGGCACGATTGGATTTTCAGCTCCGGCGGGAATTTTCCCACAGCGGGTGACGATTTCCCAGCAGTCATCGCCGTGGCAAAAGCCGCATTTCGCTCGTCCGCCTCGGATTTACCGTGGACGATTTTTCTCTACATGAATAAGCACTTGCGGACTGTGTGACTTAGACCTACAATAAAAGACGTCATTGTCGGACTGCGTCAATCTTCCACCCGGAATCGCCCGCCGCGCTTTTGAATCCTCGGCTGCTCTTCAATGAGCGGAATGTAGTGCGCGAACCACTGAAACCAGCACGATAATCAGCATGGCCACAACGTAGACTCGCAGGCCCCACAACAAGACGTGCACGCCGAAAGAAAACTTCCGCCGGCCGAATCGCGTCTGTTGCTTGGCGGCGACCACTTGATCCGTCTCGAGCAGCGACAGCACCACCCGCGGATCTTTCAGATCCAGGTTCTCCGGCGTCGCCACGATGGAATCAGGACCGCTTGCGGCGTTCGGTAATCCTGCATGATTCTCGATCGGCTTCATGCGTTATCCATCCAATATGCTCGGGAATACCGTCGTCACGCCGAAGGCGATTCCCACGCCGACCAGCAGCACGGTCACCGCGATTCCCGCAGCATTCTCCCAGAATCCATTCACGTGTTCGCCCATCACGTCGCGATCGTTCACCAGCAGAATCAGAAACGCGAGCGCCGGCGGCATGGCCATCACCGCGATCACGTTTACCGTCAGCACGATGAATTCCAGCGGTGCGCCCGGGATGAGAACCAGCGCGGCCGCCGCGCACGCGGAGCCGAGCAGCGTCGAATAGAACGGCCATGCGTCGCGCAGCGGACGGTTCAAGCTGTGCCCGGTTTGCAGAACTTCGCCGAAAGCGTACGCCGAAGATGTCGAGATGGCGATCGCTGCGACGATGCCGGCCTCGAAAATCCCCAGCGCGAAAAGCGCCGCGCCCACGTGCCCAATCCAGGGCTCCAGCGCCTCCGCGAATTGCGCGCCCTGGAATTGCGACGCATCGATTCCGTGATGGAACAGTGGAACCGTGGCCAAAATCGCGGCGACCGCGAAGACGGCGGCAAGTGACGCGCCGAGAAGCGTATCGAAGCGGCCGGCCCTGATGTCGCGCGGCTGCATGCCTTTGTCGACCACCGCGCTTTGCTGAAAGAAAACCATCCACGGCGTCACGGTCGCGCCGATGTCCGCAAGAATCAGCAGCAGAATTTCCGCTCCGTTTCCTCGGGGCAGCGGCGTCCAAGTCAACAGCGCGTGGCCAACCGCGGACCAGTCCGGATGCGCGAAAATGGCCGCGGGGATGAAAAGCCCGTTGAAAATCGCCAGGCCCATCGTGATGCGTTCCCACGTCCAGTATCGTCCGGTGGTGATCGCAGCGATCACAACGACGAGTCCCACGCCCACCGCAACGATTGGCCGAATGCCGAAGAACCCCAGGCCCGCGCGAATGCCGATAAACTCCGTGATCAGGGTCAGGAAATTTCCGAGGACCAGATCGCCCATCGCGAAAAATCCCCAGAATTTTCCGAAGCGGTCGAAGATCAATTCGGCGTGGCCACGGTGGCTCACAGCGCCGAGCCGCACGGTCATCTCCTGCACGACCAAACCGACCAGAAACGTGAGGAGGACGAAGGGAATGAAGAATCCGATGCCGAATCGCGCGCCTGTCGCCGAGTAGGACAGCATGCTCGGTGCGTCGTTCTCGCCGAGAAAAACAAGCACGCCGGGACCGACCAGCAGCCACAGCACGCGCAATCCGCGAAATCTCTGCGCCCCTCGCCCTTTCCAGCGCGCGCGAGTGACGCGCCAGCGGTCGCGGGCGCGGTCGACATCTTCGTGGGTCAGGAGGCCGGCAAGGTTTTGCGCGACGGGGGATGCGGACGCCATCTCCGTCGTTGGACGGGCCGCCCCAAGCGGCGCCGTCGAATCTTGTCGTGAATCCGTCATGGTTAACTGCGCTAAACTTCAATCATAAACTACGCTTAACATATTCAAGCGTCAATCGGCGATTGCGGCGGAGCTGCCGAAAAAGCATCCGGACGGCCTTCGTCGGTCTGCTATAGTGAGTGTCAACCTGTCGAAGCGAAGCACGCAACGAGTGCAGGAGAGGAGAACGCGATGGCCGAAGCGCCCAAACAGCAGCAAGCGCAGATCAAAGCGGACGAAAAGGAATTGCTCGGCCAGTATTCGAATCTCGTGGTCGTGCATCACAACGCCGAGGAATTCACGCTGAATTTCATCTACATGTTTCCCACGGTGGCGCAGGGCAAGCTGGTCGCGAGCATGATTCTGAATCCGCGGCACGCGAAACGGCTGATGCGTGCGCTGCAGGAAAACGTTGCGCGCTACGAAGCTCAGTTCGGCACGCTGCCGGACGTCGCCGGCCCGGATTCGGATCCCAAGGTTGGATTCGTGCAGTGAAACGGCAGGCCGAAGCCGCTGCGGGCTACTGAACCTCGGTTTTTAGCACTTAAAGCCGTCTCCCACCACCCACCCGCCGCTGGGCTCCACAAACTCCAGCCCCACCGCGTAGCCCGCCTGCGGAACCGTGTGGCAGTACGCTACGCGCGCGATCGCGCGAAAGGAACCCGCGAGCGTGGTGACCTCCATCCGGTCGTTGATCTTCCACCGCCGAGTGGTCAGCACCCGCGCCCCGCGCGAGCTCACATTTTCCGTGAAAGTTGTTTCCGTGCCTGGAAGCGCGCCGTGACCGCTGATGTGCACGCCGACTTCCATGGGAATTCGTGTTTCGCAGCGCATCGCGCTGAACGTCTTGGGACCGCCTATCCCAAGCGGCATACCCTATGCCCCCTTTTCCACCCTACAAACAAGCTGCCAGATGCTTGAACTGAAATTTCCCCGTCGCCCGCCGCTTCATTTTGTAAAGCGCCGCGTCGGCCGCTCCCAGAAGCTGCTCGATCGAAGTGCCGTCGGCCGGATACACCGCCTGTCCCACGCTGACGGTGATAAACGGTTCCTCGCCATCCGTGGCAAGCTGTTCGCAGATGCGCGTGGCGGCCTGCTCCGCATCGTGCGCGCCCGCTTCGGGAAGAACCAAAGCAAATTCGTCGCCTCCGAATCGCGCCGGCGTATCGATCGCGCGGCTGCTCTCGCGCAGCACGATTCCCAGTCGCTTAATCGCGCGGCTGCCCGTCAGGTGCCCGTACCTGTCGTTGATCTTTTTCAGGCCGTCCAGGTCAAACAGCAGCACGGCGAACTGGCGCCCCGTCCGGCGCGATCGCTGGATTTCGCTCTCCATGGTTTCGAGCAGCTGGCGATGATTCGCGAGACCCGTCAGCGAATCCGACGCAGCCATGCGGCTCACCTGATCGAAAAGCTGCGCGTTGTCGAGCAGCGTTCCTCCAAGAACAACGACGTAACTCGAAACCATCAGCGCGTGCGCCAGCGTGTACGGCGCATCAAGGATGCGCTGCGACTGGCTCATGGTGATATGGCAAATGACGTTCAGCCCGGCCGCGATGAACAGCGCCCGGTCAAGCGCTGCGGTCGTGCGCCGCAACCGCCAGCCGTAGCCGATCGTCGCGGCGATGTAAATCACCGCCGGAAGCAGGTCCCATGCGCGTGGGATAAATATCCCGGGATGGATCTTCGGCGCCCGCGGCAGCATAAAGTAGAAGACGCTGGTCAGATACGCGACCGCGCCCACAATCAGCGTCACGCCCGCAATTTCTTTCGCCGGATCGCGCGAAACGGGAATCCGCCGCTCGACCATCAGCGCGGCTAGCAACAGAATTCCCAGAAGCGTCCGCCCGGCCAGCCATCCCAGCGAGATTTCCGTCCCGATCGCGGGCGTCACCAGCATCCCGCGATAGAAGATCATGCTGCTCGCAGCCTCGATCAGCCCCGCCAGGACGAACCCGAAGGCCAAGATCAGCGAAATCCGGTCGTGCGTTCCGCGAAAGCGGATCATGGCATTGGCGGCAAACGTGAAGGCAATCAGGCTACCCGCCATCTCAAGGTAGGCGTTCGCCAGGGGATCAGAAACGTATCGGGAGTGCCGCAGAACCCACAGAAGCGCGCAGAAGCCCGCAATGGCGATAACCCCGAGTGCCACGAAGCCAATGCGATAGCGTGCCCAGATTTTTCCCCGACTGCTCACACGGCCCCCAGAAAACCGACAATGCCCCGGATTGAAACAGCAAGTCGCCTGCCGTTCCGTGCCTCGCGGAGACACGAGCTAACTATACTATTTTCCTAGCGGATTCCCCGGTAAGCGCCAGTTGCGTCGCAAAAAGATACACATGGCGTCTCAGGCCGGTTGGAATTGTTACCTGGGTGAGAGCTTCTTACCCGTGAGGATGAGACGCCTCCGCGGGGCTCACCCCTTGGGCGTGGCCGTTGGGTTTGTCGGTACCGGGGGCAGGTCGAACGCCTGAATGGTGCTCTGAAACCCCACCTTCTTATGCGCGCCGTCGCAAAACGGCTTATTCGCGGAGTGCCCGCAGCGGCACAGACCGATCTTGTCGCGCCCCGCCAAGCCGAAGACCTTGCCGTCCTGGTCTACGACCTCAAAGTCGCCCTCGACCCGTATGGAACCATCGGTGCGCACCGTGATCTTTGTCGCTGCCATTCTTTCCTCCAATTTCCCTTATTTCGCTCGTAGGGGCGGGTTTCAAACCCGCCCTTTTGGCCAAAACCGCGCCTCAGTACTTCGGCACGCTGGGGTCCACTTCGTCGGACCACGCCAGAATACCGCCCTTCAAATTGTGTATCTTGCGGAAGCCCGCTTTCTGCAGGAACTCCACGGCCTGGGCCGAGCGCCTTCCCGACTTGCAATGCGCCACGATCTCCTGCGAGCTGTCCAACTCATGGACGCGCTGCGGAAGCTCGCCGAGCGGAATCAGGTGCCCCTGGATATTGCAGATCTGATACTCATGCGTTTCGCGCACGTCGAGAACGAAAATGTCGTCGCCGCGATCGAGCCGCAACTTCAGCTCGCGCGGAGTGACTTCCGGAATATTTGTCACGGTGCTTGGCGCCTCCTCGCCGCGAATGCCGCAGAATTCGGCGTAGTCGATCAGTTCCTTCACGGTCGGGTGCGTGCCGCAGACCGGGCAATCCGGATTCTTGCGCAGCTTCAATTCGCGGAATTTCATCGCCAGTGCGTCGAAAAGCAGCAGCCGGCCGATCAGCGGCTCGCCCTTGCCGATAATCAGCTTCAGCGCTTCGGCCGCCTGAATCGTGCCGACGATTCCCGGCAGCACGCCCAGCACGCCTCCTTCGGCGCACGACGGCACCAGTCCCGGCGGAGGCGGTTCGGGATACAAGCAACGGTAGCAAGGCCCGCCCGGCGCGCCGAACACGGTGATCTGTCCCTCGAACCGGAAAATCGAGCCGTACACGTTCGGCTTGCCCATGATGACGGAGGCGTCGTTCACCAGATACCGCGTCGGAAAATTGTCCGTGCCGTCGACGATGATGTCGTAGTCCTTGAAAAGCTCGAACGCGTTTTCGCTCGTCAGCTGCGTTTCAAACGTATCGATCTGGATGTCCGGGTTCAGGTCGCGCAGGCGATTCGCCGCGGCTTCCGTCTTCGGCGTGCCCACATCCTTCGTGCCGAAAAGAACCTGCCGCTGCAAATTCGTCGAATCAACGACATCAAAATCGACCAGCCCCAGCCGCCCCACGCCGGCTGCCGCCAAATAAAGCCCGAGCGGCGCGCCCAACCCCCCGGTGCCAATGCACAGCACCTTCGCCTGCTTGATCTTCAGCTGCCCCTCCATGCCCACTTCGGGCATGATCAGGTGGCGGCTGTAGCGCATAATCTCTTCTTTGGAAAGATTCACCGCCGGAACTTCCGTCTTCGTAGCCATCGAAATGCTCCCCGCCTCAGAAATTCATCGTTCGGTTTTTAGGGGGTCGGAGCTTCAGCTCCGACGTTAGCGCCCAGATTTTTTATGGGCTTTAGCCCCTGAGGCCCGCTCCTGTGCCGCGCGAGCTCTCCAACCCTGCTCCGTTAGATGCCCGCGCGATTCGCGCCGCCTGCGATCGACGGCACGATGCTGATCGTGTCGCCCGCCTTCACGGCCGTCTGGTCCTTCTGGAGGTAGCGAATATCCTCATCGTTCACGTACACGTTCACGAAGCTTCGCAGGCGCCCATCGTCGGCGAAAAGATGCTTCTTCAGCTCGCCGTGCTGGCTCGTCAGCGCGCTCAGCGCCTCTCCCACCGTCCCTGCCTGCACCTCGACGCTTTCCTGCTTGCCCGCGTACGCGCGCAGCGGCGTCGGAATAATTACCTTCACTGCCATTCGCCTTCCTCCTTTGGTTCTTAGGGGGTCGGAGCTTCAGCTCCGACATTCAGCCGCTAAATCTGACAGGGCTTTAGCCCCTGAAGCTGCTCCTATAGCCCGACCGTTTCGATCTCTTCCGGATCGTACGCCGCGCGGTCGTCGTGCAGCCGCCACGAAGTCGTGTCCTGCGGCTCGCCCTTCTGCACGCTCACGATGATGTAGCTATACCACGGCCACGCATGATCGCGGTCGTATTCGCTCGGTCGCGCCGGGGCGTCGGGATGCGAATGATACCACCCGATCAGCTCGAGTTTCTTCTCTCGCGCCGTTTTTTCGGCCAGCCGGACGTCGTCCGCGGTCACTTCGAACCGATTGCGCGGCGAATCGTCCCGGCGGTTCGCCAGCGGCAGCAGGTCGATCACCTCGCGCGACCCCTCGCCGTCTCGCCCCAGCAACGCGCCGCAGCATTCGTGCGGATACGTCTCCACGCCGTGCGCGTGAATCCGCTTGTACATCTCCTCGCGCACTTTCAGCCGGTATCCGCTCGATTGCCCGCTCACTCTTCGCTCCAGAACCGGTCGCTCAAATATTTTTCGCCCGAATCGGGGAAAACCGTCACGATCACCGCGCGCTCGCCTTTCGGAATCCGCCGCGCCACCTGCATCGACGCCCACAGCGCCCCGCCCGAGCTCACACCCACCAGAAGACCTTCCTCCTTCGCCAGCCGCCTCGCGATTCGATGCGCGTCTTCCGTCTGCACTTCGAGGCTCTCATCCGCCAGGCTCGCGTCGTAGATCGGCGGCACGATCGCCGTGGCCATGTGCTTCAGCCCCTCGAGCCCGTGAAAGCTCGAATCCGGCTGATAGCTGACGCACTGAATCTTCGGATTCAGCTCCTTCAGCCGCCGCGTCGTGCCCACAAAAGTCCCGCTGGTTCCCAGTCCCGCCACAAAATGCGTGATCTGCCCGTGTGTCTGCTCCCAGATCTCAGGGCCGGTCGTCGTGTAGTGCGCCGCCGGATTCGCCGGGTTTCCGTATTGATCCGGATAAAAATACTTCTCGGGATCGGCCTCGTAAATCTCGCGCACGCGCCGGATCGCGCCGTCGGTTCCATCGCCGCCGGGCGTTGAAACCACCTCCACCCCATACGCCGCCAAAATCTGCTTGCGCTCCGGCGACGCGCTCGACGGCAGGCACAGCTTCACCTTGTACCCCAGCGCCGCGCCGATCATCGCGTACGCAATTCCCGTGTTTCCGCTCGTCGCATCCAGAATCACTTTGCCCGGCCGCAGCTTGCCGCTGCGCTCGCCCTCGCGAATCATCGAGTACGCCGCGCGGTCCTTCACCGACCCGCCCGGATTGAACCATTCCGCTTTGGCGCAAATCGTGACGTTCGGGAACTCCGCCGCCAGGCGCTCGATCCGGATCAACGGCGTGTTGCCGATGCGCTCGATCAGCCGCTGGCCCACTGATCCGGCCGCTCCGGGCCGTTCCGTCGATACCAAGGGTTTGTTCGCTGCTGTCACTCTTGTCGTCCTGTACTGGGAAAGTCTTTGTACTGCGCTAATTCGGAGCAGTTTAGCAGATCAAAGGCTGGGGCTACAGCGACAGTCGTGGCGTGCAGGAACGCGGGAGCTGGAGAAGACGCGTGTTGAGTGGCTGAATTTCATGCCCCTATATGATGCTCGATCGCCGCTTGCAGACGCAAGCCCCGATCGAGTTTTGATCTGGGCCGCCAGGAGGATTGCGCGGGGCGCGCTCCGAAGGGTGGAAGCGTGGGGCTTCAAGAGTCTGTGTGAGAACGCTAGATTGTTTGTAGGTCGCGGCTTCAGCCGCGACGTAAAGCCTGCAAAATGAGAACGGCTTTAGCCGTTGAAGTTCCTCTTTTGCAGTTGTCACACAGATTCTTCAGGACCCACGAAAAGCGCCACCTAACAGTTTGCGGAAAAAGGGCGCTTTTTAGGGGGTCGGAGCTTCAGCTCCGACATAAAGGGCTTGCACTCAATGCGCTTCAGCGCCTGAGGACACTCTTCACTGCCTTTTTCCGCAGCCTGCTAAGAGAACCGGGTTTACAGGCTGGGGGAAAAAACCACTTCGGTGGAAGCGTGGGGCTTCAGCCCCGCGATAAGCCGTTCCTTCCTTCCGGGGCTTTAGCCCTGGAAACCTAGGGGTGGCCTTTTCCGCAAAGTGTCTAGCGTCTTGCACCCGGCTATTTCTCCGGAAGCTCAAACGCCAGCACCACGTTTCCCGCCATTCCCGCCGTCACCGTGAACCCCGACGCCACGTACACCATCCGTCCCGAAATCGTCGGCCCGCTTCCGCTCATCGACCCGCCATGCGCCGGCACTCCGTTCACCGTCGGGAAATCAGGCTGCGTATCGAAATCCCACAAAATCTTGCCGTCCGCCGCCGCGTACGCGCGCAGGTGCCCATCCATCGCGCCGGAAAACACCACGTCGTTCGCCGCCGTCACCGCTGCCAGCTGGCCTCCGCTGCATCCGGGCTTGCCTTCGCACGGAGTTTTCGGCGGCATGGTCTTCCACAACAATTTGCCCGTCCGAATGTCGATCGCCGCCAGCCCGCCGGGCGGCGGGGGATTCGCACCGGGCGAAGTCAGGGTCGAAATATCCGAATTCGCCGCGTAGACATTCTTCCCATCCGTCGCCGAGCCCCACTCGATCCCCCCGAGGCCGCTGCCCTTGCCGATCCGCGCCTGCCACAACTCTTTTCCGCCGTCGTCCGGATCGAGCCCGTACATCACGCCGGTCTTCTGCCCGCAGAGCAGCACGCGCTTGCCGTCGCCCAGATCGACCAGAATCGGCGACGAGCCGAAATCCACGTCCGGCCCGATCTTCTCCGGACAATTGATATGCTGCGGATCGAGGCATCCGAAATTGAACACGTCGTTCGGCGTTTTCTGCTGCGCCCACATCCGCTTCCCGGTCGCCAGGTCGAACGCCACCACCGCGTCCGTCCCGTCCGCCGCCGGATCGACGTACGCGTCGCCCGTTCCCACGTACAGCCTGCCAAGCTTCGCGTCGATCGTCACCGCGTCCCAGATCGCCGCGCCAGCGGGACTGAATTTCGCATGGCTCTCGCCGAGCTTCGATTCGTGCGGCTCTTCGCTAATTGCATACCCGCGCCAGATCAGTTTTCCGGTCAGCGCGTCCACCGCCACCACGTTGCCGCGAAACGTGCAGCACGGATAATTCGGATCGCCGCCGCTCAGCTCTTCGTTCGACGCCATCCCCACATACAATCGCCCGCCGTATAGCACCGGAGCCGCGGTGATTCGCGCCGAGCGGTGTGGATCCGCCCTCATTTTCCACACCAGCTTTCCATCCTGCGCGTCGACGGCGTAGAGATTTGCCTCGCCGTCGCCGAAATACGCGAGCATCCGATTCGCTCCGGCCGCGGCAACGGTAATCGCGCTCCGCACCGTCGTGTCCGCGCGAAACGTCCAGATCGTGCAGCCGCTCTCCGCATTCAGCGCGTACACGGTTCCATCGCCCGAGCCGAAAAACAGCCGTCCGCCCACCACCGTCGGCTGCCCATAGGCCGTGCTCGCGTCCGGAATCCCGAACGCCCATTTCAATTTCAGCCCTGCGACGTTGTCCGCGCGTATCGGCGTGTGCGTCTGGTAGCGCATGTTCACCACGTCGATGCCCCAGCCATTCCAGTTTTCAGCGCTGCGCAATCCAGCCGCGGTAATCGGCTCGTTCTTCGCGCAAAGGTTCGCCCGCGTCATCGCCGCGCTGCTCGCCGTATTCGACGAAAGGTAAGCCGCAATCGCCCGCCGCTCCGCCTCCACCATCCGGTTGCCGTAAATCACCATCGGCCCCGACTCCAGCGCCCGCAAAATCTCCTCCCGCGTCTTCTGCGCCAGCACCTGCGTCGACGGCACGCGTCCCGGCGCCGCCGATTCATTGTTGTTTGCCCCGCCCGCGCCCTGATGGCACATCGCGCAGTGCTCCTTGAACAGCGCCGCCCCGTCCGGCTTCGCCTGCTTGTCCTGCCTGTCCTGAGGAACGAAGGGAGTGGAGCCGAAGGGCGCTCCTTGCGCGACAGCATTCGCCACACAAATCCCTGCCGCCGCGGCTAACACAGCTATCAGCGCCATCACCCGCGCGATCCTCATTCCGCCTCCGATTCGTAGGGGCACGATATATCGTGCCCGGCAATATTCCTTGGCTCGCCCGTTAGAGGCCGGTCATCCTGAGCGAAGTGACCGGACGCTGTGGCTTCTCGTGCCGCTCTTGCGGCACGTCCGGTCACGCAGTCGAAGGATCTCTCCCCGGCTTAGGTTCCAGCGCCGCCGCAAGTTATATCGGGTTTGTCTGCGGCGTGCAATGCGAGCGCCGCCGCCGTTATTTTTTACCTTTACATACCGCCCGCCAAATTCATATCCTGATCATCCATGTGGTACGTCGACAAGATCTTCACCCAGCCCCAGGTCGAATCGCTCTCGGCGAAAGGCTTCCTCGTCCGCAATTCCGGCGGCGTGGTCCGCATCGAGAAATACAATTGCGGCGCCGAACTCCGCAAGGAACCGCACGGCGGCTTCCGCATGACCATCATCCCGTCGATCATGCTCCAGGGCCAGTTCACGCGCCTCTGGGACGCGGGCTACCAGAAATTCCTGCTCACCAACGAAGGCCTCAAGGTCCCGATCCGCGTGGCCCAGCTCGGCGAACTCCGCCGCTTCAACGAAGAGTTGCGCACCGCGCTCGGCGTCTCGACCTATTACAACGAAGCCCTCGGTTCCACCTGTCACTACAGCGTCTACGACCGCGTCAAGGGCCGCACCGGCGACGTCCCCGACGAATCCGTCGGCGCCCACGAACACTCCGACCACTAAGCCCGTCCGCACTGCGATTTTTCTTCGTAGGGGCATCCGCCGCGGCGGATGCCCGGCAATGTTCCTTGGCTTCGCTCGTGCCATTCACGACGGCGCTGCCTTGTCGCCCGTCATCCTGAGCGAAGTGTCCCGACGCCTTTACCTCCTGCCGAAGGCAGGTCGGGACGCGAAGTCGAAGGATCTCTCTTCTGCGCATCCCTGTGCACCCTGCTTCTCTGCGGTGGTGTTGTTGTCTTAACCGGTGGAAGCGTGGGGCTTCACAGTTTGCGGAAAAAGGGCGCCTTTTAGGGGGTCGGAGCTTCAGCTCCGACATAAAGGGCTTGCACTCAATGCGCTTCAGCGCCTGAGGACACGCTTCACTGCCTTTTTCCGCAGCCTGCTAGAAAACAAACGATGGGTGCCTCCCCAAGTCGACACACTTTTCCGAGGTCCGGTGATCGCATTTTTACGCATTCCAAGACCCGATTCCGCGCGCATCAGTCCGCGCGCCCGCCCGTCGTTGACAAACCCATGAGCACGCGACTAGCATTCCCTCGAACCAGCGAAATCAGGCGAACGCGACGAGAACCAGCCAAGGAGTCCACCATGGGCAGCATTTATCTGGAGGAACTGTCGGCCGTAGGCGCGGTCCGTTTTCCGGACATTCCCCTGTACCAGGGCTTCGGTGCCCCCAGCCGCCTCGAGGCCGACCTGCGTGATTGCGAGGTCACCTACGGCGCGGTGCCGAAAGACCTCAACGGCATCCTCTACCGCTGCGGCCCCGATCGCCAGTACCCGCCGATGGGCGGCGACGACATCTTCATCGACGGCGAGGGCATGGTCGTCATGTTCCGCTTCGACAACGGCCACGTCGATTTTCGCAGCCGCTACGTGAAGACCGCGCGCTACAAGCTCCAGGCCGAGAATCGCCGCGCGCTCTTCGGCCGCTACCGCAATCGCTACGCGCGCGATCCCATCGCGCAGCAGTGCAATCCCGGCACCGCGAACACCAACGTCGTCTGGCACGCCGGCAAGCTTCTCGCCCTCAAAGAAGACGACATGCCGTACGAGTTGAATCCTTACACGCTCGAAACCATCGGCCGCTACGACTACAACGGCAGCGTGAAGTCCGTCTGGATGTCGGCGCATCCGCATCTCGACCAGACCACCAACGAGCTGCTCACCTTCGCGTATCAGGCCAAGGGCGACGGCACCACCGACGTCGCCTATTTCGTCATCGGTCCCGACGGCAAACTCAAGCACGAAGTCTGGTTCAACGCTCCGTGGGCCGGCATGGTCCACGACTTCGCCATCTCCGACAAGTACGTAATCTTCCCGTTCTTCCCGCTGCTCACCGACGTGGACGTGCTGAAGAAGGGCGGCCCGTTCTACACCTGGCATCGCGACCGCCCGACGGTCGTCGCCATCGTTCCACGCTACGGCAAGGCCGAAGAAGTCCGCTGGTTCCGCGGCCCCACGAGCTTCGCCGGGCACATGATGAACGGCTCAACGGAGGGTTCAAAGGTCAGCCTCGACGTCTGCCTCTCGCACGGCAGTTCGTTCTTCTTCTTCCCGAATCACGACGGCACGCCGCCCGACGTCACACAGGCCATTCCCCATCTCACTCGGTTGACTTTCGATCTGGCCGGCAACACGGAAGATTACAAGACGACGCAGCTTTACGATTGGATGTGCGAGATGCCCCGCGCCGATGACCGTTACTACGGCAACGGGACCTACCGCAAAGGCTACGTCGTTTGCCGCGATCCCAACGTCCCCGGGGCAGGGAACATCGGATTCGGCGCCGTCGGCCAGTTCGATCACAAAACCGGCAGCGCGAAGCTATGGAATCCAGGAGAAAATTCCGGCGTGCAGGAGCCGCTGTTCGCTCCGCGCAAGGCGAATTCGCCCGAAGGCGATGGCTACCTGCTCGCGCTGGTCAACCGCATGGCCGAAAATCGCAGCGACCTCGCGATTCTCGACGCATCGAACGTCGAAGCCGGACCAGTGGCGATCGTGAAGCTCCCGCATCGCGTCCGCGTGACCTTCCACGGCATGTGGGTGTCCGAGGAAGCGCTCAATTCCGGCCGCTACTCCGCCGTCCGCACGTAGTGTTTTCTCTTCGTAGGGGCGTAGCACTGCTGCGCCCGGCGCGGATGCTTGGCGTGGGGCTGTCCATCGACTTCGTTCAGCCGCGGAGCGGCGGCCGTAATTAGCCCGGCACGAAGCGCAGCGCAGTGCCGGGCAGAAGGCGAAAGGAGCCCGAAGTCCCGTAGGGACGATTGACGCGCTCGAGTGCGTAGTGTTTTTTCTTCGTAGGGGCGCTGCTTGCTGCGCCCGGCGCGGATGCTCGGCGTGAAGCCGTCCATCGACTTCGTTCAGCCGCGGAGCGGCGGCCGTAATTAGCCCGGCACGAAGCGCAGCGCAGTGCCGGGCAGAAGGCGAAAGGAGCCCGAAGTCCCGTAGGGACGATTGACGCGCTCGAGTGCGTAGTGTTTTTTCTTCGTAGGGGCGTAGCACTGCTGCGCCCGGCGCGGATGCTTGGCGTGGGGCTGTCCATCGACTTCGTTCAGCCGCGGAGCGGCGGCCGTAATTAGCCCGGCACGAAGCGCAGCGCAGTGCCGGGAAGAAGGCGAAAAGAGCCCGAAGTCCCGTAGGGACGATTGACGCGCTCGAGTGCAAATCGCGCCGGCAAGCTGAGACACCGTGCAAGGGGCCGAGAAGGCCACTCTTCTCAAACCCGGTCGGCTCGTTTTGGCGCTGGTTACGTGGTAAACGGAGTGGGGGGAATCGAGGCATGGCAGAAGTCGTTGCATTGATCGACGACATTTTTTTTCAGGCCAAGCTGCTGGAGACGGCGAAGCAGGTCGGCGTGGAGGTTCGTGCCTGCACCACGCCCGACGCGCTCGACGCCGAAATCGCGAAATCCGCGCCGCGGCTCGTGGTCGTCGATCTGAACGCGCGCTCGGAGCCGCTGAAAGCCCTCGAACGGCTGCAAGCGAGCGGCAGGAAGATTCCGCTGATCGCTTTTCTCTCGCACGTGCAGGTCGATCTGGCCGAGCGCGCTCGCGCCGCGGGATGCCGCGAGGTGATGCCGCGGTCGAAATTCACGCAGAACCTGGCAACCATCCTCGCGCGCGCGAAATCCGACTCTTGATGAGATACGCACTCCTGTTTGCTGCTGTCGTCGCGTTATCGTGCGCTCCCAACGCACTCGCGCAGGACGGCCACGAGACCGATCCCGCCGCCGCGCTGACCGCGGCGCTGAACGCCGCGTGCCGTGGCAACGAGGCGATGTTCGCGAACTATTTGACGGCGGACAACGCCACGGCGTTCAAGGCCCTACCCGCCGACCAGCGGACGCAATTCCTCGAACGCTTTTCGCTTTCCGACCAGCCGGGCCGCCCGCTGATCTCGGCCGACGACAAGAATCACACCGTGGTGCGATGCGTCGACCCGGCGGGCACGGCGGAATTTCGCTTCGGCGACGCCCGCGTTCACGAGAACCTCGCGTTCATTCCCGTATCGGCGGTGGATAGCCAGCAGACCGAGTTTGGTCTGATCCGCGAAGGCGGGGGCTGGCGGCTCATTTCGCTTGGCCTGGTGATGCTGGATATTCCGCAGCTTTCAAAGCAGTGGGCTGCCAGCGATTTGGATGCGCGCGAAGACGCCGCGATCGCGAACCTGCGCGGCATTGCCGACGCGGTTCACACCTACAAGAACGCCTGGGGCAAGCTGCCGGAGTCGCTTGCGCAACTAGGCCCGGCGCCGAAGGATGAAGTCTCGCCCGAGCAGGCTTCGCTGGTGAACGAGCACCTTGCCGCGGGCAGCTCGGCCGGCTACAAGTTCCGCTATCGCATCGCTTCAGCGAGTTCGGACGGCGAGCAGTCCTTCGAACTCGTTGCGACTCCCGAAGACTACGGCAAGACCGGCCGCCGCTCGTTCCTGCTCGACTCCAGCGGCAAGATTCACGCCGCGGACCGCCACGGCGACCTCGCCACCCTCGAAGACACCACAATTCCTTGACTGGAAACATTCGATGAACGAGAACGACGTCGGGCGCGATTGAGGCGTAGAAGTCGTTCTAGTTGAGTGCAGCCCAGAAGATCAGTCTTTTCTGAAAAGCACGATCGGAAGTACTGATTAGAGGGTGTTGCGCCGACCGTAACGCTGCCGGCTCAGGCGCTACGGACGCAGACTGCTCCAGGTAGCATCGAGATATTGCCAGCGTTGCCTGCTGCACCAGCTCGTCGGGGTCCCGGGAACGTAGAGCAGTCCGTGGCCACGCGTGCAAATCAGTTCAGTGCCGTACCAGCCGAGAACAGTCTGGGCAGGGCTGCCGATTTCAACGGGGTGGGAAAGTAAATGGAGGCAGACCGGGCAGCGCTGTCGCTGATCCGCCAGTGCCCAGCGGAGTCCGAAGATCCAACCAAGGAAAAGTATCGGCGACGCGGGCGGGAATATCGAGACAACGACGCTGATCGCGAAGAACACGGTCGGCACAAGGAGGGCAATTTTGACGGCGAGAAACATCCATCTGCGGAGCCTGACTAGGAACGCGGGCGCATATCCGTTCGCCCGGCACTCGCCAAGCCCCATCGGATTTAGCGTCAGCAGAACCAGCAACGATAAGAGATACATCCCGAGGAGGCTGAACGCGAACTGTTCTCGCCTCGGCGGCGGCCCAGGCGATGACCACGCAGGCAGCCCAAGTTTCCAAGACAATAGGGCGAGGGCCAGGATCAATACTGCCAGGCTGACCAGGAAGAGCACGCATTGGAACGGCGACTCCAAACGGAACGCAGGCCGTGGATTGGGGCTGTTGCGCCTGAGCCAGAGAGCATCGCGAAAAGAGCCGAGGCAAAAGCTCGTCGCGCCATGTTCAACGTAATAGAGTTCTGCTCTCCACTCGGCGAGCCACTCGTCTCGTTCTGGTGCGGGCACGAGCAGCGCCGCATTCCGGAGGATGGCAACGTGCAGCGTGCGAAGCATCATGCTTTCTCCGCGGCGCGAACGGGAAATAATCTGGCCAAGAGCGGATAGCGTTTCTGGGAAGCCTCGATCGTGGTTTTGCCGGAACGCGTAATTCTGTAGTACCTCCTCGGCGGGCGCTGATCGGCATCCGCCACCCTCTGAGATTCCCATTGAGAGCGGATCAATCCGTCGCGCTCCAGGCGCCGAAGCGCGGGATAGACGGTTCCACTCGGAAGGCCGGTCGTCTCCATCACACTGAAACCATACTCGTGCCCCGCGTCGATGGCCTGCAGGATGATGGCCGCCGTATGGGATAGCTTCGCGTCAGACGTCACGGCCGGCATTGTATCTATGTAGCATGCTACTTGACAAGCGGGCATACAGATTGCTACATAGGGTATCGGAAAGAGGAGCATGCTCGAGCTGCGCCACGTCTGCAAGCGATTCAAGAGAAGTCCGGCGGTGGACGACGTCAGTTTCTCGGCACGCGCAGGCGAGATCACCGGGTATCTCGGACCGAACGGCTCCGGCAAATCCACCACCATGAAAATGATTACCGGCCTGATGGAAACCACCTCGGGCAGAATCCTGTTCAAAGGGGATTCCATCGAGCGCGACCTGATCGCGTATAAACAGCGCATCGGCTACGTCCCCGAAGAGCCGCACCTGTATTCCCATCTGAGCGGATTGGAGTATCTGACGATGGTCGGCAAGTTGCGGAGCCTGCCTGCAAAACCGACGATCGATCGCATCGACGGGCTGCTGCGGCTTTTCGCGCTGCATGGCGATAGGCACACCGCGATTGGGGCTTATTCGAAGGGGATGCGCCAGAAGGTCCTGCTTTCGGCGGCGCTGCTGCACAACCCCGATCTTTTGATACTAGACGAACCTTTTTCCGGCCTCGACGTGGGCACGGGTTTGGTGCTGCGCAGCCTGATTCAGGAACTCGCGCGGCGCGGAAAGGGGGTGCTCTTCAGCTCTCATGAGCTGGAAACGGTGGAGCGAGTCTGTTCGCACGTGGTGATTTTGAACCGCGGCAAGATCGTAGCCGACGATTCCATCGAACACCTACGCACGCTGATGGCCGTGCCCACGCTGGAAGGCATCTTTTCGCAGCTTGCCGTCGAGCAGGACACAGCGGCAATTTCGCGCGAGATTGCCGATCTGATTCACGCATGAGCGATGCGGCCAGGAGGAAGGTGCAATTTCGCGTGCTCCGGCGCGAGTTTCTATTCCGCATTGTCGACCTCGAGGTCCTGTCGGCCCATGCCCTGGGCGACGCGAACAAACTTCTCGGGCAGTTCGCGGCGCTGTTGATCTTGATTAGCGTGGTGTTCTCTTTTGGCGCGTTCGGCGCCGGCGACCCGGATACGCCTCCCTCGGCGCGCCTCGCTCTTACGCTGTACATGGAGCACTTCCTGATTGCGACGACGATGCTGGTGGTGGGCATATTCGCGGTACTGACGTGGGATTCTACTTTCCCGGATCGCCGAGATGTTCTGGTGCTGGCGCCTCTGCCCGTGCGCGCGTGGACCGTGTTTCTGGCCAAGGCGGCGGCGACAGCCACGGCGCTGAGTCTTGTCGTGCTTCTGCTGCACTGTGCGACGGGCCTGACTTGGCCGTTTGCGTTCGCGGCAAAGGGCGTCGGCCTTGTCGGTTTTCTGCGGTCGTTTGCAGCCTATTGGTTCACGATGGTGGCTGCTGCGGCGCTCGTCTATTGCGGCGTGCTGGCCGTCCAGGGTTTGGCGGCGCAGATCCTGCCGCGGCGCTTGTTCTTACGCGCCTCAGGCTTTTTGCAAATGGCTGCGTTTTGTTTGTTCGTGTGCGTCTACTTCTTAGAGCCGCCAGTTAACGGGCCGGAGATGCTGATTGCTCCAGAAAATCATCACCTGCTTCGCTGGATTCCTTCGTATTGGTTCCTGGCTCTCTTTCATCAGCTGGCTGGATCGGCGTACCCGTCACTGGTCCCTCTGGCCCGGCGAGCTTGGATGGGGCTGGCGCTCGGCGGGCTCGCAGCGTTCATGGCCTACGCGCTTTCCTATATGCGAACAATGCGCCAGATCGTAGAGGAGCCAGACATCACGTCCGGTGCTCGCGGGATCAAGTGGCTGCCTCGCTTTGGAAGCGCAGTCCAGACTGCCATTGGACAATTCTGTGTACGGACGCTGGCTCGCAGCCGGCAGCATCGTTTGATTCTGGCCTTCTACCTGGGAATCGGTTTGGCGTTCACCGTCTTCCTGCTGCGGTTGCTCGCGGCTATGTCGCAACTTCCCACCAGAGCCGCGGTCAACGTTTGGCGCGAGGCAAATACGCCGCTGCTGGCGGTAAGCGTCGTGATGATGGCGCTCGCGGTCGTGGGTTTGCGCGTGGCGTTCGCATTTCCGTTGGAGCCCCGAGCCAACTGGATCTTCCGAGCTGTCGGAGTGAGGCGAGGGCCGGAAATCCTCGCCGCAACCCGGCGCGTGATCTTACTGCTCTGCGTATCGCCAGTCTGGCTGGTTTCGGCGGTGGTTTGTCTGCGACTCTGGCCGCCGGGACAAGCTGCGGCTCATTTGGCTGTTCTCGGCCTCTTCGCGATCCTTCTCGTCGATACCGCTTTATGGGGCTTTCGCAAGATTCCTTTTACCTGCTCGTACCTGCCAGGCAAGTCGCAGGTGCACATGGTCTTCTTGGGTGCGGTTGGCCTTCTGTGGCTTTTGGCGCAGAGCGTCCTATTCGAGCAGCAGGCTCTTCAGAAGCGAGGCGCGATAGCGGCGGTGCTGGCGTTGTTGGGAGTCGCGGCGGTCGCGGTCAGGTTGCACATGGGGGCATTGGCAAGGTCGGACGAGAGGGATCTTCAGTTTGAGGAAGAGCCGGCTCCTGCCGTGCTGGAACTGGGACTATTTCGCGATGGAGCGGTAATCGGGAGTCGTTCATCCGATCCGCCCTCAACGTAACGTTTCTGGGTTCCGCCCGCATTACGGCGCACTCGGAAGCGATCCACATGCCTGATCAACGTGCTAGCGGCCAAGTGGATACTGGAACCAAGATGTCCGTTATCCCGAGTAAGGCATCTTCAGTTCGACCGCAACTGAGAGGTTCGGCGGTCCATCTCTCGAAGGCACGTCACGCCGATTCGGGCGGGGAGCAGGACACATTCGACGAGAGTCCTTAACCCTCCCACGACTTATCGATTGCGCAGGATGCGCAATGAAGTGCTCAAATAAACGGCACGAGATTCCGCATCCTGGACGATTTCTGCCCGAAAAACGCAGGATTTGAGCCGCTTCGTTGACACTCCCAAAGGCGGCTGCTAGATTTCAGTACTGGTGCGCTTAGCCCGACCCAAACGGAAGCTGCCGGCATTCTCCCCGATTACTTCGGCTGTCTTCGCATCCTTGCTGGCGGCGGGTTGCGCGGCGAGCCACACGACCGTCGTCAAGCCGCCCGCGAATCCGGCGCTGTTTCAGACTGTGCCAAAAGCCGATCTGGTGGCGCGCTACAATTCGCTGGCGAGCGCCGTGAAATCGCTCAACTGGACAGTCACCATCACGCTGACGGCGGGATCGGCGTACACGGGCGTGATCAAGCAGTACCACGAGGTGAAGGGCTTCATCCTCGCGCGGAAGCCCGCGGACATTCGCGTGATCGGGCAGGTGCCCGTGGTCGGAACGAATATCTTCGACATGGTGAGCGACGGCGAGACCTTCCGTATTTCGATCCCGTCGCAGCACAAATTTCTGACCGGCTCGGCGAAGCTCGAGCGGCAGTCGGCGAAGCCGATCGAAAACCTGCGGCCGCAGCATCTGACCGGCGCGATCTTCTGGGAACCAATTCCGGCCGAGCAGGAAGTATTAATCGAGGAAGCCGGCGACGGCGCGGAAGATTACGTGCTGACCGTTCTGCGGCATCCAGCGGAGGAGTCCACCGGCTGGGAAATCGGCGAGAAGGTGTGGTTCGATCGCACCGATTTGAACGTGATTCGCCGGCAGACGTACGAAGCGGGCGGGAAGCTCGCCTCGGATGTCGCGTACGGCAGCTGGGATACATTTCCCGGCGCGCAGGGCGCGAGCGGGCCGGTACGCTACCCGCGGCAGGTGGTTCTTTCGCGTCCAGGCAACGACTACAAGCTACAGATCGATGTCACCAAGGCGGCGTTCAATGAGACGATAACAGCCGACCGTTTTGAGCTGAAACAGCCTGAGGGCGAGGAACTAGTGAGAGTCGGGGAAGAGACGCAGGATTCGAAGCCCGCGGAGCCGAAAAATTGATCGGGCACATGATCGTGCAGAACGCGATGCACCGGCCGGTGCGGACGATCATCACCGTGATTGCCGTCGCCGTCGAAGTGACGCTGGTGATTATCGTAGTGGGGCTGACCAGCGGGCTGCTGACGGACTCCGCCAAGCGCACCGAAGGCGTGGGTGCGGACATCATGGTGCAGCCGCCGTCGGCGTCGGTTTTTATGGCGTTCAGCGGCGCGCCGATGCCGATCGCCATCGGCGACAAATTGCAGCAGCTCGAATACGTGCAGGCCGTCGCGCCGGTCCTGGTGCAGTTCAATTCCGTCAACGGTTTGGACATCGTGTACGGAATTCAGCCGGAAACATTTCGCGCGGTCTCCGGCGGGTTCGTGCTGCACGCGGGCACGGAGCTCACGGATCCGAACGATATTCTGGTGGACGACGTCTACGCGCGCGCGAAGAAGGTCAAGGTCGGGCAGACGCTGCACATCCTGGAACACGATTGGCACGTGGCGGGGATCGTCGAGCACGGGAAGGGCGCGCGGCTCTTTGTGCTGATGCCCACGCTTCAAGAAATGTCCGGCGCGCATGACAAGGCGTCGGTGTTCTTCATCAAGTGCGACCGCTCCGACCATACGCTGGCGGTAAGCGACGAGGTCCGGCAGCTCCTGCCGAAATACGAAATTCGCGCGCTGAAGGACTACATTTCGCTGATGACCTCGTCGAATTTGCCGGGCCTGGGCGCGTTCATCAACGTAATGATCGGGATCGCCGTGGCGATCGGGTTCCTGGTGACGTTTCTTTCGATGTACACCACGATCATCGAGCGGACGCGCGAGATCGGCGTGCTGAAGTCGCTCGGCGCTTCAAAAACCTACATCGTGGAGATCATCCTGAGCGAGACGACGCTGCTGTGTCTGGGGGGCGTGCTGACCGGAGTCGGCCTGAGTTACCTGATGCGCGCGATTTTTCTGAAGATTTTTCCCTCACTGACGATTTTGATCACCTTCAAGTGGATCATCCTGGCGGGAATGATCGCCGTGATGGGCGGCTTGCTCGGCGCGACATACCCGGCATGGCTGGCCAGCCGCAAGGATCCGGTCGAAGCTCTCGCATACGAGTAATCCCGCCGCCTGAAACACGCGGCGCGGGCGTGCTTTGCAGAAACGGCTATCGCGGATAGACTATTTGTGTCCTCACAGGCATGATCGCTCGCGGGGGAATGGCAGTTGGAGCCCATACTCAAGACCGAAAATTTATGGAAGATGTACCGCACCGGCCGGATGGAAGTCCCGGCGCTGCGCGGAGTGAGCGTTTCCATTCTCCCCGGCGAATTTGTCTCGATCATGGGGCCATCGGGCTGCGGCAAGTCCACGCTGCTGCACGTGATCGGAGGCCTGGCGCAGGCGACCAGCGGGCGCGTGCTGCTGGACGGCAACGACCTGACGGAAATGAGCGACGCGGCGCGGACGTTGCTGCGCCGGCACAAAGTCGGCTTCGTATTTCAGCGCTTCAACCTGCTGCCCACGCTCGACACATATCACAACATCGCGCTCGCGCAGCATATTCACGGGAACGGCTTCGACCCGCACCGCTTTGAGGCCGTGACTGCGCTGCTGGGGCTTACCGGCCGGCTGCGCCACAAGCCTTCGGAACTTTCGGGCGGCGAGCAGCAGCGCGTGGCGCTGGCGCGCGCGATCATCAGCGAGCCGAAAATCGTGCTGGCCGATGAGCCGACGGGGAATCTCGATACGAAAAGCTCGGACACCGTGCTGGCGCTGCTGCGGAAGCTGAATAAAGAGCTGGGCCAAACGATCGTGATGATCACACACAATCCGGAAGCGGCCACCTACGGCGATCGCGTGCTGCACATGCGCGACGGATTGGTCGTGAACGGGTCGGCCGCGCACTCCTGAGATGCGAAAATTCTGGCGGGGCATCGTCAACACGATATTCTGGTCGTACGACCGCGGGAGCTGGCCGTACGACGTGCTGGTGGTGGTGATTTTGATTTTCGTGCTGGCCACGCCGCGAAGCTGGTTTCACGACCGGCCGCAAGAGGGCGTCGGCGCGAGCTCGAGCGTGCAATTCGTCTACGAGGACTCCGCGAGCCAGACGCGCGTCTACCGGCTCGACGCGGCAGCGCTTTCGCCGGAGAAACGCGCGACCCGGCCGACGCCGGAGCTCGAGCGCGAGACGCACGACATTCTGGGCCGCACCGTGGACGATTTGAAGGAACGCACGTTTCAGGTGGTGCGCATCGTTCCGATCCTCGACGGCAACGGCGCGGTGCTGCATTACGACGTGACGATTCACTGGTAGGATCTGAGACTCACAAATGGCACCGGCAATTAGGCCGCACCCTCAGGGGCTAAAGCCCCTAAAAACCATTTGTGCGGTTGTTGTCAGATAGAGGCGCACACTCATGGCTACTGCAAACGTGGCTCGACCCGTTCAGGACCGGATACAGGACGCCATCCGCGACCTGAAGGCGCTGCTCGGCGACCGCGTGACCACTGCGGAAGTGATTCGCGAACATCACAGCCACGGCGAGTCGTATCATCCGGCGGCGCTGCCCGACGCCGTCTGCTTCCCGAAATCCACGCCCGAAGTCAGCGAGATCATGAAAATCAGCGCCAAGCATCAGGTGCCGGTGATCCCGTTTGGCGCGGGCACGTCGATGGAAGCGCAGGTGAATGCGATCCACGGCGGCATCACCATCGACATGCGGGAGATGAATAAAGTGGTGCGCATCAGCGCGGAAGATTTGCAGGCGACCGTGGAAGCGGGCCTGCCGCGCAAGCAGCTGATCAAGGCGCTGGTAAACACGGGCTTCACGTTCTTCATCGACCCGGGCGCGGACGCGACGATTGGCGGCATGACGTCGACGCGGGCTTCCGGCACCACGGCCGTGCGTTACGGGACGATGCGCGAAAACGTGATGGGTCTCAAAGTGGTGCTGGCGGACGGCCGCGTGATCCACACCGGCTCGCGCGCACGCAAATCCGCCGCGGGTTACGACCTGACGCACCTTTTCGTTGGCGCGGAGGGAACGCTTGGGATCATCACCGAAGTGACGCTGCGGCTGCATCCGCAGCCGGAAGCGGTGGCCGCGGCGACGTGCAATTTCCCGGCGATTCGCGACGCCGTCGAGACGGCCATCGAGACGATTCAGCTGGGCGTGGCTGTGGCGCGGATCGAGCTGATGGACGAGGCGCAGGTGGACGCCTGCAACAAATATTCGAAGACGAATTACCCCGTCGCGCCGACGCTTTTCTTCGAATTTCACGGCGATAGCGACCGCAGCGTGCAGGATCAGGCGGAAACGGTGAAGAAGCTCTCCGAAGATCACAAGGGGCTCGGCTTCCGCTGGTTCACGTCGCCCGAGGAGCGCGAAACGCTCTGGAAAATGCGCCACGAAGCTTATTTCGCGAATGTCGCGATTCGCAAGGGCGGGAAGATGTTCACCACCGACATTTGCGTGCCGATTTCGCGGCTTGCGGATTGCATTGTCGAATCGAAAAAGGACGTCGCCAGCTGCTCGTTCCCCGCTTTGGTCATCGGCCACGTCGGCGACGGCAATTTTCACATGTCCTTCATTCTCGATCCCGAAAATCCCGAGGAGCTGACCGAGGCGAAGATCGTGGAAGAGAAGATCATCCGCCGCGCGCTCGAAATGGGCGGGACGTGCACGGGCGAACACGGTATCGGCGCAGGCAGGAAGAAGTATCTGTTCGATGAACACGGCGCGGGGCTCGACGCGATGCGCGCCATCAAGCAGGCGTTCGATCCCGATAATCGGCTGAATCCCGGGAAAATGGTCGAGCCACAGGTGCTCTTCGGCGGAGCGGAGCGAAACCACGTACCGCGTGATTGAGCCAAGTGGTCCGCGCGAAGCCAAGGATCAGTAGCTAGGCCGAAGCAAGCTTCGGCGAAGAAAAGCGGGAGCAAGCTCCCGCACTCCACATCGAGCGCAGGCAGAGAAAAGAGCCGCTAGCGCTGCTGCATCTCCCAACTGGCGGGAACGTCCACGTAGGAGCGATTCAACTCCGCGGTCGATTCGCAACCCAGCAGCGCAAGCGTGCGCTGCAAATCCGTGCACAGGATTTCGATCGCGCGAGAGACGCCCGCTTCGCCTGCCGCGCCCAAGCCGTATGCGTACGCGCGGCCGACCAGCACAGCTTTTGCACCAAGGCAGAGCGCCTTCGCAATGTCGCTCCCACGGCGAACGCCGCCATCCATCAGCACTTCCGCGCGGCCGCCGACGGCCTTGACCACCTCCGGCAGGGCGCGCAGCGTGGCGGCCACGCCGTCCAGCTGCCTGCCGCCGTGGTTCGAGACGACGACGCCCTCGGCGCCTTCATCAAGCGAGCGCTGCGCGTCTTCCGCGGTCAGCACGCCCTTCACGACCAGCGGGCCTTGCCAAACTTTGCGAATCCAGCGCAGATCGGCCCAGGTAACCACCGACTTCGCGAGGCTCGCCTGCGTTTCCGAAAGCGGCATCGGCCCGCGGCCCGGCACGATCACGTTGGGCAGTTCGAGCATTCCACCGTCGCGCAGAAAACCCGAAAGCCATCCGGGATGCGCCAGCAAGTTGGGCAGGAAGCGAATCTTTGCAAGCCGATTCGGCCCGGTGAGCGTCCCGGTGCCATTGCGGACGTCGCGCTCGCGAAAGCCGAACGTGCCCGTATCGATGGTGATCGCGAGAACCGTGAATCCGGCTGCCCACGCGCGCGCGAGCGCGGCTTCGGCGGCTTCGCGCCCGCCCACGAGATACAGCTGATACCAGCGCGGGCAGGTCGTCGCTTCGGCAACCTGCTCAAGCTTGCATCCGGAAATCGTGGTCAGACAGAAACCGACCCCGGCCTTTCCGGCGGCGCGCGCGGCGGTGATTTCGCCCTGAGGGTGGATCAGCCGGCTGAACCCCACGGGCGCGAGCAGCAGCGGCATGCTCAATTCGCAGCCTAGAGTTTTCGTGCGCATGTCGCATCCGCGCACGAACACGGCGTTGCGCGGGCGAAAGACGACTTCTTCGAACGCGCGCGTATTCTCGCGCAGCGTGACTTCGCCGTCCGCGCCGCCGTCGACGTAGTCGAAGACCACGCGCGGCAGCCGGCGCTCGGCCGCCCGGCGCAAATCGCCGATATTCACCACGCGCGGCGAAGCCACAGTGCGCGCCCGCGCGGTCATCGGCCCGACTCCGCGCATCGGCCAGCGGCCTTGGCCATAGAAAAATCGCAGCACGGGTCAGGCCTGAGGTTCGTCGGATGGCTGGACATGATGTTTAACCGGATGCGACTTCCGAATTTCTTTCAACAGGCTGAGAAGATTCTCGCTCGCCGGAGTGGCTACACGGCCCGGATAGTGAAAATTCACGAACGTCCACCGTCCGATCTGGAAGACGAGTTCGGCCACGACGTCCGGCTTGTCGTTTCGTCTGCGGTGCCGAACTCCATAAACCTCCACGAGGAAGTGGTCGCCCTTGCGAGTGACGGCCCCGGCGGCGTAGTCGTCCCACGGATGCTTGGTGTTGAGGACGGGGTCGAAATCGAGCCAGACCGCGTCGTGGTCCTGTTCCGAGTCGATCACGTCGTCCAACTGGCCCGTCAAATCGACGCTGAACAGGTTTTGGTCCAGGGCGTCGTCCAGGGATTGCGAGACGCCCCAGGATTCGTACTCGGCGTCGGCGTACCAGTTGTAGAACTGCTGGACGAATTTGCGGCAGTCTTCGTCCTTTTGCTTTTCCGAGCTGATGGCCACGCGCGACGCGCTGACACCCGTCGCAGTGGCGACGAGGCAGCAGGCCATAACGGTTACATGTGAAACCACTCTACTCGACATGCAGCGAACGCTCCGTATAGCGCCGGCGGCGGTCAAAAACGATTTGACCTACTCAGCGGGCATTTTACCGGGTATCCTCACTCGTTTGTTGAGAAGTTGTTTTGCCGCCGGACGCGCGATGGGATTATACGCGCCGCGCGATTCGAGTATATAGTTTCCCCGGGAGCCGCGAATGAAAGTGGGCGAAGCGATCGCCGAGATTCTGAAGCGCGAGGGCGTGGAGATTATTTTCGGCTATCCGGTGAACCACGTGCTGGAAGCGGCGGCGGTCGCGGGGATTCGGCCGGTGATCGTGCGTCAGGAGCGCGTCGGCTTGCACATGGCGGATGCGATGGCGCGCGTTTCGAGCGGGCGCAAGGTCGGCGTCTTCGCCATGCAGCACGGCCCGGGCGCGGAAAATTCCTTCGGCGGCGTGGCACAGGCCTACAGCGAGTCGATTCCCATCCTCGTGATGCCCATGGGGTACGCACGCCGTCTCGCGTACGTCGATCCGAATTTCAACTCCGTGGCGAGCATGCGGTCGGTGACGAAATCGGCCGAGGCGATCATGTCGGCCGCCGAGGTCCCGAATATTTTGCGGCGCGCGTTCTCGCGCCTGCGCAACGGGCGCGGCGGGCCGGCGCTGGTCGAGATTCCGGTGGATGTGTTTGCCGAGGACCTTCCGGGGCCGCTGACGTACGAGCCGGTCGTTGCGACGCGTTACGGGCCGGATATTGCCGACGTGCGGCGCGCCGCGGCCGCCCTGGTCGAAGCGAAGCAGCCGGTGATCTATGCGGGGCAGGGAATCCACTGGGCACGCGCGTGGGAGCCGCTGCGCCGGCTCGCGGAATTGCTGCAGGCGCCCGTTTGCACGAGCCTCGCGGGCAAGAGCTCGTTTCCTGAAGATCATCCGCTCGCGCTCGGATCGGGCGGCCTCGCGTTTCCGCCCACGATTCCGCATTTCCTCGAGAAGGCCGATTGGATTTTCGGCGCGGGTTGCAGCTTCACCGAGACGTCGTTTGGAATCGCCATGCCGAAGGGCAAGAAGTTCATCCACGCGACGCTCGATCCGAATCATCTAAATAAGGACGTGCGCGCGGAAATCGGCCTGATCGGCGACGCGCAGTTGACGCTCGAGGCTCTTTGCGGCGAGGTCGAGCGGCTGATCAAGAGTCCACGGGCCTGGTCGGTTGCGGATGAGATCGCCGCGATCCGCAAGCGCTGGCTGGACGAATGGCGTCCGAAACTCACGTCGGAGGAAGCGCCCCTTTCGCCGTATCGCGTTCTGTGGGATTTGCAGCGCACGGTGGACGTCGCCAACACGATCATCACGCACGATGCCGGCAGCCCGCGCGATCAGCTCGCGCCTTTCTGGGTGACGAAACAGCCGCTGACATATCTCGGCTGGGGCAAGACGACGCAGCTCGGCTACGGCCTGGGCCTGGCGATGGGCGCGAAGCTGGCGCAGCCGGAAAAGCTCTGCGTCAACGTGTGGGGCGACGCGGCCATCGGATTTACCGGCATGGATTTCGAGACCGCGGTGCGCGAACGGATTCCGATTCTTTCCGTGCTGCTCAACAATTTCAGCATGGCCATGGAGCTGCCGATCATGCCCGTGTCGACCGAAAAATACCGCTCGACCGATATTTCCGGAGACTACGCGGCGATGGCGCGCGCCTTTGGCGGCTACGGGGAGCGCGTAACGCAGCCCGCGGGAATCGTGCCGGCCATTCGGCGGGGAATCGAGCAGACGAAGAAAGGCGTTCCCGCGCTGCTGGAATTCATCACGTCGAAGGAGCTGACGGTTTCGAAGCAGTATTACGGGCAGACATAGGGCGGGCGTTCGGCAGGCATGGCGCGACGCTTCTGAATGAAATATGATCGGCGCCGCGTAGCAAGATTGATTGGGAAATAGGGCGGGGGATTTTCAATGAATCGACGTTTCCGCACAGGTGTGCTTTGGGCCGTGTCTGCGATCGCGGTATTCACATTTGCCGCGCAGCCGTCCCGCGCGCAAAGCCAATCGCCCTTGCCCGTGGCGCCCGGGCAGACGCTGTTCAATAAGAACTGCGCGTCCTGCCACGTCGGCCCGCCGCCCGCCGAACGCGCTCCCGAGCTAAAGATGCTGATGGAGTTGACACCCGAGACCGTGCTTTCGGCGATGACGACGGGAACGATGGTTGAGCCCGCCCTCGGGCTCAGCGACGACGAGAAGCGCCTGATCGCCGAATATCTCGGTGGACGTCCGCTCGATGCGAAGCATACCGGCGATGCGGCGTCGATGGCGAATCACTGCCCGACGAATCCGCCGCTGAGCGATCCGTCGAGCGGGCCGTCGTGGAACGGCTGGAGCGCCAGCAGCGGGAATTCGCGTTTCGCGACCGCCAGCGCGGCGGGCTTGAATGCGGGCGATGTGCCGAAGCTGAAGCTGAAGTGGGCATTCGGGTTTCCGAATGGCGATACGGCCTACGGCCAGCCCGCAGTCGTAGGCGGGCGAATCTACGTCGGCAGCGATATAGGGTACGTTTATTCGCTCGATGCGGCGACGGGCTGCGTGTATTGGTCGTTCCACGCGCGCGCGGGAGTGCGCACCGCGCCGACCGTCGGCCTCCTAAAGGGAACCGGCGCGGCGAAGAAGTATGCCGTCTATTTTGGCGATATGCGCACGAACGCGTACGCCGTCGATGCCGCCACCGGCGAGCAGATCTGGATGCAGGCGCTTTCCGATCATTACACCGAGCGCATCACCGGGGCCCCAACGCTCTATCGCGGGCGTTTGTACGTTCCGATCTCATCAACCGAGGAAGCCTTCAGCGCGAGTCCTACGTACCCCTGCTGCACGTTTCGCGGAAGCGTGGTCGCGCTGGACGCTGCCACGGGCGCGCAGATCTGGAAGACGTACGTGATTCCGGAAATGCCCAAACCGACGCACAAGAATTCCGCCGGAGTGCAGCTGTTTGCGCCAGCCGGTGCCGCCGTCTGGAATTCTCCGACGATCGATCCGACGCGGCACGCGCTGTACGTCGGGACCGGCGACGCGTTCACCGAGCCCGCGGCGAAAAATTCCGACGCGGTCGTGGCGATGGATTTGGATACCGGCAACATTCTCTGGTCGTTCCAGGCGGTGCCGAACGATGCGTGGATGGTCGGCTGCGTGCCCGTCTCGAGCGAAAATTGCCCGAAAGACCTGGGTGTTGACTGGGACTTCGGATCTTCGCCGGTGCTGGTGCACGACCAGAGCGGCCGCATGCTATTGCTCGCTACTCCCAAGAGCGGAACTGTTTTCGCGCTCGATCCGGCACGAAAAGGCGCGATCGTCTGGAAAATCGACCTCTCGAAGAAGCCCGCGCCGAACAACGGTGAAATTGCCTTCGGCGGAGCGACGGATTCGAAGCGAACGTATCTGGCGCTCGAGGACGGAAGATTCGTTGCAATCGACGTCGGTACCGGCAAGCTCGCCTGGGACGCGACGCTCGAATCGCTCGACACCCTCGGCGCGCCAACCATTAACGGCGAAAACAGGACGAAGGCCGGCCTGCGCTTCGGCCAATCCGCCGCTGTGACGGGAATTCCGGGCGTGGTGTTTACCGGCGGCTGGGACGGTATTTTGCGCGCGCTTTCCACGGACGACGGCAAAGCGATCTGGCAATTCAACACCGCGCAGGATTTCAAGACGGTCAACGAAGTCGCCGCGAAGGGCGGCTCGATGGGCGGCCCCGGCCCGGTGGTTGCCGGCGGCATGATCTACGTGACTTCCGGTTATGCCAACGTGGGCGGGGGAATGCCGGGGAATGTCTTGCTGGCGTTTGCGGCGCAGTAGCGATCTGGGGGAATTTCGGATGAAGCACACATTGAATATTGTTCTGCTCGCGCTGTGCGCGTCGCTGACACTCGCGGTGTACGCCGGCGCGCAGAGTGAATCGCAGAAGCCCGCGCAGCCGGCCCCACAGGCCAATCCCATCGCCGCGCCATCGGGCACGGAAATCGGCAACGGCATCTTCGAGCAAAAATGTGTTTCGTGCCACGAGCATCCCGCCACCGGCTCGCGCGCGCCGTCGTTCGCCACGATGAAATTGATGACGCCGGAAAAGATATACGCCGCGCTGACCAATGGCCCGATGGCCGTCGTCGTCGGGAGCACAATGACCGACATGGAAAAGCGCCGCGTAGCCGAAGCGGTCACCGGCCGGCTGATCGGCAGCACTGGCGCGGGCGCCGCGAAGGCGATGCCCAACCATTGTCTGAGCAATCCGCCGATGGACGATCCGGCATCGGGACCGGCGTGGAATGGTTGGGGCGCGGACGTCGGCAACACGCGGTTTCAAACCGCGAAAGCAGCGGGACTTTCCGCGGATCGCGTGCCGCGCCTGAAATTGAAATGGGCGTTCGGCTTTCCCACGGGCCTTTCAGCCTACGGCCAGCCGACGATCGTTGCCGGGCGCGTCTTTATCGCGAGCGACAACGGCTACGTCTATTCGCTCAACGCGCAGACCGGCTGCGTCTACTGGTCGTTTCAGGCGAAGGCCGCGATGCGCACGGCAATCAGCGTGGGCCCCGTGACCGGCGCGGGCAGCGCGAAATACGCCGCATACTTTGGCGACCAGAAGGCCAACGTGTATGCCATCGACGCGCAAACGGGAAGGCTGATCTGGACCCGCCTGGTGGGCGATCACATCACCGCGCGAGACCCAGGCGCGCCGACACTTGCCGATGGCCGCCTGTACGTGCCCGTTTCGACGTTCGAGGAATTCTCGGCGTCCGATCCGCTCTATCCGTGCTGCACGTTTCAGGGCAGCGTCGTCGCACTCGATGCGGACACCGGCAAGCAGATCTGGAAAACCTACACGATCGACGAAAAGCTCAAGCCGGTGAGGAAAAATTCCAAGGGCACGCAGCTCTGGGCGCCATCGGGAGCCTCCGTCTGGAATTCACCGACTTTCGATCGCAAACGCCAAGCCGTCTATTTCGGCACGGGCGATGGGCAAACCGACCCTGCTCCGGACACGACCGACGCCGTGATGGCTTTGGACGCCAGGACCGGCAAACGGCTCTGGTTCTATCAAGCCACCGCGCACGATTCGTTTTTAGGCGGTTGCGATGACGATGCCCCGAATCGCTCCGAGAATTGCCCGCCGCATCAGGGGCCCGATTGGGACTTCGGCGCGTCGGCAATGCTGCGCACCTTGCCCAACGGCCACCGCCTGCTCGTTGCCGGGCAAAAGAGCGGCACGGTCTTCGCGTTCGATCCGGATCGCAATGGCGCGGCTGTTTGGAGCACGAACGTCCTGCTGCCTGGACAGAAACCGCCGAGTTCGTTCGGTGAAATCGTTTACGGCGGCGCGATGGACGATCGCAACGCCTACTTCGCGCTCCGCAGCGGCCGCATGATCGCGCTGGCGCTCGACACCGGTAAACAGGTCTGGGCCGTGCCCCTCAACGCGGACGCAGCCGTCACGCACTCGGCGGCGGTCACCGGGATTCCGGGGGCCGTCTTTGTCGGCGGATGGGATGGAAAGCTTCAGGCACTCTCTACAACGGACGGGCGCGTACTCTGGCAGTTCGACACCGCGCGCGGTTTCAAGACTGTGAATCGAGTGAAGGCCAAGGGCGGCGCGATGGGCTCGGCCGGCGCGACGGTGGCCGGGGGAATGGTGTTCGTCGGCTCCGGCTATGCGGTCTTCAGCGGCGATCAGGCGGGCAACGTGCTCCTGGCATTTTCCGCCGAGTAACCGGAAAACGCCAGGACCGGCACGGAAGACAAAACGTCACTACTGGGATTTCGGGGCGGCTTTCGTCGTGATCAGGATGTTCTTCAGCGCGTCCGGATCGTTCTTCAGTTCTTCCTTGCCCGCGGGGAATTTATTCTGCTGAAGAACGTAGGAGATGATGTCCAGCGCCGCTTCGGGCGTCAAGCTTCCCGGCCTGTCCTGCGGCATCGTGCCCTGAACCAGGCCGAGCAGATCGTTCATCGTCTGCCCTTCCCAGATGTCCATGAACGCGTCGCCGGCCAGGGGCAGGGCCTGCCCGCTGCCGCTCAAGTCCTCCATGTGGCAGGCGCTGCAGTTGTTGTTGTACGCCGTCTTGCCGCGCGCCGCTTCATCATCTGTGTACACGCCGTCGAGCGTCGTCTTCGAAGGGCTGGGGCCGGCTGCCGGGGCGGGACTGGCGGCGCGCGCCGACCGCATCACTCCACCCAGGCTGGCGAACATCGCGACCACGAGCCCGCATACAATCCAGATCCTGCCACCGACACCTGAAAAACTACGATTCCCGGCCACTTTCATATGATTCTCAGCCCCCTGAGAGTTGGATCCAGCGCTCATACTTCACGAATTATGATAACAAACGCCCGACATAATTTAGACGGTCGTTCTCAGTGCCAGGTTGCAGGCCGGGGGATGCGGCCGGATGGGGCGCTGGTATCTCTGCGGCGATGGATCATAACGCGAGGGTTGATTCGTCGGTCGCGTGCCGAGCCATCGCATTTTGGCGGGATAATCGACAGCGATCTACTTCGAACGGTGGAAGCGCGGGCCTTTCAGGCCCGCGAAAAGACGCCCTGCCATGCTTCGGGCTTCAGCCCTGGTGCTAGATGCCATTGCTTGACATCGCGCGACCGCGCACCTAATGTAGGACGGTTTTTGTTCGCTTCAGGGGTGGCAGGGGCGCGAGACTTGCGCTCGTCGCGGGATTTTCTCGCCGACAAATATTCTCCGATCGTCGCATCGGAGCCAGGGGGGATTTCCGGAAATGATGTCGATCTACCACTTTTGCGTGTGGCTTCAACATACGTCTGTCGGCGTCGCTGTTTCGGAATCGCTCTGGCTTTTCCCGCTGATTGAAACGATCCACATTTGGGGAATCATCCTGCTCGTCGGAACCACCGGCGTGCTCGACTTGCGCCTGCTCGGATTGATCTTGACCAATCAGCGCGTGTCGGAGCTCCATCAGCGGCTGCTCAAATGGACGTGGACCGGTTTCACGGTCATGTTCGTCACCGGCTCCTTAATGTTCGCGTCCGAAGCCTCGAAGATGTACGAAAACGGCGCCTTTCGCTTGAAGATGTTTTTGATCGTGCTCGCCGGTTTGAACGCGCTCATTTTCGAACGAGTGACTTTTCGCAACGTCTCCAGCTGGGACGACTCGCCAAAGACGCCGGGCCTTGCGCGCGTCGCCGCCTGCGTGTCTCTTCTCGCCTGGGTCGGCGTGATCGCCGCCGGCCGCTGGATCGCCTACTGGTAACCGCGCGGAAGCTCGCACAGCGAAGGCCGGTGGTAATCGCGCGCTGCAGTTCTCGGGAGCGCGCCAATCTCCTGATTGGCGGTTTTGAGGGGAAACGCGCTTCGAGCAGCCGGCCAGCGCAGAGCTCGTGGCATGATGCGCGCCCGCGCCGATTTGGTTGCGACGCGCGGATTGCGTTATGCTCTGGGTTTGGTTGGGTGGCTTCCGCGTAGACATGGATTGCGCACAGGTCAAACATCTGGTCGTATGGAACCGCGCGGGGATTCAGGGGTTTTAACCCCTGAGGTTTGGCTGAGGGGCGTCCTGACAGGTCCGAGGTAGCTTTAGAATTTTGCATTCGAGGACTGCAAGAGTTTCCGGGGGGGGGGATTCAGCATGCGAGTTGTGAATCGGTTCGGGCTCGTCATTGTCTTAGCCGTAGCAGTTGCGTCATTTGCAGCCGCGCAACAGCAGCAGCCTCCGCCGCCCCAGCAACAGGCCCAGCCGGAACCGGGCCGCCCGGCGGTCGGAGGATTCCCGATGGGGCCTCCGGGGAAGATTCTTGAATTGCGCGCCGATCCCGCGACGATCCAGCCGGGACAGACAGCCACGCTGCACTGGCACGCCGTGAACGCCGACGACACCTATTTCGACAATTGCCTCGGCATCGTCGCCACGATGGGCAGCCATGAAGTGACGCCGAAGCAGACCACGACTTACACGTTTACGGTCCGCGGTCGCGCCGGCACAGACACGAAATCGGTCACGGTTACCGTGCCAGGCACCACGCCCGCTCCCGCCTCCGTGACGGGAGCCTGCGGCGATCCGCACAACCAGCCCGTCCCGCGCTCCGCGGATGGCCATCCCGATCTTTCGGGCGTGTACATCGCGGGCTTCAGCCTTCGGCCCGTCGACAACATCAAGGTGAAACCGGGCGCGGAAAAATACAAAGTCGTTGCCGACGAGAACGATCTCGGCCAGGGCGTCACCTGCGTTCCTCCCGGGGTGCCGGCCGCGACGATGCAGCCCTATCCGCTCCAGATCATTCAGAAGCCCGGCCTTGTCGTTATCCTCTACGAGGCCTACCACATCTTCCGCGTCATCCCGACCGATGGCGCCACGCATCCCGAGGACATGGACCCGACCTACATGGGCAATTCCGTCGGGCACTGGGACGGCGACACGCTCGTCGTCGACGTGACGGGATTTAACGACAAGACCTTCGTGGGCTCGTACCGCCACACCACGGCGTACCACGTCGTCGAGCGCTATCATCGAGTTTCGTACCAGGAGCTCGACTACGAAGCGACAATGGACGACCCGAACGTCTGGGAGGCGCCCTGGAAACAGTCCAGCAAGATGCGGCTGCATCCCGAGTGGCAAATTCAGGAGTACGTCTGTGAAGATAACAACAAGGATTACAAGGATCTGCTTCAAAACAAGTAGCGCAGCGGCGCGTCCGCAACGATCCGAAATCAGGAGGCCCATCGATATGAGAGTAAAAGTTGGAATCTGGCTGGCGGGAATGTTGCTCTTGCTGGCGGCGCCGGCGGCAAACGCGCACCACTCCGTCTCCATGTACGACATGGACCACCCGAGCACGTACAAGGGCGTAGTGAAGCGGGTCGAGTGGACAAATCCGCACGGGTACATCTACCTCGATGTGAAGAACGCGAAGGGCGAGGTCGAAGAATGGGCCATGGAAATCAACAGCCCGAACTTCCTGCGGCACAACGGCTGGACGAGCACCACGGTGAAGCCCGGTGACATCATCACTTGCACAGGCGGAGCGGCGAAGAGCGGGGCCAAGACGATGCGTTGCACGTCGGTGACCCTCGCCGACGGCCTCGTGCTGCGTTCCTAGCGCGTCGGTCAGCCGCGGAGCGGCTACCGCGTAATTAGCCCGGGACGAAGCACAGCGCAGTGCCGGGAAGCGGGCGGAACAAGAGCCCAAGTCCCGGAGGGACGATTGACTGTGTTTGTGGTTAGGGCGCGAACTTTGCTTTGACCAGCTCTCGCGCGGGGGGATCGCCTGATATGCTGCAGTTCTGCCGGTGGCTTGAACACAACTCGTTCATCACGTGGGTTGACAGCAATGTGGTGCTGTCGCTGGTCCTTGAAATCCTGCACTATTCAGGGTTTTTCCTGCTCGTTGGAACGACCGTCATCGTGGATCTGCGCGTCATGGGGCTTGCGGGCCGCAAGGAGCAGCCGGCCGCTCTTTCCGAGCAGCTTGTCCCGTGGATGTGGACGGGATTCTGCATGACGGTCTTCTCGGGATTTTTCATGTTTGCGGCCGATGCGGGCGATTTTTATCTGGCATACGTCTTTCGCCTGAAAATCCTGGTTGTGCTCCTGGCGCTGATCGCCGGCGTGTTCGTCATGCGCAGGACGCGCCGCTGGGGCGAGCTGCCGGCGATTCCGATTGGCGCGAAACTGATTGCCTTCGTTTCGCTGGTTTTGTGGATTGGAGCGATTCTGGCGTCGGTCGAGGTTCCGGCGATTTCAGGCGTCGGATAATTCGGGGCCCGTCGCCTGCGCTGCATGTTTGAAATCGAGGTCCACGAAGATGCTTAGCTTCTTCATGGCTTTTGCGAAGTGGCTGCAGGGCACGTGGTGGGCGCTCGACATCAGCGGCTCCACGTGGGCCTATCCCTTCGTGCAGATGACGCACTTTTCCGGATTGTCGCTCTGGATTGGCACGAATCTTTCTCTCGATCTGCGCCTGCTCGGCATCGGGAAGAAACGCCAGACCGCCTCGCAGCTTTCCGACGCGCTCTTCGCCTGGAACTGGCTGGGATTTTGCATCGCCGTCGCCGGCGGCTTCATGCTTTTTGCCAGCGCCGCGACGAAGTACATTCCGAATCCCGCGTTCGAGATCAAGCTGGGCATCCTGGTTCCCCTCGGCGTCGTCCTACACATTGTGAATCAGCAGAAGGCGAAGACTTGGGGACAAACGCCGGAAACGCCGGCCATCGCAAAATTGATGGGCCTGCTGGAACTGCTCATTTGGTTCTCGGTGGTCACCGCCGCGGTGTCGATCCCGAATTACGACACGCATTAGCAGTTTGCGGGGAAAGGGCGCTTTTTAGGGGGTCGGAGCTTCAGCTCCGACATAAAGGGCTTGCACTCAATGCGCTTCGCCGCCTGAGGACACTCTTCACTGCCTTTTTCCGCAGCCTGCTAGAAGTCGAACCGGGTGGGAGCATGGGGCCCCATAGTCTGCGTGAATCGTTCAGCCGCGGAGCGGCGGCCGTAATTAGCCCGGCACGAAGCGCAGCGCAGTGCCGGGAACGGGGAGAAGAGAGAGCCGCAAGTCCCGGAGGGACGATTGACTGGCTTCCGGTTCCTAACAGTTTGCGGAAAAAGGGTGCCTTTTAGGGGGTCGGAGCTTCAGCTCCGACATAAAGGGCTTGCACTCAATGCGCTTCAGCGCCTGAGGACACTCTTCACTGCCTTTTTCCGCAGTCTGCTAAGTTTCGTCGCATCGTTGGCACTTGTCCTTTCCGGCTGCAGCACTCACGACAAGGGCGAACCATCGCCCACCGCGGTCGTCGACCGCGCCACCGCTGGATCGATCGCGGGCACGGTCACCTTCGAAGGCACGCTGCCGTCCGCAAAGCCGATCGACATGAGCGCGTCGCCGGCGTGCGTGCAGGCGAATCCGACGCCCGTAATGCCGCCCACTGTCGTAATGGGAGACGACAGCACTCTGGCCAACGTGGTTGTCTACGTCAAAGACGGGATTGGCAACTACCGCTTCGATACGCCGGCGGAAACGGTCGTGCTCCAGCAGAAGAACTGCATGTACGAGCCGCACGTGCTCGCGCTGATGACAAACCAGCCGTTCGAAATTCAGAACAACGATCCGACGATGCACAACGTTCACCCGATGCCGAAGCGCAACCGGCAGTGGAGCACGTCGCAGCCCGCCGGGTCCGCGGCGCTCAAGTCGACTTTCGCGCGCTCCGAATTTGCGATGCCCGTGCTGTGCAACGTGCATCCGTGGATGCGCGCGCTGGTGTTCGTCTTCGATCATCCGTATTACGCCGTGACGCCGAAAACAGGGAATTTCGAACTGAGAAACCTTCCGCCCGGCACGTACACGATCGAAGCGTGGCATGAGACTCTCGGCGCGCAAGATCAAACCGTGACGATCGCGCCGCGCGAATCGAAGACCATTGTGTTTACGTTCAAATCCGCCGGCCCGCGAGGCGATTAAGCGGGACTTGGCGGTGCCGCCGCGGATTGAGAGGACGTCCACGAACTGATTGCGGCACCGACGCGGGTTGGAGCATAATCTGCGTATCGTAGTCAGGGGTCGCGCGGTTGCGCCGGGCTTTTTGAGCCCAGGCACCCGACCGAAGCGAAAACCCAGGGGGGGCATAAGATGTCATCTTATGGCGGCCACGGAGTGAAATTCCTGCACGTCGGTTTCGTAGTAGCAATTCTGCTCGCGTTTGCCGGCACGGCGTTCGCGCACCACTCGGGCGCGATGTTCGATCGCGACAAAACCGTCGAGCTGACCGGCACGATCGTAAGCTTCGGCTGGACCAATCCGCACAGCTGGATCGAGATCGAAGTGCCCAACGCCTCGGGCGGCACGGACAAGTGGGGCGTCGAGTGCAATAGCCCGAACAACATGGCGCGCTCGGGCTGGCGGTCGACCACGCTCAAGCCCGGCGATCAAGTGACGATCATGGTGCACCCGCTGCGCAGCGGGGAAAAGGGCGGCCGGTTCATCTCGGTGAAGCTCGCCGACGGAACGGTTCTGACCGACACGGCGGGTTATCCTTCGACCGGATCGCCGAAGAATTAGTTTCTCTCGCAATTCGCCTGAGCCCTTTGCCGCGGCTCGGCTTACCTTCTGAAGAGGACCGCAAATGACCAGGCTGACAAAGAAGTTCGCGCTGAGCGCGGCTTTTGTGGCGCTCGGTGTTGCATCCATGGCCGCCGGCGCGCGCGCACAGGCCAAATCAAAGCCCAGCGACCCATTTCCCGAAGGAGCGCTCGCTCCGGACAATCTCGCGAAGCCGCGGCCGAAACCGCCGTTCAATTTGACCGGCACTTGGATAGTGGACCTGAGCGCCGGATTTAATTCGTTCATGTTCGGCCCGAATTATCCGAAGTTCAAACCCGCGGCGCAGGCGGTATTCGATGAAGGCAAGAAGGCGACGGCCGAGGGCCGTCCGTTTCACGACGATATCGGGAAGTGCTTTCCCGCCGGGATGCCGATGATCATGACGCGCGTCTGGCCCATCGCCATGATTCAGACCCCGACCGTGATTTACATGGTCAGCGGATTCGAGAATGCGCTGCGGCTGGTTTACATCGACGGGCGCAAGCATCTCGATCCCGATGTCGTGGTGCCGTCGTACAACGGCGAATCGATCGGCCACTGGGAAGGCGACACGCTCGTGGTCGACACCACCGCCATGATTCCCGAACGCCACTGGATCGATACCGGCGTTCAGGTGAGCAAGGATTTCCACATCGTCGAGCGCATCCGCATGATCAATGACGGCAAGACGCTCGAGATCAAGTACTCGCTATTCGATCCTCAGAATTGGGAAGGCGAATGGACCAGCACGAAACGCTGGAACCGCGAGGACGACACGGACATCACCGAAGTAGAATGCCTGCCCGACCTCAACGAGCATCTGCCAAGCACGCAGTCGAAGCTGAATATTAATTAATCGGTTGTGAAGTACCGGCCTAAAGCCCGGTACGCACGGTATTATCTGCGGGCCTGTCCCGGTCACCTTGTTCCTTCATTTGCGCCACCGGAAATGTGTGTCGACCTGCGGATGCACCGCTTCTTTGTTTTCAACTTGTTACGGCGCTCACAGGTGGCAACTTGTGTCGACCTGCGGTAGATGATTCAAGGCAAAAACGCGCAGTCCGTACGTTTCGCGGACCCCGCTTTTTTTGGCGATTAGGATATGCGCTCACCGTTTGTTTTCAGGATCTTAGGGGCGCATCTAGTCGCCAGGTTTGGCGATTAGAACCGCAGGATTGGCCACGGCACAGGCCACAGAGGGAGGCATTTTGTTTGTGCCAGTCACCCCGAATACATATTCAGTTGTCAAAGAGCAATCGAGCGCTAGCCAGTAGCGCCGGGACGCATGAGCGTCCGACAGCGGGGCTGGAAAAAGCCCCAACTCACGCTAATTGATCTTTCGGATGCTGGCAATGGAACTGCGGTAATAGGACCACCTGGAGGGAGGCCGGTTTGCCCGAAGGCCGGGACCTAGTCGGGAGTCGTTCCGAAGTACCGCAGGGCTAGCTGATCGAATTCTTCCTGTGACTTACAAACCACTTTCGGTTGATCGCGCGGCTCGATGTTACAGCTATCAGGTTCGCCCTGCCCCGACTCCGAACCAAAGTCGCCGTAAACGCGGTTTTCAAAGGCGTCGTAGATCGTGTTGGAATACACGTAACGATAGGGCTGTAGCGAAATCACTGTCGTTACTGTGACTTCGACGTAGCAAGTTTTTGATACCGGGTCATAGTGATTAGTATAGGTATCCCGAATCGCTTTCTTGTCGATCGTAAAGCTCTTCTCGGCACCTTCTGCGCAAAGCTTTTGCTCAGCCAGTGAAGCCGCTGGGGGTACTTGAGGCGGCGCTTGCGGCGTCGATCTATCACAGCCGCCTGCAAACATCACGATAAGAAGGAAAGCAGCGGTACTAATTGGTGTAGTGCAGAGTCGCATCTACGAAACGGTAGCACAAGGTCTTCCCTGTCATAGATAGAAGAAGTCCTTTATTGCAGTATTTGACATTAGCCTAAACTCGTTACTGGCAGCTTGCCCGGGCCGGGCGGAGAATAAAGCGGGGAGGCTGTTTATGACGACGAAAGAGAGACAGGCGGCTTTCGGGCTGGGAGTAGCGTATGGCGCGAGGGAGGCGGCCCAATTCGCGGTCCTTAAAGTCCGCAAAACGCTGCGGATTCCCATTTCACAGAAGGAGGTCTATCGGCTTACTGAACAAGCTGTCCGGTGGGGCAAAGAAAAGCACGGAGCCGATAGGCAACCGCTAACGAAAGGAGCTAGGCATGGCAAACCAACTAGGACGCTGTAAACAGTACAGGACACGTTTGGATTTGGCTTTCTTGAATTCTTCCGGCAAGAAAATTGGCGAAATCCGGGTCAAGCCCAACAGGATTCTATGGGCGTCAAAGGGGCAAAAGGTCTGGCGCGGGATCAGCCCTCGGAAATTCACCGCATTTATGGCAGGCGGGTTGCGTTTCCCGCCCAGAGGCTTCCAGGGCTAAAGCCGGCAATAGAGGAAACGGCTTTTCGTGGGGCTGAAAGCCCCACGCTTCCACCGGACACACAAGCGCGTGTGACGCGCCCAGGCGCTGGGTCAGAAGGAATTGGCGGGCAGCTCGCCGGCGCGGGCCAGCAATTCGGGAAGTTCTTTTTGGGAGGCGCCGGCCTTGCTCCCGAGGCGGGACTCGACTTCGCGTCGCATCTTCTTCGCAGTTTCCAGCTCCGGCCCGCCGGTGGTTGCCAGCAATTGTTCGGCATGCAGCAGGCAGGCGTAGGCGAGGTCGTCTTCAATTCCGTGGCGGCGCAGGAACTGGCCGTAATTGAACCAATCGAGCGCTTCGCCGTGCGCGTCGCCGATTTTCGCGTCGAGGGCGAGGCCGTGCTGGTAGGAATCCGCCGCGGACTTCACGTCGCCGGTTTTTTCCTGCGCGTCAGCCATGTGGACATAGGCCAGGCTTTCAAGTTTGGCGTTGTGGGCTGCATCGGCCATCGAAATTGCGGCGCGGTATCGCGCGAGAGCCGCGCCGGCCTGTTTGACCCGTGACTGGTCGTCGGCGAGCTGGATCGCGCCGGAGATTTGCTGATCGGTCGTGGCGGCGGGATCGTCGGGCTGTGCCGCGGCCAGGCGCAGAAACGCATCCCAATGGCGGGCGGCGGCCGCGAATTCGCCTCGCTGGTCGAACGCTTCGGCCAGATAGAGATGGGCGTTGATCTGGTTCGGATCGAAGGTTACGGCCTTCTCCCAGGAGTCCACGGCATCGTCCACATGGTCGAAGCGCGCGGCCAGCAAACCATAGCTCACGAGGGCATTGGGATCGCGGGGGAATAGCTCGAGCAACTTCGCGTAGCGCTGGTAGGCTTCCTCATACCTGCCATCTTCCAGCAAGGCGCGCGCGCATGCCTGCTGCACGCCTTCATCGTAAGGATTGATAGCCACGGCGCGATCGAGCGCCGCGATCGCGGCGCTGCGGTCGCCGGCCTTTGCCTGCGCGGAAGCGATGCGGGACTGGATCGTGGTGTCGTAGGGATTCATCCGCGCGGCGTCCATCAGCGAAGAGAGATTTTCCTCGCGCGTCCCGAGCGCGAAATGGACCTGGTCAATTCCGCCCCACAGGAAAAGCAGCGCGACCAGCGCGATGCGAAACGCAGGCGACGAGAAAATCCGGCCCGCCAGTGGCGACCGCGCGGGTGCAGAGGACTTCTGGGTGCTTTCCTCGAGTTGTTTATTGCGATCGACGAGCAGCGCGGCGATGCGCGAGTCGCGCAGTTTCCAGAGCGCGCCGTCGAGGATGAAATGGTGGATGTTCACGACGGCGGTGAAGATCAGGAAGCTGGTCGTGAAGTCATAGTGCAGCAGGCGGCTGACGATCCAGGGGCCGGGAATGAAGAGAGCGATTCCGCCCGCGACGAGAGTCAGCAGATAGCCGGTCATGCGCCAGGCGGACTGGCCCGCCGCGCGCGCTTCGCGCTGCTGGTAGTAGCTGGTGATCCAGATGTACTGCGCCGAGTGGAGAATCGCGAGGATTCCGCTGCTGTAGCGCGTCTGCGGAATTTGATATTGCGCGTGAAGCTCGAGCAGCGTGGGAACCACGAACCAGATGAACTGGGTGAGCGCCAGCGTAAGCGGGGCCGCGAGGGCGCGAATGCCGCTTCGCTGCACCATGCGCCGAAAGCCAAGAAAGACGAACAACGCGAAGGCCGCGCCGAGGATCAGACGCATCGGCAGTGTATATTTCGCCGTGAGGCCGAGCGAAAGAATCAGCGGATCGGTCGAGCCGCCGGTTTCGAAGCTGGCAAGAAGCATCAGGTAGGAGGCCACGAATGCGGCGCGAACGAAGAAGCGTTCCGCGCGCGTCACCTCAGCGCCAGACCGGCGCGCGAACATCATCAGCAGGCCGAAATTCTGGCCGGTGTAATGCCACGGGCTCCAGAGGATGTAGAGCGTGAAGACCCACGGAAACAGCCGGTGGGAGGCGTGAAGCAGAATGCCCGTGAGAATCAGCAGCAGGGTGATGTGGAGCGTGAAGATCTTGTATTTTTCGAAGTCCGCGCGCGTGTGATAGGCGCGATACACCGTGGCCATGAAGTGCGGATAGTTGAACGCCAGGGCCAGCAGGTAGAAGGCGACGACCCAGGCGTGCGTGTGCGTCTGCGTCAGCCACAGCGCAGCACCCAGCAGCGGAGCGGACCATGCGCCGCAGCCGACGATCAGGTCGAGCCAGGGACCGTAGATCCATGGCGCGGCTGGGCGAGCGGCGGAATTTGTTTCACCGTGCGAGTTCAAGGGTTCTTTTCCTCGACTCGGAAAGTCTACCGCCCCGACTGGACGCCGCAGAGGCGCGCGCGCGGGGGGATGTTGAAAGCGTAACGAATTGGGCGATGGCGACGACGCCATGAAGTCCTGCGCGTTCGGCCGACGTGATTTTCAGTTGAGTCCCTCAATCGTTCCTCCGGGATTTCGGTGTCTTTTCGCGCTCTTTCCGGCACTGCGCTGCGCTTTGTGCCGGGCTAATTACGGTCGCCGCTCCGCGGCTGAACGACGCCGTCACGGGCGGCGGGCATTTCCAGAAAGACGTCAGCGCATCATATTGAATAATACTAACTGTATTTATCGTATTAAGTCGTATATCGTATTGACCTGAGAACGGGTGGAAGCGGGTGAGAAAGTTCCCTGAGGAGATCTTACGATGCGGATGAATTCGTCTTTGGCGCGGCCGGCTTTGCTGCTGGCCTTTGTGCTGGTTTGTGCGGCAGGGGCGTTTGCGCAGGACTCGGCGAGTCTTACCGGGCAGGTGCTCGACCCTACCGGTGCGGCGATACAGGGCGCGGCGGTGACGGCGCGCAATGTCGATACCGGCCTGGTCCGGTCGACTAATTCCGACGATCAGGGACGCTATCGGATTTATTCATTGCCTATAGGCCCTTACGAAGTGCGCGCGAACAAGTCAGGTTTCTCGGAAGTGGTGCGCACAGGTGTCCGCCTAGTCGTGGGCGAAGACGCGCGGGTCGATATCTCGCTGGCGGTTGGCGCGGTGAGTCAACAGATCACCATCGTCGACGACGCGCCGATCGTCAGCACGACGACGACGGATATCTCGGGCGTCGTCGGCGAGCAGCAGATCAAGGATCTGCCGCTCAACGGACGGAGCTTCGATCTGCTTTTACCGCTCAACCCGGGCATCGTGAATTTCACGTGGGAGAAGATCGGCGGGACCGGCATTTCGAATTCCACGACCGCGAACGATTTCTCCGTCTCGGGTAATCGGCCGCAGCAGAACATGTTCCTGCTGAACGGCGTGGAGTACACGGGCGCGGCGGAAAACAACATGCAGCCCGGAGGGACGAGCGGGCAGTTGCTGGGGGTGGATGCGGTGCGCGAGTTCAACGTGCTGCGCGATTCCTACGGAGCGGAGTACGGAAAGCATCCGGGCGGGCAGGTGTCGATCGTCACGCAGTCGGGAACGAACACGTGGCACGGCTCAGCGTTCGAATTCCTGCGCAACAACGCTCTGGACTCGCGGAATTTCTTCGACCTGAACGGAGCGCCGCCATTCCAGCGGAATCAATTTGGCGGGGCGCTCGGCGGGCCGATTCAGTCAGATAAGACGTTCATCTTCGCCAACTACGAAGGATTTCGACAGAACCTGCACCAGACATCGTTGACGTTCGTGCCGGCCGATGACGCTCGCGACGGGACGCTGGCGCCGATCGGCGGCCAGTGCGCGCCGGCGCAACAAGCGGCGTGCGCCGCGGCCGTGCTGGATCTCCTGAATCTCTGGCCGGTCGCGAACGGCCCGGAACTGCTGCTGAATGGGGCACCCAGCGGCATTGCGACGCTGACGAGCAGCCCTCCGCAGACCGTTCGGGAGGATTTCGGCACGACGCGGGTCGATCACATCTTTTCCGCTCGCGACATGCTGTCGGGAGTTTATACGATCGACGACGGCAACGACGTGACCGCCACGCCATTCGATCCGTGGAGCACGGACCTGATGACGCTGCGCGATCAGGTGTTCAGCGTGGAGGAAACGCATCTTTTTTCGCCGAATTTGCTGAACACCGCGCGATTCGGATTTTCGCGAGCGGGGTATTTTTTCGCGGGAGAACCGACGCCCGGAACGCCGGCAGCCGGAGTCCGGAACTTCGTCGGGGGGCTCCCGGTGGGCGCGGTGGTCGTGGGCGGAAGCGCGGCGTCGAATCCCGCGACGCAGGTGGGTCTGGCGGGAAGCAACAACGGCAGCAATCTGTTCATCCACCGGAATCTATTTACGTATGAAGACACGGTCAGGCTGACGCATGGACGGCACCAGTTCGCTCTGGGGGCGTGGTTTCAGCAATTCCAGTCGAACGAGAACATCGCGCTCAGCCAGTACGGGCAGGCTTCGTTCAGCGGCATGAAGGCGCTGGTTGGCGGCGTCGCGGGGACGTTTCTTTACGACCCGGCGCCGACGGAGATGAACTGGCGGTCGCTCTTCGCTGCGTGGTACGCCGAGGACACGATCCGCGTGAACCGGCAGCTGACTCTGACGCTGGGTTTCCGCGCGGAGTCCTCGACGGGGTGGAACGAGGCGCATAGCCGCGCGGCGAATTATTTTTTCACCGACGGCGCGATCAATACGAATCCGCACATCGGAAGCGGGATTTTTCATCCGAACAACGCGACGTTTCTCGCCCAGCCGCGCATCGGGCTGGCGTGGAGCCCGTTCGGCGAAAAAACGGTGATCCGCGCGGGATTCGGAATGTACAACGACCTTCAGGATGCGCTCGGATACCGAATGGACCAGAACGCGCCGTTCAATCCGACCTACAGCATCGCCAATTTGCCGCTCGCGAACCTGCCGGAGCCGATCAGCCCGATTCCGGCGAGCGCCAAGCTGGTGCCCGGAGGCGTTCAGCCCGATATGAAAACTCCGACGCTGATCTCCTACTCGCTGCGAGTTCAGCAGGAGCTTTCGCCGAACACGTCGTTGACGGTCGGATACGTGGGATCGCACGGCTACCATGAAATCATCGGACTCGACGCCAATGAGCCGATTCCGACGATTTGTCCGGCGGCGCCGTGCCCGGCGGCTTATCCAGCGGGATTTGGCGCGCTGTCGGGGACTCCGGTGCCGGCGGGGAGCTTCTTCATTCCAGCGGGGGCGCCGAAGGCGAATCCCGCGTCGATTTTGACGAATACGTGGACGTGGTTCGCGCTGGGCGACAGCCTCTACAACGCGCTGCAAGTGGACTTGAATCACCGCTTCAGCCACGGCCTTACCGTGCGCGGCGTCTACACCTGGTCGAGAGCGCTGGACGACGGCGATTCGCTGAACGGCACGGCGGCCAACAACGCGCCGGGGCTGGTGTCCAATCCTTTCGACTTGAAAGCGGATTGGGGACTCGCCACGTACGATGTTCGGAATGTCGGCGTCATCAACGCGGTGTATGAGTTGCCGCTTGGCCGGGGAAAGCCGTGGATGGGCGATGTGTCGGGCTGGGGCGACCGATTGATCAGCGGCTGGAGCGTGAACAGCATCGTGACGCTTCAGGGAGGGTTTCCGTTCACGCCACAGTTGAGCTACAACCCGTCGAACAACGGCGACAATCGCAACCCGGTGCGGCCGTTCGTCAATCCCGATTTTTCGGGCCCAGTCGTTCTGGGCAAGGTCAACGAATGGTTCGATCCGAACGCGTTCATCGCGCCACCGAACAATAGCGGGTTCTACGGGAATCTACTCCGAGATACGCTCATCGGACCGGGGCTGGCCACCTGGGACTTCTCGGTGATGAAAGACACGAGCATCAACGAGCGGCTGCGCGTGCAGTTTCGGGCGGAGATGTTCAATATTCTCAATCGCGCGAACTTCAACACGCCCAACCTGATCGTTGCGGTGCTACCTCCGGGATCAAACACCGCGCAGGGGAATCCGGCGGCCGGGAGCATCACCAGCACGTCGACGACGGCTCGTCAGGTGCAGTTTGGGTTGAAGCTGCTCTGGTAATCGAGGAGGGCGATCAGGAGGGAATTGACGCGGGGGAGGCCGGACATAACTTGTCCCGGCCTCCCCCGCGCCGTTTTCGTTGTTACGGCAGGTAGTAGCGGAAGGACGTGAAGACCATGTTCTCGTCCGAGTGAGGCTGACCACTCGAGCCGACGGTTCCTGGCCCAGTGGTGGTTCCCACTCCCTTCCACGTGCTGCGCAGCAGGTTGGAATACTGCATCCCATACTGCACGGTGCCCTTCGGGCCCTTGTAGAAGCGATACCAGAACCCGATGGTGCCCTCGATGACGTTGCGGGTGTCACCCGTGCAGTTGCCGAGCGGACCGGGAATAAAGCCCGTTCCGCCGCCTACGCCGGTTGGAACGCCGATGTTCGTGCCGGATGGACCGGTGATGGGCTGGGTTTCCGTCCAGCAGCCAGCATTGGAGAATGCCGCGGCGCCGTATCCTTCGTTGAACGCTCCGCCCTCCGTTTTCTGGTACTGCGCTTTGGCCGAGTACTCGCCGCCAAAGTTCAGGTTGATATCGAGTTTCGGCGTCGGATGGAACTGCAATGTACCGAGCGCCTGGTAGTTCCGGAGCAGAGCAAGCGTGCCATCCGGCCGGGTGGTTGCGTCGGGCAAACCGACCGAGCCGTAGCGCCCGATACCAGAACCGCCGAAAAAGTGGATGCCGAGGTCAACCTTCTTGGCGAAAAGGTTCCACCGAGCGTTGGCGCCCGCTCCGCCGCCGGTCCGGGAGTCATTGAACGCTCCGAACGCGGACGTTGCTGACGTGCAACCCTCTATGAGCGCCGACTGAAAGACGCAGGGGAAGACGCGGTCGCGGAACTGGCTGAGGACGCCGAAAACCTCGTAGTGTCCCCATCCAGGCTCGAAGACGGCCTTGAAGATCAGATCGGGGGCCCGGTTAAACGCATAGTTCGCCACCGGGTTGTAGAGACCGCCGCCCGCTCCGAACTGCCCGAGGAGGAAGTTGTTCTGGACGGTCGGGAGGAGGGTAGCGGTCGTAGTGCAGGTTGCGTTCGTGCAAACGACAGTCCCGCCGTTGTTCACGGTCGGGTTGCCGTGCACGGTGAGGGTGGACTGCGCTTCTTCCACGGACATGCCGAGCCAAACCTTGTTGTCGAAATTCTTGGTTACGCGGAAGCCGAACTGCCGCGCCCAGCTGAAGCCCGCATGGTATTGCGCATCGATGGTCTGCGGCAGATTCTCGGTGCGATTATCCATGCCCTTGGCTGTTTCTGTAAGCAGGCTCCACTGCTGGCCGCCTGTCAGTGTCCAGCCGCTGGTGAAAGCGGCCTGGCCCCAGAATTGCCGCTGGCGCATGGTGTAGCTGTTGCTCTGGTTGTCGTTCGAGGTCGTGCCGGCGGATAGGAAATCCGTCTCGTAATAGCCGCCGATCTTCACGTTGTCGAGTTTGCCTTCGACAAGCATGCTGATACGGGACTGACGGCCGGAGGCATTCCACTCCGTCATGTGCGCGGCCGACGAACCATCAAAAGGGTTCGCATTGAGTGGAGAGTTGATATCGGCACTCAGGGCCTTCTGGCGCCAAACGCTTTCTGCCGCCATGAAGCCGCCCGGCGTCAGGGTGATTCCCTTGAAGGAAATCGACGTCGGAGGGCCAGCCTTGTCGTCGGATGGCGCGCCGCCGAGAGCCGCGTTCGACGCGAGCGCTGCGCTGGCGGCGCTGGAAGACGAGCCCGGATCGGCCGGCACCGCGGCGAGATTCTCGCGCGCCGCGCTGGTTGCCTTCAACTGCTCTTCGAGCAGTTCCATCTTCTGTTGCTGCTCGGCGAGCTGCCTCGCCTGAGCGTCCAGAAGTTCCCGGAGCTGCTGGAGCTCGGTCGCGACTTCCATGCTCGAGGGTTCGGCCTTCGCCGCCGGCGCAGGTGGTTTTGCGGGCTGGGCAGCCGCCGGAGAGCTACTGGAGATTGCTGCAGGATCCTTGTCCCCTGGCGCTGCGTTATTTGCCATCGCCGGCGATACCGCGAGGCCGAGGGCTAAAACAGATGCTACGAGTACTCGCATTCACTCCTCCTTGAGTTTCAAATCGAATCAGGCACAACGACTAAACACCACTGACGCAAGCAACTCAAAACCCGTTTCCATGACCTTTTCAGTCAATTGACGCGACAAAGTTGGCTCGGGTCCGGTTTGGATAGAGAACCGCACGTCCGCGCGCAGTACTCAAGCGCAGAGGCCATCGAGCTTCCTGGCTCTCTTAAAGACTCCAGTGCGGCCACTCACCCTAAATTGCTAAGAAATAAGCCGTCCGAACCTTAATCGCGGCCATTGAACCTCGGGTGATAGAGATGTGAATAATGCGTTACAACAGGCAGGGATGGTTCTAGTACCTATCAGGGGACGGTCAGCTGTCTCGATGCGGGGAGATCTGCGTTTCGGTTGGTGGGTTTCTTGGCGCTACTGCAATTGGCCCGTCTGGTACTTCAATAGTGAAATCTGGGCTTGGTAGTCGAATTTTGCGCTCGCGGATGCGAGCTCGGCCTGCGTCTCGTTCAACTGCGCCTGGCTGAGCTCGATGATCGAACTCAACCCCAGTTTGTAACGCGCCTGGGCGAGATCGAGAGCCTGGCTTGCATTCTTGAGGAGATCATCGGTCAGGGCGATCTTCTGAAAGGCGGAATTGGCGTTCAGCCATGCGGTCCGGACGTCGCGGACGATTCTGTTCTGCAAATCGCGCACGTATTGGTCGTCAGCCTGCGCGCGCGATTTCGCTTCGGTACGCAAAGCGCCGAAGAGGCGGCCGTTGAAAATCGGGATATTGACGTTGACGCCGGCGGCCGCGTAGCGAGGCGCAAGTTGAGAAGCGCCAGCCGGAGTCAGCCCGGCGCTGCCGGCGGCCGAGATGGTGGGAAACCACAAATCGCGCTCGGCGGTGGCATATGCGTGGGCGGATTCCGCGTCGAACTTCATGCCGATCAGTTCCGGGCGGTCATTGATTGCTTGCTGGAGAAGATCGGCGAAATTCGCCGGTGGGGTGGGCGGCAACGGCTCTTCGGAAACCTCGAATGTGCGAGCGTCGCCATAGCCTAGCGCGGCTGCAAGCTGCGCGTTCGAAGCGTCGAGGTCGTTCTGAGCCTGCACCAGCAGAAGTTGCGCCTGACCCAGGTCGACATTCGCGAAGCTGACATCGAGCCCCGACTTGATCTTGTTTTGCGCGAGTGCGCCGATTTGATCGGCGACGAGCTGGCGCTCCTTCACCGTTTCCTGCGCTACGTTCAAAACCGCCTCAGCCTTCAGCACACCGAAATACGCTTGATCGACAGCGAGCAGGACATCCGCCCGCGAGGTGACGACATTTTCCTGCTCGGCTTTCGCGTGCAGGTTCGCGCTCTTGACGAGCTGATAGGTACGGCCGAAATCCGTGACCAGCTGATTTACCATGAGGCCGTTGGCCTCACGGTCGTAGATGATGGGATTGTTCAGCGCGCCCGCGGCGATCCGGCTGTTGTTTTCCGCATCGACTGCGGTGACGCTACCGAACGCCGTTGGATAGTATGCCGATTTGGCCTGCGTGACTTCCGATTTGGCCGCGGCCGCCAAATTCGTCGCGGCCTGAATCCGGGGATGGTTCTGAATGGCGATTTGCTCGGCGTCGAGAAGGCTGAGCTTTTGAGGATTTTGGGCGACCGCGATTTTGCAGAAAATCGCGCAGACGGCTACAACCAATCCTGCGCCTGCGATCGCACGCGCCACCATCCCGGCCATCACGCGCCCTCTGTCGTGAGGCTCGGGGCCGTTGCGGCCCGGCGCTCATAGATCAGCAAGTACGCCGCGGGAACCACGAAAATCGTCAGGGCCACCGACGCCAGGAGGCCGCCGATGATCACGCGGGCCAGCGGCGCGTATGCTTCGCTGCCCGTTTCAAGCTTCAGCGCCATGGGGAGCAGCCCGACGATCGTGGCAAGCGAGGTCATCAGGATCGGCCGAAGCCGGATCCGGCAGGAATGCGCGACTGCTTCGCGGACTCCACTTCCTTCCTCGCGAAGGCGATTCGCAAAATCCACAATCAAGATGCTGTTGGACACGACCATTCCGGTGAGCATCACGATTCCCATGAGCGATTGAATATTGAGGGTGGTATCGGTGAATGCCAGCGTCAGCATCACCCCTATCAGCCCGGTGGGAATTGCGAGCACGATCAGAAACGGATCGATAAACGAAGAGAATTGCGCGACGAGGACCAGGAACACGAGCAGGATCGAAAGAATCAGTCCAATGCCGAAGCTGTGGAAAGAAGCGTTCATCGTGTTGACGAGGCCGCGCACGTTGACACGGATGTTGGGAGGAAGCTGCAGGCCGCTGATGATTTTTTGCACTTCCTTGGCGGGTTTGCCGAGATCTTCTCCGGACGGCGCGACATAGACGTCAATCGTTCGCTGCAGCGCATAGTGGTCGACCTCGGTCGGAGTGAGAATCGGCGAAATATCCGCGACCTGGTTGAGGTACGTCGGCAGTTTCAGGCTTGGAGCGTGGAGCGGCATCGTCTTCAAATCCTCGATCGTGTGGACCTGATTTTCGGGATATTGAACGGTGACGAAGTAATTGTTGCCGCTTTTTGGATCGACCCAGTAGCTTGGAGCGATCATCGCATCGGAAGTAAGCGAGGTGATGACGTTGTCGATGACCTCTTTGGGATTCAACCCGAGTTCGCTGGCTCGCTCGCGATTCACGTTGACCTGCAACGAGGGATAGTCCATGTCCTGCGGAACGTAGACGTCCGACACGCCTTTGAGCCGCTGAAATTGATCCTCGAGATTCAGAGCAATGCCATCCGCGGCTGCCAGGTCGTTCCCGCTGACTTGCACGTCAATCGGCGCGGGCATGCCCTGGTTCAGGACGGAGTCGACCAGGCCCCCGGACTGGAAGTAGGTGCGCAGCTCGGGAAGCTGCTCGGATACTTCTTTACGCACCTGATCCATGTATTCGTAGCTGCCGACTTTGTGTTCCTCTTTTAAACCGACTTCGATGAACGCGGTGTGCATCGCGGAGTTGGGAGTCGACAGAGCAGACAAATCGGGAGTGACCCCGATATTCGAAACGACGGAGTTGAGATCTTCGGGTTTCACAACCTGGCGAACGATGCTTTCGATTTTCTTGACGTAGCCTTCGGTAAGCTCAATACGCGTGCCAGTGGGCGCTTTGACGTTAATGATGAATTGGCCTGCGTCGGTGCGCGGGAAGAATGAAACGCCGACGAGCGGGTATAAGGCAAAGCTCAAAACGAAGATGCCAAGAAATCCCCACACAACTTCCTTCGGGCGGTCCAGAGCTTTGTTGACCCAGCGGTCATACGATTCCAACATTTGCTCGAATTTCGCGTTGAACCCGGCGTGGAATCTGGCGGCCCACGACGCCTGCGTGGGAGGCTGCTCTCCGGCTGCGTGCGACTCCTGCGCTGACGAGCCATGATGCACGATTCCCTTGAGCAGCTTCGCGCAATAGAGTGGTACCACGGAGAGCGCGACGAAGTAGGAAGCGAAAAGTGAGATCACAACGCTCAAGGCCAGTGCCGTGAAGAGGAATTTGCTTACGCCGTAGAGCAGTGTGACCGGAAAGAAAACAACGACCGTCACGATCGTGATCGCCAGTACCGCGAGGCCGACTTCGTTGGCGCCCTTTTCCGCCGCTATAAACGATTCTTCGCCGAGTTCGAGATGCCGGAAGATGTTCTCTAGAACGATGACCGAGTTATCGATCAATCGCGAAAATGCCAGCGCCAAGCCGCTGAGGATCATGCTGTTGATCGTCACGCCGCCCATGTGGAGGATGAAAAACGTGGCCATCACGGAGAGGGGAATCGAGAGAAACACCGCGGCAGTGGCGCGCGGGCTGCCGAGAAACACCAGCACCATCAGCGCCGTCAGGACGAGGCCGATGCCGCCTTCGCGGAGCACGGTCGCGATGGCCTGTTTCACGAAGAGCGACTGATCGAAAACGACGTGCGCTTTCAGCTGCGAAGGGATGTCGCGCAGATCTTTGATTGCGTCCTTGATGCCGTCGACGACTTGGATCGTGTTGCTGTTGCCACCTTGTTTTTGGACCGGGACGTACACCGAACGCTGGCCGTTGACGCGCACGATGTTGTATTGCAGCGCCGATCCATCCACGGCCTTGCCAACGTCGGAGAGAAAGACGGACTTCGTGCCTTCGGTCTTCAACGGCAACTGGTTCAGCGCGTTCGCGTTCGGAACCTGGGCGTTCGTGTACAGGTTGTAGTCGAGCGGGCCAATCCGAACATCGCCGGCGGGCAGGATGAGATTGGAATTGTCCGTCGCGCGCACGACGTCCATCGGGCTCAATTGATTGGCCTGCAATTTGAGCGGATCCACGTACACCATGATCTGACGGTACTTGCCGCCGTATGGAGGAGGCACAGTCGCACCGGGAATGCCGGCAATTTGGTTTCGAATCTGAAACTGCAAGTAATCGTGAAGCTGCGTCTCGTTGAGGCCTTGCCCATCGACGGTCAGCAGGCAGACGGGAAGGCTGGACGCGTCCATGCTCATGACCACTGGAGGCAGCGTGCCTTGCGGAAGTCGCCGCAAGTCCGCCATGGCCAAGTTCGAAACTTGCGTCACGTCCGCGTTAGCGTCCGTTCCCGCCTGAAAGAAGATCTTGATAAGGCTAACGCCGGACATCGATCGGGATTCCATGTGATCGATGCCGCTGCCGAGGGTGAAGAACCGCTCGAACGTGTCGGTGATGTCGGCTTCGATCTGTTGCGGCGGCATCCCGCTGTAGAAGGTGGCGACTTCGACGACGGGAATATTGATCGGCGGGAACATATCGACCGGCATCTGTACCAGGGCCGTGAGACCGAGCACGCAGACGAAGAGGCAGATGACGATGATGAAGTAGGGATGGCGAAGTGAAAAAGACGACATAAGAGTCTCTATTCCATGGCCGAGGGCGTGATGGGTTTCGGCACGACGCGCTCTCCCGGCCTGAATTGCGATTGTTCGCCGAATATGACGCGGTCGTTGTCGCTCAGGCCGGAAAGGATTTCTACGTCGGTCGCGCTTTCGACGCCGGTCGTGACGTCGCGCCTTTCGATTCGGTTATCGCCGCCCACGACAAGGACCGTTCCGCGATTCTCGCCCGAGTTCTGCACTGCCTGCACGGGCACGGTCAGCGCGTTTTGCACGGTGTGAAGAGGAATTTCGACGGTCGCGTACATTCCGGGAACGATTTCGTAGGTAGTATTCGGCACGACGACTTCCGTGTGCATGGTGCGCGTCTGCGCATCGATCTGATCGGAGAAGAGGCTGACTTTGCCCTGAAAGGTTTTGTTGATTGAAGAGACGCGGACGGTGACGTTTTCTCCTACGCGCAGGTCGGCAACCGCTCGTTCGGGCACCGGAATCACGAGGCGCAGCAGGCTGATCTGCGAAAGATGGCAAAGCGTCTGATCGCCTTTGTTGGATGAAGTTCCGGCCGGAAGCAGGGCTCCTGTATAGGCGTCGATTTCGGTGACGACACCGTCGAAAGGAGCCGTGATGCGCGCGTACGCGAACAGGGCACGATCTTTTTCGAGCGCGGCTCTGGAAGCCACCAGTTCCTGCTCGCTCCCGGCGAGGGCATCCTTCGCTGATGACTCGCCGGCGCTGGCTTCCAAGTCTTTGCCTTCGGCGACGTCGATCTCCTCCTGCGCCACCAGTTCGGGCCGCGATTTCTGCACGTCGGCCAGGCGCGAGTAGGTCAGATTAGCGACCGTGTAGGCGGAGGTGGCGCGACGCAGCTCTTCCTTGGAGCGCTCGAGATCCTGCTCGCTCTTCTTTGTGTTGGCTTCATCCTGTTGGAGCTGCTGCTGGAGTTCGGGGATTTCGAGGACCGCAAGCAATTGGCCCTGCTTGACGTGGACTCCCCAATCCACATACAGCTTCTGGATGTAGCCGGAGACTTTGGCGTAGACGTTGACTTCCTGATAAGGCTGGAACTCCGCTGCGATGCTCAGCTGGCTCGATAGACTTTCGCGGTGAGCCGTGACGACAGGCGCGACAGGTGCGTTCCCGGAGTCAGCCGCCGGTTTGCTGCCGGAGCCACAGCCGGCAACAAGGCCGCAGGCGACGAACGTCAGGGCCAGCGACGCAGCCTGAATTCTCAGGATTAATTTGTGGTGCGATTTCATCGTTTCGTGAAAGCGGCCATCCGCGGGGAAGAAGTTCATTTCGACTCTTGCGACGCGAAAGCTGTATCGCGAATGGCTTGGCGAAGTTTCTCGAGCGTGAATCCTGTGGAACGGCGCAGTCCGACCAGATCCTGCCGGCGCTGGCGGATATCGCGCGCCGCAGCGGGAACTTTGTCAGCTATCTCATGGGGCACGGTCTGGACGCCGTGGCGATCGGCATGAATCAGGTCGCCCGGGTGGACGGTCAAGCCTCCTACCTGGACGGGCGTGCCGAAATCGAAGATATGCGAATATGCGTGCGAAACAGAGACGTTGCCCGCGAAGAGCTGAAACTCCGTGGGCTGGATGTCCGGAAGGTCGCGCACCGCGCCATTCGTCACAATTCCGACACAGCCGAGAGCGAGAAGAATATTCGCGTGGACTTCTCCCACGAACGCGCCGAGGCCCGGGGGATTGTCCACATCTTCTATGATTACGACGCGCGGCGCTGGAATCGTGAGGATATTGTTCCACCAATCGGTGCGGTCGTAGTAATCGTAGGATTTCGTCGCTTCCATGCGCGGATTCGAACTGCGCAAGCGCGCCGTGGTCGCATAGCCAGCCATGGCGGGCTGATCGGGGAACATACAGCGAATGCTCGAATCGGCGAAGCCGGTGTTAGGCAGGCGGACGCGAAAAGTTTCGATGGCGCTTGCGACCAGGCACGTCGTTAGCCGGCGAAACTGCTCCAATTGGGAGGGCTTTAGGGCTCGGATCATAAGGTTAGGTGGCAGCTCCAGATCGAGGTGGGGTTCGCGGTTCGCCGGACTGTTGACGCGTGCGTGCTCGGAGGCGGCGGTACGATCTTGATTGGCTCGCTGGCGGAAGCGCGACCTGCCGGGGTCACAGCTCGGCGAACCGCGAATGTGAGAGGAACACTCATTGTGTCGTAGCCCAACTGTAAAAGAGGTCGAACGGCGGTGGTACTGAAGAGATTCTGAAGATTTAATGAAGACCTCGATGGGTGCAATGAACCGCGGATTGGGGATGCCGAGGACAAAGGCCGCGGTTCTATCGCTAGCAGGCGGCGGAAAAAGGCAGTGAAGAGTGTCCTCAGGCGCTGAAGCGCATTGAGTGCAAGCCCTTTATGTCGGAGCTGAAGCTCCGACCCCCTAAAAAGCGCCCTTTTTCCGCAAACTGCTAGACCCGAGAGCCGCAGCCGACAGCGGGGAGCCGAATCCAGAACGTTGCGCCGCCGCCCGGAGCGTTGCGGACGCCGATTTCGCCGTTGTTGGCTTCGACGGCCCACCGCGCGACGGAAAGGCCTATACCGGCGCCCATCTCGTTGCCCTGATCGCGGCCGGTGCGGGATTCGTCGACACGGTAGAACCGTTCAAAGACCTTCGCAGCGTGCTCCGGGGGAATACCCGGGCCTGTGTCGGTGACCGAAAGTTCCACGCGGGAATCGCCGCAGCATTCGACGTGAGCGGAGATCGAGCCGCCCGGCGGCGTGAACTTCACGGCGTTGTGCAGGATATTGACGATGGCTTGCCTGACGTAGAGGCGGTCGCCTTGCACTCCGAGACTTTCATCGCCGGTAAGCGTGAAAGTGAGCTGTTTGTCTTCAATCAGCACTTCCAAGAGCGCGGCTGCCTCGCGTACGAGCGCGACGAGCGGGAAAACTGAAACCTGAATCCGGATCTGTCCTGCGTCAGCGCGCGAAAGGGTCAGGAGGCTTTCGACGATAGCGGTAAGGCGATTGACCTCTTCGAGCATGCTGCCGATCGTGTCGCGGTATTCCTCCGGCGTGGCGCCCTCCTGGAGCCGCACTTCACCGATGCTTCGGATCGCGGCAAGGGGGGTACGCAGCTCGTGAGAGGCGTCGGCGGTGAATCGTTGCAACTGTTCAAAGGACTGCTCGATGCGCGAGAGCATGGCATTGAAGACACCGGCGAGGTGGCCGAGCTCGTCCTGCGGATTTTCGACCGGCAATCGCTCGTTCAATCGCTCGGAATTGATCTGTTCGGCGCGGTGCGCCATCTTGCTGACCGGATCGAGAGCGCGGCCCACGATTCTGTATCCGGCCCAGGCGGCGCCGGCGAGCACGAGCGGGGAGGCGAGCAGCAACACGAGAAGCGTCTGCTTCAGCTGATTCCAGATCAGATCCTGGCTGTAGCCCACGCGAATCAGAATCGTGCGGCCCTGGAGGTCGTATGTGCGGCTGATCAGAATTACCGGCGTGCCATCGGACATCCGAGCGGTGCGTCCGGAATATCCTCTTTCACCCTCGCCGGCAAAACGCGGGCCGCCGAGACTGCGGTCTCCGAGACGTTCGTTGCGGTAAAGGATCGAGCCATCCGGCCCTAGAATTTCGAGCAGGCGTTCCTGGACCTGTTTCCAGTCCGTATGGTGGTGATAGTCCTCGCGCAATCCAACTTGTCCGTCGTCAGCCACGTAAAGCAGGCCCTTTAGAGTCTCGAGGTCTTCGGCGGCGATGCGCTTCAGGAAGTCGCCGGCTTGCCAGAAAAGCAGGAGCGAGACACCGGCAAAATACACGGCCAGGACGCCGGCCAGCATTGCCACGTGCCAAAGAGTAAGGCGCCCGCGCACCCGCCTGGGAATGAGTGCGTTCACGAAGTTTCCTCGCGCAGCACAAAGCCGACGCCGCGAACGGTGTGCAGAAGCTTTTTCTTGAATGGCTCGTCGAGCTTCTTCCGCAGATGAGCAATATGGACGTCGATCACGTTATCGAGCGGCGTGTAACGCTCGGTCTCCTGCCAGACGTCGCGCGCGAGCATTTCGCGGGAAACGACCGTGCCTTGCCGGCGCAGCAGGTATTCAAGCAGGTCGAATTCGCGAGCGGTCAGCGTCAAATCCTTCCCGTTGCGCGACGCAGTACGGCCGGCGGCGTCCAGTTCGAGGTCGGCGAGCTTTAATTTATCCCCAGAGTCGGGCCTGCCTCGCCGGAGAAGCGCCCGGACGCGCGCCAGGAGCTCGGAAAACGCAAAAGGCTTCACCAGGTAATCATCGGCGCCGGAGTCGAGGCCGCGGACTCGGTCCTTGACCGTGTCCTTCGAGGTAAGAATGAGCACGGGGACGGAGATGTTCTTTTGTCTAAGAGCCGCCAGGACTTCCATACCATCGCGCCGAGGGAGCATCAAATCGAGGATGACGAGGTCGAACGGCTCGGTGGACGCGAGAAAGAAGCCGTCTTCGCCGGTGTGTGCGACGCTGACGGAAAATTGATCGGCTTCAAGGCCCGTCCGCAAGGCCTTGGCCATCTTTTCTTCGTCTTCGACGATGAGGATGCGCATGGTGAGAGGCACGCAATACCACCCATTTTAAATACTACAACGAATGAGACGCAATGACGGGAGGCTTAGGCGAATTGCGGGCGGGCCGGGAGGATCTCGGTCGAGATGACTTTACTTGGCCTGCATGGATTTCAAGTAGGCGGTCAGCTTAGTGATTCGATCATCGATCTGGGCTGCACTCAGCTTTTCCGATTCCTTGAATGTGGTTCCCCAAATCGGCATTTCCGCTGGGCCGTGAGCAGAGATCGCCACGCCGTTGTGCAGCACGTCGATCACGTAGGCGTCGGGAAATTTACCGTCGTGACGTTTGGACAGAGTCGTCAGGTCCGGCGTGCGATCTTTGAACGGCGGGGGCGCGGGACCATTTCCTTTCAGGTCGTTGCCGTGACACGCGGCGCAGTGCCGCCTGAAGATCTGCGCTCCGGAAGGCGATGTTGCGGCGGCGCTCGGCGCGGTGTCCGGACGCTTCTCTGGCGTGTTCGCGCTGCCTGCCGCTTGAATCGACTCCAGGTACTTCACGAGATTTTCCAGTCGCACGTTGCCGCGGTCCACGTCCTCCTCAATTTGATGGAAGATCGGGCCCCAGACCGGCATTTCACGTGAACCGTGAGACGCGATCACGTCCTCGCCCATAATCGTTTTTCGAACGCGGGCATCCGGAAATTTTCCGCCATTGTTTCTCGCCAAGCGCGTGAGATCCGGAACCGGGGTCTTCAACGCTATCGCGGCAGGACCGTGACCTTTTGCGTCGGAGCCGTGGCACGACGCACAGTAGGCCTGAAAGAGATCCGGACCGGCAAGCGAATGGATGAGATGTTGATACTGCTTATCGATTTGTTGCGACGTCTGTGATTCCGGGCTCGCTGACACGATGGCGGCGCAAACTACTCCGAGGGCGAGAACCAGGGAGACACGCGCGCTAAAAGTTCGAAATCGTATTCTCATGGGCTGTTGCGGCTCCTTCGTGCCCGACTCTCGCAATTTTTCCATTGGTCAGTGTTTCCAGTGTCCAATTTCCCACTTGGCCAAAAAAATCGCCGTAATCAGCAATGCGACGAAAGCGTAGTCGGTGCGGATCATCGGACCCTCTTTTGGCTACAGCATGAGTCGCCAAACCTCCGTGAAATCAGCGTTCCTGCAGTGACGCCAGAAAATCGCAGAGATTCCTGATGCGCTGCTGCACGACGCGTTCGTTCTGCTTGTCGTTGTAACGAAAAATCGGGCCCCATGTCGGCATATCCGAAGAACCGTGCGCGGAAGGGCCCGGCCCAAATTCAAGGATGCTCTTCACGTATGCGTAAGGGAACTTGCCCATATGGCGTCGTGCGAGCGTGGTCAGATCGGGCGGCGGCGTCTTCAGCACGGCTGCGGTGGGCCCCTGGCCTTTCGCGTCCGAACCGTGGCACGCGGCGCAATACTGCTTGTACATTTGCTGGCCGGTTGGAACGTAGGTTGGAGGAAGCGTGTCATCGATCGGCTGCGCCGCAGACACGCAAGCCGCTAATGACAACGCGATCGGCAATATTAGGCAGCGCATACTCATGGGTCTCTCCGAAGCCGGCCTCTCAGCCTAATCACGCTTTTCTTCGTGTTTCTTGTGGGCGAGCGCGTCGCAGCGAACCTTGTCCGCGCAGGCTGCGCAAATTGTATCGTGAGAGGGCTTGCCGCACACGTTGCAAACTTCCTTCGCGTACTGTTTCCGGAGGACGGGTTTCTCGACGATTGTCATGTTCGCTCCCTCCTCGATGCAGCCCGTTCCCATACGAACTCACCAAAACCCCGACCCGCGGCAATTTCTTTCTAGCCGCGGACCGCGAGCACGGGGCACGGAGCATGCACCACGACTTTGTGCGCCGTCGGTCGTTCGAGATGCGTGGCCGCCCCGGGCACGCCCGTGGCGGCGCGAATGCCCAGGACGATAATGTCCGCGTCGCGCTGCTTGGCGGCCTCGACGATGCGCTCTCCCGGGTCGCCGTATTCGATGGCCAGTTCGGGTGGCGCCTTCAAATCCGCGTCTTTCGATGGAATTTCATAAAGCCGATGCATTGCCTCGGCGACAGAAATGGCCGCGCGGGATGTATCCGCGCCACTGGCAGCGCGAGATCTGGACACGACGTGCACCAGAATCAAACGTGCATTCTGTTTCTGCGCGAGGGAAATTGCATAAGGGGCGGCTGCGGCGGCTTCCGGCGAAAAATCGGTGGGGAAGAGGACGCGGCGAAGGTGCGCGGCATCATGCGGGTTGCAGCGCACGCACGGGCCGATCGTGAGAACAGGCACCGGCGAGCGACGGAAAATTTCTTCAGCGACCGATCCGAGAAAGAGCCTCTGAGCGCCCGTGCGGCCATGTGTGCCGAGGACGATAAGGTCGACGCCTCTCTCAGCCACGAATTCTTTCACCGGTTCCCAAACCTCGGTGGCCCGTTCGACGAGCGTTTCATGGGGGAAACCAGTGAGCCTCGCTTCGACCTTCTTCATTTCAGCTGCGGCGGTATCCTCCTCTGCCGCAATGGCCACGGCGGTCAGGTCGGGGGTCGTATAGACGTACCCGGGAGGAATCAAAAGGTTCAGCGCGTGGATTTTTGCGCCGAATGCGCGGGCAATTTCGAGCACGTAGGGCAGGGCCGCCTCGGACGGCTGGGAAAAATCGGTAAGGTAAAGAATATTCTTGAATTTAACGTCAATCGGCGCCGCGACGGCTTTCATGGTGCACCTCCAATGAGCGCAGGATAGACGAGAGCTGTCCGAAGCGCCGTGACCTTTCTCACTCCCTGATGTGATGGCCGTCACTCGGCGGAAAGACGGACCTGGATTGAGCCTAGCGTGTGCCTGATGTAAGGCGACTGCCAGGAGCGCGTCAAATCGGGCCGTGATGCGCATCACAGCAGGAGTGGGTGCAATGCAGTTACATAGGAACCGTTATGGAGGTGACATATGGTAACGGTCGGCACTCAAAGTCGAATTCAGTTGAAGAATATTTTGTTCACGACTGACTTTTCTCCGGCGGCGGAAGCTGCGGCTCCCTATGCTGCGGAGCTTGCCAACCGATACGGCGCGAAACTTTACGCTCTGCATGTCAGGCCACTGGTCGTGAACCCGGCGTCGACGCCGGAAAGCTGGGAGCGAATCCAGGAGGCAATCAAGCTCGCAGAAGCCGAGGATCGCAGCCAGCTTAAGAAGGAATTCGCCGGCGTCGAAGCGGAAGTGCTGATTAAGGAAGGGTACTTCTGGTCGAACCTGAGCGCCGTCATCGAATCGAAGAAGGTCGATTTGATCGTGATGGGCACGCGAGGCCTTTCCGGCGCGGCGAAACTCATGATGGGTTCCACGGCGGAGGAAGTCTTTCGCGAGGTGGCGTGCCCGGTGTTGACCGTTGGGCCAGGAACCGCGAGTTTGCCCAAGACCGGGCAGTTTACCAACATCGTCTTTGCCACGGATTTCACCCCTGAATCGTTGGCTGCCGCCCCGTATGCGCTTTCGCTGGCGCAGGAGTTTCAGGCGAAATTGACATTGATGCACGTGATCGCGGACCGCAAGGTGGGTGAACTCGTTCGCGCGGAAGAATTGAGGGAGTCGTCCTTGAACCGTTTGCGCAGTGTGGCGGGCCCGGAGGCCGAACTCTGGTGCACGCCCGCAGCGGTTGTCGAAGAGGGCGAGCCGGCGGAAAAGATTCTGGATGTCGCTCATCGAAAACACGCCGATTTGGTCGTGCTGGGCGTGCGAAAGGCGACCGGCGTTCCGGGCGCGGCGAGCCATTTGCCGATCGCGATAGCGCACAAGATCGTGTCGCACGCCGGGTGCCCGGTCCTGACGGTCCGCGGTTAGATCACGGAACCGCCTCAGTAGCTTTATCATCGTTGCTCGCATATCAGGTCATTCTTCCTCTTTTTTCGTTATATCGACCTGTGTGGCGCTTTGATAATTAAGTGACGCGTATCACAAATCCCGGTGATCCTTCTCACAGAAGGTCTACGACCGCTCGTGTAACTTCGCGCTCGATCGACACGGCCGCCGGGCCTTTGAAGCCATACGAAGCTTCGGCAAGCGTCCAGAAGTCAGTTGGCCGAGCTGCCAAGATCAATTGGGAGGAAAGGCAATGAAAAGAATAGATCCTAAAACGTGGCTCCAGGTGGCCCTAGCGGGCATCTCGCTGACACTGCCGATTTTCGTAAGCGGTGTTCGGGCGCCCAGCGCAAGCGCGGTGCCGAGTTACTCGCGCCAGACCGGGTTTCCGTGCAAATCCTGCCATACGACGCCACCCGAACTCACTCCGCTCGGCCGGCAGTTCAAGTTGAACGGCTACACCATTACCGGAATGCCGGTGAACAAGGTCGAGAAGACGTCCAAGGAGGCACCGCTTACTCTGCTTCAGAACCTGCCGCTTTCCGTCTTCTTTGAAACGTCGTATACGCAAACGAACAAAGTGCAGCCGGGCACGCAGAACCAGAGCTTCGAATTTCCGCAGGATGTCTCTTTGTTCGTGGCGGGCGCCTGGGGGGCGCACGTCGGGAGCTTTGTCCAGTTCACCTATGACACGCAGGCTGATCACTTTTCCTGGGATCAGACCGATATTCGCTATGCTAATACTCGAAATCTATTCGGCAAAAGCTTCGTGTATGGCCTCGATCTCAACAACACCCCGGGTGTCGAGGATCTGTGGCACAACACGCCGGCGTGGAGCTATCCGTTCATAGCCGACGATCAGGCACCGACGCCGGCAGCCGCTCCGATTATCCAATCGCTGGCGCAGGATGTCGCCGGCTTCGGCGCATACGGCATGTGGAACGATCACCTCTATTTCGATGTGACCGGATACCGCTCCGAGCACATCGGATTCAACCAGCCAAACGGGATTGGCTGCAGTAGTGGTAACACCGGCGGTCCTGGCGCTTGTGCGGCGTTCAACATACACGGCCTTGCGCCGTACTGGCGCGCCGCCTGGCAGCAGACATGGGGCAACAACTATCTTGAAGTTGGGTCCTACGGAATGTTCATGAGGTCCACTCCGAACGACGTCGTTGGTCCCACCGGCGACACTACTGGCACGCTTCTCGATAACTACACGGACGTTGCTGCCGATTTCCAGTACGACCGCACGATTCCACGGTTCCACAACGATATCCTTTCGCTGCGCGGCGCGTACATTCATGAAAATTCCACTATGAATGCCAGCGCCAGTGAGAGTATCGGTGCGGCGGAATTTCCTCAGCACCATCTCAATACCGTTATGGCCAACGCCGAATACCATTTCGGCGACCGCTACAGCGGGGCGTTCGGTTGGTTCAGCACGACCGGCACGCGCGACCCCTTTCTCTTCCCGCAGACGGACGACCCGGGCGGCAGCGCGAATGGCAGTCCGAGCAATCGCGGATACATCTTGAATCTGTCCTGGTGGCCCACGCAGAACATCGATCTTGCGGCGCAGTACACAGGGTATTTCAAGTTCAACGGCGGCACGACAGATTACAATGGCTCAATCATCGCGCCGCGAAACGCGTCCGACAACAACACGCTGTATATTCTCGCGCGATTCATTTTCTGAACGAGTCCCGTGGGGCAGTAACGCCGCCTGCCGGACCTGACTCCCAAGCGAGTCCGGCGGCGGCCGATCGAAATACCGGATAGGATGTTTGAGCGCACTAAAATAGGAGCGAAGCCAATGAGGAAACTGGGAATTGGAATCGGGATCGCGGTAGCGTCAGTGGCAGTGCTTGTAGCCAGCGTGGGTGCGCATGCGAAGGCAGGAGAGGCGGGAACCGGCGGGATCACCGGCAAAGTCTATTTCCGCGGTAAGGCGCCGGAATTGCGGCCCATTTCGATGGACAAGGATCCGGTCTGCGCGTCGAGGCAATCGGGAGAAACGTTGCCGGAAGATGGGCGCGTCAATTCGAACGGCACGTTGCCGAATGCGTTTGTGTACATTTCCAGCGGTTCCGGCAATCTCTCGACGCCCACACCCAAGAACTCCGTCACGCTCACGCAAGAGGACTGTATCTACAAGCCCCACGTGTTGGGGATTCAAGTGGGACAGCCTCTGCAAGTGGTCACCGTCGATCCGACGGCCCACAACATTCACCTATCGGCGACAAAGGGCAACCGCGATTGGAATGTGACGCAGCAACCAGGCACCACCTCGGTCAACACGAAGTTCACGAAGCCTGCAATCATGGTGCCGGTGCACTGCAACATTCACCCATGGATGGAAGCATTCATCGGCGTGGTCACGAACCCGTATTTTGCAGTTACCGGCGGCGACGGAAGCTTTGCAATTAAGAATGTGCCGCCCGGCGACTACACTCTCTCGGTTTGGACAGCCACGTTCGGAACTCAGGAGCACGCGGTGACCGTCCGCGCGGGTGAGTCCTCAACCGCGGATTTCAATTTCAACAACCAATAGTTCGACCAGCAATTGCAGTTTCACTCCGAGACCTGCGCCCCTCGTGGGCGTAGGTCTTTTTCCGTCCGCTTGTAGTATCATCGCGACTGAAACACGGAAGTAATTGAGTGGTTCTTGAGTGACTACTGTAGGTATAGGCTTGTCCAAAACCTCTCAAGCCCCTGACTTTCAGACCCTTTTTCAGTGCGTTCCTGGTTTGTATCTCGTTTTGAGCCCTGACTTTACTATTGTTGCCGTGAGTGACGCGTACTTGCGGGCGACGATGACCAATCGCGAGGGAATTCTAGGACGTGGAATCTTCGAGGTCTTTCCCGACAATCCAAATGATCCGACGGCCACGGGAGTGCGGAACCTGCGCGCCTCGCTCGAGCGAGTTCTGCGCGACAAGGTACCGGATCCGGATACCATGGCCGTGCAGAAGTACGATATTCGGAAGCCGCAATCGGAGGGAGGGCAATTCGAGGAAAGATATTGGAGTCCCGTCAATTCGCCGATTCTCGATTCCGACAACGAAGTCAGTTACATCGTCCATCGAGTCGAGGACGTGACCGAATTTGTGCGCATAAAAAAACAAGAAGCACAGCAGGAAAAAGCGACGGAAGAACTGCGGGCGCGAACCGCGCAGATTGAATCCGAACTTTTCCTGCGGGCAAAAGAGGTCCAAGAGACGAATCAACGACTGGCTTCTGCGAATCAGGAACTGGCCAAGAGCGAAGAGACGTTTCGGTCGCTGTTAACGAGCGTAAAGGATTACGCGATCTTCATGCTCGATCCTCAAGGCCGCATATCCAGCTGGAATGCGGGCGCCGAGCGCATCAAGGGTTATAAAGCCGAAGAAATCATCGGCCAGCATTTCTCGCGTTTTTACCTGCCGGAAGACTTGGAACGCGGCAAGCCGGAAATGGAGCTGAAGGAAGCTGCGGCTCAAGGGCGGTTCGAAGACGAAGGCTGGCGCGTTCGAAAGGACGGCTCGAGATTCTGGGCAAATGTTGTGATTACGGCGGTGCGGGACAAGAACGGAGAACTGCTCGGATTCTCAAAGGTTACGCGCGATTTTTCGGACCGCAAAGAAACGGAAGAATCGCTGCGGGTCAGTGAAAATCGTTTCCGGTCGCTTTTCGAATTCTCTCCCGACGCCATCATCGTCACCGACGAAACCGGGAGAATTGCGGAAGTCAACGGACAGGTAAGCCAGTTTTTTGGCTACGAGCGGTCGGAATTGATGGGCCAGCCCGTGGAAATCCTGATTCCGGAGCGGTTCCGCAAAACCCATCCTGCGCATCGCGCCCACTACAGCGACGAACCTCACACGCGACCGATGGGGGCCGGGTTGGAACTCTACGGCAGGCGAAAAGACGGAACGGAATTTCCAGCGGACGTCATGCTGAGTCCGGTCGATACGGGCAGTGGAAAAGTTGTGCTGGCAGTCGTTCGAGATCTGTCGGAAAAAGTGCGGGCCGAAGAGGAGTTGCAGCGAAAAGATCGAGAGAGGCGCTACTTAGAAGACGAGTTCATCACCGAGCACCGGTTCGAGGACATTATCGGCGAAAGCAAGGCCCTAAAGGCAGTCTTGAAACAAGTCGAGACCGTGGCGGCGACGGACGTCACCGTTTTGATCCTGGGCGAGACAGGCACGGGTAAGGATTTGATCGCGCGCGCCATCCACGACCTCAGTTCGCGGAGCCAGCGCAGCATGATCAAGCTGAACTGCGCGGCTATCCCGACTGGACTGCTCGAAAGCGAGCTGTTCGGACATGAGAAGGGCGCTTTCACCGGCGCGATCGCACAAAAGATCGGCCGGCTCGAGCTCGCCGATCAAGGAACTTTTCTTCTCGACGAGGTCGGCGATCTCCCCCTTGAGCTCCAGCCAAAAATTCTGCGCGCTCTCCAAGAAAAAGAAATCGAACGCTTGGGGGGGACGCGCACAATTCCCGTCGACGTCCGGCTGATCGCGGCAACGAATCGCGACCTCGCCAAAATGGTCGCGGACCGGGAGTTCCGGAGCGATCTCTACTATCGGCTAAGGGTGTTTCCCATCACTCTGCCTCCATTGCGGGAGCGCCGCGAGGACATCCCGCTCCTGGTGCGCTACTTCGTCGACAAGCACGCGCGGAGCCTGAATCGGCGAATCGAGACTATTCCGTCGGAGGTCATGAAGGCACTCACGCGCTGGAATTGGCCTGGCAATATCCGCGAGCTTGAAAACTTCGTCGAGCGCGCGGTCATTCTTTCCAGGGGACCCTATCTACATGCGCCCTTGTCCGAACTGGAGACGACATCTGAACCCGACCCGCGCGAAGACGCCACGCTTGAGTCAGCGGACAGGGATCATATTGTGCGCATGTTGCGCGAATGCAGAGGCGTAATCGCCGGGAAAAATGGCGCGGCCGCGCGACTCGGACTAAAACGAACAACGCTCAATTCCAAAATGAAAAAGCTGGGAATCGAACGCAAAGACTATATGTAGTCATTGGTGACGAAATATCGTCAGTGATCGTCGTCACTTCGGGAATCGCTTTCACCCTCTCTCACGGATTACCTCGCATTAAGTCATTTAGTTTGCGTTAGATACAAATCTATTCCTCGAAAGCCAGAGATTGGTTCGCGTCGTGCATTTGTCTGCCGTGCAACACACGGACGTACATTACGCTGAAAATTACAGTGTGCGAAGAACCGGAAAGCACGACGGTGCGACTCGAGGGCAGAGTGACCGGACCGTGGGTAAGAGAATGCGATCGAACCTGCCGGTCGGTGGTTTCCTCCCTCGGGTCGAAGAAGCTGCGAGTCGATCTCCGAGGAGTGACACACGTGGACGAGAGCGGCAGGCAGTTGTTGAGCGAGATTCACCAAAAGACCGGCGCGGATTTCTTGGCTGATACGCCGATGACGAAATATTTCGCGCTGGAAGCACAGGGCCGAGGTCAAAACGAGTCGAAAGAGGAGGCATGAAAATGAGGGGACCATACGGTTTTGACATGAGCGACAGCTGCGAAAATAGCTACCTGAAAAAATCCGAATTCTTCTGCGGGCTTTCGCCGCAGGCGCTGAAGGACTTCGACGCGATCAAATCGAGCTCGGTCTATCCGGAGGGTGCTGTGCTTTTCCTTGAGAAGCAGGAGGCACGCGGCGTGTTTGTGCTCTGCGAAGGAGAAGTCAAGCTAACGATCAGCTCCAGCGAAGGAAAGACGCTGATCTTAAGAATCGCCAAGGCCGGTGAGGTTCTGGGCCTGATGGCGACGTTTTCGGGAGAGCCTTACGAGCTAACGGCTGAAACGCTGCGACCGTGCCGTGTGGCGTTCATTCGGCGAGATGAGTTTCTGCGGTTCGTCGAACGGCAGCCCCAGGTTACGCACGGCATACTCAAGCAACTGACCGCGAACTATCACTCAGCGTGCGATCAGCTCAAGACGGTCGGGCTCTCCTCTTCGGCGCCCGAGAAGCTTGCACGGCTCTTGCTCGGATGGTCAGCAGGCGGGGAAGAGACGAAATCCGGAACGCGGATCACCATGCCGCTGACCCATCAGGAAATCGCGGAGTTTATCGGGAGTTCGCGCGAGACCGTGACCCGCACGCTGAGCGATTTCCGGAGCCGGCACCTGGTGACGATGAAGGGTTCAACTCTGATGATCGCCGACCGGCCAGCGCTGCAAGCCTGCGCCAACGATTAAAACAGCCAACGATTAAAACAGTCGCGCCAACGGTTGCGAGCAGTTATTCTGCTCGAATCGTTGGTGCGACCATTTTGGGGTCATGAAATTCTGCTATAGTCGCTTCTGTCAGTACTAAGCAGCGTTTTCCAGCACCAGCAATCCTGTAGCCGTATTCGAAATCGCCACGTGGTAGCTGCTGTGGATCTTCGTCACTTTGCCGTGCAGCACGCCGCGCATCGCGAGCCACAGGATGAACTCGGCGCCCTGTGCTCCCGCTTCGCGCACCAGTTCCGGAATCGAATAGCGCGTCAGGACTTCCGGCTCATCCACGATTTTGTCGAGGCACATCAGATCGAATTTCTTATTTATGAAACCCGCGCGCTCGCCGTCGAGCTGATGCGACATGCCCCCGGTGCCGATCACCACAACCTTCAGGTCCTTCGGGTATGATTCGATGGCCCGGCCGATCGACTGGCCGAGCTTGAAGCAGCGCATCGGCGAAGGCAGCGGATGCTGGACGGTGTTGATCTGCACAGGAATCGTCTTTATGTCGCCGTAGGAATTACCCGGCCAGAAAAGCGACATCGGTACGGTGAAGCCGTGATCCACGAGCATCTCCTGGCATGAGGTGACGTCGATTTCGTCAGCCACCAGTGATTCGATGATGTGCCACGAAAGCTCGGGATCGCCCTTGAAAGGCGGGATCTTCGGTATGCCCCAGCCTTCGTCCGCATTTTCGTACTTGGCCGCCGCGCCGATGGCAAACGTCGGCATCTTATCGAGGAAGAAGTTCAACCCGTGGTCGTTATAGATGACTACGGCTACATCGGGCTTCACCTTTTGCAGCCACGCCCGCGCCGGCGGATAGGCCGCAAAAAATTCCTTCCAGTAAGGGTCATTCACCAGTTCCTTTTCCCGCGGAACGGCATTTCCGATCGCCGGAATATGCGATGTGGTGAGTCCTCCAACGACGCGTGCCATAGTTACTCTCCTTGAGCCTTGATCATCTGCTTGAAAGCTTCCACGGTCATGCCGGTCTGCTGCGCGCCGACGTCCTGCACGTTGAGGCCGAAGATTCCGGCGAATTTCGCCAGGTAGTAGATGCATCCGCCGGCGTGAATCATCGCGAGCACGTTGCGTTCGCGGATGGCCTTGCGCTGCTCGTCATTCAAACCGTACTTGGTGCAGTACGCGTCCTCGTCCTTCCGAAACTCTTCGCGATTCGCCGCACTGTTGAACGAGTAGCACATCTTATTCAGGGCATAGCCTTTCATGGCGGCATGGCCATCGAACATGTATGTGCCTGGGATTTCGATTTCGTGATGGGTTATGAGAGTCATTATCGGCGTCTCCGAGTACAAGCTGCACGAGCACCTTCTTCTTACACCTTGGGACGCTAGGGCGGCGGTGACGGCAGTCACAATTCGGCGTGACTCGAGTCACCCATGGTCGTTATGGCACAGCCGTTCCGGAGGTGCCGGGGCTGGCCGGCGGCGCTACTTGCAACCGGCATGTAAGAGAGCCCTGATCGTTCCCGCGGCGGGCTGAGACGTGCAGCAACCACGCTCCGCCGCTTGGCAGGTCCAGGGCCGCAGCCTCAAGAAGCTTGTTTTGCGCCTGATCGCGCGTCGCTTTGATGAACTCGAGATTGCCGCCGGCTGCTCCAGATGATTCGACGGCGATCTCGACATCACTATCCAGAATCACCCGGCTGGTGCTTTCCTCCTGTACCAGGATGGCCACCTCAAACTCGCCGGTTGCAACCGGGTCCGGCGCGGTGAAAACCGTTATGTGGAACGGGCCCGAGGCTTGCTGCGCTCGCACAGCGTCGCCGTCGATATCGATCTTGTCCGGTGCCAGGTAGCCGTAACAGACCGCCGCAACGGGAAGCACTAGCACCAAGGCGAGCAGCAGCCGAGATAGAATCCCCGACTCGGGCAGGGGAGGGCGGGAAGGCCGCTCAACCTGCGGCCGAACTGGCGAGAGCAACCGCACGGTGATCGCCGTCGCCGGGATAAGGAACGCGAACGAACCGATCACCCACATGATCATTCCCGCGGCGACCTGATCGTTCTGCGCCGAAATCCCTCCGAGCCGCGGCACAAGCAGGTAGGACGGATAGTAAACGCGATCGGAAAACACCAGGAACGCCGACACGGCCGAGTTCACAAAATCCGCGAACAACAGATACACCGGCAACATCCACGAATTCCAGCGCGCCCGGCTCGGCCACGGCTGCACGACCGGCCACCAGAAAAGGAGCGACGAAATGAGGAAACAGGCGTGTTCGATCTCATGCCAGCTTGGCGAGCGCAACGCGAGCTCGTAGGGCGCGGAGAGATGCCAGCCGATCATCGCGAGGGATACGAGAAGCAGCGCCACCGGCGGATCGGTCAGGAAGCGGCCGAGCAAGGTGATCGGGCGAAATCGAAAAATTGGCCCGAATACGAATCGCGCGGCCCATAGTGGCAGGCCGTGCAGCAACGGCATCACGGGATCGCCCAGCAGCACGAGCGGCGGCACGATCATCATCAGCAGCATGTGCTGGAGCATGTGGTTGGTCAGCAGGAATGGATCAAATGCGTCGATCGGCGATGCCAGCGCGATCTGCAGCGTCGCGACGCCGCCGATGAACGAAACGAGGCGCGCAGGGGTGAACCGGCTGGGCAAGGTGTGGTGAAGCGTGAGCCAGCCACGAGCGTAGAGTAACGCCGCAAATAAATTCAGACCGGTAATCCAGGGAGGGAAAGACCACGACGCGAGAACAGCCTGAGCCGCGGGAGGCATCGGCTTACTTTATGACCAGGCAGAGAACCGAATGAGCGGATTCGCGATGAACTTCATCGCGGTGGGTTCTGTTCACCCGGCTCGCCCATCATACCCGGTGATTCGAGACCAGCGCGTGCGGCCAGCGGATATTGCCAGGTGGGAACGCGCATCTGTCGAACGACGACGAGTCCCGCCACGACGCCAAACGCGACCTGGGAAATGAGGAACCAGAGCCAGTCGATCCGCTGATTGAGCAGCGGATCGATAATGTCCAAGACGGAGTGAAGCAGGCCCGTCCAGACGAGCGGCGCGAATACTCCCCCGACCAAAATCGGATGGCGCGGAAGCATGGGCAGAATCGCGCCGTAAAGCAGGCCGACGAGAATCGACGTGGTGAGATGCAGCACCGTGGCGACAAGCAACAGCTCAATATGGAATGCGGAGATCTGCGCCGTGCTCACTTCCGTCTGCGCGTAAACCACGGCGCCGAGCAGATTAATGGGATACCAGACGCTGCCGTGCCAGATGACTCCGTAGAGAATCGCCGCAACGGCCATGGCGACGCTGCCTGCGAGCCCTCCTTTTAGACCGGCGGAGATCGGATAAATCTCGAGCGGCAGCCGGGCGCGGTGCGGGGTCTGAGCCGCTGCCATGCGCGCGACTTTGCGATTCGACTGGGCGATTGCCACGGGTTTTGCCAGCACAGGAACGTCTTCGTGACGTTCGTGCGGCAGGACCTGCAGGAACCAGCCGATGGCGCCCGCAAGCGCGAGCACGCTACCCACGATGGCCAGCATCCGTGTGCTGACGAGCCCGCCTGCCGCGAGCGTCACTCCAAGCGAGAGCAATAACGGCCACAGACTGGGCTTCGGCAATCTCACGCGTGCCGGGCTCGATGGATTCGCTGCGCTCATTTCGGCCTCGTTTGCCTTTTCTACCTGCCTACGATGTACACGACGGTGAAGACCACCACCCACACGGCGTCGACAAAATGCCAGTAAAGCGCGATCACTTCGCACCGCTCGCTGTGTTCACGCCGGATTTTGCCCGCCAAACCCAGAATCGCCACAATGGTGAGCCCGATCAGGCCCACGATCACGTGCGACGCGTGTAAACCCACGAGCGAGTAAAACGTCGTGCCGAAAAGATTCGTCTGGATCGTGAATCCTTCCTGATAAATCAGGTGATGCCACTCGCGAGCCGTCGATACGATGAAAATTCCGCCGAGCGCCAGGGTCAGAATCCAGAGCAAATTGAACAAACCGGAACTTCCCTTGTGCAGCGCGGACATCGCGAAATGCATCGTGAGGCTGCTCGATAGCAGGCAAATGGTCGCGAAAATGGGAATCGTGAGGATCTGCCGCGGTGTTGGCCCGTCGAGACTCTTGCCGATATAAAAGATGTAAGCGGCGACGAAAATCGTGAAGATCGCCGACTCCGCCACGATCAGCGAAAGCATCCCCACTTTTCCGCGCGAGGGAAGAACCCAAGGCGTGTCATTCGCCGGCAACGTTGCTGAACTTGTGCTCATGAGCCTACGCGTTCCTCCGTCGCTCCCTACTCATACTTCCAGTCTGGATCGTCCGGGTGCTTGAGGTCCCAGAGCGGCCGGCGGCTGCGCACGTCCGGAATCGACGCGAAATTGTACTCAGGTGGCGGGGAAGTGGTCGCCCATTCGAGCGTCCACGCGTCCCACGGGTCGTTCCCGGCCACCGCCCCTCGAAAATACGACCAGACCATGTTGTAAACGAAGATCAGAATTCCAGCCGCTTGGAAAATCGCGCCGATGGACGAAATCATGTTCCAGGTTTGCCATCCGCGGTCCGCTTCGTAGGTGTAGACCCGTCGCGGCATGCCCATAAGTCCCGGAATGTGCATGAAATCGAAAGTCAGGTGGAAGCCAATCACGAAAATCCAGAAATGCCATTTGCCGAGCGTTTCGCTCAGCATCCGGCCGGTGATCTTCGGGAACCAGTAATAAAATGCCGCGAAGATGGTGAACAAAATACCGCCGACGATCACATAGTGAAAATGCGCCACCACGAAATACGAAGCGGTAAGCTGCCAATCAAAGGGCGCCGTCGCCAGCATGATGCCCGTCAGACCCGCAATCAGAAACTGGAACAGAAATCCGACGCAGAAGAGCATCGGAGTCGAAAAACGGAGCTTTCCGCCCCAAATCGTCGCCAGCCAGTTAAAGATTTTGATGCCCGTCGGCACCGCGACCACCATCGTGGTGAGCACGAAAAACGCGTTGCCGTAGGAGGGCATCCCAACCGCAAACATGTGGTGCGCCCAAACGCCGAGGCTTACGAACCCGATTCCCACCGAGGCCGCCACCATCGCGGGATAGCCGAACATCGCTTTGCGCGAAAACACCGGAACGATCTCAGACACGAATCCGAAGCAGGGAATGATCAGCACGTAAACTTCGGGATGGCCAAAGATCCAGAAGAAGTGCATCCACATGACTACTGAGCCGCCGGCGGCTACGTCGAAAAAGTGGCTCCCCAGAAAACGGTCGCCCATGAGCATAAGCTGCGCTGCGGTGAGCGGGCTGATCGTCACCAGAATCAATCCGCCCATCACCAGATTCATCCACGAAAAAAGCGGCATGCGGCTCAGCATCATTCCGGGGCAGCGCATGGATACGACAGTCGCGACCATGTTCACCGCCGCGCCGATGCTGCCGACTCCGGCCAGTAATATCGAAATATTCCAAAAATCGGCGCTGTGTCCGGGAGAAAACGTCGGCGAGGTGAGCGGCGCGTAGGCAAACCATCCAAAATCGGGCGCGCTGCCCGCCTGCGAAAGGCCGCCACCGGCAAAGAAACTGGCGTAGAGGAAGAAACCCCCGAATGCAGTCATCCAGAAACTGAAAGCATTCAGCCGGGGGAAAGCCATGTCGCGCGCGCCGATCATCAGCGGCACCAGATAATTTCCGAATCCAAAGAGAATCGGCATGGCCACGAAAAACACGCCGGTTGTGCCATGCAGCGTGAATAATCGATTGAAAACCTGCGGCGAGAGGAATGTGGATTCAGCGTGCGCCAGCTGAATCCGTATCAGCGCCGCCTCGATGCCGACCACCACCAGGAAAAGCAGCGCGTACACGATGTACATCAGCCCGATCTTCTTGTGGTCGGCGGTGCCCAGCCACTCGTATACAACATGCAGCGGGCCTTTGTGAACTTCCAGCGCGATGGACTCGGACGCCATGGCTTCCTTACGTTTTCGCCTTTCTTCGGAACTTCGACTTTAGCGGAGCGTCGATAAATATCCCACGATTTGATCCAGCTCCTGATCCGTCAGATCAGGAGCTGGCATCAGCGATCCCGGCTTGAACGTCGCCGGATCGTGGACCCACTTTCGCAAATTCTCGGGCGTATTCGGCACCGCACCCGAGGCAATCGTTTCGCGGCTCATCAAGTGCGTCAGATCGGGTCCGACAACGCCTCGCGCGATCGTGCCTCGAATCGTGTGGCACGCAAAGCACGCCTTAGTGATAAACAACGCGCCTCCGGCGGCCGCGGCCGGATCAACCACCGCGGGCTTTTGCTGTTCCTGCACCCAGCGGTCGAAATCCTCGCGGCTTTCCACATATACGCGCTGCAGCATTTTGGCGTGTTGCGTCCCGCAATACTGCGAGCACTGGCCGAGAAACAACCCCGTCTCCTGCGGATCAATCCACGTGCTATTCGGGTGATTGGGAATCAAGTCCGTTTTGCCGGCAAGGCGCGGCACCCAGAAACTGTGGTCCGTGTCCGCGGATAGCAGCGCAAGATACGTCGGCGTCGGATGCTGCGGATTGCTCACCGGTACGTGCAGCTCGTTCGCGGCCACAAAACCGTATTGCGGGTAGCGGAACTCCCACCAGTATTGATGGCCGACCACCGTCACTTCGATTGTTCCCGTGGGCCGCCGCGCGTCCTGCACGCGGTGGATCACCTGCGCGGTCGTCAAAAACAGCACCACGACGATCAGTACCGGCAACACGGTCCACGCCAGCTCCATTTGATTGCTGCCATACACTTGCGGGGGTTCGGACTCGTCGTCTGTTTTCCGATGGCGGAACTTGGTGACCGCATACGCGAGCAGGCTGAAGACCACGACGAAGATCGCGCCTTCGATTTCCAGCTCGAAGATTGACAGCCGGAAAATCGAATGGGCTGGCGTCGAGTCGGGCGCGAAAATATTCGTCGGACTGAGCGGACTCGGTTTCGCCTGTGCCATCGCTGACGCCGCGGCCCAGGATGAAACCACCGCCAACTTCGCCAAGCGCTTCGCTGCGAGTTTTAATTTGGCGTTCAAACGTCTAGTGTGTCCCGAAACAGAATTGCATCTTGGATGGTACACCCGGAAACTGTCTTTCGTGCTGGCAAGCTGCCTGAAAAATCGCCCATGCAGTTTTTTACAGATGCAACTTAAAAGCCAATCAAGAAAATATGTCTGTGACGAAGGTCACACACCGATCGAAATCAGCAGTTCGGTGTGTCGCCCTGAATCGCTAGGCGCGGCAGAAATCCCTTAATCTGTCTTCTCCACCGCAGCCGTCTCTTCCTGCTGATCTTCATCCTTCTTCCAAGTGGAATCAGGATTAAAGGACTTCATGGCTTTGGCGATTGTCGCGGTATTCGGGCCGAGGTCTTTGCGGTACACCACCCCGTCCTTGCCAACCACGAAAGTCATCACGCCGGACGACCTGTATTCCGCGGGATAAGCCAGGAACGCAAAACCGCCGGTCATCTTGCCGTCCAGGACGTAGCTCTTGGCACCGCCCGGGGCGCTGGCGCCTTGTCGCTCCAATACGCGGTAGAAGTAGCCGCGGTAAGGCGTCGACGGCGCGCCGTCGTGTGTAGGCGTGTAACCTTCCGCAACCGCCGACGCCACGAGCGGGCCGATGGGACTCGGCTGCTGGCCATCCGGGACTTTCCAGTACAGGCCGTCCTGCTTCCCTTCGTCGCTTACGAATTTTCGCGCGTATTCGTTGTCGTGCGTCGAATAGTATTCCTTTTCCGCGGCCACGAGTTGCTGGCAAACGTGAATCGTCGAGATTTCATTCCTCCCGACGCGCCGGTACAAAATCTCCTTTTTGCCCGCCGCAGTATCGAAATACCACGACTTCCCCTTGTTCACGAGCGGTATTGGCATCGGCCAGTTTTCCGCGCCGGCGTACAACGTAGTGTTTCCATCGGGCTCTTTCACCAGGCGGTGCATTTCCTGATATCTCTGCACAAACTCTGCGCGGTTTTGGGCGTCCTGTGTTTCGTCTCCCGACGAGACAATTTGCTTGGCGTCTGGCCCAAGGATTTCGACCAGAGCATTTTCGTCGTTGTTCTGCGCCGCCGTCACAAGTGCTTTGGTCGCCTCTTCCGCGGATGAAAACGTCTTCTGCCCCGATTGCTGGGCCATCGAAAGCGCAGGGAAGCACCCAGCCAGGATGATCGCGACAGCGGCTAGTCTATAAAAATCGCCCCAGGAAAACCGGCCCGATGTCAATTTGCCGACGGTCAACTCGTTTCGCTGCATATTCCTTCTCCTCATCTCTAAATCTCAAGAAGACTCGCAAAATCGTTGAACGCTGGATTAATGGCGGCCGCCGCCACGCCCCCCGCTGCCACCGCGAGGTGCGCCACCGCCACCACGCGGCGCCCCACCTCGCGGTGCTGTTCCTCCGCGCGGAGCTCCGCCTCCCATGCTCGATCTTCCTCGCGATGAATACGTTCTAGACTCGCCGCCGCGGCCGTATTGACTGAAGGCGCCGGAGCGCGTCCCGCTTTGACCGCGCGGCTGCGCGTATCCGCGTGCCTGCGGCCTGCTTCCTTCGAATGGCCTCGCGGTCCCGCCCGGGCGGTTGAAAACGCCGCGTGGCGGCGCGTTTCGGACGCGCGGTCCGCTACGATAGTAGTATCTATCGCGGTTGTAAAAAGTTCTGCTGCGCGAATAGAACCGGCGATGGTCAAAGATTGGGTAGTGATGGCGCCAGTCGAATCCCCAGTGTCCCCAGCCCCACCCAAAACCGCCGAACCAGCCGATACCGAAACCGATTCCAAATGAAATATACGGACCGCCGAACCAGATTCCGGGATATTCATACCAGCCCGGCCAAACCGGCACCGGGTAGCCGTAAACCAGCCACGGATTGTATGCCGGGACGTACACGATTTCGGGATTCGCGGGCACGATTTCAATGTCCCCGTATTCATTCGTCACGTTCTGCTGCGGCGTGGACTTGAGATTGCCCGCCGCCTGCGCCTTCTGCCGCATCACTTGAATCGCGTTCATCACGTCTTCCTGCTGGTTGTAGTAGGCATCTCCTAGAGACGACGTCCACGAAATGTTCTTGTCCATATTGCCCAGTACCGACGGAAACGCGGTGAGCGCCTGTACGCTTGGATCCCAGGGCTGCTGGTCCGCCGCTTGCCCGAGAGCATCGCCCTTCAAATCCGGATGAGCTTGCACCCAGCGGTCGGCCTCGACCACCTGCTCCGGAAATGTTGCAGCGGCCAAAATCTGCGCCACGAGCGAATCCGGGTACAGAGCAATGGGAGCCACCAAGCGCTGTAGTTGCTCGGGTGTCTGCTGTGCGTAGGCGGGCCCTTGATCCGGCGGAGGGTTCTGATCGCCTTGAGTGGCCCAGAGGCCGGAAGGCAAGGTCGCGAATGCGAGCGCCAGAGACAACGACAAAGCTAAGAATTTCTTCATCAGTCCGGGCCGTGAGTATGATCGGCCGCCTATAAAAGAGCTCATGTCTCGAACCTCCCACTCCTGATTTGATGCAGCGGGCATCATCGGGGAACCTCATTGTGACTGGGACTGCATTCGCAATTTTTGCGCCCCCGAAGCCTCATCCTTCTCCCTTGTAGTTTCTGATAAGACCATCTCGCAGTGATCGGTATCACAGGCCTTTGCGGACCTATCCGGTCGGCCGCGCATTCGCCCCTGACGCGGAAGTCGGTGATAGCTGCTGGCACTCGATGGTTTTCAGATGTTAGCATCGCGTCCACCGAACATGCCCGGATCGCGCTCCATGCCTTCGCCGGTTCTCGCTCTGCTCCTCTTCGGTCTCGCTCTGTCTTCACAAACGCTATCCCAGACCGCGCAAACTCAGCCCGCTCCGGCCCGCGCGATCGTCCTGCACGCCGCAAAGTTACTCGGCTGGGAGGGCGAGATCGGCGCGCTCGAGCCCGGCTATTTCGCCGACATCATCGCCGTCGCCGGCAATCCGCTCGAAGACGTGGGCACGCTGAAGAATGTCTCGTTCGTAATGAAAGGCGGCGTGGTCTATAAGAAATAATGCAGCCGTTCCTGCCCCTCAGCACTCACCGTCCCCCTCTCCGCTGAACTTCGCCGATTCGTTTGACCCACTCCGATGCATCCGCTATGATGATCCTGCGGGGTGGAGCAGCCTGGTAGCTCGTCGGGCTCATAACCCGGAGGTCGCTGGTTCAAATCCAGCCCCCGCAACCAATTCCTTCCGCTTTCTTCCCGAGACACGATCTGAGCCCGTTTTGTTGAGTCTCTTGGTCCTCGGGCAACCCTGCAGCCTCCTTGCACAACCAAGTACGTAACGCAGTGACACTAAGAAGGGGGTGGGAAGCCCATGCGCCAGCCCCAACGAACCTGTCTTGCATTCCTCTCGTTCCTGTTGTTGTTCGTGCCTCCGAGCCGTGCCGCTGGACCTCTCGCCGTCAACGAATCGGCTACGAAAGTGCAGCTGCGCGACCAGGCAATGGTTGTGTGGCTCGCAGTCCAGAGCTCGAGCCGCCAGCGAATTCACGCTCACGTAGAGATCGAGTTGCTCAATACCAAAGGCGAATCGTGCGGCCACGCCGCGCGCGATTTGGAAATCTCGACCGGCGCGAGCAAGGTCCAACTCGATGTGACGCTCCCCGATCTGAAACCAAAAGATATCGACACGGTTTTCTGGTATCGCGTGGCGTACAAAGTCTCGCCGACCGCACCCGTGGGCGCGCCTGCGATGTCAATCGCGGGAGTCATCTCCGTGTCGGAAATCGCCCCCGACATGTTCGAGCTGCAGGTCGCCTATCCGATGGGAGCGAAACCCGGCGCCCCGATCCACGTGCTGGTCCGCGCCGTGCAACCGGTAACGTCGCGCCCGGTTGCCGGAGTAAAGATTCAGGCGGCGCTCGACGCCAACGACTCCGATTCCACCACGCCGCTGAAGGTGTCGGCGACAACGAATTCACGCGGCTACGCGCCGATCGATTTCGCAATCCCCGCAACCGCGGACACCGACCGCCCGGAACTCGAGATCACCGGAGAGCTTGGCGGATATACGGCCGAGGTCGACGCCGACCAGATCCTCCTCTTTCATTTTTCCAAGTTCCTGCTGAACACCGACAAGCCCCTCTATCAGCCGGGGCAGACGCTTCATGCGCGCATTTTGGCGTTCGGTCCCGACCATCGTGCGGTCGCGGATCAGCCGATCGAACTCCGCATTCTCGATCCGGACGATACGCTCGTGTACAAAGCGGAATTAACAACCTCGCGATTCGGCATCGCGAGCACGGACTGGACAATTCCCGCAAACCAGCGCCTGGGCACGTACCGCTTGCAGGCCGATTTCAACCAGGACGACAGTGAGGATGGCGGCGGCTCTGCCACCGTCAAAATCAGCCGCTACGAATTGCCGAATTTCAGCGTTACGGCGAAACCGGACCATGCGTATTACCTCCCGGGCCAGAATGCGGATGTCACTGTCCATGCCGACTATCTCTTCGGCCAGCCGGTGACGCGCGGCCACGTCCGTGTAGTGCGCGAAAACGAACGCTCCTGGAACTACCACGATCAGAAGTGGGACATCGATGAAGGCAAAGTCTATGAGGGTGAAACCGACGCCTCGGGCGCGTTCGTCGCGAAGATCGATCTCGCGGACGAGCACAAGGAACTCGCCGATAACGATTACATGCGCTTCACCGACGCCCGCTTTACGGCATATTTCACCGACCCCAGCTCGGGCCGCACGGAAGAACGCCGCTTCGACCTGCGTCTGACCAAGAATCCGATCCACATTTACGTAATCCCCGACGGCGCAGTGATCATGAAGCACGCCGTGGATTTCTACATCTCCACGTACTACGCGGACGGAACGCCTGTATCGTGCGATGTCTCGATTCAAGAAGAAGAATCGGGGTCGACGGGCAGCGGCGTCGGCCGCGTCGCGTCGGTTCTCCGCAAGATTCGCACCAATCGCTACGGCGTGGCCAAGGTTTCCGACCTCGCTCTCGATACCGGCAGCCGCGACGAAGGGCAGTCGCTCGTGTTCCACGCAACCGACGGGAAAGGCGCGAGCGGCCAGCACGCTCAATATATCTCGCACTTCGGACCCTCCACCCTGCGGGTGACTACCGACAAAGTTCTGTACCGGCCCGATGACCCGATCGAAGTGCATCTCACCTCCGACGATCCGGAAGCAACTCTGGAAGTCGATGCCATCAGCGATATGCGATTCATCAGCTCGCAAATGGTGCACGCGCATCACGGCCGGGCCAGCCTCACATTCGAGGCGAACGACAAGTTCAAGGGTCCCGTCACGATTTCGGCGTACGAACTCGGCCGCGGATCACGCGATTACTCCTACGAGACCGAAGCACACGGTTCACATACGGTTCTCTTTCCCCACGACACATCTTTGCAACTCGATGTGCATCTATCCAAGGCGACCTACCGACCGGGCGAAGACGCGCAGGCGGATTTCCACGTCGACTCTGCTGATGGGGACGTAAGAAAGAGCGCGCTCGGTCTCGTGATCGTGGACAAGGCCGTCGAAGAACGCCAACGAACCGACGAGGACCTCAGCCGCAATTCCGGCTTCTATGCGTTCCTCTCCGATTGGCAGGGGGCCGACGATATCTCCGGCATCCGCCTAGCCGATCTCGACAAGATCGACCCCTCGAAGGCTTTGCCGCCCGGCTACGAACTTGTCGCTGAAATTCTCCTCCAGCAGAGTGGTTTCGAATCACTATTTGAAAGCTCGGACGACGACCCGGGGTTGCGCACGCTGTTCGGCAGCGTGATCGATCCTCCGCTTGCCCCGGCACTGAAGGAGATCCAGGCGCAGGCAAGCCTACGGCAAGCTCCCGGCGGCGAAGCCGCTATCCAGCGTTTTTTGGACACGACGCAGCTGCCCAGCCTCCGCGATCCCTGGGGAACACGTTATCGGATCCACGTCGAACCCGTCGGCGTCAATTACCAGATCGAGTTGCAGAGCGCCGGCCCGGACAAAAAGTTCGACACGGATGACGATTTCGAGGTCGCATCCATCAATTGGCCTTACTTCAGCGAGTATTCGACGGCCATCCAGAATGCGATCGACGGTTACCACACCGAAACGGGCGGTTACATCCGCGACACGGACACTCTCAAGTCGGTCCTGCTCGCCAAGAGTCTATCGCTTGATTCTCTCCGCGACCCCTGGGGCCACGCCTACCGCTTCGAGTTCGGGGTCGAGAACGATTTCTACACCGTCGTGGTGCGCAGCGCAGGCCCCGATGGTCGTTTCTCGTCCGCCGACGCTCCGTCGACCGATGACGTCGTTGTTTCCCGTAACCTGATCGACTACTTCCGCCCCACCCGGGACAAGATGGATGCTGCGATCACTCGCTACTACCATGACGCGGGGCGTTTCCCCGAGAACGAGAAGGACCTGACGGACGCGTTCCGCGCAGGTGGAATCGACTGGGAATCCCTGCGTGATCCGTGGGGGAATCGCTACTACGCGACGTTCCGGCATGAAAGCATGTACTCGGATGCGATCGTCCTGCAGACCTATGCGGAGTATCAGGCAGGCCAGCGAACTACCGTGCGCCCCGTGACGAGCGACATCAACTATGTGGGCATACGAAGCCGCGGCCCGGATTCCAAAGACGGTACTGCCGACGATTTCGACGCGGCCACATTCTGGCGCGCCGTCTACGCAGGCGGGTCCGCCGGTAAAGCCGGTTCGGACCCCGCGAATATTTTCTCGGGCGAATCGGGCGCGATCAGCGGAACCGTGGTCGACCCATCCGGCGGAGCGATCGCTGGCGCCAAGGTCATAGCCAAGCGAAACGATACGGACGAATCCTACGAAGCGGAAACAGACGGCAACGGCAAGTTCATCGTACGGAACGTCAAGCCGGGATCTTACGACGTAAGGTTTCTCTCGCCTGGCTTTAAAGACACAGTGATCACAAACGTACCGGTCGACTCTTCCACAGTGACGCAGCTGAACGCAACCCTGCAAGTCGGCTCAGTCTCCCAGACGGTGACGGTCGAGGCCGCGGTGGAAGCGGTTCAGACCGAGACGTCCGAGATCAGCGCGAAAGCAGTTGAAGTTTCCACGAAATTCCCGCAAGGAAAGGGCCCCGCCGCTGCTATTTCGACGCCGAGGCTGCGCGAATATTTTCCGGAAACCCTTCTGTGGCAGCCTGAACTCGTCACCGATTCCCATGGTGCGGCGCATCTGAAGTTCCCGCTCGCCGATTCCATCACCACGTGGAAGCTCTCCGTCATTGCTTCGACCGTTGACGGTCGAATCGGCACTGCCGAAAGAGAAGTGCGGGCCTTCCAGCCATTCTTCGCCGACCAGGATTTGCCGCAATTCTTGACCGCCGGCGACGAAATTGGCCTTCCGGTCATTCTTCGGAACTATCTCGACCACTCGGAATCGGTGGAACTGAAACTCGTCCCGCAACCATGGCTGACTCTTCTCGGCCCGTCCACTCAGCGTATGGACGTGGCGGCGAGCGACTCCGCCCGCGCGGTTTTCCCGATGCGAGCCGAAACGCCCGTCAAAAACGGAAAGCAGCGCCTCACCGCCACGGGGAAAAGTGCCGCCGACGCGATCGAAAAGAAAACCACCGTGCGCCCGTTCGGAGAAGAAAGGACAGCGAGCGACAGCCAGATCCTGAAAGCGTCCGCCGCGCTGAATCTTTCCATTCCGCAAAACGCGCTTCCCGGCTCCATCGAGGCGGAGCTAAAGGTGTATCCCAACCTGATGGCGCACGTGTGGGAAGCCATCGAAGCGATTCTCGATCGGCCGTACGGCTGCGGCGAACAAACGATTTCGTCTACGTATCCGAGCGTCTTGCTCCTGCGGTATGCAAAGCAGGCCGGGCGCGAAGAGTCTCCAGAGACAATGAAAGCGCGTAAGTATGCGCAACTCGGGTATGGCCGCCTGCTTTCGTACCAGGCCGAAGGTGGCGGGTTCACCTACTGGGGAAGAAGCGATTCCGCCGATGTGGCGCTGACGGCGTATGCGCTCATGTTTCTGCACGACGCGAAAGAAGTGATTCCCGTCGACGATTCGGTGATTGAGCACGCGCAGTCGTGGCTCCTCAAACAGATGCAGCCGGATGGTTATTGGCCCGCGCACCAGTATTGGAGCAAAGACGAGGACGCCCGGCGCAGCGCCATGCTCACCGCATACGTTGCGCGCGTGCTGGCGATGACGGCGTCCCGCCAAACCGCTTCCCCTGCGCATGACAATCTCTCCACGCTTTCCCAGCGCGACCTCGCGCGCGCTTTTGCGTGGCTCGCGCCGGGCACGCAGCAACAGGATGAGCCGTACTTGATCGCCTCCTACGCGCTGGCCCTGCTCGAAAACGGCAGCGCCGATGACCAAGCGGCCGCCCGCCGAGCGCTCGAGCGATTGCAATCCCTCGCCCACAGCGAAGGCAACTCGGCGTACTGGTCGCTTGAAACGAACACGCCGTTTTACGGCTGGGGACGCGCCGGACGACTGGAGACGACGGCGCTAGTCCTCGAGGCGCTCGAACGCGGAGCGAGTACGCAGCCGCGAGGCGATCCGTCGCTCACGGGGAAAGCCACTCTGTTCCTGCTGCAAAATCAAGATCGTTACGGCCTTTGGTATTCGACGCAGGCGACCATCAACGTGCTGCGGGCCATGGCCTCTGCGGTCGCGCCTTCCTCATCGGCGAAGGCCCCCGCTTCCAAGGCCAGCGTGCTGGTTGACGGCAAGGTCGCGGCAGCGATCGACCTGCCTCCGGGCGGCGATCTCAGCGCTCCGGTGACAGCCGATCTCGCCAAATTCCTGGGGCCGGGCGAGCACCGCGTCGAGATCAGCCGCGCCGGGGGCGCGCCGGACGCCTCGGTACAGCTTGCAGCGCAATACTACGTGCCGTGGAGCGCTGGCGCCGCAAACGAAAGCGAACATCGTCAAAAAGACTCCGCTGAGGCGCTGCGGCTCGCGGTTACCTACGACAAGAAAAACAGCAAGATTGGAGAGAAGGTCAACTGCACCGTGAAAGCGGAACGCGTCGACTTCCGCGGCTACGGGATGATGCTCGCCGAGATCGGTTTGCCGCCCGGAGCGGAAGTGGACCGCGACTCGCTCGACAAGGCCATGACGGATTCCGGCTGGGACATCAATCAGTTCGACGTGCTTCCGGATCGCGTCATTGTCTATCTCTGGCCTCGCGCCGGCGGCACGACGTTCTCGTTCGGCTTTAAGACGCGTTTCGGCATCAACGCGGAAACGGCGCCATCGGTGCTGTACGACTATTACAATCCCGACGCCCAGGCGATCGTCATGCCAACGCGTCTCGTCGCGCGGTAGCATGCCGAGCCGGCGTGTGGCTCGTAGCGCCTCGGAACTTCACGGCTGGGCGAATATTCGAATGGTGATGGTTACGACCACTGCTGATGAATCGTGGTCCGGCTTAGAACTGGTTGTACGCCGTGCCGTCGGACGAAGCTTTGTCCGACGCGGAGTGCACGTCGCAGATTCCTCCCGCGACTTGGTCCGGGCTGAGCACGTCGTCGCAGGATTCCGTCACCCAATCCTTCTGGTGCGTGAAAGGATCGGTCGGGACCTCGCCGATGTATTGCGCCGTGTGAAGATCGTCAAGCGAGCTGGGCGCTTGTTGCTTGTCGAGGGTGTAATTTTGAATCGCCTGGCGCATCACGAACAGGTCCTGGCGCAGCGCCGCTTCGTGCGCCGCCACCACGGACTGCTCGTAACGCACCGCGCTCATCGTCGCGAGAATCAGGATGATCATAATCACGATCATCAGTTCGAGCAATGTGAACCCGCGCGACTTTCGCAAAGCTGCCGGTCTCGCTTTCGCACGTAAGTGGATCGAGGCTGTCATTGATCTGCCAGTGATCTACCAGTCCGCGTATCGTGTGCCGTCCAGCGCCGTTCCGGTCGACTTGCTGTAGACGTCGAAGACGTCCTGGCCTCCCCACGAAGTGCTGTCCGGATCGTCCTGCACCGACCGCATCCCCCAATCGGCACTGCCGGTCATGGGATCGACCGGAATCTCGCGCAAAAACCGCAGGCGTGTGTTCTGCTGCGCGCCCGTCAACTGCACGCCGTTGTAGAGCGTGTCGAGATCGGGCGGATAATTCTCCGTGCCGGCCGCCACCTGGAACAAACCCTTGTCCGCGGCGTCCTTGTAGCGATCGATCGCATCGCGAATTTCGCGCAACCGATAGCGAAGCAGTTCCTCGCGGTGGCGGATCACGGTGACGCGCGCCATCGGCATCGCCACGGTCGCCAGCAATATCAGAATGGACGATGCCACCAGCAGCTCGAGGAGCGTCATCCCGGCTTCAGCAGCACGATTGCGGCGTCCCCGCGCCGCGCGCGAACGCCGGAGTTGGCTCAACGCCAAAATGCCGGAAATTCGACAACTGTGGGGCATTGCGGCGCTCACTGCACCTGGATCGTGGCTTCCTGCGAAACCATCGGAACCGTCCGCTGCTGCGAGTCGCGGGCGTTGACCTGAAGAATCTGAAGCGCGGATGTCCCTGGAGCCACCGCGCGGACCACGATTCCGAGCAGCGTGCCGGACCCGCTCACGCCGGGCGTATTCGGCTTGCGCGTCGCCGAGACCACGATATCGCCCTTTTGCGAATCAATCCGCTGGACGATGGCGATCGCCTGCGTGCCGCCGGAAAGGAAGCCGCCGTCGCGCACTTCTTCCACTTGGATCGTCGCCGGGTTGTAGTGGATCAGGAGCGGAATCGAGTAAAGATCGTTCACGTTGGAAATGGAAAGCGCAAGAATCTTCGAGTCGCCGGGCTTCATCGTCGTCATCGCCGGGTCGAAACGCAGCTGCGAGGCAGCTACCGGAGCAACCGCGGCCGAAGCAGGCGCGCTCGGCGAGGGGGTCTGCATCGTTCCCGCGGGGCCGGCAAAAGGCGAAGGAGCCTGCGTGTCCGACGGCCCGAGCGATTCCGAGCTCAGCCGGTACACGTGCGGGTTGGAGTCCGTTCCCGCCGCCACGGTTTGCAGGTTGTCCGCCTCAATCGACGGGAAGCGAATGATGTGCGGCGTCAGGACGATCAAAACCTCGTCCTCTTGAACCTGATTGTTGTTGTCCGAAAAGAGATACTTGAGCCCGGGAACTTGCGCGAAGCCGGGAATACCGTTGACGCTATTCTGCTCGGTCCGTTCGATCAATCCGCCGAGGACGTTGACCTCGCCGTCCTTCAGGCGAATGTCGTGTTCGACTTTCTTGCTGCCGATGATCGGCTGGTTGATGCCGCCGATGTTGCTCTGGCCAATGATCGAAGAGACCTCGATTGCGAGTTTCATGCTTACGTCGCCGTCCGGGTGGACGCGTGGAGTCACGTCGACGCTCACGCCGACATCGATGTATTGGTACTGCGTGTTCACCAGCGGGCTGATCGTGGCCGCCGCGCTCACGCCGACGCCGCCCGTTTGGAAGCTGCCCGTCGCCACCGGAACGCGCTCGCCGATTTTCAGCGTGGCCTTTTCGCCGTCGCTCACGCGAACCTCGGGATCCTGGATGATCCGCGTCTTGTTGTCGGTCAGAATCGCGTTGGCTGTGGCGCCCGGCAAGGTGGCGCTGTAATCCGCGCCGGAAAGATTGCGCAGGTTATCGAGAGTGATTTGCGTGGCGTTCACGGCCGTCGACGACGAACCGGAACTGGAACCAGTCGATCCAGGCTGTACGGACGTTCGCGGCGAGAAGGTGACGGACACGCTCTGCCCCGGCAGAATTCCCAAGTCGCGCAGGCGGTTCAGGCTCGCCGTCACCACCTGCACGTGCAGCAGAACCTCGGGCTTTGCTTTGTCGATGTCCCGGATGATTTTCGAGGCCAGCGCCAGCCGGTCCGGCGTGTCGCGAATAACGATGGCGTTCTGCGCGTTCACTTGCTGGACGCGGCGCAAATCGAGCAGCTGCCGCAATCCGGTCACAACTTCCGTCAGATCCTGCGGCGTGAGCGTGTTTGAAAGATAGAACGTCCGAACTTCCTCGTCTTCCACGTCCTTGCGCTTCTGCGGCGTATCCGGCGCCACGAAAATCACGCTCGCCGATAGCGGCTTCCAGAAGGCTTTGCTTTCCAGCGAAATGTCGTCGAGCGCCTGCTCGAGCGTCACGTTCGGCAGATCGGCGGTGATGCGGCGCGAGGTGAAATCCGGATCGAAAATTACGCTCAGGCCCGCCAGCTTCGCAATCGTCTCGAAGACCACCCGCGCGTCGTTCGTCATCTTCAGGTTGATGGGTTCGAGCGACATCGGCTTCAGCCGCGGCGGTTCTTTGGTCAGCTCGGCGTCGTACGCGGCGTTGGGATCGACGGCCCGCGGAATCGCGGCGTTCGTCTTTGCGGCTAGCAGCTCCATCGTCTTCTTCACCTGCTGATCGGCTGCGGCATTCGATGGGTCAAGAGCCTGGGATTTCTGGAATTCCGTCAACGCGAGTTGCAGGTCGCCCTTTTGCAGCGCCTGCTGGCCCTGCTCGAGGTGGAATTGGGCGTCCTCGTAGCGCGCGTGCATGGCGCGGAGCTTGTACTCCGCGTTGCCGGGATCGGCGCGCAGGGCGTTATCGTAGTGGACCAGAGCGGTGTCGTAGTCCTGCAAGGTTTCCGCCTTGCGGCCTTCGCTAAAATCTGTATTTGCTTTGGGGCAGCCCGCGAGGAAAACCACGGCGGACGCCAAAAGCGGCAACCACTTTGTACGGCGCAAACAAACCCTCCGTAGGATAGTGCGGATGCTATGGGAGTCTAGCACCCGGGATATGATGCGGCAAGGAACCGGCCCCGTTGCTGGTACTACCCACGAATATCGACCCAATTAGACACGGCCATTACACCCGTGTGAATTTAAACTCGGATCCAGCCGAAATTATGCGCTTTTCCGCGCCTTGCGGCCGGTCGCGCGCGGCGGCTATGATAGCGAGCCCATGAAAGCCGCCGAACGCAAGGCACAGCGCGAGAACAACAAGATCGTCGCTCAGAACCGCGCCGCTTCCTACAATTACGAACTGCTGGAGAAGTTCGAGGCGGGCATCGTGCTCGTCGGCACGGAGGTCAAAACCCTGCGCGAAGGGAAGGCCTCGATCCGCGAAGCGTACGCCGAGATTCGCGCCGGCGAGCCCTGGCTGGTAAACTGCCACATACCCGAGTACCGGCCCGGGGGGCCGCGCAATCACGACCCGCTCCGGCGGCGAAAGTTGCTGCTCAACCGCCGGGAAATCGAAAAACTCGACGCCGCCATCCAGCAAAAGGGCATGACCGTGGTGCCGCTGAAGATCTACTTCCGCGATGGCCTGGCGAAATGCGAACTGGCGATCGGCAAAGGCAAGAAATTCCACGATCGCCGTGAATCCGAACGGCGCAAGGAAGCCAAACGCGAGGCGGATGAAGCCATCTCCCGCTCGCGGCACCGCTAGAATCGAAAGGAAGACATGCAGATCCAAATTGAGTCCCAGCCGTACGCTTCTGTGGAATCCGATGCTCTCGTAACCTACGTCTTCGACAAGGACGACAAATTCGACGGAGTTCTGGGCGAAATCAACCGCGGTATGAACGGACGGCTCGCGTCGCTCGCCTCGAGCGGCGAAATCACCGGCAAGGCGCTCGAACTTCTGCTGCTGCACTTTCCCGAAGGGGTCGCGGCGAAGAAGCTGCTCCTGGTTGGGGCGGGGAAGCCGGCGAAGTTCCAGGTTTCCGACCTCCGCAAGTTCGCCGGTACGGCGCTGCGCCAGTTGAAGTCGCGCGGCGTGAAGAAATTCACTTTCCTCGCACGCGAGGGAGAAGCGGGCGCCGCGGCGGCGCAGGCCGTGGTCGAAGGCCTAGTCGTCGCCGATTTCGAATCGAACAAATACCACACCGAGAAAAAAGAACGCGAGATTCGGTCGGTCGGCCTCGCGGGATTCGATTCATCCGCGGATTTGAAATCGGCGATCGACCACGGCCGCATCCTTGCCGAATCGCAGAATTTCGCGCGCGACCTGATCAACGAGCCTTCGAACAAATTGACGCCGCGGATTCTTGCCTCGCGCGCCGAAGCCATGGCCAAGGAAGCGGGCCTCGGGATTGAAATCCTCGACGAGCGCAAGATCGCCGAGCTGAAGATGGGCGCGCTGATCGGCGTGGCGCAGGGAAGCATCGAGCCCCCGCGCGTGATCGTGCTGCGCTACACGCCGGAAAACGCGAAATCCGGAGGGCCTGTGCTTGGCCTCGTCGGCAAGGCGGTGACCTTCGATACCGGCGGCATCTCGATCAAGCCCGCGAACAACATGGAGAAGATGAAGTACGACATGGGCGGCGGAGCGACGATGCTCGGCGCCATGCGCGCCATTGCCGCGCTCAAGCCGTCCGTGCCGGTGATCGCCGTGATCCCCGCCACGGAGAACATGCCCGGTGGCCGCGCGCAAAAGCCCGGTGACGTGCAGACGGCCATGTCCGGCAAGACCATCGAAGTGATCAACACGGACGCCGAGGGCCGCCTGATTCTGGCCGACGGGGTTTTCTACGCGCGCAAGCTCGGCGCCACGCACCTGATCGACGCCGCCACGCTGACCGGCGCGATCGAAGTGGCTCTTGCAAACGTGCACGTGGGAGCCTTCGGCGTACCGCGCGACTACCTCGACACGTTCCTCGAAAGCGCGAAGGCCCAGGGTGAAAAAATGTGGCCCATGCCGATGGACGACGAATATCAGCAGATGATCAAAAGCGACATCGCGGACATCCGCAACACCGGCAGCGGCAAAGGCGGCGGCGCCAGCACCGGCGCCTGGTTCATCAAGGAGTTCGCCGGGGACACGCCGTGGATCCACCTCGACATCGCATCGACTTGCTGGGTCGATGAAGGCCGCCCCTGGCTCGCCAAAGGCCCCACGGGGATCGCCCTCCGCTCCATCGTCGACTTCGCGCTGAAGATGAAGGCGTAGCAGAGATGCAACGGCAACGGCCCAACTTCAAAACCCGGATGCCGGGCTGAAGAACCCGGCGCTACGTTCAAACCTGAAGACCAGGGCGAATCGCCGGATGGTCATTTCACCTTAGCGCCGACTGGAATATCTTCCGCAAACGTGCACAGCACCGGCTTCCCGTCCGCTCCTGCCGACGCCGCCAGCAGCATACCATTCGATTCCAGCCCGCGCATTTTCCGCGGCGCCAGGTTCGCCACCAGCACCACCTTGCGCCCCACCAGCTCCTCCGGCGCGTACCCCATCGCGATCCCCGCCAGCACCTGCCTCACCTCGTCTCCGATATCGACCATCAATTTCAGCAGCTTGTCCGCGCCCTGAATCCGCTCCGCCGATTGAATCTGCCCGACCCGCAGCTCCACCTTGGCAAAATCATCGATCGTGATCTTGCTTGTCCCGAGCGGAGCCGAGGGGCTTCCAGCCGTGGCTGCAGCCGCGGGCGCAGCGCTCGCTGGTGTAGCCGGAACCGCCGGCGCGGGCTTGCCCGCCGTGGCGGGATTCCGTATCTCGTTTTCCATCGCTTCAATCCTTTCCATTGCTTCCTTCTTGTCAATGCGCGGGTAGACCGGCTCCGGCTTCCTGACCCGAGTCCCCGGCAACGTATCTCCCCACTTCAACTGATCGATTCGTACCGCCGCCAACTCTTCGCTCCGGCCAAGCTGTTTCCAGATCTTCTGCGTTCCCTCCGGAACCACCGGATGCGCTAACACCGTGATCATGCGGACGCATTCGACGGCAGTATAAAGCACGTCTGCAAGCAGCTGACGCTGCTGTTGATCTTCCGCGATCTTCCACGGCTTATAGTCCGTGAGGTAAGCGTCGACGCCGGAAACGATCTCGGAGACCTTAGAAACAAACTGAGGTATGAATGAAACCGATTCACCGACGTTCACGTAATCAAAGAAAAACTTGTACCCCTCAGCTGTTTCCTCTGCGTACCACTTCAAATTGAACGGTGCGTCCTGCGACGACGGCTTGGGGACGAAACCATCAAAATAGCGTTCAATCATAGCCAGGGTTCGACTCACTAAGTTTCCGAGACCATTGACCAAATCAGCTTCGTAACGGTTGAACAGTGCTTCGCGCGAGAAATTGCCGTCCTGGCCGAAGACGGTTTCCCGCAGCAGGTAATACCGCAGCGCGTCGTTCCCCAGCACCTTCACGATCGGCTCCGGGTACGCCACGTTGCCCTTCGACTTGCTCATCTTCTCCTGCTCGAAAAGCAGCCACCCATGCGCGAACACCTGCTTCGGCAGCGGCAGCTCCGCGGCCATCAAAAACGCCGGCCAGTACACCGCGTGAAACCGGATGATTTCCTTCCCGATCATGTGCAGGTCGGCCGGCCAAAATCTGTCGAACCTCAATATCTCCATTTCGTTGTCGCTTGCATATCCAATCCCACTCAGGTAGCTCGTCAGCGCGTCGTACCAAACGTAGAAGACGTGCTCAGGATCACCAGGCCACGGAATACCCCATTTGATCGTTTTGCGGCTGATCGAAACGTCTTTTAGTCCTGCTTTGACGAAACTCTTAACCTCATTGAACCGAAAATCGGGCTGAACGAAAGTCGGATTGGCCTCGTAGAACTCAAGGAGTCGATCTTCGAAAGCTTTTAGACGGAAAAAGTAATTTTCTTCCGAAATCAACTCTGCAGGCCGGCCGCATGTTGGACAGTTGGCTGGCTCCGGCGTATCACTCACATACAAATTGTCGTAGATGCAGTAGCGCCCTTCATATTTGGCTTTATAGATGGATCGCTTGCCGCGCGGTAGCTTCTCATCATTTTTCATCGTGCATCGCACAAGGGTATCCACCGCCCGCGCGTGCTCCACCGATGTCGTCCGGATGAAATCCGTGTGCGTGATCCCCAGCAGCTTCCACAGATCGCGAAAAATCGCTTGGTTCGCGTCCACCAACTGCTGCGGAGTGATCCCCTTGGCTTCCGCCGCGCGCTCGATGTTCACCCCGTGCTCGTCCGTCCCGGTCAGGTACGCCACGTCGTACCCGCACATCCGCTTGTACCGCGCGATCACGTCGCACACGATCGTCGTGTACGCCGACCCCACGTGCGGACGCGAGTTCGCGTAGTAAATCGGCGTCGTCAGATAGAACTTCGGCTTGTCCTTCGGCGCGTGTGGTTGACTCATGAAGTGTTCGGCGTATCCGCTGCGGGAAGCGCAGAAAAACGATACTAGTCGGCCCGCGCATGCTGTGTCAACGAAAGCGGGGTGGCGCGCCGGGTGCCGGGCAGAGAGCCGGAAACGAGTGCCGGAACGCGCGAAAACGCGCTGATGGGACCTCGAAATTTTGTGTCGATCAGCATGTGCACCGAGCGTTTTTTTTCTATGACTTACGACGACGCCTAATGGCACCTTGTGTCGATTAGAATGCACCGACCCCGCCGATATTCGCCGAATGTGCGGAGGATGTGCGACTAAACTGGAGAAAGACTCAACCGTCCCTCCGGGACTTGCGTGCGTAGCCGGGGAATTCCCGGCACTCCGCTGCGCCCGCCCCGGCGGGCGAGCTGCGTGCCGGGCTAAGTTCAACCGCCGCTCCGCGGCTATGGTCGCGGTCGGAGCAGAGCTGGAGACACCAATCCCAAATGGCTGCGGGTGACGCCTCGATCGAGCCGTCAAAGTTGCGTCCTTCTTTCTTTTTGTTTTGGTTCTGCTGCTTCTACCGCTTGGTTTCGACTGCGGGTCGTTTGGAGCGAGGCAAATCGCGGACCTGCTGACTAACTACGAGTCGACGATAGCAGCTTCCGAGGCGAAATACACCTGTACGAAAGTACAGAACAAGTTCAGGTGACCGAGCCTTGGTCAGCTACGCCCCTACCAGGGCGGCGGTCAAGCCCGCGGGAATCCCGGCGCTGAGAAACATCGGCTCGAAAATTTCGGAGCAACACACCGTATAATCTCTGGATTCCTTTCACCCAAGGAGCCACGTGTATAAGGCTGTCGACGACCGCATCCGCAAGGCGCTGCGTCACCACATTCACGAGCGCTACAAGACCGACGTGCCCGTGGTCACCGAGCGCCCGCCGAAGCTCGCCATGGGCGAAGTCGCTTCGCCCGTCTGCTTCGAGCTGGCCAAGCGGTTGAAAAAGCCGCCCCGCGCGCTGGCGCAGGAGATCGCCAATTCGCTCAAGCTCCCTAAGGGCGTCGAGCGCGTCGAAGTCGCCGGCGGCGGCTACCTCAACCTTTTCATCGACCGCGCCGCATTCTTTCGCGCCACGTGCGAAGAAGCCGGCGCCGCATCCGCTCCGGCACCCGACGCGCCCAAGGTCATGGTCGAGCACACCAGCATCAATCCCAACAAGGCCGCGCACATCGGCCATCTGCGCAACGCCGTGCTCGGCGACACCTTCGGCCGCATCCTCCGCTACACCGGCCGCCGCATCGAAGTGCAGAACTATATCGACAACACCGGGGTGCAGGTCGCCGACGTCGTCCTCGGCTTCACGCACGTCGAACCGAAATCGCTCGACGAGGTCCGCAAGCTCGCCGCCGCGCCGCAGTTCGACTATTCCTGCTGGGACCTCTACGCGCGCATCACGCAATGGCTCGCCGAAGACAAATCGCGCCTCGAATTGCGCGCGCAAACCCTGAAAGACATCGAAGAAGGCCACGGCGACGTCGCGAAAATGGCCGATCTCGTCGCCACCGCCATCGTTCATTGCCACCTGCGCACGCTCGACCGCCTCGGCATCGACTACGATCTTCTCTCGCGCGAAAGCGAAATCCTGCACCTGAAATTCTGGGATGCCGCCTTCGAGCTACTGAAATCCAAAGGCGCGATCCAGCTCGCTGCGAGCGGGAAGAACCAGGGTTGCTGGGTGATGCAGCTTCCCACCGACAAGGAAACGCCCGCGGAAGCCGTCTCAGCCGAAGAGGAGCCGTCCGAACTCGCCGAAGCGAAAATCATCGTCCGCTCCAACGGCACCGTCACCTACGTCGGCAAGGACATCGCCTACCATCTCTGGAAATTCGGCCTGCTCAGCCGCGATTTTCACTACAACCGTTTCCACAAGCATCCCAGCGGTCACGAAGCCTGGGTCACGAATGCGAATGCCGACGAGCCGGGCGCACCCAAATTCGGCCACGCGCACGAGGTCTACAACGTCATCGATTCGCGCCAGGCCTACCCGCAGCAAGTGGTCGCGCAGGGACTTCGCGCGCTCGGCTACACCGAGCAGGCCGATCGCCTGAAGCATTTTTCCTACAACGTGGTCGCGCTCACGCCGCGCTGCGCGCTGGAGCTCGGCTACGAAATTCCCGCCGAGGACGCCAAGAAGCCCTACATCGAAGTCAGCGGACGCAAGGGCCAGGGCGTGAAAGCCGACGACCTGATCGACCGCCTCGAAGTCAGCGCGCGCAAAGAAGTGGACGATCGTCACGCCGACTCTCCGGAGTCTGAGCGCGCCGCAATCGCCAATGCGATCGCGGTTGGCGCGCTGCGCTATTTCCTGCTGCGCTTCACGCGCTCGACCGTCATCGCCTTCGATTTTAAGGACGCGCTCAGCTTCGAAGGCGAAACCGGCCCCTACGTCCAATACGCCGTCGTGCGCGTGAATGGAATCGTCCGCAAGGGTGAAGACAGGCTGACCGATGTGGACGCGACGAACATCCGGCGAATCGGCTCGGGCGAAATCGACGTCGCGAAATTTCTAACCGCAGTCTCAGGCGACGATTTGTGGGACCTGGTTTTGCTGGCGGGATCGCTTGACGCGCGCATCGATGCTGCCGTCGGGGCGCAGGAGCCGGCTTTTCTCTCGCGCTACGCCTTCGAGTTGGCGCAGGCCTTCAACGTCTTCTACCACAAGCACCACATCCTCTCGGAAGAGGACGCCGAGAAGCGCGCGTTCCTGCTGCGCCTTACTTCGCTCGTGCGCGAACAGCTCATCACCACCCTCGGCCTGCTCGGAATCACCGCCCCGGAGAAAATGTGAGCGCCATGGTTGGATTGGTCGATTCGTACGACGTCTCGGCGAAATACTACGACGCCGCCTACGCGAAGCTTGCCGAAAAGCAGATCCTCGTCGACCTAGCGTTCTACGTCGATCTGGCGCGCAAGTCCGGCGGGCCGGTGCTGGAAATCGGCTGCGGGACCGGCCGAGTCCTGCTTGGTATTGCGCGCGAGGGAATTGAAATCGAAGGCGTGGATAATTCGCGGCCGATGCTGGCAGTGTTGCGGAAGCATCTCAAGGCGGAGTCGGCGGAAGTACGCGGCAGAGTGACGCTGCACGACGGCGACATGCGGGATCTCCGGCTGGGCCGGGAATTTCCGCTGGTGATTATTCCATTTCGCCCGCTCCAGCACATGTATACGCTGGAAGATCAGGTCGCCGCGCTTAAGACCGCCGCGGCGCATCTGTGTGACGGCGGCCACTTGGCGTTCGACGTCTTCTATCCGAAATTCGAGCTGATTCCCGCCGGGATCGGAGAAGAAATTCTGGAGCTGGAGTGGCACGTCGACTTGGATCCCGTGAAAATCGTGCGTCGCTATTTTCGGAAAGAGTCTTACGACAAGATCGCACAGACTTTCAGCGCTACCTTCTTATATCGGACGTACTACGACGAGAAGCTTGTCAACGAGGAGATCGAGCCGCTGAAAATGTCCTACTACACCTACCCACAGATGCGCGCGCTGCTGGCCATGTCCGGGCTAGAAATCGTCGAGGAGTACGGATCGTTCAAAAAGACGCCGCTCGATAACGACGCGACTGACATGGTGCTTGTGGTCAGGAAGGCGGGTGGGATGTGAACGGCCGAATGGGCGATGGCCTCGGCTGCGAATCCCAAGACTTGCTGCGAGAGAAGCGGCGCATAGGAAGGCGCTGCGTGCGGACCTGTTATGTCGGAGCTGAAGCTCCGACCCCGTAAAATGCAGATAATTGACTCACACGCGCACTTGGAAATGGACCAGTTCGATGCGGACCGCGCGGCGATGCTCGAGCGGGCGCGCGCCGCGGGCGTCGAAACGCTGCTCGCGATCGGCAGCGGCAGCTCGCCGACCGACCGGCTCGACGCCGCGATTCCGTTTGCCGAACAGCACGACTGGATCTACGCGACCGTGGGGATTCACCCGCATGATGCCAATATCGCGACCGACGAGCATTTTGCGCGGCTCGACGAGCTGGCGCGCCATCCGCGGGTGCTTGCCTGGGGCGAGATGGGACTCGACTATCACTACGACCACTCGCCGCGCGACGTGCAGCAGAGGGTTTTCCGCCGGCAACTCGAACAGGCGCGGGCGGCAAAGCAGCCGATCGTGATCCATTGCCGCGACGCATGGGACGACTGCCTTGAGATTCTCGAACAGGACTGGCGTTCGAGCGGCCTGGGCGGAATTTTTCACTGCTTCACGGCGAACCTGCCTGAAGCGAAGCGCGGGCTGGACATGGGGTTTCTCGTGTCGTTCGCGGGCAATGTGACCTACCCGAAAATGCAGCATCTCCGCGATGTGGCGCGCGAAATTCCGTTGGGAAGTTTGCTGACCGAGACGGATTCGCCTTTTCTTCCGCCCCAGGGAAGGCGAGGCAAGCGCAACGAGCCGGCGTTTGTGGTTGAGGTGGCGCAGGCCTTGGGGAATGTGAGAAACTTGGCGCCAGAAGAAGTGGCATCCGCGACCGCGGCGAATTTTCGACGATTCTTCAGGCTCGACGACCGGGAGGCAAGAGGTAAATCCGGGTAGCGAGCGCAGGGAACAGGCGACTCAGTCAGTTCACGGGCGAAAAGACCATCGACATGGGCTTCGCAGTTCAAACCGCCAAGGAAATATTCGATCTGGTGCGCGACGATCTGGCGCTGGTCGAGCAGGAGATTGCCGCGCAGAACGATGCGGCCATCGAGCCGGTGGCCGAAATTGCGAGCTACCTGCGCGAAGGCGGCGGGAAGAGGCTGCGGCCGGCGCTGCTGCTGCTGGCGGCGGGCGCGGCGGGATACCGCGGGCCGGGCGCGATCCGCATGGGCGCGGTGGTCGAGATGATTCACAGCGCGACGCTGGTCCACGACGACGTGATCGACGGCGCGCAGACGCGGCGCGGTCGGCCGAGCACGAACGCGCGCTGGGGAAACCACATGAGCGTGCTCGGAGGCGACTGGCTGTACATGCAGTCGTTCGAGCTGGCGCTGCGCGAGCGCAATTTCGCGATTCTCGACATCCTGATCGGGCTGACGCAGAACATGGTCGAGGGCGAGCTGCTGCAATTGACGCGGCTCGGGCGCATGGATCTGACCGAGGCGGACGCGACGGAGCTCGCGTATCGCAAGACCGCCGGCCTTTTCAGCGGATGCGCGCGGCTGGGCGCGGTGCTCGGCAAGCTGCCAAAAGATATCGAAGAGGCGCTGGCGGCCTACGGCCGCAACGCGGGGCTGGCGTTTCAGCTTGTGGATGATTTGCTGGATTTCACGGCGTCGCCCGAAGAGCTTGGCAAGCCGGTGCTGAGCGATTTGAAGGAAGGGAAAGTTACGCTGCCGCTGATTTTTGCCCTGGAGACGGAAGCGAATTCGAACGGGCATTCGAGCGGCGAAGCGCGGCGGCTGGTCGCGAAGGTGCTGGAAGAGCGCGGATTTTTGAGCGTGCGGCCGGAACAGATTACGAAGCTGGTGAAGGATACGGGCGCTTTGAATCGCGCGTCGAGCCTCGCGCGCGACTACGTGAAACACTCCAAGGCGGCGCTCGAAGAATTGCCGGACAGCGAATACCGGCGCGCGCTGCTGGCGGTCCCCGATTTCATCCTCGATCGCAAAAATTAACTCGAACGATTAGTCAGCGGTGGGAGTCGTGCTTTCCGTGCGCGGGCCGGCATTGCGCTCGCTGCCTTGTTTGCCCGGCTGAAGCGCCTGCGTCGCGTCCGCGATCAGGTCGTCGGGCTTCCAGTCGTTGTCCGAATACCACTTGTACACCGTGCCGTCGGGCGAAATGACCGTCGTGCTGAGCGAATGCGCGATCTGGTCGCCATCGAGGTTGTAGTACAAGCCGAAGAAATTCGCGACGTCGACTAAATCCTTCTTTGGAACGACGGCGAATTGCCAGCGATCGAACGGATCGCCGCCGGTCGTCGCGCGAAACGTGTCGGCATATTTGCGCAGCGCCGCGGGCGTGTCGTGTGCGGGATCGAAGCTCACGCTGAGCAGGCGGATTTTCGGTCCGAGCGACGGATCCTTGCGAAGCGACGCGTAGATCTTCGAGAAATTGCGCGAGACCAGCGGGCAATAGTCGGGAAACGGGCAGCGCGTGTAGATGAACGTGACGAGAAGCACGTCGCCCTGATACGAGCTGAGGTGGATGCGCTTGCCGTCCTGATTGACCAGGGCAAAATCGGGCACTTTGTCGCCAGGCTTCGGCGGATAGGTGGTGCCAGTGGGGCCTTTGCCGCTGCCTTTCTTGGTCACGACGATGTTTTCGAGGTACGCGCCGTTGTCGTCGACCACGACGTCGGCGGTGATTTCATCCCCCGGCGCGAGAGGCGCGAGGAGCTTCGTGTCGCGGACCGAATAGGGCATGGTCATCGCGGACATGAAGCCGACGATTTCCTGGCCGTCGACCATGATCGAGGCCTGCTGCTGGTCGATGGAGATGACCTTCCCGACCAGGTGGTAGCGCTTGGCCTGCGGCGCGGGCGGCTCGGCGGCTTTCTTGCAGCCGGAAATTCCCAGCGCGAGAGCGGCGAGGCACAAACCCAAGATCATTGGCGCGCGGGATTTCTTGCGAGCCTGCCGGAAGAATTTGCTAGGCAACGTTTTTACTCCTTGCAAGGGACATTGTAACGCCGCAGCCAAACGCGGCGCATCAATAATGAAAATGCCAACGGACCTGGCCGATCAGCTGGCGCGGCTCGTTAAAATGCGTGCCGCCGAAGGTGTTGCTGGTGTCGAGCAAATAGCGTTCGTTGGAGATGTTGACGGCGGTGAAGGCAATCGAGAAGCGCTCGCCGAAATCCTTGCCGATGGCCAGGTCGAACGAGGCGTGCGGCGGCAGATGTTGCGGGCCGTCCCCGAATAGAAATCCCGAGCCGAAATTCAGGTTTCCGGTGGTCCAAACGCGGGCGGGCAGCTGGAGGTTGTACCCGGCGCTGAGCGTGTCGCGCTGGTCATGATCGAGGAAGAAAAGGCCCGCGGGAGGCGGCGTGAAGTCGGTGAGGCCGCCGGTAACGGGGCCCGCGCCCTGCGCGTATTGGTGCGAATACGAAAGATGCAGGCGGGCGCGCTTGGCGATCTCGGGCGAGCGAAGCGTCGTTTCCCAGGCGCGGATGCGCGCGCGAGCGATGGTGAGCGGGAAAAAGATGTTCGAGTTGCCCAGCACGTCGTGATCGAGGAAATTTCGCGCGGCGTTGTGCGTGTAGTCGACGTCGAGCAGCCAGCCGCGGAAGGGAATAGCGAGGCCAGCCTCGTATTCTTCGTCGCGCTCGCCATGAAGCGGGAGAAAGGCGAATCCGGGCTCGCCGTTGAGCAGCGCGGGCGTCACGGTGTCGAGAGGCGGCGCTTGATAGTAGCGGCCGTAGGACCCGCGCAGGACCCAGTGCAGCCCGGGAATGTCGATCGCGGCGCCGATGCGAGGATCGGCGGAATTTTCGCTGACGGGATTTTGCATCGCGGTGTTGGCGAAATGCGTGAGGCGCACGCCGCCGTTCAGCGTGAGCCATGACGTCGCCTTGAACTGGTCCTGTACGAAGATCGCTTCGAGATTGCCCCAAACGGCTGCGGGCTGCACCGGAATCGCGAAATCCGGATCGGGCGAGGCGACGCCGAAAACGTAGCTATCGTGCTGGCCGTAGACGTACAGGCCGGCGCGGAGGCTGTTCTTTTTCTTCGTGAGCGAGATGGCCGATTGAAGGCCGACGTAGTTGGAGCGCCGGCGGTCGAGCGGTGAAACGCTAAAATCGGTCGGACCGCCGACGTAATCGGCGCTGTTGAAATGGTAGAAGGGCGAAACGGTGAGGACCGCGCCAGTATCGATCGTGTGGACCCAGGAGAAATTGGCGAAGGAGTCGGCTTCGCGGTCGATGTCGCGAATAGCGCATTGTTCGGTGCCGTCCGGAATCGTGTTCGGCGGGCAGGGGGCCTGCTGGTCGGGCGCATTGGGCACCTGGTAGAAGTCGCGACGCAGGGAAGCGACGAGGCGAAGCTGGTCGTTCGGGTTGGCGTTGAAAATCAGAGAGCCGAAGCCGCCGACGCCGTCGCCGAGGTCGTGGAGAATCGGTTGGTCCGGAGTTTCGAGGCCGTTGTCGGTGCGGTTCGCGCTGACGCTCGCGTAGTAGGCGAGGCGTTCGGAGTGCCCGCCGAAACTGACCTGGCTGTTCGTCTGGTTGTAATTGCCGTAGGTGAGCGTCAGCTCCGCGTCGTTGTTGAAGTCGAAGCCGGTGCGGGGCACGACGTTGAAGACGCCGTAGGTGCGGTCGCCGTAATCGGCCGCGTAGCCGCCGCGCTGTATCTCGAGGTAGTCGACGTCCTTGGGATCGAACTGCGGGCCGACGTTGCTGGCGATGCTGGTGTTAGGCACGGGCACGCCGTCGATCAGCCAGCTCACTTGATGCCCGCCGCGAATGTGGAGCTGGTCGTGGACCATGTAGGCGCCGGGGACGTAGTCGGTGATCATTTGCAGGCTGTTGGTGCGGTCCGCGCCGGGAGTTTCCGAGATTTGCAGTCGATCGACGAGCGTTTGCGTAGTGGAGGATTCGGTGTCGACGGCGCCTGTCGCCGAACTGACGACGACGCGCTGCGCGACACCGGCGACGCTTAGCGGAATGTGAAAGACGGGCGATTCACCCGAGTCGATGACGATGTTGCGCGTGGCTGCGTCGAAGCCCTCGTGCGTGACGATGATTTCGTATTCGCCGAGGGGCACGGCGTCGAATTCGAACTCGCCGTCGGAGTTGGTCTGCGCCGCGTGCGACCAGGCGGACGTGCTCGATTGCAATTTCACGTCGGCGCCGGCGATGGGCCGGTGCTGCGGGTCGTGGACGATTCCGCGAACGGTGCCGAGGATAGTGGCTCGCGCGGAATGCGCGTAGACCAAAAGCGCCGCGGCGAGCAGAATACGTACAAACTTCCGCATCGGAGTGCTCCATTCCAGATTGAATTTTGTGAGGCGGTGGAATGAAGCTAGGCGCGAGGAGGTTCGAAGGGAGCGGAGGAGTAGCCGGAAGCCGTTGATTCAGCTAACGCGAGGAAATGATCGCGGGCGTCCTGCGGCGCGGAGATTTCGACGTGCGCTGCCGCGGTGGCGAGAGGAATTGGCGCGATCAGTCCAGTATCCGGCGCGGGCTTTTGGGATTTTCCCGTGCAGTGGCAAAGCATCGGCTTGCCGGACGGCGAGTGCGTCGTGTGCATCATGCAGCACATCATGGGCATGGAAGCCGATTCGCAAGCCATGCCCCAGGCCAGAGGCGCGAGCGGCAGCGCCAGCAGAGCCAAGACGACCAGAATGGCTGGGGCGCGTCGCATGGGGAAGAGCTTAGCATGGCGCGAGCCATTGATCACGGCTACAGTTTGCCCCAGAACGCGAACGTGACCGCGCCGACGAGAAACAGAAATGAAACGGCGTGGTTCCATTTCGCGCGCTCGCCAAGATAGACCCAAGCGAAGACGACGAAGACGCAGAGCGTGATGACTTCCTGGATGATCTTCAGCTGAAACGCGGTGAACTCGCCGTAGCCGATGCGATTCGCCGGAACCTGAAAGCAGTACTCGGCGAAGGCGATCAGCCAGCTGACGACGATGGCGAGGAAGAGTGGGGCCTGGCGATATTTCAGGTGGCCGTACCAGGCGGTGGTCATAAAAACGTTGGAGCAGATGAGTAGGAGGACGGTTTTCATGGCGGATTAGATGGTAGCAGCGGCGACGGGGTACGGCGAGGCTAAGACCAGGGCTGAAGCTCCGTCATCCAAGATGGCCGCTCGCGGGCCTGAAGGCCCGCGCTTCCACCGTAAAATGTTCCATTATCGCGTCGCCAAACATTTACAGAAGAACGCCGGCAGGATGCCGGCGCTACAAAATCCGGAGTTTGCGTTTGGAATTGTGTCGCGGTAGGCTCGGAAAATCTTGCTGCCATTGAAGCTCATCTATCACGAGCAGTACGACCTGAATCTCGGCGCGCACGTTTTTCCGTCGAAGAAATACAGGCTGGTTCACGACCGGCTGCTCGCGGATGGATCCGCCACGGCGGAGGATTTTCTCGCGCCCGAGCCTGCATCCGACGAAGACGTGCTGCGCGTGCACACCGCGGACTACGTGCGCAAGCTGAAGACCGGGACGCTGAGCCCGGACGAAGAGGCGAAGCTCGAGGTGCCATACTCAAAGGAATTGATTCGCGCCTTCTGGCTGGCCGCGGGCGGATCGATTCTGGCAGCGCGGCGCGCGCTCGCGGACGGATGGTCGGCGAATATCGGCGGTGGATTTCATCACGCGTGTCCCGATCACGGCGAAGGATTCTGCGTGATTCACGACGTGGCGATCGCCATTCGGCGGGTGCAGGCGGATGGCGCGATCGAACGGGCAATGGTGGTCGATACCGACGTGCACCAGGGGAACGGGACGGCGGAGATTTTTCGCGGCGATGCGAACGTCTTCACGCTGTCGATCCACCAGGAGCGCAACTATCCGCATCCGAAGCCTCCGTCGACGATGGATATCAATCTGCCGGATGGGACGGGCGACGAAGACTACCTCGCGATTCTGGAGAGGCACCTGCATCACGCGTTCAACGATTTTGCGCCGCAGCTTTTGTTTTATATTGCGGGCGCCGATCCTTACCGCGAGGATCAGCTGGGCGGGCTGTCGCTGTCGATGGAGGGTTTGGCGCGGCGGGATGCGATGGTGTTCGATTACGCGCGCCGCCACGGCGCGCCGACCGCGATCGTATTGGCGGGAGGATATGCGCGACGCCTGGAGGACACCGTGAAGATTCACGAGACGACGATTTGGGAGGCTCGCGATGCGGCATTGCGGGGCGCGAAAACGAAGGACCTCGCTCGGGATGACAGAGCCGGGTGAATGGCTCAGCTAGTGCAAAGAAATGTTGCCGGAGGAAGTTTCGATCTCGACGCGAGCCTTGCCGTCGCCGAGACGCGCCTCGTAATCATGCCGGCTGTCGGAGGAGCGATCCGAGACCGACGGGGCCGAGACGCTGATGTCGCCGGAGGCGGTGTGCGCGTAGAAACGCAAACTTGCGCCTGAGGGCACGTGAAGCGTCACGTCGCCGGAGCTGGCGCGAATGTCCCAGAAATTCGCGGGCCCGGGATTGCCTTCGACGTTGATTTCGCCCGAACCGCTGTGCAAGCGCAGGTCCGCCGTGGCGTCCCGCACTTCGATATTGCCGCTGCCGGCCGAGGCTTCGACGTTGCCGGCAGGCTGCTCGATGGTGATCTCGCCCGAGCCCGTGCGCGCGCGCACGTCGCCCTTTGCGCCGCGAATTACCACTTCGCCCGATCCTGCCGCTGCGTCAATCCGCCCTTTCGCGTCGGCAAATGTGACGTTGCCGCTGCCGACGATCGCGCGCATGTCATTTTGAATACCCGTCGCGCGAATGTTCCCCGAGCCAACGGTGAAGTTTGCGGGGCCGGCGATCCCGTCGACTTCGAGATTCCCCGAGCCCGAAAATCCGCGCATCTGCGTATCGGGCGGGACGGTGACGGTGTAGTCCGCGGAAAATTCCGTTCGGTGCCAGCCGGACGCGCCGATGCGGATCAAGTCGCCTTCCTGCGAAAACGGAGGGTTGGCGAGAAGATCTTTGAGCGTGCGGTCGGGGTCGTCCCAGGGCCAGTCGCGCACGCGGAATTCGGCGTGGATGCGCACTTCGCCGGCAGGGCCGACCGACACGCGCGAATTGCCGCTGCCGTTTGCCAGCTCAAGCCGCACCGGTCCGCTGACCGTGTACGAACGATCAACCGTTCCGGATGGGCCTGTTTCGGGGCCGCAGCCGGAGAGAAATGCGACGGCAAGGAAAGCCGCTGTCAGAAGCGTTGCCGCTGGGAAAACTCGTTTCGGCTGGGGGATCATGATTCGCATCGCGCTCATTCCTGCTCGCATAGCCTTCCTATCACAACTATACGCAGGGACGAGACGGAAAGTTCCACGCCCGAATGAAGCGAAAATGCGAGGCGTTTACTGGAAATCGATCAAAACGTCGACGAGGCCTTTTTGCGGATCTTCCTGCAGGAATCGGCCGACTTTTTCGTAGTGAAAGGGCAGGCCGACGAACGCCTGCTTGATTCCGGTGGCGGCGAATTCCTCGTAGATGTCTTTGTTGAACACGGCACCGGGCGCGATCCCCCAGGCCGCGCGAATGCGGCGCTCGCCTTCGATCGACAGGCCGGTGAGGACAAACTTGCCCATGTGGTACTGCGGGCCCTCGCTGATTGCGACGTTGTAGCTCACGCGCTTGGCGCTTTCGTCGAACTGCTCGTTGGCGGTGAGTGTCATGTCGAGATAGCCGGTTTTGGCGTACTCGTCGCGCGCGGCGTCCCACATGGATTCGAGTTTCATGCCGTCGACGGGATCGCCCGGCTTGAGCGCAACCAGGACGTTGAGGACGGCCGTCGACACCGCGGAGTTCCCGGTCCAGTTGACGCCGTTCCACGCGAACGCGGGCCCGGGCTCGACGGGGGCGACGACGGTGACCTTTGCGGCGGCGCCGCTGCCGCTGACGCGAGCGCTTGGGTCGCCGAAGCGGACGTGGAGAAAGCCGTGCTCGAGATAAACCGGCCGGACCTGCTCGAATTCGAAAAGCTCGAAGACGGTGCGGGAATACGGCTGGCCAACAATGTCGGAGAGCCGCTGCTGAATGCCGCGTTCGCTCCGCGCCAGCGCGTCGCTGAATTCGACGCCGGCGATATTTGCTCCGGCATTCTCGACGCGGAATTGCTGGACGCGGCGATTGGTGACGGGCGCGATGGCGATCTCGTTGGAGACGCTTGAAGTCACGCCGCGCGTGGCGAGCAGGCGTTCGAGCGCGCCGGTGAGTTCGTGGAGAATCGAGCCGCCCTCGGGAGCGGTGCCGTCGAACAGCGGAATTTCCTTCTTCAGCGCGGCCGACAATTCCGCGTCGGTGAACCAAGGAAAATTGTCGAACCATACCGGCAACGTGGGCGCGTCGATGACCTGATACTCGGCGCGAACGCCGGCGTCTTCGCTGGCGAAACGGTATTGCACGTTGGAAAAGAGGCCGAGCCGGGCGAGGCGATCGGCTCCGTTCTGGAGGTCGGCTTGGGTGATCGTCGAGCCGGCGGACAATCCGGTTTCCGCGACGATCAGCTCCGGCTGATATTTCTTCGAACCGGTGACTTTCACGGAGGCGAGCTTTCCGTTGCCGGAATCGGCGGGCTGCTGCGCCTTCGCGGGAAGAACCACCGACAGACACAAGAACAAAGCGGCGCACAGACGCGGGATTCGCATTCTCGGGAAATTATCGAAATGCGAGGATAAGGTCAACCGTGACATTTTCCTTGTCGCGCTGCAGTTTCTCTTCAACGCCGCCCGGTGGTCTGCCCGACTCGGCGATTTTCGGAAACGCGGTTTTCTTCAAGAAATCCTCGACGGATGTGGCGTCGTAGGGCTGTCCGGGTTTGATCGGCCACTTCTTTAGAATGTCAGCGCTGGTTCGATCGGCCAGACCAGTGATATGAAGCTGTCCCATCTTGTATTGGATGCCTTCGTCAACTGCATTGTCGTAGCTCACGAGCCGCGTGGCTTCGTCGAGCGACACTTGCGGCAGGACCGTGGCGTCGATGAATCCCTGCTTCGAGTACGCGGTCCAGATCGCTTTCAGGCCGGCGTTGATCTTGTCCTGGTTCGCTACTTCGTGGGATTTCATGGTCAGGAGGCCATTGAGCTCGTCAGGGGAAAACTTGTGGTTGCCGGTCCACGCGGCGTGGTCCCAGGAATATTGCAGTCCTTCATTCACCGGCATCGTCAGCGCGATGTCGAAAGACGCGCCGGTCCGGTTGTTGCCGGGGATGCTGGCTTGCGGATGATCGAAATGCGCCTGCAAATAACCGTGGCGGTGATAGATCGCGAGCAGGGTGAGCGATGCGACGTATTCGGCGTCCGTTCCCGAATAGTCCTTGCCGATGAGTTCTTTTGCCGCGGCGACAAGTTCTGATTCGGGGACGGCGGAAGCGCCGGGAATGTGGATGCTGCGCACGGGCATCGACACGCCGTCCACGCGATAGGCAAAGTTTGTGTATTTTCCGCCGTTCAAGGTCGGTAGGCCGTCCACCGTGCCGCCGATCCCATTCGATTGCAGCATCGCGTGAAGCGCGTCGGAGACTTCATGCGACGTCATGCCGCGCTCGGGCACGGTGCCGTCGTAGAGGGGCACTCTCGCGCGCAAGGTGCGGTCGAGTTCGTCCGTCGAGAACCAGACAAAGTTGTCGAATACGCAGGGCAGGCGATTCTTTGTTTCAGCGACTTGAAACTCGACTGAAAGCTCGGCTCCACGGGTGGTGTAGCGATACGAAATCTTGTCGAAGGCGCCCGACTGCGCCAGGCGATCGGACGCGGATTGGAGCTGTGCGATGGTTACGGGCGCGCCGATTTTCAATTGGCTGGCGAGCGTGGCCTGCTGCTCGGAGTAGCGATCCAGCCCGCCGAATTTTATCGCCGTGAGCGTGGTTTGCGATGCCGGCGGGGCTTGCGCGATCGCGCTGGCCGCAACGGAGAAGAAAATGGCGAGCAGGCTGATAAGCGCCGAAGACCGCAACGGACGGGAATTCATGGCGGACAGTTTATATCCGCGGCATTCGCTTGAATAGGCTATTCAACCGTGACGGACTTGGCCAGGTTGCGCGGCTGGTCGACGTCGCAGCCGCGGCGCACGGCGATGTGATACGCGAGCAGCTGAAGCGGAACGATTTCGAGGATCGGCGCGATGAGTTCCGGCGCGCCGGGAATCTCGAACACGTGGTCGGCGATTCCCTTGGCGAGCTGGTCGCCTTCGGTGACGATGGCAATGACGATGCCGTCCCGCGCCTTCACTTCCTGCAAATTCGAGATGGTCTTTTCGTAGCGCGTCATCGAATCGTGGTCGGATTCGTCGCGGGTGGCGATGATCACGACGGGGAGATTTTCGTCAATCAGCGCGTTGGGGCCGTGCTTCATCTCGCCGGCGGGATAGCCTTCGGCGTGGATGTAGGAAATTTCCTTGAGCTTGAGCGCGCCTTCGAGGGCGATAGGGTAGTGAATGCCCCGGCCAAGATAGAGGAAATCCGTGTGGCGGAAGAATTGCCTCGCGAGTTCTTCGATGGCCGAGTCGCGCTTCAAAATGTCTTCGATCTTGTGCGGGATGCGTGTCAGCTCCTGCATCAGCAGTTTTGATTGCGCAGAGCTGAGCTTTCCGCGTGTTTGGGCGAAATAGAGCGCTGTGAGCAGCAAGGCCGTGAGCTGGCCGGTAAACGCTTTCGTCGACGCGACGCCGATTTCGGGGCCCGCATGCGTGTAAATCGTGCCGTTCGATTCGCGCGTGAGCATCGAACCGACCACGTTGCAGATTGAGAGAACCTTGGCGCCTTTGTGGCGCGCCTCGCGCTCGGCGGCGAGCGTGTCCGCCGTCTCGCCGGACTGGCTAATGGCGATGATCAGGCTGTTTTTCTCGACGATCGGGTCGCGGTAGCGGAATTCGCTGCCGTAATCCACTTCGACCGGGACGTGCGCCAGCCGCTCGATCATGAATTTGCCGGCGAGCCCCGCATGCCAACTGGTGCCGCAGGCCACGATTTTGACGTCGTGGAAATTCTTGAATTCCTCCTCGCTGATGTCCATTTCGTCGAGGAAGACTTTTCCGGTTTCCTGCGAGATTCTGCCGAGCAGCGTGTCGCGTACGGCGCGTGGCTGCTCGAAAATTTCCTTCTGCATGAAATGCTTGAAGCCGCCCTTTTCGGCCATGATCGGGTCCCAGGCGATGTGCTGGGCCGGGCGGTTGATCGGTCGGCTTTCGAAATCGAAAAGCTTGATGCCTTGCGGGGTGACCACGGCGATTTCGCCGTCGCCGAGGAAGAAAACGCTGCGCGTGTGCGCCAGAATCGCCGGGATGTCGCTGGCGACGAAAAACTCCTTGTCGCCGAGACCCAGCACGATGGGCGGACCCAGTCGCGCGGCGACGATTTTGTTCGGATCTTTCGTCGAGAGCGTGACGAGCGCGTAGGCTCCGGTCATGGCTTTCACCGCGCGGAGGACGGCCTCCTCGAGCGGAGCATCCTTCGAGAATTTCTCGATGAGGTGCGCGATGATTTCGGTGTCGGTCTCGGTGACGAACTTGTGGCCTTCGGCGAGGAGCTGCTTTTTCAGCTCGATGTAGTTTTCAATGATCCCGTTGTGGACCACGACGATCTCGCCTTTGCAGTCCCGGTGCGGATGGGCGTTTTCCTCGGTGGGACGGCCGTGGGTGGCCCAGCGCGTGTGGCCGATGCCGTAGACGCCTTCGAGCGGCGTGGCGCGGATCGATTCCTCGAGATTGCGCAGCTTGCCCGGGGCGCGGCGCACATCCAGCTTGCCGTTTTCGCCGACCACGGCGATGCCCGCTGAATCGTAGCCGCGGTATTCGAGCCGTCGCAGGCCGTCGAGGATCAGGGGAACTACGCGCTTTTGGCCGATGTAGCCGACAATCCCACACATAAAGGACGATCTCCGGGACGCCGCGGCGAAGGAACCGCTTAGCGGCAACCTGAATATGGTAGCACATGCATTTCAGGGCTGAAGTGAACCGACGGTACTAGGAGTCGTCGGAATAACGAGACGATTGCCTTCCGTTAACTTGCACGATTTGAGTAGCTTAGATCGCCGCGGGCGGTTGCTGCGGCGCGAAAACGGGCTTAGTCGAGCACTTCGAAGCGGAATTCTTCGATGACGGGATTGGTGAGGACATCCTTGGCGATGCGCTCAACCTCGGACTGCGCTTCGGCCCGTGTCATGCCGTCGAGCTCGAGCACGAAAAATTTGCCCTGGCGCACGCCCTGCACCTTCGCGTGGCCGAGGGAAGAAAGCGCGCGTTGAATCGTTTGCCCCTGCGGATCGAGAACGGTGGACTTCAGCATGACCCAGACGTGAGCTTTCATTTTTCTTCCTGGACGGCGTTGATTCCTGCGGCCGATTATAGCAGCCCCGCCGATTTTGCGGCGGCACGAAAGTCCTCGAGCAGCTGGCGCTTTTCGATAGGCGGCAGAAAGGATGAGCTGAAGCTCTGTTCGGCGAGCTGCAGGAGCTGCTCTTTCGAGAGGCCCAGCGAAGCCGCGTGCGAATATTCGGACAGCAGATCCGTGTGAAACATTGCGGGATCATCGGTCGAGAGCGTAACAAGCGAACCCTGCGCTATGAGCTTTGCCAGCGGATGTTCCGCGACGGACGCGTCCGGCTTCCCGGTCTGCTTGGCAAGCGCGCCGGTGGAAATGTTGCTCGAGATGCAATTTTCGAGCACCACATGGCGCGTGGCCAGCGACGCGGCCAGCGCCGGATCGTGCATCATGGCGATGCCGTGGCCGACGCGCTCCGCGCCGAGAATTTCCACCGCCTCGCGGACTGCTTGCGGCCCGCCGACTTCGCCCGCGTGGCAGACGATGCGCAATCCTTCGCTGCGCGCGAGATCGAACGCCGGGCGGAAGTTTACGGTCGGGAACGCCAGCTCGTCGCCACCCATCCCAAACGCAATCACGCCCGAGCGGTGCAGCTTGGCGGCCGTGCGCGCCACTTCGCTGGCGGCTTCAGGGCCGAACTGCCGCGCGGCGTCGAAAATCCAGCCAGTTCGCAGGCGCCGGTAGAGCACGCTTTCCGCGGCTTCGCGAATTGCCGTGAAATTCGCTTCCACATTCTGCATGCGGCGAAGCATTACGCCGGCGGAAATCGTGATTTCAGCGTAGACGACGTTCTGGCGGACCAGTTCCTCGGCGAGCTTGCGGGTAATCAGCGCGTAATCTTCCGGGTCGCGCAAAAACGAAGTGACCCATTTGAACGCTTCGATGAATCCGGCGAAATTCGAGTAGTTGTAGCGCGCGGCGACTTCCGCCGCGGTGAGTTTCATGCCGTGGCGTCCGGCCAGCTCGACGGCCGTTTCCGGGCGGATCGAGCCTTCGAGGTGCAGGTGCAATTCCGCCTTGGGGAGCGCGTCGAGGACCGTCGGTTGCCGCGTCGTCGTTTGCGTCGCCACGTGAGCCTAGTTGCCCGGCAATTGCGGACGTCCGGCGTTGATCCACGCCGTCATCCAGTAGGATCCGAGGTCGGTGGAGGCGTCGGAAAGCTGGCGAATGAGCACGGCACCGGCCTGCGCGTAGAAACGATCGTAGTATTCGCTGGGATAACCGGTGAGGCCTTCGTGCGCGCGGCGGTCGGCGATCAGAATATTCTCGAGCCAGGAGTGCGCGTCGAACGACATTTCGAACGCGTGATCGGTCGGATCGCGGATGAACGCCGCTTCGTTGGGCTTGAGGAAGAAGAAGCGCTGGTAGCGGTCGACGAGGCCAACGCCGAATCGTACGTTGATTCCCAGCTGATTCGAAAGGGCGCCATCGCTATTGATCGTGGACTTGAACGGATCGTGCGCCGCGGCAACGTAGTGAGCGAGGATGGCCGCGGAGAGTTTCGCGTCGTCCCAGTTGTGCGCGCGCAAAGCATCCGTGAGTTGCTTGCTGTAAAGGCCGATCTGCCAGGGGAGCAAGCCGCGCGAATCGAGCTGGCGCCGGCCGAACTTCGCAACCGCCGCCGTGTACGTGCGCGGCAGCGCGGCGAACGGGTACGCGCCGTAGTGATCGAGCTGAATGAATCCCTTGGGCTGCTCGGCTGGCGTGCGCGCCTCGGCATCGAGCGGGTCGGTCGCATGCTGCACCAGGTACGCGCGATTGGCCTGGAAGAACGGCAGCATTTCGTCCGGCAGTGTATCGATGGCCTTGTCGACGATCATGCGTTCGGCATTGTCGCCCCAGCCGAATGAGGAAGGCAGCGCGAGAAACAGAATCGCGAACAGAAGCGCGGGCGCGGCGCGCAGGAATCGTTTCGGCGATCGGCGTACGAACCCGCGCATCAGCGAAGATCTCCTTTCGCGGCCGCCATGTTGGCGGTCGAAAGCTGGCTGTGTTTCCGGCTGTAGAAATAATAGATAAACAGGCCGATCACCAGCCAGCCAAAAAAGCGCAGCCAGTTCATGATGGGCAGGCCGGCCATCAGCAGCAGGCATGTGAGGATCGTGACGATCGGCGCAAGCAAGCCGCCGGGCGCGCGGAAATGCCGCGTCCGGTCCGGCTCGCGGAATCGCAGAATCAGCACGCCGCCGGCCACCAGCGCGAATGCGAAGAGCGTGCCGATGTTCGAAAGATCCGCAAGCGTGCCGATATCGAGCAGCCCCGCGGGAATGCCGACGACGATCCCCGCGACCCAGGTGGAAAAATCCGGCGTGCGGAATCGCGGATGCACGCGGCTGAAAATCCTCGGAAGCAAACCATCGCGCGACATCGCGAACCACACGCGCGCCTGGCCCAACTGGAAAACCAGCAGCGAAGAAATCATACCCAGAAGCGCGCCGATCAGGACCGCGAGGCGAATGTTGCCAAAATGCAGGCGCTTCATGGTGTTCACCACGGGTGCGGCGTCGTCGACCAATGTTTGCCAGGGGACGATACCCGTGAGCACCACGACAACACCGATGTAGAGCGCGGTGCAAACCACCAGGGTGGCGATGATGCCGATCGGCAGGTCGCGCTGGGGGTTCTTGCATTCCTCGGCGGCCGTCGAGACCGAGTCAAACCCGATGTAGGTGAAGAAAATGATCGATCCACCGGTGAGAATGCCCGGCCAGCCGTTGGGCGCGAACGGATGCCAGTTCGCGGGATGAATAAGGTGCGACGCGAATCCGATAAAGATCAAAATGGCGCAAATTTTCAACAGCACCATCACGTTGTTTGTTTGCGCCGATTCCTTGATTCCGCGCACCAGCACCACGGTGAGCAGCATGACGATCACGAACGCGGGCCAGTTGAATCCGAAATGCCAGCCGGGATCGTAGAGCGTATTGCCCTGAAGGTCGCTCAGTCCGCCCGGAAGATACGCGGGCGTAACCCACCGCAAATCCGGGTGCCAGCCGAACCAATCGAACAGACCGACGACGTGGGCCGAAAATCCCACGCTGACGGCCATGTTCGAGACGGCGTATTCCAGAATCAGGTCCCAACCGATGATCCAGGCGATCAGCTCGCCCATCGTGGCGTAGGTGTACGTGTACGCGCTGCCCGCGATAGGAATCATCGCCGCCAATTCCGCGTAGCAAAGCGCCGCGAAGCAGCACACGATGCCCACCAGCGCGAACGAAATCGCAATCGCCGGGCCTGCTCCCGGCCGGCCGAACGATGCGGAGTGATAAATCAAGTATTCGAGGAGAGGAGCGTTTAGGACCGAACTGGCGCTGAGCTTCTGTCCGGCGATGGCGGTTCCGACCACCGTGAAAATTCCGGACCCGATTACCGCGCCGATGCCGAGCGACGTAAGGCTCAGCCAGCCGAGCGATTTCTTCAGACGCATTTCCGGACGGTCGGCGTCGGAAATGAGCTGGTCGATGTTCTTCGTGCGGAACAGCTGTGGGGCCAAATCGCCGCCTTTCCGGTGCGAATGCCGAAAACTCTACCTTGTGAGCACCTTCCGCGCAACCTGTCCCTAAGGACATGCGGGGCAAACCGAGCGCTCAGGCGAGCTGCAAATTCGCGTAGCGTTCGAGCAACTTTTTGGGGCCGTAGTCCTGGAAACTGACCGTGAGGCGGCGGTCTTCGCCGTCGCCTTCGACTTCGATGATCGTGCCGATGCCGAATTTCAGGTGCCGCACGCGCTTGCCGATGAGCGGATTCTTGGAGCTGGAGTTGCCGCGAGGCTGGAGCGCCGGCCGGCCGTATGGCGTACGGGGAGCGCGGCGATGGGAATACTGCTGCGAAAATTCCAGATCGGGTTCGTAACGCCGCGTTTCGCCCGGCTCGGATTGCGATCCGGCGGCGGCTTCGATCAGATCGCGCGGAATTTCGGCGAGAAAGCGCGACGGCAGGGAAGCGCGCAGGCGATCTTCGCCGTAGCTGCGGCGATAAATCGCGCGCGAGAGCACGAGCGATTTCTTCGCGCGCGTCATGCCGACGTAGAAAAGCCGCCGCTCCTCTTCGACCTCCGCCGGCGTGTCGATGGAGCGGCTGTGAGGCAGCACGCCCTCCTCGAGACCGGCCAGGAAAACGGCGTCGAACTCGAGACCCTTGGCGCTGTGCAGCGTCATCAGCGAGACGGGAACGTCTTCCTGAAATTGATCGGCGTCGCTGGCGAGTGAGGCTTGATCGAGCACATCCTCGAGCGTCTGGCCCTGCTCGGTGGCCTCGGCCATGGCGTTCGAAAGTTCGCGAAGATTTTCCGCGCGCGAGGTGTGCTCGATGTTGTCCTGCTGCTCGACCCAGTTCAGCAGGCCGGTGCGATCGAGCACGCACTCAATCAGCGTCGCTGGCGGCAATTCGCGGCATAAATCCTGAAGCAGCTCGATCAGTTCACGGAAGGAATTCAGCGCGCCGGCGATTTTCTTGCCGGTCGAAACGTTGCCTGCGCGAATCGTCTCCCAGAGCGATTTACCGGTTTCTTTCGCGCGGGCCTCAAGCGCTGCCACGGTCGTCGCGCCGATTCCGCGCGGCGGCACGTTCAGCACCCGCAGCAGAGCGACGTCATCCTCCGGATGAAAAATCAGCCGGACGTACGCCAGCGCGTTGCGAACTTCGGCGCGCTCGTAGAAGCTGAACCCGCCAACGACGCGATAGCGGATGCCCAACCGCCGCAGCACTTCTTCGAATGAACGCGATTGCGCGCCGGTGCGATAGAGGACGGCGACGCGGGCGTCGGAATTCTCGCGCAACACCGAAGCCAGCTCTTCGCAGACGAATTCGGCTTCCGCGATCGAATCCGGCGCTTCGAAATAGCGCAGCGGATCGCCCGCTCCGAGCGTGGCTTGAAGATTCTTGCCGAGCCGGTCGGAATTGTTTTTCACGACGGCGGCGGCAGCGTCGAGAATGGATTGCGTCGAGCGGTAGTTTTCTTCGAGGCGGATCAGTCTGGCCCCGGGAAAGTCCTGGGTGAAGCGTTTCAGGTTGCCCGCGCGCGCGCCGCGCCAGCCGTAAATCGACTGGTCCTCGTCGCCCACCACGCAGACGTTCTTGCGCTCGCCCGCCAGCAGCCGAACCAATTCCTCCTGCGCGCGATTCGTGTCCTGAAATTCGTCGACCATGATGTACTGGAATTGGCCGCTCCACCGCGCGCGCACGTCGGGATGATCCCGCAGCAGATCGACCGCGCGGAGAAGCAGATCGTCGAAATCGAGCGCCGCGGCCTTGCGCAGGATATCGTTGTAGACGCGACAAATCTTCGCGGCGTCCTCGCGCCCGGGATTGCGCATTTCCCGCGCCTGCGCTTCCATTTCGTCCGGAGTGATGCCGTGGTTTTTCGCATGGCTGATCTGCGCGCGAACGCCGCGCGGCGGATAGTCTTCGGTGGTGAATCCGAGTTGTAAGATCGCGCGCTTGACGGCGGCTGTCTGGTCGTCGTCATCGTAGATCGCGAAATCGCGCGGCAGCCCGAGGTGCTGCGCTTCGCGGCGGAGCAGCCGCGCGCAGAAGGAATGAAACGTCGAGACCCATACGTCGAAGCCGGCCAGCCCGCTCGCACGCAATAATTCCTGGATGCGCTCCTTCATAACGCCGGCAGCTTTATTCGTGAACGTCACGGCGAGAATCGAGCTCGGCGGCACGCCAAGCTCGATCAGGTGCGCCACGCGATAGGTGATGACGCGCGTCTTGCCCGTGCCGGCGCCGGCCAGTATGAGAAGCGGACCCTCGGTTGTGAGTACGGCTTCGCTCTGGCGTTCGTTCAGACCGGCGATCAGTGGCGCTCTCTGGGGAGAATTGCTCAAGCGCAGATTCTAGCTGAGCGGATGCGATTGAGCAATTTGCGTTGAACGAACGTCGTTCGTCCGGGACGCGCGAAGAACTCTGCTACAATCGGCCCGCTTTCCGGGCTTGCCGTGAAATGAATCAGCTCAAAATGCCGCATTGGCTGGCGGCGCTCGTCGCCACGATGGGCGGCGGGGGATTGTTCGTCGCCACGTTTCTCGACTCGTCGGTGCTGACGCTGCCGTTTATTTCCGACGCGCTGGTGATCGATCTCTCGCTGCAACGGCCGGCGCGAATGCCGTACTACTGCGCGATGGCCGCCCTCGGTTCGGTCGCCGGCTGCATCTGGATTTACCTGCTCGCGAAAAAAGGAGGCGAGGCCTATTTTCGCCGCCATCGCGGCGCGCACAAGGTGAAGGGCTGGGTGCAGCACAACGCGTTTCTCAGCGTTTTCATCCCGGGTATTCTGCCGGCGCCTTTTCCATTCAAGGTGTTTGTGCTCGCCGAGGGCGTGTTTCAGGTTCCGCTGAAGACGTTCGTGCTGGCATTGCTATGCGGTCGCGGGCTGCGCTATTTCATCGAGGGAATTCTGGCGGTGCGCTATGGCGATGCTGTGCTGCTGTTTTTAATGGCGCACAAAGTTGGATTCGTCGTCGCGGTGCTCGCGATTTTGGCGGTCTTGTACGTCATCAGCCGCATCCTGTTTCGCCACCCGCACTCTGCCGATTGACCAATTTCAAGGATTGGGATTCGAGGCGAAGAAGAAGCCTTGGTGCGTCATCTGCACGCGGCTGTTGAAGTCGATGCGCACGAAGACGTTTGCGGGCTGATAGTCGCCGTCGGCAAAGCGCAGGTCGTGAATCTCCACGCGATATCCGGCTTCGAGCGGCTGCACGCGCGCAAACGGCACTCTCGCGTAGCGCAGGAACGCGCGCGCAACCTCGGAATCTTCACCCGCGGCCAATGCTGGCGACGGCTGCGGCTTGAAAAGAGTCTCGCTGCGGTTGGAATCGAACTCGTCGCCCGGGCCGAGCGGCACGTCGACCTCTTCCATCGTGTTGTCCGTCTCCGCGATCCCGCGCCATTGATAGGGAGCCGACGACACGGGAAACGCCGCGCCTGACAGCGCGACGCGGCCGTGGTACTCGCGCGAAAGCAACAGATCGTTCGCGCGGCTGTGCAGATTCGCGCGCCAGCCAAAATAGGCGCCCAGCAGCGCCAGCGTGACGATTGCCGCGCGTTGCCCGCCGGGCCCTTTCTTTCGCGCGCCGACTTCCTCGTTCACCAGGCCGATCAGCATTGGCAACAAAAGCCCCAGCACGAGCAGCAGCAACGTCCACAAGTCGAGATCGTTGATCACGTCCCATCCGGTCCAGCGGGTGCGAAAGGGCCAGAGCAGCTGCACGCCGACGCCGCTCGCAAGGTCGAGCAGCATGTGACCCGCCGCGCCGATCGCGCACACGGCGAGCGCGGCGCCGAAACGAAGCGGCGCAATCGTTTGCGAAAACGATTTCTTCTTCTGCGGCATTTTGCGGTCGAGCGCGCAAAAGGCCGCGGCCACGGCACACGCGACTACCGCCGACCCAGCAACGGAATGCAGCGCGGAGCGATGAAGCCGAATGAACGCGCCCGCGCCGCCAACGTAGCTTGCGTAGTCGAGATCGGGCGCGAGTCCCGAAACGATCATCATCGTCGCGCCGAATCGCGGCAGACGCCGGCCACCGGCGCGCGCCAGCGCCAGCGACGTAAACGCGTGTGTGAAGGGTTCCACGTTTATATTGTGCGGAAAATTCGAGCTACTGCGCGGCCGGCGTCACAATCGAAAGCGCGTCCGGCACGATCCGGAACGCTATCGGCAAAGGCCCCACCGGCTCGCCGTCGACCTGAGCGTACACCGGTTCGCCGTCGGCGGATTCGCAAATCACTTCCGTGGACTTCCAGGTCTCGATGCCGCTCTTTTTGCGCAGCGTGCCCGAAAATAGCGCGGGCAGGCAGGAAAGATAGCCGAGCCGGCTTCGCGTCGTATTCGTCAGAAATTCGAACGAGTCCTCAAACAGGCTGGCCTCGGTGGTGATTTTGAACGGGCCGCCGTAATGCGCCGTCCGGCCGACGACAATGATGGTCGCGTGGCGTTCCTGCCCACCCGAATGGATGCGCATCCGCGGAAACGCGTAGCTGACAAGCTGCCGGAATCCCTCGACCCAGTAGGCAAACACGCCCGCGCTTTTCTTCAGTCCTTCGTGCACTCCGTTGACGATCGCGCCGTCGGGGCCGGCCCCCGCCACGGAAAGAAAATATCGGCCGTCTTTTGAAATCGCGGGCGAATGATTCCCGTTGGTCGGCGTCGCGACACCCAGGGCGATGCGCCGGATCGAGCCTCCGGAGATCAGCCGCGCCGCGCGCGGAATGTCCCACGGAATCCCGAGTTCCTTGGCCAGAATGTTCGCCGTGCCGGCCGGCAGCAGCGCCATCGGCACCTGGCTGTGTGCCAGGCCGTTGACGATCTCGTTGATCGTGCCGTCCCCGCCGCAGGCGATCACCATCCCGCGGCGCTGGTCCACGGCCTGCCGCGCGATGCGGATCGCCGCGCCCGGCCCCGTCGTGGGCGCCAGCTCGGCGGCAATTCCCGCCTCTTTCAGGATGCGCGCGGCGCGCTCGATTTCCTCGAAACGAGTATGGCGTTTCCGCCCGCTCGTCGGGTTGTAGATCAGCAGCGCGTCTTTGATTTCTTCAGGCATCGCTTCGTCCCGGCTATCTCGGACAATCGCACATTGTATAATACCCGCGAGATTTGACCGACCACACCTCGCCGGGGAATTTCCATGCCGAGTGGCAACAAAGCCGCCAAAGAAATCGAAGCGCTGCGCGAGAAAATTCGCTATCACGAGCACCTCTATTACGTGCTCGACGCCCCGAAAATTTCCGACGCCGCGTTCGACAAGCTGATGGCACAGCTCAAGGAACTCGAAGCCGCGCATCCGGAGCTCGCCACGCCCGATTCGCCGACCCAGCGCGTGGGCGGCGCGCCCCGCGAAGGATTCCAGCAGTTCCGCCACAGCGTGCCGATGATGAGCCTCGACAACGCCTTTTCATTCGAAGCGCTCGGCGAATTCAATCGCCGCGTCACCCAGACGACCGGTCGCGAAACCGTCGAATACGTGTGCGAACAGAAATTCGACGGCTTGAGCTTGGCGCTGCAATACGAACACGGCAGGCTCGCGCGCGGCCTCACCCGCGGAGACGGCACGACCGGCGAAGACGTAACGCCGAACGTGAAAACGATTCGTTCGATCCCTCTGGCGATCGATGCGGCGACGCTGAAAAAAGCGGGAATCGGCCCGCATTTCGAAGTTCGCGGCGAAGCGATGATGACCCGCGAAGCATTCGAGAAGTTAAACGAGCAGCAGGAGGCGCAGGGCGGCAAGCGATTCGCGAATCCGCGGAACGCGGCGGCAGGTGCGGTGCGCATGCTGGACCCAAAGATTACCGCCTCGCGCCAGCTCGAATTCTTTGCCTACTACCTGCTGGTCGATGGGCGCGTGCCGAAGAAAAAGCATTCCGAAGTGCTCGAAGCCCTGACCGCGATCCTTTTCAAGGCCAGCTACGACTGGAAAGTGTGCCCTTCGATCGAGCATGTCGAGAAGTATATCGATCGCGTCGAAACCAGGCGCGAGAAGCTGCCCTACGAAATCGACGGCGTGGTCATCAAGGTCAACGAAGTCTCGCTGCAGAACGAGATGGGCTACACGTCGAAGGCCCCACGCTGGGCGATCGCCTACAAGTATCCCGCCCGGCAGGAGACCACGCTGCTGAAAAGCATCGAGGTCAGCGTCGGCCGCACCGGCGTGCTGACGCCGTTTGCCGTGTTCGAGCCTGTGCAGATCGGCGGCGTCACCGTGAGCAAATCGACGCTGCACAATCTCGACGAAATACGCCGCCTCGGCGTCCACGCGGGTGACACCGTGCTTGTCGAGCGCGCCGGCGAAGTGATCCCGCACGTTCTGAAGGTCGTGAAGCACGGGCGCGAGGAAGAAGAGTTCGAGATGCCGTCGAAGTGCCCCGTGTGCGGCATGCGCGTCTATCACACCGAAGGCGAAGTGGCCTACCGCTGCGTCAACGTCTCGTGCCCGGCGCGCCGCCGCGAATCGATCCTGCATTTTGCCAGCCGCCACGCCATGAATATCGACGGCCTCGGCGACAAGATCGTCGTGCAGCTGATTGAAAACGGCCTGGTGAAGGATTTCGCCGATCTCTATAAGCTCGATCTCGAATCCGTGGCTGGACTTGAGCGCATGGCGGAAAAATCGGCGCAGAACCTGCTCGATGAAATCGCCGCGAGCAAGAAGAACAGCTTGGCGCGACTGATCTACGCGATCGGCATCCCGTTCGTCGGCGAGCGCACCGCGCAGCTTCTGGCCGCGCATTTCGGCTCGATGGAAAAGCTGCGTGACGCGTCCCAGGACGAATTGCTGCAAGTCGAGGAGGTCGGCCCGAAGATCGCCGAAGGCGTGCGCGAATTTTTCGCCGAATCCGCCAATCGCAAGCTCATCGACCACCTGCGCGCGGTCGGCGTGAATATGAAGGACGAGCGCGCCGCCCCCAAAAGCTCGAAATTCGCCGGCATGACATTCGTCTTCACCGGCACGCTGGCCAATCGCTCGCGCGAGGAAGCCGAAGCCCTCGTCGTATCGCACGGCGGCAAAGCCGGCTCATCGGTGAGCAAAAAGACGAACTATGTCGTCGTCGGCGCCGATCCCGGCTCGAAGTACGAAAAAGCAAAATCCCTCGGCGTCGAAATTCTCACCGAAGCGCAATTCGAAAAGCTAATCGGCACCAAGTAGTTCTTCGATGACTCTTCTCGGAATCTCTAGCGCCGTCGAATTCGCCTACGGCCGCTTCAGTGGCACCGAATCTGCACGGTGAAGCATGACTACAAAAAGGATCATGCCCAGGACGAGAACTAGGAGGGCAACGCCAAGCAACTTCCAAAAGCTCCAGGAGGAAAGGGGTGGGCTCAAAAACTGACCGGAGGTGTCCCCGAGAAGAACCAGCAGATAGTGATCGCCTTTTCTCAGTTCCTGAACTGCTTCGTCCCAGGTGGATGCAAGGGACGTGTTCTCCTCCTTTAGCCGGGCATGGGCGCGGCGCATGAGCTTGCCGATCTTCGCCTCATATTCAGCGTCATCACATTCGGCTTCGAAAGCATCGTTTAACTGAACTTGGTCTTCCGTCATTTCACCGGTCTCGGTGAAGTACATCATGCGTTTCTTGAGATCTGAGAGAGGAACCCGATCGAGTGCGGCTTGCTCAACTGTCTGCTGAACGAGGAAGTCTTTAGCTGCAAGAGCGTCCATTAACCGGAATCTTAGGCTGACGAGGATCACAGAACAAGGGATTCGAGGCGCAAAGTTCGCGGTATAATGTAACGAGCGGGTGAGCCGGGTGATCGCCGGTCCCGGTTTACCGGGACGGGAGGAAAGTCCGGACTCCAGCTGTGGTGAGCTCGCAAGAGTCGGCCACGGCAGGGCAACGCGCCTGGTAACGCCAGGGGGTTGCGTCGTCAGGTGAACGCGAGTTCATTCCAGCGGCGCGGCTACGGAAAGTGCCACAGAAAATATACCGCCGGTGACGTCACGACCTCGGCGGCAGGCTTGCGGAAAAACCTCAAGCCCGCCTGTTTCGGTCCGGCGCATTTGGCAAGGGTGAAAAGGTGGGGTAAGAGCCCACCGCCCGGGTGGCGACATCCGGGGCACGGAAAACCCCGCGTGGAGCAAGGCCAAATAGGAGGGGAGGGCTGGCCCAGCCCGTATGCTCCTCGCTCGAAAGAGCGAGCTGCTGCGACCCTCGGGTAGGCTGCTTGAGTCCCGGAGCGATCCGGGACCTAGAGGAATGATCGCCGCGTTGCGCGTGCTGCGGCGTCTCGATGCAAATCGGGACGCGGGTCGCGTGGCGCACAGAATCCGGCTTACAGGCTCACCCGCTACTATCTCTCCCTTTAGCACCATAGCGGCCCCAATCGAACTTTACATCTTTGATTTGGGAGCGACGATGAACAAGCAACGGCTATGCTCTCTCACCCTTCTCGCGGCTTTGGTTTTCGCGGCGCCACGCGCCCAAGGGCAAAATGGTTGGGTCCTTGAAGGAACGGTCGTGACCCCGGAAACCGTCCTGCCGGGCTATCGCATCACGATCGAGGGCGACCGCATCTCTGACGTCAGCAAGTCCGACGGTACAACACCTCCCGGCAAATTCCTGAAACTCTCGAACGACATAATTCTTCCGGGCATGGTCGATCTCCACAACCACATCACGTGGAATTTCCTTCCTGCATGGCAGCATGCCGCCCTGTTCAACAGCCGGTACGACTGGCAACAAGTCACGGACTACCTGATGGATTTACCCGAACCTCGCGAAGTGCTGCTTCGGGACAACCGAAAACACTGGTCGTGCGAGATGAATCTCTTCGGCGAAGTGAAGGCCGTGGTGAACGGCGAAACTTCTCTTGTCGGAGGCCTCGTGGGACCTGATTCGGAATGCTCAAGAGGACTCGCTCGCAATCTGGACGGTGCTTCCGGAATTCCCGATCCGAAGGGCGGTAAGGAGAAACAGGTCTATTATCAAGTCTTTCCGCTTCGCCTTTCACCGAACGACACCAGCGACGTATTGAAGAAGTTGGCCGACGGCACTTACCAGGCGGCCGTTTTTCATTTGGCCGAAGGCAAAGCCGGTGACGCAAGTTCCCATCAGGAATTTCAGTCTCTGGACGGCAAAGGCTTGCTTGTCCCCAAGGTCATTTTGCTGCACGGTGTCGCGCTCGGGCCTCCGGAGTTCGCCCGCATGAAGCATATTGGCGTCTCGCTGGTTTGGTCGCCCAAGAGCAATCTTGACCTCTACGGCACCACTGCGGACGTAATTGCGGCAAGAACCGCGGGCGTACCCACTGCTTTGGCGCCGGATTGGAGCCCGAGTGGCAGCAATGGTTCGATGGACGAGCTGAAGTTCGCGCGTCGCTGGAGCCTTGTGCCAACTCTCGCGAATCTTCCGGCCGGCGCCAGCCCTCCTCCGGTTTTCAACGATGCACAACTTGTGAATATGGTGACGACGATTCCAGCCAAGATGGCCAGCTTATCCGGTGACATTGGATCAATCGCTCCCCACGCTCTCGCCGACCTGCTCGTCCTGCGCAATCATGGTTCGGACTCCTATCGCGCGATCATCGAGGCCACCCCAGCCGACGTAGAACTGGTCGTGATCGGTGGTATCCCCGTCTACGGGGACTACGAACTGATGAAAAGCATTAATGGGGAAGCGGACCTCCAGAAGCTGGAAATCTGCGGAAGCCGAAAAGCTCTGGATCTGAAAGCCAGCGGCATCTCGATCGAGGGTCACGTCCCTGTCTGGGGCACCGTGTACGAGGAATTGCGCACCGGCTTGGCGCGGCAGGGTCTAACCATCTCCTCACTCGCCGCATGCCACCCCTGAGATAAACGCCCAGCACTTGCCCGCTCAAAAGCGCTTCCCGGAGGTTTCAGAATAGCGCGATACGTGTGATAGGTATCACTGCGCTCAATTTTACCCGTGAGTATCTTTCAGGCGACTTCGCCGAGCAGGTTCCCGCCCCGAAAGGAACTTTCCATGCTCGGCCGGAAGGAGAAATTTCACTCATGCGTAGAGCGCTGGCAGTCTTGCTCGTCTTCTCGCTCGCCAATCTATCGCTGCTGGAAGCCGCTTCGGCCCCTTCCGCCGCAAAATCCGCCTCTCAATACGAGGACGATTCTTACGAATCCTTTTCACCCGACCAGCTCGACAATCTGCTCGCGCCGATCGCGCTCTATCCCGATCCGCTTCTTTCCCAGGTTCTCGTCGCCGCCACGTTTGTGGACGACGTTGACGAAGCGGCCCGCTGGGTGCGCGCCTATGGACCCAGCGGCGTTGACGACCAGCCTTGGGACGTCAGCGTCAAGGCCGTGGCGCACTATCCCACGGTGATTTACATGATGGCCGACAAGATCGACTGGACCACGACCCTCGGCCAGGCATACGCCAATCAGTCGACCGACGTGATGATGTCGGTTCAACGCCTGCGCCGCATGGCCTATAGCGTCGGAAATCTCGTCACCACGCCGCAGCAGCAGGTCATCGTCGAGCCCGATTACATCAGTATCTGGCCTTATCAGCCCCAGTACATTTACGTGCCGGTTTACGACCCGTATATCTGCTACCACCGGCGTCCGCTTTGGGGAGTCGCCATCACCTTCGGAGTCGCTTTCCTTATCGGCGCGTGGCTGAACCGCGATTGCGACTGGCATAACCGCCGTATTTACTATCACGGCTGGAACGGTCCCGGATGGATTAACCGCGGCCGCCCCTACATTCACGAGACGAACGTCTACGTGAATAATCGCTACAGCAACGTGAACGTCAATCGCGGCGTATTCCGCCGCAACGTCAACGTAAACAACATCGACCGATACAATTCCATCCACCGCGGCGTGCAGTACAAGAACATTCAGGACCACAACGCGCGTCTCGATCGCGCGAACAGGGTTCGCCAGCCCGAGGGGCCCGGTCGTCCGCCCGTGAACAACAAGATCATCAATCGCAACATTGACACCACTAACCCGCGCCTGGACCAGTACCGCGGTCGCGAAGGCGCTGCTCGCCCCAGCGGCGCACCGCCGGCGGCTCAGCCGCAACCGTCCCGGCCGCAACCGTCCCAGCCGCAACCGAGGCCGGGAGCTCAACCGCAGCCTGCGCCGCCCGCAGCTGCGCCCCCGGCGCGGCCCAGTGCCCCACACACCGTGCGCCCCGCGCCTGAGGCTCGCCCCGCGCCGCGTGTTCTTGCCAAACCGGAGGGCAATTTCGATCCGCGCGCTGCCAGTCAACGGGGCCAATCCAGTCGGCAGCAGATGAGCAGACCCAGCCCCGCTCCTCGCTCTGCGCCGCAGTCAAGAGCAGAAGGCAGGCCAGCGCCCGCTCCCCGTGCGCCGCAACCCAAAGCAGACAGCAAACCAGCACCCGCTCCGCGCGGCGGCGAAGGGAGGAAGCGATGAGGAAGACCATGGAAATGCGCATAGCACATCGGGAGAGGGGAACGGCAACGAAGCTTTCGCTGAAACCGGGCTTGATGGCGGTCTTAGCTCTCACTCTCTTTGTAGCCGTCAGTCTGTTGAGCGGCCCTGTCGCCCTCGCGCAAGCACCCGCGCAGTCAACCTACGCGTCTCCCAACGAGGCCATGCAGGCTCTCGCCAATGCCGCCAAGGCGAAGGACCGTGCCGCGCTCTCCGCTATCTTCGGACCGGACGAAGAGCAGTTGCTCTCCGGCGACGACGTCCAGGACACCCAGGATCTCAACGATTTCGCCCAAGCCGTCACGGAATCCTCGCAGCTTGAGAAGGTCACCGATTCCAGGTACACGATGGTCGTCGGCAAGGATAGCTATCCCATGCCCATCCCGATCGTCGAGAAGCAAGGCAAGTGGCTCTTCGACACGAAAGCTGGTCTCGACGAAGTTCTCAGCCGCCGCATCGGTGAAAACGAACTTTCCGCGATCAACACGTGCCGGATCTATGCCGTCGCTCAATGGGAATACTTTACCGAGGGCGATTGGGACCACGACGGCGTAGCCGAATACGCGCAGCGGTTGATCAGCTCCTCGGGAGAGCACAATGGCCTCTACTGGGAGACCGCCGAAAACGAAACGCCTAGCCCACTCGGGCAGCTCGTTGCCGATGCGCGAGAGGAAGGCTACGGCCCGAAGCCGGGCAATCCTGCGGCGGCCGATAAAGGGAACGAAGCCGCTGCAAGTGAAACGCGCACTCGGCCGCGAAGGCCATACCACGGCTACTACTTCAAGATACTCAAGAGCCAGGGGCCGCACGCGCCCGGCGGAAAATACAGCTACATCATCAACGGCAACATGATCGGCGGCTATGCCCTCGTTGCGTATCCCGACAAGTGGGGCAATTCAGGCGTCATGACGTTCATCATCAATCAGCAAGGCCGCGTCTATCAAAAGAATCTCGGGCCGGACACGGACAAACTCGCCGCGGCAATCACGGAATACGATCCTGACCCGAGCTGGAAGCTCGCTGACACGCAACCCTAGCGCCAATTCTTCACGGTTGTTGAGAACTCGCCAATCTGTCCGGCCTGCCGGTGAACGCCGAATAACGTGTACTTTCCCGTGAATACGTGAGAAAATGCTTTTGCGTTTGTTGCTCTTGTAAAACCTTTGAACTCGTTAAAGGGGCTGCAAGTCCACACTTGCAGCCCCTCTTTTTTTGGCTGAAGGCGGTGGAAATAGCACCAGATAGCTCACACAGAAAAGAGATACATCGTTGAAAGAACAAGGAACAGTAAAGTGGTTTAACGCCAGCAAGGGCTTCGGATTCATCCAGCGCCAGTCCGGCGAGGACGTTTTCGTCCATTTCTCCGCCATTCAGGCGGAGGGATACAAGTCGCTGAACGAAGGCCAGGCGGTTGAATTCGAAGTGACCACGGGCCCCAAGGGCCTGCAGGCTTCGGCCGTTTCTCCGCTTTAAGAGGCAAGGGCGGGCCCGGGTCACCCGGGCTCGCTCATCCTACGCCGTCGCTTCACGGAGGCTCCATTGAAGGTTCTTCGCAAGGGCGACTACATCCGGCATTTCCAGTACGGGCTGGGCGTCGTTACCGGGTCCAACACCGAACATACCGACATCGACTTCGACGTCCACGGCATGAAGAAATTCGTCACTACCATCATGACCGTCGAAATGGCCGAAGGAACCCCGCCGACCCGCCGCAAGACTCGCCGCAAGAAGGCCGCCGTCGTCGCCTTCAAACCCGCGGTGTCCTCATGAGCCAAAAGATCCTGATGCAGTTCATGGGCTTTAACTCCGGAGTCGCGGCTCGCGAATACACCTTCACGGTCCGCGAAGTTTCCACCGAGCCTCGGGAATTTGTCCTCTCGATACCGCTCGAGGCATTCAACGCCCGCCGCGTGCGCTTTCAGGATGCGCCGGACGTCTGCGCTCTCCGGCTCCGGCACGAGCTGGACGCGTCGGACAATCACCCCTCCACATCCCGTTTTCAGATCACGAACGCCGAACTCGAAGATTACAGCAGCCATCACACGCCCCGAAAAAACGTGTTTGGACGCGTGCGTAGAGAAGAAGACTGATTCGCCCCCGCTCTTCCTGACCGCGCCAGCGCTTTCATTGCTTCCTGACGACAGGTTTTTGCCGCTATCATTCAATTTGGTTTCACAGCTTGCAGAAGAAGTTGCCTTTTAGGGGGTCGGAGCTTCCAGCTCCGACATAAATCGCTTGCGCTCCGTGCGCTTCAGCGCCTGAGGACATTCTTCTGCCCTTTTTCCGCTGGCTGTCCAGCCTCAGGTGAAACTCCTTCGGCCTCCTGCGCTCCTGCGTGTGACGTACGTCACATGCCTCCGTGACGCCGGCCTCTTGTCTTATGACGCTCTTGGGCTTATACGTGCAGACGACAGTGCAGACGATAGTTGCGAACCCAGAGGCTTCATGAACGAAGGCAAGACGACTGGGCTGCCGACAATGGTTCTTCTGGTGTCGCTCGCGTTGGGGAGCGCGGCACAGGCTCAAGTTTCGGCTCCCCAGCAGGCGCCGCCCACTTCGCAAGCGCCGGTGCCGCCGGCTGAACCCTCGCCCGCTCCGCCTGGACCCAGCCAGGTAATCGTGCGGACTCCCAGCGGCCCTTGCATCCAGCCGCCGCCCACGGTGAGCTGGGATGACTACCAGGGCCCCTTCGCCAAAGCCGTCGGAATCTTCGGCCGCAAGCTCGAGCTGAAATCCGTGCGCTCGCCGCATTACAAGCCCGGCGCGGTTCTCTGCACGCTCACGATGAAGGACAAATTCTTCTTTTTCCTCCAGGATTCCGTCGAACCCGCGAACTTTATCACCGCCGGCTTCAGCGCCGGGATCGGCCAGGCCGAAAACAACGATCCGAGCTACGGTCAGGGCGCCGCGGGATACGGGAAGCGCTTCGGCGCCGGCCTGGCCGATCAGGCTTCCGGCGAATTCTTCAAGGATTTCGTCTATCCCACGATCTTTTCGGAGGACCCGCGCTACTACCGCCTGGGCGAGGGCCGTTTCGGGAAGCGCCTGTTCCACGCCATTAGCCACTCTGCGGTCGCCTACCGCGAGGACGGCACCAGGATGTTCAATTTCTCCGAGTCCCTGGGCACCGCCAGCGCGGTCGTGCTGGCCAACACGTATCACACGGACAATCGCCGCGGTTTCGGGCCCGCCGCGGAGCGCTTCGGCTACGCCGTCGGCAGCGACATCGGTCTCGATGTGCTGCGGGAGTTCTGGCCGGAGATCGCCCGCAAGTTCAAGCTCCCGTTCCGCGACCGCAACGTGCCTTAGGATCGAACTGGCGACCTCGATTTTTTGTGTCGACCTGGAAGTGGCAGAACCTTTCGTTTCAGCGTCTTGTGTTGCGCGCTGACGGCACCTTGTGTCGACCTGGGCGAGAAGCGTGATGGAAGCACAGGAAGCGAAGGACGCATAGGAGGCACAGGAAACCGTTGCAACCGAGGAACGAGAGTGTCCCACTTGTTCGGGGCGACCATCGTTTGTTTTCAGCGAGTTAGTCGAGGGAAGAAGTGAGACGGTGTCCCACTTAATCTGGCGCCAGGCGCGGCAGGAGGCCGTAATTCGTGAGTTGTGATTAGTGACTCGTGACTTGTGATTCGTGCGGAGGGTTTGGTCGGCCATGGAGGGCTCTCTTTCGGGGACCCGCCTTCGCCCATTGGGCTACGGCGCGGGGGGTGTTGGCGCGAGGTTGTAGTGCGGAGGGTGTTGCGGCGTTCGTTGCGACAGCTACTACCATGTTGCTTCTCCAGAGGGGCTGAAAGAATGGCCCAACCAATGTTAACCGCATCATTAACTATTGTCAAGATCTAAAATAGGCGGGCGGATTCGGTATGGCCCATCCGGGGGGGGACGCGGGGCCGAAAAGCCCCGCGCTTACAAACCGAGAGCATATGGCACCCGCAAAAGCGTACTCTATCGTGACACGCCGCCGCAGTGCTCTCGTGCTGCGGTACCTGATTGTGATGTACACCGTGACAGACACGAGAAGCCCGGACCACCCGCCGTAGGTTGCTCAACTAGGACGCCGATAAATTCTGATATGACCTAGATCCCGGTTTGGCCAATTACGGAATTCGCTGGCTGTGAACTCAGGGACGCAAGAACACTCAGGACCGCTAAGCCAACGTCAAAAGCACAAAACAGTATGAGAACCCAAGTCCCAATCGTGATTGACAACAATCCGGAATCTGAAAACCGCTTGCGAGTGTAAACCCAAAGCCACATTATGAAGGCTAGGACGACCACACCGAGAAAAGCCCACCACAACCAGACGTGAGAGCTTTTCAAAGCGATCACCAGAACCGCAACAACGGAAGCGACCAGCGTGACAGTTGTCGTGACATAAAGGTTGGATTGAGAGATGGTTGCATCCAACACTGAGAGCTGATTTGAATCCAACAACGGCTTGGCTTCCGGCGGTTTGTAGCGCGAAAGAACCTCATTGATGCTCTGTTGGCGACTTCTCTTGGACAACAACGCTGAGGATATCTTCAGAAAGACATTAACGATATACGGGAGAACAATAAGAAGAACCGGAGGAGGACTACTCAACCCGGAACTCCAATGGCAAGGGTTCTTCGCTATTGTCTCCTATCACGTTTACGGAGATCTTCTCTCGCCTTCTGATCTTCTTCGCTCCGCACACTAAGAGTTCCTGTCGTTCGCCTCCTGACCGATTCGGGTGCAAAACCAGCTCCCATTCCCAACCGACAGAATCTTGCCCGTCTATTCGAAATGAGATTTGGCGTGTGTCCCGTAGTGAGGTCTGGATCTTAAGCGGAAGCGCCCAAAGCGCTTCAAACTGGCCGATCTTCACAACATGGCCATAAGCAGCGCCCAGCTTGACTTTGTTGACCGTCTCCAACGATGTGCTGTCGAATATGCTGGTTTCGAGCCTGAGACCTCGAAATCTCTTGGCACGAGCCACTGTTGCGTTGAAGCGAAAAATAGCGCACCTCTCTATACTCCCACTCGGATCGCCGCCCGTATCAGGTTTTCCAAAATCCTCCGCGCGACAAGTTCGGAGGCCCAGTGGATCTCTGCTAGGAAGGGCACCCATATATCCGAGGAGGCGTCGAAACCGAAAAGTGGGAATTCAATCTTCCTTGGAAGAGTACCCTTTTGGACGAACTTCAATTGATCATCGTGGACACTTGCCTCACCAAATTCGACAGACATATCGCCGAAAGGCACCGATAGTCGAAGGAACTCAATTTCTCTCAGCTCAGGTCCTAGCTCGTGCGTGAATGGCACGGAGATGTGCTTCCTCGACAATTCGCCTCTGATACCCAAGACGCAAGGGAGTGGCTGTTTACCAAACTCCGGTAGGTCGGCCTTTGTTTTGTCCAGAAATGAGTCGAGGCTTGAGAAAAACTTGGATTGATCGACACGATGGCGCGCGTATGCGTAAATTTCGTCTTGTCCTACTTTACTGTAACTATCTGAGTAAACGATAGGATGGCCCTCGATTCCTGATCTCTTCGCGCCGATGATGCGCACGTGCTCCCGCTTAACATCGCCTTCTCGTAATGGCTCGGTTTCTGCGTTGAGAAACGAAAATCCTTCAATCTCTGACTGTTGAAATCCAACCTTGGGATATATGGATTCCATTGAGGTTACGTATCGCTCCATGTAATGAAGTAGAAGGGCATCATACTACCCCCTCCGTACAGAAAGAGCAACAGGTAGACGAAGCAGGTGAGTGGAATTGGTGAGTCTGCGAATCTAGGTACTCCCAGTTGCCTGCAGACTGCAGTTAGCCACCTGGGTCATCTGCAAGCAGCTCCGGGTGTTCGGCCAGATATTCTAGTACCCAATCCAAGATGTTGTAGTAAGCGACGCCGGCCCTATTAATCTGCATGCTCGGCTTATAGAGAAGCCCATCGTCTACCAAGCCCTGCAATACGCCGGTTTCGCCCAAATATGCTGTTCGCTGCGGTGGAATTGTGAAGAAATAGCGCAGACATTCTTTTTCATCGCGTGTCAGCTTGTGTAATCGCCGCCGTCGAGAAAGCACTGCTCGCGAATCGCGCCACTTTTTACCGGACGCCTCTGCCAACGCAAGAATGCCTGTCACCAACATCCAACAAGCCGAGAGAAGAAAGATCAACCCCATCCAGGGCCGATATGTCTCAATATTAGAGGCGATCCCGAGCTTTCGGAGAAATGGCTCAGGAGAGAAAACCAGAATCGCAGTCAGCAAAGAGAGCGCCAGTGCCGTGCTGAACGGCAATGGGTTTCTAAGCGCTTCTACCAGCTTCGCCCAATCGGTCACAGTACGTGAATGGTAAGCTGAGCTATACGAATCATCAAGGTGACACTCGGATCTTCGCCGGATTCCCGTTGGGCGGCCTCCCAAGGCACGCCGATCACCGCAATCCGGAGGTTCCGTTTTCAACGAGAAACTCGCGGAAGAACTTCAAAGCCCTGGACCATTTTTCGCGGGCCTCGGGCTCGGTCGCGCAGTTGCGTACTATCAGCCAGAACGTGAAACTCCAGTAGGCTTCGTCGCGATCGTGCGAGGCAGTGGGCTGCATCTCGAATTCCACGAACGTATCATTGTCAGGCCAACCCTTCTGCGCTTCCTGCACAAATCGGTGAAATAATCGGGAATAGCTCTTTTCGTCCTTGGCAAGCGTCAAATCTTCCAACCTCACCTGGACGTAGCCGGAGACCCCATGCGACCCAGTGGCCGAGTCTTGACAAATTGCTTTTTCGCAACCGATGGTGCTAAAGGGCGCTCCGTCGCGATTCAGTTCGATAAGGGTCCATTCCAGTTCCGGCCATCCGCGGATCTCCGGGATAAGCGACAGTTGGTCGGGATTCCGCTTTAGATCGACGTAGCTGTGGCTGTTTGGGTCATTGGGTGAGCGTAAATACGGGACGCTCATTGGATGATCGCATTTGGTAACTTTGAATAACATGAGTTGCAGCCACCTTTATCAGAGCGTCCCCGAGCGGGGACATCGTACCAGAAGTGAATGTGGCGAATCAAAAGCGAAACAGCTGCTCCGCAGCAAATGTGCTGGCGCGGACGTTTACCACAATCTCTGCCGCGCATACGGCGCGCCGCGACGGCCTGCCCTTCGCCGGTGCACTCAGGATGAACGGCAGCAAGGTATCAAGGCTAGAACATCATCGTCGGCGAACTGCCTTCGATGGGCCGGGACGAGGCAGTCCTGGCGGACGTGAGAAGTGATGAAGGTTTTGAAGCGGTCGTAGGGGCAATCGAGGCGGTCGCCGCATTTGGGGATTAGGGGGATGCGCTGAGGAGGCGTGTCGAGCGTGAGAGTGGTGCCGTTGCGCATCTGGTCGAGCGATGCGATCACGTAGAAGAGCCGGACGATGAGCTGGCCGCTCTGCTTCACTTTGTGCAGCTCGAAGACGAGCGCGCCGGCCGGTCCCGGGTCGTTCGGCTGGAAACCGTCCGCTTTCCAGGACACGCCGCCGAGGAATCCGGCGATGGCGGAGATGTTTTCGTCGTGGGCGACGAAGAGAGTGAACGTGCTCTCGGCGGGCGCGAGGATGTCGGCGCTGTGCATGCCGGTCAGGGTCTGGTCCACGGTCCCCACTACCTGCCACATCAGGTTCGTCGAGCCGACCTGTGCGAAGGAGGGGAGCTGGCAGCGCGGGCAATCTATCTCGGAGCTGAAGCTCCGACCCCCTAAAAAGCGCCCTTTTTCCGCAGCCTGCTAAGAAGCGCGAGGTTGACAGGCGTTGTGTGTTGGGAGGACCATGCGGGCGCTTTCGCGGTGGTCCTCGGGCCTGAACGGAGCGGTTCATGCAACCCAAGAGCTTTTACGGGTGGAAGCTTCTGGTGGTTTTCTGGCTGGTCATCGTGCTGAACTTTTGTTTTCCGACGTTCGGCACGAGCGTGGTCAACACGTACATGGCGAAGGCCATGCACCTGAACGGCAAACAGCACGGGCTCGCGTTCACCGTGTTCAGCCTGATGGCAGGACTGCCGGGGCCGCTCGTGGCGATTTCCATCAGGAGATTCGGGATCCGTCCCACGCTCGTGGTCGGGACGCTGATCACGTCGATCGGCGCGTTCCTGATGGCCACGCGGGTGAACACGCTGGCTCAGGCGGTCGTCGTTTTCGGAATTATCGTCGGCTCGGGCGTGGCGCTCGCGGGCACGATCGGGCCGCAAGTGGGGGTCGCGCGGTGGTTCCACAGGAAACGCGGCCGGGCGATGTCGCTGATGTTGACCGCATCCGGAATCGGCGGATTCATCGCCGTGCCGACGCTGAATGCCGTGATCGCGCGGGCCGGCGGAGACTGGCGAGCGGCGTGGTGGTTGATGTCCGCGATGTCGCTGGTGGCGGCGCTGATCGCGGCGTTCTTCGTGCGCGACAGCCCCGCGCAGATGGGGCAGCTTCCGGACGGAGACGCGTTGGCGGACGCGACGGGCGCGCCGGATGCGCGGGTGTCGCAGGCGGTGCGCGGCGTCTACAAGACGACGGAAGACTGGACGCTCGGCGAGGCGTTCCGAACGCCTACGCTGTGGCTGCTGATACTTACGTATCTGGGCTTTTTCATGGGTTTCTTCATTTATATCGCGCATGGGATGCGGCATCTGGAAGGTCTTGGCTACGCGCCGGGAAAAGCGGCGGAATCGATTTCGATCGTTTTGATTTCGTCGATGATCGGGCAAGCGACGGTGGCGGCGATCGGCGATCGCGTCGAGCCGCGGTTGATTTCGGCTGTGGCCGTTTGTTTGTACGGCGCGGGCACGCTGCTGGCGATTCACGCGGTGACTCCGGCGATGATGTATTCCTACGCGATTCTGATGGGCTGGGGATTCAGCATGGCGTTCACGTGCATGGCGACGATCCTGAGCAATTACTACGGACCGAAGGTGTATCCCGCGCTGCTGGGGGTGACCACGCCGCTCGGTACGACGCTCGGCGCGATAGGACCGGTGATGGCTGGAGCGTTTTACGACCGGTTCCACAGCTACAGCCAGGTGTTTTCGATGGTCGGCGGGATTTGCTTCGGGAGCGCGGTGCTGTATTTGCTGGCGAAGCCGCCGGTGCGGACGTCGCCGCGGGCGAATGTTGAGCCGGTGAGAGCCGCGTAGCCAGGTGGCCGGGGGCCAGGGCTAAAGCCCGCTTTGTCGTGCGATCTTTTCGCGGGGTTGAAACCCCGCGCTTCCACCCTACATACACGACGGGACCGGAGGTTACGCGGAGATCGAGAAAGCTGCGAAGTCAGGGCTTGGCGCGATCGCGGACCATGCGGATTGGCTTGACGAGCATGTCCTTCGGCGCGTTCAGCTGATGGTCGAGAAGCGGGGTCAGTTCGCCTTCGTCGGCGGATTTCGGGATGAATTTCCATTCGGTTGAAGGCGCGTATTGATCTTTCTGCATTACCACGAAGACCAAAGCTCCGGACTTGAATCGCGCGTTGAGAAGTGGAGCTTCGCCGGAGTCCTTGTGCGTGCCTTCGTTCAAGTTTCCATCTTTGTCCATGCTGATATCGAAATTGTTCAGCGTGCCGGCGAGCCCGCCGCGTTCCTCACGGAGGACGAGGATGGCAAAGACCTCGCCGTTGTAGGTCGCTTTCCAGGTGCCGACGAAAGTCTTTAAATTGGGCGTGGCGTCCTTGGCGGAGGCGGAGGAGTTTTGAGCGGCGTGAGATGCGAGGCTGCACGCGAAAACTGCGGAGACTGAAATGGAGACTGAAATAAGGGCAGCGCAGACAAACCAGCTGAACATTCGCCGGCGTGCCTTCAGCGCGCAGTTGCGATCCCCAACTTTCATCTCAGGCTCATTGGGAGACTGCTCACGAACCAGGGCTGAACAGGCTGCGGAAAAAGGCAGTGAAGAGTGTCCTCAGGCGCTGAAGCGCATTGAAGTGCAAGCCCCTTATGTCGGAGCTGAAGCTCCGACCCCCCTAAAAAGCGCCCTTTTTCCGCAAACTGTGAAGCCCCTTCTCAAAAGGATTGCTATTTCGTGGGGCTAAAAGCCCCACGCTTCCACCGGGATTCTAGCACCGCCCGCGCGGGCAGCGAATGGCATCCTGTGCGCCGGGTTTCGCATCGTGTGATAAGCGGCTCTGCGACATAGCGTTGGCGGCAATCGCGCGCCGTTTGCGTAGGCAAGCGCGGAAGGGGTCTGTTACAATTTTGCGATTCACGAGGCAGGCTGCGAGCGGTGTGCGGCCCATCATGGCGGAAACTAGCAGACGAAAACTGATCACCTGGGTCATTGTCGCGGTGGCTGCCATCGCGATCATCGCCTTTTTTGCTTTGCGGCGGCCGGCGCCGACGGTGACGGTGGTGCCCGTGGCGCGCGAGGATTTGAGCGCGTCGATCACGAGCAACGGCAAGGTCGAGCCGATTTCGGCGGACGTCGCTCACGCGGAATTCCCGACGTTCGTCGACAAGGTGATGGCCGTTGAAGGCCAGGCGGTGCGTCGTGGGCAGGTGATTCTAACGCTCGACGCCGCCGACGTGCGCTCGCAGTTGGCGCAGGCGCGCTCCGATCTGCTCTCCGCGCAAAATGACCTGCGCAACGCGCGCGCCGGCGGGCCGCCGGATCAGGTGGCGCAGCTCGACGGCGATCTGAAGGCCGCCGAAGTGCAGGTAAAAAATCTCGAGACCAGCGAGCAGGCTTTAGAGGGCCTGGTCGCGAAACAAGCCGCGACGAAGGACGAGCTTGCGCGGACGCAGGAAAGCCTGGCGAAGGCGCGCGGAAATCTTCAGGCGCTGCAGGCAAAAAAACAGGATTTGACGACGCGCTCCGCTTCGATTGTGCAGGGCGCGCAACTGCACGTCAGCCAGGCGCAGGAGCAGGTGCGATCGCTGGGGGACAAAGTCGCTTCGGCGACCGTAATTGCGCAGGCCGACGGAACGCTTTACTCGCTGCCGGTACACGCGGGCGATTTCGTGAAGCTCGGAGACACGCTCGCCGAGATGGCCGATCTGAAGCATGTGCGCGTGCGGGCGTTTGTGGACGAGCCGGACATCGGCGCGCTGGACACGAACCAGAAAGTGTCGGTGACGTGGGACGCGAAGCCGGGGCGCACGTGGACAGGACACACCGAGGAAGTGCCGAAGCAGGTGGTTCCGCGCGGGATGCGCAGCGTCGGCGAAGTGGTTTGCTCGATCGACAACGACAAGCTGGATTTGCTGCCGAATACCAACGTGCAGGTGAAGATCATGGTGCGGGAGCGGCACGGCGTGCTGGTAGTGCCGCGCGCGGCGGTGCTCGGCGACTACACGCAGCACTATGTGTACGTCTTTGCAGACGACAAAGTGCGCCGCCAAGACATCTCAGTAGGCGTGGCCAGCACGGACAAGTATGAAGTTGTGTCGGGCCTCGGCGGCAACGAGCGCGTGGCCGAGCCCGGCGAAGTGAAATTGCGCGATGGAATGGAAATTCACGCCGAGGAGGCCAATTGATGGCTCAAGCGCGTCGCAAGTTGCGCATCCGAGGCTTCGTTTACGGCTTGATGTTCGCGGGATTGTTGGTTGCGCCTCGGGCGGCACGGGCCGATGCGTCGTCCGCGATTCAGACGGCGCAGCGGCAGATGGACGCCGGGAATTACACGGCGGCGATTTCGACTTTACAGGCGGCGGTGCCGGGGAATCCGTCCAGCGCGGAACTTTTTTACTGGCTTGGGCGCGCGTATTACGAGGTGCGCGATTGGGACAGCGCGGTCACACAGGGCGAGAAGTCGGTTTCGCTCGACCCGAAGAGTTCGCTCTATCACGACTGGCTTGGCAAGGAATACGGCGGCAAGGCGGATCGCGACAGAAGTTTTTCGCTGGCGAAGAAAGTGAAATCGGAGTTCAAGGAAGCAGTAAGGCTCGATCCTTCGAATATCGCCGCTCGGCGGGACCTGGAAGAATATTGTCTGGACGCGCCGTGGATCGCTGGCGGCAGCAAGGACGAGGCGCTCGAGCAGGTGAACGGCATCGCGGCGGTCGATCCGGTGTGGGGCCACCTGGCGCGCGCGCTTTACGATCGCGAGGGATCGAAGAATAACGACGACGCGGAAAACGAGCTTCGCCAGGTCCTCGCGGCCAAGCCGAAATCGCCCGAGCCGTATTTCGAAGTCGCCGACTTTTACCGGCAGTTGAAGAAGCCCGCGGATATCAACGCCGCTCTCGAAGGGGCGGCGCAAGTCAGCCCGAACGATCCGCGGCTGGCCTTCTACCGCGGCGTTGCCGGCGTGCTGTCGAACGCCAATTTGCCGGACGCCGAGCGCGATTTGAAATCCTATCTCGCGAGCACGCCGGATCGCAGCGACTGGCCGCCTCACGCCGGCGCGCGCGAATGGCTGGGCCGCCTCTACGAATTGCAAGGCAAGCGCGCGGACGCCGCCGAGCAGTACCGCGAGGCGCTGCAGCTCGAGCCCAAGCGTAAGGAAGCGAAGAACCGCCTCGAGAAGCTCGAGAAATCGCAGTAGCCGCGCGATGCTGTCGCGGGCGAGCGAGAATTTCGCGTGGCCACGGCGCTAACATGAACCAAAACTCAGCCGCTTTTTGGAGCGAGACCTGGTCCCTCGCCATGCAGGCGCTGCGCGCCAATAAAATGCGCGCCGTGCTGACCATGCTCGGCGTGATCATCGGCAGCGGCTCCATCGTTCTGGTTGTGACGGTCGCTTTGGGCGGGCAGCGCTACGTGCTTTCGCAAATCGAAGGAATCGGCGCCAACCTGGTTTCGGCGCGCGTGGTGAATCCCAGCGAAGCGAGCACGCTTACCGTGGAAGATCAGATTTCACCCGCCGATCTCGAAGCCATCAAGCAGGACATGCCGCAGATGGTCTCCGAGGCCGCGGGCACCAACGAGCTGCCGATGAGCGTCATCCTCAACGGCCAGGAGCGGCCCGTCACTCTGATCGGTGTCACCCAGGGATTTGACCGTATCCGCAATCTCGCAATTCTGCACGGACGCTATTTCGATTCCGACGACATGGATTCGCGCGGCAAGGTCTGCCTCCTGACGGAGGATCTCGCACGGCGGGCGTTTCCGTTCGACGATCCCGACGGCAAGAGCATTCGCGTCGGCGAACTTCAGTTCAGCGTAATCGGCGTGGTCAAGGAGCGCGTGGCGACGTTCGGGCAATCCGAAATCAAGAAGGAGTCCGTGATCGTGCCTTTTTCGCTGTTGCAGTACTACACGGGCACTTCCTATTTCCGTACGCTCGCGGTAATGGCGGACAACTCGGAAGATATTCCGCGGGTGACGAGCAGGGTATCGGAGATTCTCGCCAGCCGCCATCGCCCAGGCGCGCAGTATCGAGTCGAAAATTCCACGGGCATTCTTGAAACGGCGCGCGAAATAGCTCTCGCGCTGACCGTGGTGCTGATTCTGGTCGCGCTGATCGCGCTGGCGATCAGCGGCGTGGGCATCATGAACATCATGCTGGTGACGGTGACCGAGCGGACGCGCGAAATCGGTCTTCGCAAAGCCATCGGCGCGACCCAGGACGCCATCCGCTACCAGTTCCTGATGGAGGCGATGGCCATCAGCGGCACGGGCGCGCTCGCCGGAATCGCGATCGGCGTAGCGGTTCCGTCGATGCTCGGGTTGCTGATCAAATTCATTCCCGGGGCCGAGGACATTACCGTTCCCGTATCCTGGGTCTCGGTGGTCGTCGCGTTCGTAGTATCCTGCTCGACGGGCTTGATCTTCGGTTACTTGCCGGCCAATCGGGCGGCGAGGTTGAATCCGACGGAATCGCTCCGACATGAATAGATTCGCGAAAATCGTTCCTCGAATTCGGCGCGGCATCCTGGCGGCTGCGATTGCGTTCGGTGCCGTCTGCTTGTTGCTCGCTCCTCGATCCGCGCGCGCACAGGACGCCGATACGCTCACGCTGCATCAAGCCGTCACGCTCGCCTTGCAGAACAGCCGCGATGTAAAGCTCGCGCAGGTGCAGTACAGCGTCGCGCTCGGCGAAGTGCGCGTCGACAAAGCCGCCTTTTTACCCAACCTTTACACTGGCTCGGGTGCGGCCTACACTCATGGTTTTCCGTCGCTGCCCGGCGGTCAAGCGCCTTCCGTGTTTGAACTCGACTACACCGAGTCGCTCTTCAATCCGCTTCTGAAGGGCCAGCAGCACGCGGCCGAAGACCGCGCGAAAAATCAGAAGCTGGAGTTGGATCGCATCCGCGACGACGTGACCGTCCGCGCCGCCTCCGCCTATCTGGAATTGGCGAAGGTGCGCCATTCGCTCGAACTGTTACGCGCCGAGCAAGCCAGCGGCGCGAAAATTCTCGAGGCTATTCGCGATCGCGTCGCTGCGAATCAGGAGTTGCCGATTGAAATCACGCGCACGCAATTGACGGTGGCGCGCATCGCCGAGAGCATCGTCAGACTGGAAGACCGCGATGCGTATCTCGATTCGCAGCTTCGCGACCTGACCGGCATTCCGGACGGCAAGTCGCTCGAAGTCGAGCCGGCGGATGAGTCCTTTACCGAGAAGCTCGCGACGGCGCAATCGGAGAGCGAAATCGAGAACATGGCGATTCAGAACGACCTGAGCCTCGCCGAAGCGGAAAACGAACGGGCCGCGCGTGAACAGCTTCTGAAAGGCGCGAAATGGAGCTATTTCCCGACGGTAGACCTCGTTGGGCAATACAGCATCTTGAGCAAATTCAATAACTACACCGAGTTTTACAAGACATTCGAGCGAAACAACGTCAACGTGGGCATCCAGGTCCAGATTCCCATCTTCGCGGCGAAGACCAGGGCGAACGTCGCACTCGCCAAGAGCCAGTTGAGCGAAGCTGAAATCATGCTCGGCAACAAGCGCCAGCAGGTCCGGTTCGACGTGCAGCAAAAGGCCCGCAGCGTTCGCGAACTCGATGCCAGCAGGGAAGTGGCCCGTCTCGATCTGCAGCTCGCCCAGGAGACGCTCCAGCAGGAGCAGGCCAAGTTCGACCAGAGCCGCATCACCTTGCAGGAAATCGAGCAGGCCCGGCTGGACGAAAATCAGAAATGGGTGGCCTTTCTCGACGCCGATTTCGCCCGCCAGCAGGCCCAACTGACGCTCCTCCAGGCCACCGGCCAGCTAGCCAAGGTTTTCCAATAGAACCTATCCAAAAACCTGTTCTTGGGCTGACCCTTGAAATACAGTAGAATGGTTCTTTCAACTTGGTTTATTAGAATTTCTGAGGGGGACTACTGTAGATGCCTTCCGTGATGAAGACTCTGTTCCTGAATCCGCCAAGTTTTGAGAAATTTGACGGTGGCGCGGGATCCCGCTGGCCAGCCACGCGCGAGATCGAGTCGTACTGGTATCCGGTTTGGCTCTCCTATCCCGCCGGGATGCTGCCCGGCAGCCGCCTGCTCGACGGGCCCCCGCACCACATCAAGCCCGCCGAAGTGGTCAAGATCGCCAAGGACTACGAATTCGTCGTTCTGTTCACCTCAACCGTCGGTTTCCTGAGCGACCTGCGCATGGCGCGGGCGATGAAAGAGCAAAAGCCCGACACGAAAATCTGCTTCGTTGGCCCGCAGGTCCAGATCAAGCCAGCCGAAAGCCTCTTGGCCAGCTCGGACATCGATTTTGTAGTACGCGGCGAGTTCGACCACGCCGTGGTCGAATACGCGCAGGGCAAGCCGCTTTCTGAGATCCAGAACGCGAGTTACGTGCTGGACGGCAAAGTCGTTCACAATCCGTCGCGGCCGCCGATGCAAACCGCCGAACTGGATGAGCTGCCGTTTGCCACCGACGTTTACCAGAACAATCTCGACATCGAGAAATATAACGTTCCTTTCCTGCTGCACCCCTTCATCTCGTTCTATACGGCGCGCGGATGTCCGGCCCTGTGCACTTTCTGCCTGTGGCCGCAGACGCTTTCCGGTCACGCCTGGCGCACCCGCTCGGTCGATAGCGTGGCGCGCGAATTCCGCCAGGCCCACAAGATGTTCCCGCAGGCCAAGGAATTCTTCTTCGACGACGACACGTTCAACATTCGCAAGGATCGCGTCCTCGCGCTCTGCAAGGAATTCAAGCCCGTGGGCTTCCGCTGGTCCTGCACGGCGCGCGTCCACGGAGACTACGAGACGTTGAAGGCCATGGCTGACGCCGGCTGCCGCCTGCTGATCGTCGGATTCGAATCCGGCGACGCGCAGATCCTGAAGAACATCAAGAAGGGCCAAACGCTCGACATGGGCCGCAACTTCGTGAAGAACTGCAAGAAGGTCGGCATCCACGTCCACGGCGACTTCATCATCGGGCTCCCGGGCGAAACCAAGGAGACGATCGACAAGACGATCAACTTCGCCAAGGAGCTCGACTGCGAGACGATTCAGGTCTCCATGGCACACGCCTACCCGGGCACCGAGCTTTACGAACAGGGCATGCGCGATGGATTTCTGGCCGGCGAAGCGATCACCGACGACGGCGGTCACCAGCTTCCGCATCTCGAATACCCCGGCCTCTCGAAGGAGTACATGGTCGAGAGCGTCAACCGCTTCTACGACAGCTACTATTTCCGGCCGAAGGTGGCCTGGCGCATCGTGCGCGACGCGCTGTGGGACGGCCACGAACGCAAACGGCTCTACCATGAGGCCGTCGACTTCATGAAGCTGCGGGCCGACCGCAAGCGCGTGTCGCGCAAGCAGCAGGGCGTGGATAAGAAAGCCATCGTCGCCGTTCCGCCGATGAATCCGCGCTCGGGCCTTGGCGAGTCACAAGAGGCATGACGGCGCCGAAAGGCCTGCACCTAAAAACTTCGCTTCTGATCCTGATCATGATTTCGGTCGCCCCGGTTGGCGACACGTTTCTTGGCAAGGGCATGAAGCAGGTTGGGAGCTGGTCCGGCTGGCATCCAGCCGAGCTTTTCCAGTTCTTCTTCCGCGCCTTCACCAACGGCACTATTTGGATCGCCATCGGACTCTTGCTGTCATATTTCATCGCCTATCTGCTGGTGCTTTCGTGGGCGGACTATAGCTACGTTCAGCCGGCATCGTCCGCGTCCTACGTGCTGATTGCGCTGCTCGCGCATTTCGTCCTGCACGAAACAATCTCGCCGGTTCGCTGGCTCGGTGTCGCAGTGATTTGCACGGGGGTTTTCGTCGTCGGCCACACGCATCCGAAAACGCCGGAGCATCATTCGTGGTGATCACCCAGACGATTTTCTACATTCTGATCGTTTTCGTCGGCACCGGCGGCGAGCTGTTCGTTTCGCGCGCCATGAAGTCCATCGGCGAGGTCACGGATTTCCGCCCGCATTCGATCGCGCGCGTGGTCGGCCGCGCGATGACGCTGAAGCGCATGTGGATGGGCATCACGCTGATGGCCGTAGCATTTTTCGCGCTGCTGGCGATGCTGTCGCTTTCGAAGGTGAGCTTCGTGTTTCCGTCCACGGCGCTGAGCTACGCGGCCGGCGCGCTGGGCGGGCATTGGTTTCTGGGCGAGCGCGTGACGCCGCAGCGCTGGCTGGGCGTTTGCTTCGTGTGCATCGGCGTCGTGCTCGTGTTCCTCGGCAATAAGTAGCCGGGGCGAAGGGTTGCGCGATGACGACCCACTCGTCCTTGTCGTTGATTCGCGCTGCGCTTCTGGTGCTGTCCGCGGCGCCGTTCGCCTATTACGCCATCGCCATCATCGCCGCGAGCCGCTTTTTTCGCTTGTCTGCCGCCCCGCCGGCTGGCTACTTTCCGCCGGTCAGCATCCTCAAACCGATTCGCGGCCTCGACCGCGACGCCTACGAAAACTTTGCGAGCCTCTGCCGCCAGGATTATCCGGAGTTTGAAATCCTGTTCTGCGTGAGCGACGAGCAGGAACCCGCGCTTCCCGTCATCCGCCGGCTGATCGCCGATTTTCCCGCGCGGCGGATCCGTTTGCTCGTCGGCTCCGATCCTTTGGGTGCGAGCGACAAAGTGAACAAGCTTTGCCGCATGGCTCGCGAAGCCCAAAACGAGATCCTGATCGTCAGCGACAGCGACGTTCGCGTGGAGCCGGGATTTCTCGCAGCCGCCGCCGCGCCTTTTGCCGATCCGAAAGTCGGCGGAGTCACCTGCCTTTATCGCGGTCTTACCGACCGATGTCCCGCGGCCGATCTCGAGGCCCTTGGCAACTCCGCGGATTTTGCTCCCGGAGTTCTCGTTGCCTGGCTTCTCGGCGGCGGGAAGATCGACTTCATGCTCGGCGCCGTGATGGCCACCACGAAGAAGCAACTCGCCGAAATCGGCGGCTTCGAATCGCTGGTCGACTATTTCTGCGACGACTACGAACTCGGCAATCGCATTGCCGCGCGCGGCCGCTCCGTCGAGCTGACCCGCTTTCCCGTGGACATCGTTTACCCACGTGAAAGGCTCCCGGAGGCCTTCCGGCATCAGATTCGCTGGAACCTCAGCATCCGCTTTTCGCGCCCATGGGGACATTTCGGCCTGCTTTTCACGCAAGGCTTGCCTTGGGCGATTTTAGGGCTGGCGTTGGCGCACTCGTGGGCGGGAACGTTCTTCTTTGTCGGAGGCTATGCGCTGCTGCGTTTCGAAGTGGCGCTCGGCACCGGCGCGCGCGGCATGCGGGACCAAATCGTGCGCCGGAAACTTTGGATGCTGCCGCTGCGCGACGCCTTTGCGTTTATCGTGTGGGTCGCGAGCTTCTTCCCACAGAAAATCCGCTGGCGCGACCGCGAATTCCATGTCCGCGACAAACGGCTCGTGCCCGGTGCATGAGCACGCCTACGTTGATCCGTTGGCGAAGCGTATCTGCGGGGAAAATACGCGTACTTCGAGGTTACTATGACAAATTCTAACTTGGCTGCGGTCTGAACACAAGTCCATTCCACACAACAAAAAATCGTCCAAGGAAGATACGGCTGCGGTTGACGAAATTCGCGCACGCCGCTAAAGTAGTTGCAGGTCGCGCCTGCGGCCTTTTTTGTTGTCTCCCATCGGCTGGGAGGTCGTACAATTGGCAGTACATCAGATTCTGGATCTGATTATCCTGGTTCGAGTCCAGGCCTCCCAGCCAAACTTTTCAATTAGCTAGCGCGGTAGTCCGGTAGTCGGCGAGCAGGGCATTGCGAAGTTGCTCGCAACGGAGACGTCGGGCGGTTGGAGGCGCCACGAGGTTAGCTTCGACCTCGGCGCTCCACGATCTTTAGCGCTTCGAACCACGCAATGCTCAGCATGCCCGCCGTAAGGCAAAGCGTCAGATCGAATGCGCGAGGCCTTGAAAATCGGAATAGCGTCTGAATAGGCGGTATATAGAGAACCACGCCAAGGAAGCTCGCAGCCCCCAGTACGACCCACCACACAGCAGGATTCGGGGATCGCCACATATTCAGAATGGTCCGGGTCCAGGAACGGTTCGTAAGGATCAAAGCCAGATTCGCGATGATAAGAGTCGTGAAGGTGAGAGCGCGGACACTGGTTTCCGTTTCACCGCGATACATTGCGACCGCAAAAACGCCGAGCACTACCGCCAATACGCTTGCCCCTTGAAGAAGGCTAACTGTCAACGTTCGGCGGTCAAAAAGCGGTTGCTTCGGGTTTCGCGGTGGCCGCTCCATCACGTCCGATTCCTCGGGTTCAGCTTCGAAGGCAATTGAACAGGATGGATCTATAACGAGTTCCAGGAAAACTACGTGGAGTGGCAGCATGACGATCGGCCACTTGAGCATGACGGGAACCAAAGCAAGGCCCGCGATTGGCACGTGGACGGCCATGACGTAGGCCATTGCTTTCTTGAGATTGTCGAAGATCCTCCGGCCGAGGCGGATCGCCTGCACGATGGATGGGAAGGCATCGTCAAGCAGCACAAGGTCGGCGGCTTCGCGCGCGACGTCGGTGCCGCGAGCGCCCATGGCGATGCCGATGTGCGCGGCCTTCAGTGCCGGCGCATCGTTTACGCCGTCACCTGTCATCGCCACAATCTCGCCGTCCGCCTTAAGCGCCTCAACTAATCGCAATTTTTGTTCGGGTACCACGCGCGCGAAGATGTTGATGGACCTGACTTCGCGGCGCAACGTAGCTTCGTCCATGCGGTCCAGCTCCGGACCAGTAAGCGCGCGTTCACTTCCTTGCAGTTGAATTTGGCGCGCGATGCTCTGCGCCGTTCCGGCAAAGTCTCCGGTGATCATTACAACTCGGATTCCTGCCGCGTAGCACTCTCTCACCGAGCTTGCGATCTCCGGACGCACGGGATCAGCCAGCGCAACCAAGCCGAGGAACTTGAAGTCGAATCCGCGCGGATCTCCCGGTAAGACACCATCCCCCAAATCGGCCTTACCCACCGCCAAAATTCGCAATCCTTCCGCCGCCATCGCCTCCGCACTGTTCTTGATTTCCTCGAACTGCGACGGCGAAACTCGGCACAATTCGGCCACGGCGCCGGGTGCGCCTTTCACAGCTACAATCTGGCCATTTTCCTCGGGTGACTGCCAGACGCGGGTCACGGCCAATAGCTTGGGAGAGAGCGGGTATTCCCGGACCAACTTCCATGTCTCGTGCAATCGATTGGTTGTACTAAGGTAACGTTTGCCGGTTTGTTGCAGAGCAGAGTCCATGGGATCAAAACCCTCGCGCTGGCTGGCGAGAACGCCAAATTCGAGAAGCTGAGATATGCCGCCACGAAGAGGAATGCCGCCCGAACCATCCACTTCCTGAGTGTGGCCGTCGGCGAAGAGCTTTTTGACTGTCATCCGGTTCTGGGTAAGAGTGCCCGTCTTGTCCACGCATAAAACAGTGGCGGATCCCAGCGTCTCGATTGCGCTCGCGCGCCGCGTCAACACATTCCTCTGCGAAATGCGCCAGGCCCCCAGAGCAAGAAACACCGTCAGTACGACGGCGAATTCCTCCGGCAACAACGACATCGCGACCGTGATACCTACGAGAATGCCGCTTAGCCAGCTACCGCGTGATTGACCGTAGATGAGTGCCACCAAAGCGCATATTGAGAGGCCGACTACTCCCATAATTGCCACGACGCGTTTCGTTTCTTTCTTGAGGTGACTCACCTCCGGCTCAATCGTCTGAAGCGCTTTGCCAACCCGGCCCAACTCGGTTCGCGCTCCTATCTCCTTGATCTCGGCGATCCCGTGCCCTTGCACAACCAAGGTTCCGGAATATACGAACGGCAGTTCGTCGCCACCGGGCCTCGCCATGCTCAGGCTTACGTCCCCCGCGGACTTCCGGACGGGCACCGATTCGCCGGTCAGGAGCGACTCATCGACCGACAGGCTCACACAAGAAAGAACAACGCCATCTGCCGGCACGCGATCGCCTTCCGTGAGAATCACGATATCGCCGCGAACTACGTCCCGCCCCGCGATTCGCGTTTGGTCCCCATCTCGAATCACGAGTGCCCTTGGGCTGGAAAGGTCGCGCAGTGCCTCCAGCGCGCGTTCTGTCTTGTTTTGTTGATAAAGGTCGATTCCGAGAATCGCAAAGATCGAAATCAGCAAAACGATGGAATCGCTCGGCTCGCCCAGGACCAGATAGATCGCGCCTGCGGCCACGAGCAGCAAGATCATGGGCTCGCGCAGGACTTCCCATGCGATCGCCAGAAAACTGCGAGGCCTGGCCGAAGGCAACTCGTTTGGCCCCTCCGATTGAAGCCGAGCAGCAGCTTGTTCCTGAGTAAGACCGCGAATCGTAGTGTTATTCGATTCGGTTGTCATTGACGGGAGTGCTTGGCGTGCTTTCAGCATTTGATTGCCATGAAAAGTTCGTGCTTTTCAGCAGAGCCAGGACTGCCAGCGTGACAGACAGGATAACGGGGCCAACGATAATTCCTATGATGCCAAATGTCTCGACTCCCCCAAGCAGCGCGAAGAAGACCAGCAGCGCATGCACCTTCACGCGTGCGCCGACCACGTATGGTCTGACCAGCACGTCGACCTGCCCCACCACGGCAGCCCCCCAAGCAACCAGAATGAGTGCTTTCACCCAGTGCCCACCGACGATAAGGATGATCGAGGCCGGACCCCACACCAAGGCGGACCCGACTACCGGAACGAGTGACGCCAGGCCTGTAACTACAGCCCACAGGATCGGAGCCTCTAATCCCAGGACCCAAAATGACAGGCCCGTCAAAATACCCTGCGCTGCGCCCACGGCAAGGCCGCCGTAAAGGTTGGCGATCATGGTTTCGCCGATTCCCGAAAAGAGTCTTTCCGTCTGTTCGGGATCCAGCGGGAGCATTGCCGAAATGCCCCGGCGGATATTTCTTCCTTCCCGAAAGAAAAAGAAGAGGCTGAAGAAAACGACCACCGTATCAAGGGCAAACGACAGAAGGTTGGTAACAGCCGCCGCGCCGATAGAAAGCAAGTAACGGCTTGCCTCCTCCGCCCACCGCAGGAACGCTGCCTGCGGATCAAGCCCTGAAAGATCCATGTAATTCCCGAGACGTTTCAGCAGATCTTCAGCCCAGTGTGCGGCGTACAGGCTTAGCCGTTCTTGCGCCCCACTCTGTTCTCGGAGTGATTGCGCCACCATGCGGAGTTCGCCGCTGACTGATATTCCCAAAAGGACGACCGGTATCGTTACGATCAGAAGTACCAAGGTGGTCGAAAGCGCCGCCGCCGCGCTGGGCTGACGAAAGAAGCGCTGCATTCTCACGTACAGCGGATAAAAGACGATTGCTAGCATGACCGCAATCAGGACAGGGCCCAGGAACGGTTTGGCGATCAGATAACAAAGGTACAGTGCCACCGCCGCCAAAACTAATAGGCAAATCACGGCTGCCTGCTTCCTCGATGTCATGCTTATTCCGCCCGGCATTCGTAGTCTCAGTCTCCCGTCCGTGCTATTCGCGGGGCACTTGCCGGTGCCTGCGCGCTCTACCGTATCACCGGCGAGGCCCGAACGGTCTTTGTACTTGCGACGCAGGCTACTTGGGTGTGGACACGGAGTCCACAGCCACCGTGTTGCCATTACGGTGCAATTCTTAGTTCAGGTCGCCATGCTGGCTCGGTGCGAGGGGTCACGGGCCGGTGTGATGTCAATCACATCCCCTAATTTAGGGCTGCGATACACATTGCCTTATGCCGGGGCGCGGCGAACTAAGAGGGACAATTAAGTCATTACCGCGGCAGGTCCCGAACGAGGAGGGCACATGAATGCCTGGTTGAAACGCGGACTAGTCGTGCTGATCGTGTTGTTTCTGGTCGCCCAAGTCATTCGGCCCGCGCGAACAAATCCAACGCTCAATCCTAAAAGCGACGTCACCGCCAGTCTCACTGTGCCAGCGGACGTTTCGGCCATACTGACGCGGTCGTGCAACGACTGCCATTCGAATCGAACCGTCTGGCCTTGGTATAGCGGCGTCGCTCCCGTCTCGTGGCTCGTCGCCTACGACGTAAATCAAGGTCGACGGGCGCTCAATTTTTCCGAGTGGGGCGCGCGGGATCCAGCAAAGAACCACGAAATGCTGGGCGAAATGTGCAAGGAAGTAACCGAGAAAGAGATGCCTGGCCCGATCTATCCCCTCATGCACTCGGGGGCTGGGCTTTCGGATGCGGACATACAGAGCGTGTGCCGCTGGACGCAGTCCGTTCAGCAAGGAGCAGCGGCTGAAACGAAGCCGGCCGCTCCGTGAGGATCAAAGGCGCTATTTCGGTTCGCACCGCTGGCGGCAACAATTGTGCAAGTGGTAGCGTTCCGCGGGGAGTGAGCCATTTTGGAGTGGGAGCAGATTTCGAACCTTCGGTAAGCGTGCAAGCAAACACGCTGGTGCAGAGAATACCAAATTGACATAGGAGGTTAACATGAACGAGCAGGGCACTACACTCAAAGCGCTTCTGGTTTCCGCGGCGATCCTCGTAACCATCTATTCAGTGCAGGCGCAACAAACGGTAACCTCCGTTCCCGTGAAGATGACGGTCACGGCGAGTGTCGCCAGCGGCAAACGAATGCCTGAAATCAAGCAGCAAGATCTCGTTGTCAAACAGGGCAGCGAACGGTTGCAGGTTACGCAGTGGGCTCCTGCCCGAGGTGACCGTGCCGGGCTCGACCTGTTCATCCTGATTGATGATGTGTCCAACGCTACGAGCCTCGGTTCGCAACTCGAAGACCTGCGCACGTTCATCAACGCCCAGGCGTCGACGACTTCGATTGGAGTAGCCTACATGAGCAACACCATGGTTCAAGTCGTGCAAGACCTTACGACTGACCACGCGCAGGCCGCCAAGGCGCTGCGGTTGCCCATGGAGTCCGCCGGTGCCTTCGGCAGCCCGTACCTTTCGCTTATTGACATCATGAAGCGCTGGCCCGAGCATCCGAACCGTCGTGAGGTGTTAATGGTAACTGACGGAATTGACCGAGCCCGGGGCGGACCGCGTTTTCGACTAGGGATCAACCCGGACGTAAATTCCGCGATCGATGTTGCGCAGCGGACAGGGACCATAATCCACACGATCTACACTCCGGGCGTGGGTCGCTTGGCTCGCAACTTCTGGGAAGTGACGAGAGGACAGAATGGTATTGCCCAGCTATCGGAAGAGACCGGAGGCGAGTCTTTCTTCTTGGGGATTCAAGCTCCAGTGAGTTTCAAGCCTTATTTCGATCAGCTGCAGGACATACTCGACAATCAATACTTGTTGGGTTTTTCGGCCAAACCGGGCAATAAGGCGGGGTTGCAATACGTAAATATCGACACAGAAGTTGCCGGAGTGGAGCTTGGTGCCGCTGATGCGGTCTGGGTGCCTTCGGCGAAATAACCCGTTGGGAGCGCCAAATCGTCGATCGAGGTACATCGCTGGCGATGAGCCTCTCGGCGGTCTAGCGGCGTCATTGACATAGCGGGCCTTGGGAAGGAGATGGAAGGTGCCCGAACCCAGACGCGCAACGGGCGCAGATTGGCTCGCTAGAGACCGAGCGCGATCATCCGACGTCGTATTTCATGTCCGGGGCGTGACCAAGGTGTACCGCATGGGGGAAACCGAGGTTCACGCGCTGCGTGGCGTGGACCTTGATTTGTACCCGGGCGAGTTCGTTGTTTTGCTCGGGCCCTCCGGAAGCGGCAAGTCAACTTTGTTGAATATCTTGGGTGGGCTGGATGTCCCGACCGCGGGCGAAGTGATTTACCTCGACCATGATCTAACCTCCGCGAGCGAGAAGGAACTCACGCGGTACCGCCGCGAACATGTCGGGTTTGTCTTTCAGTTCTACAACTTGATTCCCAGCCTGACAGCTCTCGAAAACACCGCGCTCGTGACGGAGATCGCCGAGAATCCGCTGAACGCCCGGGATTGCCTGCATCTGGTCGGCCTCGACGAACGGCTCCATCATTTCCCCGCCCAGATGTCCGGCGGCGAGCAGCAGCGAGTGGCCATCGCGCGGGCGATCGCCAAGCGTCCAGAGGTGCTGCTGTGCGACGAACCCACCGGCGCCCTGGACTACCCGACAGGAAAGCTCGTTCTGGAAGTGCTTGAGCGAGTCAACCAGCAACTGAAGACGATCACGGTTGTGATCACGCACAACGCCGCGATCGCCGCCATGGCCGACCGCGTGATTCGAATCAGCAGCGGCGCCATCGCCGATATTCATAAGAACGAAAAGAAGCTGGCTCCATCCGAATTGGCGTGGTAGCCGGACATGACTGCCCTCGATAAGAAGCTTCTGCGCGATCTCTGGCATCTGCGGGGGCAGTTGATCACCGTGGCCGTGGTCGTAGCGTGCGGAATCGCCACGTACGTGACGATGCGTGGCGCCTACGAATCAGTTCGCGACGCTCAGCAGGATTATTACGCGCGCTATCGCTTTGCGGACGTCTTCGCGCACCTGCAGCGCGCTCCAAACTCGCTCGCGGCGACCATTTCTACAATTCCGGGGGTTGCTGCCGTTCAGACTCGGGTCCTTGTTGAAGTCACACTCGATGTCCCCGGCCTCGACGAGCCGGCGCTTGGCCGGATCATCTCGATTCCTGTTCGCGCCGCGCCGATGCTAAACGACCTGTGCATCCGCCGCGGAAGCTATCTCGATCCCGGCAGGCCCGACGGCGTCATCATCAGCGAAGCCTTTGCCACGGCCAACAAACTGGATGTGGGGCAGACGATTGGCGCCGTAATCAATGGGCGCTGGGAAAAACTTCAGATCGTGGGCGTCGCGATTTCGCCGGAATATGTTTACGAGATCAGGGGCGCCGAAGTATTCCCCGATAACCGACGGTTCGGGGTCATCTGGATGAGCCGCGATTCGCTCGCTCCCGCATTCAACATGGAAGGCGCCTTCAACGACATCACCCTCGCTCTTGCCCCCGGCGCCAGCGAAGCGGAAGTGATCACGCGGCTCGACAAGCTGCTTGAGCCTTACGGAGGCCTGGGCGCATATGGGCGTTACGAGCAGCTTTCCGCCCGGTTTCTTTCCGACGAGATCGCGCAGGACCGTATCACCGGCATCTTCGTTCCGACGATCTTCCTGGGGGTGGCCGCTTTCCTGATTCACGTCGTCCTCTCACGCTTGGTGATCACCCAGCGCGCCGCGATCGGCCTGCTGAAAGCTTTCGGCTACGGCAATTTGTCCGTGGGGCTTCACTACCTGAAATACGCCCTTACCGCTGTGCTTCTGGGAACCATTGTGGGGACGCCGTTGGGAATCTGGCTCGGCAGGGGATTGGCGAAGATTTACGAAGATTTCTTCCGCTTCCCCGAACTTCGCTTCATTGCAAGTCCCGCGATGGTTGGTTCGGCGGTGTTCATCAGCGTGGGCGCCGCCACGCTGGGCGCATTGGGCGCGTTGCGTTCCGTGATCGGACTGCCTCCCGCCGAAGCGATGCGGCCCGAGGCGCCGGCTCGCTTTCGCCCGGGCCTCGCCGAAAGGCTGGGGGTACAGCAGTTGGTGCCGCTTTCCGGCCGCATGATCTTGCGAAATCTCGAGCGGCGCCCGTGGAAGTCGCTCCTTTCCACATTTGCGCTGGCGATGGCGGGAGGCATTCTCGTCGTCGGTTTCTTCTTCTACGACGCGATCGAATACATGATTCGCGTCGAATTTCAGACCGCTTCCCGCGAAGACGTGGCTGTGACCTTCAACGAGCCACTGGACTCTTCGGCGCGCTACGCGCTCTCGGAGATCCCCGGAGCAATGCGCACGGAAACCTTTCGCGTCGTCGCGGCACGCCTTCGATTCGAGTTCCGCTCCCGCCGGGTTGCCATTACCGGCCTCGAGCCCGATCCTCAGCTCCGCCGCCTCATCGACGTGCGCCTGCAACCCGTCGACCTGCCCCCGGACGGACTCGTGCTCTCCGCCAGCCTTGCCAGGACGCTGGGTGTGACTCCCGGCGAATGGCTCACGGTCGAGGTCCTGGAGGGCCAGCGTCCGGTGCGGCGGGTCCTGGTCACTCGCGTCGTCGACGATCTGATCGGCGCCTTGGCGTACATGGATATCCACGCGTTGAACAGGCTCATGCACGAGGGCGCCACGACATCGGGCGCTTTTCTGGCGGTCGATCCGCTTGTAGCCGGTCGCCTCTATTCGTTTCTGAAACAGACGCCTGCGGTGGCTGGCGTCGCTGTTCGTGAAGCCACGCTGGCCAGCTTTCGGCAAACGATTGCCCGGAGCCTGAACATTTCTGTTGGCGCGCTCGTCGGCTTCGCGGTCGTGATTGCATTCGGGGTGGTTTACAATGGCGCGCGCATCGCGCTTTCGGAGCGATCCTTCGAGCTCGCGTCATTGCGCGTGCTCGGCTTCAGCAGCCGAGAGGTCGGGTGGATGCTGCTCGGGGAGCAGGCGCTGCTTGCCGCGATCTCCATTCCGATCGGCTTCCTGTTCGGATACGGAACCTGCGCCCTGCTCGCGCGGTCCATGGAGTCGGAGCTGTACCGTTTGCCGTTGGTGATTAGCGGCCGCACATACATGTACTCGGGGCTGATCGTCGCTGCTGCATCGGCCCTGTCTGGAATATTGATTATGCAGCGGGTCCGGCATCTGGACCTGATCGCGGTTTTGAAAGAGAGAGAATAGCGTGGCGCGCAAAAGCATCCGCGGTCGCATCTTTACCGTGCTTGTCGTGCTGACGCTTGCCGCGCTCATCGCCTGGGCGCTCCGCCCGTCCGCGATTCCGGTCGAAACAGCAAAGGTAAGCCGCGGGCCGATGGAAGTGACCGTGAATCAGGAAGGCGAGACGCGCATTCACGACCGGTTCGTGTTGTCGTCGCCGATCGTCGGCCGGCTTCTGCGCATTGACCTGGACGACGGCGACCCTGTTCGCGCCGGACAAGTCGTCGCCCGCATCGATCCCACCCCGCTCAACCAGCGCGAGCGCGAAGAAGTGTATGCGCGCGTCCAGTCGAGCGAAGCAGCGCTGCGCCAGGCAAAAGCCCGCGAGGCGCACGCCCGCGCCGACCGCGACCAGGCCCGCCGCGACCGCGACCGCGCCGAAAGCCTCGCGAAACAGGGCGTCATCTCTGCCCAGGCGCTGGACCAGGCCAGAAACGCGGACATCACCGCCGGCGATGAGTTGAGCGCCGCCGAATTCGGAGTGCAGGTGGCCGAATCAGAGGAAAAAGTTGCCCGAGCCGGGCTCGTCAGCCTGGACGCGAATCCCAGCAAGCCGCGCCCGCTCTTGGAAATCAAGGCTCCGGTATCCGGTCGCGTGCTTCGGGTCGTGGAAAAGAGCGAGCGGGTCGTCTCCGTGGGTGCGCCGATCCTTACCCTCGGTGAACCCGGCCAGCTCGAAATCGTCGCGGACGTGCTCTCGACCGACGCAGTGAAAGTTCAGCCGCGCGCGGCGGTGCTCGTGGACGGTTGGGGCGGCGACCACCCGCTTCGCGCGCGCGTGCGGCTCGTCGAGCCGTACGGCTTCACGAAAGTTTCCGCGCTCGGAGTCGAAGAGCAGCGCGTCAACGTCATCTCCGACTTCGTGGATTCTCCCGGGCCTTTGGGAGACGGCTATCGCGTCGAGGTCCATATCGTCACGTGGTCCGGCAACAATGTGGTGAAGATCCCGCTGAGCGCCATTTTTCGGCGTGGACAAGGGTGGTCCGTCTTTGTAATTGCGTCAGGCCGCGCGAAAATGAAAGACGTCGAAATCGGGCATCGCAATGAATCGGAAGTGGAAATCGTAGGCGGTCTCGCGGAAGGCGAATCGGTGATCGTGCATCCGTCCAATCAGCTGAGCGACGGCGTCCGAGTTCGTGCTGACTAATTTGCGCCACTCGGCAGCGTAAGCAAGACTACCCCATGCCGTCCGTCTTCCTGCCTTTTGGCACCGTTTCTCTTTTGAATTTGGTGCCGGCATTTGCGCTGCCGACGCCCATGAGGCCCATTGAGCGCCCGGCACCCTGCCAGTCGGTAGAGAACAGCGACAAGCCAAACTTTTCAGTTACTGAGCCGACAGCTTCCTCAACTTGGGAGCAGAATCCCTGCGAGTGGACTGGCCGGGCTTCACCGGGATGCCTCGACCGGTTGCTCTGTTACCTTGACTGCCGGTCATGATTTTGATGTACTTCCCCCGTCTTTCGGAAGAACGACATCCCAATGGAGACGGACGCCATGCAACACGAACTGAGATATCACCCCGGCCGAAGACGGGCAGCGGCGCGCGTCTTCGCATCCGTAGTCGCGGTAGCCGCAGCAATGGTTCTCGTGGCGCAGCCAAGCGCTGGCCAGTGGTCCACGGTCGGCGGCGATTCTGGCAACTCACGATATTCGTCGCTCTCGCGGATCAATTCGCAGAACGTCACGAAGCTGGGAGCCGCGTGGATATCGGAAAAGGTGGGACCGCCGCCCTCAGCTCGCGCCATGCCGGTGATCGACGCAGGATTAATGTTCCTGACGGCGCCTCCGTTCGTTTGCGCTGTCAACATCTCTACGGGTCAAATCGCATGGCAGTACCGCCTGGCACAAGACACCGCACCGGGCGCGCCCGTTGCGGGCTCGCCCGCGCGAGAAGGGGTGGCCGTGGGCGATGGCCTGGTGTTCGTGGGGCTGTCGGATTCAAATCTGATCGCGCTCCGCGAGAAGACCGGCGAGCTCGTCTGGAAAACTTCTCTCATCGATCCGTCGGGCAGCGCGAGCGGCGGCGCCTCGGGTGCTCCGCTGTACGCCGATGGCTTGGTGTCGATCGGCCTGAATGGGGACAACGGAAATCGGGGCCAAATTGTCGCTGTCGACGCGACGACCGGGCGCGAGGCGTGGCGCTTCTTCGTCGTGCCGGCGCCGGGACAACCAGGGTCAGAGACGTGGCCAAAGAACAACGCGTGGAAGCGCGGTGGTGGCGCCGTCTGGTTGGTCGGAGCGTCCGATCCGGAACTGGGCCTGGTGTTCTACGTGACCGGGAACGGCGTCCCGCAATATGGCGGCGAAAATCGACAGGGCGACAACCTTTATCTCTGTTCGGTGGTCGCGCTGGACGCCAAGACCGGCAAACTGCGCTGGCACTATCAGGTGATTCGCCACGACATCTGGGAAGCCGACATCGCGGAAGCTCCTGTGCTGTTCGATGCGCAAATCAACGGGCAATCTCGGAAAGCGATCGCGGCGATGCGCACGGACGGGTATCTCTTCATGCTTGATCGCACCACCGGCACGCCGCTCGGCCGCATCGAAGATCGGCGCGTTCCGCAGGATGCGTTCCAGAAGACCGCTGCGATGCAGCCCTATCCCGTGGGCGCCGATCACGTCCTGCCGGATTGCGACGACTGGAAGAAGCAGCAGCTCCCCCGCGGTTTTGAGTTGGGCTGTTTCTTCACGCCCGCGTCGTTTGAGAGGGAGAACGTTCTCGCTCCGGTCTACGGCATGCGTGCCACGCCGATGGCGTTCGATCCGCAGACGCAGTTCTTCTACGTGACCGGCAACGCGGGGTTGCAGTGGTTTCGGCGCGCCGAGGATCCTGATTTCTTTGCTCTCGGTTTCAACGGGCGTGTGCCGGGACTGAACAAACTGAGCTACGGTGTTCTGGCCGCTCTGGACAGCCGCACGAACAAAATCGCCTGGACGAAGGAATTTCGCGGGCAACGCCCTAGCGGCGCGCTAGCCACCGCGGGCGGCCTCGTTTTCCAGATGGCGGGCGACGGCAACCTGCAAGCATACGACGCCGCAAAGGGATCACTCATCTGGCAGTTCCAGACGGGCACGCTCAGCGGAAGCCCGCCGATCACGTTTGAAAATGCCGGCGAGCAGTACATAGCCACCGTTGTCGGCGGCGCCGTCTGGGCGTTCAAGCTGGGTGGAACGCTCCCGGCGCGGCCTGCGCCGACGGTACCGCCTCAGGAAGATTTTTCCGGGGCGATCACGGATACGGCGAACATAGAGACCGCCTCGCTCGCGCGAGATGCGGGCCTCACCGGCTCGCACTACATGATTGACGAGTACGAGTTCAACCCCTTCCGTGCACGGGTCAAAGTGGGCGCGCGAGTTACGTGGAGAAACAACGGTCGGATGACCCACACGATCGTCGCGGAGGACGGATCCTGGTCGACCGGCTCTCTCGGTCCTCTCGACGTTGGCACGGTCACCTTCGACAAACCGGGGACGTTCATTTACATCTGCAAGGAACACCCGTGGGTCTACGGCGAAATCATCGTCGAACCCGCTTCCCAGAAGGATGGCCAGAGCCAGTCGTCTGGCAAATAAGAACCGGGCCGCGGACGAATGTGCAAAAACGCTCTAAGACTCCACACTGTTACAACTCTAGCTCAAATACTCGCCGGTCAGGATGTCCTGATGGATCATCGCGTCCAAATTCAACCGCGATTTCCGGCGCCGCCTTCGGGGAGTTCTTCGTGGCACGGCCGGCATTCGTTTCAGCGATGCCCGCCTGGGTGTGACTCTTGGCATCGTGGTCACCTCCATCGAGAGGGCGCAAACTGCAATGCGCGACGCTCGCGATTTTAGGCCGAGTCGGGCGGCCGGGGACCATCCTGCCGCCCGACTGGACTTCCGGTTTAGGCCGCCGTCTTCGTCTCAATCCGGACGCTGCGCGCCTTCGCCGCTTTGGGCAGATGGAGATCGAGCACTCCATTCTTCAATGTGGCTGTCACCTTGTCGGTTTCCACATCAGCGGGCAGGTCGACCACCCGCATGATCTGGTCCGAGCAGGTCTCGGAGCAGATCGTCTTGCCCCTTTTCTCCTCCTTCTTGCTTTCGCGCTTGCCGCTGATTGCCAGCCGGCGAGCCTCGACGTTGATTTGAAGCTCCTTCTCGCTGAATCCCGGTACTTCGGCCTTCACCTCAAACGCTTCGCCGGTTTCCGAAACATTCATGTGTACCGGGTGCAGGAGTTCCTTCTCCGCCTGGAACCAGTGCTCAAGATCGCGGCCAAATCTGTGGCCGTCACCGTCGAAGAACTCGTATGCGCGCCGGGAGATCGCGTTGAACATTTCGTTTGCACGCTCGAACACGTTCTCGGGGCGCGCGGGCTTTATGCTGGTCGGCTCCTTTGCCGTTTGTACCGCCGTCAGTGCTTCTGCCATTTGCCTTCTCCTCTTTGCTCCAAGTCTCAGAGCCGGCGTTGGCTGGTCGGCCGCGGGGCTTGCCCTTCGCCCTTCTGGCAGGAATCGCGAACGCCGGCTGCCGACTCGAAGAATGCGAGCTTCGGACGCAGCGTGCAGTGACATACATCACACGTGCGCGCAACGTATTACAGGCAGGATAGCGGAGGGCGATACATCGAATGCGTGTCTCGAAACATTAACAATTCGTGGGAAGGAGATTGGATTCATAGCGCATTCGGCTGCCCGGGCCCGCCGTTCACTCGCCCCTTGCTTCGCGGCCGAAATGCGGTAGCATTCGTGCAGTCCGGACCCGGCCTGTCGCCGCCATCGTGTTCTGCCTGGAGGTCATATGAAAAAGATCCTGGCAATTATCGGAATCGTTGTCGTGGTGCTGCTTCTGATCGTGATCATCCTGCCCCATCTGATCGACGTCAATCACTTCAAGCCTACGATCGAGTCGCAGATCACCGACGCGCTCGGCCGCAAAGTCGAAATCGGCAACATTGAGCTCGCGATTTTTTCCGGCGGCGTTTCAGTCGACAACGTGGTGATTTCCGACGATCCGAAGTTCAGCCCTTCGCCGTTCCTTCAGGCCAAGCAAGTGCAGGTCGGCGTGGCGCTGATGCCGCTGATCTTTTCGAAGAGGCTCGAGGTCAGTTCATTCACCGTGACCGATCCGCAGGTGTCGCTGCTGCGCTCGCCTTCGGGCGCATGGAATTTTTCGACCATGGGTGGAGGCGCTTCGAAGAAATCCGAGAGCCCGTCCACGAATTTCTCCGTCCACAAGCTGACGATTTCGAATGGCACCATCGTCGTGGGCTCCACCGGCTCGCATCAGAAGACGCAAACCTACCAGAACGTGAACCTCGACGCCGAGGACCTGTCCTACACGTCGCAGTTTCCATTCAAGTTTTCGGCGAAAACGCCTGGCGACGGCTCGGTGAAGATTGAAGGCAAGGCCGGCCCGATCGACCCGACGGATGCATCGCTCACTCCGCTCGACGCGACGGTCGATGTCAAGAACTTCGACATTTCCGCGACCGGAATCGTCGATCCGGCGATGGGTCTCGGTGGCGTGATCGACTTTACTGGCAATCTGGCGTCCGACGGCAAACAGATGAATTCGAGCGGCAACGTCAAGGCGAACAGGATCAAGCTGAAGCCCGCCGGATCGCCCGCGACCGTACCCGTCAACGTCGACTACGACACCGCGTACGACTTGAAGAAAGAGGCCGGCGTCCTGAAAAAGGGCGACGTGCACATCGGCAAAGCGCTCGCGCGCCTCACCGGCAGTTACGACATGTCCGGCACGTCGACGAGCATCAACATGAAGATGAACGGGCAGGGAATGCCGATCGCGGATCTCGAAGGCATACTGCCGGCGGCGGCGATCACGCTTCCGTCCGGCGCGTCGCTCAAGAGCGGAAGCCTCGACTTGAATCTTGCCCTTAGCGGTCCCGTCGACAAGCTCGTCATCACCGGCCCGGTGAAGCTTACCGACGGCAAAATGGCCGGCTTCAATCTGAAATCCAAGCTCGGCGCGCTTTCATCGTTCGCCGGGCTGGGTGGACAAGGCGGCGGGTCTGACACCGATATTCAAATGCTCAGCGCCAACTTGCGCGTCGATCCCGCGAACACACAGGCCTCGAATCTGATTGCCGTGGTGCCGTCCATCGGGACGGTCACCGGAGTCGCGAACGTCAGCGCGAGCGGTCAGCTGAATTGCAAAATGAACGCGAAGCTCGCGGGTGCGATGGGTGCGATGACGTCGGTAATGTCACTCGGAAACAAGAATTCGCAGGGCATTCCGTTCACGGTTACCGGCACCACGTCGAACCCGGTCTTCCTGCCCGACGTCGCCGGAATGGCAGGCGGCATGGCCAAAGGCGCGATCAGTTCGCCCGGAACTGCGGCAGAGGCCGCCACGAGCGCGCTCGGCGGCATTGGCGGGCTCTTCGGTAAAAAGAAGAAATAAGTAACCGCTCTCCAGCGCGAGTCGTTTTTCGTTATTGCACGTTCAGTGTGATCGGCACGTTTGCGTTCACGCCGTTAATCGTCACGCTCACGCTGACGTTATATTGGCCAAGCGGTGTGCCGGGATTGCTGTTCCCGCCACCGCCGCCGCCGCATCCGGCGGCTGCGACCACGAGTCCGCTGGCGATCAGCAACAGAATCGCGCCGCGGAGCCGAAGCCTTCCTGCCGCCGCGGCCAGAATCGAGAGTAGGAATAGACAAGCGAGAACCAGGATTTCCAACGGCATCCACTTGTCAAAGCCTCCCGGCGTGTAACGGGAATTCGGTGCGATGGCTGACGGCGCGGTTGTCGCGAACATCAGCGTAGCGGTTGCGGACCCGTTGGCTGGAATGGTCACCGACGCTCCGGAACTGCAGCTCGATTCGGTCGGTAGGCCGGAACATACCGGAGTGATCGTGACTGCACCGTTGCTGGTAAACCCGTTCTGCGAGGTGAACGTCAGCGTCGTCGAGCCCGGTTGCCCCGGCGCCGCCACCGGCACCGTCGTCGGATTGGCCGAAATCGTGAACGTCGGCGTGGGAGTAACAGTTTGGGCGGTTGTTCCCGCCGATCCTGCATAGTTGCTGTCGCCGTTGTAGTTAGCCCCGACCACTTGGATGTTGGGCGGGAGTGAACTGGATGTGACCTGCGCTTGTCCGTTCGTCACTGTCACGGCACCACCAAAGAACGTGTCGCTGCCCTGAGGAGTGAATGCGTACCAGAAAGAAACCGTCCCCGTAAGAGCAGGGCCGCCGGACTGAACGGGGGCGACCTGCGCGGTGAAGGTTACGTTTGAACCCTGTTGGACCGACGGATTCGACGTCATCACGGTAGTGGTAGTGGCGAGCAGATTTACGGTCTCGGTCAGACTGTTTGCGGAATTGAAGTAGTCAGCGTCTCCGCTGTAGCGCGCGGCGATTGTGAGAATGCCGCCGGGCAGCGAGGACGTCGTGAACAGCGCTTGACCATTCGTCAGAGACACCGTGCCGATGTCTCCAAAGCCGTCATTGAACGTCACAGTGCCGGTTGGCCCGGGGCCGCCGGACTGGGTAGCCGCGACCGTAGCTGTGAACGTCACGCTAGAACCGTGGGTAATCGTCAGGTTAGAGGAGGTTATTGCAGTGGTCGTTGGTATCTCAACGTTGACGGTGGTTGGCAACGAAGTTGACGCGGAATAGTTGCCATCACCGCTGTACTGGGCCGTAATGCTATTACTACCGAGTGGCAACTGCGACGTGAACATTCCGGCGAATGCTCCCGGATTATTGGTAAAGCTCCCCGCGGTAGTTGCGGAAATGATCGCCGGGCTGCCGACTTGCGTTGTGCCGGAAAAGAACGTGACTTGCCCGGTCGGGCCGGCGCCCAGACCAGTGCTACCGATGCCCGCCGACAAATTAACGATCGAACCCAAGGAGGCATTGCCGACCGGGTTCATCGTGGTAGTAGTCGGAGCTTTCGTGATAGTGATAGTGTCGGTTGCGTTACTTCCGGTAAAACTGTTGTCGCCGGCGTACGTCGCCTTCAACACGTCGGTGCCGCCGGGAAGCTGCACAACCTGATCCTCGGCGTAGCCCTGGGTATTTAGCTCGTACGTACCCGCATCGAGCGCCGCATTGTTATTCGTTACGGTTATGTTTCCTGTAGGGCATCCCAGTGCTCCCGGGACGTTTTGCGCGCAAGCATCGCCTGCCTGGCTGGTCACGTTCACTCGGAGCAGTTCGAGGGAACCGTACTGAGCGGTCGTGGCGTTCGCGTTGGTCTGCCGACCCGTCGGTATGTCATAAAGCTGCAAGGCAGCGCTGGAAGTGCTTGCTTCGGGCGCCACGTTGACCGTGACTGGCGGCGACGACGTGCTCGATCCAAACGTTCCGTCGCCCGCGTAATTTGCGACAACCGTATAGTTGCTCCCGCCCGGCAAGGCATTTGTGGTGCCGGTGGCCGAACCCCCGCTCAGCGTGAAGCCCTGGACACCCTCCGTTCCGTTGGGTCCCGTGTTCGCGATGAGGGAGACATTTCCCGAAGGCGGTCCGCCACTTCCGGTCACCCCGATATTCACATTCACGGACTGGCCGTGCGTGATGTTAATCGCCGCGCCGGAATTGAGCGTCAGGGTTGTCGTGGACGGCGTGAGCGAGAAGTTCTTCCACTTCGTTACGAGATTGTTGGCGTTGACCGAACCGAGACCCGTCGCCAAATCGTAACCCGAAGTGGTTGCGTAGCCCGACAGGATGCCGACCGAATCAGCCTGATTCGAAACTGTGCAATTGGGGCTGCCCTTCGCGCAGGGCATCGCAATCGTGCCATTCGTCGTGTCGTAGAACACGCAGCCTGTGCCGGCTCCATTGCTCGAATTGCAGCTGGCGCCAGCGCCCGCCGCTAGTTTGTAAAGCACATAATTCGCGTTGCCTTGGCGCGAGCCGGTTGCCTGATTCACCAGCGCCATAATTCCTGCAAACACGGGAGTCGATACAGACGTCCCGCCGATGGCGATATAACGCGTGTTGGGATCGCTGGCCTGGCACGACGTGAAGCCGTTGGAAATAAGGTCCGCCGCACAGATCAGATAAAACGCTCCAGAAGGAGAGCCCACGGCGGCCATCATCGAAACGTCCGGGACGTCGCGCGCGCTGTCATGCGGCGTCAGAGCGGTCTGCCAGGCAGGTTTGGCGTAGCCCTGCGTGCAGCTCGACGAATTCTGGCCATCGCCGTTGATGCAGTTGCTCTTCCCGCCCGAGCCGCCCTCGGGGATATCGAAACCGTCCGCTTGAAGCTGCGGGTCATTGCAATTCGTCTCTGCGTTCGGACTGCGTCCCAGCAGATTCCCAAAAACGGCGTTTGTGCAGGTGTTGTTCCACGTGGTCTCGGGAATGTAAGAAAGCGCAGAGACAGTAGCAGGCGTACCGGCCGGCGCGCCCGGCGGAACGGAGTTCGTCGGGCTCCAATATGTCGACGCGTTCGTCAGATCGTTGAAGTCGGTTCCGCCCACCGCAATGTTGTAGGGAGTCGAAGAGAAACCGCTGACGGAAAGCCCGAATTGCGCCGGTCCGTTCGTTCCCACATTCCGATCGCAAACTGCCGAGCCGCTGTCGCCCGTCGCCACAAGCGCCGTGATTCCTTGCGCGGCCGCCTGCTGCCAGAGCTGATTGTAGAATTGATTGCCGGCGTTGCCGAGAAAAAGCTCACAGATTCCGTAGCTCTCGCTCAGCACCGGCGCCAGATTGTTGTCGATGACATACTGCGCGGAGAGATCGACTCCGAGCGAAGCCTCTGTCGATTGCGAAATCACGAAATCAATCGTGGCGCCCTTCGCGACGGCACCCGTCCATTCGAGGTCTAGGTCCGATTCGGTCTCATCACCCTGGACGGTTCCGGGATCCGGTCCGTCCGCGACGACCTGAGGATCATTGGGCGCCAGTCCGAAGATATTTCTGAAATTCCGGATGTCCTGAATGTTCACATCGCTTTCGCCCACGACGGCGATCGTGACTCCGGTGCCGTCGATGTGCGTTGGCGAGGCATTCCACAATGGCGTGACGCTGTAAATCGTGGCGAAGTCGTAAGGCCCCATCCCATAACATGCCAGGCCTGGCACGCCGCATTGCCCGCCGAAAGTAAACAGCGATGCCTGGGTAGGCGCGGCTTTTCCCGTCTCTTTGGATCGCGAGAATTCGCCGCCGAGATGGTGCATCGCTTGCCGTGGAAAGTTGTATAGCGTGTTGATTCCCGCAACGACCGGCGTCAGCGCCGAAGGAATCTGCGGGTCGGACGAGTTCGCCCAGTATTGCTTGCCGCTCACTTCGTATTGGTGAATCGTGGTGTGAAATGCCTGCTGCACCTGATCGGCGGTCCCGGAAAATTCGACGACCGTGCGGCCGTTCGAAACTCGCGCGACTTGAAATCCGCGCGACTGCAGCCAGTCGGTGATCGTCTGAATATCCTGGTCGGCGGGACCGAACTGCTGCCCGAATTGTTGCGGCGTCAGCCAATTGTGGAAGTTTGGCGAGGACGCGTCCTGCTGCTGCTCCAAGAGGCTCTCAAGCGCGGACTCCTGGTCCGCGCCACGCTTCAGCACGAGCAGCATGCGCTGCATCGGCAGGCTCCCGGGCGCCGCGCCGCGGTCGTTTTCCGCGCGAGCCAGCGGGTGCGTATTCCCGCGAAGCGTCGTGAGATTCTTTTCGTCGATCGCCGCGCTGATGCGCGGCGCTTTGATGTTCGCCTGCGCTCGCGTCAAGGATGGCAACAAAAAAAAGATTGCTGCGGCGATGACCAGCGTGCCGCCAAGGACTGCGATTCGGTTTCGCATGGTTGCCTCTGGGGACAGCTAACCAGCCAGATTTTGGAATTGTCGCCGCAGGAGGGCCTGCGGCGGCCGTGCCGCTACAACCGCGGGGTTGTGCGGGCGCCCATATTGCCAATCCGGGCACTAGCCGTCAAGAACAACCTGCCGGACGGCTGCAAGCCCTCTGTTGTCTAGAGCATCTGGCGGAGCACGTACGGCAGGATGCCGCCGTGCTGGTAGTAGGAGACTTCGAAGGGCGTATCGACGCGGGCGACGGCGTGGAAATGGCGCGTCAGCCGGCCGTCGGCGTCGCGGACAGTGACTCGAATTCGCTTTTTCGGCTCGAAGGTTTCCGAGAGGCCCTCGAAATCGAAAATCTCGAGGCCCGTCAGACCGAGTGATTTAGCGTTTTCGCCGGGCAGAAATTCCAGCGGCAGCACTCCCATGCCGACGAGGTTGCTGCGGTGAATGCGCTCGAAACTTTCGGCAAGCACCGCGCGCACGCCGAGGAGAATCGTTCCTTTCGCGGCCCAGTCGCGCGACGACCCGGAGCCGTATTCCTTTCCGGCGAGAATAACCAGAGGCACGTTCTCGTCGCGGTATTTCATGGCCGCGCTGTAGATCGACATCTTTTCGCCGCTCGGCTGATGAATCGTCCAGCCGCCCTCGGTGCCGGGCGCGAGCTGGTTGCGCAGGCGAATATTCGCGAACGTACCGCGCATCATCACTTCGTGATTGCCGCGTCGCGCGCCATAGGAATTGAAATCCTTGGCCTGCACCCCGTGCGCGATCAGATATTTTCCCGCGGGGCCGTCGGGCTGGATCGAGCCGGCCGGCGAGATGTGGTCGGTCGTGATGCTATCGCCGAGAACGGCAAGGACGCGCAGGCCTTTCAGATCCGCGATGGGACTCGGCCGCCGCTGCATTCCTTCGAAATATGGCGGATTCTTGATGTAGGTGGATTTGTCGTCCCAGGCGTAGAGATCGCCCTCGGGAACGGGCAGCGCGCGCCAGTGCTCGTCTCCGGCGAAAACATCCGAGTATTCCTTCGCAAACATTTCGGTCGTGACGGCGCCGCGCATCGCGGATTCGACCTCCTGAGGCGAGGGCCAGATGTCGCGCAGGTAGACGGGTTTGCCGGCCTTGTCGTTCGCCAGTGGCTCGTTGACGATATCGAAATCCATGCGTCCGGCCAGCGCGTAGGCCACGACCAGCGGCGGCGACGCCAGATAATTCGCGCGACAGAGCGGGTGGACGCGCCCTTCGAAATTGCGATTGCCGCTGAGCACGGAAACCGCTACGAGATTGTGGTCCTTGATCGCTTTGCCGATCGGCTCGGCTAGCGGGCCGCTATTGCCGATGCAAGTGGTGCAGCCATACCCGACGAGATTGAAGCCGAGTGAATTGAGCGACGGCCACAACCCGGCCTTCTCGATGTAGTCGGTGACGACCTTCGAGCCCGGCGCGAAGCTGGTTTTCACCCAGGGTTTGGCAGTAAGCCCGCGCTCGACCGCTTTCTTCGCCAGCAGGCCCGCGCCGAGCATCAGCGACGGATTCGACGTGTTCGTGCAGCTGGTGATCGCGGCGATCACCACCGATCCGTCGGCCAGATCGAACTTGTCGCCGTTGTTCTGCACGTTCGCGTGCTTGGGCGCTTCGGTGAGCGATTTTTCGAATGCGGCTTTCGCCTGCGTCAGCGGAACGCTGTCCTGCGGGCGCTTCGGGCCGGCCATGGTCGGGACGACGGTCGCGAGATCGAGCTCGAGCGTATCGGAGAAAACCGGATCGGGCATCCGGTCGGTGCGGAAAAGGCCCTGCTCTTTCGCATACGCCTCGACCAGCTTCACCTGATCTTCCGCCCGCGCGGTGAAGCGCAGATACGCGAGCGTCTCCGCATCGACCGGGAAGAATCCCATCGTCGCGCCGTATTCCGGCGCCATGTTGGCGATCGTGGCGCGGTCGGGAAGCGTAAGGCTCGAAAGCCCGGTGCCGTAAAACTCGACGAATTTTCCGACCACGCCTTTCTTGCGCAGCATCTGCGTGACGGTCAGCACCAGGTCGGTGGCCGTGGCGCCTTCCGGCAGGCGGCCGTGCAGCTTGAATCCGACGACCGCGGGAATCAGCATCGAAAGCGGCTGGCCTAGCATGGCTGCTTCCGCTTCGATTCCGCCGACGCCCCAGCCGAAAACGCCGAGCCCGTTGACCATCGTGGTGTGCGAGTCGGTGCCCACCAGGGAATCGGGGAACGCGATCCACCCGCTGCCCTGCTTTTCGCGGAAAACGACGCGCGCGAGATATTCGAGATTCACCTGGTGGCAGATCCCGGTGTCCGGCGGCACAACCTTGAAATTTTCGAATCCCTTTTGTCCCCAGCGGAGAAACGCGTAGCGCTCGATATTGCGCTGCATTTCCAGATCGGCGTTGAACGCGAAGGCATTCGCCGCGCCGAATTTGTCGACTTGCACGGAATGGTCGATCACCAGTTCGGCCGGAAGCAGGGGATTGATCTTTTTCGGGTCGCCGCCGAGCGCCTTGATGGCGTCGCGCATCGCCGCGAGGTCGACCACCGCCGGCACGCCGGTGAAATCCTGAAGCAGCACGCGCGCGGGCATGAACGACACTTCTTTTTCCGTCGCGCCGGAGGCGCTGGAGGGATCCCAGCCAGCGAGCGCCTCGATGTCCTGGTAGCGGACGAAGCGGTCGTCTTCGTGGCGCAGCAGATTTTCCAGCAGCACCTTCAGCGAAAATGGAAGCCGGGCGACGTGGCCCACGCCGGCGCGATCGAGCGCGTCCAGGCGGTAAATGTCGAACGAATCGCTGCCGACTTTCAGCGCGGTGCGGGAGGCGAACGAGTTCTTCGAAGGCAGGCTCATGCGGGTTGAGATTTCTCCTGTAAAGGGAACGCGAACATTCTAACGCACGGGCGCGCGAGCGCCGCCGAAATTTCGGCTCTTTGCGCGCTGCGAAGGCTGGAAAAAGTGTGACACTTTGCGAGGGTGCCGATCCTTTGTTTTGTTGGAGTTAGGCCGGAAACTACTTTGCATGGTGTGTCACTTTGTTGTGGCGTGAGAGGCGCCCGAAAGGCTCTGGGGCAGGCGGGTTCGCCAAGGCAAGGCTCCGCCGTTCGCGCCGCGAAAATCGCTCGCGGGAGCCGGTGCTGCATTTCGACTTGTTGCCGCAATTGCACGATATCCATGTTAGGCCCGGCGAAGTCGTTGTCAAGCGTGAGGTGCTGTGGACTTTGCTGCGGAGCTGCCGGCGCGTGTCACAACGTGTGGAGATAGGCGACAAGATCGTCGAGCTGCTGTTGGCTGAGGCCGCTGCCGGCTGCGGGCATCATGTTGCGTCCGTTGAGAATGGTCTGGCGGACGAAGCGCTCGTTGGCGGGCATGCCGCTCGGCAGAAATGTTTTCTTGAAGAGGCCTTTCAGGCTGGGGCCGTTTTCGCCGGGAACGGAGTGCGCGTCGTGGCATGGCGCGCAGGTTTGCTGATAGATGTGGCGGCCGCTTGCTTGTTGCGCGTTAAGTCCCAGCTCGGCGTCGGTTTTCGAGGATGTGTCGTCGCTGCAGCCGCACGCGAACGCAAGAATTACGAGCGCGGCAAGAGCGAGTACGATCCGGTTCACGTCGCCATCATATTCTGAAACGCTGCGCCGAAACTACCGTCGATTCGCGCGTCGCGATTGGCTTAGCGGGGCGCCTCGCGTATATTTTGAGGAATGGCTCTCATCCACACTGACAAAGAGCGCTGGCGCCTGGCGCAGCTCTACGGGGGCATGACCGAAGCGGAAGTCACAAGGCTTGCGGCCGAGGCGAACTCGCTCTCCGATGCGGCGAAATGGGCGCTCGAACTGGATTTGTCCCGGCGAGGACTTAACATCAGGCTCGCGGAGGCCGCACCGGCTCCGACGAAAACAGAACATTCCAAGATCATAAGCCTCCGAAAATATATGACTCTGCCAGAGGCGCTGCTGGCGAAAACTATTCTGGACTCGGCGGGAATTGAATCGTTCTTGGGCGACCAGAACATCATCCGCATGGATTGGTTTCTCTCGAACGCACTAGGCGGAGTGAAGCTGCGGGTGCGCGAAGAAGATGCGGAAGAGGCTGCGACGCTGCTGGATCAGGGCAAGACAGCCTAGGAGCGGCGCTTTTCGCGCGGCGATTTCTCGGCGGGCGGCGGGTCCCAGGCGGTGGCAACAACTCTGTGCTCGCGGTAGAGGCCGCTCGGGACGCGAATCTGGCCGCCGCGCACGAAGCGTTCGTGGTTCTCCTCGAGCTCGTCGGGCAGGTAGCGGTAGTTGACCGTCACGCCGTAGGAAGCTTCCATTCCGTAGGGCCGCAAATTCCCAAACACATTGATGCGTTCCAGGCGCGCGCCATTGGAAAGGTGAAACGTGGCGACCGGGTCGTAGAGCTTTCCGTTGCGGCGCGCGCGCGTCAGGTACGCAAGCGCGAGGCGCTCGAGCGGCTCGGCCAGAACCTTTCGATGTGCCAGCGGATCTTCCAGGAGCTTGAAAAAGACATCGACGACATCGCGGCGTCCGCCGGCTGCACCGAGTGCTTGCGAATATTCGGCGAGCAGGCGCGAGAGGCGTTCGCGCGTGAAACCGTGTTCGTTCTCGTTGTCGTGCAGCGCGTGGGAGAAAAGCGGCAGCGGCGAAAGCGTGCTGTAGGTGCGAATATTCGGAAATTCCGCAGCCAACTCGGCCACAACCTGCTTGATCAGGAAATTTCCAAACGGTATGTTGCGCAGACCCGTCAGGCAATTGTTGATGGAATAAAAGATCGCTGTGTCGGCCTTGCCGGGATCCAGCACGGGGGCGTTCACGTCGAGCAGCGGCTCGAGATCGCCGGCGAGTCCTTTCGCCAGCGCCACCTCGACGAAGATGACCGGCTCGTCGTCGAGGGCCGGATGGAAAAACGCGAAGCAGCGGCGGTCGGCTTCGAGTCGGCGGCGCAGGTCGGGCCAGCCGTTGATTTCGTGCACCGATTCGTAGCGAATGAGCTTTTCGAGGATGCGCGCGGAGGTCTGCCAGCTGATGCGTTCCAGTCGCAGGAAGCCGCGATTAAACCAGGAGCGGAACAGGTGCCGCAGATCGGCATCGAGCGCCTCGAAATTCGCGCCGTTCCGCGGGAGCGACAGCAAATCCGCGCGCAGCGTGACCAAGGTTTCCGTGCCGTGCGGCGCGGTGTTGATGCGGCGAATCAGCTCCTGGCGCGGCGCTTCGACCACCTGGGAAAGGGCGGCGAGCGTTGCGTCGCCGGGCGCGCGCTCGTATTCGGCGGCGGCGGCGTGGACTTTGGCCGGGTCGGGCGAGAATTCGCGGGAAAGGATTTCAAAGAACGCCGGGCGCTGATCGGGCGTCATCGAGTTGTAGGCGGAGATGATTTCCTGCGCGATGGCGGTCTGCGAGGCCTCACCGCGCTCGGACAGCAGGCGGTGGCACAGGAATCGCATGTCCTTGCGGCGTCCCTGGAGCGACTGCAGCAGGTTGGAAAAGAAGCCGGGCATCCCGCTTCAAATTATATCGTACATATTTCGGGCGTGTGGTTGCCGCGCGAAAAGACGGTGCCGGAAAGGCACGGCTCGACGCGAGGATTACGGCGCAACGGGCGGCGTGCCGGCGAAAAACAAAAAGGAAAAGCGCCAATCAGGACCTGCCCGCAGATCGGCAGGCGGAGATTGGCGCTCCCAGGCTACTTCGAGATAACGCCGCAGGCGATGCGACTGCCCGAATTGCCGGCGGGGTCGGTCATGTAGTCGTCGGCTTTCTCGTGGATCACGAGCGACGTGCCGCCGTCGTGAAAGAGCGAATTCGCGCCGTCGCCGAGCGTGACGCCCTTGGCGACGATGGTGGCGCTGCCATTGCCGTCCGCCGCGACCTTCAGATTGGGGAGATCGCCGAGGTGGGGATGCGGATCGGCGGTGTTGTTCATCCCGTGATGCGCGCTGGTGGGATTGAAGTGGCCGCCCGCGGTGGTGAACGCCGGGCCTTCGCATTTCCCGACCGTGTGGATGTGAATGCCGTGATCGCCCGCGGCCAAGCCGGTGACTTTCACGGAGATTTGCACGCCGCCTTTGACGGCTTTCAGCTTGGCGGTTCCGACCTTCGCGCCCTTCGCGTCCATGATGTCGGCGTGCGCGGATTTTGGCGCGGTGCCGGCGGTCGCGGCTGCGGCGGAAAAGCAGAGCAGCGCGGGTATCAAAAGCAGAGCGCGGATGTGCATGATGTGTCCCCCCTCAAGGACGAGATGAACGATCCTGACAGCGGGAAGTTTAGCACAGGCAATTGGCGGCCGCCGGCGGGCAGAAGAAAAGGGCGGGAGAGATCCTTCGACTGCGCAACCCGACGACCCACAAGAGCGGGTCGAAGAAAAACCGTCGGGCCACTCCGCTCAGAATGACCCGAGCGGGCTTAGTGCTTCGGCGCGACGTAGCCTTCGGGGAGCTTCGAGCCTTCGCCGAAGAAGTACTGCTCCATTTGCTCTTCCATGATTTTCTGCGAGTTGGGATCGAGGGGATTGAGGCGAAACTCGTTCAGCAGCATTTTGGAGTGATCGACCCACATCTTCCAGGCGTCTTTCGAGACGTGTTCGTAGACGCGCTGGCCGATTTCGCCTTTCCAGGGAGCGCGGTCGAGGCCCGGAAGCTCCTTGCCAAGCTTCACGCACTTCACCATGCGGACTTGCTGCGTCCCCTGCTTTTCATCGGCCATCGTGGCGGAGCCTCCGTTGAGATGCTGCAAGCATCTTAAACGCGGATGCACGATGACCGCAACTCGCCGCGTACAGCTCGCTCGGCGTTGCGGCTTGACATCCGGGAGAGCGGCCGACAATATCGTTTGCGCGTTTCGCGCACCTTGATTTGGCCGGGAGGATCGCTTGCAACACGTTCGGCTTGGAGCAACAGGTTTACGGGTTTCGCAGCTGTGCCTCGGCACGATGACGTTCGGCTACCAGTGCGACGAGGCGACTTCGTTCGCGATTCTGGATCGCGCCGCGGCGGGCGGGATCACTTTCATGGACAGCTCGGACGTGTATCCGCTCGGCGGCGGGCTCGAGCGCGCGGGGCGCACCGAGGAAATCATCGGCCGCTGGATCAAGGGCAAGCGCCACGACTGGGTGATCGCCACAAAGTGTTTTGGCCAGACCGGACCGCAGCCGTTTCACGTCGGCAACAATCGCCGACACATTTTCGACGCAGTGGACGCTTCGCTGCGGCGTCTCGGCACGGATTACATCGATCTGTATCAACTGCACGGCTTCGACCCGAATGTGACGGCCGATGAAACGCTCGGCGCGCTCGATGCGATCGTACGCGCGGGCAAGGTGCGGTATATCGGCTGCTCGAATTACCTGGCGTATCAGGTGGCGCGGGCGCTTGGCCGCAGCGACGTGCGCGGGTGGGCGCGGTTCGTCTGCGTGCAGCCGCGATACAACCTGCTCTATCGCGAAATCGAGCGCGAGCTGCTGCCGCTGTGCGCCGAAGAAGGCGTCGGCGTGATCTCCTACAACCCGATTGCCGGTGGAATGCTTTCCGGCAAGCACGATTTCTCGAAGACTGCGAGCGAGGGAACCCGCTTCGCGTATAGCGGCCGCATCGGAGAACTTTATCGGGACCGCTACTGGCAGGAGAAAATTTTCACGGCCGTCGGCGAATTGCAGGGCATCGCCAAGCGCGCGGGAATTCCGCTGACGACGCTTTCGGTCGCGTGGGTGCTGGCGAATCCGACGATCACGAGCCCGATCGTCGGCGCGAGCAAGCCCGAGCAGCTCGATGCCACGCTCGCGGCGCTCGACGTGAAGCTCGATGCGCCTCTGCTGGCGGAGCTGGATAAGGCGACGCTGCAGTTCCGGTAGAGGCTGCGCGCCCGGCAATAGATTCGTGACTTGTCCTTGGGGCACTAGGCCCCAGGCTTCCACCGGACACCCAATCTTGCCAAGCATCTGCGCCGGGCACAACATGCTGTGCCCCTACGACGCTCAAGGCACAGGACCTAGGGCTGGAGCCGCGAGCGCGCGGGGAGTGTGGTAGGCTGTTCGCTTGCGGGGCCATTTGTCCGGGAAGCGTTTTCTGTAGAGTGCTTCCTTCGGGCGGGTTTTTCCGCAATAACTCCTTGGGAGCACGCCGATGAGCAGCAATCCCGCCGAAGTTTCCGAAGCGCCCAGACCCGATTCGTACTACTGCGAGATTCCCAACGAACCCTGCGCCATTGTGATGTTTGGAGCTTCGGGCGACCTGGCGCGGCGAAAACTTCTACCGGCGCTTTACGACCTGGCGCTGCATTCGTGCCTTGCGCCGCGGTTCCGCCTGCTCGGATTCGCGCGCACGGAGATGAATGACGACGCGTTCCGGAAATCGGCCAGCGAGTTTTTGTCGAATGTCGATAAGAACGGAGCGAGCGGGAACCGGCGGCAGGAATTTCTGGACCACCTGTGTTATTTCCACGGAAATTACAACGATCCCGAGTCATACAAGAGACTGGCGGAACGCCTCGAGGTGCTCGATCGCGAATCCCAGCTTGGCGGGAACAGGCTGTTCTACCTGGCGACGCCGCCGGAAGTGTACGAGGACGTGATCGAACAGCTCGGGCGCTCCGGCTTGTCGAGACCGAAAAACGGCGACTCATGGGCGCGGATCATCGTTGAAAAGCCGTTTGGGCGCGACGGGGCTTCGGCGCGCGAGTTGAACTCGAAAGTGCTGAAGGCGTTTTCGGAGCAGCAGGTCTATCGCATCGACCATTACCTGGGCAAGGAGACGGTGCAGAACCTGCTGGTATTCCGGTTCGGCAACGGCATTTTTGAGCCGATTTGGAACAGGAATTTCGTCGATCACGTGCAGATTACGGCGGCGGAATCTTTGGGCGTCGAGAGCCGCGCGGCATTTTACGAGTCGGCGGGGGCGCTGCGCGACATGATCCAGAGCCACGTGCTCCAGCTCACGTCGCTGGTGGCGATGGAAGCGCCGGCGCGATTCGACGCAACGTCGGTGCGGAACGAGAAGATCAAGATTCTGCAATCGATTCGGCCGTTCAGTTCCGACTCGGTCTGGAAATCGGTGGTTCGCGGCCAGTATGGCGCGGGAACGGTGAAGGGCGGGCCCGTGCCCGCGTACCGGCAGGAGCCGGGCGTAAGGCCGGATTCGGCGACGGAGACTTTTGTTGCGTTGAAGCTGCTGGTCGACAACTGGCGCTGGAGCGGCGTGCCTTTTTACCTGCGCTCGGGAAAGCGGCTGGCGCGGCCGATGACGGAGATCGCGATTCGATTCAAGAAAGCGCCGCACATGGTGTTTCAGGGCGAAAGCGTCGAGCCGAATTCGCTGGTGCTGAATATCCAGCCGGATGAAGGTATTTCGCTTTCGTTCGGCGCGAAATCACCGGGTTCGCAGATGCGCATCAGCCCGGTGACCATGGATTTTCGTTACCGGCAGGCGTTCAGCTCGGGCTCGCGCGCGGCCTATGCGACTCTGATCAACGATTGCATCCGCGGCGACGCCACGCTGTTCGATCGCGCCGACAGCGTGGAAGCGGCGTGGGGGCTCGTGGATCCGATTCTCGATGCGTGGCAGAGCGCGTCGGTGCCGCCTTTCCCGAATTATCCCGCGGGCAGCGACGGTCCGCGCGCGGCCGATGACTTGACCGTTTCCGAAGGGCGCCACTGGCGACCGATTTAGCGCTGAGTCACCGATCTTAGCGTCTCGAAATGTCCGACCAACTTCAGGCGATTTTCCGGAGAGAGCCACTTGATTCTTGCGGGTGACATCGGGGGAACCAAGACAAACCTCGGCATCTTCGACGTGCAGCAGGGAAAGCTCACGAAAGTAGCCGATAAGCGTTATCCCAGCCGCGAGCACAAGGGCCTGGAAGAGATCGTCGCCGATTTCGTGAAGGTGACCGGCGTGAAGGCGACGGCAGCGTCGTTCGGAATCGCCGGGCCAATCGTGGATAACCGCGTCCACACGGGGAACCTGCCGTGGGTCATCGACGGAGCCACGATGGCGGGGCTTCTCGGACTCGATCGCGTGCGGCTGCTGAATGATTTGGAGGCCGCAGCGTACGGAATCTGCGTGATGGGGCCGGGGGACCTTGAGACGTTGCGCGAAGGCGTGCCCGCACCGCAGGCGCCGCGAGCGGTGATTGCCGCCGGGACAGGACTGGGCGAGGCCATTCTTTTCTGGGACGGCACGAAGCATATTCCCACCGCGACAGAAGGCGGGCACGCCGACTTCGCTCCGCACACCGCGCAGCAGATCGAATTGTGGAAGTTCATCAAGGCTCGCAGCGAGTTCGTGAGCAACGAACTGATCCTTTCGGGCAGGGGATTCAAGACGCTGCACGAATTTTTAGGCCCTGATGTGCGGCATCCCGGTTTCGACGATCCCTCGATCGATCCTGCGCCGGAAATCACGCGGTTGGCGTTGGCCAAGGAATGCCCGGTGTGCGTGGCGACGATGAATCTCTGGGTCGAGATTTACGGCTCGGAAGCAGGCAACCTGGTGGTGCGCACGGTTGCGCGCGGCGGGCTGTTCGTCGCCGGCGGCATCGCCGTGAAGGTTCTGCCGTACCTCAAGAGCGGGAAGTTTCTTGACGCGATGCAGCACAAAGAGAAGATGACGGATTTTCTGTCACACGTTCCCGTTCGCGTGGTGCTGGATGAGGAATGCCCGTTGAAGGGCGCTGCGTACGTGGCTTGGAAGGCGCTCTAAAGACGGGCTAAGAGGTGCCGTTCGGGCGAATGTTGTTGTGGGACACAGTTCCAGTAGTTCTGGTACGCCCAGCCGTTGGTTCCCGGAAGATTTCACAGAAGTGACCGGAAATTCCGCGCCGCGGAAGCCGGTTTTAATTCGCGGGGCGTCCGGAGTTTCGTAAGTCATTCAATCAGAGTTAAATAGGTTCTGAGCCACTGTGGCATGGTATTTGCCGTAGTATTCGCGACCACCGCCACGTTCGGTGGGAGCGAGGTAAGCCATCATGAAAAAAGTCTTCGGAATTGTAGCCCTGGGGCTGCTGTTTTCAATCCCGGCGCATGCGCAAAATAAGGGCTTTGGCGTGACCGTCAGCGGCTCAGGGGGCGGCCTGATATTCGGTGGAGGCGGCGGGATTGGCGGCAGCGCTGCGGGTGGCGAGACCCGCGCTCAGCTTCCGGCGTATGGCCGCGCACATTTCGCCACAGCAGCCTACCGCGGCGACCCTACCTTCGCACCTTCGTCGTTTCTTACGTTTGAACAAGCCGTTGAAGCCGGCAAGTCGGAATTGGCGCCGCAGAAGTCGGTGGTTCAGGCCGCTGCGGAAACCATGGCGGCGATGAAAGCCAAGTCGCGCGTTGAGTTCGTGCAGGCCCCCGGCGGCAAAGTCGTTCCACTGCCGCGGTAATGGTCCGGTTGCAGTCCTCGAAGTTCTCTTCCTTGAAAAACGGAACGGCCGCCCGGCGGGGGATTCAAAGCCGGGCGGCCGCTTGGTGCAAAGCGCGGCTCCGTGGAGATGAAACGGAGCCGCAGTTGTAGTTTGCTACTTCAGGTTCGCGCTGCTGAAGTTATAGACGAAGCTGATCGTTGCCGTGTTCTGTTCCTTCACCGACCTGGGGGCCGACAGGCTCTGGATGAACATCGGCTGGCTCGCGAAGTCATACCGATATTCCCCACGGATCAGCAACTGGCTCGTCAGATTGTACGAGTAGGTTCCCGTAACCTCCTGAGCCCAGCCAACGGTGCCGCCGAAGAAGGGATGCACTATCAATCCGGTGTACCCGTCCGGATCATCGTAATACTCGTAGCGAACGGCGAAGTTGGTCTTGGGGCTAAGCGTGTATTTCGCATAACCCGCCACGCCCCACCACTTAACCGCCGGAGTGGGATCGCAGCTGAAGCTGGATAAGATGATGCCTTGCGGCCGTGGACGAGTGTTAGTTCTTGCGGACTCGATCGGGCACGTGTCCTGATAAACGACCGGACCGAATCCGTAGTCGCCGTTCAGCATGAACGACCACTTGGAGTTCGGCGTGTAAGTGATCACCGTGTCGGAGATCTGCTTCCACTCGTTGAGGTTCTGGCCGAAGAAGCCGATACCGTCGCTAACAGGACCGGCGAAGTAGTTCTCGGTGAAAGCCCACTTCGCGTTCGGCGTAAAAGCAAGGCTGGCGCCGTACGTCAAATTCGAGCTTGTACCGAACGTACCGGTTTGAAAGCCGAGTGAATTGCTGATGTTGGTGTTGTTCCATCCGTTGACCATGTAGCCGGTCAGCGCCCACTTGGAATTAAACGCGTATTTGGCGCTGGCGCCGAAATGGAAGAAGGGAATCGCGTAGTCGAACAGAAGGCCGCGCGAGTAGTTCCAGTTCGCGTTGCTTTCGATCACTTCCGCGCCCATCGGCGTGACGAACTTGCCGACGGTAAGGGTGAGACCTTTGCCAACCGGGAACAGGTAAGAAAGGTACGCTTCCTTCAGAAAGAAATTACTTCCGTCCCCGAAGACCGTATCCGACCCGTTCACGAGCTTGGCGCCGTAGCCGTAGCCTGCGGACACGTGGTAGCCGAGGCGGCTTTCCGTAGTCATCGCATCGGGCGCTTTATCCAAGATCAACTCCGCCATGTTGAAGTTGAACCCGTTCGTGGGTGCCTCGAAGGAACGCAAACCCGCCAGGTTATTGTACGGGTGATTGTTGTCGTAACCGTAGTAGACGTCGCCGAAGCCGCTCAGAGTTACCGGGCCCAGCAGGCTCGCGATGCTGATTTTCGCCGGAGCGTCATCTCCAGCCGCACCGGGGGTGAACCCGGCGGCGGGTTGCGCGCCTGGGATCGCATACGCCGCAGTCTTCATGCTCGCGGCGCTGTCGGTCTTGAGCGAGGCGATCTCCTGCTGCAAAAGCTCCACTTCCTTTTCCAAATCCTGCAATCGCTGATCCGCAGTCGGCTGTGCACTCGCGGCCGGTTGAGCCGTGGCGGCTGGCTGCGATGCGGGGGCCGGCTGGCTCGCCGCTGCCGGCGACGGTTGGTCTTCGGCTCTCGACGCCGGCGAACAGGCGATCGCCACGAACGCTGCGAATAAACCTGCGGCCCATTTGCTAAGGCACCTCGTAGTGCGATTCATGTGGTTTCCTCTCCCTCCCTGCCGCGCTCACAGTTCCACCTTATGAGATCGCGACTCCGCAATGAAAAAAGTTGGTAAGCCAAAATACAGATGGGACGGGGAATGGTCCAACTCATTAAATCTATGGATTGAATCCAATGTTTGTTTAGACGAGCTTACGAAATCTTTATGTCCCTTGGGCCGGGGAAAGGGGAGGTCCACCTATTGGGGCATTTTGCGCCGGGGCGGCTGCCGTGGCTGGCAAGGAAGGCGGCGCGGATCGAGAACCCGTTCCGGGGCCTATTTCTTCACGAAGAAGAGCATCAGGCCGAATATGACGATGGGGATAAGCGCCAGGAAGATGTAGAAGAGGATTTTTCGCAGCCAGGGGGTGCGGCGTTTGCGCCAGTCGTGCAATTCCGGACGCTCGGATACACCGACTTTCTCCGGGTGCCGGAGATCCAGCGCCATTTCATGCGCATTGGCGTAGCGGTTCTTGGGGGCGCGCTCCATGGCGCGATAGATGATCTCCTGCAATTCCGGCGAAATGTTCGCGTCGATTTCGCGGGGCGGGATCGGGTTGTTCAACAGGCGGTCGTTCATGATCGCGAACGGATTCGGGCCCTGGAACGGGGCTTTGCCGGTGAGCATTTCGTACAGCATGACGCCCAGCGCGTAGATGTCGCTGCGGGCGTCGCCGCGTTTGCCCTTCACCTGTTCGGGCGAGATGTATTCGGGCGTTCCCATTACCTGAGAGAGCTTGGCGAACGTCAGCCTGCGCGCACCGGCCTGGCCGGCGATGCCGAAATCGATCAACTTAACGCGATCTTCCGAATCGACCATAATGTTTTCGGGCTTCAAGTCGCGATGCACGATGCCGTGCGAGTGGATATAGCTGAGCGCGTCGCAGATGCCCAGCGCGATATCCACCGCTCGATCCGGTGGGAGAATCTTCTTTTCGTCCAGAATTTTGCGGAGCAGCTTCCCCTCGACCCACTCCATGACCATGTAGACCTGGCTGCGGTCGTTGTCCGTGTAGACTTTCATGACGGCGGGATGATCGAGGGACTTGCCGATGTCCTGCTCGCGATGGAACCGGTCGAAGAAGACCGGGTCGCTTTCCATTTCGGGGTGAGGGACCTTTATGGCGACGGGTTTCCCGGTGCGGGTGTCAGTGGCCCGGAAAATGGACGCCATCCCGCTGCGAGCAACGACGCTGTCGATGCGGTAATGGTCGAGTTGTTCGCCGGGGTGTACTGGAATTCCTCGTCAACGCGAGCCGCGCGAGTAGCCGGTTGAGCCCAAATCTAGGGGAGCCGGTAGGGTCGCCCGCGATACATGCCCACGCGTTCGACGCTTCGCACGCGGATCAGTTGCAGGCTGATATTATCACTACCATCGCGCTGGTTGGCAAGATCGACCAAACGTTTTGCCGCGGTCGCTAAGTCGCCGCCGTGCGAAGTGAGGGCGGCCATTTCGGAAGCCTGCACCGAGCCGTGCAATCCGTCGGAGCAGAGAATCAGGACATCCCCGGCGAACACCTGGTGCTCGTTGACTTCGACATTGACCATCAGTTCGGTTCCGAGCGAGCGGCTAAGCATGTGCCGAGTTTCGGCTTGAGCTGCATCTTCCTTCGAGAGCAGTTTCAGGCGGACATGCTCGTTCGCGACGGTGTGATCGCGGGTGAGCAGGTTGGGCTGGCCGCGGCGGATCAGGTAACAGCGCGAATCGCCTACGTGCGCAACGGCCGCGCGATCGTAGCGCAGAGCGCAGGCAACGATCGTGGTTGCCATCTTTGGTCCGCCGGACTTCGCGGCATGGCCGGCGTCGATCACGCGCGTATTCGCATCGCGAATCAGGCGCGTCAGAAGCGCCCCGTGCGGCTCGCCCGGCGTCGATTCCTTGAAGCCGGCCAGGATGCTCTCAATTGCCGTGTGGGACGCGACCTCGCCGAGATCGTGGCCGCCCACGCCATCGGCAACCGCGAACAGATAGCCGCGCGCGCGGACGTCTTCCGGCGTAGCGGGGACAAAGTGGCCCAGGCAATCCTCATTGCCCTGGCGAACTCGCCCTACGTCGGAAAGCTGCGCAAATTCGCAATCCATGGAAAAGTTTTGCGGAAGGGAAACGGAGCGCGTCGAAATACCGCCGCTAACTCCCCCCGCCGCTGCCGCCGCTAGAAAGCCTCTGAACATTAGATCATCCCGGCCAGCGAAAAACGCGCCGCAGCCCGAAGCCCAGTGCCCACGTCACCACCCCGCGGCGCTGGCGCACGGGAGCCTGTGTCGTAAATGAATTATTAATCCGGCTTGGGGTGGGGCGAGATACAACATTTGAATGCGCCGCATAGATGTTTCTGATACATGCCCCATACATGAGAAAGAGGCGGGACCGGTCTTGCCGGGCCCGCCTCGATTGTGAAGCCGCTACAGCAAATCAGGCGCGGGTCGTGACAAGCGTCGTCTTCCCCTGCTTCTTGCTGTTCAGCGTGAAGTAGATGCCGCCGTAGATGGCCCAGACCGCGGCAATTCCCAAGGCCAGATACGGCTCCATTTTCGTGCCGTAGCCCATGAACGGCCCGATCAGGTAGAACGACATGCAGACCAGGTTTGCGACCAGCCCGAAAATCGGAATCAGCATGTGCTTGAGGAAGCTGAAACTCGGGTGGCCGTGGAAGCAGAAAATGCAGGTAAGGCAGCTGAGCCCGTAGAGCAGGAACGTGCCGAAGTTCGAGGCCAGCGTGATCGTTACCAGCGTGTTGGGCAGAGCCGCCATCTTGTCGTGCGTCAAATAGCCGAAGCTCGACCAGATCCCATGCGGCAAAGCCTGTATCGCCGCGTCGGTCGGAGCGCCCGCATCGCCGAACACCATCAGGAGAGCGATGCAGCCGGTGATGGCGGAAATAATCGCCAGCGCCCAGATCGCGCGGTGGGGGCTCAGGTTCTTGTCGTGAAGCAGCCCGAAGTTCTCGGGCACTTCGTTGTCCTTGCCCATGGCGTAAGTGACACGCGCCCCGGTGTTGATGCAGGAAAGGGTTGTGCCGATCAGCGCCAGGAACACGGTGACCGCTTCGAACAGCATGAAGATGCGTCCACGGCCCGCGCCGAACAGAGAGTCGCCGACCATGACCATCAGGTCGCCGATGGGAGCGGCCGAACCGGCCGCGCTCTGCATGGAGTAGCCGTTACTTAAGACGTAGTTCGCGGCGAAATACTCGAACAGGTAGCAAAACGCTCCCTGGACGAGCAACGAAGTGATAACCGCGATGGGCACGTCGCGCTTGGCGTTGCGCGCTTCGCCGCCCATCGAAGTGACCGATTCGAAGCCGACCAGGATCAGGATCGCGACGGTTGCCTGCACAAACATCCAGCCAAAATTGTGAAGCCCAATGACCGATTTGGCGTTGGGATGCGACAGGAAGTTGCCGCTCGAGTCTGTGGTCGGATAGTCGACGTGGAACGGTACCGGTTTCCCGGATGCGTCCACTTTGCACACAGGATTCATGCTGGCATCGCGAACGATGGCGTTCTGCGCGTCCGTCTGGAACTCGCAGTCGTACGACGCGTTCGTGGTCGAATCCCACTGGCGAGCGACGCTGCCCGGCGGGTGGTTCATGCGGTAGCCGATCGCCATCACGGAGAAGACGATCAGCGCCGAAATCTGAATCACGTTGATGGCGATGCTGACGGCGGTTGAGCCGTTGACACCGCGGTGCGCGATGTAGGCGACACCGAACGTGAACACGACGGCGACGGCCATCATGAACAACGTGCCGGGATTGGACGCGCTCATGAAGTTGGGCCACAGCGTTCCCACGACGTAGCCGCAGAACACTCCCGTGACCGCGACCATGACGCCGGGGTAGATCCAGTAGTAAAGGTGCGAGCCCCAGCCGACGATGAACTTCATCAGGCGGGCATAGCGCCACGCCTTGTCATGGTTCAAAAACGCCTGTTCCGCGAAGTAATACGAACTGCCGGTGCCGGGATACAGCTTGGCCATTTCCGCATAACAGACCGCGGTAGCCAGGCACAGCAGGAGTGCGAAGATAATCCCGATCCACATCGAGGGCGAGGTCGCGCCTTCCGTCGCCTGTGCGTAAAACGTGAGCCACAAAAACGCGCCGGGAGCGATCAACGCCATCGCGTTCATCGTCAACCCGGTCAAGCCTAACGTAGCTTGCATTTCTCCGGTGGTCTTCTCGGCCATTAGGTACTCTCCTCCTGGAAAGTAGGAACCTTAGGGCTGGACCTTATACGTAAGTATTAGATTCGTAAAATGCAACGTTTTGATGGGGGGGATAGATGTTTCAAATGCGGGTGAACGGGCTATAAATCTATGACGCTCCGTAATATAGAGAAGAAACCGGCCGCGCCTGCGGCAGCTCTCGGCCGCTCAGTAGTTGTATTGCTGATCGCGTCGATAGAATTCGAAGCGGCGGTCGCGATGAATCTGACGTCGAGGCGTGGTCCAATAGTCGCTCTTTAGGAGGCCGGGGCTTCAGCCCCGGCGCACCGAGTTCACCAAACTAAGGGGCTTTAGCCCCTGAAGCAAACTGGACGTCACGCACGGGAATGGCATCAGGCGTATATCCGAATCGGCTTTAGCCCATCAGGTTCCTTTTTATGCTCCTACGCCGTCGCGGCCACCCGCTTGCATCAACACACGTGCCTGTTAGTATGTTGCGATGAGTTTTGCGCCGCGGCGTTCCCAGAAATGACCGAGAAACGACAATTCCGTGCCATCAAAGGCACGCGCGATATTCTTCCGCCCGATTCCGCGCTGTGGAATTGGTTCGAACAGCGCGCGCGGGAGGTGTTTGAATCGTACAATTTCCGGGAGATTCGGCTGCCGATTTTCGAGGAAACGGACCTGTTTGCCCGGTCGATCGGCGCGGATACGGACGTGGTTGGCAAAGAGATGTACACGTTCGCGGATCGCGATGAGTCGTCGATAAGCCTGCGGCCGGAGGCGACGGCGGGCGTCGCGCGCGCGTACATCGAGCACGGGATGCACACGCTGCCCGGGAACGTGAAGCTCTATTACATCGGCCCGATGTTCCGGCGCGAGCGGCCGCAGAAGGGGCGCTACCGGCAGTTTTATCAGATCGGCGCGGAGGTGCTGGGCCAGTCGGATGCGCCGGCGATTGACGCCGAAGTGCTCGAGATGCTGATGGTGCTGTTCAAGCGCGCGGGGCTGGCGCTGACGACGCTGTACGTCAACTCGATCGGCTGCCGGGATTGCCGGCCGAAATATGTGGATGTGCTGCGGCACGAGCTGAGGAAAGTGCAGGACCAGCTGGGCGCGGACAGCCAGCGGCGGATCGAGACGAATCCGCTGCGCGTGCTCGATTCGAAGCTGCCCGAAGAGCAGTGGCTGATCGAGAAGCTGCCGCGGATTTCCGATCATCTGTGCGCGGCGTGCCGGCAGCATTTTTCAGAGCTGAAAGACGAATTGAATCTGCGCGGGATCGCGTACGAGGAAAATTGGCGGCTGGTGCGCGGGCTCGACTACTATACGCGGACGACGTTTGAAGTGACGGCGGAGGGGCTAGGCTCGCAGAACGCGGTCTGCGGCGGCGGGCGCTATGACGGGCTGGTCGAACTGCTCGGCGGGCATCCGACGAAGGGCATCGGGTTCGCGATCGGCAGCGATCGCGCGATTTTGTCGATCCAGGATGGCGGGCAGCCGCCGAAACTGCCGGGGCTGGGCGTTTTTGTCGCCTGGATGAGCGCTGCCACATATCCCACCGCAGTACGAATTACGCGAAAGCTGCGCGAATGCGGCGTTTCGGTCGAGCTGCCGCCTGAGGGAATGAAGTTCAAGAAGTCACTGGGGCTTGCCGACAAGCTGGGTGCGCGCTATGCGCTGATCATTGGCGAGGACGAAGTCGCGTCGGGCACGTACACGCTGAAGCGGCTGGCCGACGGCGAGCAGAAGAAATTCAACGAGAACGAATTGCTGGAATATCTCGAATCGGAACGGAGAGGGTCGGGTGATTGATACGCTGGGGAATCTGAAGAGGACACATTACTGCGGGGCGCTGCGTGCGTCGGATGCGGACACGGATGTCGTGCTGATGGGCTGGGTGCACCGGCGGCGCGACCTGGGCCAGCTGATTTTCATCGACCTGCGAGACCGCGCGGGGATCGCGCAGATTGTGTTCAACAAGGAGCAGAATCCGGAGGCGCACGCGAAGGCCGAAGATCTGCGATCGGAGTTTGTCGCGGCGGTCGAGGGGCGCGTGATCCGGCGGCAGAAATCGAATCCGGAAATCGCCACGGGCGAAGTGGAAGTGATCGCCACGAAATTGCACATCCTGAACAATTCGAAGACGCCGCCATTTCAGATCGAAGATGAGGTGACAGCGAACGAAGAGACGCGCCTGCGCCATCGCTATCTCGACCTGCGCCGGCCTAAGTTGCACGGCAACATCGAGTTGCGGCACCGCATCGTTTTCGAAATTCGCAAGACGCTCGACGAATTGGGATTTTTCGAAATCGAAACGCCGCTGCTGACGCGGTCGACGCCGGAGGGGGCGCGGGACTGTTTGGTGCCGAGCCGTATCCATCATGGACAATTTTACGCGCTGCCGCAATCGCCGCAGATCTTCAAGCAGATCCTGATGATTTCGGGGATGGACCGCTACTTCCAGATCTGCAAGTGCATTCGCGACGAGGATTTTCGCGCCGACCGGCAGCTGGAGTTTACTCAGCTGGACCTGGAGATGTCGTTTCCCCGGCAGCAGGACATTTTCGACGCCATCGAGCGCGTGATGCAGCGGGTCTGCGCGCTGGTCGGCGTCAAGGTGGAGCGGCCGTTTCGGCACATGGAGTACAAAGAGGCGCTGCGGCGCTATGGCTCGGACAAGCCCGACCTGCGCTTCGGTATGGAGCTGCAAAACGTGACGGAGCATTTCGAGCCGGCACGCGCGGCGCTGCATTTCGAGGGCAACGTGCAGGCGGTGGTCGCGCCGGGGGCCGCGGCGTGGTCGCGCAAACAGCTCGACGAGCTTTCGGAATACGCGAAAGCGGCGGGGGCGCGGGCGGTCTACACCGTGAAGGTCACAGCGGAAGGAGTATCGTCGCCGCTGGAAAAGAATCTTGGCGCGGACGGATTGAAGAAACTGGCCGACGCCGTGGGCGCCAAGGCCGGGGATTTGATCGTCGCGGCGGCGGCGAAGGAGCAGATTCAGCACAACGACACTTCCTTGGGCGTGGCCGGGCAGATTCGCCTGTACCTCGGCGACAAACTGAATCTGATCGATCGCAGCAAATGGGAGTTTCTATGGATCACCGGTTTCGCGCTTTTTGAATGGAGCGAGCGCGACAAGCGCTGGGTGAGCGCGCAGCATCCATTTACCGGAATCATTGAGGAGGACATCGAGAAGCTCGAGACGGCGCCGTGGGAGTGCCGTTCGAAAGGCTACGACATCGTGCTGAACGGCAACGAGCTCGGATCGGGCAGCATTCGAATCCACCGGCAGGACGTGCAGGCGCGCATGTTCAAGGCGCTGGGGCTGACGGAGGAGCAGTGCAGGCACCGCTTCGGATTCTTCCTCGACGCGCTGACCTACGGCACGCCTCCGCACGGCGGGATCGCGCTCGGCATCGACCGCATCGTAATGCTGCTGGCCGGCGAGAAATCGCTGCGCGACGTGATCGCGTTCCCGAAAACGACCAAGGCGCAGGATTTGATGTCCGAGGCGCCGTCGACGGTGGACCAGGATCAGCTGGATGAGCTGGGAATTGCGATCAAGAGGGAAGCAGAGTAGCGAATGTCGCGGATACGCATTCTCGCGGAGAACGTCGCGAACAAGATCGCCGCGGGCGAGGTGGTCGAGCGGCCGGCGTCGGTGGTGAAGGAGCTGCTCGAGAACGCGCTGGACGCGGGCGCGCGCTCGATCCGCATTGAAGTGGAATCGGGCGGCAAGCGCATGATCCGCGTGATCGACGACGGCTGCGGGATGAACCACGACGACGCGCTGCTGGCGTTCGAGCGGCACGCGACGTCGAAGCTGCGCACGGCGGATGATCTGCTTTCGATTGCCACGCTGGGATTTCGCGGCGAGGCGCTGCCTTCCATTGCTTCCATTTCGCGGCTGCTGCTGGAATCCCGCACGACGGAGGAAGAGCAGGGAACTCGCGTCGAGTTTGCGGGCGGAAAGCTCGTGGGCGTGAAGCCCGCGGGACTGCCGGCGGGGACTTCGATCAGCGTCGCCGATATTTTCTATTGCGTGCCCGCGCGGCGAAAATTCCTGAAGTCGGAGACGACCGAACTGGGGCACATCGCCTCGCTTGTGACGCACTACGCCCTCGCGCATCCCGAGACGCATTTCGTGCTGAAGACGCCGTCGCAGCTGATCCTGGATTGCGCGCCGGTGGAGAAGCTTTCCGAGCGCGTCTACCAGCTTTTCGGGCGGCAGGCGCTCGACGAACTGATCGAGATTCCCGCGAGCGAGGGGCCTGTGCGCTCGGCGATCACCGAGCCGCAGATCGAGCCGGACGAGCAGGCGGCCACGCTGCGCGTGACCGGCTTCGCGTCGCGCCCCGAGGTGCAGCGCACGAACCGCAACGGCATCTACATTTTCGTCAATCGGCGGCTGGTGCGCGACCGGCTGCTGCTGCACGCGATTCATGAGGCGTACCGCAACGTCACTCCGCCGGGCGTTTTTCCGGTGGTGCTGCTGTTCATCGAGCTGCCCTATCAGGAAGTCGACGTAAACGTGCATCCGGCGAAAATCGAAGTGCGATTCCGCCATCCGCAGTTTGTCCACGATTTCACGCGCGACGCGCTGAAGCATGCGCTGTCGATGGCGCGGCCGATCCCGGGATTTCCCGCGGCGCGCGCGGCTTCTGCTGGAATGGGTGCCGGCGCCGGCGCGGCACTCGGAGCGCCCTCGTCGGGCAACGGCGCTGCATACCCCTTCGATGCTCCTCCGGCAGGTTTCGCCGCAGCGGGCGCGGTCGCTCTGCCGCCCGGACCACCGCGCGCGGAAATTCCGGTCGCGCTGGGTGCGGGCGCCGCCACCGCCGAAGCGTTCGAGTTGAGCGTCGGACCCGACCGGCCGTTCGCGCAGCGCCTGGGATTCGATTCGGGCGCCGCGATGAATTTCCCGATGCCGGCTAGCGGTCGTCCGGCGAGCGAATCGTCCACGATTGAGGCGCCGATGAGCGCGTCGGGCTCTCTCCCGAGCGTCGAAGAAATCGCGGACCTGAAACCGCTCGGGCAGGTGAATGCCAGCTTCATCGTGGCGATCAATTCCGAAGGGCTCTGGATCGTCGACCAGCACGTGGCGCACGAACGCGTGCTTTTCGAGCAGCATCTGCGCGCGCGGCGCGAAGGCGAGCTCGGCGGGCAGCGCCTGCTACTCCCAGTGATGGTGGACCTGACTCCGCAACAGTTGGTGACGTTCGAGCAGATCTCGGACGAACTGCGCGCCAACGGCTTCGAGGCCGAGCTGATGGGCGCGCGCACCGTGGCGATTCAGGCCGCGCCAGCGGGAATCACCAGCGCGGACGCTGAGAAGCTGCTCTTCGAGATCCTCGACGGGATCGCACGCGAGAACCAGTCGATATCGATCGACTCGCTGCAGGCGAAAATCGCAGCGTCGACTTCCTGCCACGCGGCGATCAAGGTCAATACGCCGCTCGACACCGCGAAAATGGAATGGCTGCTCGGCGAGCTGGCGAAAACCGAATATCCCATGAGCTGCCCGCATGGCCGCCCGGTCGTGCTGCGCTATTCGGTGCGGGATATCGAGCGCGCGTTCAAACGCATTTAATGCGAAATCTGATCATCGCCATTGACGGGCCGGTCGGCTCGGGGAAAAGCACGCTCGCGCGGCGTGTGGCGGCGCTGCTGGGCTACGTCTATATCGACACGGGCGCGATGTACCGGTCGGTGGCGCTGAAGGCGCAACGGCGCGGCGTGCCGCTCGACGCGGGCGACAAGCTTGCGGCGCTCGCGGGTGAGACCCACGTCGATTTTCGCCAGCTTGATGGCGCCATCGACGGCGCGCAGCAAGTCCTGCTCGATGGCGAAGACGTGACTGCGCTGATCCGCACGCCGGAGGTGGCGCAGGCGGCGTCGAAGGTGGCTCTTGAACCGGGCGTGCGGAAGGTGTTGGTGGCCGAGCAGCGCCGAGCGGGCGAAAAAGGCGGCGTGGTGATGGAAGGCCGCGACATCGGCAGCGTGGTTTTCCCGGACGCGCAGCTGAAGATCTTTCTCACCGCCTCGCCCGAAACACGGGCTGAACGCCGCTGGCGCGAGCATCAGCAGAAGGGTGACTCAATCGATCTCGCGCGGACGCTGGAAGAAATTCACGAGCGCGACCGGCGCGACCGCGAGCGGACAAATTCACCGCTGGTCAAGGCCAAGGACGCCGTGGTCGTGGATAGCACGGCGATGGAACCCGAGGAAGTCGCGCGGCTCGTCGTGATGCTGGCGAAGGATCGGGCAAAACCCCAGTAGTGGACACCCAGCGGCCGGGCGTAATATCCCGGTTAATGGTTCACGAATTCATGCCCGACCAGCAGGAACCTGAGGCTCAGGCCGCAGGCAGTCGATACGGCGGCCCCCCGCGAAAATCTACGGCAGTGGGCGTGCTCGACCCGCCGGTGCCTCCCAAGAAGCCGATCCCGCCAACTCCGGCGAATCCTCGGCCTGCCATCAAGCTACTGGCTGCACTGATTCTGGCTGGACTCGTGGCAGCAATTCTGGCGATGCTCTGGAAGTGACATTCGGGCCGGACTGACGCTCGCCAGACATTCCTCGTCCTTCGTTTTTTTGTGTCGATCAGCGCATGCACCGACTCTGTGTTTTCAGCGAGTTACGGGAACTCTTGATGGCAACTTGTGTCGATTGACAGCGCGAATGGGGGAGTCAATCGTCCCTACGGGACTGGCGATGATTTCCAATCTCCCACCCGGCACTGCGCTTCGCCCGCCTTCGGCGGGCAAGCTTCGTGCCGGGCTAAGTACAATCGCGCCTCCGGCGCTTGTGACTTGCGTGGATCGGCATGGGAGACGAGCCGGACGGAACAGACTCGTGCGAGGGCCGGCTCTGTGGAGCGAGCGTGAGCCGTGCTCGTGGCGACGGTGTGCTCGCCATCTTCCACCCGGCACTGCGCTTCGCCCGCCTTCGGCGGGCAAGCTTTGTGCCGGGCTAAGTACAATCGCCGCTCCGCGGCTGAAACACGCATGCCCACGCAACGGCCAGGGCTAAAGCCCTTTGTTTCGCGGGTGATCGATTCCCCGGCCTAAAGGCCGGGGCTTTCACCGGGGCGGGCGGGCCCGCCTTCCCGGTCTGACGACCGGGACACACAAACCGTGCAAAGGTGATTGGATAAGGGCGTCGGCTCCTTCGAGCGAGTAGACTTGGCGCTGCTAGACGACCAAGGCTCGGAGGGAAGGAGCCGAGCGATGAAGATTATAGGATGCGATTTTCACACGCGCCAGCAGCAGATCGCGATGCTGGACACCGCGACGGGAGAGTTGGTCGAGCGGCAGTTGCAGCACGAGAACGGCGAGGCAAGGAGGTTTTACGAGCAGTTGCCGAAGCCGATTCGCGTGGGGATCGAAGCGACCGGGTACACGCAGTGGTTCGAGCGGATGCTGGCGGAACTGGGGCACGAATTATGGGTCGGCGATGCGGCCAAGATTCGCGCCTCCGTGGTGCGCAAGCAGAAGACCGACAAGCGGGACGCGGTGCACATTCTGGATTTGCTGGCACAGGATCGGTTTCCACGAATCTGGATGCCAACGCCGGCCGAGCGGGACTTGCGGCAACTGGTGTTGCATCGCGTGAAGCTGGTGCAGATGAGAACGAAGGTGATGAACCAGCTGCACGCGATGGCCATGGGCCAGGGGCTTTGCCGGAAGAAGAAGCTGTGGAGCAAGGCAGGGCGTCAGGAACTGGAAGCGTTGCCGTTGGGGCCGTGGGCGGCGCGGCGGCGCCAAGAGCTGCTGGCGATGCTGGACCAGTGGGAGAAGCCGATTGCGGAACTGGATCGCGCGGTCCAGGAGCAAGCGGGGGCTCACGGCCAGGCGGTTCGACTGATGACGCATCCCGGCGTGGGACCGGTGACTTCGCTGGCCTTCGTGCTGACGCTGGGGACGGTCGATCGTTTTCCGCGGGGCCGTCAGGTGAGCAGTTATCTGGGGCTGGACCCGCGCACACAGCGCTCGGCCGATCGTGTGCGGGGCGGGCCGATCAGCAAGCAGGGCAGCTCGACGACGCGCTGGTTGCTGGTCGAAGCCGGACAGACGGCGGCACGGTTGGATCCGGAACTGCGGCGGGTGTATCAGCGATTGAAGTTCCGTCGCGGGAGTCAGATTGCCAAGGTGGCCGTGGCACGCCGCCTGGCGGTGAGGTTGTACTGGATGCTGCGCACGCAGGCCAATTACGGAGAGCTGATGGCGCGGCTGGTTCGCATGCGGGGTAGCTCGGGTAGCGGCCTGATGGAGATGAGTCCATCGCGAAGGTGAATGAGCGCCCTGCCTCCTCGGGAAGCCGGGGAGTTTGAAAACAATCCTGGTGGAAAGACCGAATAGATGGCTGATGGAACCAATCGTTCCATCGCACGATTGAAAAAGCGAGCCTTGGTCGGCTGATGCAAAAGCAAAAGATTTCTGGCGAGAAAAAAGAAAGAACCGGACCGGGCAAATTCCCAGTCCCGGATCAGAACCACACGTGTGTATTGACAACGCCGACGCCCTTATAGACGGCCGCTACAAAACCGGTGGCTCGGCTACGCTCAGGGTAAACAAGCCGCCGCACCGCACATGGCCTGCTTCGTTCGCTATTCAGTTGTCAAAGAGCATTCGACTCCAGCCAGTGGAGCGGCCTCGGGGTCTGGAAGACCCGTCATCGGCGGCGCGGCGGTTGCGGCTTGCGTGAGGTCAGAAGCCGTGCCCGGGCGGCGACGCGGATGTCGCCGCTGACGAAGATCGCATCGTCGCGATCAGAGTGACAGAGATGCGGTGCGCGCGTCTACTGTACGTTGGTTCAGAAAAAGTACAGGAGCGCGTTTTCTGTCCGTCGCGCGCGAATGCGCGCGAGGCGCTGCTACCGGGTCAGACAGGCGATTATCCGTCGCATCGGAATCCCCACCGGTACGAAATGGGTGAGCCACATGACGGCCAAGAGCCGGCGGGACGCCGGCGCTACTGCGCTTAGGTCGGGCTGGACATGGACGCGAGGAACTCGCCGTTGGTCTTCGTCTTCGAAAGGCGGCCCAGCAGAAGCTCCATTGCCTCGACGGTTGAGAGCGGGCTCAGCACCTTGCGCAGGACCCAGATGCGGTTCAGCTCGTCGGCCGGCAGCAGCAGCTCGTCTTTTCGCGTGCCCGAGCGGTTGATGTCGATGGTCGGGAACACGCGCTTGTCGACTAGCCGGCGGTCGAGGTTGATTTCCATGTTGCCGGTGCCTTTGAACTCCTCGAAGATGACGTCGTCCATGCGGCTGCCGGTGTCGATCAGGGCGGTGGCCATGATGGTGAGCGAGCCGCCCTCTTCGATGTGGCGCGCGGCGGCGAAGAACCGGCGCGGGCGCTGCAAGGCGTTGGCGTCGATACCGCCGGAGAGGACTTTGCCCGAAGGCGGCGTGACGGCGTTGTAGGCACGACCGAGACGCGTGAGCGAGTCGAGCAGGATCACCACATCGCGCTTGTGTTCGACCAATCGCTTGGCCTTTTCGAGCACCATTTCCGCCACCTGAATGTGCCGCTGCGGCGGCTCATCGAAAGTCGAGCTGATCACTTCGCCCTTCACGGTGCGCTGCATGTCGGTGACTTCTTCGGGCCGCTCGTCGATCAACAGCACGATCAGCGCGATTTCCGGATGGTTCGTGGTGATGGAATTGGCGATGGATTGAAGCATCATCGTCTTTCCGGTGCGGGGCGGCGCGACGATCAGCCCGCGCTGGCCCTTGCCGATGGGGCAGAGCATGTCCAGCACGCGCCCGGTGAGATTTTCCTTGGTCGTCTCCAGGCGAATGCGCTCGGAGGGATAGAGCGGCGTCAGATTGTCGAAGAAGATCTTGTTGCGCGTGACCTCGGGATCCTCGAAGTTGACCGCCTCGACCTTGATCAGCGCGAAGTAGCGCTCGCCGTCCTTGGGCGGGCGAACTTGCCCGGAAACGGTGTCGCCGGTGCGCAGGTCGAATTTGCGGATCTGCGACGGCGAGACGTAGATATCGTCCGGGCCGGGGAGATAGTTGTATTCCGGCGCGCGGAGGAATCCGAAGCCGTCGGGCAGGCATTCGAGAACGCCCTCGGAGAAGATGAGGCCGTTCTTTTCGGTCTGCGCGCGGAGGATCTGGAAGATCAGCTCCTGCTTGCGCATGCCCGAGGAGCCGGGAATGTTCAGCTCCTTGGCGATTTTCGCCAGGTCGGTGATGTTTTTGTCTTTCAGTTCTGCAAGGCTAATGCTCATGTATTTCTTTCCTTCTCAAGCCTGAGCGTCAGGCGCGATGTGTGTTTTGGTTTGTGATCGATCCGGGCGGGCGCGTTCGATATGAGGCACTCAATCCCAGATTACGAATGGGCTAACTTACGGAAAATCCTTACGCTTCGGTCGCCGAACCTGCCGGGGAGCAGGGTGAGGGAGGGCCGAAGAACTTAATTTGTCAATTCATTGTCCTGCGTGACTTCCGCGCCAAACTTGGGTTCCACGCCGCCAACCGGGGGATGCCCGGAGATGGGCAGCGGCCTCTCAAGCGCAATTTCCAGCACCTGGTCCATCGAATCGACTAAATGGATGGCCATCTGCGCCAGAATCTCCGGCGGCACATCCGCCAGATCTTTTTCATTGTCTTTCGGGAGAATGACGGTGCGCAGGCCCAAGCGGTGGGCCGCCAGCAGCTTTTCCTTTACGCCGCCGATGGGCAGCACCTTGCCGCGCAGCGTGATCTCGCCGGTCATGGCCACGTCGCAGCGGACGGGAATCAGCGTCAGCGCGCTGACGATCGACGTGCAGAGCGTGATCCCGGCGGAAGGGCCGTCCTTGGGGATGGCGCCTTCGGGCACGTGGATATGAATGTCGATATGGCGATAGAAATCTTTCGGCAGGCCGAAGAGATGGCTGCGCGAGCGGACGTAGCTCATGCCGGCCTGCGCCGATTCCTGCATCACGTCGCCGAGTTTTCCGGTCAGCGTGAGCCGGCCTTTGCCCTGCATCAGGGTCGCTTCGGTTGAAAGCACCTGGCCGCCCACTTCTGTCCAGGCGAGGCCGGTGGTCAGGCCGATCTCATTTTTCTTCTCGGATAGCCAGTCGCGATACTTCAGGATGCCGAGATAGTCGTTGACGTTCTTCGGCGTGATCTCGGCGCTGAAGCTTTTGCCCTCGCTCACGACCTTGCGCGCGACCTTGCGGCAGACGTTGGCGATTTCGCGGTCCAGGTTCCGCACGCCCGCCTCGTGCGTGTAGTGGCGGATGATGTGCGTGATCGCGTCATCGGTGAATTTCAGGTTGTCCTTGGTCAGGCCGGTGGCTTCGAGCTGCCGCGATACCAGGAATCGCTGCGCGATCTGGTGCTTCTCGGGTTCCGTGTAGCCCGGCAGCCGCAGAACTTCCATGCGATCCTGCAAGGGCTGCGGAATCGTGTGGAGCACGTTGGCCGTGCAGATGAACATGACCTTCGAGAGATCGTATTCGACGTCGAGATAGTGGTCGGTGAAGGCGTGGTTAAGCTCCGGATCGAGCACTTCCATGAGCGCCGCCGACGGATCGCCGCGGAAATCCATGGACATCTTGTCCACTTCGTCGAGCACGAACACGGGATTCGTGGTGCCGGCCTTGCGCATCATCTGGATGATCTGGCCGGGCAGCGCGCCGATATAGGTGCGGCGGTGGCCGCGAATTTCGGCCTCGTCGCGCACGCCGCCGAGCGATACGCGCACGAATTTTCGGCCCGTCGCGCGGCCGATCGACATCGCAAGCGAAGTCTTTCCCACTCCCGGAGGCCCAAGGAAGCAGAGAATCGATCCCTTCGGATTCTTCACCAACTGGCGGACGGCGAGGTATTCCAGGATGCGTTCCTTGATCTTTTCCAGACCGTGATGATCTTCGCTCAGAATCTGTTCGGCGCGCTTGATGTCGCGGATTTCCTTCGAGCGTTTCTTCCACGGCACGGCCAGCAGCCAATCGAGATAGTTGCGCGACACGGTGGATTCGGCCGACATCGGCGGCATCATCTCGAGCCGCTTCAGCTCCTGCATGGCCTTTTCCATCGGGCCTTCGGGCATGCCGGAGGTCTCGATTTTCTTCTTGAGCTGCTCGATTTCGTTCGCTTCGCCGCGCCCCAGTTCCTTCTGGATGGCCTTGAGCTTCTCGTTGAGGTAGTACTCTTTCTGGGCGCGCTCCATCTGGCGCTTCACGCGCGTGTTGATCGAGCGATCGACGTTGAGCTTTTCGATTTCGACTTCCAGAATATCGGCGATGCGGTTCAGCCGTTCGGCTGGCTCGAAAATTTCGAGCAGTTCCTGCTTTTCCTCGACCGGAATCTGCAAATTCGCGGCGATGGCGTCGGAAAGCTTGCCGGGATCTTCCACGCGCACGGCGGCGATCATCGTGTCGTAGTTCAGGCTCTGCGAAAGCTTGACGTACTGCTCGAAGAGCGTGGTGACGCGCGCGGAGGCCTGCTCGATCTGCGGCCCGGGCTCGGCCTTCACCGGAACCAGGCGAATCGAGGCGCGGAAGAAGCCCTCGTCGCTGGTCACCTGGACGATCTTGGCGCGTTCGGTGCCCTCGACCAGAACCTTGATGTTGCCGTCGGGCAGCTTCACGCTCTGCACGATGTTCGCGAGCGTTCCGACCTGATAAATTTCCTCGGGCTTGGGATCATCGACCGACGCGTCGTGCTGCGTCACTAGGAAAATCTTTTTGTCGCCGGCCAGCGCGTCTTCCAGCGCGCGCACGGAAGCCTCGCGCCCCACGATGAACGGGTGCATCATCTCCGGGAAGATGACCATATCCCGCACCGGCATCATCGGCACGCGCTTCACGTCGGCTTTTTCTTTGTTGAACATCAAAACGAATTCATCCTCAAATTCTTACGATTGCCCTGCGATTCAGAGAATCCAAACCTGCGATTCAAGCCTGCGCCGCGATCATCCAGCCTTTTCGAGAAGGCTCCAATTGATCTCGCGGCCCTTGACCATGTCCGCGGTGACGACGAAGTCCCGAAGCTTCCGCTGCGCCGGCAGGTGATACATCATCTCGAGCATCAGGTCCTCGAGAATCATGCGCAGGCCGCGCGCGCCCACTTTGCGCGCTAGCGCCAGCTCCGCGACTGTTTCCAGCGCGTCGTCGGTAAAGCGCAGGCGGACGTTCTCAAATTCGAAGAGCCGCTGATACTGACGAACCAGCGCATTCTTCGGTTCCGTCAGGATGCGCACCAGCGCGCTCTTATCGAGGTCGCTCAGCACGCCCATCACCGGCAACCGGCCCACAAATTCCGGGATCAGGCCGTAGCGAATCAAGTCCGTGGGCTGCGCCTGCTCCAGCACTTCGATATTGCGGCGCGTCGCCGTAGTCGGCTGCGCATCGGCGTGGAAGCCCAGCGACTTCTGGCCCACGCGGCGCTCGATAATCTTTTCCAGCCCCACGAAGGCCCCGCCGCAAACAAACAGGATATTCGTCGTATCGACCGGCGTGAACTCCTGGTGCGGGTGTTTGCGTCCGCCCTGCGGCGGCACGTTGGCGACCGTGCCCTCGAGAATCTTCAGCAACGCCTGTTGCACGCCCTCGCCCGAAACGTCTCGGGTGATCGAGGGGTTCTCGTCCTTCTTCGAAATCTTGTCAATCTCGTCTATATATATGATGCCTTGCTGGGCCTTTTGGACGTCCCCATCGGCGGCCTGCAGGAGTTTCAGGATGATATTTTCGACGTCCTCACCGACGTAACCCGCTTCCGTCAGGGTCGTCGCGTCCACGATCGCGAACGGGACTTCGAGCATGCGCGACAAGGTCTGGGCTAGAAGGGTCTTGCCCGTGCCCGTCGGGCCGATCAGTAGGATGTTCGACTTCGTCAGCTCGACATCGCCCGGCGTGCGGTTCAGGAAAATGCGCTTGTAGTGGTTGTATACCGCGACGGCCAGCTTCTTCTTCGTCTTGTCCTGGCCGATCACGTACCCATCAAGAAACGCCTTGATCTCGGGCGGCCGCGGAAGCCTGCGATTTGCCGGCGTGGCTTGCTCGCGCTTCTCGTCTTCAAGAATCTGCTGGCAAACGCCGACGCATTCGTTGCAGATGTAGGAGCGCGGATACTCGGAGGGGGAGCTGATAAGCTTCTCCACCTGCTCCTGCGTCTTATGGCAGAAGGAACATCGCAACGGTTCTTCTGGCGTAAACCGCTTCACGAATGAAGGCCCCTCAAGCCTGCTTCACACGCTGGATGAACTTGATGAATCTGTCCCCATTGTAGGACGGAAGCCATCAGGTCCTGCGGGAAATCATCGCTTTCACTACTAACCATTTGGAACGTCACCCTTTGGGTCCCAAACGGCACAGCCCATCCACCCGTGCAACGCAAAATCGAACCGCTCAACACATCATACGGCAGCGCGGTTACCGATGCTTGGTAATTATTTCGTCCACGATGCCGTAGGCTTTAGCCTGCTCGGCCGTCATGATGAAATCGCGCTCCACATCTCGTTCGATTTTCTCCACCGGCTGTCCGGTGTGGCCCGCGAGCAGCTGGTTCAGCGCAGCGCGGGTGCGGATGATTTCCTTGGCGTGGATGTCGATGTCCGTGGCTTGTCCCGAAAGACCGGACATCCAGGGCTGGTGGATGAGCACGCGGGAATTCGGCAGCGCGTAGCGCTTCTTGGGCGTCCCCGACGCCAGAAGCACCGCTGCGATGGAAGCGGATTGCCCGATGCAGTAGGTGACCACGTCGGGCCGCACGAACTGCATCGTGTCGTAGATCGCCATCCCCGCCGAAATCGAGCCGCCCGGCGAGTTGATGTAGATGGAGATGTCCTTTTCAGGATCTTCGGACTCGAGAAACAGCAATTGCGCCGTCACCAGGTTGGCCACGTGATCGTCGATCGGCGTCCCGAGGAAGATGATGTGGTCCTTCAGCAGCCGGGAATAGATGTCGTAGGCGCGCTCGCCGCGGTTTGTCTGTTCGACAACCATGGGAACCAGCGTCGTGGCACGCGGAATCGCGTCGTCAGTTTTTCTCATTGGGAATTTTTCGCGCGCTTGGGGAAACCCGAACCGAACTCACTTTTCACTCTTGGCTGTCTTCTCGATGCGGGCGTTGCTGTAGAGCCAGTCAATCGTTTTATTGCTTCGTAACTTCGATTTCATCGTATCGAGCGTGCCCTGCTTTGTCAAGCGAGCGCGCAACGCCGTTGCCGACTCGCCACCATGCTCGGCGAGATGCGCGATCTCTTTTTCAAGCTCTTCCTCGGTCGCGTCGATCTTTTCCGCCGTCGCGATGCGGTCCAGGATCAGCTCGGCCTTCACGTCCGTCACCCCGCGGTCGCGCTGGTTGCGCCGCAGCGCCGCCCAATCCACGTTCATCCCGCGCGGGTCCACTCCCTGCGCTGCCAGCGTCCGGATCATGCGCTCCATGCGCGTGTCCATCTGACCCTCGACCAGCGCTTCGGGCACGGGGAAGTCGTGCGCCTTTACGAGCTGCTCCAGAATTCTGTCGCGCGCCTGCGACCCCTGCTGCTGTTCCTTGGAAGCTTCCAAACTCTCGCGGATTTTCTGCCGCAGCTCGTCGAGCGTCTTTACTTCCGCCTTTTCGCCCGCCGCTTCCTTCACGAAATCGTCGTTCAGCTCGGGAAGCTTCTTCTCCTTGATCGATTGCACGTCCACGCTGAAATCGTACGTCTTCCCGGCAAGCTTCTGATCGGGATAGTCGTCCGGATATTTTGCCTGAAAAGCCTTCGTCTCTCCCGCGTTTGCCCCGCGCAGGTTCTCGGTAAAGGCCGCGAGAGTTTCTTCGGCGCCCAAATGAACCAGCACGTTGTCGGCCTCCACCGGTTCGCCGCCTTCGGCAGGCATGCCCTTCAGTTTGATCAGAACCGAGTCGCCGTCTTTCGCCGCGCGGCCCTCGACGGGAACGAACGTCGCCGCGCGCTCGCGCATTTCCTCGAGCGTTCTTTCCACTTCCTTGTCGCCGGCTTCGATCTCGTCCACCTGCACCTGGAGGTTCTTGTATTCCCCGAGCTCGAATTCCGGCAGCACCTCGAAGATCGCGCGAAACTTCAGCGGTTCGCCTTCTTTGAATTCGACCTTGTCCACTTCCGGCCGCGTCACCGGAATCAGATTTTTTTCGCCCAGCGCTTTCTCCAGGTATTCGGGCACGAGCGACTGCACTACTTCGCCCTGAATGTCGTCCGCAAAACGCCGGCGCACCAGCGTGATCGGCGCCTTGCCCGGCCGGAAGCCGGGGATGCGCGCAACCCGCGCAATGTCGCGCGCCACTTTTTCCGCCGTCTTCTGGACGTTGTCGGCGGGAATTTCCAGTTCAATTTCGCGTCTGCAAGTCGCTTCGGTCATGGGAAATTTTCGGGGCGCCAAACGCCCCCGAGCCTCGTGTTCAGTCCGCCTTTCGCCTGTTCGGAATCAGGAAGGAGGAGTGCGGGATGAGCGGCGAACGTCCGCCGCAACAGAAGATTGAGTATAGGGAATCGCTGCACGGGCGTCAACCGACCCCGTCCCGTGCCGAAAATTGGTGCGGAAGAAGGGATTTGAACCCCTACGGCCTTTCGGCCACCAGCTCCTAAGGCTGGCGCGTCTGCCAGTTCCGCCACTTCCGCGTAAGCCGAGTATATCACCGCGCTCCGCCCCGATTGCGCTTGCCCGAGTCGCACCGTTTTGTTAGTCTCCGCGCCAAGTGGTGAGTCCTGGAGGGAAGACCATGCCATTTTGCGCGAAATGCGGAGCAGCGGTTGCGGACGGCGCGGGCTTTTGTCCGTCATGTGGAGCGGCGCAGGTAGCATCAGCCCCTACGCCGAGCGCGCCCAGCGCTCCGCCAGCCGCGGCGACAGGAGCGGGACAAATGGACGAAAATATCGCGGGCTTGCTGTGCTACGTGCTCGGCTGGATCACCGGGATCATTTTCTATTTCATCGACAAGCGGCCGTTCGTGCGTTTCCATGCCGCACAGTCGATCGTGATCTTTGCCGGAATCCACATCGTCTATTTCGTTCTCGCCATGTTTCTCGGCGTATCGATGGTCGCGGGCGGGATGGCGGGAGCGGGCGGATTTTCGATGGGCTTCATGCTTTACCCGATCATCGGCCTGGTGAGCTTCATTCTCTGGATTCTGCTCATGATAAAGGCCTATCAGCACCAGAAATTCCGCATTCCCATCGCGGCCGATATCGCCGAGAAAATCTTCGGCGTCTCCTAGTTCCACTCAGAATCTGCCAGCGCGCGGGAATGCCGCAGACTTCCCGCGCGCCTCTCAGCGTCGATTCCTAATCTGCGTTTGCCGTATCACCGCTATTTCCACGCCGCGCCCTTGCCTTCAGCGACGGTGCGGCGTAGGATTGAATTTCTGTTTGCCGCATCAGCCCTCCTGTAACGTTTCTTGTTTCACCCGGAGCGGGCAAGGTGCGACTCGTGTGGATGCGGAGCGGCGGCGTTGGCGGATAAAACGCGAACCAAGGCGATTGCAGTGGTCGGCGCCCAGTGGGGCGACGAAGGGAAAGGCAAAGTCGTCGATTGCCTCGCCCAATCCTTTGATTACACGGCGCGCTACGCCGGCGGCCACAACGCGGGCCACACCGTCATCTTCAATGGCCACCGCTTCGTCCTGCAGCTCATCCCCAGCGGAATTCTGCGCCCGGAAAAGAAAGCCGTCATCGGCCCTGGCGCTGTAGTCGATCCCGTCGCGCTGGTCGCCGAAATCGAGAATCTTCGCAAGTCCGGCATCGAAGTCCGCGGCCGCCTTTTCCTGAGCAATCGCGCGCACCTGATCTTTCCGTATCATCGCGAAATGGACAAAGCCGCAGAATCCGCGCGTGGCGAGGCGAAGATCGGCACTACCTCGCGCGGCATCGGCCCCGCTTACGAGGACAAAATGGCGCGCCGCGGCATCCGCGTCTGCGACCTGCTCGAGCCGGAATGTTTTCGCGTGAAGCTCGAACGCGTGATCGCCGAAAAGAATCTAATCAGCCAGGCCGCGTACGGACACGCGCTGGAAACCGCTGGTCTGCTCGAACAATCTCTCGAAATCGCCGCGCACATTCGCGGCCTAGTCACCGATACCGCCGTCCTGCTCAACGGCGCGCTGGATAGCGGCGAATCAGTGCTCTTTGAAGGCGCGCAGGGAACGATGCTCGACATTGACCACGGCACCTATCCTTTCGTCACCTCGTCCAACGCGATTTCCGGCGGCGCGGCGACCGGTCTCGGCGTTGCTCCCACTCGCGTCACCGGAGTCGTCGGCGTCACCAAGGCCTACACCACGCGCGTCGGCAGCGGCCCGTTTCCCACCGAGATGCCCGACCTCGACGCCGGCGCGATTCGCGAGCGCGGCAACGAATTCGGCGCCGTCACCGGACGCCCGCGTCGCTGCGGCTGGCTCGATCTGGCCGTGCTGCGCTACGCCAAAATGCTCAACGGCATCGATTCGCTCGTCGTCACCAAGCTCGATGTCTTCGACGAGCAGCCTGAGATCAAAGTCTGCACCGGCTATCGCCACAAAGGCCAGACGCTCTCTGGAATTCCCGCGGATGTCGAGACGCTCGCCCAGGTCGAGCCCGAATACCGCACGCTGCCCGGCTGGCAGAAACCCACGCCCGCCATTCGCGACGTTCGCGATCTGCCGCTCGCCGCGCGCGATTATCTGAATTTCATCTCCGATCAGTTGCAGGTCGAAATCGGCATGATCTCGACCGGACCGGAGCGGGACGCTACGATCGTGCCGCGCGGCACAAAACTCGCCGCCTGGCTGTAGGTCGCGATGATTCCCTTCGAAGCGGCGCGCGCCAAAGTAATCGAAATTCTCTCCGCGCGCGTCTGCGCCGCTGAACGCGAAACTCTCGACCTCAGCGCCGCCCCGGCCGCAGCCGTCGGCCGCGTTCTCGCCGAAAACATCGTCGCCGACCGGAACTACCCGCCGTTCAATCGCTCCATACGCGACGGCTTCGCGCTTCGCGCCGCCGATGCAGCCGCGCCGGGAGCGAAACTTCGCGTGATCGGTGAGGCCCGCGCCGGTGTCGCCTTCAATGGCAGTGTCGGCCACGGCGAATGCGTGCGCATTCTGACCGGTGCGCCCGTTCCGCGCGGCGCCAACGCGGTCGTCATGCACGAATACACGCGCGAAGAGGGCGACTTCGTAGTCTTCGAGCAGGCCCCGCGCGTCGGACAGTATTACGTTCTCGCCGGCGCCGAAGCCCGCGTTGGCGAAGCCGTCGTTTCGCGCGGCACGCGTCTCGGCTATGCCGAACTGGCCGTGGCGGCGGAAGTAGGCCACGCGCGCATCGAAGTCACTCGCCGCCCGCGCGTCGCCATTCTCTCGACCGGCGACGAACTCGTTCCCGTCGACTGCGCCCCCGGCCCGTTTCAGATTCGCAATAGCAACAACATTTCGCTGGCCGCGCAGGTCGCGCTTGCCGGAGGCGAGCCGGTCGCGATCGGTTCCGCGAAGGACGAGATCGTCGAGTTGCGCGCCCGCATCGAGCAGGGCCTTCAGTCGGATCTTCTTCTGCTCAGCGGCGGCGTCTCGGCCGGGAAATACGATCTCGTCGAGCAGGTGCTGAAAGATCTCGGCGCGGAATTCTTTTTCGATGCCGTCGCCATCCGCCCCGGCAAGCCCGTCGTCTTCGGCTGGTGCCGCGACAAGCCGGTCTTCGGCCTGCCCGGCAATCCCGTTTCGACCATGGTCACCTTCGAATTGTTCGCGGTCCCCGCGATCGAAGCGCTCTCGGGCTGCCATCCGCTTCCGCTGCCGATTTTCAAAGCGAAGCTTGCGCATCCGGTAAACGAAAAAGCGGGTGTCGCGCACTTCCTTCCAGCACGCGTCACCTGGCCAGCGGCAGACTCCGACGCCGCGCCCACCGTCGAGGTTGTCCTCTGGGAGGGCTCGGGCGATATCGGCGCGGTCGTGCGCGGGAATTGCTTCCTCGTCGTCCACTCTTCGAAGCTTCAGCTGCCGGCCGGAGAGTGGGTCGACGTTCTCCCGCGCCGTGGTACATTCTGAATTCGCAGGAGGAGATCATGCTCACCGCATTCGTAAATCGCCGCTATTCGCTGTTCGCCGCCGCAATCGCGCTGGTCGGATCGTTAGCCGTGGCGAACTCGCTCGGTTCCGCCGAGCCACGCGTGGCAGCTAAGGCGCTTCCCGCCGAGCTCGACCCGACCCAGGTCACCTACAAGCTGCCGAATCAGATCACCTGGACCGGCCGCGCTGGCGCCGCCGAAACAGCCATCCTGATGGGCGACCCCACAAAGCCCGGCCTCTACATCGAGCTTGTGAAGTGGTACCCGCACAACAACAGCCGCCCGCACTTCCATCCCAACGACCGCTACATCACCGTGCTTTCCGGCACCTGGTGGGTCGGGAGCGGCACGAAATATGATCCCGATTCCATGGTCCGGATGCCCGCCGGCAGCTACGTTGTCGATCTCGCCAAGCAGCCGCACTACGACGGCGCAAAGGACGAAATGGCGGTAATCGAAATCGTCGGCGAAGGCCCCGCAACGATCGCGCCCGCCGAAGCAAAGTAGTTCCTGGGAGCGCCAATCTCCCGATTGGCGCTTTTGATGAGATGCTCGGTGCAATGCCGCCTATCAACCCCGGTTGCCCGGTAAGGTGGTTTTGTAGGGGCACGATATATCGTGCCCGGCACAAATCCTTGGCACGCACTCGACAATCAACCTCGTTCGTCTGCCGGAGGTCGTTAAGCATCTTTCTCCGTGCCTCTGTGGCAAATCACTCGACATACTTGACACCGCCTCCACATCGGATGTATTTACCAGCCCATGAAAACACTTCTCAGCTCGCTCGCAATCGCGATTTTGTTCGTCTGCTCGGCCGCTGCCGCTCAAGAACGCGTCGTCGGCGTCACCGGCGCGGAGGCCGACGCTCTCTTCACCAGCAAGGATCCCACGCTCAACACCAACAAGCAGGCCGCCTATCACATCATGAAGGACCTGCTCGAAGCCAATCACTGGGATATGGCCGGCAACTGGCTCACTCAGGCCTATCATCAACACAATCCCAATGTGGTTTCCGGTCTCGATCCGGTCGTCAAATTTTTCACGTCCTTCCGTAAGCCGTCTCCCATTCCCGAGCACCTGTCGACAAAAATCGTCGCCGTCGTGGCCGAAGGCGATCTGGTCATCGTCGTCACGCCCCGCGAATTGAAGGACCCGCGCGACCCATCGAAGACCTACACGACCACCTGGTTTGACATGTGGCGCTTCGTCAACGGCAAAGCCGACGAGCACTGGGACGGCGCGACGATCAATCCTCCCCCTCCGCCGGCGGCAACCACGCCCAATCCGCCCAGCGGCGTGAAGGTGAACTAGCGGCTTATTCGCAGTTCGTCTCGGCGAACGCGACCGGGGGCTTTCTAGAAGAAAAGTTCTGGCGAGACTCGGAAGCGTTCGCTGAGACGCTTGATGTGCTCTTTGTTCATCTCGCGCTTCCCGCTCAGGATTTCCGAGACAATACTGGGGGTTCCGAAAACGTCGACGAGATCCTTCTGCCTCAAGTCATGCTGCTCCATCAAGAACCGCAAAACTCCCAGCGGCTTTGATCGCGGCAGGCGATACCGCTTCTCCTCAAAGTCTTCGATAAGAAGCGTCAGCAACTCCGCCAACTCCTTCTCCGCTGGCGTCAGCGTCTTGCTGCGCTGGTCAAGATCGTAGAGGATATTCGTGTAAGCCTCGTTCTCCTTCTCGGTGCGGATCACCTTGGGCGGAATCTTCCCCAGAAGTGCGCTGTACTCCCGGCTGACGGTTACGGAACTCATCTTTGCCAGTCTCCTTTACTGTATTCCGCGTGGGTTAGCACGTAACGCAAGAACACCCTTTTCGTCCGATAGTTGATTCCCGTAATCAACCGGTACGCATTGCCCTTGATGTTGAAGACCGTAAACCGTCCCGCTGCGTCCGCGGAAGGGAACTGCCGTCTGACGTCCATCAAGTTCTCCCATTCAGCCTTCTTCGCAATTCGGTACCACGCATCCAGAGGTTCACCCAAACCCGAGTGTCTCTCGGCCGCTTCGAGCAGCCTCTTGCGGCTGATGATGTGCACCGAATCCATTGGATTCGCAAAATGCGAAGTCGTCAAGGAGAAAGTTCGCGTATTGCGAACTCCCGGCGTCCTCCACTCTGATTCCCGGTTGAAACAACCGACGGAGCCCTGATACTTGCGCCATGTCCGCCGTTGTGCCACCTTGGAATGGATGTCCCGAATTCCCGGTTGCAAGAGCGCCATTTCCATCGAGGCACGTTGAACAAGCTCTCGCACTACGACAAATCCGGCCAGGTCCGCATGGTGGACGTCACCGCCAAGCCCGCCACCTCCCGCACCGCCGCCGCGCACGCCTTCGTCCGCATGCAGCGCTCCACCGTAGCGAGCCTCAAGCGCCTGAAATCGCCCAAGGGCAACCCGCTCGAAATTGCCCGGATCGCCGGAATCACCGCCGCCAAGCGCACTTCCGAGCTGATTCCGCTTTGTCACCCCCTCTCGTTGACGCACATGGATGTGCGCGCGAAGCTATGCCAGAATGGAATTGAGATCACCTCGGAGGCGACCGTCACCGGCCCCACCGGGGTCGAGATGGAAGCTCTGGTCGGCGCCGCGGTCGCGGCCCTGACCATCTACGACATGTGCAAGGCTCTGGAACGCGGCATGGAAATCACCGAGCTGCACCTGGTGAAGAAATCGGGAGGACGCAGCGGCGCCTACCTGCGCCCGCGCGCGCGTTCCCGGAAGAGCGGCAAATAATGGCTGCGCTCAAAGACGTCAAAGTTCTCGTCGTCGACGATAACGCGCTGATCCTCGACCTGCTGATGAAGGGGCTCGCGCCGCACTGCGAAGCCGTTGCCGCAGCCGACGGCGCCGACGCGCTGCTCAGAATCGTCGACGATCCGCCCGACCTGATCCTCTGCGACTACCGCATGACCGGTCTCGACGGCCGCCAGCTCTATGACAAGCTCCGCGCCCGCAAGCAGACCAGGCAGATTCCTTTCATCTTCCTCGCCAGCCGCGCCGACGTTGAAGAAAAACTCCGCCCGATGGTCGAAGGCGTCGAAGAATTCGTCGTCAAGCCGTTTTTCCTGAAGGATCTGATCCGCCGTACGAAAAAAGTGATCGACCGCCTAGCCCTCGAAAAATTGCAGAGCCGCGCGGTGCGCCCCGGCGTCATCCAGGGCCGCCTCGAGGAGATGAGCATCCTCGACCTCATGCAATCGCTCGAGATGGGCCAGAAATCCTGCCGCCTCACGATTCGCCACGCCAGTGAAACCTGCGAGCTGTTCTTTTCCAGCGGCCATTGCGCCGACGCAAAATTCGGCTCGGTCGAAGGCGAAGAAGCCGTCTTCCAGGTCGTGCGCTGGCCCGCCGGCGAATTCGAGATCGATTTCAACTCCGCGCCCGAGCGCGCCACGATTTCCCGCACCACGACCGGCTTGCTGATGGAAGCTCTTCGCCTGATGGACGAAAATCAGCGCGACGGCGACACCGAAAACGTCGAAGCCACCGGAAGCTAGAATATGTAGCTCACCCCGGTTCGTTGGGGTGAGGTTTTTCGGCCCTAGGGGAATTGCCTTTGCAGTTGACTGATGTAGCTCAGGGGTTCCCGGCGCATTCTGTCGGGAAGCCCTGAGGCTTTTCGGCCTGTTTTTAAGGTTTCGGGATCTCTAACTCACACGACTTCTCCATGCGCGTCTCCGTCCTCACCATCAGCGATTCAGTCGCCTCCGGCAAAGCCGAAGACGGCTCCGGCCCCGCCGTCATCTCCCGTTGCCGCGACCTCGGCTGGAAAATCGTGTCCTCCGCTGTGCGTCCCGACGACCGCGCCGCCATCGAAGCCTTTCTCAAGGAAGCCGCCGACTCCAACGACGCGGACGTCATCCTCACCACCGGCGGCACCGGCCTCGGCCCCCGCGACGTCACGCCCGAAGCCACCGCCGCCGTCGTCGAGCGCATGATTCCCGGATTTTCCGAACAGATGCGCGCAGCGGGAGCGGAGAAAACTCCGCGCGCCATCCTCTCGCGCGGCGCCGCCGGGATTCGCGGCAAAGCCATCATCATCAATCTTCCCGGCAGCCCCAAAGGCGCCGTCGAATCCCTCGACGTCATCGCCGACCTGCTCCCCCACGCGGTCACCATCATCCACGGCGCCCGCCACGATCCTTAGTTTCAACGATGTTTGTGGTTCGTGGCTGAACTTGTCCCGAGCGTAGCCGAGGGAGCCCGACATTAGCTCCCAAACGAGCACCGGCTTTGGCCGCTGAAGTTCCTTTGGTCGTCATCTTGGGCGGAGCGTCCCGACGATTTCGGTTTTCCTGCCGCAGGCAGGTCGGGACGCGGAGTCGAAGGCTCTCTCTTTATCGTCGGCAATGCAGCCAGCGTGGTTTCTTGGTGGAAGCGCGGGGTTTTAACCCCGCGAAAAAGGCTAAAAAAACGAGCGGGCTTTAGCCCCCGAATCCCATCGCGCACTGCTCCTTGTTTTCTCTGCGTCTCTGCGGTGAGTCTTCGGCCTTTCTCTGTGAACTCTGCGCCTTCTCCGCGCGCTCTGTGGTGAAAAGCCGCTTCAGATGCTTGGCTATCGCGAAACCAGATCATGCCGGTCCCGCTCGTGCATTAGCCGCGCTTTCTGCGCTACACTCCCATCGAAAACTTCACGGGGGGAGGGTTCAAATGACTCCGAAGCAAAAGTCGCGCGCCGGCAAATCGAAACCGAAGCGCAAGCACTACCGCCGCATCGCCACCGAAGAAGCCTGGTCGATCCCGGAACAAATGGACGTGCAGCGCGAGCTCGTCGCCACCGCGAAAGAATACGACCCCGACCTCTTCCTCTGGAACATCCAGACCGATCCCTCCGGCCCCGTGTATCACAAGCTGCTCGACCTCTTCGACCAGCGCCTGAAGACCATGGACGAGTACGATGTCGACATGCACCTGCTCGCGCTCACCTCTACCGGCGTGCAGATGATGCCTGCCGACAAAGCCGCCGAAGTCGCGCAGATCGGCAACGACCGCCTGCACGACGCGATCCGGAAATATCCCGGCCGCTTCGCCGGACTCGCCACAATCCCCGTGCAGGACCCGCCGCGCGCCATCAAGGAAATCGAGCGCGCCATCACCAAACTCAAGCTCAGCGGCATCATGATCAATTCCCACACCAACGGCGAATACCTGAGCGAGCGCAAATACTGGCCGATCCTCGAAGCCATCGCGGACCACAAAGTCCCGCTCTACATCCACCCGCGCTCCCCGATTCCGCTGATGGCCAAGGCCTATCGCACCGATCATCTCGAGCACGCGATCTGGGGCTATCAGGCCGAAACCGGTCTGCACGGGCTGCGCATCATCACCAGCGGCGTGCTCGATCATGTGCCCGGATTGCAGATCGTTCTCGGCCACATGGGCGAGGGTATTCCGTACTGGCTCTACCGCCTCGACTTCATGCACGGCCGCGTGCGCATCGGATTCGACCGGCCGAAGCTCAAACTCACGCCGAGCGAATACTTCCTCCGCAACTTCTACATCACCACCAGCGGAATGAATTGGGAGCCGACCCTGAAATTCTGCATCGAGGTTCTGGGCGCGGACCGCATCATGTGGGCCGTCGACTATCCGTACCAGGATCATCCCGACGCCGTGGATTTTCTCGACGCCGCGAAGATTTCCGAGAAGGACAAGCAGAAGATCTACCACGAAAACGCCGAGCGCATTTTCAAGCTCAGGAAGAAGTAGGCACCGCATTGGCCGATCGAGACCCGGATTCGCGCAAGGGCCCCGGCAGTTGGGCGCAACAGGCTGCCGTGGCGCTTGATTTGCCGCTTGTGATCATCGGAGGGGCTGTTGTCGGCGGCGCCCTGGGCTACTTTCTCGATCGCTGGCTGCACACCACGCCCTACCTGATGCTCGTTCTCGGGCTCGCCGGCTTTGCCGTCGGCGTGCGCGACGTGATCCGGAGGACGTCGAAGAATTGAACGTGCCTCTTTCCCCGGCAGCGAACGGCGATCCCCACGCCCGATTTTCCCGGCGCATTCAATGGCTGACGCTTGCCTGCGGTTTCGTCGCGGCTATCGCTGTCGCATTCGCCGTCTCAGCCAGGACCGGCGTCGGTATCGGGATCGGAACCCTTCTCGCCTGGCTCAATTACCGGTGGCTCGACCGAGGGTTGGGCGTTCTCGTCTCCGCTGCGGCGGCGCAGGAAGGCGCTCCACAGCCCCGCGTTCCCATGGGCGTCTACGTCAGGTTCGCCGGCCGCTACGTGTTGATAGGCGTGCTCGTCTATGTTACTGTTTCTGTTCTACATGTGCCGCTTTTGGCTGTCGTGGCCGGCTTGCTGGCGCTCGGTGCCGGCGCCATTGCCGAAAGCCTTTACGAACTGTTTGCCAAGTCTCCATAAAAGGCCCATAGACACGGAATGACCGAGCACCTGAACTGGTTCACTGTCCTGCTGAATCATTGGTTTGGCGGCGCCGTCCTCAGTCTGTTGCGCGCGCTGCACGTCACGCCGGACGACCCGGCCTATCCCATCCCCAACCACGTCGCGATGGGAATCGTCGTCCTCCTGATCGCCGTGTTGTTCTTCCTCTGGCTGCGGCCCCGCATATCGGTGGACAAACCCGGAGCCACGCAACAAGTCATGGAGTACCTGCTCACGAACCCCATGGAAGTCGGCATCGCCGATTTGCTGCGGGACAACGTGGCGCATCACGCCGATAGCTACGTTGCCATGGTCGGCTCGATCTCGATTTTCATTTTGATGTCCAACGCCATCAGCATTTTCCCGCTGTTCGATTCTCCCACCGGCGATAAGAGCGTGCCCCTCGCCTGCGCCGTGCTGATCTTCGTCTACTACAATTTCTCCGGGTTCAAGCATCTCGGCGCGAAGGGATACGCCAAAACCTTTGCGGGCCCGATCCCGTGGATGGCTCCGGTTTTGTTCCCGGTGGAAATTATCAGCAACTTGGCGCGGCTGATTTCGCTCACCGTCCGCTTGTGGGCCAACATCGTGGCGAGCGAACTGATTTACGTGATTTTCCTGGGGATGCTTCTGACGCCGGCGGTCAACGTCCGTGTCACGCACCCGGCGCTCGCATTCGTGCTGGCTGTATTCCCGGCTGTTTTTCCGGTAGCGTTCATTCTTCTGCATGCGTTCGTCGCCGTCGTGCAGGCCTTCGTCTTCACGATTCTTCCGTCGGTGTACATCGGAATGGCGACTTCCGCCGAGCACTAATAGCGGCATGTTCCGGCCAGTGTGAGGCCGGTTGCCCCCCAGGGCTTCCGGCAACCACCTCCTGGCGGGTTATTCATAAAAGGAGAAAAGCATGAGGAAAGCAGGAGCAGTTCTGCTGTTGTTGTTCGTTGTCGCTTTGGTGTTCGTCCCCGCCGCCATGGCGCAGGAAACACCCGCTGGCAAGCCGCCCGTTTCGGTCGCGACCGGTATCGTCGTCGCTGCCGGTCTGTCGGTCGGCATCGCCGCCGGACTTTGCGGCATTGGCCAGGGACGCGTCGGTGCAGCCGCGTGCGAAGCGATTGCCCGGAACCCGGGAGCGGCTGGCCCTATCCGCACGGCCATGATTCTCGGCCTGGTGTTCATCGAGACGCTGGTGCTGTTTACCTTCGTCATGGTGATTCTGAAGGCTACCTACTAGCATTTGAAGGGGCTGGGCCCGGAGGCGCGCGACGCGCTTCCGGGCTTTTCTTTTTTGGGGCGGCAAGAAATCCAGGAGGGTACGCCGATGAACGTTGGTGCAAAAGGCTTGGGAATCGCGCGGCTGGGCAAGTCGCCATCCCCGTGCAGAACGTAGCGCGTGCCACGGCCTTCTATCGCGACGTCCTCGGCCTCCCGTTTCTATTCGCGGCGGGACATCTCGCGTTTTTCGACTGCGGCGGCGTGCGGATCATGCTCGACCGGCCCGAAAAACCGGAATTCGACCACCCAGGCTCCATCCTCTATTTCTCCGTTCCCGATATTCAGGCTGCTCACCGGCGTCTGCTCGATGCTGGCATCACAATCGTCGAGCCGCCGCGCATCATCGCTCCCATGCCGGACCACGATCTCTGGATGGCCTTCTTTCGCGACACCGAAGGCAACGTGATGGCCCTCATGAGCGAAGTTCCCCGCAAGAGCCGACCTCAGCCGGCGGCTCACCTGCCCTGAAGTACAGTTTTTGGGCTTCCTGTACTAGAGTTAGACCTTCGGCCAGTCGCGCCCCTTCCTTCATTCTGCTAGCGTGTTTCTGCGGCTCCAAACCGCAAACGCCCTTCGCCGGCGCCGTTCGAGGCGAACCGCTCTCCTGGCGAGAGCGGTACAGCTCTTTGACAACTGACGATCCGACTAGGATCGGCATCCCGAGCGAGTCACTGCGGCGACGAGCCGAGGGCTCTCTCTGTTTCCTCGCGGTGTCGGTTCGCGGGAGCTTTGTGGGTCGCCCGTTTACGGGCGACATAAGCGAAACCGAAGGAGACGGGCTTCAGCCCCTGAAGTTCCTTAACTCGCCGACCCAGAACGCGCCTGTTTCTACTCGACAATCAAGCCGAATAGAAATCGCCGTAACCCTCTGAAAACAAAGCATCGGTGCACATTCTACTCGACAATAAATCGGGGGGGACCCAAGCCGTCGTTCGGATCTCTGAATCCTTGCTTCGGGCCTGTACCTCACACAATAAAGTGACACACCATGCAAAGTAATTTCGATCGTAAGTCACTGAAAACAAAGAAAAGGGACACTCACAAAGTGACACACTTTCTCGACGGTCCTTGGGATCGCCAAACTTGTCCCGAGCACCGCCGAGGGATCTCCCGATTGGCGGTTTTGGGGGGGGGCCTCAGCGCTTCAGCAGGGAATCCGCCGCAGTCTGGGCGAACTCGAGAACCCGCGCGGGGAGAATGCCGAGGTAGAGCGTGCCCAGGGCGGCGAGGAAGAGCGCCACGCCGACGGCCGGGGCAACGCGCGAAGGAGTGTAATCGACCGACGGCGCCTGGAAGTACATGGTGATGATCACGCGCAGATAGTAATACGCGCCGATCACGCTGTTGATCGCCGCGATGATCACCAGCACGACGAGCCATTTGTGCTGCACGTCGAGCGCGGCCTGGAACGCGAAGAATTTTCCGAGAAAGCCGCCCGTTGCGGGCAAGCCGAGCAGCGAGAGCAGGAAGAGCGAGAACGTCGCGGCGATCGCGGGCTGCTTCTGGGCGAGCCCGGAATATTCCGTGATCGACAGGCGCTTTTCGTCCTGCTGGCCCAGGTGCGTGACGATCAGGAACGCGCCGACCTTCATCAGCACGTACGCGCTGAGGTAGAAGAGCACCGCGGCCGCGCCCACGGCGGTCCCCGCGGCGAACGCGACGAGGATGTAGCCTGCGTGCGCAATCGAGGAATAGGCCAGCATGCGCTTCACGTTCGATTGCAGCAGCGCCCCGAGGTTGCCGATGAACATCGTCAGCACCGCAGAAACCCAGATAGCCCAGAACCAGACGTGGCTCGCGGAGCCGAACGCGACGTAGAAGACGCGGACCATCAGCGCAAACGTCGCGGCCTTCGGCGCCGATGCGAGCAGGGCGGTGACCGGAGTCGGCGCGCCCTCGTAAACGTCCGGCGCGTAAACCTGGAACGGCGAAATGACCACCTTGAATCCGAGGCCGACGAACATCAGGCCGAGGCCGAGAATCGCCAGCGCCGGGACGTGGCTGCCGGGTCCCGTGGCCGCAAGCTCGGCTTCGAGCGCGTCGCGCACGCCATCGATGTGCGTGGTGCCCGTGACGCCGTACACCATGGCGATGCCGTACAGGAAGAACGCCGTGGCGAACGAGCCGAGCAGGAAATACTTCATCGAGGCTTCGTTCGATTGCGCCGCGCGGCGGCGGAATCCGACGAGCACGTAGCTTGCAATCGAGCTCATCTCGAGGCCGACGAACGCGGTGACCAGTTCATTCGCGTTGGCGAGAATCCCCATTCCCGCCGCGGCGAAGAGCACGAGCGCGTAATACTCGCCGCGCTGGATGCCTTCGCGATCGAGATAGTCGAGCGAGCCGAGAATGGCGAGCGCCGCGGCGACGAGCACGATCACGTGGACGAAAGCGCTAAACGCGTCGGCGCTGATCAGGTTGTCGTAGGCCGAGCCGCGAAAATGGTACGCGATGTGCGTGCCCGCAAGCGCAAACAGCACGCCGACGAACGCGACCCAGCCGAGCGCGCGCTTGCGCACCGCGCCCACGAACGGATCCGCAATCATGATGACGATGCCGAAGACGGACAGGAGAACTTCCGGAGCGATCCGGTGCAGGTTCATCAGCTGGCTGGGGCCGAGCATCACTGTGCGGCCCGCCTTTCGACGAGCGTGGCGACGGCGGGCTGTGCAGTTCGAGCCGGCGCAGCAGGCAGCGCGACCACGTGGCGCGCCGGCGGACCGGCCGCGGGACGCGACGCGTTGCGCGGCATCGACGTCTGATCGAGAACGTTGTTCACGGAAACTTCCATGCGGCGCGTGAAGAGCGGGGAAGCGATGCCCATGAAGAGAATCGCCACGGCCATGGTGACGAGAATCACGCGCTCGCGCGTGGAAGCATCGGGCAGTGTCTTGTTTTTCTCCACGGTCACTTCGCCGAGCGCCACGCGCTGGTAGGCCCACAAGAGATAGATCGCCGAAAGCACGGCGCCGCTGGCGGCCCACGAAGCCCAGGCGTGATGCGTCTGGAACGTGCCGATCAGAATCAGGAATTCGCCGATGAATCCGTTGAGCGGCGGCAAGGCCAGCGACGAAAGCGCGATGAACAGGAAGAACGACATCAGCACGGGCATGGGCGTCGCAAGGCCGCCGTATTGCTTGATCTCGTGCGTGTGTCGGCGGTCATAGAGCATGCCGACGCCGAGGAACAAAGCTCCGGTCGAGATGCCGTGGTTGAGCATCTGGTAGATCGCGCCCTCAACCGCAGTCGTATTGAACGCGAAGATGCCGAGGACGACGAAGCCCAGGTGGCTGACGGACGTGTACGCGACCAGGCGCTTCAGATCGGTTTGCACCGTGGCGACCAGCGCGCCATAGACGATGCCGATGATCGCGAGAACGGCGATCGGCTGCGCCAGGCGGTGCGCCGCTTCGGGGAACAGCGGCAGGCAAAAGCGCAAGATTCCGTAGGTGCCAAGCTTCAGCATCACGCCGGCCAGAATCACGGAGCCGGCCGTGGGCGCTTCGGTATGCGCGTCCGGCAGCCACGTGTGCAGCGGGAAGAGCGGCACCTTGATCGCGAACGCGAGGAAGAATGCGCCGAACATCAGCATTTCGGTTCGCAGTGGAAACGAGAGCTGGCCCGACTGCATCAGCGTCAGGATGTCCGGCAAATCGAACGTGTGGGCCTTGCCGTAAAGCCACAGGATGGCGACCAGCATCAGGATCGAGCCGAACATCGTGTACAGAATGAATTTCACGGCGGCGTAGATGCGGCGCTCGTGGCCCCACATGCCGATCATGAAATACATGGGGATGAGCGTCAGTTCCCAGAAGACGAAGAAGAGGAACAGGTCGAGCGAGACGAACACGCCGATCATGGCCGTTTCGATCACCAGGATCGCGACGAAGAAGCCCTTCACGTTTTCCTTGATCGATTCCCAGGAGCAGAGAATCGAGATAGGCGTGAGGAACGTGGTCAGCAGGACGAGGAAGAGGCTGATGCCGTCGACGCCCAGATGGTAGTGAATCGCGTCGCCGATCCAGCCGTGGAATACCACGAACTGGTAGTCGGGGCTCGAGGAATCGAAGTACCGCAGTAGCACCAGCGACAAGACGAATTCGACGAGCGAGATCACCAGCGCGAACCGGCGAATCGTGACGTGGTCGTCCGAGCGCAATACGAGCAACGACGCCGCGGCGAGCAGCGGGAAGAACGTGATGATCGTGAGCCACTGAAGGTGGGCCATGTTAGTGCGCCACCCCCAGCAGGCCGACCAGCAGTGCCGTGAAGCCGACCGCGCCCAAAATCACCCAAGCGGCGTAGCTGCGCGTGTTGCCCGATTGGATCTTGCGGACTTCCGCGCTCGAGCCGCGCGCGACGGTGGCCGTGCCGTTCACCACGCCGTCGATCGCGCCTTCATCGACCACGTGCCAGAGCACGTTGGTGGAAATCCAGAGCAGCGGGCGCACGATCAGCGCGGCGTAGATTTCGTCGACGTAGTATTTGTTGAGCAGCAGCAGATAGAGCGCGTGGGCGCTCCGGGCCATCTTTTTCGGGATGTCCGGCCGCTTGATGTAGAACCACCAGGCGACGAGCAGGCCGAGCACGCCGACGATGACAGGCCAGCCGGTGAGCGCGTGCACGAGCGCCATCGCGGGACTCGCGGCAGATTCGCTTGAGGCGGCCGCGGCCGTCGCCTCGGTCGCCGGCGCGGATGATGCAAAGACCGGCGCAAGGAATTTGTCGAAATAATCGATTCCGCCGATGAGCTTGGGCGCGGCGAACCATCCGCCGAAAATCGAGAGGAACGCAAGAACCATCAGCGGCACGGTCATGTTTTTCGGCGATTCGTGGACGTGGACCTTGTGCTCGTCGTAGCGCGGCGCGCCGAAGAAGGTGAGGAAGACGAGACGGAACATGTAGAACGAAGTAAGCGCGGCGCCGACGACGCCGAGGAGCCAGAGGATCAGATTGGCGTGCGGGCCGTCCTTGGCGGCTTCGAGGATGGCGTCCTTGCTGAAGAAGCCGGCGAAGCCGGGAATGCCGGCGATGGCGAGCGTGGCGATCAGCATGGTCCAGTAGGTGATGGGAATTTTCTTGCGCAGGCCGCCCATCTTCATCATGTCCTGCTCGCCGCCCATGGCGTGAATCACGCTGCCGGCCGCAAGGAAGAGCAGGCCCTTGAAAAACGCGTGGGTCATCAGGTGGAAGATGCCGGAGGCGTACGCGCCCACGCCGCAGGCGAGGAACATGTAGCCGAGTTGCGAGACGGTGGAGTAGGCGAGAACTTTTTTGATGTCCGTCTGGACGAGGCCGATGGTGGCGGAATAAAACGCGGTGACGGCGCCGACGATGGCGACGACGAGCATGGCGACCGGCGCTTTGGAGAAGAGCGGGCTCATGCGCGCGACCATGTAGACGCCGGCGGTGACCATCGTCGCCGCGTGGATCAAGGCGCTGACGGGCGTGGGACCCTCCATCGCGTCGGGCAGCCAGACATAGAGCGGCAACTGCGCGGATTTGCCGATGGCGCCGGTGAAGAGCAGCAGGCAGATCGTGGTCAGCACGGGTTCCGAGATGCTTCCGGCCTGCGGGAAGATTTCGCCGAACGCGACGGTGCCGAAGGTGGCGAAGACCATCAGGATGCCGACGGTGAAGCCGAAGTCGCCGATGCGCGTGACGATGAAGGCTTTCTTGCCCGCGTCCGCGGCGGATTTTTTCAGGAAGTAGAAGCCGATGAGCAGGTAGCTGCAGAGGCCCACGCCTTCCCAGCCGACGAACATGACGATGAGGTTCGCGCCGGTCACCAGCGTCAGCATGAAAAACATGAACAGGTTGAGATAGCAGAAGAAGCGGTAGTAGCCGCCCTCGTGCGCCATGTAGCCGGTGGAATAGATGTGGATGAGCATGCCGACGAAGGTGACCACCATCAGCATGACCACGGTGAGCTGGTCGATTTGCAGCGCGAAATCGACGCGGAAGGGATGCGGCGTGGCTTCGCCGCCGACCATCCAGGTGAAATAGTTGCCGACGTAGGGTATCTGGCTGGGCGCGAGCTGCAGGAATTCTCGGACGGTTTCCGCGGCGGCCAGAAACGAGAGCACCACGGAGCCGACCGCGACGGAATTCACCGCGGATTGCGGGAAGCGCTTGCCGAAAAGGCCGTTGATCGCCGCTCCGAGGAGCGGCAGCGCGAGAATGATCCAAAGATGGTTGAGTAGGAACATTAGAGCTTGAGCAGATTCACGCGCTCGACGTTGAGCGACTGCCGATTTTGCGCGAGCATGATGACGATCGCGAGGCCCACGGCCGCCTCGGCCGCCGCGACCACGATCACGAAGAAAACGAACACGAGCCCGTCGAGCTGGTTGTGCGCGCGGGCGAAAGCCACGAACGCGAGATTCACGGCGTTGAGCATCAGCTCAATGGACATGAAAATCGTGATGACGTTGCGCTTGAAGACGAACGCGATAACGCCGAGGCCAAAGAGCACCGCGCTGAGGACCAGGTACCAGGAAATGGGAATCGCGCTCATGATTCCTTCCTCGCGAGCACCCACGCGCCCAGGATGGCGATCAGAATCAGGATCGAGGTCGCCTCAAAGGGGAACAGGTACTGCCGGAAAAGCATTTCGGAAAGCGTGTAAGTCGAGGCCTCGGTCGCCGGAGCATTTTCGCCATTGGCAACAGCGCGGCCGATCGCGGAGTGAGCGAGCCAGTGCGCGATTTCGAGCATCAGCACCAGGCCGAGCACGGCGCCGGGAATAGCGAGCTTGCTGAAATTCGTGCGCTCCTCAAGGCCGTAGTTGAGCAGCATGATGACGAAGACGAACAGGACCATGATCGCGCCGGCGTAGACAATGATCTGGACCGCGGCAATGAACGGCGCGCCGAGCAGCAGGTAGAGCACGGCGAGCGCGACCATAACGAGGATCAGCGCGAGCGCGCTGTGGACCGGCTCTCGAGCCCATATCAGCGTGATTGCGCCGGCGACGGCGAGAGCGGCGCACACGAAAAAAAGGATGACCGGAATCATCCGTGCCTCACGTAGGGCCAGAGGACGATGACGAGGGCGGTGAGCACCAGATTCGCCAGCGACAGCGGCAGCAGGAACTTCCAGCCGAAGGACATCAGCTGGTCGTAGCGGAAGCGGGGCAGCGTGGCGCGCATCCAGATGTAGAAGAAAAGAATCGCCAGGATCTTCGTGGTGAACCAGAACGGACCCTGGATGTGCTCGGCGATTACCGGGATCAGGCAGATCAGGCCGCCGCCGCCGGCAAGCAGCGTAACGACGCCGAGCTGAAGCCGGGCGATGCCGCGCATTTCGGCGACCGTGTTCCACGCGCAGTAGGCCGCGAGAGCGAGCAGTCCCGCGCCGGGCAAATACCACTGCCAGCGCCAGCTATCAGGGAACGGCGAGAGCCAGCCGCCGAGGAAGAGAATCGTGGCGAGGCAGGAGACCGTGATCATGTTCGCGTATTCGGCCATGAAGAACATGGCGAACTTGAAGCTCGAATATTCGGTGTGGAAACCGGCGACGAGCTCGGTTTCGGCTTCGGGCAAGTCAAAGGGCACGCGGTTGGTTTCGGCGATGGCCGCGGTGAGATAGCAGATGAATCCGATGATCTGCGGGAATACGTACCATCTTGGGATGAAATGGAACCAATAGCCAGTCTGGCCGGTGTGGCCCGGTTGACCGGCTGTCCCGGCGATGATTTCGTTGAAATTGAGCGTGCCCGCGAGCAGAACGACGCCGACGACGGAAATGGTGAGCGAGACTTCGTAGCTGATCATCTGCGCGGAGCTGCGCAGGCCGCCCAGGAGCGGGTATTTGCTGTTCGAAGACCATCCGGCGAGCGCGACGCCGTAGACTCCCATCGAGGTGATGGCGAAGAGCAGCAGCAAGCCGATGTTGATGTCGACGACGGAGAAAATCTGTTCGCCGTTCGGAAACCGGACGGACGGCGGCCCGAAGGGAATCAGCGCGATGGCGGAAAGGCCGAGCGCCAACGCTAGAAACGGCGCGAGGACGTAGGCAAGTTTATCCGCAGCCGGCGGAGTGACGTCTTCCTTGAAAAGGAACTTGATGCCGTCGGCCAGCGGCTGCAGCAGGCCGTGGGCGCCGACGTTGTACGGGCCCCAACGCGATTGGATGTGCGCAATGACTTTGCGCTCGAGCCAGGTGAGGTACGCCAAGGCCGTCATTACAATAAACAGCAGGACGGCGATCTTGACTACCGCTGCCACCAGGACTGGGTGCTGGGAGATGAACTCCACGGCGTCTGTTTAGCCTCGTTGGTCGAAGTGAGTCTGGAACAGTAACGGCCTAATGTGCCGCTCGTAAACAGATAATCCTGCGAAGAAAAAACCGCGCCGGCGGGCGATTCGTACGCCGCCTCGGGCGCCTTGCTTGTTGCTGTCGCGAGTTCGGAACCGCCCGCGAGCAAATTCGGATAGGAAAGATCGTAGCCGGCGACGTTCTGGCGAATTTCGTCGAATGCCGCTTCGGCGGTGCGCAGGCGAATCGGCGTGCCGAGACCCAGCATGCTGAGCTGATGCGACAGAATGCGGAGCAGATCGAAATCGCTGCGCGGGCCCTGCGGGTCGATCGAGCGATGCGTCAGCTGGACTTCGCCGGCAGTGTTGGTAAGCGAGCCGTCCTTTTCGTAGGTCGAGGCGGCGGGCAGCACGACGTCGGCGCGCTGCGCGGTTTCGGTGAGGAACATGTCGTGCACGACGAGCAGCTCGAGACCTGCCAGGCGATCGGGTTGCGCGACCGAGAAACTCTTCAGCGGATTCGCGCCGACGACGTAGAGGGCTTTCAGCTTTCCGGCGACGGCCGCTTCCATCATGGCGCGGGCGGTGAGCCCGGGCTTGTCCGAGATTTCACCGCCCCAGAGCTTGGCGAAGCGCGCTCGCTCGGCGGAATCGGAAAGGTGCGCGTAGCCGGGCAGGCGGTCGGGCAGCAGGCCCATGTCGGAGGCGCCGCGGGAATTGGCGTAATCGCCGAGGGCCATGAATTTCGTTTTGCCGCCGAAGCGCGTGGCGAGCGAAACCAGATCGCGGATCGCCGCGCCGTGAATGTCGGCGCCGAAGAGGACGACGACGTCCTTTTCGGTTTCGAGCGCGGCCTTGAGCTGGACGAGAGATTCGGTGGTCTTCAGCGTCGAAATTGCCCTTGTTCGATCGCGAGCCAGCGATCGCCTCGTGCTCGGCGCCCTTGGCGACCGAGACGGCGATTTTCGCCTGGCGATGAATCTTGCTCGGCAGGGAATTGATGGCGTACAGCTTCAGCCCGTGGTGGCGCACGCCGGTGCGAATCTGCCAGGCGACCAGTGGATTCTGCTGCGTCACATCGTTGCCGACAAGCAGCACGGCGGGGGCGTTGTAAACGTCCGCCATGGTGGCGAGCGAATCCTTGGCGCGCGGGCCGAGCGCGGCGGCGAGGCCGGCGTAGTCCGCTGTGCGGTGATGATCGAGATTGTTGGTGCCGAGCGTGACGCGCGCGAAGCGGTTGAGCAGGTAGTTTTCTTCGTTGGTGGTGTGATTGGAACCGATCACGCCGATGGCCGCGCGACCGTGCGCGACGTGGACCTGCTTCAGGCGGCGCGCGACTTCCTCGAGCGCGTCTTCCCAGCTCGCCGGCTCGAGCTTGCCGTTGCGGCGAACGAGCGGCTGGCGGATGCGCTCGGCGTGCGACGTGAAGTCGAAGCCGAAGCGGCCCTTGGCGCAGAGAAATTCGCCGTTGAAGCCGGAGTGGTCGCGGTTATTGGCGCGCAGGATTTCGTTGTTGCGCACGCTGAGCGTGGTCTTGCAGCCGTTCGAGCAGTGCGCGCAGGGCTCGGGAACGTAGGTCATTTCCCACGGGCGCGTCTGGTAGCGATAGGTGCCGCTGGTGAGCGCGCCGACGGGGCAGATGTCGATGCACATGCCGCACTCTTCGCAGGCGAGCTCGCTCGGGCCTGTTCGGCAGGATCACGGATTGCACGCCGCGCGAGCCGACGCCGAGCGCCTTCACGTCCATGCCTTCGTCGCAGACGCGCACGCAGCGGAAGCAGAGGATGCAGCGCGGCGCGTCGTAGTAGACCAGCGGCGACCATTTCTGCTCGGGCGTGTGGAGCTTTTCCTCGACGAAGCGCGTCTTGTCGAGGCCGTAGCGGAAGGTCATGTCCTGCAATTCGCACTCGCCGCCTTTGTCGCAGACCGGGCAATCGAGCGGATGATTCGAGAGCAGGAACTCGATCATGTCCTTGCGCGCTTTGTGGACCTGCTCGGATGCGGTCTTGACGACCATGCCGTCGGTTGCGACCAGCGTGCAGGCGGTCTGAAGCTTCGGCATTTTTTCGACTTCGACCAGGCACATGCGGCAGGCGGCCTGCAGCGAAAGGCCGGGGTAGTAGCAGAACGACGGGACTTCGATGCCCTGCGTCTTGGCGGCTTCGATGACGAGCGTGCCGGCAGTGGTGGTGACCTGACGGCCGTCGATGGTGAACGCGATCTGTTTTTGATCCGCCATTACCAGTTCCTGTCCTCGCTAACAGCTCTCTATCGCCAGCGCCGAAGAGAGATCCTTCGACTTCGCGTCCCGACCTGCCTGCGGCAGGAGAAGCAAAAGCGTCGGGACGCTTCGCTCAGGATGACAAATGCTTACTGTGCCGCCACGTCAGCGCGCCGCCGCGATCATATCCGCGGAGTTGTACGCGCACTTGCCCTGCAGATGATCTTCAAATTCGTTTCGCCACTTCTTGACGATGCTGATCGTGGGCAGCGCCGCGGCGTCGCCCAGCGGGCAGAACGTGCGCCCGAGCATGTTCTTCGCAAGCTCGTCGATCAGCGGGATATCTTCCTCGCGACCGCCGCCTTCGTGGAAGCGGTCGAGCATCTTGCGCAGCCAGGCGGTGCCTTCGCGGCAGGGAATGCACCAGCCGCAGGATTCGTGCGCGTAGAAATGCATGATGCGGCGCGCGACGTCCACCATGCAGGTGTCTTCGTCCATCACGACCGTGCCGCCCGAGCCGAGCATCGAGCCGATTTTGGCGACCGAATCGTAGTCCATGGCGACGTCGATTTCGTCGGCCGTAGAGCAGCGGGCAGGAGCTGCCGCCGGGAATCACAGCCTTCAGTTTCTTGCCGCCGCGGACGCCGCCGGCGACTTCTTCGATCAGGCGGCGCAGCGGAAAACCGAGAGGCAGCTCGTAAATTCCGGGGCGATTGACGTGGCCGGAAATCGAGTAGAGGCGCGTGCCGCCGTTTTTCGGCGTGCCGAGACCGGCATACCATTCGCCGCCCTTCAGGATGATCGCCGGAACGGTGCTGAGTGTTTCGACGTTGTTGATGACCGTGGGGCAGCCGTAGAGGCCGACGACGGCAGGGAAGGGCGGGCGGATGCGCGGGTAGCCGCGCTTGCCTTCGAGCGATTCCATCAGCGCCGATTCCTCGCCGCATTCGTAGGCGCCGGCGCCGGTGTGCGTGATCAGGTCGAAATCGAATCCGCTGCCGAGGATATTCTTGCCGAGATAGCCCTTCGCGTAGGCTTCGGCGATGGCCGCATCCATGATGTCGATGATGTAGCGATACTCGCCGCGGATATAGATGAAGCCGCGGTGCGCGCCGACGGCCCGGCCCGCGATCACCATGCCTTCGATCAGCTGGTGCGGGTCCATTTCCATCAGCGGGCGGTCCTTGCAGGTGCCGGGCTCGCTCTCGTCGGCGTTGGCGAGGATGTATTTCGGCTTGGTGGTGTCCTTGGGGACGAAGCTCCACTTCATGCCCGACGGAAATCCCGCGCCGCCGCGCCCTCGCAGGTTCGATTTTTTGACTTCTTCGATGATCGCGTCCGGCGTCATCTTCAGCGCCTTTTCGAGCGCCTGATAGCCTTCGTGTTGGAGGTAAACGTCGATCTTGCGCGAGTCTCTGTATGCCGAAGCGCTTGCTGATCACGGGAACTTCGGCGGGCAGGCGTTCGTGCACGGAGCCCGCGGTGACCGCGGATGGCTTGGGCTTCTTGCCTTCCTGGAGCTGCTCGAAGATCGCGTCGACTTTGTCCGCGTCGAGGTCTTCGTAGAAGTCGTAGTTGACCTGCATGGCCGGCGCGCCGGTGCAGGCGCCCATGCATTCGACTTCTTCGAGCGAGAAGGTGCCGCTGGCGGAAACTTCCTTGTGGCCGATGCCGAGCCGGCGCTGCACGTGCTTGTAGAGTTCGTTGCCGCCGCGCAGCATGCAGGAAATATTCGTGCAGACCTGGATGTGATTGCGCCCCATGGGCTTGCGGTGGAGCATCGAGTAATACGCGAGCGTTTCCTCGACCTGAACGATGTTGAGGTCGAGGCGCTTGGCAATTTCCTGAAGGATCTCGTCGCCCAGCGACCCGAGATGGTCCTGCGCGTAGAGCATCATCGGAATCAGCGCCGAGCGCTTCACCGGGTAGCGTCCGGCGAGCTCGTTGAATTTTGTTTCCAGCTGTGGCGGCAGTTGCATGGTCCGGTTTTGGCTAGGAATCCTAGCGGTCCACTTCTCCCAACACGATGTCGGTTGTGCCGATGCAGGCGACCACATCGGCGATCAGTCGCCCCGTCGCAAAGTTTCGGCGAGCGACTGCAGGTTGACGAACGACGGCGTGCGGAAGTGCACGCGGTACGGCTTCGGCGAACCGTCGCTGGCCATGAACACGCCGAGCTCGCCGCGCGGCGACTCGATCGACTGGTAGACTTCGCCCGGCGGCGGCGCGAATCCCTCGGTGAAAATCTTGAAGTGGTAGATCAGGCCTTCGATCGAGGTCTTCATCTCCTCGCGCGATGGCGGGATGATACCCGGCGCCTCGGCGCGGAATGGCCCGGTCGGCTCGATCTTCTCCATGGCCTGGCGGATGATTTTCAGGCTTTCGCGCATTTCGGCTACGCGCACCTGGTACCGCGCATAGCAATCGCCGGCGGTTTGCGTCTGCACCTTGAAATCGAACTCGTCGTAGCTCGAGTACGGGAAAACCTTTCGGATGTCGTAGGCCACGCCGCTCGCGCGCAGCAAGGGGCCGGAGATGCCGAGGCCAATCGCGTCCTCAGCGCTCAAGTTGCCGACGCCTTTCGTGCGCGCCATCCAGATGCGGTTTTGCGGTGAGCAGCGTTTCGTATTCGTCGATGTGGCCGGGCATGGCATCGATGACGCGCCGCACGCGGTCGAGCCAGTCCGGCGGCGGTTCGAGCGCGAGTCCGCCGATGCGGAAGTAGCTGGTCATCATCCGCTGGCCGGAAACGTACTCGTAAATCTTCATGATCTCTTCGCGCTCGCGGAAGCTGTAGAGGAACACGGTCATCGCGCCGAGATCGATGGCGTGGGTGCCGAGCCAGACGAGGTGCGAGGTGATGCGCGTCAGCTCGGTGAGCAGCACGCGGATGTACTGCGCGCGCTTGGGGACTTCAATGCCGATCAGCTTTTCGGCGGCGAGGCAGAAGCCGAGGTTATTCGAAAGCGGCGCGAGGTAGTCGATGCGGTCGGTCAGCGTGATGCACTGCGAATAGGTCTTCGATTCGCAGGATTTTTCGATGCCCGTGTGCAGGTAGCCGATGTCGGGCTTGGCCGTTGAGGACGATCTCGCCGTCCAGTTCCAGCACCACGCGCAGCACGCCGTGCGTGGACGGGTGCTGCGGCCCCATATTGAGGATCATCGGTTGCGCCGGGCCGGCTGCGGTTTCGATCGTCTTCGTGGTGGTCATGAGTTCGGGCCTCGCCCGCCGAGTCTAGCGGAAACCCTCGACGGGATAATCCTTGCGCAGCGGATGTCCTTCCCATTCCTCCGGCATCAGGATGCGGCGAAGGTCGGGATGCCCCTGAAAACGAATGCCAAAAAGGTCGAAAGCTTTCGCGCTCGTGCCAGTCCGCCGTGGGCCAGATGTTCGTAACCGTCGGTATGACGGGATCGTTGCCCGGCAGCTTCACGCGCAGACGCAAGCGTGAGCGCTCTTTCGATCGAAAGCAGCTGGTAATTCAGCTCGAAGCGCGGCTCGAGGGGGAAACGGTCGACCGTGGTCAGGTCCGCAAGAAATGTGAAGCGCAGCGACGGCTCGGAAACGAGATATTCGGCCGTTCGCACGAGTTGGCTCGCGGGGACTACGACAGTCGTTTCGCCCCGGAATTCAATCACTTCGGCGACGGCCTGCTTGTCCCAGTCCTGGAGCTTTTGCAGAGCTACATTTTTAGCGATTTCTTGTGATTCCACGATGAGTCCGATTCCGGATGGGCGCCCGGCTATTCCCAGTTCAGCGCGCCCTTCTTCCAGAGGAAAATATAACCGACCAGCAGAATCATAATGTAGACCAACATTTCGACAAATCCAAACACATTCAACTTGTGGTAGACCAGCGCCCACGGATACAGGAAGATCGCCTCGATATCGAACAGGATGAAGATCAGCGCGACCATGTAGAAGTGGACCGAAAAGGGCTGGCGCGCGTCGCCCGTGGGCTCGACACCGCACTCGTACGGCAGATCTTTCGCGCGGGAGTGCTTGTGGCGCCCGACGATGGTGGAAAGCGTGATCAGCAAGCCGGCTAGACCGCCGGCTAGTATAAACATCAGCAAAAGCGGGCCGTAATTGTCGAGGTAGTTGCCGCTCATTTTAAAGTCGCTGCTATAATAGCTTTCGACAGTACATCGGTCAAATGAACTCCCCAAGAATTTAAGATGCGAGGCAGATTGCTGTTCGTAGCGAAAGGGGAATTGGCCATCGATGAGTTCGGGCTTTAACACGGATGTCCGCGTTGACGACCGTGTCTTCCACGTGCAGACGGAGGACCGCGGTCCCAGCCATCCGGTCGTCGATACGGTGGTGTATCAAAGCGGGCGGATTCTGCACCGGCGGTCCTCGAGTTACCAGCATTTCGCCGAGTCCGCGGAATTTACGCCCGAGGGCCTGCGCGAGCGCGTCGAGAAGCAGCATCGGCAGGTGATCGAGGATCTTCGCGGCGGCGCGCTGGCGGAGCAAATTGCCAAGGCGCTTGAAGGCGCGTCGAGCGCGGGCGGAATTCAGGTGCAGCTGCTCAATCCGACGTCGTGGCTGGCGGGCGGAAACGTCCAGCTGGACGTCGAAATCGTGCGGCGAGCCGACCGGCAGCCGCTGGCGGGCGCGCAGGTTGAAGCCGCGATCGAAGGCGCCGCCGAAGCGACGCGCCACGCCGGCACCAGCGACGATCAGGGGCGCGTGCGCATCGGATTTCCGCTGCCGCCGCTCGGCAAGGGCGACCTGGCGCTGGTGATCAACGCGCAGGCCGATCTGGGAAAAGACGAAATCCGGTTCGCGATGCGCTCGCGCTCCAGACAATCCCCGGCATGACCGTCACGATCAACGGCGAACGCCGCGAAATTCCCGATGGGCTCAACGTTATCGCGCTGCTCGAACATCTGGGAATGTCGAACGGGCGCGTCGCAATCGAGCGAAATCTCGACATTCTTCCGCGCGCGCGCTGGCAGGAAACGCAGGTCGAATCAAACGACAGCTTTGAGATTGTGTACTTCGTCGGCGGCGGCTAGCCGCGGCGCTTCGATTTCGCCGCGAGGTACTTCTTCCACGGCTTCCAATAGTAGAGCGGCCAGCCCTTCGTCACGCCTCTGTGGTCCTGCATCGGCACGTTCACGTGGACCAGATCGACCTGTGCGCCGCCCGGCGCTTTGCGGAACTGCAAAACAAGAATCGAATCTGGATCGCCGGGTTTGAAGTTGATGCTGCGCCAGGACTGGACGATCATCCGGTTCGGAACGATCATCAGATTTTTCCCGCGCAACATTTTGTTCCAGGCGGTGAATGCGCCGCCGGGTTTCCGGCTCATATTTGCTTTTCCGCCGGTCGCCGCGGAATGCCTCTTCGAATCCATGTACATCTCAAATAGCTGGGTGGGCGTGGCAGCGAATCTCACCGATTGCTGGATGGCTCTTGTCATGGGCGCTCCTCGCAAGGGAGAGTTTCTCGCGGGCGGGGTTTAGATGCCGGGCAGCAGGTGGCCCATTTTGTCTTGCTTCGTGCGAAGGTACGCGCGCGAATGATGGTTGGTCCGCGGGCGGCAGGGAATTCGCTCGACCACGCGGATGCCGGCGCGCTCGAGCTGCGCTATTTTGTCGGGATTATTCGAAAGCAGCCGCACGGAGCGCACGCCGAGAGCTTTCAGCGCCGCAGCGGCGAAATCGTAGTCGCGCGAATCGGCCGCGAACCCGAGCTTGCGATTCGCCTCAACCGTGTCGAGGCCCCCGTCCTGCAACTCGTAGGCTTTCACTTTGTTGATCAGCCCGATGCCGCGGCCTTCCTGCGGAAGATAGAGAACGATCCCCGAGGGCGCCTTGGCGATCTTGCGCAATGAAAGCTCCAACTGCGCGCGGCAGTCGCAGCGCTCGGAGGTAAACACGTCGCCGGTCAGGCACTGCGAGTGAATTCGGACGACAGGCGCGGCGCCAGCCTTCAATTTGCCGTGCTGGATGGCGACGGCCTCTTCCTTCGGTCCGCGGCCCTTGACGGCGGCAATCCGGAAGCGACCGAAACGTGTGGGCAGCTCCGCCCGCGCGACGACTCGCACTCGCCCGGTTTGTTTTTTGCGCTTCATGGAAGCCAATCATTATAGCAGGGTTGCGGGATGCCATTTTGCGGCCTGAAGCCAGCCTCGTTCGCCCTACCGCGCCCTCAGGCGAAAGCCTTGCTCGAAAGGGAACTTTGATGCGTTCCATCAATTCTTTCCGTAGAACCTTCGACAGCGCCTGTTGATAGAGTTGGGCCATGGGAGCAGCTCCGGCGCACACGGTGAACCCTGGCCTTTTCGAGGGTTACGAGACGGGCAGTTTTTACGACGAGATGTTCGCGTCGCCCGGCCACCCTCGCGCGCAGTACATCAAGCTCTTCCAGAAGCTCGCCCAGATGGCGCCCACGCAGTTCGAGGAGCGCCGCAAGCTCGCCGACCTTTCGTTCCTGATTCAGGGCATCACCTTCACGGTCTATAGCGACGGGCGCGGCACCGAGCGGCTGTTCCCGTTCGACCTGATCCCGCGCATCCTGCCGCATTCGGAATGGGAGCAGATCGATCGCGGGCTGTCGCAGCGCGTCGTGGCGCTGAATCTTTTTCTGCAGGACGTCTACGGCAAGCAGCAGATCCTGAAAGACCGGAAGATCCCGCGCTGGCTCGTTTATTCGTGCCCGAATTTCCGACGGGAGGTGATCGGCGTCGAAGTCTCCGCGCGGGATCTACACGCACATCTGCGGCATCGACCTGGTGCGCGATTCGAAAAGCGGCGATTTCTACGTGCTCGAAGACAACGTCCGCACGCCCAGCGGAATTTCCTACGTGCTCGAAAATCGCCTGGTGATGACGCGCACGCTTCCCGACGCCTTTCAAGCCTGCGAAGTTCTCCCCGTTCATCACTATCCGGCGGAGCTCTCGCGCATTCTGCGCAGTCTCTCGCCGCGCGGCGCGGAAGACGCGCAGATCGTCCTGCTCACGCCCGGCATTCACAATAGCGCCTATTTCGAGCACAGCTTTCTGGCGCAGCAGATGGGCATCGAGCTGGTCGAAGGGCGCGACCTGATCGTCGATGGCGGCGTCGTTTACACGAAGACGATCCGCGGCCTGAAGCGCGTCGACGTGATCTACCGCCGCGTGGACGATGAATTTCTCGATCCGCTGACGTTTCGCGCGGACTCGATCCTCGGCGTGCCCGGCCTGATGGGCGCGTACCGCGCCGGCAACGTCGCGCTCGCGAACGCCGTCGGCAATGGCGTCGCGGACGACAAAGCCATCTACGCCTACGTGCCCGAGTTCATCCGCTACTACCTCGGCGAAGAGCCGATCCTGAAAACGGTCGAGACGTATCTCTGCGCGAATCCCAGCGATCTTGGCTACGTGCTCGATCATCTGCCGCAGCTGGTGGTGAAAGCGGTCGGGCGAATCGGGCGGCTACGGAATGCTGATGGGACCGGCCGCGGACCGCGCGAAAATTCTGGAATTCGCCGAACGCCTTCGCGCGAATCCGCGAAATTACATTGCGCAGCCCGTCGTCGGGCTTTCGCGCGTGCCTTCGTACGATCCCGCGACCGGAAGCGTGGCCGGGCGGCACGTCGATCTGCGCCCATATTGCCTCTACGACGGAGAAAAAGTGACGATCGTGCCCGGCGGGCTGACGCGCGTGGCGCTGCAACCCAACTCGCTGGTGGTGAATTCCTCGCAGGGCGGCGGCAGCAAGGACACCTGGGTTCTGCGAGGAGAAGACTAAGATGCTTTCGCGCATCGCCGAATCGCTCTTCTGGCTGGCGCGCTATATCGAGCGCGCCGAAGATACCGCGCGCATTCTCGACGTGAACTACCACATGCTGCTCGAGCAGTCGCAGCAGTCCTATCGCCTGCGCTGGGAACCGCTGATCATCATGGCCGGCGAGGAGCAGCTCTTCCGGAAGCTCTACGGCGAAGTGAACGCCGAAAACGTTTTCGAATTTCTCGCCTTCAGTCGAGGACAATCCCAGCTCGATCGTGCAGTGCATCTCGAAAGCGCGCGAAAACGCCCGCACGATCCGCGACCGGATCTCCCGCGAGATGTGGGAGGACATCAACGGCCTTTACTACACCGTCACGCGCTTTCATCCACGCGAGGAAATCGCCGCCGGGCCGCACCGCTTCTGCGACAAGATCAAATTCGGCGCGCACCGCTTTCACGGCGTCACCGACGCAACCCTGCCGCACGACGAGGGCTGGGAGTTCCTGCGGATCGGCTGGTCGCTCGAGCGAGCCGAAATGACCGCCCGCCTGGTCGATGTGCAGTACCACAATCTGCTCGACGCGCTCCCGTCCGTCGGCGCCCCGGATAACCATCAATGGATGGCCGTGCTGCGCTCCGTGGGCGCTTACGAGGCTTATCACCGCGAGTATCACTCCGCGATCGAGCCTGAGAAAGTCGCCGAGATGCTGATCCTGCACCATCGCCATCCGCGCTCGATTCGCTTCAGCGCCTCCGAGGTGCAAGCGGGCTTGCGCGCGGTCAGCGGCACGCTACCCGGCGAGTATGCGAATGAAGCCGAGCGCCTCACCGGGAAAGTGGTCGAACGGCTGCGCTACGATCGCGTGAACGAGATTTTCAAGCAGGGGCTGCACAGCTATCTGGACGATTTGTTGCGGATGTGCGGCGCGATTGGAGAAGATATCGCGCGAAACTACTTCTACTACGCGGTGGTGGCATGAATCGATATCGCCTGTTGCATACGACGGACTTCGTCTACGACGGTCCGGTTTCGGAAAGCTACAACGAGGTTCGCCTGCGTCCGATGCACGACGAGCGGCAGAGCTGCCTCTCGTTCCGCCTCACGACCAATCCCGGCTCGCGCGGCACCGCCTATCGCGATGCGCACGGCAATTGGGTGCACCAGTTCAACGTGCTCCCCGAGCACCAGCGCCTGCGCGTCGAGGCGGAATCCGTGGTCCTCGCGCACGAGGCCTCGGAGAGCCGTCCGCCGACGGCACCACGCTCGCCGAGTTCGATAGGCGCAGCCACCAGCTCGACGAAGAGCATTTCGATTTCCTGGCGCCCACGGGCTACGTCCCGCATCTCGCCCAGCTGAAGGAAGTTGCCGAGGCGTCCGAACGGCGATGCGATGGCACGGTGGCCGGCTTTGCGCAGGCTGCTTCGGATCTGATTCAACGAGCGCTTCCGCTACGTGAAAGGCGCCACGCACGTGCACTCGTCGATCGAGGATTCGCTCACGCTGGGCGCGGGCGTCTGCCAGGATTTCGCGCATTTGCTGCTCGGCGTGATGCGTATGCGCGGAATTCCCGGCCGCTACGTTTCGGGCTATCTGGTTCCGGGCAGCACGGCGTCGCCGGATGCGAAACAGGAAGACGTCATCGGCGGGCAGGCCTCGCACGCGTGGGCGGAAGTGCTGATTCCGAATCGCGGCTGGACCGGCCTCGATCCCACGCTGGGAAAGCCGGTCGGCTTGCGGCACGTTCGCCTGGCCTACGGCCGCGACTATGGCGACGTCGCTCCCGTCCGCGGCGTTTATAAGGGCCACGCAGGACAGAGCCTTTCCGTCGACGTGCGCGTCCGCCCCGCCATCGACGATTCGGGGCGCGAGCAGCTCAGCGAAATCACCGCCGGCGCCATTCCACCGCCGTCAGTCCTCGAGCGCCCGCAGCAGCCCGCACAGCAACAACAGCAACAACAGCAACAACAGCAATCGCGCGACTGATTATTCGCAAAGCGACCCGGCTCGCGTCGCTCGCTTTACATCCCACTCCGCATTGGCTAACGTAGCCTCAGCAGCCGCTTTCGGCGGCTTTCAAGCGAATGGGCACACTCCTCGAAGGAAAGGACCTGCTGTTCACGCTGGTCCTCAAAGTAGGCTTTGCGGCATCGCTCGCTGCGCTGCTGGTCCGCTTCCGCTCGTTCCGCAAGCTCGTTTTCACCGAAAATCGCGACTCCGATCAGAAAGTGATGCTGCTGCTCTTTCTGGTGCCGCCGCTTGCGATCGGCACGATGCTGCGCCTGGTCGGCGGCTACAATTTCTTCGATCTGACGCTCGAAGGCTCGTTCCTGATGGGCCTGATCGGCGGGCGAATCGTCGGGCTGCTCGGCGGATCGCTGATCAGCCTGCTGCCGTTCGGATTCCACGAATGGATTTCCGCGCCGATGGCCGCGCTCGTCGGATTGCTGGCCGGCGAAGTGCGCGAAATCATGCCCGACAAAGAGGACATCTGGGATTTCGGCCCGTTCCTGTTCCTGAATATCCCGCAGTGGCTCGTGAAACTCGCGCGCCACGCGAAAGGGGACTGGGCCATGCTGCCGCTGTTTTGCTGCGCGGCGTTCGAGGTCGGCCTGCTCGCGCTCGCTCGCGTGGTGCCGTCGCGGTGGGTATTCTCGATTCACTCGGCGAATTTGGGCTACGCCGCGCTCGTCGTGCTTTCCTCCGTGATGTGCGTGGCCATCGCCATCAAGATCTGGAACAACACGCGCATCGAAATGAACCTCGAGCAGAACCAGCAGCATCTGCTGAAGGCGCGCATGGACGCGCTCACCAGCCAGATCAACCCGCACTTCCTTTTCAACACGTTGAACACCGTCTCGTCGCTGATTCGCTTCGACCCCGACATGGCTCGCGGCGTGGTGCTGAAGCTTTCGAACATTCTCCGCCGCCTGCTGCGCAAGCACGAAACCTTTGTGCCGCTTCGCGAAGAGCTCGAATTCATCGACGACTATCTCGACATCGAGGTCATCCGCTTCGGCCCGGACAAGCTGCAAATTTTCAAGGAAGTCGATAGCGAAACGCTCGACGCCTTCGTGCCGAGCATGTTGCTCCAGCCGATCGTCGAAAACGCGATCAAGCACGGCCTCGCGCCTCGTCTTGCAGGCGGCCAAATCCACATTCGCACGAAGCATCAGGATGGCCGGCTGATCATCGAGATCAATGACAACGGCATGGGCATGTCGAACGAACGGCTGCTCGAGGTTTACGGCGGCGGAATCGGCATCAGCAACGTCCACGAGCGCCTGCGCCTGCTCTACGGCGATCATTTCGAAATGGACATCCGCAGCCAGGAAGGCGAGGGCACGCAGATTCGCATCGAAATTCCCGAGCTGGCCACGCTGGAGGCGGTCGCCCGTTGAGAATTTCGCCGGAAGCGACCAGCGTGAGCGCGTCCGCGCAGAAATTTGCATCCCATCTTGGTATGAATCATCGCGTCGAAAGGGAACTGCACTAGTGGAAGCGGCCGCGGCGATTCACTGGTCCGAAACCTGCCACTTGGCGATGGAGGCTTTGCGCGCCAATCGAGTCCGCGCCGCGCTCACCATGCTCGGCGTCGTCATCGGCAGCGCCTGCATCGTTCTGGTCGTCACCATCGGCCTCACCGGCCGGACGTTCGTGCGCCACCAGATCGAGGCCGTGGGATCGAATCTCGTTTTCGCTTCGCTTTCCCAGACGGCTGCGGCTCAAAATGTCGCGCTCAGCGACGAAATCTCTCTCGGCGATCTCGACGCGGTTCGTGAGGGCATCCCGCAGGCGGTCCACGTCGCCGGCACGAACGATTTTCCCATGTCAGTCGTCGCCGCGGGCAAAACTTGGCCTGTCGCCCTCGTCGGCGTGACGCCCGAATTCCAGCAGATCCGCAATCTGATCATCCCGCGCGGCCGCTATTTCGACTCCGACGATTTTGAAGGCGTCGGCAAAGTCTGCGTCGTCTCCGAACACCTGGCCGAAGCCATCTCTCCCGGGCAGAATATCGTCGGCCAGAGCCTGCACGTCGGCGAGCTGACGTTTACCGTGATCGGCGTCTTTCGCGAGCGTATCGACACCTTCGGCCAGTCCGAAATTCGCTCCGATTCGCTGCTGGTCCCTTTCCCGCTGGTCCGTTACTACACCGGAGACACGTTTCTGGTCACTCTCTACGCCCAGGCTAGCCGTCCCGAGGACGTTCCGCTCGTCACCGATCAGGTTGCGCAAATCCTTAAAAGCCGGCACCGGCCCGAAGTGGAATACGACGTCGAGAATCTTTCTTCCATTCTCGACGCTTCGCACCGCATTTCCATCGCCCTCACGATCGTGCTTCTTCTGGTCGCGCTGCTCGCGCTCGCCATCAGCGGCATCGGCATCATGAACATCATGCTCGTCACCGTCACCGAGCGCACGCGCGAGATCGGTCTCCGCAAAGCCATCGGCGCGCGCCCCCGGGAAATCCTCTACCAATTCTTGTTCGAGGCGATTCTCATCAGCGGGGTCGGCGCGGTCATCGGCATCCTGATCGCGGTGGCCATTCCTTTGTCGGTGAGAATTTTCGCGCGATTTCTGCCCTTACCTGCGGGGATCCAGATTCCCGTATCGTGGCTTTCGGTGCTGGCGGCATTTGTCGTATCCTGCGCGACCGGCGTGCTCTTCGGATACCTGCCGGCGAAAACGGCCGCCCGCCTTCAACCCGTGGAATCTTTGCGCTTTGAATAGTTCTATAGAGAAGTTGGTTCTTTCGAAAAAACATCGGTTCGTCGGTCCGCGCGGCCATCCCCGGCGCAAACTGCGCGCATCTCACCCGATGTGTGTGGTAGTTTGTAGTTGTACTCATCCATTGTCATAACTTGGGACTTCTTGACGCCGCTCGTTTGAGCGCGTTCTGTGTATTTTGACATCGTAGTTGGTTCTCTGTCCATGTTCGCCAGTGAGGGGGGGCCGAATTTGTGTGGGATCGCGGGTTTTACACATAAGAAGTGGAGTCCACCGCAGGATCGAATCGAGGCGGCAGCTCAGACCCTGGTCCACCGGGGCCCCGACCAGTGCGGCGTCTTTCGATCGAATGGCTGTTCGTTAGGCGCCACCCGCCTCAAGATCCTCGACCTCAAGGCCGGCGATCAACCGATTGTTTCTGACGACGGCGACACCGCCATCGTCTTCAACGGCGAGATCTACAACCACCTCGAGATTCGCGCCGAACTCGAATCGCGCGGGCATCGGTTTCATTCCCACGCCGATACCGAGACCCTGCTTCATGCCTTCCTCGAGTGGGACATCGATTGTTTGCCCAGGCTTCGGGGCATGTTCGCCGTCGCGTGGTGGACGGAGTCGACGAAACGCCTGGTCCTGGCTCGCGACCGGGTCGGAATCAAGCCCCTGTACTTTTACCGGCGCGATGAGGATCTGCTGTTCGGCTCTGAGCTGAAGGCCATCCTCGTCCATCCCGAGGTCGAGAGGGTTTTGAGCCTCGACGGGCTCGACTGCTATCTTTCGTTGAATTACGTCCCCTGTCCCTGGACGCTGGTCGAAGGAATCCGAAAACTCAGCCCGGGTTCTTGGCTCGAATGGCGCGACGGGGAGCTCACCTGCGATTCCTACTGGCGATTGCCGGTCGGTTCGACCCGTAGCCTCAGCCTGGACGCCGCAAAGCAGGAACTCGATTCGCTGCTCGAAGATTCCGTGCGCGAGCATCTGCTTTCCGACGTTCCTCTGGGCCTGTGGCTGAGCGGTGGGATCGATTCGTCCACGGTTCTTCACTACGCCCAGAAAGCATCGACCACCTCCCTGAAAACCTTCTCGGTCTCCTTTCATGGCCGTACCTTTGACGAGACTGAATACATCCGTCAGGTCGTATCGCAATACGGCACCGAACATCACGAATTGGATATGAATCCCGGCGAGCACGATCTGCAATCGGCTATCGAAGAATTTGCTTACTACAGCGACGAGCCGACTGCCGATGCCGGCGCCCTGCCGCTTTGGTTCCTTTCCAAGTTGACGAAGCAGTCGGTCACGGTCGCCCTGAGCGGCGATGGTCCCGACGAATTATTTGGCGGCTACATCACCTATCGGGCGGATCATTTCGCTCAATCGATGCGCCGCCTGCCGGAGAGCGCTCGCCGACTGGCGCTCCGTACGATGCGCCACTGGCCTGTCTCCGACGACAAAATCAGCCTCGAGTACAAAGCTAAACGATTTCTCGAGGGCTCTCTGCTTTCATCCAGCCGCGCCCACGTCCATTGGAACGGCACTTTCACGAAGGCACAAAAGCGGGAGCTGATCGGCGCGGCGCTCCCCGACAGTCTCGATCAGATCCTCGACGAGCTGCGCCTTCGGTCCATCGAAACGGGGGATCTCTCCGCGTTCCTGTGGTTCGATCAGAAATACTATTTGCCGGACGATATCCTCATGAAGGTCGACCGCATGAGCATGGCTCATGCCGTGGAGGTGCGTCCTCCCTTCCTCGACCACCGCATCGTCGAATTTGCCGCGGCGCTGCCCACGGATTTGAAGATTCGAGGCTCACGCCAGAAATTCCTGCTGCGGGAACTGATGAGCGACAAGCTGCCGGGAGCGGTGTTGCGGCGCTCCAAGAACGGTCTGGACGTTCCCATTCATGAGTGGCTCAGAGGGCCGCTGAGGTCCCTGCTTCTCGATACGCTGGCCAGCGGCGCCAGAGAGCACGCCGGCCTCTTTAGTGCCGAGGCCATTGAGAAATGCTTGCGCGATCACCTAGGGCGGCGCGCCAATCTCGGCTATCATCTCTGGGGTTTATTGATTCTATTCTTGTGGATGAGGAAATGGCGGATCCAAACACCGCGGCTCCCGACGGCTCGGAAGATTCAGGAAAGCGTTCTTACACCTACTTAGCCGTTCTGCTTTTTGCCGGCGCCGTTTATTTGGGTTGTGTCATCTCTCCGCCGTCGCTGGTTGACGACGTGGATTCGGTGCAGGCCCAGCTCGCGCGCAATATCCTGACGACCGGCGACTGGGTCACGGGGCACCTTAACGGTCTCGTCTACCTAGATAAGGCCCCCACGATCTATTGGCTGGTCGCGATTTCCTACAAAATTTTCGGCGTGCACGATTGGGCCGCGCGCATCCCCGTGGCGCTTTCGGCGATCGCTGTCTGTCTGGTCACCGCGGCATTTGGCGTTTGGGCTTTCGGGAGGCGCGCCGGCTACTATGCCGGACTGTGCATGGCCACTTGCGTCGGCTTGTGGCTGTTCACGCGAGTACTGCTTCCCGATGCGCTGCTCACCTGCACGATCGCGCTCGCCCTGTGGTCTTTTCTGCGCGCGCTTGAAGAGGAGGAGCCTCATCCCCGCTTCTGGTCGATTGTGCTCGCTGTTTGCCTGGGCGTGGGATTTCTCGTAAAGAGCGTCATCGGCGTGGCGTTTCCGGTCGCGACCGGAGTCATCTATCTGCTCGCAACGCGCCAGCTGTTCTCCGCGCGAACGTGGAAGCGGCTGCATCCATTCACGAGCGCCCTGATCGCTCTGGCAATCGCCGCGCCCTGGCACATTCTCGCGACGCTGCGAAACCCTCCGTACTTTGTCTTCACGCTTCAATCCGTTCCGGGGCAGTATCACGGCTTCCTGTGGAACTACTTCATCAACGAACAGCTGCTGCGGTTCCTCAATCGGCGCTACCCGCGCGACTACAACACCGTCCCGCGCCTGTGGTTCTGGCTGCTGCACCTGGTCTGGCTCTTCCCATGGAGTGTCTATTCTCCGGCCATCGCCAAGCTTTCCTTTAGACCCGTCGACCGCGCTGGGCGGACTCGTTTGCTCGCCATCTGCTGCGCGGGATTCATCCTCGTATTCTTCACGTTTTCGACCACGCAGGAATACTATTCGATGCCGGCCTACCCGGCGATTGCTCTGCTGCTTGGCTCTGCGATGGCGGCGGGAGGGGACTGGATTCGCCGCGGAACGCGCGTGCTAGCGGTCGTAGCCGCATGCGCGGCGCTGGTGATCGCCGCGATTCTGATCCACGTGCGCGGGATTCCCACGCCGGGCGATATTTCCCAAGCGCTGAGCCATCATCCCAAGGCCTACACGCTCTCGCTCGGCCACATGCAGGACCTGACGCTCGATTCCTTTGCTTACCTCCGCGTCCCGCTGGTGATGGCTGGGATCGCGTTCTTGATCGGGGCGCTTGGCACGTTTCGGGCCTCCGCTCAGCGCGCGTTCCTGGCCGCGGCCCTCATGATGGTCCTGTTCTTTCACGCCGCGCGGCTCGCCATGGTCACCTTCGATCCCTATCTCTCATCAACACCCCTGGCGACGGCATTGCAATCCGCTCCCGAAGGAACCTTGATCGCGCAGGGCTTCTACTACCAGTTTTCGTCGGTCTTCTTTTACACGAATCGGACCGGCCTGCTGCTTTCGGCGAATCGGGCCAATCTTGAGTACGGTTCGTACGCCCCTGGCGCTCCAGATGTCTTCATCGTCCCCTCCCAGCTCCCGGCTCTTTGGAGCGAGCCGCAGCGCTACTACCTGCTCACCTTTGCCGCCGATCGGCCGCGCTATGAGGCCCTCGTCGGCGCCACGCAGCTCTACGAGGTCGCCGCCAGCGGCGGCAAGCTGCTTCTGACGAACCATCCGTTGACTTCCTCTGCGCTGCTCGCGAAGCCTGCTTCCGCGCTGTCGGATTGATGTACTACAATGAATCACATGAGCAACGAGAGTCGCCCGGTCTCTTACTCGATCGTTGTCCCTCTCTTTAACGAGCTCGAAAGCGTCCCGCAGCTCTACGTCAAGATCATTGATGTGATGGACACGATCGGCGAGCCGTTCGAAATCGTTTTCGTCGACGACGGCAGCCGCGACGGCACCTTCCGCCTGCTTTCCGATATCGCGCGCGACGACGCCCGCGTCCTCGTCGTCCGCTTGCGCCGCAATTTCGGGCAGACGGCCGCTCTAAAAGCAGGCTTCGATCATTCGCAGGGCGAGATCATCATCTCCATGGACGGAGATTTGCAGCACGATCCCGCCGAGATCCCGAAGTTCATCGAGAAAATGAACGAAGGCTACGACATCGTAAGCGGCTGGCGCGTCACGCGCACCGACCATTGGCTCACCCGCCAGTTCCCGAGCCGCGTGGCCAATCGCATCATGGCCAGGCTTTCGCGCGTTGACCTGCACGACTTCGGCACCACTTTCAAGGCCTATCGCCGGGAAATTCTTTCGGAGATCAATCTGTACGGCGAACTTCACCGCTTTATCCCGGCGCTCGCCAGCTGGGCCGGTGCATCCATCGCCGAGGTGCCCATCACCAATATTCCGCGCCAGAGCGGCAAATCGAACTACGGTATTTCGCGCACCATTCGCGTCCTGCTCGACCTCGTCAGCGTAAAGTTCCTGCTCGATTATTCGACGCGGCCGCTTCAGCTATTTGGACTTCCGGGCTTGGCTTGCTTAGCGACGGGAGGGGTTATCGATCTCTGGCTTGTGATCGAGAAGCTAGCGAGGAATCAGGACATTATCGCCAGCCACGGTCCGCTCCTGCTCATGGGCACAGCTCTGGTGATTGGTGGTATTCAGTTCATGGCGGTTGGGTTGCTCGGCGAGCTTCTCGCGCGCACCTACTACGAGTCGCAAAACAAGCCGGTCTATAACGTGCGCGAACTTCGCGGCCGCCGCGGCGCCAACGCGGGTCGGAAGGAGCCTCCGCGAGCGGCTGGTGCGGCCGGCCGGTAGAATGCCGCGCAAAGGCCCGTCCGCGGCCGTCCAGCGCGAACCGAGCGGCGAAGCCCTGCCGCCTCCCACTCCGCCCCGCAAAGCATTCTGGATGCTCGTGCGCCTGGCAATCGCCGGCGTTCTTCTCGCTTACCTTGCCAAGTCCGGGTACATCAGCCTGCGGGCGATTTCTCGGCCGTTCACGGCGTGGCCCATCGCGCTGGCGGCAATCGCTCTGATCCTGGTTGATATAGCCATGATGGCCCAGCGCTTCGTGTGGCTTTTCCGCCCGATCGGACTGAATATTTCGTGGGCCAAATCGTTTCAAGTGGCCATGGTCAGTTTTTTCTTCGCCGTATTCCTGCCGGGCGCGACGGGCGGCGAGATCTCCCGCCTTTATTACCTTGCCAGGGACCACCAGACGCGCCGCTCGGAAATTATCATCGTCTCGCTTTTCGAACACGGCATCGGCATGCTCTCCCTGCTGCTCATGCCGCTGATGTTTGCCCCATTTTTTGCCCGCACTATCGCCGCTACTCCCGCTCTTCGCAACCTGCTGATCATTTCCGCGGCCCTCTCGATAATCCTCATCGCCGGATTTTTCGCCTGCGTCTACTTCCAGCCGCTCATGGAGCGGATCGCGCACGCGATCTTCGGAATTTTCCCTTGGAAGGCGTGGTACGGGCAGGTCATTCGCACCGTGGGCGGGTACCGGACGAGTCTTGGAACCGTCGGCGTCGCGCTGGTGATTTCCATCGCGGGCAACACGTTGATGCTTATCGGGACAGTGCTCGCGGTCCTGGCGCTCGATCCCGCCAGCCTCGACCTGAAAATGTCGCTCGTGATCCCGTTAGGTTTTGTCGCCAACTGCCTTCCGGTCACCCCGGGTGGCCTCGGCGTCGGCGAAGCGGCATTCAACTCGCTGTTCGCCATCGCCGGCCTTCGCGGCGGCGCCGATGCGCTGATCTGCTGGCGCGTTTGGACGTCGCTGGTGCGCCTGCTCGGCGTCGTCTTCTACCTGCGGGGAATCGAGCGCGTTTTTGGCCAACTCGGCGAAGCCGATTCGGGCGGCTCGGCTACCGTCGCCCGCTCGTAATTCCCACATTTCCCATCCTGATCGGTTCGATCACGCATCGCGCCATAGAACCGGATATCGAAAAGTCGCTTGCCAGCCTTTCGCGCCACAGAGTAAAACGATACAATCTGAACGGTGTGAATTGGGGCGTCGTCGCGGGGCATTCAATTCAAAGTTCCTTACAGGAGGCTTCATGAGAATTGCCGTGCTGGGGGGGGATGGCTACTGCGGTTGGGCGACGGCGCTGTATCTGTCGCAAAAGGGCCACTCTGTCGCCATCATCGACAACTTCATCCGCCGGCAGTGGGATTTCGAGCTGGGCGTCCAGACGCTCACGCCGATCCAGCCGCTTCCGGACCGCCTCCGCGCCTGGCACGAGCACACCGGCAAGAAGATCGACCTCTTGATCGGCGACGTCACCGACTACGAGTTCCTCTCCGAATCGCTCAACGAATTCAAGCCCGAAGCCGTCGTCCACTTCGCCGAGCAGCGCTCGGCCCCGTACTCGATGATCGACCGCCAGCACGCCGCGTTCACGCAGGTCAACAACGTCGTCGGCACGCTGAATCTGCTCTTCGCCCTGCGCGAGTTCCGCCCGATTGCCATCTGGTGAAGCTCGGCACCATGGGCGAGTACGGCACGCCCAACATCGACATCGAAGAGGGCTACATCGAGATCGAGCACAACGGCCGCAAGGACATCCTGCCGTACCCGAAGCAGCCCGGCTCGTTCTACCACCTCTCCAAAGTGCACGACAGCCACAACATCATGTTCGCCTGCCGCGCCTGGAAGCTCCGCGCCACCGACCTGAACCAGGGCGTCGTGTACGGCACGGTCACCGACGAAACCGCGCTCGACGAGGCTCTCATCAACCGCTTCGACTACGACGAAGTTTTCGGCACGGTGCTGAACCGCTTCTGCGCGCAGGCCGCCGTCGGCCACCCGCTCACGGTCTACGGCAAGGGCGGCCAGACCCGCGGCTTCCTCGACATTCGCGACACGGTGCGCTGTATCGAGATCGCCTGTACGCACCCGGCCGCGCCCGGCGAATTCCGCGTCTTCAACCAGTTCACCGAACAGTTCTCGGTCCTGGACCTCGCCTACAAGGTGCAGGCTGCCAGCAAGAAAATGGGGCTCAAGGTCGAGATCGACCATTTGCCCGATCCGCGCGTCGAAGCGGAAGCTCACTATTACAACGCCAAGCACTCGCAGCTGATCGATCTGGGCCTCCAGCCGCACCATCTCTCCGATTCGCTGCTCGATTCGCTGATGAACATCGCCATCGAGTACCGCGACCGGATCGATTCGTCGCTCTTCATGCCGCAGGTCAACTGGCGGAACGCCCGCAACGATCGTCACCGCCAGCTCGGCGCCACCGAGCCTTCGATTCCCGAGGTCCGTTCGGCCGGCTCCGACTAGATCGCAAAAGTGTCCCACTTGTTTGGGCACGCTTTCCCTTGTTTTCAATGAGTTGCGATGGGAAAGAAGTGTGACGGTGTCCCACTTAATTTCGTGATTTGTGGTCCAGCTTCGCCCGAGGCTTTGGCGGGAGCGTCGCGCGGCTGCGGGGATGGCGATGCGACCCTGCTGGCGTCCTCGCGGTGCCACCATCGTTTCCGTCCTTAGTTTGCTTTTTGGTTCTAACTGCTACTTCCGGGACTGCGCTTGCGGCTTGTCTTCGCGGCGAAACTGAGGCTTCCCACTTGTCATTTCCACCATATCACGCGCGTCAAGTCGACACACGAGTGTCGATTAGCGCAAAAGCATGAAAAGGTGAGAGTTGGCGGAGAGAATTCCTCAAGTGAAAGGTGCGATCTTGGCGCGTGAAATTCCCGAAGTGGGAAAAACAGCGAACGTTGGGCTTCGCACGCGCCGAGGCCGAGACGCGGGCCAAAGCTCTTCATGCGAAAAAGAAGGGCGGTTCGGCCTTGCGACCGAACCGCCGTCTGCCGGGCTGAAGAACCCGGCTCTACGTCTAAGCCTAGACCCGCCGGGGGGGCGCCGCCGAATCGGTCTTTGAGGTTTGAACGTAGCGCCGAGTCCTTCAGCTCGGCATCTTTGCCGTTGGGCCTCCGTCTGGCGCAGCGTCCTTCCACGGTGGTATCCATTCGGCGACTGCCGTGCCTTTCAGCATCCGCGCGCCCATTTCGGTGAATGATCCGAGAAATGGATACTGGGCTGGCGTGGCGCAGAGGCCTTTTCGCACGGGATTCGACCAGATGTACCACGCGACGCGGTCCGCGGAATCGCGGCCGCGTAGGATGTGATCGTAGTATTTGAATTGCCACAAAGCGCGATGAGTTCTGCGCGTGAATTCCTGCCCGGTATCCTGTTTGAACGACATCACGAATTTGAGCATGTTGCTCGTTTCCGATGCACCAGCCACGAGGCCGTGCAGGTGATCCGGCATCACGCAATAAGCGTGCGCAAAGAATTCGCAAGACCCCGCGTGTTTGCGAAGTTCATCGATCAGCCAACAAGCGATGCGTGCGTTCGCGCCGTAGCGGCGACGATTACGGAAGCAGAGCGTTATGAAATAGAGTTGGCGCCCGAGATAACGGCTGGCAGGGAGACGGATATTTGTGCGGCGGAATTCGGGCATCGGCATCCAAACGCGATGGTTGTAGCGTGGCCAGCGTGAGTCGCGCAAGACGCAAAACTACGGATACGGCGAAGATGCCGGGCTGAAGGACCCGGCGCTACGTTTGAACCTGAGAGCGACTGCACATGCCGCCGCCCATGCCGCCGGCTTCACCCTTTCCCCACGCGCTCGCAGACGAGGCGCGCCGCTTTCACCGCGCCGACGACCTTGCCCGAGAAAATGTGAATCTCGCCCGGCGCGGTTTCCTCGACGTAGAGAGTCCTACGGTCCGTGATGGGGTTATTCTCAACCACGCGAATGGTGAATCGCGAACCGAGATACACCGCGTCCTTGGAGGCGGGAACCGCCAGGATCGAGTCCCGCCGCATGGCCTCAAACCGGCTGAAATCGATCTTCTCCCAGTTTGCCCCGTTCAGCATGTGCGCGTACGGCTCCGGAATCGGATCGTGTGGATTGTTTGTGGTCCAGTGATTCGTGTTTTTCGCCGAGCCAAACAGGGATTTCTCGGTGCTGCCGTAGGGATCGAACGCCGTAAACGGCCCGTCCACGACGACAAGCGAAATGTGCTGGAGGCTCGCCGGCAGCTGAATCAGAATTTTCTCCGCCACCTGATACTTGGCGTTCTTAAAGAGTCCGAGGCTTGGGCCCAGGCCGTACGTCGCCCAGATCGTGAAATCGTAGTCTTTCCGCATTTCCGGCGTGAACGCCCGCTGCTCGAACGGGATCTTAAGCGCCGTGATCCGGGCGGTCACCACGTCGCGCAGCGTATCGGGGTCGTAGATCTGCTCGTCCACTTCGTAGCATTTGTCGATGAACCCGAAATTCATCCAGTCCGGGCGGCACGGCTTGCACGCGAGGTTGTACTGCGCCATCACTTTTTCGAAAAGCTCGGGGGGAGTCACCGAACCTTCCTTGGGGATGGCGTAGTAATGCCGGCTGTTTCTCACGATGGCCGGCGCGAACGCCTCGGTGAATTCGGCCCGCGCCTCGAGCGTTTCGGTAATCGTTTCGGGACTGCGAGGGTAGTGGTAGCCGGAATGAATGCGGTACTGGTTGATGACGGAAGTCGCGCGGAGAATCCCGAGCGGATCAAACAACCGGACGTTGTGCCCCTGCTCGGCCAGGCGAATCGCAATCGTCGCGCCGTAAATTCCCGCGCCCGCGACGGCGATTTTCGCGCTCATGAGGACGCTTTCCGCGCGGCGGTCAGCCTTCCTTCACGCAGAAAATAGTCGACCCCGCGCCAGCGAATCGTACGGCGGCCGAAGCTCGCAATCCACATCCCGAACGCTATTGTGTCCCACAGCGGAATCAGCGGCATCTTGTGCCAGATTCCTTTTTGCTTCATGCCCCACACGCCGATCATCCAGGTGATCAGCACGCGGAAAAACACATAGCTGCCCAGGTATATGCCGGCGACGAGCGCCGTCGGCTTCGCGGCGATCGCCACCAGCGCCCACGGCAATCCCCACGTGAAGATCAAACCAAAATGCCCCCACGGCCGCATCAGCCGCTGCACCGTCATCCAGCGCGTGCGCTTGTGGAGTAGGTCGCTGAACGAGTTGAAATCGGCCACCGAGTGAACGATGTACGGCAGCAGCTTTACGTCGTAGCCCTGTTCGGCCACCAGCCTTCCAGCGTAAACGTCGTCCGCGGGACGGTCCTCGATCACCTGATACCCGCCGTAGCTCTGCACCGCCTTGCGCGTCGTCGCGATGGTCTGTCCGAATGTGACCTTGAGATCGTCGAGTTGCCATGCCACCAGCACCGGCGCGAAGAAATCCGACATCATGCCGATGGTCTGCAGCTCCTGCACCAGATTCGTTTCCTTGGTCGAAACATAGAGGCACGTCGCCGCGCCGACCTTCGGATCGCGGAACACCGAAACAATCGAGCGGATGTAATCCGGGCCCACGCGCACGTCGCCGTCGGTGATGATGAAAATGTCGTACGCCGCTTCGTTCGTCAGCCGGTAGAGCCGGCCGACTTTGTCGTTGATGGCATCGCGGCCGGAGCCAAAAAGCAGCCGAATCTTGCGGTCCGGAAACTCCTTGATCAGTTTTTCGAGCAGCGGCATGGCCGGATCGCCCGGATCGACGCAGAAGACGATTTCGTACTCGGGATAGTCCTGGCGGCAGAAGCTCGCGTAGTTTTCATACGCGTCCTCGTCGAGGCCCTTGATCGGCTTCAGGCAGCTGACCGGCGGGAGAAAATCCGTGTTCGGCGCCGCGTGGTGCTTCGCGTCCTCGAAAAACCGGAACGTGCTGTAAATCGCCAGCGCGTAATAGACGAGCGGAATCGCCGCCGCCAGCAAAACGACGTATTGAACGATCGCCAGAATCTTCACACCTCTCGCGTAGCGGACGCACCCGTTTCCCTGCAGACAGACGGGAGGAAATTCATATCCCTAACGCCATACGCCCGGCAGGACGAAATCATTCCGCTTCGGAAAATGGATACTGCGGGAAACCGCTGCTGCCGCCGCGCAAAATTCTAGCATGAATCGCTTCAAATTCCGCCGCTCCGCCGCGGACCACAAATCGACAGAAATTCCTGGCCTACGACGACCCGCGCAAGGTCCGCTCAATGGCCTCGGCAAGCGGCACCTTCGGCGTCCAGCCCAGCTCTTCCCGGATTCGCCGGGTGCTGTAATGGCGGTCCTGCGACGCGCGAAGCACCTGCCGCCGCGAGAATGCGCCGGTGTTGCCGGGCACGAGGCGCATCACAGGACGTGAGACAGTCGCCGCTATCACCACGGGCTGGGGGGGCAAAAACACCGTCCGGGTCGCGGTCAGTTTCGTTCGCGCCGCGTGGTACTGCCCCAGCGTCAGTTTTTCGTCGTCGATCACGATGTACTGTCGCAAGCCTTGATCCGGCGCATGCGCGGCCAGTTCGATCGCATCGACCAGGTTTTCGACGTGGTTCAGCGGAAACGGCTGTGCAGGTCTCCCGAACACGATATCGAGCTTCCCGATCCGCGCGCCGAGCAGCGCGGTGGGCAAGGGCCGTCCCGGCCCGAAAATCACGCCGGGACGCAGGATCGTGACGGGAACGGCCGAGTTCTTCGCGAACTTCATCGCCAGCCGGTCCGCCTCGATCTTCGAGTGGGCGTAGAAATCGCGCTCTTCGGGAAGTTCGTCGAAGGGCGTGTCCTCGTCGATCAGCTCGTCGGGCGCAGCGGGTCCGTACACCGCGATCGAGCTCAGGTAGACGATCCTGCAAGGCTTGGCGCGCAGGCTGGCCTGCAAAACGGCATCGGTCCCGCGAACATTGGCGTCGAAGAACTTCTCGCGGTTCCCGTGCCCCTCGACCATCGCGGCGGCGTGGTAAACGATTTCCGCGCCCTCGACGGCGCGGTCGATCGCGGAATGGTCGCTCAGGTCGCCGCGGACGACTTCAGCGCCCTGCGCTTCGAGCGCGTCGGCACGAGGCGATGGGCGCGCGAGCACCCGCACTTGCGCGCCGCTGCCGAGCAGGCGCTTGACCAGCGCCCGGCCGACAAAGCCCGTTCCTCCTGTTATGCAGACGCGCATACTTTGCGGATTTCGCGAGATTTAGCCGGAGAAGGAGCTTCAGCGGCTAAAGCACACCGCTTCACTGACGTCGCGGCTAAACAGGCTGCGGAAAAAGGCAGTGAAGAGTGTCCTGAGGCGCTGAAGCGCATTGAGTGCAAGCCCTTTATGTCGGAGCTGAAGCTCCGCTCCCCCCTAAAAAGCGCCCTTTTTCCGCAAAGCCGCGACCTACAAATCCTGCAAGATGCCGGGCTAAAGACCCGGCGCTACATTCAGACCTCAACCAACAGCTAGCCGAAAGGCCTCAGATCCAAGGAACTGAGTGCCGCGTTCTGCAACTCGCGCGAAAAGCCGGGCGCAGCAAGCAGCGCCCCTACAAGGAATGTCGTGCGCGACACGTCGCCTGCCATTTCGAGGGAGTGAGTGTAGCAACGTTCCGATGAATTTCGCATCGCGGCGAAAAAAAAAATGTAGGATATTCGCGATGCTTGGGCGCTCCCTCTTAGCCTGTCTGCTGCTACTCCCGGCCATTTCGATCACGACGCGCGGCTGCACCTGCTCGGACGCGCCTCCGGGCAAATGTCCGGGCTTTCAGGCGGACGACGTCGTTTTCCTTGGCACGGTGACAGCCGTTGAAGACATCGCCTACGCCGCGCCGAAGCCGCCGGATGCGACAGACCAAGCGCCGGATGCTTCCGCGAAGCCGGCTCCCCCGGTCGACATGGTTGCTGCACGGCTGACCCGCTACCATTTCCACATCGACGAACGGTTCGCGCCAGCGGCCGCAGGAGCTCTCTCGGAAGAAATCGACATTTTTTCGGGAGGCGAGGACGGCGACTGCGGCTATCGGTTCAAAGCCGGCCAGCAATACGTCGTTTTCACGCACCAAGGGAATGACAATCGGCTCTTCGCGACGATTTGCAGCGGCACGCGGCCTGCGAGCGACGCGAAGGCGCTTCTTCCGCAGCTGCGCGCGATGCGCAACGGGCAGCGCGTCGCATCGGTCTTCGGCGTGCTGCGCAGGTCCGAGCCGCCGTTTCTCGCGCTGCCGGACGATCCCGACGAGCCGCTGCCGAACATTTCGCTCAGGCTGCGTTCGCACGACGACCGGTTCGAGACCAGTTCGAATGCCGAGGGCGTCTATTCCTTTTACGACGTGCACGCCGGCGAATACGGTTTTACGGCGCGGCTGCCGGTGCGCATGGAATTGACGCACCGATCGCAGACGGGAGGGCTGGCGCAGTTCAAGATACCCAACGGCGCGTGCTACGAATTCGACGTCAACGCGCTGCCGACCGGGCACATCCGCGGCACCGTGCTTGGTCCCGACGGCAAGCCGCTGCCGATCGCGTCGGTCGAGCTTTACCGCGCCGGGACCTACAACGACTCGCGGCCGGGGCTCTGGGGCTTTCAGGGCGCGGAAGGCGTGTTCGATCTGGATCACGTCGGCGCGGGCGAATATATTTTGGTTTTCAACCGCGCGAACCGCACCGATCCCAACTCGCCGTTCCCGCGCGCGTTTTATCCCGGTGTGGGCGACCTGAGCGATGCGCAGACGATCAGGCTGAAGGACGGGCAGCAGCTGATGAAGGTGAACATGCAGGTGAAGGACGGCTATCCAACTCACCTGCTGCGCGTCCAAGTGAAATGGCAAGGGGCACGTCCGCCCGGAAGCGTAACCGTCATGGCCAAAGCCGATAACGGGGAAAACCCGTCGGCGCAGAAGGTTGGCGACGGTCTGTACCAATTCACTTTGCTCGAATCGGCGAACTACACCGTATCCGCATGGGAAGATCCGACGCCGCGGCGCGCGGCGCCGAGCCGCGGCAAAGCGGATTGCCCGCCGCCCGCGCGGATCGAAGCGGAACCGGTTGCCGTCGCGGGCGCCGACAAAGACACGAAGGCAATCACCTTGATCCTGGTCAATCCGGTTTGCGAAACAACAGCCAAATAAAAATGAAAGGGAGCTGATGATGAAAAAGTTCTGGAGCCTGGGCGCGATCGCCGTGCTGCTGGTTTTCGGCCATGCCGTGAGAGCCGCCGCGCAGGAGCCCGCGAAAGACGCGAAGCCCGCGGACGCGAAACCGGCCGACGCCGCGAAGCTGCCGGATGCGACGCCCAAGGAAGAATCGTCGGTGACCGACCACACGATTCGCATCGGCGATCAGACGATCAACTACAAGGCAACGGCTTCCACCACGCTGCTGAAGGACGACAAGGGCGAGCCGACGGCGCTAGTCTACTCGACCGCGTACACGCGCAGCGACGTGAAGGACTTCAGCCAGCGCCCGATAGCGTTCATCTACAACGGCGGGCCCGGATCGGCTTCCGTTTGGCTGCACATGGGCGCATTCGGCCCGCGGCGCGTGGTCACGGAAAACGCCGCGCCGACGCCTCCCGCGCCCTACAAGCTGGTCGACAATACGGAATCGCTGCTCGACAAGACGGACATGGTATTCATCGATCCGGTCGGGACGGGATTCAGCCATGCAGTGGGCAAGGCGCAGGACAAGGATTTCTGGGGCGTCGATCAGGATGTGAAGTCGCTCGCGCAGTTCATCGCGACGTATGTGAGCCGCAACAACCGGTGGAATTCGCCGAAATTCCTGATCGGCGAAAGCTACGGCACATTCCGCTCGGTGGCGCTCGGAAATTATCTGCAGACGGCCGACGGGATGTACATCAACGGAATCGTGCTGATCTCAAGCGTGCTCGATGCCAGCTCGCTGGCGTTCGCCGCGGGCGATGACCGTTCCTACGTTTTCTATCTGCCGACCTACGCGGCGACGGCCTGGTATTACAAGTTGGTGAAAAATCCGCCGGCCGATATCAACGCGTTCGTCGATAGCGCGCGGCAGTTTGCCGGCACGGAATACGCCGCCGCGCTGATGAAAGGCTCGAAGCTCACCCCCGCCGAGACCGCCGACCTTGCGAAAAAACTGTCCGCGTTTACGGGGCTGAGCGAGGATTATCTGATCAAAGCCGATCTGCGCGTGGCGCTCCCGCAGTTTGACGCCGAACTGCAGCGCAGCCGCGGCCTCGTGGTCGGCCGCTACGACTCGCGCTATTCCGGCAACACCTACGACCTGCTTACCGAAAATTCCGAGTTCGATCCTTCGTTCACCGCGGTCGTAGGCGCTTTTACGGCCGCGTTCAACGGATACGTGCGCGACGATTTGAAATTCGGGCAGGACAAAACGTACAAGGTGCTGCCGAACGAACCGGGGCAGAACTGGGACTGGAAGCACAACGCGCCGCCGGGGGGATTCTTCCCAAGCGCGCCCAACGTGGGCAACGATCTGATTCGCGAACTGCTCGACAACCCGCACCTGAAGGTGGAGGTCGAGAACGGGTACTTCGACAGCGCGACGCCGTTCTACGCCACGGAGTACACGATGGACCACCTGCTGCTGCCGGCGAGCGAGCGCGAGCGAATCGGTCTGAAGTATTACTCGTCGGGCCACATGATCTACCTCCACGATGAAGATCGCGTGAAGCTGAAGAGCAATATCGCGGCGTTCATCGACGGCGCGATGAAACATTAGGGATCGCGGTTCTTCGCGCTTTTCACGCGCAAGTCACCGTGCTAGCCTGATCGCGCAATGGCTGCTGCCTTCGATTCCACGAAGCCGTTCGCGCTTCGACCGCATCCGCATCTCTACGAAATCAACACGTGGGCGTGGCTGGAAAAACTTTCCGCCCGGCTCGGACGCACCATCACGCTCGCGGAAGTTCCGGATTCGGAGTGGGATTCGCTCGCGCGGCTGGGATTCGACGCCGTGTGGCTGATGGGAGTGTGGCGGCGCAGCGAGCGTGCGCGCCAGATCGAACTCGCGAAGGCTGCGGCTCCGGGCGGCGCGGCGCAATACGACCGCGCGCTACCCGGTTGGAAGCCCGAGGACGTGATCGCCTCGCCATACGCGGTCGCGGAATACGCGCCCGATCCGCACGTCGGCACGTGGGAATCGCTCGACGCGGTTCGAGCGAAGCTGCACGCGCGGGGAATGGCTCTATTTCTCGATTTCGTCGGCAACCACACCGCGCTCGACCACCGCTGGACGCGCGAGCATCCCGAGTTCTACGTGAACGGCACGGCCGACGATTTTCAGCGCGAACCTGAAAGTTTTTGCCGTGTCGAGACGCCTCGGCGCGTGTTTTTCCTGGCGCTCGGCCGCGATCCTTACTTTCCCCCGTGGCCCGACGTGGCGCAGCTGAACCATTTTTCGCCGCAGATGCGCGCGGCGCAGATGGCGGACCTGCGCACGATCGCGGCGCATTGCGACGGCGTGCGGTGCGACATGGCCATGCTGCACCTCAGCGACATTTTCGAAAGAATCTGGGGCAAATATTTGCGCGGTGCGACGGCGCCCCAGCAGGAATTCTGGGAGAGGGCGCACGTGGCCGTGCCGGAACTGATTCTGCTGGCCGAGGCGTACTGGGGAACGGAGTCGCGCCTGCTCGATATGGGATTTTCCTACGTGTACGACAAGGGCTTGTACGACGCGGTGCGCGACCGGAACATGACCGATGTGCACGCTCGCCTCTCGGCTTCGGCCGCGTATCAAAAACGCCTCGCGCGCTTTCTCGAGAATCACGATGAAGAGCGCTGCGTGTCGGTCTTCGGGCGCGAGCGCCGCGTATCGGTTGCGTCGTTGATGGGCACGCTGCCCGGGATGCGGTTCTATCATCAGGGCGAACTGGAAGGCGCGAGCGTTCGTTTGCCGATCACGCTCCGGATCGCCGCGGATGAGCCCGCCGACCCAGCCGCGACGGCGTTTTTCGCCAAGCTGCTGCGCATCACGAAGGACGTGGTGTTTCACGGCGGCGAGTGGAATGTTCTGGCAGTCACGGCGGAAGGCGACGATACGGCCGGCAATCTGGCCGTGTACGAGTGGCGGTCGGAGAAGGCGTGGAAGGTGATTGCGGTCAATCTGGCGGGCGGGGCATCGCAGGGGCGCGTGCACTTCGGCAACCGTGCGTGGCCGGCGAAGGAGTATGCGTTCTACGACGAGCTGAACGATGAGCGTTACGTCCGCGGCGCCGAGGAGCTGCGCGGCATGGGGCTTTTCGTCCGCCGCGACGGATCCGACGCGCACCTGTTCAATGTCACGCCGGCTTGACCCGCTGACGCGTTGCTTTTTGCGATTCGCCGTTCTGCCGGGCATAGCTACAGGCCGCGACATTTCTGATATTCTTTGCGCCGTGGGGAAACTTCTTCTTCCTGGCATTTTCATCGCGGCGGCTTTTCTTTTTGCACTCCATGTTGCGTCCGGAGCGGCAGCGCAACAGGCGCCGGCAGCGCCCGCGCAGACGCAAACGGCTCCGCCAGTTCAGGTGCCCACCGCGCAGACGCTTCCGCCTCCGACTGCTCCGTCGGCTTCCGTGGCGCCGACGAATCCTGTGATCGTGATCGACCCGGCACATGGCGGCACGGACACAGGCGCGCGCGGCGAAAACTCGGTTGAGAAAGACGTCGTGTTGCAACTTGCGCGATCGGTGCGCGCAGCGCTGGAGCGGCAGGGCTACCGCGTGGTGATGACGCGGAACGACGACTCGAATCCGTCCTATGACGACCGCGCGGCGGCAGGGAATGCGCATCCCGACGCGATTTTTATCAGCGTGCACGCGTCGTCGACTGGAACAGCTAATACCGTGCGCGCGTATTACATGCAGTTTGCGGCGCCCATTGCAGCGGCGCCCGCCGCAGCGGCTGCGAACAGCGCACCCGCTCGGCCCGCGCCTCCCGTTGCGCTCGCGGTCTGGGGAGAGGCGCAGCGGCCGTATGTCGCGGCCAGCCATCGGCTCGCGGACCTGATGCAGGGCGAATTCGCGCAGGCGTTTTCGGGCTCGCCGCCGTATTCAGCGGGCGTCCCGGTGCGGGCGTTGCGCTCGGTTATGGTGCCGGCCGTGGCGATTGAGATCTCGAGCGTGTCCGCGGAGACGCCGGATCAGCTGGCGGCGTCGGGCGAACCGCTTGGCAGCGCGATCGCGCGGGCGATCGCAGCGTTCCGGCAGGCGAGCATCGGGGGGACGAGATAATGCCGCGCGCGGTGAAAATAGTTCTGGGGCTGCTGGTGCTGGCGGTGATCGTCGGCTTGATCAGTCTTCGGAGCATCCATCGGCGCGTAAAGCGGCTGGCGGAATTGCAGACCGCCGACGAGCAGGCGCGGCACGAGGTTCTGGCGCCGCCGATTACGACTTCGACGGACGTCACTCAGACCGTGAAGATTTTTTGGGCCGCGGGCTCGGATCGCATCGCGCCGGTCGAGGTGCAGCTACCGCTTTCGGCGAATCCGGTCGAGCGGTGCAGGCAACTGCTGCACGAATTGACGGTGAATCCGCCGACGCCGGGGCAGCGGACGGTTCCAGCCGACACGACCGTGATGGGCTTTTACATTTTGCCGGACGGAACGGCCGTGGCGGATTTCTCCGACGCGCTCTCGTCCGAAATGCCTTCGGGGATTTTGAGCGAGGAGATGGCGGTCAACTCGATCGCGCGGACGCTCGAGGCCAACGTGCCCGTTTTGCGCCGACTGAAGATTCTGATTCATGGGCAGGAAGTGGACACGCTGGCGGGGAACGTGGATTTGACGGGGTTTTTTGACTTGAACCCTCCTGTTACGCCTCCGCAGGCGGCTGCGGCCGCGCCTGCGAAATCCACGCATTAGCGTTTCCGGGGCTAAAGCAATTGCGGCGGCGGTTGACACGTTCGTGCGCAGTCGTCAAACTGAATTCCCGCAACAACCCAGCAGGTCAGGAGAACTACGTGCGAGCAGACGGACGCGGCCCGGAAGATTTGCGGCCGGTGAAGATCACGCCGGATTTTATTCCCAGCGCGGAAGGCAGCGTTTTGATCGAGACGGGCCGCACGCGCGTGATCGTGACGGCGACGGTCAACGATGGCGTGCCGTCGTTTCTGAAGGGCACGGGGAAGGGCTGGGTGACCGGCGAATACGGCATGCTGCCGCGCGCCACCGAAGAGCGCACGCCGCGCGAATCGACGCGAGGGAAGCAGTCGGGCCGCACGCTGGAAATTCAGCGCATGATCGGGCGCACGCTGCGCGCCGCAACGGATTTGAAGGGCCTCGGCGAGCGCACCGTCTGGATCGACTGCGACGTGATCGAGGCGGACGGAGGAACGCGCACCGCGTCGGTGACCGGCGCGTATGTCGCGCTGGCGCTGGCGCTCGAGCGCCTGGTGGCGGCGGGAATCCTGCGCGCGGTGCCGCTGGTCGATTCCGTGGCGGCGACGAGCGTGGGAATCGTGGACGATGAGCTGATGCTCGACCTCGCGTACGAGGAGGATTCGCGCGCGCAGGTGGACATGAACGTGGTGATGACGGGAGACGGGCGGTTCGTCGAGGTGCAAGCGAGCGCCGAAGGAAGGCCCTACACCAACGAAGAATTGGACCAGCTGCTCGATCTCGCCGCCACCGGCATCCGCCGGCTGTGCGAAATTGCAGCTGGACATCGTGCGCGTGAATTTCAAGAGCCGCGCGCGGTAGAGCGGCGTCAACGATGCCCGCGCGGATACTGCTCGCGTCTTCCAATGCCGGCAAACTGCGCGAATACCGCGAACTTGCCGCGGGCGCCGCGCTGGAAATCGATCCGCTTCCCGATTTCGAGAAAATCCCCGCATTCAACGAGTCTGCGCCGACGTTCGCCGAAAATAGCGCGGGGAAGGCGCTGCACTACAGCCGGTTCAGCGACGAAATCGTCCTGGCCGATGATTCCGGACTCGTTGTGCCGGCGCTCGGCGGCGCGCCGGGAGTGCATTCCGCGCGATACGCCGGTCCGAATGCTACGAGCGCCGAATGCGTGGCGAAACTGCTGCGCGAGATGGAAGGCAAGACGGGCGACGAGCGGCGCGCCCGGTTCGTTTGCGTGATTTCGATCGCCCGGCGGGGCCGCGCGATTGCGGTCGTGTCCGATTGCGCCGAAGGATTCATCGCGAGCGAGCCGCGCGGCGCGAGCGGATTCGGATATGACCCGGTGTTCTATTTTCCGGATCGACGCCGCACGTACGCCGAGGCTGCGGCGGAAGAAAAAAATCTCGCGAGCCACCGAGGCAAGGCCTTTCGACGGCTGCTCGACCTGCTGATTCCGCGGAATTGACTGACACTTTCCTACAGCATCTCGCATCCAATGGTGGGCAACAAAACTTCTTGCCGGTAGGTCCCTGCGGGAGTACAAAGGGACCCCCTGCCTAAGGTGACGAATGGCAACGTCCCGCACAGCGCCTCAACTTCACCCGGCTTTATTGGCGCGTCTCGAAGAAGCCCGGTCCCGCACCGATTCGCTGTTCGCGTTGCTCCCGCCGAATTCGTTTTACGAGCGGCCAGTCGCGGAGCGTCATCGCCTGATTTTCTATCTCGGGCATTTGGAAGCGTTTGACTGGAACCTGCTCGCTCCCGCGCTGGGACTGCAATCGCACGACCCGGAATTCGACAAGCTGTTTGCGTTTGGCATCGATCCCGTGGGCGGCGGACTGCCGACCGACACGCCGGAAGATTGGCCGAGCATCGTTCGCGTGGAGACGTACAACTGGCGGATTCGAACGCAGCTGGCCGATGCGTTGCGCGCGCCAAGCGGACGAGCCGTCGCAGTGCCCGAGATTGCCAACGGAACGCTGCTGCACGTAGCTATCGAGCATCGGCTGATGCACGCGGAGACCTTGGCGTATCTGCTGCACAACCTGGCTCTCGACAAGAAGCTTCCGAAGGCGCGGCCGTTGGCCGATCCGCGGCCAGCGCCCGAGCCGCGGCAGGTCACGATTCCGGCGGGCACGGCGACGCTCGGGAAGGCGCGCGGCGATTCAGACGAGTTTGGCTGGGACAACGAGTTCGGCGTCGAGCGCGTTGCTGTGCCGAGTTTTGCGATCGGCGCGTTTCCGGTGACGAACGCCGAATATTTGAAGTTCGTGCAGGCCGGCGGCTACCACACCTCGTTTTACTGGAAGCCCGAAGATTGGGCGTGGCTTGAGAGCGAGAGGCGTCAGTATCCGCATTTCTGGATGCCCAAGACGGACGCTCCTTCAGCTCAATCGGACGCGCAATGGGAATTGCGGACCATGTTCGGAGCGATTCCGCTGCCGTCGGCATGGCCGGTTTATGTGACACATGCCGAAACGTGCGCATTCGCGCGATGGGCGGGAAAGAAACTGCCGACGGAAGCGCAATGGCATCGCGCCGCGTACGGCGCTCCGAATGGCAGGGAGCGCGCGTATCCATGGGGCGAAGCCGCGCCGACGCCGCAATGCGGAAATTTCCATTTCGAGCGGTGGGATCCAACCGCGGTTGACGCGCATCCGGCGGGCGCGAGCGCGTTCGGCGTCTTCGATCTGCTCGGCAACGGTTGGGAATGGACTTCGACGCGGTTCGGGCCGCTGCCGGGATTCGAGCCCTTCTCGTTTTATCCCGGCTATTCGGCGAATTTTTTTGACGGCAAGCATTTCGTGATGAAGGGCGGATCGCCGCGCACCGATGCCTGCATGTTGCGCAGGACTTTCCGGAACTGGTTCCAGCCGCACTACCCGCACGTGTACGCCACATTTCGCTGCGTGGAGGAATAGGCCATGGCGTCGGCTTCGCGAATCGTACCCGCTAAGTCCGTCGGCCCAGGTCGTTTCCGAGTTTTGCTCGGATGTCGTGCTGGGACTCAGCCATCCGGGGCAGAAGGAACTGCCTTCGAAGTATCTCTACGACGAAGTCGGCTCGGCGCTCTTCGACGCGATCTGTGTCTTGCCGGAGTACGGGCTGAGCCGCGCGGGGATGCGCATGCTCAAGTCGTATTCCGGCGAAATCGTGAACCGCGTGCCGGGGCCGGTTGTTGTCGCTGAACTCGGCAGCGGCAGCGGGCAGCAGACGCGGTGGCTGCTGGAGGCGCTCGCGCGGCGGCAGCGCGTGAACTACTACCCGATCGATATTTCCGGCAGCGCGCTTTTCCGGTGCCAGCAGGAGTTGGGGCACATGGACATGGTCAGCGTGGTGGGATTCGAGCGCGCGTATCTCGATGGACTGCAGGAAGTGGCTGCGCGGCGCCGGGAAGGCGAGAAGCTGTTCGTGTTTTTCCTCGGCAGCACGATCGGGAATTTCGATCGCCCGGCGGGGGACCAGTTTCTGCGCGAAGTTCGGTCGATTCTGCACGAGGGCGACGCGCTGCTGCTTACGACCGACTTGGAAAAGCCGGTGCCGGCGCTGATTCTGGCCTACGACGATCCTGCCGGCGTGACGGCGGCGTTCAACAAGAACCTTCTGGCGCGAATTAACCGCGAGCTCGACGGCGATTTCGATCTGGGCCAGTTCGAGCACATGGTTCGCTGGGACGAAGCCGAGCGCCGCATCGAAATGCACCTGCGCTCGAAAGTCTGGCAGCGCGTGACGATCCGCAAGGCGGGCTTCCGGTTCTACCTGCGCGAAGGCGAGACGATCTGGACCGAGAGCTCGCACAAGTACGACGCCAGGGCGGTGGTTCGCATGGGCAAACGCTCGGGGTATCGTTGCGCGGGGCAGTGGTTCGATCGCGAATGGCCGGTGGCGCAAAATCTTTTCTTCGCGGTTTAGTCACGGAGACTGAAAGTTGGCCAAAGCCACATGGAACGGCGCGGTGCTGGCCGAAAGCGATCGCACCGTGGTTGTCGAGGGGAACCAGTATTTTCCGCCGGATTCCGTGCACGCGGAATATTTCCGATCGAGCGACACGCACACGATTTGCTCGTGGAAGGGAACGGCCAGCTACCATCACGTCGAAGTGAACGGCCAGCGCAATCCCGACGCCGCGTGGTTCTACCCCGATCCGAAGCCGGCTGCGGCGCAGATCAAGGATTACGTCGCGTTCTGGAAGGGCGTGCGAGTCGAAGCGTAGCGTAGTTGTTCGAGTCGAAGCAGTTTCGTGATATTTTTTCTCCGTGCCTCCGACAAAAAAGAAGCCCTTAGCTCGCAAAAAAAGAACGGCAGCGCGTAAGTCCGGGTCACCGCGATCCTCTAAATCCGCGAGTCGCAGCGCCTCCGCCGGCAAGGGAACCGATCCCGCCCGCGTGCGGGCGATTCTGAAGGGCCTTGATGCGGCCTACCCGTCCGCGACTTGCGAGTTGCGGCATGAGAATCCCTTCCAATTGCTGATCGCGACGATTTTGTCCGCGCAGTGTACGGACGCGACCGTCAACATCGTCACAAAGACGCTGTTTCCCAAGTATCCGACGCCGAAGGACCTCGCGTACGCCAACCCGACGGATCTCGAGCAGGACATTCGCCCCACCGGCTTTTTTCGCAACAAGACGAAGTCGATCATGGGCGCGAGCAAGAAAATCGTCGAGGAATTCGGAGGCCAGGTCCCCAAGACGATGGAGGAGCTCCTGATGCTTCCGGGCGTGGCGCGAAAGACGGCGAACGTGGTGCTGGGCACGGCGTTCGGAATCGCGTCGGGCGTGGTGGTCGATACGCACGTGCAGCGGCTTTCGAACCGCCTGGACCTGACGAAAAACACGGATCCGAAGAAAATCGAGCAGGATTTGGTGAAGATCCTTCCGCGGGACAAGTGGATCAATTTCTCGCACCAGCTGATCTGGCACGGCCGCCGCTGCTGCGTGGCGCGCAAGCCGCGCTGCATCGACTGCAATCTCGAGAAGATTTGCTACTCGAAAGATAAAACCGTCTGACGAGCTTCCCGCTCAAGCTACCTTTCTCTTTTTCTTCTAGATAGAAATTTCTGCGGGCGTGCAAAAAGAACCGATTCCGGAACGCGCCGGTTCCTCTAACTCATTCATCTAAAATGGCTTAAATGTGGTCCGGCAATGGTACCCGGCATGCTGTACAGCTAGGTGCGGACGGCGTACGTGGGATGGGCGCGCGACCGCAGGTGGGCGGTGGAGATGGAAATGGACCAGAAGGATTCGATCAAGGAACCAAAGCCGGAAGCCAAATGGAGCGAGCGCCTGAGCGCGCTGCGCAAGGTTCCTCCGGTCATGAAGATGGTTTGGATGTGCGCGCCCGAAGTGGTGATCGAAAGCATCGGCGCGCGCCTGGTAGTCTCGGTGATCCCGGTCGCGCTATTGTTTGTCACCCGGCTGATCATCGATACGATCGACCGGCACATCTGGTATCGCTGGGCGCTGCCTCACTACTTCTGGTGGCTGGTCGCTCTGGAGTTCGTCCTCGCGAGCATTTCGGCCATGCTGGGCCGGCTGCTCGGCTATTTCGACACAATTCTGGCCGACAAGTTCACGCGCCACATCAGCACGCGCATCATGGAGCACGCCTCGCGCCTCGACCTGACGCGCTACGAAGATCCGCTCTTTTACGACAAGATGGAACGCGCGCGGGTGCAGGGCACCGATCGCGTGATGATGGTCCAGATGATGGGCCGGTTCGTGCAGGACCTGATCGGCGCCATTTCACTGGCCGTCGGAATCGGGTTTTTCTCGCCGTGGCTGCTGGCATTCCTGATTATTTGCGTGGTGCCTGCGTTTCTGGGTGAAACGCACTTTGCGTTTCTCGGCTATTCGCTGAATTTCGAGCAGACCCCCGCGCGGCGGCAGATGGAGTATTTGCGAATCCTGGGCGGCAGCCGCGAAAGCGCGAAAGAGCTGAAGCTGTTTGGCCTCGGGCCGTTCCTCGTCGGGCGCTACAAGGTGCTTTCCGATGAATTGCACCGGCAGAACGTCGGACTGGCGCGGCGGAAGCTGCTGTTTGGCGCGGCGCTTACTCTGCTCGGTACGCTCGGCTACTACGGCGGATTGGCCTTTGTGATCTATCAGACCGCGATCGGCGCGCTGACGATCGGCCAGCTGACGTTTTTGGCCGGCGCGATTGCGGGCGCGAGCGCGGAAATTCAATCTGTCTTCACGACTTTTGCCGGCATCGCCGACCAGGCGCTGTTCCTCACCGATCTGGTCGACTTCTTCGCCGTCGAACCGACGATTTGCTCGAAGCCGGGCGCGCTGGTGGCGCCGCGGCCGATCCGCCAGGGAATCGAATTCAAGAACGTATCGTTCGCGTATCCCGGCAGTCGCCGCAAGATTCTCTCGGGCATCAACCTGCGGATCGAGCCCGGTGAGCGTGTCGCGTTGGTCGGCGAAAACGGGCAGGGCAAGACGACCGTGGTCAAGCTCCTCACGCGCCTCTACGATCCCACCGAAGGACATATCCTGCTCGACGGCGTGGATCTGCGCGAGTACAACCTTGAGGACTTGTGGAAAGAAATCGGTGTCATCTTCCAGGATTTCGTCCACTACGAAATGACCGTCTCGGAAAACATCGGCGTGGGCAGGATCGAGGAAGCCTATAACCCGTTCCGCATCCGCGCCGCGGCCGTGAAGACCTTCGCCGAAAAAGTGATTCAAAGACTGCCGAAGGGCTACGACCAGCCTCTGGGGTGCCGGTTCGAAGGCGGGGTCGATCTCTCGGGAGGCGAGTGGCAGAAGATCGCGCTGGCCCGCGCGTACCTGCGCGATGCGCAGCTGCTGGTTCTCGACGAGCCCACGGCGGCGCTCGACGCCCGCGCGGAAAACGAAGTGTTCGAGCGATTCTCGGATCTCACGAACGGCAAGATGGCGCTGCTGATCTCGCACCGCTTCTCGACCGTGCGGATGGCGGATCGCATTCTCGTCCTGCAAAAAGGCGGGATCGCGGAGCAGGGGCAGCACGACCAGCTTGTAAAAGACGGCGGGCTGTACGCGGAGATGTACGAACTGCAGGCGGCGAGCTATCGCTAGTCGCTTTGCCATCAACGTGCCGCGCTAAAGACTGCGGCGCTACATCTGAACCTTAAAACCTCAACCGGCGCCCCAGCAGCCGCTTTTGGCCATACAGCAATCCCCTCAATCACTTACAGGGTGGTACGGATGCGGGGTATGGCCGTATTTTCCTGGACGTACGGTGCTTGGTCGCCGGCGGCCAGGATCTGATTAACACTCCAACTGACGATGCGAGGAAAATCCCGTGAAAACCATCCAGGTCCTACAGGAATCAAGCCCATCATCGCTCAAGCAGCATCTCCCGGCTGGCGCGGAGTCATCTGAAACCTTCGATTTGGTTCGCAAGGCGCAAGCGGGCGACGCCGCTGCGTTTGCCCGGCTGGTCGAACCCTACATGCGCAAGACCTACCACGTCGCGCTCAAGATCACTCGCAATCGCGAGGATGCCGAGGACGCCTCCCAGCAGACCATGTTGAAGGCGTTCGCGAATATCAAGCAGTTCCAGGGAGCCTCGCAATTTTCGACCTGGCTCACTCGCATCGCCATGAACGAAGCCCTGATGCTCATGCGCAAGCGACGCTCGGAGGATTCGCACCTCGCCTACGACAACGATACGGTGGAGGGTCCGCCCATGATCGAAAAGATCTGCGCGGCGGAGACGGCGCACCCCGAAGTGCTGTATGCCGCGCGAGAGCATCATGAGGCGCTGCGCGCCGCGATCGGAGGGCTTCGCGAGACGCTGCGCGTAGTCGTCTGGATGCTCGGGATCGAGGAGCACAAGAGCAAGGACGCCGCGAAAATCCTAAATTTGTCGCAATCGGCGGTGAAAATCCGATTTTCCCGGGCGCGCCAGGAACTGCGCGCTTGCCTGGCGGACCGCATCTAGAACCTGTCTCGCTCTATTGACATCCTGTCCGGGACGACCTATCTGTGCGAATGTCATCCCTCACCCCGCGCTTTTCGCGGGGTGAGGGATCTGCTTTTCGCTTTCGGTGACTTCAACCGTGAGGATCTCGACAGCTCCGACGTAGGAAGGCCCGGAAGAGTTGGGCTTTAAAGTCTGCGTGAGAACTGCGATTGACGCGTCTCTCTAACAAGCGCCGTAGGTGCGTCACGTTTTGTGCCCGGCCCGCATGCGCGACATAACCGCCTAGAAACCAGTGCGGCTTTAGCCGCTGAGGTGCCGATTTTGCAGTTGCCACACAGACTCTTTAGCCCCTGAGGACAGGCTGAGAAACCTGCCGGACTATTTATGAGGTCAGTAGATGAGTTCTAGCAGTTTGCGGAAAAAAGGGCGCTTTTTAGGGGGTCGGAGCTTCAGCTCCGACATAAAGGGCTTGCACTCAATGCGCTTCAGCGCCTGAGGACACTCTTCACTGCCTTTTTCCGCAGCCTGCTAGAATCCAAACACAATTCGGCCCGATGTAAATCGGCCGCGCCGAATCGAGATTGGGCGTTTTGCTTCTGCATCGCGAATCAGGGAGAATAGGGCTGTAAGCACAACTCAGCAGATTCGTTTCCCTGGATCTTTCGTGAGTTCTTCCGCTTCCAGCCTTGCGTCGCAAGCCGGCCTCGAATGGGCCCACCCGCTCGTCCGGGAATGGTTTGTCCGCAAGTTCGGCACGCCGACCGAGCCCCAAGAGCAGGGCTGGCCGCACATCCTCGCCCACCGTGACACGCTGATCTGCGCGCCCACGGGTTCCGGGAAGACGCTCGCCGCATTTCTCGCGTGCATCGACGGACTGGTGCGCCAGGCGCTTTCCGGCGCACTCACCGACGCAACCGAAGTCCTATACGTTTCTCCACTGAAAGCCCTCGGCAACGACATTCAGAAAAATCTGGACGTTCCTCTCGGTGAAATCATCGCGCTGGCAAACGAGCGCGGCTGCCTGATGCCGGAAATTCGCACCGCCGTGCGCACGGGCGACACGCGCATGCACGAGCGCCAGGCCATGCTCCGCCGCCCCCCGCACATTCTGGTGACCACGCCGGAGTCGCTGTACATCCTGCTGACCGCGCGGAAGAGCCGGGAAATTCTCTCCACCGTGAAGACCGTGATCGTCGACGAAATCCACGCCATGGCGGACGACAAGCGCGGGGCGCATCTGGCGCTTTCTCTCGAGCGGCTGGACGCCCTCACGGGAAAGCGATCGACGCGCATCGGGCTTTCCGCCACGCAGAAGCCCATCGAGCTCGTCGCGCAGTTCCTGGCCGGCGGCACGGATCGCGCTCTGCCGGACATTGTGCAGGTGGCGCAGCGCCGCGAGCTGGATTTGGGCGTCGAGGTTCCGGGCAGCGAGCTGGGGCCGGTGGCGTCGAGTGAGATGTGGGAGGAAATCTACGAGCGGATCGCCGATCTCGTGCGGCAGCACCGCTCGACGCTCGTTTTTGTGAACACGCGGCGTCTTGCGGAACGCGTGGGCCATCATCTCGCGGGGCTGCTCGGGCACGACGCCGTTGCGTCGCATCACGGCAGCCTCTCGCGGCAGCGAAGGCTCACCGTCGAAGGCCGCCTCAAAGCCGGCGAAATTCGCGTCCTTGTAGCGACCGCTTCGCTCGAGCTGGGAATCGATATCGGCACGGTCGACTTGGTCTGTCAGATCGGCTCGCCGCGATCGGTGGCGGTTGCCCTGCAGCGTGCGGGCCGCTCGGGGCACTGGCGCGGCGCGATTCCGAAAGCGCGTTTTTTCGCTACCACGCGCGATGATCTCCTCGAGTGCGCCGCCTTGGTGCGCGCCATCCGCTTGGGCGAGCTCGATCGCATCCTCGTTCCAGAATCGCCGCTGGACGTGCTGGCGCAGCAAATCGTCGCTGCCTGCGCCGCGGAGGATTGGTCCGAGGACGAGTTATTCGCTCTAGCGCGGCGCGCCTATCCGTATCGAAATCTCAAGCGCGAGGAATTTGACGAAATCGTCGAGATGCTTTCCGAAGGCATTGCCGCGCGGCGCGGGCGCTACGGCGCCTACCTGCATCGCGACAGCGTGAACAAACGCCTGCGCGGGCGGCGCGGCGCGCGCCTGGCGGCGATCACCAGCGGCGGCGCGATTCCGGACAACTCGCTCTATACCGTGCGCGCCGAGCCGGAGGGATTTGTCGTCGGCACGGTGGATGAAGATTTCGCGGTCGAAAGCCTCCGAGGCGACATTCTTCTGCTCGGGAACAACTCCTGGCGCATCCGGCGCGTGCAGGCGGGCACCGTGGTGGTCGAGGACGCGAAGGGCGCGCCGCCGAATGTTCCTTTCTGGAGAGGCGAGGCGCCCTCGCGCACCGCCGAACTTTCGGCGCAAGTCGCCGAAGTCCGCGCAAAGATCGATTCTTTAACGGTGGAAGCGTCGGGCTTAAGCCCGGCGAAAAGCGACTCACCTTCGTCAGGGGCTTTAGCCCTGGCCCCTCCGGCCCGACCCACGCCCGGGACCTCCGAATCCGCGGAAGCCGTCGGCTGGCTGATGCAGGATTGCGGGCTCGACCGCGCTGGTGCCGAGCAGGCCGTCGAATACGTCGCGGCCGGGCGCGCGGTGCTTCGGACTGTGCCGACGCAGCAGACGGTCGTGGCCGAGCGCTTTTTCGACGAAAGTGGCGGGATGCAGCTCGTCATCCACGCCCCGTTTGGCGGGCGGATCAACAAAGCCTGGGGACTCGCGCTGCGAAAGCGGTTCTGCCGCTCCTTCAATTTCGAGCTGCAAGCCGCGGCCACGGACAACGGGTTGAATATTTCGCTCAGCGAACTGCATAGCTTTCCGCTCGGCGACGTGTTCCGGTTCTTGCAGCCCGAGGGGCTCGATGAAATTCTCGAGCAGGCTGTGCTGACTTCGCCGATTTTCACCACGCGCTGGCGGTGGGTCGCCGGGCGGGCGCTCGCGCTGTTGCGATTCCAGGGCGGGAAGAAAGTGCCGCCGCCGATTCAGCGGATGCGTTCGGACGATCTGCTGGCGGCCGTGTTTCCGGAGGCGCTGGCTTGCCAGGAAAACATCGTCGGCGAAATCGAAATTCCCGATCATCCGCTGGTGCGCGAGACGATGAAGGACTCGCTGACCGAGGCGATGGACGTCGAAGGTTTGAAGCAGGTGCTCGCCGCCATCCGCGGAGGGCAGATTCGCTGCGTGGCTGTCGATACGCCCGTTCCATCGCAGTTTTCGCACGAAATCCTGAATGCGAATCCGTATGCGTATCTCGACGACGCGCCTCTGGAAGAGCGCCGCGCGCGAGCGGTCGAGATGCGGCGGGCGTTGCCGGAAGCGGTGCTTTCGGAAATCGGGCGCCTCGATCCCGCGGTCATCGCGCAGGTGCGCGAGGAGGCGTGGCCGGACGTGCGCGACGCCGATGAGCTGCACGATTCGCTGCAAACGCTCGTTGCGTTCCCGGCGGATACCGCTGCAGCCGATGCGAGTGCATCTCCGCTGGCCCAATTGGCGGCCCGGTCGGTCGCGAGTTGGCCGACGCATTTCGAGCAGTTGGTTGCCGCGCGGCGCGCCGTGCGGGCGACGGTCGGCGAGCGTGTTTATTGGGTCGCGGCGGAGAAAGCCGCGCTGTTTGCGGCCCTTTTCCCCTCGGTGAAGTTCGAAACGCCGCCTCAGGCATTCGAATCGCGCACGATGTCGCGCGAGGAAGCCGTCGCGCTGTGCGTGACCGGATGGATGTCGCACGCGGGCGTCGTCACTGTCGCGAACTTGAGCGAAATTCTGGGCCTGAGCGCCAGCGACGTCGACAAAGCGATGCTGCGTCTCGAAGCGAGCGGCTCCGCTCTGCGTGGCAGCTTCACCGGCAGCGCCGGAACCGAGTGGTGCGACCGCCGCCTCCTGGCCCGCATTCACCGGCTGACACTCGGCGAACTGCGCAGTCAAATCCAGCCCGCGAGTGCTTCGCAGTTCATGCGCTGGCTGCTGCGCTGGCAGCACGTGGCTCCCGGCACGCAGGTCCTCGGCGAACACGGAACGCTTGAGGTGCTGAAGCAGCTCCAGGGATTTGAGGCACCGGCGAATGCCTGGGAGCGGCAAATCCTCGCGCGGCGCATCGCCAACTACGACCCGGCGGTGCTCGACCAGCTTTGCCTGACGGGCACCGTGGGATGGGGCCGGCTTTCGCCGCATCCGGCGACACTGGCCGAGCCGGCGCTGGCGAATCGCCGCGTGATTCCGACGAGTGTGGCGCCCATCGCGTTTTTTGTGCGCGAGGATTCCGAGTGGATGATTCAGCGTCACGCGTCCGAGGACGGAGACGCGAAGGAACCGCGAGGCCTGAGCGAGGCGGCGAAAGAAACGTTGCACTATTTGCGCCAGCGCGGGGCGTCTTTTTTTGCGGACCTCGTGCGCGGCACGGGAAGGCTGAAATCCGAAGTCGAATCCGCGCTGTGGGAGCTCGTGACCGCCGGGATCATCACCGCCGACGGATTCGACAATATTCGCGCTCTGATCGATCCGAAGCGTCGTGCGGGGCAGGGAAGAGGCCACGGGGCGCGCCCGCGGCACAGCGTGGGCCGCTGGTCGCTGCTCTATTCGCACGAAACGCCCGACCGGGCGCAAGTTACGGAAGCGACGTGCTGGATGCTGCTGAATCGCTACGGCGTGGTCTTCCGCGAAATGGCTGCGCGCGAAACGATCGTTCCGCGGTGGCGCGAGCTGCTGATTGCTTTCCGCCGGATCGAGGATCGCGGCCTGATTCGCGGCGGGCATTTCGTGAACGGTTTCCTCGGCGAGCAATTCGCGTTGCCGGTAGCGGTCGAATCTCTGCGAGCCGCTCGCCGGGAAGAGCCGTCGGGAGAAGTGGCGACGATTTCCGCCGCCGACCCGTTGAATCTCGTAGGAATCATCGTGCCCGGCGAGCGCGTCGCGGCAAATTCCGGCAAAACCGTGACGCTAGTCGACGGCGTCGCCTCCAACTCCAGCGACACCTACCAAGCATTCTCCCAAGCCGTCGCCATCTAGCGTTGTGTGTCACTCTCGGACGACGCAAGAAGGCATGGAAAAAGCGTTCGTTACCGCCCGATCTTCTGTCGATTAGAATGGGCACCGATCGTTTGTTTTCAGCAAGTTACGGCGGTTTCTATTCGGCGTGGTTGTCGATTAGAAATGCAAGAATCGAGCGAGACGGGCGTGCTGAATGTACCCCCATTTATTGTCGAGTAGAATGGGCATCGATCGTTTGTTTTCAACGGGTTACGGCGATTTCTACTCGGCGTGGTTGTCGATTAGAAATGCGCTCCAATTCCAACGGAAGCCAGCCATGGCTGAACAGGCTGCGGAAAAAGGCACGAAGAGTGTCCTCAGGCGCTAAAGCGCATTGAGCGCAGGCGATTTATGTCGGAGCTGGAAGCTCCGACCCCTGAAAGACGCCCTTTTCCGCAAGCTGTGAAGCCATGAATCGTGTGCGGGTGTTTTCGCGGGCCCCGAAGGCCCATGCTTTCACCATATCCGTTGTGCGAGCGTGCGGTCACTCGTGGCGAGGCGGTGCTCGTCAGAGCACCGACACGATTGTCGGTGCCACTAAAGGCTGCTACTCACATTCAGTTGTCAAAGAGCAGTTACGCCCTCGCCAGGAGGATGTCTTGCCTATCCGTCTAACACGGGGCTTCCAAAGTGCCCCGACCGACGCTAGTTCATTTTGCGGTTCCTGTCTATTGTGGAAACTACGGATTTTCGTACGCTTTTTTCGTCGGCCGAGAGCGCTAGCCCATCACGACGCGTATGACGTGGGTCGCGCCGTCGTCCGCCAGCGGGATATTCGCCGAACCGGGGTGGATCTTGCCGTCGACTTCCGTCAGCGCGACGCCCCGCGCGACGCTCGAAGGGTTTTCCACCTGAATGTCGTAAGTCGATGAGTGGTAGCGGAATTTGACCGAGTACCGCGGCCAGTTTCGCGGGATGCATGGGTCGACGCTGAAGGCCATGCCACGCATCCGGAATCCCAGAATCCATTCGATTCCCGCGCGGTAGAGCCAGCCGGCGGAGCCCGTGTACCAGGTCCATCCTCCGCGGCCGACGTGGGGAACTTCGGCGTAAATGTCGCCGGCCACGACGTACGGCTCGACCTTGTACCGCTGGACACCGGCGCGAGAATTCGACCGGTTGATCGGGTTCAACATGCGGAACAGCTCGTGGGCCTTGTCTCCATCGCCTAGAGCGGCAAAGGCGATCAGAGTCCAGACGGCGGCGTGCGAATACTGCCCGCCATTTTCCCGAATGCCCGGGACGTAGCCTTTGATGTAGCCGGGATCGTGGTCGGTGCGATCGAACGGCGGCGTCAGCAGCAGGATAAGCCCGTCGTTCTTTCGAATCAGGTGCTCGTTCACCGCCGCCATTGCACGCTGGGCGCGCGCAGGCTCAGCGCCGCCGGTGATCGCGCCCCAGGACTGCGCGATCGAGTCGATTTTGCACTCCGAATCCTTGGCCGAGCCGAGCGGAGTGCCGTCATCGTAGTACGCGCGGCGGTACCACTCTCCATCCCAGCCGTGGCGTTCCAGCGCGGCTTTCAGCTCGATGACGTGCAGGCGCCAGGTTTCGGCGCGCTGGTGTTCGCCGCGGGCGTCGGCGATCTTGGCAAACTCCCACAGGATCGTGTGCAGGAACCAGCCGAGCCAGATGCTCTCGCCTTTGCCTTGCTGGCCGACGCGGTTCATGCCGTCGTTCCAGTCGCCGGTGCCCATGAGCGGAAGGCCGTGCTCGCCCGCGGCGAGGCTGCGATCCAGGGCGCGGGCGCAATGCTCGAAAAGCGTGGCGCGAGTGCCGGAAACGCGCGGCTCGAAATACGATTCGTTCTGACCTTCCGCCAGCGTGCTGCCCTCGAGAAACGGCACGGATTCCTCGAGGACGCTCATGTCGCCCGTGGCTTCGATGAATTGAATGACGGCGTAGGGCAGCCACAAGAGATCGTCCGACATGCGCGTGCGAATGCCGCTGCCGGAAGGCGGATGCCACCAGTGCTGCACGTCGCCTTCGGGGAACTGGCGCGCAGCCGCACGCAGGAGATGCTTGCGGGCCACGGCGCGCCTGGCGACCGTGAGCGCCATCACGTCCTGCAATTGGTCGCGGAATCCGTATGCGCCGCTCAACTGATAGAACGCAGCGCGTGCCCAGACGCGGCACGAAAGCGTCTGGTAGAGCAACCAGCGATTCAGCAGCACGTCCATGCTTTGATCGGGCGTGCTCACCTGGACCGCGCCGACGATGTCGTCCCACTGGCGCGTGACTTCGTCGAGCGCCTGCTGCAGATCGGCGGTGCGATACTCCGCGAGGAGTTGCAGCGCCCGGTCGCGACTTTCCGCCTGGCCCAGCAGGAACCGCAGTTCGACGCTTGCGCCGGGGCGCAGATCGACAACCGTCTGCAAGGCGGCGCAGGGATCGAGTCCCGCGCCAGACGTTCCTGAAAGGGCGCTATTGCTTTCGAGCGCCGCGGGATGTTCCGGCGAACCATTGCGTCCCAGAAATTCCGTGCGGTCGCAGGTGAAGGAAGTCTGGCGCCCGCCGAGATCCGCGAAGCTGACGCGGCCGCCAAATTCGCCCGACCACAGGCTTTGCGCCAGAACCGCACCGGATTTCGAATCGACCTGAGTCAGCACATAAGGAGCATTGGCGGAGCGCGAACTGCCGAGGAGCCACTCGACGTATGCGGTGACGGAAATGCGCCGGGACGATCCCGAGTCGTTCCGCAGCGTCAGGCGCGAAATCTTGACCGGATCGCTTACCGGCACGAATTGAACGAGATCGACGGAGATGCCGTGCGAACCGTGCAGGAAGCGCGTATAGCCCTGGCCGTGGCGCGTCACGTAAGCGGCGTCTTCCAATCGAATCGGCAAAGCGGTTGGGGTCCAGATTTCGCCGGTGCTTTCGTCGCGCAGGTAAATGGCTTCGCCGGGCGGATCGATGACGTGGTCGTTGGACCATGGCGTGATCTGGTTTTCGTGGCTATTGAGTGACCAGGTGAATCCCGAGCCGGACTCGGACACGAGAAATCCGAAGTCCGGATTCGCGATCACGTTGATCCAGGGCTCGGGAGTGCGCAGCCCGTCGTTCAACGAGATCGCGTATTCGCGGCCGTCTTCCGAGAATCCGCCGAGGCCGTTGAAATACCGCAGAGGTCCCGGGTGCAGCGGCGCGTCGACCCGCTTTGCGGCGCGCGCAGGTCTCGCGGGCGGCGCGGCGGGCGCTTCCGCCGGCTGCGATCGCGCCATTTGTTCGGAAAGAGTCCCGCGGCGGCTCAGCAGCACCATGCGAGCGACGGCCTGTAGCTGCTTGCGCGTCTGCGGCGCGATCAGGTCGCCGCGCAGCAGGAAGATTTTTCCGCTGGCGGAGTGATTTTCCGGTGAAAGTCGCAACTGGCTTCCGCGGACGAGCGCTTCGAGTGAGCCCTGCAGTTCCTGAATGTAGGACGCCGCTTTTTCATTGATGATCACCACGTCGGCGGGCAGCTGCTTGATGCGCCAATATTCATGCGCGCGAAGCAGTTGCCGAATCATGTCGAAGTCGTCGGCATCATCGATGCGCGCGACGATAATCGGCAGGTCGCCCGAAATTCCCTGGGCCCACAGCGCCGTTCGATCGAGGATTGTTTCGGCCAGCACCGGAGCATTCGGCCTCAGGGACGGATCCGGGTACAGCACGGCATTGGCAAGGCGCTGAAACAGCTGCGCCTCATCCGCGCTGATGCCCAAGTGGTGCATTTCCACTTGCGATTGCGTCCACGCGAGCGTGCGGGTGCGCTCGAACGTCCGCGCATCGCGATATTTGTCGGCGAGGTTCAGGACATCCTCGCGGGTGGAAGCGACGATCGTCGAAAAAACGAGATCGACGGTCTTGCCCGGTGGGATATGGACGAGCCGGCGCAGGCTCATCACCGGATCGAGAACGGCCCCTACCGTGTTGGAGAGAGGGCGCCCGTCGATAACGGCAGTGGGATTGCGCAGGTTGCGGGCGCGGCCAATGAAACGCGCGCGGTCCGTCTCGTACTGTATTTGGCCGACCGAATCGCCCTCGACAACCACGACGTGCGCGAGCCACACGGACGGCTCCTCCGGCGAACGCTTTCGGCGCGTGGCCAGCAGGACGCCGGCATCGGCGACGAATTCGGTCTCGACGAAAAGATTCGCAAAAGTCGGATGAGCCTCGTCGGCCGCTTGCGTGGTGAGGGAGAGTTCGGCGTACGAGGTCACTTCGACATCGCGAGCCCGCAAGCCCGTGTTGGTGATCGATACCCGGCGAATCTCCGCGTCGTCTTCGGACGACACGATCACTTCAAGATTTGTGATAAGCGAGCGGTCGCGACGGGTGATTTCGGCGTGATCTTCGAAAAATGCCGCCTCGTAGGAACTTGGCTCGACGCCAGCCGGTTGAAATCCCGCCGACCAGACGTTTCCCGTTTGCTCGTCGCGCAAATAGATGTAGCTGCCCCAGCAATCGCGTGTGGGATCGTCGCGCCACCGGGTGACGGCGATGTCCCGCCAGCGGCTGTAGCCCGAACCGGCCGAGGTCAACATCACGGCGTAGCGGCCGTTCGACAGCAGGACCGTGCGCGGAGTGGGATCGTGTGGCGTTTCGAACCGGCGCGCGGCCGGCGGGACCAGTTCGCGAATCCGAGCAGCCGCGGAGACTTCCTCGGCGCGCGGGCGCGCCACCAACACATCGCGGGGCGTGCGCTCCTGCATGAGCAGCTCGGTTGCCTGCACGATGGGCACAACATGAAAGCGGTTACACATGATCCCGTCGGTCAGCGCATTGCCAAGAGCGACAAGCGACATGCCCTGGTGGTGGGCCATGTACGCGCGCACGATCGCGACTTTTTGACCCTCGGCCAAGCGCGAGCTAGTGTAGTCGAGCGCCTCGTAGAATCCGTAGTGCCCGCCTGCTCCCTCCGACTTAAGGCGATCGAAATTTCGAAGGGTCGCCGAAGGATCCACGATTGCAGCGAGCGCCGAAGCGTACGGAGCGATCACCAACTCTTCACTGAGGCCCCGCTTCAGTCCCAGCCCGGGCACGCCGAAGGCAGAATACTGGTACGTGAAGTCGATATCGCGGGCGCTGAACGCGGATTCGGATATTCCCCACGGGACTCCGCGCTCTTTTCCGTACTCGATTTGGCGAGCGACGATGTGCTCGTAAGTTTGCTGGAGAAGGCTATTCGTGGGCGAGCGCATGACGAGCGCCGGCATCAGATACTCGAACATCGAGCCGGACCAAGAAATGAGCGCCGAGCCGGTTCCCGCCGGCGTCAGCGCGCGGCTCAACCGGAACCAGTGAGACGACGGCACGTCGCCTTTGGCGATGGCGATGAAGCTGGCGAGACGCGCTTCGGAAGCCAGCATGTCGTAACAGCTGAGATCCAGCTCCCCGTCGGTGGCGCGATAGCCGACGGAAAGCAGCTTGCGCGACTGGTCGAAGAGAAAACTGAAATCCATCGCGTCAAACATTTCTTCCGATCGCTGCGCGATCTCGAACAGGCGCTGGAGCAGCGACTTCGCTTCTCTGGCCGACCGTTCAATGGCTTGAAGAAGCGCGTCGATTCGCGCGAGTTGCTCCCGATCCGGCGGAGGCTGATTGGGCAGGCCGGAACGATACGAACTCAACTCCCGGGCGGCAGCTCCCAAGCGTTCGGGCATGTTCCCGAGCGTGGCACCTCGCCGAAATAGAGCCTCAATGGCTTGCCATTCCGGAATCTTCGTTGCAGCGATTGCAGCGAGATCCTTCGGGGGGAGGCGGAGCCAGGGTAGGAAGATTTTGGCGTCACGCAGATGACTTTCGGCACACGCCTTGGCGGCCTCGGCCCAGGTGGTTACGGCGAAGTTCGACCCGCTTCCAAGTTCCTGAGAGATCGTCTGGGCAAGATCGGCAACGGTGTTCGCCCGCTCGGCGATTTCGAGGATTCTCAATCCCCAGCGTGTGATATCGCCCGGCACCGAACGAAGCGAGGCGGCGAGGGCATCGACTGCATTACTCAGCTGTTTCACCGTGACGGCGTGGGCGCGCGATATATCCGCGCTTCGAGCCAGAGCGTCGCGCAGGAAAATGACGGCGTCGTCGATTCCAGCCGATACTTCCAAGTTGACCACCGACTTGCCAATCAGGTCGCGGCAGCCGCTGGCAATCGTCAGCAGGTCACCAGCAAGATTTCCGCTGTCGACCGTGGAAATGTATTTCGGGTCGAGGGGCTGAAGGTCCTGGGTGTTGTACCAGTTGTACAGGTGTCCGCGAAACTGTGGGAGTTTGCCTATGGTGTCGAGCGTGGCCTCGATTCGGTCCGCAGCTTCCGCGGTGCCGATCCATGTAAAGTCGCGGGCGGCGAGAGTCGAAAGCAGGTAAAGACCGATATTCGTCGGCGACGTGCGATGAGCCACCTTTGGTTTCGGGTCCTCCTGAAAATTGTCCGGCGGCAGGAAATTATCCGCCGGAGTCACGAACATCTCAAAGAAGCGCCACGTTTGCCGGGCGATCGAGCGCAGGGCCTGCGTGTCGGCGGGGGATAGCCGCTCTTCCTCCATGTGGCTGGGAGGGCGGCTGATCCAATACGCGATAGCGGGAGACGACACCCACGCGGCGACGAAGGGAATTGCGAGATAGAGCGCGTGATGTCCTTTCCACCAGACAATCCCAATCGCCGCGATTGCCAGCGCCACGCCGCCGGCCATGCGGCCGAAGATTCCAAGCAGTTTCAAATCGACGCGGTGCTTGGCTTGCGCCGCGGTGATCCATTCGAGCAGGTGTTTATGCGTGAGGTACAAGCGGATGAGCGTGCGGGAAATGGCGTCCGCCATCAGCCACGCCTGGTGGGCCAGGAAGGCCGTCGTCAAGCCAGCTTGCGAAATTCCCAACGTGAAATCGGAAAGAAGCCCGTGGAAATGGCTGCGTTTGGAGATGCCCTCGAGACGCGCATTGACTCCCGCCAGGAATGGAATTAGAGCAGGGAACGCGATCATGGCGAGAACAAACCGAGTCCAGAGCCAGGGCGAGACGCCCGGAATCAGCCAGCCGGCGATCAAAGTCAGGAAGAGACACGGCGCGAGCAGCGAGCGGCGGAGGTTGTCCATCATTTTCCAGCGGCCGATCACAGGAATTTTGAATTTGCGGCCTCCCGGCGATCCGGCGCGACCGGTGACGATCCATGCGAGGAGCTGCCAGTCTCCGCGCGCCCAGCGATATTGACGCGCGGCGGAGGCTTCGTAGTGGGAAGGGAATTCCTCGAATAGCTCGATGTCCGTCGAGAGCGCGCTGCGGGCGAAAATTCCCTCAAAGAGATCGTGGCTCAGCAGAATATTGTCCGGAATCTTGTCGGACAGCGCGGCCTCGAACATATCGAGGTCGTAGATGCCCTTGCCGGTGTAGGAGCCTTCGTGAAAGAGATCCTGATAGACGTCGGAAACGGACGAAGCGTACGGATCGACGCCAGCAGGGCCGGAAAAAATTCTCTGGAAGAGCGAGCCTTCCCGATCGGCCGGCAGAGACGGCGTGATTCGCGGTTGCACGATGGCGTAGCCGTTCACGATGCGGCCCTCGTCGGGGCTGAAGGCGGGGCGATTGAGGGGATGCGCCAAAGTACCCACGAGACGCGCGGCGGCGCCGAGCGGCAGGCGCGTGTCGGCGTCGAGCGTGATGACGTAACGAACGCCGTGAATCGATTCCGGCGGAGCGCCGCTCGCAGTGATGAACGAAGTATTCTTCGCGCCTCGAAGGAAGAGGTTCAGCTCGTGGAGCTTGCCGCGCTTGCGCTCCCATCCCATCCATTGCTGCTCCGATTCATTCCAAAGGCGGCGGCGATGGAAGAGGAAGAACCGATTTCCTCCGCCGGGAGCGGGACCGTGGCGTTTGTTGAGATCGGCGATTCCTTTGGAGGCGACAGAGAGCAGCGCCGCGTCGTTCGGCAGGGTTTCTGTTTTGGAGTCGACCCAATCGGAAAGCAATGCGAATCGCAGGTCTCCGTCGGAATTCGCGAGAAAGTGGATCTCAAGCCGCTCGACTTGTTCGTTGATTACACTCTCGGAGGTGAGCAGCGTCGGGACGACCACAATCGTGCGGAGCTTCTGGGGAATGCTTTTGATCTCCATCCGCGGCAGCGCGCGCGGCCCGAATAGATCCGTGACGCTGCGATTGATCAGAGCGATTGCGAGGTCGGAAGCAGGTATTACCGCGAGCAGGCCGAGCAGCAGGAGTTCCCAGTAGCTCACTCCGTACTCCCACGATCGCAATAGAGGTAACGCCAAAATGACCGCTGTCAGGAAAGCGATCGTACCGAGGTAGCCCGGCACCGCGGCGCGCGCGTACAACCGCAAGATTCGGCGACGCCAGCCAATACGAAAATCGATCTCGCGCTCGAAGTCATCGCGACCCTCCGATATGAGGTAGTAGCCGGGATCGATGCGCCGACCATCCATCGCGCCGGAACCGGCATCGACGACAGCTTGCCTGGCGCAGTTCACCGCGCGTTCGGCCACTTCGGTTTCCGGAAGCTTCGATCCGCGGGCCAGATCCTCGATGGCGTGGCGGTAGGAGTCCCGCGTGGCAAAATCCATCGCGCCGAAGTCGCTGCCATCGCGGAGAATCCGATCGACCAGGCTGATTTCTTCAAAAAAGGTTTGCCAATCGAACGAAGAGGCCAGACGCATGCTGGTGATGATGTTCCGCACGGTGACGCTCATGCTGGCCTGTTGCTGGTGCTCGGCGCGCACGATTTCGTCGGCGCTGGTGCCCTGAGCGGCGAGGCGGTCGTCGAGCCAGACGAGGATCGGACCGACCTTGGGATCGAGGTCGCGCAATCGTTGGATCAGCTGGACGGCGAAGGCGCGATCCAAAGGCTTCTTTTCGAATTCCCGGAGCACGGCCGCGGGAGAAATGAGGGCCTGCCCGGCGGCGCCGAGGAGCCGGTCGGCAAGTTCGTCCGCTTCATTGCGAGCTTCACGGCTCAAGACGATGCGCGCGGCGAGCCTGCGCAGGTTCTCGACGAGCACGACGCGCAGCGTGATCGCGACGGCCCACAATTCACCGATCGTAAGCGGCTGTATCCGCTGGTAGGCATTTACGAAGCGGCGCAAAACCTCCGGGTCGAACGTGCTGTCGGTGTGCGCGACGAAGGCCCAGGCCACGCTGTAGACGCGAGGGTAGCCTTCCAGGTGGCCGGAGGCGAGCTTCGGGAGTTTTCGGTAGAAGCCCGGCGGCAGGTGATCGTGAATTTCGCGCAGTTGCTCTTCGACGACGTAGAAATTATCAAGGAGCCACTGCGCGGCGGGTGTGATCGCCTGTTCCCGCTGGATCGCTCGGGCAATCGCGCGATAGTAGTCCAGCAACAGGTGGCCGTTATCGGCGACCGTTTCGATCAGGGGCTTGCCAGCGTCGGGCGCGGTCGTAATCGTCTGGGTGGCGGCCAGGCTTTCGGCGTGCTGCTCCAGGCGATCGACGCTGAACAGTTCGCCTACGATCGGCTCATCCGCTCCGGCGAAGACGCTGATGGGTGGCGCGATGCTCATCCTAGCCTCGACACACTTGTTCGCTCGCAGCGTGGCCGGGTGGCGCCACAATTATTTTCGCACAATGCGGGACTAAATCCCGAGGGCGCAGGCGCAGCCATACGAGTTGCGAGGCCAGGCAAGAGCTCGCCGGGCAGCAGATTCTGATCGCCTCGCTCCATACGCGGGGCACTCTCGCGTGTATTGCCGCGACTGACGCTAGCTGGCTCGACGAAGCCCGGAGGTATCAAAGGAACGGCCGGAAGAGGGTGTCGCCAGCGCCGCCGAACGCAGTGGCGTACTGCGCAGGGCGACCGCGGAGTTAAGAATACGCTCCAAATCACTTTGGCGATAGGGATGGCAGATAAAATCGAAGGCCCGAATATTTAGAGCCGCCAAGTAGTCGCGGTACTCCTGCGGGCATTCCGGGGAGCAAACAATAACGGAAGTAAGTACTTTACGCAACCTACCTCTCGAACTAAACTGCTAACCGATGCCGAAGAAAACCATAAAAGCCTACATGATAATCGCTGCGTGTAAGGCAGAGAATTGCAAAGGCGAAGTCAGCATCGGCATAGCCAACGCTAACCCGAACGATCTAATTGAACGAGTGCGGAGTTTTCCGACGCAAAGAGCTACTTGCCCTGTTTGTCAACGGGAAGAGGGTTACACGCCCCTGAATTACACCGCTCGTCCGCTAAAAAATCCCGAAGAGTAGCGAACTCTTTACCACAAAACAGGTGAATTCTCGGCCCATCACTTAAATCCCGAATAAACCCGTCTGGGCGAAGCACACCTCTCTCGTCACGAGGAATCGCAGCAAACATTTCATCCCAACTTGAATAAACCCTTGGATTCGCCGCATTCATTTCAACCCAACTTGAATAAGCCTTTCCTGTAATTTTTTCATCCGGCATGACTTATCCTCATTAACGCTTTGAATACATAGATACTACGTACCATTGCACGCATCTGTCCTGCATTGAATTCTAAGTAGAGGAAACAATGAGAAACCTAATTCTAATTGCTGTTTTATTCTTGTCCGCGATAGGTCCGGCCTATGCGACAACGCAAACCGCTACTTGCCCTCAAGACGGAGAGAGCGCCGGGTTTACAGGCAACAAGAAAGTTGACACAGACAAGCCTTTGGATAGGTCTAGAGACGTTTGTGAATACTCTCACCAACACACGGTTCAGGACGCGAGCGGTGTACACACCGAAACGCATACGTTCTGGCAAAATTGCGGCGACTAAATTTCAAATTGACCGACGATTGATTTTACTTCGGCCAACCATTCGCGGGTTTCTTCTTCGCAAGGGATTGCTTAACCGCGTTCCGCCAATCGCCGTCAATTTTAATGACCTCTGGCTTTGGGCCGGGAGTTTGTTTCTTTTTGCTTTTAACTTTGGGCATTCAATCCCCTAGAGAACTATTTTTCAAATGGCGGAAATGGTGGACACTGCTTCAGTGTCGCCCCAACTGGACGTGATTGTATCCAGCAAACTTCACCCGTGCTCTGGTCAAAACGATAAATAGATGCGCCCTTTTGTTTGAAATCCCAATCGTGTGGATTCTCTAGTTTCTCCATCTCGTTTTTGAATTTCACAGCGGACGCCCATCCATTCTCATTTCCAGCTTGCCACGCGCGATCATATCGTTCTTGAGCATGGTATCTGTGACCGACAAAACACCCAGTCCCGAAAACCACTGCTGCCACGAATAAAAGAGTCGCCTTTTTCAATCGCGTTTGCTCCTTCACTCCGGGCATTTTATACCCAGTCGCATTCTCAAATTCCGCCCATTCGACAAATCAACAAACCGTTTTAGAGCAACATTGAAATCTAAAAAGGCTTTCATCTCTACCGTACCGGGGTGAAACCCCGAAGGGGTCTGACAATACCGGCACCCCGCCAAGGCAAAAGATGCTGCCTGCTCAGGGTCGAGTTTTTCGATAGGCACTAAAACCGCAGCATGGCACTTTTCGCATTCATACTGCACCGAAATAAAATCACTCAGCTCAATCAAACATCGCTTCTCAAAAGTCATGATGCCCTCTTTACAGGCGCTTTATACATCAAGCGCTTTCCTTCAGTTACTCGAATCAATTCCGCTGTGCGCGCGCCGTCGTTCAAATTGCGATTGTTCCAGACGAAATCAAACTGCCAGAGATAGCGGTGCAAATATTCCTTGCTGACGTTGTGATAGACGCCCATCATGCCGCGCTTCACTAACGCGAAAGAGCTTTCAACAGTATTCGTGTGAACCTCTCCACGAACGAATTCCCAGATAGTGTGATTCACACTACGATGACCGCCAGCGAAATCTCGGCCAATTCCCCTGTATCCTCGATAGCCATCAGATATGATCTGAGCACGTCGATCAACTTCTTCGCGGATAGCGTCCTTGAGAGTTTTACCGGATACGTTTGCAACAACGCGACGGCGAATCCTTCCACCGCGTTCAACAGCGGCAAAAACAGGAACCTTCTCGGTCCCGCGTCCGCGACGGCTGCCACGATTCGGCAAACGAGGCCTACCACCGACATAAGTTTCGTCCACCTCGACAACGCCGTTTAGCTTCGGATCGCTGGACTGAGGAGCCATCGCAAACCGAATTCGATTCATCAAGAACAACGCCGACTTATAGCTAATCTGGCAGTGACGCATAATCTCTAGCGCCGCTACACCCTTCTTAGAGGTAGCCGCACGCCAGAAGGCGTAGCACCAATGCCGGAGTTCAATCCGTGATTCCTCGTACACTGTGCCGATGCGAACGGTGTATTGCTTGCCACAATCCTTACAGCGCCACAAATATCGCCTATTTCGCTGCCCTGTCTTGGAGTCCACCATCTTGTAAACAGTGACAGAGCCGCAATGAACGCAAGCGGGAGTCTTACCCCATCTCTGGCTTTCTATGAACTCAACGGCGGCTAGTTCATTGGAACAGGCTAACGGGATTGCGTCTATGACTTCCGACTTCGTGAGTTGATATCGTTTCTTATTCATGGGCTAATGCTATACTTAACGCACACGTTTGTCAAGTATAAAATTACATAATCACGGAATGCTCAGGTAGACTCCGGGACAAGTTCGGGAACGCCGAACGGGAGGTGCGGGCATGAAAGCCCTCTTGATAGCGTCCCGGAGTCAGTTGAGCAGGCAGCGACGGGGCCTATCAACCCTGACAACGATAGGGGAACTGCTGCTTACCTTAGATGCGCCTTACTCTAGAGGCTAAGAGTCCGAAGAATAGAGAGCTAATCCCTCGCTATCTAAAGGCCTTCTGGCATCCGTTGTCGTCGGAAGCAATTCCGGCGTTAAGGGGCCGGTGCCAATAACATCGGCCCTCAAAATCTAGGTATCAGGGGTTCGCTCAAATTGAATCGCGGCCCTAACTGGCCGTCTTGCGCGAGCTTGCGACGGTAATTCTCGCCCCATGTAGTCCAATCAAACCAAGACTCATAGGCTCCGATCTGCGCGAGAAAAGCCATATCGAAGTCGGTTACAGCCCAAGTATCGGCGGGGTTGTCCATACCCGATTATAACAGAAAGCTTACGTTCACCCTGTTGCCATAATCAATGCGCCGTTGATTGTGCTTCTTCGCGCTAGAATTCAAAACTAGCTTTTAGCTAGGAGGACGACTGTGGACAAAGACGCTGCCGAAATGCTCGTTGGGGCTGTAGAGACTGCCACAAACATCGCTATTGATAGCCGAAACAAACTTACGGCTTTTGAGGCCCTTCTTCAGAAACGCGATCCGAATTTGTTTCAGGAATATTCCAAGATTCTGGAAAATGTACGGGCCAACCCTCCGACTTATATTTTGCCCATATCCTTCGCAACCCTTCTTTCAAAATTTGTTCGCCCGGATCGGTAACTTCGTCGGGTGTCGGTTTGTTCCTACAATCAATGTTTTCTTGATTATCCGTAAATTTAACCTCGTGTTGAATCTGTGAGTTGCGTAAAGTACTTACTTCCGAACAATAATCAAGGGAACTTCCGCGCGGTGATGCCTCAGCAAACGTGCGACGTCCCGATATGTGCCGTCGACGAGCCAAAAGCCGCAAAAGCAGGCGAGGACACCTTGCTCGACCAGTGCCGAGCGGACTTCTGCAATTCCCGTGGCCCAGATCGTGTTGACCCGATAACTCCGCAAGAGCTCGCCGATGCCTTGACGGATCTGCGAATCGATTGTTGCGAGCACGATGCTCGACCGCCCAGGAACGGCTAATCCGCTCGCGGGATACTGGATTTCGGGTCGAGGTCTGATCGTTTGACCGCCTAGCAGGCTGCGGAAAAAGGCAGTGAAGAGTGTCCTCAGGCGCTGAAGCGCATTGAGTGCAAGCCCTTTATGTCGGAGCTGAAGCTCCGCCCCCCCTAAAAAGCGCCCTTTTTCCGCAAACTGCTAGAGGAAACATGGGACTTGCCCTTTCTGGTCGACCCGAAGAAGGTGCGATCTACCCTGCGCTCAAGAACCGATCGATGAGTGCAAGTCCATAGTCCTCTATGACGTGCGGGCGAACAATACAGTCAACGTATTAGGGAAATACGAGGATTGTTGTGGGCAGCCAATCCGGCTTGGTTCGAGGCGGTACAACGAGATTCGGCACGGCGATCACGGTTTGCCGAAGTCGGTCAGCGAGCCGGCGGGTAAGGCCACGCGCACGGCGTTCAGAACGGCGGCGAGGTCTATGACTTCCTGCACGATAGCGCCACCGATCGGAGGCAAATAGCCGAACGCCGCAGCCATCATTCCGATGATGCTGAGAGCCATTCCACCGACCGCGGATTGCAAAGCGACGCGTCGCATGTGGCGCGCTATGTGAATGAGTTCGTCCACGCGGGTCAGAGAAGCCTCAAGAATAACCGCGTCCGCCGCTTCAGCAGTAATGTCACTTTGGACTCCGAGCGCGATGCCGACAGTCGCGGCTTGCATTGCCGGCGCATCGTTTATGCCATCCCCCAGGAATATGGTCGGCGCCTGCGCCGATTCATGACGCGTAATTTCGACTTTCTCCTCCGGGCTTTTCGCCGAGTGGACTTCCTTAATCTCGACTTGTTGCGCGAGATACCGAACTTCTTCGTCGCGGTCGCCCGAAACGATCAAGACCCTGTCGACGGCGTGGCGCGGCTTGAGATGTCTGACGAATGGCAGGCTGTCTTCCCGGGCTTCGTCATGAAAACGGCAGGTCGCGGCATACCGGTCGTCGATAAACACAATGCATTCCAGACCAGATTCGAGCGGCGGCAGCTGAATCCCGAGGTCTTTGACTTTATTGCGACTCGTGATCCGAACAGATCGCTCACCCACCCGTCCGCGCAGTCCCTCCCCGGGACGTTCGCTGATTTCCGAAACCACATCCGCAGGCAGCCCGGTTATTCGAGCTGCTTCTTGAATGGCTGACGAGAGCGGGTGTTTCGAATAGCGCTCGATGCTGGCGATCGTTTGCAGAACGTCGTTCTCGGAAAATCCCGGCGCACAAACGATGGCGGATAGAGCTGGTTTTCCGTACGTTAACGTTCCGGTCTTGTCGAAGATCAGCGTTCGACAGCGGTCGATCTGTTCCAGAACGACCGGATTCTTGATGATGATGCCACGGCGCGCTGCCAGCGAGATTGCGCCGATGATCGCCACGGGGATGGCGATGATCAGCGGGCAAGGTGTTGCCACGACCACGACCGCGAGGAAGCGATGCGGCTGGCCGGTTGCCGCCCAAGCCAAGCTTGCAAGCGCGAGAGCAATTGGCGTGTACCACGCTCCGAGTTTGTCGCCCAACCGGCGGATGCGAGGCCTGCGCTGTTCGGCGTCCTCCATCACACGCATGATCCGCATGTAACGTGAGTCGATGGCCAGCTTTTCCGCGCGAATGTGCAGAGCCGTGTCACCATTCACGGCACCGGACAGCACCTGCGCTCCCGGCGCCTTCTCAATCTCGAAAGGCTCGCCGGTGAGATAGGCTTCGTTCATTTTGCCGTGGCCTTCGATCACAACTCCGTCGACGGGACAGATCTCATGAGGAAAGATGACGAGGACGTCGCCGATCGAAATCTCAGCGACTTTGACATCGGATAAGTCTCCGCCATTTTTACGGTGAGCTATCTGGGGAGTTCGTTTCGCGAGCGCGTCGAGGACGGAAGAAGCACGGCGACTTGCAAAGTGCTCAAGAGCGGTACCGCCCGAGAGCATGAGAATCACGATCACACCGACGAGGTACTCGCCGAGGATCACGGATGTCACAATCGAGATCCCTGCGAGGTGGTCCGAGCCAAACTCGAGCGCCAGAAGTTTTTTCGTCAGCTGTACGATTAGAGGCGCCCCTCCAATAACCAGCGTGACAATCAGCGGGGCTTGCCACGCGGCTCTAGAAGCGTGGAACAGGTAGCGAAGGCTCAGGTGAAGGACAATCGCAAGTATTGCGACGAAAGCGATGAATGTCGGCAGACTCCAAATCGACTTTCGTTGATCCAGTCTGGCTCGCCCGTCACCCGTCGCGCTCGGCGGACCGTTTTCATTTCGGAGGCGTCGCACCTTCACTCCTTAACGACATTGTCAGAGGATAAAGATCGACCCGCTCACACCACGTCCGCGTTCGACCGGACGGTTACGCCAAGTCTCATGTCTATGGTATCCGCGTTGTGGCAACGGGCCGTGATAAGGATCACTTTGAAGTGTGACATTGTTAACACCGGCGGGCCAACACATGCGTGCTGAATTCGGCGAAGGTGAAGACCAAGTCAGCCTGACAGATCTGAACACGGCAGTTACTTCGATCCGCCTGGGGCGCCGGCAGGCGCTTTATAATCCGGTCGAGTGCAAAGGAAAACCATAGGGACGCGGCTGTAATGCGATTGAGCCGATCAATGCGTTTCAAAACCGGTAACGTTTTGGCGGTTGCGTTGCTTGCCTGCGTCGTTGCGGCGCAGCAGGCACCGGTGCGCTTGACATCAGAGCAGGACCATCAGCGAACGATGGATTTGCTGAAGATCAGCACGCTCCGGCAAGGCGCGGATGGCAATAACGCCCAGGCGTCGAATGCCGCGAACTACGATGAGTCGAAGGCTAATCCGTACCCGCAGCTGCCTGATCCGTTGGTACTGAAGAACGGCAAAAGGGTCACGACGCCGAAAGTGTGGTGGACGCAACGCCGTCCGGAAATAGTGGAGGATTTCAACCGCGAGGTTTATGGACGGGCGCCGAAAAGCAGCCCCGGCGTCCGCTGGGAAGTTGTCAGCAGCACGCGGGAGATGAACGGAGACACTCCGGTCATCACGAAGAAGCTCTTGGGCCATGTCGAGAATTCATCGTATCCCCTCGTAACGGTCGATATTCAACTGACGCTGAGCACTCCGGCAAACGCAACGAACCCTGTGCCAGTGATGATGGAATTGAGCTTAAGCCCTGAAGTGATGGCCGCTTTTGCAAAGCGTTTTCCGGATGCGCGGCCAGCGCCCGGACCCACGTGGCAGCAACAGGTCCTTGCGAAGGGATGGGGCTATGCCGAGTATGTTCCGACGAGCGTGCAGCCTGACAACGGCGCAGGCCTGACAGAAGGAATCATCGGGCTCGTGAACAAAGGGCAACCGCGCGCCCTCGATGACTGGGGCGCGCTGCGAGCTTGGGCTTGGGGCGCCAGCCGTGTCCTCGATTATTTCGCGACGGACAAATCGGTGGACGCGAAACACGTGGGCATCGAGGGCCACTCGCGATATGGAAAAGCAGCTCTGGTCGCCATGGCGTACGATCCGCGCTTTGCGGTCGCTTACATCAGCTCCTCCGGTATGGGCGGAGCGGCACTTTACCGGCGTCACTTCGGAGAGCTCTTGGAGAATGTTGCCGCGGCAAACGAATACCATTGGATGGCAGGGAATTTCCTGAGGTATGCGGGGCCACTGACTGCCAATGACCTGCCGGTCGACTCCCACGAACTGATTGCTTTATGTGCTCCGCGCCCAGTGTTCATTAGCGCGAGCGCGATTCAAGGCGACGGCTGGGTCGACGCGAAAGGCATGTTTTTGGCAGCCGTCGGCGCGGGTCCTGTGTACGAGCTGCTGGGCAGGAAGGGTTTGCCCACAAAGGAATTCCCTCCAATCGAGACGGCGCTCATCAGCGGGGATTTGGGATTCCGGCAGCATAGCGGCGGCCACACGCCAAGTCCGAATTGGCCGACCTTCCTGACATTCGCCGACCGCTATCTTTCTTCCCTTGCTCTGACCGGGGGCCCGCTGGCTCAGCGAAGAGCCGCGCATAGCGATGATCCAATGAAATCATTTTCTGGAACAGTGGAGGTCCAAACCTTCCTGTTGGACCGTATAATCAATACCAACTTCACGTCGGGGCGTAGCGCAGCCTGGTAGCGCGCCTGCCTTGGGCGCAGGAGGTCCGCGGTTCAAATCCGCGCGCCCCGACCAAAAACATCTTGCGTATTTTCTTGGGCTTGTCAAAACGCCACTTCACCCAATTTGTCGCTGTGGAATTCTCCCAGACAGGAGGTCTGGATTCGCAAGTCGTTTGATTGCCCAGACTTGACTGCACTGTTAGCATGAAGAAATCCTGGCAGGCAGGCGTGCTACTAAGAACATCGTTGAATTGACGTAAGTTAGATGCATGCGTTTTCTCACGTCAGGGGAAAATTCAGGGGACTCTGTGCACTTCTGCTCTCGTCGACCTGCCGACTAGCATGTTGATGAGCATTCAAATGGGAGTTCAGCCCGTTCCGCCGCTCTCCCAATCGCTTTGTCGTTGGTCCAGGCGAAGGGAATTGGCATTGGCCCTCTGGACCTCGCGGACACGTTTAGGAGTATCGAGGAGATTCACGCCTCGGGCTAACGAGTTGAATCCAACTTGGGTCCGATAAGCCCCGAGTGCGATTTGCAACCACGGTGCTAGAAGCACGCATTGCCAAGGAAAGAGCCGGATAGCTTTTCTGGATTTGTCTTCTAGCGGAGTGGGCCCCTAGGCGGGCCGGGCCATTCAATCTGACTCAAGCCGAAGGACCAGGCTAAAATCATGCTCGACCCCTGAGTGAGCGCGGCTATCTGTCAACGAAGCAGTGGGTCAAAACGACGGAGAGGGAGTACGTGCATCGTGAGCAGAATCGCCTTTTAGTTGGTTGTGACGTGGAACACGGACGAGACGAGGCTAACGATTCTTGCTTCTGGCTCTGGTTTCAGCTGAATCATGTAGGCGTGATCGCCGCCGGGTCGGCCGAGATCAGCGAATTGTCCTTCGACCGATCCCCCTGGTGGCAGTTGCCGCCGGAGACTAGGTCGTTGAGAGTAGTCGCATCCTGTTGAATCTTGGTTCCCTGGGCGGACCATCCTAAATCTCTGCCGGTAATTGGATTACTGAACTCCGTTCCACGATTTGGCACTAAAGCTATCACACCTCAGGTCGGCCAAGGCGGGCTGGGATCGGAACGGCAAATCATTCGAGAGACTTGCGGAAACGCAAAACGCTGATACTCAGCATTAGAAACGCGAAGCCCGCCATGAGAAGCATATCCGGCCAGAGGACCTCCAAGCCGACGCCTTTCAGGAAAATACTGCGCAGGATCAGCACGACATGGCGTAGGGGATTGAAGTAACTCAGCCTTTGGAAGAAGAGCGGCATACTGCTGATTGGCGTGCCGAATCCGGAAAGGCTGGTCATGGGCATCGTGAAAAAAAACGCCGTAATCATCGATTGTTGCTGTGTTCTCGCCATTGTGGAAAGCAGGAGCCCCAGACCAAGCGCGGAGAGAAGGAAAACCATCACGCCGACTGCCAGTGCCGCGATATGTCCGCGAAGCGGAACTCCAAACCACAGCGTGCCAATGAGGGTCAGCATCGTTGCATCCGAACACCCAATGAGAAAGAACGGTACCGTCTTGCCGAGGATGAATTCCCAACGCCGAATCGGGGTCACCATGACCTGTTCAAGAGTGCCGATTTCCCGCTCGCGGACCACGGCGAACGCCGTCAGATTCATAATTTGAATGAGCAACAGGTTCCCAATCACGCCGGGAACGAAATACCATTCGCTCAGCAGGCCTTCGTTGAACCAAGGCCGCGCTTCGAGGTCGACCTGAGGCACAAACGACAGTAACCGAGGGGCGGTTCTCCCGATTTGATCGACTTGATATTGCTGCGCGAAGGTCGCTCCCACTTGGCTCAGATAACCGATCGCGACGAGCGCCGTGTTGGAATTCGAGCTGTCAACTATGACCTGAACCGAGGCACCCTGGCCGTCGCGCAATCGCTGCGCAAAGCCCGAGTCAATTTCGACCGCAAGGAGGAAATCGCCCCGATCGATGCCCCTGCGAAGCTGGTCGCGCTCGGTGACGTACTTGGTGATCCGGAAATATCTGCTTGCAGAAAAGTGTGAAATGAGTTCGCGGCTCTCTTGTGTGTTGTCCTGATCCAAGACGGCCAAGGAAACGTGCTTTATTTCCATGGTGGCGGCATATCCGAAGATGAACATCTGGATCAGCGCGGGTCCAAACAATATCCAGCGAGTGTGAGGGTCGCGAAGAGTCTGGATGAACTCCTTCTTGAGCATCTGGTGAATCCGTTCCATAGCTTCGCGAATTCTCATGCAAGCCTCTTCCGGAACGAACGGGTGGCGAGTATGACCAACACGGTGGCAATCGCGGCCAGCGCGGCAATATCTGGCGCCAGCAACCATATCTCGGAGCCCTTTAGGAAAACGTTGCGCAATATGGAGACGTAGTATCTTGCCGGCAGGATTGCGGTAACCCACTGAACGACTACCGGCATTTGGTCGATCGGAAATATGAAGCCCGACAACAGGAATGTCGGGAGAAACGTGGCGAGCAATGCCATCTGGCAGGCCCCGAGCTGAGATTTCGCAGTCACGGAAATGAAGTAGCCGAGGGACAAAACCACGATCAGAAACAACATAGAGCAGCCAAACAGGACCACCCAACTTCCGCGAAAGGGCACGCCGAACCACCAAACGGCCGTTCCCGCGCAGATCGCCGTGTCCGTGATCCCGATTACGAAATAGGGCAGCAATTTCCCGATCTGAATTTCCAGTTTGCCCACTGGAGTGGAGATCAGTTGCTCCATGGTGCCGCGCTCCCACTCGCGGGCGATGGTCAGGGAGGTTAGAAACGCGCCCACGACGGCCATCACCATCGCCACCACGCCGGGAACCAAATTCGCCATGCTTTCAAGGTCCTCGTTGAACCAGGTGCGCTGTTCGAACGTCACGTTGGGCGCGCCCACCGCAACGCCTCGTTCCTGCTGCCAGGCAATCTGAATCTCGGACGAATATGATTGCGTGATGGCTTGCGCGTAACCCATGCCGATGCTGGCCGAGTTGCTGTCGCTGGCGTCGAGAATCGCCTGCACGCTCGCCCGACCGCTTGAATGAAGATCCTCCGCAAACTGGGGCGGCACCACCAGCGCCACGCTGCACACTCCGTGATCGATGTTGCGGACGATATCCGGATAGCTATCCGACAGGCGAACGATGTTGAAGTAGTCGGTCGCCTGAAAGTGCTTGAGAAAATCCTGGCTCGTCTGTGTTCCGTCGCGATCGTAAATGCACAGCGGAATGTGCTTGACGTCGAGGTTGACGGCATAGCCGAAAATAAGCAGCTGGATCAGCGGGATGACCAGGATGATAAGAAGGCTTCTCGGATCGCGCACGATCTGGAGCACTTCCTTGCGGGTCATCGCAATGATACGTGTCCAGCTCATGCTGCGACCCCGCTTTTGCTCGCCCCGCGCGTGGTCGTGAGCGATACGAACACGTCCTCAAGGCTCGGCGCAATTTGCTCGATTCGCCCGGGACGAAATTGGTGGGCTAGGAGCAGTTCACGAAGCTTTGGCGCCATAGCCGCCGCATCGGCGACGACCGCATGGATCCCGTTGCCGAAAACCGCGGCGTCCAGCACTTCCGGCGCAGTCTGCAGCAGCTCGAGTGCCGGACCTAGGGGCTCGCATTCAATCATCAAAAGCTGGCCTTTCATGTGATGGTTCTTGAGATCCGTAGGCGTGCCCATGGCCACGATGCGCCCGCGATCCAGAAGAACCAGGCGGTTGCAATATTCGGCTTCGTCCATGTAGTGCGTGGTGACAAAGACGGTGACGCCTTCGCCGACCATCTCGTGTATCAAGTCCCAAAATTGACGCCGCGAAACGGGGTCGACTCCGGAGGTGGGCTCGTCGAGGAAAATGATGGGCGGACGGTGCAATACGGCGCACCCGAGAGCCAGCCGCTGCTTCCAGCCAACTGCCAGCGCGCTGGTGGCGTTCTGCCCGCGTCCCTCGAGCCCCGCCATCTTCAACGCCCATGCGATGCGCGCGGGAATCTCTTTTTTCGGCACGCTATACATGCCGGCAAAAAACTCCAGGTTTTCGGCCACGCGCAGGTCGTTATAGAGCGAAAACTTCTGCGACATATAGCCGATATGCTGCCGGACAGCCTCGGGATTCCGGCCGACATCGATTCCACTCACCGTGGCGCTGCCGGACGATGGCCGCAACAGCCCGCAAAGAATGCGGATCGTCGTGGATTTTCCGGAACCGTTGGGGCCGAGAAAACCGAAGATCTCACCGTGCGCGGCTTCGAAGCTAACGTCGTTCACCGCGACGAAATCTCCGAATCGCTTCACGAGATTCTCGACGACGACCGATGGCGCCTTCTGATTCATGAGGTTCTCTTCGGCAGTTGTTTCGCCGACTCCCTTTCCACAGCCGACACGAAGATGTCTTCAATGCTCGCCTCGACCTGCTCGATCGAGTTATAGGAAATCTTGCCCGCATCCAGGCGAGCGCGGAGTTCGGGGAGTCGCTTGGCCGCGTCGTCCACGAAGACATGCACGTGATCGCCTACGAGCAGGGCCTCGCGTTCGCCGCTGGCGCCGGCAAGTTCAGTTCGCACTCGTTCCGCATCGTCCGAGTGGACAACAACGACTCCGCCCGGAAACTTCTTCTTCAATGCCTCGGGAAGGTCGCAGAAGAGCAACCGGCCCTGATATAGGAGGCCGACCCGATGGCAGCGTTCGGCCTCGTCGAGATAGGAAGTGGTGGTCAGGATGGCAACGCCCTGGGCGAGAAGCGAATAAAGGATCTGCCAGAAATCACGGCGCGAGACCGGATCGACTCCGTTTGTCGGCTCATCGAGCAGGATCACTCGCGGCGTATGAATCAGTGCGCAAACAAGGCCCAGCTTCTGCTTCATTCCTCCCGACAGGTTTCCCGCCAAACGGCTTCGAAACTCGGCGAAGCCGGCGGCGGCTAGCAACTCGGCCGACCGTTCGTCCCGCTCCTTGCGCCGCACACCGAACAGGTCTGCGTAGAAGCGAATGTTTTCGTCAACCGTCAGATCTTCGTAGAGGCCAAAGCGCTGGGGCATATAGCTCAAATCCCGCTTGGCGCCTTCAGGATCGAGCAGAACATCGTGTCCAGCGACTATCGCCGATCCGGAATCCGGAGTAAGGACGCCGGCCAGCATTCGCATTGTGGTTGTTTTGCCGGCGCCGTCGGGTCCAACAAGTCCGAAAATTTCTCCTGGTTTCACGTCAAACGAGAGCTGGTCGACTGCGGTGACGCTGCCGAAGCGCTTGCCCAAACCGGAGACGGTGATGGCGGGAGTCGAGCTCATGGCAGCGCCGGTCACCTGACTGGAATGTAGGCATCGGCTGGCATGCCCGGCTTGAGTTCGTGATTTGGATTTTCGACGTCAATCTTGACGCGGTAGACGAGCGTCACGCGTTCCTTTTCTGTTTGCACACTTTTGGGAGTGAATTCCGCATCCGATGCGATTACCGAAACACGCCCCGCGTAGGTCTTGCCCGGGTACGTGTCCGTACGCACTGTTACCGCCTGACCCCAGTGGACCTTGCCCAGATCGGTTTCCGGCAGATACACGCGTAGCCAGATGTGATCGAGGTCGGCCAGCGTGACAATGGGGGTCCCGGGCGATACGACCTCGCCCAACTCCGCTTGGCGAACCAATACGATGCCGTCGAACGGTGCGCGCAGCACCGTGTAGCTCAGGCGAATCTGCGACATCTCGAGATTCGCCCTTGCTTGATGGACATCGGCGCGGTCGACGTCCAATTCTTCCTTCCGCGTGCCCTCGACGAGTTCGTTCAGAATTTGCTGTGCTCGGTCGTACGTCGCCTGTGCGCGGGTCACGTTCGTGGCGGCCTGATCGCGCGTCTGCCCTGAAATCTCGTCCTTCTCGTATAGAGCTTCGTACCGGGCGTAGTCTTTTTTCTTTTGTTCGAGGTCAGCTTTTGAATCGATCACGGTTTGCTTCGCGGCTTCAACGTCCTGCCAGCGGCTGCCCGCGAGACCGAGAGCGAACTGCCGGTCACGCACGCGGCGCGTCGATTCATCCATAGCGACTTGTTGGCGGTAATCGGCGCTGTCGAGTTGAGCCAAAAGATCGCCGGCCTTCATCGCCATGCCTTCATCCACCGGCAGTTTGACGATGCGGCCCATGACCTTGAAACTGACGAGGCTTTCGTGCGCCTCGATATTTCCGGAAAGCTTCAGCTCGTTTGCAGCGGACCTGTCTGCGAGCCACACGTGATAGAGGCGTATGCCTGCAATCACCGCCAAGGCCGCTAACCCTACAAATAGAATTGCCCGTTTCATCGAAGTTCTACCTCTTGTTGTTATCGGCGCCGCTTCCTGTATCGGCTTGCCCCAGATAAGTTTGATAATTCTTCTCGGTAGCGCCGAGAGCGCGTGCCAAGGCGGCGCGCGCGTCGGCATTCTGCGCAATCGCCGCAATTTGGTCGTCCTGCGCGCTCGCCAAGGCATCCTGAGCAGTTACAACCTCGATGTTGTCCGTCACGCCGTTGCGGAACCGGTCTTCCGCCAGGGCCAGCTCGCGCCGGGCCAAATCGAGACCGGCTTGCGTCACGCTTACTTGTTGTTCTGTGGACTGAATGTCGAGGATCGCTTTGCGCAAATCCTGCTCGATGCTTCGCGCGAGATCGTCCGTTTGCGCCTTCAAACGGCTGGCGCGACTTTCCAGTTCCTGCTTCTCTCCGGTGCGGTCCCGGTCGAAGATGGTCACCGAGACAACGCCTTCGATTCCACCGGTCGCCGGCATCGCGCCAAAATTCCGGCCAGCGGTACCGTAGTTTCCGTTGACAGCCAGCGTGGGCAAATAGCGTGAATGCGATGCCTTCTGCTGCTCGATCAACGATTGCTGTTGGCTGATCAGCGAGCGATAGTCGTCGCGCGCGCCCAACGCTATCGGCAAGGCCTGTGCAACGTCGGGTGCCTCGAAGTGCCGGAATTCGAGCTTCTCGGCCAGCTCGAGGGGGATTCCAGGTCTCAGTCCAAGAAATCTCGCGAGAGCCAGCAACGAGGTCTGGTAATTATTCTGCCCAACGAGGAGAGTTTGTTCATCTCGCGCGAGCTGCACCTGCGAGCGAACGGTGTCGATCGCGGTCGCGAGCCCTTGATCGTGTTGATCCGTGGCCAGCTTTTCGAGAAGCCGGGAGGTATCGACTCGTGATTGTGCCGCCTCAACCTCGGCCGTGGCCGTTTCAGATTGGAGATAAAGACCGGCGGCCTCCCGGACGACGAAGTCGCGCGTGTCCTGGTAGCTCAATCTGGTCGCTTCTTCTTCCTTGGTGCTGGCCCTCCAGTTGTGAAGCGCCTGGCGATCGATCACCGACTGTGAGGCGAATACGCGAAAGTCGTAGTAGGCAAACGGCCCGACAGCAGTTGGAATTCCGGGGATGGAAATCCCTTCGATACTGAGATTGTTCTTTAATAGATTCGCAAGGGCGTCTGCACTGGCATGCGGAAGCAAAGCTGCGAGGCGCCTTGTGCGCGTTCCTTCCGCTTCGTCAACTTGAGTCGCGGAAACCTGCACATTGACGTTCTGCTTCAGCGCGAGGTCGATCGCATCTTCCAGCGTGAGTCGCTTGGGGGGGGCTTGGGCGCAGGCGCATGTTGCGAATAAGACTAGCCCGAAAAGGGGACCCACGACAGCTTTCAAGTCTCGTCTCATGACGCGCGCCCCGCGTGAAGCGGCTCTGCGGCCGACGCAGCGTTCATCGTGCTGCCGCTGCGGAGCCCGCGCAAAACGAAGTCGACGTGCGCCTTCTGGTAGGCCTCGAGGTTCAAGCCGTGGCTCTCGCCAAGCACGAGGGCCCAGACGACTGCCAGCACGGTTGGAGCTGCCAGGATCTGAGGGAAATTGCGAATTTCGGTGGCCTGAAACTCTCCGGACGCGATGCCCCGTTCGATCACGAGTCCGAAGGCCGACCTTCCAGGATCAATGATTTCGCAATAGTACATTTGGGCGAGCTCCGGAAACTTGCCGCTCTCCGCAATCAGCAACCTGAGAAGAGCCGTCGCTCTCTTGTTGCTCACGACGTCCGCATATTGCCGCGACAACAAATCACGAAGGAGCGCCTCAGCCGTGCCGGAGAAGCCCTGAAGAAATTCCCGGAAGCCAGAGAAGACGGGTCGGATGCAGCCGCGCAAAACCGTGCGGAAGAGCACTCGCTTGTTTTCGAAATGCAGAAAAATCGTCCCTTTGGCGATTTCCGCTCGCTTGGCGACGTCTTCGAGTCGCGTGGCCGCATATCCGTTGATGGCAAACTCCTCAAACGCAGCATTCAATATCTGTTGCCTTCGCTGCGCTTTTTCTGTTCGCCTTCGCTCGGGCTGCTTGGAGGTCGTCATTCTTTATCTCTTCGGTCGATTGGTCTCTAACTGACCGGTCAGTCAATCCGCATTCTGGACTTTTCTGCCTTCCGGTCCCGTGATTCGTGTCACCCCGGTTCGTGATGTGCGTCACTTTGGCTTACGCCTGTCCCTCGCCAAACCCCCATCCGCACTGAATAAGGTGCGATGCTAGTCTCCAGGGCATGAACAGAGGTCGCGTTTCGACCGAGCATTGTTTCTCAAGATCGCGAAAGCCCTTCCAGCGGAGACGTACGCGCGCATTGCGACCTACGTATATTAAGGACCGACAAAAGGTCGTCCAGACTATGCAGCCCGGTCGTAGCGATGATGAAGGCCACCGAGTCGCTCGCTACAGACGACACGACCGGAGGGGAGGGAAAGCTGTCGGTGGTTCGGCGTGCCCTTGCCGAGTCCGAGATGCGTACGATCCTCGTGATAGTAGCGGACGTATTCGGACAGCAGTCGCTTCAGGTGCCGTTCACGCACCGCAATGACGTGATCCAGCAGGTCTCGCCGGCAGCTTTCGACCCAGCGCTCGGCGACGCCGTTCTGCCAAGGACTTTCGAAGGAAGTTCGGACCGGGCTCATGTTCAGTGAGCGAACCGCCGCGGGAACCTCCAACCCATACTTTCCGTCCCGGTCGAAGATCGGAAACCGGGGAGCCGATCCGAACGGGAACGCTTCCCGGAGTTGTTGAACGACCCACAGGCTCGTTGGATGCTTGGTGACGTTGAAGTGGAGAATGCGCCGACGATTATGAGTGATTACGAAGAACACGTAGATCACGCCAAACGTGATGGTGGGAACGGTGAAGAAGTCCATTGCAGCGATCGCTTCCCGATGATTGTGCAGAAAGGCGAGCCAACGTTTGGCCGGCTCAGGGTCTCTTGGTGCTCGTTTCATCCAGCGGGAGATGGTCCGTTCCGAGACATCGAACCCGAGCATGAGGAGCTCGCCGTGGATGCGGGGGCGCTCCCCAGGTCGGATTGTCGCGAACCATCCGGAAGATCAACGCCCGCAGTTCCTTCGGCGTCTGCCTTCTTCCGATTCGCTTCGTCATTTTCGAAATCAGTTTCCAATACAGGCGGAAGCCAGCCCGATGCCAGCGGACCACGGTGTCAGGCGAGACCACGATGAGAGCTTCTTTCCAGCCTGACCAGAATCGACGGACGGCAACCCAGAAGAGCTTATCGAGGAGTCCGAGGTGCGGCCGCGGGTGGCGACGTTTTAGAGCAGCGAGTTGCTGGCGAAGGGCGAAGTTCTCGAGGACCAAACTCCCGCGATGACGGAAAAGACGAACGAGCGCTCCAAACCACAGCGAAAACAGGTTAAGCATGGCCCGAGTTATAGCAAAACGCTCGCGGCAGAGCGGTCTCTATGTTATTGAATCCGCAGGCGGCCAGAGTTTTGGCGAGGCACAGGCGTCCACCAAATGAGGTCCCTTGACATGATCTCTTTAACCAGGATGTTCATCCTCCCGACCTGCCTCTCGATCGAATCGAATCCAATCGTAGGTCTTCTTTCTACGCGTATCGGTTTGGAGAAGATGTGATTGGAATCACAGTCAGCAGAGTTCAGGCGAATTACTTTCAAGCCGTGATCGGATTGATTGAAATGGAGGAACGCAGCCATTCTCAAAGGAGTGACAACATGCGGACCCAGGCGGCTACAAACGAAGCTTTGCCGACTCTTGTTTCGGTGAGAAAAACCGAGATTCAGGTCAGAAGCAGCTCACAGGAGTTGGAGAGAACGGCGTCACGTTACTCATCTCGCTTGTATCGCATAGCGCTCCGTCAGCTTGGCAATCATGAGGATGCGGAGGATGCGGTTAAAGATGCTCTTATTTCGGCTTTTTGCCATCTTTCACAATTCGAGGGTCGCTCTCAGATGTCGACGTGGCTCACCCGAATTGTCATAAACTCTGCCCGCATGAAAGCGAGGCGACGGCCCAGGCAAGCGGTCTTGTCGATCGACGAAACGAGCGATCAGCAAGGTGACGCAATCTGGGACCAGTTCCCTTTGGCTGGACGTAGCCCGGAGGAAGCGTGCAGAGAGCGGGAGCTTCGAGAGTTGTTGCATGCACAACTGAGGTGCCTCTCCTCCAAGTTTCGCGAGGCGCTGCAGCTATTTTGCGTGGATGGTCTTACGGCTAGGGCAGCTGCCCAGACATTGGGGATCACCCACAGTGCTCTGAAATGCCGGGTTAGTCGTGCGCGCGCCCAACTCGCCTCCAACCTGTCGAAGTAGGTACCTTCAATGCGGGCGCAGCCCTGAAGGAATGTCCGCGCAGAATCTATAATGAAACAAATCTGCATCCGGTTTTACGCGCAGTTAAATGACTTTCTTCCACCCGAAAGAAAGAAGCAAGCCATAACGTCCACCTTCGTTGTCAGTGGGTCTATCAAAGATACCATCGAAGCCATCGGTGTTCCGCACACCGAGGTGGACTTCATCCTGGCAAATGGCGAGCCAGTGGATTTTGGCTATCGCACCCAGGATGGAGATCGAGTCAGTGTTTTTCCCAGGTTTCGATCCATCGACATCGGCCCGCTTGCGCATTTGCAGCCCGCGATGACCGGCGAGAAACGTTTTGTCGCCGATGGGCATTTGGGCCGGCTCGCAGCGTATCTTCGGATGTTAGGGTTCGACACTCTCTATCGAAGCGATTATCGGGATGAAGAAGTAGCTCGCCTGTCTTCGAGTGAAAACCGCATTTTGTTGACCAGAGATTGTGGGTTGCTCAAGCGCAATGAAGTCAGGCACGGCTATTATGTGCGAGGGACTGAGCCCGCCCAACAGTTGGTTGAAGTGCTGCGCGAGTTCGAGCTAATCCCAGAAATGGTCCCATTTCGTCGATGCATGCACTGCAATGCGCTACTCCAGGCGACTCAGAAGGAGTCCATCCTGCAGCGTCTTTTGCCAGAGACGGCGAAGTACTTCGAGGAGTTTTACGCTTGTTCCGGCTGCAAGAAAGTCTACTGGAAGGGCTCTCACTACCGCCGGATGAAGCGTTTCATCGAGAGCGTCACGTGATCAGCGGGAGGCAGCCTCTTCTAGGCTGCCTCCGACAACAACTTTGGGCGAGATTCCGTTTGGGCTCAGGCTACCAAACCGTCCTTCTTCTTCAGAATGTCCCGCAAAAACCATTCGTGCTTTTCGTGGATTTGAACGACCCTGGAAAGCAAATCGACTGTACCGGGATCGTTGCTTTCGTCGGCGGACTTGGCTGCCTCTCGCATTTCCTTGATGATCACAAGCACGTTCGCGTCCGCCTCTTCGATCGCCTCGCGCATAGACTGATTGGTGGATGCTGATTGGACACTGGCTGCCTCCTGCATCTGCCGCAATTGGACATTTTGCACATCTTGTCCGATCATGCGTACGCGTTCTGCGAACTCGTCGGCCGTGGCCAGCACGTCCTTGGCGAACTCGTCGAACATCAAATGCAAGTCCCGGAACAAAGGGCCGAACGTCTGCCAGTGATAATGCTTGTAGTTGGCATAAAGAACGAAGGCATTTGCGACCTGGCGCTGCAAATGCTGCACTACCGGATGATCTCCCCGATTTTCCTGTGATACATCTTTCGCTAAGGCAGTACGCGTGGCGGGCATAGCCTGATACCTCCTGTAGATTTCCGTGCCAGAACTCCCCGAGTATAGATGGCGGACACATCCGATCAGTGATCTCGGTCACACCGACTTCTCATCTGCAACAACTTGAAACTCACACTATTGTTCTTGTTGTTCCTTCACAAGGCTTTGACCGCCTCCTCTATTTTCCTTGCAATCGAGGCGTAGTCTTCACCCCGGAGTTGTGTGGGCGGGCCGAAAACGATTTCCACGCGTCCTGGCCGCGGCCAATGTGCGTGTCGGTGGCATGCCTTGATGGCCGAAGTTGTGAATCGTGAGACAGACGCGTTGATTCGCCATTCCGTGATGCTGGTAGATCTCGTAGAGCAACACAGGTACTAGCGCCGTCTGCCAATCATGGCAATGAATCACATCGGGGCCCTTGTTCGTCTTGAGCATGAACTCTAGCGCGGCCTTGCTAAAAAATGCGTAGCGCATCACGTCATCGGCATAACCATAAGCGCTCGGTCGATGGAAGAAGTTGTCGCGCGAGTGCGCCTCTATGAAGAAGCACTTGCGGCCATTCACGAAACCGAAATAGACCGAGCAATGAATCGCTGTCCCATACCACGGGACCCACAAATCCCGGTAGTCCATCTGAAGCCCCCAGATGCGGTCGTATCGCATCTGGTCATATTTGGGCAGAATGATTTCAACTGCGTTTCCGCGAATCTCCAATTCGCGGCTGAGACCCGAGACTACGTCCGCAAGGCCGCCTACCTGGATCACAGGTGCGAGTTCCGACGCTATCATGACCACGTACATGGGGCACCGAATTAGGGTTGCTTCTTCAGAATTCGAGAGAGTTCCTGTGGCGACCGCATTTCCTTATTGCTTAAATCAGCGATATCGCTGGATATGATGAAACTGACTTTTCTCGGTACACGCGGTGAAATCGAAGCACGGACGGCACTACACCGGATGCATAGCTGCTTGATGGTAAACGACAGAATTCTAGTTGACTGCGGTGCAGATTGGATCGACAAACTTAAGGCGTTGCATCCGCAAGCGATCATCCTGACCCACGCACATCTTGATCACGCCGGCGGATTGAAAAAGGGAGCTGCATGCCCGGTCTATGCAACGGCACAGACGTGGGATGGGCTGGAGCGTTATCCCATCCGCGAGCGGGAGAAGATCATCCCTCGACGGCCAGTGAGAATCGGCAATGTTGAGCTCGAAGCCTTTGTGGTCGAACACTCGCTGATCGCCCCTGCAGTCGGTTACCGCATCACTGCAGGCGGTGTTGCCGTATTCTACGTGCCGGATCTGGTTTCCATTCGTGAGCGCCACGATGCGTTGTCCGGAATTCGACTGTACATTGGCGATGGCGCGTCGATTATTCGACCGATCCTGCGGCGTAGAGGTGAAGTGCTGATCGGGCATGCTTCGATCCGCGATCAGTTGGATTGGTGCCACGAAGAGGGCACATCACATATCGTGATAACACATTGCGGATCGCAGATCGTAAAAACAGATGCCAGCACGGCTACCGCTCGGGTCCAGGCGCTTGGGCGGGAGCGCGGCGTGCAAGTACGAATCGCATATGATGGACTGGAACTGACAGTGCGCAGCAAGGAGCACCCGTAACCCGCACAGTCGGCAGGGATCGTTATTATCCGGCCACCTTCCCAAACGAGGCGACAGCGGGGGAATTGCTTGGCTTTCGTTCAGCCTCTTGAGCCTGTTCCCTGGAAATTAATTTCGGCAGTTTGCTTAGTTCCTCGGCGAGTAACTCAATCAGATCGTCAACCGCGATGATACCGACCAATGCCCCTTGGTGGTCGACGACGGGCATCCGCCGGACGCCATGTGCCCGCATGTGCTCTATTGTGTCGAAGACGCCTTGGTCTTCTCTGACCACAACGATTTCGCGGCTGATGAGATCACCTGCCGTGATTGTGGTGGGATCGAGTTGCATCGCGATCACGCTTGTAACGATGTCTCGGTCAGTAATCAAACCCACCGGAATGCGCTTTCCTCCTGATTCGTCAACTATCACTAAATCGCCCACATGGTACCGCCGCATCAACTGAGCTGCTTCGAGCACATTGACGGACCGATTGCAGATAATCACTTCACGGATGCAGATTTCTCCGATAGGCATCTTGCTCCTCCGTCCTAGTAAAAAATCGACGCTCTCACTGTCGAGATGCAGTCTGGAATTGACTCGCATGCGATTTGAGCAACAAAAAGCATGTACTTATTTCATGTTAATCCTTTTCCATGCTCAGTGATTGTGATCACAGCTCTGTGGCTGGCGGAGCAGACTGCGCACAAAAAGGAGTTTCGCATGAGCATATCGACCCGTCTGAAACGTTTGCTTGACGAAAACAAGATTCCTTACTCGGTGATGACGCACGACACCGCATACACCGCGCAAGGAGCAGCCGCCACAATGCAGATCTCTGGAAAAGAGCTTGCGAAGACCGTGGTCCTCTGGGCAGGCGAAGAAATGATCCTGGCAGTGCTACCAGCGCCGAACCACGTGAAACTGAATAAGTTAGGTGCCGAACTGGGGAAATCCCTGCGACTCGCCAGTGAGCAGGAATTCAGCAACCGTTTTCGCGATTGCGAGCCCGGCGCCATGCCCCCGGTCGGTTCGCTCTACAACCTGCCGGTATATGTGGATGAATCCCTGGCTGCAGATGAAGCAATTGTTTTCAACGCCGGGACGCACCATGACGCAATTCGCATGCGGTAAGATGATTTTGTCCGGCTGGTGAAGCCGAAGATCTGTTCGTTCGCTTAAAAGGCGTAACGGAGCCACTGTGCTTCGACCATCACGGTCGTGAAGGCACCTGCTCTCGAAGTCAGTCTATCGTCCAACTGCAATTGCCGTGAGTTCGGGATAATGCGCGAGTAGGAGCGGGGCAGACGGTTGCGGACCCTAGAGCCGACCTGAGCTTCTCCGTTGGCAGAAGGTATTCCGCGGTCATTGCTTTCGCAATGAGGACGACGCAAGAAAGGCGGCGACACTGATCATGAGGGCAGTCGGAAGCAGATAGAGATGATCCCTGTCTTCGATCGGCCCATCACGTGCGCGGAATGGCTGGGGAGAGCATGGGTCGAACCTCACGAATCCAAATCGGCGTTAGCTATTCTTTCGAGATGTTAACTGCGGATGTTTGTTCAGCAGGCGCTTGGCTTTGTTGAGCGGCTTTCCGAAGCCGCAACTCTGTGAGTGTTGCGCGCAATCCTTCGCGCACGATCCGGCCATGACGCAGCCTGACTTCGTTGACTCCCGCATGGCCTACGGAACTCGTCGGAGTACGCAGTCCGTCGATGAAGAAAACGCGTACGCGAGGCAAAGTTAGAAATGCTTCTCTCGCCCACTTATCAACCAACTGGGGCGAACGCTCGTACTCTTCTGGGACGATCGGATCGGGAGCTTCACGATAAGCAGGGGTTTGAGCGGATGCGAGTTGCTGGTGTTTCGACGGCATAAAGAGTTGGGGAAGGGTGCGGGCACACCTTCAGCATGGGACAGGCTCCGTGAAGTGCGCTCCCTCACCTTATCTCGGCTGGTTCGTCGTACAGGTATTAATGCCCAATATCGCCCATGCCGGGCAATACCGCACGAATCCTGTGACGATGGCGATGGCGCCAACCGCGTAAGCAGCTATGGCCAACGTGCCGCTGAAAACATGAAACAAGCCTAAGGCGATCAGCACAAGACCAATCATTATGCGGACAATACGTTCTGCAGTTCCAACATTGCGTGACATCTCGCACCGTCCCTTCATCCGCTGAGAAGGTCAGCTCGACGAGTCGGAACCGGACTAGCAAGCGTTCTTGATTCTTGTGCGCTTAGGTTCAAGCCAACCTAGTCGCACTTGCGCCAAGCCAAGCGCCACTGGAAATCAAGCCGCTTTCAGCCCGATCGGAATTTGTTTAGCCGGAGCCGCCTTTGGGACTTCCAGCTCGAGCATGCCATCCTTCAGGCTCGCCTTCGTCTTTTCCGCGTCGATGTCTGCCGGAAGGTCGACAACACGAAGAATCTGGTTCGAGCATCGCTCGGAGTAAATAGTTTTTTTGTCTTTTCGCTCCTCGCGCGCCTCACGTTTTCCCGCAATCGTCAGGCGCCGGCCCTCGAGGCCAATTTCGACTTCCTTGGTGTTGAAGCCCGGCACTTCGGCGCGGATGGTGAACCCCTCGGGAGATTCCGAAACATCGATGTGGGCCGGGTGGAATAACTCCCTTTCGGCCTGAAGCCAGTCCACGACATCGTGTCCTGGGGCGTTGCCGTTGGATTGGAAAATCTCGAACGCCCGGCGGGCTATGGAATCGAACATCTGCTGGACGTCGTCACCAAGACGGCCCAGACATATTGCTGGCGCGGCCTTCTGAGTCGATTGTGTTGCGAGTCCTTGTTGTGCCATGTTTACCCTCTTTGTAGGCGGATGAACTGCGGACGGGAGCGTACCGCCGACCGCCTTCAGAGTAGGTGTGCTCTATCACCCATCGCTGTGACCCAAGTCACGGCGACAGGCAATGGGTGGGCAGTAGAAATGCGCATTGTGATGCTGCAAATGCCGCCCGAAAGGATTGGCTCAAATCTGGAAAACGGCCGAGCCAAGGGGTGAGGCTCATAACATCTTTCGGCAGGTCTCGGCAGATCGAATGGGCGCTGCACGTGACACTGAGAATGCATATTCGGGAGCAATGAAATCTCGGGATACCGCTTGTAGAAAATCCGCACTGGAGGGGTGCTATGGAACGCAGCGGTGTGAACGTGCTTCTGATCGGTGAGAGCGAACGAGGCTGTTGGCAGCTGACTAGGCGGCTGGAGAAACGGGGATGCCGTTGGTGGTTTGCTTCTACCATGGAAGAGGTTCGCTCGCTTGTCGATCAGCGTCCGTTTCGGTTGGTCTTAAGCACACGCCCCGTGACCCAGCGGAGCCCGCTTATGGATCTGTTAAGCGGGTCCGATTGCAACGTGTTTTATTCCTATCCGATTGAGGACAGTTGCCTATGGCTGCGGGCTGTGCGCGACGGCGAGACTTGGCTGGCAGCGCCTGCGCTGCGACCTGGCGAATTTGCAAGTGCGCTTGATGAAATAGTGGCGGAATTGGGCTCGACCGTGCCGGCTTAAATCGATCCCTGAAGATATAAAGTCAAGCTTTGAAGTGGGGCAAATGCGTATGAAAGGTTCCTCTCGCGCAATCGTGAAAGTCAGCGCGGGCGGCATCGGGGTTGCTCTGGCTGCCATGGCCTCTTACCAGGTTCGCGAGGCCGTGGCAGCGTTGATCATATTCAGCGTTGTGCTCAGCACAGTGGGAACCGTTCTCTTGGTGTTGATTTTGATTCAGAAGGCAGCTCTAGAGGGAGTGATTCGGCTTGAAGGTTCCGTGGCCCGCGTTAGAGCACGGCATGCTGCCCCTCGCGCGCAGGTGCATAACTTCGCTAGAAGGCTTCGGTTCTAGCGTCAGCACGGTCCGAGGTCATTGTACGTCGGTTCGGTGCCTTTGCGATTGAACAGCAGATGCTTACGCCGGACGCAGTAGAGGGATTGGATGAAGCTCTCGCGGCGGACGCAGAACCTGGCGCAGATGTGATCGAGATGGTGGAGATTGAAGTACTGAGTCGCGTTGAAGGCCTCCTGCAAAGCGACGAGTCCGCGCTAACTGAGGACGTCCCAGAGGAGGGCTCTTCTCTAGAGGACGACGAATAGCAGGCGCGGCCGTTGATTAGCCTTTACGCGCAGGTTGGAGGCGACAACTCCGCAAAGCCCTGATTGAAGGGTGAACATGAAATTCGGTGGCGGCCACCCAGTCGTCCACAGACGCTAATGCCCGATAAACTGAACACCATCGCTCACGAGATTCTTAGAAAGCGAATCTTGTTGTGTGATGCCGAAGGGAACCCCTTAGAGACTCCCGACGAAATGTTTTGGCGTGTCGCCTGCGAAATCGCAAAGGTCGAACGCCGATTTCTTCCCTTCGCCGACGTGCGAGAGACGGCCACCTCCTTCTCTCAGATGATGCAAGCTCTTGATTTCTTACCCAACTCGCCAACGCTTGTGAATGCGGGCCTTTCTCAGGGACAGCTTTCTGCGTGTTTTGTTCTTCCAATCGAAGATTCCATGGACTCCATCTTCGGCACGCTTCGGAACATGGCTCTTATTCAGAAGACAGGTGGCGGGACTGGCTTTTCCTTTTCTCACCTGCGGCCGCGTGGTGACGCCGTTGGGTCGACCCGAGGCGAATCCAGCGGTCCGGTCTCATTCATGAAGCTCTTCGACTACGCCTGCGAGACCACTCGGCTGGGAGGCGCGCGGCGTGGGGCGAACATGGGAGTCATGCGGTTCGATCATCCCGACATTTTGGAATTCATCGCGGCGAAGAGCGAATCTGACACGCTTCGCACGTTCAATGTCTCCGTGGCTGTGTCGGACGCATTCATGGATTGGGTCCGCAGGAGTGCCGAATATCCATTGGTCAATCCCCGCAGCGGCCAGGAAGTTCGTCGTGTGAATGCCCGACATGTGTTCGACGCCATTGTTGATTGGGCATGGAAGACGGGCGATCCGGGTCTTGTGTTTCTGGACGCGATAAACAGGCAGAATCCAATTCCCGCCATTGGTCCGATTGAGGCTACAAATCCATGCGGCGAGCAACCCCTGCTGCCCTATGAATCATGCAACCTCGGGTCGATCAATGTTGCGCATTTTGCACGCGACTCGCGGATTGACTTCCCACGCCTTCGCTCCGTGGTCCGCCTAGCTGTTCGGTTCTTGGACGACGTCGTGGAAGCGAACCACTATCCGCTGCCGGAGATCGAAAAACAGACTCTCGCCAATCGCAAGATCGGCCTCGGGATAATGGGTCTCGCTGATCTTCTTATATTGCTGGGCTGCCTTACGATTCGCCCGAGGCGCTGGCTACGGCGGATGAACTGATGAAATTCGTCTCTGCGGAGGCCGACGCTGAGTCTTGCCGGCTCGGTGAAGGGCGGGGAGTGTTTCCGAATTACTGGCGAAGTGTCTTCCCAACTCGCGGCATCAAGAGGCGCAATGCCACAGCGACAACCGTCGCGCCAACGGGAACGATTAGCCTCATCGCAGGATGTTCTGGCGGCATCGAGCCGCTCTTCGCGATGTGTTACGTCCGCCGCGTGCTTGGGGAAGTGAAGGAGTTCCATTTGCACCCTATTTTCGAACGCGTTGCAGGAGCCTACTTGACCGAGAGCATTCGGCGATCGATCTCAGATACCGGTAGCGTACAGAACATGAAGGAAATCCCAGAATCTATCCGGCGCATGTTCGTAACCGCCCATGACATTGAGCCCGAATGGCATGTTCGCATGCAGGCAGCCTTTCAGCGGCACGTTGAAAATGCCGTGAGCAAGACCGTGAATCTGCGCCGCACGGCGACTCGGAACGACATTGAAAGGACCTTTCTCCTGGCTCACGAACTAGGATGCAAAGGCATCACGGTTTTTCGCGATGGTTGCAAAGGAGAACAGGTATTGCGGCCCGGGGACAGCAAGGAGACTGGCCCTGTCGGCGTTCAGCCGTGCCCAGAGTGCGACGGTACGATGATAGAGGCTTTTGGCTGCGTCTCTTGTTCTTCCTGTGGCTACGCATTCTGCGCGATGTGAAGGAGCCATGGCCAAGCGAAAAGCGCATAGCGAAGAAGTCAGAGACGAGTTGCCGATGGGCGTGCTCGAGACGCTGCCCCTTTGGCAACTAGATATCGTCGAAGTCGCGGGGCACAACCTCGAAGCCCGGGGACGGGAGGAAGTCAATCACCTCCTCGATGCGGGATGGCGTTTGCAGGATTACGCTCGTCGCCAGCGAGGCGACATAAAGAGTCATACACCGCTTCTCGATGCTCGCGCGAGCCAGATTGTTCCGCGCGAAGGTTACGCATTTCTGGCTTCGGATGACGGGCGCGAGATCTATTTTCACAAGAACAGCGTTCTTGGCCCAGCCTTTCCACGATTGAAGGTCGGGGCGACTGTCAGGTTTGTCGAGGAGCAGGGAGAAAGAGGGCCTCAAGCCAGCACTGTTCGCATCGTTCCCAAGCAAAGAATTCAGCAAGCGGCTAAAGGGACGGCGGCTCGAGTTGATTGAGCAGGCATGGTGTGTGCCCGTGCCGGGGGCCAGCGATTGAGTAATGCTTATGATTCTGTTTAGCTTTTCGGCCTTCGAGAACATCGCCCGGCAACTCCGGGCCATTGCTTCCGTGCAAGCGGGTCGATTTACCGTGCGCCGCTTCCACAACCAAGAATTGTACGCGAGCGTCGAGGAGGCTGTATCCGGCGAACATTGCGTGATATTGGGAACAATCGCTCCCCCGGACGAAGGTTTTCTTTCGGCAATGCTGCTCGCCCATACCCTCAAGAAAGAAGGAGCGGATAAGGTCACGGCCCTGCTTCCTTATCTTGCCTATAGCAGGCAGGACAAAGACAAACTAGGAGAAAGCTTGGGGACCGCTTGGGTTGGAGCGCTCCTTAAAGGCTCCGGAATCGACCGAGTACTGACCGTCGATGTGCATAGTGGACGCGACAAGGAGTTATTTCCCATCCCATTGGTCTCCCTGTCGACGGCCATCCTGTTTGCCAAGGTCATTCAGAAGCACCGACTAACAGATGCGACGATTGTGGCGCCCGATAACGGGGCAATTGGCCGTTGCGAGGCCGTCAAGAGGGCGGCGGGGGTGCCGATAGGAGTGACGCCATACTTTGAAAAAGAGAGGACTGCAAAAGGGATCATCCATCACGGCCCCGTCGGCACAGTTGGGGCTAGGGTTGTGATCGTCGACGATATGATCGACACGGGTGGGACCCTAGTCGCTGCTTGCGAAAAACTGAGGGCAGCCGGCGTTCAAGAAATTTACATCCTGGTCACCCACGGTCTCTTCACAGGCTCGTCGTGGCTGCAGTTGTGGTCCCTCGGTGTGAGGCGCATATTTTGCACGGACACAGTTCCTCTGCGCCCAGACATCGACGCAGCAAACGTAACGGTCGTCTCGGTCGTATCGCTCATCAGAGACAGCCTCTCATGGCCGGATAAAGAGACCGGACGAATGACTGCTCGCGGCAAATGACTGCCGATGCCCCCAACTCAACACTCACTCTCGATCGATGGCTCACTCGGCGAAGGCGGCGGACAAATTCTAAGAACTTCGCTCGCGCTGGCGTTGATGACGGGCAAACCTTTCACACTGACAAACATTCGCAGTCGGCGCGCGAAGCCTGGGCTAATGGCGCAACACTTGAGGGCGGTGGGAGCCGCTCGTGAGATAGGGAAAGCTAAGGTTGAGGGCGACCGGCTCGGATCGCAATCTCTCATGTTCGAGCCGACCGGTCTCTCCTGCGGCGACTTTCAGTTCGATATTGGCACAGCGGGATCCACTTCACTCGTACTCCAGACAATTCTACCTCCGCTAAGCTTTGCTACGGCGAGTTCCACCGTTGTTCTGACAGGAGGAACCCATGTGCCGTGGAGTCCCTGCTTCCACTTTCTGGAAATGCATTGGCTACACTACATGCGAAAGATCGGCTTTGACATTCGACTGGAACTAGAGGCCGCTGGCTTCTATCCGCGAGGTGGCGGGCGCGTTCTGGCTACGGTTCGACCGGCTTCTCGGCTCTCGCCGTTGTGCCTGATCAATCGCGGGAATCTGAAAAACATCCGGGGCATCTCGGCAGTGGCCAATTTGAACTACAGCATTGCTGAGCGCCAAAAGCTGCAGGCCGTCAAGCGACTCAGCGATGTGTCGAGGGCAATCGAAATCGCGATCCTCCGCCTACCCTCACCGTCGAGAGGGTCGCTTCTGTTGCTGCTCGCAGAATTTGAGAACTGCCAGTGTTGTTTCTATGGGCTCGGGGCGCTCGGCAAGCGCGCGGAGACTGTCGCCGACGAGGCGGTCAATGAATTCATCGGATTTCTGGCCACCGATGGGGCCATCGATCATTATCTTGCCGATCAACTCGTCTTGCCTTTGGCTCTTAGTGCAGGAGTTTCCGAAATCAGGACCTCGAAAGTGACACAGCACCTCACGACGAGCGCCGAAATCGTCAAGATGTTTCTTCCGGTCAGCATTGAGGTCGATGGGGTAATCGGCCAGCCGGGTTCGATGCGCATTCGGCGCATTGAATCATGAGAGCAAAGAGAGGAACGACTCTTGAATATCACGGAAACGGACCCACCCGATGGGCAACGGAGCACCCCGGCCTCCGGAGGTCTGAGTAGAAGGCCCCTCAATGTACTGTTGCTCGGCGACTGCATGCTGGGGCGTCTAGTGAACGAGGTCTTGGAAAATGCTCCGCCAGAGTACCCTTGGGGAGATACCCTTCCGATTTTGCATAGCGTTGACTGGCGGCTCTGTAACCTCGAATGTGTTATTTCGAATCGAGGGACCCCGTGGTCTGCATATCCCAAGCCCTTTCACTTTCGATCGGCTGCAAAGAACATCGCAGTGCTCGAAGCTCCCCGGATGAATGCCGTTTCTCTGGCTAATAATCACGTCCTTGATTACGGATATGACGCGTTGTGCGAGATGCTCGAGATACTGGATCGAGCCGGAATCGTCCATAGCGGAGCGGGGCTGAATCATGCACAAGCATCGCGTCTTGCCACAACCAAAGTGTGTGGGCGAAAGCTCGGACTGCTTGCTTTCACCGACAACGAGCCCGACTGGGAAGCGACTTCAGCCCGGCCTGGCGTTTTCTATGTCCCTACAGACCTACGTGATCCGCGGGCGGCAAAGCTGCTGGATATCGTTCGAGAAAGCAGGCTAGCTGTGGACCTGTTGATTGTGTCCGCTCACTGGGGATCCAATTGGGGTTACCGTCCTCCCCAAGAACATGTCATTTTCGCTCGTGCACTTATCGAAGCGGGGGCAGACATCATCTTTGGTCACTCAAGCCACGTTTTCCGCGGGATCGAGTTCTACAAAGACCGGCCAATTCTGTACGGTGCCGGCAATTTTGTCGACGATTATGCGGTTGACACAATTGAGCGCAATGACCAATCGTTCATCTACGTGATCGAGATGGCAGACAGGATTCCACAGGGTCTGCGCCTGTACCCAACGCTGATTCGCCGGTGCCATGCTTCTCTTGCCGACGGGGTCTATGCCTCAGGCATCGCTGAAAAAATGAAGGAGCTTTGTACCGGCTTCCACACCCGGACCAGATGGAATCAGGCGCGACAATATATGGAGATCGCGCGATTCGATCTGAGGGAACAGATTGCACCCAGCCTCTGAACATCTGCAGTTAAGTGCGCTTATTCAACGCCGCGCGGCGGTACCAAATCGGGCGGATTTCACGAAGGAAGATGCGCGCCGTTACAGGTCCGATATGCTTAAGTTTCTGCAGCTCGCCAGAGAGTTCGGGCGCAGTCTTGGCCTGGGCAAGGAGGTTTGTTAGGGTACCGTAACCGCGCTTCAGCTCCTGAGAAACCTCAAGAAGCTTCGTTGCCGTAGAAAAATCGTACCTGACGTAGTGAGCCCGATCCAACAGCAGGACGAGCTTGTCCCATCCTGCCCGCAAGACTGCCGTAGGGCTCGTAAGCCCCGCCACCACGAGCTCGCGATAGGCTTGCTCTGCAATCTCCCTCTGAATCGGCTTTCCGAAAAGCAGGCATGCCAGAAACCATTTAAACAGTTCCTCTTCATTTTTCGACTTGAGATTGATTCGCAAACGGCGGGCGTAAGATGCTTGCTTGACCATTGGTCGCGTTCATATAGAGCTCACGCGAACGTAGCGTCCATTCCGGCAATCGTCTGTGATGCGCATCACTGCAGCATCCGTCCAACCCTGTACGTTATCTGACGATAGCACCTAAGGTCTCGGACTTTGTTAGAGCGAGAGGATAGGCATGGCTCTCGGAGGCGAATACACGGTCTTTCAGGATCGACAAGAGGCCGGCCGCAAATTAGCGGAGCGGTTACACGCATACGCGAATCGCAACGATGTAGTTGTACTCGGGATTCCACGGGGCGGCGTCCCAGTCGCCTTTGAGGTGGCGAGAGCGTTGCGAGCTCTGTTGGACATATTTCTTTCGCGCAAGCTCGGCGTTCGGGGACAAGAGGAATTCGGATTTGGTGCCATTGCCACGGGCGGCAGGCATGTGCTCGACCGGGAGATCATAGAAGCCGTAGGCATTTCCGAAGGGCAAATCGAGCAAATCACTCCAAAGGTGAAGAAGGAACTGGAACGACGCGAGAATCTCTATCGGGGCGCGCAGCCCCCTTTAAGAGTCGAAGGGCTAACCGTTCTCCTTATAAGACGATGGCATGGCCACGGGCTCCAGCATGCGAGCCGCCATCATGGCATTATGACAGATGAAACCGGCTCGCGTCGTAGTCGCGGTTCCGGTGGCCTCCCAGTCAACTTGCAGCCGACTCGCACCTGAGGTGGATGAGTTCATCTGTGTCCATACACCGAAAGACTTCTACGCGATCGGGCAATTCTACGAAAATTTCTCACAGGTGGCGGATGAGGAGGTGACGGCACTGCTATCGCACGCCGATCCCGTTCGTCGGACACGAATCGGAGGAGATCATGAACCATCCTTGGCACGATTTGAGTCCGGGGTGCCGAAAGTGTTCAACGCGGTGATCGAGATTCCGCTGGGTTCGAGCGTTAAGTATGAACTCGACAAGAAGAGCGGGATGCTGCGCATGGACCGCGTGCTGTATTCGGCGGTGTACTACCCGGCGAATTACGGGTTCATTCCGCAGACACTCGGAGAAGACGGCGATCCTCTAGACGTGCTGGTGCTTTGCCAGGAACCGGTCGTGCCGCTGACGCTCATGCAAGCTCGGACGATCGGGGTGATGACGATGATCGACGTGGGCGCCGTGGACCACAAAATCGTCGCTGTTGCGACTGCCGATCCCGAGTACAACCACTACCACGAGGCAAGCGAGCTGCCGCCGCACAAGCTGGCAATGATCCGAAGGTTTTTCCAGGATTACAAGAAGCTGGAAGAGAAGACCGTGCAGGTGGAAAGGATCGAATCCGCCATGACGGCATACCTGCTGATTAATCAGGCTCTGGCTAGCTACAAGAGGATGAAGAAGCTGAAGTACTCAAAGAAATAGGGAATCGGTTCTTGGCAAATCGGATGAGTAAGGAGAACAGGTATTGCGACCCAGTGAACTGAAGGTGACTGCCCCCATCGGTGTTCAGCCGTGCCCAGCGTGCGGCGGCACGATCGTGGAGATTTCCGCCTGTATCTCTTGCTCTGCCTTACCTTTGCAGGCTATTAGAGACCGACAGAATCTATGTCGTCTCTCTAGTAGGTTGCTGAAAAATACTTCCGGACTGTGAGTAGCTCAAGGTAGCGCTGCCCTAGGTTCCACACGCGAGCTTTCTTCGAGGTAAGATGCTTCCATCTTTTTCTTCAACGACCCCATTACATTCTTCATTTCAGACTGAAGCCTGCGTGTAATGGTTCCGCGTATAAGGAAGGCGAAAAATCCCCGCAGGAAATCGATTCGCGAGCGGTTCAGGTTCACCAAATAGATGCGAGGCGTTGTCTGGTCCTCCCTGGCATCCACGAGCAAGGCTACTCCCAGCGATCCGTCGAAGTAGTGACTCGCGTAGATTTGTTGGGAAGTAATGAGAAATGGTTTGCCAAGCGTGTCTTCTTGCCGATAGATACTGGTGCTGGTGACGGCAATCACCGCTTTGGCTTCCTGGCTGTACTTCTCTTTCGACCAATAAACGAAATGTTCGGCTCCCTCCAGGCGAACCCCGGGGTATTCACGCAGGTAGTGGTCGAATTCCGGAACGTACTCGGCTAGGTAGGGCGACTGATCGAGCAGTCCCCGGAACTCTGCGGCCAGATCGAGCGAATATTTCTTATCGTCGTAGCGTCCCAGAGTGGAGCTGCCGTCGGCCAAGTACGCTTGCACCCGGCGCAATAGAATCTGTTGCAGGAGCTCGGCAGCCTGCTCCCGGTAGTCGGGAGCCTTCCAGTCGATTTGGCGCTGAAAGCTCTCCATCGCCTCAACGGACAATTTCACCGGACAATCGTGGACTCGGCATCTCTTCAGGGATTCGATCTCGCCCAGCTCGAGACTTAGCCCTTTCAAATCTTCCGGGCTCGGCGGGTCGCTGAATTTCTTGACCCTGGGCACGAATCTGCCCTTCTTGAACTTCTCGATATCCCGGAACTGTGCAACGAAGAACTCCTGCGGAACGTCGATCCGCACAACCCCAAAAGCCACCACCTCCTGCTTCACCCGTGTCGGCAGGACTTTCACCACAACCCGGCCTTGCTCCATATCGTGGAATTCAGCCGGAGAAAAATGGGCATATTTCCGCAAGAATGCGTACGGCCACGGAACAGGGGCTTGCGCCGAACTTGAGCCACAGGCTAGGACAAAGGCCACCGCCAGACTCAGGCTAATGAATCGCCTTGACAGGGCGTTCGTGTTCGCCTGTGCCGGCTGCCGCACATGAAATCCCTTTCGCATCCGAGACCGTGCCGCCAGGGAAGTCGAACCAGGTCGGCGACTACCTTAGTTTCTGCTCCGTTGTTGCTACATCCATGAGGGTCTTCAACACTGAATCCGGATTGAGGCTGATAGAATCGATTCCCTGTTCCACCAGGAACCGCGCGAACTCCGGATAGTCGCTGGGCGCTTGTCCGCAGATACCGATCTTCTTCGAATTCCTCTTCGCTGCTTCGATCGCAAGGTGGATCATGCGCCGGACCGCCTCATTCCGCTCGTCAAAAAGAGAAGCGAGAAGCGCTGAATCGCGATCCAAACCGAGCGTGAGCTGAGTCAGATCATTCGAGCCGATCGAGAAGCCGTCAAAGATTTGGAAGAATTCATCAGCGAGGATGACATTGCTCGGAATCTCGCACATCACATAGACTTCCAGCCCATTCTTGCCGCGCTCCAAGCCGTGCTTGGCCATCTCGGCCAAAACCGCGCGTCCCTCATCGACTGTCCGGCAGAAGGGGATCATTAGGATCACGTTCGCCAGACCCATTTCCTCGCGCACCATCTTCATGGCGCGGCATTCGAGCGCGAATCCCTCCCGGTAGCGATCGTGGTAGTAGCGTGACGCTCCCCGCCAGCCAATCATCGGATTGTCTTCCACGGGTTCGAATTGCTGCCCACCGAGCAAATGCGCGTACTCGTTGGTTTTGAAATCCGAAAGGCGCACGATCACAGGCTTTGGGTAAAAGGCCGCGGCAATCAGCCCAACGCCCTGCGCCAGCTTGTCCACAAAGTATTGGGGCTTATCCTCGTAAGATGCAGTGAGGTCGGCCAACTGCGCCTTGACCTTCGGATCTGTCAAGATCCTCGAAATGGACCAGAGCCATCGGGTGGGCCTGAATGTGGTTGGCGATGATGAATTCCAGTCGCGCCAACCCAACGCCGTCATTGGGAATGGCCGAGAGGCTGAACGCATCTTCGGGATTGCCGATGTTCATGAGGATTTTTGTGCGTGGCCTGGGAAGTTGATCCAGGGGCACTTCGGACACCTCGAATGGAAGAACGCCCTTCGTACACGTAGCCGACCTCTCCTTCGGCGCACGAAACGGTAATTTCCTGGCTGGTCTTGAGCATGCCGGTCGCATTCTCGCTTCCAACGATGGCCGGGATGCCAAGTTCGCGGGCGATGATCGCGGCGTGACAGGTACGCCCGCCCTGGTTTGTCACAATTGCGCCAGCTTTCTTCATGATGGGTTCCCAATCAGGGTCGGTCTTGTCCGTCACCAAGATCTCGCCGCTCTGAAACTCACCCATGCCATGCGCGTCGAGAATGAGGCGCGCCTTTCCCGACCCGATCGCCTCGCCGACACTGTGTCCACTGACCAATCGCTTCCCGGTCGTTTTTAGCCGATAGGTCCGAAGGGACAGCTTTTTCTTTCGTGATTGAACGGTTTCGGGGCGAGCTTGAACGATGAAGAGCTGTCCCGTAATCCCGTCCTTCGCCCATTCCATGTCCATGGGCGTGTATCGACCGTTCACGCCCGAATAGTGATCCTCGATCACGCAAGCCCACCGCGCGAGTTCAAGGATTTCCTCATCGCTTAGCGCCAGCTTCTTCCTCTCGCTGGGCGGGACGGGAACGTTCTTCGTGGATTTCGAGCCACCGACGTCGTAGACGAGTTTGGTTTCCTTCGTGCCCACTGTCTTCGAAAGGATTGGATGGAATCCCTGTTTCAGGGTCGGTTTGAACACCATGAATTCATCCGGATTCACCGCACCCTGGACGATGTTCTCGCCGAGGCCATAGGAGGCGCTAATGAGCACGGTATTGGTGAAGCCGGTCTCCGTGTCGATTGAGAACATCACGCCGGAGGAAGCCAGGTCCGAACGCACCATCTTCTGTACACCGATTGAAAGGGCGATGCGGAGATGATCGAAGCCGTGGATCTGACGATAAGCGAAAGCACGATCTGTAAAAATCGAAGCAAGGCATTTTTTGCATGCCTCGAGAACAGCGTTTACACCGCGCACATTCAGATACGTTTCGTGCTGGCCGGCGAAGCTGGCATCAGGCAAGTCTTCCGCTGTGGCGCTTGAGCGAATGGCAACGTCTGTGTTCGAACCATATTGCTCACACAGACGAGCATAACCACCGCGAATAGCGCGATCCAAATCCTCGGGGAATGAAGCCTCCAGGATCAGAGCGCGTGCCTGGCTACCTACCCGGCGGAGTTGATTAAGATCCTCGACGGATAGGGCAACGAAGAGCTTGCGCAGTTTCACGTCCAAGCCATTGAATTCGAGAAAGCGTCGGTACGCCTGTGCTGTCGTGGCAAATCCATTCGGGATGCGAATGCCTTTGGGTACGAGGTGTCGGATCATTTCGCCGAGCGAGGCATTCTTGCCTCCCACAAGCGGGACATCGGCAATTCCGAACTCCTCGAACCAGAGCACGGGAGCTTGTTCTTTGCTGCGTGAGGAACTGGGGACGATTTTCTTCGGCGCGGATGTCATTACCCCCTCCTTATCGGGAGCATTTCTTCCCCGACTCAGGCGTTGGTTCGTATCGGCTTAGCACCGCCGTCGTACGCATCTCGCCTCCCGGATCACTCGCAGGGAAGGGTTCTCGCTTCCTCAGCGCTTCGAGGGAATTCGGACGATCTCGACGGAGCAGCCGGCATGGCGAGCGACAGCCTCCGAAACGCTTCCCAACAGAAAGTGTTCCAGGCCCGTGCGGCCATGTGAGCCGACGACGATCAAGTCGGCACGCCACTTTGAAGCAGCGTCGATGATCTTGGATTTTGGGTCACCCTGTTCGACGGTTGTGGTCACCTTCAGGTTCTTCGAGCGCAGCTCATCCGCAACCTTCGTGACCAATGCCTCAGCCCGCCTTGTTTCTGCTTCCCACATGGCATCGAGGGCACGGTCATACCCATCCATCTCCCTGGCTACCAATAGGGATGGCGGTTCTACGACATGCAATATTTGGACTTCCGTATCGTGTGGCCGTGCTTGGACGAGGACGGTTTGTACAGCCGCCTCGGAGAATCTGGAACCGTCGATCGCAAGTAGGATTTTCACATTTCGTTTCCTATGTAAGCCGTAATTGTCATTCACCCTTCGTAGGGCGGCTGTGACCTAGCTCACACGCTAAAGTGATTCGAAGCGGGCCTTCCGGAACTAGCATTTGCCTCGTAAACGCCGGAACAACCATCACTTCAGCTCGCCTTGACGTAGTTTTATGCATCTCTTCGCAATTCGCGAAAGGAAGGGTAAGGAGACGTGCCAACTACTAGATTTTCTGTTAACCGCCTTGTTTTTCAGAAACAAAATTGAAAGGGAAGGACTTCCGAGAGAAATGGCGCCTGCCTTGGGCGCAGGAGGTCCGCGGTTCAAATCCGCGCGCCCCGACCAACAACTCCTGACTTCAATTCGCTCTCGTTTTCTGGCTGTTCCGCTTGGATTTCTGCAAGTACTTTTCGAACTCCGCAGCGCCGAAAGTCACGCCGCTTTGGGGCAACGCTGAGAACGTTGCAGGGGCGGTCGACAACACTATTCGGCTTTGAGTTATCGTGGGGAGGGTAGACTGCTGACTTTTTCCCGTAATCCTGCTGTTTGCACACGTCGGTGGCGTACAGCAGTCCGGATTTGTCGGCCAGTTTGTAGGCCCGGTGGCGATGTCTGGGATCGCAGCTCTGGTCGATATGCCGTGGCAGAAGATCAGCGAGGCCAGGCGAGAACCGTCTACCCGTGCGTTCTTAAAACGCCGACCCTCGAAGCTCGTGCTCAGGCCGGCGCGCGTTCCGCTTGTTCAACTGTCTCGTAAATCGAGAACATTCCCCGGAGGCGCGTCATGTCGAGTAAGGCGAGCACTTGTGCGTTCATTCCGGTGAACGAGAGCTTCCGGCGAGTCTTCTGGGCCGAGACATGAGCGCCGACCAAAGCGCCCAATCCGGCTGAGTCGATGAATGGCACGCCGCTGAAATCGATGATCACGTTGGGAGAGGTCTCGGCGCGTACCAGGTTTTGAAACTCAAACACGGTGTGCAGGCTCAACGGTCCCTTCAAGCGCAGGATTCGCTGGCCCGCTTGGGGACCGTCGGATGCGACCGCTTGCATGTTTTCGATTGGCATGGGCCGGGATTCTAGATCAAGATTTCGCTTACAACCGTTAAAATTCTGTTACAACGCGCGCCCGTCCAAGAGCTGGAAACTGTCGGATTTGAGTGACTTGCGACGCGGCGGTCAGCGGATGGTTCGGCGTTCGGATAGGCTAAGATACGCAAATAGTTGCACATCTTAAAGTTCCTCTTGCAAGAGCGCTTTTTGAGGTATTGTAAATAAAGAAGTTATGGAGATTCCGGGCGCATCGGATTTTGGCATGCGGCGTGCATTGTCTATGATCGCAAGAAAATTGACGGGGGTGTGCAGATGAAGTTGAGCAGCCTATTTCTAGTTGGAATGCTGGTCGCGGCGCTGGTGGTTATGGCGGCGCCGGTAGCGAAGGCGGATGGGGTAACCGATCCCCACATTATCATCAATAGCTGCGCCTGTGATGCCACCACTTTTGACGCGACCAATTCGGCGACAAATCCGCTCGTACTGGATTTCTTCGACGCCACCCAGAACTTCCAGTATATTGGTTCGACACCGCTGACGACGCTGTTCATTGAGCTCAGTCCTATAATCGTACCGGGAGTATACGACTGCACGTCCGATATCTTTACCACTTGCAGCGTATATGCGCCGCCAGCTAACGCATTTGGCTTGGAATTCGTCCTCACGGGCGGGTCGATTTCTCAGGACCAGACGATAAGTGCCACCGTCACACCCGAACCAAGCGCGTTGCTGCTCCTTGCGGTGGGGATCGTCGCCCTGCTTGGGTTTCACAAGAAGCTCGGACTCTCTGCTTCGCAAGCGGCGCAATAGCCGGCCGGACTTTTGAAGTATCGAGAACCCCGCCACAGCGTGGCGGGGTCTTTTTTCCCCGCGCCCGATCTCTCGGGCTCGTTTCCACCCGCCCTGTTTCTTACCCTCGACAGCACGACGGTGCAACTACGACGTACGACGGACGTGACACTTATCGTGGATTTCATTTACGTGGACCCTTCCCATCGCGCGTGGTCGAGTGCTTACTGCTTTGCGGTTGAATACTTCTTCATAAGGCTGGCGAAGTCGGGGCTGTTCTGAAGATTGGACAAGTCCGGATCGCCGGCCGCGTATTGCGCGGGATAGTTCTTCTGCAGCGCCTGCTGCAACGCTTTCAATGCGTCAGCATTTCTTCCGAGGAGGGTGTTGATGACGGCCTCTTCGTAGATATAGGCCACGTTGTTCTTGTCCATCGTTCGCACGCGCTTGATGAAGGTCTGCGCCTCTTGCGCATTCCCGGTCTTGGCGTAGGCGAGAGCGATCTCCGCCATGACTCCGGTGTTCTGCGGATTGGTTTCCAGCTCCTTGTACCCGAGCGAGATTGCCTGCTGGTACGCGGTTCGCGCCTTATCCTGCTGCCCGCCGGCGCGATAGGCATCCGCCAGATTGACTGTGGCTTCCGTGCTGTTTGGGTTCAACGCCACAGCTTTTTCAAACATGTCGGCAGAATTCGAATACTGCTTCAAGAAGAAGAAGGCCGTTCCCAGGTTCGAATAGGTTGAAAAGAACGGCTCGATTTGAAGAGCCTTCTGAAAATAGGGAATGCATTCCTGGTATTTCCCCTCCTGGAGGTAGACGTTCCCAACGTTTTCGTATCCCGCATCAATATCCGGCTCCAGCACAGTTACCTGTGTGAATGCTTGCAGGGCCTTCGGGTAGTCGCCCAATTGGAAGTACGCATTTCCCAAGCTGTCCTGGTTCACCCAAAAATATGGATTTAGCGCAATGGCCTTCTGGAAAGCCTGAATCGCCTGCGGACCATTGCCGCTCGCCAAATACGCATTGCCCAGCCGTCGATACGTTTCATCTGAGTTGGGCGAGAGCGCCAGCGAACGATTCAGTTCTGAGATGGCTTCGGAGTATTTGCCAATCGTGCTGTAAACGGCTCCCAGTACGGAGTGGACCTCCGGAAGCTGTTCGTTCAGCTGCTGGGCCTGCTGGGCAGCGGCGAGAGCCTTCTGGGTCCACAGGCTGTCTTTCCGCACGCCATACATCCGCAGGCTCGCATCGGCGATCCCCGTATACGCCAGCGCAAAGGTTCGGTCGTCCTTCAGCGCCCGATCGAAGAAATCAAGCGCGGACTGTATGCTCTTGGCGTCGTGCCCGCGCAGCGCATTGCGGCCGCGGAGATAAAGATCGTAGGCCGCGACGTTTTCCGTGGGACGGGCCTCGGCCTTCGCTAGTTCTTCATTCGTCGGATTCAGATTCAGCGCCGAAACCAACGGATTGTAGATTTCATCTTCGAGCGTGAACAGATCGCCCGTTGCGCCGTCGAACTGCTGGCTCCAAAGCTCCTTGCCTGCAGCTACGTCCTGGAGCATCAGAATAATTCGAATCTTGTCTCCGGAGCCTTGCAGCGTACCCCGCACGATCATGTTGACGCCCAGCGACTCGCCGATTTTCAGCAGGGGCTGCTTCTGATCCACCTTGGCAGCGGCTTCCGTGCCAGTTACATGGATATCTTTCATCTGAAAGAGTTTCGTCGAGAGAGCTTCCTCGATACCTTGTGCCAGGTAGCCGAGTTGCGATTCGTCGCCGAGCACTTGCAGCGGCAGCACAGCTACGTAACGGCCGTTCTCGATCGGCGGCACACCGGAGGCGCCCGGAACGCCGCCTGCTTTCCCGGCCTTTCCGCCGAAAATCATGTGCCGTACCTGGGGAATCGCGAATGTCAGCGCAAGCAACACGACAACACCGCCAATCGCCCAAATCCACCGTTTGTCCCGAAATTCAGGAATCTGAATCTGCACAGTTCGCGTGGCTCCGCCACCGCGATAAGTGGAAACTGTCGATTTCGCGCCTTGCAGGTCCAGCAGGATTTCGTCCGCCCGCTGATAGCGCACCCCAGGATCGCGCTCGAGGCAGCGCATGATCACTTGCACGAACCAATTCGGCAGGTCGGGATTCAGCGTCTTCGGGCTCTTCGGGCGTTCCTGAATGCGCTGGTACATCACCTTCAGGGTGGATTCGCCCGTGAATGGCACATCGCCGGTGACCATCTCGTACAGGATCAAGCCATAGGCGTAAATATCGCTGCGCATGTCCGCGGGCTTGCCCTCAACCTGTTCAGGCGACATGTACCGCGGCGTGCCGAGAAACGCGCCAGTTCGTGTCATTTGAATCGCGTTTTCCTCAAATGACCGCGCCAGACCAAAATCCGAGACGTACAGATGGTCGTCCTTGCCGACCAGAATGTTTTGCGGCTTGAGATCCCGATGAATCACGCCTTCGGTTTGTGCAGCCGCAAGGGCCGCGGCCAGCTGCTGCGCAAAGCTGACGACGCGCTCGAACGGCAACTTCGGAGTTTCTTGCAGAATGTGATGAAGGTCGGGCCCATCGACGTATGCCATGGTGATGAACTTCACTTCACCGACTTCACCCATGTCGTGGATGCGGAGAATGTTCGTATGCGAAATCTTGCTGGCGAGTAGCAGTTCCTGTTTGAAACGGTTGAGCGCTTCCTGGTCGGCCATCATCCCCTGGCGCACAACTTTTAGTGCAACCATCCGGTCGAGCGTCTTGTCGTACGCTTTGTAGACCCGACCCATGCCGCCCTGGCCAAGCAGAGATTCGATGCGGTAGCGGGTCCCGAAATCGCTACCCACGGAGAGGGCCGTGGGGTCCACCACACGGATAGTAGCCGTGTCACTGATCGGCATAGGCGTGCCGCAGTGACTGCAATTCTCGGCAAAGTCAGGATTTGCGGTCGTGCACTGGGGGCAATTCATATTGCAAAACCCGCGGAAGATTACCGGAACTGTATTCTATGGATTCTTGGATTATCCTGCACGAACTAGTTAGCACGCAATACTAATGTTGTGTGAATTGCGGCCAATACGCACGAAATTCAGGAACTGTTTCTTCCGAGTGGGCTGGGCGCCCAGCCGGTCTAGCTGGGAGCTCCTTTGTACTGCACGACAAGAATGGTGATGTCGTCCGACTGCGGCGCACCTTCTGTAAACGTCTTTACTCCTTCGCGAATAATTTCCGCGAGTTGTTCGACCGTTTGTCCTTGAAAGTTTTCGAGAAGATGCCGCAGCCGATCTTCTTCAAACATCTCCGCCTTTACGTTCACCGCTTCCGACACGCCGTCCGTATAGATCACCAGATAGTCGCCCTTCTCCAATTTGGCCGACGCGCTCTCGTATTCGGCCTCGGGAAACATCCCGACAGGAAAACTGGCGACGTCGAGCCGCTCAATCGCTCCCGACCGCCGCTTGATGAGCGGCGGAACGTGTCCGGCGTTGACGTATTCGAATTTGCCCTCAGGATCGAGCACCCCGTAGAAGACCGTGGCATATCGGTCGCCGCCGGCGCGTTCGGCAAGATAACGATTCACGCGCGAAAAGACCGCCGTGAGCGGAATATCCATCGAAGCCGTGGTGAAGAAGATCCCCTGAAGCAGCGTCGCGAGCAGCGCCGCGGGGATGCCCTTGCCGGAAATATCGCCCACGAAGAATCCGTGCCGCCCGCCATCGAGACCGATCACGTCAAAACAATCGCCGCCGACCGAGTAGCACGCGAGCGTCGATCCCGAAACCGCGACATCCGGCAAATTCGGCAGCTCTTTCGGCAGCAATCCCTGTTGTATCTTACTTGCGATTTCAATGTCGTGATCGAGTCTGGCTTTCAGTCGCGCGGCGGCGAACAATCGCGCATTGTCGATCAGCGTGGCGGCTTCATGTGCCAGCGTCCGCACAACCTCCCGGTCGAGCGCGGAGAAAGTGCTCGAAGGCGCGCGGCTATCGAGATACAGAATTCCCAGCAGATCGCTCTGCCGGGCCGCGACCGTAACGTCCACCGCTTCGATCACCGGCTTCTTGTCGATCGGAATCGCCACGACAGTATGGAGTTCGAGCCGCGTCATGCTCTGTCCGTGGTCCACGCGATCGCCATCCGGACCATCCGCCATGGCATCGCCGACAACCAGCTCTCGACGGGACGCGGCGACACGCTTTAGCACGCCCTGCGAAACTTGAATATCTTCCGGGCGCAATGTCCCTCGCTGCGCGTTTCGCGCTACCGCCATCTCAAGCTTTCCCGCAGCATTTGTCAGCAGCAGCACGCCGCGCTCGGTATGCGTGATCGAAATCGCCGCATCGACCACCGACGCCAGGATGTCCTCGAGCGAAAGTCCGGAGCTCAGTGACCGCGCGACGTCGAGCAACACGCTCAAGTGATGCAGCTCGCGCGCGCCTGCCTGCGCGGGCGCGGGGGCTTCGATGCGCTCCACCAGCTCGTCGATCGTCGCGCCCTCGCCAACGTAAATGACGCGATACGAATCCGGCACCCCGAAATCGATCTGGTCGCTTGCCTTCAGTTCGTGGCGCAGAATCTTCTCGCCGTTCACGAAAGTGCCGTGGCTGCTGCCCATGTCTTCAAGTACCATGGTGCCGTTGACTTCCGTGATTTGGGCCTGTTGCCGGCTTACGCGGCTGTCCCGCAGGGTGAGTTCGTTGCCGGCCTGTCGGCCGATTCGGAAAGGGAACGCGCTGATCGCCACGTCGCGGCGCGAGCCGCTTGGGTCTATCACCACAAGCCTGGGAGCGTTGCTAGACATAATCCTGTGTCGCCTCGTCGAACGAGGACATCGGTTGCATCCGGACAGGGGACGCGAACCGCTAATGGTAGGCAAACTCGTGGGCGAAGTAAACAGGGAGGCCCTATCGTGAGATTCGACGCGATCGTGATCGGATCGGGCCAGGGCGGCAATCCGCTGGCCTACTCACTGGCGGACCACGGCTGGACCGTGGCTCTAGTCGAGAAGGCGCATCTGGGCGGGACCTGCGTCAACACCGGCTGCACACCCACGAAAACCATGGTCGCGTCCGCGCAAGTGGCGCACTATGCGCGGAACGCCTCTCGCTGGGGCGTGAAAGCGGATAACGTGCGCGTGGATCTGTCCGCCGTGATCGCACGCAAGAACGACGTCGTGCTGAGCTTCCGCGCGGGTCACGAACGCAGAGTCGACGAGCGCCCCAACCTGCATCTGTATCGCGGCCACGCGCGTTTCATCGCTCCTAGCAAGCTCAAAGTGGACGACGACCTCCTCGATGGTGAGCGAATTCTGGTTAACGTCGGCACGCGCCCCGACCCTCCTCCTGTGCCCGGGCTAGACAGCGCTGGCTATCTGACGAACGAATCGATTATGGAATTGCAGAAAATCCCCGAGCATTTGATCGTGCTCGGCGGCGGCTATATCGGGCTGGAATTCGGGCAGATGTTTCGCCGCTTCGGCAGCCGCGTAACCGTGATTCACAATGGCGATCAGATTCTTGCGCGGGAAGATCCCGAAATGTCGCGGGAATTGCAGAAATGCATTGAAGCGGACGGCGTCGAGTTCCGCCTGAAAGCGAACACCACGAAAGTGGAGAAGCAGCGCGACCAGATTCTCGTTACCATCTCGACGGGCTAGCAGACTGAAACGATTTCAGGAACGCACATCCTCGCCGCCACGGGCCGCCGGCCCAATACTGACGATCTCGGCCTCGACAAAGCAGGAATCGCCATCGATCCGCGTGGATATATCAAGGTGAATGGCCGGATGGAAACTGGAGTCCCGGGAGTCTGGGCGCTGGGTGACGTGAAGGGTGGCCCAGCCTTCACTCACATTTCCTACAACGATTATCAGATCCTCTGCGCGAACATCATCGACGGAAAGAATCTGACCATCGAGAATCGCTACATTCCGTATTCGCTTTTCACCGATCCTCAACTCGGCCGCGTCGGCATGACTGGAAAGGAAGCGCGCGCCACCGGCCACGAGCTGAAGATCGGCAGCTTTCCGATGGCCAACGTCTCGCGAGCCATCGAGCGCAGCGAGACCGCAGGCTTGATGAAAATCGTGATCGACGCCCCGACCGATCGGATTCTCGGAGCGGCGATTCTGAGGATCGAAGGGGGCGAAACTGTTCAGATTCTCGGCGCGATGATTCTCGCCGGCGTGCCCTACACAATCCTGAAGGGCGCCGTATACATTCATCCGACCCTCGCCGAAGGTTTTTTCGGCCTGATGGACTCCGTCAAGCCAGTCGACTGACGGTCGGCCCAGAAAGCCGGCCCGCCCCAGCTCGCCACCTGACCAATGTGGCGGCTCCGCTTTTTCGCCTCGCGCTGCTTGCTCGTCCGTATACAATGCTAATGCTAAGGTTGCGCAGGCGTCATCCTGCGCTTTCTACGATGGTCACGTTGCAGACAATTCAGGCCGCCGCGGCCAGGATCCACGACTCGATATTCCTGTCGCCATTCGTGCGCTCGGAGAAATTTTCGAGGCTGACTGGCAACACCATCTTTTTCAAGCTCGAAAATCAGCAGATGACGGGCTCCTATAAAGAAAGAGGGGCGCTCAACAAAATTCTTCTCCTCACCGAAGACGAACGGCGCAGAGGCGTGATTGCGGCGTCTGCCGGAAACCACGCCCAGGCCGTTGCGTACCACGCGACCAAACGCGGCATCGCGGCGCAGATTTGCATGCCGCTTACGACGCCGATCGTGAAGGTAACCGCCACGCGTGGCTTCGGCGCCGAGGTGATTCTCTCGGGCACGAATTACGACGAAACCTGCCAGGAAGCTCTGCGACGCTGCGAGAAGCAAGGCCTCACGTTCGTCCATCCCTTTGACGACGAGGCGGTCATTTCGGGGCAGGGAAGCCTCGGCCTCGAAATGCTTTCCCAGCAAAACGACATCGATGTCCTGGTTATTCCCGTGGGGGGCGGCGGCCTGATCGGCGGCGTCGCTTGCGCAGTGAAGGAGACGAGTCCGAAGGTGCGCGTTATCGGTGTCCAAACCTCCAAGCTGCCGTCAATGAAGGCCGCTCTCGAGCACGGCTCGCCGGTGACTCTGCCGGCCAAGTTCACCATCGCCGACGGCATTGCGGTTCGCTGCGCCGGATCGATCACCTTTCCGCTGGTCCAGCGCTACGTCGACGATATCGTCACCGTCGACGAAGAAGAGATTGCCAACGCCATTCTCCTGCTCCTGGAAAAAGAAAAGACGCTCAGCGAAGGCGCGGGAGCTGTCGCCACGGCAGCCGTGCTTCAGCACAAAATTCACTTTAGCGGGAAGAAAGTCGGCGTTTTCATCGGCGGCGGGAATATCGACGTCTCGCTGCTATCCCGCATCATCGAGCGCGGCCTTGTAAAAGACGGCCGTTTGGTGCGTTTGCGCATCCACCTCCCCGACCATCCCGGCGCCCTGGAGAAGCTGGCCAGCGTGATCGCCGCGGAGAAAGCCAATATCGTCGAGACAAATTACGACCGTGCGTATTATGGCGTTCTGCTCGGCGACACGGTCATCGACATCACTATGGAGACGCGCGGCCCGGAAAATATCGCTGAGCTTACCGCTGCTCTCGACGCGGCCGGCTATCCCCACGAACGCGTGCTCTGATGTCTCGTCGCGCGCCGCAGCCGGCTTCCTCGTAAGGCATGTTTGCAAGGCGCACCGATTGGAAACTACAGGAAAACGCCTACACGCGCGCCCTGCGTCTGCGCAAGCAGAGCGGTAAGCCCATTCTTGATCTGACCGCTTCCAATCCCACGACCTGCGGTTTTCACTACGATGAAGCCGCAATCCTCGCCGCGCTTCAATCTCCTGCGGCGCTCGAATATGATCCTGATCCGAAGGGCATCGCCTCCGCGCGCGCCGCCGTCGTCGCGTATTACAGCGAAATGAATCCCGCCGTGCGCATCGATCCCGAGAACCTGATCCTCACGACGGGCACCAGCGAGGCGTATTCGTTCCTCTTTCGCTTGCTCTCCGAGCCGGGCGACGAGATCGTCGTAGCGGAACCCAGCTATCCGCTGTTCGAATTTCTCGCTGCGATACAAGACGTGAATCTTCGGCCGTTCCGCCTCATCTACGATCATGGCTGGCAGATCGATTTTCATGCGCTACAGCAGGCCATCACGCCGCGAACACGCGCGATTTTACTTGTGCATCCGAATAATCCCACCGGGCATTTCATTCGCTCCGCGGAGGTCGGCCAGCTGCAATCGATTTGCACCGGGCGCAGTCTCGCTCTGATCGTTGACGAAGTTTTCCTCGATTACAAAATCCAAAACGCCGCAAGCAGCGCCGCGGCCTACGGGACGTTTGCCTCCAGCAATGGCGCGCTCACATTTGTGCTCAGCGGCCTCAGTAAAATCGCCGCGCTGCCCCAGATGAAAGTCGGATGGATCGCCGCCAGCGGACCAGACGCGCTCGTGCGCGACGCGCTCGCTCGCCTCGAAATCATCTCCGACACGTATCTTTCTCTCAGCGCGCCGCTGCAACACGCCCTGCCCTCACTGCTCGTCCAGCGCGCCAAGTTGCAACCGCAGCTCTTGAGCCGTATCGAAATGAATCTCTCGCATCTCGATCACGCGCTCGCTCGCCAGAAATTAGTCTCGCACCTTGCATTCGAGGGAGGTTGGTATGCCGTCCTGCGCGTGCCCGCGGTGCAATCGGACGAGGAGCTTGCCATTCGGCTGCTTGAGCAACACGGAGTGCTGGTCCAGCCGGGCCACTTCTATGAATTTCATGAAGACGGCTACTTGATTGTAAGCCTGCTTACGCCCACCGAGGATTTCGAGAAGGGAATTCGCGGGTTGCTCGCGTGCGTTGCGGGCTGACCCCCGGCAACGCACGCGGCACTGACTCAATCGAAACGGCTGCTACTTCTTCTTGCCAAAGGTGCTGCGCACGTACGCCACCACGCCCTGGATCTGGTCCTTGCTCAACGTGCTCTTGAACGGGGGCATGTTGTTCTTGCCGTCGGAAACCTGCGTTTCCATTTGCGCCACGGTCAATTTCTGCGCCGCCTCGGAATTCAGGTCGGGCGCCTTCAGGGCCTTTCCCGTCGGCGATCCGGTCCCGTCCGCTCCGTGGCAGACCACGCAATTCGACTTGAACGTCTGCGCACCCGCATCGTCGGGAGCGGGTGTCGCCGCCGCTCGCGACGTGAATCCCATTACTGAAATCGCGATTGCCGCGCCCAGAATGATTGCAGATATACGAAGCCGCGCCGCGCGCCCCAGCGAAGCTTCCGTGGAACCGACCTTTCCGTTGTCGAGCATCGATCCTCTCCTTGAGATAACCGTCAATCTGCGAACCACAGCAACTTCAACAAAATAACGCAGTACCGTATGCCCACTATTTTGCACCAGCAGCTTCCGCTCTGCAAACAGAATCCCGTCCTACGCCTCACTTATTTAAGATGCCTTTCAGCCCCTCCACGATGTTCCGCCCCAGTGATTGTATTGCCGATCGTCCCGTTCCCAAGTAAACTGGTTCGCAACGTTTCTCAAGGTTCGGGGCGTAGCGCAGCCTGGCTAGCGCGCCTGGTTCGGGACCAGGAGGTCGGTGGTTCAAATCCACTCGCCCCGACCATTCTTTTCTTCTCGAAAAGCGTTCTGTTAGATCCCCAACAGATTGATCTGCAATTTCTCGTAACCGTGCTCGCGAGCCCAGAGGTCAAGGGGAACCGTCGCCAACTCATCCACTACGGGATCCGCCAGCCCCGTTTTCGTTAGGTCGATCGTCTTCAGGTAGGTATGGCAGGTGTCGCACACGTCGACGCGCACATGCGAGATTTCAGGCGCCGAATAGAATGCCATTTGCGGCTCCCTCTCTTCACCGCACGAAGGGCAGTAGATCCTCCGAAATGCCCATTCATGCGCGCAGAGCATACAGATGAGCGACTTCTTGGCGCCGTCGCCCTCGCTGCGCAGGACGCCCGCGATCGGCTTGCATCCGCATAGAGGGCAACTCGACGGCGTGCCATCCAAACTGACTGGCCTGCTCCGTTCGGCGAGGTACTCGGCGTACGGCTGAAGAAAAATCCACGGTAGAGAGCGTTCTGGGGTTCCTGCCGATTCATGATCCATCGATCCCGTGGCCGCCGGCGAAACCGCCGCGCCGTGCCAGAAATCCTCAAGAGCCTGCTGCCATCCCTGTACCTCCTTTTCCTGCAATTCCTGGGCAGTCTTAGAAAGCGGCGCTGGGGCAATCTGCTGGATCAGCGATAGAAACTCGGAAAATCTCGGCAGAAGGAAAGTGAGATCCAGTTCTTCGTGCAAAGAAGAATCGGACGAAAGCCTTGCCTGTTCGATCTCGGCATAGAGGCTTCGCTGGAAACTTGCGATGCGCGCGTAAAAGCGGAGACCTTCCGCAGCGAAGGGATACTGCTTTTCTAGAACGCGCGCGCGCGCGATGCGCGCGTCCCACTTGCCGGTTTTCATTTTCTCGATTCGGAGTTGCGCAGTATCTGCTGGAACCACGTGTGATGATGGTGGTCCGCCCAGGCGCGCGAGACGTCGCCGCGTATGACGGATCCGAACGCCCCGCGCTCCATCGCCGTACCCATATACACGTGGATGATAAAGAGCGCGATTGTCAGCAGCGCGCATATCGGGTGCACGATCACGGCGAGCAGTCTCAGGAAGCGCAGGCTCCACGGCACGTATTGTGGAAACCACAGGATCAACCCAGAGAGCAGCAGCGCAATGCCGTTCCAGAAGAATCCCCAGAACAGAAGTTTCTGCCCGGGATTGAACCGGCCCGCGGACGGCACCTTGTCATCCTCATTGCGAATGTAGTGGCCGATCGCTCCCCACCACGCCTTGTCCTCGGGCATTTCCCTCATCTGGGCGGACCACATTCGGTACATCAACGCCACCGCGATCACGAACACGATACCGAACCACGGGTGCAGCTCGCGGGAAGTTGTCGCGCCGCCAAGAACAATGGCGATCCAGAATAGCCACGGCGACCAAAACGCCAGGCCGGTGAGCAGCAGATACAGGTAGGAAACGCCCGCGAGCCAGTGGATCAATCGCTCGTAGAAGGAGTAGCGGAGAACTCGGCCGTTCGGGAGCAGGTACGGTTCATCGCTCATCGTTTCTCTCCACTCGCGGCTGGCGTGTCGTCATGCACGACCTTCGGACCGAAGCGAAGGTAATGAATGAACACGCCCACAAGCCCGCCGATGATTGCCAGGTTGCCGATCCACTTCAGCGGATGCTTCCACAGTTGCACCGTCACCGGGATCGTCGGATTCCTCGGTAGCCCGCCGTAATTTTCCGGGTTCTTGGCGTCGTGGAGCACGTAGATCACGTGCGTGCCGCCGACTCCCGGAGGATCGTACACTCCCGCATCCGGAAACCCGGAATGTTCCCGAAGCTGGTTCGCGCGCGTCTCGGCAAGTTCCTTCATTTCCGGTTTCGTGCCGAAGTGCAGGCAGCCCGTCGGGCACGCCTTGATGCAGGCTGGTTCCAAACTCTGCGACACGCGATCGCTGCACAGCGTGCACTTGAAAACCTTGCGCGCCGCCGGACTGAACTTCGGAATATTGAACGGGCAGCCCGAAATGCAGTACCCGCAGCCGATGCAGTTGGCCTCCTGAAAATCGACGATGCCGTTCGCGAACTGGACGATGGCGCCATCCGCGGGGCACGCAGCCAGGCAGCCCGGATCTTCGCAGTGCATGCACTGGTCCTTGCGCATCAGCAGCATCATGCTGCCGTCTTCGCGTTCGTGCTCGTTGAACTTGATCAGGTTCCAGTAATTCCACGCCGTTTCCGGCATGGTCTGGTAACTGTTGTTGAATGTGGTTTCCGCAAATGTGTACCCGTTCCACTCCAGGCACGCCACTTCGCAAGCTTTGCACCCGATGCACGTCGTCGTGTCCACCAGCTTGCAAACTTGGAATTCGCGATTCAGGCCCGCGCCCGGAACCGAACCGGAATGCCCTGAGATCCTGACGATCTCGGTGGATGATTGGCTCATCGTCGGCTCCTCACGCCTTCTCGACCTTCACCAGGAAGCCCTTGGTTTCCGGGGTGTGCGCGTTCGGATCGCTTACGGTCGGCGTCAGCAGATTCGCCGGCGTTCGCGCGTCCTTTCCTTCGTCCTCGGCGATTCCGCGGAAGCCCTGATGTATCGGCAAACCAATTTGATAGACCTTCTTGCCGTCGATCATCATCGGCTTCAGGCGTTTTGTAACAAAAGCCTTGGCAATGTACGTCCCTCGGGCGCTGATCACCTTGATCGTGTCGGTCCCGCGAATACCTTTCTCCTCCGCAAGCTCCACGGGGATCTCCACGAACGGCTCCGGAATCAGCTGAACGTTGACCGGGTTGTTCTTCGTCCAATAGTGATACTGCTCGGTTAGCCGGTATGTCGTGCAAACGATGCTGTACTCGTCCGGCGTTCCGAACTTGTCGTGTGGCGTTTTGAACTTCTTGACCAGCGGATTGTTCGATTGGTTCGGGTGCAGCGGATTCTTGATCGGGCTTTCGATGGGTTCGTAGTGTTCCGGAAAAGGTCCATCCGCCAGCACCCCGATCGGCGCGAACAGTCGACCGACGCCTTCCGGGTTCATGATGAACGGGCCCATGTGGTCCTTTGGATTGGAATCGGGCTTGAAATCCGGTACGTCGTTCCCGGCCCACTTTCCGGTCCCTTCGTTCCACCAAACCTGCTTCCGATCCGCATCCCACGGTTTGCCTTCGGGGTTGCACGAGGCACGGTTGTAGAGAACGCGGCGGTTGGCGGGCCACGACCAGGACCAGTTCGGATAAATCCCCAAGCCCGACGGATCATCCGTGCCGCGCCGCTGAATTTGCGGTCCTGCCTCCGTCCACATTCCCGAGTAGATCCAATTGCCGCACATGGTCGTGCCGTCGTCTTTCAGCCATGCAAAGCCCGGCAGCTGCTGGCCGGCCTTGATCACCTGGCCGGTTTTCTCGTCCGTCAGGTCCGCCATGGCCTTGCCGTTCAATTCCATGGCCACTTGCGCGAGTGACGGATGATTTGAGTCCGCGTAGGCCCAGGTCGCATTCAGGATCGGATCGGGGAATTTCCCGCCCTCCCGCTTGTAGAGATCGCGCACCCGGAGAAAAATCTGGGCCACGATGTCCTGATCGAGACGGGCCTGTCCCGGCGGCGGCACGGCCGCATATTTCCACGTCACCCAGCGCGCGGAATTGGTCATGCTGCCGTCTTTCTCCGCGAAGCCCGCGCACGGGAGCCGGTACACGGTTGTCTTGATGTTCTTCTGTTCGTCGGCGGAAATTCCCGGCGCGCGCCAGAATTCGCTGGTCTCGTCCGGATAGATCTCTCCCACTACCAGCCAGTCCGCTCTTTTGAGGGCTTCGATATTCTTGCTGGTATCCGGACCGATCATCACTCCGTTCATGCCAAAGGCCATCATGCCCTTGATCTTGCCGTTGTACATGTCGTCCCAGATGTGGGTCCACGAATAGTCGCGGTCGACCTTCGGCAAGTAATCGAAAGCGAATCCGTTTTCCTTCTTCGCCGCGTCTCCGTACATCGCTTTCATCAGAGATACAAAAAATTTCGGCGTGTTCGACCAGTAGTTGAACGAATCCCACTGCGCGGGCTTCGAAGAGGTAGGGGTAATCCGCTTCAAGTACGCAGCCATGTCCGCATCCGTCGGCAACGGCGTTTTCAGATACCCGGGCAAGCTGTCGTACAAGCCCGCCATATCTGTCGCGCCCTGAATGTTGGAGTGGCCCCGGAGCGCGTTGACTCCGCCGCCCGCCCTGCCGACGTTTCCCAGCAGAAGCTGCAGCATCGCCGCCGTGCGGATGATTTGTGTTCCGAACGTATGCTGCGTCCAGCCGACGGCATAGATGATCGTCGCGGCCTTCTTCATGTCTCCGTCTTTCCGGACGGACGTGAACATCTCGGCAGCTTTCAGGAACTGGTCCCTCGGAATGCCCGTAATCCGCTCAACCATTTCCGGCGTGTAGCGCGAGTACTGCTGCTTCAGCAATTGGAAGACGCAGCGCGGATGTTGAAGCGTCAAGTCGTAGGCCGCGTTGGGCGGCAAGGCCGGAGGCGGTGCCGGCGTCGCGCCGGACTTTGCAGGCGCTGCGTTGTGAGCTTCGTTTGAGTGCGTTGCGGCTTGCGCGCCTTTGCCGCTCACATCCCCGCCCTGTTCGTAATTCCAGGTCGACTTGTCGTACGTTCCGCCCGCCGAATCGAAGCCGGAATAGAGTCCGTCTTCCGGCAGCTTGAATCCGTCCTTCACAACGAAGGCGGCGTTCGTATAGTTGATCAGATACTCTCTGGCGATCCGGTTGTTTTCGAGCGCGTAGTGGATCAGTCCGCCGAGGAACGCAATATCCGCTCCGGCGCGTATTTGAAGGAAGAGGTCAGCAGTGGCGGACGTTCTGGTGAATCGAGGATCGACGGAAATCAGCTTGGCGTTGCGGTTGCGCTTGGCCTCCATCGCCCACTTGAATCCGCAGGGATGGTTCTCGGCGGGATTCCCGCCCATGATCAACATCATGTCCGTGTTCTTGATGTCGATCCAGCCATTCGTCATGGCCCCGCGTCCGAATGTCGGTCCCAAACTTGAGACCGTGGGGCCGTGTCAAACACGGGCTTGGTTTTCTAAGTAGACCAAGCCCAGGCTCCTCATGGTTTTCACGACGAGATAGTTAAATTCGTTCGTGTCCGTGCATCCGCCGATGAACGCCATGCCCTCGCACCGGTTCACGGTGTGGCCCGCCGCATCCTTTTCGACGAAACTTTCGTCGCGCGTCTTCTTCGTCCATTGCGCGATCTCGTTCAGCGCCGTGTCCCAGGAGATGTCTTCCCAGTCCGTCCCGCCGGGGCGCCGAACCTGCGGTTTCGTCAGGCGTCGAGGATTCAGAATGTCCTGCTCGAGCGAGGAACCTTTCGGACACAGCGTTCCGCGGTTCGTCGGGTGATCCGGATCGCCTTCGACGTGCACCACCTGTGGCGTCACGTTCTTCGCGCGGTCGCCCAGTGTGTAGATCAGCACCCCGCAGCCCACCGCGCAATACGGACACGTTGACCGCGTCTCGTTCGCGCGCGCGATCTTGAGTTCTTTCAGTTCGGCGTAGGCGGGCTTGAGATCGAATCCAAAAACGGTGGCGGCGACTCCCCCGACCTTGAAGAAGTCCCTGCGCGAGGTCTGCATGGCGTGCCCCCCAGCGCCGTTCGGTATCCGGCGCCAGCTCTCATCTATGACTCCGCCAATTTATTTGTCAACAACAAAAGTGTTACAAAATCGTTACAAAACCGGCCGCTTTATGCGCATGTTCGCGCCCGTGTTGACACCTCGAATCAAAAGGCCCTACCATCCGGCAGGGCTGTAAAACCGCCTTATTTTGCGGCCGTTAGACGCTACCGGGGCGGGCGGTGCCGCTGTGGGAATCCCGTCACGGAGGACGGCTTGATGCGACTCCTGCTGGTCGAAGACGAGCGAAAAGTTGCCAGCTTCCTCGCGCGCTCTCTTCGAGAAAACTCGTACACCGTGGATGTCGCTGAAACCGGCGAGAAGGCCCTGGCCCTCATTGCTCGCTCGAACTACGATCTGGTTCTGCTCGACTTGCGGCTGCCGAAATTGAGCGGCGTCGAGGTTTGCCGCGAGATCAGGGAATCCGGCCTGGAAACTCCGGTCCTCATGCTCACCGCGCGGACTCTGGTCGAGCAGAGAGTGGAAGGCCTCGACGCCGGCGCCGACGATTACCTTACGAAGCCATTCGCTCTTGCCGAGCTCCATGCGCGTGTCAGGGCTCTTACCCGCCGCGGATTCCACAAAGGCGGTCCCAAACTTCACACCGCCGATCTCGAACTCGACCGCCCTCGACGAACCGTCAAGCGAGGCGACCAGCAGATCCAGCTCACGCTCAAGGAATACATGTTGCTCGAGTTGCTGATGGTCCGTTCCCCCGACGCCGTCTTGCGTTCGGAGATCATCGAGCACGTCTGGTCCTACGGCTTCGACACCGAAACCAATATCGTCGAGGTCTACATCAATCGCCTGCGCCAGAAAATCGACCACAATCATCCCGTCAAGCTGATCCAGACCGTTCGCGGCACCGGATACAAGCTCGGTCTGTCGGAGCCGTAAGCCATGCGGGCGCGCTCCCTCAGATTCCGAATGATGCTGCTTTTTTGCGTCGTCGTGGGCGGCCTCCTTCTCAGTACCTGCGCCATCGTCTACTCGATCTTCGCCCGCGAGCTTCACGCGCAGTTCGATCGCCGATTGAACGAAGCCGGTATGCCGATGGTTGCGGACCTTGCGGCAAACGCACCCGAAGAAGATGTGTTCCAACTCGATCTGCCGGACGAGTATCTTGAGCTTCTCACCGCATCCGGCGAACCGCTGAACATGTCGCGCAACTGGCAGGAGCATCCGATCGATGTCGGCAAGCTCAATTTCCAAGGCACCGAGCCGATTTTCCGGACCGTGCAAGGCGCGCGCGGCCCCCTGCGTTTGGAGCTCATCCCGTTTCAATTGGAGAGTCAGCCGGTCGTGCTCGCCATCGCCGGGCCCACGCGCGATATCGACGCGGTTCTGCTGAATTTTCGCCGCGTCCTCATGATTCTTCTCCCCGTCAGCCTCCTGCTCACCGGCGTCATCTCCATGTGGTATGTGGGCCGCAGCCTCTCGCCCATTTCCGAGCTCACGGAACACGCCGCCCAATTCACCCGCGCTATCTCCGCGCCGGGCCGGATCGACATGAAAGCCCCGCGACTCGCGTCCAGCTCGCCCGACGAACTGGGGCGTCTTGCAGCGACGTTCAACGAGCTCTTCGCGCGTGTCGTGGCAGCCATCCAGCAGTTGCGTCAGTTCGTTTCAAACGCCTCGCACGAAATGCGCACGCCGCTCACGGTCTTGCAGGGCGAAACCGAGCTGCTGCTTTCCGAGCCCAGAGCCCCCGGAGAGTATCAAAAGGCCCTCGAAGTAATTCACGGAGAACTCCGCCACCTGAACCGCATCGTCGAGAGCCTGTTCACGCTCTCGATGGCCGACGCCGGCCAGCTTCGCATCGCCGGTGACGCCCTGTACATGAACGAGGTCCTGGAAGAAGCCTGCGAGATTGCCGTTCCGCTCGCCCGTTCCAAGGGTATTTCCATCGAGCAGAATCTCCAGGCGGACATCGCCGCTCGCGGCGACGAATCCTTCCTCCGCGATCTGTTCCTCGTGTTTCTCGAAAACGCCGTGAAATATTCGCCGTCCAATACCCGCATCACCGTCAACCTGAGCCGCGTCAACGGCTCCGCGCGCGTCCAGTTTCAGGACCAGGGAATCGGCATCTCGCCCGAGCACGTCCCTCACATTTTTGAGCGATTTTACCGGGCTGGCGGCGAGGGACAGGTCGAAGCGCGCAGCGGCGGTCTCGGCCTGGCGATCGCCGAGGCAATCGCCAACGCCCACGGCGGAAAGATCGAATGCGAAAGCGCGCCGGGCCGCGGCTCCACGTTCACGGTCACCCTGCCGGTCACAGGCGACGCGGGAAAGCTTAACGAGAATTAATCATCGATTCAGCCACGCTGCGCCCCAATTTCGATACTCTTGCAGCCAGACGAATATGCGCTCAACGATTGGGCGGACGCTATTTCTGCCGCTGCTGACCGTCGCCGTGCTCTCGTATTCCGTCCGCGCGCAGCAACCGCAGCAATTGCCGCCGCGGCCGCCGCAAAAATTGACCTTGGCCGATGCCATCGCCCTCGCCGACAAGCAGAATCTCGACCTGGCGGCGGCCCGCGCGCAACGCGCGGTCGCGGAAGCTGGCGTGCGCGCGGCGGGGGAGCGTCCCAACCCCACGCTGAGCGCGGGCGCTTCGCGCGACACTCCGCATGAAAACGTCTTGATCGACCAGCCACTCGAAATCGGACCCAAGCGCGCCCGCCGCATCGAAGTCGCGCGCCAGGAAATCGCTGTGACGGAATCCGATATCGCCGCGCTCGAAAAGCAGATTCGCCGCAACGTCCGCGATGCCTACTTCGCGCTGGCCCACGCCCGCGCCGCGACCGCGCAACAGGACGACATCGTGAAGCTCGCCGACCGCCTTCTCGACATCGCCAAAAGCCGCTTCGACGCCGGCGACATCCCCAAGCTCGAGGTCGCGCAATCGGAGCTGGAATCCTCCCGCGCGCGCGCCAACCGCCAAGTGGCGCAGCAAGACGAAAAAGTCGCGCTTAGCGATCTCAACGCGCTTCTCAACGAGCCTGCCGGCACTGATTGGGATCTCGGCGACCCGTTCAGCGCGCTGCCGCCTCTCCCCGCGCTTGACGATCTCCTGGTGCGCGCCCGAAGCTCGAATTCCGAAATCGCCAAGGCCGAACAGGAAGTAAAACTGGAGCAAAGCCGCGAAGCCCTCCTGAGAGCCGAGCGCATTCCAAACCTCGGCGTTCAATTTGGCGCAGACTTGAACAATCCGGGCGGCCCAGGCGTCAACACAGGAGGCTACGAGGTCGGCGCGCGCGGCCAGCTCTCCATGGAGCTTCCGATTTTTTCGCACAATCAGGGCGAGATCGCGCAGTCCATCGCCAATACTCGCGCGCTCGAAGGTGCCCTCGCTGCCGCGCGCCGCGCCGTTGACGCAAAAGTGGAGTCGGCCTATCTCGAGTTCCAGGCGCGCCAGACCCAGGCCCAGCTCTTTCGCGAAACGATTTTGCCGTCTTCCCGGCAGCTTGAAGAGATGTCCGAGGAAAGTTATCGCGCCGGCAAAGCCAACATCTTGACCGTTCTTGGCGCGCAGCGCGACGTGCAACAGGTCGAGCGCGACTATCTGGACAGTCTGCTCGCGGTACAATCCGCATTTTCGCAACTTGAGGAGGCGGTCGGCGCTCCACTCGACTGAATCGAACCCGCGATGAATTCTCTGCACACTCGCCGCCCGAACCTTCCGCTCGCGCTGGGACTCTGCGTGCTCCTCGCCGCCGGCTGTTCGCACAAGGCCGGGGACGACGACGAGTCCGCATCCAACGCGAATGCCAAGGCCGAAGTCACCCTCACTCGTGTCGAGCGCTCGACTATTTCGCAGACGCTTACGCTCAATGGCACGGCCTCGCCTCTTCCCAACAACGACGTCCGCGTTAGCTCGCTTGTCGCCGGCAGGATCGCGGAATTGAACGTTGCGGAAGGAGACGAGGTGAAGGCCGGCCAGGTCGTGGCCAGGCTCGACGACCGTTCCTACCGCTCGCAGCTCCAGCAAGCCGAAGCGGGCCAGCAGCAGGCCAAGGCCAATTTCGACAATGCCCAGCTCGCTCGTACGCGGGCCGAAGACCTCTTCCAGCGCGGCATCGTCGCTCGCAAGGAACTCGAAGACGCGCGCACGCAGGAAAGCGTCGCTGCGGCGGCCCTGAAGCAAGCCGATGCGGCCCTCGAAATCGCGAAGTTGCAGGTGGCGCGCTGCGTCATCGTCGCGCCGCTGAATGGTGCGGTCGCGAAACGCTTCGTGAGCGTCGGCGAACAGGTCGACGGCACCGCTGCGCAGCCCATCGTCGAAATCGCGAATCTTCAGGAGATCGAATTCGAGGGCAACGCCCCGGCGATGTACCTCTCCAAGCTCCATCCCGGCGAATCCGTCAGCGTGAGTGCCGAATCCGCGCCGGGACAGAGATTCGCCGGGCGCATTCAGGCCATCTCACCGGCCGTGGACCCCTCGACCGGCGTCGGCTTGGTCCGCATCCGGATCCCGAATCCAAACGGTGCGCTGCGCATGGGAATTTTCCTCACCGCTGAAATTCCCGTCGATACGCACGCGAATGTTCTCACCGTCCCGGCCGAAGCCATCTACCGCGACCAGAAGAGCGAGCCGCGCGTGTTCGTCGTCCAACAGGATTCCGCCACGGCCGTTCCGGTGAAATTGGGAATCGAAACGAAGGACCGCGTCGAGCTCACTGGCGGCGATGTGAAAGAAGGCCAGACGATCATTTTGACGGGCGGCTACGGCCTTCCCGACCAGGCCAAAATCCAGATCAAGTCTCAGTCGACCCCATGAACGTAGTCCGCTTCTGCCGCGATAACCGATATGCGGTCCATTTGCTCACCGCGTTTCTCACCATTGCCGGCGTCGCTGCGGTATTCCAGCTCCCCAGCAACATCTATCCCGAGCTGAACTTTCCGCGCATAGTCATTTTGGCGAAATCCGGCGATCTGGCGCCGGACGCGATGCTTCTCACCGTCACGCGCCCCATCGAGGAGTCCGTCAGCACGACTCCTGGCGTGCGCCGCGTCAACTCCAAGACCATTCGCGGCAATACCGAAATCTCGGTCCTGTTTCAGCCCGATACCGACATGCAGTATTCCTTGCAACTCGTACAGGCCCGCGTCAGCGAAGCGCGCGCCGCGCTGCCGCAGGATGCCCAGATCGACGTCGAGCGCGTTTCTCCCGCCGTTTTTCCCGTGCTGAGCCTGATCCTCAACGGCAACGTCCCCGACGCCGATCTTCGCGACGATGCCTACTACATCCTTCGCCCGCTTTTCAGCCGCGTGCCCGGCGTCGGCACCATCACGGTGCAGGGAACCGACACCCGCGAAGTTTCCGTGGTCGTCGATCCGCAAAAGATGCTCGCGCACCGCCTTTCGCTGATCGACATCGCGAACGAGCTGCGCGCCACCAATCAAGTCGCGTCCGTCGGCCGGCTCTCCAAGGACTACTCGCAGTACCTCGTTCTCGCCACCAGCCAGTTCGCGAACCTCGACGACGTCCGCAACGCCGTCGTCGCCATCGACAACGGCGCGCCCATTCGCGTCCGCGATCTTGCCGAAGTTCGCTACGGCGTCGCCGACCGCCAGACCTTGATTACGGGCAACGGCCAGCCCGCCGCGCTGATCAATATTTCGCGCCAGATCGGCGGCAATATTCTGCAGCTCGCCCGGCAGATCAAGGACGAAGTCCGCAACCTCGGCTCCGCGATTCCAAAGACTCTGCACATCTCCGTGGTCTACGACCTCGCGGAGTTCGTCTCCGAATCCATCGGCAGCGTGCGCGATGCGATCGTCGTCGGCGCGGTTCTCGCCGTCGGCATTCTGTTCCTTTTCCTGCGCGACGGCCGCACCACCCTCGTCGCTGCCACGTCTCTTCCGCTGTCCGTGATCGGCACGTTCTTTTTCCTGAAGATCTTCGGCGGCACGCTGAACCTGATGTCGCTCGGCGGTCTGGCGATCGCCATCGGACTGATCATCGACGACGCCGTCGTCATCATCGAAAACATCTACCGCCATCGTGCGCTCGGCGACCCGGTCGAGATCGCCGCCGAACGCGGCACGCGTGAACTTCTCGGTCCGGTCGTCGGCTCGACCGCGACCACGCTCATCGTTTTCCTGCCGCTCGGTCTTCTGCAGGGTGTCGTCGGTGAATTTTTCTCGGCGCTATGCCTCACCCTCGGTATCTCCGTACTTCTCTCGCTCGTCTTCGCCGTCGCCGTGATTCCGCTGCTTTCGCAGCGCTATCTTTCCTCGGGCTCGACTTCCCACGCGGAAAAAGCCGCCAGGTTCATTGAGCCGGTCAATCGTGTGTATGAGCGGTCGGTTCGCTGGGCTCTGGACCATAGCAAAATCGCCGCCGGAGCGGCGCTCGCCTGCGTCGTTCTCGGCATCGTTCTGTATATGAATGTCGACACCGGCTTCCTCCCGGAAATGGACGAAGGCGGTTACGTTCTCGACTGCCTCACGCCCGCCGGCACTTCGCTTGACGAAACCAATCACATCCTCGAGCAGATCGAGCAGCGCATCGCCAAAATGCCCGAAACCGCGTCATTTTCCCGGCGCACCGGAGCGGAGCTCGGCTTATTCGCCACCGAGCAGAACAAGAGCGACATTCTCGTCAAGATGAAGCCGCTGTCGGAGCGCAAGCGCAGCACCGAGGAAGTGATGGCCGACCTGCGCCAGCAGATCGCTCAAAACATTCCCGGAGTGGACGTTGAGTTCACCCAAATTCTGCAGGACATGCTCGGCGATCTCGAAGGCTCACCCGAGCCGGTCGAAATCAAGGTCTTCGGCAACGATATGGGCACTCTGGAAAAAGTCGCTGACGAAATCGAACCCAGGCTCGTGAAAATTCCTGGCATCGTCGATTTCAAGGGCCTGCAGAAGGGCAATCCGGAAATCGTCTTTCACGTGAATGACGCGCTGGCCGGCCGCGCCGGTCTCACCACGGACCAGGTGTCCCAGCAAGTCAGCGCCGGGCTGCTTGGCCTCACAGAAACCCAGCTCCGCGAAGCCGACCGGTCTGTCGACATCCGCGTCCGCTTTCCCGATTCTTTCCGCTACAACTATTCGGACGTCCTGCAGTTTCCCATTCTGAGCGCCTCGAAACAGATCGTCCCGCTGTCGTCTCTCGCTCAGGTCGATCAGGTTCACGGAGACAACCAGCTTCTCCGCGAGAACCAGCGCTTGATGGTCTCGCTCACCGCGCGGCTGGAAAATCCCAACGATCTCGGCCGCGCCATCGGCGACGTCAAGAAAATGATGGCTGGCATCGCCCTGCCGACGGGCACGTCCTTCGAGATCGGCGGTCAGTACGAAAGCCAGCAATCTTCGTTTCGCGACTTGCTTTATGTGCTCGCCCTCGCTCTCGGAGCCGTGTTCGTCGTTCTCGTCATCCAGTTCCGCACGTTCATGCCGGCGCTGATCATTCTTTCAGCCGCGCCGCTCTCGCTCGTCGGCGTCTTCGCCATGCTCTTCTTCACCGGCACCGCGCTCAACGTCTCCTCCTTCATGGGCATCATCCTGATGGTCGGCCTCGTGGTGAAAAACGGGATCATTCTCTTCGAGTACGTTCAAAAGCTGCGCGACGAGGAGAAGATGCCGCTCGATGAAGCCCTCGTTGCCGCCGGGAAAATTCGCATCCGCCCCATCCTGATGACCACGCTCGCCACGCTTTTCGGCCTCTTGCCCCTCGCCCTCGGCATCGGCTCCGGCGCCGAACTCCAGAAGCCGCTCGCCCTCGCCGTCATCGGAGGGCTGCTCCTATCCACATTCATCACGCTCATCGTCATGCCCGTCTTCTACAAGCTCCTCGACCGCCGCCGAGTTGCCGAAGCCTAGGAAAAAAGACGTTCGGTACCCCCCCCGATTCATTGTCGATTAGAATGTGCACCGATCGTTTGTTTTCAATGGGTTACGGACGTTTCTATTCGGCTTGATTGTCGATTAGAAATACGCCGGGATTTGAACTAAAGCGGGGACCGATTCGTACGAGCGAGCGGTCGATCGTTGCGAAGCGGCGGTCGTAAAAGCACAGACGAGAGTGTGTTCAGTCTCATGACATCCTTTACAGAGCGTTATCAGGACATCCCTTACACTCGGCTCCCGATGGTCGCTCGAGATGCCGATCCTGATCGGATCGTCAGTTGTCAAAGAGCTGTACGACTCCCGGCCAGCGAGAGCGGACGAGAACTGCCTCGTCGCTCGCAGAATGGCAGATTAGCCGAGCGCGCGTCTACTATACTCTCGTTCAATCCTGGTGCAGATGGTTCGAACCTGTACTTTTGGTGTTTGCGATGCATTCATGAGCACCGGCTTGATCACGATTGCGACGGATTCTAATGCACGACGGTGATGAACCGGCCGTTTACGACTGGATCGCGCTCGTTTTGCTCGCAGTCGGTCTCCTCGACCATACGGTTGAAATCAGTGACGCGTACGTGAACGATTACCGCGTGAATCGGCTTCGTCAGCGCGACCGGGTCTTCCACCATATAGTCGATCTGCATCTGATCGTGATTGACCATGCGGATGCGCTCGGTGAAATGCAGTTGATCGCTCGCCGGCACGAAGAAGCCCGAAAGTTCACCCATATAGAGCCGCTTTCTCGTTGCGATCGTGTCGACGACAAGCGTGTCGCCTTCCCAATGCCCGATGGAGTCGCCCATGAGAGTCGGCCAGAGCTCGTCTTTCGGAGGATGCGACCGGCCGTCGGTGTAAATGTGACGCACCGCACCCACGGTGCTGATGAAAGTGGTTTCCTCCGGCGTCACGCGCCACTGATACATTCCCGGCGTGGAGGTCGCGGGAAAGGGCGGCGGGGCGCACAGCGGCTCATGGGTGACGGGCGGATGATCCGGGTCGGCGGCGATGGCGGCCTGGACCTTTTTTCGGATTTCGTCGTACTTTGCCTGATATTCGGGAGTGAACGAAGGCCGCAGAGCGGCCGCATACTCTTTCAATCTGCGCTGGCCTTCCGCGCTAAATTGCTGGCCGTCGGCCTGTCCCACGAAAGCGTCGAGCTCCCAAATGCCCGACCAATCGGGCAGCTTGGCGAATGCTTTGATGCGCTCCTTCGAAGAAGTTTGCCCGGCCGCCGGGAAGAGACTGCCCGCAATCAGCGTCACAGCGATAGCCCATGGCACGCGGCGCACCGCAATTCGACGGATAACGTTCGCCATCATCTTGGCGTCTCGGCCGGCCTGCCGATGATTTTTCCGTCCGGACCGGTGACGGAGAGGACTAACCCGCCATGCTGGCCGTCCCGCAGTGGATTGACAACGATCGTGACTTTGTCGCCGGGATTCAGGCTTCCGGGCTTCCATCCCTTGCGCATCAGTTCGACCGGGGCGCCCATCTCAACGCCCCATTCGACGGGTTCCGCGCTGGGATTGCTCGGGTCCGGCACGAGCACCTGAATCCAGCAGTGCGGATTCGTCCACTGGAACTCCTTCACCGTGCCGACGAGCGTGACCTGTTTCGTCTGATCGAACATCGAGCGCGAGTGGTGTGCGAATGTCGGACTTGCCATCAGCACGGCGCACGCAGCGACCAAGATTCCAAGCATCCGGTTCATGCATCCTCTTTGGAAATGCCGAAAGGCATGATCGAACGACGTGCATGAATCCTAGCACGGGTGCATGCGAAAAACTCAGGCCCTCCGCACATAACTATCAAAGCCGGGTTTGCGAAAGCCTCTGTAGAATGTCCCGATGGCCAAGATCAGCGCGGGACTCGTGATGTATCGCACGCAGGGTGGAAAACTCGAAGTTCTGCTCGTTCATCTGGGCGGCCCGTTCTGGGCCAAGAAGGACGAGGGAGCGTGGTTCATTCCGAAGGGCGAAATTGCAACGGGAGAGGATAAATTTTCCGCGGCAAAGCGTGAATTCGAAGAGGAAACGGGAATCAAACCGGAGGGAGCGTTCGTGCCGCTCGGGAGAGTCCGGCACAAAAGCGGCAAGACAGTAGTCGCGTGGGGATTCGAGGGCACGTGCAATCCGCATGCGATCAAGAGCAACACGTTCACGATGGAATGGCCGCCGCGCTCGGGCAAACAGCGCGAGTTTCCGGAAATCGATCGTGCGGCGTGGTTCACCATGGAAGCGGCGCGAGGCAAGATTCATCGCGACGAATTCGAGCTGCTAGAGCGGCTGGAGAAGAATTTAAGCGAAAATCAGAGGAACGCCTAAGGAATGTGTGGCAACGGCGGAAGAGGTCGAAAACAGCGCCTGAGGGGTTAAAACCCCTGATGAAAAAGCGTGCTTTTTGTCGGAGCTGAAGCTCCGACCCCCTACAGTGCGCGAATCGGGAAAACGCCTAGATGCGCGTAAGCGCGGTAGCCTCGTCCTCGGCCAGATCGAGGACCGTATCGAGCCGCACCATCTTCAGCAGCATAAGCACGCGCTTGCTCGCCGCAAAGTAGGTGCACTTTCCGCCGGCGCGCTTGAGGTTCGTGAAGGTGCGCACGAGCGAGCCGATTCCGGAGCTGTCGAGATCGGTGACTCCGCCGAGATTGATGGCCACGTGCGTGGAACCGGAGTCAATGAGCTGCTGAATCTGCGTGCGGAATGCTTCTTCGTCCTTGCCGAGCTTGAGCGGCCCTTCGAGGTCCAGAATCGTGACGGGACCGGCTTTCCGGATTTTAATGTTCACGTAAGCCCTCTGCGCAGTGCCAAAGCTAACCGAATTGGGATTTGCGATCAAGGCCCGCGATGCGGTTGGGTGGCGCGATTCCTTGACGCCTCCGCGACGGATTTGTTAGGCTCCGCCGACCGCCCATAGCCGCATTTTGTGCCGATTTTATGCGGTGAACGGGCCTCCGCATACGTCCTCTGGAGAAGCATGGAAGCGTCTGCCGCGCTGTTCGAACTGGCCAGCGTGTCTCTGGCTTGCCGCGATCAGGATACGCTGCTGAAGACTGTCGCCGCGCGCGTCGGCTCCGTTGTAGGCGCGCGAACGGTGCTCATCTGGGTCGGCGCGCCCGATCCGGGTCTCGTGTGCCGCGCGCGCTGGAGCGATCCGGGCGAGCGCATCAATCCTGAAAGCGGCGCTGTCACCGAAGGCATTCTCGCGGAAGTCTGCGAATCGGGAGCGAGCCGCCGGCTGGGCGCGAAGCAAGTTTCGGCCGACGAACTCTCTCATCTCGACGAAGCGAGCCGCGGGCGCGTGAAATCGGCGGTGTACGCAGCCCTGCCGGGCGGGCAGCAGCAGTGGCAGGGAGTGCTCGAAGTTCTGGGCAAGCGGAGCGGCGAATTCACTGCGGATGACCAGCTGTTCATCGAGGAAGCCAGCCGGTTGGCGGGCCAGGCGCTGACGAATCTCGATGCGATTGAAGGCGAACGCAGCGCGCATCTGGCGACGCTCGATCGTCTGACCGCGCTTTACGACATCGGCCGCACGTTTACCTCGACGCTCGAACTCGAGGAGCTTCTGCCCATCGTCGCTGAAAAAATCCGCGCGCTGCTCGGCGGAGTCGCCTGCAACATCTGGCTGATGGATTCCGGCGCGGGGGAGCTGCGTCTTGCGGAGCGAGTCGGCGAGGATCCCACGGCGGAGGAGGGCGCGCGCGTTTCGGCTTCCGAAGGATTGCTCGCCGAAGTCGCGCAGCAGGCTTCGCCGAAGATGGTGGCCGAGCCGGCGGACGAGCCGGGGCTCGCCGAGCGCATTGAAGCGGGCGGCGATTTCGAAATGCGGTGCTGGATGGCGGCGCCGCTACGCAAAGGCGACGAAGTGCTGGGCGTCGTCGAGCTGGTCAATAAAGTCGAAGGCGGCGCGTTCGATGAAGACGAGCTGTTTCTGCTGGGAAGCGTCAGCGAGCAGGCGGCGATCGCGCTGCACAACGCGAACCTGCTCGAATCCGAACGCAAAGTCCACGCGCTCGACGCGCTCCTGAAAATCTCGCGGGAAATTACGTCCACGCTCGACCTCGACCACGTGCTGATGACGGTGGTGCAGCAGGCCGCGTCGGTGGTTCCGTTCGACAAATGCATCATCGGATTTTTTGATCGCGGCCGGTTCATGCTCGGCGCGGTTTCGGGCGAGACGGAAGTCCCGAAGACCCGGGAGATGGACGATTTCCGCGACCGGCTCGAGTGGGTCGCGGACCAAAGCGAAGCGATCGCCGCGGATCGCGGCGCGGACGGCTGGCAGGTCGAGCCCGATGGAGCGCGCGCGCAGATCGTCTCCATCATCGAGAAGCACGGGTACAACGGTTTCTACGCGTTGCCGCTGCGCGACGATCAGGGCGCGCTCGGCGTCCTGGCGCTGGTGAGCAGCGAAGCCGATTTCCTGAACGAAAATCACAAAGAGACGCTGGCGATTCTCGCGAACCAAACTTCGGTCGCCATCCGCAACGCGCAGCTTTACCAGCAGGTGCCGCTGGCGAATCTTCTTCAGCCGTTCAGCGCGCGGAAGCAGAAGCTGCTCGCGGCCGTGCCGAAAGGGCGCCGGCGGATGTACGCCGAGCGAGCCGGCCTGATTGCTCTCGTGCTGATTCTGGTTCCGTGGCCGATGCGCGTGGGTACGGATGCGACCGTGGTGCCCGCCGAGCGGCGCGTGGTCAGCGCCATGGACGGCGGCGTGGTAAAGCGCGTCTACGTGCACGAAGGCGACGCAGTGCAGGCGGGCCAATTACTCGCCCAGCTGGACGACAGCGACGCGGCCGTGAAACTCGCGCAGGCGCAGGCGGCGCTCGGCCAGGCGCGGCACGACCTCGCGGAGGCGGAATTCAAGAACGACGTCTCCGCCGCCGGACCGGCCACGATCCGCGCCAACCTGCACGCGGTGGAAACGCAGCTCGAGCAGGAGCGTGTTTCCGATGCTCAGTTGCGCGCGCCGATCGCCGGCATCGTAGTCACGCCGAAGGTCGAAGAGCGCGTCGGCTCGATGGTGAAGTCCGGCGAAGCATTTTGCGAGATCGTGGCAAGCGACCGGATGGCCACCGAGATGAGCGTCCCCGAAGCGGACCTCGGCTTGCTGCGCCGGGGACGCAGCGTGGCGCTGAAGCTCAACGCATTTCCAACGACAACGTTCTCAGGGACGCTCGATCGAATCGGCGCGCAGACGCGGTCGGAGGCGGGCGAACAATATTTCCTGGTACACGCAGTGTTCAACAACGACGGCGGCCTCGCGCGGGACGGCATGGTCGGCCGCGCGCGAATTCGCGCCGGCGGCGGATGGTTCGGCAGCGGATGGTACCCGGTCGGCTACGCGCTGCTGCGCGATCCGTTCCGCTGGGCGTGGCAGGAAATCTGGATGTGGTTGCCGTAACGGGGATGGTGAAAATGACCAAGCGCATGTGGATGCTTTTGGGAGCCTCGATCGCCGTAGCCGCGGCAGGCTGCGGAGATACGTCGGCTGTTTCACCCGCGCGCCCTGCTGCGAGCGATCCCGCCGGCCGCGCGGCTGCTTCTTCCCCTTCGACAACTGATCCAGCGACGTCGCTCACTCGTGCGATGGAAAGTCATGAAGTGCTGAGCGTGCTGTCCGTGGAGCACCAGATCGATTTGGCGACCGAACGCGACGGAGTCGTTGTTTCGGTCGCGCGCGATGAAGGAAGCGACGTCAAAAGAGGCGACGTGCTGGCGCAGCTCGACGACCGCACGCTGCAAATCGCGCTGGCGAAAGCGCGCGACGATTTGCAGGTCGCGCAGAACAACGTGAAATACAAGCAGTCCGAGTTGAAGGCGAAAACAGCCGCGCTCCAGCGCCAGCAAAAGCTGCAGGAGCTGGGGCTTTCGAGCCAGGCGGACCTCGAGCAAGCCGACTTCGAGGCCAAGGGCGCCGAATACGACATGCACGGCTGGGAAGCGACCGTCGAAAGCAGCCAGGAGGAAATCAAACGCCTGGAAATCGAACTCGACCAGACGCGGCTGCGCGCGCCGTTCGCCGGAGCCGTCGTGGTCCGATACGTGCGCGAGGGCCAGCAGGTCGCCAAGGGCGACAAATGTTTTCGCGTGAGCCAGCTTGCTCCGCTCCAGGTGCAGTTCCAGGTGCCCGAATCCTCGGGCCCGCGCCCCACGCGCGGCGCGAAGGTGGGGCTATCGCTCCTCAGCGATCCGAATCGCGCGCTCAGCGCAACCGTCGTGAAGATCAGCCCGGTGGTCGATCCCTCGAGCGACAGCTACAGCGTCACCGCGGAACTCACGGGCAAGGGCATCGCGGATCTCCGCCCCGGAATGGCCGTGCAGGTCGCGTGGCCGGGCGCGCCGAACCTTAGATAGCAGGGAACTTCCCATGCGCTTCGGTCCCACCAGCCTGAAAGCCTCCAGCATCCTGGCCAAGGGATTGCGGCGCCCGAAATTCCGCTCGGATTTGCGCATCAGCGAACAGACCGTAGCCGGCGAGAAGAGCTACGTCGTCAAAGTGCCGGAGACGAGTTCGTACAACCGCTTCGGAGCCACGGAATTCGAGCTGCTCGCGCTGTGCGACGGCACCCGGACGCGCACGGAAGTCACAGCCGCGTGGAATGAACGCCATCCCGACCAGCCGCTTTCCGAAGACGATGTCGCGGAGTTTCTCGACGGCGTCGAGCCAGAAATTTGGGAGCAATCCGCGGGCGAGAAAAATCTCGCGGTCCTCGAGCGGATCCGGGACGAGCGCAAGAGCCGGATCGATCAGTCGAGCGTGCTCTACATTTCATTCAAGGCCTGGGACCCGAATCGCACGCTCACGAAAATGGATCCCTACCTGGGGTGGATGTTTACCCGGGGGTTCGTGATTTTCTCCCTGGCTCTGTTCGTGACGGCCGCCTATCTCGTGGCTGGCGATTGGGCCCAGGTTCAACGGGACACGGTTGCCCTCTACACATTTACCGGCAAGACCGCTTACGACATTTGGATTTTCTGGATTTTGCTTTTTTGCCTCGGCGCCATTCACGAGTTCGGGCACGGGCTCACCTGCAAGCACTACGGCGGCGACGTTCATCAAATGGGATTCCTGCTGATTTACTTCACGCCGGCGTTCTACACCGATACCACGGACATCATGTTGTTCGACCGGATCGGGAGGCGGCAGTGGGTTCTGTTCGCGGGAATCTGGATCGAGATGGTGATATGCGGACTCTCGGCGATCTTTTGGCGGTTCACCACGCCCGGATCGCTGCCCAACGACATCGCCCACAAGATGCTCCTGCTCAGCGGAATTCAAAGCGCGTTTCTGAATTTGAATCCGTTGATCAAAGCCGACGGCTACTACATGCTCGCCGAATATCTTCGCGTCGACAACCTTCGCGAAGAGTCCTTCGCGTTTCTCCGTGCGTGGGTGCGCAAATATCTGCTGCGGGAAGATATCGACCTGCCGCAGGCGACCCGGCGGCTCCGGCGGATTTACCTTATTTTCGGGCTGACGGCGATCGTTTACAGCACGTCGCTTCTGATCCTTATGCTGGTGTTTGCCAAGAATGTGTTCGTCAGCAAATTCGGCAACTGGGGATACGTCGTGACGCTCGCGGTGGTGTACTACTTCGCGAGGAAGGGCATCAAGAAAGCCTGGCATCAGGTCTGCGCCTGGTGGCGCGAAAAGAAGGAGGAATACATGGCCTGGAAAATGACGCGCGGCCAGCAAATCGGCGCGGTGGCCCTTGCGGCGCTGTTTCTGATCCCGCCAATTCCCACGCGGGTCGCCTCCGATTTCGTGCTGGAGCCGGGGCGAGACGCGCACGTGCGGGCGGAAGTCGCGGGCGTGGTGCGCCAGGTATTCGTCAGGCAGGGCGATGCCGTGACCGCCGGGCAAACGCTCGCAGTGCTTTCCGACCCGGACGCCGAGGCGCAAGCCCGGCTGCTGGCCCAGCAGCTGGCCATGGCCGATAGCGCGGTTCGTGTGGGAGAGGCCCGGCCCTGGTCAGCCGAGCTGGCCGCCGCGATGCAGGAACAGCGGAGGCTCGAGAAGGAATCGGCGGTCGCCCAGGCAAAGGTTGCTGGCCTGACCATTCGCGCGCCGTTTGCTGGCGTGGTCGCGACCCCCGGTCCAGATCAAAAGACCGGGGAATATCTCGCGGCTGGCGACGAGTTCTGCGAGGTGGCGGACCGCAGCACGATGAAGGCGCGAATCCTGGTGCGCGATTGGGAGCTCGAAGACATCCATTCCGGCTCGCGCGCGCAACTGAAGGTGACGGCCTTCGCCTATCGCACGTATGGCGGAAGCGTGGACCAGATCCTGCCCGCCGCCGCTGCCGATCGGCCTGTCAGCCGGCCGCAGCAGCTTGAGCGGCTCGGCCAGCAGCTCACGAACTACGTGGCTGTCGAAATGGCTTTTCCGAATCCCGATGGCTCGCTGACCGAAGGAATGACGGGAATGGCTAAGATCGCCGGGAAATCGTATCCAGTAGCTTGGCAGGCTGGGCGCGGCGCCTGGCGGTGGCTGCGCTCCCAAGTCTGGTAGCAACCACGGGTGGCGCGGCGGTGCAATGCCGCGAAGAGCCTCAAAACAAAAAGGCCGCCTTTTCAGGCGGCCTCTTCGCCATCCGCGCAAAATCTGCTCAAACTCGAATCGAGCCCGAAGGACTTAGGAAAACCTCACCAGAGGCGCCTTCTTCTCGATCTTCTTGGACGTCAGTTTGGTCTTCTTGACTGGCTTTGGGGTCTTCATGTTCGTCTCCTCCGAAGTTTTTCCTGCGAGTTGCATGGCCCACAACTGCGGCCATTAAGATAGCTGGTGCGTCCGACGATTCGAATCTTACTGCCGCAATAAAGGCCACCTTTTCAGGTGGCCCTTACGCCATCCGCGCAAATTCGAGTTACTGAAACCCGGCCCGGGCGTCTCGGCGGATGAGAGAATGTCAGTCCGCTCGACCGAAATCTTAGCGCTTGGGCGCGGGGACCTTCAACGGAGCCTTCTTTTCCAGCTTCTTACCACCGAGTTTCTTTGCCATGTTATTTCCTCCGGAAATTTTGTTTCTGACTACGCAGACGTACAGTGCAATCATCGCGCCAAATTGCCGGCGCGCCCCGAGCTTACTGTATCTACTTGCAATGGCGGTATTTACAGGAAAGAGCGCGGGAGAGCGAAGGCGTCCCGGATTCGCAATATGTTGACTTTTCGCGATATAGTTGACTAATTAAACACAGCGATAGTTGCCAGCGTTCCGGAATTCGCGTGCGCTACGGTCGGCTGCGGTGTGAATTTATGTCAGGAACTTCGCGCGCGCTAGCGAGACGCAAAGCGTTCCAGGAAGGCGCTCGAAGCCTTCTGCAACTTCAAAATTCCAGTTTCGCCGTAAAACAAGCACAGAGAATCCCGCGCTAGGCAAATTTGAACCAATGAGCGTGCAATTCTTATGAATTTTTCAACGTACTATCACCTAACGCGGCGTTATAGACCATGTTTTCGGCAGAGATAATTCAGTCTGTTGCGATCGACTCCCAGCAGCCGCGCGGCTTCGGTTTTAACCTGCTTCGACTGCTGCATGGCTTCCTGGACCCAGCGCTTCTCGGTTGCCGCGAGTTCCTTGTCGATCTCGATTCCGCCGGTCGGAAGTCGGAAGCGGCCTTTCGCATCGCGTCCGGTGGCTTGCACGATTTCCGGCGGCAGGTCGTCGAGCGAAATCGCGTCGGATTCGGTCATCACGACGATTCTCTGGACGGCGTTTTCGAGTTCTCGGACGTTGCCCGGCCAGGCATAGCGCTTCATCGCCAGCAGCGCATCGTCCGCAAGAAGTTTGGGAGCTACGCCGTTGGCCGCGCAGTAGACTTTGATGAAATGGTCCGCTAATACGGGAATGTCCTCGACGCGCTCCCGCAGCGCCGGTACGAAGATTGGCACTACGTGGATCCGGTAGTAGAGATCTTCCCGGAATCGGCCTTCGCGGGCCATCTCCTCGAGGTTTTCGTTAGTGGCGCTGATGAGCCGAAAATCCACCTTGATCGGCTTCTTGCCGCCTAGGCGCGTCAGTGAGCGGTCCTCGAGAACTCGAAGAAGCTTGCTCTGCAGCGGCAGCGTGAGCGTGGCGATTTCGTCGAGAAACAGCGTTCCTTGGTGCGCGACCTCGATCCGGCCCTCCTTCATCCCGGCCGCGCCCGTGAAGGCGCCCTTCTCGTAGCCGAAAAGCTCCGATTCCATCAGCGTCTCGGGCAGTGCCGCGCAATTGACGCTCACGAACGCCCGGCTGCGCCGCGGACTCTGATCGTGAATCGCCCGGGCGACCAGTTCCTTGCCGACGCCGCTTTCGCCGCGGATGATCACGTTCGTCGTCGCGCGAGCAATGCGCTTGATCGACTCGAACAGATGGTGCATCGCTTCGGTGGCGCCGATAAAATCGCCCGACGTGCTTTTCCGGCTGATCTCATCGCGCAGGATGCGGTTCTCGCGCTGGATTCGCAGCTTTTCGATGGCGCGCTCGAGCAGGTGCCGCAGCACGTCGGCGTCGATCGGCTTGGTGAAATAGTCGTAGGAACCGCCGTCGATGATTTTCAGAGCGGTAGTCTTTTTGTCGTCCGAGCTAAGGACGACCACCAGCGTGTCGATTTCGCTGCCGTCGAGCCGGTCGAGCAATTCGAGACACTCGCGAATGCCTCCCGAAGCGATCGGCAGGCCCAGCAGCAGGATATCCAGCTCGGATTCCTGGAGGAAGTTGTACGCCGAATCGTAGTCCTCGCCTTCGAGGACTTCGAATTCCACGCGCAGCGCCGCGGCGATTTTCGAGCGCAGTCCTGCGTCGTCATCCACGATAGCGACTCTGGGCTTCGACGCTGGGGGGGCGATGGCTGATCTCCAACTGGGGACACGCCGGACTGCGCCAAATTGAATCTGGGGCCGTTCCGGGTAGCCGAGATTCTAGGGTGGAACCTCGCCGGGTGTCAACGAATCTGGGCGCCCGCATGCTTCGGAAAAGCCCCCGGCAAGCCGCCGCAAAAAGAGATTGAACGCGGGCCAAAGTTATTACAGACTGCGCTCGCAAAACAGAAAGCCGGCGGCTCTCCCGCGCAAAGATTTTGCCGAGGACCAAATAAAGGACCAATCATTCAATGCCTGCAACCCACGATGTCGTCGCAATCGGTTCCGGACACAACGGCCTGGTGGCCGCCGCTTACCTGGCCGCTGCCGGCAAGAACGTGCTCGTGCTGGAACGCAATGCGTGGTTTGGCGGCGGCGTCGTTACCGCGGAGCTGACCGGTCCCGGCTACCTGCACGACCGCTTCAGCACCGGGCACATCTTCATTCAGGGCAATCCGCTCATCAAAAACGACGAGATCAAGCTCCTTTCGCGCTACGGACTGAAATACGTCTACCCGGAAATTCCGTTCATGGTCGTTTTCGACGACGGTTCGTCGATCGGCCTCTATCGCGACCGCCAGAAGAATTATGAGGAAATCGCCAGGTTCTCCAAGAAGGACGCGGACACGTACTTGAAGTTCGCCGAGACCTCGATGAAATATCTTCCGATGATCTCGGCGTCGTTCTACACGCCGCCGCCGCCGATGGGCGCCATGCTGGCGATGCTTGACCAAAGCACCGAGGGACGCGAGCTGTTTGCCCTGATGCAGAAGAGCCCGTACGACATCATCATGGAGAATTTCGAGAACGAAAAGGTGCGCCTGTTTCTCGTGCGCATGGTCTCCGAAAATCTCACCGGTCCCGAAGAGAAGGGAACCGGCCTCGGCATCTTCGTTTTCCTCGGCTTCATGGAAACCTATGGCATCGGAGTCGCCGTCGGCGGCAGCGGCGCTCTCACCGCCTCGCTAATCCGCTGCATCGAAGACCACGGCGGAAAAGTCCTCAATAACACCTCCGTCGAGCAGGTCCTGGTGAAGAACGGCCGCGCTGGCGGTGTGCGAACGGCGGACGGAACGGAATATACCGCGAAGGATGCCGTCATCGGTTCGCTCCACCCCCATTTTCTCGGGAGATACGTCCCCGGACTTGATGGCAGAATCACCCGCAACGCGGAGCGGGTCGAGCTCTCGGCGAACTCGTGCTTCACGGTTCACGGCGCCCTGAACGAGCCGCTGCGCTTCAAAGCCGGACCGCACGTCAGCAAGTCCTACTTCACGGATCTGGTGCCTTCGAGCATGACCGTGCTTCGGCAGTACTTCGACGCGCTGCGCTACGGCCGCATTCCGGACACCGCGCTGCTGGGCATCGCCTGCCCCTCGAATTTTGACGCCACTCGTTGTCCTCCCGGCAAAGCCACGTTCCATATATGGGACTACGTGCCCTACTCGCATCCCGATGGCGGACCGCAGCACTGGGACAAAGCAAAGGACGCCTTCGCGCGAACGATGATCGAGCGGACAGCGAAGTTCTGCGAAAACCTGACGCCGCAGAACATCATCGCCTACGTGTGCGACAGCCCCTTGGACCTCGAACGCTGTTCCGAGAGTTTTCAGAGGGGCGACCTGCACGGCGCGGCTCCTTATCTTTATCAATCCGGCGCGCACCGGCCGACGCCCGACCTCGGGATGAACACGGTGCCCGGAGTCGATCGGCTCTACCTCGTCGGGCCGTTCCAGCATCCGGGCGGCGGCGTCTTCGGCGCGGGCCGCGCCACGGCGATGAAGATGTGCGAGGACCTGAAGATCAACTTCGACAAGATTGGCCAGCAGCGATGATGAAAATCTACGGGCCGGACAACAACGAGCTGATGCAGATCACGTCGCTCGAATCCGAAGGCGGCAAGCTCGTAATGAAAGGCAAAGTGTTCGGGTCGATGCCGCTCACCGCGAAGCTTACGGGCACGGAAGCCCGCAACGCGCTGAAGCTTTTGAATTTCAAGCTTGTGTTATTTTTGCTGACGTTTCTTTTCCGCAAGTGAAAGCTCTTTAGGTGGTCGGAGCTTTAGCTCCGGCAGTACTCAACAACAAGACGCGGGGCTTTAGCCCCTGAAGGTGCGTAAAACGAATGCCTGCTCGACCGTCGACTGTGAGTGGGTTTCAGGAGCGCCGTAGGCGCGGCAGAAGGTAGCCTCGCCCGGAAGGGCGGGGAACAAGTCTCTTCAGGCGATCCCGAGCGCCGTAGGCGCGACACATTCTGCTGGCGTGGAGCAGCGGGGCCGGATGCCCCCGCGAAAAGAGCGAGCGACGAGGCGCGATTTGCGAATCTCGGCTGGCGCCGCATTGCGAGGAGCAAAATCAAATGGCTGCTAAACCGAAACGCCCCAGCCTGGATCCCAAACGGCTTGGTCATCTTAAATCCGCCATCGAGGACGACATCAAGCGCGGCCGCTATTACGGTGCCGTGATTCTGGTGGCGCGGCACGGCGTCGTCGGCATGCATGAGGCAATCGGGTTCATCGAGCCCGAAAAGAAGCCGCCGATCAAGAAGAACTCTGTCTTCAGCCTGTTCTCGACGACGAAGGCCTTCACCAGCGTGCTAGTGATGCGCGCCATCGAACGCGGCGAATTCGCGCTGACCACCCGAGTCTGCGAGATCATTCCGGAATTTTCCGGCGGGCAGCGCGAGCAGATCAGTGTTTTTCATCTGCTGACGCACAGCTCCGGCCTGCCGAGCGTCTTCACGCCGCGCGAAGGCATGTACATCGACCGGCTCGACGAAATCATCGTGGCGATCTGCGAGAACGTGCACCCGGTGGCCGCGCCGGGCGAGGTGATCAACTATTCGCCGCTGGCCGGGCACGCGCTGATGGGCGAAGCGGTCCGCCGTTCCGATCCCAAGAAGCGCTCGTATCGCCAGTTGGTCGAGGACGAACTCTTCAAGCCGCTGAAGATGAAGGACAGTTCCATCGGCGTGCGCAAGGACCTGAAGCCGCGCAAGATCGTTCCGATCTTCATGCAACCGTTCCCCGTCCTTCACCCCGGCCACAGCAATCTGGGACCGAACGGCGCGTTCGAAGAAGAACACGCCGAGATGCCGTGGGTCGGTGCCGTGTCGACCGTCGCGGACATGTTCCGCTTTGCCGAGATGCTGCGGCGTGGCGGGGAACTCGACGGCGCCCGGATTCTTTCCCCCGCGATGCTCGATCTGGCCACGCGGAACTGGACCGGCGACAAGCCCAACGAGCTGTACAGGAAGCTGGTCGAGCCGCGCGGCTGGGGCGCTTTCCCGGCCTACCAGGGACTGGGCTTCCAGGTTCGCGGAGAAACCATCGTTCATCACCTGTTCGGCACTCTTACGTCGCCGCGGACGTTCGGCAACTACGGCGCGGGAAGCTCGCTTTTCTGGGTCGATCCCATAGCGCAGGTGACGTTCGTCTGCCTGTCCGCCGGCGTGATGAACGGCGTCGACAACATCGAGCGCTTTCAGCGGCTTTCCGACATCGCCGTTTCCGCGGCCACGTAGGCAGGCTAGACGTTCACGCCGCTCGAGCTGCGGCGATGCTCGCACCGCTTGGTTGTGGCATTTTCGCGAAGGCCATGGCGACGATCCCGATCGCGGCGAGCGCGGCGTTTAACTCGAACGCGCGAGCGTAGCCGCCCGAAACATCGAAAATCCTGCCTCCGATGGCGCCTGCGGGTGACGCGATCACCGACGTCAGCAGAATCATCGTTCCGTTGAGCTTCGGGAATGCGCTCGACCCGTAGAAGTGCGCGGTGCAGGTGTTCATGCAGGTGAAGCTCCAGCCGAACGCGACGCCGTAGAGCGACGCGGCGCCAAACGCGATGGGCAGTGCGCTCGGATCCACTCGGATCGCCAGAAACGATCCCACTACAAAGACGCACAGACCGATGATGAATGCCACGCGGCCGCTGATCGTGTCCATCAGCCAGCCGCCGGTCAGCCTGCCGACGATCCCGCCGATGGCGAATGCGCTCATCGTCCAGGCGGCGACGGATGCCGGGATACCCGTGCCAAGCGCGTGCAACACCCAGTGCGCAACGAAAAAGAAAAGCGCGTACTGGCTGGCGACTCCCGCAATCACGATCAACCAGTAGGATTTCGTGCGATATGCCTCTGCCGGAGTCCAGGAGTAAGTGGTGATCAATTCTCGCGCATCGTGTCGTTGAGGGATTTCGGATACGGATTCTGTCTGCGGAATTCCGTCCGCGACCTGGCCCAGATCCTCGGGCCGCTCCTTGACGAACAGCAGCGCGACGATTCCCGAAATTACGGCGAGGCCCGCCACAATCTGCCAGCCCACACGCCAGTTGCCGTGGCCTGCTTCCAGGATTCGATTCAACAGCGGCGCGGCCACGAATCCCGCGATGCCCGATGCGCCCAGGCAAATGCCCATCGCTCGTCCACGATAGCGCTTGAACCAACGGGTCACCGCCGTACCGGCCGGCACCAGCGTGCCGAATCCCATGCCCACGCCGACGATTACGCCGTAACCCGCCAGGTAGTGCCAGGGCTTCGTCGCGAGAAATGCCAGGACCAGCGAGCCTGCGCAGATCAGCGCCGAGCCGATCGCAAACGTCTTGCGCACGCCGAGCCGCAGAATCGACGCCGCAACGATCGGTGCGCACAAGCCCACGAACAAATTCGAGAACGTAAACCCCAGCCCGAGCTGGCTCCGGCTCATCGGAATCTGGCGCAGCATGTAGCTGTTGATCACCGTCCCGCCGTACACGGGGAAGCCCATGTTGACGAAGTCCAGCGAGAAGAGAACCGCCAGCAGCGTCCAGCCGTAGAATTTGTGCGTTGGTTGCATTTTCGGGGAACCTTTTTCTGCTGGCGGCTCGCTATCCCGCAGGCGGTCGCATCGGGATTCTATTTCGTCTCGCAAGGATTGCAAGGCCTGGCCTGCAACAGGGCCACCGGCGTGCCGGCGTCGAAGTTTGGTCCGCCGGCAACTGGGACGGCCATGATTTTGGCGTCCGAGGCGAGATAGTAGAGCTCCTTACTGTCGCCGCGCCACAGCTTGCGGAAGAAGGGCGCTTTTTAGGGGGTCGGAGCTTCAGCTCCGACATGAAGGGCTTGCACTCAATGCGCTTCAGCGCCTGAGGACACTCTTCACTGCCTTTTTCCGCAGCCGCGCCAGCCTTTCCCGTGCGAATCTCGGGACGGCAGAGTCGCGAGTTGCACCGGGCGGGAATTGGTGTTACATGAAGTGGGCGCAATCGGGGGAATGCGAGGGAGGTTCTGATGGATCCACACAGCGAATCAGGCGCAAAGCTGCATGCGGCGGGAGCCGCCATCGGTCATTTGGGCGCCGCGCTGGCTGCGCCGGGCAAAAAGGGCGAGTCGCGCATACGCCGCTGGCAAATCGGCGACGTGAAGGTCACCAGCATCATGGAGTCGGCGGACCGGATTCCGTGGGCGCCGCTTTTTCCGGCCGAGACCGCCGACCACTACAAGAAATACGACTGGCTGGTCCCGCGCTGGGTCACTCCCGAGGGGCAGATCATCCTGGCGGTGCAGGCGTTCATGCTGGAGATTCGAGATCAGAAGATCGTGATCGACACCTGCGTGGGCAACGATCGCGAGCGCGAGCTGCCCCAGTGCGCGAATCTTCAGACGGCTTTTCAGGATGATTTCAAAGCCGCGGGAATCGATCCCGATTCGGTGACGACGGTGCTGTGCACGCACCTGCATTTCGATCATTGTGGGTGGAACACGAAGCTGGAGAACGGGCGGTGGGTGCCCACGTTCCCGAAGGCGCGCTATCTTTTCGGCCGCAAGGAATGGGCCTACTGGCAAGGCGTGCTGAAAGAAAAAAGCGAGAATGTGCAGCATATTCTCGATTCGGTGCAGCCGATTCTGGACGCCGGCCTGGCTGACTTTGTGGACACGAACCATCGCGTGACGGACGAAGTGTGGCTTGAGCCCTCGCACGGGCACACGCCGGGGCATGTCAGCGTGCGCGTCGCTTCTCGCGGCCAGGAAGCGGTGGTCAGCGGTGACGTTTTCCACAGCCCGATCCAATTTGCGGAGCCGGAGATCTGCTCGGCCGCCTGCGTGGACAAGGAAATGTCCCGCCAGACGCGCCGCGATTTCATCGCGCGGTACGGCGATGGCCCTGTGCGATTCTTTGCGATTCATTTCAACGAGCCGTTTGGCCGCGTGGTGCGCGACGCGCAAAGTTGGAAGTTCGTCACAGACTAGCCCTCCGTGCCTATGCCCGACCTTCGCAGCTTTGACTACATCATCGTCGGCGGCGGCACGGCGGCGTGCGTGATCGCCAGCCGGCTGACGGAAGATCCGTCCATCCGCGTGCTGATGATCGAGGCCGGCTCCGAGCCGACCAGCCCGTGGATCAAGATGCCGCTGGCGATGGGCAAGCTCTTCACTCATCCCACGCTGAACTGGGGCCTCTACACCGCGCCGGAGGCGAAGTTGAACAACCGCACGATTTTCTGGCCGCGGGGAAAAGTGCTCGGCGGGTGCAGCTCGATCAACGGCAGCGCCTACGTCCGCGGGCAGAAAGAGGATTACGACGGCTGGCGGAGGCTCGGCAACGTGGGCTGGGGCTGGTCGGACGTGCTGCCGTATTTTCAGAAGCTCGAGCGGCGCGAGGATTTGCACGGGCCGTCGGCGGACGGGAAGGGGATGCTGACGGTCAGCTATCCCGTGTTCGTCAGCCCGATCGCGCGCGCGTTTATCGAGGCGGGCGTGCGCGCGGGCCTGCCTGCAGCGAAGGATTTGAACGGTGCGTCGCCCGAAGGCATCGGGTTGATGCCGTACTCGGTGCGCCACGGAGAGCGCAACTCGGCTTACGAGGCGTATTTGCGGCCTGCGCGTGGGCGGCGAAATTTGACCGTCGAAACGTCCGCGTTTGCGCTGCGGCTGTCGATGGAAGGCCGGCGCGCGACGGGCATCGAATACGAGCGCGGTGGCGCTATTCAGAAGGCGTTGGCGACGCGCGAGGTGATTCTCGCGGCTGGCTCGATCAGCTCGCCGCAGATTCTCATGCTGTCGGGCATCGGTCCGGCGCAGCACCTGCAACAGCACGGCATTCCGGTCGTGGCGGATGTGCCCGGCGTCGGCGAAAACCTGCACGACCACGTTTCGGCCGCATGCACCTATCGCACGACGCCCAAGAACTCGCTCAATCGCGAGCTGAGCGGGCTTTCGGTGCTTCGGCACGCGATTACTTACTACTTGGCGAAACGCGGGCCGCTGACCAACGGCGCGTCGCAGGCGACGGCGCTGGCGCGCGGGCTACCGGAGAATCCGTGTCCCGACCTGCAAATCGTTTTTCGCGCGATGAGCTATGTGTACGACAAGAGCAGCCGCATCGCGCCCGATCCGATTCCTCGAGTGACCGGCGGAGTGGCGTTCACGCGCCCGAAATCGCGCGGCCGGCTGTTGCTGAAATCCCACGATCTGAAGCAGTCGCCGGAGATGAACGCGAACTATCTTTCGGTCGCGAGCGACGAAGACGGATTGCTCGCCGGCGTGAGATGGGTGCGCAAGATCTTCGCGACCGAGCCGCTGCGGTCGATGGTTCTCGCCGAAGACGCGCCGGGCGATGCGGTCGGCACCGACGATGAGCTCCGCGCGTATTTGCATTCGACCGGCACCACGTTCTGCCATCCGAGCGGCACGTGCAAAATGGGCCAGGACGCCATGGCCGTGGTCGACGAGCGGCTGCGCGTGCGGGGAATCGAATCGCTGCGCGTCGCTGACGCGTCGATCATGCCTGCGCTGCCTTCCAGCGGGCCCGCGCCGGCCGTGTTCATGATCGGCGAAAAAGCGGCCGACATGATCAAGGAAGGCCGATCGTCGGGAGCCGTGTCGTTGAAATCCGAGGCTGCGGTCTCGGCTACCACGCGTTCGTAAATTTCTAAAAGCCTCAGGTCTGAAGACCTGAGCTACATGAAACATTTCAGGAGCGAACTCATGCCGCGTCTCAAAGGGCAAGTTGCGTTTGTCACCGGCGCCGGCCGCGGAATCGGCCAGGCGATGGCGCTGGCGTTCGCGGCGGAGGGCGCGATTGTCGGCGTCGCGGACATCGATCCGGCCACGGCGCAGGGAACCGTGCGCGAAATTGAGAAGAACTCCGGCACCGCGCGCGCGTTTGCGATCGACGTCAGCCGGCGCGACGATTTTTTGCGCGCGGTCGATCAATTGGTCGGGGAATTCGGCCGGTTGGACATCGTCGCGAACAACGCGATCGTGTTTCGCCGCGAGCCGGTCGCGGAAATCCGCGAGGAGACCGTCGCGCGCATGATCGACGTCGGACTGAAATCTATTTTCTGGAGCGCACAGGCTGCTTTAAGGCACATGGATCCGGAGCGCGGAGGAGTGATCATCAACAACACGTCGCCTGCGGCGGAGTTGGGGGTGCCGCGGTCGACGGTGTATTCGGCGATCAAGGGAGGCGTGTCGTCGCTCACGCGTTCGCTGGCCGTGGAGTTTGGGCCGCGGCGGATTCGCGTCAACGCGGTTTGTCCCGGCACCGTGCCGACGTTCGGCGCGCGCGAGATGAACAACTTCGATGATGCGCTGTATGAATCGCGGCGGCAGCGGTGTCCGCTAGGGCGGAATGGGACGCCGGAAGATGTTGCGTCCGCAGCGGTTTTCCTGGCGTCGCCGGAGGCGTGCTTATATTTCGGCGGCGATTTTGCGGATCGATGGCGGAACTACGGTCAACGGCGGCGCGTGAGCGGAAATTCGTTCAGGATGCGGAATTTCGCGCCCATAAAAGCGTCACCAGATTCCGCATTCTGAACGGTTTTTGATCGATTCTTGACCGGTTTTCGTCGTCCGGCGCGCACGTCTGCGGCACGGAACGAGTCGCAGCCGCGCTAGAGGGTGCTGACGTAATAGCTGTCCATGTACTCGCGCAGGGCTATCACCTTGTCGTCCCTGATCTCGAGGAAGAAAGCGTAGCGGTTGTTGTAGTCCTTGCCGTTCTTGAATTTGCCGAGGCCCTTGGCTTCGACGGCGGCGTACGGTCCCTGCAGAACCAAATGTTGGATCACCACCTTCGGATCACCGTGGACGAAAATTCCGCCGACACCGCGGATGGGGTTAAGAAAATCGTCGATGATCTCCTTGCGGCCGTGCTTGTCGCCAGAGCCCTGAATGCCCGTGACCATGATTCCCCATACGGCGTCCTCGTGCAGAAGCAGGCGGAGCTTCTCGAGGTCGCCCGAACTCAGCGTGTCGAAGAAGTGCCTGACGATTGTTTCGTTTTTGGTTTCGACTTCACCCATGGCTTCCTCCCGTGAATCCCGGCGGACGCTCCGCTCGGCATGCGGATCGCAAACCGCGGCGCATTATACCCTCGTTGCGCGGAAAAGTTTCCACGGCTTCGGCGATTTGAGTATGATTGGCGCGCTTAATTTCAAGGAGCGGCCATGAATCGCGCTACAAAGATTTCGCGGATTTCCGCGGTGATGTCACTCCTGATACTCGCGGCCGGCGGCGTGATCGTCTCGGCGCGCGCGGCGGACAATCATCCGAAAGTGCCGAAGAACGTGCGCCTGTATGTCTTCGATTGCGGCGTGATCAAGGGGCTCGACCCGGCGCTATTCAATTTCAAGCGCGAAGAGGTCAAGACAATCGATTTTGCCGTGCCTTGCTACCTGATTGTCGATCCGAAGGGCACGCTGATCTGGGACGTCGGCGTGATTCCCGACGACGCCTTCAAAGATGACGGGCAGCCGGTGACGCAGGGCCCGTCGACCGCCACGCGCACGCTGAAATCGCAGCTTGCGGAGATCGGATACGCGCCCGGCGACATCACCTACCTCGCGCACTCGCACTATCACGGCGACCACATCGCCAATTCGAACGAATTTGCGGGGTCCACGTGGCTCGTGAGGCCCGTGGAGCGCGATGCGATGTTTGCGGATAAGCCGCCGGCGCTGGTGGATCCCAAGGATTACGACAAGTTGAAGAACGCGCAGACGGTGCTGATCACGAAGGATGAGTACGACGTGTTCGGCGACGGGAAGGTGATCATCAAATCGGCGCCCGGCCATACACCCGGCCATCAGGTGCTGATCCTTCATCTGAAGAAGACCGGGAACGTGATGCTCGCGGGCGATCTGTATCATTATCCGGAAGAGCGGGGTTCCGGGCGCGTGCCGACGTTTGAGTATAACAAGGAACAGTCGCTCGCGAGCCGCGCGATGATCGAGGATTACTGCAAGAAGACGAAGACGCAGCTGTGGATCGAGCACGATTTCATTGGCAACTCGAAGCTGAGGAAATCGCCGAAGTTTTACGATTAGAGGCGAAGCCGGCGAGCGACTAGGGTGGATGGGCGGCGCGGAGCCAAGATCGTTTGCCGGGCGTAGCAGTGCTACGCCCCTACCTAGGCAAGCTTTGCGGTTGACATCATTGCCAGATTGCCGCTCGGATCCGTGGCCCAGAGCGAGATCGATTTGCCGTCACTTTCCGGTTTGGCGTGGAGAGTAAACGGCGCGACATCGAACAGGGGACTAACGGACCTGAACTCGAATCGTGCGACGTCTGCGTGTGTGGTGTTTCGCCGCAACAGGTCGAGCAGCAGCGTGGCGATCAGCGGGCCGTGCACGACGAGGCCGGGGTAGCCTTCGGTTTTCGTCGCGAAGCGGCGGTCGTAGTGGATGCGGTGGCCGTTGAACGTGAGCGCCGAGTAGCGAAACAGCAGCACATCATCCGGCTGGAGCGTGCGTGTCCAGATCGCGCCGGCGGGGGCCGGCCGCAGTCCGGGAGGCGGGTCGCCGGGCTTGGGATCCGCGCGATAGACGAGATCCTGCTCTTCGGTTAGCGTGATTCCTTCGGCGTTAGCGATTTCGTGGCGCACGAAGACGAATACGAGGCTGCCGCTGCGTCCTTCCTTGTGTTGCACGTCTAGGATTCGCGACGTGCGCGTGTACGTCTCGCCGACCCGCAGCGGGCGCAGGAATTCCAGGCGGCCACCGGCCCACATCCGGCGCGGTAAGGGAACCGGCGGGAGAAATCCGCCGAGCCTGGCGTGCCCGTCCGGCGCAAGTTCCGATTGGCGGTGAATTTCGAGGAAGTAGAGCCAGTGCCAGAGCGGCGGGACAGCGTCACCCGCGCGCGGGCGCGGCGCGTCGATATCGAGCGTGGCGGCGAGTGACGCCATCGGGGTCGGCGTCACCAGATCCGTGGCCGTCTCGGTTTTCCCCACCCATTTCCGTAAATGAGATATGTCGATGTCCAAAGTTATTCGACCCTGTTAGTTTTTCAAAGCTTGCCACCGCGGACATTACCATGCTTCTGCTCGACGCGGACCCTGCGTGATACACTCCCGCTGCTTTGGCAGGTTGCTGAAAAAGTCGAAAACAGTGCCTCAGGGGTTAAAACCCCTGATGGGAAAGCATGCTTTATGTCGGAGCTGAAGCTCCGACCCCCTAAGGGGCTCTACTTTTTCAGCAACCTGTTAGAGAGTCGGCGAAAAATCAGAATGCCAAGCAGCGTCCCGATCGCCAATTCATCCGCCGTTGACACCGCCAGTTCGCCGGCCACGGGCTGGCGCATGTGGGTCCCCGTTGTAGTAATGATGAGTTGCTCGTGCCTCTCCTATATCGATCGCCAGGCATTGACGGTGATTTCGCCGATGATCCTTCGCGACACGGGGCTGAGCGCAACAGCCTATACGGCCGTCGGCGCCGTGTTTTCGGTCGTCTACATGGTGGCGAATCCGCTGTGGGGAGCGTGGCTCGACTACGTTGGCCTGCGCGTTGGGATGCTGCTTGCTGTCGGCATTTGGACTCTTGCGAGCGCGTCGCACGCGTGGGTTGCCGGGTTCTTCGGGTTTGCCGCGGCGCGCGCGGTGCTGGGATTCGGCGAGGGCGCCACGTTTCCCGGCGGCCTGCGGACGGCGGCGAATTCGCTGCCGCTCAGCCGACAGTCGCGCGGGATGGGGATTTCCTATAGCGGCGCTTCAGTGGGCGCGATTTTTGCACCGCTGATCATCACGCCGATCGCGCTGAAATTCGGCTGGCATGCAGCATTCCTTGTCACGGGCGCGCTTGGAGCGCTCTGGCTGATCGTGTGGTGGTTCGTGGCGCGGCCGCCGCTGGTGTGCGCTGCCGAGAGAAAACCGAGCGGCGTAGCTTGGCCGAATTTGGGAGAGCGGCGATTTTGGCTGCTCGTGGTCGGAATGGGGCTTGGGGGTGCCGCGCTTGGGCCGACGCTCTATCTCTGCCCGCTGTACTTGAACCGCGCGCTCGGCCTGACACAGGCTCATCTCGGAAGAATTCTGTGGATTCCCGCGGTCTGCTGGGAGGTCGGCTACTACTTCTGGGGCTGGATTTCGGATCGCTGGGTTCGCGACAACCCCCGGCCGGTGCGGCTGTACGTTGCGCTCATGTTTCTAGCCCTGGTCCCATCAGTTGTCACGCGAATGACTTCCTGGATTGCGGCACTGGCGCTGTTTTCCTGGGGAATGTTTATCGCTGTCGGGTTCATTGTCGTGTCGCTGCACGTGGCCGCGCGCGCCTACCCGCGCGACGAAACCGGCAAAGTCGCCGGGATTGGTTCGGGCGCGTGGTCCGCGGTCGTGGCCATTCTGCTGCTTGCTTACGGCCCCTTATTCGACCGGCACATGTACACAGCCGTTTTCGTGTCGCTCAGCATGGTGCCGATTTTGGGGACGGCGCTTTGGTGCTGGATCAGCCGACCGCAAGATTCGCGGCCAGTCCTGATTTAGCGACTCGCGGGCAGTTGATAAAAACCGCCAATCAGGAGATTGGCGGTCCCAGGAATCATCGCATCACGAACGGATTTGGCGCGTTGCCGGCGATGTCGATCCACACGCTTTTCGTCTGCAGATATTCGCGAATCGCGTCGATGCCGCTCTCGCGGCCGATTCCGGAGCGCTTGTAGCCGCCAAACGGCGACATGTAGCTGACCGCGCGATAGGTATTCACCCAGACCGTGCCGGCTTCGAGGCGCTCGGACATCATTAATGCGCGCCGGATGCTTTTCGTCCAGACCCCCGCCGCTAGTCCGTAGACCGTTCCATTGGCGATGCGCACCGCGTCGTCTTCGGTGTCAAAGGGAATGATCGAAAGCACCGGGCCGAAGACTTCCTCCTGCGCGATGCGCATTTCGGGTTTTACGCCGGTGAAAACTGTCGGCTCGACGAACCAACCCCTGCCGCATTCCGGCCGTTGCGCCGGCACGCCACCCAGCCGGCACACCGCGCCTTCTTCTTTCGCGATGCGAATGTAATCGAGGACCTTGTTGTATTGCGGTTGGGTGGTGATCGGGCCGACCTGCGTGCCCATGTCGAGCGGATTGCCCATTTGGGCGGTTTTCGCGAGCGTCAGAAGCTCGTCGACGAAACGATCGAGAATCGGACGGTGAATCAGCGCGCGGGAGCCGGCGATGCAGGTCTGTCCCGTGGCGGCGAAAATACCCGATACGACGCCCTTCACCGCCTGATCGATTTCGGCATCATCGAAGACGATGTTCGCGGATTTTCCTCCCAGCTCGAGCGTGACGTGCTTCAGCCCGCGCGCCGCGAGTTGGTAGACGTGCTCGCCCGTCTTGTCGCCGCCGGTGAACGCGATTTTCGCGACATCGCGATGCGCAATCAGCGGCTCGCCGACCTCGCCGCCGAAGCCCGTGACGATGTTCACGACGCCGGGCGGGATTCCGGCGCGCTCGAACAGCTCGCCGAAGACCAGCGCCGAAACGGACGAGAATTCCGAGGGCTTCCAGACGACGGTGTTACCCGCAGCTAGCGCCGGAGCGAGCTTCCACGCCGCGAGCAGCAACGGGGAATTCCACGGCGTGATTGCGGCGACTACTCCCAGCGGTTCTTCGCGCGTGAAATTAAAGACACCGGGCTTGTCGATCGGAATGACGCGGCCTTCGATTTTGTCCGCGAGCCCGCCGAAGTAGCGAAACCACTGCGGGATGTAGTTGAGCTGACCGCGCATCTCGGCGATCAGCTTGCCGTTGTCGGTGGTTTCGATCTCGGCGAGCTTGGCAGCGTCCGCCGCGATCAGGTCTGCAAGCCGGAAAAGCAGCGCGCCGCGCGCGGTGGCCGTGAGCTTGCGCCATTCGCCGTCGTAGAACGCGGATTTCGCCGCGGCGACGGCACGGTCGACGTCCTCCTTACCGCCGCGGGGAACCAGCGCCCAGGGCGCGGCGGTGTATGGGTTCACCGACTCGAACCATGCGCCCGATGCGGGATCGACCCGCTGACCGTCGATCAACATGCGGTATTTCTTCAGCTCGCTCATGCAATTCCTCAGGGGCTAAAGCCCCTTCAAATGTTGCAGCGCGTTATGTCGGAGCTAAAGCTCCGACCCCCTAAAAGCCTCGGCCGCGCCTCTACTTCGCGAATTTCGGCGCCTTGTCCCCAAGCTCCGCAAACGCTTCGCGCGCGATGCGGAACGAATCCACAGCCGCGGGCACGCCGCAATAGATCGCCACCTGCAGCAGGATTTCGCGAATCTCGACCGGCGTTACGCCGTTGACCAGCGCGCCTTTGATGTGCGCCTTCAGCTCGTGCGGGCGGTTGAGCGCGCTGATCATCGCCAGGTTCAGCATGCTGCGCGTTTTCTTCGGCAGTTCTTCGCGGCCCCAGATGGCGCCCCAGCAGTATTCGGTGACGAGCTCCTGGAGCGGGCGGCTGAACTCGTCGGCGGCGGCAATCGCCTTGTCGACGTACTCTTTGCCCAGCACCGAAGTGCGAATTTCAAGCCCGCGGTCGAACGTTTTCTTGTCCATGGCTTTGCGATTCTCCTTTTGGAATTTCGAATTGCGTTTGCGCGTGACGCAGAAACTATTTCCCGCCTATCTGCACGCCCGCGAATTTCTCGACGGTTCGCGCCATCGCGGTCATATCGGCATCGAACCCTTCGGTCTGCGTGGCGATTGAAAGCAACTGCCGGACCGCGCTGCCGACGACCATGGGCACGCCGAAGTTGTCCGCTTCCGCCATGCAGAGGCGAATGTCCTTGTTCAGCAGCCCGATGCCGAAGCCGTAGCTGAACGAGCGCGTGATGACGTGCTGCTTCATTTTGTCCTGCGTCGCGCTGTTTCGCGCGGTGCCGGCGTTGAACACGTCGACGACCAGCGACGGGTCGAGTCCTGCCTTCACGCCCATGGCCACGGCCTCCGAGGTGATCGCCATCGCGGTCGCGGAGAGCAGATTATTTAGCAGCTTCATTGTCTGGCCCTGGCCCGGCTGCGTGCCGACGAAGAATATCTTGCCGATAACCTCGAGGACCGGCTTGACGCGCGCGAGCGTCTCCTCGCTGCAGGAGACCATCACCGCGAGCGTTCCTTTTTCCGCGCCGGTGATTCCGCCGCTCACGGGCGCATCGACCGCGCGAATTCCTTTCGCCGCCAAGCCTTCAGCGACCGCGCGCGCGACGGTCGCGCCCGTCGTCGACACGTCGATAAAGATTCTGACGCGGCTGCCTTCGATCACTCCCTTCGGCCCGAGCGCGACGGCCTGCACGATCGGAGGCGTCGGCACGCTGGCGAAGACGATCTCCGCCGCCGAGGCGACCGCCGCGGGCGAATCGACGCGCGTTGCGCCGAGCTGTACCAGCGGCACCATTGCTTCCGCGCTTGTGTCGTAGATCGTCAGCGCGTATCCGGCGTCGATCAGGCGGTGCGCCATGCGCACACCCATCCTGCCGACGCCGATGAAACCGATGCTTTCCTTCGCCATTCGCCTTTCCTCCGTCTACTTGGCCGCGTTCGATCCGTCGCCGTTCGCGCGGACGCTCCCGCCGCGATTCTTATGCATCCGAACTTGGCAAGCGTGCCGTCAATTTCGCCGGATTGACGTTTTCCGCCGACGCATTATGCCCTATGATAGCGCCGCTCACAAACGAGGCAGCCGTGTCGATCGAACCGTTTGAAGTGCTGGCTCTGCGTTACGCGCATCTCGGCAACCGGCATCCCGGCGAAAATTTCATTCTCGCTGACCCGCACGAGTCCGCGTCCGACCTCGACTATTTTGTGTGGGTGCTGCGCCGCGGGGATGCAACATTTGTCGTGGACACCGGCTTCGCGCAGCCGGCCGCCGATCGCCGGCGCCGCGAACTGCTGCGCAATCCGATGGAATCGCTGCGGCTTGTGGGCGTCGATCCTGAAAAAGTAGCGGATGTAATCGTCACGCACCTGCACTACGACCACGCCGGCAATCTCGACCGCCTGCCGCGGGCGAAATTTCATCTGCAGGACCGCGACATGGCCTTCGCGACGGGGCGCAGCATGGGCCACGCTGCGATGCGGCATTCGTTCGACCTCGAGAATATTCAGACGATGCTTGCGCACATTTACGCCGAGCGCGCGATTTTTCACGACGGCGACGCCGAGCTTGCGCCCGGCCTGACGCTGCATCGGGTGGGCGGGCATTCCGCCGGGCTGCAAATCGTGCGGGTGTGGACGCGGCGCGGGTGGGTGGCCGTTGCGTCAGATGCCGCGCATCTCTACGCGAATTTCGAGCAGCGGCGTCCCTTTCCGGTTGTTTACAACCTCGCGGAAATGCTGGAGGGGTTCAATCTGCTACAAAGGTTGGCGGATTCGCCGAACCACATCATCCCGGGGCACGATCCACTGGTGATGAAGTATTACCCGCCGGTCTCGCCGGAACTTGAGGGAATCGCCGTGCGGCTCGACGTGCCGCCGGCGCGCTAGAAAAACGCGATCGCGCGGCCGATAAAGATCAGGCCGATCCAGATTGCGAGCGAGACGCCCGCCCAGCGCCGCGCGCTCGGCGGCGCCACCGTAGCTTCATCCCACGCCGCCACAGTGCGGTAGACGCCGTAGCGGAAAATCGCCGCGTTCACGCCCGCCAGCGCCAGCACGCCGAGAGAAATCCAAAACATGATGTTGCTGTAATACTCGAGCGGGTCGGACGCCGCGATCAGCAGCCCGGAAATCAGCAGGATGGCGAACGCCACCCATTTCCACGCGCGGAATTGCCCGATCATCTGCGACACCGGCACGGCGCGCATCGCCCATCCGAGCACGCGCAGGTTGCCCATTACGACCATTCCGCCGAAGAGCGCGATGCTGATGATGTGAATGATGATCAGGATCGGAAACGGGTAAGGAGACTCGCGCAGCCACACGCTAAGCGGCGTCTGGCTCAGCCACTGGCAAAATCGCAGCAAACCCATCTCCGCTACTCCTCCTGCTTCATGCGACCGCGTGCGTGTTCTTTTACAAATTTCCGATCCAAAGCCCCGCGAGCATCACTCCGGCCCACAGCCCCAGCGACACGGCCGCGGCGGGCCTGCGCCACCCGAGCGGCGCCGCATCGCGCGACGAAGCCGTCGCCATGCGAATCACCGTGAAGTGAAAAACCAGCGCCAATAAAAACAGCAGCATCTTCACGCGAAACGCCGCAATCTGCACGTATTCGTACGGATCGCCTGAAAAAAGATACGGGCCGGTTGTCAGCTGCAAGACAATTCCGGCCCAAATCCAGGGAGACAACGCTTGCGCAAGCTGCGAAATCGGCTGCTGCCGCAAGCGCAATCCCAACAGGCGCAAATCGAGAATCACGATCGTCCCGACCAGCAGAGTGAATCCGCAGATGTGCAGCGACTCGATGACAGGGAAGACCCACTCCCATCGCGCGATGGGATTCAGAGGAATCGCTTCGTGGTGCGCCTGCAGAACGGCGTACGCCAGCAACATCCAGCCCCGCCTTTCAATTCATCGCCCGTTTCTTCGTAGGGGCACGATATATCGTGCCCGGCACAGTTTCTTGGCTATCCCAGCACGATCCGTCTCGCCCGCCCGTCGTCGCCGGTTATCCCGGCTGCGCGCCTCACTTCACCAACATGCTGACCGAGCTAACCGACGTCGTCACATATCCAAGCGCCCGACCTCCCAGCCCCACGCCCGTCCACAGCAAAATCGACACAACCGCGACGCAAATCCTCACCGCGCTGCCAAAGCGTCCGTCATCCGCCAGCGTCACCCGGCGATGAATCGTAAACGTGTAGATCACCGCCAGCAGTAAGAACAGCATCTTGAATTGAAACGCCCAGTTTCCGTACATCTTCACGGCTTCGGTCGAAAACAGCAGAAATCCCGAAACGAGCATCACCGCCAGGCTCCCGAGCATCCACGGCCGAACTTCTCCCGCCAGTTCCGCGGTCGATTCGCTCTTGAATGCCAGCCGCATCAATCGCAAATTCAAAATCAGAATCGTTCCACCGAGTATGCCCAGCCCAAGCAGATGAAATATCTCCACAAACGGAAACAGCCATGTGGAATCGCGAATGCCGTGGCCCCACCAAGAGTTGTTGCACCACTGGCAAAAACTCAGCAGCAGCGACCTAAGCATGTGGGCCCGCCCTCCTCGCACCGATCATTGTGCAGGACATCGCTCTGGTCATGGCGGCGGCAGCACGTACGCAATCGCGCGCCCCGCAGCGATGATCAGAACCCACAGCGCGATCGACACGACGGCTGCTGCTTTCGCCGCGCCCGGCGTGCTCGGATTCAAATCCCATTCCGCCACCTTGCGCCCGATTGTCGCGTTGAAGATCAGCACGTTCAGCCCTGCCAGCACGAGCATGATCATCTTGATTTTGAAGAAAGGAGGATGCGTGTAGTAAAAGGTAACCGGATCGGCGGAGAAAAGCAGCGCGCCGGTCACGATCATTGTGGTAAAGCCGCCGAACAGCCACGGATTGAACTGCGCGAGCACTTCCGACATGCGCCGCCGCTTCATCACCACTCCCAGCAGCCGCATGTCGAGCATCACCGCGAACCCCAAAAACAGCGTTAGCGTCAGGACGTGAATCGACTCCACGATCGGCTCGGCCCAGGTGGACTCACGCATGAATATGCTGAATTGCGTGTTGGAGAGCCACTCGAGGAATCTAGCGAGAGGCATCCGTCATCCCCGGGGAAACTTCTGGCCTGCGGTGGATTGCGTGAGAAGTTATCTTGCTGAGCACGGCGTGGGATTCCAGCCCGTCGCATCCGTTTGCTTCTTGAATTGCGAACTGGTGATAAAGGATTGGTCCAGATACTCGGGATCAGTGACCACGGACGTCACGATCAGCCACGCGTTTCCCGCCTCGGTAAAGCTGTCGAAATATTCCTCCACGCTCGCCTTCGCGCTGTAGGGAACTCCGTTCTTTCGCAGGTATCCGGGCTTCAGGTTCGTCGTGTCGACTTTCAGATAGCCTTCCTGCGCTGGGCGTGAACCCGGCGATCCCGCAGCCACCGGCACGACAAACCCTCGCGGCCGCAGGCCTTCCCAACTCGCGACCGAATATCCTTGCAACGAAGCCGCGGCGCCCGCCGGCGGAGTGCTGGAGAAATGGAAGATGCGCGTCTGCTCGCCCGCGTCGGTTTCGACTTTCAGCGTGTTGTCGTCCACCCAGGTGATGTGCAGCCGCGTCGGCACGCGCATGATCGCGCCCGCGCCGTAGGCCTTGCACGCGTTCCCGCTCGCTTCGTCCTTCGCGGGATCCCAATTGTTCGCAATCGCGCGGGCGGTGGCATTCAGCGGCACACCCGGATAATCGCCCTTGTCCGGAGTGAGCATGCGGTAGCGCCAGTCTTCGGTGACCAAGGAGACCCAGTAGCCGGTCAGGTCGAGCGGACCTTCGGTTCGCGGATTCATTTTCGGTGCGGGCGGCGGCACGAACGGATTCGGCCCGAATGCGGGCCGATTGCTGTCCTGCGCGCCTTGCTGGTTCGCCGGCGGAGCCTGCGCGCCCGCGTGCGACGGTGCCGCCAGCGACACGGCCGCCAGAATTGCCAGCGCCACGCTGCCTTTCCGAAGAATTCCGCCGATCATTCCTGCCCCCCCGACTCGCCAGGCCCAAATATCTTTCCCCGCCGGCGCTCAGCCGGCGAAGAAGCCGCCTACATGATCACGCCTTCCCATTTCCAGCCGTCGGACGTCCGCACGATCTTGTGCAGGCGAATTCTGTGTTCCGCGGGATCGCGGCCCGGATTTCCGCTGACGATCACGTGGTCGCCCGGCTTCAGCGTGTCGCGCGTTACGTGCTCCTGCGTCAATTGCGCGCCGCCGCCCCACTCGATCGACCACACCGTCGCCGGGCCGCCCTTTGGATCCGGCACCTCGACCTTCACGAACGAGTGCGGATTCCGATACATGAACTGCGTCAGCGTTCCTTCGACCGTGACTTCCTGATCGACGAAATACGTCGCGGCAAACGAATGGTGGCCGTACGCGCGCGTGCCGATCATCGACGCGGCGACTGCAACCACCAGAATCAAAATTGTGCGCTTCATGGGCTCCTCCAAACTCCGCAAACTCTCTTCGCTTACTGTCCCGCGGAATCTTTCTTCGGGCTCAAGCTTTTGTAAACCGCTTCGACGAACATGTCCGTCGTCCAGAAACCGGTCGTTTTGCCGTAGCGCGGATCGTAGTCGAGCGTCGGGTGCGCGGCTTTCACCTGCTCGAGCGTCATGCCCTTGTTCACCATATCCTGGATGCGGTCGCGAATGATCGTTACCATTTCCTGATACCAAACCACGTCCGCCACGTCGCAAAGCCGCCCGTGTCCCGGAATGATCTGGGTGCCGCCTTCCTGCTCGTCGGCGGGAATCGCAAGATCGATGATGCGATTCAGACCCGCGATCACTCCCTGGATGTTTCCGCCGTGCGCGAGATCCACGATGGGGTAGCCGTTGGTAACGAAAATATCGCCGGTGCTGATCACGTCCGAGCGGCGGAAGAACACGATCGTGTCGCCATCCGTGTGCGCGTGTTGCGGATGAATCATCAGCACGCCTTCGCCGTTAAAGTAAAGCTTGCGGTCGGGCGTGGTGTAGGTTTCCGTTGGCCAGGTTCCTTGCGGAGCGGGCGGCCGGTTGCCGTCCTGCGCGCTCATGCGATCCAGGACTTCCTGAGCCGCGATCACCGTGGCCTGACTTCCCGCGCTCGCGCCGATATCGCCTACCACGTTTCCGCCGGCGATTGTGTTGCCGAGCTTCGCAAGCGCTTCGTTGCCGCCGGTGTGGTCCGGGTGCATGTGCGTATCAATGATGTAGCGGATCGGCTTATCGGAAAGCGTCCGAATCGCGGCGTAAACTTTGTCGGTCGTTCCCGCGAGGCCCGCGTCAACGACCACCACGCCGTCATCGCCTACTTGCAAAGTAATGTTGCCGCCCGCGCCGACGAGCATCCACACATTGCCCTGCACGTGCAGCAGGTGGACGTCGGCGTTCGCCGGATTCGGCGCGGCGCCGGCAGGAGCCTGCGGAGGCGCCGCGTTCCCCTGCGCATAGGCGGCCGCGCTCGAACACGTCGCGAGGGCAACCAGCGCAGCCGACAGCATTGCGATTCGTCCACAATTTTTCGCCGATTTCATCACGTAATTCGCCCGGGGCCTCATCGATTGGTTACTTTCTTTGCGGGACGCGGCAACGTCTTCATCGTTTTCATCGCTACCTGGTATTCCGGATACATCGTTTCCGCGCCGCCTCTGCTCGCCTCCGGAGGAATCCCGTAGTTGGCGGGGAACTCATTCAGGAAAGCATTCGTCCCGGGCAAGTGCGCTGGGACAACACCCGCCGGCCGGTCCACTTCGTCGACCGATTCGCACGGCCACGGCGCCATTGCCTGCTGCGGATTGTAAACGAAGTCGGAGGTCCGCATGAAAGGCTCGGTCAGATAGACAGGGTCATACGTGATCGCCACGACCGTCAGAACATTTCCATGGCGCATGATATGCGCGCTCGCCGTGGCGAGATCGCTCCGCGGCAGACCGTTGCGCCGCACCCAGTTTTCTTTCAGGTGCGTGGTGGTCACCACGAGCGTGTCGCCGTCCCATTTGCCGGTCGAAAATCCCTGCCACGTGTGCGGAGCGTAGTCGGGAGGATGCGGGCGCCCGTCCATCCAGATGGTCTGCTCCGCGCCGTAGGCTGAAAGGTGCGTGTGGAAGGCGATCACTTTTTGCGAGGCCCTGTCGACTTCCTTCCAGATGCTCAGCTGCGAAGGGCCGCGCCAGCCGTAGTCCGAGCCGTGCGCGCGGCACTGATTCTCGGGTAGCTCGACCAGCGTCGCGTCCCAGCTATCCGCTCGCAGCCGCGCGGCTTCGTTGATCGGAATTCCCAGGTAGTCGCCGATTTCCGGGCCGGGTATGCGCTCTTCCCAATCTTCATCAAATCGTGGCGACCATTCACCCGTCGGATCCAGTTGCGCGCGCGCAGGCTGTCCCGCAAGCAGCGCCAAAAACAGCAGCGCGATCAAACCGCCCGCGATCTTGACGCGCTGGACCTTCCCCATGCTTCCCCCCGAAACATCGGCCCGGTAACCTGATGCAAGCGCCTGATGGCTAGCAGTTTTTATCATAAAAGACCGCCCGCGCATCAGCAAATTCGCGTCGCTGGAGCTTCTCGCAACATCTCCACGAGCGCCGCGCAGCTTGCGAAAACTCACGGCGATTCGATAGAATCCCCGGCGATCGGCTTGCAACGCACGCGCCGCGGCACGCACAGACCCGCGGCGCCCCTGCTGCAAGTTGGTGCAAAAGCTACTGTGCTAAACTCACGCCGGGGGGTGAAACGCTATGTCTCTTGTAAAAGGTCTCCATCACATGACCGTCTGCGTCGGCGGCGCCCAGGAAGACATCGATTTCCAGACGCAAGTTTTCGGGCAGCGCATGATCAAGCAAACCGTTCTGTTTGACGGCCGCTACGCCCACTACCATCTGTATTACGCGAACGCCGATGCCGAACCCGGCTCCGTCTACACGACCTTTCCCTACGGACGCGTGCGAGGCCGCCAGGGTTCCGGGCAAATTCGGACCACGGCGTACACGGTGCCGAAAGGCGCGACAAAATTCTGGCTCGAACATCTGAATCGCCACAAAATCAAGAACAGCGGCATTCAGGAGCGCTTCGGGCAGAAGTACATCCGCTTCGATCATCCGTCGGGCATTCAGCTCGAAGTGATCGAGGACAACGCCGACAAGCGCAATCCGTGGAAGGTCGGGGAAATTACCCCGGAGGTCGGCACGCGCGGCTTTCACGGCCCCGTGCTGTCGGTCCGCGAAATTCCGGAAACCGAGCGTTTCTTCGTCGATGCTCTCGGCTTCAAGAAGACCGGACAGGAAGGCGCGTATCACCGGTTCGAAATCGGCGAAGGCGGCTCCGCGAGGACCGTGACGCTGCTTCACGAGCCCGATCGTCCGTCCGGCAGCTGGATTTTCGGCGCCGGCACCGCGCACCACATGGCGCTCGAAGTCGAAAGCGACGAAAAGCTCGCCGAGCAGAAGGGAATTTACGAAGAGCTTGGCTATACGGACGCGTCGGAGATCAAGGACCGCATGTACTTCCATTCGGTCTACTGCCGCTGCCCGGGCGGAATCCTCGTCGAATGCGCCGCGACCGTTCCGGCAGGATTCGCAGTGGACGAGCCTGCGGATCAGCTGGGCCAGAGCCTGCTGCTTCCTCCCTGGTTTGAAGCGCGCCGCAAGGAAATCGAGGCGATGCTCGAGCCGATCAACGTTCCGGAGAGCAATTTCCCCGCCGGCAAGAAGGTGCCGGTGAAAGCCGCTCCGGCGGTTGCATCGGCGGAACCGTCGCCGACCGGCGCGTCGCGTCGCACCAGCGCCGTCTTCATCGGCGGCGACAAACCGGCCAGCAAGTAATCGGCGTTAGTCGAAGGGTTTGTAGGGGCGTAGCACTGCTACGCCCGGCGCCCTTGACGGTGGAGGCGCGGGCCTTTCAGGCCCGCGAAAAAGCGCATGCTGATGTTCGGGCTTTAGCCCCGGTTCCGCCGCGTCAATTCCGCGGCCGCTCCGCTTCCGAAGCTTGGTGTTTAGGGGGTCGGAGCTTCCAGCTCCGACATAAATCGCCTGCGCTCAATGCGCTTTAGCGCCTGAGGGCACTCTTCATTGCCTTTTTCCGCAAACTGTTTAGCCTCGGAAGGTCGCGGGTTTTTTCTTTAGTACGAAGCTTCGAGCAGTCCCAGAACCTCGGCCTTCGTCAACGGCCGGTCCACCACCTTCGATTTCTCCAGCTCGTGCATCACCGGCTCGACGATATTGCCGATTTCCGCCCGTGGCACTTTTGCATCCTTCAGTGAATGCGGCACGTCGAATTGCGCGATGAACTGAGCCGTTTTGTCGGCGCAGGCCAGCGCACTCGCTTTCGGATTACGCGCGTCAAACGGCAAGTGAAACCCCTCGGCGATGGGCGCGAATCGTTCCGGCGCGATTTCCGCCATGAACCGCATCGCATGCGGCAGCGTGATGCAGGACGTCACGCCGTGAGGCACGTCCCAGCGCGGCCCGATCTGATGGCCGAGCAGGTGCGAGATCCCGAAGCGCGTGTTCATCGACCCGTAGATCGAAAACCAAGCCGCGAACTGGCAATAGCCTCGATGCGCGAGTTTTTCATCGCCGCTCGTCTTGATCGACGGTGCCAGATGCTCGACGAGCAGCGCAATCGCTTTCGCGGCAAGCGCATCCGAAAGCGGATGATGCCGGATCGCGTAGCTCGTCTCGATCGCGTGGTCGAGCGCGCGCATGCCGGTGGCGATCCAGAGCCAGTCGGGCGTGGCGAGCGTGAGCGTGGGATCGTTGAGCACCGTGCGAGGCACGAGGCGCGGATCGGACACGCCGGATTTCACGCGCGTGGTTTCGTCCGTGACGCCCCCCGAGTGCGTGTATTCGCCGGCGGAAAGCGTGGTGGGAATCGCAATGTGAATCAGGTCGCGGCTGGCGAGGAATGCAAAGCTCGCAACCTTGCACGTGTCGATAGGGCTGCCGCCGCCGAAGCTGACCAGCGAATCGGCGTCGAGCCGCTTGATTTCCGCTTCGAGCTGCCCGACCACGCTGCGCGGCACGTGCTGCTGCGCGCCCTTGAACGCCAGAATGCACCGCGATCCGAGCGCGCCGGTAACTTTTTCGAGCAGCGGGGAATCCCCGAGCGATTTTCCGGTAACCACGATGGCGCGTTTCAGTCCGCGCCGCTCGAGATCTTCGCCGAGCGCGGCAATTTTCCCCGGCCCCGAAATCACACGCTCGACCCGGCTCAATGTGAAATCTATGTTGGGCGCATCCATGGCGACGGGAGTATACAACACGCGAGGGTGGGACATTGGCGGGCATCCGGAATCGACCGGGAGCAGCCCCGCATCCGATTTGCGGTTGCAACGTGATACTCTCGCGCGGTAATTTTGCCCGGCAATCACACGAAAGAATCGACGAGGGCCCGATGAAGCTCAGCACCGATCGCATTCTTACCACGCACGTAGGCAGCCTGCCTCGCTCGCAGGAAGTGGTCGACCTGCTTTTCGCGCAGGACCGCGGCGAAGCCATCGACGAGTCGCAATTCAACGAAGTGATGCGCCGCAACGTCGCCGCAACCGTGAAGCGTCAGGTTGACGTCGGCGTTGACATCGTCAGCGACGGCGAAACCAGCAAGATCAGCTACTCCACGTACATCCGCCATCGCCTCACCGGATTCGAGGGCGATTCCGCCCGCCCCACGCCGCAGGATCTCGACGATTTCCCCGAATATCGCGACCGGCTGGTGAAGGCCGGCCATTCCGCCACCTACAAGCGGCCCGTCTGCAAGGGCCCCATCAAGGTCAAGAATCTGAAGGCGGTCGAGCAGGACATCGCGCACATGAAGGAAGCCCTCGCCAAGGTAAACGTCACCGAAGGCTTCATGAACGCGGTCTCCCCGGGCACGATCTCGGTTTTTCAGCCGAACGAATACTATCCGTCGCACGAGACCTATCTCGAAGCGCTCGCCAACGCCATGCGCGAGGAGTATGAGCTGATCGTCAAATCCGGGCTGCTCCTCCAGCTCGATTGCCCCGATCTGGCCATGGGCCGGCACTCTCGCTTCAAGCATCTGAGCGACGACGAGTTTCTGCGCTACGCCGAGTTGCAGGTCGAAGCGCTGAATCACGCGCTCGCCAACGTCCCGGCCGACCGCGTGCGCCTGCACGTGTGCTGGGGCAATTACGAAGGCACGCACATTAACGACATGGATTGCATGAAGATCTTCCCCATCGCCATCAAGGTCAAGCCGCAGGCCCTGCTGATCGAAGGCGCGAACCCGCGGCACGAGCATGAGTGGGAGGCCTGGACGCGCATCAAGCTTCCCGCCGACAAAATCCTGATCCCCGGCGTCGTGTCATCCAGCACCAACTACGTTGAGCATCCCGAATTGGTCGCGCAGAGGCTGATCCGCTACGCCGGCGTCCTTGGCCGCGAGCGCATCATCGCCGGCACGGACTGCGGCTTCGGCACTTTCGCCGGGTTTGGCCCGGTATATCCGGCGTTCGCGTGGATGAAGCTTCAATCCCTCGTCGAAGGCGCCCGCATTGCCTCGAAAAGGCTCTGGGGCAAAGCCGCTTAAACCCTTACGGAAGCACGACGAAAAAGGTAAACTCTGCTCCGTTTGGACGTGGGGTGTCGCAGTGAATCAATTCCGCGATAACACAAGGGGGGCGTCATCATGGACCGGCGATCATTCATTGGTTCGGGCATCGGTGCGTTGGCGGCGGGCACGTTCATGAGCAGCAAGCTGGCGCTGGCGTTGGGTCAGGCGTCGGGCGCCGCAAATGGCGCAACCGTCGAGACGACTCTCGGCAAAGTGCGCGGCGCGGCGCAAGCAGGCGTGCAGGCCTTCCGCGGAATTCCGTACGCGGCATCGACCGCGGGCGCAAATCGCTTTATGCCTCCCGCAAAGCGCCAGCCTTGGACCGGAGTAAAGGACTGCGTCCAATTGGGCTTGCGCGCGCCGCAGAAGGATTCCGATTTCTTCGGCCAGGTCCCCAAAATATTCGAACCCATGTGCCCGGCCGAGCCGATGGGCGAAGACTGCCTCGTGCTCAACGTGTGGACGCCCAGCACAACGGGGGGACGTAAGCGGCCGGTCATGTTCTGGCTGCACGGTGGCGGGTATACCACCGGTTCGGGCGGCTTCGTCTGCTACAACGGGCAGGAACTGGCGCGAAAACACGACGTCGTCCTGGTCACGGTCAATCACCGGCTCTCGGTCCTCGGTTATCTCTATTTCGCCGGAATCGGCGGGGAAAAATACGCGCAGTCGAGCAACGTGGGAATGCTCGATATCGTCGCCGCGCTCGAATGGGTGCGCGACAACGCCGCGGCCTTCGGCGGTGACGCCGGCAACGTCACGATTTTCGGTCAGTCGGGCGGCGGCGCAAAAGTGAGCGCGCTGCTCGCGATGCCTCCGGCTCACGGGCTGTTCCACAAGGCGATCATCCAAAGCGGCGCCGACGTGAAGGGCGTGCCGGTGGAAGTCGCCAACAGGTCTGCCGAAATGTTTCTCTCGAAACTGAATCTGAAGCCCGGCCAGATCGATCGGCTCCAACAGCTGCCGGTGGAACAACTGCTCGCGGCGATTCCGCCGGGAGGAGGCCCGGGTGCGCCGGGATTGGCTCTCGCGCCGGTCGTCGATGGTAAGAGCCTCCCGGGCGGTCCGTTCGATCCCACCGCGCCGGAAATTTCGGCGAATGTTCCCGTCATGATCGGCACCACGGAGACGGAAGTGACGTTCTTCCCGAATCAGATTCTCGACCCCATCGACGACGCGAGCCTGCACGCGCGCGTAAAACAGATTCTCGCCAAAGCGAGCGATGCGCACGTCGATCAGGTAATCGCGGCATACAAGGCCGGGCGTCCGGGCGTGGCGAATACCGACCTGTATCTCGCGCTTGCCTCGGATGCGACATTCCGCGCCGGAGTGGTCCTCGAAGCCGAACGCAAGGCTGCGCAGAAAGCGCCCGTCTATCACTATTACGTCACCTGGCACTCCCCGGTTGATGGCGGCAAGTTCCGCGCCTTTCATACCATCGAGATTCCGTTGGCATTTGACATTGTGGACATGGCGACGTCGATGCTGGGTACCGGACCCGAGCGCCAGCCGCTCGCGGACAAAGTCAGCGGCGCGTGGACTGCATTCGCCCGCACGGGCAATCCGAGCCACAAGGGAATCCCGAATTGGACGCCGTTTGATGCCACCAAGCGGGCAACAATGGTCATCGACAATGAATGGAAGGTGGTGAATGACCCGCACGGCGAGGAACAGCGCGTCCTGCACAGCGTCCAGAACGGCTGATTCCTGGGAGCGCGAGTCTCCCGATTCGCGCCTTTCCTCAGTTGACGGCGTTCGGTGGAAGCCTGGGGTCAACCTAGTGCGCCGCCACCGGCGGCGCATCATGATACGCGCTGCTTCGCCCACCCACCCGGCTGAGGAGAATCGACACGAACGCGCACAAAGCCGCGACCGTGCCGAACAGCAGGATCTGCCCGGGCTTCCATCCCATTCCCAGGAACATCCCGCCCAACAGCGGCCCGACGATCGAGCCGACACGCCCCACGCCCAGCGCCCAGCCGATACCCGTTGATCGCACCGCCGTGGGATAAAAATTCGCCGCAAGCGCGTTCAAACCTGATTGCGCTCCAATCACCATCAAACCCGAGACGAACGTAATCGCGAGCATCAGTCCATACGAGCTCGGAATTCTTGAAAGCGCAGCGATGAAAGCTGTGGCGATTCCGAACTCCGCGAGCAACACGAGAAAGGCGCCGCGACGTTTGATCAGCCACCCTTCGCCCAGACATGCGAAAACCCCGCCGAAACTGAAGAAAGCCGTCGCCGTCGCGCCCGCCGAGACGGACATCCCGGTTTGCTTCAGCAGAGCGGGCAGCCAGCTGCCGATGAAATAGATGATCAGCAGGTTCATGAAGTAGGGAACCCACAGCAGAATCGTGCCGAACGCGCGGCCTTCGGTGAAGAGATGGATCACCGGCACGCCTTCGTGCGCCGTGTCGCGGGGCGTGGGGCGGACGTTTGCGCCGCCGACCTCGGGCGCAATTCGATTCATGATTTTCGCGACCTTTGGGAGGTTCTTCCCGCGCAGGGCCAGGAACTGAATCGATTCAGGAAGGCCGGCGATCAGCAGAAGGGCAATCGCCAGCGGTATCGTTCCGCCCAGATAAAGCACCGATTGCCAGCCCCACCGGGGGATCATCGCGGCGCTAAGCAACCCGCAAGTGACGCCACCAAACGGCATGCCCACGAAGAGCAGTGTGACCACGTGCGGCAATATACGGCGCGGAACGTATTCGGAGGCAAGCGCGACGACGTTGGGCATCGCGCCGCCGAGGCCGAGACCGGTGAGGAATCGCAGAACCAGAAGCTCGCGGAACGATGTGACGTGCACGGTGATCAGCGAGAACGCCGCGAAGCTAAGCGTCGACAAAATCACCGGCCACTTCCGGCCCCATCGGTCGGCGATCGGCCCGGTGGTCATCGCGGCGATCATCAACCCGAAAAGCCCGGCGGAGAAAATCGGGCCGAAGTTCTTGACGGGCGTGTGGATGCTTTCCGCAATGGGCGTCGAAATGAAATTGATGGTCTGGGAATCGAATCCATCGAGCACCAGCACGAGCCCGCACAACACGGCCGTCCAAATCTGGAAACGGCTGAGAGGCTGCTGCTCGATGATTTCGCCGACGGTCAGCGCCTGCGTCTGCGGTGTGGTCGCCATGGCCCACGCAAGGCTCTCGCGCCCTGCATTCCCCGGTGCAGAGTGTACACCGAGTACTCGTACCCGGGTTCTATGGACTTCTGCGCCCGTCTCACATAACGTGACACTTGCCCTTCCTCGTTCAAGGGCACGATGTTAGTCCCGGGAGAACGCAACCGGATGAAAGACGCCCATCCGGCGAACGCATCCGGATCAACGGCGTCCAAAGAGCACAGCTTATGGAAGGCTTGTCGGTCTCGCACTCGCGAGCAGCGGGGCGCTTTTTCCCCTCCTCCCGCGCCAAAGCCCTTGGTCCGCCTTGCCCCCGCCCGCTTCTTCAAGCGCAGGAGGTTTCGGCCCTTCTAGCCACTCGGCGCGCCCCACTAGCCGCTCAGAATAAGTGGGACACCTGTCTACTTCTCTTTCGCGCTATCTCATTGAAAGCAAAAGGAGGGCGCCGCAAAGAAGTGGGACACTTTTGTACATTGCTCCCGGCAGCGCCGGCCGGCCCCGGCGCTGCGCTCAGGCCTTCCTCAGAGTGCTTTCTTGAAGGGCTTTCGCAATCCTGCCTGCTCCAGCAGCGGCAGCACCTGGCGGTTGAAGCGCTCGACGCCGTCCACGTAGTCGACCCAGGTCAGGAGGACGCCGTCAATGCCTACGCGCGAGATGGCCGCAAGCTCTTCGGCGATTCTCTGCGCCGTACCGACCAGCGGGTGCCCCGCGCCGACCGCCATGCGGTGCCGCATGAACGCCAGGGTCGGCGAATCCATGGGAATATTGTTTTCCTTGCTGATGGTCAGCATGAGGCTGTCCATCACTTCCGTGTCGAGATATTCCTCGGAGTAGCGGCGGAGATAGTCGTCCGCTTCCTTTTGCGTATCGCGCTGGGTGACCGCGCAATTCGTCCACAGCTGAATTTCGTGGCCGAATTCCTCGCGCGCCATTTTCTTGTAGTTTTCCACTTGCGGGCGCCAATCCTCGGGCGTCGCGCCTTGCGGGCTGATCAAGCCGATGTCGGAATATTTCGCTGAGAAGCGCATCCCGACCGGAGAAAGCGCGGCGTTCATCACCGGCACGCCCCCGGGCTGGAGCGGCTGCGGGCGCGAGACCGCCTTTGTCAGCCGAAAGTTTTTCGACTGGTAGTCGAATTCGTCATGCGACGTCCAGAGGCGCCGAAGGATCTGGAGCCATTCTTCGAGATAAACGTAGCGCTGATCGTGCTCGAGCAGGTCGATGCCGAACATGTCGAATTCGCGGCGGTTCCAGCCGCCGACGATATTCAGCGCGAAGCGGCCGCCGGAAATGGCGTCGATGGTGGCGGCTTCCTTGGCGACGGCTACGGGGTGCATCGTCGGCGCGTGCGACGTGGAGAAGACTGCGGAATATTTGGTCGAGGCGGCGACGCCCGCGGCCCAAGTGAACGTTTCGAAGATGATATTCGATGGGTGGTCGGCCTTCTCGTCGAGGTAGCCTTTCCACCGCGCGATGGGAACGATGGCTTCCAGGCCCGCTTCATCAGCGAGCTTCGCGCAGGCGAGCGTGTTCTGCCAGGTCGGCATGCGCATTTCGGGAACGAAACTCATGTTGGGAACTGTGTTGGTGCAGAAGGTGCCGAGCTTCAGCTTGTTCGAGTTGAAGATGGGGTTCGTCGAGTTGTTGGTCACGCGTGCAATTCTGCCAGAGATTCAATAATTTTCGAGAGCGATTGTTGCGTTCGATTGGAAGATTGGCGCTCCCAAGAAAGTCGTCATTCGAAGGTGAGCAGGACGATTTCGGGGCTTGTTCCGACGCGCAGAGGCGGTCCCCATCCACCGGCACCGTACGACGTGTAAACCTGCGTGCTCCCGAGTCGGTTCAGGCCGTAGATAAATTTTCCGTAGATCCGCCTGGTCAGAATGGTGAACGGGAAAAATTGGCCGCCGTGCGTGTGGCCGTTTACCTGGAGGCCGATGCCCGCTTCCGCGGCAACGGCGACCTGATCGGGCGAGTGCGTGAGCAGGATGCTCGCGGCATTCGGGTCGAGGCGCGCATTTTGCAGGATTCCGCGAAGCCGATCGGCGCGCAGTGCGTCCCGGAAGTGCACGCCGACGAGCTGCAGGCCGTCGAGGACGACCTTCTCGTTATTGAGGACTCGCACGCCGGCGTCCGACACGGACTGGAGATATTTCGAGTCGTCGCTGAACTGCTCGTGATTTCCGGCGATGAAGTATGTTCCGAGCGGCGGCGAAAGCGCGCTGAGAGGCTCGGCGAGCTTGCGGACGTCCGCGGCGGTTCCGTCGTAGTAGTCGCCAGCGACCAAAACGAGATCGGGCTTGAATCGCGAGATCGTGGCGACAATGCGCCGCGCAAAGCCGGGGCCGCGTACATGACCGAGGTGCGTGTCGGTAATCAGCGCGGCGACGCGGCCTCGCCAGTTCGCCGGCAGATTCGGCAGCTTGATCGTCACTCTCCGGACGCGGACGAAAGCGGCATTCAACAGGCCGTAGATTCCGACGATGAGTGCGATTTCAAACGCGGCCCACGCAATGTGCGGGCGTGACCACGATAGGCTCAGCGCCCGTGCGAGTTCATAGAAAATCCAGCAGGCGCAGGCCGCGAGAAAAAAGAAATTGAGGAATCCGAGCCAAATCGCGGCGGCGGTGTAGTAGACGCGCACCGGCAATTGCCAAAAGCGCCACGCGAGCAGCGACGCCGACACAAAGGACAAAGAGAGCAACAGGAACACGAGATCGAGATGCGGAATGACCGTGCGGGAAGAGGCCCGGAAAGTGACCCAGGTGGCATAGACGAAGGCGTGCACAGACCAGAGGATCGCCTGCACGATCGCGACAAAGTAAACAAACCGTCTTCGCATTCTTTTGGATTCTCTGTGGATTGGATGATATTCGGAAACGCCGTGATTCGTGCAGCGAAACCGGCGTTCCGCCATCCGCAGCCGGCAACCCTCGGCGTAGTTTCGGCGCTCGTATTAAGGGCTCCGGGTTTAAAACCGGGCGGTCTACAGGCATCGCTGTATTTGGCTCATGCAGGCAATCCGCTAGGGTCCAGTCTGTAGCGCAGGCTACAGACGTGAAACGCGTACTCATAGCCGACGACAATAAGCTCGTCCGAAGGATGCTCAGGCTGGTGCTGGCGCGGATGCCGGACGTGGCGGTTTGCGCCGAGACGGCCGACGGGCGCTCTACGGTCGATAGGGCGCGCGAGCTCCGGCCGGATGTCCTGATACTGGATGTGCGGATGCCGGAACTGAACGGCATCGAAGTAGCTTCGATCCTGAGAAAAGACCTGCCCGAAGCCAAGACGCTCCTCTTCACCATGTATAGCGATCACGTGGGGCCGAACATCGCGTCCGCTTCCGGAGTGGACATCGTCCTGCCAAAGGTGGATGGCGCGGCGGCTCTCGTGAGGGCCATCAACGAATTGATCCGCGGCGATTCGCTTCCCGGCGTCGAACCGGCGAGCAGTTAGCAGGATCGGATCCGCATATGACAGTCCGCAGGGCAGGCAGATGAATGTGCAGGCGATGAAATTCGCCTATGGTTTTAGCGAGACGGGTTTCTCGAAGTGGATCTTGGCTAACCTCATCGCTTTCGCCGTCGATTGTTCAAGGCAGATCTGATCGACCAGTTTGCGAATGAGGGCTGAAATTTCCTTGTCCTTCCTGATTTGCTCGCTTGAATAGGGCCAGCGCTCTAGCAGTTCGTGCTGCTCGCTGAGTAGTCGAAATATCTCGTTCATGTATGCTACCTTCCCACGTGCCATTTTCGCGCGCCTCCGAAAACGGCTAAGCAAAAATATTCTGCCGGACACGGAGCAGAAAGTCAGTGACGTGGATCACTACCTGGCTAACGCCAACCGGACCCGAGTGGACTCAGTAGGTTAGTTAGGCGGAGCGATGGGATTAGGCACGCAGACTCGTCATGGCTAATCGCACAGGTATCCCTGGGGTAACGGATCATGTTGTAGGCTTGATCCAGCAGGGAAGCCGAGCTGTGCCAAACTTGAGACAAATCTCGCCGCCAGAAACTGAAACCACGGACCGTGGGCATCCGCACACCATAAAACTGAAGCTGCGTGAGATAAGCCAGCTGTTTAATTCGATGGATCCTTCTCCGTTCATAGAAAGGGATCTCGATGACGACGCAGAAGAATTCATCGTTAGCTGGGCCCAAGAATTCTCCCCTCGAGCTCCGCTCAGATTGCGTATTTACTTGGACGAGTGGCCAGCCGAAGATCCCAAAGAACTAATCAGGACGGCCGTCCACAACCACTTTGCTCACCGCGCCAAAATTACTGACCTGGAATTCAAGCGTCTCCTGAGGCAAGGCCGTACCAGTCTTTTCATCGGGCTATTATTCCTGGTTGCCTGTCTACTTCTCAGCAAGATGGTGTTTGGCCGTGACGCGGGGACTTGGGCTGCGGTCGTGCGAGAGAGCCTTACGATTGCCGGATGGGTTGCCATGTGGCGACCAATGCAAATCTATCTTTACGATTGGTGGCCTCTGCTGCGAAGAAGTCGGACCTATGCCAAACTGAGCCACATGCCGGTGGACCTTGTCCCCAAAGGCAAGAATTGAGTGGTCTCCTCTAGACGACCCTCCGCGAACCATGTGGAGGCAAAGGAAACCTACCAGCAAAAGTCGCTTCTAGTGACACAAGACGGAGGTGAGACGTGTTCCGACACACAGTCCGATTGGGGCGGATCTTCGGCATCCGCGTAGACCTCGACTATTCCTGGTTCCTTATCTTTGGCTTGCTCACTTGGGTTTTGGCTGTCAGCTATTATCCCGCTGAATTCAAAAATTGGAGCCGCGGAGAGTATTGGCTGGTGGCCGTTTTGACCGCGATGATGCTCTTCGCGAGCGTGTTACTCCACGAACTGGGACATTCCGTCGTCGCGATGCGATTCGGAATCCGCGTGCCGCGCATCACTCTGTTCATCTTCGGCGGAGTCTCGCAGATTGCTGCGGAACCCAAAGATGCGGCGACGGAATTCTGGATTGCGGCGGCAGGGCCTGCCGTCAGTTTTGCGCTGGCGGCGATCTTTTGGGAACTGCGGTCGATCGTGGCGAGCGTCCCCCCACTGTCGGCTTTCGCGAAATATATAGCATTGCTGAACCTGATGTTGGGCGCTTTCAACCTCGTTCCAGGTTTTCCCATGGACGGGGGCCGCGTCCTTCGAGCAATCATTTGGGGAGTCAGCCGGAACTTTCATCGCGCTACTGCAATTGCGGCCCTCATGGGGCGCTTTTTCGGATTCTTTTTGATCTTTCTTGGCGTCTGGCAGGTCCTCGCCGGCAACTTCTTTAACGGTTTGTGGATTGCCTTTATCGGCTGGTTCCTCGAGAGCGCGGCGGCGAGCCAGGTTCAGCAGCAAATGGTGAAGGATTTGCTGGCGGGGCACAAGGTGTCGGAGATGATGAGCCGGGATTGCACGCGAATTCCGGGTGACCTGACGCTGCAGGACCTTGTAGAAAAACACGTACTCGCGGGCGCGCATCGCTGCTTTGTGGTGATCCGGGGAGATGAAACCGTCGGACTGGTAACTCTCTCGGAAATCAAGAAAGTGCCGCGGTCGTCCTGGCCCACGACGAATGTGTCACAAGTAATGATCCCGTCAGGCGAACTCGTCTCGACGCCGGCGAACGCAGAGGCGTGGGCGACCATCGAAAACATGGGACGAAGCGGCGTTAATCAGCTTCCCGTCGTGGAGGGCAGCAGAATCATCGGAATGTTTTCGCGCGACGACCTGGTCCACTATCTGGGAATCTTGCAAAGTCTACGCACGCAAGATACGTGAATATTTCAGCGACCGGCCCGCGCGTCTCTTCGGCGTTCCACCATGCGGACTCTCGCCGGCGCAATTTAGTGCTGGAACGTTCCGACTAATTCGGTTTCCGCCAAGATGCGTTCTCGAATGGTGCGCTCGAGTTCTTCTTTGCTGACACGGGGTCCGAGATTCGTCTTGGAGTCTAGGGTATAGAGCTTAAGAAATAGCACTGGGCAAAGAATGTGCAAAGGCGGAAATTCAGTCGGTGCTAACTGATTGAGAGAATTGGGGTGAGCGACGGGGATTGAACCCGCGACCCTCGGTGCCACAGACCGATGCTCTACCGGCTGAGCTACGCTCACCAACCAAGAAAAATCATAACACGGCGCATGGCGGGCAAGCTATGCGTTGAGCGGGCGCCGTGAACCGCCACCGCAGAGCCGGCACAAGTCAAAACCGCCAATCGGGAGATCCCTCGGCGGTGCTCGGGACAAGTTTTGCGGTCCCAGCGAGCTAGGCTTTGCGGGGGAAGGGGATTGGCGCGACGGGCTTGCGGCGTTCAGAACACAGGCGCAGGTGGACGCGGGCCTGCTCGGCCCAGGGGCCGTTGGGCGCGTGGCGGAGGTAGAGCATCCACTGCTCGCGGGCGAGGCGGCGTTCGCCGCGTTTTTCGTAGGCGAGCGCGAGGTTGAAGTGAACGTCGGCGTGAGCCGGCAGCGCACGAACCGCGCGGCGCAGATGCTCGATGGCCTCGTCGATTTCGCCCTGCTCTTCGAGGACGCAGCCGAGGTTGTAGCGCGAAATTCCGTTCAGCGGATCGAGCTCGACAGCCGAGAGAAACTCGGCGCGCGCTTCGTCGGAGCGTCCCATCTGGTACAGCGCGACTCCCAGGTTGATGTGAGCGTCCACCCAGCCCGGCGTGAGATCGAGAACCTGCCGGTATCGCTCGATCGCTTGCGGGAGCATGTCGGGGTCCGTCTCGCAATCGAGGGCGCTCTGGAACAGTTCCTCGGGCGTAGGACCTGCCATGGCGTGGAGCTTCGATGGCCTCGCCGATGAATCGAAGGAGAACGCCCACTGCTGCCTGAGCGGGCTGAACGGGCGCGCCTCGCCGGGGGGAATCACCAGCACGTCGCGGCCCTGCTCGAAGAAACTCAATTCCTGAAGCGGAAAATCGGTGGCGCCGAATTGCTGCTCGATCAAACGGACCGCGCGGCGGACGCGGCGGGCGGGAATTCGATGGTCGGTGAGGCGCTGAAGGGTGCGGAGGGCGACCAGATCGCCAAAGCTGTAGAATCGCTCACCCCAGCGCGCCCGGGGACGCACCAGCCGGAGCCTTTCCCAATAGCGAAGACGGCTCGGCTCAACCCCTAGAATGCGTCCGACCTCTCTTCGCGTATAACGCTGGGCCAATCCGGCGATCCCCCCGAGAAAAAACGATACTGAAGATGATTATGCACCCGCTGTCAATGGGTGTGCGGCCTCGTTTGTGTAAAGACTGTGGATAACTTTCGCGGATTTCTTCGGCGATTACCAAAAGGACGCCGCCGCGCGGCGCGCCGATTGCGCGGGCAGGCTGGCTTGCTAGACTTTTATGGATATACCTCGCCATGTCACTCGACAACACCGGACGGCTCTATCTGGAACGGCAGATCACGCTGGCGCGTGCCGTAATCGCCGCGCTTTCGCTGGTGGCGCTGGTGGAAACGTCGGGCGCGCCGGTGCGACGGGCATCGATCGTCTTTCTTTCCGCGTACTTGGTGGCGGCGGTGGTCGAGGCGCTGCTCGAAAGGTTCCTCGGCGGGTCGCGGTACCGCATACCGCTGGCGGTCGATTTCGTGGTGCTCGCGGTGTTCGTTTATCTGACGCCGTCGGTTTCGGCGTTCTGGTTTCTGTTTTTGTTCACCGTGTTTGCGCTGGCGACGCGCGGAAACCCGCGCGCGATGCTGGCGCTGGTCGGGGTAGCCACCGTGGGAATCATCGCCCGCGTGGCGGTCGAGCAGCCGTTCCGCTGGCAGAGCGTCTGGCACTGGGTCGCCATCGGGTCGGGAACGCTGGTTTCCGGGCTGTGCATGGGATTTCTCGGCGCGCGCGAGAGGGAGCATCTGGCGCGGCAGGAATTCCTCGAGAAAGTCACCGGCCTGCTGCAATTCGACCGCGGGCTGACCGAATCGGTTCGGCAGCTGCTGGGGGAATTGGCGGTTACGTTTGAGTGCGAGCTGGCGTGCCTGGCGGTGCTCGAGGACGATCTGGAGCGGATCTTCGCGTGGCGCGTGCATCCCGGCGAGATGGCTTCGGGCGGGATGGAGACGGTGCCGCAGGCGCGCTCCGAAACGTTCCTGCTCGACTGCCTGGAAACCACGATGGGGTGGGAGTTCAAGAACGGCGGCGGCGAAGGATTCGGCTGGGACCGCCGGACAGGCGAAAGGACCCGCGTGCCCGCTCCTCCGAACGCGACGCGCGAAGAATTTTCGGCGCGAGCGCTGTTGGCGGTGACGCTGGAGATTGGCGGGCGTCCGGCGGGAAGGGTACTGCTGGTGAACCCGCAACCCGCGCACGGACGATTTACCCCCGGGGATTTGCGCTGGCTGGAGCAGATCGTTCGCCACGTGGGGCCGCCGCTGGAGAACGTTTTCACGATGCGCAGTTTGCGCGCGCGCGCCATCGAATCGGAGCGTAGCCGCATTTCGCGGGACCTGCACGACGGGATTCTGCAGACCCTGCTGAGCCTGAAAATCCAGCTCGAGGTGCTGCGCCGGAAGCTTTCCACCAAGCCCGAGCAGGCTTGCGCGGATCTGGTGAACCTGCAAAAGACCGTGCAGCAGGAAAGCGACGAGTTGCGCCGCATGGTCACGGACCTGCGCCCGCTGCGAGTGGAGAGCGCGGACATGCGTGAATTGATGTACGGATTCGCGGAAAGATTTCGCAGCGAGCACGGGCTGGCGGTCGATTTGTTCATCGACGACCGCGATTTGCGCATTCCAGACCGCATTTGCCGCGAGTTATTCCAGATTTACCGAGAAGCACTACACAACGTAAAAAAGCATGCGAAGGCCAGCCACGTCGTGGTAAAACTAGAACACGACGAGGCAAAAGTTTTTCTCTGCGTCGATGACAACGGACAGGGATTCAGTTTCTCTGGACGCTACCGCAGCGAAGAGCTGGATCAGCTGCGTCTGGGGCCAATTTCGATCAAAGAACGGACGCGGGGCGTAGGCGGAACGTTGACGGTGGAATCGAATCCCGGCCACGGGGCGCGCCTGACGGTAGAAATTCCATTGAATTAAAATGACGAAATCTAAACAGGCTATCCGAATCCTGGTTGCGGACGATCATGCGATCTTTCGCGACGGGCTGCGCAAGCTGCTGGAGGTTGCCGACGACGTCCAAATCATCGGCGAAGCCTCGAACGGCGTCGAATGCGTGAAAATGCTCACGAAATTGAAGCCGGATATCCTGCTTCTAGACCTGCGCATGCCGGAAAAAGACGGTCTGGGGGTCCTGGAAGAGGTTAATTTCGATTCGCTGCCGACCCGCGTGATTGTCCTGACGGCCGCGGAAGACGACCGGGACGTGGTTCGCGCCATGCGTTTGGGTGCGCGCGGCGTGGTCCTGAAACAGTCCGCCAGCGACCTGCTGCTGAAGAGCATCCGCAAGGTGTCGGACGGCGAAATCTGGCTCGATAACCGGATGACGGCTGAAGTGATCGACGCGTTCAAAAAATCGTCCGAATCCGGCCAGCGGCGCGAAAAGCCGCTGCTGAGCGACCGCGAGAAGGAAATCGTGCAGCTGGTGGCGCAGGGTTTCCGCAACCGCGAAATCGGCGAGAAGCTCTTCATCAGCGAACAAACGGTGAAGAACCACCTGCACAATATCTTCGATAAACTGGGCGTTTCCGACCGCTTGGAGCTCGCTCTCTACGCGATTCACCACCGCCTGATCGACCAAGCCTAGTTTCTCCAGCGCCATACCGGTGTCTAGTACTTCTGTACCAAATAGCCCTCTAAGAATTGGGCCGGTTGCGCTATTGGTTCATTTCGGCGCCAACCCTATCCTGTGCGTGGAATAACAAGCATCCAGGAGCTGTCCTTTGTCACTGAAAGAACGTCGTGTTTCACGCCGCTTTCTAATGCGCCTGCCGCTTACGGTCCGCTGGACCGACGAAAATGTCGTGGGTGAAGCCGACACGGAATCTCGCGAAGTCAGTTCGCGCGGCCTCTATTTTCATTTGCCCAAGGGATTGCGGAGCGGTTCGCCGGTTGAAATCGTCATGACCCTGCCCCACGAGTTGACTCAGGCCGGGCCGGTTCGCGTCCGATGCCTCGGACGCGTGCTGCGCAGCAGCCAGGAAAATTCGGGCCAAATGGGAGTGGCGGCGGCAATCGAACGCTACGAATTTATGCGGAACGGCGAAAACGCCGCATAACAGTTTCTTACCCAGACCCTGCGGAGATGGGTGAGAAGAGGCCGGGCGGCTTGGGTCCCTCAGCCTAGCCCCCGGCCGTTATTTTTTGTGTGTTTCGGAAGCTCCTCGTGATGCGGCGGCCGATCCGGCTGCCTTTCTGCGTCTAATCGAATTCCATCCTCGGAGCGGTTTGCTGTGCGCCCGCGGCCACGATTTCTGCCGTGAAGTAGTTCTCCGCGCGCACGGGCGAGCCCGCCAGGCGATAGATAGGGCCGAATTCGAATGGATTGTGCGCTTGACAAAGTCTATTAAGTGCGTAGACTTACTATTGGTAGTAGGGAATAGCCGACGCCATGAGGATTTCCCAAAGGGGGCTGTACGCGTTGCAGGCACTGACCGTGCTCGCGGAACATCCCACCAGTGTCCTCAAAATCAAGGACATCGCCGCAGAGCAAAATCTGCCGGAGAAATTTCTCGAAGCCATCCTGCTCGATCTCAAGCGCGCGCGGATCGTCGACAGCGTCCGGGGCGCGCATGGCGGCTACCATCTGAAGCGCCCGCCGAAGAAAATTTCCTTGGGTGAAGTGCTTCGCAGGATTGACGGGCCGCTCGCTCCCTTTGAGGACGCCGAATCCTTGCGCCGGCGCGTTCGGACCGACGCGAAGCACCGTCCACTGTTCCGCGTCCTTCTCGACGTTCGCAACGCCACCGCAGGCATCCTCGATCACACCTCGCTCTCCGATTTGTGTTGTCGTAACCACAACTAAGTTCCCGTCTTCGTTTTTACCCAAGCGTTAGAAATTCTCTTAATTCATCGCTGCCGGTTCTTACTGTCGGCGCCTTGCAATGTTCTTCGTCGACTCGAAGACAGCGCGCGAAAAAGCGCCCAACAAATTCCAGGGGATCTTCAGAGATGACCGGCTTTACAGGGAGTCGTTCGATTCGCGCCGCCGCGGCGCTTGCTTTGATTTTGAGCTCAGCAGCGCCGGCGCGGTCCGCACCCGATGGAGCTGCGCCGGCCAATGCGCCCGGTGCGAATCCGGCGCCAGCGGAATTGGCCAGCGAACTTCAACAACTGAAGCAGAGCCTTGAAGCGCAGGCTCGGGTATTTGCCGAACACGGCCAGGAGCTTGAATCGGAGCGCGCCGCGCTTCGCGAGCAGCTGGAGCGAATCGAGGGAATCGAGGCGAAGTTGGGCATTCCGTCCGATCCTTCCTCCGCGAGCGGACCCGCACCGGCAGCTCTCGTATCGACGCCAGCGCAGGCCCCCCAGGCCCAAACCCCGCAGGATTGGTCCAACCGGATCGGAAACTTGGAGGACGCGGTTAAACGATTCGGACCGTTCACGCTGAGCGGCGACTTCCGGTTGCGCTCCGAACCGTTTTTCGGCGGCCCGAGCGATCATTCCCTTGACCGCACGCGGGAACGGTATCGCTTGCGGTTCAATGTCGACGCCCGGCTGAATCAGGACTTCAACGGCGGCTTTTCGCTGGGCTCGGGCGACGTGAACGATCCCACGTCGACCAACGAGAACGTCGACGGATTCTATTCGCGCAAGCCGTTTTTCGTCGACAAGGCCTACATCAACTACAACCCGCATACCTTTTCAAACTTGACGTTCACCGGCGGCAAATTTGCATATCCCTGGTACAACACCGAACTCGCCTGGGACAAGGACCTCAACCCCGAAGGCCTGGCTCAGACGCTGGCGTTCAACTTGAATACGCCGGTGTTGAAGAAGGTTGCCGTCGTCGGTTTCGAGTTGCCGTTCGCTCAGGTGACTCGCACCGCTGCGACGAACAAGAGCATCGTCCAGAGCATCACCTACGGAGGGCAACTCCAGACCCAATGGCAGCTCGCCTCCTGGTTGAAGTTCGGCGCGTTTACCGGCTTCTACGATTTCCACAATCCCGACCCGATCGCGCTGGCGCTCGCGAAGTCCAGCTCGACGAACCCGGCCACGCCTCAGGCAGGGGCCTTGCCGCTTTCGACTGGGAACACGGTTCAGAACTCAATCATCACCACGGCAGCCACGAACGTCGTCACGATCGGCGGCACATCGTATCCAACCGGCGTCGCGACGGTCACCAACGCGCAATTCGCCTCGAAGTTCGCTTTGTTCGATTCGTTGGCGAGGTTCGACGTCAAGACCGCTTCCGCAAAGTGGCCGATCGCGTTCATCGGCGATTTCGTCCAGAACATGGGCGCTTGCTCGAATCTCGCGAAACTCGCAGCGCCGCCGGCGAACACGTCGACGATCACGTACAGGCAGACCGCCAACTTCGCGTGCGACGCCCGCCAGAGGAAGGGCTACTGGGGCGAAGCGCAGGTCGGCCGGGCGCAACAGCGGGGCGACTGGCAGTTCGACTACACCCGCATCTTCATCGAACGCGAGGCCGTGCTTTCCAACTTCGACTACAGCGAGTTGCGGCAGGGAAGCAACGTCACCGAGCACCGCGCCAGCGTCCTCTACCAGGTGAATCGCAACGTCCAGCTTTCGTTCATCGGCCTGATCGGGCGGCCGCTGAATTTCGGCAGTACGAAACCGCCCGAACCCTGGCTCGAACGGCTCCAGTTCGACGTCCTGTATTCGTTCTAGGTGCCCAGACAAAACTAGAGATGCACAACCATAGGGAGAGATTTACGATGCAGTCGACTCGGAGACTGTTGTTGCGACAAGCAGCCACGTCGATCGATCGCGCCGGTTGCGCAACAGCACGTCCATGCCGATACACGCCAGAATCGCCCATCCGAAGTAATTCGAATAAATCAGGGCCAGGGCGCAAACGACGAGGCACACCCACCTGCCTATTGTTGGCCGATCCAGATATCTCACGTACAGGAGCGTGGCCAGGCACACCAGCATGAACGTAAAGGAATACCAGCCTGCGATTCGGCCAAAGTGAAATCCAAACGGCCAGAGCACAATCAGCGTCAGCATGCTGAATCCGGCGCGTTCGCCGGCAATTTTCCGCGCCGCCATGACGAGAAACCACGCCCCAGCCAGATAAAACGCAGTGGACGGGACTCTGAGCAGCCAGAACGTGCCGTGAGTTAGTACGAGCCATCCGTGCAACAAAAGATCCGAAAGAGGCGGATGCTCGTGCTGTCCTCCGCCGCTCAAGAAAAGCTTCAGGGTTGCCGAAGCCGGATGAGCCGCCTTGTCGATAATGGCAACTTCGTCGTCCACCATCGTGAAAAAGCTGTTCGTCAGCATCATGACGATGCCGAGCGCCGCAAGAGAGAGAATTGCGACAAATTCAAATCGGAAAAATCGCCGGCGAAGAGCCGAACGTCGGGGTTCGGCGAGGTCGTTGGGTCGAGGATTCAACGCTGCGAGGTTAACAGAACTCCACACCGCAAGTACGGGACAAAGTTACAAATGCTTCACGACTACGATGGCGCAAAAAAATGCGTCGTAGTACGCAAGGAATGGAGCCGAGGCCCGGACTTGAACCGGGGACCTGCCGATTACTCCGGAAACACGGTGTCGTTGATTCTGTTAGCTCTTTCTTGCGTCTTGCATCACGATTTTGCACCCTATTCGCAGCTTATTGTTCCCTTCCTGTTCCCTCGTGGCTGAGGTGACCCCCTTTGGAGTGCCGACTCTTTAGGTGGCGCGCCTGAGAGGAGTGAACCGTCAAAACGCCGTTTTCACTGCGGACCGAGTTTCGTGAGGCACGCCGCTGGTTTCCGAACACGATCCAAAATCGAGAATATGGATTGCTTGTATCGGTATTCCGACGAAGTAGACCCAGAACCTGGCTGATAAAATTGCCTTGGCTGGGGTTCGGGCGGCGGTCCCTTCAGCACGATCATTTGTACACACAACTCGCCACTTTCTTGGAGCGCCAGACGTGACTTGGCAAAGGAGAGCTAACCAACGTTCATGAAAGGAAAGGTCTATCTCTTAGGAGCAGGCCCTGGGGACCCAGAGCTGCTAACGGTGAGGGCACACCGGATCCTTAGTGAGGCCGATGTGGTGTTGCACGATGATCTGGTCGGCCCGGGAATTCTCGCTTTGGCGCGTTCGTCGGCACAAGTCCAAAATGTAGGCAAGCGTTGCGGCCGGAGAGTCACCTCACAGGAAGAGATTCACTCCCGGATGGTAGCGCGCGCAGCCGAAGGGAAAATGGTGGTGCGCCTCAAAGGAGGGGACCCTCTCGTCTTCGGTCGTGCGGGTGAAGAAATGGAAGCCCTGCGCCGGGCGGGGATCGAGTTTGAGGTCGTGCCTGGCATAACCGCTGCGCTCGGTGCCGCCGCTCTGGCGCGGATTTCGCTCACGGATCGAAGGCTGGCCTCAAAGTTAGTGTTCCTAAGCAACCACCGCTGTGCGGAGAAAACTTCACCTGACTGGAAAGATGTCATCTCAAGCGATGCGACGGTCGTGATTTACATGCCTGGCACCGACTATGATGGATTGGCGGGAAGGATGCGTGTTGCGGGTTTGGGCCCCGACACTCCCTGTCTGTTGGTTTCATGCGCCACATCGCCGCAGCAACAGATTCATCGGACCACCCTGGAGAATTTGAGAAAGGCTCCACGCTTTATTGCACCTGTGCTGCTCGTGATCGGGGCAGCCGCCGGGACCGAGTCGCGCGAAGAAGATGAGGCGGTTCTTGAGCGACTAGAGAGTCAGCGCTAGTGATCAGCCTGGAGTAGCGCGTCACGCCAATACATTCATTTCGTTTGGGTTGGAATGGTGGGACTCCGGAACGGAGAGAAATGCGGTTGGCGGCTAGGCCCTACTCTTTTTTCGACTGCGTTCGATCTCGTCGTTTACGATGCCCTCGGCGATTTCCCTCATCGACTTACGAAGCTGGCGACTCTGCTTGCGCAGGCTGAAATAGGCCTCCTGTTCGCTCAATTGCAATTCGTGCTGAAGGATGCCTTTCGCGCGCTCAACGATCTTCCGAGTCTCGAGTTCTTCGGCAAGTTGAGAGCTCTTTTCCTCGAGACGCACGCCCTCAATTTCGGCTCCCACGAGAAAGCCGATCGTCGAGATTAACTGGATCTCCCGTTTCGTGTAGGAGTGCGGCTCGCGATGCTGCAAATTGATCACGCCGATTAGTCTGTCCCGGCAAAGGATGGGCACGGACAAGAAAGCTTCGTAGCGATCTTCGGGCAGTTCGTTGAAGAATTGGAAGCGCGGGTCATGGAAGGCATTCCGGGCCACTGCCACAGGCTGCCGGTGCTTTGCCACCCAACCGGTGATTCCTTCTCCCAGACGCAGCTTCAGACGGTCTACTTCCTGAGGATGAGGCTTCATGGACGCCCGCAAGACAAGTTCGTCGTCCTCCAGCACATAAACGAAACAAGAGTCGCACTTCACAACGGCTGCGGCGAAATCCACGATTCGTACCAGCACTTCGCGCAGCGGACTGGAGGCCGCCATTCGGCTTCCGATTTCGTGGAGGAAATCGAGTACAGGCTCCTTGTGCTTTTCGCGGAGGATGTCGAGGGAGCGCTCGGCTGCTTCCTTCACCAGGAAACCCATCTTGGGGTGAGACGCTTCCAGGTCGGCTTGCAATCCAACGGAGGACAAAAATTCCGATGTCGTCGGCCCGATTGAGGCGAGCACCATTCGCTCAAGGTTGCTACACACAGATTCTTCGATTCCCATTTCGGCGGCGACTTGAAACAGGTGCCTGGCTTGGATACCGGCGGTTAGGAGGACGACATCAACCTCGCCGCTTGCCAAGGAACTCGCAGCAGCCCGAAGAGGGGTGATGTCCTCCGGCAGCGACCAGCGATAGAGGGGGACTCTCGTAACATGCGCGCCGCGCTCTTTCAGCCGTACCAACAATTCCGTACAAGCCACGCCGTATTCCTGGACAGCAATTCGCAAACCGCTGATCGCTGTTGCACCTGGACTCTCATCCAGCACACGAAGTATCTCGCGCCAAGTATTTGGCTCCGGTGCCACAAAGGCTGGCTTGACCCCCAGTTCGCCCAGAGCGGACAGCGGCTTGGAGCCCCGCGCGACTACCTGAACCTGCTGGAGTGCCGCAGACAGGCGTTCGCGGGGATATATGTTCTCGACAGCACCGACCAGCGCCCGAATTCCCGCACCGGTAAGAAAGATCACCATGTCGAATTGTCGATCGATCAGTTCAGTGGCAAACGCGAGGGCTTCACGATTGGACTCGATCGGTATTTCACGCAGCGCTGGCGCAATAGTAGGCTCGCCGCCATATGTGGCGATCAATCGAGCCATTTCTTTGGCGTGGCGGCTTTCTAACGCCAGCACACGCAATCCGCCAAAACTTGCACTCGACATTGGCTCTTTCCTAAAAGCGAAAGTTCGTTTCCACTTAACCGAACTGCGCGTTTGTCCTTATCTTCCCGTGTCTCCCGAACGGAGCCGATGGCCGAGCGGGTCTGTAGAAGCAAGGCTTAGTCACCGGGCTGCGCTTCCATTCCCGGGAAGCCCTGCAGCGCGGCCTGCGACACTTCGGCTTCACGGAACCGCAGCAATAGAGCAGAAAATGCCGAAGCAGCAACGACGATACCCAAGATATAGAGTGCGCGAGATGTTGAAATGCTCTCCGCCTTGAAGAGAAAACCAGCAAGAACCGCTCCCACGTTGCCACCCGCCCCCACGATGCCGGATACCGAACCAATTGCTTGAGGGCGGATGAGGGGAACCACGGCATAGGTCACTCCACACGCCATGCAGACGAGCAAACCGAAGAGCAGATATGCCGAGGTGGCGGACCCCAGGGTTGTTAGCCGGGAGAATATGGTCAGAGCAACGCCTTCGGCAAGAACCACCAGCCCGAGCAAGAGCGAACGCCCCCGCATTCCCCAGAGGTTCCCGACCCAATCGCCAGCGATCCCGCCCGCGGCGCGGGCAAAGATATTCATCATTCCGGTCGCGCTGGCCAGCAAGCCCGCGAGCCCCAAGCTCACGCGGAAGGAGTCTTTGAAGTAGAGCGCTGCCACGTTGTCGATGGTGATCTCCACTCCGAAACACGCCGCGTAGAGAAGGAACAGTAGCCAGACTCGATAGTCGCCCGCTGCTTCCCAGAAGGCGTGCGTGCCGGTCTTGTAGGCAAAAGGTCTTCCATTCGGAGTGTCCTGCGTGAGGCGATGGTAGAGAACGGCTGTTACGAGCATGCCGATTCCTGGAACGACCATGGCCAGCCGCCAGCTCAGAAAGCGATCCGCGCCCAAGCCGACGATGGCTCCAGCCAGCAGCGGCATGAACCACTGCGCCACTCCTCCGCCGAGATTGCCCCAGCCGGCCGACGTGGCATTGGCGGTGCCGACGACGCGCGGCGCAAACATCACCGACGTGTGATGTTGCGTGATCACGAAGGACGCCCCAACCAGACCGATCGCCAGTCGAAAGAGCAGGAAGGAGTGATAGCTGTGCGCCAAGCCGATCCCCATCACCGGCAAAGCCCCGATCGCGAGCAGGGCCGTGTACGTCCGGCGCGGGCCGAACCGGTCGCACAGCCAACCCGCAAGCAAGCGCGCCAGAACCGTGATCGCCACGGACGCGATGGCGGCGTTTCCAATTTGCGCTTTCGTCAGCTTGAGGTCATCGCGCACAAGCGCCATCAAGGGAGCGATCCCGAACCAGGCGACGAAACATACAAAAAAAGCGAACCAGGACAGATGGAACGCGCGCATTGGTGCCGTGGTGAAATCCAACGGGCCGACGCTTGTGGCTCTCCCCTCGGCGTCACGGCCCGGTTTCGTGTATGTAGGGGTAACGTCAGAGGCTTGTCGATACGAAGATGAGCCCATCCCTATCCTCTCTTGTAATTTCACGGATGCCGAGCTGCCACGGGCAGCAGGCCCGAGCGCCAGGAGCGCTCCCCTTAGCTCAGTTTCTCAACGCCCCGTTCCTTCCGTTCATGCAGCCCGTTCTTGAGTTCCTGTGGCGCGTTCGGCGGGAACCTCGAGGAGAACAACATCGCCCTCCAGGCAAGTCCGAAAAGTTTCCACACAGGCCGGAAAGTCCGTCGGCTTATTGATGCAGCCCGTTTCGAGGTTCACCTTCCATGCATGCAAGGGGCACACCACCGTTGTTCCAGAGACGATGCCCTCGGACAGGGGGCCACCTTTGTGAGGACACCGGTTATCGACTGCCAGAAAGCGACCTCCGAGATTGAAGATCGCCACCTCGCGGCCCGCGACCTTCACCGAGCGCCCTTCGTGCAGCGGGATGTTTTGGCAATCCGTAATGCGGATCCATGTCTTTTGCTCGCTCATGCGAACACCCTTTCCAACGGCTCGATTTGCACAAATTGAGTCGGGTTGTTTGGCTCATCGCGCTCAAGCCACGCGTCCCGAGCCCGTTCTTTCGATTTGTGCAGCCGGTCGAGCAACGCCTGCCTCGTCTCGTCGGTGGCGTACACGGTCTCCTTACGGACCTTCTCAATGCCCAGCCGCTCGACGAAATCGTAAGTGCGCTCCAGATAGTTGGCGTTTTCGCGGTAATACTGGAAGAACAGCTCGGCGGCATCGAGGGCTTCTTCCGTGGTCTCAACCGTGATCAGCAGATCCGCCTTGCGGACCTTCTTGCCCGCCGCTCCGCCCACCACCACCTGCCAGCTTCCTTCCTGCCCCACCAGGCCGATATCCTTCACAGTCGCTTCGGCGCAGTTGCGTGGACAGCCCACTGCTCCCATCTTCACTTTGTGCGGCGTATAGAGATTCTCAAGGCGGCGCTCCAGTTCGATGCCCGCGCTGGTGGAGTCCTGCACGCCGAAGCGGCAGAAGTCCGTCCCCACGCAGGTCTTCACCATGCGCACGCCCTTCGTGTAGGCCTGGCCCGAAGGCATTCCCAGATCCGCCCATATTTTCGGAAGATCGGACTTCCGGACTCCGAGCAGATCAATGCGCTGGCTCCCTGTAATCTTCACCATGCGCACGTTGTACTTCTCGGCGGCGTCGGCGATGCGCCGCAGTTCGTCCGGCGAGGTCACGCCCCCGCGAATCCGGGGAACCACCGAAAAGGTTCCGTCCTTCTGAATGTTCGCGTGGACCCGGTCGTTGATAAATCGCGCGGACCGGTCCTCGTCGTGGTCTCCGCACCAGATCATGTCGAGTATGTAAGAGAGCGCCGGCTTGCAAATCTCGCATCCAACGCCGTTGCCGTAGATATCGAGCACTTCCTGCACCGAGTGCAGCTTTTGACTTCGCAGGATCTCTTTCAGGTTTTCCTCAGCAAACGGAACACACTTGCACAGAGTGTTCTTGGCCTCTTCTTGGAATTCCGGCGCAACCGCCTTGAGGAGATGCTGGCAGAGCCTCGTACAGCTCCCACAGCCCGTGGAGGCTCGCGTAGACTCCTTTAGTTGCGCGAGCGTGCAGATTCCTTTTTCATGAATCGCTTCGATAATTGCGCCTTTGGTGACGCCCAGGCAGCCACAGACCGTTTCGTGGTCCGGCATCTGTGCGACATCCAATCCTTCGTCCGCAACCGGATCGGGAAACAAGAGCTGCCGCCGGATCGGCGTAAGATCCTTCTGCGAACGAAGCCAATCCATGTAGCGATGGCTGTCCGATGCATCCCCTACAAGAACCGCGCCCGCCAATTTCCCGTCGCGCAGCGTCAGCTTCTTGTAAATGCCCAACCCCGGATCTTCGTAGCGAACAGCTTCGATTTCAGATGAGTCTTCGCTGAACTCTCCCGCTGAAAAGACATCTACTCCCATGATTTTGAGCTTCGCGGCGGGCACTGTGCCCTCGTAGACGGGCCCCTTGTTGCCGGTAATCGCGGCAGCCAGCACTTTTCCTTGTTCGAGGAGCGGCGCAACCAAGCCGTAGCAAATACCCCTGTGTTCAACGCATTCCCCGACCGCGAAAATATCGGGATGCGAGGTCTCCATGTAATCATTCACCTCGATTCCGCGATTGACGCTAAGACCGATCATGCGCGCCAACTCGGAGTTAGGACGGATGCCAGCAGCGACAACGACCAGGTCGGCGTTGATCCGAGTGCCGCCCTTGAACAGCACCGCTTCAACCGTTTGGCCGCCGAGAATGGCCGACGTGCTTCGGCCAAGCAGTACATCCACGCCGATTGACTCCATTTTGTTCTTGAGGAAGCGTCCGCCCGCGAAATCGAGTTGCCGCTCCATCAGCGTCTCCATGAGATGGACAATCGTGACCTCACAACCTTGCACTTGCAGGCCACGCGCCGCTTCAAGGCCCAGGAGGCCGCCACCGATCACTACTGCCCGAACGCCTTTCCCTGCGCGCGCAAGCAATGCCCGAGTGTCGTCGAGCGTTCGAAAGACGAATACCCCTTCCTTTTCGAGCCCTTCAATCGGCGGCATCAGCGGCGAGCTGCCGGTGGCAAGCAGCAACTTGTCGAACGGTGTCACGCTGCCGTCATCGTCGGCCACAGTCTTTCGCTGGACATCCACGTCGATAACGCGCACGCCCAGCCGAAGTCGAATGCCGTTTCGCTCGTACCAGTCGAGGCCGTTCAGGGTGATTTCGTCCGGCGACTTCTCGCCTGCCAGTACCGATGAAAGAAGAATACGGTTGTAGTTGACGTGAGTCTCGTCGCCGAAGATCGTGATCTCAAACTTCGGAGCATGTTTCAGGATTTGTTCCACACAGGCGACACCTGCCATGCCGTTCCCAACGACCACGAGCTTCTTCATCGCTCCGTTCTCCCCTCTAATTGCCGACTCTCTCGTGTAAGGTTTTGCGTTCTCCTCGAACGTGCGGAGAATCATTCGTCTTCTCCACTCTCACCGCGGACTGCTTGTAATTGGGCTCTCGCGAGATCGGATCGAACGCGCTTTGCGTCACCTGGTTGACGTTCGTTTCGGCGAAGTGGAACGGCATAAACACTTGGCCCGGTGCGATGATTTCCGTCACCCGCAATTCGACTCCCCGGACCCGGCTTCGAGCCGAAACGACGTCCACACGGTCGTGCGGTTTAAGTCCCAGAGCCTGGGCGTCGCGCGGATTCATCTCCAACCATGCGTTCGGAGACATGCGCTGAAGAATTGGCACCTTTCCGGTCTTCGTGCGTGTGTGCCAGTGCTCTACAGTTCGGCCGGTATTGAGGATCAAGGGAAAGCGTGGGCTCGGTTGCTCGGGAAAGAGTTCCCACTCAACGCAGAGCAACCGGGCCTTGCCGTCTTCGGTCGGGAAATGTCCGTCGGAATAGAGACGCGTGGTTTTCGGCTCCGTACTGCCCGCCGGAAATGGCCACTGAAGTCCTCCGCATTTCTCGATCCGCTCGTAGTCCATGCCGGAGTAGTCGCAGAGCCGCCCGGCTGAGATTCGCTTCCATTCTTCGAATGCGTCTCTTGGTTGCTTCCATCGGGGGAAAAGCTCGTCGTAACAGCCAAGTTGCTTGGCCAGTGCGAGAAATATGTCGAAGTCGGAGCGTGCCTCGCCCGGAGGATTGACCGCGCGATTCACCTTGCTTACGCGCCGCTCCGAATTCGTGTACGTGCCTTCCTTCTCGCCCCAGATCGCCGCGGGAAGAACAAGGTCTGCTAGCTCGGAGGTCGACGTGGGATGAAAGCCGTCTTGCACCGCAAAGAAGTCGAGGCTTTCGAAGCTCTGTTTAAGGACATCCAAATTGGGATAGGAAACAATTGGGTTGGTTGCAATCACCCATAGCGCGCGAATCTTTTTCGCCAGCGCGGCTTCAATGATGTCAGGATAAGCAAGCCCTCGCGACGTCCGAATCCGTTCGGAGGAAATCCCCCAGAGCGCCGCGAGTTCCTCCCTGTCTTTCGCATTTTCGAATTTGCGGTAGCCCGGAAGGCTGGACGTAAACCCTGCTTCGCGCGTTCCCATTGCATTGCACTGCCCTGTAATCGAAAAGGGCGAGGCACCGGGCCTGCCGACCTTGCCTCGAATCAGCGCCAGATTGTTAATCGCATTGACCGTCTCGGTTCCCTTGGTGCTGTGGTTGACACCCATCGTCCAACCGATGAATGGAGCTTCGGCGTTCCCGTAAATCCAAGCGGTCCTGAGAATGTGCTCGGGCGAAAGTCCTGTAATCTGCGAGACGTACTCCGGTGTGTACTTGCGAACGGACTCTTCGAGCGCCTCAAAACCGGTTGTGTGCCGCGCGATATATTCGCGGTCCACCAAGTCATACTCGATGAGGAGGTGAATGATGCCGTTGAGAAGCGCGATATCGGACCGTGGCTTGAGCGGCAAGTAAAGGTCGGCCATCATCGCCGTCTTGGTAACGCGCGGATCAGCCACGATCAGCGTCTTGCTTGGATTGGCTTCTAGCCACTGGCAGAGAATCGGCTGGTTATCGGCAATGTTCGCGCCGATGAGAAGAATGACATCGGCCAATGAAAAGTCTTCGTACGCTCCCGGAGGTCCGTCGCTGCCAAAGGATCGTTTGTAGCCGGAGACGGCGCTAGCCATGCACAACGTGGTGTTCCCATCGTAGTTCTTGGTTCCTAGCCCGAGCTGCACCAGCTTGCCGAGCGTGTAGAACTCTTCGGTGACCAACTGGCCGGTGCTCAGGACACCGACCGCATCGGGACCATATTCTTTCTGGACGCTCTGGAACTTTGCCGCCATCGTCGCAAGCGCTTCGTCCCAGCCGATGCGAGCGAGCTTGCCGTTCTTGCGCAACAATGGGTATTGGGCCCGGTTCGTTGCTTCGAGCGTGTAGTGCTCGGAGAGCCCTTTAGGGCATAGTTTCCCGAAGTTAACTGCATGATCGGGATTCCCGCGCACGCTCACCGCGCGGCCGTCTTTTACTCCAATAAACATCCCGCAGCCTACCGAGCAGTAGCCGCAGGTCGTAGAAACCCAGCGATCCGGAATCTTCTGCGCCGACGTATAGCCCGTCACGGGGTCCGTGGCAAAGGTGTACTTCTCGCTGAGAATGTCCATTCCGACTTGACGCTTCAGATTCATGCAGCCGCCTTTCCCGAGGAAAGGTAGGAAGCGGCCATATTTTTCGGGACGACACTCACAAAGAATAGGTAGCGGCTGAGGATCTCACCGCCGAGTGCCAGTGCAAGCGACACGCACGCACCGAGTTCAGTGGGCAAGAATAGCGGCAGGGCAATTCCGCCCATCACCAGCAAAGCACCGCGCCCGAGAAAGTAGGACGCCAGCGTGGTCGAAAGCAGCCTGCCAGAGGCTTGGGCTTCAAACGTATCGGACGCGGTCAGCCAGAAGAACTTGACGGCCTGATTCAATAGTTGCGCCGCGGCAGCTGCGACGGCCGCTGCAAACAGCCAGCGCCGTTCGCCCACGCCGACACCCGCCGCCAAAAGTGGCCCGAGCAGAGCGCCTGTTAAGTAGAACTCAGCAAGGGTGTGCTTGCTGTTCCACGCGGGCCGCGCTCGGACCAGGTAAATGCATGCACTGGCTGTCACGCCGGCGGCACCGAGAAGGGACGTCAGTGCTCCGAGTGCCGCACTCCCCGGCAACTTGAGGAGGAGCAAGCCGGCATAGAGGCCGGAAACACCGGAAAAGAGCGAGAACATTAGAACTTCCCGGCTCAGCCATGAGCGCGTCCACATCTTCAGCGCTCGATAGGCATGGATCGGGCGGCCGAGATGCATCGTTGACGCACCGAGCGCCAAGCCACCCACCACGAGTGACACGATCGCCGCGGTGCTAAGGCGCGTCGTCTTCCCAAACAACTGAAGCAGCCAGATCGTGGTGAAAGTTCCGACGGAAAGCTGCGTCAGCACGGTCATGACTATGAGCGGCCAGTGCGGATGTTCCGGTTTGACGCGGTTGAGATCCGCCTTCTGCATGTCAGGCGGCAAGTTCTTCGGCAACGTGATGCGTGTTGAAGAAATGCTGTCGTCAGCGGAGGGAAGACCCGGGGCGTTGGCGCTTGCCGCATAATCGCTCTTCCACTGCGCAATGTTCACAATCTCAATCTCGATGGCGCCCTCAGGACACGCGTTCACGCATGCCGGCTCGCGTCCCTCCGCCAGACGGTTGTGGCACATATCGCATTTGCCGACGACGCCGCGTTCCTGGTTGTACTGAGGAACGCCATAGGAGCAATTCCACGTGCAGTACTGGCAGCCAATGCACGCATCCGCGCTGTGCAACACAACTCCCGTAAGGGAATCTTTCGAATATGCGTCCACGGGACAACCGGTCAGGCAAGTGGGCTCGACGCAGTGATTGCATCCCATCGACAAATGCAATCTCTGCGTGTGCGGATACCAGCCGCCTTCGATCTCGCCCACGCGCCGCCAGTTGATATCCGCGGGATTGCCGTTTTGTTCGTTGCAAGCGACGACGCAGCACTTGCATCCGATGCACTTGGTCATGTCGAAGTGAAAGCGATACTGCTCTCCGGGCAGGAGAGCGCGTTGTGGAATCCGCTCGACTTCGTCGGCAAGCGCAGTCCGGCACAGCGGTGCGCGCGCTGGGGTTGCGGCAGTCCTGGGCGTCAATACGAAATTGACGCTCTGTTCTTTCGCCTTCTCCAGCAGCGGCAGCGACATGAGATCCTTTCCAGACTCTTTTGCCCGATGGGCAGCGGCGCCGACTTTTCGTGTGTAAGCCTCAGCTATCGTGAAGATCACGCCCGAAGGCTAGTCGTCACGGCCGGTAGCGCTGTCACCAGGTTCAAGCGAAGCGCGCAAACGGCCCGGTCCGAAAAGCGGCCCACAAATTCACTCCCACGGACACTTTCACCGCTCGCTCATTGTCGGCAACAAAACTCTGAACTTTCATCGAAGACTTGTGGCTTAACTGCGGACACTACCGTGGTATCCGGAGGGATCGAACGATTCTATGGCGCGCGTTCCCACTTTCGCCGTGGAAAGGTTGAATGGCCTGGTGAGCAAGAATCCTTGCCCCTATGCCATCCCTGGGACGTTCGCCGCGATTAAACTGTCATGCAAATCTTGAGCGATGTCGCGTTGAGAAGCAAACGCAAGATTTGGATGCGCCCCATCAAAGAATCCAATTTGAGGAATTGAGAGCCACTTTTCCTTTTTCTCGGTTGCACCCACACCTGCACCCAAGCCAGCAGTAGATGAGACAACACTCAACGTCTACACGCACGCGATACCTGAATCACAAAAGCGTGCGGTAGGGAAAGTGGCCGGCTTATTGTTCCCTAATGTTCCCGAGTTTTTGGGCTGAACCCCTGCGGTGAATCATTTTCTTTGGGAACATATACAGGTCAAACAGCCTTCGGGTGACCTTAGGAATAGGCTCGGTTGCGGGCAGGGCGGCAAGGGAGGCCTGCGCTGTATGGGACTCATTTGTCGCTGAACAAGGAGGCTCCCATGGGCAGGCCTGTTCAGCCGCCGCAGATCGGCCCGATTGTAGAGATCCGGCAGGTCGGCGGGCTGCACCATCGCTACGAGCGGGTTGCAGCCTGACCGGATGGTCACCCAGCGAGCGATTCAACCACGCCACCGTCTGGAGATTTCCCGCGCGGCTGCCTTCACGCACCGGATGGCGTCCTCCGAACACTTCCAGATGGGGTGAACAGAAGGACCGGCTCCACTGACCGCCGCGCATACCTTTCCGAAACCGTCCACGATTGGCGCCGCCACGGCTCGACCGCCGACAAACTCCTCTTCATTGGAACTCGCATATTCCCGTAGTCGCACGGTTTCGAGTTCCTGCAGTAACCTTACTTTGGAGGTAAGCGTTCTGGCGGTCCGCCGCGGCAGGCCATGTTCTTTCACAAACTGGCTGAGTTCGTCCAGGGTGCGGTACGCCAGCAGCACCTTGCCCAATGCGCTGGAGTGGGCGTAGAGCGGATAGCCGAGATCTACATCGACTTTGATGGACTCTGGGCTTTCGACTTTGTCCACGACCACCGCCCGGCCCCGCACCCACACCGCGATGAGAGCGGTCAATCGAGTCTGCTCGACCAGCCTGTGTAGTGCGGGCTCGACAATGGGCCGATGGCCAATCGTGCGCAACGCGCCATACGCGAGCTCCACAAGTCTCAATCCGATCTGATACCGGCCAGTTCCTTTGTCTCTCCGAACGTAGGCTTCTCGCTCGAGCCGGCTCAGTATGTACGAGCAGCTACTGGGTGCCATGCCCATGCGCCTGCTAATCTCGGCGTTCGTCAGCCCCTCGCCTTCCCGAGCGACGATATCGAGCAGCGTGAGTGCGCGTTCGAGCGAATTCGTTGCAGCGCGTAATTCCATAGGTCGCAGAGATCCGTCGCGTCGATAGCCGGGATTATACTCAGTTTCAAGTTGCCTATGGGCAACGACTTAAATCCTGCCTGCTGACGGAGCCTGCCTGGAGGCAACGCGGCAAGGACTTCCGTAGTGCGCTGTCTCCCTTCGATAATTCTTCTTACGTCTTCAATATGCTGAACACCAATCTTGCGCCCTCGCGAGTCGCGTCGCACAATCCCCTCGACTGCCGTACGCGCGCTTGAACATCACCGGATGCCCGCGGCAGCCTCTCAATTTCGATGGCGGAGGAGTCCTGCCATGACGACCTGGAGTGAATTCGTTGAGCAACATGGGACCCTGCCGGAGTGGCCGTATCCCATACGTTACGACCAAGAGAGTGAGATAGCGGCTGACGTCCTCATCGTGGGTGGGGGCGTAGCCGGATGTCACGCAGCGATCAGCGCCGCCCGGCATGGAGCCAAAGTCGTCATCGTCGAAACGGGTCATCTCAAGCGAAGCGGCTCGGGAGGCACGGGCGTTGACCACTGGCACGGCGCCTGCAAGAACCCGTGCTCGAAGGTGACGCCTTTGGACTACACCATGGCCGTCATGGAGAGTGCCCACGGATACTCGAACGGAATTGCGCGTTACATCACATGCACGGAAGGTTGGGAGACGCTGCTCGAGTGCGAGCAGATGGGCGTGCAGATTCGAGATCTACATGATGAGTTCAAGGGCGCGGACTTCCGGGACGACGAGACGAAGCTGATGTTTGGCTACGACTATCGGAACCGCCACATCCTGCGGATCTGGGGCTTCAACTTGAAGCAGTGCCTCTTCTACGAAATGAAGCGTCTCCGCATCGGGATGTATAACCGGACCGTCGTAACGAGCCTGCTCACGGAAGGCGCGCGGCAGGGAGGCCGGGTCGTCGGGGCGACCGGTGTAAACATGCGGACCGGCGAATTCTATACCTTCAAATCAAAGGCCACGATCATCGCCAGCGGGGGAGGCGGCCGGCTGTTTTCTTTCGCACCTGAGATGACCGCTGCCGGAGCCATGAGTACGATGAACAGCGCCGGAACCGGCCATGCCATCGGCTGGGATGCCGGTGCCGAGTTCGTGCAGATGGAACAGACTGCACCGGGACGCCTGAGCGGGTATGGATACGCCCCTTACAGCATGGGCAATACCAGCAACACGTACCACGGCACGTCCATCGTTGATGCCAATGGAAAAGAGGTCCCGTGGTTCGATCCGTTTGGCCGAGAGCTGAAGACAGTCGAGGAACGGTTCCTTCCTTCTCCGGGACAAAGATTCCAGCTCGGCATCGGGATCGGTCTCCAAATGTACGCGGACCAGTACAAGTGGAACGACCTGCCGCGGGACCTGCCCGAGCGGATACGGAGAGGCGAGTTTCAACTACCGCTCTATGCCGATTTGACACGCCTCTCAGAAACGGAGCGGCGCTGCATTTTTGGCATGATGATCGGAAACGAGGGAAAGAGCCGCATCCCGATCTACGACACTCTCACCAAGGCGGGATTTGACCCGGATAAGGACCTGCTCCAGGCGCCTGTGATGTTGCCCGAGGGATACCAGCATTCCAATTTCTGGGGCGGCACGCCGATTCCTCATTTGCGAAGCCTCGCAGGCGGAGGCTTGCTCGTTGACTGGGATTTGAGGACGTCGCTCGATGGACTCTACGCCGCAGGGACTTCGCCCGTCTTCGGCGCGGGCTGTCACGGAGAATCACACACGATGGGCCGGTATGCGGCCAGGAAGGCCGCGGCCTACGCGAGGGACGCTGCCGCGCCGGTGGTGGACCGCAAGCAGGTGGAAGCGGAAAAGGAGCGCACGTACAGGCACATCCAGCAGACCAAGAACGGCATCGGCTGGAAGGAGTTGAACGCTGCCATCTCCCGCGTGATGCAGGACTACTGCGGGAAATACAAGAATGAACGTACTTTGACGCGAGGGCTGAGCCTTTTGAAGGAACTCAAAGAAAACGAAGGCGCCACCGCCTACGCCGCTAATCCCCACGAATTGGGCCGCACGCTCGAGTGCTTCTCGCTAATCACAGTGGGAGAAATGGTGATGCAGGCATCGCTGCTGCGAAAGTGCAGCACCGCCTATCTGGACTTCTACCGGCTCGATTATCCCCAGATGGACCCGCCAGAATGGGAGAAACATCTCCCCATGAGACAGGAGGACGGGAGAGTGAAAGCGCGAGAACTCCCTCTCGATTTCCATCTGCGACCGCCTTACGCCTCTGGTTACGAAGAAAACTACGCGCGCCATGCTTCCTAGCTTCGCGAGACAAGGAGCCCAACGCTCATGAGCGAAAAAATTTACATGACACCTAATCCCCCGACGCCCAACAAGGGGCTACGGTTTGACGCCATCTTGTGCAACGGCTGCAATCTGTGTGTGGACGTCTGCCCGACCGACGTGATGATGCCCCACCCTGAGAAACACAAGCCCCCCATTGTCCTCTATCCCGAAGAATGCTGGTTTTGTGGAGTGTGCATCGAGGAGTGCAACCATGGCGCGCTGAGCATGCCCCATCCGGCAAGTCAAAACATTTCTGTGAACTGGAAGCGCGCGGAAACGGGCGAATACTTCCGCCTGGGGATGAAGAATCCCCCTCCGCCGAATCTCAGGCCGCCCTCCGGGGGGAAACGTTGACGCTGTGGCTTTGCGGCCGTGGGTGTTGGCGGTTCGGCTGCCGCGGGCGCCGAACGAGGGGAGCTTTCCTCTACGCAACGGAAGTCATACATCGTTAGAGATTTAAGAAATGCGTTCAATATGTTGAAGGCCGTTATTGACGGGCCGCACGCGATTTGATAACACCCAATCGTTCGCCGAAAGCGATGGCAACTTCGTGAACCCCGCCAGTCCTGCGATCGACGCCGCTGGTGTTACGACCCCTGAACGTGTGCCCAGCACGGTCGAACCTTGGCCCAGCCCTGGTCAAGCGTGGTATGGCGTATTCGTGCTGGCTTTGGGGCTGATGGTGACCTATCTCGACCGGGGCATCCTGAGCCTGCTGGTCGAGCCGATCAAACGCGATCTTCACATCAGCGACACGCGGATGAGTCTTCTGATGGGCTTTGCGTTTGTCTTGTTCTACCTGCTGGTGGCATTTCCGATCGCCAGGCTCGTCGACTACAAGAGTCGCCGCGCGATCCTCGGAGTCGGCACCGCCATCTGGAGCCTGACCACGGCAATCTCCGGACTGGCGCGCACGTTCGGTCAACTGTTTGTCTGCCGGGTGGGCTCGGGAGTTGGAGCTGCGTGCAGTAGTCCGGCCTCATTTTCGATGCTCGCGGACTTGTTCCCTCGCGAAAAGCTTCCGAGGGCGTTCGCTGTCCTGTTCTTCGGCATGTTTCTCGGAGAAGGCATTGCCCTCATCGTGGGCGGGACGCTGGCCGGCCTGTTCATGCGACTCTCGCCTGTGACGTTGCCGGTGATTGGGACGCTGCACGGGTGGCAGTTGACGCTTATCGCGATCGGTCTCCCGGGACTGCTGGTGGCCGCGCTCATGGCTACGGTGCATGAACCTGCGCGGCGCGGGCAGATGGTCGTGCGTGACTTCCCTGCAACCGCGGCACCGAAACGTATCCCGGTCAAAGAAGTGCTGGCGTTCGTGTGGAAAAACGCCGGCGTCTTCCTGCCCATGTTTGCCAGCATGGGGATTTCGGCGATGATGGGATTCGGCATCCGAAGCTGGGCGCCGTCCTTTTACATTCGCACGTTTCATTGGACGATCGCGAAATACGGACTCGTGCAGGGCTTGTTGTCACTGACTATCATGCCGATTGGAGCGTTCACCGGCAGTTTGATGGCCGAGCGATTAGCCCGCAAGGGATACGACGACGCCAACATGCGCACGGTCTTCATCGGCCAACTGCTGGCGTTGCCGGGAATGATTTTATTCCCGCTCATGCCGACGGCCGCCTTATCGATCGCTCTCTCCACCTCTTATACATTTTTCACTTTCTGGACGAACGCGCCGATGAACGCTGCACTGCAAATCGTCACTCCCAATCAGATGCGGGGCCAGGTGACGGCCCTTTTTCTCTTTATTTACAATGTGATCGGTTTTGGACTGGGGCCGACGATCGTGGCGTTGTTCACGGATTACCTGTTTCACTCCGATCGGATGCTCGGGTATTCGATTGCGGTGGCCACGTTTACGCTGGGCTCGGCGACGGCGGTCATTATGTGGTTCGGCGTGAAGCCCTATGGCCGCGCGATGGCGCAATTGAAGGCTCAGGAGAGGCCTGCTTCCGGCGTCCTTCCGAGAAAGGCAGGCGCGCTGCGCCCCGGATATGCTCCCTGAAAACCGATGACTGAGATCACGGCGATGGCGGGCCCTCAACAGAATGAACGAATCTAAATCCATCGCGACTTTCGTTCCTCCCCAGCCGCGCGTCAACGGATCATGGGAGGAAAAGCGGGAGCAGCGGTTCCAACGATGGCTTTCCGCTCCCGGGATCCGCTTTGCCAGTCCCGCCGCAGAACAAGGCTACCACGCCCGCCTGACGCGAATCATTCGAGCGATCCGCGTGCAAGAGCCTGACCGCGTCCCGTGCCTTCTTCCTGCCGGCCAGTTTCCGGCTTCCTACGCTGGAATCACGGTGCGCACGGCCATGTATGACTACGAGGAAATGAAGCGCGCATGGCGAAAGTTCCTCTACGACTTCGACGGGGACACGTGCGTTATTCCAGGCGTGAGTGTCACTTCCGGGAGGCTTCATGAGATTACGAAGACGCGAATGTCGGTGTGGCCGGGCCATGGCCTCGACGAAAACGCCCCTATGGCGCAATTTGTAGAAGGCGAGTACATGAGGGCCGACGAATACGACTCCCTGCTCAAGGATCCAGCCGATTTCTTCATGAGGGTCTATCTGCCTCGCACACTGGGAGCCTTTGAGCCCTTTCGGAAGCTACTTCCCTTCAAGCGTGCATTTGGGATGCCGGCGGTTTTCCTGGGAGCCTGCATGCTTCCCGAGGTTCAGGAAGCGTTTCAAGCAGTTATTGACGCAGGCAAGGAGCTCGCGAAATTTCGTCAGGCGGTAGCCGAAATCACGAAGGAAGCCCAGGGCGCGGGATACCCGCCGTTCCATGGCGGATTCGCTCATGCACCCTTCGACCTATTTGGCGACACGTTGCGCGGGACCCGGGGAATCATGATGGATATGTACCGCCAACCAGGCAAGTTGCAGGAGGCGATGGAAGTCGCAACGCCCTGGATCGTTGAGGGAGCCGTGTCCGGAGCGGATGTCTCGGGAATACCAATTATCTTTATGGCTCTGCACAAGGGCGACGACACTTTCATGTCCGAGAAACAATTTGAGACGTTTTACTGGCCCGGCTTGAAAAAGGTCATCTTGGGGCTGGTAGCGGAAGGTTGCGTGCCGTTGTTGTTCGCCGAGGGCAGCTATAACAAGCGTCTGGAAGCCGTGAAAGATCTGCCGGAAGGCTCCGTCATCTGGTGGTTCGACCGCACGGATATGGCCCGAGCCAAGAAGATTCTTGGCGACAGGAACTGTATTGCGGGCAATGTGCCGACCTCGCTGATGTGTACGGGAACGCCGCGAGAAGTGAAAGAGCATTGCAGAAATCTCATCGAGGTCTGCGGGAAGCGTGGCGGATACATTTTGACGGGCGGCGCTCAGGTTCACAATACGACCGCGGAAAATCTGCGAGCCATGATGGAAGCGGCCAAAGAATACGGCGTCTATCAGTAGTCTCGCGGGCTCGCGCGCCGTGGCATCGTTTGGGTAGCTATTTTTTGGTGGAATACAAGCCCATCGGCGGGCACAGGAGGTTGTCAATGATAGAACAAGCCGCGTTAGCGAGCGCCATCAGTCCCGAACGAATCAGTCTTGATCCGGCGGAAATGGACGGCTACTCGAAGGACGTAAGTTTCGCCAACCGCGTGCGCCCCGCGTCCGTTGTGAGGCCGAGAACTGGGAGCGACGTGCTGAATATCCTGAAATTTGCTAACGAGACGAAGACGCCTCTCGTGCCCGTTAGCTCAGGCCCGCCTCACTTCCGGGGCGACACCGTCCCGAGCGTCGGCGGCGCGGTCATCGTGGATTTGAGCGGCATGAAGCAGGTCATGCTCGTGGACCGCAAGAGACGCGTGGCGATGTGCGAGCCGGGCGTGACCTTCGGCGAACTCATTCCCCTAGTAGAAAAAGAAGGGCTCAGGCTCAATATGCCCTTGCTGCCGCGGAAGTCCAAGTCGGTAGTCGGCAGCATACTCGAGAGAGAGCCGGTAATCATGCCCAAGTATCAATGGGACATCTCTGACCCTTTGGCTTGTGCCGAGATTTTCTTTGGAACGGGCGATGAGTTTAGGACCGGGCAGGCGGCTGGGCCAGGGACGGTCGCGGAACAGTGGGCCGTCGGGGGCGTGCAAAAAGCGCCGTATGGGCCGGGTACGGCTTCCTGGCACAGGCTTATCCAGGGGGCGCAGGGAACCATGGGCATCGTAACGTGGGTATCGATGAGGTGTGAACTATTGCCCAGTCTTGAAGAGCCTTTTGTGGTTGGCTCCTCCAATCTCGATAAGCTGCTCGAGCTGACTTACTGGCTGATCAGACTGCGAGCGGTCAACGAATGCTTTATCCTCAACAGCACCAACTTCGCGGCCATCTTTGCGAAGAAATGGCCCTATGACCATCAGAGCCTGAAAGCAGCCTTACCCGCCTGGACTCTTTTCTATACGGTAGCCGGCTACGAATATTTTCCGGAGGAAAGGGTCATCTCTCAGATTCAAGACATCACAGCGATCACCCAGCGGTTGGGAGTAGAAGCAGCAAAATCAGCCGGTGGAGTTTCAGCCAATGAACTCTTGAAAGCGGTCCAGCAGCCATGCGGGGAGCCCTATTGGAAGCTTCGCCAGAAGGGAGCCTGCCAGGACGTCTTTTACTTGACCACCCTGGAAAAGCTCCAAGGTCAAATTGAGGCCATGAATGATCTGGCTGAAAAAGCTAGTTACGCTGCTTCCAATCTGGGTGTTTACATCCAGCCGATCGTACAAGGCACGAGCTATCACTGCGAGTTTAGTCTTTTTTATGACCCCGCCAATCGCAGGGAGCTCAATCGAGTTCATGAGTTGTCCAGCTTGGCCATCAAGAATCTGATCGCTAAGGGAGCGTTCTTCTCGAGGCCTTATGGGGAAAGTGCCAGGATGATTTTGAATCGAGATGCGGCAACCGTGGCTGTTCTGGATACGTTCAAGAAGATCTTTGATCCAAACAACGTGATGAATCCGGGAAAAGTGTGCTTTTAAGTTTTAAGAGACGTGAACGGAACCAACCTATCGTGGAATGATCATAGGAGATAGCCGAGATGGGATTGGAACAATACAAGGGCGATATGGAGATGTGCTGCCGGTGTTCGACCTGCAAGTTTATACCCATGCAAAGGATTAGTGGCTCTCGGTATGCAAACGTCTGTCCCAGCATTTCGAAATACAACTTCCACAGCTACTCCGGCGGCGGCCGACTCAACATCGGCGCGGCGATGCTGAAGAACGGGTTTAACTATACGGATAAACTTCTCGACATTGTCTACAACTGCCAGATGTGCGGCGCCTGTGGCGTCTCATGTAATTACGCCATGGACATGGAAGTCATGGAGCCCATCAACGAATTCAGGATCAAGTGTGTCGAGGACGGTAAAACCCATCCTGCTCTGGACAAAGTGATCACCGGTCTGCGAACGCATGGCTCGATGGTGTCCACCAAGGGCAAACGGGGCGACTGGGCTTTCGGGCTGAACCTGAAGGACGCAACCAAAGAGAAAGTGGACGTGCTGTATCACGTCGGCTGTCTCACGAGTTATGACAAGAATCTGCAAAAGCTGGCCAGAGCCACGGCTAAGATCCTGCAGAAAGCGGGCGTCGATTTCGGAATCGCCGGCGATGCCGAGACCTGCTGCGGCGGCCGGGCCTACCAGATGGGTTACAAGGAAGATTTTCTTACTCAGGCCAAGAAGAACATGGCCTTCATTAAGCAGGCCGGCATCAAAACGGTCGTAACGGCCTCCGCCGACGGCTACCAGGCCTTCAAGGTCCTCTACGACAAGTTCAACCTGAAGGGCGACCTGAAGGTCCTGCACATCTCGGAATACATCGATCAACTGGTGAAAAAGGGCAAACTGAAGCCGCGGAAGAACGTCGGCCTCGTGGTGACGTATCACGACCCGTGCAATCTCGGCAGGCTGGGAGAGCCGTGGATCCACTGGCAAGGAAAAAAGGTCCCGGGCGACAGGTTTGTGTTTGACCCGCCCAAGGTCTACCGGCGAGGCACGCATGGCGTTTATGAACCGCCTCGGGATGTTCTCAGGAGCATTCCCGGCGTCAAACTCACGGAAATGACTCGGATCAAGGAGTACGCCTGGTGCTGTGGGGCTGGGGGCGGCGTGAGTGAGTCCAATCCCGACTTTGCCCAATGGACTGCGCGGGAAAGAATCGAGGAAGCCGAATCTACCGGGGCCGAGGCCATGGTTACTGCCTGTCCGTTGTGTGAGAAGACGTTCAACGAAGCGATCGCGGCCACCGGCAGCAGCCTGAAGGTGTACGACATCGTCGAACTTGTAGAGCAGGCAATTTCATAAGGGCGGGGTGAAAAATCATGGCTCTCAGCAGAGAGATTTATTCGGCTTTCGAAGATGTGGTCGGACCGGAGTATATCTGTGATGACCCGGTCATCATGCCTTCCTATCACGCGACGGAGTTCGCGGCGGTTATCCTTCCGGAGAACACAGCGCAAGTCCAAGCGATCGTCAAGCTGTGCAACAAGCACACGTTGCAATTCCGGCCGGTGTGTACAGGTTGGACAGGAAAGTTCCAGCAGGGCATTCTCTATCTGGATTTGAGAAGGATGAACCGCATCATCGAAATCAACGAGAAAAACATGTATGCGGTCGTTGAGCCCTATGTGATCTCCGCGCAGTTGCAAGCCGAGTTGATGAAAAGGGGCTTGCATCTGAACCTCAAGGGCGCTGGATCGAACTGCTCGGCGATGCTCAGGGGGCATGGACATTTGGATCAGACCACCAGCGGTGACGATCGCAATCATTTGGCCATCGAATGGGTCACTCCTGCCGGAGACATCATCAAGTCCGGTTCGCTGGGGTCTTCCGATGAGTGGTTCTGTGGCGACGGTCCCGGTCCTTCGTTAAGGAGCATCCTTACGAGTGCGGTGCCGCCCGGCGTAACCCCAGGTGTCTTTACGAAGGCTGCCATGAAGATTTACCACTGGCCGGGTCCCTCCAAATTTCCAATCGAAGGTATCTCGCCAAACTATTTCCTGAGCGAGATACCGCCGAACTTCATGGCGCGATACTTCAGCTTCCCGTCCGTGGAGAAAATGTGGCAGGCCGAGCTCAAGATCGGAGAAAGTGAAATCGCATTCGAACTCATGGGTTTTAATGTGGCCATGGTCGCCGCGAATATCACCACCAGTAATGAAGAAGAGGAGCAAACGTTCAAGCGGCTCAGCAAGGAGGTGGAGGGTCCCGGCTTCCTTATCATCCTGGCCGGCAACTCCGCAGCCGACTTCGCATACAAGAAACGCGTGCTACAGCGGATCATCAGTGAAACCAGTGGAAAGTCCCTGGCATCCGTCGAAGATCCCCGAACGGAAGGAATTCTCTTGTGCCAGTGCATCAGAATTTCTGCTTCGATTCGAGAGACGTTCCGTCCGGGAGGCGCCTTTAGTTCCATTCCTGTGATGGGTCAAAGAGACTTGACCATCAAATGGGCAATCGGAGCCGGCAAGGCGAAGGAGCCTCTGATTAAAAATGGCTTGATCGTCGATGATGGCGGAGCGTTTTTTGGTTGGGGCGTGGAACAGGGCCATCTTGGCAAGACGGAAATTTTCTGCAAATTCGATCCTCAGAACCCCGAAGCCAAAAAGGCGGTCGAGGATTGGCGCAACGCGCAAAGTGCGAGGGCGTTTAAGGAACGCTACTTCGCATTGTTGGCGGGCCAAAACGAGGAAATCGGACGAGGCCTGTCGAATTACCACTTGTGGTGGAATAAGATTCAGCACGCCCTCGACCCGAATCGCGTTTCATCAGAGGGCAGCGCACTTGTCTAGTCCCTGCTAAAAGGGGATGAGGCGGCCGTTTTTTAGGGGTGTAACGCATCAGGGGAAAATGACCTGATTGTATGCTTGCCGCGTGAAAGGATGGTGGTGGAGCTAAAAGCAGTAGGCGGTGAGTTGGGCGCATCAGAGAAACAAGGTCATGGTCACCCGATAATCATCCCGTATGAACATGGAGAACTGGGATTGAAAGCGTTGGAGGTACTCGATGCTGACCGTCGAACAGGCAAACGCTAGAGCATCGGCAAGCGGCAAGCAGGATAGATGGATCCCTTCGTCTTGCAGCCTCTGTTATGGCATGTGCTCCATACTCGCCCATAACGTGGATGGCACGCTGACCAAGATCGAAGGCAATCCGGAAAGTGCCTGTGGCGAGGGGCGACTATGCGCCAAGGGCGTAGCCGGCATCATGACGCTGTACGATCCCAATCGGGTCAATGCCCCGCTCAAACGAACGAATCCGAAAAAGGGCATTGGAATCGATCCCCAATGGGTGGAGATCTCCTGGGAAGAGGCGCTGGACATCGCCGTCAAGAAGCTGAAGGAGGTACACGATCACGATCCCGGGGAACTCTTCCTGCAAGGCACGACGACCTGCGCATCCGAGATGCACTGCGGTTTGTTTACCTTTGGCAGTGCCTTCGGTACGGACGCCGTGTGGGTAGCGGGCGGAGGCATTCACTGCGGCAGCGGCGCCCACCAGACCGGCGAACTCATGCACGCTTCGTGGTCGCTCGTCCCTGATTTCAAGATGTGCAACTACGCCATCTATTTCGGCGCTAGCAAGGGACATTCGGCGGGACACGTTGCCAACCAAAACGCGCAACTGGCGGCCGACGCGCGGGCGCGCGGCATGCAAATGGTAGTGGTCGATCCGATGTGCAATTTCGCATCGGGCAAGGGCAATGAATGGGTGCCCATTCGCGTCGGGACCGACGCCGCCCTGGCGCTAGCGATGGCCAATGTGCTGGTCAACGAGCTCGGCATGTACGATCGCCATTACCTCAAGCAGTGCACGAACGCCACGTACCTAGTGAAGGAAGACGGACATTATCTGCGAGACGCAGCAACCGACAAGCCTTTAGTCTGGGACGAAACTGTCAGCGCAGCGAAGGCATTTGACGCCGTACCGGCCGACGGCGCCGCCCTTCTGGGAACTTTCACAGTGAACGGCGTCAAGGTGCAGTCGGGCTTCCAAATCTTGAAGGAGCATCTGAAAAAGTACACGCCGGAGTATTCCTCCGGGATAACCACGATCGCCCCAGAGACGATCCGAAGATTGGCGCGGGAGTTCGGCGAGGCGGCCCGCATCGGCAGCACGATCGTCATCGACGGCGAGAAATTTCCCTACCGGCCGGCAGCGGCGATTTATTTCCGCGGGTCACAGGGCCATAAGAATGCCACCTGGAACTGTGTGTCGATCGACCTCCTCAACCATCTGGTGGGCTCGGCGGACAATGTGGGCGGAGCACTGGGCTTCAATCCGGTCTGCTACGGCCATCCCGACACCGGGCGGCCCTACTACGCACCCGAGCCGACGCCGGATGGATTGATGATCACCGGCACGTGGATGCATCCGCACAAGCCTTTCCCGGCCAACGACGCGTCTGCGCCGAAGAGTATCGGCATGCGCGAGTTCTTTCCGTGGGCGATGACGTCGCCCTTTTACGGCGCGGCGGACCGAGAGGAGTGGTGGAACAAGTTCCACATCAAACGCCGGCCCAAGGTGATGATCAACTTCGGCGCGAACGCCATCATGAGCGTCGGCAACAAGGACGTCGTGGCCGATGCTTTCAAGGACGTCTTCATCATCTCTTTCGATATCTTCAAGAACGAGATGACCGACTTTGCCGAACTCATCCTGCCGGATACGTCCTATCTGGAGCGCCTCTTCCCATCGCCCAACTACCCTTTCATCTTCAATCATCCGGCCAGCATGGGGAACTGGAGCTGGCCGATTCGCCAGCCCGTAGTGGAGGCCGGTGGCCAACGCCGCGACTTTCTCCGGATGTTATACGAGATCGGCTGCCGGCTTGGATTGCTTGAGCCGCTGAATCACGCCTACAACATGCACTTCGAGCTGAAAGATCCTTACAAGCTCAAGCCCGACGTCAAATACGAGTTCGAGGAAATCGTCGACAAAGTGTTGAAGAACTTCTTCGGGGAAGCCCACGACTTGGAATGGTTCAAGGAAAACGGCGTAGTGAGCTGGCCGAAAAAGGCGGAGGAGGTCTACTGGCGCAGCCGGGTGCCTGTCCGGGTTCCTGTTTACTTCGAGATTTTTCAGACGACCGGCGAGCAGGTACGTGAGGTTGCCAAAGAATTCGGCATCGAGAACGATCTCAACTACCAGGCCTACCAGGCGATGCCGGACTGGAATCCGTGTCCCACGCACGAGTGCCCTGATCCGCAGTACGACCTCATCAGCTTCTACTATCGAGACACGATCCACACCAATTCCCTGACGATGGAGAATCCCTGGCTCGACGAAGCCGCCCAGATGAACGATTACTCGTACAACATCGCCGTAAACGCCGCCACGGCCAGGAAGAAGGGCCTCAAAGACGGCGACATGATTTGGGTGGAATCCAGCTACCGGCGCAAGGTCAAGGGCAAGCTGAAGACCATCGAAGGCATACATCCTGAGGGAGTGGGTGTGGCGGCTCTGGCCGGCCACTGGTCCAAGGATCTGCCGATTGCCAGGGGCAAGGGCGTTTTCTATAACGAACTAATCGAGGTCGATTACGATCACCTGGACCCCGGAAACCTGAACATGGACCTGTGCGCCAAGGTGAGAATTTATAAGGCTTGAAGTGACTACAATCGCGAAAACGAAATTTGCAGGCGCCGACGCTGCTGCTGAAACGATGTTGTACGTTGTGCCATCCACAGCGAACGGAACAGCATGCGGCTCCGCGCGAGAATGAAGGGAGACAATGCCGAGATGGGGTATGGTCATCGACCTGTTGAAATGCATCGGCTGCTACGGCTGCCAGATGAGCTGCAAAGCGGAGAATGCCACGCCTCCGGGCGTCACCCTTGCCAGGGTTGAGGTTTCCGAAGTCGGAACCTACCCGAACGTGACCCGCGTCAATCTGCCCCTGCTGTGCATGCAGTGCAATGAGCCTCCCTGCGAGAGAGTCTGCCCTACGAAAGCCACGCAGGTTCGCGAGGATGGCATCGTATTTGTCGACGAGGAGAAATGCATCGGTTGCAAGTACTGCATGATTGCCTGTCCTTACGGGGCCCGCTATTTCGTGGAAGACAAGGGCGGATACTTTGGCGACCAGGGGCTCACGCCCTACGAGGAGGCCGGTTACCGAGAACGGCGGGAGGGGGTCGTGGTGAAGTGCGACTATTGCCGGCACCGCATCGATGCCGGCTTGGCCCAGGGCCTCACGCCCGGCATCGATCGAGAGGCTACTCCTGCCTGCGTCACTAACTGCATGGCTAAGGCGCGCTATTTCGGCGATCTCGACGACCCGAATAGCGACGTTTCGCAATTGGTCGCCCGCGCGCAAGCCTTTCAGCTCAATCCCGAGTTCGGCACGGACCCCAACACCCATTATCTGCCGGCCGGCCGCTCAGTCGTGGCAACGGGACCAGTGGATATCGCGACCAGGAAAAAGTAAGGCGTATGGAAATAGTTCCGCAAGCTGTGTGGCGCTGGAAGATCGCGGCCTATCTCTTTCTCGCCGGGACAGGCGCCGGCGCCGTCATCGTAGGAATTCTGGGCGATTTCATGGGATACGTTATCCCAGCGAAAATAGCCATTGCCTTCGGTGTGCCGACGGTTGCCTTTTCCACGCTTTTCCTGATCGCGGACCTGGGGCGTCCGGCAAAGTTCTTCCGGGCCATGTTGCATCCCGGCACATCGTGGATTTCGCGCGGCTTCTTCATCGTGTCAGCCCTGATTGTCTCGGGCTGTTTCATCGTCCTTTTGTGGGTGTGGCCGTTCGGCAGCGTCCTCGATGCGGACCAGGGCCTCCGCACGGCACTGGAGGTCATCGCCCTCGTGTTCGCCGCGGCGACTTGCATCTATACGGGCATCCTGATTGGCGTCGTGGTCAGCCGGCCTTTCTGGAACAATCCCTTACTCCCTATTCTGTTTCTCATTTCGGCGGTTTCCACCGGCATCGGCGGCGTATTCTTCATCACACCAATCATTTGCTCCGTGATGGGAATCGCCGGCCCTAAGACGGCAGAATTCGTGGCACGTCTCGAGTCCGTGGACATGATCTTGGTCATCGCTGAAGCGATCGCCGTCTATCTGTATCTGACCCTCGTGTTTGATCGCGCGCCCGAGGCGGCCCGCTTGCTACTTACGGGCAAGCTGTCGGGTCTGTTCTGGGGAGGCTTCCTCGGCGCTGGCCTGCTTGTTCCAGTAATGATCGAGTCTTTTTCATCAGTCAGACACGCTGAGGTCTCGCTGTCGTTGGCGCCGCTCGTCGCGGGTGTGTTTTTGCTTGTTGGGGGCTTCCTCATGCGACTCCTGATTCTCGCGGCCGGGATCAGAAGTCCCTTGATGGTGCGTACGCCATTCAGGGTCCGGCCGGGGGGCTAGCTCGTCTGCTCGATATGGGGCAGTAGGTCGCCAGAAGGGTTCTTTCAACGAAGCAGAGAGCTGCCTGGACGGCACAGAAGAATACCGGCACAGCGCCGGAAACATGAGCGGGCGATTTCAATCCAAAGTGGTTCTAGTCACCGGCGGCACATCGGGCCTCGGCCGCGACGCGGCGCTTGCGTTTGCCAGGGAAGGCGCCAAAGTTGTTTTTACTGGGCGGCGTGTCGAAGCCGGCGAAAAAGTGATTTCGGAGATTCACAAGGAAGGCGGCGAGGCAATCTTCATCCGCGCCGATGTGTCCCGAGCCCCTGATGTAGAGGCGTCCATACAGGCTTGTGTGAAGACGTACGGGGGGTTGGACTGCGCCTTAAACAACGCGGGAATTGACGGGACGCTGATGGTCCCCATGGCCGACTATAAGAAGGAAGTATGGGATCAGGTCGTAACGACCAATCTCACCGGAACGTTCCTTTCGATGAAATACGAAATTCCGGAGATGCTGAAACGCGGCGGAGGCTCGATCGTCAACATGTCCGCGATGGCCGGATTGCGCAGCGGGCGCCGAACCGGGGCGGCCTACAATGCGACCAAACATGGAATCATCGGGCTGACCACGACGGGAGCCGTGGAATATGCGGCTCGGGGGATTCGGGTGAATGCGGTGTGCCCGGCGCTGATCCGGACTCCCATGTCGGAGGCCACATTTCTCAAAGACGAGGCGATGGTGCAGAAAGCGATTCAGATGTATCCGCTCGGCCGGATTGGACGGCCGGAGGAAGTGATACCGCTCCTGCTCTGGCTGTGTTCGAGCGAAGCCGCGTTTATCACCGGCACGGCCCTCCCCGTCGATGGGGGAGCGCTGCTGCTCTAATTGGGCCGACATCCGAAGTGCGGAACGCATAAGGAAAAGAAGGAGGAAGAGATGGCGTTCAAAATAAAGGCCACATTGGCGGAGTTCATGGGGGACGAAAAAAGGTTTCCTTGTCACTTCTGCTACAAGATCGGAGACTCGTTCACTTACGACGGGGAAGAATTCCACGGAAGAGTATGCCCGGGCGTTCTGGGGCCTATGACGCCCGTCCTGGTCGGGATTCGCGCCGCGGGGAATGATTTCTCTCAGGGTATCGCATTCCGTTATTCGGGGCTCAGTGCAAAGGACGAGAGCATGAAGCAGTACGACGGGCTGGGGTTTCGGCCGCTGAAGGAGGTGCCGGCGGGCGCGCAGCCGCAGCACGTGAAGGGTTTGCCCGCGACGCCGCCGACAACGAAACAGGGCGGCTGGACCTTTGTGTGCGGTGACGCCCGCACGTCCGCCTTCTTCTTCGTCGAAGCCATAGACATCGCCTCGAGGGGATACGATACGCCCTATTACAAGCGCTCGATGGCGATGCTTGAGAAAATCAAGGCTGAGCCCGGTCTCAACCGCGACGAGATCATCCAGAAATTCACCGAGTGGGAGAGGAACGAGATCTACCCGCCGCTGAATCCGATGTTAGTCGAGTGCCTGCTCGATGAGATGGCGCAGGTGAATTACATCGAGAAGCGCGACGGAAAGTACTATCCGCTGGAGCGCGCCCTGAAAATGGCATAGTCGGCAGGCTGGGACAAAGCCGCGCATATTTTCGCGGCTGGCCGCCGGCCTTATTTTCCTAGGACTTCTCCTCCGCACCCTTGCGCAATATCTCCTGCTCTTGGTTCTTCTCCGATAGAGTCAGACAAAAGCGTGCGGCAGGGAAAGTGGCCGGCTTATTGTTCCCTAATGTTCCCGAGTTTTCGGCGGCTGTAGAAAATCGGGAAGGGAACTGACTGAAAGCAAGCACGTTAAAATTCTGGAGCCGAGGCCCGGACTTGAACCGGGGACCTGCCGATTACGAATCGGCTGCTCTACCAACTGAGCTACCTCGGCAGCGCCATCGACTTTAGCAAAGGAGCGAAAACGCGTCAAACCGCGAATCCCGCACCGGCGCGCAGCCCGCGCCGCCGGAAACCACGCCGCGCCTCCAAGATCGGCTGGCTCGTTCGCAACATCCGGCCGGTTTCTTGCCCGCCGCGAAAATTTCACATTTCGATCCGCACGAAACCGTTATCTCAATACGTTTCGTGCGCCAATCCGTGCATTTTCGCACGTTAAAATCCCGCTTCGATCTTGACTCGCCTCCATCGATGGCGTAGCGTGATCGAACGGAAAACTTCGGCTAAGTGCAGTCATTTGTTAGCGGTCGGCGCAACACAACACACGCCGCCTGCAAATTCTGAGGGGGAGGGTACTTCGTGGCGACTCATTTCACCTTGAACGGCAAGCCCACAACGGTCGACGTCAATCCCGAAATGCCGTTGCTCTGGGTTCTTCGCGACGCGCTCAACATGACCGGCACCAAGTTCGGCTGCGGCATGGCGCTCTGCGGCGCGTGTACGGTCCACATCAATGGCGACTCAACCCGCTCCTGCATCACCCCGATTTCGAGCGTCGCCGGGAAACACGTCACCACCATCGAAGGCCTTTCGGCCACCACCAGCCATCCGGTGCAGAAGGCGTGGCTCGAAATCGACGTTCCCCAGTGCGGCTATTGCCAGTCCGGACAGATCATGTCCGCCGCGGCGCTCATCGCCAAGACTCCCAAGCCCACCGACGCGCAGATCGACGACGCCATGACCGGCAACATCTGCCGCTGCGGCACGTATCCCAGAATCAAGAGAGCCATTCATCGCGCCGCCGAAATTCAAGCGGCTGCGGGCAAGACTGCGGCCGCCAGCGCCGATCCCGCGCCCGATTCGGAAGCGGCCGTTGTTGCAGGAGGTGCGGAATGAGCGCCATCACCAATCCTCTCGATCGTCGCAGCTTCCTGAAGACCGGGCTTGCCGGCGCCACCGGTCTCGTCATCGGCTTCTATCTGCCCGGCAAACGCGAAGTCTTCGCGGCCACGCCGGCCACCGCGCCTCAGGTGATGAACGCCTTCATCCAGATCACGCCGGATGACAAAGTCACCATCCTGATCAGCAAATCCGAAATGGGCCAGGGCGTCGAAACGTCGCTCGCCATGCTCGCCGCCGAAGAGCTTGGCTGCGACTGGAAGCGCATCCACACAGAATTCGCTCCTGCCGCTCAGGTCTACTTTGACCCGGCCTTCGGCATGCAAGGCACCGGCGGCAGCCAGAGCATTCATTCCGGCTGGACTCCCATGCGTCAGGCCGGCGCTGCCGCGCGTACCATGCTCATTGCCGCTGCAGCCCAGAAATGGGGTGTGGACGCGTCCGAATGCCACGCAGCGGACGGCAAGATCGTGCATGCAGCCTCAAAGCGCAGCGCGACCTTCGGCAGCCTCGCGGAGGCCGCCGCGCAGATTCCGCCGCCCAAAGAGGTCAAGCTCAAGGATCCCAGCCAGTTCACCATCATCGGCAAGCCCACCAAGCGCGTCGACTCCCACAAGAAAGTGAACGGCACCGCCGGCTTCGGCGTGGACGTTCGCCTTCCCGGCATGTTGCACGCTTCGGTCGAGCACTGTCCGGTCTTCGGCGGCAAAGTGGCCAGCTTCGACGCCACCAAAGCCAAGGCCATTCCCGGCGTCAAGGACATCCTTCCCATCATGACCGGCCAGCCGCCTGTCATGACCGGAGTCGCCGTCGTTGCGGACAACACCTGGACGGCGTTCCAGGGCCGCAAGGCGCTCGATATCAAGTGGGACGAGGGTCCGAATGCTAACGCCTCGAGCGCCAGCATCCGCAAGACGTTCGTGGACGCAATGGCCACGCCCGGCGTCGTCTCCCGCAAAGAGGGTGACGCCGACGCGGGACTCAAGTCCGCCGCCACCACGGTCGAAGCCGTCTATGAAGCTCCCTATCAGGCACATCAGACCATGGAACCGATGAGCGGCACCGCCGACGTCCGCGCCGACGGTGTCGATCTCTGGGTTCCCACGCAGTTCCAGACGCCTTCGCAGCAGACCGGCGCGGCCATTTCCGGCCTCAGTCCCGACAAGGTCAAAGTCCACACCACGTACCTCGGCGGAGGCTTCGGCCGCCGCGGCTGGTCCGACTTCGTCGCCGAATCGGCCCAGCTCTCGAAAGCCATGGGTAGGCCCGTGCAAGTCATCTGGAAGCGCGAGGACGATACTCAGCACGATTACTATCGCCCTGCCTCCTACATCAAGATGTCCGCGGGTCTCGACGCGAGCGGCAAGCCCACCGCATTCACCGCGCGCGTGGCCTGCGATTCGATCATGAGCTGGTTCTTCCCCGGATCGATCAGGAACGGCCTCGACAGCTCCAGCGTCGAGGGCGTTTCCGACTTCGCCTACGACGTTCCCAACGTTCTCGTCGACTACCACCTGATGGCCGGCCCGATTCCGATGGGATTCTGGCGGTCGGTCGGCGCGTCGCAGAACGGCTTCTTCAGCGAGTCGTTCGTCGACGAATTGGCTGCAGCGGCGAAGAAAGATCCCTACGAATTCCGCCGCGACCTGCTCTCGAAGAAGCCTCGGCATCTCGGCGTGCTGAATCTGGCCGCTGAAAAGGCCGGATGGCACACGCCGCTTCCGAAGGGCCGCTATCGCGGCATCGCGGTGCTCGAAGCGTTTTCCACCTACGTCGCCGAGGTCGTCGAGATCTCCATCGACAAGGACAGCGGAGTGAAAGTGCATCGCGTGGTCGCCGCCGTCGATTGCGGACGCGTGATCAACCCGGACACGGCCGAAGCGCAGGTTTCGGGCGCCATCATCTACGGCATTACCGCGGCGCTCAAAACCGAAATCACCATCGACAAGGGCCGCGTCGTTCAGGCCAATTTCGATACCGTTCCGCCGGTGCGTATGAACGAAGTGCCGAAGATCGAAGTCCACTTCGTGCCCAGCGACGAAACCCCCACGGGCCTGGGTGAGCCGGGTGTTCCTCCCATCGCTCCGGCCATCGCCAACGCCATCTTCGCCGGCACCGGCAAGCGCATCCGCAAGCTGCCAATCAAGCCCGAAGACCTCGCGTAGCCGTCCTGGGATCGCCAATCTCCTGATTGGCGTCTTTTGGGCGAGAGCCGACTCGACGAAAACGAAAAGGGGCGTTCGCCGCGGCGAACGCCCCTTTTTCCTTTCGCGCTCTCTGCGCTCGTACGTCGTCATCCTGAGCGAAGTGGCCGGATTTTGCATTTCGTCCGCCGCGGCGGACGTCCGGTCACGCAGTCGAAGGATCTCTCTTCCGCGTTACCACCCGAGATTCGTGCGCCTACCTTGAAAGTCTTGGTTGTTTCTTGTAGGGGCATCCGCCGCGGCGGATGCCCGGCGCAATTTCTTGGCGCGATCTCGCCCACTCGCCTCGCCCCGAGCGCCGTCACTGTTTATGTAGCGCCCGCCTTCAGGCGGGCATCCTCGTTTTTGTGGGTGATCTCTGCTGTCTGTCTCTTGAGTTTGCCGCTCGTCCATGAATACATCAGTTTTTATCTGTGTTCATCTGTGGTTTTCCCGTGTTTTCTCCGTGTCTCGGTGGCCAATCCTTCGGCACTACTTCGAAAACGGATACATCAACCACGCAATCCCCACCCCAATCGCCAGGAAAAGCGCCAGAGACCACAACATATATTTGATTCGCCCAGCCGCCGATTGCCGCCCCAGCACCGCGAACGCCACCGACACGCACACCGCGAACGCCACCATCGCCACAAAATGACTCGGATGGAATCCCCGTATCAATAGTTTAGCCTTTGCCTTCGTAGCGGCCGTCTATAAGGGCGTCGGCGTTGTCAATACACACGTGTGGTTCTGATCAGGGACTGGGAATTTGCCCGGTCCGGTTCTTTCTTTTTTCTCGCCAGAAATCTTTTGCTTTTGCATCAGCCGACCAAGGCTCGCTTTTTCAATCGTGCGATGGAACGATTGGTTCCATCAGCCATCTATTCGGTCTTTCCACCAGGATTGTTTTCAAACTCCCCGGCTTCCCGAGGAGGCAGGGCGCTCATTCACCTTCGCGATGGACTCATCTCCATCAGGCCGCTACCCGAGCTACCCCGCATGCGAACCAGCCGCGCCATCAGCTCTCCGTAATTGGCCTGCGTGCGCAGCATCCAGTACAACCTCACCGCCAGGCGGCGTGCCACGGCCACCTTGGCAATCTGACTCCCGCGACGGAACTTCAATCGCTGATACACCCGCCGCAGTTCCGGATCCAACCGTGCCGCCGTCTGTCCGGCTTCGACCAGCAACCAGCGCGTCGTCGAGCTGCCCTGCTTGCTGATCGGCCCGCCCCGCACACGATCGGCCGAGCGCTGTGTGCGCGGGTCCAGCCCCAGATAACTGCTCACCTGACGGCCCCGCGGAAAACGATCGACCGTCCCCAGCGTCAGCACGAAGGCCAGCGAAGTCACCGGTCCCACGCCGGGATGCGTCATCAGTCGAACCGCCTGGCCGTGAGCCCCCGCTTGCTCCTGGACCGCGCGATCCAGTTCCGCAATCGGCTTCTCCCACTGGTCCAGCATCGCCAGCAGCTCTTGGCGCCGCCGCGCCGCCCACGGCCCCAACGGCAACGCTTCCAGTTCCTGACGCCCTGCCTTGCTCCACAGCTTCTTCTTCCGGCAAAGCCCCTGGCCCATGGCCATCGCGTGCAGCTGGTTCATCACCTTCGTTCTCATCTGCACCAGCTTCACGCGATGCAACACCAGTTGCCGCAAGTCCCGCTCGGCCGGCGTTGGCATCCAGATTCGTGGAAACCGATCCTGTGCCAGCAAATCCAGAATGTGCACCGCGTCCCGCTTGTCGGTCTTCTGCTTGCGCACCACGGAGGCGCGAATCTTGGCCGCATCGCCGACCCACAATTCGTGCCCCAGTTCCGCCAGCATCCGCTCGAACCACTGCGTGTACCCGGTCGCTTCGATCCCCACGCGAATCGGCTTCGGCAACTGCTCGTAAAACCTCCTTGCCTCGCCGTTCTCGTGCTGCAACTGCCGCTCGACCAACTCTCCCGTCGCGGTGTCCAGCATCGCGATCTGCTGCTGGCGCGTGTGAAAATCGCATCCTATAATCTTCATCGCTCGGCTCCTTCCCTCCGAGCCTTGGTCGTCTAGCAGCGCCAAGTCTACTCGCTCGAAGGAGCCGACGCCCTTATCCAATCACCTTTCCCCGTTTTGGGGTCCCGACGCAACGCGGCGGGAAGGCGGGCGCCTTTGAGTTTAGTGTTTCCGCCCGCTGGCGATCCGGTATGCGTCCAGCATCCCGAGCAGGTTCACCACGCCCGCCGCAGCCAGAAACCGCGTGCCGTAATCTCCCGCCGCCCGCGACACATCCGGCCCGGCAAATTTCAACAAGCGCGGCAAAAAATAGAACACGCCCGAGCAGGCATCGGCAAGAAATCCCAGCGCGCCAAATGTATCATTCGATTGCCGCGTGAACAGTTCTCCGCGCATCAGGAAACCCGTCAGCGCCAGCCCTCCGACCGCGAGAAAAAGAAACACGGCGCGGCCCCACCGGCCCAGCAGCAGATGCCCCAGTCCGGGCACGATCCACGCTGCGATCGCCGCGACCAACGCTTCGGCCGCGATTCGGTCGGCGCTTTTTTCAATTACGGGATTGTCGGTCGCCATCGGTCAGCCAAGCAGCGGCAGGATTTCTTCCTGAATCGCGCCGGTCACGCGCGCCTCGCGCTCGCCTACGTACACGTTCACTTCGCTGCGCACTCCGAATTCCGGCAGGTAAATTCCCGGCTCGATCGAAAAGCAGGTCCGCGGCACGATTTTGCGGTCGTCGCGCGTCTCCAGGCTGTCCATGTTCGCGCCGTTGCCGTGGACTTCCTGTCCTATACTGTGCCCGGTGCGATGCACGAAATACTTCCCGTATCCCGCCTTGCGGATTACCTCGCGGGCGGCGCGATCCACTTCCCAGCCGTGAATCGCTTTCCCGCGCGCCACGCCCTCGCGCACGAACTCGATCGCGCGGTCGCGCGCCTCGCGCACGACGCGAAAAACTTTCGCGTACGCGTCCGGCACGCGGGCACCCAGGTATCCGACCCACGTGATGTCGTAATACACGCTCCCCGGCCGGTCGCATTTCGCCCAGATGTCGAGCAGCAGCATGTCGCCGGCGCGAATCGGTCGCGAATCCGCGGCGCGCGGCTCGTAGTGCGGGTTCCCGTTGTTTGGCTGCACCGCCGCGATCGGCGGCTCGGCCGTCGTCAGCCCGTTCGCGCGAAACCGTTCGAGGATCCACTGTTGCAGCTCGTATTCCGTCAGCGGCCGGCCCTCGCGCACCATCGCCGCCGCTTGCTCGAACGCCGCGCGCGCGATCCGATCGACGATCTCGCCCGCCTCCAAGTGCGACTTCAGCTGCTCCGGCGTCCACGCCGCCTCGAATTTCTGCACCAGGTCCGCCGACGTGACCACGGTCTTCTTCAGCTTGCGCACCAGCTCGACCGTCCCGGCGTCCACCAGCCCGATGTACGGAATGTTGTTCTCCGGCGAATATTGCATCGCGATTTTCTTCGAACCGGAAAGCAGCTTCTGCAGCTGTTTGCGCAGCTCCTCCCATCCCGCATATGCCTGCGTGCGCCCGGGAAGGGAATCGAGCGTGCACTGCTCGATCTTGTGCACCAGTTTTCGCGGCTCGCCGCGCGACGGTATGAAATAAAACCACCGCCGCGTCGCCATTCCGTTGCTGCCCAAGCCGAGAATGTGCCCCGCGATCGGATCGCGGTGGTGATGGTCGTAGAAAAGCCAGCCGTCGATCTTGCTGGCCTTCAGCTCCGCTTGAATTGCCTTGATGTCCGGCATTTGCGATGGGCGCGCCCACCAGGCGCGCAGATCTTCCTCGTTCGCCGCGTTTCAGGATCCGGTTGGATGGGACGCGAACAGCGCGGCAACCTGGGCGCGCGTCACGCCCGCGATCGAAACACGCTTCGTGCGGCTCTTTTCTCCAGCGACGATTCTAACAGCCGATACGGGCACCTTCAAACGCCCGGCCAGCAGCCGCCGCAGCGCCTCGTTCGCGCGGTCATCGACGGGCGGCGCCGTCAGCCGTACCTTCAGCGCCCCATTATGCTCGCCCTCGATCGCATCGCGGCTCGCCCTCGGCGAAACCCTCACCGCAAACACGATCTGCCCATCGCGCTCCTGAATTTCAATCACGAAGTTCTCTTTCCATGCCGCACCATACCATCATCACGCGACATCTTCGCGCTTCCTCTGCAAACTCTACCCTCCTGCAGGTTTTCCCTCATCTTGGCCTTATCTGTGTTCATCCGTGGTTGCAACTGCCTTCCTATTTTGCCGTTGCTTTAGCATTGCGCCCGCCGCTTTCGCTTCGTAAAATGCCTCGCTCCTTCAATCATCTCCCATGCCCCCATTGGCTAAGACTCCTCTGACGAAGAACCAGGTGCGCGGCTTCTGGGCCTCCTGGGCCGGCTGGGCGCTCGACGGCATGGACTCCTTCATCTACGCCCTCGTCCTCGTCCCGGCGATGCGCGAACTGCTCCCGAAATCTGGCATCCCCGCTACCCCCGCGAACACCGGCTTTTACGGTGGCCTTTTGTTCGCGCTGTTCCTGGTCGGTTGGGGACTCGCGCTCGTCTGGGGCCCCGTCGCCGACCGGTTCGGCCGCGTGCGCACCCTCGCGCTGACGATCCTGTTCTACTCGCTCTTCACGTTTCTCGCCGCGTTCGGCCAGAGCATCTGGGAAGTCGCCATCTGCCGCCTGCTCGCCGGCGTTGGCATCGGCGGCGAATGGGCCATGGGCGGCACGTTCGTCGCGGAGGAGTGGCCTGAGGACCGCCGCAAGATGGGCGCGGGCTACATGCACACCGGCTACTACTTCGGATTCTTCCTCGCCGCGCTCGCGAACCATTTTGTCGGCGAGAACCACGGCTGGCGGCCCATGTTCATGATCGGCGGCGCGCCCGCGATTCTGATCGGGCTGATACTCTACAGCGTCCGCGAACCCGAGCGCTGGAAGGCGCGCGCCGCAAAAGTCGCAAACCCGTTCGTCACCATCTTCAGTTCGGAATATCGCCGCCGCACGCTGCTCAACTCTGCTTACGTCCTGATCTCGATCATCGGGCTGTGGGCCGGCACCGTCTACGTTCCCACCGGCGTCAACGAAATCGCCGGGCGCATGCACCTCGCCGCCGGGCTAGGCCCGAAACTCGCCACCTACGCTACGATGGTCATTTCCTTCGGCACGATCGTCGGTTGTCTGCCGCTGCCGTTGATCGCCGAACGCTTCGGCCGCCGCAAGACGCTCTCGTTCTACTTCATCATCATGGCGATTTCGATCAGCGCCAGCTTCGGCTGGGCCTTCTATCGTGCGCAGGACGCCATGACCTGGTTTTTCGTCGGCATGTTTTTCCTCGGGATCGGCGGCGCGAACTTCGCCATGTACACGCTCTGGCTCCCCGAGCAATACCCGACGACCTGCCGCGGCAGCGCCTTCGCCTTCGCCACGTCGGTCGGGCGCTTCGTGGGAGCTGGTTTTTCATTCATGGTCGGCGCCGGCGTTTCTCATTTTCATACCATCGGCGTTCCCGTGGCGCTGACCTCGATTCCATTTGTCCTGGGCCTTTTCCTGCTGCCGTTTGGCCTGGAAACCACTGGGCAGCGCCTCCCGGACTAGTAACCGCCGGTTGGTATCGCGTTTATTTGGAGTTCTTGTGGACTCGCGTGAAATAATCGGCTCGGGCCGCGCGTAGGAAGCGGAAGAAGCCTTAACTTCGACCAAGAGGAAATTTGTGGACGCGATCTCGCTTGAAAACGTCACCAAGGCATACGAATCCGTCACCGCCGTCGACAACGTGAACCTGCGCGTGCGGCAGGGCGCCATTCTTGGCCTGCTCGGCCCCAACGGGGCGGGCAAGACCACCACGATTCGCATGATCATGAACATCCTCGCGCCGGACGAAGGCTCCATTCACGTCCTCGGCCAGCCCGTGAGCGACGAATCGCGCAACTCCATCGGCTACCTGCCCGAAGAGCGCGGCCTCTACCCGCGCATGCAGGTTCGCGCGCTGATCATCTTTCTTGCCGCGCTGCACGGACTCACGGAAGCGGAAGCCGACCGCCGCGCCCGCGAATGGCTCGCTCGATTCGAGTTGAGCGATTGGTCCGAAAAGAAAATGATCGATCTTTCGAAAGGCATGCAGCAGAAGGTGCAGTTCATCACGTCCGTGATTCACCGCCCGCCGCTGGTGATCCTGGACGAGCCATTTTCGGGTCTCGACCCGGTGAACGCCGTCACGATCAAGGACGTGATGCTCGAAATGCGCGACCAGGGCGCAACAATCATTCTTTCCACGCACCGCATGGAGCAGGTCGAAAAAATGTGCGACTCGATCTGCCTGATCAACCACGGCCGCAACGTGCTGGATGGCGACCTTCGCTCGATCAAGCAGTCGTACGGCAAAAACACGGTCCATATCGAATTCACCGGATCGGACGCGTTTCTGAGCAATCCCGCGATCGCTTCGGTCAACCGCTTCGGATCGGGAGTGGAAGCGAAACTGAAGCCCGGGGCCGACCCGCAGGAAATTCTCCGGTCCGCGGTCCAGTCCGGAGTCCAGATCAACCGGTTCGAGCTGCTCGAGCCTTCGCTGAGCGACATCTTCATCGAGAAGACCACCCATGCATAAACTCTGGCTGATCATCAAGCGCGAGTACATCACCCGCGTGAAGACGAAAGGTTTCGTCATCGGCACGCTGATCGTGCCGCTGCTCGGCATCGGATTCACGTTCCTGATCGTGTTCCTGGTGAGCCACCAGTCGTCGCAGGCGATGCGGCTCGCGATCGTCGACAACGCCGGCGAAATCGCGCCCTCGGTGGCGAGCGGCCTGCGTGGCCGGCTCTCGAACGGCCAGCCGCAGTTCAACGTGGTGGAATCGATCGACCGGCCGGCCGATACCGGCGCCGTCCAGAAAGATCTGCACGGCAGGATCAACGCCGGAAATCTTGACGGCTACCTCGTGATTCCCGCTGACCTCACACATCCCGTTGAATTGCACACGAAAAACGCCGGCAATTTCTCGCTGCTGGGTCCGATCAGTTCGGCCGTCAATGAAGCCGTTGTCGAAGCTCGGTTGAACTCCCGCGGCATCCACGTTGACGATGTGCGCGACCTCGTGAAGAGCGCCGACCTGCAGGTGATCAAAGTCACAAAGGGAGGCGAGTCCGTCGAGAAGGGCCAGACCATCGGCGTCGCCATCGCTCTGGTGGTGCTGCTGTACATGTCGTTGCTGATGTACGGCATCATCACGATGCGCTCGGTGCTAGAGGAAAAAACCACGCGCACCATGGAAGTGCTGATCTCCGCCGTTACGCCGTCGCAGCTTCTGGCCGGAAAAATTCTCGGCGTGGCGGCGGTGGCGATCACGCAGTTCCTGATCTGGGGCGCCACCGTTGTGCTCCTGGGCTCCTACGGCGTGGCCATGGCGGCGATGGGTGGCGCAGGGTCGCTGATGTCCAACATTCACGTTCCCGTCTCGCTGATGATCTGCGCCGTGGTGTTTTTCTTCTGCGGGTATTTTCTCTATTCCTCGATGTTCGCCGCCGTCGGCGCGGCATGCTCGAACGAACAGGACGCGGCGCAGCTCCAATGGATCGCCATGGCGCCACTCGTCTTCACCATGCTGATCTACAGCGTGGTGCTGAACGACTCAACCTCGCGGCTCGCGGTAATCCTTTCCGAGATACCGTTTTTCTCGCCTGTGCTGATGCCGCTGCGAGTTTCGCTGCAGACGCCGCCGGTGTGGCAACTGGCTCTTTCCGTCGGTCTGCTTCTCGTTTCCATCGCGGTCGTCGTATTCGGCTCCGCGAAGATCTATCGCGTCGGCATCCTGATGTACGGCAAGCGCCCCACGCTGCCGGAAATGTTCCGCTGGCTGCGATATTCCTAGAGCGACAGTGGCTGGTGGCGAGTGATTTAGTGGCTAGAAACTCGCGAATGGCCCCTTGAAAAACTGTGTCACATTGTTGGGCGTGGTTTGTGAAGAAGTCCAACAGGACATCGCTACCGGCACCAGGGCTGAAGCCCTTTCTATTCTTTCGTGCGTTCCGTGGGGCTGAAGCCCCACGCTTTCACCGGGAGCCGCAAACCCTACCTCGTATTCCATTGTCAATGAGCCGTTCAACTCTCGGCAGGAGAGAGGGCTGCATTTGCTCGTCGCAACTACGCTGGCAGATTGCGGCGTGTGCGTCTACTGTCCTTTCGTCCAACGGAAGCGCAGATGGGACGAACCTGTCCTTTTTCGACCTCGATAAGGCGCAAAGATCGCGAGAGGGAAATCGGTTGTGTCGGCCCTGCGACGGGAATACGATGCGGCGGGAATGATAATCGACGGCAGTAGGCAAGGAACCTGTTGGGGGGCAGGCGATAGCCATGAATAATCGAGCGAAGAGTTTCATTCTGGCCATGACTTCGGCGATTGTGGGCGCGGTGACGCTAGCGCCGCGTGCGGCGGGGCAGCAGGTTCCTAATGGGCAAGCTCCCGCGCAACAGGCACCTGCGGAGCGGCGATTGCCGCGCGACGGCTTTCCGGTGGGCCCGTCGGCAAAGATTTTGAGTTTTACGGCCAGCGCGACGTCGATCCAGGCGGGCCAGCCCGTGACCCTACAATGGGAGGTGGTGAACGCGGACCGGATCGAGATGGATCAGGGAATCGGGATCGTGGCGACGCGCGACAGCCGCACCGTGACACCGAGCGCGACGACAACGTATACGCTGCTGGCTCGAGGCGCAAACGGCACGGGCAGCGACATGCGGACGGTGACCGTGACCGTTTCAGGATCGTCGGCTACGGGCGCGTCAGAGGGCGCCGCGGCCGTTGGTCGGCCCGCCACGGCGGGCAGACCGGTCGTGAGCGACGCGACGATGCGCGGTCCAGCGCCGCGAATGCCGGACGGCAAGCCCGATCTTAACGGCATTTACATCGCGCCCTACCATTCGATCAAGGCGGTCGACGAGATCAAGCTGAAACCCGGCGCAGAGAAGTATCACGTGGGGCCGGAGTACACCTTCTCACTCGGCGAAATCTGCCTGCCGCGCGGCGTGCCGGACACGATCGGCGAGCCGTATCCGATCCAGATCGTGCAGACGCCCAAGGCGGTGGTGATTCTGTACGAAGTTGGATATTTTCGCGTGATTCCGATCGACGGGCGCGGGCACCCGAAAGATCTCGACCCGACGTGGATGGGGAATTCGGTGGGGCACTGGGATGGAGACACGCTGGTGGTCGATGTGACCGGCGTGAACGACAAAGTGGGGGTGGGCGATTACCGGCACACGGCCGCGTATCACCTGGTCGAGCGGTTCGAGCGCACAAGGTACGACACGCTGAAATACTCGGCGACTATCGAAGACCCGAACGTGTTTGCGGCGCCCTGGACGGAAGCCGGGACGTTCACGCTGCATCCGGAGTGGGACATTCAGGAATATATCTGCGAAGAAAACAACCACGATTACAAGAAGTTGTTTGAGCAGTATAAGAAATAGTCTTGTAGACCCTGGACATCCTATGGGGTTTTTGCGGAATTGCGGCTCTCGGCGGCACCAATGCCGCCGATGTGCTGGCGATTCTCGCTGACGAGCTTTTCCCTCCGGAAAGGCGCGCTGTTCAAGGTGTCGAGATAGGCGGCGATGCCGCGGTAGAGGCCTTCGGCGACGCGCTGGCGCTGGGCGCTTTCTTGCAGCAGGCTTTCGTCGCGGGCGTTGCTGACGAAGGAAATCTCCGAGAGGATCGCGGGCATTTTGGCGCCGGTCAGCACGATGAAAGGCGCGTGCTTGACGCCGCGATTCGTTTCGCCGCGGCTGACGAGCTGGAGCCGCGCGGAGAGCGCGTCCTGAATTTCGCCGGCGAGCTGCTTCGATTCGGCGGTCTTTTCGTTGCGCGCGATCTTCTGGAGCAAATCGGGAAGATCGTGGAGCGACGCAAGACCCAGCGCGTTTTCGCGCGTGGCCAGCTGCATGGATTCGGGCGAGGACGAAAGATCGAGGTAGTAGGTTTCGACGCCGCGCACATTGCGAATGTCGCTGGAATTCGCGTGAATAGAGACGAAGAGGTCGGCGTTGGCGCGGTTGGCGATGTCCGTGCGGCGTTCGAGCGGAACGAAAGTGTCGGCCTGCCGCGTGTAAACTACCTCGGCACCGTCGATATTTTCCTGAATGAGCCGGCCGAGGCGCTGGGCGACGTCGAGGCAGAGATCTTTTTCGAGCAGGCCGTGCGGGCCCATTGCGCCGGTGTCCGATCCGCCGTGGCCGGGATCGATGGCGATGCGGTTGATTTTGAGTCCGAGTTCGCGCGCAAGAGAATGAGGCGCGCCGGACGCTTCAGCCGATTGCGCTCGATCGTCGATCACCGGGCGAGACGGGACCGCGAGCAGCTCCGGGGGGAAGATCTGGATGCTGTTTGCGTTCGGCATCGCTGCGCCGCTCGACTGGTTTGTGGCGACTGGATCCGTCGCGGACGTGCTGATGCCTGGAAGCTGGACGATGCTAGCCTGCGCGGGTTGGGAGATCGCACTCAGCGGGTCGCCGCCGCTCCTGTGAATTGCCAATGACGCGAAGGTCGAGGTCATGGTGCCGCGGAAGGATTGCAGCAGTTCTCCCCACACCGCGCGCGGCGTAGTGGCCGCTCCGGCGAGCAGACTGGCCACGACGGCTGCGGTCAAGAAGTTTCGGCCGCGCGGGCGAAGGCTCGAGACCGGCTTGTAGGTCAGAGGAGTCGGCGCAAAGGCGTCGGCTGCGGCCTTGGCCGCTTCGGAAACGACCGGCCCTGACGGCCGCTCGGGCGCCAGCTCCGTAACGGGCGCTGGCTCGGGCTTGGCGGTCGCAAGAATTTCGAGCTTTCGATTTGCCTTCTCGACAATTTCGGGCGTGACAGTTCGCGCGCTCTGCGCGTGGGCCTCGATCAACGCGTTGTAGCAGATGCGATTGATGTTCCGCGGCACGCCGCCGCTTTGCGCGGCGATGAGGGCCAGGGCGTCCTGCGCGAAGATTTCGTCCTGGGAATTGCCGCCGATTTTTACGCGATGGCGAATGTAGCGTGCGGTTTCGTCGGGCGAGAAGGGCTCGAGACGCTGCACCACGGCGATGCGTTGCGAAAGCTGCTCGAGTTTCGGTTGCGCGAGCTTGTCCGCGAGCTGCGGCTGGCCGGCGAGTACGATCTGCAGCAGCTTGGTGTTCGAGGTTTCGAAATTGGAGAGCAGGCGAATGGTTTCGAGGACCGAGTCGTCGAGATTCTGCGCTTCGTCGACGATGAGGACGAAGCGTTTGCCGGCGAACATTTCGTTGAACAGCATTTCGTTGAGCTTGGTGTGCATGGCGACGAGGCCCATGCCGGTCGTGTCGACGCCGAGCTCGCTGAGCAGGTACTGGAAAAATTCGCGGGAGTCGCACTGCGTCTGGAACAGGTACGCGCCGCGCGCCTTGTCGCGCATGGCTTCGAGGACCTGGTAGAGCAGCGTCGTTTTGCCCATGCCGGGCTCGGCGATCAGCGCGAGAAAGCCGCGGCCTTCGAGGATGCCGTTGGTGAGCGCGTCGAGCGCCTCGCAGTGCGTGCGGCTCGGGAAGAGGTAGGCCGGATCGGGCGTGACGCCGAACGGCTGCTGGCGCAGATTGAAGAACTCGAGAAACATGGATCCAACCTCCATTCCCGTGTTGCGAACAGAAATCGCTACGGCCCGCCGCGCCGAGGGCGGGTTTGAAACCCGCCCCTACGAATGTGTGGGCGCGCCAGTCCGGAAGCGAACGCTGAGTCGTTGGGCGGGAGGAGAACGGCGCGCGTCGACTTGAATTTCCTACTCTACAGCCGGAGCGCAGCGGGGCGCAATGCTTCTGCGACCTGCAGAGCTGTCCGAATTTGAAGGGGCTCGTCCTTCGGATGGGGAGTCTTGCAGCACGCCCGAGCAAGCTCGGGCGGCAAACAGCGGCAGCAGGCTGCCGCACTCCACATGTGCCGCGCCTACGGCGCTGGACGAGCGCGTCACCCACCTTTGGGCGGACGCGAGCCGAAGAGAGCGGTGCCGAGGCGGATTTCGGTGGCGCCCTCTTCGATGGCGACCTCGAAATCGTGGCTCATGCCCATGGAAAGGATGGGGAACTGGCGGTTGAGGCGCTGGTTGAGGCTGTCGCGCAACTCGCGAAGCAGGCGAAAATAGGGGCGGACGCGCTCGGGATCGTCGGAATACGGCGGCACGGTCATCAGGCCGCGCAGATCGAGGCTGGCGAGCAGGTCGATGGCATCCGCGAGCGCCGGGAGGCCGCTTGCATCGACTCCGCTCTTCGTGGTTTCGGCGCCGAGGTGGACCTCGATCAGCACGGGCAGTCGTTTTGCGTGCTCGCGCGCGGCGGAGTCGAGCTTTTGAGCGAGCGAAAGGCTGTCGACTGCGTCGATGCGGTGGAAGATTTCCGCCGCGTGGCGAGCTTTGTTGCTTTGCAGGTGGCCGATGAAATGCCAGGTCGCGTCGAGATCGGCGAGCTTGGGGCGCTTGGCGTCCATTTCCTGGACGCGATTTTCGCCGAAGTGGCGCAGGCCGGCGTTGTAGGCGGCGCGAATCGCGTCTGTGGGGAATGTTTTCGACACGGCGACCAGCATAATTTCATCAGAGCGGCGGCCGGCGCGTTCCGCCGCGCGGGCGATACGCTCTCGCACGCGTGCTAGATTTTCCGCGATCGAATGGATCGTGCTCGGCACGGCGCGATTCTAGCATGCGGGCACGAGGCACTCGTCACGAGTCGCTCGCGGATGCTAAACTGACCCCACTTTGATGCAGGCCCGCGGAAAGTTCATTGTACTCGAAGGAATCGACGGCTCCGGCAAACGCACGCAGCTCGACGCGCTGGCAGGGGAATTCAGCCGGCGCGGGACGGCGTTCGCTCAGATCAGCTTTCCAAACTACAGCGGCTTTTACGGCAAGCTCGTGGCGCAATTCCTGAACGGGGAATTCGGACCGCTCAGCGCGGTCGATCCGCACTTTTCCGCCCTGCTCTACGCGGGCGACCGGCTGGAATCGAAGCTTGCGATCGAAGCGGCTTTGGCTGCCGGGAAGGTCGTGCTGGCGGATCGCTACGTCGCGTCGAACCTGGCGCACCAGGGCGCGCGCGTGGCACGCGAAAAACGCGGGAACTTTCTCGCATGGTTGAAGCAATTGGAATATGAGGTTCACGCGCTGCCGATAGAGGATCTGGTGATCTATCTGCGCGTGCCCGTGGCGGAGGCCCACCGGCTAGTGGGCCAGAAGGCGGCGCGCGAGTACACGAACGCGCGTCACGATCTGCAGGAGTCCGATCTGGCGCACCTGGAGGCGGCGTCGCAGGTGTATGACGAGCTGGCGCGGCAGCCGAACTGGGTGACGATCGAGTGCTTCGACGCGGCGTCCGGCGCGCTGCGGCCGCCGGGACAGATTCACGCGGAGATTTTGGTGGCGGTTGATGCGCGGATTCATTCCGCGCTGCAGGCAAAGGGCTGATTGGGCATGGGCTTCGACGAATTTCTCGGCAATCAGCGGATCGTCAGCGCGCTGCGCGGGATGCTGCGCCGCGAGCGCGTGGCCAGCGCGCTGCTGTTCACCGGGCCGCGCGGGATCGGCAAATACACGCTGGCGCGGATGTTCGCCCAGGCGGCGAATTGCGAGCGACTGAAGGACGATTTCTGCGGCGAATGCGCGGCGTGCCAGCGAATCGCGCGGCTGGCGGATCCCGAGCCGCTGGTCGAAGCCGGGCTTACCGAGCGCGGCGAATCGGCCGATGCGGCGGCGGTCGAACGCACGCCGCTGATCCTCGAAACGCATCCGGACGTGTGGCTGATCGTGCCCGATCCGGTGCGGCTGCGAAATCCCGTGGCCCGGCCGATGATTCGAGTGGGGCAATTGCGCGCGGTGCAGCGCGCGGCGTACTTCAAGCCGCAGGGGCGGAGGAGGATATTCATCCTCGACGGCGCCGACACGATGCGCTGGACCGACGCGGACCTGTTTCTCAAGATTCTGGAGGAGCCGCCGGAATCCGCCACGCTGGTCCTGCTAGCGACGACGCCCGATGCCATGCTGCCGACGATTCGCTCGCGCTGCCTGCAGTTTCATTTCGCGCCAGTGCCGGCCGAACAGATTGAGGCGTTCCTGAAGGAGCGTGCCGAAGAAAAGCCCGCCAAGCCGGCGGAACGCAAACTGGCCGCGCAGCTGTCGGCGGGCAGCCCGGGAGCGGCGCTTTCGATCGATCTGGCGGAATCGGCGCGGCTGCGCAGAAGCGTGCTCGACCTTCTTTATCGGGCTGTAACCGGGGAGAAATATGGGGACATATTCGCGGCGACTGCTCAGCTTGCGAAGCAAGAAAACGAATCCTTTGAAAACATTCTCGCTCTGTTTTATAGTTTGCTCACGGATGTTCTTGAATCCTCGGAGAGTGTCAAGAGCAGTCTCCTACGCAACCCTGACCTGCGAGGAGAAGTAGAAAGCCTAAGCAAGAAGATCGACTGGCAATGGGTGTTGCGGGCCACGCGTGGCCTGGACACACTCGAAGCAGGAATGCGCCGGAATATCGGCCGCCAGTTGGGACTCGACGCTCTTGTTACTTCTTTAAGCGCCCGTTAAGGCCGGCCTCGGGACAACCTGATTTTTTTTGGAAAAAGTTGCAACCGAACGTCACCGTGCGTAGTCATATTTAAGAGCGACAACAATCCTGAGGAGCACTCATTATGGTGAACCGCAAGCTGTTTCGTCCCGCTCTGACCGATATGAAAGAACCTTCTTCCTTCGCGCCCCGGCAAGCGCAGCCCGCTCCGCAGGCGGCGCCTCCGCGGAAGAAGCCTGCTCCGCCGGACCAGACGTATGCCGAGAATTTTTACTACGTGAAGCAGATGCAATCGCGCACGCCTGTCGCCATAGTGATGACCGACGGCGAAGTGCTGCGCGGCACGGTGGAATGGTACGATCGCGACTGCATCAAGCTGACGCGCTTCGGCAGTCCCAATCTTCTGATCTATAAGCACTCCATACGGTACCTGTATAAAGAAGGCGACGAAGCGGCATTGGGCGGTCCGAACGGGCAGTAAGAGCCGGCCTGTGCGAATTCTTAGGTTTCCCTCACGAATCCACGGCGCGTCGCGCGCGTTTGTGCGGCAATCCACATGAAAATCGGGATCACCTGCTACCCAACCTACGGCGGTTCCGGCGTGGTCGCCACGGAACTGGGCATTGAACTTGCCGCGCGCGGCCACGAAGTGCATTTCATCAGCTACGCGATGCCGTTCCGGCTAATCGGCGCGACCGAGCGGATATTTTTCCACGAAGTGGAAGTCACCACCTACCCGCTGTTCGATCATCCTCCCTACACCCTGGCGCTGGCGACGAAGATGAGCGAAGTTGCCGAGCAGTTTTCGCTCGATCTGCTGCATGTCCACTATGCGATTCCGCACTCGGTGAGCGCCCTGCTGGCGCGCATGATGGCTGCGCCGCGAAGGCTGCCGTTCATCACTACGCTTCACGGGACGGATATCACGCTCGTGGGCAGCGACCGCAGCTACCTGCCGATCACGCGCTTTTCGATCGAGCAGAGCGATGGCGTGACCGCGATCTCGAATTATTTGCGCGACCGGACGCTGAAGGAATTCGAGATCAAGCGGCCGATCGACGTGATTCCGAATTTCGTGAACTGCGATCTTTACAAGAAATCGACGGACGCGGCGGCGCGCGCCCACTTGGCGCCGAACGGCGAGCCGATCATGATGCACCTCTCGAATTTTCGTCCGGTGAAGCGGCTGACGGATGTGGTCGAGATATTCGCGCTGGTCCGCGAAAAGATTGCCGCGAAACTGGTCCTGATGGGCGACGGGCCCGACCGTGGCGCCGCGGAGTACCTCGTCCGGAAAAAGAAGCTCACGAAGGACGTTCATTTCCTTGGCAAGCAGGACCGCGTGGCCGAAAAGCTGGGGCTGGCGGATCTATTCCTGCTGCCGAGCGACGAGGAATCGTTCGGACTTGCTGCGCTCGAAGCGATGGCGTGCGAAGTTCCTGTGGTGGCGACGAACGTCGGCGGAGTGCCGGAGGTGGTGAAGCACGGCGTGGACGGCTATCTTTTCGAGCCTCGCGACGTGGACACCGCGGCGAAATACGCGCTGGAGATTCTGTCGCGGCCCGACCGCGGCCGCATGATGGGTGAAATGGCGCGCGCGAATGCCCGCCGCAAATACTGCTCGAACGACATTATTCCGATGTACGAGGCGTACTACGCGAAAATCCTGAACGCCGCAGGCGCTTCCACAGGCGCGTCGAAATAGCCATGCCAGCCGACCCATTCCGCGGAAAAAAACAGAAGGCCCGCGCGAGGGCGGGCCTTCATGGAGGAAAAGTTCAATGGCCAATGCGCGGATGGCCTTTAAACCCTGTCCCGATTGAAGTCTAGTGTTGGCTGCTTGCTAAGTCAAGCGGGCGAGCCCGACGCGGATATTAGGCGTAAGTTCCTTGATTTCAGCGGAATATGCGGAGCGCGACGCGGTCGGGCAGGTTCTTGTCTACCTGTGTGGCGGGGCCGCTCGAAGTGGAATAGCCGTAGAAGTCGTCAGAATTGATCGGCTTGCTGCCGAGGCCGAGCTGCAAGACCTGAAGGTCGTTGGTGCGGTCGAAGACCTTTCCGGGCGCCAGGCGCTTCACGAGCAGCCGCACGCCGCCGAAGGAAAACCCGGCGACGAGCGCGAACACGCAAATCGTCAACGCGCCAACGATCGAGCCTTCGATCATCAGCTCGATGGGCGGCTCGTGTTTCGGCACGGGCTCGTTCCAGCTGCGCTCGGTTTCCATCTGGATCCGGTCGAGCACCGCGTTCGCTTCGGCCTGGCTGGATGCGCCGGCGACGATGGCCAGAAGGCGGGCCGAGCGCTTGGCGTAGAGTGGCGCGCCGGAGGATTGGTTCGTGCCGTTGACGTTGAAATTCTTCTGAAGCTCGGACAACTGAACTGCTGCAAGCTGGTCCGTGGGGAGGCTCACAATCAGCAGCGTCGCGTCATGTTCGCCAAGGCGATAGTGGGCGAGTTCGGCTTCGGCGCTGCGGTCAAATCCGACCGAAGCTCCAATGCCGCCGGGGAAGAGCTGGTCCAATGTCTGCGGACCGAGGATATAGCGGTCGGAGACGTCCACCCGACGGTCTTCGGGAAGATACAGCGGCAGAGTCGGCAAAGAACCTTCCTCAGCGTGCGAAGATACCGCCGTAACGAGCGCTTTGAGCTGGGCACTAGCCCCAGCCAGGTCGCGACCCTTTACATCGATGACGATGTTCCCGACCAGGACCAGCACGCGTTCTTTCGACATCGAGGAGTGGTTCGTGAAATTCGCTCGGCGCATCTCGCGCGTTCGCAGAAAGGAGTAAAGGCCGTAGGCGCCGCTCGCGTCCTTCATTTGGTAGGCAGCCACATTCAGCGTTGCGGAGTTGCGTCCGAACGTATCGGAATCAAATCCGACGTTGCCGTACTCAGTCAGGACTTGTTTATCCGACGTAAACGGATAGACCGATATGGGCGGCACTCCCGTTCGAGACCACCCGGCGAAACTATCGGGCAGAATCCGCTGCGCGGACGCCGGCAAGGCGGCGAGCAAGAGCACGAGAATGGACAGCCCTAGAACGCGGCGCATCATGACCCCTGTCTATTAGACACCGATAATGTTACTTGGGATTCCCGGTGGACGCTACTGAGGCGGGCTCGAGGTGGCTGCCGGTGACGTGGTTCTCTGAAATCAGCTTCTGCTTGTTGTAGCTGAGGCTATTGAGGTTATCGAGGTAGGTGGCGACGCCGCGGTAGAGGCCATCGGCGATTCGCTGGCGCTGATCGGGCTTGCGGAGTAGCTTTTCATCGCCCGGGTTGCTGACGAAGGAAATTTCCGAGAGCACCGAGGGCATATTCGCGCCGATCAGGACCACGAAAGGAGCCTTCTTCACGCCGCGATTCCGCTCGGCGTGGCTCACGAGCTGCATGCGCGCGGTCAGCGTGTCCTGAATATCGTTCGCGAGCTCTTTCGATTCTTCGATCTTCTCGTTGCGCGCGATTTTCTGGATCAGATCCTGCAAGTCGTGCAGAGATTCGTTCGAATTCGCGTTTTCGCGCGAAGCCACTTCCATCGATTCGGCGGAGGTTGCGAAGTTCAGGTAGTAGGTCTCGATGCCGCGCGCAGCCGGATCGTGGCTCGAATTCGCGTGGATCGAAAGGAACAGATCAGCCTTCGCTTCGTTCGCGATGGCTGTGCGCTGCTCGAGCGGGATGAATGTGTCGTCCTTGCGCGTGTAGATCACTTCCGCGCCCGGAAGTTTCTGCTCGATCAGCGTGCCCAGCCGAAGCGCGACGTCGAGGCACAGATCTTTTTCCATCAGGCCGTGCGGGCCGATTGTGCCGGTGTCGTGCCCGCCGTGGCCTGCGTCGATCACGATGCGGCTAATCTTCAGGCCCAGAGCGCGGGTGAGCGAACGGTCGCCTTCGCGCGTGGGTTTCGGCTCGGCCGGCGGGTCAAGTGCCGCGACGGTAGCCCCCTTTTTCCTGGCTGAACCCGGAGTGACATCCGCCACGGATTTTGCAGCGGTTTTGGCGGTCGACTTCTCGGGCGTCGTCTTCTTCGTGGAACTGACCACTACAGTCTCGCTGACGACGACCGGGGAATTTACCGCTGGCTTTTCAACCGAAACCGTCTTTGCCACGGGCGTTTCAGGCTTTTCGGCAGTTGCCGGAGGCGCGGACAACGGTGCGTTCTTCGCCGTCGCCGCGACAGAATTTGCGTGGACGTCGATGACGAGCCGGTAGGGCTTGGCCAGCAGATACGCGGAATAGTCCTTCGCGCCGTCCACGTCGAGGACGAGGCGGACGACCGTCGGCTTGTTCTGCGCCACGCGGATCGATTTCAATAGCCCGCTCGGTACGTCGATGGGCTTGCTCGAAAGCTTCGCGCCCAGCTTCGCCTTGGAAAGATCGAAGTAGATGCGGTTGGGCGAGGCGATCTTCGCGGCGTCGAATTTGACGGTGTCGTCGAGCGCGACGACGATATGCGTGGAATCTTCCGCATTCACAGTCTTTATTGCGGTCACGCTGGTCGTGCCCTTATCCGAGGCGCGCGGCTCGACGCGCGGGCCGGATTCCTGCGGCACGTCCGTTTGGGCTGGCGCATCGGCCAGATGGACCGCCGGCTTTTCGCGCTGGGCGGCGATTTCCTGCAATGCCTGACGCGCCTCGCCGGTTTTTTCAGAGCGCGGGAAGCGCTTCACGTACTCTTTGTACGAGGCCTCGGCGTCGGCAGGCTTGTTCAAATCATCCTTCTGGATTCGCGCGACGGCCAGCATGGCCTCGCCGCGGTAGCGGCTTTCCGGATACTGTTTCAGCAGGAAGTTGTATGCGTCGATCGCGGACTCGAAATACTTCGGATCGTAAAGCCGGCCCATTTCGCGATACAGCTCGGCTTCGGCGACGAGTGACGGCGTCACTTCTTCGGCTTGCGTCGAGATCAAATAGACTTTGTGGTAGGCGGCGACGGTCTGGCGATAATCGGAAAGCGTGCGGTCCTTTTCGAGGTAGCCCTCGAGGATCGTGCGCATCTTGACCGCGCGGGCGAATTGATCGCGGGCTTCGGTTCTACGGTCGGCGTGGACGGTCGGGGCAAAGCAAATCGCAAGCACGGCGACGATTGTTGCCGCGCACAACGTACTCTGAGCGAACCGCTTCCCCCAAGAACCCACTTGTTTCACTCGTTCGTGAAAACCACCCGGCCATTCGAATCCACTTCGCGGCGCACTGGAGGCCGAGGCGGCTCCCAGAGCGTCGGATTGCGGCCCGATCCGGGCTGGAAATAAGCGTGAGTCACTTTTTGCACGTACTGCTGCGTCTCGCGATACCTCGGCACCCCTCGAGATAGATCGACGGCATGCTCTCCGGCGTTGTATGCCGCGAGAGTTTTCGTCAGATCGCCGTTGTATCGGTCGAGCAGCCATTTCAAATAGGTCGTACCGCCTTCGATATTCTGCGCCGGATCGAATGCGTTACCGACGCCGAAACGTTCGGCCGTGTCTGGAATCAATTGCATCAACCCGACGGCGCCTTTGCGCGAAACGGCCTGCGGATTCCAGCCGGATTCCGTGCTGATCACCGCTTTGACCAGCGCCGGATCGACTTTGTGCCGTTGAGCAGCTTCCTGCACGATGCGATCGATCGGGTCAGCCGCGGACGCTGGCGCAGGCGGCTTTACGAACGATCCGGTTGATTCCGTGTCGGCGGTCGCGGGCACAGCGGGCGGCAGCTGTTCAACCACTCGCTTCGGCTTCACGGGAACCTGAAACGAAGCCGGTTGGGGCGGAGTATCGACATCGGGCGTGGGCTGCACCATCGTCCGAGGATCAGGCGCCGGGGGAGAACTGATAGTACTCCCACGGTGAGCCCTTTGTGAACTGGGTGCCGGATTCGAGTTGATGAATGTCATCTTCCCACTGGAGTCGACTGCCGCCGCAATCTGAGCGTGAGATGGAGTGGGCAGCGCCAACCCGACACACGCCGCCAGAACGGCGACGGCGCAAGTGGATCGGGTCAGCAGCCGCTCACTACGCACCTTTGGGGAAGGCAGAACGCTGCTCTGTCGAACAAGAAATTTGATCATCAGACGCAGGCCCTTACGTGACGGGAGTACACGCACCGTCTTCCGGTCTGCCTCTCGGCAGGTCGGCGTAAACTTCTGGCACTGCGGGGATTATAGTAAGCGGTCGACCAGGGGGTAAATAGAACGCAGGGTACTTTCGAGGGCGGATGTGTCTTTTCCGCCAGCCTCTGCCAAATCGGGACGGCCGCCCCCGGAACCACCAACCAGCTTGGCGAGTTCCTGGACGATCTTGCCGGCATGTAATTTTTGAGTCAGGTCCTTCGTAACCCCTGCAATTAGCGCGACTTTGCCCTCGTCGGTGGAAGCCAGGACGACAATCCCGGACCCGAGTTTCTGGCGAAGGGAATCAACCATTTGGCGAAGGGCATCACGGCTGGTACCCGTGGGTACCTGGGCGGCGAGGACCTTGACTCCCTTGACCTCGCGGACGCTGTCCATCAGGCCGGCAGCCTGCGATCCGGCGGCTTTACGCTGGAGGCCTTCGAGCTGTTTTTCGAGGGTTTTGACTAGCTCAAGCTGGCGCTCGAGCGCGGGGATCAGTTGCTCTTCGGAAACGTTCAGCAGGGTGGCTACGGCGCGAAGAGTCGAGAGCGCGTGCTGATATTCGGCGAGGGCGCGGTCGCCGGTGATGGCCTCGATGCGGCGCACGCCGGCGGCGGTCGATTGCTCGGCGACGATCTTGAAGATACCGATTGCGCCCGTGCGGAAGACGTGCGTGCCGCCGCAGAGCTCCTTGCTGTAGAAGCCGCGCGGTGAGGAATCGTCGGGAATGGTGACGACGCGGACGTTCGCCTCCGGATATTTGTCGCCGAAAAATGCGAGCGCGCCGGAGGCGAGCGCGTCGTCGATGTTCATGATGTCCGTGCGGATGTCGAGGTCCTTGCGGATTTCGAGATTGACCTGCTCTTCGATCTCGGCGAGTTCGCCGGGATCGACGGATGCGAAGTGCGTGAAATCGAAGCGCAGATGATCGGGCGCGACGAGCGAGCCGGATTGCTTGACGTGCGTGCCGAGAATATTGCGCAGCGCGGCGTTCATCAGGTGCGTGGCGGTGTGATTGCGCATGTTGCGGCTGCGCCGCTCGGGGTTGGCGACAGTCGAGACGCGATCGCCGACGCGGAGATCTTCTTTGGCGACGATGCGATGCGCGATCAGGCCGGTGACGGGATAGTAGGCGCCGCGGACTTCGGCGACTTCGAGGGATTCGGAATCGTCGAAGAAGCCGCCGGTGTCGGCAACTTGCCCACCGGATTCGGAATAGATCGACGTGCGGTCGAGGACGATTTCGGCTTCGACGCCTTTCTTGATTTCGTTCATCGAGCCGTCCTTCGTGATGATGGCTTCGATGCGCGCGTCGTGCGTTTTCGTGCCAAAGTAGAAATCGGCCTCGGTCTTGAAGGTTTGCGCGAGCTTCGCGTAGGCGGGGTTCGCGATTTCCTTGCTTCCGCCCTTCCAGGACGCTTTGGCGCGCGTGCGCTGCTCTTCCATCGCGCGATCGAATCCGCGCCAATCGACTTTGATTCCGGCGTCGCGGGTCACGTCTTCGATGAAATCGCGCGGGAGTCCGAACGTGTCGTAAAGCTTGAAAGCCGACTCTCCGTCAAGCGACTGGCTGGATGTCCCTCGCGTGTTGCTGATCAAATCGTCCAGCTTTCCCAAACCGACGTCGACGGTGCGCTGGAACCGCCGTTCTTCTTCCGCGACAACTTTTTGGATGTGCGCGCCTGCCGAGCCCATCAGCTCAGGATATGCGGGGGCCATCTGTTCGCGGACCGCGAGGACGAGTTCGGTGAAGAACGGCTTTTCCGGGTCGAGCAGCCGCACGTGGCGCATGCCGCGGCGCATGATCTTGCGCAGGACGTAGCCGCGGCCTTCGTTCGACGGCATGACGCCGTCGCCGATTAGAAACGTGGTGGCGCGGGCGTGGTCCGCAACGATGCGGAAGGAGGGATCGGTCTTGGGATCGGCGCCGTATTTTCCTTTCGTGAATTCTTCCGCCTTGCGGATCAGCGGCATGAAGATATCGGATTCGAAAATGCTGATCTTGTTTTCGAGAACCGCGGCCACGCGGTCGAGGCCCATGCCTGTGTCGACGGAAGGCTTGGGGAGCGGATTCAGTTTGCCGCTGGCGTCGCGATTGAACTGCATGAAGACGAGGTTCCAGATTTCCACGTAGCGGCCGCAGTCGCATGGGAATTTGCAATCGGCGTGGCCTTGATCCGAAGCGGACGGGCCCATGTCGTAATGAATTTCGCTGCACGGGCCGCAGGGGCCGGTGTCGCCCATGGCCCAGAAATTTTCTTTGAGGCCGGGAATGAGAATGATGCGGTCTTTCGGCGCACCGACGGCGGCCCAATGTGCAGCGGCTTCCTTGTCGGCTGCAAGCGTGTTGCGCGGCGACACTTCGGCGCCGCCGAAAACCGTGAAATAGAGCTTATCGAGCGAAATGGCGAAATATTCGCTCGACGTGATCAATTCCCAGGCGTAGGCGATGGCCTTTTCCTTGAAATAGTCGCCGAAGGAAAAATTGCCGAGCATCTCGAAGAACGTGAGGTGGCGATTGGTGAAGCCGACGTTTTCAAGGTCGTTGTGCTTGCCGCCGGCGCGCACGCATTTCTGGCAGGTCGTTGCGGTTTTGTAGTCGCGCTGCTCGATGCCGAGGAAAACGTCCTTGAACTGGTTCATCCCGGCGTTGGTGAAAAGCAGCGTGGGATCGTTCGTCGGGACGAGCGAGGAGCTGCGCACGACGCGGTGGCCGCGCTCCTCGAAGTAAGTGAGAAACATCTTGCGTATGGCGTTGCCGGTCAATTGGGCCTCAGTCTATTAGGGGCGATGAAAGCGCCGGAATCGGGATAGGCGATCTTTTGGCGATTAGGATTCGCTTCGCCTTTTGTTTTCAGCAGGATCCGGGCGAGCAACCTCCGAGATTTGGCGATTAGAACTGGAGATATATCTTCCCTCCGCGAGCGGACACCCCGGCTTCGTCGAGACGAAAAGAAAAATCGTCCGGTCGTTCCACTCGGAGCGACGGCGCCGATCCAGCGGTGCGTCAGCTCGGCAAATTGCGCGTGCTGCTTCATGCCAGCCATATTAGGGAGAGAACGGACGCAGCGCAAGGGAGCGCGCCTGTGGACTTTTCCTGGCTTCGGGCGCGCGGGGGACAAGAACAAGCCCTTCTTTCGGGGTTCCTCGCTTCCACCGGACAGCCCAGAACGGCGGCGACAACAGCGTCGAAACGCGGGACCGAAAAACATGGCCGAGGGGCGGCGCGTTGCCAAGCATCGTTGCCGGGCGTAGCAGTGCTACGCCCCTACGAACGGCACTGGGCACAGCGAGGATTGATCGGCGAAAAGCGGCGGGCGGGTGGCAAAATAGGATTCGTGAGCGCAAGCGCCACAACGAAGAGCGAGGCGCCTGCCAAGGCGGGCGGGATGTCGTATGCGTGGCGGGCGCTGCGGGGGCGAAATTTCCGGCTGTATTACGGCGGGCAGGGCATTTCGCTGATCGGCACCTGGATGACGCGGCTGGCGACGAGCTGGCTGGTCTACCGGCTGACGGGATCGGCGCTGCTGCTCGGCGTGGTCGGATTCGCCGGGCAGATTCCCACGTTTCTGCTCGCGCCGTTAGCGGGCGTGTGGGTCGACCGGCTCGACCGGCGGCAGGTGCTGCTGGTGACGCAGGCGCTGGCGATGCTGCAATCGTTCGGGCTCGCCGCGCTCACGCTCTCGAAGCACATCAACATCCACGAAATTATCTGGCTGAGCGCGTTGCAGGGCGCGATCAACGCGTTCGACATGCCGGCGCGGCAGGCGTTCCTGGTGCAGATGGTCGATCACAAGGACGACCTCGGCAACGCGATCGCGCTGAATTCGTCGATGGTGAATATCGCGCGGCTGGTGGGGCCGTCGCTGGCCGGCGCGGTGATCGCGTTGTCGAACGAAGGCTACTGCTTCCTGGTCGACGGCATCAGCTATCTCGCAGTGATCGCGTCGCTGGTGGCGATGCGCGTGAAACCCCAAGACATCCGCCGCCACAGGGGTTCGATGCTCGTACAGCTGAAAGAAGGCTGGACGTACGTTTCGGGATTTGCGCCGATTCGGATCATCTTGCTGCTGTTCGCGATTGTGAGCCTGATGGGCTGGCCGTTTTCGGTGCTGATGCCGATTTTTGCGGGAAAGATTCTGCACGGCGGGCCGCACACGCTTGGATTTCTGATGGGCGCGGTGGGCGTGGGCGCGGTGATTTCGGCGGTGTCTCTGGCGGTGCGAAAGAGCGTGCTGGGACTCGGGCGAATGATTCCGCTTTCGGCGGGCGCGTTCGGCGTCGGGCTGATTTTGTTCGGGCTGTCGAGAAACTTGCTGCTGTCGCTGGCGCTGATGCTCGTCTGCGGATTCGGGTTGATGCAGCAAATGGCCGCGAGCAACACGATCATTCAGACGATCGTCGAGGAAAATAAACGCGGACGCGTGATGAGCTATTACACGATGTCGTTCGTGGGCATGGCTCCGTTCGGGAGTCTGCTCGCGGGCATCCTGGCCCACTGGATCGGCGCGCCGCGGACGGTGATGTTCAGCGGAGCGTGCTGCATCGCCGGGGCGCTGTGGTTTGCGACGCGGCTGCCGCTGGTACGTTCGCTGATTCGGCCGATCTATCGCGAGCTCGGAATCCTCCCGCCGGCGAATGTTCCCGCGCCCGCAATCATCGAAGACAGCGTGGCGCGGTGAGCGTCCGCAGGCGCTGCGCCAGCGCCATTTGCGCGATCGAGGAGTGGGCGAGGCAAAGCCTCGCCCACAAACAGCGGGAGCAAGCTCCCGCACTCCACATGCGCCGAGGCCGATGTTATAGCGTGGCGGGGATAAGGTCTTTGCGACTTACGGCTTTTGGGCTTGGTTCTGCAGGCGCTCGGCGGTCCACGGCGGAACGACACCGTTCACGCGCGCGTAGGCGATGGATTGCCCAAGGTGCTCGTGGGCGTGCGCGACGATGTGAAGAACCAGGTCACCGACGCTCGTGTATGTCTGAAATTTTATGGGCTTGAGCAGGTCCGCGTCGGACAGGCTGCTGATGCCGTTTTCCGCGTATTCGAAGGAGTCATTCAACTGCTGGACGATCTGCGCCTTGTCCGTGGTGGATTTCTCGAATCCCTGAAATTTGAAACCCGCCTTCGGAGGCACTCCGGCAAGCGCCGTGAGACCGAAGTTTGCGGCAGTCATGTGGAGATAGACTTCCGAAACGGAGCGGACGCCTTCCATAGGACGCCAAGTGTACTTATCCTGTGGCATCGCCTGCGCGAGAGCGACAATTTCCTTCTGCACGTCCTTGAGTTCAACGACCGCGCGCTGCCGGAATCCGTAGCTTGCAGGCTGATTGGCCGATGTGGCCTGCGCCGAAGTTCGGCCGATGCATCCGGCAAGGGCAAGCGCGAGTACGAGCGAAGAAAGACAGAATCTTTTCATTGCTGAATCCCCCCAGGGAAAGCTGCGCCCTCGCAGGTCCGAGAGCACCCTCATTTGTCTCACAGTCCGGTCGCGGGGGGAACGGCTTTTGAATGGGTGCCTCGTTTCGATGGCGCCGGTCACGATATGTCGCGCCCCTACGGCAGTTCCTGGCCCTGGAAAAATTCCCAGATTGTGCGCGTGGCGTTGAGGTTCTGGCTGGCCTTGCCGACGATCACTTTCGGCAAATATTGAGGGCCGCCGGGCCAGGTGTGGCCGCCGCCTTCGATGGTGTAGACGTCGACATCGGTGTCACACGCTTCTACGGAATATTACGCGCGGGAATGGTAAAAATGTCGTGGGCGGCAACTACGAATAAATCCGCGGCGTCCTCGCCGCGACAGGGCCTAGCCGGCTTTGCGGCGCGATTTCTTCGGCGCTTCGGAGGCTGCCGGCTGCTGAGCCGTTAAGGCGCGGCGACGGGCGCTATTCCAACGTCGCATCAGGCAGTTCCGGCAAGTCATCTTTGGCCGCGCGCTTCAGCTCCTCGCGGATCACGTCGGATGAGAATCCGGCGCGGAGGAGGCTGCTATAGAGGGAAGCAAGCTTGCGCTGATCAAGTTCGCCCCGCAGGTGAGCGAGTTTGCGTTTGAGGCGTGCGCGGACGGACGCGGCTTCATCGGTTTCGGTGAAAACCGAATCGATCGCAGCATCGATGTAGCGATCCGGAACGCCGCGCGTGCGCAGTTCGCGTGCGATGCGGAAACGGCCCTGCTTGCGAAATTGCGCGTGCTGGCGGGCGAATTCGGCGGCGTAGCGCGCGTCGTCGAGGTAATTGTGCTCGCGCAGGCGCGCGATCACGCTGGAGACTAACTCTTTATCTTCCGCGCGGAGGTTCAGATACTCACGCATCTGGTGAATCGAATGCGCGCGGCGCATCAAGGCGCGAAGCGCCGAGGCGTATAGCTCCTGCTCGGTGGAAAGTTGGCGTGGCTTGGAGCGCGAACGCACGTGCGAAGCATAGAAGCAAGAAGGCAGGGAAGCAAGGAGCCGCGGAAAACACACGAGCGCCGCAGCGGCCGTTCGTGTGCCTGGAATTTACCGGCGTTATCGCTTCCCGAGGCGCTCGAATTCGTTCATGGCGCGTTCCATGTCCTCGCGCGCGGAATCGGCGGAGGAGCGGATACCCTGAACGCGGAGGTGGAAATCGTCCGGGTTCGAGGCGCGCGTCAAAGCTTCTTCGAGCGTGATCAGGTTGCGCGAATAGAGATCGAAGAGCGATTGATCGAACGTCTGCATGCCGTACTGGCTGGTGCCGGCGGCGATGGCGTCGCGAATCATGCGCGTCTTGTCCGGATTGATGATGCAATCGCGGATGTAGCCGGTGGTGATCATGACTTCGACTGCGGGCACGCGGCCGGTGCCGTCGCTCTTGCGGACCAGGCGCTGGCTGACCACGGCTTTCAGCGTCCCGGCGAGTTGCAGGCGAATCTGTTTCTGCTCCGGCGGCGGGAAGACGGCGATGATGCGCTGAATCGTTTCCGTGGCGTCGAGAGTGTGTAGGGTCGAAAGAACCAGGTGGCCGGTTTCCGCGGCGAGCAGGGCGGTTGAAATCGTTTCCAGGTCGCGCATTTCGCCGACCAGAACCACGTCCGGGTCCTGGCGCAACGCGGCGCGCAGAGCGGTCGAGAACGACGACGTATCGACTTCGACTTCGCGCTGGTTGATGAATCCCTTTTTGTCGCGGTGCAGATACTCGATCGGGTCCTCGATGGTAATGATGTGCTCGGCGCGGAGAGAATTCACGCGGTCAATCATGGCAGCGAGCGTGGTGGACTTGCCGGAACCGGTCGTGCCCGTGGTGAGGATCAAGCCGCGTTGCTCTTCGCAGACCTGCATGAGGACGCGCGGGAGCTCGAGCTCTTCGATGGTGCGAATCTTGGTCGGGATGACGCGGAGAACCATGCCAACGTTGCCGCGCTGCTGGAAGACGTTGACGCGGAAGCGGCCCAGGCCGGCGACACCGTACGCCATGTCGAGCTCGGCGGTCTCCTTGAACTTCTGCTTCTGCCGGTTGGTCATCATGCTGAACGCCATCGACAGCATTTCTTCCGGCGTGATGCGGGCGACGTCGGTGAGCCCGCCCAGCTGGCCGTCGATGCGGAGATATGGGTGGTTGCCGACTTTCAGGTGCAAGTCGGAGGCGCGTTGGTCAACGGCGCGGCGCAGGAGATCGTCAATATTCAGAGCCATCGAGAGCACTCCCCGGGTGCGAATCTGAAGCCAAAGCTAGCACGGGTTCTAGTACCCAACAAGAAGGCCGGGCGAGTGAGTTTCTAGGGGTGCAACGGATACGAAGCGCAGCGCGGCGGGAGGCTGTTCGGGCTGCTTTCGCTGCGGCTAAGCGGGCGGCTGATTTCGGAGGAAGACGCGATCGTACAGAAATCCGGCGATCACTCCGCCGAGCAACGGGCCCGCCCAATATACGCCGTGGTTTTGCCAGTGGGTGGTGGCCAGTGCGGGGCCGAACGCGCGAGCGGGATTCATCGCCGCGCCAGTGAATGGGCCGCCAAAGAGAATATCGACGGTGATGGTGAGGCCGGTAGCAAAGCCGGCGATCTTGCTGAAGGCGCCTTTGGCGTCGACAGCAGTCGCGAACACGACGAAGACGAGAAAAAACGTCATCACGGCTTCGAGCGCGATGCCGTGCGCGCGAGTGAAATCACCGCCAAGGTCCGGCGTGATCGAACCGAGCGCCTTCGCGGTCCAGGTGCTGTCCGGGATGACCAGCTTGATCGTGTACGCGGCCGCGGTGGCGCCGAGCAGTTGCGCGATCCAGTAGGCGATGCTGTCGATCGTCCCGAGGCGCCGCGTAACCCAAAAGCCGATCGTAATCGCGGGATTGAAGTGCGCGCCGGAGACGTGCCCCAGAGCGGTGGCCATTACGGCGAAGGAAAGCCCGGCCGCAACCGCGATGCCGAGAAGTCCGAGGCCGCTCTGTCCGGTCGAGGCGAGGTACGTGTCCGCGCAAATCGCGCCGGCGTTGATAAAGACAAACACAAACGTGCCCACAAGCTCGGCGACGAGTTTCTGCGGCAGATTGGACATGTATCCGTTACGCGACCGCGCGGATTCTACAGAATTAGAGAAGGGGAGTCAAAGAAACACGGCCACGGCCATGCGACCGCCGGGCGGCGCCCGAATTTTGCCGACCCAGGCGCCTTATCGAACTGCGGCGCTCGGTACGTTCAGCGGAGAAAGCCAGCCGTGGCGGTCCGGCATCTTGCCGCTGGTGATGGCGAAGAACTCGTCCTGGAGGCGCTTGGTGATGGGGCCGCGAGAGCCCGAACCAACCTTGATGCGGTCGATTGAGCGCACGGGCGTGACTTCCGCGGCCGTGCCGCAGAGGAAAACCTCGTCCGCGATGTAGAGCATCTCGCGCGGAATCATCTGCTCGGCGACCGGAATACCGAAATCGTGGCACAGCGTCATGATCGAATCGCGGGTGATGCCGGGCAGCGCGGAATTCGCGAGCGGCGGTGTCATCAGCGAGCCATTTGTTACCACGAAAATGTTTTCGCCGGAGCCTTCGCTCACGTAGCCGTTGGTGTCGAGCGCGACGCCTTCCTCGTACCCGTTCACTTTCGCTTCCATGCGGATGAGCTGCGAGTTCATGTAGTTCGCGGCGGCTTTCGCCATTTGCGGCAGCGTGTTCGGGGCCGGGCGGTTCCAGGAGCTGACGCAGACGTCGACCCCGGTTTTCAGCGCCTCTTCGCCCAGATATTTTCCCCATTCCCAGCAGGCGAGATACGTCTCGATGGGATTGTTCTGCGGATTCACGCCCGCGTCGCCATAGCCGCGCAGCACGATCGGCCGGATGTAGCAGGCCGGAACTTTATTCACGCGCACCAGCTCGAGGCTCGCGTTGCAGAGCGCGTCGAGCGAGTAGGGAACTTCCATGCGATAGATGTACGCGGAATGGATCAGGCGCTGCATGTGCTCGCGAAGACGGAAAATCGCCGCGCCCTGCGGCGCGTCGTAGCAGCGGATGCCTTCGAAAACCGCGGAGCCGTAGCTGACCACGTGCGAAAGAACGTGGATCGTGGCGTCGTCCCAATTGATGAATTTTCCGTTGTGCCAGATCTTCTCGGTTTTGGGCAGGCTCATGGCTCTCTCCGCGGCGTCGAAAGAAACTTTTATGGCCCTGTGAAAGGAAAATTATAGCACACGGATTTTCGCGCGCAGGAAAACGGTCTCGCGCAGCGTTCGTAAAACGATGCCAAATTGGACGGATACCAGCCTGGGGATAGAACCGGCGTCAATCGTTGTGGTCGTCGAGCAGCTGCCGGTCGCCGGCAAGGCCGGAGATGCGGCCCCACGCGCTCGTCTTCCAATTGTCGGCGATCTCTTTGGCGAGAATCCACGGCGGAATTTCCATGTAAAGATAACGGCTCAGCGCCGGCAGGAACGGCTCGTACATCGCGCGCAGTTTCGTGAGCTTCTCGCGCGAGTAGTCGTCATCGCGAATCTGAAAGCCCGCCTGCACCAGGAGGGTGCGCAGGCGCTCGAATTCGCTCCGTGGCAGGCGGTCCGGTGCGTCCTGCACCGGCGCTTCTCCAAAGAGTTGCGAGAGATCAACCACCGTGTGCCGGCCCATCGCAAATGTGAGCCGCGCCTGGCGCGACGAGCCATGGTCGATGCACGCCATCAGCAGGCTGCATGTGTCGAGGATCGCGGTGAGCGCGGCGAGCCACGATTCATTCGTATGCTGCGACCGAAAATAACTGACCGCTGGATAGGAAACGTGGCTTTCGAGAATGTCCGCCGCTGCGCGTTCCCAATCGCGCAGGACCCGCTCGAGCTCGGCCGTGTAATTCGCCCCCACGTGACGGCGCAAGAGCTCGGCCGCCGTGGGCGGCGATCCCGCGCGTGCGTCGAGCAGGACGATATTCACCTCGCGCCGTGAAAACGCCTGGTAGATCACGGGCAGGTAGCTGAGGATCAGAGCGAGAAATCCGAGGCCCAGGCCGCTTTCCATCACCACGAGGAAGCGTTCGGCGCTCGTGTGCGGAACAACGTCGCCGAGACCCAGCGTGAACATCGTGGTGCCACTGAAGTAAAAGCACGTGTCAAATGTGGGATGGGTGGAATCCCGGGCCGATCCGCTGTAATACATGAGCGCGAAGCCGCACACAATCACGCCCGCCCATACCGAGAATAAAATCAGCAGGGAAAGCGGACCGAAATAGCTCAGAAACGTTTCGCGGGCTTTCGGCTTGGTGAACCTGCGGGCCAGCGCCTTCCAGGGGAGCCAGACGCTGCGATAGACGAGAACGGTGAACCGGAAACGGCGCGCGACTCGTCGCGGAAGAACGATGGTCTCGAACGTTTCCCAGAGAATCAGCGCGACGATAATCGCCCCTGCGACGGCAGGAAGAACCGTATGAGTCGCTCCCGTTTCGATCGTCGAGGGGTTCATTTTCGGCGCGAGGAGAAGACTAGGGAATCAGGACGATTTTTCCGTACGCGCCCGGAGCCATCACCGCCACGTGCGCGCGCGCCGCTTCGGCGAGCGGAATTTCCTGGTTAATGATCGGCCGCAGTGTCTTGTTTTCGAGGCCCGCCACCAGCGCCGAATGGATGCTGATCACTTCTTCGGTCGAAGCGTTCCACATGCTCATGCCGATGATGGAAGCGTCGCGCGTCATTGTGTGGCGCGCGTCGATTTCCGCGCTTCCTCGGTTCCCGACAAGGACCACGCGCCCGCGCGGCGCCAGTATCGGAAGATCGCGCCCGAGGTTCACATTGGCGAGCATTTCGACGATCACGTCGAATCCGCGGCCCCCGGTCAGCGCCAATGCCTCATCGAAATGTCCCGGCGAAGTGTGATCGAGCACTTCGTGCGCGCCTTCGGCGAGCACGAGCTGCCGCCCGCGATCGCTGCCCACGGTGCCGACCACGTGCAGGCCGGCGGCCCTCGCCAGTTGCACGGCGGCGCTGCCCACCGCTCCGCTTGCGCCGTGAATCAGGACAGTCTCGCCGCCGCGCGCCTGCGCCTTGTGGAACAGCGCACGAAACGCGGTCGAGTACGGAACATTCATCGCCGCGCCCTGCGCGAACGACACGTGCGCCGGCAAAGGAAAGATCAGCCGCTCGTCGCAAAGCGATTGCTCCGCGTACGCCCCGCTCAAGCTGGCGGCGATATAGACGCGATCGCCGACCTTGAATCGCGGCGCTACCTTGCCTGATGCGGGGCCGCTCGCCGCCGGCCCGATCGCCTCAATGGTTCCGGCGCCGTCCGCGCCCGGCGTGTAGGGCAGCGCAGGCTTTCGCGGATACGTCCCCGCGCGCATGTACGTTTCGACCGGATTCACGCCGATCGCGCGCATGCGCACCACCACCTGGCCGGCTCCCGGCTTCAGGTCGGGCACTTCTTCGAGCTTCAGCGCCTCGGGCCCGCCAAACTGGCTTACGCGAATCGCTTTCATGGCTGCTCCTTCAGTGGATAGCAGAACTGTTTCGATGACACCCGGGAGAAGTTGGATTCAGCGTAGTTTCGGACGCCACATTATTCAAAATCTAGTGCGGCGCTTGCATCTGTCCCGGCAGCATGCGGCTCAGGACGCGATAGTTCGTATTCACCCGCTTCAGTTGCGAGCCGTAAAAGTTCTCCCACGCGCCAAAAATCAGAAACGGCAAAAACGCCGCCACCACCCACAATTTGGCGCTCTTAGGCGCCTTCGCTTCGGGCTCCCAGCGGAAAAGCCTGCGCGACATCTCAAACGCGACGAAAAGTCCGAGCGACAGCGCAACCGAGTCTTCAAAGACCTCCCAGAACGTGGCCTGCCATGTGGCCGCCGATTGCAAGCCGGTGGCGAGATACTGCGCGGGGATAAAGAGCGATATGTGCTGCAACCAGTGCGGAAACGATCCAATGGGAATCGTCGCGCCGCCCAGAAAAATAAATCCCATCCAGATCAGGTTGTTGATCATCTGCGTTTCCTGCATCGTGTTCGTCACGCTGGCGACGATGAGGCCCAGCGAGGAAAACGTCGCCGAGCCGATGGTCACCAGCACAAAAATCGCCCACAGGTTTCCCCAGTTCTGCATGTGCAGCACGAACCGGCAGACGAGGATTTCCAGGATCACGACCGGCATCGCCATGAAATAGTTCGAAATAATGCTCGACGCCAGCATCGGCCCGGCGCCCACCGGCGCGATCCGAAAGCGCCTCAGGATTCCTTGCTCGCGAAAAGTGACCAGCTGAACGCTCAGTCCCCAGAAGCTGCCCATCACGGTCGTGGTCAGGATGGCGCCGAGGATATAGCCTGCCCACTGCGTGCGCTTGCCGATAAAAATCACCGCGCCAACCAGGAAAATCAGCGGCATCACCAGGCTGAAGAAGAAAAATGCGCGATTGCGCGTCGCCAGAATCAATCGCACCTTCGTCAGCGTCCACGTGCGGCTCAGGATTCCCATGTCACTCCCGCAGCCGCCGCCCGGTCAGTTCGATGAACACATCTTCGAGCGACGGCGAAAACATTTCCAGGCTTTGCAGTTCGTTGTTCTCCGCTTCCAGCTGTTTGACGAGCGCCACGATCGTCTGCGGCGGCCGCGTCGAGTGCAGCACCAATGCGCCGTCGAATTCGCGGCAGTCGGCGACGCCGTCAAGCTTGACCATCGATCCATTCGACAGCGGCCGCGCGAGGCGCACTTCGATGCGCGTGGTCCCCGCGGAGCCTTGCTTCAACTCTCGCGGCGTGCCCAGCGCGATCACGCGGCCGTGGTCGATGATCGCCACGCGGTCGCACAGCCGCTCCGCCTCTTCGATGTAGTGCGTCGTGATCAGGACCGTTTTCTTGCTGCCGCGCAGCTCCGCGATGATGTCGTAAATTTCGCGGCGCACCTGCGGATCGAGGCCCGCCGTCGGTTCGTCCAGAAACACGACGCGCGGATCGTTCACCAGCGCCATCGCCAACGCCAGCCGCTGCTTCTGCCCGCCGGAAAGGTCGCTGTAAAACGCGTGCGCCTTTTCTTCCAGCTGAAAACGCCGCAATAGCTGGCCGACGTCCGCGTGCCGCGGATAGAAATTTGCGAAAAGCTCCAGCGCTTCGCGCACGCGCAGCTTCGAGGGCAGGGCGGTGGACTGCAGAACCGCTCCGATGATCTCCTTGTAACTCTCGCCCGTTTTCCCTGGGTCCAACCCGCAGACGCGCGCCACGCCGCGGTCCGCCGTCCGCAGCCCCTCGAGAATTTCAATCGTGGTCGTTTTTCCCGCGCCGTTGGGGCCCAGCAAGCCGAACACCTCGCCTTCCTGGACCGAGAAACTCGCGCCGCGCAGCGCTTCCACGTCGCCGTAGTTCTTGTACAGGTTCTCGACTTGAATGATGGGTTCGCCCACGGAATGAATCCCTTGTAGTTGGGGGAAACAATTCTATAACACAAACCGCGAAGCCGCGCGAATCAGCGTCTGCGATCGGTTTTGGGGGCCCGGTGGAAGCGCGGGGCTTCAGCCCCGCGAAAAGATTCGTCAAATCTCAAAGGGCTTTAGCCGTGGGACCCGCAAGCAGCTAGCGTTTACCGCTGCGTTTTCCGTTCAGTCCCGTTCTCTCTTTCAGCGTCACGGCGTAAATGCGCATGTCCACACGCGTCCCTTCGATCCTCACGCCTTCCGATTCCAGCAGCTTCCGCTGCAAACTGCCGTACGGCTCGCGAATGATCAGCCGCCCGCCCGCGCCGACCACGCGTTGCCACGGTATCCCGCGTCCGCTCGGGCACGCCGCCATCGCATAGCCCACGGCGCGCGCGCCGCCGCGAAACCGCAGCCGCCGCGCCAGCTCTCCATACGTGGTCACGCGCCCGCGTGGGATCTTTTTCACCAGTTGGTATACCAACTCCCACGACATTTCCGGCCTCCCGGCAGATCACCCGCCGCCTCGATCAAGCATCTTAATAACTACGATAAATCTTTGCTTGGCCACGCGGCCCGCGCGTATCGGCAAATCCCGTATTTCCACCGTTCGCCCGACCAGCGCAAGTTCCACCCTAGCATTAACCAATTCGATGCAACTTTGGTCCACTTCTTGCATCGTACCATTGACGGTGTAGTGGACGGCCCATACACTACGTCGCAGTTGGACGTGGTGCCCGGCTCGAAGGAGATAGTTGTGGCTTTCGTGCGGCGAAAAGGGAACACCTACTTTCTGGTGCACAACGTGCGCCGGCAAGGCAAAGTGCAGCAGCTCCAACTGGCGCGGCTGGGGGAACGGCCGCGTATCACCGACGAAGTGGTCCGCACGGTTTCGCGGAGCCACCCTTTCCTCGAGCTGAACTGGTCAGACCTGCGCGAGCGGGTCAGCAGCCGGGTCGAGCTGTTCAATATACGGTCGCTTTACGTGCAAAACCTGATGCATTCATTACGCAACCTTAACCTGGACCTGGCCGATCTTTCGCCGCCGATGCTGGTGTTGACGGATCGCGCCAATTCGAGCCGGGAACTGGTCACGCAATTGCGATTGCTGCGTTCAACGGTGGACATCAAGCTCGATCAATTCGAGCGCTCCGAACCGCGCAATCAAGATGGCGGCAGAAAGTTCCGGTAGGGGAGCATTACCATGGGCGCGCAAGCACTACAACTCGACCCGACCCTCCGCAGCGTGGAGTCGCGTGATTTCGAGGGAGGGCTGCGACGGAAGATCGTGGGGCAGGACGAAGCGGTGCAGGCCGTCGTCGACCTGTATCAGGTGTTTCGCGCCGGCTTGAATTCGCCGGGCCGCCCGGTGGGGAACCTTCTGTTCCTCGGGCCGACTGGCGCTGGCAAGACGCGCGTCGTGGAGGCCACGGCTGAAGTGCTGTTCGGCGATCCGCGCGCTGTCATCAAGGTGGACTGCGCCGAGTTCCAGCACTCGCACGAAATTGCCAAGCTGATCGGCTCGCCCCCGGGATACCTCGGGCACCGCGAGACGCACCCGCTGATCACGCAGGAAGCGCTCGCCCAATATCACACCGACAAATTGAAGATCAGCTTCTTGCTGTTCGACGAAATCGAGAAGGCCTCGGACGCCCTATGGCAGTTGCTGCTCGGCATCCTCGACAAGGCCACGCTCACGCTCGGCGACAACCGCCGCGTCGATCTTTCGCAGACCATGATTTTCATGACCTCGAACCTCGGCGGCGGCGAAATCACCGAGCTGATGACCGGCGGTCTGGGATTTGCGCCTTTGCTCCGGCCAGAAACGCAAGTTGGTCTCGACCAGAAGGTCGAGCGCACCGCGGCCGAAGCAGCCAAGCGCAAATTCGCGCCGGAGTTCATGAACCGCATCGACAAGGTCGTCGTCTTCCACCCGCTGCGCTCGCAGCAACTCGAGCAGATTCTGGAAATCGAGCTGGGCATGGTGCAGCAGCGCGTTCTGGAAACCGCCAGGGGCCGCTTCCTGTTCCGCGTCACGCAGCCCGCCCGCGATTTCCTGCTGCGCGAAGGAACGGACCTGAAATACGGCGCCCGGCACCTGAAGCGGGCCATCGAGCGCAACGTCGTTTATCCGCTGGCGAGCCTGCTGGCCACGAATCAGGTTCAGCTCGGCGACGTGATCTCGATCGACTGGAACCACGGCGAAAACGGCCTGACGTTCCTGAAGGAAGCCGAAGGGGCGCTCGTGCCCGTGTCGTCGCCCGTGCCTGAAGAGAACACCGAAGCCGCCGCGGCAATTTCCGACGGCCGCGAACTTACGTTCCCGGCGGCCACGCCCGCGAACGCCACGGCGGAAGTGCCGCCGACGGTTGGGGCGCAGCGCGCTTTGCCGGTCGAAAAAGCGAGAAACGAGAAGCGCTAACGGGTTCGCGTCGAGATGGCGCGCGGCAAATCATTTCGCGCGCCATCTCGACGCGCGTCCGCGCTTGTCTCGCGTGCTTCTGTCACCTACTATGATGGGAGGCGATTCCGGCTCCCAGCGGAAGGATAGCTATGGCGACCATCGTTGTTTGCGCGCAGTGCGACAAGACCGAATCGCAATGCACCTGCGAGAAGTACTGCTCCTTCTGCCAGTCCATGGAAAGCATCCGTCTCTGCGATGATGGCATGTACTACTGCCCGGACTGCCGCGAAGCCTGCGATTTGCACGTGGCCGAACCCGGGGACAAGTAATGAGCGCTGAACCCGCCGCGAAGCCTTCTGCCGCTTCCGGCGTCCGAACCAGCCGCATTGAATGCAACCTGGATAACGATTCGAGGCTGCTCACTTCTCTTGGCGTGATCATGTCTCACGCGGCCGGGCGCGCGGGGCTTCCCGATGCAACTCGCGACGATATCGCCGCCGCTGCGCATGACGCATCTCGCGAGATGGCCGCTGCCGGCAACGGAGCGGGCAGCGCCTCGACGATACACGTTTTGGTCGAAGAGTTTTCCGATCGCCTGGAAATCACGATCGATTCGCCGGCTGGGCCTAAATCGGACGGAATTCGGGCGCGCCTGGAAGGGAAAGCTGCCGGCCGGGTTCGATGCGAATCGCGCAACGGCCACGTGCGCGTCACGCTTTTGAAACCCTGCGGCGTGGCCAAGTCCAGCTCGGCTTCCTGATACTCCGCAAACCGCTTCAGTTCGACTGAATCTTCCCCCGCCTACATCGACGTCGCGAACGCCCGCGTCTTGATCAGCGACAAAAGCTGATCCTGGCTCACCGGAACTTCGATTTTCAGCCGGTCGCCGGTCGGAGACACGCGCACCTGATCGAGCGCGCCGGCGAGATCCGGATGATCCTGCGCTTCCTGATAACGCCGCATCATCAGCGCGGCCTGCATTCCCGCGGCCAGCAGATTCGCGTCATCCGGAGTGCTGCACACGGCCTGGAAATGCGCGTCGATGCCGCTTTGTGCGTCGACGGTAATCGTCATCGCGCGAATGCGGCTCAGGATCGGTGCGGCTTGCTGGAACTGGGTCGCTTCCGGCAAGAGCTGCTGCATGGCCATGTGCGCGTAGTTCTTGTCCAGCACGCTCCAGATGGTTCCGTTGCCGTTGGCTTCGCCGATCAGCGGGAAAATGAAGTCGTTGGTCAGCAGGCTCTCCATCACGCCGGTGCGAACGTCGACCAGTTCCTCGAGCCCGTGGCGGTTTCCGAAGGCCGCCGTGTTCGCATCGATGAACATGAACAGAATGTCGTTGGCGCCCGTTCCGCTGCCGAACGCGTACATGTGATAACCGTGGTATTCGATCATCGGCAGCTTCTGCTGCTTGAAGTGCTCTTCGCTTGAGGAAGGATCATAGGATCCCAGCGCGACGCCGACGACTTGTTCTCCGCTCGTTTTCGTCGCCGTGATTGCGCCCCAGGCAAGCTCATCCACCTGTGTATTCGGGTCCACGCCCGCGGAGGCGAGGAATTTCTCGAAATCGCGGAAGTGGCTCGGCAGCATTTGTTCCTTCAGCTGATTGAACCACGGAAATTTTCGCGCGGTTTTCAGGTCGGCGTAGCTGAACTCGCCCACTTCTTTGGGGAACATCCCCATGATCGCGGTGCTGAGCGATCCCGCGGAGGCCGGCTGCGGCGCGAAAGCCAGCGCGGCCAGCAAAACGAGGGACGCCAGCATGGCGATCCCGGCAAACCAGCGAATTTGGTGTTTCACGTTATTACCCTCAGGACTACTAGGATAGCTCTATCGGCCGGTGGCTATCGAACTTTCGCTTACCCGGGCGCCGAGAGATAAAGCCTCGGAGCGCACGCGGCCGGCGAACGCGGCATCGGTGATGGATGCGAGGTTTGTGTTCACGTTTTCAAGCGCGCCGCGGACCGCCGTCGCGGCCATCATGCGGCCCACGCGCACGTCAGATAACATAGACGTGCCCGCCATGGGTTCCAGTTGCCCGAGCGCCTCAAAAACTTCGGCGGCTCGGCGCGCAAGTTCAAGGGGCACGTTCACCGCGCCCATGAACGCTTGCTGAATCGCGCGATCGCGGCGCTGTTGCGCCTCGACCGTGTCCTTTGGCAGCCGGTGCGCAACGAGGACGGATTCGTAGGACGCCGCGTCGCGGTCGATTCCTTCCGCCAAGGCTTTGGATGCTTTGCGAAGCTCGCCGGCCATCTGCTCCAGCCGTTCCGCATGCACCGCGAGCGATTTTTTCTTCCGCGAAATGTCGGCCACCATCTGCCCGAGCGCGGCGCCGAGCGAACCGGCCAGGGCCGCCACCGATCCGCCTCCCGGAGCGGGCGTGGGATTGGCCACTGCGTCGATAAACGGCTGCGCCAGCGCCGCGAGACTTGCGTGACTTTTCGCCGCCGCTTCGGCGAGCGATTCTTCCAGCCGATTCTCCAGCACCTGCGCCGATGAAAAGTTCTCGACCTTCAAGTAAAACTCGGCGGTCTTTTCGATCGCGCGGCGGGGAATCAGCCCCACGATTTCGCTGCCGATGATTCCCACGCCAAGCCGCTCGGCCTCGCGTTTCACCGTCTCGAAAACCTGATGAATCGGGGTGCGCTCGAAATCCGTGAGGTTCATCGAGACTTGCGCCAGGTTGCGCGCGCGCAGGTCCACTCCCATGGCTTTCACGCAGGGCATTCCGCCGCTCGAAAAGCGAATCGTCTTCGCGATGCGCTTGGCGATGTCCAGATCGGCCGTATTCAGATTGATGTTGTAGGCGATCAGGAATTTGCGCGCGCCCACCACCGTCGCTCCGGCTGTGGGATGCAGGCGCGGCTCGCCGATGTCCGGCGCGCGCTGCGGATTGCGCTGCACCTCGTCGCGCAGGCCTTCGAACTGCCCGCGGCGGATATTTTCCAGGTTCGTTCGCTCGGGCCACTGCGCGGCCGCTTCGTAGAAATAGACCGGGATGTGGTAGCGCTCCCAGATCTCGCGCCCGGCCTCGTTCGCCAGCTTGACGCAATCCTCGATCGTGACGCCCTCGATGGGAATGAAAGGCACGACGTCGGTCGCGCCGATGCGCGGATGCGCGCCGGTTTGCCGCGTGAGATCGATTACTTCGGCGGCTTTGCCCACGCCGCGCACCACCGCTTCACGAACGGCTTCGGGTTCTCCCGCCAGCGTGACGACGCTGCGGTTGTGGTCCGCGTCGCTTTCGCGCGCGAGCAGGTACACGCCCGGAACCGCGCGCATCGCGTTGACGATGGCGTCGACCTTCGCCGCCTGACGGCCCTCGGAAAAATTGGGAACGCTTTCGACGAGCTTTTTCATCTGCAGGGGTTGATGCGTGCGTTAACCCGCCGCTCTCAGGTCATCCAAGATGGCGTCAAGGGTTTCCTCGACTTTCAGCGCAGAGTCGTGGGCCGCTTTGTAGAGAGCGTCTAGCGGAGGTTTCTGGGTGCCCATCAATGGGCGATCATCGCCTTGCAACACCAACATTTCTCGATTTCCTGAATCACGCATAACAAGCCTATAGGAGTTGCCATAGTATTCCGGATCATCGTACTTCGCGATGGTAAACGTCACATGACCTTTGTAAGGAGCAACGAATTCATTTTCCCCGGCTGTTGGCTCCCACGGAATCGCTTTGGCCTTGGTCTTTTCCAAGAGCTGCAAAACCAGTTGGTTTTCCTTCTCGGTCATATTTCGGCTCCGTCTATATCTTACCCGCGATCTCGGCTGTCTCACCAGAAAGCAATTGAAGCGCCTTGTGCTGCGCCGCGGCTATCCTTCGTAGGTCCTGTTCTGTCGGAGGTATTCTTGGCGCCCGAAGGGCGACCTGAGCGATCGAACCAGCCTGCCGTTGAGCGATGAGAATATTGTCGCGGGACCGCTCAGACAGCTCATGTGCTCCCCAGCGTCGAAGTATTTGGCTGCAGGACGTAACCACCTCTTGAGAGCGAAGCAGGACAATTTCCCATTTTTCCTGACCCAGATAGTTGCCGACCTGCTCCGCCTTCCGTTGTGCGTCTTCTAATTCGTCGACCAAATTCCTCCTGCGCGCCTCTGCTTTAGCATCTTGTGCGGCGTCTTTGGCCCACTTGGCCACAAAGAGCGTCGCGGCGCTCACCACAAATCCCGCAACGCTGAAAGCATTGCCCCAGTTGGTTGAGAACCAATGCCATTCGCGCTGCCAGTTCATTTCCAATCACGACCTCAATCTTCACATTCCCGTCTGGGGCCTCTTGGAGTGGACAATCGCGCCGCGCTTCATGGTCAAGCTGCAGAGGTTCACGCCAAAATAATACGGAATTTCGCGGTAGCTGGCGACATCAAATGCGGCCAGGTCCGCATATTTGCCAACCGCGAGCGAGCCGACGCGGTCGTGCAGGCGCAGCGAGTACGCCGGATTGATCGTCGCGGCCGCAATCGCTTCGGCCGGAGTCATGCGCATCTGCGTGCAGGCGAGCGACAAAATCATGGACATGCTGAGCGTCGGGCTCGTGCCCGGATTGAAATCGGTGGCGAGCGCGACGATCGCGCCCGCTTCGATCAGCTTGTGCGCCGGAGGAAAATTTCCGAGGCCGAGATGAAAGCAGCAGCCCGGAAGCAAAGTGCATACGACGTTCGAAAGCGCGAGCGCGCGAATGTCGCCGTCGTCGATCTTTTCCAAATGATCGGCGCTCGCGGCCTGCAACTCGATGGCGAGCCGCGCCGCGCCCGTGCGCGCCAGCTGCTCGGCGTGCATGCGCGGCACAAGCCCGCACGCGCGGCCCGCGGACAAGATCCTGCGCGCCTGCGCCACGCTGAACGCGCCGCGATCGCAATAGACGTCGCAAAATTCCGCAAGCCCCGCGGTCGCCACCGCGGGAATCCAGCGCTTCACCAGCAGATCGACGAATGCGTCCGGCCTCCGCTGGTATTCCGGCGGAACGATGTGCGCGCCCAGAAACGTGCGAACAATATCGAGCGGCTGCTGCTGGTGCAGCTGGCCGAGCACGTCGAGAATCTTGAACTCGCTCTTCCAATCGAGGCCATAGCCGCTTTTGGCTTCGAGCGTCGTGGTTCCGTGCTGCGCGAATTGCCGCAGATGCGCGCGAGCGTGCTCGCGAAGCGCTTTCGCACTGGAGCGGCGCAGGAGTTTCACCGTCGAGCGGATTCCGCCGCCGGCGCGCGCGATTTCCTCGTACGTTTTTCCTGAAATGCGCTGCTCGTATTCGGCGGCGCGGCTCGCTGGAAAAATCAGGTGCGTGTGCGCGTCGACGAAGCCGGGCAAAACGACACGTCCGCCGAAATCCAGTTTCTCGGCGCGGCGCGCGTCTTTGTGGCGTTCGACCGTGCGGCGCGGGCCGATCGCCGTGATGCGGTCGCCGTGCGTGAGGATCGCGCCGTCGCGAATCAGGCCCAGTTCTGCAAGGCCGCGTCCGCGGCGCGGAACGGGACCGCGCAGCGTGAGCAGCTCCGAGCAGCCGGTAATCAGCCAGTCGGGCAAGGGCGGAGGCCCGATACTAACGCGTAGCATCCCAAAAAACTACTGCCGTGGCAGCAACGCCGAGGAAAGCCCCAAGGCGCCAGCCTGAAAGGCTGCCGCTACAAAAGCAGCGTCACATCATCGGAATTTTCACACCGGATTTGCGGGCGAAGTCGATGGCTTCGGGGTAGCCGGCGTCGACGTGGCGAGCGACGCCGATGCCCGGGTCGTTGGTGAGGACGCGCTCGATGCGTGCGGCCATTTCTTTCGTGCCGTCGGCGACGAGGACCTGCCCGGCGTGCTGTGCGTAGCCGATGCCGACTCCGCCGCCATTGTGAATCGAGACCCAGCTGGCGCCGCTGGCGGTGTTGAGCAGGGCGTTGAGCAGCGGCCAGTCGGCGACGGCGTCGGAGCCGTCGCGCATGGATTCGGTTTCGCGGTAGGGCGACGCGACCGAGCCGCAATCGAGATGGTCGCGGCCGATGACGATGGGCGCCTTCAATTCACCTCGCGCGACGAGATCGTTGATGCGCCAGGCCGAATTTGTCGCGCTCGCCGTAGCCGAGCCAGCAGATGCGCGACGGCAGTCCCTGAAACCGGACGCGCTTTTGCGCGAGCGCAATCCAGCGGCAGAGGATTTCGTCGTGCGGAAACATTTCGAGGACGAGCTTGTCCGTGCGGTGAATATCGGACGGTTCGCCGGACAGCGCCGCCCACCGGAACGGGCCGCGGCCCTCGCAGAATAGCGGCCGAATATAGGCGGGGACAAAGCCTGGAAAATCGTAGGCGTTTTTCACGCCCTGCTGAAACGCGAAAGTACGGATGTTGTTGCCGTAGTCGAACGTGACGGAGCCGAGTTTCTGGAGCGCGAGCATGCCTTCGACGTGCCGGGCAATAGATGCGAGCGAACGCTTGAGATACGAGTCGGGATCGGATTTGCGCAGCTCCGCCGCCTGCGCGACGTCGAGGCCCTGCGGGATGTAGCCGCCCAGCGGATCGTGCGCGCTGGTCTGGTCGGTAAGCAGATCGGGAACGACGCCGCGGCGGGCAAGCTCGGGAATCACGTCCGCGCAGTTGCCGACCAGGCCGACGGATGTCGCTTCGCGCTTGCGGACGGCGTTCTTGAGGATGCGCAGCGCCTCGTCGAGATTGTTCACCATCACGTCGCAGTAACCGGTCTTCACGCGGCGCTTGATGTGCTCGGGATCGACGTCGATTCCGAGAAAGGCCGCGCCGTTGAGGGTGGCGGCGAGAGGTTGCGCGCCGCCCATCCCACCCATGCCGCCGCTGGCGATGAGTTTGCCGGCGAGATCGCCCTGAAAATGTTTTCGCCCGGCCGCGGCGAATGTCTCGTACGTGCCCTGCAAAATTCCCTGCGTGCCGATGTATATCCAGCTTCCGGCGGTCATCTGGCCGTACATCATCAGACCGGCGCGGTCGAGTTCATCGAAATGCTTCCAGTCGCTCCAGTGTCCGACCAGGTTGGAATTGGCGATCAGGACGCGCGGCGCGTATGCGTGGGTGCGGAAAACTCCGACCGGCTTGCCGGATTGCACGAGGAGCGTTTCGTCATTTTCGAGGGCGCGGAGCGAGGCGACGATGGCGTGGAAGCATTTCCAGTTGCGCGCCGCTTTGCCGCGCCCGCCGTAGACGATCAGGTCCTCGGGCTTCTCGGCGACCTCGGGATCGAGGTTGTTCATCAGCATGCGCAGGGCGGCTTCCTGCTGCCAGCCTTTGCAGGAGAGCGCCGTGCCGCGCGGGGCGCGCTGGGGCTGGTAGGTGGTGGTTTCGTCCGTGGCGATTTTCACCATGGAAAGGCTCCGAAAAAGGGTTCGGGCCCCCCCCCGATCTTCTGTCGATTAGAAATGGCACCGATTGTTTGTTTTGTTGGAGTTACGGCGATTTCTATTCGGCGCGGTTGTCGATTAGAAATACTTGAAGGTGTCCGTAAGTCGCAGCGGTGTCTCGGCTCGGGAATCACCGTAATCACCTCGCCGGAGTCGCCGGAGCAAGCTCCGACGACAGACAGCGTCGGCAAGCCGCCGCACTCCACGTAGTGCTCTTCGGGGATCAGCGGAGACGAATGATCTGCATCGCGCCAGGAATTCTCGCCGGGCACAGCATGCTGTGCCCCTGCGGGCGAAAAAGTGACGGCGGCGGATGAAAGCCACACGCGGGTAAGGTCGTAGCTTCCTGCCCGTCGGTGAGGCCGGCGCGACGATCCCAGCTCTATGGCAGCGTTCACGGGATCATCTTAGTACTTAATCGGGCGAGCGCAAGGGTGGGGTGGTGTGGACTTTTGGGATCCGGCAGCGGAGGGCGGACGCCGAGCCAAGCAAGCGGGCCGGGCACGATCTATCGTGCCCCTACGAAACCAACGGCGCATCGCGAACGAGGCAGATGGCTACGATCTCGCCAAGGATTATCGCCGGGCGTAGCAGTGCTACGCCCCTACACGCCTGACCGTGCGCGCGGCGCATTGCGCGGGCCGAGCGCAATGGGCTAGAGTGACGGCAATGCCCACGGAATATCCATCCATTGTGAAATGCTTCCTCGACGCGGTGGATAATTTTGCGAACCCGCGGGCGCAGATGTGGCGCAAGCTGCGCGGAACCGAGCCGGCGGTGTGGGAGTCGATGCCGGCGAGAGAAATGCTGCGGCGCGTGGCGGGACTGTCGAAGGCGCTGGCGGAGTTGGGGATCAAGGCGGGCGACCGCGTGGGCGTGTTCGCGCCGAACTGTCCGGAATGGGCGATTGCGGACCTTGCGATTTTGGGGCTGGGCGCGGCGAGCGTGCCGGTGTACTTCCACGAGTCGCCCGACCGGCTGACGTACATCCTGAAAGATTCCGGTGCGCGGGTCGTGATCACGTCGGGCGAAGAGCAGGCGCGCAAAATTGAGGAGTGCCGCGAGCATCTGCCGGACCTCGAGCAGGTGATCGCCGCGGCGCCGCCGATGGAGCTGCTCGGAGACATCCTGCACTACGAAACGCTGATCGCCACGGCGGGCGACGACGACATCGCGCAGTATCGCCAAAATGCCGCGAAGGTGACCGGCGAGCAGCTGGCGACGATCATTTATACGTCCGGAACGACGGGCGAGCCGAAGGGCGTGATGTTGACGCACGCGAATCTGACGTCGAACGCCATCGAGTCGTGCAACGACATGGAGACGCTTCCGGGAGACATCGGGCTTTCTTTTTTGCCGCTTTCGCACGTGTACGAGCGCACGGTGGACTATACGTATCTTTTTCGCGGGATCAGCGTGGCGTACATCGAGCAGACGGACCTGGTGGCGCAGGCGCTGCTGGAGGTTCACCCGACCACGGTGGCGGCGGTGCCGCGATTTTTCGAGAAAATCTACGCGACGATTATCGAGAAGGGCCACCGGGAGACGGGAATCAGGCGCGCGATTTTCGATTGGGCGCTGCGCGTGGCGACGGAGGCGGCTCCGTGGCGCGCGTATGGCAAGCCGGTCAGCCTGGGCGTGAAGCTGCGGTGGAAGATCGCGAACGCGCTGGTGTACCCGAAATTTCGCGAGGGGATGGGCGGAAGGATTCGGACGTTTATGTCCGGAAGTGCGCCGCTGGCGATCGAGCTGCTGGAATTTTTCTGGACCGTGGGGTTGCCGATCTATCAGGGCTACGGGCTGACGGAAACTTCGCCGATCGTGTCGGCGAGCACGCCGCACGCGTACAAAGTGGGGACGGTGGGGCGTCCGATTGCGGGCGTGGAGGTGAAGATCGCGGACGACGGCGAAATTCTGGTCAAAGGGAATTGCGTGATGCAGGGGTATTACCGCAAGCCGGACGAGACGCGAGCGACGTTCACGAGCGACGGGTGGCTGATCACCGGCGACATCGGGCGAATCGACGAAGACGGCTACCTGATCATCACGGACCGGAAGAAAGAGCTGCTGAAGACGGCGGGCGGCAAGTTCGTGGCGCCGGCGCCGATCGAGAATTTTTTGAAGACGTCGCCGCTGATCGAGAATGCGATGGTGGTGGGCGACCGGAGGAAATTTGTCGCCGTGCTGGTGGTGGTGAATTTCGCGGGAATCGAAGCGCAGGCGCGCAAGGCGGGCCGGGAATTTTCGACGCGAGCGCAGATGCTGGCCGATCCGTGGGTGCGCGACCTTTACACGCGGGAGATCGACCGGCTGATGGCGCCGCTGGCGCAGTACGAGCGGCCGAAGCGATTCGCGCTGCTGGAGCGGGATTTTACGTTTGCGAACGGCCAGACGACGTACACGATGAAGCTGAAGCGGCGGGTGATCGAGGAGCGGTACAGCGACACCATCGAGAAGCTGTATGCGGACGTGGAGGAGCCTAGGCCGCAGCGGACGGCGTGAAGTTTTCGGCGGCTCCGAAGGCAGTCGGGAGCTTCAACGGCTAAAGCCGTTACTTCTTGGTGCCGCTGATGTCGTGGCTGAAGCCACGACCCACAAAGCCTGTCTCAATCGGACGCGCGGCGGTGGATGGCGTAGTTGCGAGAGAAACGAGCCGATAGGCGAGTAAAATGGGAAGCACGAGGGCGTTATGACAGACCAACTGGTGATTGCAGGGCGCGCGTTCAAATCGCGGCTGATCGTGGGCACGGGAAAATACCGGAGCTTTCAGGAGATGGCGCGGGCGCACGCGGCGTCGGGCGCGGACATGGTGACGGTGGCGGTGCGGCGCGTGAATCTGACGGATCGCACGAAGGAGTCGCTGCTCGACTACATCGACCGCGAGAAGATTTTCATTTTGCCGAACACGGCAGGCTGCTATTCGGCGGACGAGGCGGTGCGCGCGGCTCGTCTGGGGCGCGAAGTCGGGCTTTCGGAGTGGGTGAAGCTGGAAGTGATCGGCGACGAGCAGACGCTTTTCCCCGACACCGAGCAGCTGATTGCCGCGACGAAAACGCTGGTGAAGGAAGGTTTCATCGTGCTGCCGTACACGAGCGACGACCTGATCGTGGCAAGGAAGCTGATTGATGCGGGCGCGTCGGCGGTGATGCCGCTGGGGGCGCCGATCGGGTCGGGCATGGGAATTCAGAACATGGCGAACCTACGGATTTTGCGCCAGCGGATTACCGAGGTGCCGCTGATCGTCGACGCAGGCGTGGGGACGGCGTCGGATGCGGCGATCGCGATGGAGATGGGAGCCGACGGCGTCCTGATGAACACGGCCATTGCGGGCGCGCACGACGCGGTGCTGATGGCGGAGGCGATGCGCGCGGCGGTGGAGGCGGGGCGCAAAGCGTTTCTCGCGGGGCGGATTGAGAAGAAATTGTATGCGACGGCGTCGAGCCCGCTCAGCGGTGTGGTTAGGTAATCCTTGACCCATGGATTTCCTCGTATCACCGAAGTATTGGAAGAGCCAATGGAGGGCGCTTGATTTGAACAGCGGCTCCGACGAGGAGTGGCTAAAGGCAATTGACATCGTTGAGGATAGGATTCGAGGTCGATTTGTCCAATGGATCGACCGGCTGATTGGGCAAAGGTTTTCCGGTTTTTCCGTCGTCGCCCTTGACTGCATGTTCCTCGAGAGTCTCCACGGATTCAAGACCGGCAGGCCGTCGGAAGGCAACTGCAAGACCTACAAGGAATTTCTGACGAACTCTAAGTCATTTTCGCCACCGTTCGACGATGCCACCGCTATCGCCTTCTGCAAGAACGTGCGCAACGCCATGCTTCACGACGGCGAAACAAGGAAGGGCTGGCTGATTGCGCAGAGCGTCCCCGAAGGTGCGGTCCTTGTCAGACAAGACAAAGGCGCTGTCCTAAATAGGACAGAGTTTCATCTAGGACTGGTGAGCGAGTTCGAAACATGGCTCCGGCGGCTAAGAAACGGGGATCATGAGGCGCGTCAAAACATGCAAAAACGGATGGAGCAGATCATCGGAATACACTTTGAGGATGACTCAGCGGAAAAGTAGATGCCAGGACATGTCCACCAAGGCGTGGACAAGCGTACCGGGCAGTAGCGAGCGCGTGCGAATCCAGACGTGGCCGTAGAAGAGTCCCGCGATGGTGGCGAGCAGCACGTACTTCCAGTTGGGATACGGCGCGTGGAAGATGTGCGAGAAGCCGAAAATCACCGAAGCAACGACGAGTCCCACCCACTGATTTTTCAGCGTTCGCGAAAGCAAGTTCTGCAGCAATCCACGGAAGATAAATTCCTCCGGCCACGCGGTGAAGAACAAAATTCCCAGAATCATGAGCGGGGAACTGCGCGCGCGCTCGAGCGAAGGCTGGTAGACGAGGAAGCCGAGCGTGATCCCAAGCGGAATGGCGATGGCGGCGAAGATGGCGAAGTGCAGCGCGAAATTCGCCGCGAAGCCGCGGCCCCAAGCGACGGCGTAGCCGACGCCGTCGAGGCGGCGCAGCAGTACGAACGCGGCGACAGCGGTGCTGATCGCCATCAGGATCGCGAGCGTGTGCGAGAGCGGCGGCGGATAGGGGAACACGCGATAGAGCAGGCGCGTGGGGACGGGAAGAACGGCCGGGAGCGCGATGAGCAGGAGCGCGGCGTAATCTTCCCACGTGCCGGGGGATTTTCCCGCGCTGCTGGCGAGAAGAAGCGCAGGTAGAACGCTGTAAGCGGCGCCGATGAGCAGGAGTTTCCCGCTGCCGGTGACGGAGAGCGAATAGATGAGAACCGCGAAGAGAGGAACGAGCGGGCCGAGGTAGGCAGCGTGACCGCCGAGAGCGCGTTGCGCGGCGCCGAGCACGGGCGGCGCGGCGAGAAATAGTTCGAAAGCGAAGAGAACGGCGGCGACCGCGAGCGCGATGAAGAACGCGCGACCGTGGAAGCCTCGGCGAAGGCCTTCGAACGCACCGGTGGCGACGATGATTGCCCACAGGACGAACGCCGAGGAGAAGCTGAGCTGCCAGGATTTTGCGGATGGCGGCATGCGCGACGATTTTACCGGACGCGGCGCGGGCCAGGACAAGAACTTGCGTGTAAGAACTTGATTTGAATTTCGGTGTCGGCGATGCTGTCGCGTGCCCAATCCACAGGGTTCGACCGGAAAACAGCGGCTCGCGTACATCGACTGGATGCGCGGGCTCGCGTGCGTGGTGATGTTCCAGACGCACGCCTACGATTCGTGGCTCGGCGGCGCGGCGCGGGATAGCGCGTTTTTCCGTTGGTCGCGGCTCGGAGGCACGCTGCCGGCGCCGCTGTTTCTTTTCCTCGCGGGAATTTCCTGCGCGTTGCTCACGGACCGCATGCGGCAGAAGGGAAGCGCGCCGGGCGCGATCGCGCGCACGACGATCCTGCGGGGCGCGGAAATTTTCGGGCTGGCGCTGCTGTTTCGCGTGCAGGAGTTCGCGCTGGGGCAGCCCTGGGCGCCGTGGACCGATCTGCTGCGAGTCGACGTGCTGAACGTGATCGGGATTTCGCTGATGCTGATGGGCGCGGCGAACTGGCTGGCGCGAGGCCGCGCGTCGAATATGGCGCTGGCGGCAATCTGCGCGGCCGGAATCGCGATGGCGACGCCGCCGTTGTGGACGACGTGGCGGCCGCGCTGGCTGCCGTGGTATCTCGAATCGTATGTGAACGGCGTGCACACGTTTGGCGTGCCGCAGCCGTGGCTGTTTCCGATTTTTCCGTGGACGGCGTTCGCGTTTGCGGGGCTGGCCGTGGGATTTCTGTTGTTTGCCGAGTGGCCGGGGAAAAATCCGGGGCGCGCGACGGCTTTGTTCGGCGCGGCGGGCGTGGCGCTATTTTATTTTTCGTCGTGGCTGGACGCGCGGCCTTTGCAGATGTATGCCGTGTACGACTACTGGCACACGAGTCCGAATTTTTTCCTGGCGCGCGTGGGAATCCTGCTGGTGATTTTGTGGGGCGTGTACGCCTGGTGCCGCTGGGGGCTGGGGCAAATCGGATTCAGCCCGTTCGTGCAACTGGGGCAGGCGTCGCTGCTGGTTTACTGGGTCCATATCGAGTTCGTCTACGGGCGATTTTCGATCCTGCCGAAGCAGTCGGAGACGATTTGGAAAGCGTCGCTCGGATTGCTGGCGATTTTCGCGGCAATGGTGGCGCTGGCGACGCTGCGAACGAGATGGAAAGGGCGCGGCGGAGATATTCTGGCGCGCATGCGGCGCGAGCCGCGGGCGGCGAACTAGTCCTTAACCGGCTAAAACTATTTTGCCGGGTTGGCGGGTTGCGGGGCGGCCGATGCTGCGTCGCCCGGACGCGGCGCGATCTTGAAGATGTACTCGCCGGGGCGGGCGAGGCCCATTTCTTCGCGCGCGATGCGCTCGATGGCCTGCGGATCGGTCTTCAGGGCCTTCACGCGATCCTGCAGCTGCTGGTTCTCCTGATTGATCTGGTCGATTTCCTTCCGCACGGATGCGGCTTCTTTTTGCGCGCGGCGCATGGCGAGGACGCCGTGCGTCCCGAAAACATCCTGAAGCAGCAGCAGCGTGAACGCGGCGGCGAGGAACCAGGTCGCGTTGCGGCGGAAAAACTCGCGCAGCTGATCGGCGAAGCTCGTCGTGTTCTCCATGCGGCGCTCGGTCATTGCACGATCCATTTGCGCGCGTCTTCGGCGAGCTTTTGGGATTCGGCGGGCGTGGCCGATTCGGTGTAGATGCGCGCGACGGGCTCGGTGCCGGACGGGCGCATGAGGATCCAGGAGCCGTCGTCAAAGGTGAGCTGAACGCCGTCGGTGCGATCGACGCGCGTGACGCGGCGGCCGGCGAACGTCTTGAAATCTTCCTTGAGGCGGGCGGGCAGCTTGGCTTGCGCGTCCTCGGGAAGATGGAGGTTCACGCGCACGGGCCAGAATTCGCGGCCGACGCGGCGGAAAAGGTCGCGAAGCTGTTCGCCGAGCGAGGCCTGGCGAGCGGCGATCATTTCGGCTACGAGGAGGCATGCGAGGATGCCGTCCTTTTCCGGGAGGTGGCCGCGGATGGTCATGCCGGCGCTTTCTTCGCCGCCGAGCGCGATTTTGTCCTCGCGGAGCAGCGGGCCGACGTACTTGAAGCCGACGGGCGTCTCGTAGACTTTCACGCCGTGGAGCTTGCCGACGGCGTCGAGCAATTGCGTGGTCGCGACGCTGCGGGAGGCGCCGAGCTTGTAGCCGCGCGTTTCGAGCAGATAATCAAAAACCAGACCGAGGATGTGGTTCGGCTGAACGAACGTGCCGTCGCGGTCGACGATGCCGAAGCGGTCGGCGTCGCCGTCGGTGGCGAGGCCCGCGAGCGATTTCTTTTCGGCGACCGCTTTTTTCAGCGGCGCGAGATTTTCCTCCGACGGGTCGGGGCCGGTGCCTTCAAAGAGCACGTCGCGTCCGGCGCGGATTTCGGTGACGGCGACGCCGTGGTCCCTGAGGATACGGTCGAGCCAGCCGGCGCCGCAGCCGTGGACCGCGTCGCAGACGAAGCCGCCCTTCGCTTTCGCGAGCGTGTCGAAACGAATCATTTTGCGGAGCTGTTCGAAATACGGCTCGCGCGGCTGGATGCCGGGAAAGTCGTTTTTGATCTGATGATGGGTTACGCCGCCTTCGGGAAGTGCGGCGGCGCGCTTCTCGATATCTTTCGTGATTTCGGGCAGCGCCGGACCGCCATCGGGTCCGGAAAACTTCAAGCCGTTGTAGGCCGCGGGGTTGTGGCTGGCGGTGATGTTGATGCCGCCGTCGAGCTTGCCGTGGAGAATGGCGTGAGCGATCGCCGGCGTGGGCGTCGGCTCGCCGCACATGAGGATCTTGCAGCCGTGCGAGCGAAGAACGTCGGCAGCGGCGAGCGCAAATTCGGGAGAAAAGAAACGGGTGTCGTAGCCGACGATCAGCGTGGGAGATTTCTTGTGCGCGAGGACGTGGCCGGCAATCGCGGCCGCAGCACGGCGGACGCCGGGAAAAGTGAAGTCTTCGGCGATAATTCCGCGCCAGCCGGATGTTCCGAAATGGATCGCTTGGTTCGTCACGCGGCGCTATTGTATCTTGTCGCGCAAGCGGTGCGTATCGGGTAATCACCGGAGAGCGAGTCTCAAGAGTAAAGGCCAAGAATAAGGTGAAGATGACGGACAAGATCGTGGTGCTCGTGACTTGCGAGTCGGCAAAGCAGGCGCGGGCGATCGCGCGGGCGCTGGTTGAGCAGCGGCTGGCGGCCTGCGGAAATGTGGTGGAGGCGCCGGTGCGGTCGATCTACCGGTGGAAGGGGAAAGTGGAGTCGGCGAGGGAGTTTTTGCTGATTTTGAAGAGTTCGCGCCGGAGATTTGGCGCGCTCGAGAGCGCGGTTCGCGGGATGCACACTTACGACGTGCCGGAGATCATCGCGTTGCCGGTGATCGAAGGGGCGCGCGGGTATCTTGCGTGGATTTCGGAGTCGGTGAGGGCTCCGAAGAGGTGATGGAAATCGTCCAGAACGGCTGCTACGGCGGATGTAGTCGATGATTGGGCTTCCGTGTCGCTTGAGGCAGACATTAAATTAGAGTAAAAGAAGAGCGGCATGACGGCAGACATTCTTCGCGCTTCGTTGGCAAGGAATTTCTTGCGCGAGTTGGCATTGGCAGCGCTCGTGCTTTTCGGCGCGAGCGCGCTCGCGCAGGACACGCACCCGAGTCAGGGCGGATCGACGGGCGGAACGTCGCAAAGTCAGCCGAGCCCGAAGGATGAGAAGCAGCAAAGCCCTTCCGAATCAACGACGACGAAAATCCGCATCACCGTTACCGACCCGAACGACAAGCCGGTGCCAAACGCCAGCGTGTACGTGCGATACAACGTCTCGGGCGGAATGTTGCACAAGGATCATTTGGCGGAGCTGAGCTTCAAGACAAACCAGGAAGGCTCGCTGAAAGTTCCCGAGGTGCCGCAGGGCAAGGTTCTGATTCAAGTGATCGCCAAGGGCTGGCACACGTACGGGAAGTGGTACGACATGGACAAGGACGAAGAGACGATTACGATCAAGCTGGAGCAGCCGCCGCACTGGTACTGAGAAGTTTTTTCTCTCGCTGCCGCTCGAAATTTTCCGCCAGGAAATTTTCTGTCTGCCAATCAGATGGGCGTATCCGGAATCGGGAAACAATTTATCCTGAGTACTATCGACTGCCCGAAATATGTGCAATCAGGATTAAACTCAACTCTGTTGCGCGATTTTGAATTGCACCGCCGTCTTTTCCACACGGTTTTCAACAGAACTGTTGAAAACTTTCACACAGCATTCATAAACAGCTGCGAATAGCGGGCGTGTGTGGCGATGAAATTGCCTTGGCGCGGCGCGGGAGACATCTCGCGTCTTCAGCGCAGCGTGGTAACATTTCTTTCCGTTACGCACGTCCCACACAAAAAATGAAAGAGCTGATTATCAACGCGGATGATTTTGGATACACGCGCGGCGTGAATGAGGGAATCATTCGCGCGCACCGCGACGGAATTTTGACCAGCGCAACGCTGATGGCGAACGGCGCGGCGTTTGATGACGCCGTGGAACGCGCCAAAGCGAACCCGAAGTTGGGCGTGGGATGTCATTTAGTGCTCACCGGGGGCAAGTCGGTCGCGCCGAAGGAGGAGATTCCTTCGCTTGCGGACCGCGAGGGGAGGCTTCCTGAGTCTTTGGGCGCCCTTGTGACGCGCATCAGTCTGGGAAGCGTGCGCAGCAAGGACATCGAGACGGAATTAAGGGCTCAGCTGGAGAAAATTCGCCGAGCGGGGATCGAATTGACCCACGTCGATACGCACAAGCACACGCACGTACATCCGCGAGTGATGGGCGCGGTCGGGCGCGTGGCTCGCGAGTTTGGAATCACGCGGGTGCGGAATCCGATCGAGGATCTGGCGGATTCCTGGCGGACGGCGCGCACGGAGCACACCGGGCTGGTTGGCAACATGGCGGCTTGTTGCGCCGTTCGATCCGTCGGGTCGTGGTTTCAATCGATTGCGAGGAAGTATGGGCTGCGCTCGCCGGATCATTTTCTGGGCTTGGCCATCACGGGAAGCGTCAGCGCCCGAGCCTTGTGTCGTTTGATTGACACACTCCCCGACGGCCGAACGGAAATCATGACGCATCCGGGGCTGTGCGACGCCGAACTGATGAGCACGGACACGCGATTGAACGAGCAGCGCGAAACCGAGCTCGACGGGCTTCTTTCGGCGGAAGCAAAGCGCCTGACCGAAGCGAAAGGCATCCGGCTGATCAGTTATCGAGAACTGAACTAGCGCCGCAAGTCGAGCGGGCCACCGTCTCGCGCTGGGATAAAATTCGAGAGAACCCGGCAATCCGGAGTTCCATGACAAGGGGGAAGTGATGAAGACACTCAAGTTTGCGGCGGTGTGCGCGTTTGGTCTGGCGATTCTGGCTGCGACGGCAAGCGCGCAGATGGGGATGGGAATGGGGATGCGGCCGTCGATGCCGTCCGGAATCTTCACGCCCACGGTCGGCGCCGGCGCGCAGTACGAATCGACGGCCGCCGACGGCACCAAGACAACCGTCGAGTTCGCGCTCGTCGGCAAAGAGACCGTGAACGGGAAAGACGGCTACTGGCTCGAGTGGACCACGCCGGGAAAAATGGGCGACATGATCATGAAGACCCTGATCGTGCCCGGAGCGACCGATGCTGCTCCCCGCGTCATCATGCAGATGGGCAAAGGCCAGCCGATGGAAATGCCGGCGCAGAACCGCATGGGCATGTCGGTCAAGCCAAACTTCGATGTTCGCACCGGCGCGCAAGACCTGGGCAAGGAGTCGGTGACGGTCCCTGCCGGAACCTTCAGCTGCGAACATTACCGCTCCAAGGACGGTGGCGATACGTGGGTGAGCAGCCAGGTCCCACCGTTTGGAATGGTCAAATCGTCGAACAACGGATCGACGATGGTCCTCACCAAGCTGATTACCGGCGCGAAGGACAAAATCACCGGTACGCCTGTGCCCTTCAATCCGCAGATGATGATGCAGGGGATGCAGAACCAGTAAGCGCGGCGCCGCGGAAGCTACTCGAGGTCGGGTGGGGTCACCTTGGCGATCCAGGAGTCGTAGTCCGAGGTGTAACCCACCTGCGCCTGCCTTGCGCGGATGCGCTGCTCGAGAGTTTTGATCTGCTCCTGCGAAAGCGCAGGGAGAGCCTTCAGTTTCTCCTCGACCGCGCGTGCTTGTCCGGCGGCGCGGGCTTCCGCGGGCACCCAGGACACTGCAACATCCCCGTCCTGGTCCTCCGCACCCAGGTAATTATCAACGAGGTGCCTGGTAACTTTCTGGCTGTGCACCAGCGACACGTGGATGTTTCCCTGTCCGGTGACGACGTTTCCCACGCCGAAGACCCGGTCGGCACCGGAGTAGCGCGGCAAATCATCATCGCTGAACGTGTAGTATTCCCCCTGCATCGCCACGCCGGGCAGAGCTTCGGGCACTGAGCCGATCGAGGAAATCACCAGCGGCGCGCGCAGCTCGTGTTCGGAGCCCGGAATCGCGACCGCTCGCCCGCCTTCGATCCTGGTCTCCGCGACTCTCAAGCCTGCCGCTCGCCCGTTTTCGACGATAAGACCCGTGGTGATCCGCCGATCCTGCACGCGAAAGAGATACTTATCCCGCGCCAGCCGCAGCATCTTCTGGCGGACGAGCTCCGTTTTCGCGATCTGTTCGGGAGTGGCGTTTTCGGGCGGCTCCGCGAGCGGCATGTCCTGCTCGCGGCGGCGATAAATCAGCAGGCATCCTTTGACGCCGAGACTTTTCGGGTCGATGCCGTGCGCCTTGCACGCGGCAGGGATGCCCTTTTCCAGCTCGTGCATGCTCACTGCGATGCCGCGTGCCTTCAACGCGCGCTCGTAGTTCTCGATCTGCAGCACTTTCACCACGTCGATCGATGCCAGCCCGCCGCCAACGACGAGAGTTTCGTCGGGAGTCTCGTAGCGCGGGCCGCTGTAGTCCTTTTCGTTCTTGTGGTTGTACCAGTAGATGAACGGGTTCTGGTAGACGAGGCCCTTGTCGACGTACTCCTGCGCGCCGGGGACGCCGAGATCGCGATCGCGCCACGCGCCGTTCGCCAGAATCACGGCGGAGAAGCCCCAGTTGCGGCAGAAGTCGTCGAAATCGATGTCGCGGCCCAGCTTGGTCGATGGCACGAAATAGACGCCGGGCTTTTTCAGGCGCGCGTCGATGCGGGCGTATTCCTGTTTCCGTTGCTCGACGTGCCAGCGAGGCAGCCCGTCTTCGATTTTTCCGTAGGGGCGCTTGTTCTGCTCGATGACCGTGACGCGAATGCCGTGGGAAGCCAGAATTTCCGCGGCGACCGAACCCGAGATTGCACCGCCGACGACGGCGACGAAGTAGTTCCTGTTTGCAGACATCAGCGGCGACGAATCCCCCCGTTTGCGAGCCAAGCAGCGGATTGTACACCGGCCCGCCGGATTCCGGTCTTATGTAGCTCAGGTCGTCCCGACGTTTTGTGTCGGGTCGGCCTGAGGTTTTTCGGCCCCCCCCGCCTTGTTTGTCTTTGCCTTCGGGCGCGGTAGTGCCGCTGGCGCCAATCTGCTATATTCCCGGCACTGGGGAATAGGGGCACTGTGCTCGCTTCTTTGCGGCGCGCGCGGGGCCGGCAAAACGGGGGGACAGAGCATGCACGTAGGCTACGGGGCGGGCTTTCAACACTTGGGTGGATATTCCGACCGGCAGTACCTGCGCGAGGAAATCGGGAATTGCGTGCGCGCGGAAGAGTTGGGTTTTGAATCGGTCTGGGTGACCGAGCACCACTTCGACGATTATTCGATCAGCCCGGATCCCTGCCAGGTGCTCTCCTACATCGCCGGCAAGACCAAGCGCATCAAGCTCGGCTCGATGGTCATCGTGGTGCCCTGGCACGATCCCGTGCGGCTGGCGGAACAGATTTCGCTGCTCGATCACGTTTCCGACGGGCGCTACATCCTCGGCTTCGGCCGCGGTCTGGCGCGCCGGGAATTCGAAGGCCTGCGCATCGACCAGAACGAAGGCCGGCAGCGCTTCGATGAATACGCGAAGCTGGTGCTGGACGCGCTCGAAACCGGCTACATCGAAGGCGGCGCGACGGTGAAGCAGCCGCGGCGCGAGATTCGTCCGCGGCCTTTCAAATCGTTCAAGGGACGCTCGTTCGCAGCGGCCGCGTCGGCGGATTCCGTGCCCGTGGTCGCCAAGCTCGGCCTTGGCATGCTCGTGATCATCCAGAAGGCTTGGAAGCTCGTCACGGCGGATCTGGAGCGCTACCACGCGTTGTGGAAGGAATATCACCCGAAGGTCGAGCCGCCGAAGCCGTTCTGCTCCGGCTTCGTCTTCGTCGACGAAAGCGCCGACCGCGCCGAAGAGCTCGCTCGCAAATACCTGGCCGCGAATTATTCCACCGCGCTCGAGCACTACGAAATGCTCGGAAAGCATTTCGATTCCATCAAGGGCTACGAGCGCTACGCGGAGATGAGCAGGTACCTCAACGAAATCGGCCAGCAGAAGGCTGTCGACGACTACATCGAGCTGATGGCCTGGGGCACTCCGCAGCAGGTGCTCGAGAAGTACGAGGGCTATAAGCGGCTGACCGACATGCAGGGAGTGATGCCCAACCTGAACTTCGGCGGCATGCCGCACGACGAGGTGCAGCGCAACATCGCCTGCTTCGTCAAGCACGTGCTGCCGGAGCTGAAGAGCTGGCCCTCCGCCACACTGGCGGAGCCGAAGGAACTCGCCCTCACCGCGGTGTGATCATTTCTCGAGCACTGCCTTCTTCGCGTCGGCAATTGTGACCATCAGGGTCATCGGATCGACCGGCGACGGGCTGAAACCACACCGCTCGTAAAATCGTTTCGCATCCCCGGAAATTGCGTGGACCAGAATTGCGCGTATGCCGCCGATTTCCGCCGCTTGCAGCGTTCGCAGGATCGCGTCCCGCAAAAGGCTCCTGCCGATATCGCGACCCTGCCAGCTCCGCTCAACCGCGAGCCTCGCCAGGATCATCACCGGCAAGGGGTCCGGCATGTTCCGGCGAACTCGCCCCGGAGCTTTTGCAAGGGCCACACTCCCGGTCGCCAGGGCGTAGTAGCCGACAACCTTTCCAGCCGAACAGACCACATAGGTCCGAGACGCGCCTGATTCCTCGTTCGCCAGGGCGCGTTTCTTGAGCCAGTCGTTTAGCTCCGGGACGCCGCAGTCGAAGGCCGATACCTCGTGCTCTGGCGTCAAATGCTCGGGCGGGCTGATCTCTTCCGCGCCGCCGCTCATCGCTCCCAGGCCGCTTTGGACGTCATCAAGCGCTTTAGGCGCTTGTTCTCCGCGGGCGGGGCATCGAGAGCGTCTGTGAACCGCTTGTACGCTTTCTCGTCGAGCAAGAAAAGCCTCTGATCCAGCAGCACTTCGGTCGCCTGGCGGCAGGCTGCATCCAGCATGAATTCCGAGCGGTTTTTTCCCACTCTTTCCGCGGCTCGATCGATGAGCGCGCGCCTGGTGTGGTCCGCCCGAAGGTTAATCGTGACCGTCCGCCGTTCACGCTGTCCTCTTTCGCTATTCTGCATGGCCGCCTCTCCTGTACGCACAACAACCATACGTTAGCGTGTGCACGATGTCAACACAAGGCCGGGTGGCCCATCTTACCGCAGTGTGTCGTAGCGCCAACGCTGCCTCCGTTTTTTGTGTCGACCTGCGGGTGCGCCAATCGTTTTTTTTCAGCGAAATACGGGGTGCGTCAGGTGGCACCTTGTGTCGACCTGCGTGCTTCAAAGTAGCGATTCGCGAAACCAAGAATCGCGCGCCACCCCCCCGATCTACTGTCGAGTAGAGTGTGCACCGATCATTTGTTTTCATGGCGTTACAACGATTTCTACTCAGCACCACTGTCGAGTAGAAATGGCGCTTCAAGGAACACGAAGAGGTATCCCTCGGCCTGCCGGGCTCGAAATCGTCGATCCCAGCTGGATCGTCAAATTTCAAAGAGCATTCAACCCTCGCCAGGAGGGAGGGCGGCTGTCGCCGCGAGTTGCGCTGCGCATGTGCGTCTGGCAGCGGGGCTGAAAAATGCCCCGACCCACGCTAATTCATTCGTTGCTTTCTGTCTATTGCTGGAGCTCCACAAAGAAACAAAAGAACGTGGCTGTTGTGCCACACCCGCGCGAAAGATCGTGGGAACTGCATTTGCCTTTCCGAGTTGCTATACTTGGCCCCTAACTCTTGCCAATGCCTGTAGCTGCGAAGCGCAAACTAGCGACCGCCTCGCCTGAAAAGACGACAGACCTATCTGCGTTCGTGCCGCGCGAATTGATTCGCTCGGAAGATCCCCAAACATTGATCCCGCGCCTCGCTAAGGATGAGGAGTCGGTGCGGGCGATCGAGCAATCCGTGCGCACGATTCCGACGGTGCACCATCTCAACCATGGCGACGCGCGGACCATGCCGAATCTCGCGCCCGAAAGCGTTCATTTGGTTTTGACCTCGCCGCCTTATTGGACGCTCAAGGAATATCGAGATTCCGATGCTCAATTGGGCCACGTGGAAGACTACGACCAGTTTCTGCATGAACTAGACAAGGTCTGGAAGCATTGCTTCGAAGCTCTTGTCCCTGGCGGGCGCTTAATTTGCGTGGTCGGGGACGTTTGCCTGTCGCGCAGAGAAAACAACGGACGTCATACCGTGGTCCCGCTGCATGCGTCGATCCAAGAGCACTGCCGAAAGCTTGGGTTTGACAACCTGGCGCCGATCATCTGGCACAAGATTTCCAACGCGGCGTACGAAGTGGAGGGTTGCTCGGGAGGATTTCTCGGCAAGCCATATGAGCCCAATGCGGTGATCAAGAACGACATTGAATTCATCTTGATGGAACGCAAGCCAGGTGGATACCGCGCGCCGGACATGCCGACCAAGATTTTGAGTCTGATTTCAGGGGACAATCACAAGAAGTGGTTTCAGCAGATTTGGAGCGGCGTCACGGGCGCTTCGACCAAGGACCACCCGGCTCCTTACCCGATGGAACTTGCCGAACGACTGATTCGCATGTTCAGCTTCGTCGGGGATACGGTTCTAGACCCGTTCCTTGGAACCGGAACAACGACGACGGCGGCTGCGAAATGGGGCCGTAACAGCATCGGTTTCGAAGTCGATAGTCACTACTTCAAACTTGCTGAGAAACGAATTGCCCACGACACCTCGTCGCTATTCAGCAAGGCCCAAATCGTTGTGAAGGCGACGCGCTAGTCTCTGCATGGCCCTCAATCGCGATCTCGAAAAAGGGCTCCGTCAGGCAATCAAACATTTCTGGACCACGCGCGGAGAGCAAGCCAAGAAGCAAGGCTCCGCCACCGGCTCGCGCGACGCCGGCGACAGAGCCGCCGTAACTGGCGGACGACAGATGGATGGTTTCATCTCACTCGTCCGCGATCAGCTCTGCAAGAACGGTCTTCCCAAAGCTCACGTCTACTGCGAAAAGCGTATCGAACTACCGGGCTGGTTTCGGCCAGAAAAGCGATGGGATTTGTTGATCGTGGAAAACGGACAGTTTCTAGCCGGAATCGAATTCAAATCGCAGGTTGGCTCCTTCGGAAATAACTACAACAACCGAACCGAGGAAGCGATTGGTAGCGCTTGTGACTTCTGGGCAGCTTATAGAGAGGGAGCTTTCAAGCCGTCGGCCCGTCCCTGGCTGGGTTACATGATGCTGCTGGAGGACGCGCCGGGGTCAACAAGCCCAGTGAGAGCGTAGGAACCGCATTTCAAAGTTTTTCCGGAATTCAAGGCGGCATCCTATGCGAAGCGGTATGAAATTCTGCTCACGAAACTCGTTCGGGAGAGACTCTACGACTCTGCCTGTTTTCTTCTGTCGGATGCGAAGAATGGCCTGCGAGGAAAGTACAAGGAACCTGCGCCTGAATTGAATTTCGAGAAATTCATGGCTTCGCTGCTCGGGCGAGCCATTTCTGTTGCGAAGACAAGAAAGTAGCGCGAACGAGTTGCGCTATTCCCCGCCGATGATCCTGCCCTTGGTTTTGGGGTCGAGATAGTACTCGAAAGCCTTTGCTAGAAAGCGGTCTCTGCTCTTGATTGCATACGGTTCAACCGAAGCTTGCGAGATATGTCTTTGAAATCCGTCCAAGATTGTCGGATTCGTCGGTTCTCTATACTTGCTCAAGAGCTTGAGGTTGTTCTTAATCTCTTCCAGAAGCTTCACGTAGAATGCGCCAAACCTCGGGACCTGAGCTTCCTTTCCCCGCACACACAAATCCTCCGCAAATAGGTAAGCCGATACGGCAACAGCTCTGCTTGAGATAGCGAAGGCCTTCTCCCCGAAAGACTCGTCCAACACCCCTAGGACCTCTTCTATTCTTGCTAGGTTTTCATCATTGTCTTGGATATCGGCTTTCGCCTTAAAGAAATCCCCCAAGTCATCGTAACGTGCTCTTACGAACTCGCCAGTCTCACTCCGACCGAAGGAATTAATACAGATTTGAGCAAGGGTAAATTGCCTAGAGAACCGTTTCTCCGACAGGTTGGTATGCCGGAGGAAAGGTGCTTCCTTTCCCATCTGCTTGTACACGAAATCTCGGAGCGTACCAGTGTATGTCTTCAGCAATTCCCCGGAGTTGAGCCTGACCCCCAGTTGAAGGCGTCTGAATATTTCACGGAGGAATTCATCGTCGTCAATCGGCGAATAGATGACGAATGTTAATTCGAAGTCTTCGATTGACCTCGCAACCTTAGGAAATTCTCTCTTGAGCTGCTTGTAGGTATACTTGCCTCCGGCAACGCGAACTATCAGTGGACTCCCTTCGTCCGACTCCGGCTTGAAGAAAGCCAGCAGGGTAGTCATCCTTTGTTTGCCATCTATGCACTCGTAGTCAAACGTCTCGCTGTCTGTAACGCGCGCGAGGTAGAGCTTCGGTATGTCTATGCTTTTGACAATCGAGTCCAGGAGTTCTTCTTGGTTCTTTCTCGACCATATTCTTTCTCGTTGATAATCTGCGTCTAGGTCAATTCGATACACATAGTCTTCAACAAATTGCTTGACGGAGATCGACTTCAACCGTCGCGTGATTTGAGAGCTAGTCTTCGTCGACATGCAATCCCTGCCTACCTTTTGAGCCTCTTCAGATATCGTGTTCGTTGCACATTTGATCCGAGCGTGGCGTCTGCCTTTGCTTCGAGCCAAGCCCTGAATGCACTCGGGGGATTTGGGTTGGCGACCAGGTTTTCAATTTTGGTCAGGGTCCTTATCCCGGGGAAAAATCCGTAGTTCTTACGAATCGTTTCACCTGCTTCCTCGCTGTTTATGATTTCTATGCCGATCGTGTCGTTCGGGGCCCTCTCTAAATGTGTCTTGAACAGAAGGTCCACCAGATGAGCGTCATTTTGGCTTAATGAGCAGCCTATGATCCGAAGCGTATCGCATCGTACAAGGATCTCCAAGGCTTGGCTCCATATGAAGGTGTAGGGCGGATGCAGGTAGTTCTTGTTGGATCCTAAGGGGATTATTTCAATCTTCCTAGTCCGTTCGCGTATTGTCACTCCCCTCGTCCAGTTAAATGACCCATGGAGCTTCAGTAGCGGTATGTGGTTTGGTACCGCGCCGGCGCTTTCTCGGGAAAAGCAATAATTTTGCTTCCCATGAAACTCCCGATAGGCTTCGTCGAGCACGCTGTCGTAGTTCAGTGAGATGAAGCCAATCACTTCCTCTCGGTCTTTAGTGGCTGGTTGCTCATGAAATTCACATAACGCCCTGTGCAGGTAAAAGCGCGCTCGCCTGGAGGGACTCAGAATGGTTTGGATGTCCTCTTGGACTAGGCTCTTCAGTAGTTGAGTTTTTCGCTCCCACTGGTGAACCTTGCTGTTTTCGATGAGGCTAATTAGCAGCTCGATGTTTAGCGAACCTGAAGAACCGCCAGGAATTTCGACTCCGTCGAGATAGCGGGGTTCGAGGAATTCGACGCCTTCCAGGAAATGCTGCGTCAGACTGGCCCTCGCGATAACCCTTGTCGAAACATGGCTTATTAGCAGTCCTGCTTTCCGTTGAGTCTTGTCTTCGGAAGTCAAGGTTGGAAGAAGCGTGGCGAGCTCAGCATGGGTAGCTCCCGCACCGAACAGATATACGATCTTCCTTGGTTTTGTCTCGGGCATGTCTCGACCCGCAACGCGGATCGACGAAAGCGATCATAGCATTGCAATTCCATACACTTAATCGCTTTGTTCTATCAGTCCGTGGGGCTACCCGGAGGCGTGCCACGAGACCCGAGGACTCGGGAGGTGCGTGTCGGCGCTTTCTCGGAGAAAGAAAATCAATCGCGCTGCGGCTTGAAATACGTTACCGCGAGGGGCGGGAGGCGGAGCTTGATCGAGTAGGGGCGGTCGTTCCAGGGGAAGGGTTCGGCGCGGACGCCGCCGGAGTTGCCGACGTCGGAGCCTTCGTAGTAGGTCGAATCGGAATTGAAGATCTCGCGGTAGAAGCCGGCGCGGGGAACGCCAACGCGGTACTCTTCGCGAATCACCGGCGTGAAGTTGCAGACCACGACGATGAAATCGTCGCCGTTGCGCGCGCGGCGAATGAACGACAGGACGCTCGACGCGGCGTCGTTCACCTCCAGCCATTCGAAGCCGGACCATTCGAAGTCGACTTCGTGGAGCGCGGGCTCGCGAAGGTGCAGGTGGTTCAAGTCCGAGACAACGCGCTGGATGCCGCGGTGCGGCGGCGATTGCTCGAGCGACCATTCGACCGAGCTGGCTTCCCAGAATTCGTTGCGCGTGGCGAGCTCGCTGCCCATGAAGTGAAGCTTCTTGCCGGGATGCGCGAAAAGATACGCGAAGAGCAGCCGCAGGTTGGCGAATTTCTGCCAGTCGTCGCCCGGCATCTTTTCGAGCAGCGAGCGCTTGCCGTGGACGACCTCGTCGTGCGAGAGCGGCAGAACGAAATTTTCGTGGAAGGCGTAGAGCATCGAGAACGTGAGCTTCGCCGTGGTGGTAGCGAGCGGTGGATCGGGTCCTCGCTGAAATATTGCAGCACGTCGTTCATCCAGCCCATGTTCCATTTCAGATCGAAGCCCAGGCCGCCGATGTAGGTCGGGCGCGAGACGGCCGGCCACGAGGTGGATTCCTCGGCGATCATCAGCGCGCCGGGATGGCGCACGTGCAGGACTTCGTTGAGCCTCTTGATGAAGGCGATGGCGTCGAGATTTTCGCGGCCGCCGAATTGGTTGGGAATCCACTCGCCGGGCTGGCGCGAGTAATCGAGATACAGCATCGACGCGACGGCATCCACGCGCAGGCCGTCGATGTGGTACTTGTCCATCCAGAAAAGCGCGTTCGAGAGCAGGAAATTCTGCACTTCGTTGCGGCCGTAGTTGAAGACGAGCGTGCCCCAGTCGGGATGCTCGCCCATGCGCGGGTCGGCGTGCTCGTAGAGATGCGTGCCGTCGAAAAACGCGAGGCCGTGCGCGTCGCGCGGGAAATGCGCGGGAGTCCAGTCGAGGATGACACCGAGATTTTCCTGGTGGCAGCGGTCGACGAAGTACATGAAGTCGGCGGGCGAGCCGAATCGGCTGGTCACCGCGAAGTAGCCGACCGTCTGGTAGCCCCAGGAAGCGTCGAAGGGATGCTCCATGATGGGCATCAGCTCGATGTGCGTGTAGCCCATGCGCTTGACGTAGGGAATCAGTTCGTCCGCGAGCTCGCGATAGGTGAGCCAGCGGCCGTCTTCGAAATGGCGGCGCCAGGAGCCGGCGTGGACTTCGTAGATCGACATCGGCGAATGGAGCCAGTCGCGCGAGGCGCGGTCGGCGAGCCAGGCGGAGTCGTTCCATTTGTACCGGTCGATATTGCAGACGACCGACGCGGTGTTGGGGCGTATCTCGGCCGAGAAGCCGTAAGGATCGGATTTGAGCCCGAGGTGATCGCCCACGCGCGAGAAGATTTCGAATTTGTAGAGCGCGCCTTCGTCCAGTCCGGGCAGGAAAATTTCCCAGATGCCGCTCGCGCCGCGGCTGCGCATGGGGAAAACGCGCCCGTCCCATGAATTGAAATCGCCGACCACGCTGACGCGTTTCGCGTTTGGCGCCCAGACGGCAAAAGAGACGCCGCTGACGCCGGCCATTTCAACGACGTGCGCGCCGAGCTTTTCGTATTTCAGGTAGTGCGTGCCTTCGCCGAAAAGGTAGAGATCGTACTCGGTGAGGATGGGCGGGAAGGCGTAGGGGTCGTAGGTCTCGAATGCGGCGCGGTCCGGGAAACGGAATCGCAGGCGATACGCCGAGGGAGCGATGGGCTCGTTGCCGGACAAGCCGAGAGCGCTCGCCGGAATGACGGCTTCGAACAGGCCGGCTGGATCGATCCGCGGCGCGGGGAACTCGGTTTTGGCCGCGCCCCACAGGATGGTCAGCTCGCGGGCACCCGGGCGAAGGCTGCGAATGACGAGCGCCTTGGCGCCATCCCGCTCGATCCAATGCGGGCCAAGCAGGCGGAAAGGATCCGATTCCCGGGCGCGGATCAGATCTTCGAATTCGTCGGCGATGCCACGCTCCTCCGGAACCATCCCGCCACGCGTGTTATCGGAATCCGTCATCCGCTCCCCAGTTGTGCCATCCCGTGCTCATCCATCTTACGTGAGTGATTTGAAGGCTTTCCATCCCGTTTTCCGGGATTCTTCGGCCGTGCGGACAGTTGGCCATGTGCACTCCAAGGCAACATTAAGTTCGCATTGGTACCAACGTACCATTGTCCGGCCTGGTACCCGCTCCATACCATGAGCGCGGGGACATCCTCGGAGACTGCGTAAACTCCGGCCCTACAGGTGTCTACAGAATAATGTCGAGCGAAAACGTGAAGCTTCACTCGAAGCAGAAGGCTCCGACGCACGCCCTGAAGCGTGCGGACGGAAGCTCGACACTGGAACCTTCGATATATCCTCTCGCCGGCGGCAAAAACCTGCCTGCGACCGACGCGCAATTCGAAGCTCTTTTCTACGGCAACCCGCTGGCGATGTACATCTGCCATCAGGACACGCTCCAGTTTTTGGAGGTGAACACAGCGGCTGTCGGGCAGTACGGCTACTCGCGAGACGAACTGCTGCGCATGAAAATCATGGAGATTCGCCCGGCGGAGGACGTGCCGCGGTTTCTCGCGGGTATCAAGAGGCTCGGGACCGCGCCGGCCGGCGTGGGTCATTTGCGGCATCGGCGCAAGAACGGCGAGGTTTTCGCGGTCGATGTGACTAGCCAGAAGATAAAATTCGGCGGGCAGGACGCCGTGCTGGTGGTGACGCAGGACATCAGCGCGCGGCTCGCCGCCGAACAGAAACTGGCCGAGCACGCCGCCTACGCTACCGCCCTGACGCAGAATAATCCCCTGGCAATCGTTGCCCTCGATTTGAAGCGCCAGGTGCGGACCTGCAATCCCGCTTTCGAACGTCTCTTCGGCTACAAGCTGGCGGACATTGCCGGGAGAGAGCTGGAGTCGTTGGTTGCGCCTCAAAACGGCCAGGAAGACATGGTGAGGCATATCGGCCGGGTGATGGATGGCGAGGTCGTGCGCCTCTCGGGGAAGCGCCGGCGCTCCAACGGTTCGCTCGTTGATGTTCGTGTCCTGGGCGTTCCGCTTGTGGTCAATGGAAACCAGACCGGCACGTTTGGAATTTACGAGGACATCACGGAACGCGGGCGCGCGGAGGAAGCGCAGCACCGCGCCGAGGAAAAATACAAGCGGATCTTCGAAAGCGCGGTCGAAGGGTTTTTTGAATCCACGCCGGATGGCCGCTTCGTCACGGTAAATCCCGCGATGGCGCGCATCGCCGGGTATTCTTCGCCGGGGGAAATGATTCGCGACGTTCACGACATCGGCAAGCAGCTGTACGTCGATCCGGAATCGCGCAACGAACTGAAGCGCCGGCTGGAAGAGCAGGGCATCTTGGAAGGGTTCGAATGCCCGATGCGGCGCAAAGACGGCACCACGATCTGGATTTCGATGAACGTCCGCGCGGTGCGCGATGCCAGCGGGAAAATCGTCAGTCACGATGGCACGGCCGAGGATGTTACCGAGCGCAAGCGGTCCGAGCTGATCCGCCAGGTTACGACCGAAATTATTCGCGCCGTCAGCGTCACGGACAATCTCGACGCGCTGTTGCGGCTCATTCATGCGTCTCTGAGCAAAGTGCTCGATGCGGACAACTGCTTCGTGGCGCTACGCGATCCGGCGAGCGGAAAGTTCCATTTTCCGTTTTTCGTCGACCGGTATGACGCGGTCCCGCCTCCCGACGAATTGCAGGACCTATACCGAAGCTGCACTTCCTATGTCTTTCGCACCGGAGAGGCCGCGTTGATTTCGCAGACGCGATTCGATCAGCTGGCCGCCAAGGGCGACGTCGAACTGGTCGGGACGCCGTGTCCGTCGTGGCTTGGCGTGCCGTTGAGGACGCCCGCGGAAACGATTGGAGTGCTCGTCGTCCAGAATTACGAGCGCGAGAATGTCTATACGCAGCGCGACCTTGAGTTCCTTTCGTCCGTCGGCGGTCAAATCGCTCTGGCGATCGAACGCAAGCGCTCGGAAGAGCGTGCCCGCGAAAGCGAAGCGCGCCTGCGCGTCCTGATCGAGCAGTTGCCCGCTGTCTTGTGGACCGTGGACAAGAATCTCCGCTTCACTTCGGCTGTCGGAGCGGGCTTGACACGCCTGGGACTCAAGCCCAATCAGATTGTGGGTATGACCCTGGCCGAATATTTCGAGACCAACGATCATTCGTTTACGCCCATCGCCGCTCACTTGCGCGCGATCGCTGGCGATCCAGTGACATTCCCGGTCGAGTGGAAGAAAGGTTCGTACGCCTGCCACGTCGAACCGCTGCGCGATTCTTCCGGCGGAGTGCAAGGCGCGATTTGCATGGCGCTCGACGTAACCGACCGCAAGCAGCTCGAAGAGCAGTTCCGCCAGGCGCAGAAGATGGAAGCGGTGGGCCGTTTGGCGGGCGGCATCGCGCACGACTTCAACAACCTGCTCATGGTGATTCAGGGTTATGCGGACCTTCTTGCGGACCGGCTGCCGGTCGGCGAGCCGTTGCACCGCAACGCGGAGCAGATTCAAGCCGCGGCGCAGCGCGCGGGGGCGCTGACTCAACAGCTCCTTGCATTCAGCCGCAAGCAGATCCTCGCGCCGAAGGTTTTGAACGTGCACAGCGTCGTTGCCGACCTGGAGAAGATGGTGCAGCGCCTGATCGGCGAGGATATCGAGCTCGAAACATCGTCCAAGCCCGATCTGTGGCTCGTGAAGGCGGACCGCAGCCAGATCGAGCAGGTGGTGATGAATCTGGCGGTCAACGCGCGCGACGCAATGCCCAAGGGCGGCCGCTTGATGATCGAAACCGCGAACGTGGAGTTTGATGCTTCGGTTTCGCATTCGCCGGCGGTCGTAGCTCCCGGCAAGTACGTGATGCTCGCCGTCACGGATAACGGCTTTGGTATGGACGCCAAGACCCAAGCGCATATCTTCGAGCCCTTTTTTACGACGAAGGAAAAGGGGAAGGGAACCGGCCTCGGACTGGCGACGGTTTACGGCGTGGTGAAACAGAGCGGCGGCTACGTCTGGGTATACAGCGAGCCCGGGCACGGAACCACATTCAAGATTTATCTGCCGCGCATCGAGGATGAAGCGAGCACGACGTCGCGCGACCGCAAAGCGAAGCCGGAGTCGCTGCCGCGGGGCTCCGAAGTGGTTCTTCTGGTGGAAGACGAAGCGGGCGTTCGCGAACTCGCGCGCGAATACCTGGAAATGAGCGGTTACTCGGTGATCGTCGCTTCCGACGGGCACACCGCCATCGAATTAGCCTCCATGCACGTGGGGTCGATTCACCTGTTGATGACGGACATGGTGATGCCCGGCATTGGTGGCCGGGAGCTGGCGGAACGAGTGCTCACGATTCGGCCGGAAATCAAAGTTCTCTACATGTCCGGCTACACCGATCAGGCCGTGGTGCATCAGGGTGTCCTGGGCACAGATGCTCCGCTGCTCCAGAAGCCGTTCACGCTCGCAACGCTCACGACCAAGCTGCGCGAAATCCTCGCCGCTGAAGCTGTGCGATAAGTTCTGTCCCGCACTCCATTTCCGTCCGCCTCGCACCGAATCGCCCGAGTATCCCGTCCCGGTTATCGTAGAATCCGATCGAGGCTTAGCGACACCGCGTCGATGACCCCTTCATCCAGCCGGCTCGTCAGTCCTGAAAAGCGATTGCTGGCCGCCTGCGCGCGCACGACGGCTGAGCCGCCGATCGCGCAGGAAATCCGCGGACTATGCGCAGCGCCGCTCGATTGGGAATTTGTGGTCAATGAAGCCGCGGTGAATTCCATCCTGCCTCTGGTCGCGCGCCAGATCTCGACCGTAGCCGCCGATGTCGCCCCGCCGCGTCAAATCGAGCGCCTGACCAAGGCTGCCCGCGCGAACGCATTGCGCTGTCTGACGCTGACTGCGGAGCTGATTAGAATTACCGACTTACTGAAGGCGGCAGGCGTTCAGGCGATGCCCTACAAAGGGCCGGTTCTCGCCGTGCAAGCCTATGGCGACGTGGCGCTGCGCGAATTCGAAGACCTCGACATCGTTTTGCGGCAGCGCGACATGGCCAAAGTGGATGAGATCGCCAAGAGCCTTGGCTATCGGCCGAATCATCGATGGATTTTCGATTCTGGCGCGGCGTCGTCCGTCGTGCCGGGCGAGTATGACTACCGCGACGAAGCTCGAGGGATGGTTGTGGAGTTTCACACGGAATTCACGCTGCGTCATTTTCCCGTGATCCCCGATCTGGATGAGATGTCGCGGCGTCTTGTTCCCGTGATGCTGAGCGGTCACGAAATACGCACGTTCGCGCCCGAGGACATGCTTGTGTCTCTCTGCATTCACGGATCGAAGGATTTCTGGGAGAGGATTTCCTGGATTGCTGACATTTCGGAGTTTGTTCGGTCGCATCCGCAGCTCGATTGGGACGCTGTATTCCTCCGCGCGGACGCGCTGTGCGCGGGTCGAATGCTGCATGTTGGCCTGGCACTTGCGGCGAAGCTGTTGTCGGCGCCTCTGCCGGAAGATGTCGCCGCGCGCGTGCGGCGCGATACCGCGGCCGAGGCCGTCGCATCGGAAATCGCGCAAAGGCATCTCGCGCAGGAATCACGCGAGCGTGGCGCGGCCGAGCGCTTTCATTTCCGGCGCCGCATGGTGGCGGGAACACTCGCGGGCTGGCGTTATTCCCTGCGTCTTGCGACGCAGCCTGCTGACGAGGACAGCTCCGCGATGCGTCTGCCGCGCCCGCTGGCGCCGCTTTACCCCTTGCTGCGCCCGTTTCGACTTCTGCGCCAGTACCGTTCGTCCGGCGGGCGCTCGGAGCGGCAGACTTAACCGCGTAGCGAGGTTGTAATCTCAGCGTTAGGAAACCCTAACGGACTGAATGTAAGCCGGTTACGGGATCATGATTTTTCGCCCTCGTCGCGCGACGTGCGTTAGAATCGACGTCGGAAGGTCAGGAGAAGACGATGAGCACAACCACGAAGACCCCGGTCCCGCCCCAGCAAGCCGCGCAACACGAAAATCCATTGAAAGCACTGATACGGTTTGGCCAGTCCGTCTGGTTCGACTACATTCGCCGCGACCTGATCACAACAGGGCAGCTCACGCGCCTGATTGAAGACGATGGCTTGCGCGGCATGACCTCGAATCCGACGATTTTCGAGAAGGCTTTCTCCAGTAGCCCGGATTACACGAAGCCGCTTGGCGAACTCGCCAGGCGCGGTGATCTCGACGCAAAGGGAATTTACGAGACATCTCGCGATCCGCGACATTCAGGACGCCGCCGACGCGCTGCGCCGCGTCTACGACCAGACAAAACGGCGCGACGGGTACGTGAGCCTCGAAGTCTCGCCCTATCTGGCGCACAAGACTCAGGAGACGATGGACGAGGCGCGCCGCCTGTGGAAGACAGTCGCGCGCGAAAACGTGATGATCAAAGTTCCCGGCACACCGGAAGGAATACCGGCGATCCGCGAACTGATCGGCAGCGGCATCAACATCAACGTCACGCTGCTGTTCGCGCAGGACGTGTACGAGAAAGTCGCCGAGGCGTACATCGCGGGCCTCGAGGACTTTGCGAAGACGGGCGGCGACCCGAGCCGCAGTCGCGAGCGTGGCCAGCTTCTTCGTCAGCCGCATCGACACGCTGATCGACGGCAAGATCGCGGATGACGCTCAAGAATCCGCCGGCCGGCGCCGATCAAGCGTTGCTGCGCGGCCTGCAGGGGAAAGTGGCGATTGCGCAACGCAAAGCTCACCTATCAGCTCTACAAGAAAATTTTCAGCGGTCCGCGTTGGCAGGCTCTTGCCAGCACGCGGTGCGCACAACGCAGCGCGTCCTTTGGGCCAGCACCGGCACGAAGAATCCCGCGTATAGCGACGTGCTCTACGTCGAGGAGCTCATCGGGCCGGACACGGTCAATACGGTACCGCCCGCGACGTTCGACGCGTTTCGCGATCACGGCAAGCCGCGCGCGAGCCTGGAGCAGGATCTCGACGCGGCGCGCAAAACCATGGCCGATCTGGAGCGCGCCGGAATCTCGATGAAAGCGGTCACCGACCAGCTCACCGAAGACGGCGTGAAGCTTTTCGCCGACGCCTTCGACAAGCTGCTCGCCGCGGTCGAGAAACAAGCGAAGCTCGCCACCGGCTCCTCGCCAAGCCCAAGCCGATGATCGACAAATTGCCGGAGCCGCTGGCGAAGGCCGTCAAGGCCACACTCGAAGACTGGAAAGCCAACAACAAAGTTCAGCGTCTCTGGGCGCGCGATGCATCGCTCTGGACCAACACGGACGAAGGCAAGTGGCTCGGCTGGCTCGGGCATCGTCGACGAGCAGCTCGCGAACCGTCAGAAATTCCAGAAAGTCGCGGAGGAAATTCGCGCGGCGGGTTTCACGCACGCCGTGCTGCTCGGCATGGGCGGATCGAGCCTGTGCGTCGAAGTGCTGAAGCTCACCTTCGGCAAGATTCCGGGCTACCCTGAAATTCTCGTGCTGGATTCGACCGATCCGGCGCAGGTCAAGACGCTCGAAACGAAACTCGATCTCGCGAAAACCATTTTCATCGTTTCGAGCAAATCGGGCAGCACGCTCGAGCCGAACATCTTCAAGCAATATTTCTTCGATCGCGTGAAGCAGATGGTTGGCGCGGCGGAAGCAGGGAAACACTTCATCGCCATCACCGATCCGGGCTCGCAACATGCAGAAAGTCGCCGAAGGCGACGGTTTCCGCCACATCTTCTTCGGACTTGCCGTCGATCGGCGGGCGCTATTCGGCGCTTTCGGATTTCGGCGCGATTCCCGGGTCGATTCAGGGCATCGATATCGGCAAGTTTTTCGACCGCGCCGAAGAAAATGGTCGATGCTTGTGGCGCCTCCGTGCCCGCCGACCAGAATCCTGGCGTGATTCTCGGCGCCGATGCTGGGGACGCTCGCCAAGGGCGGACGCGACAAGCTCACGATTTTCACTTCGCCGGGAATATCGGATCTGGGCGCGTGGCTCGAGCAGTTGATCGCCGAATCCACGGGCAAGGAAGGCCACGGCATCATTCCGGTGGATCGCGAGCGCATCGGCGCGCCGGATGTGTACGGCAACGATCGCGTGTTCGCCTACCTGCGGCTTGAATCCGCGACGGACGCGAAACAGGACGCCGCCGTCGCCGCGCTCGAAAAAGCGGGTCAGCCGGTCGTCCGCATCGCCGTCCCCGAAATCTACGACCTCGGCCAGGAATTTTTCCGCTGGGAAATTGCCACAGCGGTCGCGGGTTCGGTGATCGGCATCAACGCGTTCAACCAGCCGGACGTGGAAGCGAGCAAGATCGAAACGCGCAAGCTGACCGAAGCGTACGAAAAATCAGGATCGCTGCCGCCGGAATCTCCGGTCTTGCAAGACGCGGCATCAAGCTTTTCACCGACGAGAAGAACGCCGCCGCGCTGAAGCAGGCCGCTGGAAAGGACGCCACGCTTGCCGGATACCTGCGCGCGCACTTGAGTCGCCTGCGCGCGGGCGATTACTTCGCCGTTCTCGGCTACATCCAGATGAACGACGCGCACGAATCCCAGCTTCAGGCGATTCGCCACGCCGTGCGCGACAAGCGGCGCGTCGCCACCTGCCTCGGCTTCGGCCCTCGCTTCCTGCACTCCACCGGGCAGGCGTACAAAGGCGGGCCGAATTCCGGCGTGTTCTTGCAGATCACCTGCGACGACGCGGCCGATCTCCCGGTGCCCGAACAGAAGTACACTTTCGGCGCCGTCAAGTCGGCGCAGGCTCGCGGCGATTTTCAAGTTCTGGCGGAGCGCAACCGCCGCGCGCTTCGCGTGCATCTCGGCGCGGACGTCGCCGCCGGCCTCGATCAGCTCGATCGCGCGGTCCGGCAAGCACTGGCTTAGCCGCAGTCTTCAGCAGTCCGACCGACCCCAGATTTTTCGGAGGCGTCATCCGTGGACAAGAGCGATTCGACCAACATCACGCAAGACACGCTCGGCGCGCCCCCGGGTCCCTGCGCGATGGTCATCTTCGGCGCGGGCGGCGATCTCACCAAGCGCCTGTTGATCCCTGCGATCTACAACCTTGCCGCCGGAAAATTATTGCCCGAGCAGTTCGCCATTGTGGGCGTCTCGATCGAACCGTTTTCGACCGACCAATATCGCGAACAGGCGACCAAAGATATTCACCAGTTTGCGACGCGCTCGGTCGCGGACGATAGCTGGAATTGGTTCAGGCAGCGCATCCATTATGTTTCCGGCGATTTTAGCGATCCGAACCTTTACGCCAAGCTCAAAGACACCCTGGCACAAGCCGAAAAAGAGCACGGGACGAATGGGAACTGCCTCTACTACCTCGCCATCAGCCCGCAATTCTTTCCCGTCGTCGTGCAGCAGCTCGGCGCCGCCGGAATGACCAATGAAGACGGAGACAAATGGAAGCGCGTGGTCATCGAAAAGCCGTTTGGCCACGACGTCGCTTCCGCAATCGCCCTGGACAAGATCATCGGGCAGGTGCTCGATGAAAAGCAGATTTTTCGGATCGACCACTATCTCGGAAAAGAAACCGTTCAGAACATTATTGCCTTTCGATTTGCGAATGGAATTTTCGAGCCGGTCTGGAACCGCCGCTACGTGGACCACGTGCAGGTGACCGTTTCGGAAACGCTGGGTGTCGAGCTGCGCGGCGGGTATTACGAGACGGCCGGCGCGCTGCGCGACATGGTGCCGAATCACATCTTTCAGCTGATCACGCTCTGCGCGATGGAGCCGCCGATTTCGTTCGAAGCCGACGCCGTTCACGACGAGCAGGTGAAGGTCCTGCACGCGATTCAGACGCTGACGCCGCAAATGGCGATCCAGCAAGCCGTCCGTGGACAATACGGCTCGGGAGCAATCAACGGAAAGCCGGTGCCCGCGTACCGCAGCGAGCCTCACGTGGCGCCGGATTCAGAGACGCCCACTTACGTCGCCATGGCCCTGCACATCGACAACTGGCGTTGGGCGGGCGTGCCGTTCTATTTGCGCACCGGAAAGCGCATGGCCAACCACGCCACGCAAATCGTCATCCGATTCCGGCAGCCTCCCTTCGTTTTGTTTCGCAAGACTTCCGTGGAAGGCCTTCCGCCGAACGAAATCGTAATCGACATCCAGCCGGATGAAGGAATATGGCTCAATTTTGAAGCGAAGATTCCGGGTCCCGTCGTGCGGCTTGGCGCGGTCAACATGAAATTCGCCTATTCGGACTACTTCGGATCCACGCCGCAAACCGGCTACGAGACTCTGATTTACGACTGCATGATGGGCGATCCCACCCTGTTCCAGCGCGCAGACATGGTGGAAGCCGCCTGGAGGGTGGTTCAGCCGATTCTGGACGTCTGGAAGGCCATTCCGGCGGTGGATTTCCCCAATTACGCCGCGGGCTCGTGGGGTCCCGAGGAATCCTTCCAGCTTCTTCGCCGCGATGGCAGGGAATGGCGCGATCCTACGAGTGGCAATACGGGCATTCGGGGCGTTGCGCCGCCCGCTGCCAGGAAATTTTGACGTCTGCCTGCTTTAGCCCTGGAGTAACCCCGCTTTTTGCTATAATCCGCTCACCTGAATATGGATTTTGACCACCTCATAACATTCCTGGAGATCGCCAAGCAGGGCAGCTTTTCGCGCGCGGGACAGAAGCTTTACCGCTCGCAGCCGGCCGTCAGCGCGCAAATCCGCCAGCTCGAGCAGGAATACGGGCAGAAGCTCTTCGACCGCGTCGGCAAGTCCGTGCGGCTGACTGTTGCCGGTGAAGCGCTGTTGGAATACGCCGGAAAGCTCCTCACGCTTCGCAACGAATCGCTGCGGGCCGTGGCGGACCAATCGAGCGTCCCGCACGGCACGCTGGCGATCGGCGCGAACGAGGCAACCTGCCTCTACGTCCTGCCCGAGATTTTTGCCGAGTATCACCGCCGCTTCCCGGCCGTGCAGATCAGCATCTATCGCAATTTCAGCCACAAGGTGTTGGAAAAGGTCGAGGACGGTACGGTGGACGTCGGTATCGTGACGCTGCCCGTGAAGTCGCCGAGCCTGAAGGTCCACCCGATCTTTCGCGATCGCCTGATGCTGATGGTCAGCCCCGCGAATCCTCTGGCGACTTACAAGAGCGTGCGTACGAGCGACATTGCCGGGCAGCCATTGATTTTTCCCAAGACTGGATTCACGCGCCAGGTGCTCGACAAGCAGTTTCGCCCCTTCCGCTCGCGCCTGCGCATCACCATGGAACTGGCCAGCGTCGGCATGATCAAGCGGTTTGTCGCCGCGGGCCTGGGTGTTTCGCTGATCAGCGAGAGATTCGCGCAAGACGAGGTCCGCGCGGGCCAGGTGCGATTGATTCCGGTTTCCGATATGGAAGTCTGGAGGGAATTGGGCCTGGTTTACCGGCGCGACCGGACGCTCCCGCGTTCAGCTTCCGCTTTTGTCGCGCTCGCGCGACATGGCATCGGCGAGACTGCGGCCGAGCCGGAGGCAAAAGTCGCGCACAAGCGCTGAACTGACCGCGTTTGGTTGCGCGCGCGTTCGCCCGCTGCTTACTTCACCCGCTTGGCGACCAGGTCTTCTTTAGCCGCGCCGGCGACATCCCGCGTGAACTTGATTTCGTCGCCGGAGACTTTCCCGGTGTACGCGATCGCAAGCTTCTGGCCCTGATAATCCAGGTTCTCGACGAACGAAACGTCGTCGCCCTTCACGGTTCCATTCTCGATGGTGACCGTTCCGTTGTCGGATTTCGCCGTGCCGGTCAGCTTCTCGCCGTCCACCTTGAAGGTGTAGGTGTAGTGCTGCTCGCCCACCTGCGTATTGAACGTCGCGGTCCACTGACCGGTGATGTCCGTGGCCCACGTCGAAATGGCCAGAGCCAGCACGAGAATCGGCAGAGCCGCTGCGATGCGGAGTTTCATCGGTGTGTTCTCCTCGGGAGAATTTGGTCGGGGAACCCAGCTCACTTGTAGGCCGAGTCGCCTGGATTGTCAATCAGGAGGGCTTGCGCAACTGCTTGTAGAGATCGTTCGCGGCCTGAAATTCCTGCTGAAGGTCCTTGCGCGCCAGATTCGTTCGCAAGTAATCCACGGCCTGGGCCAGCCGGTCGAGCGCACGCGACACGTTGTCCGTGTTCGTCAGCAGAATGTCGCGCCAGATCTCGTACGGGCTGCCCGCGAGCCGAAGCATATCCTGCAAGCCCGGCCCCGAAAGCGATAGCGGCAGCCCCGTCTCGTCCGTTTCGTCTTGAACGACTCGCGCCAGCGCCACGGAAACGAGCTGCGGGAGGTGCGAGACGATTCCCACCGCCCAATCGTGCGTTTCCGGGTCCGTCCAGACGGGCCGCGCGCCAATCGCTCGCACGATTTCCGCGAATGCTTTCACCCGGGCGTCGGAATCCGCTTCGGTCCCCATCAGCGCGTAGGGCGCTCCGCGAAAAAGCTTCGCATCCGCGTGCTCGACGCCTGATTGCTCCTTGCCCGCCATCGGGTGCGCGCCGAAAAATCGCGCGCCACCACGGAATTGCTCCCTCGCCGCGCGGCAAATCGCCGCCTTCGTGCTGCATGCATCGGTGACCAGCGCGCTGGGCGCGGCTGCTTTCGCGATCGATGCGAGCGATTCGATCGATGCTCCGATCGGCAGCGCGAGATAAACCAGATCCGCTCCACGCACAGCTGACGCGAGATCGGATGTCGCTTCATCGACCACTCCGGCCGCGCGGGCGCGCTCGCTCGAACCCGCGCGGCTGTACCCGATCAGCGAAATGCCAGGAAAGATTTCGCGCAGCGCCAGCGCAAACGAGCCGCCGATCAAGCCCGTGCCGATGATCGCGACGCGGCGGAAGGGAACTGTGCTCATGACTTAGATAAAGGCGATTATGAGCGACGCACCGGCACCGTAGCCCGTGCCGGCATGCTCACTTCTTGCCCTTGCCCGCCGCGATTGATTCCGGCTTGATCCACGACATCTGCGCGCGCAGTTCCTTGCCCACCGCCTCGATCGGATGGTTCTTGTCGCGGTCGAGCAACTTGGAGTAGGTCGGGCGGCCGGCTTGATTTTCGAGCACCCATTCGGTCGCAAACGCGCCGGTCTGAATTTCCTCGAGGATCTTCTTCATGTTCTGGCGGACATGGTCGTCTATCACGCGGTTGCCGCGGGTCAGATCGCCGTATTTCGCGGTCTCGCTGACGAATTTGTGCATCTCCGCGATTCCGCCCTCGTAGATCAAGTCGACAATAAGCTTGAGCTCGTGCAGGCATTCGAAATACGCGGATTCGGGTTGATAGCCGGCATCCACGAGCGTCTCCCAGCCGGCCTGAATCAACGCCCGCGCGCCGCCGCAGAGAACCGCCTGCTCGCCGAAAAGATCCGTCTCCGTCTCTTCGGCAAATGTGGTCTGAATCACGCCCGGCCGCGTGCCGCCGATCGAGTGCGCGTAGCAGAGGGTGCGGTCGAACGCGTGGCCCGAAGCGTCCTGATGCACGGCAAGCAGGCAGGGAACTCCGCGGTTCGCCTCATACTGCCGCCGCACCAGATTTCCCGGCCCTTTCGGCGCCACCATGGTCACGTCGACATCTTTCGGCGGCGCGATCTGGCCGTAGTGAATATTGAAGCCGTGCGAAAACAGCAGCATGCTGCCGGCCTTCAGGTTCTGCGCGATTTCATTGGCATAGATTTTCGGCTGCGAGGTGTCCGGCGCGAGCATCACGACCACGTCCGCGCCCTTCGCGGCGTCAATCGGCGCGGCGAGCTGCCAGCCGTCCTGCTCCGCTTGCGCCCACGAAGCGCCGCCGCGGCGCAGCCCCACGACCACGTCGAGCTTGCTGTCGCGCAGGTTCAGCGCGTGCGCGCGGCCCTGGCTGCCGTAACCGATTACCGCGATGCGCTTGCCATCGAGCGCCCTCGGATTTGCGTCCTTCTCCCAGAACATCTTTGCCATCTGTCTTCTCCTTGGAATTGCAGAATATTTTAGGCGTTCGTGACTGCGCCTTCCGACGCCGAAGAAACCAGCTTCGCGTATTTCGCCATCACTCCGGACTTGTACTTTGGCGCGGGCGGCTTCCACTGCGCGCGGCGCTCGTCGAGATTCGCTTCCACGTCGAGCCTTCGCGCGCGCACGTCGAGCGTGATTTTGTCGCCGTCGCGCACGAACGCGATCGGACCGCCCTGCGCCGCCTCCGGCGCTACATGGCCTACCATCAGCCCGTGCGTCGCGCCGCTAAAACGGCCGTCGGTGAGCAGCGCAATCGATTCGCTCAGGCCCTGCCCCACCAGCGCGCCGGTGACCGCGAGCATCTCGCGCATTCCCGGCCCGCCTCGCGGTCCTTCGTAGCGGATTACCACCACGTCGCCCGCCTTGATTTGCTGCTTCTGCACGGCCTCGAACGCCGCTTCCTCCGAATCGAACACGCGCGCCGGGCCGCTATGAAACACCCGCTCGTGTCCGGCGAGTTTCACCACGCACCCTTCCGGCGCAAGCGAACCCCGCAGAATTGCCAGTCCGCCGTCTTTCTTGATTGGGTTCGCCAGCGGCCGAATCACTTCCTGTCCCGGCGTCTCCTTCGCGTCCGCGATTTCGGCGAAAAGGCTTCGTCCGGAGACGGTTGGCCCATCCTGCAGCAAACCGGCTTCCTGAAGCCGCTTTCCGAGCAGCCTCATCCCTCCCGCGTGATACATGTCCGGCGCCGTGAATCTGCCGCCCGGCTTCAAATCGGCCAGCAGCGGAGTCTTCGTTGAAATTTTGTCGAATTCGTCGATCTTCAATTCCACGCCCGCATCGCGCGCGATTCCCAGCAGGTGCAGGACGGCGTTCGTCGAGCCGCCCGTCGCGGCGACGGACGCGATTGCATTCTCAAGCGACGCATGGGTGATGATCTGAAGCGGACGAAGGTCCTTGCGCAGCAACTCCATCACGGTCTTGCCGCAATCGACCGCAACTTGCAGCTTCCGCGGATCGACAGCCGGCACCTCATTCGCCCCCATCGGCGAAATTCCCAGAAACGAAATCGCCGTCGCCATCGTGTTCGCGGTGAATTGCCCGCCGCACGCGCCCGCTCCCGGGCACGCGTGATCTTCCAGGTCCGTTACCTGCGCCGCGGTCATCTTGCCCGACGCGAACGCGCCCGGAGCCTCGAACACGTCCTGAATCGTGACATCGTGCCCCTGAAATCGCCCGGCCATGATCGAACCGCCGTAAAGCACCAGCCCCGGAAGATTCAGCCGCGCGAGAGCCATCACTGTTGCGGGAATCGTCTTGTCGCATCCGCAGATCGCCACGACCGCGTCAAACGCATGCGCGCGCACAAAAAGCTCGATCGAATCGGCGATCACCTCGCGCGACACGAGCGATCCCTTCATGCCCTCGGTGCCCATCGTGATTCCGTCGGAAATCACGATCGTGTTGAACTCAATCGGCGTCCCGCCGGCCGCGCGAATGCCTTCCTTGATCTTCTCCGCGAGCGTCCGCAGGTGAAAATTGCAGGGAGTCACCTCGCTCCACGTATTGGCCACGGCGACCAGCGGCCGCGCCAGGTCCGCGTCGGTCAAGCCGGTGGCCTTCAACATCGCGCGCGCCGGCGCCCGCGCGATTCCTTTCTTGATGGCGTCGCTATGCATTCCGAATAACCTTTCGTGCCCCTAAAATAAAAAGCCCCGCGACCTGTCTTCAGGTGCGGGGCGCATTCGCCTGAGTTTTCTCAGACGGGTGGCCCCCACCGAATGCTTACGTATACGGGAATGATCGATTGCCGCATCATAGAGTATCGTCTCATTTCCGATTCAACAAACGGTTTCCTCGTTCTACATCGGCGCTGCGGTTCAACAACACGCCGCGCGTTTCACGTCGCGAAAAGCCAGTAGACCCGATCGCGCCGGATAAGTCAAATTTGCAATTCTTGCCTCCGGTATAACTCGCATTTATGCCGCGCCCGCGAACTTGCGCTTGACGAGCCCGCAACCCCTTTTGTATAGTTCCTCTAGTTCGAGCTGTACGTTCGATTCGCCAAGGATTAGCCAAGAGCGCGTCATGCATCTGTACTCTAGCTATTTCGCCTTTACGTACCGCTTCCTCTATCCGGGGGAGCGGGCCGGCGAGACGCGCGCGGACAACAGCACCAACTAAAAGCCGCACAAAGTTTCGATTCAACCGGCCGCGAACCTCCAACCGAGGGCGCGGCTTTTTTGTTGTTCCGGCTCGATGCCGGCGACGGGAGGCGACGCAAGTCCCATGAAGATCATCGACTGGCGAGGCAAAATCGACGCGATCGACACGGCCCTGCTCCATCTTCTCAATCTCCGCACCGAACTCGCGCTCGAGGTCGGCCGCCTCAAGGCCGATGAAGGTGTCAGCCTGCGCGTCCCCGCGCGCGAACAGGAAATCCTCTCGCGCATGAAGAGCCTGAATCCCGGCCCGCTGGCCATCGACTCTGTCGCGAAAATCTATCAGGTGATCCTCGACGAATCGATTCGCACCCAGCAGCAGTATGGTTACGGCGCGCACGAAAGCCGCCGCCCAGCGCCCGCGTCAAAGGCGCCGGGGAAGGCGCCCCGAAAATGAAAGTCGCGAAAAACGCGCGCGTGGCATTTCAGGGCGAGCGCGGGGCTTTCAGCGAAGAGGCCGCCGTGAAGCTCCTTGGCGAGCAGATCACGCTCGTGCCGCGCCCGACCTTCGAGGCTGCCTTCAGCGCCATCGGCGACGGCCTCGCGGACTATCTCCTCGCGCCGATTGAAAACAGCCTCGCAGGCTCGGTCCACAGGTCCTTCGACCTGCTCGTGGACAGCAATTTGAATATTCTGGCGGAAGTGGTGATCCCGATCGTGCACAACCTGATTGCCGTGCCGGGAGCGAAATTCGACGAAATCGCCGTCGTCGAGTCGCATCCCGTCGCGCTCGCCCAGTGCGAGCAATTCTTCATCGCCAACCCGCGCCTGAAGCGCGTGGTCACCGAGGACACCGCCGGCAGCGTCCGCGCCGTGGTTCGCTCGGGAGACCGCACCCGCGCGGCCATCGCCGGCCGCCGCGCCGCGGAAATCTACGGCGGCGAAATCCTCCGCGAGCATCTCGAAGACAACAGCGAAAATTACACGCGCTTCCTGCTCCTCGCGCCCACGCCCGAGGTCGCCGCGGACGCCGACAAGCTTTCGCTCGTCTTCCAGCTCGATCATCGTCCCGGTGCGCTGTATCACTCGCTCGAGCCGTTCGCGCGGCGCAACATCAATCTCATGAAGATCGAAAGCCGCCCGGTGCACGGCAGCCCGTGGCAATACCGCTTTTATCTGGATTTGCAGGCGTCGCGTCGCGATCCCGAAGTTGCCGCGGCGCTCGCCGAACTTGAAAACCTGGTCGTCGATCTGCGGATTCTCGGGTCGTATGCGTCCGCGGCGCGATCGGAAAATAAAAAATCCCAGCAACCGTGAGGAACTAGAAAATGATTTTCAACATGACAGGCGAAGCAACCGACGAGCAGATCAACCACATCGTGGAGCGCATCAAGGAATGCGGCTATGAAGCGCACCTGATTCGTGGAAAGGAGCGAACCGTGATCGGAGTCGTGGGCAATAGCCGCACCGGCCGCGAAGAGCTTCTCGCGCTCAGCCAGGCGCCGGGCGTCGAGGAAATCGTGCGCATTTCGCATCCCTACAAGCTCGCCGCGCGCAGCGTCCGTCCGGAAGGCACCATCATCGACCTCGGCAAGGGCGTCATCATCGGCGGCCCCGAAGTCGTCGTAGCCGCCGGGCCGTGCGCCGTCGAAAGCCCCGAGCAGATCGAAAGCATCGCCGCGAGCGTCGCCAAGTCCGGCGCGAAATTGCTGCGCGGCGGCGCTTTCAAGCCGCGCTCCTCACCGTACAGCTTCCAGGGCCTCGGCGTCGAAGGGCTGAAAATCATGCGCGACGCCGCCGACCGCAACGGCCTCCTCGTCGTCAGCGAAGTGATGGACCCGTCACAGATCGACCTCATGCTGCCCTACGTCGACGTTCTCCAGGTCGGCGCGCGCAACATGCAGAACTACCACCTGCTCCGCGGCCTCGGCGACGTCGACAAGCCCGTGCTGCTCAAGCGCGGCATGTCCGGCACCATCGAAGAGCTTCTGCTCAGCGCCGAATACATCATGGCCGGCGGAAACTACAAAGTGATCCTCTGCGAGCGGGGAATTCGCACGTTCGAAACGGCGCTGCGCAACACCATGGACATCGCCGCGATCCCCGTGCTGAAAAGCCTCTCGCACCTGCCAGTGATGGCCGATCCGTCGCACGGCACCGGCAAGCGCGACAAAGTGGCGCCCCTCGCGCGCGCGGCCGTCGCCGCCGGCGCGGACGGGCTCATCATCGAGGTGCATCCCGATCCCGAGCGCGCCATGTCCGACGGCGTCCAGTCGCTCTACCCGGACCAGTTCGCGCAATTGATGAAGGAAGTCCGCGCCATCGCCCTGGCCGTCGACCGCCGCATCGCGTAGTGGTCTTGTAGGGGCGCAGCATCGCTACGCCCGGCAAAGATTCTTGGCGCAATGCCAACTATCTGGCTCGATGTATGTGGAGTGCGGCAGCTTGCTGCCGCTGTTTTGCGCCGGAGTTCACTCCGGCGCATCCGAGCATTCGGCCATCAACCTGGGATCGCCAATCTCCTGATTGGCGATTTTGTATGCGTGCTTTGCGACGCCGCCGTTCCCGGCAATATTGTTTGGCGACGATCCCTCCATCGACTTCAACTTCCGCCGCCCGGGTCCCTACATCCCCGCCGCCTTAAATCCAAACTTCTGAAACACCGCCGCGCCCCTCGGCCCCGCCAGAAAATCCAAAAACGCCTTCGCCGCAGCAGGGTTCTTCGAATCTTTAATCACCGCCGCCGGATAAATCACCGGCGAATGCGAGTTCGGCGGCGCCGTCGCCACAACCGTCACTTTCGCCGCCGACGCAGCATCCGTCGCATACACGATCCCAGCATCCACGTTTCCGGTTTCCACATACGTCAGCACCTGCCGCACATCCTTCGCCAGAATCGCCTTGGCATTCACCGCGTCATAGATCCCGAGTGAAGTGAGCGCCTCTTTCGCATACTGCCCGGCAGGCACGGTCAACGGCTCGCCCACCGCCACGCGCCTCACATCCGCGCGCGTCAAATCCTTGAAGGACCCGAGCCCCAGCTTCGAATCCTTCGGCACGATCAGCACCACTTCGTTTTGCAGCAGGTTTTTGCGCGTGGCGGCCAGCAGCAGCCCCCTCATTTCGAGCGTGTCCATCTGCTTCGGCGCCGCCGACACGAACACATCCACCGGCGCGCCCTGCTCGATCTGCAGCTGCAGCGTTCCCGACGCGCCGTAGTTGATCGCGATCGCCACGTTCGCATGGTCTTTCGTGTAAACCTGCTTCGCCTCGTCGAGCGCATCCTTCAAGCTGATCGCCGCGGAAACCGTCAGGTCCGTCTTGGCGGATTGCTGCGGCCCGCCAAAGACCAAGCCGCCTCCCGCGAGAAAGAACAAAGCCACGAAGAGAAGCACAACGATGCGCGAGAACGAGCGGGACATGGAAAACCCCCGGAGAGCCGCAGCGTGCCGGTGACGAGCAGATCGCACGCAACTATACGAATTAACACGCCTGTGTGCGTTAGGTCAAATTCGTTATAAACGTTTTTGGAAGGGAACTGGGAACCCTAAACGCGGACGATCATCACCTCGGTCGATTTAATCAACGCCGCGGCCTTGTCTCCCACCTTCAACCGCATCTCCCGCACAGCGTCCGACGTGATAATCGACGTGATCTTCTGCCCGCCGATCGACAGAGTCACCTGCGCCATCAGCCCATCAACCTTGATCTCAGTCACGCGCCCGGCCAGCTGATTCCGCCCGCTGATCTGCCGGAAATTCGGCCGCCGCTGCTCCACCGGCAGCCGCTCCGAATGCAGGTGGAGGAATTCATCCAGCTCCGACTCGGGGATGCGGTGGTGGCCACCGGCGGTCGTCACCGTGTGCAGCTTCTTCTTGTAAATCCACTGCTTCAATGTGGGATAGCTGATGCCCAGAATCTTCGCGGCATCGCGCGGGCTCAGCAGTCGGGACGTTCGCGTCGTATTGGCCATGCCGGGTTTGTAGCCTACTCGGTGGCGCTGCGTCAATGTGTGGTTCCGGTGCATCCAGTCCAACGGTACACGATGCGGAAAAAGGAACTACGGTGGAAGCGCGGGGTTTTAACCCCGCAGTAACTGTCACCTTGTCTCAGGGTTTTAACCCTGGCAGCCTCCCATTGAGTTTTTCCGCAGCCGTAACATGCTGTCGTCCCGGCGGTTGACACTGGCCACAGCCGAGACTAGACTGATTCGGTACACTATGAACTCGATGCTCTCAAACGCTTGTTGTACCTGTTGTTGTCAGGCGCGGATGTGTGCGTCTTCGGGGGCGCCGGGATTCATGGGCTAAGTTCAGATAAATACCTGGCCTGAATTCAACCCGCCCTCGGAGCGAAAACCGGGAGGCGGGTTTTTTTATGGCATGGCGTGAATTCAAGCTGGATCTTTCCGCGAAGGACGAAGGTGGAGACAACAACGTGGCCGCGCTGACCCAACTCGACCATTTGAAAATGTTGGAAGCCGAGAGCATTTTCATCCTGCGCGAAGCCGCGGCCGAATTCGCGCATCCCGTGATGCTGTATTCGATCGGCAAGGATTCCTCGGTCATGCTGCGCCTGGCGCAGAAAGCCTTCTACCCCGGGAAAATTCCTTTTCCCCTGCTGCACGTCGACACCAGCTACAAATTTCCCGAGATGATCGAGTTTCGCGACTGGTATGCCAAGCACGTCGGCGTTGATCTCATCGTGCACAAGAATCAAAAAGCCCTCGACGACGGCGCGAATCCCTACTCGCTCGGCACCCAGAAATGCTGCGGCTTCCTGAAGACTCGCGCGTTGCTCGACGGCCTCGCCGAGGGCGGATTCGACGCTGCATTCGGCGGCGCTCGCCGCGACGAAGAGAAATCGCGCGCCAAGGAGCGCGTCTATTCCTTCCGCGACGCGCTCGGCCAGTGGGATCCCAAGAATCAGCGCCCCGAGCTTTGGAGCCTCTACAATAGCCGCCATCACAAGGGCGAAAGCATCCGCGTCTTCCCGCTTTCGAACTGGACCGAACTCGACGTCTGGCTTTACATTCACGCCGAGAAAATTCCCATCGTGCCGCTCTATTTCGCGAAGGAACGCGAAGCGGTCGTCCGCGGCGAGCAGATTCTGCTGCTTCAGGCCGGCGTGCGCGCGCTGCCCGGAGAAAAAGCGCAGCTCGTGAAATGCCGCATGCGCTCGCTCGGCTGCGCGCCCTGCACCGGCGGCATCCGCTCGGATGCCGACACGGTCCCGAAAATCATCGACGAGATGATTTCGTTCCGCCGCTCCGAGCGCGAAAACCGCGTCATCGACCACGACGAGGAAGGCTCGATGGAGATCAAGAAGCGCGAGGGATATTTCTGATGTCGACTGCTGCGCCAGAGCCGGCCAACGCGCCGACCGCCTCCGCTACGCCCACCGCAACCGTGGGCGCCGCCGGCTCGCTGTCGCATGCGCTCGGCCTGCTTCGCTTTTCCACCGCAGGCAGCGTTGACGACGGCAAGTCCACTCTCATCGGCCGCCTGCTTTACGACAGCAAGTCCGTCTTCGAGGATCAGCTCGCCTCGGTGCAGAAAAGCAAAATCAATCGCTCCGGCGGTCCGATCGATTTCTCCCTGCTCACCGACGGTCTTCGCGCCGAACGCGAGCAGGGAATCACCATCGACGTTGCCTATCGCTATTTCTCGACGCCCAAACGCAAGTTCATCATCGCCGATACGCCGGGCCATGAGCAGTACACGCGCAACATGGCCACGGGCGCTTCCACCGCCGAAGCCGCTGTCGTGCTGATGGACGCCACCAAGGGCGTTCTTCGCCAGTCGCGCCGCCACGCGTATATCGCGCATCTGCTCGGCGTGCAGCACATCATCGCGGCCGTGAACAAAATGGATCTCGTCGGATTCTCGCAGGAAGTTTTCGATCGCATCTCCGCCGAGTTTCGTGACTTCGCCGACCATCTGGGCATTCGCAACGTCTACGCCGTTCCGGTCAGCGCTCTCGAAGGCGACAACGTCGTTCGCCACAGCAAGCGCATGCCGTGGTTCGAAGGTCCGCCGCTTCTCGAATATCTCGAATCCATTCCCGCGAGCCTCGGCCTGGCTGCCGGGCCCCTGCGCCTGCCGGTTCAATACGTGATTCGCCCTGACGCGAGTTTCCGCGGATTCGCCGGCCAAGTCGTTTCCGGCACGCTGCGCCCCGGATCGCACGTCGTGGCCATGCCGAGCGGCGTCCGGACGAAAGTCCAGTCGATCGTCGCGTTCGAGGACGAGCCTGAATCCGCCGCTCCCGGCGATTCGGTCACCATCACGCTCGAGGACGAAATCGATCTTAGCCGCGGCGACATGCTCGTCGGCGAAGAGAATCCTCCGCACTCCGGCACGGAATTTCAGGCCACGCTCGTCTGGATGCATTCCGATCCGCTGGATCCGCACAAAATCTACGTCCTCAAACACACCACGCGCACCGTCCGCGCGCGCGTCAGCCAGATTCGCTACCGCGTGGACATCAACACGCTCGAGCATCAGCCCGCGACGAAGCTCGACCTGAACGAAATCGCTGCCGTCGATCTGAAGACGACGCTGCCGCTGTTCTTCGATCCGTATCACGCGAACCGTATCACCGGCAGCTTCATCGTCATCGATCCGCTGACCAACGCCACCGTCGCCGCCGGCATCATCGAGCGCGCCATCGAGCCCAAACACGGCGCGCGCACCGCTGCGGCGCATCGTCAGCACAGCACGAAAGAGGAGCGCATCCTGCGCTTTGGCCATCCCGCGGCCGCAGTCTGGTTGAAGGGGCGGCCGCACGTCGCCGAACTTCTCGAGCGCCGCCTGTTCGACGAAGGCTGGCAGGTCCAGCTCGCTGGGCCGAACGATTTCCTGTCGCACGAGCTCGTCACCGTCGCGAAGGCGTTCCGGCTTTCGGGATACATCACCGTGTTCTGCCCGCTTGACGACGGGACGGACCAAAAGGCAGTCGTCCGCGCGATTTTCGGCCCCGAAGCGTTCTTCGCCGTGCGCATTACCGACGACACCGACGAAGAAGCCGTCGACCGCATCATGAAAGTTCTCCGCAAATGGCGTGACAACTATTCGCTCGATTCGGAAAAGGAAAAATCATGAGCACGCCCGCGCTTGCCGAAGAATTCGAAGCGCTCTCCGCCGCTGCGGCCATCGACCGCCTGCTCGCGGAAAATTCCGCCGCCGTGAAAAACGGCAAGGTCTGCATCACCTGCAGCTTCCAGGCCGAGGACATGATCGTGCTCGACTTCCTCCGCAATCGCTTGCCGGAGATTCCCGTCCTGTTTCTCGACACCGGCTACCACTTCGCCGAAACCTACGCGTATCGCGATCGCATGGCGCGCGAATGGAATCTCAACGTCCAGAACCTGGCCGCGAAACAGTCCGTCGCCGAGCAGGAAGCCGCGTTCGGGATCCTGAATCGCACCGATCCGGGCCGCTGCTGCCATCTGCGCAAGGTCGAGCCGCTTTTCGCCGCGCTGGAAAAATTCGACCTCTGGTTCACCGGCCTGCGCCGCGAGCAATCGCCCACGCGCAAGAATCTGAAAGTCGTCGAGCACCACGAGCTTCCCAGCGGCAAAGTGCTGCTGAAAGTCAGTCCGCTCGCCGCGTGGACCTGGGGCGAGGTCTGGGAACACACCGCGCGCGAGAAGATCGCGTACCTGCCGCTCTACGACGCCGGCTACAGGAGCATCGGCTGCGAGCCGTGCACCGCGATTCCCGCGGCGGGCGCCGATCCACGCTCCGGCCGCTGGGGCGGCGTGAAACTCGAATGCGGCATTCACACTGAATCGAAGCGGTCCGACCAATGAACGCCCTATGAATGAATTGATCGGATTCCTGATCGCCCTCGCGGTCGGCATCACCGGCATCGGCGGCGGCAGCTTCACCGTTCCGGCGCTCGTGCTCCTCGTCGGCATGCCGGCTGCGTCGTCGGTCGGCACCGCGTTCGTCTTCGCCGGAGTTCTGCGCCTTCTCGCAGCGCCGTTCTATCTCGCTGGGCGGCACATCCACTGGGATTTTCTGTGGCGCCTGATTCAAGGCGCGGTCCCCGGATTGCTGATCGGCACGCTGTGCTTGCGGCTGCTTGCCAAATCCGGCGGCAATCCGGTAATCGTCGTGGTTCTGGGCGTCATTCTGACGGCGTCGTCGTGCATCACCTTCTTCTCGCGCCTCCAGAACCGCACCTTCGCCCACAAGAATTCGCACTGGCTTCCGTGGCTCGCGCTGCCGATCGGCGTCGAAGCCGGATTCTCTTCAGCGGGCGCGGGCGCGCTCGGCACCGTGCTGCTGCTCAACTATTCGGAGATGACGCCGCCCGAAGTCGTCGGCACCGATATTTTGTTCGGGCTGGTCCTGGCCGTGATTGGCAGCACGTTTCAGTGGAAATTCGGCGCGATCGATGGCCACGTGCTGATGCAGATTCTCGCCGGAGGGGTTCCGGGAGTTCTGATCGGCTGCCTGCTCTCGCGGCGAGTGCCTGCAAGGCAGCTGAAGTTCGTCATCGCGGCGATCGCGATCTTCGCCGGGCTGCAGCTCGTCTGGAGCGGCTCGCGCTCGATGGTCGCCAAGCACGCGCCGGACACGACCGTCCGCGCCGCGCCGAAGCCCGCATCGAACTAATTCAATTCAGCAGACGGAAAATTTCTAGATGTCGAAGCCGAGCTGGAGTTTTGCGGCTTCGGACATGCGCGAAGGTCCCCACGGCGGTTCGAACACGAGCTCGACGTCGACTTCCCTCACGTCGGGCAGCTTCGAGAGCTTTTGCTCAACGTCGGTTTTCAGGACGTTGCCCATGCCGCAGCCGGGAGCGGTCATCGACATCTTGATCTCGATACGGTTGCCACCCTGCTCGAGCGGCTTGATGTCGCAGGCGTAGATCAGGCCGAGGTCGGCGATGTTCACCGGAATTTCCGGATCGAACACCGTCTTCAGCTGATCCCACACCATTTTTTCGCTAAGCTGAGCGGGTTCGCCGGAGGCGGATTCGCTTGCGACGGGAGGCGTCAGGCCGAGCGCGTCGGCATCCTTTACGTCGATGCGAAACATTCCGTGTGCGCTCGTCACCGTCCAGCTGCTGCCGAGGAACTGCATCACCCTCACGCCTGCGCCTGCGGGCAGAATAGAAGCCGTGCCGCTGGGAATCGCGATCGCGGCCGTTTCGCGTTTAAGCTGGACGAATCCGTTCACTCGTCTACTCCCGACTACTCGGTTGAAATCGTGTCCTGCTTGCCTTCGAGCGCGGCGTGCAGTGTGTGCCAGGCAAGCGTGGCGCACTTCACGCGAACGGGGAACTCGGATACGCCGGAGAAAACGGTGAGCTTGCCGAGTTCCGCCGGGTCGGCGGTCGAGTCCGCGTGTCCCGTGACCATTTCGTGGAAGCGCTCGAAGATCTTTTCCGCTTCCGCCATGGTCTTGCCCTTCACGCTCTGAGTCATCATCGAAGCCGAGGCTTTGGAAATCGCGCAGCCCGAGCCTTGAAAACTGACGTCCTTGATGGCGTCGCCTTCGAGCGTCACGTACACTGTGAAACGGTCGCCGCACAGCGGGTTGAACCCCTCGGCCTTGTGGTTCGCCGATGGCTGCACGCGAAAATTGCGCGGCGTCTTGCTGTGCTCGAGGATCACGTCCTGATACAGATCGCGCAGGTCGGACATCAGGCGAACACCTCCCGCACCTTGGCGATGCCGCGCACGAGGGCGTCGATTTCGGCGCGCGTGTTGTACATGGCGAACGACGCGCGCGCGGTGGCCGGGATGCCGAAGCGGTCCATAATCGGCTGCGAGCAGTGGTGCCCGGTGCGAATGGCGATGCCTTCCTGATCGAGGATCGTGCCGATATCGTGCGGATGCGCGCCTTCGATCACGAACGAAATCACGGCTGCTTTTTCTTTTGCGGTGCCGATGATTCGAACGCCGGGAATCGCCAAGAGCTTCTGGGTGGCGTATTCGAGAAGATCGTGCTCGTGCGCACCGATATTTTCGATACCGAGACTGTTCACGTACTTCAGCGCGGCACCCAGTCCGATCACGCCGGCGATATCCGGGGTGCCGGCCTCGAATTTGTAGGGCAGCTTGTTGTACGTAGTCTTGTCGAAGGTGACCGAGCTGATCATGTCCCCGCCGCCCTGGTAGGGAGGCATGGATTCGAGCAGGGCGGTCTTGCCGTATAGAACGCCGATGCCCGTGGGCCCGTAAACCTTGTGGCCGGAGAAGGTGTAGAAATCGCAGTCGAGCGCCTGGACGTCGACTTTCATGTGCGGCACGGCCTGCGCGCCATCGACCAGCACGGGCACGCCATGGCTGTGGGCAAGTTCGATCATTCTCTTGAGCGGATTGATCGTGCCAAGCGCGTTTGAAACGTGCGTTACGGCGGCGAGTTTCGTTTTCGGGCCGAGGAGTTTCGCGAATTCGTCCAGCAGAAGCTCGCCATCGTCGTTGATCGGCGCGACGCGGAGCTTGGCGCCCTTTTCCTGGCAAAGAATCTGCCACGGCACGATGTTCGAGTGATGTTCGAGCCCGGTAATCAGAACTTCGTCGCCGGCGCCGATGCGGGTGCGGCCGAAGGTCTGCGCGACCAGGTTGATGCCTTCGGTGGTGCCGCGAACGAAAATGATTTCGTGAATGTGCGGCGCGTTGATGAATTGCTGGACGGTGCGGCGCGCGCCTTCGTAGTCTTCGGTCGCAACTTCCGAGAGGTGATGCACGCCGCGATGGACGTTGGCGTTGGTGCCCTGGTAATAGCGCATAATCGCGTCGATCACGGCGCGCGGCTTCTGGGAGGTGGCGGCGTTGTCGAGGTAAACCAGCGGCTTGCCGTGAACCTCGGTGGCGAGGATGGGGAAGTCGGCGCGGACGCGCTCGACGTCGAATGCGGCGTCCGCGGAATTGAGTCTTCGCGCGGCGGTGGTCATGCAACCCTCCCGACGGAAGCGACGGCCAGGCGCTGGGCGTTGTGGTGGATCAGGCCTTCGATATGCGCGCGGACGGGACCTTCCTTCATGCGGTCGACGCACTCGCTCGCGAAGGCGACAAGCAGGAGCCTGCGCGCGGTGGCTTCGTCGATACCGCGCGAGCGCAGATAAAAGAGCGAATCTTCCTCAATCTGGCCGATGGTGGCGCCGTGGGTGCACTTGACGTCGTCCGCGTAGATTTCGAGCTGCGGCTTGGTGTCGATCTGCGCGCTATCGGAAAGAAGCAGGTTGCGATTGGTCTGCTTGGCGTCGGTTTTCTGGGCGTCCTTGTGCACGATGATGCGGCCGTGAAACACGCCGTGGGCGCGGCCGTCGAGAATACCGTTGTAAAACTGGCGGCTGGCGCAGTGCGGGCTGGCGTGCTCGACCAGCATGTAATTGTCGAGATGCTGGCGGTCGTCTCCGATGAAAAGGCCGTTGATCAGGCACTCGCCGCCTTCACCAGCCAGAACCGGGTGCACGTTGTTGCGCACCAGCGCGCCGCCCAAAAGCAGGGAGTGAGAAGAGACGTTGGCCGCGCGGCCCTGCTGGATGCGCAGCGTCGAGACGTTGTACGCGCCGGTGTGTTCCCGCTCGATCATGTAGTGCGAGACGACGGCGTGATCTCCGGCGACGAGCTCCGTGACGGTGTTGCAGAACGCCTGCCCCGAACCGAGCGAGACGTAGTCTTCGACGATCGTGGCCTGACTGTTTTCTTCCGCGACGATCAGGTTGCGCGGGTGGCTAACCGTGGGGGAATCATGCTCGGTCGAAACGAACAGAATCGAAACGGGATTTTCGAGAATGACGCCTTTCGGAACGTGCACGTACGCGCCGTCCTCGAGAAAGGCGGTGTTGAGCGCGCCGAACGCATCGCGCTGCAAATTGAGATAGCGGCCGAGGTGCTTCTCGACCGCGCCGGGATCGCGCGCGATTTCCGCGGCGAGGCTGCCGACGGTCACGCCCTTCGGCAACTGTCCGACCGACGAAAGCGGCGCCGCGAATTGGCCGTCGACGAAGACGAGCCGGCAAGCCACTCCGGGAATCGCGAACGGCGCGAGCGATTGCGGGGAGGGCAGGGAATGGCCGTTGCGGACAAGACGGAACGGGGTCTGCGCGATCGCGTTGGGATTGGTGAAGCGCCAGTCCTCGTTGCGCGTGGTCGGGAAGCCGGCTTCGCTGAAGCGCGCGAATCCCTCTTGGCGAAGTTTTTTCAGCCAGGCGAGATCGTGGCTCGCGGCGGACTTTTCGAATCCGCCGAAGCTTTCGGCGTATCTCGCGATGGCTTGTGTTGCGCTGGCCAATTTTTCGGTCCTTTCGAAATTTCGCGGCCCGGGCTAACGGGGCCGAAAAGCCTCAGGGCTTCCCGACAAAGGCGGTCGGGAACCCCTGAGCTACATAAACCCAAAACCAAGGGGGCGCAGCAAGCAGCGCCCCTACAAAACCCGAAAAGCCTCACCCCAACGAATCGGGGTGAGCTACATAAACCCTATGCGCCGGCGGAGGCGCCGTACGCGGCGTAGCCTTTGTCTTCCAGCTCGTGCGCGAGCTCCGGGCCGCCGGAGCGGACGATGCGGCCGTCGACGAGGACGTGCACGCGATCGGGAACGATGTAGTTGAGCAGGCGCTGGTAGTGCGTCACCACGAGAACGGCGCGCTCCGGGCTGCGCATGGTGTTCACGCCGTCCGCCACGATGCGGAGCGCGTCGATGTCGAGGCCGGAATCGGTTTCGTCGAGAATGGCGAGCTTCGGCTCGAGCACGGCCATTTGCAGAATCTCGTTGCGCTTCTTCTCGCCGCCCGAGAAGGCTTCGTTTACGGAGCGGTTCAAGAGCTTGTCGTCCATGTCGAGCAGTTTCAATTTCTGGCGCAGCATGGGCAGAAAATCCATGGCGTCCATTTCGTCGAGGCCGCGGTATTTGCGGACGGCGTTGAGCGCGGAGCGCAGGAAATAGGCGTTGCTGATGCCGGGAATTTCGACCGGATACTGGAACGCCAGAAAGAGACCTTCGCAGGCGGCTTCCTCCGGCTTCATGGCCAGCAGGTCTTTTCCATTGAAGGTGACTTCGCCGCCGGTGATTTCGTAGGTTTCGCGGCGCGCGAGCACCTGCGCGAGAGTGCTTTTCCCCGAGCCGTTGGGGCCCATGATGGAGTGCACCTCGCCGGGGTTCAGCTGGAGATTGATGCCGCGAAGGATCTGGCGGTCGTCAACCCTGACCTGCAGGTTCTTGATGTCCAAAAGACTCATTCAACTTGTCCCTTTTGTGGTTGCCGCCCCCCCGACTTTGTGTCGATTAGAAGTGGCACCGATCCTGTATTTTCAATAAGTTACGGCGATTTCTGTTCGGCAAGCGTGTCGAATAGAAATGCACCGCAATTAACCTCAAAAGCTGAGGCGAATGGGCATAACCGCGCCAAGCATCTACGCCGGGCACAGCATGCTGTGCCCCTACGAAAGCGAGGCCAACCGGCGGCCGAGATGGATGGTCGACACCGCGCCAAGCACTTGTGCCGGGCACGATATATCGTGCCCCTACGGCCGCGAGTATTGGACGCTTCTGCATGACTACCCGACGCTGCCTTCCAGGCTTACGCTGAGGAGCTTTTGGGCTTCGACGGCGAACTCCATGGGAAGCTCCTTGAAGACGCGTTTGCAGAAGCCGTTGACGATCATGGAGACGGCGTCTTCGGCCTTCAGGCCGCGCTGGCGCAAATAGAACATCTGGTCCTCGCCGATTTTCGAAGTGGAGGCCTCGTGTTCCATGCGCGCGGTCGAGTTTTTCACTTCGATGTACGGGAACGTGTGCGCGCCGCACTTGTCGCCGATCAGGAGCGAGTCGCACTGGGTGTAGTTTCGCGCGCCGACGGCGTCCTTCATGATTTTCACCTGGCCGCGATAGGTGTTCTGGCCGTGGCCGGCGGAAATGCCTTTCGAAACGATCGTGCTGCGCGTGTTCTTGCCGATGTGAATCATCTTCGTGCCGGTGTCGGCCTGCTGATAGTTGTTGGTGAGCGCGACGGAATAGAACTCACCGACGGAATTCTCGCCCTGGAGAATGCAGCTGGGATATTTCCAGGTGATGGCGGAGCCGGTTTCGACCTGCGTCCACGAGATTTTGGAATTCTTGCCGCGACAGGCGCCGCGCTTCGTGACGAAATTGTAGATTCCGCCCTTGCCGTTCTTGTCGCCGGGATACCAGTTCTGGACCGTCGAGTATTTGATTTGCGCGTCGTCGAGGGCGACGAGTTCGACGACCGCGGCGTGCAGCTGGTTTTCATCGCGAATCGGGGCGGTGCAGCCTTCAAGGTAGCTGACGGAAGCGCCTTCGTCCGCGATGATCAGCGTGCGCTCGAACTGGCCGGTTTCCGCGGCGTTGATGCGGAAGTAGGTGGAAAGCTCCATGGGGCATTTGACGCCCTTGGGCACGTAGACGAACGAACCGTCGGTAAAGACGGCGGCATTGAGCGCGGCGAAGAAGTTGTCCGTGTGCGGAACGACGGAGCCGAGATATTGCTTCACAAGGTCAGGATGCTTCTGCACGGCTTCGGAGAAGGAGCAGAAGATCACGCCGACTTCGTTGAGCTTTTCCTTGAACGTGGTGGCCACGGAGACGCTGTCGAACACGGCGTCAACGGCGACTCCCGCGAGCATTTTCTGTTCCGCAAGCGGAATGCCGAGTTTTTCGTACGTGCGCAGGATCTCCGGATCGAGTTCGTCGAGGCTCTTCAGGTTGGGCTTCTGCTTCGGCGCGGAGTAGTACGAAATCGCCTGATAGTCGATCGGCGGATAGTGAATGTTGGCCCACTTCGGCTCGGCCTGATTCTTTTCGAGCGTCATCCAGTGGCGGAACGCTTTCAAGCGCCATTCGAGCATGAATTCCGGCTCGTTCTTTTTGGCGGAGATGAAGCGGATGATTTCTTCGGAGAGGCCCTTCGGCGCGCGGTCTTCGCCGATATTGGTGACGAAGCCCCACTTGTATTCCTGCTGCGCCAGTTCGCGAATTGCGGCGTCGCTATTCGAACTCATTGAATTCCCCCGGGCGAGATCGTGGAGACCATGCGGCCACGAGCGTCCTCGATATTCGTCAGATGCATGGGATGGAGCAGGTCGGAGAGCATGATCTTGTCGAGCACGCCGCGCACGGCCTGGTTGATGATTTGTTGGTTGCTTTTGATCGGGCAGCACGGCTCGAGATTGCACAGGCCGGTGACTTCGCTGCTGCATTCGGTGAGCGCCATGGGGCCCTCGATCGCGGCGATCATCTCGACAATCGAAATTTCGTGCGGATCGCGAGCGAGCACGTAGCCGCCCCTGATGCCGCGGTGCGAAACGAGCAGGCCGCTCTGGAGCAGTTCTTTGAGGAGCTTGCTGACGGTCGAGAGCGGCAGCTTGGATTCGCGGGCGAGGTCGCGGGCCGTGCGCATAGGGGAGGGCCCCTGCGCGCGGGCCATGCAGGTCATCAGGACCAGCCCGTAGTCCGTTAATTTACCGAGCCTTACCATGAAACGCTCCGTCCTGAATCATATAGCACTAATCCAGTACGGTATTCATATTAACAGGCGGGCGGCGTGGATGCAAGGGCAGAAGCGCCGGAGCTAAAGCCCGTCGAGCCGGGACAGGCATTTTCGCGGGGTTGAAACCCCGCGCTTTCACCTGAACCCCGCAGAAACCGAGCGCCAGAGTCGGACGGTTGCAGCAGCCCCGGCGAGCCGGGGCTGCAAACAGCGGCAGCCCTTCGGCTTTGCTCAGGACAGGCAAGCTGCCGCACTCCACATACGCGGAAAGTGCAAATGAGGAGAGCAATCGAGTGCGGGCAAAGGCCGATTGCGTGGATTGAAATGTGAAATTAGACAGGGCGGGCGGGGCTTGGTACTCTCGCGAAAGAAGAAGCACAGCCAACCCAAGAGCGGCGTATACGCTGGGGGAACTCATCCATGATCGCTGAGTTCAAGCACGGCGAAATGGCCTTGCAGCCATCGACGAATCCGACCTGGAACGGCGGCGCGGCCGCCGACAGCGAAGCGGTGCGAAAGAGCAACGCTTCAGGCGCGGCGATTTCGCTTCCGCGACGGCGCGGGTTGGCGAGGAAGGCGAAATCGATGGTGCGGGCTTACGCGATCTCGGTGCTGCTGGTTGCGGCGGCGCTGATCTGCACCATCCCGCTGCGAGGGGTTTTTCCCTATCCGTTTCTGTACCTTTTTTTTGTAGCGGTGATGGCGAGCGCGTGGATCGGCGGCGCGGGCCCGGGATTTTTTGCGGCGGTCCTGTCGACGCTGGTCGTGGCGTACTTCGTAGTTCCGCCGTTCAACACTTTCTGGATGAGCGCGGCGGACACGACCTATTTCGCCGCGTTCGTGGTTTGCGTGCTGGTGGCGAGCTGGGTGAGCTCGGCGAAGAAAGAGACTGAAGAGGCGCTGACGGAGGCGCGCGATCAGCTGGAGCATCGCGTGGAGGTTCGGACGGCGGAGCTGCGGACGTCGAACGAAGAGCTTCGCCGGAGCATCGAAGAGCACCGCAAATCGCAGGAAGCGCTGATGAGAACGCAGGCGGAGCTGGCGCACCTGTCGAGAGTGTTCACGATGGGCGAGCTGACGACGTCGATCGCGCACGAGGTGAACCAGCCGCTCACGGCGGTGGTGACGCAGGGGCATGCGTGCGTCGAGTGGCTTGCCGCGGATCCTCCGGAGCTGGCCGAGGCGCGCGAGTCGGCAAAGCGAATCATTCAGGACGGGACGAGGGCGGGGAGGATTCTGGGGCACATCCGTTCGCTGGTGAAGAAGGAAGCGCCGGCGAGGGAATGGCTGGACATGAATGACGTAATCCAGGAGCTGACCGCATTTCTGCGCGGTGAGACGCTGAACCAGGGGATCGCGTTGCGCACCGAGTTGACCGCCGACCTGCCGCGCGTGAGGGGCGATCGCGTGCAGTTGCAGCAGGTGGTGCTGAACCTGATCATGAACAGCATGGACGCGATGCGCGGCATGAACGGCGGCCGGAAGGAAATTTGGATTCGCACGAGCAGGGACGAGGCGGCCGGGGTGAAGGTCGTGGTCGAGGATTGCGGAGTGGGGCTGAGCGCGGACATCGCGGACAAGATTTTTCAGCCGTTTTTCACAACCAAGGAGCAGGGAATCGGCATGGGGCTATCGATCAGCCGGACGATCGTGGAATCGCATGCGGGGCATTTGTGGGCGGCGCCGGGCACGGAGCGGGGCGCCATTTTTCAATTCACGATTCCGATCGAGTCGTAGATGGCGACGGCGCAATCCGATGCGGTGGTTTTCGTGGTGGACGACGACGCGTCGATTCGAGACGCGGTGAAGAGCCTGCTGAAGTCCGTCGGGCTGCGCGCGGAGACGTTTGGCTCGACCGAAGAGTTCGTCGGTGCGGCGCGGCCGGATGGGGCGAGCTGCCTGGTGCTGGACGTCCGGCTGCCGGGAATGAGCGGGCTGGATTTTCAGGTGGATCTGGAGAAGCGCGGCATCCGGATTCCGATCATATTTATCACGGCGCACGGCGACATTCCGATGACGTCGCGCGCGATCAAGGCGGGAGCGGTCGAATTCCTGCCGAAGCCGTTTCAGAAGCAGGAGCTGCTCGACGCGATCCAGCAGGCGCTGGAGCGCGACCGGGCGATGCGCGAGGAAGAGGCCGCGCTGGCGAAATTGAGGGCGCGTTTCGAGACGCTAACGGAGCGTGAACGCGAGGTGATGGAGCTGGTCGTTACCGGTCTGATGAACAAGGAAGTGGCGGCGAAGCTCGGCGTGACGGAGATTACGGTGAAAGTTCACCGCGGCCACGCCATGCAGAAGATGCGGGCCGACTCGCTGGCGGATCTGGTGCGGATGGCCGAGAAGCTGAAGCCCAAGCCGAGACCCCGCAGGTAGTTCTCCCTTAAGCAATTGCAGCCCTATACCAAAGCATAATTGTTGGCCGGATTCCGCGCTGCTAGTCTCGGGTATGACAACGTCTTGGACCGGCTATTCGGTGAATTCGCGGAACCCATCCATTGTCGCACTTCCGGAACATTCGGCCGCCGAGACGCGGCAAGAGGCCGACACAGCTCGCCTGCATCGCATCGCCGCGCGGATTTCCTCTGCTGTACCTCTTGATGAAGTTTTGAAGGATATCGCCGAATTTGCGGCGGAGACCGGGAAGTGCGACTCGTGCGGCGTATATGTCGCCGACGGGGAACACCTGGTTCAGCGGTCCTCGCAGGCGCAACATCCCGAAGCGGCGCGCCGCGTAAGCATTCAAAAAGTCGTCGATGCGACGCGATGGGCCGCCGGAAACCGGCATCTTGTGGCTGCAGCGCAGAACGCGTGGAACGATCCTCGCGTGAAGGTATTTTTCAACGAGCCTCTTGGGGACCGGTTCGAGTCGTTCGTTTCTGTTCCTATGGTCGCTGGCGGGCGGCTGGTCGGAGCCATCAACATCGTGGGCCGCGATGCGCTCGCACCTAGTTGCGACGGTCTGGAATTGATCGCGACGGTGGGTCTGCTGGCAGGCGCCGAGATCGAGCGGGCGCGGCTGGCGAGCGAGAACGCGCACCTTTCCGAGAGACTCGAGTCGCGAAAAATCGTCGAACGCGCGAAGGGAATATTGCAGCGCAATTTGCAGATGAGCGAAGAAGACGCCTATCTGACGCTACAGCGCGAGAGCCGGCAACGACGGAAGTCCATGAAAGAAGTAGCCGAAGCGATCGTGCTGAGCGAGGATTTGAAGAGAAAGAAATAAGTCGCACAGATTTAGACCGCGAGAACTAATGGTTTTGTCCCGCTTCTCGTGCCCTCCGAAGTTCCAGCTTTCATCTGATGCCTATAGACAAGGACGAGACAGCGAGACTCCTGCCTCTGGTTGAAGCGGCGCGCCATTTCAAGAAAAACGCCGGCAGGATGCCGGCGCTACGCGGGGCGGTGCTAGAATTCGCCCGGCCTCGATGACCCCACTGGACGGCACCGCGATTCGCGAGCAAGCCGCGCTGATCAGCGCGCGACTCGACCGGCTTCCCACCACGCGCTACATCTGGAAATTGGTGCTGCTGCTTTCGCTCGGCGGCTGCTTCGAATTTTACGATCTCTTCCTGATGACCTATATCGGTCCCGGATTGATTCGCAGCGGGCTCTTTTCCGGGGCATCCGTGTCGTTTTTCGGCTTGACGGGGCTGGCTAGCTTTGTGGCGGCGACATTCGCGGGACTATTCATCGGGACGCTGGTGTTTGGATTTGCCGCCGACCGGTTCGGCCGGCGAGCGATTTTTACGTACTCCCTGCTGTGGTACACGGCCGGGTCGATCGTGATGGCGTGCCAGACGACGACGGCGGGAATTTTGCTGTGGCGGTTGATCGCGGGCGTCGGCATCGGAGTCGAGCTGGTGACTATCGACACGTACATCGCCGAGCTGATGCCGAAGGAGATTCGCGGGCGAGCATTTGCGGTGAATCAGGTGGTGCAGTTCACGGCGATACCGCTGGTGGCGCTGGTGTCGTGGCTGCTCGTGCCGCTGCGGCCGTTTGGCATCGACGGCTGGCGGTGGGTGGTGCTGATCGGGTCAATCAGCGCGATTTTCGTTTGGTTCATCCGGCGCGGAATTCCGGAGAGCCCGCGCTGGCTGATCGCTCGCGGGCATTTGGCGAAGGCGGAGCGAGCGGTCGGGGTGATGGAGGCGCGAGTGGCGGCCGAAATCGGGGCCGAGCTGCCGTCGGTTGCAGCAGAGCCGGTTGAGGAGGCGCAACCGAGCGCGCACGTCAGCTTCATTCGGATTTTTCAGTCGCCGTATCTGGGGCGGACGCTGATGCTGACGGCTTTTCAGCTGGCGCAGACGGTCGGGTATTACGGATTTTCGTCCTGGGTACCGACGTTGCTGATCGCGGCGGGAATCCGGACGACGGCGAGCCTGCAATATTCGTTTGTGATCGCGATTTTCGCGCCGGTGGGGCCGCTGCTGGTGCAGGGAATCGCGGACCGGTTCGAGCGGAAGTGGCAAATCGTCTGGAGCGCGATATGCATCGGTGGATTCGGGCTGCTGTTCGCGCGGCAGCACGCGCCGCTGTGGCTGATCGTGCTCGGCGTGGCGCTGACATGTTCGAACAACTGGATGTCGGTGGCGTTTCACGCGTATCAGGCGGAGCTGTTTCCCACGCGTGTGCGGGCGCAGGCGGTGGGTTTTGTCTATTCGTGGAGCCGATTCAGCGCGATCTTTACGAGCCTGACGATCGGTTTTTTCCTGCAGCACTTTGGAGTGCGCGGCGTGTTCGCGTTTATCGCGGCGGCGATGCTGACGGTGGTGCTGGCGATCGGAATTTTCGGGCCGCGAACGCGGGGGCTTGCGCTGGAATCAATCTCGCATTGAAACGAGATACGAGGCTAGTTGCTTTTCGGCGCGGACTGGTTCTTGAGGAAGTCGGTGACGTCCGGCGTTCCGGAAGTTGCAGGCGGCCCGGGCGTTGCGGCGCCTGAATGGGTCTTGTCCATCGGCGGATGAACGAACTGGCCGTTGCTCGGCTGGCTTTTCAGGACCAGCCACCCGTTCCCGTGGCGCTCGAGAGAATAGACCATAGCCATGGTGGCGCCGCCGCCCTTCACCTTGAAAGTGGCGTTTGCCTGCGCGCGGTCGCCGTCGACGGTCACAGAGTCGACCGTCATATCCATCGCGGACATGTTGATGCCCTTGTTGTTTTGCAGATGATCTTGAACGGCTTGCTTCACCAACTCAGTGTCGCTGGCTGACGCGGGCGCGCCGACGATGGGTGCCGGAGCAGGTGTGGCGGGCGCAGCAGCGGCGGGGGCGCTTTGCGGCGGGGCGGCGGAAACCGGAGCGGGCTGCTCGTTCTTGTTGCAGCCGATCGCCGAAATCGTGCCCAGAATCAGCAGCGAGATTGAAAGGCGCGCCTTCATAGATGATCTTCTCCCAATTTCCGGGCAAAGTGCATTTTACGAGATTGTGAGGCCGGATTGCACGAGAACCGGCGACCCCAATTTCGCGCGAATCGCCTGCTTGGCTTCGGCGCTGGCGACGGCGGTGACGTCGCTCGATCCGAATCCCACGCCGATCTTCTTGAGGAACGCCGTCGGGGGCTCGCCACCGGCAAAAACCCACACATAATCGTTCGCGATCTCCTGCTGCGCCCCGTTCACATCAAGAATCACGGAGTTCGCTTTGATTTCAACCGGCGACGATTTGAATAGGACTTTCACTTTGCCGGATTTCATGCACTCCGCCACGCGCTGCGAATTTCGCTCCTTGATGCGCGAGAACATCTCCTGGCGGTAGGAGACGGTCACTTTGTTTCCGACCTGATGCGCAAGCCCCATCGCGGCTTCGACGGCGCTGTCGCCGCCTCCGACCACGAGAATCTGCTTGTTGACGTAGTGATCGGCTTCGATCAGGCGGTACATCACCTTCGGCAGATCCTCTCCCTTGACGCCGAGCTTCCGCGGGCTGCCGGCGCGGCCGAGCGCGAGCACGACGGAATGGGAGCGCAGCTGGCCCTTCGCGGTCAGGACCGTGAAAACACCGTCTTCTCCCTTTTTGACGTCTTCGACTTTCTGGCCGCCGCAGAATTTGAAATCCACGCGCTCCAGCACCTTTTGCCAGAAGGCGATCAGCTCTTCTTTCGAAAGCTCGGTCTTCTTGAACTTGCCGTACATGGGAAATTCAACCGGGCTGGTCATCACCAGCTTTTGACGCGGATATTTCGCGACGGTGCCGCCGATTTCGCCCTCATCGAGGGTGATGTAATTTAGTTTTCGTTCGATCGCGCGCAGCGACGAGCTGATTCCCGCCGGACCCGCGCCGACGATCACGAGGTCGTAGACGCTCTCCGAGGGCTTGCCACCGCGCAGTGAGGGGATTCTGTCGGCGACCGTGTCGACTGCCTCGCGCCCCTGCGCGATGGCGTTCTTGATCAGCGCCAGCCCGCCCAGCTCGCCGGCGATGAAAAGATTGCCGACCGTCGTTTCGTACTGCGGCGTGAGCGTGGGCATGTCCGCTCGCATGCCGGGAGAAGCCATCACCATGGTGATCGCGCCCACCGGGCAGACGTCGGCGCACAAGCTGTGCCCGATGCACTTGAATCCGTTCACGATCACGGCCTTGCCGCCGACCATTCCAAGCACGTCGCCTTCCGGGCAGACCGAAACGCACGCTGCGCAGCCGATGCAGTATTCGACGTTGATGTCCGGATGCTGCGCCCGCGGTCCTTCGGAATGCAGCTTTCCTTTGGCGGCGGCCTCCTGCGCGCGAGCGGCGTCCTTCTTCATCTTCGCCGTGTAGCGAAGCATGAAGAACCCAAGAACGGCTGCGGCAATCAGAAATGCGGCAAGATTGTCCATCGATCGGTCTGTCCTATCTCCTATAGATAACCGAGCATCATGGCCGTCACGATGTGGAGTATCGCCAGCACGACAAAGGCGTAGCTGAACGGCCGGTGCACCACGTGCCAGAGCTGAAAAACCTGCTGCGTGCGCGACAGAAAGACCATGCGCTTCGAAAGCGTCGCCTGGCGCTTCACGGTCTGGACGACGCTTTCCAGTTCGTGATTGCCGCTGGGCAAAAGCCCGCCGAGGCTGACGATCACTCCGCCGAAGCTGAGGACGCGCCGCCGCAGCGCCGCCACGCGGAAGGGGCGCGCGAGGTCGAGCGCGAACATCCAGAGCAAAGCACCCACCGCGGATTTATGTTTCACCATTTCGATATCCGGGATGTGAAACGCAGCGACCAGATCGCCTGCCGGGAAAATTTGTTGCGCCGCCATCTGATGCGTCAGCGCGAGCTGCTCTTCCTGAAGCTCTTGCCAGGTCAGCTCGGCCGCGTTCAATCGCCGCGGGATCTGCGAGTACAAATAACGGCCCACGATGCCGCTCAATGCCACCGCGACCATGATCCAGAACGCCATGCCGGCGATGCCCCGGAATTTAAACGCGGCGTGAAATGCGATGATGATCGGGGCTGTGACTCCGAGCACGATGTGAAAATCGAGCCAGTGGCGCGTCTTGCCGATGTTCATCAGCCACTTCCAGCTTTTCCGGAAGTAGTAGAGGTAGATGATCATGAACAGCCCGACGCCCAGCATGCCAAGCTTGATGCCGATGGAGCCGCTCGGCCGGAGCAGCGCGTGTTTCGGCGAATACGGACGCTCCATCGTGCTCAGCGTGTAGTAGTCCCAGCCGTAGGCGGCGATCGTGATCACGGCGGCGACCGCCAGCGCCCAGGCCGCGGCGAGCCGGCGATGATGGCTTCTCTCGGGATCAACCACGGGTTGGGAAAAAGCGCGAATGCCGGCGTTCGTCGTCATGGCTGTGCACCTTGGTCCAGCTTCACGGCGGACCTGTATTTACGATAATCCGTGAAGTGGTGAATGTTGCGCCAATGTTGGCGCGGTGTTTCCAAATCAACGGTGGCCGAAATGGGGAGCCAGCGCGGGTCCTTTTCGTCCTCCAAAGTAACCGGGCCAAAGGTCAGCTGCGCGCGCAGGTCTTTCAGTCCCATGTCCTTCAGCGACGAGCCGCTGTCGGCGTCGAGCCGGTAGATCGCGCCGGTCGCGGGGTCGATCCACGCGGTGCCCGAAAATTCGATGGCCTGATCTCCCGCAAATTTCTGATACATCGTGGGCGACGGAGTCCCTGGGATGTGCTCGAAATGAATGCGCGCGAGCATGTGACCGTCGATGGCGTCGTCGCTCAGGCGCGAGAAGCGGAAGCTCGCGGCGTAATACGGATGGAAGATGATCGCCAGCGTGGAGAATCCGTGCGTCGTGACCAGCGGCTTCTTATACACCGGCTTGCGCGGCCATTTCTCTTCCGAGTGCTGTTCGAAGACCTTGATCTTGCCTTCTTCGAAGCGAATCATCTCGAACGAGTCGTAAACCGTTTCCTGCCCGTATTGAACCTTGTCGTTGTCCTTGAGCTTCTGCTGGATGATGTGCTCGTCGCAGCGGATGGTGCCGAATTGATCGACGAACTGCTCCATCTGGTCCTGCGCTTTTCCGAGGACGGGCTGGACGGCGGCGGAATTCTGGTCGTCCGGTGACGCCGACGCCCAGAAACACGAGAGCAGAATCGCGGAAGCGATCGCAACTGCCCGGAACGCGAGAGCCGCGCGCCAGGGCTTCGTCGAATTGTCGATGCGAGCGATCATCGAAATCTTTTCCCGATCATGAACGTTAACTGGTCGTAGTTCATGGTGCCGCCACGCTGCCAGGTGTAGCCGGTCTCGAAGAAGACCTGCCGGCCGGGCGACCAATCGACGTAGGACGTGACGAAGTGAGTCGTGCCGGTCGTGGTCAGCGTCGAGGTCAGGGTCTGTATGCCGCCCTGAACGTTGAATTGGATTTTGTCGCCGAGGGAGCGGGAAAGCGAGCCGACCCTGTACGAGCCGCTGCCGAACGAACTGCTGAACGTCGAGTAGTGGAAGTCCGCCTGAATCCCGGTCTTTCCGATCTGGCCGAGGGTGATGCCGTAAAGCCGGTTTCCGGCAGTGCTCTTGTCGCCGGTGCGCGAGCTTTGCCCGAAGTCCCCGTAGACGCTGATTTTTTTCGGCAATTGAACGCGCACGCCGGCGCTCAATCCCTGGAAAAGGTATTGGTCAAGAAGCCCCGTCCCGATCAGGATCGGATCGAAGGTCGGGAAATCGCGGAAGTACGTATCCGTCAGATTCAACTCCACGCGCGGATGAATCTGGTAGCGCACCGTCAGATAGCTGCGGTTCAAGCCTCCGGTTCTTGCGATCGTGGGAGGCACGGGCGGCGTGGCCGAAGGATTCCCGGGATCGGTGACCACCGTGTGAGTCGCGTCGATTTCCATCGCATCGTAAACCGAAAACTTCCGCTGGATCGAAAGCCCCGTCTCGGTGAAAAGAAACTGGCGCGTCGCGTGCCAATTGGTCGCCATCAAAGCCAATCCAACGGTTGCCGTCCCGCGGACGCCATCGAAGTCGCCGCCCGAGACATTGACGAACGCCCCCGCCATCTTCTGATTCGGGCTGTAGTCGTAGGAGGAAGGATCGGGCGTCGTGCCTCCGAAAATGCCGACAATCGTGTGATCGCCGGTTTTCCGGCCGAAGTAGCCGCCGTCAATCGTGTCGAGGCTCGTGGCCCACGGCAAGTAGAGCCGTCCAAAGCCGGCGACGAACTGCGAATTCGGATTGTTGTATGTGAGCTGTAAGTGATAGGTCCGGTTGATCAGATCGGTGATCGTCTGCGGCTGCGCGGCGCCGGAAAGCGATGTGAACCGGCCCCGCCAATAGCCCGAAAGATTCCAGTACGAACCAAACAGGCGCGACATGTCGAACTGGGCCACCGCGCCGATCGCGGAACTCGTGCTCGAAGGAGTGGTGTGGCTGACGACCGTGTCGTATTCAAAGCCCATGCGGCCGCGCATGTGGTTGATCTCCGGCGAAGGAGGGCGGGGAACTGCCGCGCGCACTTCTTCTTCGACCGGATCGGCGGTATTGAACGTCACGACCTGGGCGTAGTCGCGCTCGCCGGTGATGCGTTCTTCCTCGTGCTTCTGCTCGATCTCTTCGTGCACTGCCTGCGTGCCGAGGCGCGCGACGTCGCCGACCTGAAGCGGGACATCCTGGTCGTGAATCTCGCACACGGCGGAAGACGCAGTCACCGACAGCACCGTCAGAGTCGCGATGACGCCGGTCGGGGCAGGCAGCGGCTCGTGCGCGCCTGACGGCACGGGCGTTGCCGGACGATCGACGTTCAACTGCTCGCCGACCTTCAGACCCTGCGCGCTGCCTCCCTCCAAATACACCACGCCTTCGGCGATGTACTTGATCCGGTAGGTTCTGCGTTCGGGTGCGTCCTGAGCCTGAATCGACGCCGGAAAACCCGCGACCAGTGTCAGGAGAAGCGAGAGCAGCGCCAGCCAGTCTTTAGCCTCCGCCCCCATTCTGATGACACTGATAACAATTCGCGCTGTTATATACATACCCCTTTACGCCCGAGTGCTGTGGATCTGTTTGAGATTTCGTATGGCAATTCGTGCACTGGAAAACCGAATAGTCGTTCGGATTCGTGTGGCAGGTGGAGCAGACGCCGTTCGCGCCGCCATGGTTCGTCGGGAACCATGTGTGATTGAACGTCGCGCCCAGCCAGCCCGTCGTGACCCACGTGGTATGGCACGTGATGCAGGTCGTCGGGAAGCCCGCCGCCGTGTGGTTCGGATTTGTCGTCCCCGTGTAATCGGCCTTGTGGCAGGAGTAGCAGTCCGTCGGCGTGCCCGCGAACACACCATTGATGTGGCACAGATTGCAGGCCACGTTGACGTGCGGACCCTGCAGCGGGAACGGCGTGTTGTTGTGATTGAAAGTCGCGTTCAACCAGGTCGTGGTCGTATGGCAGACCGTGCAGTCGGTCGGGTAGCCGCCACTGACGTGGTTCGGCACGCTGCCGCCCATCGTTGCGGTGTTGTTGTAGTCCTGCTGATGGCATCCGATGCAGGTCGTCGGCAATGTTCCGGCGTAGTTGTCCGTGTGGCACGTCGCGCAGGCGACGCTGGTGTGCGCGCCGGTCAGCGGGAACGACGTGTTGTTGTGGTTGAACGTCGCGTTGAGCCAGTTCGTCGTGGTGTGGCACTGCGAGCAATCTTGCGGGAAATTGGCGGTGACGTGGTTCGGCACGCCGCCGCCCATCGTCGCGGTGTTCTGGTAATCCTTCTGGTGACAGCCGTAGCAATTTGTCGGCAGCGTGCCCGCGTAGTTGTCGGTGTGGCAGGTCGTGCAGGCGACGCTTGTGTGCGCGCCGGTCAGCGGGAATGACGTCGCGTTGTGGTTAAACGTCGCGTTCAGCCACGTGGTCGTCGTATGGCACTGCGTGCAGTCCTGCGAGAAGCCCGCGTTCGCGTGGTTGGGAATACCTGCCATTGTCGCCGTGGCGGTGTAGTCCTTTTGGTGGCAGCCGTAGCAATTTGTCGGCAGCGTGCCCGCGTAGTTGTCGGTGTGGCAGGTCGCGCAGGCGACGCTCGTGTGAGCGCCCGTCAGCGGGAATGAAGTCGTGCTGTGGTTGAACGTCGAGTTCAGCCACGTCGTCGTGGTGTGGCACAGAGTGCAGTCTTGCGGGAAACCGGCGGTGGCATGATTCGGCACGCCGGCGCCCATCGTTGCAGTGTTGTTGTAATCCGTCTGGTGGCAGCCGTAGCAATTCGTGGGCAGCGTGCCCGCGTAATTGTCGGTATGGCAGGTCGCGCAGGCTACGCTTGTATGCGCTCCAGTCAGGGGGAATGAGGTCGAATTGTGGTTGAACGTCGCCGGACTCCACGCGGATGTGTTGTGGCAAACCTCGCATGTCGTCGGAATGCCGGACTGCACGTGGTTCGGGCTCGTTGTGCCCGTGTAGTCCTTTTGGTGGCACCCGTAACAGTTCGTCGGCAGGGTCCCTGCGTAATTGTCGGTATGGCAAGTCGCGCACAGCACGCTGGTGTGTGCTCCCGTCAGCGGGAACGTAGTCTTGCTGTGGTCGAACGTGGCGGGCGACCACGCCGAAGTGTTATGGCAGACCGCGCACGTCGTCGGAATGCCGGACTGCACGTGATTCGGATTCGTGGTTCCCGTGTAGTCCTTGGTATGGCAGCCGTAGCAATCGGTCGGCAGCGTGCCGGCGAAATTGTCGGTGTGGCAGGTCGCGCAGGCAACGCTTTGATGCGCGCCAGTCAGCGGGAAAGAGGTCTGGTTGTGATCGAATGTGGCCGGGACCCATGCCGTGGTCGTGTGGCACGTCTGGCAGGTCGTCCCTATGCCGGCCTTGGCATGATTCGGCGCCGTCGTCCCGTTGTAATCCTTCGCGTGGCAGCCGTAGCAATCCGCCGGAGTGCCGGCAAACCGTCCGTTGATGTGGCAGTCCGTGCACGCAAGCGTTGCGTGAGCGCCGGTCAGGGCGTACCCGGTGTACTTCAGGTGGTCGAACTTCGCGTTGAACCACGTGTCGGAGCCGTGGCAGGACTCGCACGTCGTTGGAAATTGTCCGGCCTTGTGATCGGGGTCCGTGGCTCGCTGAAAATCAGCCGTGTGGCAAGTCAGGCAGGCGGTCGATAGTCCCGCGAATTGGCCCACGGCCGCTGATTTGTGGCAGTCGGCGCAATCGAGCAGCGCGTGAACTCCGAGCAGCGGGAATCGATTCGAGTGTTCTTTCAGCTGCTGTGGATGAATCTCCCAGCCCTTCACGGTGTGGCACTGTTCGCAATTGGAACCGAACTGTCCGCGGTGAATGTCCGCGTGGCAATCCTCGCAGTGCGTGCTCGCCTTCGAAAAGACCATGCTCGTGTGGCACTGCGTGCAGCTCACCTTCGCGTGCATCCCAAGCAGCGGATACCTCGTGCGATTGTGATCGAATTCCGGATTGCTGCGAATCGGCCTCCAGCCGGAATTGGTGTGGCAATCCTCGCAAGGCATGCTGATCGGGCCGTGCGGGTTCTTGCTGTAGCGCTTGATTTCGGTCTGCGCGGAGATCGAAGCAGGCGCTGAACAGAGGTATCCCAGATACATCAGCGGCGCAAGGAGCAGTGAGAGTTTGAGCATGCGCATAATATGCAACCGCAGTGGACGCAGCCGGTTACGCGCCCACATCCATATTTTTGTAGGCTACTTTGGCCAACCGCCGCGTACAACTGTACCGAGGGCCAGTTTTTGGCCAGTTTCGCCTGCCAGTTTCCAACTACCCCTATGATGAGAGTTCCGAAGTTCGCTTATTCTCCCTGTCCTCGGGGCGGTTTCGAGGACGGCGGAAGAGGCGATTTAACGTGCCGTGTTATCTCATGCTGAACGCTTCGATTCCGAGTATCCGCGGAAGAGTTGTCCGAAGGGGCAGAAATTGTCGGAATATGTGCTCGCATTCTCACACTCAGTACTTTTCGTTTCGGGAAACGGCGGATTTTTATTTGGACACTTGATTCGAGGTGGGTTCGAGCAGGCTGCTTGATATCGCCTCGCTCAATAAAACCGCACACTAGTTGTGGCAACCGGCGCAAGTGCGCGGCGTCGGCTTGTAGAAAACGACCCGGCGGCCGCCAATGTTGCGCGCCCCGGTGTGACAATCCTTGCAGGCCACGTCCACGTGCGGACCCTTCAGAGAAAAGTCCGTCTGCGTTTCGTGATTGAAGATCGAAGGCTGCCACTTATCCGGGTTGTGGCAATTGCCGCAGTCCTGCGGCTTCCCGGCTTTGACGAACTGCCCGGCGTGCGGATCCTCGTGGCACGCGCCGCACCGCGTCGGCGTGGCTTTGAACGACGCTTCCGTCAGCTTGTCCTCGCCCTCGGCGGGCTTGTGGCACTCCTCGCATTTCACCTTTGCGTGCGCGCCCAAGAGCGGGAATTTCGTCTTGGAATGGTCGAAGCTCGGCAATTCGAGCCAGGATTTAACGGTGTGACACGCCTGGCAGCCGGCGACTTTGCCGTCCGGCAACCGCTGCGCCATTTTGTCGTTGAACGAGCCGCCGTGCGGATCTTTGTGGCAGGTGGTGCAGGTGAGATCGTCGAATCGATAGGGAACGACTTTCTTTGCGTATCCGCCCGTATCCGCCGTGTGGCATTCCGAGCAGGTCACGGCGAGGTGCGCGCCGGCCAGCGGGAAGCGGCTCTTCTGATGCATCGCGATCGAATACTTCGAGGGCTGGAATCCCTTCACGACGTGGCAGTTTTCGCACTGTCCGTCATATGGCGCCTTCGCGAATTGCCCGCCGTGTACGTCCTGATGGCAGTCGGTGCATTTCGCATATTCGATCTTGTAGCGCGTTTCTTTTCCGGCCGGCACGTGGCACTTGTCGCAGGCCACGTTCGCGTGCTTGCCAAGCAGCGGATAGGGCGCTAGCGCGTGTTCCTTTACGCCGAATAGCGAAGGCTTCCAGCCGTCGACGGTGTGGCAGGAGGCGCATTCGCCCTTGTCCATGCGCTCCGCGAATTGGCCCTGGTGCTCGTCCTGATGGCAATCGCTGCACATCGCGAATGCGACCGGCTTCTTGAAATTTCCCTCGGCGTGGCACTGAATGCAGTCGACGGTCGCGTGTTTGCCGAGCAACGGAAACTTCGTTTTCGAGTGGTCGAATCGCTCCCTTTCCGGCACCTTTTTCCAGCTCGCGGTCGTGTGGCACGTTTCGCAGGACTGCGGGAACGCGCCGTGGTGCGGGTCGGAGTGGCAGTCGCCGCACTTCGCGAACGGGATGCCGGTGAATCGCGGCTCGCCGCCCGGCGCGGCGGACGTGTGGCATTTCTCGCAGGCCACCTGCGCGTGAAGGCCCGTCAGCGGAAAGCGCGTCTTGCTGTGATCGAATTTCTGCGCCGCTTTCCAGTCCACGAAATTGTGGCACTGGAGGCAATTCTGCCCCAGCTGTCCTTTGTGCGGATCGTTGTGGCAGGTGACGCAATCCGGCGTCAAACCGAGGAACGTCCGATTCAAATCCTTCATCTTGATCTGCGACCGCTGCGGTTCGCGAACGTGCGCCGCCGTGTGGCATTTATTGCAGTCGATGTCGGCGTGTTTGCCCTGCAGCGTGTAGCCGGTCTGATTGTGATCGAACCCTTTCAGAGAAGGGAGCCAGTGAATGAGCTGAAAGTCCTCGCCGTTGTGCTCCGAGTGGCACTTGGCGCATTCTTCTTTGTCCGGGAAGCGCGCGTGAAGTCCGCGGCCGGTCGATAGTTCCGCGGCGATTTCCGTGTGGCATTCCTTGCACTTCAACGCTTCCGAACCTTTGCCGAAGGCGTGGCAGCTCGTGCACTGGGTCGAGCCGCTCAGCGATTCATGCGCTTTCGAGAGTGGTCCCGGAGAAATTTGCGCGAACAGCGCGCCGGTAGCGGGGAAGAGCAGAAAGACGGCAAGAAAGAGGGCTCGCGGCAAATAGTGCGAGAGCGATTGCCGAAGGTTCCATGCGCGCGAGATTGAGCGGTCGCCAGTGAGCACGTTGCGCGTCCCTTCCGTCACCAGAGGCTTCAGAAGGCCGATCGGTTGCTTTTAGGTGCGAAAAATCCGTTTTCGCATTTCTCGCACGAGAATCCAATTGAGTGGACGTCTGCCTCTCTGGGCGAGAGGGCGCGTTACGAGACTAGCAGGAGGTTTCGCCGGCAGCGGCCGGGATTTCCACCCCGTGTTCACTTTTCGCAAACGCGAAAAGGAGCCGAACTCCAGATTCCGAGCTGCCGGCGAATGGAACTTAGCGGCGCGGCGTCTCCGTGCTGGCCGTAGCCGGGGTGTCCGTTTTTCCACCTGCTTTAGGCTGCTGATAGCGCGTCAGGAACAGCAAAAAGGGCGTGACCTCAAACGGCATCTTTTCACGCGCCGAGCTCAGCGATACCGGCTTGGCTTTCAGCATCTCCACCCGGTCATCCCAGGGATTCAGTTTCACGCGCGAGCCGAGCGGCAATGCGGCGACCTGGTCGACCTTGTCCGCCTGCAGCTGTGGTCCCAGAGTCGCCAGCGCGGAGCTGAAGGACACGCCGTTCCCGAGGCGCGCATCGATGAGCGCCGGAAGGGACGCCGAATCCGCCGTGAGCTGTTTCAGAAACAGCGCCGCATTTCCGAGCTTGTCTTTATAGGGCGAGTGCTTCAAGAGGTCGAAGGCCTTCTTGTTGGCCATGTCGACTTCCGCGGGCGTGCCCTTAAACGAGAAGCGGGACAGAGCCTCGCCGGCCGTAACGTTCGTCGTGTCGTTGAATCCCCACTGATCGGTCGACGGTTTCGTGATGATGACCGCGGCCAGTTCCTGCGCGAGCACGGCCGCAAGGCTGGCTTCGTCGGGCAGCACGTCTACCAATCCGCGGCTGACAACTATCGTATGGCCAATGGAGAAGGACTCGAGCGTGCCGGTCAGCATCACGCGGCAGTGAACGTCGACGTCGAGGTTGTTCGTCACTTCCAGATTGTTGATCACGGTTTCGAGAACCTTGTCGACTTCTCCCGGAGGCGCGAGCAATCCGATGCGTTGCAAACGATCGACTACGTTCACTTCGGCGCGCTGCTGCCACTGCTGTTCGGCTTCGATGGGCGAATAGTCCTGCGCACTCTTTCCGTGATCGATACCGGCTTGATCGAGGGGGACCTGGTTGAAGTCCAGCGGGCGATTGAGATTCGCGAGGCTGTAACCCCACAGGCGAGTCTGCGCCCGGAAGCGAATAGGAGACTGGGAGTTGTCTTTCAGTTCGGATTCCTGGCTGTAGATCATGGCGGGCAGCCAGAGGTCCGGCTGGAGATTCATCCGCCAGCTGTCGAAGTGCAGGTTGAAGCCTTTGCTCTCTTCTTCGGATGATCCGAATATGCCGTTGAACCGGATGATGGCGAATCCCTGGTCTTCGGCCCAGATGCGCCCGTTGAAGCGGCCCTTGCCTGACTTCGGCAACGGCGTGACGTCAAAGACCAGGCAGCGCACTTCGCCGAGAAATTCCCGCCCGACGTAGTTGAATTCGTAGTGCGAGCGATCGAACCCGTTGGGATCGATATAAACCATCTGGAGAAAGCCCTCGGGCACGTAGCTCGAAGATCCATCGAGGTGCGAGAACGGGTTGAACCCTCCGCCTTTGCTTTCGCTCTTGCTCTTCTTCTTGTTGTCGAGCATCGAAGTGTCGGCGATACCCTTCGACAGCTCCGCCTGGCCGAGGGAATAGTGGTCCTTTACGGGGACGATGCCCATCTCCGGATCGGGCTTCATGTCCTGAACGTAGGTCTCGATGATCGGCGTGTAGCGGCGTATCACGGCTACTTCGTCGTGTTCGCGCGCGACAATCTGATCGATTGCCTGGTTCACCGTGGTTACCCCGGCAGAATTCGAGCTGCCGGTTTGCGCCGCGGCGCCGCTCGCGCATATGGCCGCCAGGAAGATCGCAACGAGAGATAGATTCAACGAACGCATGGACGCCCCCTCCGAGAAGATGCTCGACAGCTGATTGGGATTTGCCTAATTACTTGGCAAGGGTAGCAAGGAGCAGCGTGTTGCGGACAGCGAGGCAACGACCGTGTGCGCAATGAATCAGTCGTACGAAAGGACAGGGTGATTCTGTTTGGGCCGTCGATTTTGTGTGTCACCTTGCGAGGGGCGCTTTCGTTTGTTTTCAGCGAGATAGGCATGAAATTGCTTTGCATGGTGTGACACCTAATGTCGAAGGCAGATCCCTCGGCTCGTCCGCCCTGGCGGACTCGCTCGGGACGCCGACCCTGGTCGGATCGTCGAAGCGGACGCAAGAGGTAGGGAAGCAGAGAGGCAAGGACGCACGGAAAGCGCTTAGGGAGACGCACGGAGACCCCCCGATCTATTGTCGAATAGAATGTGCACCGATCGTTTGTTTTCAGCGGGTTACGACGATTTCTATTCGGCGCGGTTGTCGAGTAGGAAACGCAGCGATCTGCCCGTCGGGAGGGCGGGTTCGTGAAAAATGGTTCCGGTACCCCCCTGACTTTGTGTCGAATAGGAATGATGCTTGTCACTCGCACGCGGGTTCGCGCGCGAATGCCTAAATTCGCGCAGACAGGATTGTCCGTGCCACTGTGGGGCGGAGCAAGGAAAGGTTTCGTCGGTCATGGAGGTTTCTCTTTCGGGGAGTATTTGCGCGAGGGTGCAGTGCCGAGGCTTTTGCGACCTTCGTTGCGACAGCTACAAACATGTCGAAGCTCCAGGGGGGGCGGAAAAAATACCCCGACTACGCATTCATAGGCTGGCACGTTGCGGAGAGCGCGGCAAGAAACAAAAAGGACAGTTATAGGACTGTACGAATGGACAGGGAAACACACCTGGGTTATTCCCTGGTAGATTTATGCCGCCGGTCGGACTTCCCGTTCTCAAGCAGTTGGCGGAATGAAAGAGAGCTGACATGCAATAACGCAGCCCGATCCGCATCCGCCAGCGATGGAAGTGGGGGTTCAGATCACGTTTGGAGGATGGAAGAAATCGCTTCCCTCAGTATGTTTCTCGAGGGGGCGGAATGCCGAGCTGTCTAAGCTGGTCTTCCAGATGCGCTCTGGTTTGCAACGCGTCCCTGTAATCGTTCGTTAGCGATGCCAATTTAGCGACGTCAAGATCACTCGAATACTTGATATCGACGCCTCCAGCGGTTAAGTGTACGTCCTCCGGATGCCTCGCCAGCTCCTCGCCCAGGTCAATAAGCCTTCTCCCTATTCTCGAAAGTTCGACCGACAATTTGTGAATGTGCTCCTCATTTTCCTTGTACTCGCGCATCACGCGATCAACCACATCTTTCGGCTCGTGTCTCATGAAATGATTCCCCTCTTCGGAAGAAAACCGAACCATGGAACTACCGGGACTTGCCTCCGGATTGGTCGCCCCCAAGTTCGTGGGAATTGCGCTTGGGCGTCATGGAATCGGACCTTCGCCAACCTTGTATAGCTCTGACACGCAATTTGAGGCAGTGAGGGGGCTCACCCGTGCTTGTGACCACGCTCACAGTGCCAAGGGAAAAATAGAGGGCGGCGCCGGTGCCAGGACCGCCCCGTCCTACTGCGCACGAGGGAAAGTCGCCTCAACGCTCAAGCCTTGCGTTGGCGGAGCGTTTGGAGTCGGCATCGTTTCCGCCGGCGTCCCCTCTTGCTCACTCCTGCTGGATGCTTGCCTCCTCCTTGCAATCTTCCTATCCTTCTTTTCCAAAAGCCCGACGTGATCCCAATCACACGGATTCGTGATCTCCATCACCGTCACATGCAATAAGCAGGAGCCCACTAGCGAAGAAGTGAGGCGCCGTGTACCGTGTGTTCAGGAAAGTTGAGAATGACGAATCCCTGCATGTAGCATCCCGCGATGAGCTTGAACAGGCCGTGCAACTCGTACGGCAACTAAAAGCCCTCTGGCCCGGACAATACGTGATCAAACTGAGCTGTGCAGTCGGCTCAGTTCTGAAGCGGAAGGGGAACGAGGTCTGGTTTGTCGCGCCAGATCAGACGGTCTACGAAGCCATCGAAAGCATGGCCGACAAGGGAGTGGGAGCATTGCTCGTGGTTTCAGGGGACAAGCTCGTGGGCATTATCTCGGAGCGTGATTACGCCCGGAAAGGGATCCTCAAGGGAAAATCTTCGAAGACGACCCTGGTCAACGAAATCATGACGAGCCCAGTGATTTTCGCGACTCCTGACCGAGGCGTGGATGAGTGCATGGGCATCATAACGAGAAACCGCATACGTCATCTGCCGATTATGGAAAATGGGAAGGTGCTTGGACTTGTCTCAATCGGAGACCTAGTGAAGTGGATTGTCTCGGAGCAGGAAGAAACGATCGAGCACCTGCAAAACTACATCTCGGCGAAGGATCCCACCTGATACCGTGCCTCATTGTCCTCGGCGCGACACCCTTTCTCCGCAACAAGCGATCGATTCAGGCGGCGCGATGGCCGGTGTACAGGTTCGCCGACAGGCTCCCCTCCATCATTCAATTCGTGGCGGACGCGTGAGGATACGGCCTGAGTCTGCCGGATTCATCGTGCTTCTAGGCGCGTGCGGGGCTATGCCGCCACTCTCGGTCGATATGGGCCAGCCGGCGATGTCGCCCATTGCTCACGCCCTGGGATCGCTTCCTGCGGCGGTGGCCTATGCGCTCAGTCTGTACATGGTGGGATTCGCGACAGCGCCGGTGGTCTTTGGCCCGCTTTCCGATCGCCTCGGGCGGCGACCTGTCCTGCTGGTCGGATGCGTGCTGTTCGGCGTGGCCGGGTGGGGCTGCGCCTTGGCGCATTCAATGACCTCGTTCATGGTCTGGAGGCTAATCGAAGGCGCGGGAGCGGGCGTGGGCACCGTGCTGGCCGTGGCGATCATCCGGGACGTTTTCGAAGGACAGATGGCCCGGGCGCGGCTGTCGTACATGGGCGTGCTGACCAGCGTGGCGCCGATGATCGCGCCGACGCTGGGTGTCTGGATTCTAGCGCTGGGCGGATGGCGGAGCATCTACGCCGTGCTGGGGACGATCGGCATAGCTCTGTTTGTGGCCGTGGGAATGGGACTGGACGAATCAGCCGCGCGGGAGGAAACACGGAGTCCCGCGCCGCAGCAACTCCTGGCCAGCTATTGGCGGGTGCTGGGGAACCGCACTTACCGCGGCTACGCGCTCGTATCGGTGCTGAACTTCGGATGCCTTTTCGCCTACATCTCCGCGTCGCCGCTGTTAATGATCAACACGTTGGGGGCATCGCCCCGCGTCTACGCCTATCTGTTCGCGCTGACGTCCTTCGGGTTCATGACGGGCGGAGTAGTGAACGGGCAGCTGAACATGCGCGGCGTGTCGGCAAGCCGGCTGCTGGCGACCGGCCAGTTACTGGCAATGACGACCAGCCTGCTTCTGCTGCTGCTTTCGGTGACGGGCGCCGCCACGCTGGCGACGGTGACACCGCTGCTGTTCGTGACCACCTTCGCATCTTCGTTGGTAGGGCCCAACGCCACGATTGCCGCGCTCCATCCGGTCCCGGAGATCGCCGGCATGGCCTCGTCCATCATCATTTGCGCACAGTGGCTGCTGGGCGCAGCGGCGGGCGCACTGGCGGGCTTGCTATTCGATGGTCATACGCCCCGGGGGCTGGCGGAAGTAATGTCGTGCTTTGCGCTTGCGTCCCTGGCGGTCTATCAGGGGGTTGTCCGACCGTATGAACGGCGTGTGCGCGCAGCGGAGCCGTTAGCGAAAAGAGCTGCGGCGGAAACGATCGAGGGCACGTAGCAGCGAGGGAAACAGTGGTTTGGTCGGTGGGCGCTCCGGTCGGCTCGACAGACTGCTTGGCGCAGGCTGGACACTTCTCGACTCGCGGAGGGATACTGCGTTTGAGAGACGGTGGACGATGAACGCGGGAATCAGAGGGGGAGACATCATGAGGCGTTTGATCTGGCTTGTCGTGATGGCCGGCTGCGTGGCGGTTATTTGGCAACCCGCGTGGACCAAGGCTCGGAACTGGACGGGGCCGGTTGGAAGCGTCGATAGCTCGGGTTGCCCGAGTGACGACAGCGGACTGAAGTTGCCGGCCGGATTCTGCGCGACGATATTTGCCGACGGCATCGGGCACGCGCGCCACCTGACGGTCGCTTCCAATGGCGTCCTCTACGTGAACACGTGGTCGGGCCGGTATTACGGCAACGACAAGCCGCATGACGGCGGGTTTCTCGTGGCGCTGCAGGACAAATCCGGCTCGGGAAAAGCCGATGTAACCGAGCGCTTCGGTGAGACGGCGCAGAGCGGCGGAGCCGGGGGCAGCGGAATCGCGATTTACGAGGACGCGGTCTATGCGGAGATCAACGATCGAATCGTGAAGTATCCGCTGGCTGCGGGCTCCATTGCACCGAAAGATTCCGGCGTCACCGTGTTGTCGGGATTGCCTCTCACCGGCGACCATCCCATGCATCCGTTCATCATTGATGCCACGGGCGCCATGTATGTGGACGTTGCGACCCCGAGCAATTCTTGCCAGGCAAAAAATCGCACGACCGCGTCGCCGGGTGTCGATCCTTGCCCGGAGCTGGAGACCCGAGGCGGAATTTGGCTCTACGACGCGAACAAGACGGACCAGAAGTTTTCAGCCGCCGAGCGATACGCGACCGGAATCCGAAACGGCGAGGGCTTTGCCTTCGATGGAGCCGGCCGGCTGTTCGTAACACAGCACGGAAGAGATCAATTGCATGCGAACTGGCCGGCGGTTTACAAACCGGACGAGGAAGCCACGCTGCCCGCGGAACAGGTGATGCTCCTGAAAAAGGGCGGAGACTATGGCTGGCCCGAATGCTACTACGACCCGTTCCAGAAGAAACTGGTCCTGGCGCCGGAATACGGCGGCGACGGCGGCAAAAAGATCGGCGTGTGCGCGGAGAAAACCGCGCCAATCGCGGCATTTCCGGCGCACTGGGCTCCCAACGGAATGGTTCACTACGACAAGAAGCAATTTCCGGGGCGCTATCGCAGCGGCGTGTTTATCGCTTTTCATGGCTCGTGGGACCGCGCGCCGTATCCGCAGGCCGGATACAACGTGGTGTACCAGCCGCTTTCGGGCGACCACGCGTCCGGCCAGTGCGAAGTATTTGCGGATGGTTTTGCGGGAGCCAACAAATCGCCGCAGGGCGCCGCACACCGGCCCAGTGGGCTAGCGGTGGGACCTGACGGCGCGCTCTACGTCTCCGATGATGTGACGGGACGGATTTACAAGATCGTGTATCGCGGAGGATCGGCGAACAGCGGCGGCACTACCACGCCTTGTCAGAGCGCCGCGAGCCCGGCGGGCGAAGTGGTCGCGGCTCCCGCCAACCCGCCTGAAGGCACGAATCCGGACGCGGGCAAGGCCGAGCGCAGCGCCGGCGCAGTTCCCGCAGGGGTGACGCGCGAAACGGTTGCGCTGGGCGAACGAATCTACCGCGGCCAGGTCGGCGGCGCGCCCTGCACCGGCTGCCACGGCGCAGATGCGAAGGGAACTGTGCTCGGTCCCAATCTGACAGCTGGCAAATGGTTGTGGAGCGACGGCAGCTACGCCGGAATTGCAAAGACGATTACCGACGGCGTGCCGCAACCAAAACAATTTCGCAGCCCGATGCCGCCGCTGGGCGGCGCGCAGCTTACAGCGGACCAGGTGAAAGCGGCCGCGGCCTACATCTGGAGCGTAAGCCACGGAAGCAAGTAAAGGTCGTTGGTGGGCCCGCTAGGATTCGAACCTAGGACCAACGGATTATGAGTCCGCTGCTCTAACCAGCTGAGCTACGGGCCCCCACACGTGTAACTCGATGATTTTATATTATTTGTCTAAACTTCGAGGAAGATTCGGATGCTCGAAAATGGTGCGTTGAAGTAGATCCGCGGTAATTTCCTGAAAGATTCGTCTTTCAAGGGCATCAGACTCCAACCTCGAATTTCGAAGCGAAGGCTCCGAGTAGCCAAGCCGCGCAAGTTCCAGCATCCGTTTCTAGACTCCTGACCCGTGCGCCAACGTGCCGCGCCCGGTCTGCGGCGTGTGTGTGTTCGTCCGTGGATTCGTTCGCCCTCGCGGCGATCAAGAAAATAGGCCTGCGACCAGGCCCTGCACTTCACGGCTCATGATTTGGAAGTGCTTCCGTTCAACTCCGAAATTGCGCGCCGAATGAACGCATCAGCTTCAATTAACGAATGGTTGAGGGCCGGATCAAACGCAAAAAGAGGATGATGCACCGCAAAGAGGACTCGGCTTCATTTAGTTTTTCCAGCGACCGCGCGACGAAGAACTTCAAGGCAGGGGGGGCCGATGTACAGAACCCATAATTCACCTCGAAACCGAACATCGCGCCGACGGCGAAAAAAAGCGCTCCGCGTTTTATCTCTGGAGTTCGTCTCTTTCGGTGATGTGGGTCACAGACGCCGCGCCTCGATCTAGTCCATTCTGTTTGTGTCTCTCAACCAAAGTTCATGCGGGCCGGCGAGATCGCCCCTCGAAAGTCTCGATCCAAGCATTTCTACCGTATGCGGGACCAGAAATTCAGACTCCGAGTAGGGAGCCGGGTGCACGGGCGGGGTGATGCGAACTGTCCGGGTTGCGAATCTGTCGAAGACAAGCAGTACCCGCGTCCCCACAGAACCTTCGGAACAACCTGCCTGGGTTTGGTTCATGCCGAACGATTGGGAAATAAGACCGACGACCTGAAGACTGTTCTTGTTTGTGACGTTTGCTCTGCTAATCCCGGTCGTTTCCCCCGTTGACTATTGCGTCCGCGAAAACCGAAGCGAGTAATGCGCCGTTTCTTCGTGAGGTCAACGCCTGAGTAACTTCTATGTCTTGGGTCTACGAAGCAGCGTGCCCCACGGGCCACAGGGCCCCCTTCCAAATCTCCGCACGATTGCGGCCTCCGGACTTCGCTTCGTATAGGGCCTGATCGGCATGATCGAGCGTTTGTTCCACAGTGTGGTCGGGGCTCAGCGGGGCGACACCGAAGGAAGCTGTCACGCCGATGAGCATATCGTTGTAATGAACGGGCATCTTTGCCAGCCCCTCACGAAGATTGTTGACTGCGCCCAAGGCCACTTCGGGGCTTGCGTTTTGTAGGGTGATGACGAATTCCTCTCCGCCATAGCGAAATACCTTGTCGTATGGGCGAAGATGCTGGATGACGTGCCGGGCGCAAGCGATCAGAACCCGGTCGCCAGCCTGATGGCCGTACGTATCGTTGACGGCTTTGAAATGGTCCAGATCCATCATCACCACGCTGCAGGGCATGACGTCGCGCTTGACCAAGGCGTGCAGCTCACGCAAGACCGTGAGTAGGAGAGTGCGACCGTTGACCCCGGTGAGGGGATCGACGTGCGACAGCAGATCGTTCAGTTCACGCTTCAGGCCGGCGGATTCCAGCCGCAGACTCTTTACAGCACTGGTGAATAGCTCGTAGTCCTGCACTCCGATCGGAGTACCTTCAGCGGAGGCGAGCAGGAGACGGGCAGCCAGTTGGTGCATACGGCGGTGTTCGCCTTCTATCGCGGTGTACGACGCGTGATCGCTCAGCAACCGCTCACCTTCACTGTAGAGCCACTGTCCAAAGCGGCAACGACGAAAAGCTTCCTCGTGAACGTCGTGCTCGTCGTAGGGTAGGCGACACATCAGCGTCGCGATGAGTACGTCGTACCATCGATCATGGTTGTAAATCGCTTGGTCCACATTCGAAATCAAGATTTGGAGTTCGGCGGGAGTACGGGTGAACATGGCGGCGGCTCAGGCCAGTCCTCGCAGGAGCGTCGCGAGTACACAAACGACGGCGGGACTGGCTAAGCGATCTCCGATTCCCCTCCAGGCCTGACCCGAAGCCCGGAAGACCAGACTTGAGCAATTCATCGTACCGAGAACCTAAAGGGTGCCTAGGGCCGCGGAATCAATGAGTGCGACCAGCCCCTTAGGACCTCTGCCAGGAAAGCTAGATTCAAGTCTACCGCCTGCCCGAATAGGCCCGGAGATCTAAGCCCGGAGGCCGTTCTCAAGGATAACTCCCGATAACCAGGGCTAGATGCCTGATTAACGCCTGAAAAGTAAAGTGAAGTGCTATTTCAAATGTCCGGTTATCTGGCTTACCAGGAGTTGGCTGCTCGTTCGCGTTGGGATAGTATTGGCGCCGAATAGAGCAAGAACCCGGAAATTGGGTTCGGATCGGCCAACCGTCGGACGAGTACAACCATGCCAAAAGACCTGACACGAAGAGAATTAATGCGCCGTTCGATTGCCGCAGGAGGCTTGTTTGCGGCCGGATCACTGATGCCGGTCTCGCCGGCACAAGCCAATCAAGCCGCCGGACCATCAACTACTCGAGCCGAAACCAGGGCTCCCGCGACGATCGTTGACGGCAAGGTAGTGCAACCGCGAAGGGAGCTGCCCGTTTTGCAAAAGACGAGCATCCTGGTTGTCGGAGGCGGTCCGGCGGGGACGGCGGCCGCCCTTTCGGCCAAGCGGCTGGGCGTCGACGTCACTCTGGTGGAGAGGTACGGGTATCTCGGAGGGCTCGCAACCGGCGGCCTCGTGCTAGGAATATTTCCGCTTTACGATCGGGATAAAAAGCAGGTCATCTTCGGCATCGGCGAAGAGCTGATGAAGAAGCTGGACGTACTCAAGTTCGGAATCATCGATCGGAACAAGGCGCCCATTTACCCGACAATCGACGCGGAGGCCTTCAAATATGTGTTGGCTGACATGGTGCTCGATTCGGGGATAACTGCCTACCTGGATTGCTGGGGCGTCGATGCCATTGTGGATGCCAAAGGAGCCGTGCGGGGCGCCGTTTTCGAGAGCAAATCGGGGCGACAGGCCATCCTCGCCGACATTGTGATCGATGCTTCGGGAGACGGTGACATTTATGCAGCCGCAGGGGCGGCTTTTGAAAAAGTTAAAACCAACATCGGCCTGATCAGCCGCATCGGGAACATCGATGAGGTCGATATGGCCGTGGGACGAGGATCGGAAGACCCGGAGCACCCTGTGACAGGCCAGCCCGGGACAGGCCGCCCCTCCAAAGGCAGGGTGAACGATCTCAACGGTCACGCCGGGAATTCGACGCCCGCGCCTCATGTGAACTGGCTCAACATGAAAGGCCCGGTCGGGGACGCCCTGGACGTCGCGGACCTGACCGCTATGGAACTCAAGCATCGCCGCGGGACCTGGGGCAACGTCGAGAAGCTTCGTCAGAAGCAGGGAAACGAACAGGTCTACCTGGCGGAAACAGCCCCTCAGCTGGGTGTGCGGCTCAGCAGGCTTCTGGACGGCGTCAAGAAACTCACCGTCCAGGAAATCCGGAGCGGCGCCAAGTTCAAGGATGTCATCGGCTATTCCGGCGCCTATGCGAATGCTCCCGAATTCCAGATTCCTTACGGCTCTCTCGTTCCCTCGAAGGTCGAAAACGTCCTGGCGGCCGGACGATGCATATCGGCCGATTTCGAAGTTGCAGATATCACCCGGCTCATTCCGGTTTGCTGGGTTACCGGACAGGCGGCGGGCTTGGCTGCGGCTTTGTGCATCCAGGACAAATGCAAGCCTCGCAACGTAAGCGTGACGAAGCTGCAAAACCTGCTGAAGCAGCAAGGGGCGTATTTAGGATGATTTTTCTCAGACGCATGCCACGGCGTCTGATTCAGCTGACTTGTTTTGTCGGCGCGGTCGTGCTCGTTTGGCCGGCACTGCCCTGGGCGATTGCGCCAAGGGTTTTCGTACAGGCGAGCCCCTTCGTTACTCTCGCATCGAGTATCGCCACGCGCTCCATCGGTGTGGGAGCGGTTTTTGCACTCATCGTAGCCGTTGCGAGTTCATTTAAGAAGCGGTGGTTCTGCCTTTACCTCTGCCCGACCGGTTTCCTGCTCGAAAATGCCTCGCACGCGGGTTTGCGCAAGGCGAGCTGGTGGAGCAAGTGCCCGCCGGTCGGGAAATACGTCGCGATACTCACGCTGGTGGGCGCCGTGGCGGGCTATCCCGTGCTGCTGTGGATGGATCCTCTGTGCATTTTCAGCAGCCCCTTTGCCGTGAACAAGGCGACGAATCCGATGTCCGTCATTCTGGTCTGCCTCGGCCTGGGTGTTCTGGTGGCAGCCACTTTGATTTTCGGCATGCTCTGGTGCGTGCGCATTTGCCCCCTCAGCGGACTGCAGGATCTGCTGTTTTCTATCAGGAAGGCGCTCTGGACCAGATTGACTGCGAGTGTGCCCTCGCAGAAGTTCCGTGTCGCGCGGCGTGTGTTCTTCGCCGGCACAGCCGGCGCATTGCTCGCCCTTTGGGCGCGCCGAATCGGAGCGGCGCGATACCGCACAAGCGACACGCTGCTGCGTCCTCCCGGCGCCGTGCCGGAGGATCGTTTTACCGGGCTGTGCATCCGTTGCAACAACTGCGTGCACGCCTGCCCGTCGAAAATCATTCGCCCGGATACCGGTCATGAAGCGGGCTTGGCAGGCTTCGGCGCGCCCATCATTCGATACGACAGGGACTACAAGTATTGCCTGGAAACGTGCAATGCCTGCACCCAGGTTTGCCCGACCGGGGCGTTGACGCCGCTGGATCTGCAGCCGAAGAACAAGTACATCATCGGAGAGGCGCTCGTCGACAACAATGTCTGCCTGACCGCCCTCGGAAAGAAAGAATGCGACGCCTGCGAGCTCTCGTGTCCCTATGATGCGGTGAAAATCACGTGGGACGAGGAGCAGTACAACGCCTACCCCGCGGTCAACGATAAGTGCACCGGCTGCGGAGCGTGTGAAGTCGTGTGCCCGACCACCCCGGTCAAAGCCATTCGTGTGTGGACCCAAAAGCCTTCGTGATTGTTTGTGTCACCTAGTGACCGGAAAAGTGAAGTGCTATTTCAAATGTCCGGTCACGAAGTCGCCTTCACTTCGGATTCGCTGGGAGACGGCGCGTCGTTGCCGGGAAGGCCGCAGACGCCGCCTGCGCACGTCACGGCGACCGGCATTCTTAGGGGGTGCGATTCGCGAGCGGTGGCAGCTTTTGGACGCCACTTATCGACTAAAGCGCTTTGCGTGTATAAGAAATCCGTCGTCAGCCACAGTGGGTTGGTTTCACCGCCCACGACGATGGCGTTCATGTTGGCCGGAATATTGAACGGCGCGATTAATTCATTCGGCGGAAGTTTCGACCACGAAGCGTACGGTTCCAACCCCTGCCGGGCCATCGGCGCCACCAGCGAGTAGATGACGTCCGCAGCCCAATACTGCCCGGCGGGTATCTTTGTGTTCTCCGACACCCACTGCGCGAAGGCCTGCGGCGTTTGGAAGCCTTGGTCCTTGAGTCCCTTGGCTACCAAGGGGTCCATTACAAATGTGGCCGCGGACCGCAATCCCGGAAACGCCTTCATCATGATTGCGGTTTCTTCGTTCGCAGGGCGGACCGAATTCGCCGCGCCCATACTGTTGATCACGCTCCACCCTCGGAACAGGCTGACGACGCTCTCGTCGCGTTTGAAGCCCTTCTGCACGTGGAATGGCTCCCAAACGCTCTGCTCCTCGTTTTCAGCGCAGCACATGTTGTTGTAGTTGAGGTTGTGTCCCAGCGAGCCCATGAACGTCTCGCCCGGGCGAGCGTCCGCAAGATTGACGGACATCAGCGTCCAAGTGCGCCCGATGACGGAATTGGCGTAGTTGAACGGGCTGAGAGCGCCGATTCCCGAGTTCATCCCGATCTCGTGGCGGATGGGTCCGTTAACGACCACCATACGCGCGAAAGAAGTGGTCGAGCTCGGGAAGGCGGGCTCTTGAGTCGAGGCAATCGCCAGGATGACAGGGAAATGTTCGGGGCGAGCTCCCGCCATGACTGCATTCACGGCGACCTTCTCGACCGTGTATTGGAGCTTCTCTTCGGTGATCGTGAGAGTCATCTGGCCGACAACTTCATCGGGGGCGTGGTCTGTGCCGGTGAGCATTTCGGCCACGCGATCTTCGGTTGGCAGAACGATCGGCAACCCGTCGGTCCAGCCATTCTCGAGAAAGAACCGGTGAAAGTGCTCCTCGTTGCCGGAGTCCAGAAATCTCGCGCGAGACGGCCGGTGCAGGCGCGGTGGATTTCGTTCGAGGTCCGTGAGCGGTTTCGTGAGCGCTTCGACAATTTGAGGGCCGAGTGGTTTTCCGGTTACGGGATCGGCGCCGTCCACGTAGCGGCGCAGAACGGATTGAGACATGCCCACGACGGGATAAGGAGTAAAGGTGAAGCGAAGCTGCATTCCGTGGATCAGCGAGTTCTGCGACACGTAGTCGGCGAATCGCGAAGTCGCGATCGGCGCCGTCGGAACGCGGTAGGTGTTCTCAAGCCGTCTGCAGTGATCGGCGAGACTCGCCGAACAGCCATCTCAACCGCCGACGCCGAAAATGACGGCGTGTCCTTTGTCCCGGACCTCAGCCCAAAGCGCGGGGTCGTCCAGGAACATGTTGCCGCTTTTCCGGCGCAGAACGGTTTTCACGCCCGGCACATTGCGGGAAAGCCAACCGTCGAATTCCTGGAGGAACTCGAAGCCGCCGGCGAAGCTGATGTCCACCAGGTAGACGGTCTTGCCATTCAGCGTGTCGAGGCGCGGAGCCATCGAAACGCTTTCGAAGACGCCGCTCGGCGTCCCTCGCGGGTCGAGGACTCTGGATTTGGTTTCGGCCATGGCGTCCTTCCTTGTTTCAGGAAGTTGAAGGCTCGTTGTCGTGCACGACTGAAGCCGGGTATATCGCGACGCCCCGATTCTATATGAGTTCGGGGAACTCGCCTGAAGAATTGGGGGCGGTCGAATGGGCGCGTTAGTGCGCGTGGTCGTGCATCGGAGGCTGGCGGATGAAGAACTGGTTCTTGTCGATGTTTGCAGGCACGGCCACGTCGAAGAAGCCGACCATCATCTCGTCGTAGGTTTGGTCTCCCCAGTAGACGGCGGCGGTTGGATCTGGATTGTGCGGATTGTTCTTGGAATTGTCGAACCAGGCGACGGCTTGCAGGGTGGTTCCGGCAGCGAGCGGTCGAGGTTCGGCGAGGCGATAGCTCAGCTGCCAGTAGAAGTTGTAGTTCACGCGGAGCAAGGTTTCCGTTCGGCCGTTGGGATGCGGAATGTTGTACTCGAACCGCTTGCCGCGCAGGTGCATGTGAGGGAAGAAGCTGAGCAGGAGGCAGTCGTTCGGCAGCGTGCCATGGACCTCGACGCGATAGTCGTCCACGCCCGGCGGGATGACGAAATCGCTGTTGGTCAGTTGTAGGGTCAGCACGCGCTTTGCCGGCGGCTGCTTGGCGAAAACGAGCCCGATTTTGGTTTGATCGGTTGCTACGCGGCCGTGCGTCGTGTAGTGCATTTGGAAAACGAGATCCGAACCGGCGGGGATGAACTTGGCCATGCCCTCTGGCCAGTTGTCGGGCGAGCTTCCCGGCGCGTAGACCAGAAGAATGTCGGCTTTGGTCGTGTGCGTGTCGTGGCGATCTTGCTCGTCGGTCATGTCCGAAGCGGTGAAGGGTACGCCGACGGGCGCGTGACGCAGCCAGTTCGAATCGGGCGGACGGATGTAGACCACCGCGTGGTGGACGTTTTCGCGGCTGCTCGGCCAAATCTCCGACATACGGACCCACTTTCCTTCGGTGAAACGCGTTGGCGCGATCTCGTAGGTGTACTCGACGTCGCCTTCGGCCGGGATCGAAACCGGCTTGGGCATCGGAACCACGAGGTCAGGAGCAGGAATACTCCACCCGCTGACCCATTGGCCACGCGGCGGCGCATCGCGCGGATCGCCGGCGGGAGCGCTCGAATCCACCCACGCCTTAATCGCGGCGATTTCGTTGTCCGAAAGCGAAGGATCGTTCTGGAAATGGCCGACGCGCGGATCGGCAAACCACGGAGGCATGCGGCGGGCGCGAACGGAATCGGCGATTGCCGTTGCGAGCGGACGAACCTGTTCGTATGTCAGGAGCGGCATCGGGCCGATCTCGCCAGGCCGATGGCAGCTCTGACAGTGCCGCTCGAGGATCGGAAGCACGCCGCGGTAAAAGGTCGGCGCCCCGGCACGGGATGCGGATTGTGCGTCAGCAGCGTTTAGTTGAGCCATTGCGCCGCTGAGGATCCCCGATATGCTCAGAACGAACAAAGATGCGCTGGCGATGGCGTAGTGTTTCATCGTGCTGACAGGATGTCCGATTGGATTGTCGGCGAATCGAGGCGGCGAATGCAATTGGCGAAAGTGGCCCCGATGCGGCTTTCTTCACCACGAAACATCGGCGAAAAAATCTCGCGCACTGGCCCCTGCTCGCCGTAAAATTTCGCCATGACCAAGGCCTGGGAGAGCAAGTCCGTCGAAAGTCAGGTGGAGGATTCGCAAGGGAAGGGCCGCGGCAAGCGTGGCGCCAAATTGACGCCGGTGCAGATCGATACGCGCAGGCGGCGAGAGGTGCTGATTCTCTCGCGTTCGCGCGTGGAGCGCGATTTGCAGGCGAGCCAGGATCAGCGTTACCGCGACCTTCTTACCCGCGCACTCGCGGACATCGAAGCGCAGATCGCCGCTCTGGAAGAAGCAATGGGCGGGAATTCGTAACAGTCGGGATCAATCGTGCGGCGGATCCGAATCGGCGTCTTCGATGAAAAACACGCCCACGCCATTCTGATTTTCGTGGACCGGCGCGCAGTGTACGACGGTCGCGCGCAGCGAAAGCGTTGTCGAATGGTTGTGGTCCCCGATGGCCTCTACTACTACGCGCATCTCCGATTGCAGGCGCGGTCGGCTGCTCAGCGACAGATAGGCACCTTGCAGGCTGATGTCGCGCAGCGTGGCGCGCTCCTCGAAGGGCGTGCCGTCGTCGGTCTGCCCGCTGACGGTGGCAGAAAATTTCAGCCGGCGCCGTTGGCCAAGCCGCGATTCGGGCAGGGCCACTTCCGCGCCGCGTTCTCCGAGCTTCACGGTCATCCCCTCCATCGCAGCCCACGTGCACGGAAATTCCTGGCGCGCGGCCGAAAGAAACCCATCCACTGTTCGGCTCGATGAATCCGGATCGTGATGGAACAGAATTAAGTTCTTCACCTTCGTTTCGCGCGCGACCTTTACGCCTTCGAGCCAGCACGAATGCCCCCAGCCTTTGCGGGTGGAGGAGAGCTGTTCAGGCGAATATTGCGCGTCGTAGATCAGCACGTCGGCGCCCTGCGCGAGCTGCCGCAGGTTATTGTCGTATTCCCGCACGCCCGGCTCATTGTCCGTCGCATAGACGATCGAGCCTACCGGCGTGTCGAGGCGATATCCCAGGCAGCCCTGCGGGTGATTCAGCCACGCCGTGGAAACGTGAGTTCCATTCACGTCCCATTGCTCGCCGCCTTCGATTTCGCGAAACGAGCGGGTTGCGGTCATCATGCTGACGTCGATCGGAAAATACGGGCTGGCGAACTGCGCCTCGAGCACCTGTCGCAGGCTGTTGCGTCCGAGATGCTTGGATTGAAAACTGTAAAGATGAAAGCGATTTTGCGCCTCGAAAAACGGGTGGAAGAAGGGTAGGCCCTGAATGTGGTCCCAGTGGTAGTGCGTGACCAGGATGTGCGCTTCGATTCCGCCGTCGCCCTGCCAGCGCGACCAGCGGTTGTGCATGGCGTGCAGGTGATTGCCCAGCATCCTTAGCCCGGTGCCACAATCCAGTATGAAGTGTGGTCCACCGCTAACATTCAATTCGAGGCAGGCGGTGTTGCCGCCGTAGCGCCAGGTATCGCGCTCGAGCGTCGGCGTCGAGCCGCGCACTCCCCAGAAGCTGAGTTTGGCGCTGTTATGAGGCATGAAGAGGCCGTTTTGATCCCACCGTTCGCCGGTTCCCCCAATTTTTAGGATTCCGGCTTCAATTTCATGGTAGGGGCGGCTTGTAAGTGAGTCAATTGAGTTTCTGTCTCGCGCATCGAGATACGCACGTCCCTTCGTTCCCGTAACATGCGCGATGACAGGTGCGCAGCGGCGTAGTGCGCGAGGACGCTACCGCGGAGTAGAATTCACGTGATGCACGTACATTCGCATGGCGCCGGGGACGGCCATCGACATGGGCACAGCCATGCGCACGATCATGCCGCGTTGGTTGAAGGAGCGACCGGGGTTCTCGGCGCGGCCGTGGTTGCCACGCTTGCGCTGGTCGCCGTGGAGATGGCGGCTTCCTACGCCGGTCATTCCATCGCGCTGCTGGGCGACGCCGTTCACAACCTGACGGACATTCCTACGCTGGTGATTTCCTGGCTCGCCACGCGCTGGGCGAAGCGGCCTCCCACGGCCGAGAAGACGTACGGATATCACCGCGCGGGAATTCTGGCGGCGTTTGTGAACGCGATCCTGCTGGCGCTCGCGGCCTTGTGGGTGATGGGCGAGTCGATTTCGCGATTGCGCGAGCCGGTAGAGGTGGGCACCGGGCTGATGATGGGCGTTTCCGTTATCGCGCTGGCCATCAATGGGGGCATCACTCTCGCTGTGCATCGCGGGCGGCACGATCTGAACATGCGCACCATTTGGATTCACAACCTCGGCGATGCGCTGTCGAATGTCGCGATCTTCGTTGGAGCGCTGGCGATCCGCTGGGCGGGCGTGCCGTGGGTCGATCCGGTGATCGGCATCTGCATTGGCGCGATGGTGCTCTGGTCGGGGCAGGGAATCCTGCGGGAAAGCGGCCATATTCTGCTGGAAGGATTGCCGCGGGAGATTCGCTTGCAGGATGTTGCCGGCGCCATCCTGCGCGTCGAGGGAGTGCAGGAAGTTCACGACATGCACATCTGGACGCTCGGGACGGATCTTCAGGCGCTGTCGTGCCACGTGCGCATCCCGGACATGCACATGGAAGAAAGCGAGCGGATCCTCGCCAACATTCGCGAAGCATTGGCCCACGATTTTGACATCACCCACACGACGATACAGTTTGAACGCGCGGGTTTGCCGGCCGAAGCGGGATTGTATATGCCGGCGCCGGTCCGGCGGTCGGCGCCGTAGTTCTTAGCGGCGGCGCTTCCGGCGAATGCGCGAAGCGCGCTGGCACACGGGGCAGAAATAGCTGCTTCGGCCCGCGACGATCGCGCGGCGAATCAACGCGCCGCAGCGAAAACATTTCTTTCCCAATCGCTGATAGACGCGATGCCGCAGCTGAAATTCTCCGCGGCGCCCTTCGGAATCGACGTAATCGGAAATAGATGATCCGCGCAGGCGGATCGCCTCGTTCAGGACATCGCGAACGGCGCGATAGAGGCGGCGCAGTTCGACGTCTTTCAGGTTCGCGCCGAGACGCGTGGGATGAATTCGCGCGCGCCACAGGCTTTCGTCGGTGTAGATGTTGCCCATGCCGCGCAGGACGCTCTGATCGAGCAGCAGCGCTTTGATTCGCGCGCGGCGCGAACGGACGAGCGCGAAAAACTGCGCCTCGGTTGCTTCCAGGGGATCGAGGCCGAGTTTTTCGAGCGCCGGTTGCGGCGAGCCGCTCGGAATCATCCGCATCTTTCCGAAGCGGCGAATATCGACGTAGCGAAATTCCCGGCCATCGTCGAGGCCGAAGAATACGTGGGTGTGCGGCGCGATGCGCGCGTCGGGCGGGCAGACGAGGATTTGCCCGGTCATGCCCAGGTGAATCAGCAGAGACGAAGCAGCGGCAGAGCCGCTCGATTTTTCCAGGTCCACCACGATGAATTTTCCGTGGCGGCGCACCCCGCCGATCCGGCTGCCGGGGAGTTCGCGTTCGAGCGCCGCGGGATCTTCGATGAAGTCCGTTTTCCCGAGGCGCACGTCGAGGATGCGCCGCCCGGGCAGGGCGGCCTGCAATCCGCGCACAACCGTTTCTACCTCCGGCAGCTCAGGCATGGTTTATCCGACGCTCCGCCGCCAGTGCGGAAGGCGATTCAGGGGCACAAGAGGCTCCGGAGCCCCCCTGAGTTATTGTCGAATAGAATGTGCACTGATCGTCTGTTTTCAATGGGTTGCGGCGATTTCTATTCATATTCATTGTCGTATACGAACGGAGAGGAAAACTCCCCCGACGCCGCGGCGAGACAAGTGCCGGGGCGACGCCCTTGAGCTTCGCCAGTGCAAGCCGGTGCATCGAACCACGCCCTTTCCGGGGCGGAATGCAGCCCCGGAGTCAAAGCTAACATGCTGTCAAGCGATAAAGCGAAGCTGCGCCTGTGGACTTCTTTTCGAGGCCCGAGGCCGAAGATCCGGGCGCGATGAGGCAGACAGACGCTCTTTTCTAGGAAGCGAGGAGTGCGGACCCAAGACGCGCGGCGCAGAGAATCAGAGGCGGACAAAGCCCCACGCTGATAAACCGAGCATTGGGGCACCCAGCAACTAGCTCAGCGTAAAGTGCAGGAGCCAATAGAGAGAGCTAACTACCTTGCGTTTCGGCGTTTGTCTTCTGAGCAGGGATTCCACCGCATAACGTGCTGACGATTGGAGGCCGCATGGAACCGTTCCTGAGAAGTGAAGAGTGTTACGGCCCCAATCTAATCAAGAGGAAGGCTTTCGGGTTATGGCCACAAAGCTTTGTATGATGCGGTTTATATCTGACTGACTCAAGCGGGCGCTCGTATTGCGTGCCGTGGAGACAGTCAACTCAATTTCGCGGTCGTCAGCACTAAACAAATAGATCTCGGCCGAATTTACGTCGTCACTAAGATATCGGATTTCAAAACCTCGGTAGGCGGAAGTTTCAAACGAAAAGATTTCAGGCGCTACAGGATTGTGCTCAAACAAGTATCCTTTCGCATTGAGTAGTTCTAAATCTGTCGCGAATTTCCGGTGGGAAGAAAAAGGCGAGATCTGTGAAGGCGCGACCGACAAGATTTGTTGAAATCGCCGGAGACTCATCCGGAGCAATGCTGGATTGACGAATCTGACGGTCTGGCCGCCCTTGAAGGCCGTTTCGATGAAGTCTCCAGGGTCTTGTACTCGGATGATTACATTCCAGGGAACCTCGAAGGTGTAACCGTAGTTTGAAAGTGTCATACCGTCGATCTTCGATGAACTGCTGTCGGTGAGTGGTTGAGGAACGGAATCCCATCCGCGCGGGAAAGCGGGCACCTGAGCCAATCTACCTCGGATCGCGAGATAGGACCGCACTTGGGGGCCGAAATAGCCGCCAAAGACGCAAAGCACTATGAGAAAGACGCTGCCCCCGATGATCGAAGCTTTCCGAGCGCTAGATAGATTGGGCATCGGACTTATGACTCCCAGCTGCGTCAATTCCTCGTGGCGGGTGGCGCAGCCTTGCGTTTCGCTGGACATTGGGGCACGGCGGATGATACCACACCGGTAGTTAACCACTTGATTGCTACGATCGGATTGGGTGCCGCACTCTTCGGGTTGAAGCGTATCTACGGGCTCGGCCATTTGCATTTCATCACGTGCAGCTGTTACCGGCGCAAGCCGCTGCTGGACTGGTGGAACATCCGAAGGATTGGGCGTGGAGCAGCTTCGGATTCTATTCACGGGGCAGGCCGAACCAGTGTCCGCCGAATCCGCAGTGGGAGGCGAAACCAACACCGCGCGCAGATCGCATCGGTTCCCTCGCGCACCCTTCACAAACGGCGTGAAGAGTGCGGCACCCACACGTTTAGGCCGAGGCGTGGACATCAGCACAGTGCGGAAGCTTCACGCGGCGGCGGAAAGGATGCGCCACCCGCCTTGAGCAGGCCGCCAGGACCCGCATTCGGACTTCCACGGTCAATATGCGACTGGAAGCTGATGTTGGTTGCGTCGCCGGAACCGTTCGAGTTGAAGAACTCGACGTGGAGCGAGAAGGAACCTTTCCCTATTTTGATGTTGATCCGTGACCCCGGACCAAACATCCCTTTGTTCTGCTTGAGTATTTTCTGAACTTGAGCAAGCTGATCCTTGCTGACGTTTTTTGCCGACACCCTGACGTTTTCGTGCCCGTTGTGTGGTCCTAAATCGGTTGGGCTAGGGTCGAAGTTCACTCCGGAGAATTCTTTCTTGACCTGATCGAACACAACTCCAGCAGCGCTTTGGTTCTGATTTTGCGCCTACTCCTTGCACCTCCTGTCCTTATCTTGGCCGCACTGCAAGATTCTTAGCCAGCCCAATCAGTAAGCCGAAAACGCCGTACAGTACTCCGTTCGCAATGAAGGAAAGAGTGTAAACAAGCGACACCTGTGCCAATGAATCCTTACCTTCATTAAGTGCCATCTTGAAGAGAGAACTCGGCCAGAGGACTCGTGCCACCCTTTCGACAACGTAACCATTTGGGCTGTAATACCCCAGCATTCGCCAAAGGGCCTCAAGTGCAATTGCCACCAGAAGGCCAGCAACGAAAAACCAAACCGCTGTTTTGAACATATTTCGTGCTCCCTGGACTGCCAAGCTATTGGTCGTCATAGCGCTTGTGTAGATCCTTCATCAAATCGTGTGGATACATCGTGTCGCTGGACTTGACACCGGCAGGCGGGTGGCGCAGCCTTGATTCGCGTTCTTGAATTCATCCACGAGCACTCCCACGCGATTCACACCGGCATTCGTTGAAGCCTCGCGCAACCTTTCAGGGTGCCGCAGCCCTTCGTTTCTCAGAAGGGTGCGCGAGGTAACGTCACCGGCCACCGGTTCTCCGCGCAGACAAACCACATCGGAGCAAGTGGCGCGCCCGGAGAGATTCGAACTCCCGACCCTCTGGTTCGAAGACAGGGGCAAGTCTGTCCGGAAAATTGTTGAACCTTGTGGATTCTATCTTGTTTGGGTTGAAACTGTTGCGGTCGGCCTCCTGGTGTCTGTTGAAATTCGCGCTTCTTGGAGGCGGTCGCAGTTACGAAATCGACCACAGTAGGAGATACGGTCGGCGACTCTCCAGGTTTCTCCGTTCTAACGAGCGCATTTTAGGGTTATTTGGCTAGCCTCTTATCAGAAATCCGCTTAAACGGCCCCGACTAAATTTGCCGCCGTGCCTTCGGTTGCCCCGCCTCACCTGCGTATATGTCCACCCTAATGCGTTGAAGGACGGGAGAGTTCGAACTCGCATCTTTTTCGATGATCGCCCTGCGGAATGTCGCCTTGTTTTCTTTCACAAATGTCGGTTTTAAGCAGCGGTCATAGGATATCTTCCATATTTCGCCCGACTTCATCTTGTCGGCCTGTGTCAAAACCAGCTTCTGATACAGGCTGCTTGGTGCATGCAGGTTGTAAGGAAACGTGTCGTCCGTATGTGGCGCCGCGAGAGTTCGCGCGGCGAGTTGCAGCGCTCCGGTCGCCTGCGGCTCCCTGCGCGCTGCAACTCGAAGAACTGGCCACGGCAAAAGTCACGAATTCGGGAGATTTTCGTGTCGTATGATTCCGTGCGCGGAGGCAGGGGGCAGGTCAGTTCTCTTTTCTTGCGCAATTCGTGGGGCGGAAGCCCACGCTTCCAGCAATCGCGCCTCCGGCGCTCAGTAGCTTGACGCCCTGAAGGATACGCCACGCGCCGATCAGCAGGGGTGACCAGGATCGGGTCAGGGCAGCGGGATTCCCGGCGAGGCGACGATCCCGGCGATCTTCAGGATTTCGGCGTACTCCTCGTCGGTGAGCGGGCAGATCGTAAGCCGCGTGTTCTTGAGGAACTTGATCTTTCGGAGCAGCTTGTCCTCGCGCATCTCCGTCAGCTTTACGACGCGAGGCAGACGCTCGATGGCGCGGAGATCCATTACGAGTTTCTTCGACTCCCGGTCCTCGGGATCGGGGTAGGGGTCGCGCGTGACTTCGGCAAGTGCGTAGAGCGAATGCTCGGGTTTCCCGTGGTAGCAGAGCGCCCGGTCGCCCTTATGGACCTGTTTGAGCTGCCGGGCGGCGTCGGGGCGGTTTCCGGCGTGCCGCCACATCTCCTTGCCCTTCACGAAGAGGGTATCCCAGTGGTAGACACGGGGGTCAACAGCCAGCAGCCAACGTCTTGGTTTTGAGGGAGCTTGCGTCATCCGTCGAGAAGTGCCGCGCGCACTATACATTGAAGCACAAATTAAAGGGAAGCCCTCTCTGCAAGATTTTTAGGGAGAAAATGACAAAAATTGCTCTACTGATACCTGCGGAGCCACCCAATTGGACTTGTCCCTAGCCCACGTCAACGAAAACATCGTCGCCGCGTACTTCGACGGGGTAGCAATCCACGCCGACAGCAGCATTCTGGACCAATTTCCCGGTAGTTATGTCGTACTGCCACATGTGCCAGGGGCACGTTACAGTGGTGCCGTTGAGCTCGCCTTCGCCGAGAGGGCCTCCTTCATGGGCGCATATGTTATTGATAGCATGGAACGTACCGTCCAGGTTGGCGATTGCGACGGCCTGGCCAGCGACTTGAAACTCGTAGATCTTGCCGGGCGGCACGTCCTGCTTCCTCGCAGCGCGAACAAATGCCATCTTTCACCTCAAAAATTGCGCATCCTGAACGATTTCGCGGCCCATTTTTCGTTCATTCTGCGTGATGGTACCTCTTCTCTCCCGCCGCGATTCGGACGTCCAGCCGATTTTGGGGCGGCGGAAGTGGGCACGTCGTGTACGGATTGTAAGCGCAGGGCGGATTATAGGCCTGGTTGAAGTCTAAAACCACCTTGCCGTCGGGTTCGATCTTAGTGTCCAGAAAGCGCGATGCGGCATAGGTTTCGTGGCCGCTGGTCAGGTCGCGGAAGACGAAAGACACGTCAGTACCGTCGACCTCGGCGTCCAGACGGAGGTCCTTGCCAGCGAGCTTGAACGTCACGTAGCCGAGGATCGTTTCCTGAAGCGTATCGCCCATGACATTTTGAACCTCGATCGGTTTGGGCTTGTCGTAGGGGACGTATTTCGCTACGACGCGGTAGGATTCGTCGACCGGGAACCAGCGCGTGCCGGTGAATTCCTTGCGGAGGCGGCTGTTTTTGTCGCGCAGGCGGACGGTGAATCGCTCCCCGCTCGAATGGACGTAGAGACTGAGGTCGCCCAGGACGAGCTGGTCGGCGTTGGAATCGGCATGCATTTCGGCCGCATCAATGTGCTTGCCGTTGAGCAGCGCGGGCACTCCGGGCTTCATGTGGACGACTGTGTGTCCGCCGTGAAATTCGAAGCTGCCGGCGCTGGCCGGCGCGGGCGCGGGAAGAACGATGTCGTTGAGCGGGCCTGAGCCGAAGGTATTTTCGCCGTCATGCAGCCAGAAAAGCCCGCTGACGGTGAGCCAGCCGTTATCCGATTTTAGCTCTGCCTCGTAGGCTTGCCGCCATTTTTCGACAGACGCGCGATAGGCGGGATCAGTAATTGGGGCGCCGGCGGCGGGCCCAAGAGCGGCGAATATCGCGAACAGAGCCGCCAATGTGCGGACCGCGCCAACGGGACGGACGAATCTGCTCATTCGAAAAGTTAGACGTGAACTCCACAGTTCCAGCAAAACGAGCCGACTCCCTGGCTGAGGGCGCCGCAGCGCGAGCAGTATCGCGCCGGCCCGGCGACCGCAAAAACGCGAGGTTGTTCATCGGCGGCGCAGGCCCAAATCAGCGCGACGATCCAGCCGATGACGGTCCAGCCGAGCAGCAGGTTCAGCACGAAAATTCCGGTGAAAGCCTGCTTGCGATGGCCGATAATCGAGGGCAGAAAGTACAGCAGGCTGCAGATCAGAAAACCCATGTTCGCACCCCTTGAGCAGCTGAGCCCACTCTTTAAGGAGTCATGGTGGAGCCGACTCGAAGGCGCCAGGGTTGAAACCCTGGCGCGAGAGGGCAGTTTTTCGCGGGGTTGAAACCCCGCGCTTCCACCGTTGAACCGTCGGCTTTTCCTCTGTTACGAGCCTGACAGCTCAGAAAGCCGCTCAATAGGGAATACGGTCGCGGCCTCAATTTTGTTTCCTAGCGCTCGACCTTGCCGAGCAGTTCGGCAAATTTCGCCTCGCGATCCTTCTGGTCGAGGCCCTGATAGATGTCCGCGATCTGCGTCGCGTTCATCGAACAGAATTTCGGGCCGCACATGGAGCAGAACTTCGCTTCCTTGTAAAAGTCGTCCGGAAGCGTTTCATCGTGCATCGCTCGAGCGGTTTCCGGGTCGAGCGACAGCTCGAACTGCTTGTTCCAGTCGAAGAGGAATCGGGCGTAGCTGAGGGCGTCGTCGCGGTCGCGAGCGCCGGGGCGATGGCGAGCCACGTCGGCGGCGTGCGCGGCGATTTTGTACGCGATTACGCCTTGCCGCACGTCATCGGCATTCGGGAGCCCCAGATGCTCCTTGGGCGTGACGTAGCAGAGCATCGACGCTCCGTGCCAGCCGATCATCGCGGCGCCGATGGCGCTGGTGATGTGGTCGTAACCGGGGGCAATGTCCGTGACGAGGGGGCCGAGCGTGTAGAACGGCGCCTCGTAGCACAGCTCGTTTTCTTTTTTCACTTGAAGCTCGATTTGATCGAGCGGAATGTGCCCCGGCCCTTCGATCATCACCTGCACGTCGTATTCCCAGGCCTTTTTTGTCAGCTCACCCAGCACGCGCAGTTCGGCAAACTGAGCCTCATCGCTTGCGTCCGCCAGGCAGCCCGGACGGAGGCCGTCGCCGAGAGAAAAGCTGACGTCGTGCTTTTGGAAAATCTTGCAGATGGCGTCGAAATTTTCGTAAAGGAAATTTTGGGCCTTGTGGAAACTCATCCACTGCGCCAGCAGCGCACCGCCTCGGCTGACGATTCCGGTGATGCGATTGCGCACGAGCGGCAGGAATTCGCGCAGCACGCCGGCGTGGATGGTCATGTAATCGACGCCCTGCTCGGCTTGTTCTTCGATTACCTCAAGCATCACGCCGATCGTCAAGTCTTCGGCGCGGCGGACGCGCGAAAGCGCTTCGTAGATGGGCACGGTGCCGATCGGCACGGGCGAAGCGTTGATGATCGCCTTGCGGATGCCCGGGATGTCGCCGCCGGTGGAAAGGTCCATCACCGTGTCGGAGCCGTAGTGCACGGCGCGATGCAGCTTATCGAGTTCGTCGTCCACCTTCGAGGCAGTGGCGGAATTTCCGATGTTGGCGTTGATCTTGCAGGCGAAGGCGACGCCGATGCCCATCGGCTCGAGGTTGCGATGGTGAATGTTGGCGGGGATGATGGCGCGGCCACGGGCGACCTCGTCGCGGACAAGCTCGGGCGCGACTTTTTCGCGCGTCGCTACGTAGAGCATCTCCTCGGTGATGAGGCCCTTGCGCGCGAAGTGCATCTGCGAGAAGTTTCTCGCGCCGCCGTTCATGGCTGCCGCTCGTTTGTCGATCCAGCTGTCACGCAATGCCATACGATCCCCCAGTTCGCGGCGGGTGGGTGTAGTGCCGCGACTCCGCGTCATTATCGCACCGGGATTCGCAAGCGGCAACCGAAGGGCGGAAAGAAGAAGCAGGGAAGCAGAGAGGCGCGGAGGCAGGGAAGAATCGGGAAGAAATGGAACGACGAGAGTGTCTCACTTGTTTGGTCCACCGGTTGTTTGTTTTCAGTGATTTAGATCGCGAACAAAGTGGGACGGTGTCCCACTTAATTTGGCACGAAGTGGAGTGATTTTCCGGGAGATTCTCGGGCTTTGCCGCTGCCATGGAGACATGGGGGCGCTGGTTGCGGACAGACTGGTAGGGCGGGGCGATTCGCGAACGCGGAGCCGTCCGCCCGCCGCTGGGCGGGTCAAAATCTCTCATAGTTTTTGTCCATTTGGCGCCTGAACCAAATGCAATGGAGGCAAAAGTATGCGTGCGTAGAGGGTCTTGTCAGTCCTTGTCCGAATGACGCGGCGCGAACGATGTGCCGATCAGCCTTCTCACGAACTCTTGGTTTTCTCGTTGAATACTAGAAAACTCCTGGTCGGTGAGCTTCCATCCTGCCGGGCGCGGCTTCTCCTCTGGGCATCCGTCGCAGTACTTAGATCTGAATTCGGCGTACGCCGACGTTTGTTCACGTCCTTCGAGATGGAAATTATGGAGCGTGCAATGAATAACCTTCGAGCAGGCTTGGCTTGTTCCGAACAGGATTCGGATTTTTTCGGCCGTAGGCCCGATATTTCCCATCGTGACTAGCAAGTGCTGACATCGCGCGAGTATCGGCTCTGCGGTGTCGTCTCTCGCCGCAATTCGTAGCGCTTTAACCAGTGGACTACTTTCGTCGCTTAGATCTATTTTCAATCCGCTCGCGATATTCTGAAAGATCTGCCAAATTGTGTCGCCCTTATAATCGCCGTCGACGTGCTCGCCGCGCCAACGCTTAGCGGCCCGATCCAGAGTTTCCGTAGCGTCCTGCCGTATCTGCGGATCGACTATCTTTGACGTTACTTCGCTCGCCCAGCGGTATAGTTCTGATTCCACAGAATGCGTTGTGGCAAGGGCGCTCGACACTGCTAGGATAACACCCTCGCCGTCGCCCGTTTCGTGACAGATCCAAACGGCAAGTTTCAGGATTTGCAGTAACGATCGGGTTAGCGCGCCCTGGAGTGCGCCCCGATCTTCTGCCTGAAGTGTGACCATGTAGGAGCCCAAGGCCTTCGGTATGTTGGCCAAAGCCCGCCCAAGCATCCAGCGGTCGGCGTAGTTCCGGGCATAGCGCGCGAGCCGGACGCATTGGTTGTATTTCGCCAGTAGGCGTTTCCCAAAAGCGGCTCTTTGCGCATAAAGCCCGACGGCTAAGAGTGGATTGCTATTTCGGTGAAGCTGTGCCTGAAGACCCATATAGAGCGTCAGATCCTCATGAGTAAGGACTTCGAGCTCCGCTGCCACGCGCGAGATGAGCGAGTAAAACTTTAGATAGTTCGGACCGCGTCTTGTTAGCTTCTGTAGTCGCTTCGCGTGGTACAGAACGGACTTAGAAAGCTCGATTTGTGGCTTGCCGGCGTGAAGGATTTCGCCGAAGTCGATGCTTTGTAGCGTCATCTCAGCCCAGAACTTAATTTCGACCGCCGAATCGGGATCTAAAAGCAGGGCTTCAGCGTGTGTTTTGGCTTCTGGGAACTTTTTGGCATGAAAAAGATCGATGGTCTTTTGGAGCTTTAGTGAGTCGCGTTTCTCCTGGAAAGCACGATAAGTGGCCTCTTGGTCCGGGAAGTGTCTGAGGGAGTCTGTGAATGAGGAGAGAGAAGCTGAAGTCAACTCCCGGTTTCCAAGCACCAAGAAAATCTCCTCGAGGTTCTGCAACAGGGTAGGCATTGTTGCTGGGAGTTCTTGGGACGTTGGGATTCTGACTGTCACAAACTGGGTGTGAGATTCGCGGAGGACGTCTTTGAGGTGTTCATCTAGTTGAGGCGCATGCCAGTAGAGATGTCGCGACGCAATGTCGGCATGAACGAGAAAGACGGGCTGGCGCATCTGAAGAGCGTAGTGACGAGCGTGATCCACTGGAAGATTCTGCGCAACAAATGTGCGCTGCACTGAGTACTTTGACGACGCCGAGCTCTTTAGTTGAATGTGAAACCAAGCGCCGGTCGGGTTGCCGCCTTGAAGTACTTGTACGTTGTAGTCGATTCCGTAGTCTTTCTGGACTTCATTGAGTACACAGTTTAGCGGCTCCAGCGTTTCTCGCAGAAGTCTTTTCCCTGCGTCGTCGATCTCATGTTCTTTGGTTCGGCTAATCATCAGACCCGTTGTACATTATCAGTAATATAGCTTCCGTTGATGGCAACCCTCGCAGACCTGCGAAATACAGTCAAGTGTTCTTCCGTGTCGCGGAAAGTGGCGATTGACAGGGGAGCGATGGCGGGGGTATTTGTCTCTGCGAGTTAGCGCGGGAGGTAACGATGAATCGAATGCCGACGCAGGTGGCGATAGGTGTTTTGATGCTGTTAGGGCTTTCGGTTCAAGCCGCGGGGCATCACGGCAACTCGCGCTACGACCTGGACAAGACCGTCACGCTAACCGGCACGGTCACGGGCTTCGACTGGGGGAATCCGCACTGCCTTGTTGACATGGACGTGAAGGGCGATAAGGGCGAGGTGCAGCACTGGACTTTGGAACTGGCCTCGCCGTTCACGATGGCGCACGCCGGCTGGACGAAAGCTTCGCTGATGACGGGCGACATGCTGGTGGCCGAGACTCACCCGGCGCGCAACGGGCTGACGCTCGGAATCAGCTCGACCTCGCATTCGGTGATGAAATTCGTGGTGAACGGGAAGCCGGTGGCGGGGCAGTAGGGGGCGGGCGTTCGTGAGGCGGTGGGGGAATGCGTGCGCGTTGCGGACGCGGATTGTGTCGCACCTACGGCGCTTGGGGTTACCTTTCTCGCGTTGCGACCCAACCCTTCCGGGTTGGGCTACCTTGTGACGCGCCTACGGCGCTAAGAATACGGAGTCAATCGTCCCTCCGGGACTTTTTTTCTCCTCTTAGTGTTCCCGGCACTCCGCTGCGCTCCGTGCCGGGCTAATGACAATCGCGCCTCCGGCGCTGGGAGCAAACCAGAAGCGAGATCGGGTCCGAAGGTGGCGCGAAACCGAACAGCAAATCCCTCACCCCGCGCGGAGCGCGGGGATTCGGGATGACAGTTCCACAGATGTTGTGCCCTCCCGCGGGATCGTCAACGAAGCCTCCGGCGCTTCGGGCAAGCGAACAGGGAAGAATTGTCCGCCGGGCTAATTACGGTCGCACCTACGGTGCTGGGCAATCCGAGAGCGCGGTTTGCCCTTGTGTGAAGCAGAGGTCGTTGTCCAGCCGGGAAGATTCCTGACACTTCAGACCGGGGACATCCCTGACACTTTTTCCTCGGATGCGTCGAGGGGAAGGGATGCAAGGGAAGGGGAAGCTTCCCCTTCCCTTGCCCCAGCCCCGGAGAAATCCTTTCCTTTGAACTGCGGCACGATCACCCGTGCGTGGCTGTCGAAGCACGCAATCGGGAATCTCGTAAAGTAAACGGTATAGAACCGATCGTCCAGCGGCAACAAGCCGATCGACTCCTCCGTCAGCGCCTCGCTCAAAAACACGTGCTCGCCCTTCCAGCGAAACTGGCCCCGCTCCGCCACGCGCCGCACCTGGAAGGCGCTGCCATACTCCGGCTCGGGAACGCGCGCCGGATAGGATCGTCCCGACCGCCGGTACACCGAACCCGGTGTTTGCTGCCCCAGCGCTTCATGGGGCCGCTCCTCGTTGTATTCGCGGCGAAAGCGGTCGAAGGCCCGCTGCTGTGCCCGTGGGTCGGCCGCTGGCGGCGAAGCCGTTTCCTGTTTCAGCGTGCGATGCATCCGCTCGTGCCGCCCGTTCTGTTCCGGATGTCCGGCGGCGATCCGCTCCGGCACGATCCCCAGCTTCATCCACCACACCGCCAGCCGTGACAATCCAGCGATCGCCCGCGATGCAAACGGCGCACCGTTATCGGTGCGAATCGCTTGGGGCAGACCGCACTCGCGAAACGCCGCCTCGAAGATCGCTCGCACCTGCTCCGTGTTGGTCTTTTCCACCTGCTGGCAACGCAACAGGTAACGGCTGCACGCGTCGCTGATCGTCAACGGATCCACCCGCTTCCCGTCTTGCGTTTCAAACCAGCCTTTGAAATCGGCGCACCACACCCGGTTGGGCGCGTCGGCCGAGGCAAACGGTTCGGTGTAAGGCGGCGTCCGTCGCCGCTTCTTGCGCGGCACCACCAGCCCCTCCCGCGCCACCATCGCGCCGATCGTGCTCGCCGCCGGCCACGCTCTGTTGGGAGCTTCCCGCTCCAACACCCGTTTCAGTTTCCGCGGCCCCCAGCTCATGTGCGCACGCCGCAGCTCCAACACCGCTTCCTCAACCCGCTTCGACGTCTGGTTCGGGTGACGCTGGGGCGCCCGACCTCGGTCTCGCAGCGCCTCCAGCCCTCCCTGCTCGTATCGCCGCAGCCAATAGTAGCCGGTCTCCCGCGCGATGTCGTAGATCGCACATAAGTCCGTCATCGTATGCAGACCACGCTCATACTCCAAAACGAACCGCATCCTCTCGTCCACCACACTGCTCGCTTTCCAGGGCATGTCTTGCTTCTACACGCCCCGCTAACTCGCAGTGTCAGGAATCTCCCCGGTCCAATCTGTCAGGAATGTCCCCGGTCTGTACCATCGCACGAGCACAGACAAGAGTGTCTGTGCCACTGAAACCGGAAACGAAGAGGGATCCCTCGCCCCAGTGCGAGTGGGAGTGTCTTTGCCACTGAAACCTCAGAACGTGAACTTCAGGGCGGCTTGCATCAAGCGCGGCGGCGCGGCGTTCACCACCTGGCCGAACAGTGCGCTGGAGAAATCGCCGTTGACCGCCGCCGGCCCGAAGAACTGGGTGTGATTAAAGACGTTGAAAGCTTCCAGCCTGAACATCAGCGCCTTCGACTCGGAAAATTGAAAAGTCTTCAGTAGAGCAAGGTCGGTGTTGAACAGGCCGGGTCCGTAGAAGAATCGCCGTCTGGAATTTCCGAAGGTTCCCAAGGCGTTCGGGCTGAATAGCGCGGTATTGAAGTAATCCCGGCGGTTCCGCGGGTTTCCATTGAGTTGTAGACGGCCGCTCGCAAAATCCGGCAAATCGGCGCTGTGATTGTTGACCCCGTTCGGCAGGCTTCCCATCAATGAGTTGTCCAAGTCCGTGGAGAGCGTCACCGGAAAGCCGGAGCTGGCTCGCGTGATTCCCGAGAGCTCCCATCCCTGGGTCAGCGCGCTCGCGCGAGACGTCAGGCGGTCGAGCGGCAGGCGATACACGTACGTAGCGACGAAATTGTGCCGCAGATCGAAGGCCGAAAGCCCTCGCGTCGCATTGAAGTTAAACGGATCGAGAATGTCGGCAAGGCTCGATGCCTGGTCGATCGACTTGCTGTAGGTGTAGCCCAGCGACAGATCCAGGGTTTTTCCCGAATGGCGGACGCTGGCCTGGAACGAGTTGTAATTCGAGCTGGCGACGGTTCCTTCATAGCCGTCGTTGCCGAACGCCGGACCCAGAGGCCCTCGTGTGCCATGTACAGTCACGCCACCGGCGGTGACGTACGTCGCGTCCTCTCCATTTGGCCCGCAGGTAGGCGAGCCCGGGGCCACTTCGCTCGGCTGGCTGAGCGACAGACAAAGAGCCGCATTTCCGGGATTGGCCGAAAAGACGGCAAGGAGGTGGTGGGCTTGCGCGCCGACATAATTCAAGCTGAGGACCGTGGCTCCGGGGAGCTGGCGTTCGATCGACAAGAAGTAATTTTCGGCGTAGGGGAATGTGTTCGTTGGAGCAGGGGCCGTCATTCCCGCGATGGGTTCGAACTGCGAGTAATCTATGTTGGGATTGGGATGTCGAACAGAGGCATTCAGCGGCGGGAAGGTCAAGGGAAACGGGTTCACGTGAACGGAGCCGTCCGACGCGGTGATAAAGGGCGTAGCGAAAAGCGTATCGTTGCCGGTATAGCTGAGACCATAGGGCGGCTGGGGCTCGTCAAATGCGATCGTATTGCCCTGGATCACCGAATAGGAGATGCCGTACCCGGTGCGGATGCTTGTCTTGCCGATCCCGCCGATGATTTTTCCCAGTATCCCGTCCGATTTTGCTGGAGAGTAGGCCAGCCCGAGCCTCGGCGCAAAACGGTTGCGTTCGGGCACGAGCGTGGGGGGAACTCCGGTATCGGTCGGATAGACGAGGCCGGTCGGAGCAGTGGGATAAACTCTCGACTGTTCGCCCAGGATGAAGGTGGGAATCTGGTTTTGCTTTTCGGACCAATACTGCATCAGTTCCCAGCGCAGCCCGAAATTCAACGTAAGAGTCGGCTTGATCCGCCAGCTATCCTGCACAAATGCCGCTGGATACTTGTGGCGGCCCCAATAATGCTGCGAGTCAGCCTGATTGTAGTTGGTCGAAACGCCGATCAGGAAGTCCGCGAAGTCCAGGCCGGTTTCTGAGCCGGAGAAGAGAAACGAGCCGTTGAACGTCGCATTCGGATTGACGTTGACCTGCTCGACGCTGAGCTCGAAACCGGCCTTCAGGGTGTGGTTTCCGCGCACGGTGGAGAAGTTATCAGACCCGGTAAAAGTGTTGTTTGCTTGCCGGAGATTGGTGATAGGCACGCCGATGACGAATGAATTGAAAATCGTGTTCTCAATACCCTCGATCGAGGGCGCCAGGGGAACAATGCCGGGAGTCCCCGCGCCGGTGACGAAACCTTGTGACTCCAGGCTTGGTCCAACACCGCCGATGGGCTGACCGACCACATTTGCGCTTCGCATGAAACTTACGTGAACCTCGTTCACGCTGGTAAGTCCGAACGTCTTCGTCTCACCCAGATTGATCAATTGCGCGCGGCCAGTATTCAACGCGTTGAAGCCCGGAACGCTGGCCCCGCCCTGCCCGGTAGGGTAGGGATTGTTCAACGTGAAGTCGTCAAAAAAATAGTATGCCGAAAGCTGTCCCCAGCGGTGATTGTTGCCGTCAATGCGGAAGCTTGTTTTGTCGTCGCGCAGGTCCTGGCCCTCAGACGCGGTCGTAAAAGTGGAAGGCCCGTCGTTTGGATGCGGGATGGAATTCAGCAGAAATTTGGCCGGCGCCGACCACGCGGCTTGTGGAATCACAGCACCCGGAAATACACACGTGCTCGCAGTGCAGCCTGGAAAGTAATAAGGCTCGTGTGAGGCGACCGGGTAGCCGAGTTCTCCCGTGAGAATGGCGGCGAGATTCGGGCCTCCTACCACTCCAGTAAGCGGGCTGGGCCCAGTTCCATTCGGTGCAGCGGAAAAATTGCCTCCGCGGTAGGCGAGAGAGGGAACGGAAATAAGGCCGGTGTCGATGGCCTGGGCCATCCGGGTTCCCTGATAATCGGCGAAGAAGAATACTTTGTTCTCCTTGATGGGGCCGCCCGCGGTGCCGCCGAATTGATTCTGGCGGAAGAAACCGCGCGTGGGAGAAAAGAAGTTTCGCGCATCGAGCAAAGTGTTTCGCAGGAACTCGAACGCGCTGCCATGCAACTGATTCGTTCCGGATTTGGTCACCACGTTGACGATGCCGCCGCTGTAATCGCCGTACTCGGCATCGAAGTTATTGGTCAGGATCCGGAATTCCGCGATTGAATCCAGGTCGGGGACGATCGTAGTGCCACCGTTCATCAATTCTTTGACGTCCCCACCATTGATCATGTAGCCGTTGGCGTCCTCTCGCTGGCCGCCTATGGACTGGTTGCCGGGATTCAAATCACCTGAGGGAGCTATCGCGACCGTGGCTCCTGCCATCACGATCGAATTGGGTTGCTGGGTTGACGTGGGCACGATTCCCGGCTGCAGTGCCAGAAGGTCCGTAAAGCTTCGGCCGTTTAGGGCGACGCCGGTAATCTGGGTGCCTGTCACAACCTGGCCGACCTGCGTACTTTCGGTTTCCACCTGGACTGCGGCGCCGGAAACGACGACCTCCTGCGCCTGCTCACCGATGGTCAGCTGCTGATCGATTCGAAGCTCGGTGTTCACGTCGATCACCAAGCCGGTGCGCTTATACGGCTTGAAACCCTGGCTGATAATTTCGAGTTCGTAACGTCCAACGGGGAGGTTGGTGAAGGCGTAGAACCCCTCGCCATTGCTGGTGGTGGTTTGAGCGATGGCGGTATCCAGATTGCGAACGATGACCGTAGCGCCGGGAATCACGCCCCCTTTTTCATCGGTTATTGTTCCGGAGATGCTGCCGCCGGTCGCGGCTCCGAGCGGAGAACTCGAAATCAACGCAGAAATGAGCAGAAGCACGCCAAAGGCGATCCGAGGGCCGAGAAGCATACCTTTATTGTCCCGCTTGCTTGCCGAGGTCTGACAGGGACCCCAAACCTTTCCACCCACGCCGATATATTACCCCGCAGATTGATTCTGGCCGGTAGAAATGCATACGCCGAAATGGAAGTTCTGAGCAAGCGGCGGCGCTCGAGGATGGCTCGGGCGTTTTGCGGCGAGACGTGCGCTACGCGAGAAGCAATACCGTGCCTTTTGTGCGGAGGGTTTCCGTTCCACCAATTGCTTGCGCTCGGGCGCGGGTCTGCCTAAGATGTTGGCCTGCTCTGTGATCAAGACACGCGCGACTGGAATTAGTGCTAAGTGATTGGAAACAAAAGGCAGCGTGGTTTCCCCGCGACGCGAAACTCTGTGAGGGTAAATTGCGACTCGTAAGATCGATCCTGGCGATCTCTCTCTTGCTGGTGCAGCTAAGCGGCGCTGCGCCGACCTCGTTTTCTGCTTCGCCGAAATCTGTCGCGGCAATCCAGGCGAAAGAGAGCGTTTACGAACTCACGCAGGATAAAGGCTACCGCTTCGATCGCGGCGGCTGGATTTACGTCCACCTCGAGGGCGCGCCGCACGACATCGGGTATCAGCACGGCTATCTGCTCGCGCCGGAGATTTCCGACGCCTTCCAGACATTTCGACTCGAAGCCACGCACAACTCCGGCCGCGACTGGGACTTCTTCCGCCGAGCGGCGCACGAGATGCTGTGGCCCAAGATCGATCCAGAATACCAGGCCGAACTGCAGGGAATCGTCGACGGCTTGCAGGCCAACAAGGGCAAGCTCGATCTGGACGACATCGTTGCGCTCAACGCGTTTCAAGAGCTGCCGGATTATTACGTGCCGTGGCTGAATTCCCAGACGCAAACTTCGACCAGGACCGATGGAGCGAGCGACGAAATCCACGGCCACTGCAGCGCGTTCGTCGCCGCCGGAAGCTGGACGAAGGATCATCAGATCGTGATGGCGCACAGCAACTGGACGAGCTACATGGACGGCGAGCGCTGGAACATCATGTTCGACATCATTCCGCAGTCGGGCTATCGGATGCTGATGGACGGGTTTCCAGGCGTGATCGCGAGCGACGACGATTTTGGCGTCAATTCCGGCGGGCTGATGATCAGCGAGACGACGATGGGTTACTTCCACGGGTGGGATCCCAACGGGAAGGCTGAATTCGTGCGCGCCCGCAAGGCGATGCAGTACGCAAATACGATCGACGACTTCGTGAAGATCATGTTGGACGGCAACAACGGCGGCTACGCGAATGACTGGCTGCTGGGCGACCGCAAGAGCGGCGAAATCGCCCGTTTCGAGCTGGGACTGAAGCACACCAAAGTCTGGCGCACGAAGAACGGCTACTATTCCGGCGCGAATTTCCCGAGCGATCCCGACGTGATCAAGGACGAAACCACATACAATCCAGATGACCGCTCGAGCGGTCCCAACGCGCGCAAGATCCGCTGGGATCAGCTGCTGAACGGCAACAAGGGGAACATCGACACGACACTCGCCAAGATTTTTCTGTCGGATCACTTCGATACATTCACGAAGAAGCAAGGGGCGAACCGGCGCACGCTCTGTGGACATGGCGATGCAAGTGACGCCGTGCCGGCGAGCAAGCCATTCGATCCGTTTGGCGCCGTCAGCGGAAAAGTGATGGATAGCAAGATGGCGGCGGCGATGGACTTCGTTGCGCGAGCCGGCCATCCCTGCGGAATCAAATTCGACTCCGCGAAATTCCTGGCCGACCATCCCGAATATTCATGGCAATCGCCGGTACTGCGCGACATGGACGCCGGACCATGGACCGAATTCCGATCCGGCGAACACATCGCGCAGCCTGCGCAATGAGCGTGGTTCAGGTTCCCAGCTAGCTGTTGTCGACGTGAAGGTCGTTGGTCACCGAGAAAGCGCCGGGAACGGCATTTGCTCGGATTCTCGCCGTGTCCTTATCGGATTCTCTTGCCACTGATCCGCCCGGTAAGAAGCGCACGGATAAAGCCGTAGATCAGATGAAACGGTGATGTCGAATAGGCGGCAAAGCCCCGCAGGGAACTGGCAACTTCGCCGGGATGGTGTTACAAAAAAAGAGCTTGCAAGGGTGGTCTCGTGCCGGAATCGTGCTCCGCAAAAGGATGCAAAGCGACAGTCCCCGCGGGACTCGCACCCGTGCATATGTGCATCCTCCATTTCACGCTTTTTATTGAACAGGAATGCGCGGAGATGCGGCGCGAAACGGCGCTCGGCTCCGCGAATCACGAGCGCCAGGTTGAATTCATGGAGAAGATTGCCGACCGCGGCGGATTGCTCGTGAATACGGCTACCAGCGGCTTCCCCATGAGCGATGAACTCAAGGCGCGCATTCTCAGCACCTTGCTGACCCTCATGAACACCCGTGAAAATATGGACCGCGCGGCGATGCGACAATCCGCTCTGCGGCGTTTCGCCGGATAGACCCTCTTCTTCGAGACGACCCGGAATTCAGCTAGGCGCCTATATAGCGCGCGTAAAGCGAGCGCGCCACGGCCGGATCCCGCGTGCCTTTGACAATTGCACGGCCATCGGCAAACACCGTCAATTCGTAGGGCGAGATGCGGCAGCGGAGGAGAAAATCGTTGCTGCGAACCTCATTGGCCGCGACATTGGCGAGGCGCCGGCCGAGTTCGCCGAGATCGATGCGCCGGCTGCGCTCGTGAATCTGAACGGAATCGCGCCCGCACATGGTGATGTGCGGCTGGGCTTGACCTTCCAGGTAAGTAAATTCGCGACGGGCGCACGCGCGGCATCCGGGATTTCGAGCGACGCGGATGGATTGGAATTTCCCCGACCAGACGTCGCAAGAGACGAGTCGCCCGTGCAGAGCCTCGGTCTTGCCGGCGAGAAACTTGATGGCCTCGGTGGCTTCGATTGACGCGATCGCGCTCGCGGCAGATCCGAGCACGCCGGCCGTGTCGCAGGTTGCTTCGTTGCCCGTAGCAACACCGCCCAGCGCCGACTCTTCGCTATTTTCAACGAGGCAAGCGAGGCAGGCTGTCTGGCCGGGCCGGATCGTCATCGTCACGCCATAGCTCCCGACCGCCGCGGTGTAGATCCACGGAATGCCGAGCGAAATGGCTGCGTCGTTTACGAGGAGACGCGTTTCAAAATTGTCCGTGCCGTCAAGAATTAATGGGAAACCCGAGAGAAGCTCCTCGGCGTTTTTCGGCGTGAGGTCGGCGACCGTTCCCTCGATCTGCACGCCCGAATTGACCGCACGCAAGCGGCATTCAGCGGCGATAGCTTTCGGCAGCGAATCCCTTGCATCGGCTTCTTCAAAAAGGGTTTGACGCTGAAGATTGGAAGGCTCGACGAAGTCACGGTCGATAATTCGCAGGCGGCCCAGTCCCGCGCGAACCAGCAGGTTTGCGACCACCGTACCGAGCGCCCCGCAGCCGACCAGCACCGCGCTGCCGCTCAGAAGCTTTTCCTGACCCGCCTCCCCGATCCCCGCGAACAGAATCTGGCGCGAGTATTTTTCACGCTGCGCGCGTTCCATCTGAATGTTTCCGTGTCGAATCCATGATAGCGCCTTTTCAGCGGAGAGAGGCAACGCAGCGTGCTAACCTGCTCTTCTTAGAGCTTGGGGCGAATGAGAGTCATTTGGCGCAAAACACCTTGTTTCCTTCACGATCCGGCCGGCGCTGCGGCAGCCGCGGTCCTCGGCGCGCTCGCGTGCTTTTTCTTCGCCGTTGCACCTGCTCCCGCGGAGCAGATACCCGTTGAAGGGCAACAGGTGACAGGCATCCGCGTGGTCGACCGATCCGGCGCAGAGGTCACAGAGAAAATTCCTCCGCTTCCCCTGGAGGTGGGCAAGCCGTTTGATTTTTCCGACGAGCGCGAGAGCCTCCGCAGGCTCTACAAAATGGGAGACTACGCCGATATTCGCGTGAATGCTGCACCGGAGGCCGGCGGCGTGCGCGTCGATTTTGTCGTCCGCCGAAATTTCTTCAACAATGTCATTCGAGTCGTAGGGTTAAAAGAGCCCCCGACCGAACCCGCCGCGTTGGCTACGCTTCGGCTTGTGCTTGGTGAGCCTTTTCGCGAAAGCTCGGTTCGTGAAGCGGCGGATCGGCTGGAGTCCGCGCTTCACGACGACGGACTCTATCAGGCGAAGATTTCCTGGGCACTTGCCCCCCACGAAGATACGCGGCAGATGGACGTGACGATACTGGTTGATTCGGGCCCGCGCGCACTGGTGGGCGACGTCGCGGTCGACAATCAGACGCCCTTTACCGATGCTCAGCTGCTTCATCGGGCCAAACTTTCGGGCGGGAAAATTGGGATGACTGCTGCACGGCTCTCGCGTGGTTCAGAGCGGCTGCGAAAGTTTCTCGTAAATCAGGGCTACTTGGGGGCGACTGCGCTAATTACGCCGCAAACCTACGACCCAAGCACGAATCGGGTTCCGCTGAGAATGACGGTTGAGACCGGACCGCGCGTGCGAATCGAGATTTCCGGCGCGCACTTGAGTAAAGGAAAGCAGAAGAAGTTGCTGCCGGTCTTTGCCGAAGGTGCGGTTGACGAAGACTTGCTGCAAGAGGGCCGGCGCAATCTGCGCGATTACCTCCAAAGCCAGGGATATTTCGACGCGGATGTCCAGGTGAGTTCGCAATCTACCGACAAGCCCGTGGAGCGCGTCCTTCATTACGACGTTTCGCGTGGCGACCAATTTCGCCTGGCGGGCATCGGGTTCGACGGAAACAAGTATTTCAGCAACGGATTGCTTTCGCGCAGATTGCTTCTTCAGACGGCATCGTTTGCTTCCAGCGGCCGCTTCAGCCAGCAACTGCTTCGCGGGGACCAGGATTCCATTCGCGGCGTATACCTTTCCAACGGTTTTTCGAATTGCCAGGTTACGTCCACGGTGGACGACCATTTTCGCGAAAAGAAAAACAATCTCTTCGTCTCATTTCATATCGTCGAAGGCGCGCAGACCCGTATCGCGGATCTGCATATCGACGGCAATCACGCCATTTCGACCGATGAGCTGCTGAACGTCACGGGTTCGACCAAAGGCGAGCCGTACTCGGAATCGGGAGTTGCAAGCGATCGCAACAATATTCTCGCGCTCTACTACAACGAAGGATTTCCCGAAGCGGGTTTCCGCGAGGAAGTGATTCCGGGAGCAAATCCGAATGAGGTGAGCCTCGCTTATCACGTCACCGAAGGCAGACGCATCGAGGTCTCCAAGGTTCTGATCACTGGCTACCAATTTACACGGCCGGGAATTATCCGGCGCAGGTGGAGATCGAAGCCGGCGGCCCCCTTCGCGAAGGGGACGTGGCAGAAAACGCAGCGGCAGCTTTACAACCTCGGCGTGTTCAACCGCGTCCAGATTGCTCCGCAAAATCCCGACGGCACGGATCCCGGACAAAGCAGTCGTGATCGAGACCCAGGAAGGGCAACGGTACACGATCGGCTACGGGTTTGGATTCGAAGTGCAGCGAATCGCCGGCGGCAGCACGAATCCCAACGGCACAACGATCGGCGCAAGCCCGCGCGGAATTTTCGAAATTGCGCGCAACAACATGTTCGGCCGGGCGCAGACGCTTTCGTTCAAGGCGCGCGTCAGCACTCTCGAATACCGCGTTGCGCTCGGATTACACCGCCAACAATTTGCTTAACAACAAGAATTTGAGCCTTCAGTTCATTGGGTTCGCGGACAAGACGCAGGACATCAACACGTTTACGTCGACGCGGTTTGAGGGTGGAGTGCAGCTGGTGCAAAAGCTCTCGCCTTCCAGTTCGTTGCTCTATCGCTATTTTTACCGGCGCGTAGAGGCGTCCAACCTGGTTTCCACGATCAACGAGGAACAGATTCCGCTACTCAGCCAGCCGACTCTCGTTTCCGGATTCGGACTCACGTACGCGCGTGACCGTCGCAACGATCCGGCCGATGCGAAGCATGGAAACTTCAATACCATCGACGTGAGCGACGCCATCGAATCCAATCGGCTCGAGCGCCAATTTCTTCCGCGGTTTCTTCCAGAACTCGTCTTTCTATTCTTTTGGCCGGGCGTTCGTGTTCGCCCGCTCGGTACGATTCGGAGTCGAAGAGCCGTACGGAAATACGATTGAAGGCAGTACCGCCTTCGACCCCGATCAGTGCACGGCGCCGCCGCCGTCAGTGACCCAGTCGGTCATTCCGTTGCCTGAGCGTTTTTTCGCGGGTGGCGGCACATCATTGCGAGGGTTCGGCTTGAACCAGGCGGGCCCGCGCGACCCGTGCACCGGTTTTCCGATCGGAGGCCTGGCGCTGTTGATCTTTAATCAGGAGCTGCGATTTCCGATGAAGCTGCCATACGTGGGGAATCGGCTGGGCGGCACGATTTTCTATGACGGCGGCAACGTGTACACGGACGTTAACCACATGTCGTTCGCTTGGAAAGCGCCCTCGATCACCAATCTCAATTATTTTTCGCACACGATCGGTTTTGGCTTGCGCTACCCGACGCCGGTTGGGCCCGTGCGAGTCGACTTCGGCTACCAGCTAAACCCCGCTGCCTATCAGGCGACCGTAATTCCACCCGGCGGAACGGTCGGCACCTTGCAAACTCTGCATCTGCCGCATTTCGGATTTTTCTTCAACATAGGACCGATCTTCTGATGCGCCGCGCCCTTATCATTTTCGCTTGTGTAGGAGCGCTCGCAGGGGCTGCGCCGAGTGTTCGCGCGGCCCAGCAAGATCCGCCGGCGGCGACCGCAAATGCGGATGAGCAAACCGTGGACGGAATGGCTGCGCGTATTGAGGATGATATTTTGACGGAAAGCGAAGTCCACGAACTCGGCGCGTTTCAACATTTGGTCGACGGCCGTGCGAAACCGCGCGAGGAGCTGATCCGCGAGCTGGCGGATCAGTGGATCGTCCGCGGTGAAATTGAAGCAGCGAAGTACCCGCCACCATCAGCGGCGGACGTCGATCGCGCGTACGCGCAGCTTGTCGGGCAGTTTAGGTCGCCCGAGGAATTCGCGAAGCGCTGCGCGGCCGTGGGACTTACGGAAGCGGCTGTTCGCCGCTTACTCCAGCAGCAGCTTTACCTTTCCCGTTTTCTCGATTTTCGATTCCGGCCCGCGGCACAGATCGATTCGAAGCAAATCGAGGCATACTACAACGATCAGTTCGTGCCGCAGCTGAAGGCTAAGAGCCAGCCGATACCGCCGCTCGAGGACGTGGACGATACGATCCGAGAAGTTCTAGTCCAACGGGCTATCAACGATCGCGCCACGCAGTGGCTGGATGACACGCGCAGCCGTCTGAAAATCGACGTCGTGGCGCACGGAGCGCAGCGATGAGCGGGCGGCTGAAGCGTTGGGCGCGCCGCGCGCTGTTTTCGGTCGTGGCGGTCGTTCTGATCGTGTTCGTAATTTTCGAAACCGGCCTCGCGGAACATTTGCTGCGCAACTACCTGGTTCAGAAGATCGCCCAGAGCACCGGCGCGCGGGTTGAGATCGGCAATTTTCGGTTCAAGTTGTGGGGGCTGCGCGCGGAGATCGACAATCTCACGTTGCGTGGCCTCGAGGCCGCGGGTCAGCCTCCCTTGTTCCACGCGGACCGCATCGATGCCTCGGTTCGTATTATTTCGTTCTTTGAGCGTGAATTCGCGCTCGACAAGCTGATCGTCTTGCATCCTCAGACCGCGGTGCGAATCGATCGCGACGGTCACAGCAATGTTCCGACACCGAAAGGTTCGCGAAGCAACCGGCCCTGGCGAGCGACTCTGTTCCAGCTGCGCATCGGCCAGTTCGCCTTAAACGATGGCGCGGCGCAGTACAACGATCAACGCGTTCCGCTCAATATCAACGGGCGCGATTTCAATTTCGCGTTGCACTACGACGCGCGTATCGGTGGGCCCGACTCCTACGTCGGCACTTTGAGCTGGCAGCAGGTCGTGCTCGCGGCTCGAAAGGACGTGCCGTTCCCCTTCGATCTTTCGGTGAAGTTCACTCTCCATCGCGACTCGTTCACGGCAGATGAAGTTGTGCTGAAAGCGCTTCATTCTCAGCTGAATCTCAGTGCGGAGCTGCCGACTTTCTCGCGATCCGACTGGAACTTGAAATACCGCGGGCGATTATCACTCGCCGACATACGCAAAATCATGCGCCAGCCTACGACGCCCGATGGCGATGCGGATTTCTCGGGGCAAGCGCACTACGTCGCGGCAGCAAATGGTCCCGGGCAGTGGACCGCAAGCGGCCACTACGCGAGCAACGATGTGCGCACGCGCTACAAATGGTTCCACGAAGGAGGCATGGAGACCTGGGGTGATTATCAGGTGGCGAATCAGCGGTTGACGGTGGCGAACTTAAAGGTTCGCGCGCTCGGCGGCACGGTCGATGGTCGTCTCGATATGGATTTCAAGGGCCTCGCGTTCCGCACTGAAACACAAACGCGCGGAATCAGCCTCGCACAGGTTTTCAAGGCTCTCGAGAACGACAATTTCCCCGTCCCGGCGCTTCACTGGGACGGTGCCATCGACGTCGATTCGGTGAACACCTGGAATGCGAACTTCAAGCATTTCCACACGACAGGGAACATGCGATGGTCGCCGCCGCCGACGCTTGCCCAAGGCATGATTCCAGCGAGCGCCCGGATCAATTTCGAGTACGGTACGGACAAAGAGATCGTTTCGCTGGTGCAAAGCCAAATTAGTACGCCGCGTATGCAGTTGGATTTCGATGGCCCGCTCGGAGCGGCCGATTCCGCGCTCGACGTAGATTTTCGCGCGGATGATTTGCTCGAGTGGGACGATTTCATCGCCGCGATCCGCGGTTCGGATGCTGGCATGCATCGCGTCGGCGGCCAAATTGCGTGGCGAGGCCGCGTTTTGGGACCGCTGGTGGGGCCGTCGTTCGTCGGCCACTTGCACGCTATAAGCCCGGTCTACGATCAGCTCACGATGGACGCTTTGGACGGAGACATCGATTATTCGCCGGATGGGTTTCATCTCAACAATACGAAGATGACGCGCGGCCAGACTTCCGCAACGCTCGATCTTTGGCTGAAGTTTGACGGTGACTGGAATTTTCTCGACACAAGCCCCTGGACGCTCGATGCCCGAATCGATAATGCGTCGGCGGAAGATGTGGAGTCAGTGATGGCGGTGAAGTATCCGGCTTCTGGTCGCATCAATGGAACAGTCCACGCCACGGGTACTCGTGCCGCGCCGATCCTGGATGCGAATCTCGCGATCGACAACATCGATTTAAAGGGCTGGCATTTCGACCGCTTCAGCGGGGAATTGCACTGGCGCCACGACGAAATACGGCTGAGTCATGCGGAGCTCCACGGCGGCTCTGGAATGGTTGCGGGAGATATTCTCTACCACCCCAATGAAGCGCAAACCGAATTCAACATTACCGGTTCGGGACTCGCGCTCGAAAAGATCAAAAACCTTCAAAGTCCCTCACTCCCGGTTGCCGGTCGCCTCGACTTTAACTTGCGTGGCAGGGGGCCCGTGCTCGCGCCGAACGCTCAGGGTGATTTGCATCTGACGAATTTGACGCTGGGCACCGAATCGGAAGGCGATTTCGCTGGCCAGCTCACGTCAGATGGTCAGAGCGCGCACCTGACGCTGACTTCAGATCCGCAGCCCGAAAAATTGCAGGGAGATTTGACCATCGGGCTCGGTGGAGGCGAGCAAATTTCCGGCCGCCTTTCCGTGACGCAATTTGATCTTGACCCGTTTATTGTTTCCGGCTTGCATCTGAAGCAGCAACTCACCGGCCACGGCACTGCCGATGGTGTATTCACGATTGCAGGTGCGCTTCGGCAGCCGGATTCGATCGAGGTCAACGCGGACATATCTCGGATTGCGTTCAACTACGAACTCGTTCAGCTGACAAACGACCAGGATATTCGGCTGACCTATCGCCGGAATGAAATTCGCGTCGATCAGGCCAGGCTGCATGGACCCGACACAGATTTGCAGCTTGGCGGAACAGCACGGTTTGACCGCGATCGCCGCATTCAGTTCTCGCTTGCTGGAGGCGTGAACCTCCGCCTTTTGAAAGGCTTGATTCCGGATCTGGAAGCGCAAGGGCGCGCCGACGCGAACGTGTCGGTTGAAGGGACGATGGATCGTCCGCGTATCACCGGCCGCGCGAGTGTACGCGGCGCCCAGGGGCATTATGCGGATTTTCCCGTCGGACTCAGCAATATGAACGGGGATTTCGTGTTCGATCGCAGCCGCCTGCTCTTTGACAAGCTGACGGCGGATTCTGGCGGCGGGCACCTGACGTTGAGCGGAAGCGTGACCTACGGGGAAGGCCCCATGCGGTACGAAGTCACCGCGGCCACGTCGACCGTTCGCATTCGCTATCCGGCGGGAATGAGCTGGCTGGCCGGGGGCACGATCCAGCTTGCCGGCACCAGCGAAGCGGCTCTGATCACAGGCCGCGTGCAGGTCGAACGCCTTCTGTTCGCGGAAGGCGTGGATGTGGCTTCGTTCTTCGCGTCGGCGTCGGACACCACGCCGAGCCCCGTTTCTAGTTCGCCGTTTCTGCAAAATCTCAGGTTCGACGTTGAGGGCCAGACAAAGCCGGGCGCACGCATCGAATGGTCCGGCGCGCACGTCGAAGTGGACGGCGACGTGCGCTTGCGTGGCACGTGGGATCGACCCGTGCTGCTCGGCCACATCCATCTTCTTGGCGGCGAGATGCCGTTTCGCGGCAACACCTTCGAGCTCACGCGCGGTGACATCAGCTTCGCGAATCCATTTCGCCTGGACCCTGTGCTCAACGTCGAAGCCACTTCGACGATCAATCAGTATCAGGTGACCATTGATTTCTCCGGACCCGCGAGCCACCTTGCGCTCAACTATCGCTCCGATCCTCCGCTGCCGGATTCGGATATCGTCGCCCTCCTCGCGCTTGGTAGTCCGGGGGAGGGAAGCGGCCTGCGTTCCGCGCCCGGCTCGGCGCAAAACTACGGCGCAACCGCGCTGCTATCTGAAGCAATTTCGACCGGCATCGGCGGCAGAATCGAGCACTTATTTGGCATTAGTTCGTTCCGCGTCGACCCGTTCGTCGCGGGGACGGCGACGGAATCAAACGCCGCCGCGCGCGTCACGATTCAGGAGCAGGTCACGCGCGACCTCGCGATCACGTATTCCACCAACGCCGCCACCTCGAACCAATATCAGCTCATCCAGGTCGAATACACGCTGAAGCGCGGCCTATCAGTCGAGTTTTTGCGGGACATCAACGGCACGTACGGCTTCGACATTAAGTGGGTCAAACATCTGAAGTAGATTCGTGGGGGCGGGTTAGTCTGGCATTAAGAAAAGCGATTCGGGTGAAAGCCGGACGTGCCACGGCATCGGTCGCCCTCGGAATCGCTGCCATTTTTCCTTGAACACTTCCGCCTGCAAGTCGAACGGCCGATTCTCGCCCGATTCATCGCTCGGCTGGCGGAGGCTAAGGTAGAGCGTCACGCGAAAGGGCGTCTCGGAAGACCGCACCAGCCAGCAGGGAAAGACGTTTTCTTGTGCCCGTACGTCGTCGCGCGCTTCGAGAAAATCAATCTCATGCGCGCGGATGCCTACGTGCGCCGCGCCTGTTGCAAGTTCGTGCGCTACCCGTAGTTGGCATCCCCAGTCCAGCGCCTCAACCGTGCCGCCCGAAGTCATGCGCGCGCGCGAAAAATTCTTGCATCCCGTGAGCCGCGCCACTTCCACGCTCGGCGGCCGGCGAAACACTTCTTCTTTAGCCCCGAACGCAGCCATACGCCCTCGCGAAAGCACCAGCATTCGCTCGCCCAGCCGGTAGGCCTCCTCGATGTTGTGCGTTACCAGGAGCGTCGGCCGGCGAAAGCTCGCAAACGTCTCCTGAAGCTGTGCTTCCATCTGGCTTCGCAGGTGCGTATCGAGCGCCGAAAGCGGTTCGTCGAGCAACAAAGCCTCCGGCCCGATCGCCAGTGCGCGTGCCAGCGCGGCGCGCTGCTGCTCGCCTCCGGAAAGCTGGCGCGGATAGCGGTCTTCGAGGCCGCCGATATGTGTGCGCGCCATCAAAGCGCTCACGCGCCGCGACCGTTCCTCACCCGTAAGACTCTGCAAAGCAAACGCGATGTTATCGGCTACCGTCTTGTGCGGAAACAGCGCAAAGTGCTGGAACAGCATTCCCACGCGCCGATCGCGCGCCGGCGCCTGAATTCCTTTCTCGGTATCGAGCAACACGCGGTTGCCCAGCGCGACGCGACCCCGGTCAGTTCGCTCGAGTCCCGCGATGCAGCGCAGCAGCATCGTCTTGCCTGATCCGGAGGGCCCCAGAATGCTCAGCGGCTCATCGCCCGCTGTGAACGACACGTCGAGCGTGAATTGCGGCAGAATCTTCTCAATTCGAACTTCGAGCGCCATGTTAGCGACGATCCCAGCGCGCGCGCCCTTGCGCGTGCGTCCAGTAGTAGAGCCCGCCGAGCAGCGCGAGCGAAATCGCAATGTCGGCGGCGCACCAGGTCACCGCTCGCTGCACGTCATCCGCTTCCACGGCAAAGTAAATCGCGATTGGAATCGTCGCAGTCTTTCCGGGAATATTTCCCGCGAGCATCAGCGTCGCGCCGAATTCACCAAGCGCACGCGCGAACGAGAGAATAGTCCCGGCAAGCACCCCGGGCCACGCAAGCGGTAATGCCACCGCAGTGAAGACACGCCACTCGGAGGCGCCGAGTGTTCGCGCGGCTTCAAGGAACCGGGAATCGACCTGCTCGAGAGCGGCGCGCGCCGTCAGATACATCAATGGAAAAGCCACGACGGCCGCTGCAATCACTGTGGCCGGCCAGGAAAACACCACGGTCGCGCCGAGCCGCAGTAACAGTTTCCCCAGCGGTCCATTTCTCCCGAAAAGCAATAAGAGGAAAAATCCGACGACGGTAGGCGGTAGAACAAGCGGCAACAAGCAGATGCCGTCGACAACAGCAGTCGCAGGACCCGTGCGCCGCTGGCGCCATGCGGCAGTCGCCAAGCCAGCTACCAGAGTCACAGCCGTTGCGGTCACGCTGGTTTCGAGTGAAATCCAGATCGGCGACCAATCGATTGATGTGTTCGCGGCGGTTTGATCCAGCAAAGTGCTCAAGGGCATCGGCAGAGGATTGTAACCCCTGAGTTCTGATTTCGCTTATTTAGTGGGCGAAGTGGGTGCCGGGCTGGTCGCAGGAGCCTTTTCCGTCCCGGGCGTCTCCCCTCCGCCGCCATCCTGCGGTGGCTGCAGCATGGATTTTAGCTCTGGATATTCGTTCGACATATCCTGCAAAACCACCATCGCTCCTTTTTGTTCCATTTGAATGCCCGTACGCTGCGATTCCTGCGCCACGCGCGGCAACGCTTTCACCACGCGCTGGCCGAGCGGCGATTCGTAGAATTGGATGAGGCCTTGGACGTCGTCCATCGAGAATGCCTGTGCGTAAAGGGCGATTGTGGCGTCCGTGATCGCGCTTCGGGGAGCGGCTGTGTCCATTTTCTCGCTGAAGCCCTGCATGAACTTCGCCAGGCGGTCCGGAGGAAGAGCCTGGCTCAGCGCATCGTGCACCTGTTTTGTAACGTACGCATTCAGATCCTCCGCCATCTTCGACGTTTGCGTGAGGTCCATCAGGTGCCGGATGGCGGCGTCCTTTGCGGATTCGACTTTGTCAGCTGGCGAGGCGGGATCTTGCGTTTGGGTTGACGGCGTTGCGGGGTGCGCGGGCACGCCGGGCTGATGCGCTGGAGGTTTCGGCGGCGCGCTTGCCGATGGCGTTTGTGCAAACACGGGACCGCCGGCCACTAACGCGGCGGCAATCAGGACGCTGTTAAGTCTCATTACATTCTCCTGGGAATTTGGTCTTCCGGGCCTCGGACTTGCCCGGCGAGCCGGACAGATCATCGTAACGACTCATTACGTCCGAAGCAATTCGGCGGCGCGGTCCCCGATTGGCCACGCCCAACGCCGATGTGATAATTTCGGCACGAATGAACGGCAACGGCGATTCAGGCAACAGCGCGAAGTTTGAAGACGCACGCCGCGATATGGTTGCTCGCCAGATTCGCGAGCGCGGGATCCGCTCGCCTAGGGTGTTCGCTGCCATGGAAGCGGTCCCGCGGCATCTTTTCGTTGCTCCCGGTTTGGTATCACAGGCTTACGCAGATGAGGCGCTGCCTGCGGGCGAAGGGCAGACGATTTCGCAGCCATACGTTGTGGCGGCGAGCGCCGAGGCGTTGGCGCTCGAGGGACACGAGCGCGTTCTGGAAGTCGGAGCGGGTACCGGGTATCTGGCTGCGGTAGTGTCGCTGCTCGCGCGCGAAGTGATCGCCTTCGAGGCCATTCCCGTGCTCGCCGAGTCCGCACGCATGCGTTTGGAGCAGCTTGGCCATGCAAATGTGCGCGTCGTCGTGGGTGACGGATCGCAAGGCTTCGCCGAAGCCGCGCCATTTGACGCGATCTTGGTTTCGGCCGCGGCACCTGCCGTTCCGCAGCCGCTTGTAGAACAATTAGTCGAGGGTGGCCGCCTCGTGATTCCGGTTGGCGCCGCGGATCACCAGCAGTTACTTCGTATCGTGAAGTCCAATGGCCAAACCACTTGCCATGAGCTATTCGCCTGCCGGTTTGTGCCACTTGTTGGCCGTTACGGTTGGCGCTGATTCGCAGCGCTGCTGTCCCTATTTCTTTGGTTGAGCCGTCGGCGGCAGCAGCCCGTTCAGCCGCAGGTACATCGCTGCCGTACTGTAATGATCTCCGAGGTCCTCTGACATCGTCACGACCATAAAGCCACGCGAGACCAACTTGCCGCCGATGAACGGCACCTGCTCGCCGAAATGTGAATCATCGGTTTGCGCCAGCGAATCGGTGCAGAATTGAAACGAAGCCTTCAGTGCCGGCACCAGCGTGTCCTTCGGATCGTCGTCCTTCAGCGCTGGCGCTGCAGGCGGCTTCGCGCCGGTAATCAGCCCACACAATCCGTAATTCGCGCGAATCATGTGAACCACCAGGTGCCCGAAGGTATTTTGCTGCGGCGTTGGTCGAAAACTGAACTTATCCGCCGGCATTTCCTCGACGGCCGCCACCGTGTCGCGCGATTCATCCGCCATGAGTTTTCTGAAACCATTCGAAATAGGATTCGTTTCGGGCGCAGCCGCCTGCTGTGCCGCAGCTGCGGGCGCCTGCTGTGCCGTCGCCGCCAGCGTCGCGACTGGCGCCAATGCCATTGCCAGAATCGTCAGACAGATTCGCTTCATTGATTTCGCCTCCGGTTAATTTCGAGCGCCCAAGGATAGACTGTCATACAACGCCGCACAAGCGAATCCGGTTCTCCGTCGCGGTACAGTACGAGATCAATCGGAAACTCTCGTATACTTTGAGTTGCAAAGTACTTGACAACTCCGCGCCACTTGCTACCCTAGTCCTATGGTTCCGTACAACTCCCGCCCACCTCGATTGGAGAATCCCGTGGCGCTCGGCGATCGCGCCCGCGACAACATCCGTTTTATTCGCGAGACCATGGAGCGCGCCGGTTCGTTCACGGCTGTGCTCCGGCTGGGGTGGAGTCGCCATGGGAATCACGGCGCTCGGCGCAGCCATAATTGCGTCGCGTCAGGAGTCCACTCTGCGCGTGGCTCGTCACCTGGCTCGCTGAAGCGGCCGTGGCGATCGGCATCGCGTTATGGACCACGTATTCGAAGGCTCGCGCGGCAGGCACCGCGCTGTTTACCGGGCCGGGACGGCGGTTCGTTTACAGCTTCGCTCCTCCACTTTTCGTCGGTGTGCTTTTAACCATTCTGCTGGTCCGCATTGGCTCTATCGCTGAAGTCGCCGGCGTGTGGCTGCTTCTGTACGGCACCGCTGTCGTTACCGGCGGCGCATTTTCGATCCGCGTCGTGCCGCTGATGGGACTTTGCTTCATGGTGCTTGGCACCGTCGCGCTCTTTTGCCCGTCGAGCTGGGGCAACGCGTTCCTTGCGGCTGGGTTCGGCGGTCTGCACCTGGTTTTTGGTGGGGTGATTGCGGGGAAATATGGCGGCTAAATCCGGCGCCTTCCGCGCCGCGCGGGAGGAAAAATCGAAGCAGGGAACTGCCGCCGTCGGCCCGGCTACTGCCGCGGCGCCGAATCTCGACCGCCTGATTCACGAACGCACGCGCCTCGCGATCGTTAGCGCTCTCGCCGTCAACGCCACGCTCACGTTTAAGGAACTCAAGCAGCTTCTCCGTATCACCGACGGAAACCTCAGCGTTCACGCCCGCAAGCTCGAAGATTCCGGCTACATCGCCTGCACGAAATCGTTCGATGGCCGCGTGCCCAAGACCGAATACCGCCTCACGGCTAACGGGCGCCGTTCGCTCGAGAAATATCTGGACCACATGGAAGCTCTGATTCAGGCGACCCGCGAAGGCTAGAAAGGGAAATTCCGAATACCCATGGGCAATAGCGCATCTCGAGTCATCCCGCCTCCCAAGCTTCACGTCGCTATTCTGCTCGATGGCAACGGCCGCTGGGCCGCCGCGCGTGGTCTTGCGCGTTCCGAAGGGCATCGCGCCGGCGTGGCCGCGGTGCGCCGCGTCGTCCGCGCGGCCCCCTCTCTCGGCATCGGCACACTCACGCTGTATGCGTTCTCCGCAAACAACTGGAACCGCCCCTCTGGTGAAGTCACCGCGCTGCTCGCGCTGCTCGAAGACTATCTCCGCTCCGAGGCGCCTGAATGCGCCGCGCACGGCATCCGGCTTCGCGTGATTGGCCGGCGCGATCGCATACCGGCCACGCTCGTTGAAGCCATCAATTCGGCTGAACGCGCCACCGCCGCCGGACGGGCGCTCGATCTGCGCATCGCGCTCGACTACTCTTCGCGGGAGGCGATATTGCGCGCTTCCTGCTGGATGATGTCCAGCCTCGAAGTGTCCGAAAACGAATTCGCGCGCCGTCTCGCGCAGGTCACTCACGCGGGTGCGTCAACTCCCGACGTGGATCTCTTGATTCGCACCGGCGGTGAACGGCGCCTCAGCGACTTCATGCTTTGGGAGTGTGCCTACGCGGAACTGCTATTCACGCCGCGGATGTGGCCGGAATTCGAAGCCGAAGATCTCGCCGCTGCGGTTGAGGACTTTCTCGGCCGCGAACGTCGCTTCGGCCGCCTGCCGGAAACCGCTGCTGCCAGCTAGTTCTGGCGCGCGAGAAAGCTGGGGATCTCTAATGAGCAGTCATTTCCATGAGCAGCCGCCGTCTGTCGCTTTACAACAGATTCTGGGCGATGCGATTCGCTACTGGGAACTTCGTCGAATCGCATATAACCTCGTCCTGACCGCCGCCGTCCTGGCGTGGACTGTATGGACGTGGCCACATTTTCGTCCGGCGCTGACTCTTCAGTCGTTACTACTGCTCTTCATACTCGCCGCACTCGCCAATCTCTGTTACTGCGCCGCATATCTGGCGGACGTCCCGATGCAATATTCGCCGTTCAGAGCCTTTTGGCAACGACGGCGATGGGCACTTTGGCTGATGGGAATGCTTCTGGCGCTGGTTATCGCCAACTATTGGATCGCTGACGAAATTTATCCGTTCGTCCGCTGATCACACCGCGGTCGGTTTCAGTCGTTCTGACCGGATGGCCTCGCCGCCATCTCAAACGCTTTCAAAATCACTCGCGTCGCTGTCTCCGAGAGCGAATACTTCGCCAATTCCGACGGTGCGGCCCACGCCACGTCGGTAACATCGCTTCCAGCGCGCGCTTCGCCTCGCATCGCCTCACACAAATAATCGAGCACGACGAAGTGATAGCGTGTCTTACCGTCGCCGTCCAGATTGATTCTCTCAAATACGTCGACCAGCTCGCCCACGCGCACCTCGACGCCGGTTTCTTCGAGCAGTTCGCGTCGCACGCCTTCGAGCAGCGTCTCGCCCACTTCGAGCATCCCGCCCGGGATCGACCACTGGCCCTCGAGCGGTGGGCCGCCACGGCGAATCAGCAGCGCGCGGCCGTTCGATATCACGACGCCTCCTACTCCCACCAGGGGACGCTCCGGATATTCGCGGTCGTCGGGCATCTTTACAGGAACCTCCAGCGAAAAGCTTGACACCGACGTTATATAATACGACGTCCGGTGGTAGTTTAGCCCAGGAGGAGAGATTCCCGTGACCAAGTGCCCGGAATGCGACGCGGACATCGACTTGGACGAAGACGAAGTCGAAGAAGGCGAAATTGTCAGCTGTGCGGAATGCGACGCAGAGCTCGAAGTGACGCAGATTCATCCCGTGCACCTCATCGTCCTTTCCGAAGATGACGACGACGAAGACGATGAGGACGAAGAAGACGACGAGGAGGACTTGAAAAAAGAGGACGAGGACGAACCCGGGATCGACGACGACGAGGACGAGGAGGAATGACGCACCACTTGGCTGGGCCCGCAAGCATCCAACCAGTTGGGGACCGAGACTAGGAGGTATCCTTGAGGAATCGCGCCCTGATTCGACTCATCGCCTTCGTGCTGGCCGCCGCACTCGCGCTGCCGGTTGCCGCGCAAGACAAGAAAAGCGACGCACAGCTCCGCACTGTTCGCGGCACCGTCCTGGATAAAGATGAAACTCCCCGGCCTTCGGGCGTGGTTTACCTGCTGAACACGAAGACTCAAGCAGTGAAGACTTACATCGCTGATGAGGCAGGAAACTATCGCTTCAGCGGTCTTGATCCCAACGTGGATTACGAAGTGCACGCGGAGCACGACGACATGACGTCCGCGACCCGCACTGTTTCCAGCTTCGATTCCCGGCGCGATGTTGAGCTCGTGCTTAAGCTCACGCGCAAGAAAACGGCAAAGTAGCTGGCGAGATCGGCCCTACGGCAGACTGAATACCGAAACCGCGTTGCCCGCTTCACCCACCACGTATTGTTTGCCGTCCACCGCGTACGTGATCGGGTTTGCGCGCACGGAATTTCCCAGCTGAATATTCCAAAGCGGCTTGCCGGTGTCCGCGTCCAGCGCGAAGAAATTCCCCTGGCTATCCGCGCAGAGGACCAGCCCTCCCGCCGTCGCCAGCGTGCCGGTCCACGAGTCGCCGACCATCTTGAATTCCCATTTCCGGTCGCCGGTCGTGGCCTCCAGCGCGCGGACCGCCGTGTACGCCGCATCGCCGTTCACCAGCTTCTGCCCTCCGCCCCCGCCGGTGTCATTTGGGTTGTGCGGTTCGATCGTCGGATGTCCCTTGTAGTAGTAGGCGCCCTGCTCCCGCGTGTTGACATAGAAGAGTCCCGTCAGCGGGCTGTATGAGGAGCTGGTCCAGTTCACGCTTCCCGTGATGCTCGGATAGATCAGGTTTCCCTGCGGCGTCGGCTCGATGTTTGGCAGCTCGATCGGCCGTCCCTTCGCGTCGAGCCCCTTCGCCCACGTCTGCTTCGCGTAGGCTTTGCCGGTGATGAATTCGCCCGTCACGCGATCGAGCACGTAGTAAAACGCGTTCCGATTCGCCTGCGCCACGATCTTCCGTTTCTTCCCGTTAATCGTCGCGTCAAAAAGAATCGGCGGCTCGGCCGCGTCCCAGTCGTGTGTTTCGTGCGGCGAGAACTGGAAATACCATTTCATTTTTCCCGTGTCCGCGTCGATCGCCAGCAGGGAACACGAGTAGATGTTGTCGCCCTTGCGCGCGTCGCCGTTCCAATCGGGCGCCGGATTTCCCGTGCCCCAGTAAAGAGTGTTCAGTTCCGGATCGTACGCGCCCGTGTTCCATGTCGTCGCGCCACCGTATTTGTACGAGTCGCCTTCCCACGTCTCGACGCCCGGCTCTCCCGTCGTTGGAATCGTGTAAAGCCGCCAGAGCCGCTTTCCGTCTTTCGCGTCGTACGCGTCGATGTAGCCGCGCAAACCGCCCTCGCCTCCGCCCATTCCGACGACGATCTTTCCATTGATCGCCATGGGCGCCTGCGTGATCGCCACCGCCTGCTTGTTGTCGCCGATTTCGACGCTCCAGCGCATGTTGCCCGTCTTTGCATCGAGGGCCACAAGATGCGCGTCAATTGTCGCGACGTACACCGTATCGCCGAGAATTGCCACACCCCGATTCGTCGGGAAAAGTCCGATCGTCAGCAAATCCTTGGGCAGGTCCGCGGTCCATCGCCACACAGGACGCCCCGTACGCACGTCCAGTGCCGTCACGGTCGTCGGCGGCTCGGTCACGTACATCATCCCGTCCACGACAATCGGCGAAGATTCGAAAATTCCCGTTCTTCGAAGCTGATAGACCCAGCGCAGTTTCAGCTGGTTTACGTTCGTCTTGTTGATCTGCTTCAGCTCGGAGAATCGCTGCGCGGCGTAGTTCCCGCCGTACGTAATCCAGTCCTCGGGGTGGCTTGCCGAGTTTAGTATCCGCTCGTATGGCACATTCTGCGCCGCCGATTCGATGCGGCTGCCTGCCACTAGTGCGGCCACCGCCGCGCCACAGAGAAAATATTTCGCCGCGTTCATTGTGCTTCTCCCAGACTCGAAAGGTACGCGACCAGATCGTTGATCTGCGCCGCCGTGAGCTTGTCCTTGTAGCTCGGCATGAAGCTCTTGCCGGGCTCCGGCTCAATGCTCTTCATCTTGAATTTCTGAATGGAATGCAGATTACCCTTCGCATCTCGCAACTGAATCGTGAATGAATCCTCGTTCACGCGCATGCCTTCGATGACTTTTCCGTCCTTTGTCACCGCGCGATAGATCACATACGCTGTGTACGTGGCCCGTTCTTGCATGCCCGCATCGAGCGGCAGGTTATTGCCCGGATCGCTCAGCGTTTTCGTCAGCGAGACGATCGATCGCTGGACGCCGATATGGCTCAGATCTGGCCCCAGGCTTCCGCCCTCCACGCTGGCCGCATGGCACGTCCCGCATTTGTTGGCATCGTAGATTTCTTTGCCTTTTTTCGGATCGCCGGTTGCGACGCCCGCGTCTTCGTGGCCGAGCGACATCACGTAGTCCACAATCTTCCAGGCCGTCGCATCGTCCAGCGAAGTGAACGCCGGCATGCCCGTACCAATCACTCCGCCGCGGATCCTCGCATACACCCATTCCGGCCCCATCGTCGCGCCCACTCCGCGGATATTGGGGCCGTTTGAACCGCTGCCGTCGATACCGTGACAACCGGCGCAGGTACCTGCAAAAATGTCTTTGCCCGCCGCGATGCTTTCCGGCGTGGCCTTCGGGTGGGGAGAGTGCGGCGGCGGAGTCGCCAGGTTAGCCTGCGCGGCCGCGGGTGTTGCGGACCACGCCAATCCCCCCCAAATGAACGCAGCCGTGCATAACCAACGAATCGCGGTCATCTCATTCCCCCAATGAAGCCCCAATAACTTTGATGCGCGCACATCCTACCACCGCGCAAGAAAATTGCGATGGCGGGACGCCTTCAGCCTACGGCAGGCTGAAGACGAACAGCGTGTTTCCAGCCGAATCCACGATGTACTGCTTGCCATCGACCGCGTACGACACGGGATTCGACCGCACGGACGATCCCAGCAGCAAATGCCACAGCGCCTCGCCCGTTTCAGCGTTCAACGCGAAGAAATTCCCGGCCGCATCGGCGGAGAAAACCAATCCGCCCGCGGTCACCAGCGTCCCGGTCCAGGAATCGCCCACCATCCGGTATTCCCACTTCTTCTCGCCGGTGGCCGCATTCAGCGCGCGGATCGAAGTCGTCGTTTCATCCGCCGGCCCCGGGCGGGATCCTCCACCTCCGCCGCCCACGATGCCGTTCGAATTCCCCTTCTCGAACTTCCGTTCTCCCTTGACGTAATACGCGCCCCCGTCGCGCGCGTTCACGTAAAAGAGCCCCGTGATCGGGCTATAGCACGGGCTTGTCCAGTTGATCGCGCCGGTGAGCGTCGGATAGACCAGCGTTCCTTCGGCGCTCGGCTCGATCTGCTCGGCCGGCATTTTGATCGGCCGCCCCTTCGCGTCCAGCCCCTTCGCCCAGGTCTGCTTCGCAAACGGCACGCCGGTGATGAACTCTCCCGTCTCGCGGTCAAGCACGTAATAAAACGCGTTTCGATTCGCCAGCGCCACCAGCTTTCGCGGCTTTCCGTTCATCGTTGCGTTGAACAAGATCGGCGGCTCCGACGAATCCCAGTCGTGCGTCTCGTGCGGCGAAAATTGAAAATACCATTTCATCTTTCCCGTATCCGCGTCGAGCGCGATCAGCGAGCACGTGAACAAGTTGTCGCCCATGCGTCCCTCGCCGTTCCAGTCCGGCACGGGATTGCCGGTGCCCCAGTAAACGACGTTCAGCTCCGGATCGTACGAACCCGTGTTCCACGTCGTTCCGCCGCCATTCGACCAGCTGCCGTCCGCCCACGTATCCGCGCCCGGATCGCTCGCGCTGCGCGGCACTGTGTACGTGCGCCACAGAAGCTTCCCGTCGTTCGCGTCGTAGCAGCTCAAGAATCCGTGCGCGCCTGCTTCGCCTCCGCCGACGCCCACCACGATCTTTCCGTTGATCGCCAGCGGCGCCTGCGTGATCGCGTAGCCATCGGCCTTGTCCGCGATCAGCGTATTCCACCGCACCACTCCGCTTTTTGCGTCGAGCGCGATCAGGTGATCGTCAATGGTCGCCAGATAGAGTTTGTCGCCCAGAATCGCCACGCCGCGGTTCGTCGGGAAAAGTCCGACCGGCACGAAATCTCGCGGAACCTGCGGCACGTAGTGCCACAGCGGTTTTCCCGTGCGCGCGTCGAGCGCCGTCACGTTGCTCGGCGGCTCCGTCACGTACATGATCCCGTCCACGATCAGCGGTGACGACTCCATGACGCCGCCTCCGCGCATCTGGTAAGCCCAGGCCACGCGCAAATCCTTGGCGTTCTGCGGCGTCATCTCTTTCAGCCCCGAAAAACGCTGCGACTCGTAATTGCCGCCGTACATCAGCCAGTTTTGCGGCTCGGCGTCCGACTTCATCAGCCGCTCGTACGAAACCTGCGCGAAGCTCGGCAGCGCTCCGCACAGCGCCAGCACTGCCACCAGATATTTCACGGCTCTCATTGGGCCCCCTTCAAACTCGATAGGTATGCGACCAGATTATCCATGTCCGTCGCTGAAAGATTTCCGTAGCTCGGCATTACCGTTTTTCCCGGCTCCGGTTCGATCGACTTCAGCTTCGTCTTATCGAACGAATAAAAGTGCCCGCCGACGTCGCGCAGCACAATCGCGAACGTATCCTCGTTCACGCGAATGCCCGTCACATCGTGTCCGTTTTTCGTGACCACGTGCACGAGCTCGTAGCCCGCCGGCGGATTTTTCCCGGGATCGCGCAAGAATTCATAGAAATATTTCGGCGGCCGCGATCTCCCGACCGTCGTCAGTTGCGGGCCGACTCCGCCGCCCGTCATGCCGATCGCATGGCACACCACGCAGCCGTTCGCTTCGTAGACCGCTTTGCCTTTTGCCGCATCGCCTTTCGCAGCTTCAACCGGACCCATGTCGCCCAGCGTACGCACGAACCCGACCACCTGCCATACGCGCTGATCGTTCAGCGACATCACCGGAGGCATCGCTCCGGTGCCGTTACGAACCACCGAAAAAATCCCCGCGTCGCCCCTCCGCGCTTCGACGCCGTGGAGATTCGGTCCGAGCTGCCCGCTGCCGTCAAATCCATGGCAGCCCGCGCACTGCGCCGCAAAAATCTGCTTGCCCGTCGCGATGTCGTCCGGAGTCAGCTTCGAAACCGGAGATTCCTGCGCCGCGCCGCCTGGCGGGGGGCCTTGCGGTGAAGCGTGCAACCTCTTTAACCCGACTCCCGAAAGAATCAGCAGCAAGCCGGCGACGCACAGCGACCGAATTGCGATCATGTTATATCCCCGTTGTAATTTTAACGCGTGCTAGTCAATACGACCGAACGGCTTCTGTCAAGCCAAGTTCACGCCCGTTCAAGCATACGTCGACGTGCTGAGAGTTGATACGCACGAGCACGTGGCTAGGTTTCAGAAGATGTGTGCTCGCTAAAAAGCGCGGTGGCGGACTTCGTGCTTCGATCTCTTCATCGCATAGAGATATTCATCAGCTTTCACCAGCAGCTGATCGAGCGTTTGTCCGTCCGGCGGATAGACCCCCACGCCGTAGCTGAACGATGCGGGTGGTTTCTCGCCATCGTTCGCAATTCGGCTCGCCAGCCGTAGCGCGAGATTCCGGGCGCCTTCGTGGTCCGTATCAGGCAAGATGACGGCGAACTCATCGCCCCCATGGCGCGCGGGCGTATCGATTGCGCGGCATTCGGCCCGCAGGGCCTCCGCCACGCGGCACAGTGCACGGCTGCCCGCGTGATGGCCATGCGTATCGTTGATCTTCTTTAAGTCATCGACGTCAAGCATTAGCAACGCGAAATGGCGGCTCATGCGCTGGGACCAGTTCGTTGCCGTCACAAACGCCTCGTGCAACCGGCGGTAATTTCCGAGACCTGTGAGCGGATCGCTCAACGCAAGCTGTAGCATCCAGTGTTCCAACTGCTTCTGCTCGGTGATGTCTCGAATTACTGCCAGTACAAGCTGCTCCTCGGCGATCTCGACCGGCACGAGCATGATGTCCACCGGAAACTCGCTGCCGTCTTTGCGCCTGCCGTAGAGTTCCAGCCCCGCGCCCATCGCACGCTGGTGCGGCTGCTGGCTGTAGAAATGGCGGTGTCCCGCATGAATCGAACGAAGCCGTTCCGGAATCAGGATCTCGACGGGTTTACTCAACAGCTCGCCGCAAGTGTATCCAAAAAGCGATTCCACTTGCGGATTCGCCTCGGTGATGTGTCCTTCGTCATCGAACACCACGATTCCGTCGGGCAGGGAGACAAATAGCTTTTCGAACAGCGCCTGAGAGTTCAGACGGTGATTCTTGACAGGGGTGCTCATGGCCGAGCCCTCGCCTAGGGCCTGTGGAGTGACTGAGTTCATGCTGAACGCGCACCCCGAGGTTCGTCTGTGATTCTCGTCACACCCCTGATTGAGTTCTTACTTTCGCAATGTATTCGATGCACCCGTCCAGCGTCGCCAGTCGCGGGTAGTCGGCTTCGGGGATCTCGATCTTGAATTCCTTGTGAACGCCGATCACGAAGTTCAGCAGGTCCATGGAATCGATATCCAGCTGGTCCCGCAGCCTGAGATTCGGTTTGAGCCGCGACAAATCGGCTTCCGGCGCGACCTGCGTGAGCGCGCGGAAAATTCCGTCGCGGATTTCGTCTCTGGTCATAGCTGGCCTGGCTCCTGAAGAAGCCGTTCCACCGCAGCCAGAAAGAGCCCTCCGCGATGTCCGTCGCTCACGCGATGGTCGGCCGAAAGCGTCGCCGTAAGCGTTGGCCGAGCCACGACCTGGCCTTCTGAAACGCATGGCCGCTCGACAATCTTTCCAAATCCCACCAGGGCGACCTGCGGAGGATAAATCACGCCGAAGACCGCTTCCACGCCTTGCTCGCCGAGGCTTGTCACCGTAATCGTTGAATCCGTTAATTCCGAACTCCGCAGCGATCCGGCGCGCACGCGCTGAACCAGATCGCGAAACCTTTTCATCAACTCGCCGAGACTTTGCCGATCGGTGTTGTGCAGAGCCGGCGCGATCAACCCGCCGCCTCGAAGCGAGATGGCGACCCCCACGTGAATCTCGGGCTTTGCAATTGCTTTCCCCTCCGCCCATAGCCCGTTCAATTCGGGGAATTGCCGCAACGCCAGCGCCACCGCCTTGACCAGCAGCACGCCATACACGAGCCGGTCCTCGATCGATCGCTTGAGATTCTCCTCGGCCAGCCACGCCATCGCCCGGCTCATATCGATCGTCGTGCTCAGATAGTAGTGCGGAATTTCGCGCTTCGAGCGCGCCATCGCGGCGCCGATGGCTTGCCGCATTCGCGCCGCGCGGTCCGGTTCGGGTGCCGCCTCCGCCGGCTTCGCTGCCCGAGTTTCCACCGCCCGCTGGACATCTTCCAGCGTGATGCGGCCACCCGGGCCAGTCCCGGAAATCGTGGCAGGATCGATGCCGAGCTCGTCTGCAAGTTTGCGGGCAACGGGAGAAATGTGGAACCGGCGTGCGCCTGCCTCGATCGCTGGCGGAGGTGCCACCGCGGCGCGCTGCGGAGCGGCGGGCGCGGAAGGAATCGGTGCCGGAACAGCGGACTCCCTGGCGACAGCGGGAGCCTCGGCCGCGAAAGGTTTGCCCTCTTCGCGGATCAGCGCCATCACCGTGCCGACCGGAACCTTCTCGCCCGGCTGAATCAGGATTTTTTCAATCGTTCCTGTCGAGAAGACTTCGACTTCGATGTCGGCCTTGTCCGTCTCCACGTCCGCAATAATGTCGCCGCGCTGCACTTTGTCGCCCACCTGTTTGCGCCATTGCAGCAGCTTGCCCGCGTTCATGTCCGCCCCGAGCTGCGGCATCAAAAACTCAGCCATGGCGGGGGACCACTTCCCGTGCCGCGGCGATGATTTGATCGACCTGCGGCAGCGTCGCTTCCTCGAGATGCTTCGCGTACGGCATCGGCGTCTCCGCGCTGCACACGCGCGCAACCGGCGCGTCCAGATCGTCGAACGCCTTCTCCATGATCTGCGCGCTGATTTCAGCCGAAAAACTTCCCGTTCGCCAGGCTTCGTCGATGATCACTGCCCGGTGAGTCTTCGCCACCGAGCTCACGATGGTTTGCGTATCGAGGGGGCGCAGCGTGCGCAAATCGATCACCTCCGCCTCGATATGTTCGCTCGCTAGCCGCGTGGCCGCTTGCATGGTCTTTCCAACCGTTCCGCCATACGCGATCAATGTGACGTCGCTGCCGGACCGCACCACAGCGGCATGTGCAATATCGAACGACTTTGCGCCCTCGTCGATTTCGCCTTCCAGCGGATACAGCGTCGCGTGTTCGAAAATAAACACGGGATCAGGCTCGCGAAGCGCCGCGAGCACCATTCCATACGCGTCGGGAACGGTAGCCGGCGTCAAAACCTTGATTCCCGGGATGTGCGCGTACCATCCTTCCAGACTGTGCGAATGTTGCGCGGCCAGCTGCCGTCCTCCGCCGGTCGTCACGCGGCACACCAGCGGCACGTTCAATTGTCCGCCGGACATGTGCCGCAGCGTCGCGGCGTTGTTCAGAATCTGGTCCATGGCGAGCATGCTGAAATTGATCGTCATGATCTCGACGATCGGGCGCATCCCGCCCAGCGCCGCGCCGATACCCGCTCCGACGAAAGCGGACTCCGACAGCGGAGCATCGCGAACGCGTTCCGGCCCGAATTCCGCCAGCAGGCCGAGGCTCACCGCAAACGCCCCGCCGTAGCGCCCCACGTCTTCTCCCATCAGGAAAACTTTGGGATCTTCCTTCAGCGCCTTTCGCATCGCCGCTCGAACCGCTTCGCGATAGGTCAACTTGGTCATTTGCTCGGCCCAGCCTCGACGTCTTTCAGAAGATCCTCGACCGGCTCCCGGGGACTCGCCTCCGCAAATCGGACCGCCTCCCCGATTTCCGCCGCGATCTCGGATTCCATACCCGCCAGATCCGGATCAACCAGCAGTCCCATCTCTCGCAGCTTCGTCTCAAACAGAGCGATCGGATCGCGCTTCTTCCAGATTTCGATTTCCTCTTTGTTTCTGTACAAATCTGGATCGGACATCGAGTGGGCGCGGAATCGGTAGGTACGGAACTCCAGCAGGCAGGGACCATTTCCGCCGCGCACGAAATCGGCGCTCTTCCGCGTGGCGTCCTCCACGGCCAGGACGTCCATTCCGTCCACCACGCTCGAAGGCAGCCCGTATGCATCCGCCTTGCGGCTGATGTCCGTTTGCGCCTGATGCCGATCGAGCGCCGTGCCCATCGCGTAGAGATTGTTCTCGCAGAGAAACACGACCGGAAGCTTCCACAAGGCCGCCAGATTCAGTGACTCGTGGAACTCTCCCTCGGCGACCGCGCCGTCGCCAAAATAACATCCGGTGATCGCCGGCCGGTTCTGCATCTTGTCCGCCAAAGCCAATCCGACCGCCACCGGCAATCCGCCCCCGACGATGGCATATCCGCCGTAAAATCGCCGGCTCGCGTCAAAGAAATGCATCGAGCCGCCGTGGCCGTGGCTGCAACCCGTGGCCTTTCCATACATTTCGGCCATCAAAACGTTCGCGGACATTCCTCTGGCCAGAGCGTGGCCGTGTTCGCGATACGTGGCGACGATCGCATCCTGGGGCGTGAAGGCCTGCATTGCACCCACGCCGGTTGCTTCCTCTCCGATGTAAAGATGAAGGAAGCCGTGAATCTTCTGGAGGCTGTACATCTCCGCCGCCTTCTCCTCGAACCGGCGAATTCGCAGCATTTCCCGGAGAAGAAACATCGAGTGCTCGCGGTCGACCGTCGCGCGCGCCGAAATGTCGGATGCGGACATTCAATTCGCCTCGAGTGTGGAGATGTCCCCTTCAGGGAGCCCGAGTTCGCGCGCCTTGAGCAACCGGCGCATGATCTTGCCGCTGCGCGTCCGCGGCACGGACGCAACGAACTCTATTTCCTTTGGAGCGACGGCCGCTCCCAGTCTCGTCCGCGCAAACCCCAGCAGTTCGCGGCGAAGTTCGTCGCTGGCTTCGTAACCCTTGCGAAGCACGACGAACGCCTTCACGATCTCCAGCGCCACGGGATCCGGCTTGCCGATCACGCCCGACTCGGCAACCGCCTTGTGCTCCATCAATACGCTTTCCACCTCGAACGGCCCGATCAGGTGGCCCGACGTCTTGATCACGTCGTCCTTGCGTCCGATGAACCAGAAATACCCGTCTCGATCCCGCCTGGCCAGATCTCCCGTCAAGTAGAAGCCGCTGGCGAAACACTTCTTGTAGCGCTCGGGTTCTTCCCAATACGCGCGGAACATCGACGGCCATCCGGGACGCAGCGCCAGTTCGCCCTGCATATCCGGTTCGATGATTTCTTCCACCGAGCCGTCCTCTTTCTGCCGCACGATCGCTGCGTCAATGCCCGGCAACGGGCGTCCCATCGATCCCGGGCGGATGTCCATCGAGGGAAAATTCGCGATCATGATGCCGCCGGTTTCCGTCTGCCACCAGTTGTCGTGAAAGGGCAGTCCGTACGTCTCCTTGCTCCATACGACCGCCTCCGGGTTCAGCGGCTCTCCGACGCTCGCGAGAAACCGAAGGCGCCCGAGATCGTACTTCCGCGGAATCTCGGCCCCCACCTTCATCAGCATTCGTATCGCCGTCGGCGCGGAATACCAGATCGTGACTTTCTCGGATTGCAGAATTCCGTACCAGCGCTCCGCGTCAAAATCGGCCTCGTCGATGATGCTGGTGATGCCGTTCGTCAGTGGGGCAATGATGCCATACGAGGTTCCCGTCACCCAGCCCGGATCGGCGGTGCACCAGAAAATGTCGTCCGCATGAAAATCCAGCGCCAGTTTGCCGGTGATGTGATGGGCGATCACCGCGCCGTGCACGTGCGCGGCTCCCTTCGGCGTTCCCGTCGTGCCGCTGGTGAAATGCAGCAGCGCGACGTCGTCCGGAGACGTCGCCTCGATCGAGTAGGAATCTCCGGCATCTTGCATGCTGGAATATAGGTCCACTGTGTCTGACACGTTCGTCGCTTGGTGATCGTCGCCGATCAACAAAATGTGTTCGAGGCAGGGGAGTGACGCCCGCAGCGCCTTCACCTTTCGCTCGTAGAGAGATTCCGTTGTCACCAGCACTTTGGCTTTGCCGATGGCCAGCCGCGAGCGAATCGGCTCGGGTCCAAATGCTGAAAACAGCGGACAGAATACCGCTCGATGTTTCAGCGTTCCCAGCGCGGCCACGTAAAGCTCGGGAATCCGCCCGCTCAGCGCGTACACGCGATCGCCCTTGGCGACGCCGAGCTTCCGCAACACATTGGCGAATCGGTTCGTCAGTTCGTGCAGCTGCCCGTAGGTGTAGTCGCGAACGTCGCCGTCCTTGCCCAGCCATCGGATCGCCAGGTGGTTGTGCAACTTCCCGTTCGCGTGGCGATCCACCGCCTCGTACGCGATATTCAGCCCTTTCCCGCCGGGAAGCCCGTCGAGTTCCGCCCGTGCCTGCTCCCACGAAAACGTCCGCCGCGCCTCGGCGTAATCGCCAAGGTTCGGCGTAACGGCCCAGTCGCGTTCCGTCTTCACGATAACTGGGAGACCCATAATCTCCTTCACGCGTGACTCCAACGCGCCAGTCAGTGCAAACCGGACTTGCTTGCGCTTCAATGTCTCCTTCTATTGTATCCTCTCGCTCAGAACTGTGACTTGCATCACTGGTTAATTCCCGGTTTCCGTCAACAATGGAACTTGAATGCCATGGCTACGCCGAAAGCAAAACGAAAATCCGAGCGAGAAGAAGCGCCGGCCAGCGTTCTCGATCAGCTGCCCCTCTGGCAGCTGAATGTCGTTGAAGTGACCGGGCACAACCTCGAAGCGAAAGGACGAGAGGAGGTCAACCGGCTGCTTGCCGCCGGATGGCGCCTGCTCCACGTCTACACGCTGAAGTATGAGGAAGACGGCACCTGGCGCGAGCGGCCCATGGCGATTTTGGGCAGGCTGAAAGGATGATTGCTCGATGGGAGCATTTCGCGCATGGCGCCGACGTTGGCGTCCGCGGCTTCGGCGAGTCCGTGGATCAGGCGTTCGAACAGGCGGCTCTTGCTCTCTCCGCCGTGGTCGCCGATATCTCCACGATCGCGCCGAGCGAGACGATCGACGTCCACTGCGATGCGCCGGATCTCGAGTTGCTGCTGGTGAGTTGGCTCAACGCAATCGTCTACGAAATGGCCGTGCGCAAAATGCTTTTCGGCAAGTTCCGCGTCGTCGTTTCCGAGACTTCCTTGCGCGGCACTCTCGCCGGCGAGCGGATCGATCCGCAGCGCCACGATCTCGCTGTCGAGGTCAAGGGCGCGACCGTCACCGCGCTCAAAGTCGCGCGCGGCGAGGACGGCATTTGGACCGCGCAATGCATCGTGGACGTCTGAAAAGGGTGGAACCTATCTCACAAATGGTTTTTAGGGGGTCGGAGCTTTAGCTCCGACATAAAGGCTCACAGAAGCTGGGGCTTTAGCCCCTGAGGTAGAAACGTCGCAATTGCCCGATGCATTTATGGGATGGCTTCTAGTAACGTTTCGCTCCTAAAAGGAAGAGGTATGGACCGGCAAACTCTCGAGCGGCATTCGGACTTCGAATGGTGGATCAAGCCCACCGGCCGGATGCGTGTGCCGGGAATCATCTACGCGGGCGAGCACCTGATCGACGACATGGACGAAAAAGTCCGCGAGCAGGTCACCAACGTCGCCACGTTGCCCGGAATTCAGCGCGCATCCTACGCGATGCCGGACGCGCACTGGGGCTACGGCTTTCCCATCGGCGGCGTGGCAGCCTTCGATCCCGAAGAAGGCGGTGTAATCTCCGCCGGCGGAGTCGGCTTCGACATTTCCTGCGGCGTTCGCACGCTCCACACCGGACTCACGGCGGACGAACTCGATGATCGCAAAGAAAAGTTAGCCGACGCGCTTTTCAGCAGCGTCCCGGCCGGCGTGGGCAGCACCGGCGCCATCAAGCTTTCCGAGCACCAGATGGACGAAATGCTGCGCGGCGGCGCGCGCTGGGCCATCGCGCAAGGATATGGGCAGCCGGAAGATCTCGAGCGCATCGAGGAAACCGGCTGCGCATCCGGCGCCAAACCCGAATGCGTTTCGCGCGAAGCCAAGAAGCGCCAAGTCGAGGAAATGGGCACTCTCGGCTCCGGCAACCATTACCTCGAAGTCCAGCGCGTCGCCCAAATTTTCGATTTCCAGGCCGCCGCTGCGTTCGGACTTGACGAGAACGATCTCGTCGTAAGCATCCATTGCGGCTCGCGAGGACTCGGCCATCAAGTCGGCACCGACTACCTCAAGAGCATGGTGGTCGAAGGATACAAACCGATCCCCGACAGGGAACTGGCCTGTGCGCCCATTCGCTCCGATTTGGGTCAGCGGTACTTGGGCGCGATGCGCGCCGCCACAAATTGCGCTCTGGCCAACCGGGAGATCATCACGCACCTGGCTCGTCGCGCGTTCAGCGAAACCGCGCCAAAGGCAAACCTGACGCTGCTCTACGATGTGTCTCACAACACCTGCAAAATCGAGCAGCACGTCAGCGACGGCTACACGCGCGAACTCTTCGTCCACCGCAAAGGCGCCACGCGCGCATTCGGCCCCGGACACGCCGAGCTTCCGCCCTCCCTGCGCGAAATCGGCCAGCCCGTCCTGATCGGCGGAACGATGGGAACCGAGTCCTACATTCTGGTCGGCACCACAGAAAGCGAGCGGCTTGCATTTTCATCTGCCTGCCACGGTGCTGGCAGGGCCATGAGCCGCACGCAGGCGATGAAGCGTTGGCACGGACGCAGCGTGATTCAGGAATTGGGCCGGCAGGGAATCCTGATCCGCAGCCGTTCGTTCCGCGGCGTCGCCGAAGAGGCTCCGGGCGCATATAAGGACGTCAACGACGTCGCCGAAGCCGCCGAACACGCTAACCTGGCGCGGCGAGTGGCGCGTCTCGTTCCCGTGATTTGCGTCAAGGGTTGAGCCGCAACCGCTCGCCATCCGCCGCCCGATTCCGCCGCAACGCGTCCCGCTCGACGCGATTACTTCGCCGGCGTCACCGATTCGACGACGACCGTATCCGCGTTCAGTTTGCCCTTCGCCGTTACCTTCTGCCCCGCGTACTTGTCGAGATCGGCAGAGTCCCCGCGCAGGTTGTAGACTTTGTCGCCGACAACCAGCGCAAAGCCTTGCCCTCCCTTCACGCACATGCGCGTGCAATCGGCCGAGCTCATGTTCTGCATCGCATGCTTCTTGCCGCACATGGCGTCGCTCACCACTCCCGTCAGCGTCGTTTCCTTGCCGGCATCTTGCGCGTGGACGCTCACACCGAGTACAACGGTCGCAACTGCAACAGCAAAGAGCACTCTCACCTGCTCATACAGACCGCGTTTCATACGCCTTCCTCCACTTTTTGAATTTACAGCCCGGGGGAAAACTAAAACGTCGTTCAAAGCGCCGCACCGGCATGGCTATTGGTCCTCCACCTGTTCGGAATGGCGCAGCGTGCCGCGTCTCAGAGCTCGCTCCTTCATCAGCGCGAAAAAGACCGGCACGAGAATCAGCACGTGAATCGTCGAAGTGATCATGCCGCCGACCAGAGGCGCGGCAATCGGCTTCATCACGTCGGACCCGACGCCGGTTTCCCACAAAATGGGAACCAGGCTCGCCAGCACCACGCAGACGGTCATCAGCTTCGGCCGCAGCCGCTGCACGGCGCCTTCGATCGTGGCCGCCTCGACGTCTTCCTTGCGCAGCGGCACGCCCGATTTGAGCCGGCGATCCAGCGCTTCGTGCAGGTACACCACCATCACCACGCCCGTCTCGACCGCGATGCCGAAGAGCGCGATGTACCCGACCCACACGGCCACGCTGAAGTTGTAGCCCAGCAGCCGTTGCAGGATCAGGCCGCCCGTGAGCGCGTAGATGGTCGGGAAAATCAGGACCGCGGCCTCGGCCACCGAACGAAAGACCATGTAGAGCAGCAGGAAGATCACGAAGAACACGACCGGCAAAATCAGCTCGAGCCGCCGCTTCGCGCGCAGCTCGAATTCGTATTCTCCGGACCACTTGTACGTAAATCCCGGCGGCAGCACCAGCTTCTGCTTCAGCAAATTGCTTGCCTTCGTCACGAACCCGCCGTAATCGCTCGTCGTCAAGTCGATGTAGACGTATCCCGTCAGCGCGCCGTCTTCGTCACGCAGCATCGACGGGCCGCGCGAGAACGAAAGCTTGGCGACTTCGGAGATGGGAATCTGCGCGCCGGTCGGCGTGCCGATCAGCACGCGCTGCAGAGCCTCTACGTTGTCGCGAAAATCGCGGCTGTAGCGGACGTTCACCGGATAGCGTTCGCGGCCTTCGACGTTCTCCGCCACCATCTCGCCGCCGATTCCGGAACTCACGGCTTGCTGCACGTCGGCAATCGTCAGTCCGTAGCGCGCCGCCTCCGCGCGGTCCACTTCGATGTTCAGATAGAAGCCCTGCGACACGCGCTCTGCGAAGATCGACCGCATCTCCGGAATCGTGGAAAGAATCTGCTGCACCTGCGCCCCGACCTGCTGGACGCCATCGAGATTCGGCCCCTGAATTTTCAGCCCCAGAGGCGTTTTGATTCCGGTCAGCTCCATGTCCAGCCGGTTTTCCACCGGCATCGTCCACGTGTTCGATAGGCCGGGGAACTGAAGCTTCGCGTCCATCTCCTGAATCAGCTTTTCGTAGGTCATGCCGGGACGCCACTGCGCCCGCGGCTTGAGCATGATCGTCGTGTCGTACATATCGAGCGGCGCGTTGTCCGTCGCGCTGTCGGAACGCCCTACCGTGCCGAACACCGTTTCCACCTCGGGGAAACTTCGAATGACCTGGTCCTGTTCCTGCAGCAGCTGTGAGGCCTGCGTGATCGAAATTCCCGGAAGGGCCGTCGGCATGTAGAGCGACGAGCCCTCGAACAGGGGCGGCATGAACTGGCTGCCGATGTGGAAAGCGAGAGGAAGCGTAACCACGAGGAACAGAAGATTGATCAGCAGCGTGGTCTTGCGAAAACGAAGGCACAGGCGCAGCACGGGTAGATAGATCGCCTGCGTGATCCGGGAAATCGGGTTTCGCGATTCCGGTATCAGCCTCCCGCGGATGAAAAGAACCATGAGCACCGGCACGAGCGTAATCGCGAGCACGGAAGAGAATCCGACGGCCAGCGTCTTCGTCCACGCCAACGGCCGGAACATTCGTCCTTCCTGAGCTTCCAGGAGGAAGACCGGCAGGAACGACACCACGATGATGACGAGCGAAAAGAATATGGCCGGGCCCACTTGCTTGGCGGCGTCGAGCAGCACCCGTCGCCTTTCATTCTCGGGAATTTTCGTGTGCGCTTTTGCAGGCGGGCCGGCGGCATCGGCCGCGGCCAATTCGCTTACGACAGGACCATTGGACGCGTCCTCGATCGCCGCCTGCCGCTCGGAAAGGTGCCGGTAGCCGTTTTCGACCATCACGATCGCCGCATCGACCAGTACGCCGATGGCGAGAGCCAGCCCGCCCAGCGACATGATGTTTGAGCTGACGTGGAGGTAGTACATCGGAATGAACGACGCGACCACCGCGATCGGCAAGGTCAAAATTGGAATCAGCGCCGACCGGAAGTGAAAGAGAAAAATGATGATCACCAGGCTGACGATGATGGCCTCTTCCAGCAGGTCGCGCTGCAGCGTGTCGATCGACTCCCGAATCAAACCCGCGCGGTCGTATCCGGCCACGACTTCGACGCCGGCGGGCAGCGACGGTTTGATCTCCGCGAGCTTCTGCTTTACGCCATTGATCACGTTGAGCGCGTTCATGCCGTCGCGCATCACGATAATTCCGCCGACCGTTTCTCCCTTGCCTTGCCACTCCGCCACGCCTTCGCGAATGTCGGGACCAAACGTCACCGAGCCGAGGTCGCGCACAAGAACAGGCGTGCCGTTCTTGGTCGCGACGGGAACCATTTCGAGATCGCTGACCGAGCGCAAATATCCGAGGCCGCGAATCATGTACTCGGCCCCGCCCATTTCCAGCAGCCGCCCGCCGACTTCGTTCGTGCTGCCACGAACTTTGTCGATCACCGTTGAAAGCGGAATGTTGAAGGCGCGGAGCTTTTCGGGATCGAGATTGACCTGATACTGCCTGACGAATCCGCCGATGCTCGCAACCTCCGCAACGCCGGGAACGGTTTCGAGTTGGTAGCGCAGATACCAGTCCTGCAGGCTGCGCAAATCGGCCAGGCTGTGCCGGCCGCTGTGGTCGACCAGAACGTATTCGTACACCCACCCAGCGCCGGTCGCGTCCGGCCCGATCACGGGATTCACGTTCGCCGGCAGCCGGCCGCTGATCTGTTGCATGTACTCAAGCACCCGCGAACGCGCCCAATACAAATCGGTTCCGTCCTCGAAGACGACGTAGACGTAGGAATCGCCGAACATCGTCTGCGCGCGCACGGCCTTCACGTGTGGCGCGGCGAGCAGCGTGGTCACGATGGGGTACGTCACCTGATCCTCGATGATGCTAGGAGGTTCGCCCGGCCACGACGTGCGCACGATCACCTGCACGTCGGAAATATCCGGCAGAGCGTCGAGCGGGATCTGTCGCATCGCCCAAATCCCCGCCAGCACGAGCAGCAGCGTGAACGCGAAGACCAGAAATCGGTTTCGAGCGCACCAATCAATCCAGCGGGAGATCACGTCACATCCCTCCCGTTGAATTCACGCTCAGTTGTTTGCTGGCGATCGTTTGCCCGTTCTTCTTTGCGACGATGGTGACCTGCCAGGTTCCGGCGCTTCCGAGCTCGCCCGAACCCTCGTACATCCCGTTGCCTTTATCGCCAAGGTCGACCGACGTCTTCATGGCCGCCATGCCCATCGCCGGCATCGCGGCCATGAAAAACGTGACGTTGACGCTCGCTCCGGAAATCGGCGAGCCCTGCGCGTCGGTCACCTTCACGCGGAAGACGTTGCCGCCTTTATGCGGAGGGCTCGGGTCCGAGCTAAGTTCGACGCTCGCTTGCGGCGCGTTCATCGCCGCTGCCGCGCCGGCGCCGGGCGGAGGCGGCGCAAACGAGCCGAGGGCCGCCTGAAGCTGGCTCTCGGAGTCGATCAGGAAATTCGCGGACGTAACAACCTTTTCGCCCGGCCGCAGACCCTTCAGCACCACGAAATCGTCGCCCGCGCGCGCGCCCAACTGCACTTCTCGCGGCTCGAGATAGCCGTCTCCGCGGTCCACAAACGCAATCGCGCGCGTTCCTGATTGCAGGATGCCCGTGGCGGGAATCACGATCTGCTGTCCCATCGGCACCTTAAATGTCACGTTCACGAACATTCCGGGCTTGAGCTGAAGGCCGGGATTCGAAAACACCAGGCGCACCTTGGCTGTGCGCGTGTCCATGTCTACTTGCGGATAGATGAAGTCCACGCGGCCCCCAAACGTGCGCCCGGGAAACGTGTCCACCGTAAGCTCCGCCGGGCCGCCAACCTTGATTCGCCCGAGATCGCTCTGAAAAGCCTGCGCCTGCACCCACACGGTCGAAAGATCGGAGATCGTGTAGAGGCGCATTTCAGGCTGCACGGCAACGCTGGGAAGCGCGTTGCGCTCGGTGATGTAGCCGGAAACGGGGGAATCGATCTCCATTTCCTGCTGCACCTGCCCCGTCGAATCCAGCCGCGTGATTTCCTGCTGCGGCACGCCCCACTGCTTCAGCCGCTCCGCTGCCGCGTCGAGCAACGACGCCGCGCCCGCGGTCACTCCCGGCACGGCGCTCTGCGCCACCTGCTGCTGATTCTTTTTGGCGACCAGGTACTCGCGCTCCGTCGCCGCAATGTCCGGGCTGTACATCGTGAAAAGCGGCTGGCCCTTGCGGACGTATTGATATGTGGCGTCGGCAAAAACTTTCTCGACGTAGCCCGAATATCGCACCTGCACGTACGCGAGCTTGGTTTCATCCGCCGCGACCGTTCCGGTCGTCCGGATTTCATCCGCGACGGTTTTCCGCTGAACTTCGCTCGTCTTCACGCCGATGCTCTGCAACCGCTGCGGCGAGATTTGAACCGGCGCGAGCGGCGCTTCCTGGCTTTCCGGCGCGGGCGCGCCCGCGCTTCCCGTTGAATCCTGTTCCGCTGCCGGCGCGGTCATATCCACCGCAGCCGCTCGGTTGCGGTAGTGCCACCAGATTCCCGCCGCGAGCGCGATCAGCAGGAGATTCCCGATGATGGCGAGCACAAATCCTGTGCGATAGCTCCTCATGGCCTTGCTCCTTCCTCGCGCAGCGAGATCCCGGTCAGCTGTTCGAGCTGCGCCAGCGCGGTTTCGCGGTCGCCGACGTTTTGCCAGTACTCCTCGTCGAGCTGGAGAACATCCAGAAAAGATTTCAGCAGCGCCTGGAAATCCTGCCGGTCGTTTTGATACGCGGCCAGGCCGGATTGAAATTCGGCGCGCGTTTGCGGCTGCAATCCATCTCGATAGATGTTCAACAGCTCGGATGTCTTTTCCGCCGTGTCGAAAGCGGTTCGAAGCTGAAGCGCCACTTGCTGCGATTCCGATTCGGCTTCGCTGCGCGAGCGATCCAATTCCGCCTCAGCCTGAGCCAGTTCGGGGCGCTGCTTCCGGCTCCGGTAGATCGGCACGGTGACGCCGACGGTCAGCATGTAATACGCGCGGTATTGCGCCGGATCGGTGCGCTGCCAGATGTATTGGACATTGAAGTCCGGATAGAAATCCTTGTGCGCGAGATCCACCTGAAGCTTCTGCTTCTCGATCGCTTGCTGCGCGCCGGCCAGGTCCGGGTTGTGCGCAGCGGCAGCGGCCAAAAGCTCGTCAAAGGTGTACGGCAGCGGAGTTTCAGACAGGCCGGCCGGCTCGATGTCGGGCGAGGATTGCGAGCGGTTGAGCAACTGCTTCAGCTGTGCCTGCGCTTTCGCCACGTCGAGATGGTGCATGGTGATTTCGCGGACGAGCTTCGTTTCTTCCACCTGCGCCTCGATCAAATCCTGCTGGTTTCCCATGCCCGAGCGATAGCGCGCGTCCGCCGCCTGCTCCATTTGATGAAGCAGCTGTCCGTCGCTTTCCAGAATTCCCAGCGTCTGCGCCAGATACGCCAGCTGGAAGTAAGCGGCCTTCACTCCCGCAAGCACCGCGCGGCGCACGGATTCGTATTGCTGCTGCGCGACGTCCGCATCACGCTTCGCCATCTCCCCGCGCAGACGAAGTTTCCCCGGATACGGCAGATCCTGCGACACGCCGAGGCCGAGATACGCGAAGTCGCTGTTCGTATATCCGGCGAATGGCCGCGGGCTCCCCACGTTGACTTGCTGCACCAGGAATTGCGGATCGGGCAGCGTGGAAACCTGCGATGGAACTTGCTTCGCGGCGTCCCATCCCTGTCGCGCGGCGCGGATCTGCGGATTATTCGCCTCCGCTTCGGCGAGCAAGCCGCCAAGCGCGCTGCGCGGTCCCGTGTTGGTCTCTTCGTGCTGCACCGATTCCGGATGCGTGGCGTGTTCGTTTTGCTCCTGCGCCAAAGCTCCTTGCGCGCACACAAAGAGCAGAAGAAAAGAACTCAGGCACACAGCGCGCAGCGGAGAAACCTTGCGCCGCGTCTTGCCTCGTATTGCCGACATTGGGTCGCCTCCTGAGAAGTTCTCAGTTGGAATGATCGGGTTGGTGTTCCGCGCCGCCAAATTCAAATCGGCGCGGGATTCGATTGAAAACACGAATGGAACAGCGGCGTGCAGGACGCACACCTTTAGGCAGGTCTAGATCAAAAGGGAGGCGTGAAGCGTGTACAGCTCGGGAGGTGAATGCTGCTGCGCGTTGACTGCCAACGGCGCAAACGAATTGTGCCCAGGAATCTCAGTCGTCCGCGGATATTCGACGGTCGCGACGGCTGGGCCATGCAGCGACACAAGCTGCGCGGGCAGCACGCTCGAAGCCTGGCCAACGGACAGGATCTTGCCGCAATCCTTGCCGTGATTTGCGGGCGTGCACGGCTTCGAATGGCAGCACTGCATGTCCTGCTGCTCCGCCACCGGAGCGGACGTGCAGGTTCCGGCTTGCATGAGCGCCAGCGCGCTCGCGGCCAGAACGAGGAATAGTCGCTTTCCCATCTCTTCAGACTCTAGATAGGTAAGACGCGCGAGTCAAGGAACCCGGGTACAACGTGTTCAATGGTCTGACGGCTTGCGGGGAAAGGCGCTTTTTAGGGGGTCGGAGCTTCTAGCCCCGACATAAATCGCCCGCGCTCAGTGCGCTTTAGCGCCTGAGGACACTCTTCACTGCCTTTTTCCGCAGCCGGTTGAACGCTCGGCAGCAAATTTGTGTCTCGCTTCAAAAAATTGAAGTTCAGATCAGAGGAAATGATGGTGCCGGCGGGGGGAATCGAACCCACGGCCTAGGGATTATGAGACCCTCGCTCTACCACTGAGCTACGCCGGCGCGAACGAATATTCGATGCTACGGTCCGTCCCGCGGAGTGTCAAGGACTCGCCGCACTCGTCATTCTGAGCGAAGTGCGCCGGCGCACGCAGCCGAAGAATCTCTCTTCGTGCCGATTATCGTTGCGGCTGTCCGTGATCGTGCCCCTCCGCCATGATTTTTTCGATTTCGTCGGCCGTGCGCGGCAGGCGGCCGGTCAGCAATACGTAGCCGTCCTTGGTGACCAGCACGTCGTCCTCGATGCGCACGCCGAGATTTTCCTCCGGGATGTAGATCCCCGGCTCCATCGAGACGACCATGCCCGGCTCCAGCGGCCGATTGCGGTCGCCGGGATCGTGCACGTCGAGTCCGATGTGGTGGCTCTCGCCGTGCGGGTAGTAGCGGCCGAGCGGGCGGCCTTCTTTGTCCTTGCCGTGCGTGTTGATGTACTCGGTGACGATTTGCTGCAGGCTGTCCTTGCCGTAAAGGATTGCGCCCGGCTTCAGCGCGGCCAGCGCCGCGTTTTGCGCGCCCAGAACGATGTCGTAAATCTCGCGCTGGCGCGCGGTGAATTTCCCGTTCGCGGGGACGGTGCGAGTGATGTCCGCTGCGTAGCCGCCGTATTCGCCGCCAACGTCCATCACCACCAGGTCGCCGTCCTTGATCTCGTCGTCGAGCGCGCTGTAGTGCAGCACGGTGGAATTGAATCCCGTGCCGACGATCGGCGCGTACGCTTCGCGCGAGCAGCCGCCCGTTTCGTGAATCTCTTTCATCCGCGCCGCCACCTGATATTCGAAAAGTCCCGGCCGCATCATTTTCATCGCCGCAAACTGCGCGTCGATCGAAACATCGACGGCCTTTTGCATCAGCGCCAGTTCGCCCGCGGATTTCACCTGGCGATCCGCAAAAAGCTGGGGCGCGATGTTCTTGATCTGCGCCTGCGGGACGAGCGCGCGCAGCGCGGCGACCGACTCGGTGAAGTGCGGATAGCCTTCTTCCTTTTCCGGCGGCAGCAGCGTGTAGAACGCCTTGTAGGTCGCCGCGAGCTTTGCGAGGTCGTCTTTCAGGCTCGCGACCGGCTCGACGTGCGCGAACCCGGTCTTCTCCTGGACGCCCGGATCGTTCGGCCCAATTTTCGGCCCTTCCCAGACTTCCTGCTTGGGATCGCGCGGCGGCAGATACAGAACTTCCGAGGGCGTCGCCGCCTCTGTCGTGACCTCCGGCCGGGCGGGCGTGATCAGCAGGACCGCGCCGGGCTCGTCGTGCCCGGTGAGGTAGTAGAAACTCTCCTCCTGGAAAAAGATGGCGACTTCGGAAGCGTCCTCGTGGCCGGTGTAGCCGTAAACCACGATGGGGCCGTCGACGGCGGCGCGCAGCTTGGCGCGGCGCGCGGCGTATTCGTCGCTCGGCTGGCGGAAGCGCGCGGACGCCACGCCGCAGGCGCACGCCATGACCACCGCCGCAAGCAGAAGGGCGGCGCCGAATCGCGCGCAAAAGGCGCGCGGGTACCCCCCCGATCTACTGACGAGTAGAATGTGCACCGATCGTTTGTTTTCAGTCATTTGCGTCGTTTTCTATTCGGTTCGATTGTCGATTAGGATTGGACGCATTGTACGCGAAAAAGGCGGCATATAAGCGCGGGACGATAGCACGGTTTGGATGCCGTTGCGGGTAGCAGCTTGAGCCCAAGCGAAAGACTTGCTGCGGGTGATGCTGCGCAAAGGTACGGCGCCTTCGGCGCCGGTCTGATGTCGGAGCTGGAAGCTCCGACCCCCTAGAAGTCGCAAAGGTCCTCGGGAACGCGCGACGCTGGCATTTGCGCCGAAGCCTAGAAGCAAATGCGCCAATCGGGAGATTGGTGATCCCAGGGAATCTTTGGCGATTAGGGTTGGTCGCCGGCGTTTGTTTTCAGCGAGATACATGGCGCATGAACTCCGCGTTTTGGCGATTAGATTTTGGTTCGATCCAGCGGCCGTTGTCGTCGAGATGGGTGATGACGTAGATGGCGCGGATGACGGCGTCGGCGGTGACTTCCACGGTGGCGGCACGCTCGATGATCGGTTCGAGGGCGAGGCGGATTGTGTTGGCGCGTTTCTCGAAGAGGCCGGTGGCGTGGGCGTGGCGATAGATGGATGAGTGGTCGGCGATGCCGTAGTCCTGGGCGATGCGGTCAGGGCTGTGCCAGGCGAGAAAATCCTGCTCGATGGCGGCGCGGTCACGGTGGCGACAGACCTTGCATTTGCGATTGTGGCGCGTGGCTGCGGGGCGCGACCGTTTTCGGTTGGAGCATTTGCGACGCGTCGCGGATGGCGGCGCCTCGCTTCCGTCTCCGCCCAGCCAGTCGATCACTTGCTCAACGTCTGAGCGCATTTGCGTAGTCGTCCTTTCTGAGGCTCAAGTTCCGCCTCAGGTTGACGCTAGCACAAGGGGAAATTGGAATGTCAAGCAGCGCCTGTGGACTCTTGCGGCGGTTCGGGGCGAGCAAAACACGCGGTCCCGGCTCCTAGCCTCAGGCACCGGGACCGCGTTTGTCTACTTCGAAGTTTCCGCAAGCATTTCGTCTTTGGTTCGCAAGACGATGTTGACCGCTTGGGTCCAGAGCTCGGTATCCGAGGCAAGGCTGTTGACAGACTTGGCCGTTCGGCTTTTTGACGCTAGGACCTTGTAGAGTTCTTCCCCACATCTCTTGAATACCACTTCTGGCCTAATCTTCCATGCGTACCGGTCGCCTTTTATCTCCAGGAGCTCTCTGAACGCTGCGGCGATCGGTAGCGACGCAGCTAGATCCATTTGATGATCAGTCGGAAAACCGGTGCCGGGGCGTGTCCGTGGTTTCTTCAAGGTCTTCACCGCGCGAAGGCCCCCAAACCTCTTGCCTTGTGTAGCGCTGCCCCGGCTGAACTGAGATTCGACAAACTCCGGCAGCGTGATAACGTCCCGGATAACGTCGTAGAGCTTTTCGAAATCAGGACCCGTGATGTCGTTCGTAAAAAGGTCAAGGGCCTTTCCTTTCGACCGGTACATCGAAGTGGGCTGCGTGAACTTCCACCGCTCTTTCAAGAAACACGCCAATCGCTGGACTATTTCGCGAATATCCCATTCCTTGTCTTCATTCTCGCGAAACGCCACGAGACTGACGTCGAATCCGCTCTGCGAAAGTGCGTTCTTGAGATCGTCGAACTTGTTCTGATACTCGTCCAACGTATATTGTTGCACTTGGGACGAAGTGTTCAGGGCTTCGACAATTTGCTCGATTTCGCCTGACACGACCGCTTCGCCGGCCAGGAAGTGAACCCTGACGAACGGTTCCGTCCAATCCTCAGATTCCTTCAGCTCGTTGATTCTTTCGACGGTTTGTCGAATTACTTCGTAAGTGTGCCCGCCGTCCGCGATACCGAACCGCTGTTCATCCTCGCCGACCTCCGTGCCATTCACGATTGTTGTTTGGTCGGGGAGAGGAACACTCACTTGCAGACGCCTCTTCGCATTGTCAAATTCGAACTTGTCGCAAAGATACGTTATTCCGCGGTTCTTCTTGTGGAATGAGGCTGGGTCGTCTTCGACCGTGGCGATCATATCCTGGAATGGCTTTTTCTTCTCGGAAGGGGGTCGAAGGTTCGCGTTTCCTTTTTCGAGCTTGACCGCTTCTGTAAAGGGAAGGAAGGTTTCGAGATGGTACAGGTTAGTGCCCGAGGGATCTTTTAAGCGCTTGCAATGGTCGTTATCGCGTGGGAATAGCTCGATGATGCGGGTAGGGTAGATCATCTTAATCCTCCGTCGCAGCGTGTGCCGCGAAGCTCTAGTAGTCATCGGAAGTCAAACGGCGATCATCCGACGCCACAAAAATTGTGGCAAAATTCTAAACATATTGTCAAGTCCTAATTAGTGAGCTCGGAGAAGGCCGAAAGAGCGGTGAGTCCGTACCCGATCAGTTTTGCGCGGGGAAGGGTGAGCTGATGCGCTTCGAGAAGATTGGGGAGGAAACCGAAAAACAGAGCGATGATCCCGGCACAGACGAAGACGGCTGCGCTCGCAACGTCTTTGCCTCTGAGCGTCAGCGTCATGGATGCGCGGAATATATTACTTGCAGGCGCGATAGTTCAAGGATTGTGCCGGTAGGGATTGTTCCAGGGCTGAAGCCCATCTCATTAGCGGTCGCGTTTCGCGGGGTTAGAAACCCCGCGCTTTCACCGTTTTGAACCAAAGGCAAATCGGCGCGCCCGGGCGGCGCGGAAGAGGTCTCTTGCTTATGCGGCAGTGATGAGGATCCGAGCGCCTTTGCGGGAATGGGGCTTCGGGCGAATGATGATCTCCACGTCGCGGTCCAGCGCAGTGAGGAAGTGCATTAGCCGCTTGACTGAGAATCCTTCGAGCCGGTAATTCGCGAGGGCCGAAATCTTGGGCTGGTTGATTTTTAGGCGGCGCGCAGCGGCTGCTTGCGAAAGGGACCGGCCAGCGATGATGTGATTGATCGCTACGGCGAGACGTACCTTGGTTTGCTTCTCGTCGGCATGTGGGGAGTGATTATCCCAATTGTGGGATAGAACGGCAAAGATGCCAACCTGAAGGTTGGCGCTACAAAATCGAGCAATGCGCCGAGAAGGCAGGCCGAACGGCGGGATGCCAACCTGAAGGTTGGCGCTACAAAGGCAGCTACGAAATCGAGCGACGAAATCGAGGAGTTTTTGTAGCGCACGCCTTTAGGCGGGCAGGTTGTGGGTCTTGCAGGGCGCCGAGAAGGCAGGCCGAACGGCAGGATGCCAACCTGAAGGTTGGCGCTACGAAATCGAGTGACGAAATGGAGGAGGTTTTGTAGCGCACGCCTTTAGGCGGGCAGGTTGTGGGTCTTGCAGGGCGCCGAGAAGGCAGACCGAACGGCGGGATGCCAACCTGAAGGTTGGCGCTACGAAATCGAGCGACGAAATGGAGGAGGTTTTGTAGCGCACGCCTTTAGGCGGGCAGGTTGTGGGTCTTGCAGGGCGCCGAGAAGGCAGGCCGAACGGCAGGATGCCAACCTGAAGGTTGGCGCTACAAAGGCGCTACAAGAGAGTCCGAAGGTATTACCATCATGTGAACTGGGGTGTCCGCAGATGGCGTTTCTGCGTAAGAAGATACGACTCGCCGACGAGCAATACATTGGAGCCCGCTGGTATTTCGTGACGATGTGCTGCGCCGAGAGACGGACGGAATTCGCAAATTTGGAAATTGCCGCCTGGATTGTGGAGCAGCTTCGCGAGAAATCCATTTCCAATCGGTTTGCGGTTCACGCTTATTGTGCGATGCCCAATCATCTTCACGCGCTTGTCCTCGGGCTTGACGCGTCCAGTGATCTTCTGTTTTTCCTCAAGTCCTTCAAACAAGCCACGGCATACGATTTCAAAAGACGATTCGGTCGCACGCTATGGCAGAAGAGATTTTACGATCACATCCTGAGATCCGAAGACGCTCCAGAACGGGTGGCGGGTTATATCTGGATGAATCCTGTGCGACAGGGCTTATGCGGCGATCCTCGAGAATATCCATTCTCCGGATCATTTGTGTTGGATTGGAAGGGCGCGGCGAGGCCGGCGGTTGAGTGGGTGCCGCCGTGGAAGGGCGCGGAGCCTACGGGCGAAAAAACGAAGATGCCAACGGCAAGATAAGAGGCAGAAGATGCCAACCTGAAGGTTGGCGCTACAAAGGCAACCACAAACGCAAGCATCGGATGCCCGCCTGAAGGCGGGCGCTACAAAGGAAAAGGCAGAAGCAAGGACAAAGGCGAAAGCTAATCGGAGGCGGAGGATTCGGCTGCGGCGGCGGGGGCTGCGACGGCGACTGCGGCTGGCGCGGTCGCTTCCTTTGCGCCGGACCTGAGGCGGTCGATGTAGGTTTGTGCCAGGGACATGGTGCCGGTGTAGAGGTAGCCCCAGACGAACAGGAGCAGGAAGGGAACCGTGAGGAAGTTCGCGTTCTGGATGCTGTAGACCACCGTGCCGGCGAAATAGATTCCGAGCAGGACTTCGACCCAGGGCATCCAGCCGGCGCTCTTGTGGTATTTCTTCTTCGCCAAGTCGACGGAACCTTTTCCGCCCGCTTCCACTTTGTATTTCGGCGTGCGCACGAACTCAGATTTCACTCCGCAGATGGCTTCGATCACCGCGAACGCGTTTTTCACCGAAAGGCCGATGCCGACGGCCATCACGAACGGCAAGTAGAGAAACGTGCGCTTCCAGGTCTTCGGGTAGAACGCGCGCTGCGCGCAGAGATAAAACGACGAAATCGAGCAGGTCGAGGCCAGGAAAAGTGGCAGGTCGATCAGCAGAAACTGGAACCAGCCCTGATAGAAGCGCACGATCATCGCGGGCAGCAGGATGATCGAAAGAAAAACCATCAGCGGGTAGCTGATGTTGGCGGTGAGGTGGAAAAAGGCCTCGGCTTTGGCTTTCGCGGGCGCGTCCGAACGCAGCACCTGCGGCAGGATCTTTTTCGCCGTTTGCATCAGGCCCTTGGCCCAGCGCGCCTGCTGCGATTTGAAGGCGTTCATTTCCACGGGCAGCTCGGAGGGGCAATCGATTTCCGGCAGGTAGAGGAATTTCCAGCCGCGGATCTGGGCGCGATATGAAAGGTCGGTGTCCTCGGTCAGCGTGTCGTGCTGCCAGCCGCCGGCGTCTTCGATGGCGCAGCGGCGCCAGATGCCGGCGGTGCCGTTGAAATTGAAAAACAGGCCGCTGCGGAAGCGCGAGGAGTGCTCGATGGCGAAATGGCCGTCGAGCAGGATGGCTTCGACCTCGGTGAGCTTGGAATAGTTGCGGTTGACGTAGCTCCAGCGCGTCTGGACCATGGCGATCTGCGGGTTGGTGAAGTAGGGAACCGTGCGCCGCAGAAAATCGGCCGGAGGGATGAAGTCGGCGTCGAAGATGGCGACGAATTCGCCGGTGGCGGATTTCAGGCCTTCCTGGAGCGCGCCGGCTTTGAATCCTTCGCGATTGTCGCGGTGGATATAGGTGATGGGCACGCCGAGGGCCTGGTGGCGCTCGACGCAGTCGCGGGCGACCTGCTGGGTCTGGTCGGTCGAGTCGTCGAGAACCTGAATGTCGAGAAGCTCGCGCGGGTAGTCGAACTGCGCGACGGTTTCGATGAGGCGCTCGATGACGTAGCGCTCGTTGAAGATGGGCAGCTGAACGGTGACTTTGGGCCAGGAGGCGACGTTCGGCGGCGGGCCGGGGACGTTCTTGCGATTCTTGAAGTAGTGGTAGACCAGCGCGTAGCGGTGGATGCCGTACATGGCCAGGATCGCCATCACGAAGAAATAGGGAAGCATGATGGCGAAATCGAAGGCGTTGGCCTGGTAGAGGCCGCGGAAGGTCGGGTCGACCAGACGGCGGAAGTAGCCCGTCAGCGGGTTCGAGCCCCAGAAGATCAATGTGGCCAACATGTAGGACGGCGTCAACCTATGCCTGCTTTCGATTCGGACTGCCTGGGGTCCCGCAAACGCTGGGCGAAGACAATTATACGGGGGGCGGGTGAGGTGTCAACGATTCTGGGCGGATGCGGGCGATTCGGATTCTTAATGCCGGGCCGCAGCAGTGCGGGTTCATCGGTCATCAGGGATTACGAACGCTCCCGGGATCCCTTGGTCGAGGGTGACAAGCGTCGCACCATGGGCACGGGCGAGCTGCAGAAGATGCCCGTCGGTCGTCTGCGCGGGAGTCTTGACCCACGCGGGAAGCTTCGAGATGTCCTGATCGTCGACAATAAAGGAGAATCGGAACACGTGCGATTTTTTCAGCTGCTCCAGCAGTACGCGCGCTCCCGCGACGCGAAAGCCGTATTGCGGCGCTTGCGAGAGGATTCGGACGAAACCGAGCTCGGTAATGGAGCAAGTCACAAACTCGAAGCTATTCCGAGAACCGAGCGACCTCATCCAAACCGCTACACGTTCGTGGAGAGTATGCTCGAGGAAACCGAAGGCAACGAGCGCGTTAACGTCGAGCAGATACCTCACGGAAATTCTTCAAGCATTTTGCGGACTTGGGCGCTGGTCAGCTGCGGCGCGCCGGGCCCGAAAGTAAGAACGGGTGTGCCGAGAATCGGGTCGGTGATGATGCGAGCCTTGAACTTGCGCTTTCGCTTCGGCGTGAGTGTTATGTTGCCCCCCTGAACGCAGGCATCGAGTTCGTCTCCTGGTTGCAGGCCCATTTTTCGGCGGATGGGACCGGGCAAAACTACCTGTCCCTTGGTGGAGAGCTTGGTCTTCATGGTAAGACAATCTTACCGCACATGGGCATCGCGTGCCACAGGAACAGGAGATGGTGGGCCTGGGGAGAGTCGAACTCCCGACACACGGTTTAGGAAACCGTTGCTCTATCCATCTGAGCTACAGGCCCGTGGGAACATTCTAGCAGAGGCGGCACTGGTGGCGGACGGCGCACGCGGTGTACCGAAATGGAAACGGCAATTGCGATTTTTGTGCGCCGGGGCGGGTGCGGTACTACCTTGTAAATTGCGTCCGCGAAGTGGGGAAGGCCTGTCGATATGGCGACGACGAACCAGATTCCTGAGCCCGAAATGGGGGCCGAGCAGCGCGCGAGAGAGATCCGCAGCAGTCTCCGCAAGATCAGCAGGACAAACTGGACGCTGTGGTCCCTCGCGATTCTCATTGCCCTCGCGCTGACCGTGGCCGTCGCGACGTTTGCAATGACGGTGGATGCGGACGCGGGTGGCGCGTCCTATCGCTTCGGGCTGAGCCAGGCGGTGCGCGGACTGGTCGGGATGGTGCTGATCTTCTGCGTGTACACGCTGTACCAGCAATTTCAGCTGACGCGGACGCGGCGTCGGCTTGCTGAGCAGGTGGACATTTCAACGGAGAAGCATCTGCTGGCCGAGGAGTATCTGAAACTTGCGATGCTCGATCCGCTGACCGGGCTGCATAACCGGCGATACGCGCAGGAGCGATTGGTTGCGGAGATTGCGCGGGCGCAGCGGCAGAAGACGTTGCTGACCGTGCTGATGATGGATCTCGACGATCTGAAGCAGATCAACGACCGTTGGGGACACGGGGCGGGCGATCTGGTGCTGAAGACTTTTGGCGAGCGGTTGAGCAAGGCGATTCGCGGATCGGATTTGGCGGTGCGCATTGGCGGCGATGAGTTTGTGGTGCTGCTGCCGGAATGCGATTTGGATCAGGTGAAGTGCGTGCTGGAGCGGCTGACCGGGCTCGATGTTGCGCTGGAATCGGGGAAGGTGGCGTTTCGGTTTTCGGCCGGCTGGACCGATTACCAGCCCGGCGAATCCCCGGAGCGGTTGCTCGATCGCGCGGACCAGGCGCTTTACAACGAGAAGCAGAACCGGAAGACCCCAGTTCCCGTCGCGTAGTAAAAAACCAACATTTCGTCTGAGGGGCTGCGGCCGTGCCAAGAAAGAATTTGTGCCGGGCATCCGCCGCGGCGGATGCCCCTACGGGACCGAATCGGCGGCGCTAGCGTTTTGCTTTTGGTGCGGGAGTTTCTTTCTCGCGGTGGTAGATGATCTCGGTGATTTGCGGGTCGCCTTTTTCGGGGACGACTTCGGAGCGCGCGATGTAGGTGTCGGCGTCGACGCGCGTGATGGTGGTGCGCTTGGGCTGGCCGTCGACTGGATTTTCGAAGACGATGGATTTGGCGTCGGCGCTGGCGAGATCGAGAACGGTCGGCCCGGGCTTTTCCCACGCGACGAGCGACGGAGTGAAATGGCGCAGGTGGAACTTGATTCCCTCGGGTCCGTCGACCACGGTGAAGAGCTCGAGCACAAGAGTCTTGTCGTTTTCGGCGAGCTGGAAAGTGCCCATCATCACACCGGCTTTCGGCGCGGTCCACGTCTGATGCGCGATGCGCGGGCCCCAGGCGCCCTGCCAGCGGCCAGCGAGCCAGGCGAAGTCGCCGAGCGTCGGTTTGGGAGCGGCTGTCTGACGCGAGATGTCGGCGTCCGAGGCTCCGGATTTCGAGGGAGCCGGAGCGGCGGATACGGGCGGGCCCAAGGCTGACTGCGTGCCGGCGCCGGATGGGTTTTGCGAGATTGCGAAGCTTGGCACTGCCGCTGCGATCAGGATGGCGGCCAGTGCTCCAGCGATCGTTTTTAGAAGAGAGATTCCCATGCGAGCCAGGGACTGGGTCCGAATCGCGGATGTTCCCCTGGTTTGTAATCATAAGCCTTACGCGCCAGGAGAAGCAAAGAGGCCGACACAAAACGGGGACAGCTACATAAGGCGAAGCCAAGCATCCGCAGAAAGACGCCGGCCGGAAGCCCTTCGGCGTCGCTCAGGACCAGCCGGCGCTACGAAAGAACACAACCGGAACTTCGCCGCGTGCGTCATATTTGTACATGCGCCTCGTGAAATCGGCACCGGGGAATACTTTGACGCCCACCATGGCCTGTACGATAATCAAATTTCTCGGCGAATAGGCAGACATATGAACATTAAGAGTTTTGTTGGCGCTACGATCGTGACTATGTTTGTCGTGGCGCCCGGCGCTCTCGCTCAGTCTGCCGCGCAAGCTCCCTCCGCCGGCCAGCCGCCGGCTCAAGCGCAGAAACCTGCCAGCGATGCCGCGCACGCCGATGCCTACTACTACTTCACCATGGGCCACACGCTCGAGCAGCAGTTCGAGATGAGCTCCAGCGCGGACGTGGCGGCGCAGGCAATCGACTACTACAAGAAGGCGCTGGCGATCGAGCCCGATTCCGCGACGATTCTGGAACGGCTCGCCGAAATTTATGCAAAGTCGCAGCACATCCGCGATGCCGTGGTACAGGCGCAGGCGGCGCTGAAAATCGATCCGGACAATGTGGACGCGCACCGGCTGCTCGCGCGCATTTACGTGCGTACTCTGGGCGACATGAGCGCCGGAGAAGTGCAGCAGGAAAACCTCGCGAAAGCCACCGAGCAGTTCAAGGCGATTCTGAAAACCGAGCCGAATGACACGTATTCGCTGCTGTGGCTCGCGCGGCTTTACCGGTTCCAGAATCAGCATGGCGAAGCGGAGAAAGTGCTGAGACAGATTCTTGCACACGAGCCGGAGAATGGACCGGCGCTCGAACAGCTCAGCCAGTTGCTGATCGATCAGGGCCGCTCGCAGGAGGCGATCGATCTGCTGACGCGCGCGGCGGGCGATACGGCGTCGCCGGATATTTACGATCTGCTGGGCGACGCGTATTCGCAAGCGAAGGACTACGCCAAGGCGGAAGACGCGTACAAGCAGGCGATCGCCGGCGATCCGGATGATCCCGGGCATCGCCACGGTCTGGCGCAGGCGCTGATGTCGGAAGACAAGTACGCGGAAGCGCTCGAGCAATTCAATAAGCTGACGGAACTGGAGCCGGGGACGGCGGAAAATTTTCTGCGCGCGGCGCAGCTTTACCGGCGGCTGGGGAAATTCGAGGAAGCGGCGTCGAGCCTGGCGCGCGCAAAACAGCTGGCGCCGGGCAGCCTGGAGATTTTGTACAACGAGGCGCTGCTTTACGAGGACCAGGGCCACTACGATGACGCGGTGAAGGTGCTGACCGACGCGATCGCCGGGATCAAGAGCCAGGCGGGCGGCGAGGGGAATCCCAGCGCGCTGTCGATTTTGTACGAGCAGCTCGGGCACGCGTACGAGAAGCAGCGCAATTTTTCGGCGGCGCTCGCGACGTACGACGAACTGGGGAAGCTGAATCCCGACGCGCAGAAGCGCGCAGAGATGCTGAGTATCGAGGCCTACCGCGAGAATCACGACATCGATCGCGCCATCGCGGAAGCGAAGAAGGCCCTCGACCAGGCGCCGGATTCGCCGGAAATGATTGTGACGCTGGCGATGCTCTACGGCGAAAAAATCGATACGGCGGCGGCGCGGCAACTGCTGCAAGGTTTGCTGAAGGGCAACGACGGGGATCTTGAGATTTATCTCGATATCGCGCAGGTCGAATCGCGCGGCAAGAAATACGCCGAGGCGGAACAATCGGCTCAGAAGGCCGAGCAGCTGGCGCACGAAGGCGCGGGCCGGGAATCGGCGTGGTACATGCTCGGGTCGATTTACGAGCGGCAAAAGAAATTCGACGACGCCGAACAGGAATTCCGCAAAGTGCTGGATGTGAATCCCAACAACGGGCCGGTGCTGAATTATTACGGCTACATGCTGGCCGACCGCGGCGTGCGCGTCGAGGAAGCGGCGTCGCTGATCCAGCGCGCGCTGAAGCAGGAGCCGAACAACGGCGCGTATCTGGACAGCCTGGGCTGGGCGTATTACCGTCAGAACAAGCTCGTTGAAGCGGAAGAGTACTTGCGGAAGGCCATCGAGCACGAAGGCAACGATCCGACGATTTTGAGCCACATGGCCGACGTTTACCTGAAGCTTGGACAGAGCGAGCGCGCGGCGGATTATTTCGAGAAGTCGCTGGTCGAATGGCAGAAGGCTGTGCCGGCGGATTACGAGCCGGAAAAAGTGAGCGCGATCGAAGCGCAGCTGAAGACCTTGAAAAAGCGGCTGGCGCAGAAATCCTCGCCGGAAACGATCAAACCGCAGTAAGCTCCCCCGGGATGAAACTAGGCAAGAAAAGGTTAGTGCGTATCCCTGCGTTTGCGAAGATCAATCTCTGCCTGCACGTGATGGGCAAGCGGCCGGATGGCTATCACGAACTGCGGACGATTTTTCAGACGATTTCGCTCGCGGACACGCTGGAGCTTTCGCGCACGCCTGAGCCGGGAATTATTCTCGAAATGGACGATGCCTCGCTGCCGAGCGGCCCGGAAAATTTGGTTTACCGCGCGATCAATGCAATCTCGTTCGAGATCGGATTTTCCGGCGGCGTCTACGCGCGCTTGCAAAAACGAATTCCCGTGGCGCGGGGATTGGGCGGGGGATCGAGCGACGCAGCGGCGGCGCTGATCGGCATGCTGCGGCTGGCGAAAAAGAAGCTGCCGCTCGCGCGCTTGATGGAGATTGCGGCGGGGTTGGGCGCGGACGTGCCGTTTTTTCTCTTCGGCGGGCGCGCGCTGGCGGTGAATCGCGGCGATGAAATCTATCCGCTCGACGATCTGCCGACGCGGACGATCGTGGTCGTGTCGCCGAAAGGAATCGGCGTGAGCACGAAAGAGGCCTATCAATGGGTTTCGGCCGAATTGACAAAGCGCGAGAAACCCCCTAATATTTGGGGGTTCTGCGCTCTGTGCTGGAGCCGGCAGGAAGGGCTTTCGAACGACTTCGAGGGGCCCGTTTTCAGCCGACATCCGCGGCTTGGAGAAATCCGGGCGGGATTGCTCAAGCGAGGAGCCGCAGATGCCGCGCTGGCGGGTAGCGGGTCGGCGGTGTTCGGAGTATTCCGAAACCCAGCGCGTGCGCGCCGAGCCGCTCGTGCGTTCCCGGAAGATTCGGTTTTCGTCGTAGAAACCCTATCCAGGGAAAAATATGGCCGTGCCATGGGTTTTAGTCCGGCCGGCTGAGGGAGATTCTTGGTTACGGACAGGTGTAAGGTTTTCTGCGGAACGGCGAATCCCGCGCTGGCGGACTCGATCTGCACCTATCTGGGCGTCCCGCGCGGGCGCGCCGAGCACGGGCATTTCTCGGACGGCGAGACGCGCTATCAGATTCTTGGAGAACGTGCGCGGCGCCGACGTGTTCGTGGTGCAGCCGTGCTGCAGCCCGGTGAATCATCACCTGATGCAACTGCTGCTGATGATCGACGCGTTCAAGCGCGCGTCGGCCTGGCGCATCACGGCGGTGATTCCGTATTACCCGTACGCGCGGCAGGACCGCAAGGATCGCCCGCGCGTGGCGATTTCAGCGAAGCTGGTGGCCGATTTGCTCGAGACGGCGGGAGCGAGCCGGGTGCTTTCACTCGACCTGCACGCGCCGCAGATTCAGGGGTATTTCAATATCCCGGTGGACCATTTGTACGCGCGCGCCGGTGATGGTGGAATATTTTCAGAAGAAGAATCTTGGAGCGCTAACGGTGGTATCGCCCGATGCGGGCGGCGTGGAGCGCGCGCGGCTTTTCGCGAAGAGGATGGACGCGCCGCTGGCGATCGTGGACAAGCGCCGCATCGACGTGAACGTGAGCGAAGTGATGCACCTGATCGGCGACGTGAAGGGCCGCCCGGCGCTGGTGATCGACGACATCATCGATACGGCCGGGACGCTGGTGAAGACGGCCGAGGCGCTGCTGGAAAATGGCGCGACGAAGGTATTCGCGGCGGCAACGCATCCGGTGCTTTCCGGGCCGGCGGTTGAGCGGCTGATGAAGTCGGCGATCGAGGAAGTGGTGGTCACGGACTCCGTGCCGCTGAGCGCGGAGGCGGCCAAGCTTTCGAAGATCAAGGTGCTCAGCGTGGCGCCGCTGATGGCGCGCGGGATTCAGTCGATTCACGAAGAGACGTCGATCAGCGAGTTGTTTATTTAGGGCGGCGGAATGAATCGGCAGTATCGAAGGATTTGAAGCTGGAAGAGAGATCCTTCGACTGCGTCCCGCAAAATGCGCGGGACTTCGCCCAGGATGACGGGTTTGGAGTGGGAATTCTGGAGTAAAGGGAAAAGCAAATGGAGACGTTTACAGTCGAAGGAAAAATTCGCGAGGGGCGCGGGAAGGGACCCGCGCGGCGAACGCGAGCGGAAGGTATGGTCCCGGCGGTGCTGTACGGCGCGCACAAGGAATCGATTTCGCTTTCCGTGAATGCGAAGCAGGTGGCGCGCATTCTGCGGTCCGAATCGGGGCACAACACGATCTTCAGCGTGCGGGTGGCAGGCGGCGCCGAGGAAAGGGCCATGCTGAAGGACTGGCAGGTCGATCCGGTGACGAATTCGCTGTTGCATGTGGACCTGCTGCGCATCGCGATGGACGTGCGCATGCGAGTGAGCGTGCCGGTGCACACGTTCGGCGAGCCGGAAGGCGTGAAGCTGCAGGGCGGCATTTTCGAAATGGTGACTCGCGAAGTCGAGGTCGAATGCTTGCCCGGCGACATCCCGGAAGAGTTCAAAGTGGACGTCAGCGCGCTGACGATCGGCAAGCAGCTGCGCGCGGGCGATCTGCCGATTGATCCGCAGAAGGTCAAACTGCTCACCGATCCAGCGCGCGTGCTGGCGCACGTGGTGACGCTGAAGGCGGAAGAGGTGGCGACGCCGGAAGCGGCGGCTGTGGCGGCGGAAGCGGCGCCGGCCGAGCCCGAAGTCATCAAGAAGGGCAAGAAGGAAGAAGAGGGCGAAGCCGAGGGCGGTGCGGAAGCGGCGCCGAAGGCCGAAAAGACCGAGAAGAAGAAGTAGCGCCGTGGCTCGGCGCTGCGTGGCCGGTTCGAGCGCGCCGATGCGCTTGGCGGAGCGCGTTAGATGAGAGTGATCGTCGGCCTTGGCAACCCGGGTCCGGAGTACGAGTGGACGCCGCATAACCTGGGCTTTTTGGCGATCGACGCGCTGGCGGGCCGGGCGGGAATCCGGGTGACGCGGCCGGAGTCGAAGGCGTTGGTCGGGCTCGGCAAGCTGGCGGGGCACGATGTGGCACTGGCCAAGCCGCAGACGATGATGAATCTGAGCGGCGTGTCGGTGCGGATGCTGCTCGAGCGGTACGAATCGGGCCCGGACGATTTGATCGTGCTGATCGACGAAGTGGATTTGCCGTGGGGCATGTTGCGCGTGCGGGACAAGGGCCGCAACAGCTCGCACAACGGATTGCAGTCGATTGTCAGCTCGCTGGGCACGGATGCATTTATCCGCGTGCGGCTGGGATGCCGGCCCGAGAAACTGTGGGGCGATCGGAAGGATTACGTCCTGCGCGAGATGGATCGCGAGGAGCGCAAGATCGCCGATGAAATGGTGGTCGAGGCGGCCGACGCCGTGGAAATGATTTTGGCGGATGGCGTGGACAAGGCGATGTCGCGATTCAATCGCAAGGTGCAGGCGGCGGGCGAAGGCGACGAAGATTCGGAGTAGTTCGATGAAAGCGTGGGGCTTTAGCCCCACGACCGAGTGATTTTCGAACGCGGGGCTTTAGCCCGGGAGTTTCGTAGCGGTAAGCAGGCAAGGAGTTGAGAGGACACATGGAAGAGCGTCAGTACGATTTGATTTTCATCTGCCGGCCGGATACGCCCGAGCCGGATATCGACAAAGTGATCACGACGGTCGAACACGCCGCGACGGAAAAGGGCGCGAAGATCGAGAAGACGGAGAAGTGGGGCCGCAAACGCATGGCCTACCGCGTGCAGCGCCTGCGCGAGGGTTTCTACGTGTACATGGTGCTGAAATCGAGCCACGGGGAAGTGATCAAGGAACTCGAGCGCCGGCTGAAGGTGGCCGATCCGGTGATGAAGTACCTCACCGTGCGCGTGGATGAGGAATTGAAGCGGCAGGAGAAGCTCAAGCGGCATCGCGAGAAGCGCGCGGCGCGGCGTCCGCGGAAGACCGTTCCGTCGGCGAGCCCGTCGGCGCCCCCCGCGGCAGCGAGTCCGGCTGAGCCGGCCCCGGCAGCTTCTTAATTTTCGAGGTCATTTTCAAGATTGAGGAATCAGGAGAATACGAATGGCAGATGAACAAGCACCGCGACCACCGGCACCGCCGGCGGCGCCGTCAGCACCATCGGGATATTCAGGGCAGGGATCCGGGGGACACTCGGGACCTCCGGGACGATTCGGCGGGCCGGGCGGTCCGCGTCCGCAGGGCGCGCGGCCGGGCGGTCCGGCGAAGCGCGGCAAGCGGAGTTTCGTGCGCAAGAAGAAGGTATGCCGCTTCTGCGTGGATAAGTCCGACTACATCGATTACAAGCGCGCCGAGATTCTGGCGCCGTTCCTGCAGGAGCGCGGAAAGATTCTGCCGCGCCGCATGACCGGCACGTGCTCGCGGCACCAGCGCTGGCTGACGGTGGCGATCAAGCGGGCGCAGAATATCGCGCTGCTGCCGTTTGCGGCGGAACTGTAGAGCGAGGTTAATCCGTAGGGGCGGGTTTCAACCCGCCGAGCGATTCGAAAGGTCTAAGGAGACAACATGCAAATTATTTTGCAGGAAGACGTCGAAAAGCTTGGGACGCGCGGGCAGGTGGTCGAAGTGGCCGAAGGCTACGCGCGGAATTTTCTGCTGCCGCGGAAGCTCGCGCTCGAAGCCAGCGCCGGAAACATGAAGCGCCTGGAGAAGATGCGCGCGGTGTTTGCCAAGAAGGAAGCGACCGAAAAGGGCGACGCGCAGAAGCTTGCCGAGCTGCTCGCTGGTGTGTCGCTGGAGCTCGCGCGCAAGTCCGGCGAAAACGATCAGCTGTTCGGGTCGGTGACGTCCGCGGATATTTCCGAGGCGCTCGCGGCGAAGGGCTTCACCATCGACAAGCGCAAGATCACGCTGGCCGAGCCGATCAAGGTGATTGGCGAGTACGAAGTGCCGCTCAAGCTGCATCGGGAAGTGAGCGCGACGGTGAAGCTCGCGGTGAAGAAAGAGGCCTGACCCAATTCAGTTCGCGATTCGAACGTGATTTTCGGGGCGCCGACAATCGGCGCCCTTTTTCTTGAAAATTCGCGCAGGATGAGCAATGAAGCCCCTCATTTTTCGAGCACTTCATTGTTCATGCTGGACAAATTTTGATCGATTCTGACTTCCGCCGCGTTTTCCACTTTTCCGAGAAAGTCCACAGGCGCGTGTGATTGACCGCGACGCTGCGCGCGGGCACACTCACGCGCGCTTGGGTTCACTCCCCACAAAAATCTGAACGAAAAAAGCGCGCGGGAGCGCAGCAAAAACGGACTCTTGCGCGAAAAACTCAGATAGGCGAAAATAAAGCGAATTATAATGGCCAGCGATACCACTCTCGAACGACCTCTTCCGCACAATATAGAAGCTGAACGCAGCATTCTGGGCGCCGTGCTGCTCGATAACCACGCGCTGAACGCCGCGGTCGAGCGGCTGCGTCCGGAGGATTTCTTTCTCCCGCAGCACCGCCACATTTTCGAGCGCATGGTGCAGCTCGGCGAAAAGCAGCACGCCATCGACACGATCACGCTGATGGAGGATCTGGCCCGCAGCGGCGAGCTCGAAGCCGCCGGAGGCGTGGCGTATCTTTCGCAGCTGGCCGACGGTTTGCCGCGCGTGACGAACGTCGACCACTACGCGCGCATCGTGAAGGAAAAGGCGATTCTGCGCAGCCTGATCTATTCGGCGTCGGTGATTCAGGAGCAGGCGCTGGCGGCGGGCGACGACGCGGACGTGATTCTGGATCGCGCGGAATCGTCGATTTTTCAGCTGGCGGAAGATCGCGTGAAGGCCGGGCTGATCGGCGTCAAGGATCTGGTGAAGGACGGATTCGAGCGCCTGGAAAAGATTTTCAGCGAGGGGCGGCGGATCACGGGGCTCGCCACAGGGTATTCCGGGCTCGACAACGAAACCGCCGGGCTGCAGCCGTCCGAATTGATTATTCTGGCGGCGCGGCCGTCGATGGGGAAGACGGCGTTGGCGCTGAACATCGCCGAAAACGTGGCGCTGCGGCAGCGCGAGCCGGTGGCGGTGTTCAGCCTGGAAATGTCGAAGGAATCGCTGCTGCTGCGCTTGCTGGCGTCGCACGCGCGCGTGGACGCGCACAAGTTCCGCACCGGGCACATGAATCGCGACGACTGGGGCAAGGTAACCGCCTCGCTCGCGGAGCTGGGCGACGCACCGATCTGGATCGACGATTCGGCGTCGTCGACCGTGCTCGAAATGGGCGCGAAGGCGCGGCGGCTGAAGCGCGATCGCGGGCTTTCGCTGGTGATCGTGGATTACATCCAGCTCGTGGTGCCGAGCACGAACCGGCGCAACGCGAACCGGCAGGAGGAAGTCTCGAGCATTTCGCGCTCGCTGAAGGCGCTGGCGAAGGAATTGAAAGTGCCGGTGGTCGTGCTCAGCCAGTTGACCCGCGCGCCGGAGCGTGAAGATCGCAAGCCGCAGCTTTCCGACCTGCGCGAATCGGGCGCGATCGAGCAGGATGCGGACGTGGTGATGTTCATTAACCGGCCGAATTTCTACAAAACGGATATCCCCGAGGAAGATCGCGCGCAGGCGGAGCTGATCATCGCCAAGCAGCGCAACGGCCCGACCGGCAGCCTCAATTTTGTGTTCCTGAGCCGCCACACGCGGTTCGAGGAAGCCGCGCCGGACGCCTGGAGCACCAGCGGCGAGGAATAGGCTTTCAGAGCCGCCGGACCCACTGTGGACACGACCCACACGATGAGGAAATTCTTCGGTTAGCAGGTTGCTCGATGGAAGATCAAGAGCGCAATGACGGTGCCCGTAAGCTCATAGTCGCGATCTCGTTCTACGACCTCGGCCAGCGCAAGCCCTCGTCCGCTGAACTAGTGCAAATGGCCAAACGATTCAACTATGAGGCCGGTGCCGCATTTCTAGCGCGGTTAAATGTCTGCCTGTCGCTCGCAGTCGCTTCCGGAGACGAAAACATCTTGGCCGACGTAAGCGACAAGCTAACCGCAAGCGTTTTGTCACCGCCGCGGCTACAGGAGATCGTAAGCGCTTTCGGCGACAAACTATACCGGACTGCCGTCGTTTTGAACCGGGCTCAAATGCTTGTGGGCATAAAACTGTTAGCACTTTACGCCCCTCGCGAGGGCGGCAGCACCCTTGAAACAGAAACGGATCGATACCAAATGGGAGAACTCGCTCTTGCAATCAACTCATTTTACGGCCCCGACCTTGGCGAGCCGAATTGGCCAGTAGACGACGTTTCAGCCCAGCTCGCCGCGAGCGCCGAGCTTAACAACCCCGAGCTAATCTTGAACGGGCTCGTACGCACGAGATGTCTCGTCGGGCCGGTCCTCGAAGATTATTTACAGCGCCTGAAGGGTCAGGTTCTCCCGCCGCCGTTCGAGAGAATCTTCACGCTCTTGAATGGGCTGAACTTCAGAGATTTTTTGGACCTTACGCTTTACTTGCACATAGAGCACAGCCAAATGTTGGACGAGCTGATGTCTACCGATGAAATGGCATACGTGGACGTGAGAGCGCCTAAGAGATATGCCTCGGGGGAGAAACTGAAGAGCTGGGCTGAGCCCATGGCTATCAGCCTCGAAGACGCGCCTTCCTCGGTTCGGGGTTCCGAGGCAGATCTCCCGTTCTTCTTTGATGTGACCATGTTTCGGCGCTTCCCGCTCTGGCGATCAGGCAATTACAGGTATTTCTTGATTGACCCGATCTTCATGGCCGAAAGGCTCTCCTCCTATGGGTTTTATTGGACGGTGGTCAACGGGCTAGTCGATGATCACCTCCGATATCAGTTCCAATGTCTATGGGGAGAACTGGTACAAGAATACGTGCGCCAGCTATTGGCCGAATCGCTTAGCGCCGAACCGGGCAGTTTTCTGCGTCGACCCACTTATGGTGACGACGGTTCTGAAGTTTTCGACTGCGCCGTTTTACTCGGTGATGGGTTGATTCCGATAGAAATTAAGGGTTCGGTTCTGCCAATCACAGACAGGTACGCAGCGAAGGCAGGTCCTTTCTATCAGGGGATCTCAGAGAAGTTCGGCAGCGGACCTGGGGCGGCGGTCGAACAGCTCCTTAGAAATATTGAGCATATTTTTTCCGCTGAGCATCCACGCGAATGCAGCCAGATACCGTCGAGCCGAATCCGTCGCATACTCCCAATGATAATCGTGCACGAGCCGATTTTCAGATTCGGCGGGCTGGCTAGAACGTTAGCGACCGAATTCACGACTGGCCTGAAGGCGCTCCTGAAGAAAATTCGCCGCCGGCTGAGCCTTTCTATATCTATCCGTTCCAGGTGCTAACAGTTGAGGAACTCGAACGCCTCCAGCCGTACCTCCAGGAGCGAGATTTTGACCTCTTCGATTGTGTGCGCTCGAAGGCGAAAGAGGACCCGAATTATCAGCTGGGGTTGTGGGAATTCATTACAACTAAATTTCTACCGGCCAGAGGAATTAAGATGCGCGCGAACGAGAAGATGGTCGGGCGGTTTAAATGGCTGACCAAGGCCCAGTCGTGGCGAGTCTACCGGGGCGATTATTACGACCACTCCCTCGCAGAGCGACGAAAGGCGACCGGCTACGCAATTATTTGTGCTCGGCCCGTGGGCGGTGACAAGCTGCTTTGGGACGAGGTTATCGCGCATAAGGAGTACCCGACCGCTAGCGAAGCGTATAAAGCAATTAGGGCTATAGCCGCCTCAGAATTCCCTAAACAGCCAATTTCCGCAGATTGGTTCGAATGTCACGTGGTTGACGAATTCGGGTCCCTAATTTCGGAACCTACATAAGGGAGATACTGTCCATCTCGCGTCGCAAGGCCCACAGACCCGTGTTTGGTCGCCTTTGCTGCACGAATCAGAGGAACCGTGCATCGGGCCGATTGAGCGCACGGGGACAAGCAGGGATGAGCCTTCAGCCCTCATTACCCACATTTCCACGGGGTACTCGTACCCCGGTTCTATGGACTTTCGTGTTCGGCTCCGGTAACGTGCCCTCGGCGTCGGCACTTGTGCCGAAGCTGATAGGCCTAACGGCCTCATCGTAGGTCCCGGTGCGGTTCGGCCGGGATTCTGAATCCCGGCACTTTCCCGCCGGGGTGGCGCTGCGTCCCCGAACGCATGGGACAAAGAGGCGCCAAGCGAGAACAACGAATGCAAGGCTTGCCGGTCTCGCAACCGCGAGCGTCGGGTCGCTTTTTCCCCGGCCGCCGCGCTCAGGCCCCTGGTGTGCCCTCGTTTCTAGCCACCTGCCTGCCGGCAGGCAAGGCTCGCCACTCACCACTCGCCGCTGAAATTAAGTGAGACACCGTGCCACCTTCTCTCGCGCCTAAGTCATTAAAATCAAAGGATCGAGGTCCCAAAGAAGTGAGACACTCTTGCACCCCCGCCGTTCTCGATTCCATCCCGTCGAACTCACCCGACGGACACTCCCGCCGTCTCCCCGCTTCCACAGTCGTGTTTTCCCGCCCGCGGCGCGCCGCCCACATTGTTAATCCGCGCACCGTACTGTGGGACAGCAACTCCTGCTTTCTCCGCACCTTCCGCCGGTTGGCGCCGCGGCCACACTTCATGGCCGCCCGGCTGCAGATGCCAATTCGGCATGTTTACCCAAACGGTACGAGGCGGTTCGCGGCTTTGAATTTGCGTCGCCCGCGCGGAGAGAGTCTGGCATCCTAAATGAACATGGCAAAAGCAATCAAAGTAGTGGGGCGGCCGGTTTGGGCCGAGGTTTCGCTCGCGGCGATCGCGCGAAATCTGCGCACGGTGCGGAAGCATATCGGGCCGAAGACGCAGGTGCTGGCGGTGGTGAAGTCGAACGCCTACGGGCTGGGCGCGGTGCCGGTGGCGAAGGCGCTGCAGAAGGCGGGAGCGGAGCGCTTCGGCGTCACCTGCGCGAACGAAGGCATCGAGCTGCGCGAGTCTGGCATTCGCAAGCCGATCCTGGTGCTCACGGGGTTCTGGCCCGGGGAAGAGCACCGGCTGATCGAGAACCGGCTGACGCCGGCGGTGACGCGGCTCGAGGATGTGCGCCATCTGGAGCGCGCGGCCAAGGCGGCGCGGGTAAAATCGCGGCTGCGATTTCATCTGAAGATCAACACGGGCATGAACCGGTTGGGAATTTTGCCGTCGGAGCTGGATGCGTTTGCGAGCGCCCTGGCGGATTCGCCGCACATCGAGCTTGAAGGGACGCTCACGCACTTTGCTTCGGCCGAGGACTTCAGCGCGCGGCAGACCGTCGAGCAGGAGGAAACGTTCCGGCAATGCCTCGACCGGCTGCGCGGGCTGGGAATTTCGCCGGGAATCGTCCACATGGCCAATAGCGGCGCGATCTGCGCGCGGCCGAGCACGTGGGCGAACATGGTGCGGCCGGGCGCGATTCTTTACGGCTACTACCAGTCGTTCGATCCGCCGGACAAAGGGCAGGAGATTCGCGACCGTTTGAGGGTCGAGCCGAGCCTTTCGATGCGCGCGAAGATCATCACGCTACGCGATCTGCCCGCCGGGCAGCCCGTCGGTTACAGCGCGCGGTTTGTGACGCAGCAGCCCTCGCGCATTGCGGTGATCAACGCGGGCTACGCGGACGGTATCCTGCGTCAGCGGACCAATCGGGGCTGCGCGCTGCTGCATGGCCGGCGCGTGCCGCTGGTGGGCGCGATTTCGATGGATCTGACCACGCTCGACGTGACCAGCGTGCCCGAAGCGAAACTCGGCGATGTGGTGACGCTCTACGGCCGCGACGGCGACGCGGAAATCAGGGTCTCCGACGTAGCCGCCGAGATTGGTACGGTCACCTCGGACTTGCTGTGCGCGCTCGGCAAGCGCGTGCCGCGCTATTACGTTTAACGCACTTCGTTCCTCAGGGACGCTCCGCGTTTGACTCCCGCTCAATCCACGGTGATATACTGGCGTCTATACTAGTTCTTGTTTCATAACCGGCTCGATTCATAACCGGCTCCGAAAATTTATTTTCGCCAGGCCGGCGGTAAGACAACTTGGGTCTATGCTGACTCATACTTTTATACGCTCATAGGGTGCTGCCATGGCAAAGCCGTCACACGCGCCCGGTCGCATTTCGTCCGGCGCGAGTATAGATTCGCCGTCCACCCGGCCCGCCGCCGTAGTCCGCTCTCCACAGGAACGCGCAGGCTCGTTTTGGGACATGCTGGCGCTGAAGATCGTCTTCACCGCGGTCTGCGTCGTCGTCGGGTATCATTTCCGTCCTTTTAGCATCTCGAAGGAACAAGGCGCCGCAGCAGGCTTGGTTTTCGCGTTTGCGGTGATATTTTTCGAGACGCGATTGCAGAAAATCAGCCTGAGGCGGCTGATCGGAGCGTCAGTCGGTTCGATTCTCGGAATCCTGGGCGCTTATTTGACCTCGTTGATCTTCACGCACACGACCATGCCGGAAAGCACGCGGTCGTTTTTCAGCCTCGCGGTCTTCCTGGTGATGACGTACATCGGAATGGTCCTGGGCGCGAACAAGGGCGACATGCTGAATCTTCAGGCGTTCGGCGGAGTGTTCGGGAGCGAGCGCAATGCGAGCCAGTCGTTCAAGCTGCTCGATACGAGCGTGATCATCGACGGCCGCGTGGGCGACATCGCCGAGGCGCTCTTTCTCGACGGCACGATCATCATTCCGCACTTCGTGCTGCGCGAATTGCAGCTGGTGGCCGATTCGGCCGACCCGCTGAAACGCCAGCGCGGGCGCCGGGGCCTGGAAGTGCTGCAGCGCATCCAGAAAATGCCGCACCTCGAAGTGCAGATCGCCGAAGACGATTTCCAGCACATTCCCGACGTGGATATGAAGCTGATCGAACTCGCCAAGCGCTACAGCGCGAAAGTGGTGACCAACGATTTCAACCTGAACAAGGTCGCCACGCTGCAGGGGATCGAGATCATGAACGTGAACCTGCTGGCGAACGCGCTGAAGCCGGTGGTGCTGCCGGGCGAGACCATGCGCGTATTCATTCTGCGCGAAGGGAAAGAATACAATCAGGGAGTGGCGTACCTGGACGACGGCACGATGGTGGTGGTCGATGGCGCGCGCAAGATGATCAACAAAACGATCGACATCAGCGTCACGTCGGTTCACCAGACGACCGCGGGCAAGATGATCTTCGGGCGCTACGACGAGCGCGGCGAGCAGACTCCACGCCCGATTCCCGCAGCCTCGGCCGAGGGATCAGGAACAAGTCGCGCGGAAGGTCACACTCCGGGCGGCGAGCGGCCTCCGCGGCCTCTCTATCCCGAATCCGGGCGGTCGTGATTGATTGGCGCCGCCGATGATCCGCACACGCGCCGCGTTTGTCTCGCTGCGAACGCCGCGACTGAGATAGACTCCTAACCTTCCATGACTCGCATCGCAGCCATTGTTCCGGCCGCTGGACTCGGCACGCGCATGGGCGCGGACCAGCCCAAGCAGTTCCTCGAACTCGATGGCATGCCCCTGATCATTTTCACGCTGCGGCGGCTGGCCTCTTGTCCGGCGATCACCGATTTCTTCATTTCCACGCGCGCCGAAGACGTGATATCGCTGCAAGATAAGGTAGCAAAGGCAGCGCTGGGCCGGCCCGCGCGTGTGGTCCATGGTGGCGACACCCGGCAGCTATCCGTGGCAAACGCGCTGGCACAGGTCGATCCCTCGACGGAGATCGTGCTGGTGCACGACGCCGTGAGGCCGTTCGTGACCCGCGAGCAGATCGAGCGGCTGATTGCGGAGGCACGGGCGCGGGGCGCCGCGATACTGGGGCTTCCGGCGATCGATACCATAAAAGAAGTGAAGCGCACGAACCTGCCGGAGGACATGGCGCTGATTTCGGCAACGATTCCGCGCGAACGGATCGTGCTGGCGCAGACCCCGCAGGCGTTTTCCTACGCGCTCCTACGGGATGCGTTCCGCAAGGCGCAGCAGGACGACGTGACCGCGTCGGACGAAGCGGCGCTGGTCGAACGATTTGGGCACGACGTGTTCGTCGTGCACGGCTCCGAGCGGAATATCAAGATTACGCGGCCCTCGGACATGGATCTCGCGCGGTTCTATTTGGAGCAGGAGCGACAAGCAAAGTGAATTTTGCGGGAATCGGGTACGATCTGCATCGGCTGGTCGAAGGGCGCAAGCTGATGATCGGCGGCGTCGAAGTGCCATTCGAGAAGGGGGCACAGGGGCACTCGGACGGCGATGTGCTCTGCCATGCGATTTGCGACGCGCTTCTGGGTGCCGCGGGCCTCGGCGATATCGGCACGCATTTCCCGGATACGGACCCGAAATGGAAGGGTGCGGCGAGTTTGATATTCCTCGATCATATCCGCAGCCTGCTGTCGAATCGCCGATTTCGGATCGTGAACATCGATGCGATTGTGGTGTGCGAGCGACCGAAGCTCGGGCCGCATTTCCCGGCGATGCGGGCGGCGCTGGCCAAGGCGCTTGGCATCACGGCGAATGAGATCAACCTGAAAGCCAAGACCAACGAAGGCGTCGACGCAGTCGGCCGCGGCGAGGCCATCGCCGCGCACGTCGTCGCGACGCTAAGCCAGCACTGAGGCCATGTCGTCCGGCGTCCCATCCGAAGCGCCTTCTTCTGCCGTGTCCTTCACCTCTGAAGATGTCGCTGCGATCCTGCGCGAACGCGGCTGGCTTGGCGGTGCGAGTAATGCTGAATCGGAGTTCGCGTTGCAGGCTTGGCTCGCGCGGGCGGCCGATTTGCTCGGCCCGCATGTGGCTGACCGGGCGGCCCTGGAGAATTTGCTCGCGCTGGTTTTTCGTTACGACGCGTGCGAGATATTGCGCGATGCCGCGAATCAGGCCGTGCTGGCGCGGGAAGGGGCGCGCGATGTGATCCGCGAGCTGGCGAATCGCATTCTCGCGGGCGGCGATGTCGACTCCGACCGGCTGAAGGAGATCGTCGACGGGATGAAAGCGGCCATGCGGTACCGCAGCCGCGACATGTTTTATCCGATTCGCGTCGCGCTCGCCGGCCGGACGGGCGATCGGGAACTCGACCGAGTGATTTTGCTGCTCGATGCAGCCGCGAAGCTGCCGTTTGCCACGCCGGTGAAGGGATGCAGGCAGCGAATGCTGGAATTCTGCGCCGCGCTGGACTGAGTCTTCGCCGTGCCAATGAACTGGATTACTGGATTTCACGCCGTCGAAGAGGCGCTCGCAGCCGGGCGGGCGCTCGACCGCATTCTGATCGCGAAGGGGCGCCACGGTGAACGCGTGGAGGCCCTTGTGCAGCTGGCGAAGTCGCGGGGCGTGCCGGTGCGCTTCGAGGAACGAGGGCAGGTCGATCGCGCCACGGGTACGCGCGAGCACCAGGGAGTTGCTGCTCTTGCAGCAGCGAAGCCCGCGGTTGAACTCGAGGATTTGCTAGCCGCGAAAGGCGAGCACGGACTGCTCGTGCTGCTCGACGGCATCGAGGACCCGCACAATCTGGGCGCGATCGTGCGCACGTCGCTCGCCGCGGGCGCGCAGGGAGTTGTGATTCCCGAGCGGCGCGCGGCGGGCCTGAGCGACACGGTCGAGCGCGCGTCGGCCGGGGCGCTGGCGCATCTTCCCGTGGCGCGCGTGAAAAATCTCGTTCGCGCGATGGAAGAAATCAAGGAAGCGGGCTACTGGCTCGTGGGACTGGACGAGCGCGCGGAAAAAACGCACACAGAAGTGGACTTGAAGTCCTCAGTCGGAATCGTGCTGGGCCGCGAAGGCGAGGGCTTGCACGAACTGACGCGCAAGCGCTGCGATTTTCTCGTCTCGATTCCGACTCAAGGGCCGGTGCGCTCGCTGAACGTGTCGGTCGCCGCCGGCGTCATGCTTTTCGAAGCCGTCCGCCAGCGGCGCGCACAGCGCAGCTAGCTGTCGTATTTCAAGAGCGAGAAGACGTCTACGCCAGGTAATTTCTTGCGCCCTTGCAGAAAATTCAATTCCACGGCGAACGCTGCGCCGACGATTTCGCCTCCCAGCTGCCGGACGAGGTCGATAGCTGCGGCAGCGGTGCCGCCCGTGGCGAGCAAGTCGTCGCACAACAGCACACGCTGGCCCTTTTTAACGGCGTCCTGATGGATTTCCAGCTGATCGGTGCCGTATTCGAGCTGATAGGTCACGGACGTGGTCTTCCAAGGCAGTTTCTTCGGCTTGCGCACGGGCACGAAACCCGCGCCGAGGCGATAGGCCAGCGCCGGGGCGAAGATGAATCCGCGCGCCTCGATTCCCGCGACGATATCGACGGGCTTCGAGGCGTAGTGATCGCAAAGCTTGTCCACCAACGCATGAAACCCCTTTTTGTCCTGCAGAAGAGTGGTCAAGTCATAGAACAAAATTCCAGGCTTCGGGTGATCGGGAATCTCGCGGATCAGTTTTTTCAGGTCGTCCATCGTTTCCTTTCCTGGCGTCACTCGTCGTACTCGATCGAAAATTCCGCTGCGAATCGCATCTCGATTTCCGCCGGCGCTTCGGACACGCCCGTGACCGAAGCGCTGTTCGGGCCGCGCTCCAAGGTCATTCGTAAAGAAGAGAGCGCCGTAGCCTCTCCAATCGCGTAAGCTTCCACGCGGCCGTCGCGCAGATTTCGCACGTATCCGGCCAGCTTCAGGCGGCGGGCGGCGCGCTCGACGTAGGAGCGGAAGCCCACGCCCTGCACGATTCCACTGACGTAGAAGCGCTTCGCGTTCGTTTCCTGTTGCACGGCGGATTCGGCCCGGGCCAACAAACGCGCGATTTTAGCAGACGCGCAGCCGTTGCAAGCTGGTCTTTTTGAATCGCGTTTCGAAGCCGATGTGATATTTTTCGCTGGCAATTCGTCGCGGCAGGTCGAACGCAGCGGCCCGGCGGTGCATCTAATTTCTAAAATGACTCAACGGACTCATCGAACGACGATTTTCGCGGCACTGGCCATCGTGGCTCTCACGCTGGGTGCATCCGGCCTGCGCGCCCAAGACGACAGTCGGGGGCCGATGGCGCCTCCGCCGAAATACGAAGTGAAGCGCATCCCTTCGGTGCCGCATCCGGGGCCGCCGCCGATCCCGGAGCAGGAAATCATTCGCAAGTTTGCGGCTGCGGAAGACGCCGCGCAGAGAATCTACGATACTTACGATTTCACGCAGGCCATTCGCATCGAGGAATTGTCGAATCCGGGAGGCACATTCACGGTGACCGGCGAAGAATACACGCGTCCCGACGGCCAGCGAATGTGGCGCGTCGTGAAGCCGCCGGAATCTACGCTCAAGCTTTCGCACTACTCGTTCGAAGACGTCCGAACAATGATGGCTCTGCCGCAGTTCTTTCTCACCACGGACCAGATCGCAAACTACGATTTTCTCTACGCCGGGCAGCAGAAGCTCGATGAGCTGAACACGTACGTCTTCCAGGTGAAGCCGAAGCAACTCAGCCGCAGCCGGCGCCTTTTTCAGGGCGTGGTCTTCGTGGACGACCACGACCTCGCCATCGTTGAAACCTACGGAAAATTCGTCACGGAATTGGCCGACGAAGGGACCAAGCTTCCGTTCAGCCTGTTCGAAACTTACCGCGAAAACTTTCAGGACAAGTACTGGCTGCCCACTTATACGACCTCGGACGATTTCCTTGGCTCCGGCGACGAGCAATACCAGTTGCGGCTGGTAATCCGCTCGACCGAATTCAAGCCGAATGCGTCGGCAGCCCCGCCATCGGCCCCGGCGACCGCCGCCGCACCCGCTGCTCCGCCCGCGCCACGGAATTAGTCCGCGGGGCGCAGATACCGGGGCAGCTCGCGAATCGAGCGCAGCAGCAGGTCCGGCCGCGCCGCGCGAATCTGTCCGGCAGAAGGGAAGGGGCCAAGCACTCCGATCGCGCGCACGCCCGCGCGGCGCGCCATTTCGATATCCGCCGGAGCGTCGCCGACGTACACGCACTCGTCGGGGCTGGCGCGCAGTCGGTCGAGCGCGAGCTCGAGCGGAGCTGGGTGCGGCTTTTTGTGCGTCGTGTCCTCGCTATAGACGCACGCCGAAAAGTGCTCGCGGAGGCCGAAATCGCGCAGCTGCCGCCGCACCCGCCCGCGGCTGCCGGCAGTCACGATTCCGAGCTGGAATCGCCGCCGGAGAATGCGCAGCGCCGCACGCGCGCCGGAAAGCAAGGGAGGCCGCTCCAAACGATACGCCCTGCGCCACAGACGGTCGGCGCGGTCCCAGTGAAGCCGCGGAATTCGAGCAGCGCGGTAGACGCGATACCAGTCGGGAGAATAGTGGCGATCGATCTCGCGAACGCCCCATTCGATTCCGAGCCCTCGGAACATCGCGAGGAACGCGCGCTGATCCGCGGCGTAAGAATTGAGGATGGTGCCGTCCCAATCGAGCAGGACGACGCGCGCAGAAATTAGCGTTCGATTCAATGTAGAAGAATCGTATCAGAAGTTCGAGTGGGCGAGAGCAGAGCGAATGCCGAGGCGCCTAGCCGGCCTTGTACCGCATTGGCAGCACGTCGTCGCGTTGCAGCGCAAAGTCATCGAAGCTTGCGGCATACGCGCGCCAGCCCGGCATGTCGGTCTCTTCAGCGCGCACCACGTGAGCCGCCGTGCACATTTGCACGCGGCCAAAGCCCAGCGGCCGATCGACGAGCGCGACTTCAAGCTCGATCGCCATGCCCGGTTCGATCACGCGCGGCGCGAGGAAATAGACTCCGCTCGAGCTGATGTTCCGCGTCACCAGCGTGACGGGCACGGGCTCGACGGCGTTGCCAATCCGCGTGAGGCGAAGCGGCAGCGAAAGCGAAGCACGCGGGTAGCGCCGGCGTTCGGACGCGACGCCGATCGAATGCGTCGGCACGCGGGCGAAACGCCTTGGCCCCGGCTTTCCTGTTAGAGATGGTACGGATTCTGTGCTGCTTGCATCTTTACGAGACGAAGGAAAATCGGCGCGACTGTCACGTTCCGGCACAGCTCCCATCGGACTACCCCCAAGCACTGCCTCAATGCCTACGGATGACCCCCAATCAGTTGTCCGAATATGCTGGAGGCGGGCGAAAGGGTCAACGAAGGCCGGACAAAAAGTGCCGTATCATGCAACCCTCCCTGGGCAACCCCTATCAACCGGGAAACAGGGAGCTTCGGGCCAGCCACCAAATGTCAATCCAGCCAAATATTGGCGAGAGAATCGGATAGTGCGATTCTTCAGCCTTGGGTATTGTCAGGGCGAAGGTTCAATTTAAGCGGAGAAATCGAAAAATGCTCAGGAGGCGAAGCGGGAGAGAACACGGTGTGGGCCGCGCTGGAAATGGCTCCCAGTGGCAGGCGGTCCAATCCCGCGACCGCCGCGCGGACGGCGCCTTCGTTTACGGCGTTCGCTCGACCGGGATCTATTGCCGGCCGTCATGTCCTTCGCGAAAACCTCGGCGAGAGCAGGTCGTTTTCTTTTCGCTGCCGGAAGCTGCCGAACAGAAGGGCTTCCGCGAATGTCGGCGTTGCCATCCGCGAACTGTGCCGATGCGCGATGCGCGGATCGAGACGGTCTCGCGCGTCTGCCGCGAAATTGAGGCGCGCGTCCAAGCCGACCCGGGTGTGGACCTCCGCAGCGACACCCAATTGACGCTCGCCGCTCTCGGGAAGTCCGCGGGCATGAGCCCTCACCAGCTCGATCGCGCGTTTCGCAGCGCGATGGGCATCACACCGCGCCAGTACGCCGATGCGCAGCGGATGCGCCGGCTGAAATCGCGCCTGAAAAAAGGAGACAACGTGACTACGGCAATCTATGAAGCAGGATATGGCTCGTCGAGCCGGCTGTACGAACGCGCGCCCTCGCATCTGGGCATGACTCCCGCGGCGTATGGACGCGGCGGGGCTGGGATGCACATTCACTACACTATCGTCGATTCGCTGCTCGGGCGGCTGCTTGTCGGCGCGACGGACCGCGGCATCAGCGCGCTTTATCTGGGCGAATCCGATGCCACGCTGCGCGCTGCGCTACGCAAGGAATATCCCGCCGCGAATCTGATCCCCGAAGCCGCCTCGGGCCACAAGGTTGCCGGAAGCCTTGGAGAACGAGTCAGCAGAATCCTTTCGCATCTTCGAGGACAAGAGCCGCATCTCGACCTTCCCACCGACGTGCAGGGCACGGCATTTCAACGGCGCGTCTGGGAGGAGCTGCGCAAGATTCCGTACGGCTCAACGAAAACGTACACGGAAGTCGCGCGCGCGATCGGCCGTCCTCAGGCGATCCGCGCGGTGGCCCGCGCCTGCGCCACCAACCCGGTCTCGGTCGTGGTTCCGTGCCATCGCGTGGTGCGGCAGGATGGGAATTTGGCGGGCTATCGGTGGGGAATCAATCGCAAACGCGCGCTGCTCGAGCAGGAAGAGAATGACGCGCACCAGCAAGAGCGGGGGAAGGGCGCCCAGGCGCCGCCAAGTTCGCTCGGCGGCGCTCAGCCCTGAGGCTTGATTCTGGCAGTTCCCTTGGGCCAGTGCGGCTTGAACTGCGAATCCGACAACCCCGGATTCCGCACGACTTTCGAATACTTCACGATCGAGTAATCGCCCGACCCTGCCTCGAAAAACTCCTGCTGCACCGGCAGCCAGCTCGCCTCATCCAGCCAGATTTGAATCTTGGAAATCTGGCTCCGCACAGCCTCCAGCTTCGGTGTCAATTCCAGCTGGACCGTCTTGCGGTCGTCGATCTTTTCTTCCCGTAGAAGCGTAACCAGGTAGCTTTTCTGCATCTCGTGGCTGTCGGTGCCGAACCCCAGCAGCAGGAACTGATCCAGCAGCGCGCGGTTCTTGCCCAGGTTGTACTCCTCTACGCGCTTCAGGCCGGGAGTGTAGATAAAAAGGGTGTCTCCCGTCCGAAGAATCGTGCGCGGATCGGGAACTTTTAGCTCGAGCAGCATCCGGTCGCCGCGAACCAAAATGCTGCCGGATTCCGTCGACTTGTCATTCACTACGACTGTAACTTTTGTCCGTTCGATTTCCGCGGAAACGCTGTGGAAATTCTTGGCCTGGGCGTCCATTTGGCGAAAGACGCCTTCCAGTGTCTGGCCGCCTCGCCCCTGCGCTTGGGTTGACACGCTCGCCACTGCCGACGCGACACAGATGATGGCAAACGTGGCCACGGTCAATCTATTCCTCAAACCAATCTGCAATTTCCCCCCAGTAAAACCGGATCAGCCAGACCGTAGGCCATCATAGCACAGTGAAAAGCGGCGAAAATATGTCCCCTGGCCGCGTTTCGTCTGGACAGGTACTGTCGTTTCGCCTGAAGGCGAAGGCACTTTGCTGCGCAAGCCGGGCAAGATCCCGTTTAATTTGTAATCGTCCGGGACGCGGCGCTAGAATTACTGTCCGGGAGCCGGGAGAAAAGGCTTGACAAGAAATGGCACCCTATGGACAATGCGTTGCGCGCCGTTTCTGCCTTCCCCCTGACGTATAGTTCCCCCTTTTCGCATCGCCGGATTAGTCTGCGAGGAGACCGGTGGCGGAAAAAGAAAGTATAGCAACCAGCATGGAAATGGATCGAGAGGTCATCCGCTGTCAAGTATGCGGGTTGGTGCAGTATCGCACGCGCACGGGTAACTGCCGTCGCTGCCTGCGCTTGCTGCCCCCAAAGGTGACGTTCGTCATCCCGACGCCGTCGCCACAAGACTTGCCCGGGGATGACCGGCAATTGTTCGAAAACTGGCCGAATCGCGAAACGGTGGAAAACATCGGCCAGCGCATCCGGCAGTTGCGAGAATCGCGCGGCATGACGCAGAGCCAGCTACAGGCGCGCTCTCGCGTGTCACGCTCGTATTTGTCCCGCATCGAAAGTGGCCAGATGACCCCCAGCCTCGGCACGCTCGAGAAGATTGCAGAAGCCTTGGGAGTCGGGCTGAATCGCTTTTTCGTTCCGGAGACAAACGGCGAAACGGTGCTCGAGGACCCATTCATTCAGGGGCTTCGTCCGTTCTTGCGGCAGCTGGACTGGACGCAATGGCAGGGCATTCTGAAGAGGCTGCAGGCGATCAGCGAGCACGTCAGCACGAGCCACATGGTGCGTCCGCTGGCTCCGCAGACTTCCGAGCGGATGCCGCACAATGTGCCTCGCCGGCAGGCTCCGGGCGGGCACGTTGCGTCTGTCTTGCACCGCTAGCACGACTACGACGACCACGGAATCGGCCGGACGTCCGCCGCGGCGGACGCCCGGCCCGTAGTGTCGCTCGCTAATTGAACCGCACTCTTACATCTGCACCGCGTTCCATGTGCACGGAATCGATGAACCGCACCTGTCGATGGTCGAGCGTCATCACCAGCGATTGAGTCCGAATTCCGTCCCCGAAGAACCGCACTCCGCGCAGCAGGCTGCCGTCCGTCACACCCGTGCAGGCGAAAATAATCTTCTTCCCGGGCGCCAGGTCGGCCGTCTCGTAGATCTTCTTTGAGTCCTTTACGCCCATCTCCGCCAGACGTTCCTCATGCTCCGGTTTGTTCACGACCAGCCGCGCGATGATCTCCCCGTTCAGGCAACGCAGCGCCGCCGCCGTCAACACCCCTTCCGGTGCGCCTCCGGTGCCCATCACCACGTGGACGCCCGAGCCGAGGATGGAAGTGCTGATTCCGGCGGAAAGATCGCCGTCAGAGATGAGCCGGATTCGGGCGCCGGACTTGCGAATGTCGCGAATCATCTTTTCGTGGCGAGGACGATCGAGGACCATGACAACCAAATCTTCCACGTCGCGCTCCAGCCGCTTGGCCACCAGCCGAAGGTTATGCTCCACCGGCGCGTCGAGCTCGACCGCGCCCCGGCAACTCGGCCCGACGATGATTTTTTCCATGTAAAGATCGGGCGCGTGGAGCAGCCCCCCGGCCTCGCTTGCCGCCAGCACAGTAATTGAATTCGGAGCGCCAGTGGCGCATAGGTTCGTGCCCTCCAGCGGATCGACCGCGATGTCCACGGCCGGATAGCCGGGATTCTTTTCCTTGCTTCCCGCGCCCACTTTTTCGCCGATGTAGAGCATCGGCGCTTCATCGCGCTCGCCTTCGCCGATCACGATCGTGCCGTTCATTCTCACGGTTTCCATTTCCGTGCGCATGGCTTGGACCGCGGCTTGGTCGGCCTTATGGCCGTCTCCCAGGCCCATCGTCCTGGCCGACGCGACCGCCGCCACTTCCACGACGCGCAGAAATTCAAGACTCAACGAACGTTCCATAAATCCCCCTGGGTGCGCTTGAAGCTTAGGTAAAAGGCCCCGCCCGTAAACGTATGATAGTCGAAACGGTCGGACCTCGGTTCGATTTTCAGGACTGGATGTGCCGCGATTTTAGATGAACGCGGAGATACCGGTGATACGTTCGCCGATCACGAGTTTGTGAATATCGTGCGTCCCTTCGTAGGTGTAGACCGACTCGAGATTGTTCATGTGCCGCATGATCGCGTAGTCGTCCACGATTCCGTTCGCGCCCAGGACTTCCCGCGCCATCCGCGCCGTTTCGCGCGCCATCCACACGTTGTTCATCTTCAGCATCGAAATATGCGATGGATGCACGCGCCCCTGGTCCTTTAGCCGGCCGACTTGCAGCGCCAGGAACTGCGCCTTCGTGATTTCCGTGATCATCCAGACCAGTTTTTCCTGCACCATCTGGTGCGAGGCAATCGGCCGGTCGTTGAACTGTTTCCGCTCTTTCGAATAGCCGAGCGCTGTGTCGTAGCAGGCCATCGCCGCGCCGATTGCGCCCCAGCCAATCCCGTAACGCGCCTGATCGAGGCATGACAGCGGGCCGCGCAGGCCCTGCACCCCCGGCAGGACGTTTTCCGCGGGAACTTTGCAATCCGTCATCGCCAGACCAGAGGTCACCGACGCGCGCAGCGACTGTTTCCCGTGAATGGCCCAAGCCTTGAATCCCGGCGTGCCTTTCTCGATCAGAAAGCCGCGGACCTTCTCGTCCTCGCATTTCGCCCAGACCACCGCTACATCCGCGATCGAGCCGTTCGTGATCCACATCTTCTCGCCGTTGAGCACGTAGCTGTCGCCGCTCTTCACCGCCCGCGTCAGCATCCCGCCAGGATTGGACCCGAATTGCGGCTCGGTCAGTCCAAAACAACCGATCGCCTTGCCCTGTTGCAATGCGGGCAGCCATTTCTCCTTCTGCGCGTCCGAGCCGAACGCATAAATCGGGTACATCACCAGCGCGGACTGCACCGAGGCGAAGCTCCGCAGCCCCGAATCGCCGCGTTCGAGCTCCTGCGTCACCAGTCCGTACTCGACATTCGACATCTCCGCGCAGCCATAGCCTTTCAGGTTCGCGCCGAAAAGCCCGAGCTTTGCCATTTCCGGCACCAGATGCATCGGAAACGTGCCTTCGCGGTCGTGCTGCACGATGATCGGCAGCAACTGCTCGTCCACGAATTGGCGCACCGATTTTCGCGCCAGCTTCTCTTCGTCGCTCAGCAGGGAATCGAAGTCCAGAAAATCGACCCCGGAAAATGGAGGCATTGGTTTTCTCCCGCGGCATTCTACCGGAGTTGCATTGCGGCGCGCCACCGCTCAAACCGCCGGGTAATTCGCGGCTGAGTGCGGTGTATGCCGCGCGCTGAATCTCGTATATTGCGACCGCTGGCCGTATTAACTCATCGTATTAGTGCTGACCACAAAAGAGTCAAGCCTCCGTTCATGTCGCTAAAATAGGTATATCAGCCCACGGGGGGCTTACCTGGGGATCCTCTGCTCGCGCGCGTCTTGCGGACTTTCGTCGGAGGAATTTGATGTCAGCTGTTGATGTTGGCAAGTCCACACATGCCGGGAAGTCTGGTGAACGCGCCGGACGCGGTGGGTGGCTGCTCGCACTCCTGCTTCTGCTCTTCGTCCTCCCTTTGATGGGCAGCGCCTACTGGATGTACCTGCGGACCGCGCAGGAAATCGAGAAGAGGGAATTGGCAGGCGATCTCGTTCGCGCCCGCACACTCGCGGCGATCGCGGATAAAGACCTCAACTCAGCAGAAAATATCCTCACCTCGATTGCCGGGCGCCCATCACTACGTGAAGATTGGGCGCATCGCAATCCTTCCTCGATCGAACGCGACCTTCGGGAGGCTCGCACATTCGAGCCCGCGTTCCTTTTCGCCAGCGTATACGAAACCGACGGAACTCTGCGAGTCATCGTTCCGGACGACCCGATCGTCGGCCAGAATTTCGCCTACCGCGACTGGTATAAAGGCGTCTCCGCGCACTGGCAACCGTATGTATCCGAGGTTTACAGCACTGCCGCCGGAGCCAAGCCGTCTGTCGTCGCCGTGGCCGTCCCGATTCTCGACGACCAGGGGAATCCCACCGGAATCCTGATGGCCACCTACAGCGTGGCCACGCTCGCCGCGAAATTCAATACTCTCGAACAGGGCGGCTGGCAGGGATTCGTCATCGTCGATCGGCACGGCGTCGTCGCCGCGTCTCCCAACGTCGGCACACAAAGCGCGCCCGTTAGCGCGTCGCTATCCGGGCTGGTTGGCCGCGCCTTGCAGGGAGCGGAAGGCAGCGACAAAATCAATGTTGACGGACAGAAAAGCTTCGTCGGCTTTGCCCCCATTCCTCGGCTCGGTTGGGCCGCCTTGTTCGTGCGCCCCGAAAGCCAGGCTCTGGCGCCCGCGTTGCGGCTGAAGAGCCAATTTCGCTCCATGAGTTTGTACCTGCTTCTCGTCTATCTTATGACGGCCGCATTTGCGGCGCTCCTGATGCGTCGCGAAACGCGTCTCGCTGCCGCTAATGAGGCGCTCAATCGGGAACTGGAAGCCCAAATCGCCGAAACCCGTCGGTCGCGCCGCGAGCTTGACAAATATTTTATGTTGTCGCTCGACCCGCTATGCATCGCCGGCCTCGATGGATATTTCAAGCGCGTCAATCCAGCGTGGGAAAGAGTGCTCGGGTGGACGACTCAGGAATTGCTCTCGCGGCCTTATGTGGAATTCATTCATCCCGACGATCGCAAGCGAACCGCGCAGGAGGCTGCCCGGCAGGCCGCGGGACACGAAGCCATCCAGTTTGAGAACCGCTACCTCTGCAAAGATGGCTCGTTCCGCTGGTTTATGTGGAATGCGACTCCGTCACTCGATGACCAGGTTATCTACGCAACCGCGCACGATGTGACCGAGCTCAAGCTGACGCAGGAACAGCTCGTCAGCGCCAAAAACGACGCCGAGCGCTCCAACAAGTTCAAAGACCAGTTCCTTTCCACCATGAGCCACGAACTGCGGACTCCTTTGAACGCAGTCCTCGGCTTTTCCGATTTGCTCGGCGAGGCCCGATATGGCGCCCTCAATGAAAAGCAGCAGCGCTACCTCCGCCACATTGTCAATGGCGGTCGGCATCTTCTCCGCCTGATCAACGACATCCTCGATCTTTCCCGCATTGAAGCCGGCCGGCTTCAGCTGGCGATCGAAACGGTGCCTGTCGAGACCAGCTTCTCGGAAGCGTGCGACACTTTGCATCCGCTGATCGGCAAAAAGGGACACGTTGTGGTGCGGCACCCGGCGCCAGGCTTGAGCGTTCGCGCCGACAACATGCGCCTCAAACAGATCCTGATGAACCTGATCGGCAACGCCGTCAAGTTCACGCCGGAAGGCGGGAAAATCGAGCTGGCTGCCACGCGGATCGACGACGTCGTGCGCCTCGAAGTCCGCGATACCGGCCCCGGCATTCCCCCCGAGGAACAACAGCGAATCTTCGAAGCGTTCTACCGGCTGAGCCAGAGCAGCAAGGCCCCGGAGGGCACCGGACTCGGACTTGCGATCACCCAGCGCCTCGTTGAGCTGCATGGAGGCAATCTGGGCTTGGAGAGCCAGCCCGGCGCTGGCAGCTGCTTCTATTTCACGTTGCCTTACGTGCCTTCTGTTGTCGCGCCGCGCGTTGAGCCGGAGGTCGATCGCAAGCCGGAGTCCGTCGCGGCCGCGCAAATCCTCGTCGTCGAAGACGACAAGACCGCAGCCGCGCTGCTCGAGACTCAGCTGGTTTCAGCCGGCTATCGCGTGACCTTGTGCACCGATCCCCAGCAGGCCGTCGAGCTTGCGGTTACGATCCAGCCCAACGCCGTCACCATGGACATCGTCATGAAGCCCATCAACGGCTGGCAGATTCTCACCGCCCTTAAGAGCGACCGCCGCACCGCCCACATCCCCGTGATCGTGGTGACTATCGTCGACCAGCCATCCACCGGCGCGCTTCTCGGCGCGGACGAATACATCGTCAAGCCCGTCGAGAAACTGGTCCTGCTCGCTTCCGTCGACCGCTGCTTGAGCCGCTCGGCGCGTTCCGGCCCCCGCTCGATCCTGGTTGTGGAAGACGATCCTTCGACGCGCGAATTCATCGCCGAATCCCTGATGCATCGCGGATATCTGGTGGACATCGCCGCCGATGGCGCTGCGGCTCGCGCGCGAATCGGCAAAGGATTGCCTGAGCTTGTGATCCTGGATTTGATCTTGCCGGATGTCAGCGGGTTCGATTTGCTCGCGGAGTGGCGCGGCAATCCGTCCACCACCGACCTTCCGGTTTTCGTGCTGACGAGCAAAGATCTCACGCAATCGGAGAAAGACTTCCTCGAGGCCAATAGCGCGGCCCTGCTTCGCAAATCCGATCGCTGGCAGGAGATTCTGTTCCAGCATTTGAAGCAAACGGTGCCGCCGGAATTGGTGACGAAATCATGAGCCACCGCATTCTCGTCGTCGAAGACAACGCCGCGAACCTCGAGCTGCTCCAGGAATGGCTCGGCTCGGAAAACTTTCAGGTCCAATCCGCCACGACGCTGGACGAAGCCTTTGAGGTTTTCAAGGGTGATCCGCCCGAAGCCGTTCTCCTCGACGTGCAGCTCGGCTCTCAGGACGGCCTCGCGCTGGTGGCCTGGATTCGCCGCGATCCGAAACTTCACGCGATTCCGGTCATTGCGGTCACCGCGCACGCGATGCTTACCGATCACGAGCGCGTCATGCGCGCCGGGTGCAGCGCGTGCGTTTCAAAACCAGTCGATTTTCGCCAGCTGCGCGAGCAGCTCGATCGCTGGCTTACCGAGCCTGCGAAACCGCCGTTGCGCGTCTGAGCGTAAGCCGCCCTCTAGCCGCGGCGGGCCTGTCCGCTGGGGCGGGCGCAGCATTCGATTCGCATCACCGCCCCTTGGGAGGCGACCATGCCGAGCCGGGCCCTTGTAGTTGACGACGACCCCGCAAATTGCGAGCTGATTCAGGAAGTGTTGCACTCGGTCGATATCGAATCCCTCGCGCTCACCCATAGCGGCCAGGCCGTCACCTGCCTCGCGCGCGAAAAATTCGACGCGATCTTCCTCGACGTCAACATGCCCACGCCCAACGGCATTGAACTCACCAGAAAAATCCGCTCCGGCGGTCTCAACGTCTCGACGCCCATCATGGTCATCACCGGCGAAGACGATCGCGCCCTTCTCGGACGTGCGTTTGAAGCGGGCGCCAATTTCTTTCTCTACAAGCCGATCGATCGCCACGACATTCTCCGTCTCGTCCGCGCCACCACCGACTCAATCGAACAGGAGCGCCGCCGCTTTCGCCGCATCAAGGTCTCGTGCAACATTTCGATCGAATCGGGCGAAACGAAACTCAAGGGCACAACGCTCGACATGAGCTTCGGCGGCATGTTCGTGCAGGCATCCGGCGTGCTTCCGGCCGGGACGCTGGCCCAAGTCCGCGTTCACGTTCCGTCGGGTCCCCCGCTCTCCTTTGTCGCACGCGTTCTGCGCGTCGCGGGAGGCGATTGCATGGGCATGCAGTTTGAAAATGTCGCCCCGCCGCAGAGCAAGAGCCTCCAGGAATTCCTTTTGCCGCTGATCCTCGCGAAAACCGTCTGATCCGCGCTCGCCGCGCCCCTGTACCCGCCCCAACTCGCTGTGGTATCCTTGATCGCTTTTAGACGGTACTCAAGCGCGAAGACGCTCACGCCGATCGCAGATTCTTTCACGGGCTCCGCAGTCGGGACACAGGCTTGCGGGTCACGTGTCTCCGCTGCGCGGCGCCGGACAGAGCTTCCTCGGAGCGCAGAATGGCAACGAAAATGTCGACTCCAGCCACGGCCCACGAATCAGTCACGCTTCAGCTCGCGCATTCGCCCGATAGCGACGACGCCTTCATGTTTTACGCGTTGGCCACCGGCAAAGTCCGCCTGCCTGGCGTGAAATTCAACCACGTTCTCTGCGACATCGAGACGCTGAACCACGCCGCGCATAAGGAAACCTACGACGTCACCGCCGTCAGCTTCTACGGCTACACATTCGTCGCCGATAAATACGTTTTGCTCGATTGTGGCGCAAGTTTCGGCGAAGGCTACGGCCCGATCGTGGTTGCCTCGCACCCGATCAAGAAGAACGAGCTCGCCGGAAAGAAAATCGCCGTAGCCGGCACGCGCACCACTTCGTATCTGGCCCTCAAGATCTTCGAACCGAACGTCGAAACCGTGACCATGCCGTTCGACAAGATCATGGCCGCGGTTCAAGCCAAGGAGGTCGAAGCCGGCCTGCTGATTCACGAAGGCCAGCTCCTTTTCTCGCAAATCGGCCTGCACAAGGTCGTCGACCTCGGCCAGTGGTGGCAGGAATCGACCGGGCTTCCGCTGCCTCTCGGCGCCAACGCCGTCCGCCGCAGCCTCGGCGCGGACATGGGCCGGCAGGTCGCGCGCATCATCCGCGAAAGCGTCGCCTACGCGCTCGAACATCGCGAGCCCGCGGTCGAATACGCTCTCCAGTTCGCGCGCGATATGGACCCCATGCTCGCCGACAAGTTCATCGGCATGTACGTGAACCGTTGGACGCTCGACTACGGCGACGAAGGCCGCCGCGCCGTGCGCGAGCTCTACCGGCGCGGGATCGCCGCCGGCTTGGTCGCGCCGTCTTTCAAGGTCGATTTCCTTTCCGAAGCTGCTTGACCTTGGGATCGCCAATCCCCGCCTGCCGATTGCGGGCAGGTCCCGATTGGCGCCTTTGTGCAGTAACCGGCTACCGGGCCCATTGCCACTCTGAGGTGCGGTGCGGCTACGGTGGGGAACCTCGGTCGCAACATATCCGCGGGGCTACGCGACAAACGCCAGAGCGTTCTACGGCAGCCCCAAACTTCCAAATGCCCTGGGGTACGTGACGATTCCCCAAGGCATCTTGAACCCATCAATCGTCTGTAACCCTTTATACGAACTGGCATCGATCACCATCACGTTGTTGGACCGTCCGCAGGCCAACAAAATCTTCGAATCATCCGGCGTGAACGTGAAATGCCAGCACCGCTGTCCCGTAGGGATCTCGGCAATCAGTTGCAGGGAATCTGCGGAAAAAACCTGCATCTTCCTCGCCGTGGACGCTGCGACGAAGATTCGCTTTCCTTCCCGATCAAACGCCAGCCCATAAGGCATCGCCGCGGTCGGCGCCGCTTTCGTCACATTAAAGCTTGAATCCATCTTAACCAGTGTCCCGGACAATTCCATCGTTACGGCGTAGCCTGACCCGTCCGGCGACACTTTCACTCCTCGCGGCCTCTGCCCGTATAGCTTCAAATCGATCGTGCGGAACGGCGCGCCCGTATGCGTGTCGTAAATACCGATCGTGTTTTGTGCCTCGTTTGCTACCAGCAGGTATTTTCCATCGCGCGAAAACTCCAACCCTTCCGTTTCCTTACCTGTCGCGAAGTCTAGTTCTTTCGTCCAGTCCGGCACATGGCACTGCATCACGTGAGAAGAAGGCTTATCCACTTCGTTGTCGCCCCCTCGGGCCGTCGGCAGTCCACCGATTGACCGCGGCTCGTACGAAATGAAGAGTTCGTCCCCTCCGGGGATCAACTTCACGAACTCTGGATTGTCACCCACGTGGAATCGCTTCACTAAACGCATTCCTCGGGTGTCAAACACGCTCGCATCGGCCGTGTCTTTGTTCGCCACAACGAGGTGCTTTCCATCAAGAGTGATGGCGATCCCGCGCGGTGCCACGTTATTCGGATGAACCCTTCTGATCACCTTCATCGTGCCAAGATCAATTATGCTGATTCCGCCACCTTCTTCGCTTACGTAGGCCACGTTTGTCGGGATCCGCACGTACCGCACATATCCCACCGCAGCTGCGGCCACCGCCAGCATTGCAGCAACCAATCCCGCCATTTTGCCAGCATTCATTCCTTATCCCTCTCCTTGCCGATCGGACTCCACGGACAGCCTCGCCAAATCAATAGACCCCGTACTCCCGGGTGGCGTCCACCCACACTTTCACCAAATGTGGGTCGCATTCGTCCATTGAGGAATTGGCGGCCATTATGAAACCCCCGCTCTGCCCAAGGACTTCGCAATGCCTCTTGGTCTCCACGCGAACTTTTTCGGCCGGCCCCACTTGCAGCAGCGAGACTGGAAAACACCCGGAGATCGACAACACGTCGCCGGCGATTTCCTTCAGCTTGAAAATGTCCGTGCTCTGGAAATGGCCGGTAGTCTTCCCCTTGGGCAATTCGCGGAGATAGTGAAGCCGCTCGTTCCACACGCCCTCATAGAAGAGGGCCGGTATGAGACCCGCATCCACCAAGTCGTTCACCAGCCCTTTCAATTGCGGCCAGTAAAATCGCTCGAACTGCTTCAGGGACATGAATCCATCCGATCCCCGGTGCAAAGGGATGAATACGAACTTTCCGCCTGTTTGCCGGGAGGATTCGATGGCTGCCTCGGCGCAAATACGCCGCGCCTTCTCTTCCGCAGCCAGCAGCTGGTCCGCGCGCCGGTGCATGTCCAAAAAGATCCCACGCATGCCTCGCAGGGTGTCGCTCATGAAGTCAAACGGGGCAATGGCGAAGGCTCCCACCCCATAACCGATTCCCGATGGAAAACCGATCGAGGCCATTCGTTCCGCATGTTTCCGCATCCGCAGAATTCTTTCGGATTGGAATTTCGCCACGCGTGCAAGAACCTCCAGTGATGCAGCCACGTCAGGATGGCTGAGCGCCATCGCGAGGGCTCCGAAGGTCGGATATCCGGTTACCAACATGGAAAGCCGGGGAAGCTTGGCCAGCCCCTCGAGCTTCTCATACGTTCGCGGCAGGAGGGTACGCAAGGCAAAGTTGGTCGGGTCGTCAAGAAAGGCGTCGTAGTCCTCGGCCTTCATATACTCGCCCTCGACGTATTGCATGGGCTTGTCGTCCGGCAGACCATATCCCGGCCATCGCGTTTGCCGGTCGCCCAACATGATGCTGATCGCGGAGACGAAAGGGCCCAGGCCCGACGCCATGTCCGGCGCGAAATAGAGCGTCCACTTTTCCAACAACTCCTGCGCCAGTTCGGGGTTATTGTCCAGCTCCCGGTTGGTAATTCCGCCCAGCCTGGAAAGCATGTATCCAAAGTTCAGCCGTATGGGGATGCGATCCGGCTTCCTCAACTCATAGGCATCCATCAATCGCTTGCGTCTGGCGAGGAGCAGTTCTTCAGGGGTCTCGGACATGCGGAGCCTATCTCGACGAGGCTGCGCGCCCGATGCCGACGTCATACGCCGTAGATGCTGCCAAAATAAAAGTGCGAATCGTCGGCATCTTCTGAAGCAAAGGTCTCATTGCCTCGAGGACCTGCCGGCCTTGCCCCTCGGCATATCGCTCAGCGTCTTCTTTGGTTTTCCAGATGGCGATACCGACGAGCTGATCGCGCTGCGCGTCAGCGGTGAGAACCACTGCATCGACAAATCCCGGCTGCTGCTTGAGAATGGGAAGGTTCCGCTCGGCCATCGCCTTGACGAACTCCTCGAGTTGGCCTGGCTTGGTTGTGACCTGAACCAATCGTGCGATCATCGGTGTCCTCCTGAAAACCGCCGAACAATCATAGGCGGTTCAACAAGATCGCTATGTGATGTCGCGCACGCCTCGATGTAACGGGCGTCACAAGATTTGGCATTGGCTCCGTCAAACTCTTGATTGCCTCGAATTGTCGGAGATTTGCCCTACCAGTACTCCATTTGTCGAGTTTGCGCGGCGTCAGGCGAACGTAGGCGCGGTTCACAAGGTGTGGGCAGAAGTGAGTTTTCTCAAGGGCGTCCACTAATCAGGCATGTGGATTACTTCCGAGTGCGCCGTCAGTCGCCAAGTAGGCGGAGCTATTTGCCCTCCCGACTGATCTGTCGCTCAAAATGCTGTTACAATCCGGCGCGCATGGAACACCGCGATGATCAGAGGTTCTGCGCGAAGCGCCCATCGCTGGGGTCGATTCTTCTGGGGCTAATTCCTTTCACGGCCGCGTGTTTTTCAGTGTCACTTTGGGATCGTGTTTATCCCATGGTTCTGGGGTTGCCGTTCAACTTCTTCTGGTTGATCTCATGGCTGCTCCTCACCCCACTCTGTATGTGGGGCGCATACCGGCTGGAGACACGCCGCGCTTCGGAGCCGCACCGCAAAGGTGACGGCACGCTGTGAGCGCGAGCGTCGTTGCTCTGACCATTATTTCCGCCATCGTCGCAGCAGGCGCGTTTGTCGGTTTTCTTGGCGGATCTCACCGCAAGATGGATCTCGAACAATGGATCGTGGGCGGCCGAGGTTTCGGCGTGCCGCTGGTCTGGCTGCTGATGGCCGGGGAGATCTATACCACGTTTACGTTCCTTGGGGCGAGTGGCTGGGCGTACTCCAGAGGCGCACCCGTTCTGTACATTATCGGATACACCTGTTTAGCCTATGTGGTTTCTTTTTACATTCTCCCCGAACTTTGGGAAGCCGGAAGGAGATATCGCCTTCAAACGCAAGCCGATTTCTTTCAAGTGCGCTACAACAGCAAGTATCTCACCGCCTTTGTTGCCCTTGTGGGCGTGATCTTCATCATCCCTTATTTGCAACTTCAGATCACTGGTCTCGGGATCATTGTGGAAGTGGCGAGTTTCGGAGTGATCCATCGCACGCCGGCCATGGTGATCTCCTTCGCCATTGTCGCCGGCTTTGTGCTCACCAGCGGGATCCGGGGAGTGGCGTGGGTCAGCGTATTGAAGGACTTTGTTCTATTCTTTGCCGCGGTTTTTGTTGGCGTCGCGGTGCCATACATTTACTTTGGAGGCATCGGCCCGATGTTTGCCGCGGTCGCGCGCGCCAAACCCGGCCATCTGGTAATGCCGGGCGCGACCACGAATCTCGGACACGCCTGGTACGTATCAACGGTTCTCCTCTGCGCGTTTGGGTTTTACATGTGGCCGCAATTCTTCGGCGCGAGCTTTACTGCGAAAAGTGGCGACACGCTGCGCCGGAACGCGGTCGTAATGCCCCTCTACATCATTACGATGCCGCTAATGTTCTTCGTAGGCCTGGCCGCGCTTCTGGTCTTGCCTGGGCTCGCCAATGGTGACCTCTCGATGTTAATGATTGTGCGCAAGACCTTCCCGCCCTGGTTCCTCGGGGTAATTGGCGGAGCTGGCGCCCTCACGGCGATGGTTCCGGCAGCGATCCTAATACTCACGGCGGCAAGTTTGTTTGCAAAAAACCTGTGCCGCCCGATTCTGGCGCCCGGCATGACCGACCAACAGGTTGCGAAGCTGGCGAAGATCACCGTTTTGGCAATCACATGCGCCTCCCTTGGTTCTGCCATTTTCAACTCCACTACTCTCGTAGGTCTTCTGCTCGTGGGATATGGCGGGGTGGCGCAGTTTTTCCCGGGCGTGGTGTTAGGCCTGTATTCAAAGCGGACGACCATGTCCGGCGTCTTTGCCGGAATGGTGACTGGCGTCCTCATTGCCGTTGTTCTCATGCTCGGCAAGCACGATCCCATCATGGGACTGAATGCCGGATTTATTGCGTTGTGTTTCAACTTCGCGGTAACCGGAGTCGTGAGTTTGCTGACGTCCAAAGGAGAGAGCGGATTTGCGCCGGACCTTATGTCATCTCCTGCCTTGCAGTCTCAAGACAACCGCGAGCTCACTTAACGTAACAGTTCTTTCGCAAGGTTCCAGCCCTCTATTGACGCCGGAACAATTTCCATCGACCATAGATGTTCTCGCACGAACACATTCCGGGGGCTGGATGCACCGCATTCTTTCCACAAACATGTATCGGAGCCAGGCGCTGACGCCGGCGTTGCTGTCTGAGATTTCCCGCGCCGGAATCTCCGCCGTGGAGGTTTTCTGCGACTCGTTTCATTTCGGCTATGGATCGGCACAAGCCGTCCGCGATCTGGCCTCCGCGCTCGACGGGGCCCGTTTGACGTTGCATTCTCTTCACGCGCCCACCGAACGCGACAAGGCCTCGGGGCGGGGAAGCGGCGTTCCGATTTCCATCGCCGATACCGAGCGCATCCGCCGCCAGGACGCCGTCGATGAAATGAAGCGCGCCCTCGAAGTCGCCGAAACGATTCCGTTTCGCTTCTTCGCGCAGGATCTGGCCACCGGACACCAGGCCGCCGATCCGCGCAAGCTCGACGCCGCGTTCAACTCCCTCGAAATTCTGTCCATCTTTGCCAAACATCGCGGCGTCACCATCGCTCTGCAGAACACGGCCAACGAAATCGGCTCGCCCGCGTCGCTCGTGCAGTTCGTCAAGGACACGCACCTGAACAATTTGCGGTTCTGCTTCGATATTGGCCACGCGCACATCGAAAGCGGCGCCGTCGCCGGATTCCGCACGATGCGCGACCATGTCGCCACCGCGCACATCCACGACAATCGCGGCGAAAAGGACGAGCACCTGCTCCCCTGGGAAGGCACGATCGACTGGGACGCGGCCTTTGGCGAATTTGCCGCCGCGACCGAGCCGGTTCCGCTCGTCCTCGAGCTGAAAGAAACCGCGCCCGGCTCGCCCTCGCTCGATCAGATCCGCGCCGTCTTCGACAGGATCGAAAAGCATCTCGACGAGAAAGGCGCCAGCTCCGCGCACGGCGGCCCGGCCCGCGGCTGATGGCGAGCGCCGACGAATCCATGAGTCAGCAAGCGCCAGCTCCCATCCCCGTCATCTCCATCGAGAATGCCGCGCAGCACGCCGGCAGCGTGGTGACCATTCGCGGTTGGCTCTATAACCAGCGCGAATCCGGCAAACTCCTTTTCCCCATTTTTCGCGACGGCACCGGCGTGATGCAGGGCGTCGTTTCGCTGAAGGAAAATCCGGACGCGTTCGCCGCGCTGAAGGGCCTCACGCAGGAATCGAGCGTGATCGCCACCGGCAAAATTCAAGCCGAGCCGCGCGCGCCCGGCGGCTGCGAAATGCACATCAGCGCGATCGAAGTCGTCCAGCGCGTTCCCGAATCGCAGCCTTACCCGATTCAGCTGAAGGAGCACGGAGTCGACTTTCTGCTCGACCAGCGCCATCTCTGGATTCGCACGCCCCGCCAGGCGTCGATCCTACGCATTCGCGCCGAAGCGATTCGCGCCGCGCGCAATTTCATGGACGCGCAAGGCTACACGCTTACCGACGCTCCGATTTTCACGCCCGCGGCCTGTGAAGGCACCACCACCCTTTTCGAAGTGAACTACATCGACGACCAGAAAGCGTATCTCACGCAGTCGGGCCAGCTGTACGTCGAGGCGACTGCCGCCGCGCTCGGCAAGGTCTACACGTTCGGCCCCACGTTTCGCGCCGAAAAATCGAAGACTCGCCGCCACCTGACCGAGTTTTGGATGCTCGAGCCCGAAGCGGCCTATGCGCACCTCGAAGACATGATCGAGCTGGGAGAGGGACTCGTCAGCGCGATCGTTCAGGGCGTCGTCAAGAACCGGGCTCGTGAACTGGCCACGCTCGGCCGCGACCTTGCCAAGCTCGAAAAAATCTCGCCGCCGTTTCCTCGCATCAGCTACGACGAAGCGGTCAAGGTCCTGCAAAATGCCGGCAACCCGACGAAATGGGGCGACGATTTCGGTGGCGACGAGGAAACGCTCATCTCCAAATCGTTCGATAAGCCGGTCGTGATCCATCGCTATCCGGCGGCCATGAAAGCGTTCTACATGGCCACCGATCCCGCGCGCCCGGATCTCGCGCTCAGCTTCGACATGATCGCTCCCGAAGGCGGCGGCGAAATCATCGGCGGCGGCGAGCGCCAGTCCAGCTACGAAACGCTTCTGCGCCGCATCCGCGAAGCCAACCTGCCCGAAGAAGCGTTTCAGTGGTATCTCGACCTGCGCCGCTACGGCAGCGTGCCGCACGCCGGCTTCGGCCTGGGCCTGGAACGCACCGTGGCGTGGATTTGCGGAACCGAGCACATCCGCGAAGTCATCCCCTTCCCACGCATGCTCTATCGCGTCTATCCTTAGAGCCGCCTCGGGCAGCTCCTTCGCCGTCTTGGGTCGGCGACAAAAGCGTCAACTATGGCCGAGAAGATTCGCATCATCGGTGTGCCGATGGACCTGGGCGCCAGCCGCCGCGGCGTCGACATGGGACCGTCCGCGCTGCGCGTCGCCGGCTTGCAGTCGCGCCTGAAGCAGCTTGGCCGCCAGGTCGAAGACGTAGGCAACATCGCGGTGCCCCAGGCCGAAGAGCAGCCCTACGGCGAAAAGAAGGCGCGCTACCTCGACGAGATTTCGCAAACCTGCAAGGGCCTTGCGGAAATGGTCCGCAAGACGCTCGATGAAGACATGCTGCCGCTCGTGCTCGGCGGCGACCATTCCATCGCGGTCGGCACGGTCGCGGGAGCCGCGGCGCATTTTCAGAAGAGCGGCAAGCGCATCGGCGTGATCTGGCTCGACGCGCACGGCGACATGAACACGCCGGAATCGTCGCCCTCGGGCAACGTTCACGGCATGCCGCTCGCTTCGATCATGGGTTACGGGCCGCCCGAGCTGGTCGACTTGGCCGGCGTGAAGCCGATGGTCGAGCCGCGCAACGTCGCTCTGGTCGGCATCCGCGACCTCGATTCGAAAGAGAAAAAATTCGTGAAGGAGTCCGGCGTGCACGTCTTCACCATGCGCGATATCGACGAGCGGGGCATGCGCGAGGTGATGGCCGAAGCTTTGAGATTCGCGGGAGATGACACCGCGGGAATCGCGGTCAGCCTCGACATGGACTTTGTCGATCCGACCGACGCGCCGGGAGTCGGAACTCCGGTTCGCGGCGGCGTGACGTACCGCGAGGCGCATCTCGCGCTTGAGATGATCGCGGACAGTCGCGCGATGGTGTCGTTCGAGCTCGTCGAAATCAATCCGGTGATCGATCTGCATAACGCGACCGCTCTTTTGGGCGTGGAACTCGTGCTTTCCGGCCTGGGGAAAAAGATCCTGTGATGACCACTCAGAAGAAATTGCGCGTGGGCGTGATCTTCGGCGGACGTTCGGGCGAGCACGAAGTGTCGCTTGCTTCGGCGACCTCCGTGATTCGCGCGCTCGATCCGGAAAAATATGAGGCTGTGCCGATCGGCATCACGAAAGACGGCCGCTGGCTCGTTGGAACCGGCGCGCAGAAAATGCTGCCCGAGGTGCTGAAATCCGGCGAACGCGTTTCGCTGCCACCCGATCCGACTTCCGCTTCTCTCGTGCCCATCGCCCCGTCGTCGGGCCATCCCAGTATCACCGTGGACGTCATGTTCCCGGTGCTGCACGGCACGTTTGGCGAAGACGGCACCGTGCAGGGCCTGCTCGAACTCGCCGGGCTGCCGTACGTCGGAGCCGGCGTGCTTGCTTCCGCCGTGGGCATGGACAAGGACGTGCAGAAGCGGCTCTTTGCCGAAGCGGGCCTTCCGATCGTTCCGTTTATTGCTGTGCGCCGCTCAGAATGGGAGCGCGACCGCGCGAAAGTGATCAAAGCGATCAAGAAGAAGTTTCGCTTTCCACTTTTCGTGAAACCCGCGACGCTTGGCTCGTCGGTGGGCATGACGCGCGTGAAAGCCGCACATCAACTGGGCGCCGCGATCGATACGGCCGCGGAGTTCGGCCTGAAGATCATGGTCGAAAAAGCCGTCACGGCGCGCGAGATCGAGGTTTCGGTGCTCGGCAACGACGACGTCCGCGCGTCGATCCCCGGCGAGATCCTGCCGCATCGCGAGTTCTACGACTACACCGCGAAGTACCTGGAGCAGGGAACGCGGCTGCTGATTCCCGCGCCGCTGACGAAGAAGCAGGTCGCGACTTTTCAGGATTACGCGGTTCGCGCGTTTAGGGCGATTGACGGCACGGGCATGGCGCGATGCGATTTCTTCCTCGAAAACAAGACCGGGAAGATTTTCATCAACGAGCTGAACACCATCCCCGGATTCACGTCGATCAGCATGTACCCGAAGATGTGGGAAGCGTCCGGATTGCCCTACTCGAAGCTGATCGATCGCCTGATCGAGCTGGCCTTCGAATTGCACCGCGAGAAGGCGCGGACGAAGTATTCGATTGAGCTTCCGGCGGGCGCCGCCGGGGCCCTCGAGTCCTAGATTTCGCCCGATTTCCTGGCGCAATTAGTGCCCTTGGCACTACCCCGATTTATTGTCGAGTAGAATGTGCGCCGACCGTTTGTTTTCAGCGGGTTACGGCGATTTCTACCTTTTCTCATTGTCGAGTAGAAATGCAGCCGGGAGCTAAAGACCGGACCCCCATGGCTGAACAGGCTGCGGAAAAAGGCAGTGAAGAGTGTCCTCAGGCGCTGAAGCGCATTGAGTGCAAGCCCTTTATGTCGGAGCTGAAGCTCCGACCCCCTAAAAAGCGCCCTTTTTCCGCAAACTGTGAAGCCATAACCTTGCCAGCGCGTTCTTCGTGGGCCTAAAAGGCCCACGCTTTCGCCCGAGATCAGTGTTCGTGGCCCCTTAAAAAAGTGTGTCACCTTGTCTAGGCCACGGCTGAAGCCGTGATGCTGAGGCTCCTGTCTTTCGCGGGCCTTAAGGCCCGCGCTTCCACCTGAAGAACCAGCGAAAACGCGCGGAGCGGCGGTCGTAAGAGCACACGTTCGCTTCGCTCAGTGTAACCAGACACATTCGGTCCCGCCGACGGCGGGATCTCAGTGGAGGCAGGAGTGTCTGTGCCACTAAAACCGCGAATCGGCAGGCGGGGATTGGCACCACCAGGGGCGCAGGGATATCCCTCGGCTCCCGTTGGTCGCTCGGGATGCTGATCCTAATCGGATCGTCAGTTGTCAAAGAGCAGTACGACGCTCGTCGAGAGCGGCGGGACGCATGCGCGTCCGACAGCGGGGCGAAAAATAGTCCCAACTCACGCTAACGCATTTGGGGCGAGCTGTCTATTGTGGAAACTACGTAGATGGACAGATCCACCAGTTGACGAGGGCAAGGTCGGCGGCGGAACATGCGGGGAATTTCAATCGTCCCTCGCCGGGACTTAGGGCTCTTTTTGTCTCGGTTTTCCGGCACTGCGCTGCGCTCCGTGCCGGGCTAATGACAATCGCGCCTCCGGCGCTGTTTCGGATCGCCGCAGACACGGTGCCCCAGCGACTCGGCGAGGGTCGGAGAACTCCGGGAGCAGCCGAGGCAACCTCGCGCACGAAGAGCGGCAGCAAGCTGCCTTCGGCTACGCACTCCACACATGCTTTAGAGGCAACGAGAACGCCAGGGCTGAAGCCCCCATATCGTCCAGCGTTTTCCTGGGGCTGGAAGCCCCAGGCCTCCACCCAAGGACCGAATCGGCTAGCGCTTGACATGCCCTGGAGCCAGTGATTAAACTAACCGGTTAGTTGAAGAATACGATTGCAATTTATCGGGAGGGGCAGATGCAATACCGCCGCTTGGGGAAGAGCTCGTTGGTTGTTTCCGCGCTGGGGTTGGGGTGCATGGGGATGTCGCAGTCGTACGGGACGCCGGACGATGCGGAGTCCGTGGCGACGATTCATCACGCGATCGATCGCGGAATCACGATGCTCGACACGGCCGACATGTACGGCGGCGGGACGAACGAAGAATTGCTCGCGCCGGTGCTGGCGAAGCGGCGTAACGAAGTGATCCTGGCGACGAAGTTCGGAAATATGCGGCAGCCGGATGGGCGTTTTCTGGGCGTCAACGGGCGGCCGGAGTACGTGCAGCAGTCGTGCGAGGCGAGCCTACAGCGGCTGAAGATTTCGACGATCGATCTTTTCTATCTGCACCGGGTGGACACGAGCGTGCCGATCGAGGAGACGGTCGGCGCGATGGCGCGATTGATCGAGCAGGGCAAGGTGCGCTACCTGGGGCTTTCGGAGGCGGGAGCGAAAACGACTCGCCGCGCACATGCGACGTATCCGATCACGGCGCTGCAGAGCGAATACTCGCTGTGGACGCGCGACCCCGAGGGCGAAATTCTGTCGACGTGCCGCGAGCTGGGCGTCGGATTCGTGCCGTACAGCCCGCTGGGGCGCGGAATCCTGACCGGGCAGGTGAAAAGCGCGGATTTCGGGCCGAAGGATTTTCGGCGAATGTCTCCGCGATTTCAGGGCGAAAATTTCCGGAAGAACCTGCAACTGGTCGAGCGAGTTGAAAAGCTGGCGGCGGAGAAGCGGTGCACCCCGGCTCAGTTGGCGCTGGCGTGGGTGCTGGCGCAGGGGCCGGACATCGTGCCGATTCCGGGGACGAAGCGGCGCACGTATCTGGATCAGAACCTCGGGGCGCTGGACGTGACGCTGTCGCCGGCCGAGCTGAAGCAGATCGACGGCGTGCTGCCGCGCGGCGCGGCGGTGGGCGCGCGCTACCCCGAGGAATATATGAACAGGCTGGGAGTCTGAGAAGTAATGTCGCAAAGGCAGCGGGCGCGAGGACGCCTGCCTCAGGGGCTAAAGCCCCTCCTCTTTTGAGGCGCTTTATGTCGGAGCTGAAGCTCCGACCCCCTAAGAGCTGTCAGGAGACAGCTTCGAAAGAAACATGGCGAGAGGGCGTAGAAAAGTCGAGGACCCGGCAACGGCGCGGCGGATTCTGGCGGCGGCCGAGCAGCAGTTTGCCGCGCAGGGAATCGAAGGCGCGCGCACGGACGAGATCGCGACCGCGGCGCACGCGAACAAGGCGATGCTTTACTACTACTTCGGGGACAAGCGCCGCCTGCATCGCGCCGTGCTGGAGAACCTGCTGCGGCAGTTTCGCAGCGGAGTGCTGGCGCCGCCGGCGAAAAACGCCGGGCCGCGCGAGCAGTTTTTCGGGTACGTGAGCGGTTACTTCGATTTCCTGGCCAGCCACCCGAACTATCCGCTGCTGGTGCAGCGCGAGGCCATGGCTGGAAGCCGGAATTTCGATTTCATGGCGCGCGAATACTTTCGGCCGGTCTACGCGCAGCTGGCGCGAACGATCGCGGAGGGAATTGCGAAGGGCGAATTCCGCAAGGTGGATCCGCAGCAGATGGCGAGCATCACGATGGGAATGGTGACGTCGTATTTCGCGTCGGCGCCGATCGTGAGCCAGATGACCGGGAACAATCTGCTGGCGCCGCAGGCGGTGGCGGCGCGGAAGAAGGCGTTGATGGATTTTCTGGAGCACGCGATGGCGCGTCAGGTTCGACAAGGCGGCAAGAACTGATGAGCGGAAGCAAGAGGACGCTGGTCATTATCGGGATCGTGTTCGTCATCGCGCTGGTTTTCTACATTTTTACGACGCCGTGGGAGAAGGACATGCCGCTGACGGGCATCGTCGACGGCAACGAGGTGATCGTCAGCCCGCAAATTACGGGACGGATCATCAACCTGACGGTCGATGAAGGCAACGATGTGAAGAAGGGCGATCTGCTCGCGGAGCTCGATCCAAAGGAGCTGGAAGCGAGCCTGGCGGCGGCGAAAGCGAACGTGGCGAGCCTGCAGGCGCAGGTGAGCGAGGCGAACCACAACTATTCGATGACGGACGATCAGACCGGGGCGAGCGTGAAGCAGGCCGCGGCGATGCTGACGTCGACGCGCGCCCAACTGGAGCAGGCAAAGGCGAATCTCTGGAGGGACCAGACCGATTACGACAGGATGCAGAAGCTTTTCGACAGCGGCGTGGCGTCGGCGCAGGACCGCGATCACGCGGATGCGGCGCTGAAGGCTTCGCTGGCGAACGTGAAAGCGCTCGAGGAGTCGGTGAGCGCGCAGGAAGCGGCCGTGGGTGTGGCGCAGGCGAATCGCAAGCAGGTGGCTGTGCGCGGCAGCGAAGTGGCGACGACGATCGCGCAGCTGGAGCAGGCGCGGGCGGCAGCGGCGCAGACCGCAACGCAGCTTGGGTACACGAAGATCTACTCGCCGATCGACGGAATCGTGTCGGTGCGGGTGGCGAAGCAGGGCGAGGTGGTGGCGCAGGGATCGCCGATCGTGGTGGTGGTCGATGTGGATCATTTGTGGGTGCGGGCGGAGGTGGAGGAAAGCTATATCGACTTGGTGAGCTTCAATGAGACGCTGCGGGTGAGGCTGCCTTCGGGCGATATTTTGCAGGGGAAGGTGTTTTTCAAGGGCGTGGAGAACGATTTCGCAACCCAGCGGGACGTGAGCCGCACGAAGCGCGATATCAAGACGTTCGCGATCAAAGTGGCCGTGCCGAATGAGGGGCGGAGGCTGTTCACGGGGATGACCGCGACGGTGCTGCTGCCACCGCGGGCGAAGAAGAATTGGCTGGCGAAATTGTGAGGACGAGGCGGGAGCAATAACAGCGCCGATGCAGGCGGGGAGTTTTCAATCGTCCCTCCGGGACTTGGTGTTCTTTGACTTTGTTCCCCGGCACTGCGCTGCGCCCACCACGGCGGGCGAGCTTCGTGCCGGGCTAATTACGGTCGCGCCTCCGGCGCTGCGGGCAGCGAGACACCGATGGCGCAGAGAAAACCTTTCGAGAATGGTGTCTAAGAGTTCGACATGAATGCAATAGAAGTCGACCATATGACGAAGAAGTTCGGGGATTTCGTCGCGGTGAACGACGTGAGCTTCAACGTGGCGCAGCAGGAGATTTTTGGGCTGCTGGGGCCGAACGGGGCGGGGAAGACCACGCTGATTCGGATGATGACGACGCTGCTGGCGCCGACGTCGGGAACGGCACGAATCGGAGGGCACGACGTCATTACCGACGCAAACGGGGTGCGCAGCACGCTGGGGGTGATCCCGCAGGCGTTCACGTCCGATCCAGAGCTGACCGCGAAAGAGAACATGGCGATTCACGCGAAGCTTTACGGCGTGCCGGCGGACAAGCGGGACGGGCTGATCGATCAGCTGCTCGAGTCGGTGGAGCTGCTGAACTTTCGCGATGCGCTGGTGCGGACGTTTTCGGGCGGGATGCGCCGGCGGCTGGAAATCGCGCGCGGGCTGGTGCATTCGCCGAAGATCATGTTTTTGGACGAGCCGACGACGGGGCTGGATCCCGTTTCACGGACGCACGTGTGGGACATGATCCGGACGCTGCGCGACCGGTCCGAGCTGACCATCTTGCTGACAACGCATTACATGGACGAAGCGGATAAGCTCTGCGACCGGATCGCGATCGTGGACCACGGGAAACTGGCCGCGCTTGATACGCCCATGCGACTGAAGGACAGCGTGCCGGGAACGGAAATCGTGGAAGCGGAATTTCAGGGCGAGCCGCCGGACTGGATCGAGCAATTGCAGGGGCTGGCGCACTCCACGGGCGTGTCACCGCGCGAGGACGTGGTTCACATTACGTCGAACAACGGGCCGGCCACGGTGGCGGCGCTGATGGACCTGGCGCGCGCGAAAAAGGTGACGGTGAAGCGGGTGATCGTGCAGACCACGACGCTGGACGACGTGTTCCTGCACTACACGGGGAGCGCGCTGCGGGACGCGCCGCAGAAGGCGACATACGAGCCGAGCCCGTTTTCACGCTAGGAGAAGGCGACAGTTGCATGAGGCTCTCCCTCAGGGGCTAAAGCCCCAGCGTCTTAGACGTCGGATATGTCGGAGCTAAAGCTCCGCCCCCCTAAGAACCAACTGTGAACGATCCAGGTGACTTCGAGGGAAAGTGAGTTGCAGCGATGAAACTGTATCGAGTGAATGCGCTGATCGAACGGGACATGCGGAAGTTTTTTCGCAGCCCGGCGCTGATGTTGAGCTCCCTGATCTTCCCTCTGGTGCAGCTGGTGGTGCTCGGATACGCGTTCGGCGGCAAGATCAAGAACGCTTCGATCGCTTTCGTCGACGAGGATCATTCGGTGGTGTCGAGGCGGGTCGAGGAGATGTTTGCGGGGGTCAGCGCGGGGCCGCGCACGTTTCGGGTCATCGAATACAGTTCGTTTCCGCGAGCCGTGGACGACTTGCGCGAGGGGTTCGTGAAGGCGGTGATCGACGTGCCGCACGATTTTTCGCGCCGCTACTATCAGCATGACCGGCCGCGGCTGGTGTTCACGGAGGACAACACCGATCAATTCATTTCGAGCGCGCTGATGCAAAGCGCGCAGGACATGACTGCGGCGCTGAACGCGCCGGACGTGACGTCGCGCCTGGATGCGCGGGTGGAGTTGAATGTCGTCGAGGTGTATCCCTACATCGAGTACATCAAGTACCTGCTGGCGGGATCGACGGCGATGGGAATTTTCATCACGGCAATGATCGGCGGGGGCATCACGTACATTGACGACAAGAACCGGGGCTTGCACGAGGGCTACCTGCTGACGCCAATTCGAAAAACGGAGCTGGTGGCGGGGCTGATCGGCGCGGGAACGCTGAAGGCGTTCATGGCGGGGATGTCACTGACAATTATCGGCGGGCTGATCGCGGGGATTGCGGGATTGTGGCACCCGCTGCGGCTGCTGTACCTGGCGGCTGTGATTCTGGTGGCGTCGCTTGCGATGATCAGCCTGATGTTCCTGGTGATGGTGAGGATCGACGATCCGCTGGTGCCGCGCGCGATTTTCGGCGTGCTGAACATGCTGCTGTTTTTCCCGTCGGGCGCGGTATATCCGACGGAGGCGTTTCCGGCGTGGCTGCGATGGATTTCGGTGATCGATCCGTTCACGTATACGGTGCACGCGCTGAGGGAGCTGACGCTGAAGAACACGGGCATTGAAGGCATTTACATGGACGTGTTAATTTTGATCGGGTTTTCGGCGATCATGATTTCGGGCAGCCTCGCGCTGTTCAAACGCCAGCTGTAAATCCCCGTGGCTCGAGGAGATTTTGTGAGTCTTTTGGACGCGACTGAACAGCATCCGCCGTCGAAGATGCGGCGCTATTTGATCACGGCGCTCGTTTTGCTGCTGATTTTGGGCGGCAGCCTGTGGTGGCTGCTGCGGTACCACGCTGAAAAAGTGGCCGTGTATCATTTTCTGAGCGCCGTGGTCGCCGGGAACATGCAGCAGGCGTACGGCATGTGGAGCCCGTCGGAATCGTATTCGTTGAAGGATTTCGAGGGCGACTGGGGGCTGGACGGATATTACGGGCCGGTGAAGAGCTTCAACGTAACGGGGACGTACCGGCCGCCGAGCGGATCGTCCGGCGTGGTCGTGATCGTGGATGTGAGCCCGTACGCGCCGTTTCCGGAAAAAGACGACGCGCTGAGGCAGAGCAAGTCAAAAGAAGTGCGGCTTTGGGTGCAATTCTCGAATCACGCCGTGCAGTTTCCGCCGCCGCAATTCGACCATCCCTAGAACCTTCCAATCAGCTGACTTCCGCGGCCACGCCTTAAGCGAAGAGAGACTCTTCGACTCCGGGACCGGACGTCCCGGCAAGCCGGAACGAAGAAACACGTCCGGTCCCTGCGCTCAGAATGACGAATTTCACTCGGGATCTTTGCGGGCGTCGGAGACGATCATGATGGGAATGTCGCCGCGCACGGGATAGACGCGCTTGCAGGTGGAACATTTCAGGCCCTGCTGGTCGGGCGTTGGCGTGACCGGCGTTTTACACTCGGGGCAGACGAGAATGTCGAGCAATTCCTTCGAGACGGGCATCCTTTTCTCCTCGATCTCAGCTTCATGAACTCTAGCAGCAGCGTGAGCAGCAAACAACTGAAGACGCAACCCACCGCAGAGACGCAGAGTTCGCAGAGAAACCGCGTCGGTCAGTCGGCGGCGACTTCGCCGAGGCGCGTGACGCGCAACACGAGGCGGCCTTTCCATTCGGCGCCTGACGCGAAATCGACGGGCCAGATCGCGGCGATCTGCGAGCCCTGATAAATTCGCTCGAAGCCGTCCTCGGATTCCGAGACGGTTTCAATCGGGGCGATCCAGAGATCGCGGGCTGAGGGCGCGTCGAGCGCGACAGCGGCTTTTTGCCATTCGTCGACGACACGCAGGGAAGGGCCGGGCGCGGCGGCGGAATAACGGAGCGGGTGGCGGCTGCCGTTCACTTCGAAGAAACGGTCTGGTTCCGAGGGGGCGAGGAAGTTGACGATGACTTCGATGCCGATGTTCACGGACGCGTCGCCGGCACCCTTGCGGCGGACGATTACGTCGCAAGCGACGTCGAATCCGGAGGGTGACGGCGCAAAGGAGATCTCTTTCTCGACGAGCCAGTCAGGGGAATCCTCGTATGCAAGCGCCACGTTCGTATTCGATGAGCCGGTGACGCGATAGAGGCCGCCCGCGAGCGCGCCGTCTTCATTGAGCTGCACCTTTGCGTAATCATCGTGCGATTTGTCGCGGGCGAAGAGCAGCAGCCGGAAGGAATTTCGCGGCCAGCGGTCGTATTGCAGCCAGCGCTCGAGACCAGCTTCTTTGGCGCGCGCCTGATCGTGGATCGATTGAGCGCCGTGCGAGGGGTGCGCGGAAAGATTGCGAAGCCTGGCGTGGTAGGTTTCCGGGCGGCGCGCGAGCGAATTGATCAGCGCGACATTGGGCGGGCGGAAATCGAGCGCGGCGATGGTGCCACCGTCGTCGGGGACGACGAGCGCAGCGTAGCGGTCGGAGGTCAGGTAGACTTCGTCGCGGCCATCGGCGTTGAAATCGAGAGTTTCGGCGCGGGCGAAGGATTTCTTGTGATGCGAGAGTGTGTCGGCAATCGTTTCGGCCTGCGCGAGAGCGCTCCAGTTGGCGGTGCGAAGATGGGGTGAATAGAGGCCGCCGAACACGCCGTGCCAGTAAGGATCATTACACTGGCCGCGCAGCAGAAGCGTGAGCGCTTCCTGACTTGCGCGCTTGAACGCGCGATCGAAACGCCGGCTACGGGTGAGGCGGTGGACTTTGTGCGAGACATGCAGCATTTTCTTGTGCAGCAGGTTTGCCTCGGCATACTTGCTGAAAAAACCGCGCCAGATGCCTCCGCGAAGGAAGGGCGTCACGTCGGGGCGCGAGGAAAACTGATCCAGCAAACTGTGGTACCGCTCGCGTGCGGGCGTCGCGAGCGACCATTCCATCATTTCGGTGTAGGACGCGGTGGGCAGATCGGCGCGGCCGAGCGGCGCGTGGGATCCGACAGCATCGGAAGGAGTGGATGTGGCGAGCCAGCTCGAATTCTTCTCGATTTCGGAGAAGAAGCGGTCGAGCCAGCCTTCGGTATAGCAATGCTTGTGCGTTTCCGGCCAAACGCCGAATTTTTCGAGGTCGTCGCCCATCGCCGCGAAGCCGCCGGGGTGGCGTTCGGCCGCGCCGTGGAGGAAGCCGATCGTCTCACCAACATCGCGGAAGGGAATCAGGTAACGCAAAGCCTTGAGGCCGGGGAAAACCTTGACTGAGTGGCCGAGATCCTCGCAGATGTAGTAGCCGAAAAGCTGTTCCAGTTCGAATCCGGCGCCGAGGAAATGATTGTCGTCGACGAGCGTGTAATCGACTTCGGCCGCCGCGAGGGACGAAGGCAGCTGCGGTTCCCAGACGCGTTCGGCGAGCCATGCGCCGCGCGGACGGGATTTGAAGTGTTTTTCGACGAAGACGGCGAGGCGAGCGATTTGCTCCAGGCGATCGGCAGGCAGAATCGTCACGAGAATCGGCTCGTAAAATCCGCCGCCGACAATTTCGATCTGGCCGCTACCGGCCATCGCGCGGAGGCGATCGAAATATTCCGGATGCGCGCGCTCGATCCATTCGAGTAGCGGCCCCGTGTAGTGCAGACCCATGCGAACGCCGGGATGGCGCGCGAGCACGTCGATAAATGGGAGATAAGAATCGCGATAAGCGCGTTCAAGTACGTCGTCGAAATTTCCGACCGGTTGGTGGGCGTGAATCAGGAGAACCAGCTCGAATTTGCGCACGCGAACCCCTGGTACGATTTACAGGATAACCCGAATCCGGGCGAAGTACCGGCAGAGACTTTTGGATTTAATCTATAAGCGTCGCTAAGAGTACAAGGCAGACCGCACAGCCGCTGCGCCGGCGAATTCGGTGAGCCGCTGAGCCAGGCGCGCCATCGGCGATTCCATGGACCCAGTTGGCGACTCCGTGGGTACGTAGATAACGATCAGGACGTCGCGCGCGGCGTCTGTGATCATGCTGCGCGTGGAATCGCTGATGGGGCTGCCAAAGGGGCCGTCGGGATCGGCGAGGATGGGCCTGCCCTCCAGGTGCCAGGTGCGCTTGCCGATGCCTTCGTAGCGCTCGCCGGCTGTTCCGTGCCGGAACGCGACCGGCGGACGAATCCGAGCCCGGTCGTAACACCCCAAGGGCCAACCGGTTTCGATCGAGACGATGTTGCCGATGTCGACCACGTTCGACACGCGGTAGAGACCCTTGCCCTGGACCACGCGGCGGAGCAGGGCCTCCGACGATGGGCGATATTTGGATGGGTCCATGTCCCAGGCGCGAAACATCGCGCGGACGGCGCGGGTCGGCTCGGCTTCGGCCAGTGTTTCGACCGTAAACTCGCGAAGTTTCCGGTTGCAGACTTCGTCCATCAGGCGGGCGAGTTTTTCGTCGGCGGGCGCGACGCGCACCCCGTCGGCTTCGACGACGCCGAGCTTCACGTCTGGCAATTCGATCTTGATTTCCATCGTCGCTCGCGGGATTCCGGACTGCTATGATCGCGCATCTTGCGCACGGCCGGACCGGCCGGCTGCGCGAGAATTCTAGCGGAAATGAACGGGCGCGCGGTGAGAGAAAGCGAACCATTCCGGCGAGGCATCGAGCTGTTCAATACGGGCAAGTTCTTTGAGGCACACGAAGCCTGGGAGGAGATTTGGCTCGCGCAGCCGGAACCCGAGAAGACGTTCCTGCAGGGCCTGATTCAGCTGGCAGCTGCGTTTCATCACCGTGCGCGCGGAAATTCCAAAGGACTGCAATCGCTGCTGGCCGCGGGACTGGCAAAACTCGAGCAATTTCCCGACGTTCACAGCGGGATTGCACTCGCGAAACTGCGCTCGGACGCCGAACGGTGGGGTGCACGACCGGACGGCAAAAGCGAAGCAAGACCACCAAAACCGCCGCACATCAGGCTCGCCGAAAAATCAGGCCGAAAAAAGAAACGCGACGGATAAAGGTATCCGCCGCGGCCAATTTTTCGATTGGGTTGCTGAATATTCGCGGCGCAGGGGCGTGCGCGAAATCCCGCCTACTTCTTGTAGTAGTCGGCGTTGATCTTCGTGAAGCCCGCCCACTTTTCCGGCAGGTCTTCGAGCGCGAAAATTGCCGTGACCGGGCAGACCGGAACGCACGCGCCGCAGTCGATGCACTCGTCGGGATTGATGTAGAGCTGCGTGGCAGCTTCGAACCCACCTTCGTCCTTGCGGGGATGAATGCAGTCCACCGGGCAGACATCGACACAGGCGGTATCCTTCGTTCCGATGCACGGCTCGGCGATCACGTAGGCCATCTAGCGTTCTCCTAGGGTGCGCGCTGCTTTAAATGAAGCCTTGCGCTGCGTACAGGATACAACCTCAAAACCGATTTTTGTATCCTGAAATTTGGGAGCGCGAAATCGGTCGCGCAGCTCCCGCGCCGGGCGGCGACCCGTTACTCGTTTGCGCCACCCGTATTGCCGCTCAAAGCAGAGAACCGCTAAGATTGTCTGAAGGGGTGAAGAGATCCATGCGCATGTCATGGCGATGCCTGTTCTCGGTTGGGCTGCTTGGGTTCGCCGCACTCGCGGCGTTTAGCTTCGCGCGGCCGCCGATTGCGGCCGCAAAAGCGGCACCGGCTGCCGACACTCGGCCGGGAGACCCGCCTGTCGTCGATCTGGCGGGCTACAAGGATGTGATCGCGAGGTATCACGGCAAGGGGCTGCTGGTGACGTTCTGGGCTACGTGGTGCGAGCCGTGCCGCGACGAATACCCGATGATCATTTCGCTTTCCAAGGAATACGGCCCGCAGGGGCTTGCCGTCGTGGGCGTCAGCCTGGATGAGGACGCGGACCTCGGGCTCGTGCGCCAGTTCCTCGACAAAGCGCAGCCTGGATTTCCCAATTATCGCCAGAAGCCGGGGATCGATGCCGACGCGTTTTATCAGGGTGTGAACCCGGATTGGCGCGGCACGATGCCGCAGACGGACTTCTACGGCCGCGATGGGCACCTCGCGCGGTATTTCGTGGGACAGAAATCGAAAGACGCGTTTGTTCAGGCGATCCGGTTGATTCTGCTGACCAGTGACTCGGGCAAGCTTTCGACTCCGGCCGCCCCCGCAGGGAGCTGACCTGATCTATTGCGAATCGATCGTCAGCGCCTGAGTCAGCCTGAATTTCACTCGCGACTCGGCTGGGATGGTGATGTCGCGATTGCCGGTGTAAGCCGCGCCTGCCGTTCCAGCGCCGCCTCCGGCGAGCGCGCCGATCGCAGCACCCTTACCGCCACCCGCGAGCCCGCCGATGATCGCGCCTACCGCTGCTCCGCCGCCCCCACCAATGGCTGTCCGCTTCCCACGCCCCTTGGTAGCTTCGACGTGCAGCGAGGTTTCGATGGAATATTTCTGCCCGTTCACGGTGAGCGAATCGAGCGACAGCGCTAGTTTTGCGCTGCCCTTTATGTGTCCCGCGGAAGCCGATTGGGTCACGGTTCCGGTGGCTCTTGTTCCGACGGGAAGCACTTCGCGGCCGTCGATGGTGACAGGCTCAGCGAGAGATGCGGCGAAGGCATCGCCCTGCTGGTTCAATTTCGTGCTGACGGTCTGATCGATCGTGACGGTGAGAATCCGGCCTGCGTCAATTACAATCGGAGGCGCCGGCGCCGGGGCAGACGAGCTCGTGGACGTATCGGAGCTCGTCGCGTTCGAGGAATTTCCCGACTTGCTGCAGCCGCATACCGCTAGAAGAAGCATTACCGCAACGCACGGAAACAATCGATTTCGCATGTGGTCACCTCCGCGTGAATGTGAATGTAGGCCGGAGCTGGGGAATATCCGGGCGTATTTTAGTGCCAGGGAAAAAGAATCTCAATCCGCTAAGCGAACAGGGCCGCCTGACCGTTAGCCGCGCGCGAAATCGTGCCGGCGCGCGGAGAATCCCGGCGGCCCGGCCGCTCAAGCTTTCGCCGCGGCCAGGAAGCGCTCCGCTTCGATGGCCGCCATGCAGCCGGAACCTGCCGCAGTGATCGCCTGGCGGTAGTGGTGGTCCTGCACGTCGCCCGCGGCGAAAACTCCCTCCACGTTCGTCTTGGGGCCGTGGCGGGTGATCAGGTAGCCGTTCTCGTCCATATCGAGCTGGCCTTTGAAGACCTTCGTATTGGGATCGTGGCCGATGGCGACGAACACGCCTTCGACGGCGACGGTCTTATGGGTGCCGTCCTGCGTGTTGCGCAGAGTCACCAGCTCGACGGTCTTCTTCGAGACGTCGTGCACTTCCTGAATTTCGTACGGCGTCACGAACTTGATTTTTTCGTTGGCGTGGGCGCGATCGAGCATGATCCTCGATGCGCGAAATTCATTGCGCCGGTGAACGAGATACACGGTCTTTGCGAATTTCGTGAGGAAGGTGGCTTCCTCCATCGCCGTGTCGCCGCCGCCGACGACGATGATGTCGCGATTGCGGAAAAACGCGCCGTCGCAGGTGGCGCAGGTCGAAACACCGTGGCCGAGCAAGTGGCGCTCGGATTCGATGCCGAGCATGCGCGCGGAAGCTCCCGCGGCGACGATCAGCGTCTCGGCCTGGTAGGTTTCTTTTCCGGCCGTAATTGTGAACGGGCGTTTGCTCAGGTCGACCGAGGCGACCGCGCCAGAGCGGAATTCCGCGCCAAATTTCTGCGCCTGCTTGCGCGTGCGCTCGATCAGTTCGGGGCCGAGAATGCCCTCGGGAAAGCCGGGGAAATTCTCGACTTCCGTCGTCAAAGCGAGCTGGCCGCCCGGCTCGTATCCATCAAGGACGAGCGGTTTTAGATCGGCGCGAGCCGTATAGATTGCGGCAGTCAGTCCTGCGCATCCGCTGCCGATGATGATGACTTTATGCACTGGTTTCTCCCGTGCGATTGGATTCCTGAAGGCTATAGTTGGTTTCAGAGATCGAGCCCAAACCGAATCATTATAGCAATCGCTCGTCCGCGAACCAACGGCTTGCTTGCGCGAAATGCACGAGCGATAATCCCGGCCGACACGGCGACCCCGATGGCAAGCACAGCCACCCTGTTTCGACTGCTGAGCGAATTCATCGTCCTTCTGCTCGGGGGATTGCTGATTCTGATTGCGCTGACGCGCACGGTGGGGCTGCCCGCTTATCCGGAAGCGCTGGTGATTGTCGGCGTGGTGCTGATTTATTGGGGAGTTCGCGCGTCGATGAGGCCGGGGCAGCCGGCGGACCGCTGGCCGACGCGCATTCGCGCGGGATCGCTCGTGCTGGTCGGGCTGCTGGTGCTGGGGATTCGTTTTTTGCCGCTGGCGCGGGCGGCTCTGCTGCTGGCAATTGCCGGGGGAGTGTTGGTTGCGCGAGGAATCGTGGGCGCTGCGTTATTGCTGCGTCGCTCGACGACTCCGACGCAGAACTGAGGAGGGCGATGATGTTCAAAGAGTTCAAGGCTTTCGCGATGCGGGGTAACGTGCTCGACATGGCGGTGGGCATCATCATTGGCGCGGCGTTCGGGCGGATCATCACGTCGTTCGTGAGCGATATCGCGATGCCGCCGCTCGGGCTGATCATCGGCAAGGTCGATTTCTCGAGTCTGTTCCTCAATATTTCGGGCACGTCGTATCCCACGCTGGCGGCGGCGAAGGCGGCGGGAGCGGCGACGATCAACTACGGCGTGTTCTTGAACACGGTGCTCGATTTCCTGATCGTCGCGTTCGCGATTTTCTTGATGGTGCGGCAGGTGAACCGCTGGAGCAAGCCCGCGCCGGCAGCCGCGCCCACGACGCGCGAATGCCCGTACTGCCTGACGCAGATTCCGCTGAAGGCGACGCGCTGCCCGGCGTGCACGTCGGAAGTGCGGCCGAGCTGACGCGGCACTGGCGCGCGCTACGGCGTCACGCGGCGGCTTTTGATGTCGTGAATGTGTTCGCGGAGTCGTTCGAGAACGTCGCCCGCGTGTCCTTGGGCCATTTCCCGTTCGACTTCGGCGAGGGCGAAATGAACGATATCGTGGTGGTGAACTTCCTCGCCCGGCAAAGGATCGGTTAATTCCAGCCAAACGCGGTGCAGCAGGTCGATTTCTTTCGGCGTGAGCCGCGGCGCATGGGGACCTAGGTAGAAAATCTGCTCCTGGCCCGAGGGCGTGAGGATTTCGAGCGTCACGCGCGGGCGCGGCTCGCCCATGCGTTCCCAGGCGAAGCCGATCTCGCGGGCCTGCTCCGATAACGCCATCTTCGACGAGCTGCCCACCGCGACAGTGCTCGATTGCAGGTTGTCCGCGGTGCGCAAGATGCCTTCCCACAAATCGTTCGCAGCAACGACGGCCAGTCGGACCGGTTTGCCCTCTTTTTCAGCGAGAGCCAGCACCTTGGTGAACAAAAGCTGCTCGATGGTGCTGAACATCTGGTCGGGCGACAAATCGTATTCGCCGGTGGCCGCGCGCCGCAGGATGCGGACGTGCAGCACAACGATTTCCGCCTCCCGGCGCTTCGCGCGCCGTAGCGCTGCCTCCAGCGGATAGAGCGCGTACTGCGTGCTCACCGGCACGAGAATATTTTTTGGCTGCACGCCAACGTTTTGGAGGGAAAGATCGCCCGCCTGCATCAGGTTGAACTGATCGAGCTCGACGTGGCGCTCGCCCCGCGTACGCTTCTGGGCTTGAATGCGCTTCTCGGAAATTTCAAACACCGCGAAGAGTACGGCTGAGAATGCCACGCCGGAAACCGTCGCGGCGGGCTTGGTGAACAGGTTCACGACGGCAATGGACAGCAACACGAGCGTGATCAGGGCGACGCCGACGGGCACTTCGGTCTTGCCGATGCGGAAATTCAGTGGAACCTTGAATTCACGGCCTTGCGGCTGGGTGTAACGCAGCACGAGCACGGCCATGCCGTTCAGAACGAAACTCCAGATCACGCCGAACGCATAGAGGTTTGCGAGAAACGTCACATCGCCGCGGCTCAACACGATCATCACGATCTGCAGCGCCACCACCATGTTGATGATCCGGTGCGAAGTCCCGAATTTCGGATGCGGCTGCCGGAACCAGTCGGACAGCACGCCGTCTTCGGACACGCGGTTCAGCACGCCGTTGGATCCCACGATGGCGGTGTTGACCGCACCGGACAGAATCAGCGTGCCGACGACGACCACGAACACGTGGAAGACCAGCTTCGCCACGAACGGTCCGGTCAAGCTCATGGCCAAGCCGCCGATCAGGTTTTCGAAATACTGCGGCCGGGTCTTGTCCGGAATGATCATCACCGCGAAGAACGAAACCAGCGACGTGAACACCATGCTGTAGATGAAAATCACCAGCGCCGCTTTTTTCAAGTTCTTCAGTTTGGGGTGCTCTATTTCGCGATACACCTGCGCGAGCGACTCCGCGCCGCTCATCGCCAGCACGGAATGGCCCAGTCCGACGAAAACCGCCACCAGAGTGAACGTCTGCGTAATGTGGCTGTGGGCTAGCCAGCCGAGGGCGTGCTCGCCCATCACGATGTTGCGCGGACGCGGCGCGGGCGGCAGGTGGCCTCCGCGCACCAGCAGCGTGTATCCGCACCAGGCGATCAGGGCCACGACCATCACCGTGGTCAGCTGCATGATCCACAGCGCTTTCTCGCTCGATTCGGAAAGGCCCTTGATGTTCTGCCACCAGAAGTAAAGCGTGGCCGAAATGGCCAGCATCTCGGCGGTGGCGTTCGGCGCAAACGTGAAGTGGATATGCGCGTAGGCCAGCAGTTCGTTCAGGAGTCCCGCGAGGTATTGGCCGGCAGACACGCCGCTGATCGGGCCGGTGAGGATGTAGTCGAACATCAGCGCGGAGACGGAAAATTTCGCCAGCGCCCCGCCCATCGCCTCCTTCACCACGCGATAGACGCCGCCGCGCACGAACATGCTGCAGCTTTCGACGTAGAGCTGCGATACGGCGTAGGACAGCAGCATTGTCGCCAGGATGAACCACGGCGCGGATTTTCCGATGAACTGCTCGGCCTCGCCGCCCGCGTAATAGGCGGACGACGCGAGGTCGTTTAGAACGATGGCTGCGGCGCGCCAGTAGGAAATGAATGCCAGCATCGCCGTCGTGGCGACCAACACCTTCGCGACGGGGCGAACGGATGGCACAGATGGGGACGAACCCGTTGGAGCTGAAGACATAAATGATTAATAAACGAGCGGCAAAACTATACGTGGAAACCTGGGCAAAGGAAAGTCGGACCTGCACCATCAGCATTTTCAATGGTTTGCATTGCTACCTTGGATTTGAATCTGCGGCGCAGAATCCGCGGCACTTACGCGCTGGTCTGCTTCACTTCCGGCCGGAATTCCGCCGCGCACGCGTCGCACGGGCACATCTCACGCAGCGCGGCGAAGCTGTAAATGCCGGTCGCGTGCGAATCGGAGAACTGGATCTGGATGGCGTAATTTCCGACGGACGTCGCCGCCTTCGCCGTGACGCGCGGCTTGTACATCGGCAATAGTTCAACGCTGCGCGTCTTGTCCTGTGCCTTTTGCTCGCGCTCGTCGTTACAGGTGGCGCAGGGACAGTGGTCGCGCAGGTAGGGAAACGTGTACCGGCTCGTGTGGCCGTCCGACCACGTGATGGCGACTCCTTCTCCGGAGGTCACGTGCACCTTCACGTCGGTGGGCGTCTTGCGTGAATCGATTGGCAGTGGCATCGAAAGGGCATTCTAGCAGATAGACCGGCTGGCACCCGATTACGAGCGCCGTGACGGCGCGTAGGAATGTAAAATGCCGGCAGCCAAAATCTACGGAAACAGGAGCGCGACGCCGATGGACTACTTGCTCAAAACTGAGCCTTCCGAGTATTCGTTCGAAAATCTTCAGCGCGACGGCGTCACCGAGTGGGACGGCGTCAAGAATCCTGTTGCGATCAAGAATCTGGGTGAAATGACGCCGGGAACTCGGCTGATCGTTTACGAGACGGGCGACCGAAAAAGCGCCGTGGGAACAGCTACCGTCGTTTCCGTCGACGCTTCGAATCCCAAGAAACCCATCGTAAAGGTCAAAGTAGGGAAGGCCGTTGCGAAACCGATCGCGCTCGCGGAGATTAAAGCCAACAAATTATTCGCGGATTCGCCGCTCGTGAGAATCGGACGGCTTTCGGTCGTGCCGCTCACCAGCGCGCAGTACAAATTCCTCGCTGGCAGCTAGACGCGACGCGCCACGTGCTCGGCCGCCAGCCGGCCGTGCGCCAGATCGATTCTGCGATCGGCCAGCGCGCCGATCGACTGTGCGTGCGTCACCATTAGAATCGTGTGTCCCTCGGCGTGCAGTTCGCGCAGCAGCTTCAGTACGATCTTTTCGTTCGCTTCGTCGAGGTTTCCCGTCGGCTCGTCGGCCAGGATCAGCTTGGGTGAATTGATCAGTGCGCGCGCCACGGCCACGCGCTGCTGCTCGCCTCCGGAAAGCTGCCCGGGCAGATGCGTGACGCGATCGGCCAGTCCCACGCGGCCGAGCGCCTCGCGCGCCTCGGCTTCGTCCGTGGTGCTGTGAAAATACTGCGCCAGCATCACGTTTTCGAGCGCCGTGAGATATCTCACCAGGTGGAATTGCTGGAAGACGAATCCGATTTTCTCCGCGCGATATCGCGCCAGGCCGCCCTCGTCGAGCCGCGCCACGTCGGTGCCGTCCACGAGCGCGCGTCCGGACGTGGGGGTGTCGAGCCCGCCCAGAATATTGATCAGCGTCGTTTTGCCGGAACCCGACGGCCCCATGATCGCGATCCATTCGCCCGCCTGCACGTCGAACGAGACGCCGTCGAGCGCGCGGACGTTGTCGAACTCCTTGCGCAGGTTTTCGATTTGGACCAGCGGAGCCACTATTCTCCTCTCAGAATCACGGCCGGCTTCACTTTGCCAAGCGCTTGCAGCGGCAGAGCACCGGCCATCGCAACCACTACCATTAGCCCGATTGTCAGCGGGAAAATTTCCCAGCGCGGCGCGATCGCCGTGCCGAACACGCGGCGGCCCATCCACTGCGCCAGCGCCACGCCCGCCACGCAACCGACCAAACCACCGGCCGCGCCGAGCACGCCCAGTTCGGCAAGGAACAATCCTACAATGCGCGTGATCGTTCCGCCGAGCGCCTTCATCAACCCGACGTCGGCGCGCCGCTCGGTGGCGAGCGCGGCCATGGTCGCCAGCACGCACAGCGCGGTCAGCGCCAGGATCAACACGATCATCGAAACCACCAGGAGGCGCGTGCGATTGAGCAGGTTGCCTTCCGCTTCGGTCACGGCACGAACAGGACGCACATCGTACTGGGGAAGCGCATTCCCAAGCCGGGCGGCGTAATTCGCGATGCTTGGGCCCGTTCCCGCCACATTCAATTGCCACAGCGTGGCGACGTCGCGTTCGCCGGTGAGCCTCCCGGCGGACGCAAGGCTGATGAAAATCTGATTGTCTTCCGCCGCGCCGGAATCCACCACGCCGGCAACGCGAAGCGTCTCGTGATTCCCGTTATAGTCGAGCGTGATTTCGCCGCCCGGCACGACTTCAAATTGTTGCGCGGCTTTGCGGCCGATCAGGCATCGCGTTTCATCATCGCGGGACGAAACCCAATCTCCCTGAATTCGCCATGTGGGATTTAGTTTTGAAAGCTGGTCAAGCCACGTGCCGGCCGTTACGACCGGCGTACCCGAGACGCGCGCAACGGCGAACAGAAACGGCGCGGCGGCCACAACATTCGCTCCCTGCGAGCTTACCGCCGAGCTGTCGAGCGAAAGCTGCGCGGGAACGGTGGTTGTGGGCGACGGCTGATCTGGGAGGCTCGCTGCTTGATTGGCGTTCTTGCCAGAGACAATGATATTCGGTCCAAGCAGCCGGAATTCCTGCGTCAGCTTGTGAGAAATATCGAACTGGACCGTGAGCAGTGCGGAAACCACTGCGGCGCCGCTGATGACAGCGACCAAAGCCACCGCTAGACGCCCGCGATTGCTGCGCAGAAGTTTCCAGAGGAGGCGTCCGAACATTATTCGCCCTTCAGGATCGGTGCGGGATCGAAATGCGCCGCCCGCCGCAAGGGGATCAGGCCACCGACAAGCGCCACGAGCGCCGCAAGCCCGAGAATGATCGGCAGGAGGACGAGTCGCGGCGACGCCGGCGTCCCGAAGACGCTCGCGCCCAGCATGCGCGCCAGCACCGCGCCGAAAACGAATCCGATCGCGCCGCCGATCAGTGCGAGCGTCAGATGCTCGGTCAGAAAGAGCGTGGTGACTGCGGTGTTCGTCGCTCCGATCGCTTTCATCACGCCGATCTCAATCCGCCGCTCGAGCACGGCCGCAGCCGACGTCGCCGCCACCGCCAGCGCCGCGGCGATCAGCGCCGCCAGCGTGACGATCCAGAGCAGTGTGCTCACGTGCGACAGGATTTTTCCTTCCGAATCCGCCACGCGACGAATCGCGCGCACGTCCGTGCCCGGCAGCACCTGCTCGATCTGGTAGCTGATCGAGGAAATGTAGGGCGAGCAGAACCAGCGGTCGTATTCGGCCGGCGTCAGCGACTTGGGATCGCGATCCGCGAACGCGTCCGCAGGTTTCGTGAGCGCGCTCACGAAAAGCTGGCGGAATTGTCCAGGGTGCCCTGAATATCCCTGCGCAAAAGACAGAGGGACAAGAATCGCATTGTCCTCCCGGTCGCCCGTGGTCGCGATGCCTGTGATGGTCAATTTCCAGGCAGCATTCGTCGATCCGCTGCGCGTCACCTGAATTGTCTTTCCAACCGCGAATCCGTCCGGATCGCTCGCCGCGAGCGCCGCTCCTACGACAACTTCGTTCGCGCCATCCTGAAACCAGCGGCCCTGAATTCGCCACGACGGATGAGTGGCTTTCAAACCCGTTTCAAAGGTCGTGCCATCCGGCACAGCGACGCTGTGCTCGTACCACGTTCCAATCATGGTCGTACTCGTCGTCTTATTGGTGCTTACGAGCGCGGGGACATCGAGAAACGGCGTAAATCCCACAATATTGTGCCGCCAGAAAATCGTTTTCAGCTTGCCGAGGTCCGCTTCCTTCAGGTAGGCACCTTCGTCGACGGGCCGGTAATCCACGCCCCCAATTTCGAGCGGCAGCGTATCCGATTCTGGCGTGACCACCAGGTTTGCGCCCAGGCTGCGAAATTCCCGCGCCAGCCGGTCGCCTACTTCGAGCGCGATTGTCAGCGTCGCTGTGGTCACGGCCATGCCAACCACCAGCGCCGCAGCCGTCAGCGCTTTTCGGCGCGGGTTGCGCAAAAAAGATTGGCGTACGATTCGGAGGAACATACTAGGAGTGAATAAACGCGTTGGCGTCGGCAAGCGCCGAAAGATCGACGATCACCTCGCCTTCCGCGACCGTCGATTTCACCGGGATGGGATTGCAACCGCCGTGTTCGCCAATCGACGGCGCGTAAATCGACGCGCCGCAGTTGCGGCAAATGATATTCTGGCCCTGCTGCCGGTATCCGGCGCGCCCGCAGATCTGGCAGGCGTCAAGCGCCGTCGCGTAATCTCCGTTGGTCTGATGGATCACCAGGAAGCGGATCACCGTTCCGTTCACGTCTGCAGTGTAAAAGTGCAGGCTTTGGTCCGTCAGCTCGGAAAGAGGAATGCGCACCTGATTGTTTTGCGCGACCAGCGTTTTCCCGGGCGTGGGCGCGTTCATCGCGTGCGCGTACGCGAATTCAGCTGCGAGCGATACGACCACCAGCGAGCAAAGGATAGCGGCCGCGAAGCTCCAGCGCCGCTGCCGGCGGTATTCGAATTCGCGCATGCGCCTTTCGGCAGGATTCGCCGAGGCGTCCTCGGCCGGCTTTCGCGCGCTGAAAAATTCGCGCAGCACCACCAGCGCCGCCACTCCCAGAATCAGCGCGAAAAAGAAGACTTCGTTGCGCACGATCGGGCCGACCCATGTCATTTCGGTTTTGCTCGACCAGATCCACATCGCTTCGCTCAGCTCGTGCACGCCGGTAAGCGCCAGCTGGAACGCGATGACCATCAGGATCACGCTCGTCGCCCTGAAAAACCGGTGCAGCGGGATGCGCAGCGTCCCTTCGAAGAAGAAAAATCCCACGCCGACCGCTATGGCGATGCCGAGCAGTGTCCCGATCCAAACCTGCACGCCGGCGGTCGAGAGCTCCACCGCGCGCAAAATCAGGACGAGCTCCGCCCCCTCGCGCACCACCATGAAAAATACGAACGCGCCGACGCCCCACCCGGCGGCGCTCGTCGATTTCTGCGCGTAGGCCTCGACCCGCTGCTCGATTTCCTTCCGCAGCGTGCGCGCCACGCGGTTCATCCATATAATCATGGTGACCACAAGCACGCTGGCCAGCAGCATCAGCAGGCCTTCGAATCCGTCTTCACTGATGGCAAATCGCTGGAGGAGCAGGGCAGCCGCGAGGCTCGCGCCGCAGGCAAGCAGGACGCCCGCCCAAGCGTAGCTCTTCAGGGCGCGTCGGCCGCTACGGTTCAGATAAACCAATACGATGCCGACAACCAGGGCGGCTTCGACACCTTCCCGCAGAGCGACCAAAAGAGCCGATATCATAAGATTCTAGTTGTAAACCATTGTCAACTACGACCACAGGTTAGAACCTTGCGTCGTCAAAATCAAGCAAATTCAGCCACCCGCCTGCGAAAGGCAATCCCTGTACAATATGCATCCTACGTACGATGGCCAAGAAAATCTATGATGCGGCCTGCCCCGGCGCAGTTGGAGTTCGCGTCCTCACTGGAGTTTTGCTCGCCTTCTTGGTGGTCCTAGCGGCGGCAGCGCCCATAGCACATGCGCAGCTTCCCATCCAATCCGCGGGCGCCTCCAACCCCGCCCCGAAGCCCGACGCCAAGAAAGCCAAAGCCGCCTACGAGCAGGGAAACAACGCCGAGCGCCAGAGCGACTGGGAAACGGCCTACACCGATTACACCGACGCCGCGAATTTCGCACCATCCAACCGCGAGTATGCGATCCGGCGCGAAATTGCCCGCAGCCGCCTAGTCCAATCGAAAATGGACCAGGCCGAGCGCGACGCAATTTCCGGCCGCCTTGACGATGCGCAGAAGCTGCTGCTGAGCGCGAGCTTCGTCGATCCGCTGAATGCCACGGTACGCAAGCGGCTCGCGGAATTGGCCACCGTGCAGCTCGGCCAAGTCCACCGGAAGGCCGACGTCGAGCTTTCCGGCGAGCCGCGCCTGGAATATCAAACCGGCCACCGCAACTTCGATTATCGCGGCGACACGCAGGGCGCCTATCAGGAGCTTGGCCGGCAATTCGGCGTCGAAGTCGCCTTCGACGTGGATTTGCGTGCGCGCCAGGTGCGATTCCGCATCGACGACGTCGATTTTCCCACGGCCGCGCGCCTGCTCGGCGACATGACCGGAACTTTCTGGCGGCCGCTCACCGCGCGGCTGTTTTTCGTCACCGACAACACGCCGCAGAAGCGCAAGGACTACGAACCTTCCGTCGTGCGCACCGTGCTGCTGCCCGCTTCGGCAACACCCGAGCAGATGACGGAAATGACGCGCCTGGTTCGCGACCTGACGGGCATCACGCGCGCCGATCTGGACACGAACACTCGAACGCTCACGCTTCGATCTTCGCCGCGTGCCGTGGCCCTGGCGTCGGACCTAATCGAGGAACTCGAGCAGCCCAACGGGGAACTCATCCTCGAAATTGAAATCCTCGAAGTCGACCGCACCTACGCGCGAGATCTGGGCATCGTGCCGCCGCAGAGTTCTCAAGCGTTCACGATCAGCACGGAACAGATTCGAGAGGCTGCGGCGTCCCAGCAGGGCCTGATCAACGTCATCGAGCAGGTCCTCGGATCTTCCGCTCTCAACGTGGTCGCCTTCGGCGGCGGCATCAGCACCTATTTTGCGACGCTTCCGGACGTTTCGGCCAACTTCGCCGAGATGCTCTCGCTCGTGCGCCACGGCCGCCGCGTTCTTCTTCGCGCGCAGGACGGCCGGCCCGCCGATTTCTTCGTCGGCGACCATGTTCCCGTTCAGCTGATCACGTATTCTCCGAGCATTGTGCCCGGCGCGACGGGAACAGGCGCCATCAACAATCCGCTCGTGAACTATCCGGCAGGCAATACGCCGTCGTTCATTACGACCGCGGCGCTGCGCGGCGGAGGCACCTTCAACGATCTCATTGTCGCGAACTCCGCCGACAACACTGTCTCGGTCCTGCTCGGCAACGGCGACGGCACGTTCCAGAATCAGGTCGCCTACCCGCTCGTCGCCGGCACCGACATAGATCCCGTCTGGATCGCCACCGCCGCCTTCAATTCCAAGAACAGCTCGAACCTCGATCTCGCCGTCGCCAACAAAGGCTCGGACACAGTTTCGATTCTTCTCGGGCAATCGGACACGGTCACGGGTGCGGCCAACGGCACGTTCGCGTCCGGCGTTGACCTCGCGACCGGCAACGCACCCGTCTCCGTCGTCGCCGCGAATTTTCACAACCTCACCGGAAACGGCTTTCTCGACCTCGCCGTCGCCAATCAGGCCGACGACACCATTTCCATTTTTGAGGGTAATGGCGACGGTACGTTCCAGACGCCCACGACGATTCCGCTCCTCGCCGGTTTCACTCCGACGGCTCTCGCGACTGGCAGCTTCACCAACAGCGGCAACATCGATCTCGTCGTCGCGGAGCAGTCCAACACGGCTGGCAACGGGGGAGTCATCCAGGTTCTGCTCGGCCAGGGCGACGGCACGTTCTTGCAGGCCGCAGGTTCGCCGTATCTTGCCGGCAATACGCCCGCATTCGTGGCCACCGGAGATTTCAACGCGGACGGCATCAGCGATCTCGCCGTCGCCAATAGCGGCGCGCCCTCGACCGCCTCGGACGGCACCAGCGTGAACGGAAACAGCGTCTCGATCTATTTCGGCAACGCGGATCCGACGCAAACCGCCGTCGGCAATGGCACGTTCACATCGCAGACATTTGTTCCGGCCGGAACCACTCCCACTTCGCTCGCCGTCGCCGACTACAACGTGGACGGCCTCGCCGATCTCGCCGTCGCCGATTCCGGCGACAACGCCGTCACGATCCTTTTCAACCAGGGTGCCGGCGTATTCGGCACGCTGATTCCGGAAGTCCCGGTCGGCACCGCGCCCGCTTCGATCGTCTCCGCGGATTTCAACGCCGACGGCCGTCCCGACGCCGCCACCGCGAACAGCGGATCCGCCGACGCCACCGTGATTCTCAACTCCGGCAATTTGTTCCCCACGGGCAACGGCGGCGCCGGCACGCAGTTCCCGGGCGCGCAATATATCGACGTCGGGCTGAAAGTGAAGGCGACTCCGCGCATCCATCCCGGCAACGAAGTGACGCTCGACCTCTCTTTCGACATCAGCAGCCTGAGCGCGCAAAGCTTCAACGCCATTCCGGTGATCAACAGCGAGCAGGTTCAGCAGACAGTGCGCCTCAAGCAGGACGAAACCGCCGTCGTCGCCGGATTCCGCGCCACGCAGCTTTCGAACGCCATCATCGGCAATCCCGGCATCGGCCTGCTCGATCAAGATGCGACGACAAACACCGAGGATTCGCAGCTTCTCATTCTCGTGACGCCGCGCCTCGTGCGCCTCGCGCCGCGCAAGGATCGCTCGATTTACGCGGGGCAAGGTTCGCTCGATGGTCCCGGAGGAGCCGAGTCCTCGCCGGCGATCGTCGCGCCGCCGCAGCCTCCGCCCGGCCCGACGCCCCCTCCGCCCCAAAATCCGCAGCCCGTTCCTCAACCGCAGCAGCCGCCTGCGCCCAATTTTCCGCCGCCCCCGCGGTAGCGGCAGGGAATCGCGCGTTCGAAAAATCTTGGGAATTTAACTACGGCGCGGGTTCGAGGACGACGACCGGCTGATACGTGCGCGGCACGACGGGCTCCGCGATCGCGACCAAATGGCCCTGCTGGTTGAAGACGCGCAGCCTCGACGGCTGCCACTCGCCGGAGTCGAGTTGCGCGGGCGCGCCCTGCGCGGCGACCACATGCGCCGGCTGGATTTGCGCGAGCGGCAAATTGAATTTCGCTCCGTGCCGCACGCGCTTCTCGACGATCGGCAGCACCGTCGCCCGCGGCAGTTCCGGCAGCATGTTTTCGAGCTTGATCACGTGCGCATCGAACTTTCCCGCCTTCGCATCCTCGATCAGGTTCGCAAGCGCTCACGGCGTGATCGAGCGTGAACTCGCCCACCGCCGTGCGGACGATCTCCGCAAGATGCGCGCCGCTTCCTTGCAGCTGTCCCAAATCGTGCGCGAGCGAGCGAATGTACGTTCCCGATCCGCACTCAACTGTGAACCGGGCGCAGGAACCCTCGATGCTCGTCAGCCGGAACTCGCTTACTTCGACTTCGACCGGCTCGAGCTTCACCGGCTTCTGCTTTCGCGCGAGCTCATGCGCCGGCCGCCCGTGAATCTTCTTCGCTGAAAACGATGGAGGCGTCTGCTGAATCTTCCCGACGAACCGGTCGGCAAGCGCCTGAATCTCCGCGGCGTCAAGCGTCGGCGCGGCATCGGCCGAGAGCGCCTCACCGTCGGCGTCGTACGTGTCCGTGGCAAATCCAAACCGCACCGAGCACGTGTACCGCTTGCGCCGGTGGCCGTAAAATCGCGCGAGCCGCGTCGCGCGTCCGAGCGCCAGCACCAGCACTCCCGTCGCCAATGGATCGAGCGTGCCGAGATGCCCGATCTGGCGGAATCCGACCAGGCGGCGCACGGTCTCGACCACGTCGTGCGACGTTTTGCCTTGCGGCTTGTCGATTACGAGAATCCCGTCAATCGACGCAGGTTTTGGCGTTCGTGGCATTTACGTTCGTAGCGCCGGATTTGAGCCGGCCAACTCCGTGGGGCATCGCGCCCCGCTACGATTTCTCCGGGTGACTCACTTTTCGCAACAGGTCGTCGATGCGCTGGCCGTACTCCTCGGACATGTCGGGAATGAACAGAACGTCCGGCGCGCGACGCAGCCGCAGCCGCTCGACCAGTTCGTGACGGATGATATTTCGACGCCGCCTTCAATCCCTTCAGCGCCTCCTCGCGCTCGGCCTCTGTGCCTTCGAACTGGATGAAAATCCGCACCGTGCTTCAGTCCCGGCGCGACGCGCACTTCCGTGACGATCAGCGGCACGGCCAGCCGCGGATCCTTCAATTCGCCCGCCAGCATCAGGATCACTTCGTTGCGGATTTCTTCGGCGATGCGTTCCGACCGAAATCCCCCGACCGTCATTGCTCGTCCTCGAAATATTCGATTTCGTGCGACACCAGGTCGCGCCCCAGCACGCGCTCGGATTCCTCGGCTATCGCCTGCAGCGACTCCTCGAGATGCTTTCCGTCGCCCGAAATGCTCACCACTCCCACGCGCGACCGCTGCCACAAATCCTGATGGTCCAGCTCGGCCACGGCCACGTTGTAGTGCGCGCGCAACCGGTCCTTCAGGCTGCGCAGCACCTGCCGCTTATCCTTCAACGACTGCGCGTCGGAGATGTGAATTTCCAGGGTGAGGAGGCCGATCGGCATGGACGCCCCATCGAAATCCAGCAGAGACAAATGAATCTATCTGAAATCAGCTGCGCCGCGCTTCGGCGGCTTCCGGGCGCCCGCGATCCGGCGCTAGTACGGCGTCCGCGGTAAAAGCTGCGGTCTTCTCGATCTTGAAGCATTCGAGAATGTCGCCCACTTTCACGTCGTTGAAATTCGAAACGCCCACGCCGCATTCGAATCCCGCGCGCACTTCGTTCGCGTCTTCCTTGAAGCGCTTTAGCGAACTGACCCGGCCGGTGTAGATCACCGTGTTGTCGCGCAGCACGCGCACATCGGCGTCGCGCTTGATGATGCCGTCCTGCACCGAGCAACCCGCGATCATGCCCGAGCCCTTGATACGGAACGTGTTCCGCACTTCCGCGCGGCCCAGGTACACTTCCTTGACCACCGGAGCCAGCAACCCCGCCATTGCCTTGCGCATTTCGTCGAGTAATTCGTAGATGATCGTGTGCGTGCGGATGTCCACGCCTTCGCGTTGCGCCAGGTCCGAGGCCTTGCGCTCCGGCCGCACGTTGAACGCGATGATCACGGCGTTCGACGCCGACGCCAGTATCACGTCCGATTCGGTCACCGCGCCGACGCTTGCCTGCATCACCTTCAGCTTCACCTGGTCGTTGGAAAGCTTCGGCAGCATTTCGTTCAGCACTTCGACCGAGCCCTGCACGTCCGCCTTGATCACCACGGGCAGCTCTTTCACCTCGCCCAGGCGCAGCTGCTCGTGCAATTGATCGAGCGTCAGGCGGCCCGACGAAGCGGACTTTGCCAGCGCGGCCTCGCGCTGCTTTGCCTGCCGGTATTCCACGATGTGGCGCGCCTTTGCTTCGTCCGCCACCTGAAACTGATCGCCGGCCTCGGGCACGCCCTGCAAGCCGAGCACTTCGACAGGTGTCGACGGCTCCGCCTTCTGAATCGCCTGGCCGCGATCGTCGAACATCGCGCGCACTTTGCCGTACACGGCCCCGACGATGAACACGTCTCCCACGTTCAGCGTCCCGTTCTGCACCAGCACCGTCGCCACCGGCCCGCGGCCCTTGTCCATCCGCGATTCGAGCACCGTGCCGCTGCCCGGCGCGTCGGGATCGGCCTTCAGTTCCAGCAAATCGGCTACCAGCAGAATCATTTCCAGCAAGCGCGGAAGATTTTTCTTCGTTTTGGCCGAGACTTCCACGGTGACGGTCGTGCCGCCCCACTCCTCGGGCATCAGTCCGCGATCGGCGAGTTGGCGTTTCACCTTCTCGGGCTCGGCGTTCGGTTTGTCGATCTTGTTGATCGCTACGACGACTTGGCACGTTCGCCGGCCTTGGCGTGCGCGATGGCTTCTTCGGTCTGCGGCATCACGCCGTCGTCCGCGGCCACCACCAGCACGACGATGTCGGTCACTTTCGCGCCGCGCGCGCGCATGCGCGTGAACGCTTCGTGGCCCGGCGTGTCGATGAATACGATTCGGCGATCGCCCACGTGCACTTCGTACGCGCCGATGTGCTGCGTGATTCCGCCGGCTTCGCCCGCGGCCACTTCCGTTTCGCGGATCGCGTCGAGCAGGCTCGTCTTGCCGTGGTCCACGTGGCCCATCACGGTCACCACGGGCGCGCGCGGCAGCATGTGCCCGGTGCGCTCTTCCTTGATCTTTTCTTCTTCGACGAGCTGCTGTTCGTACGTCACCACCTGGACGATTCCGTTGAACGATTCGGCCAGGCTCGTGGCCGTCGGCACGTCCAGCGCCTGGTTGATGCTCGCGAAAATGCCGCGGTCGAGCAGCGTCTTCAGCAGTTCCTTGGCGCGAATGTCGAGCTTTTCGGCCAGCTCGCGGACCGTGATGCCTTCGGTCACGGTCACCGCGCGCGGCTCGCGCTGGACCGGCGCCACCGGCTCAACGTGCGCCGCGCGTCCAGCCGCTGCACCCGCACGCGTGCGCACGGGATGAAGCCGGCGCTCGCCTTCCGCGTATCGCTTTTCGATCGTCGGCCGCCCGCGCGACGCGGGCGGCTTGCGCGCATACAGCGGTTTGCCGGGTTCTGCTTTCGGCAACGCCTCCCGTTGCGCCGGGACGCTGGCTGCCAATCGGTTCTGATCCCGGACGGCCACCCGGCCGCTGCGGAAATCTTCGGAGGGCCTCCCGGACGCGGCGGGCCGCCGGGTCTCGGTGGACCACCGGGACGAACTTGTCCGGGCGCTGCCGCAGGACGCATTCCTTGCGGTGCGCCGGGTCGACCTTGATACCCCGTGGACGGCTGGCCCGGTCGGGCAGGGAATCGCTGCCCCGGAGCAGGCGGTGCGCCCGCAGGACGTGATGCTCCCGGAGCCGCAGGCGCGGCACTTCCAGCAGGACTCGCTGCCGCAGGGCGCTGCGCTGGCGGCGCGCCCGGTCGCGGAGGCGCTCCCGCAGGAGCGACACCCGGTCGAGGCGGTGCCGTCGGATGTGTTGGGTGTGTCGGATGCGCGGCTGCTGGCGGCGCTGCAGTCGGTGCTGCCGTCGGACGCAGCGGAACGCCGGGCTGAGGTCCCGTTGCCGGTGGCGCGGCTGGTCGCGCGGGCGCAACGGGAGCGCCCGGAGCCGCGGGCGTTGCGCGCAATGGCGCCGCAGGAGGCGCAGCTGGTTTCGCCGGAGCCGCCGCAGGTTTCGCAGGCGCTGCCGGAGCGGGAGCCGCAACCGGAACGGGTCGCGCGGTTTTCGCCTTCACCGCGGCGGTCTTCGCCGCTTCCGCCGCTGCTTCCGCAGCCGCGAGGCCCAGGAAATGCTTCCGCGCCATCTCCGCGTGCTCGATGTCGATCGAGCTCGAGTGCGTTTTCTTCTCCGTGACGCCGATCGAAGGCAAAAAGTCGATCAGCACCTTGGCCTTGATCTCGAGTTCGCGGGCCAGCTCGTTCAACCGGACTTGCTTGGAATCTGCCATTCGCCTCTATTTTCTGAAGTTCTCTTTGCTACTCCGCGCCTTCTGTTTTTTCCGCGCTTTCATCCACGACTTCCGCAGCCGCGCGGTCTGCTGCGGTGGTTTCTTCGACCTCGGGCGATTCTTCCTGGCTCGCCTGCGCGACGCTCGCATCGCCGCCCGCGATTTCCGGGGACGCGGCATACTCGCCCACCGGGCTGGCATCCGTCACCAGGCTCTCCGCTGCGGCTTCGTCTTCGGTTGAAGGCTCGATCGGTGCGACGGCCTGCGATTCGAGCGCTTCGAAATACGCCGCCACCGACTGGTGAATCTTCTCCACCATTTTCTCGCCGATGCCCGGAATTTCCACCAGCTGTTCCGGCGTCATGTCCGCGAGTTTCTCGACCGACGTGATGCCCGCCGCTTCGAGCTTCTCGATCGTCTTCGGCCCGACTCCCGCGAGTTCCGCCAGAGGAGTGCCCGGAGCCGTGAGCGCTGCCATCTGCGCTTCGATCTCGCGCCGCTTTTCCTCTTCGCTCTTGATGTCGACGTTCCAGCCGATCAGCTTGCTCGCCAGCCGCACGTTCTGGCCCTTCTTGCCGATGGCGAGCGAAAGCTGCGTGTCTTCGACGATCACCTCGAGCCGCTTTTCCTCGGGGTCGATGATCTGCACGCGCGTCACCTTCGCGGGGCTCAGCGCCTTCTGCGCGAACGCGATCGTTTCTTCGCTGTAGGGAATGATGTCGATCTTTTCCCCGCGCAGCTCGCGAATGATCGATTGCACGCGCATGCCCTTCATGCCCACGCACGCGCCCACCGGATCGACGTCCTTGTCGCGGCTTTCGACGGCGATCTTCGTGCGCTCGCCCGCTTCGCGCGCCACCGCGCGAATCTGCACCGTGCCGTCGTAAATTTCCGGCACTTCCATTTCGAAAAGCCGCTGCACCAGGGCGGGATCGGCGCGCGAAACGATCACTTGCGGGCCCTTCGCCGCGCGCTCCACCGCGCGAATCGTCACGCGCAATCGGTCGCCCACGTTGTACGCTTCCAGCCGCGATTGCTCGCGCTTCGGCAGCCGCGCTTCCGTGCGCCCCAGATCCACGATCATGTCCGGGCCTTCCATGCGCTTCACCACGCTGTTGATCAGCTCGCCCACGCGCGTGTGGAACTCGTTGTAGATCGTGTCGCGCTCCGCCTCGCGCACTTTCTGCAGGATCACCTGCTTGGCGGTTTGCGCCGCGATTCTTCCCAGCACGTCGGTCGGTTTGGCGGCCGTAATTTCGCCGCCCACTTCGATATCCGGCTTCTGCTTGCGCGCTTCGGCGAGCGAGATTTCGCGCAGAGGGTCCGCGACTTCATCCACTACGGTATGAACGGAGTACACGTCTACCTGGCCACTCTCCGGATTGAACTTCGAACGGAGATCTTCCTCGGTGCGGTAGTATTTCCGCGCGGCGACAACCATTGCGTCCTCGATGGCCGCAACGATGATCTCCGGTTCGATGTGCTTCTCCCGGCTGATCTGCTCGATTGTCTGGTACAGCAGACTCGCCATCCGTGTTTCTCCTCACTCCCACCCGTCACAGCTCCACCACCAGGTTCGCCTTGCGAATCCCGGCGTACGGCACCGCGACTTCCCGATCGCGTACCGTAAGCTTCACCATCCCGTCTGCATAGCCCGCCAGCCGGCCCTGAAAATACTTTTGGTTCTCCACGGGTTCGTTCAGCCAAATATTTGCCAACCGCCCAGTGAATCGTTCGTAGTCGCCCGGCTTGATCAACTTCCGATCGAGACCCGGCGAACTCACTTCCAAAGTGTAGCTCGGTCCCGGTACTAGGTCTTCTACATCCAATAATCACGCTCAACTGCTCGCTGACCTTCTCGCAGTCGCTGTGACTGATCCCAGCGCCATTTCCCAGGTTGCTTGGGCCGGCCGCATCGGGCAGGCGGTCGATATAGACCCGCAGCAGCCTGTCCTTGCCCACTTTCCATTCTACGTCGAAGATCTCCGAGCCCGAGCGAATGGGCCACTCGCTCAGCTGCCTCTCGAATCCGATCGAGGTCCATACTCTTCTAAGGGCGGCATTTATGCCCGCGCGCGCCCTTTCCGCATCACCCGGCCAACAAAAAAGTGGGCTCGCGCCCACTGGTTTGTTCGACCTATCTGGAAGCCGACCTCAGTATAAGCTGCGATCGCCCGCAACGCAAGCCGTCTCCCGATGCATTCGGACCAGATGGAAGGGCGGGGGCGTCAGTGTCTCTGTGAGAACGCGAGATTGTTTGTAGGTCGCGGCTTCAGCCGCGACGAAAAGCCTGCAAAACGAGAACGGCTTTACAGCTTGCGGAAAAAGGCGTCTTTCAGGGGGGCGGAGCTTCCAGCTCCGACATAAATCGCCTGCGCTCAATACGCTTTAGCGCCTGAGGACACTCTTCGTGCCTTTTTCCGCAGCCTGTTTAGCCGCTGAAGGTCCTCTTTTGCTGCGGCCACCCGGACTCTTCAGCCCCGTCACAAAAACGCCGCGCGACGGTCTGCCTCTGTTTGCCGTTCTGTCTTGCCGAGGTCCGGTGGAAGCGTGGGCCTTCAGGCCCACGAAAAACGCCCAAGCATGGATCCGGGCTTCAGCCCCGGAATTTGTTTTCTCAGCTCTCTTTGCGTCTCATGCCCGCCGTTCTACGCAGCGGCGCCAATCTCAATTTGCGCCCGATCTGTTACCATACGCCTTCGGATGAAACAATGACCCTGCGCGAAGTCGTGAACAAGTATCTCGCCGTCTCGGGCGGCTACGGAAAACCGGTCGCCCTCGGTTCTCTCGGAATGTCAGCCAAGGAAATCGAGCAGACCTTCGGCCATCTCGACGAGGACTACCACATCAGCCGCTTCATTCATTTCCATTGCGCGGCTGGCGCAAACTTCGCGATCAACGGCTTCCCGCAAACTCACGTCTCGATCGACGCTGATATTCAGTCCGCGCTCTAGGTTGTTTTCGGATTACGCCCGGTGCCAATTCTTGCCAACTTGCTGCCCATTTGACTCCGCGCATGTGGAGTGCGGGAGCTTGCTCCCGCTCCTCCCTAATCCTCACTTCAAACGCCGCGTGCAACTTTTCCCGAGCGCAGCAGAGGGAATGTCTTTCGAAGTGCAGTTGGAACACTTTGGCATTTTCCAGTATCTCTTCTTCAAGAATTCCATGCATCTCACCACTCGTCGTCAGACAGAAGGGAGTATGTTCATGTTATAGTTAGCGTCGTTAAACTTGGTATCAATCATCAGTCATTACCGTCGATTTCAAGTTCATGCGTTGTTGGGCGTTATGGCAAAGAGGCCCCACAGTCTCGCACGAATTCGGCACTGGCCCAGGCTGCCACGGTGGTGATTAGACCGCCTTGTGTTTCGATTAAAGAGATGGATTGTGCCCAGACTCTTCTCGTACTGCCAGTGTCTGCCACTCCTGGTTCTAGTCGTTGCCTGCTCTGGCGGCCTTGCCTCGGCGCAGACTCGACGCGTCTCCCGCATCACCCAGCCGATCGACGATCGAGTTCGTGTCACCCTGAAGGGCAACGTCCACCCGCTGGCGCAGCCTCGCTTTGACCAGGGCGCGGTCCCGGATTCATTTCCGGTTGAGCGCGTGCTCCTGATCCTCCAGCGATCTCCCGAGCAGGAGACCGAGCTCCGCCAATTTCTCCAGGAAGCGCATAGACCGGGCAGCCCTAGCTATCATCAGTGGCTTGCGCCGGAACAATTCTCGGAACTCTACGGGACGGAGGATTCAGAGGTCGCAGCTATAACCGCATGGCTCCAATCGCACGGATTTTCTGTCGCGCGTTCAACGAAGGGCAAGACCGCAATCGAATTCTCCGGCAACGCCGGACAACTTCGCGAAGCCTTCCACACCGAGATCCACACGTACGTAATCAATGGCGAAACACACCATGCCAACAATAGCGACCCGCAGATTCCCGCTGCGCTTGCACCCGTCATCACCGGTCTCACACCGATCAACGATTTCCGTCCGAAATCCTACATGGAGGCTCTCGGCCAGGCCTCGTACAATCCTAAGACCCACCAAGTCACGCCGCAGTGGACAACCAATAACGGATCTCTCGCGCTCGCCCCGGGTGATTTCGCCGTGCAGTACGACCTGAACCCTCTGTATGCCGCCGGCACGAACGGATCCGGCGTGACCATCGGCATCATCGGCGCCTCGGATGTCGATCCCACCGTCTTCGCCAACTATCGCTCACTTTTCGGATTGCCGCCCGGCACCCTCAACGTCGTCATCGATGGTGCCGACCCCACTCCCGGCCAAGGTAACTGGGCCACCGGCGAGTCGTTTCTCGATGTCGAGGTCTCGGGCGCCGTCGCTCCCGGCGCGACCATCAATCTGTATACCGCCGCCGACACTACGGTTCAAAGCGGCCTCCTCCTCGCTGCGCAGCGCGCCGTGGATGACGACCAGGCCCCCGTCCTCAGCACGAGCTATGGCACCTGTGAACAACAGCTCGGTTCCTCGGGCAATCTGTTCTGGGCAGCGCTGTGGGAGCAGGCTGCCGCTCAGGGCCAATCGTCCTTTGTTTCCGCTGGCGACGGCGGATCGGCGGGTTGCGACAACTTCAACAATCCGCAGCCGGCGGAACTTGGATTGGCTGTCAGCGGTTTTGCTTCGACCCCGTGGGACATCGCCGTCGGCGGCACGGATTTCTTCTACAGTACCTACAACGGAAGTTCCAGTGCGCAGCAAGCTCAACTCGCCACTTTCTGGAATTTGACCCAAACCGATCAGCCTGCAACCTCGCTCCTCCAGCTGATCCCCGAACAGCCCTGGAACCGCTCTTTTGGCCTGGATCTTTACGACGGCGGGGTTTTTGACCGCTCCGCTCCCGGCATCGTCGGCGGCAGTGGCGGCGCCAGTAGCTGCATCTCCGGCATTGCCGCATCCGACGGCTCGTTTGCCTCCTGTACCGCAGGTTACGCCAAACCCGCCTGGCAATCCGGCACGGGTGTGCCGTCGGACGGTGCGCGCGATATTCCCGATGTTTCTCTTTTCGCCGCCTCCGGTGAGAACCTTAGCTTTTACCCCATTTGCCTGGGTATATCGCAGTGCGTGCCACTGGCCGGCGGATCTATGATCGTGAGCGCCGTCGGTGGAACCTCGGCCTCTTCACCTGAAATGGCCGGCATCATGGCCCTCGTCAATCAGAAGTATGGCCGTCAGGGACAAGCGAATTTCATCCTCTATCCGCTCGCGGCCCAACATCCGTCCGTATTCCATGACATCACCGTCGGCAGCAACAACGTTCCGTGCGGTGGGGGCTCACCCAACTGCACGGTCAGCACGCTCAACGACAATACGAAAGGTTTTCTCACGCTCGGTCATTATTCCTCGACAGCGGGATACGATGAAGCCACCGGCCTCGGCAGTGTGGACGCCAATCTGCTTCTCGAGTTTTGGAATTCGCTGAGTTTCACGTCTTCCAACACAACGCTGGCCCTGAGTCAGACGACCTTCGCGCACGGCACGCCCGTTCACGTGACCGTCGGAGTCACTGGCAATGGCGGCACTCCTTCGGGTGACGTCGGCCTCGCGACCACGGCCGGCCCGGCAATCAACACAAGCGTGAGTGAACTCAAGCTTCAATCTGGCGCGGCATCGGCTACCGTCGATAACTTCCCAGGAGGGCAATATCAGCTCACCGCAAAATATACCGGCGACACCATTTTCGCTCCCAGCAACTCAACTCCTGTGACCCTCAACGTCACGCCGGAACCCAACACGATTTCTCTCTCGGGAAGCTATTGGAACAACACCACCCATTCATTCATGCCTATTTCGACTGGCGGCACCTATACCTATGGCACGTACTTCGCCATTGATGCCCAGCCCATCGGCATGAACGCTCCCCAGGGCGGCACGGACGGCATCGCCACTGGAACCATCTCCTTCACCGACGCGGCCACTTCCGCCACCGTGAATTCTGCCCCGGTGAATCTCAATACAAAAGGAATTGCCGAGTGGCAGTCTCCTGTGGAATTGCCCGTCGGCACCAACAATGTCACCGCTAGTTACGCAGGCGACGCCAGCTTCAGCGCGTCCACAAGTTCCACGCCGCTCACCTTCACGGTTTCCAAAGCGCCGACTGTGGGATTCCTACTCGCGAAGCCGTCCCCCGTAGCTCTTGGCTCCCCTACGACCCTCATGCTGAATATAGGTACGCTGTATGCTGGTCCTCCGTGTTTAGACGGCGGCTGTACCTTCGCATTTCCTCAGGTCGCATCTCCCACAGGCACAGCGACCTTCTCCCTCGGCACCACCACGCTGGGAACTGTCCCCGTTGTTTCCGCTCCCGGCTTTGCAGTGGGCAACGCCGAGGTCGATCTCAACGTAACCAATCTGCCCCTCGGTACGGATGCTGTCACCGCGAGCTACAGTGGCGACGCCAACTACACTTCTGCCACGTTCTCCTTCAACGTCGTCGTCGAGCAATCAGTCACGCTTTCGGCCAGCGCCAATCCAACCTCGGTCAACCAGGCTGAATTCACCGCGATTACCGCGACCGTTATCGGCGCGAACGGCATGCCGGTTCCCACGGGAACCGTAGAGTTCTTCGGCGTTGGACCTGGCTCTGACTTTCTCGATACCGAAACACTCAACAATGGCTCCGTGACATCCAGGCCTGTGCCGGGCGGTGATTTCATCCCCGGCACTGTTCCCATTACCATCACCTACAATGGAGACTCCACGTATGGCCCTGCCTCGACGAACGCGTCCTTCACGGTTACGCAGGGTAACCTTCCGCCGTTCACACTGAGTGCAACCTCACTATCGATTGCGCCCGGCGCAACTGTGGGTAACGCTTCCAGCATCACCGTCACGCCGGAGGGTGGTTTCACCGGCGAGGTCTTTTTCTCCTGCTCGCTGACCTCGTCTCCGGCTGGCGGCCAGGATCCTCCCATTTGTAGCATTCCGTCGTCTGTAAACATCACCGGCCCGAACGACGCGATGGCCTCTATGATTGTTAACTCCACAGCCCCTGTTACCAGCGGGGTCGTCTCACCTTCCCCGAATTGGCATTTTCCGAATCGACCGGGCTTGTCCGCAGCCATCTTCGCAGCGATTCTCGTTGAGTTCCTCTCGCTGTGGATTCTTGTTCGACGCCGCAGCTGGCGGCGCGTGGCCAGTTTCCTTTTCGTTCTTGCTGTCCTCGGGAGTCTCGCGGCCTGCGGTGGGGGAGGCGGAACGACCGTGACCAAGATTCCCGGTACTACTGCTGGGACTTACACGTTCACGGTCAACGGCTCATTCTCGGCAAACGGCGTCAGCCAGGGCCAAACCACGGTGACCGTCACGATTCAGTAGTGCGCGTGGGGCCGAGGCCGAGGCTCAGGTGACTAACATGCCCTGGGCACCCGGCTGCGTCCGCGCAAAAAAAGTCCACACAACTCCACCCTTGCACTTCCCCCGTTCTGCTCTAAGATGTCGGCGTCATGAGAAGCCTACATTTCAGCAAGCGGTCGATCCGCGACGGGCGGCCCGGCTCAGTGCGTCCTGGCAGTTGGAGCCGGTCGTCCCAGGGCCATTCTTGCTCAGTTTCTAATCGACACGCATGCCGAATAGAAATCGCCGTAACTCACACAAAACAAACGATCGGTGCACATTCTAATCGACACAAAGTCGGGGGGGGTATCCGTGCGCTTTCTTGCCGGGATTTTGCTCGTGTTCTCGCTGCTTGCCGGCTCCGCTGGTGTGGCGCAGTCGCAGTCGTCGCAGTCCATGCAGCTCTCCATCAGCCCGCAAGAACTCGCCGCTGAACTGGCGAAGTTCAAGCCCGTCAAGATTCATTTCGATCAAAGCCATCTCACCGATCGCGGGAAGCAGATGGTCGCCAAACTCGTCGACGCCGCCGGCCTGCTCGACTCGATCTACTGGCGCCAGAGCGATCCCGAAGGGCTGAAGCTGTATCTCGCGCTCGCCGACAGCAAGGATCCGCAGAACCAGATGATCCGCGAGCTGCTGAAAATCAATGGCGGCCGCTTCCTCCAGATCGAAGACAACAAACCCTTCATCGGCACCCAGCCTGCCCCTCCCGGCCGCGGGTTCTTTCTTCCGCAGGAGACCCGGGCAAACCTGGAGCAGGGCATAAGCAGCGGCAGATTTGAAAAGTCCGACGTCTATTCCCCTTACACGGTTGAGAAGATGTGCGCGATCGGAACACAGGCCGAATATTGGGGCCCGTGTTTCGATCCGTATCATTCGGCCTTCGGCGATTTCGTGAATCCGATGGCGGAGGATCTTCGCGAAGCCGCGGCGCTCAGCGACGATCCTGCATTCGCAAACTTCCTGCGCCTGCGCGCGGACGCCCTGCTCACCGACGATTACTACAAGAGCGACCTCGCCTGGATGGACTTGCAAGATCCCAAGTTCGACATCGTGTTCGCGCCCTACGAGGTCTATCTCGACGGCCTGCTCGGCGTGAAAACCTCTTACGGCGCGTCGATCATGATTCGCAACGACGCCGAAAGCCGCAAGCTGGCCTTGTTTCAGAAGTACGTGCCCGAACTGCAGGATTCGCTCCCGCTCGCTGCGGAAGACCGGCCCTCCGAGCGCGGCAAGAACCAGCCGATGGAAGTCGTCGATGCGATTTATCGCGCGGGCGACCTGCTGCACGGCTATCAGGCCGTTGCGGACAATCTGCCGAACGATCCTCGCATCCACGAAGCCAAAGGCTCGAAGAAGATTTTCTGGAAGAATTTCCTCGACGCGCGGGTCAACGTCGTCATCCTGCCTCTCGCCGAGCGTCTGATGCCCGCCGACCAGGCGAAACTCGTCACCGGCGAAGGCACCCTCGACTTCGTCGTCATGCACGAAATTTCGCATGGCCTGGGCCCGACCTACGTCCACGGATCCAAACGCGGAATCGGCGAAGCGATTGGCCCTCGATATTCCGCGCTCGAAGAGGCCAAGGCCGACGTCACCGGCATGATGTCCATGAAATGGCTGGTCGACCATGGCGCGATTCCCAAAGATAAATTGAACGAAATCTACGCGTCGTTCCTCGGCGACGATTTCCGCACCATTCGCTTTGGCATCGCCGAAGCGCACGGCGCCGGCGCGATGATGGAGATCAGCTACCTGACGGAAAAAAGCGCGATCCACCGCGACGCCACTACCGGGCTTTATTCCGCCGACTTCGAGAAAATGCCGAGTGCGATTGCGTCTCTGGCGAAAGAACTTCTCGAACAGGAAGCCACCGGCGATCGCGCGCGCACCGAGGCGTGGTTCAAGAAATACGCCGTCATGCCGCCCGAGCTCGCCGCCGCTCTCCGCAAAGGTGCCGACGTCCCCGTCGACGTCGACCCCGAGTTCGACTTCAACCCGCCGGTCCGCTGACCGCCGTTTCTCGAAAATGAAAACTGCGCTGGGTGACAAAACAGGGCGCCACAGCGTCCAACGGAGGAGCTACGGAGGAATTCACTTGTCTACGCTGACCCCAAGAATCGTAATCGCAATCGTTGCGCTCCTTTCATTTGCCGGCTCTGCTGCGGCCGGGCAGGCGAGTGCGGCTGCGCCCCAAGCGGTGCAGTCGAGTCTCGCGGCGCGCGTGGGCGAGACCGGATTCATTCAGCTCACCGCGGACAGCTTTGCCGGGCTGACGCCGGAACAGAAGATGGACGCGTACTGGCTGTATCGCGCGGCGGTGGCCGTCGACCCGATCGCCTACGACCAGAACTCCGCCGACGGCCTGCGCGAGAAGCACCTGCTCGAAGCGATCCTGACGCATGCGAACGGCATCGATCCGGCGGTGCGGAAGAAGATCGCCGAGTACACCATGCTCTTCTGGGGCAATCACGGAAATCACAACACGAACACTTCGGTGAAAATCCTGCCGGAATTCACGGCGGACGAGTTTCGCGCCGCCGCCGAGCAGGCGAGCAAGAACGGCGCGACGCTGGGGTCTCCAACGGCGCTGGCGCGCGAGCTTCAGGAACTCAACAGAACGATTTTCGATCCGGCGTATCAGCCGATGTTGATCCAGAAAAATCCGCCGAGCGGCCAGGATCAGCTGGAGGCGAGCAGCAACAACTACTATTCCGGCGTCACGCTGAAAGATCTCGTGGGGTTCACGGAGCACTACGCGCTGAATTCGCGGCTGGAGAAGCAGGACGGCAAGCTCGTCGAAAATGTGTATCGCACGGGCACGCCGGACGGCACGGTCCCGCCGGGAAAATACGCGCGCGAACTGAGCCTTGCCATCCGCAACCTGCAACAGGCGCTGAAATATGCGCCGCCGCAGCAGGTGAAAGTCATCAACGATCTGATCCGCTACTACCAGACCGGCGAGCGCGCGGACTGGATCCGCTGCGGAATCGACTGGGTGCGCGATAAATCGAATCCGGATTTTTCGAACGGCTTCGTCGAAGTGTACAAGGACCCGCGCGGGCAAAAGGGCGCGATTCAGGGCTCCGTCAGCATCGTGGACGAAAAGATGAACAAGCTGACGACCGGATTCGGGGCCGACCTCGGTTATTTCGAGCAACACGCGCCGTGGGACGAGAAGTACAAGAACCCGAATCCGACGCCCCCGGTCGTGAACGCCGTGGAAATGCTGGCGGAAACGGGCGATTTCGACGTGGCCACGATCGGCGACAACCTGCCGAATGAGGAAGAGATTCACGCGAAGTACGGTTCGAAGAGTTTCATCATGACCGGATCGATCCGCGCACTGAACAGCGCGGTCGAAAATGCCGTCTCGGACGAATTTGCTTCCACGCAGGAGGAAAAAGACCGCGCCAGGCAGTACGGCGACCTGGCGGAAAATCTCGAAACGGCGATGCACGAGGTGATCGGTCACGGATCAGGCAAACTCAGCGCGAAGGTGAAGAACGATCCCGCGTCTTTTATCAAGGAATACTATTCGACGCTCGAGGAGGCGCGCGCGGACCTGATGGCGCTGTGGAATTTCTGGGACCCGAAGCTGATCCAGATGGGCGTGATGCCGAATCAGGACGTGGCCAAGGCCGCGTACGACACCGAAGCGCGCGCGGCGCTCTCGCAGCTTCACGAAGTGCCCAAGGGCGACACGATTGAAGAAGATCATCGCCGCGGCACGCAGCTTATCGTCAACTACATCCGCGACAAGACCGGCGCGATCCAGCCCGTGGAGCACGACGGCAAAATTTATTTGCAGGTAACCGACTACCCGAAAATGCGCCAGGGCGTGGGCATGCTGCTGGCCGAGCTGATGCGCATCAAGGCCGAAGGCGATTACGACGCCGCGAAGGAACTGATCACGAAGTACGGCATTCATTTCAACACGGCATGGCGCGATCAGGTAGTCGAGCGATACAAGAAGCTCGACGTGCCGCAGTACTGGGTGGGAATCAATCCGGATCTCGAGCTGCGGCGCGCTCCCGGCGGGAAGATGGATGTGACGATCACGTATCCGCGTGATTTCGCGCAGCAGGAGCTGGCGTACGCGAAGATCAACGGCGAGTAGCGCGGATGGGAGGTTCCCGGACTAATCCGCTGCGGAAAAATCCGAGTTGCTGGAAGCGTGGGGTTTTAACCCCGCGAAAAGTTGGTTACCTTTTTCCGGGGCTTCAGCCCCGGAAGGTTCGCTTCCACTTATTCACGGGGACAGCGTGACGGCTGAGCCGGTCGGCGAGCGCCTTCTGTTCGTGGTTGATGGCGTGCGGGATGTGGCTGCCGAACTTTTCGAAAAATTCGCCCACGGCCTCGTCTTCGGCGATCCAGTCGGCGGGATTCACGCTGAGCAATTCCGTCATCGTGTCGCGTGAAATCGCCAGGCCGTCGAGCGTGAGAGACGACGGAGTGGGCACGCACCCGATGGGCGTTTCCGTGGCGGCGGCGCGGCCCTCGATGCGGTCGAGCATCCACTTCAGCACGCGAACGTTTTCACCGTAGCCGGGCCACAGGAATTTTCCGTCCGCGCCCTTGCGGAACCAGTTGACGTGGAAAATCTTCGGTGGATTTTTCAGCTTCGGGCCCATCGCCAGCCAGTGGCCGAAATAGTCGCCCATGTTGTAGCCGCAGAAGGGAAGCATGGCCATGGGATCGCGGCGCGAGACGCCGACCGCGCCGGTCGCGGCGGCGGTTGTTTCCGACGCCATCGTCGCGCCGACGAACACGCCGTGCTGCCAGTCGCGCGATTCGTAGACCAGCGGCGCGAGACGCGTGCGGCGGCCGCCGAAAATCAGCGCGGAAATGGGCAGGCCTTCGGGATCTTCCCATCGCGGCGAAATCGAAGTCGACTGCGACGCACGCACGGTGTAGCGCGAGTTGGGATGCGCCGCGGGGCCCGCGCCAGCGGACCAAGGCCGCCCTTGCCAGTCGATCAGGCCGTTGGGAGGCGCGCCGTCCGATTCCTTCCCACCAGGGTTCGCGCGACTTGCGTCATGGCGACGTTGGTGTAAATCGTGTTGCGTTTGGCCGCGTCGATGACGTTGGGATTGGTTTTGGCGTTCGTGCCGGGAGCGACGCCGAAAAATCCGGCTTCGGGATTGATGGCGCGCAGCGTGCCGTCCGATCCGACGTGCATCCAGGCAATGTCGTCGCCGACGGTCCAGACGCGATAGCCCTGCGATTCGAGCGCGGAGACCATCATGGCGAGATTCGTCTTGCCGCACGCGCTGGGGAAAGCGGCGGCCATGTACGTGACCTTGCCCGAAGGATCTTCGAGGCCGAGAATCAGCATGTGCTCGGCCATCCAGCCCTGATCGCGCGCCATCCAGCTGGCGATGCGCAGCGCGAAACATTTTTTTCCGAGCAGCGCGTTGCCGCCGTAGCCGGAGCCGATGCTCCAGATCAGCTTTTCCTCGGGGAAGTGCATGATGAAGCGGCGATTCGGATCGAGATCGCCGAGGGAATGCAGGCCGGGGACGAAATCCTCGGAGTGGCCGAGCCGGTCGAGAGCGGCCTTGCCCATGCGCGACATGATGCGCATGTTCGCGGCGACGTAGGCGCTGTCGGTAATTTCGACGCCGATCTTGCTGTAGGGCGACTTTTCGGGACCGAGGATGTAGGGCACGACGTACATCGTGCGGCCCTTCATGCTGCCTTCGAAAAGCGGGCGGACTTTTTCCTTCGCTTCGGCGGGAGCCATCCAGTTGTTGCTGGGCCCGGCGTCTTCCTTCTTCTGGGTGCAGATAAAAGTGAGTTGCTCGGTGCGGGCGACGTCGTTGGGATTGCTGCGGTGCAGGTGACATCCGGGGTAGGTCTTCTGGTTCAGCTCGATGAACGTTCCGTCGCGAAGCATGTCCTCCGTCAGGCGGTCATTTTCGGCTTTCGAGCCGTCGCACCATACGATTTTTGCAGGCTTCGTGAGTCTTGCCGATTCCTCAACCCAACTTTCTAGTGGTGTAGCCACCCTATCTTGTCTCCCCGGGACCCTGTGCGGGTATTCCGCGCCGTGCCTGTCGGATGAATTGCTGATCGACGCAAAAAAAACCGTTGTATTTACGAGTCAAAATCTTAGGGTACGGGAAGCGAAAATGCAAGGAACGAGGGGTACTAAGAGTTTTTCCGCGAGCGGCGCGGTCAAATTGGACCGCGAGCGACGGATGCTATACTCGCGGCGAAATGTACGCGCGAAAGCTTGGGGCGGAGATGACCATCGGCGCCGAGCGGCGGCCGGTGCCGCTCGATTGGCTCGACAGCTTTTGCATGCGCAATTTCACGGGCTCTGCGGAATTCGACGACACGCTGCCAAGAGCCGACGGCTTGCTCGAAGCGGGGCTAAGCGTCGATCCGTCGCGGCTGGCCGCGGCGATGAGCGAGTGGTTCACAAAGCGCGGAAAAGGGAATGGTGCGGTGGTCGTCGTGGAGCTTCGCGAGCAGGGTTAAAGCAAGAGCCGAACGCCCTCGTCGCGTGATTGGGGCGTTGCAAAGTTCACGTCGCGAGAGGTTCGGCTCTCTGCGCAGTTGGACGCAGGCCCGCCGCGATCGTTAGCGGGTACACAGTAGAGAGCCGCGAGTCGCGCGGCAGTTACGTGGCGTCGATCTTGCTGGCATTTCTCCGCGCGCGAGGGAACTCCGAGGGATGTTTGGCGATCGCGGCGCGAATTTTCGGCAACGCTGCGAGCGCAGCCTCTCTGCCGGCGGCGACCAACTGCGGCGTCTTCACGAATTCATCCCATAAGATGTGATGGACCTCGGGCTCGATCAGAACATCCACCTCGGTGTGCCAGAGCTGCGCCGCGGCGGTCTGGATGATCGAAAACGAGCGGCTGATGATCTCGATCGTGTTTCGCGGAGCGGACTCGATGAGGCCCGGCTCGAGATGCACGCCGACCACGATATCCGCGCCCATTTCGCGCACGGCTTCGGCGGGAACCGTTTCGGTCAAGAACCCGTCCACGAGAACCTTTCCTTGATGATGTACGGGCAGGAACAGGCCGGGATAGGCGCATGAGGCGCGCAATGCCGGGCCGATTTCGCCTTCCGTGAAGTGCACGGATACGCCGGTAATAATGTCGGTAGCGACGATGCTCAGCGGGATTCTTAGTTCGCTGAACAATTCCACGGACGTGAATTTGTGCAGGTAGTGCTCCAGCCGCTCGTTCGACGCCATGCCCATGCGCGAAAGCGTCCAGCGGCCGAAATCGTGGAAGCGCGTCGCGGAGCCCTGGCGCTCCATTTCATCGAGCGGCGTGCCGCTGGCGTACGTGGCCCCGATCAGGGCGCCGACGCTGGTGCCGGCGATGAAGTCGATGGGAATTTCGTTTTCTTCGAACACGCGCAGCACGCCGATGTGCGCGATACCGCGCGCGAATCCGCCGCCGAGCGCCAGCCCGATCTTCGGCCGCGTTCCGTCGCCCCCATAGGCGAACGATCGCAGTCCGCGCACCGCTTTGCGAATCCACTTTGTGGTCGTTTCCATCGGACGCCCCATCCACCTCAGAACACTCTAACAAACTACGACGTGCGCCGGGCGTTTCCGGTTGACCCGCGATGGCGCTTTTGCAACGATGTGCCGAACGAGGTGAGGTAAGCCGGGGGGATTCATTCGATGCGACGCCCGATTGAAAAAGCGGCTGTGCTGGGAGCGGGCACGATGGGCGCGCGCATTGCCGCCCATCTCGCGAACGCCGGGATTCCTTGTTATTTGCTCGATATCGTCCCGCCGGAACTTTCCGCAGACGAAAAACGCAAGGGACTGACGCTCGATAAGCCCGCGGTGCGGAACCGCATCGTGTTGGCGGGCCTGGACGGGGCCAAAAAATCGCGGCCCGCGGCCCTTTTCACGCCGGAGACCGCGCGGCTGATCACGCCCGGCAACTTCGACGACAATCTCGCGTGGTGCGGCGAAGTCGACTGGATCATCGAAGCCGTCGCGGAAAATCTCGAAATCAAGCGCAAGCTGATGGAACGCGTCGATGCGGTGCGCAAGCCGGGCACGATCGTGACGTCGAATACCTCGGGTCTGCCCATCCGGCTGATCGCCGAAGGGCGCTCGGACGATTTTCAGCAGTACTGGGCGGGCACGCATTTCTTCAACCCGCCGCGCTACATGAAATTGGCCGAATTGATCCCCGGGCCGAAGACGTTGCCCGTTGTGCTTGAAGCGCTCGAAGAGATCTGCGACGTGCGCCTGGGCAAAGGCGTGGTGATCGCGAAGGACACGCCGAATTTCATCGCCAACCGCATCGGCACGTTCTCGATGCTCAACGCGATTCAGCAGATGCAGGCGCTGGAGATGACCATCGAGGAAGTGGACGCGTGCACGGGACCGGCGGTCGGCTGGCCGAAGTCGGCGACGTTTCGCACCGCGGACATCGTGGGACTCGACGTGCTCGTTCACGTGATTCGCAACATCTACGACAGCATTCCGGACGACGAATCGCGCGAACTGTTTCGCGTGCCGCCGCTGGTCGAGGAAATGATGAAGCGCGGCTGGATGGGCGAAAAAAGCGGCGGAGGATTTTACAAGCGCGTAAAGGGCGCGGGCGGCGAACCTGCCTCGCCGGCAGGCGGGTCGGAGATCTTGATGCTGGACTGGCAGAAGATGGATTACCGGCCGCAACAAAAGGCGAAATTCGGCTCCATTGAAGCAGGCAAAGCAATTGAGGACACGCGCCAGCGACTGCAGTTGCTAGCCGGGCCGGCGCTCGAAGGCGCTGGCGGCGACAAGGCCAATAAATTTGTGTGGTCGACGCTGAGCGAGATGTGCCTCTACGCCGCGCGGCGCGTGCCGGAAATTGCCAACACCGTGGTCGACGTGGACCGCGCGATGCGCTGGGGATTCGGCTGGGAAATCGGTCCCTTCGAGATATGGGACGCGATCGGAGTAGAGCGCATGGCGAAAGCGATCGAGCGAAACGGCAGACAGATGCCGCCGGCGATCGCCAAGGTGCTCGCCTCGCCGAAGAAATCGTTCTACGAATCGGAGAAGGGAACCACGCGCTTCTTCGATTTGGCCTCGAATGCGCTCGCTCCCGTGCCCGAGCCGGCGGGCATCCTGATTTTGAAATCGCTGAAAGACCGCACGCCGGTGGTGCAGGAAAATTCCGGCGCGAGCCTGATCGACCTGGGCGACGGCGTCCTTTGCTGCGAATTCCACGCCAAGATGAACGCGATCGGCGGCGACATTACCGCGATGCTGCAAGCGGGCATCGCGCGGCTGGACACGGAATTCGAAGCTATGGTGATCGGCAACCAAGCCGCGAATTTTTCCGCCGGCGCGAATCTGATGCTGCTGCTCATGACCGCCCAGGAAGGCGAGTGGGACGACATCCATCTCGCCGTGCGGCAATTCCAGCGCGTCAACATGGCAATCAAGTACGCGCCGCGGCCAGTCGTTTCCGCGCCGCAGGGCATGGCGCTCGGCGGAGGGTGCGAGATCAATCTGCACGCGGCGCGAATTCACGCAACGGCCGAGGCCTACATCGGGCTTGTCGAGGTTGGCGTGGGGCTGATTCCGGCCGGCGGCGGATCGAAAGAGATGTTGATTCGCGGGAACGAGCGTGCCGCGGGAGGCGACAACCTGGATCTGACACACGCGCTGCGGCCGTTTTTCGAAAACATCGCCACCGCGAAAGTATCGACCAGCGCAGAGGAAGCGCGCACGCTCGGCTATCTGCGTCCTTCGGATTTCATAGCCATGAATCGCGACCGGCAGATCGCCGACGCGAAGCAGACCGCGCTGGCGATGGTCCGCGCCGGGTATCATCCGCCCGCGCCGGCGGAAATTCGCGTGCTGGGCGAGGAATTCTACGCGCTGGCCAAGCTGGCGATTCACGGAATGGTGCGCGGCGAGTTTGCCACCGAATACGACGGCGTGGTCGCGCGAAAGCTTGCCTACATCCTCGCCGGCGGCGCGATCACCGCCGCGCAGACCGTCCCCGAGCAGTACATTCTCGATCTCGAGCGCGAGGCGTTCGTCAGCCTCTGCGGCGAGCGCAAGACGCAGGAACGCATCGCCCACACGCTGAAGACCGGGAAGCCGCTTCGAAATTAAGTCGCCCCGCCGATCCAGTAGGTTCCATCTGTCTTTGTAGTTTATCCCGCCGATTGCCCGTCAATTACTTGTCTGCTAACATGCGCGCCGCTTGCGACGAAAAAACGTTCCCATGCCAGAAAAGAAGAAACCAGACACATCTGCCGTAGCGCATGGCTCACTTGCTCGGATGTCGGATGATGAGCGCCGAGCCGTGCGTGCGCGAATTCAACGAGCGCTCGATGAGAGGGATTTACCGAAGTTCCAGGCCGGCCTAGCTATGCTGGGATTCGACGAGACTTCCGCGGAGTACGAGAGATTGATGCAGCTTTGGCATGAGCACGCACGCGCTTCCCGCCGGTAATTTTCTTAAAGGCCGCAAGCTTGCGGCGTCGTTCTTCAAGGGGCATCTTCTCAAGATGCCCCACGATAATCTCGGTCATTTCTGAAACGATTTCCGATGGCGTTTTTCTTCTGCTGGACATTCGTCTTCTCCACGAGCGATTACGATATCAGTAAGCCAAGGATGAATGCAATGTTACCTGCAACGGGTGTCGCCATATCTGCTTGCTTACTGCAAAGCGAATGTTCGCCGAAGGTACGAAGGTACTATTGCCGCCGTTCTTTTGCCCGCCGAAAATGGATTTGCAGCGTTAAATCCGGCCTTTTCAGGGGGAACGGCGTGCAACCGTTCGTACTATCATGACTCCGCTCAAAGATACTTTAGAGGTTGCAAACAACGTCGCGGAAACCAGCGGCGCGGCTGCGGGAGAGCGCCCGAAATCCGATTCCGGCGGCCTGCGCGCCGACGCCGTGTCGCTTGAAGTGCCCGTGAAGGTGCACGGCTCGCGCGTCACCGAAGTGGTGCGCGGAATCACGCCGCACACCGAGCCCTTCGAAGAGGAAACCTCGAGCATGATCGTGTTCCCGCAGGGCGGCGTGCTGCGCATGTCGACGGCCGTGACCGCGGGCCAGATGGTCGTGCTGACAAATTTGAAATCGGGGCACGATGCGATCTGCCGCATCGTGAAAGTGCGCGCCTACGCGCAGTCGCAAAGCTACGTCGAAGTCGAGTTTACGAATCGGCAGCAGGGATATTGGGGCGTCAAGTTTGCGGGCGACACGGCTGAGCCGGCGAGAACGATTTTGCCGCCTCCGCCGGCGCCGGTCATTTCCACGGTGGTCGAAATCGAATCGGAGAGCGCCGCTTCGCGCGCGGCTTCGATGCCGCCTGCGGCTGCGAAGCGCCCGGAGCCGCCGCCCACATTTACGAGCGCGGCCAAGCGTCTCAGTGCGCCGACGCAGCACGTACCGCACCCGCAGAAGAAGGAATCTTCGTTCGTCGGGATCGGCGCGCAAGAGGACGTGCAGCCTGCCGCGACCGCGACGACCCTGAAAACGAAGATCGAGCGGCCCGCCGTGCCGGCGGCGTCGCTTTCGATGAACGAGTTGCGCGGCGACGCAACCGTTGCGCCACCGGTTTCCACTTCGCTGGGCGCAGGCGTCCCCGGAGAAGTGACGGATGTTTCCGACGATCTCGCGGAAGCGCCGCAAGAAATCGCGCCGGCTCCGGTCAGTTTTGCGGCGGCCAGTCCGGCGCCTGCTGCGGCGCAGGCAGCGCCACAAAAGGTTTTCGGCGCGCGGTTCGACTCCATGGCGCCGTCCGTATCCGAAATCGGCACTGACGCGCCCGCGACGTCCGGCACGAATTGGTTTTCGATTGCGACGGGAATTGCGGCGCTGCTCGTGGCCGCGATCGGCGGAGCGTTCTATTTCCACGTGATGCCGGGCTCGAAGCCGAGCGCGCGAACGGAATCCGCGCCTGCGTCGGTGAATTCGCCGGCGACCTCGCCCGCGACATCGTCTACTTCCGCTGCGACGCCTGAGGCGACAGCACCTGCCGCAAACACGGCGCCTGCTCTGACAGCGCAGATCACTCAACCGGCTGCCGCGACCGCCGCAGCACCCGCTGCTTCTGGTATTTTGGCTCGCACGAGCGAGTCTGCTCCGGTGAATTCGAACCGCGCGGTTGTCGCCGATCGCGTGCAGCCGCCCGCGCCTGCAAATCAAAAGCCCGCAAAGGTCACACCCGATATGTCGGCGGCGCTCACCGCGCATCCGGTTTCCTCGCAGCGCGCTGCGGCCAACGACGCGGAAGCGCCCTCGGTTGACGCCGGTTCGTCCGCCGGCGGCGAGCTGCAAGGGATTTCGTCCACTGCCGACTTAGCGCCTCCGCCGGCTCCAGCCGCGCCTGCGATCAAGATTGGCGGCGACGTGCAGCCGCCGAAGCTGGTCTCGTCCGTGATGCCCGTTTATCCGCCGGTTGCCCGTTCGGCTGGAGTTGCCGGCAAAGTTGTCGTGGAAGCTTCGATCAGCCCGGCCGGCGCCGTGGTCGCCACAAAGGTGCTTTCCGGTCCCGCGATGCTGCGCCAGGCCGCTGTGGACGCGCTGAAGCGCTGGAAATATCGGCCCGCGACGCTGAACGGCACGCCCGTCGCCGTCGACATTACGGTGACGATGTCGTTCCATAACTAGCGCGAAGCTTTTTCATTTTGCGCCATTCTGCTGTCCGACGGATGCGCCCGTATTCGTCAACGAATCGACACTCGCGTACGGTTGCTTTTTTCTGCCCGCAGGCATTCAATGGAGTGGTTTGGGACGAGCAAGCCCGCATTCCGTCTGAGGTGAATATGCGAGAAGCCGTGCTGGTCAGTTCGGTGCGGACCGCCGTGGGCAAGGCGCCGAAGGGATCGTTGCGCACGACGCGCCCCGACGATCTGGCCGCCATCGCGATCAAGGAAGCCCTGGCGCGCGCGAAGGGCCTCAAGCTCGAAGACGTCGAGGACGTGATCATCGGCTGCGCCACCCCGGAAGCCGAGCAGGGAATGAACCTGGCGCGGATCGCCTCGCTGCGCGCGGGCCTGCCCGTCAGCGTTTCGGCGATGACCGTCAACCGGTTTTGTTCGTCGGGCCTGCAATCGATCGCGCTGGCCGCGGAGCGGATCATGTCCGGGCAAGGCCACGTGGCCGTCGCGGGCGGCGCCGAATCGATGAGCATGGTTCCCATGGGCGGGCACAAAATCTCGCCGAACCCGTGGCTGATGGACAACAATCCGGACGCCTACATCAACATGGGCCTCACCGCGGAAAATCTCGCGAAAAAATACGGCATCTCGCGCCAGGAGGCGGATGAATTTTCGTTCGCCAGCCACCAAAAGGCGCTGGCGGCGATCGGCGCGGGCAAATTCAAGGACGAGATCGTGCCTGTGGCGGTGAACTACACGGTGCTCGATGCGGGCGCCAACGGCTCCGCGAACGCCGCGAAGCCGAAAAAAGTCAGCGTTACGTTCGATACGGACGAAGGTCCGCGCGCGGACACGTCGGTTGAAGCGCTGGCGAAGCTGAAGCCCGTGTTTCACGCGCGCGGAGTGGTGACCGCTGGGAACAGCTCGCAGATGAGCGACGCCGCCGCTGCTTCCGTGGTCATGAGCGCCGAGCGCGCGCGCGAACTGGGACTGAAGCCGCTCGCGCGTTTTGTCGCCTATGCTACTGCCGGCGCGCCGCCCGAGGAAATGGGCATCGGCCCGGTGTTCGCGATCCCCAAGGCGCTGAAGATTGCGGGGCTGAAGCTCGATCAGATTGACGTGATCGAATTGAACGAAGCGTTCGCCGCCCAGGCGCTGTCGGTGATTAAGGTTGCGGGCCTCGATCCCGCGCGCGTCAACGTGAACGGCGGCGCAGTCGCGCTCGGGCATCCGCTCGGTTGCACCGGCGCCAAGCTGACGGCCACGATCCTGCGCGAGCTCGAGCGCCGCAACGCCCGCTACGGCCTGGTGACCATGTGCATCGGCGGCGGCATGGGCGCCGCGGGAATTTTCGAACGCGCGACCTAGCGGCGAACGGAGCGGCTTCATTTCGCTCGCGCGCGCTGACAAGGGAGACACTATCATGGCGACGACAACGGTTTCGCAGTCCGTGGTTCGCGGCGGCGGATTTCTGACCTCGGCGATTGCGCCCGCGGAAATTTTCACGCCCGCCGACGTCACCGACGACCAGCGCCTGATCGGCCAGACCGCCGCCGAGTTCGTGAACAAGGAAGTCCTTCCGCTGATTCCCGATCTTGAGAAGCACAAGGAAGGCCTGATGCCGCAGCTGGTGAAGAAAGCCGGCGAAATCGGACTGCTCGGCGCGGGAATTCCCGAAGCATACGGCGGCTCGGAACTCGACAAGGTCGCCGCCACGGTGCTCACGGAAAGAATCAGCGTCTACGCGGCGTTTTCGGTGGCGTTTGGCGGCACCACCGGCATCGGCACGATTCCCATCGCGAGCTTCGGCACCGAGGAACAGAAAAGAAAGTATCTGCCGAAGATCGCCACGGGCGAACTGCTTGCCGCGTACTGCCTCTCCGAGCCGCAGGCCGGTTCGGATTCGCTCGCTTCGCGCACGCGCGCCGTGCTCTCGCCCGACGGCAAAAGCTGGATCCTCAACGGCCAGAAAATGTGGATCACCAACGGCGGATTCGCCGACGTCTTCATCGTCTTCGCCAAAGTCGATGGCGAGAAATTTTCGGCGTTTATCGTCGAGCGCGGCACGCCCGGCTTCACCATCGGCGCCGAAGAAAATAAGATGGGCATCCGCGGTAGTTCCACCGTGCCGCTGTTTTTCGAAAACGCGCACATTCCCAAGGAAAACCTGCTGCACGAAATCGGCCGCGGCCATATCGTCGCGTTCAACACGCTCAACGCCGGCCGCCACACGCTCGGCATCTCCTGCATGGGCGGCTCGAAGCGCGCCCTCGAGCAAGCCTCGAAATACGCGCGCGAGCGCGTCGCCTTCGGAAAATCGATCGGGCAATTCGGCCTGATTCAGGCCAAGCTCGGCGAAATGTGCATCCGCACCTTCGCGCTGGAGTCGATGATTTACCGCACCGCTGGAATGATGGAGGCGGCAATTTCCGCGGGCGGCGCCGACAAAGTGAAAGTCTCGATGCAGGTGCTCGAGGAATACGCCATCGAAAGCTCGATCAGCAAAGTCGCCGGCAGCGAGACGCTCGATTACTGCGTCGACGAGGGCCTGCAGATTTTCGGCGGCTACGGCTTCCACGAAGACTACCCGATGGCGCGCGCCTATCGCGACAGCCGCATCAACCGCATCTTCGAGGGCACCAACGAAATCAACCGCATGCTCATCATCCAGATGCTGCTGAAGCGCGCCATGGCTGGCACGCTGCCGCTGATCTCCGCCGCCCAGAAGCTCGCCGGCGAATTGCTCGCCGGGCCGTCGTTTGAAGACGCGCCCACGGGCGACTTCGCCGAGGAAGAGCGCTCTCTGGCGCAGGCGAAGAAGGTGTTCTTGCTAGCTGCAGGCGCGGCCGTCGAAAAATTCCGCGACAAGCTTGCCGAAAATCAGGAAATCGTCGCCGCGCTTTCGAATATCGTGATGGACATCTACGCCATCGAATCGAGCCTGCGCCGCGCGCAAAAATCCGGCGCCGGCGCGAATTCGCCGATGGCCGAAGCAGCCCGCGCCTACACCTACGACGCGATGGACCGCATCGAAAAAGAGGCGCGCACCGCGCTCGCGGCCACCTCCGATGGCGACACGCTCGTCACGCAGCTCGCCGCTCTGCGCCGCCTCGCGAAGCACGCACCGGTCGACGTTATCGCGTTGCGCCGCCGCGTGGCTCAGGCCGTGATGGCGCAGGATCGCTATCCCTTCGAAGGCCGCTAGGAAGAAGCTCTTATCGGATTTCTTCGCCTCGAAACAAAACCGAATTTCTCGCCCGCGCCTCGACGCCAGTACGCCGCCGCATCCAGTTTCAAAACGAAACGGATCACCGCTTCCCATTCCCGAAAAGTGGAAACCATTTTCCGTTTCACATAAGACCTGCACACAACCTCACGCCGTTTCAATCACTTAGCGCCCGGTTCCTTTGGAATCACCCGTGCATCCAATGCCGGTGAAGTGACGAGAGGGACTTGGATCGATGAAACTTGTCTTAGGGGAATTGAAGCAGCACGCAAACGCTTTCTGGCAGAACAAAACTCTTCGCAACCGCGTGGGTTGGGGCCTCGCGATTTTTCTGGTGTTGCAGCTCTATTTCGTGCGCGAATTGATCGCCGCGGAGCTGCTTTTTGGAATGCTGTTCCTGTTCATGTTTGTACTGGCCGCGCTTTTCTACGCCGTCGGCACCATCGGCATGAACGGCCGCACGTGGGCGGAAGCGGGCGCGCGCGTCGTCGCCACTTCGGCTCGCCGCGGATACAGCACGATCGAGGAAATCAGTAAAAAGCCATTCCGCCATCCACATTCAGAGTCTGCCCAGTAATGGCGCTGGCCTGATCGGACACGAGAAAAAGGGCCGCGGACGCAATCTCTTGGGCCGTCTGCGGCCTTCCTTGCAGAATACCCTCCATCATCCGGTTCAATGTCTCGTCGTTCCCGGATTTGAAATAGTCCGAGAATTCCCGCGTCAGATCCTTCGACATTTTCGTCTCCGTCACCGGGCCGGGGCAGATTGCGTTCACGCGCACGCCCTGGCGCGCGGCCTCCGCCGCCATCACGCGCGTCAATCCGATCAGCGCCGCTTTCGAGCTCGTGTAGGCGCTGCTTAACCCGAACGCCATCTTCGCGCCCACCGTCGAAATGTTCAGGATCGAGCCCGATTTCCGCGCGTACATTTCCGGCAGCACCAACTGCGAAAGGGCCAGCGGTGCGCGCAGGTTCACCGCCATGACCTCGTCCCAGTCGCGCAGCGGGAATTTTTCGACCGGCACTACGGGCCCGTAGATCCCCGCGTTGTTCACCAGAATATCCACTTTGCCGAACGCACCGCGCGCGCCATCGACAATCTTCTTGCAGTCCGCTTCGCGCGCCAAGTCGGCCTGCACCGCTGACGCTTTGCCGCCCGAGCCTTGAATTTCCGCCACGACCTCCCGGATTTCGTTCTCGCTCCGCGCCGCCACGACTACAGCCGCGCCCTCCGTCGCGAATTTGCGAGCGATGGCTCGGCCGATCCCGCGTCCCCCGCCCGTCACGATCGCTACTTGTCCCTTGAGCAGCATGTCCTCTCCCCCAAAATGACCCCCGAGAATATCATCGCCCCTTGGAATTGCAGAGTCGCGCATTTGACTAGACCCGCGCCCGCAGCATACGATGCCACACGGCTCTTCGCACGGGGGAATCTCCAAAAATGGCGACGAATGTCGAATTGCTCGGGTCGTATTGGACTCTCGCAGGCGGTGGTGCGGAACCGCACACGGACCACGAATACTGTCCATGGGATTTCAAGGACCGCGTCGAAGCCGCTGCGCGCGCGGGCTTCAAGGGCATGGGCATCTGGCACGCCGATTTGGAGCACGCGCTGAAAAAGCGTGGCCTGAAGGACATGAAGAAGATACTCGACGACAACGGCATCAAGCACGTCGAGCTCGAGTTTCTGGGCGGCTGGTTCCTCGATGGCGAGGAGAAGAAGGCTTCCGACGCCCTGCGCCCAAAACTTCTGGAAGCCGCCGAGGCGCTCGGCGCGCACCACCTCAAAGTCGGCCACTTCGTCAAAACGCAGGCCAGTATGCAGAAAATGATCGATTCGTTTGCCGAGCTTTGCGCAGACGGCGCCAAACATGGCACTCCCATCGGCTTTGAAATGATGCCGTTCTGCGATATCGATTCCGTCGAGAAGGCCATGCAGCTCGTCGAAGGCGCCGGCGCCAAAAACGGCGGCATCTGCCTCGACCTCTGGCACATCGCGAAGCTGAAAATCCCCAACCAGAAGGTTGCGAGCATTCCGCGGAATCGTATCACCTCCATTGAAATCAACGACGGCACGCACGAATGCCCGTGGAGCCTGCACGAGGACACCATCAACCATCGCCTCCTCTGCGGAGAAGGGGAATTCGACGTGAAAGGTTTCGTCGCGGCGATGCTGAAGACCGGTTACGATGGTCCGTGGGGAATCGAAGTCCTCAACGCGGAGCTGCGGAAGAAGCCGCTTAACGAGATCGTGACCCGCGCGTACAGAACCACAATCGCGCAGTTCCCAGGCTGAGCCGCCGATCGCCGATGAAAAGAGCCGCTCTCATAGTTGCGATCGCCTTGGTCATCGTGGCCCTGTTCTTCTTCGTGCCGGTGCTCCGCGAGGAGCCGTGGACTCCTCTGCGAATCGCCGGCGTGATGATTGCCTTGATCGGGCTCGCGTTCGTCGTGACGGCCCATATCAATTTGGGTGACTCCTTTACCTTCACGCCCCAAGCAAAGGGGCCGCTCGTCACGCACGGCCTCTATGGAAAAATCCGCAACCCGATGTACGTCTTCGTGGACCTGACAGTTGCCGGACTGATTCTCGCAGTGAATCTACCGTGGCTGTTGGTTCTGATACCGATTTGGGCGATCTTCCAGGCGCGACAGGCGGGAAGAGAAGCGAAAGTCCTGCAGGAAAAGTTCGCGCAGGCGTATCTCGACTACCGCAAAAAGACCTGGTTCTGAATTTGGCGGCCGAAAGAACCTAATCCGCAGCCACGCTCTTCGCCAGCACCGACTCAGCCGCCGCCACGATCTTCTCCTCATTCGGCAGGACGTAGCTTTCCATCGGCTCGCTGTAGGGAACTGACGTATCCATCGCCGTCACCAGCTTGACCGGCGCCTTCAGATACTTGAATCCGTTCTCGGCCACTTCGCCGGCGATGATCACGGCCGCCGACGCGTGCCGCGGCGCCTGATCGACCACTACCAGCCGCCCGGTTTTCTTCACCGACTCGATGATCGTCTTCGTATCGAGCGGCGAAAGCGTTCGGGGATCGATCACTTCGGCGCTGATTCCTTGCTTCGCCAGAATTTCCGCCGCCGCAAGCGCTTTCTTCACCATCCAGGCAGTCCCCACGATCGTCACGTCGGTGCCAGGACGCTTGATGTCCGCCACGCCGAAGGGAACGAGATACTCTCCGTCGGGCACCGGGCACTTGTCGAGCATCAGCATGTAGTGGTGGAAGTAGACGACCGGATTATCGTCGCGGATCGCGGATTTCATCAGTCCGTATGCATCGGCGGCGTTCGACGGCACCGCGATTTTAAGGCCCGGAACTCCCATCATCGCGTGATAGATGCAATTGGAATGCTGTCCCGCCCAGCCCGCTGCGAACCCGAATCCCGCCTTGAACACCGCCGGCACCTTCACCTGCCCGCCGGACATGTAGCGCAGCCGCGGAGCCTCGTTGACCACTTCGTCGAACGCGACGAGCATGAATTCCGCCATGTACAGCTCGACGATCGGCCGCAGCCCCATCATCGCCGCGCCCACTGCGATGCCGAGCTCCGCCGTTTCCGAAATCGGCGTGATGCGCACGCGGTCCTTCCCGAATTTGCGCACGAACGGGTCGCGGTCCGTCATCGCCATGTTCTGTCCGTAGAACACGACGTTCGCGTCGCGCTGCATCTCTTCGGTGATCGCCACGGCGATCCCTTCAGCAAACATCATTTCGCGCGGCATATTCTTCTCCTTATCGCAAATCCCAGCCCGTCATCCTGAGCGAAGTGACCGGACGGTTTGCATTTCGTCCCGCTCTTGCGGGACGTCCGGTCACGAAGTCGAAGGATCCCTCTTACAGCGTAACGCCTTACGCCCAAACGTAATTCACCGCGTCCGCGCCCGACGGCAACGGGCTCGCCAGCGCGAACTTCACCACGTCTTCCATCTCGGCGCGCACGGTATCTTCGATCTTCTTCGCGTCCGGATCGGCGAAAAATCCGCCGTTGATCAAATGCGCGCGGAATTTCTTGATCGGATCGTTGGCCTTCGCCGCCTCGAACTCGGCCTTGTTGCCGTACACCTCGATCGCCTCGTGCTCCTGGAACTGCGTCGGCACCGGCGGCACGGTGATCGCATTCCCGTGCGGGCTCATGCGATAGAATTTCGACTCGATCAGCGACGGCCCTTCGCCTGCCCGCGCGCGCTCCACGGCCACGCTCACCACGTCGTACACCTTCAGCGGATCGGTGCCGTCCACGGTGACTCCTGGAATGCTGAACGCCTTCGCCTTCTGCGAAAGCGGATCGCCCGCCTTTGCGTTCGCGTCTTCCAGGTCGATCTTGGTATAGGCCTGATAGCCGTTGTTCTCCAGGATGAAAACCACCGGCAGCTTCCACACCGCGGCCATGTTCAGCGTCTCGAAAAACGCGCCCTGCTTCGACGACCCGTCGCCGAAAAACGAATAGACTACCTGCTTCGTCTTCTTCACCTGTGCCGCATACGCCGCGCCCGCCGCGTGCGCGATCCCTTGCCCGATAATTCCCGATGCCGTGGGAAAATGGTGCGTTGGATCGGACAGGTGCATCGACCCGCCGAATCCTTTGCACACGCCGTCTTTGCGCTGATAAATCTCCGCCATCAACGCGCGCGCCGGAGTTCCCAGCACCAGCGGATACCCGTGGCAGCGATAGCTCGGCATCACCAGATCGTTTTCCTGCCGCGTCGCCAGGCAGCCGACGATGCTCGCCTCCGCGCCGTCGGCCAGGTGCGCGTGCCCGCGAATCACGCCCGGATGCTCCACGAACGTTCGCTTCACGCGCTCCTCGAATTCGCGGATGCGGCACATCTGCGTGTACATCCAGATCAGGCGGTCTCTCGATAGCTGGCTTGAAGTCGGCATCGCTGATTCCTCCGATTTTCCGTCCCCGGTTTTTAGGGGGTCGGAGCTTTAGCTCCGACATAAACCCGGCACCAACATCAGGGATTTTAACCCCTGAGGCTCTTCTTGAATCCGTTCAGCAGCTAAGACGCGGGAACTTTGTCCCCCGCCTTGCCGATATACCCGAGCGTTCCACCGACGTCGACCTCCGCCGGCTCGCGCACCAGGATTTTCAGCAGGACGCCGTCCACAGGCGCGTCCAGCTCGTAGCTCACTTTTTCCGTTTCCAGCTCGACGATCGGCTCACCCTGCTTGAACGCGTCGCCTTCGTTCTTGATCCAGCGCACCACGGTGACTTTCGTCGTGTTCATTCCGCCCGTTTTGGGCACCACAAGATTCGTAACGATGGCGAATTCCTTCCCTTGATCAGAAATGTCACAAACTCGCAAATTCAACTTCCTGAAGTGAGCCCGGCTGTTTTCGCTCGGATTCGGCTACAGGGCCTCGTGGGATGCAGACTTTACCGCGCGGACGTCCCCTTGGCACAAATTTCTTAACCTACTACCCGCAGGATGTCAACCAACCGCCCTTTCACCGCAGGTTTTTGCCGTTGTAGGGGCACAGCATGCTGTGCCCGGCGACGATACTTGGCGCGATCAAAGCCATCAATCTCGTTCACTCTTTACTCTGCGCTCTCTGCGTCTCTGCGGTGCATGCCTTGTCTTTCTCGGTGATCTCTGTGCCTCCTCCGTGTTCTCTGTGGCAAGTCTTTGTCTTTTGCCTTACTCATTTCTGCTAATCTTTCAGCGCTTCTCGGGGGAAGACGATGAAAGTTCGTCCGCGAAAGATTCTGTTGCTCATTGTTGCGCTCCTAACCGCGAGCGCGATCGCTTTGTCGCACGCGCGCGCACAAAACGCCGCGCCGCCTGCCGCGCCCGCAGCTCCAGCGCCGCCGCAAGCGCCCGCTGTAACTCCCGTCGCCGCGGACCAGCTCGCGAACCGCTGCGCCGCCGACACGAAGCCCGCACCGCCCACCGCGCCCGCATGGACTGGCTGGAGTACAACTCCCGCGAACTGGCGCTTCCAGCCCGCCGCGCACGCCGGCCTCTCCGCCGCGGACGTCGCGAACCTCAAACTGAAGTGGGCCTTCGGCATCCCCAGCGTGAAAATCGTCCGCTCGCAGCCCGCCACCTATCGCGGCCGCGTCTTCGTCGGCGCGAATGACGGCACTCTCTATGCGCTCGACGCCTCCACCGGCTGCGCATTCTGGGCGACCACCGCGAGCAAGCCCGTCCGCTCCGGCATCGCCATCGGCAAATCCGGCGACGCCGACGCCATTTTCTTCGGCGACGCGAGCGGCAACGTCTACGCGCTCGATTTCGCCGCGGGCAAACTTCTCTGGGCCGTGCGCGCCGACGATCATCCCGCCGCCACCATCACCGGCACGCCGTCATACCTCAACGGCCGCCTCTACGTCCCGGTCTCCTCCGGCGAAGAAGGCGCGCGCCGCCGCCCCGAATACGAATGCTGCACGTTTCGCGGCAGCGTGGTCGCGCTCGACGCCGCCACCGGCAAGAAAATCTGGCAGGGCTACATGGCCACGGAAACTCCCGCGCCCGTCGGCAAGACCAAAGACGGCCACAACATCCTCGCGCCCTCCGGCATGGCCATCTGGTCCTCGCCAACCATCGACGTCGCGAAGCGCAGAATTTACGTCGGCACCGGCGACAACTACTCCGAGCCCGATACCAAAACCAGCGACGCCGTCGTCGCGCTCGATCTCGACACCGGCAAAATCGTCTGGTCGCGCCAATTCGACAAGGACGACGTCTACAAAATCGACTGCGGCGATCCACCGCGTGAAGGCTGCTCTCCGCCCACCAATCCCGAATTCGACCTCGGCGCGTCGCCGATTCTCGTCGATCTCGGCCACGGCAAGCGCGCGCTGCTCCTCGGCCAGAAAAGCGGTCTCATCTACGCCGTCGATCCCGACGCAAACGGAAAACTTCTCTGGCATGCGCGCGCCGGCATTGGCGGCTTGCTCGGCGGAGTGCAGTGGGGGCCCGCCACCGACGGCGCCAACGTCTACGTCGCCGTTTCCGATCTCGCTTTCGAAGGCCGCGGCCCCGATCCCACCAAAGGCGGAGGCATCAGCGCCTACCGCCTCACCGACGGCAAGCTCCTATGGAAGACTCCGCCGCCCGGCTGCGGCGATCGCCGCCCGTGCAGCCCCGCGCAGTCGCAAGCCGTCACCGCGATTCCCGGCGCGGTTTTCTCCGGCTCGATCGACGGCCACCTCCGCGCCTACGCCACCGCCGACGGAAAAATCGTCTGGGATTTCGACACCGCGCGCGATTTCGACACCGTCAACAAAGTTCCCGCGCACGGCGGCTCACTCGACGTCGGCGGGCCCATCGTCGCCGGAGGAATGGTCTTCGTCGTTTCCGGCTATCCCGGCTTCGGCGCGATGCCCGGCAACGTGCTCCTCGCCTTCAGCGCGAAGTAGCGCCGGCTTGCCCAGTGCAGAACGAAGGGCGCCTCGCCGCCTCTTGGATTTGAAGTCGCCTTTAAGTTTTGATGTAGCGCCGCGGCCTTCAGCGCGGCAGCTTTTGCCTTTGTAGGGGCGCTGCTTGCTACGCCTCGCTTTGCCTTTTGCCGTGGTCTGTCTCCGGGTTCTCAGGAGGCCGGGGCTTCAGCCCCGGCGTAATGCGCAGCAAGGAGCATGGGCTTTAGCCCCTGAAGTCAGCTTTGAATTGCCGGTCAGCCGCGGAGCGGCGATTGTAATTAGCCCGGCACGAAGCTCGCCCGCCGTGGTGGGCGAAGCGCAGTGCCGGGAGAGCTGCCAACAGGGTGCCGCAAGTCCCGGAGGGACGATTGAGATGTTGAACTTCCGTCCTCGAAATTTCCAACTCGCTTTCACCTTCCTTCTCGCCGCGGCACTGTTGCCCGCGTGCGCATCCGCGCAAACAAAACCGCAAAACGCCACCACCGCCGGCGAATTCTTCGTCGATCCGCCCACGCTCGTCTCGCTCGGTTTCGAATGGCGCATCGCCGGCGACGACAACCGCAACGCCCGCGTTGACGTCACCTTCCGCAAACGCGGCGACGCGCAGTGGCGCCCCGCGCTCCCGCTGCTGCGCCTCCAGCGCGAGCAAGTCACCGGCGGCGCGCCCCGCGACGGCGGACCGCACTACTTTACCTACGTCGCGCCCAACATGTTCGCTGGCAGCATCCTCAATCTCGACCCGGACACCGAATACGAATGCCGCTTCGTGCTCGCCGATCCCGACGGCGTCCACGGCAAATCGCAGCGCATCGTCGCCGTGCGCACGCGCAAGGAGCCGATGCCCGCCGCGGGCGGCCGCGTCTTCCACGTCTACCCCTTCGGCTACAAAGGCGCGAAGCAGGAGCCGTCGTTCACCGGCCTGCTCGCCGCCTACTACATGGGCGCGGACGAATCCGATCACGCCAACGTCCTGCCTCCGCGCGTGCAGCCGGGCGACACGATTCTCGTCCACGCCGGCGTCTACAAGGACAATCGCTTCGTCTATAGCGGCTTCGATCGCACCATCGCCGCGTACGGCACTCCGTTCGACGGCACCTACTACCTCACCGCCAGCGGCACGCCCGAAAAGCCCATCGTCATCAAGGGTGCGGGCGATGGCGAAGCGATCTTCGATGGCGACGGCTGCCAGAATCTCTTCAACCTGATGGCGGGGAACTACAACTATTTCGAGGGCGTCACCGTCCGCAACACCAATGTGGCGTTCCTGCTCGGCATCAAGAACATCGCCGGCTCCAGCGGATTCACGCTGAAGCATTCGCGCCTGGAAAATATCGGCCGCGGCGTGGAAGACGACTGGTCCGGCTCGAAGAATTTCTACATCGCGGACAACGTCTTCATCGGCCGCCACGATCCGCAAAAGCTGCAAAGCTGGTGGACCGCGCAGGTCTGGGGAAAATTTCCCGGCTACCCCGCGCCGATCACGTCCGAGTACGCCGTGAAAATCTACGGCCAGGGCCACGTGGTCGCCTACAACTACGTCGCCAACTGGCACGACGGCATCGACATCGCCACCTACGGCGATCCCGACGGCACGCCGAACGAGTCGCGCGACCGCGTCCCCGTCTCCATCGATTTCTACAACAACGACATTTACAACATGGCCGACAACTGCATCGAAGCCGACGGCGGCGCGCACAACATCCGCGTCTTCCGCAATCGCTGCTTCAACGAAGCCGGCGGCGCGTTCAGCGCCCAGCCGATCTTCGGCGGCCCGCTGTACTTCTATCAAAACATCGCCTACGACAATACGACCGGCGGCCCGCTGAAATTAATCGACACGCCCGCCGGCGTCCTGATCTACCAGAACACGTTTTTCGGCCAGGGCCGCCTGATGGGCCCCGCGTCCAACGTCCATTTCCGCAACAATCTGTTCCTCGGCGACGGCTGGGCCGACCCCATCCTGAACCTGCGCACCACGACGAACTATTCCGACTCCGACTACAACGGCTTCTACCCGAATCCCGAAGCGGCAACGTCCTTCGAGTGGACGTCTCCGGATTTCGCGACGACCGCGGATTTTTCAGGCAAACTCGTCACGCGGAATTTCAAGAAACTCGAGGACTATCAGCGAATCACGAAGCAGGACCAACATAGCGTCCTGGTCGATTACAGTATCTTTGCCAACGTCTGGCCGCCCGACAAGAACCAGCCCCAGCGCCTCTACAACCCCGAGGATTTCTATTTTCAGCTCCAGCCCGTGCTCGGCGGCTTCGAAATCGGGCAGTTCGCCAATCCCGCCATCGACGCCGGCATCCTGCTCCCCACCATCAACGACGACTTCACCGGCACCGCCCCCGACCTCGGTGCCTACGAACGCGGCCGCGAAATCCCGCATTACGGCCCCCGCGAATGGCCCAGCGGCCCCTCAGATCCGAACGCCCCGCGCTCCGTCACCGGCCCGCCGGCTGGCTCATAAGAACAGTGGTTTCGGCTCTTTGGAACCGATTCCACATGCTTGTCTTGCTGGCGCTAAACTCGTACTATCCCAACAAGAGCGACGAGCGACAACGCTCCAGCCAATTGTTTGGGTACCTTCTCAAGGTAACAGGTCTAACGACAAAGGGGACGTAGCATGAGCGAGGGGCAAGAGACGAAGGGCGTCGATGTACTAAACGGAATTCTATCTGCTCTGGAGCCCCTGCCTTCCGACGAACGGGTAAGAATCATAAACGCAATCAGCTCCTATTACGGAGTAAGTCGAGGGCCGGATTATGACCGGGGCGGCAATGGTGACCAACATGGCGCAGGGAGAGAAAGAACATCCGAACGGGTTCGGTATTCAGAGGATTTGTCCATTTCGCCAAAGGATTTTGTGCTTGAGAAACAACCTCGAACGGACGTGGAGCGAATCGCGTGTCTTGCATTCTATCTGACGAATTATCGGGACACACCTCATTTCAAAACGATTGATCTCAGCAAGCTCAATACGGAAGCGGCACAGCCCAAGTTCGCGAACGCGACCTGGGCGGCGAACAATGCGCTCAAGATGGGCTACCTCGCGGCGGCAGCGAAAGGAACCCGGCAGATAAGCGCAGCCGGCGAACAATTTGTTCGCGCGTTACCTGATCGCGAAGCTGCAAGGAAATCGATGGATACCTTTTTCAAACGGAAGAGAACTAGGAAGGTCGCGCCGAAGACCGAGAACGGAACAAAGCTGTGAAATCTGAACGGGCCAAGGCAAGTCGGCTCGCAATCTTTAACCATAAAGGCGGCGTCGGTAAGACTACCATCACCCTCAACCTCGCCGTCGCGCTCGCCGACATGGGCAAACGCGTACTACTTGTCGACTCTGATCCCCAGTGTAATCTGACAGCATACCTTTTTGAAGACAAGGTCATCGACGATCTGCTCGATAATTCCGACAAGGACAGCGGACGGACGATTTGGTCAGCCGTGATGCCGGTCGTTTCAGCAAGTGGTGATGTCCGCAAGATCCGCCCTTACGAGTCGTACATCGAGAATCTCTTCATTTTGCCCGGGGATGTTCGGCTTTCGGAGTTTGAAGCGGAGCTCAACACGTTTTGGGCTGAGTGCTTCCAACGGAAATTGAAGGGGTTTCGCGGAACTACTGCGCTTAGCTCGCTTGTGGACAAAGTAGCTCGTTCAGAGGACATTGATTTTGTCTTTTATGACACTGGCCCCAACATCGGCGCGCTCAATCGCGCGATTCTCCTCGACTGCGATTTCTTCATAGTTCCTGTCGCGTACGACCTATTCTCGGTCCGCGCGCTTAAAACCCTTGGGCGTACGCTGGTGGGTTGGATTCAGGACTGGGAAACCATGAGTGACCTGGCTCCGGCCGACACGTATTTGCTCCCTGGCAAGCCGAAGTTTATTGGCTATATACCTCAGAACTACCGAGTCTACGGGGGCCAACCCACGGCAGAACATTTGAGTTATGCGTCCAAAATTGATCGACGGATTCAAAGTGAGGTAGTCGCGGTACTGAGAAAGGTAGACCCTGGATTGGCGGTCGCCAGCAGCGGAGTGAAACTTGGGAACGTCCAGGATTACGCCAGTCTCGTGCCGGCATCTCAGAAGAGAGGCACGCCTATTTGGAAATCTCTCCAGGGCTCAGCCTCGCTTCGCGACAAGGCAAAGGCAGACTTCAAGTCACTCGCAAACCGGGTTCTCAACTTGACTAGGGGTAAGGAGTAGTAGCCAGGTTGCGACAGCATGCCGACTAAAGCGGAGCGCAAACAGATCCACCAGCTGCTGGCTAGCTACAAGTCTAGAATTGGGACTGTCTCGCAGTTCATGAAAGCGGTTCTGTTGGCATTGGGGGAGTCACCTGCGTTGATGGTGCACGTACACTCGATCAAGTCTCGCGTCAAATCGCCCCAAAGTCTGAGAACCAAGCTGCTCGACAAACTCGACAAGTGCCGCAAAATGGGTAAGCCATTCACAATAAGGCAAGAGAACTTGAGTTCGAGAATAACAGACTTAGCCGGGGTGCGAATTCTGCACCTGCACACGAGACAATTCGCTGAAATCGATAAGGCGCTGAAATCCATTTTCAAGACTGAGAGGTACCGCGTTGTTGAGGGGCCGTTTGCTAGGACCTGGGATGACGAATCCCGCGAATTCTTCGAAAACCTGGGTGTCGAAATTGAAAAGAGCAAAACACTCTATACAAGCGTGCACTACGTTATAGAGTCCGATTCTCGAGCAAAAGTGATCTGTGAAATACAAGTGAGAACTCTCATGGAAGAGGTGTGGGGCGAAGTGAGCCACGCCGTGAACTATCCTCGTGAGACGAAAAGCGTTGCCTGCCGTGAGCAGATCAGGGCTCTCGCTCGCTCGACATCTGCCGCAACGCGCTTGGTCGACTCCATTTTTGCTACCGTCGACGATCTTAAGAAGCCGCGGCGGCGCTGAGTTTCGTCCGCTCTCTTCGCGAGAGACTGAATGATCTTCGATTTGTGCTGTTGCTATCCGGACCGGCTGAAGGCCGCGCGGTTCCTAATCTTACAGCACGGCGAAAGCCAAAAAACGGACAGGTGCGTACCACCTGTACTTTTTCTAAACGTTGGACCAGTTTTTCCCCGCAACAAATTCTGTTAGCGTGAGTCGAGGCAGTTTCCAGCCTCGCTTGTGGACGCCCATGCGTCCCGGCCCTCCTGGCGAGGACCGTATTGCTCTTTGACAACTGAACATGAAGTTCGGGTTTGTGTCCAGCCGGGAAGATTCCTGACACTTCAGACCGGGGACATCCCTGACACTTTTTCCTCGGATGCGTCGAGGGGAAGGGATGCAAGGGAAGGGGAAGCTTCCCCTTCCCTTGCCCCAGCCCCGGAGAAATCCTTTCCTTTGAACTGCGGCACGATCACCCGTGCGTGGCTGTCGAAGCACGCAATCGGGAATCTCGTAAAGTAAACGGTATAGAACCGATCGTCCAGCGGCAACAAGCCGATCGGCTCCTCCGTCAGCGCCTCGCTCAAAAACACGTGCTCGCCCTTCCAGCGAAACTGGCCCCGCTCCGCCACGCGCCGCACCTGGAAGGCGCTGCCATACTCCGGCTCGGGAACGCGCGCCGGATAGGATCGTCCCGACCGCCGGTACACCGAACCCGGTGTTTGCTGCCCCAGCGCTTCATGGGGCCGCTCCTCGTTGTATTCGCGGCGAAAGCGGTCGAAGGCCCGCTGCTGTGCCCGTGGGTCGGCCGCTGGCGGCGAAGCCGTTTCCTGTTTCAGCGTGCGATGCATCCGCTCGTGCCGCCCGTTCTGTTCCGGATGTCCGGCGGCGATCCGCTCCGGCACGATCCCCAGCTTCATCCACCACACCGCCAGCCGTGACAATCCAGCGATCGCCCGCGATGCAAACGGCGCACCGTTATCGGTGCGAATCGCTTGGGGCAGACCGCACTCGCGAAACGCCGCCTCGAAGATCGCTCGCACCTGCTCCGTGTTGGTCTTTTCCACCTGCTGGCAACGCAACAGGTAACGGCTGCACGCGTCGCTGATCGTCAACGGATCCACCCGCTTCCCGTCTTGCGTTTCAAACCAGCCTTTGAAATCGGCGCACCACACCCGGTTGGGCGCGTCGGCCGAGGCAAACGGTTCGGTGTAAGGCGGCGTCCGTCGCCGCTTCTTGCGCGGCACCACCAGCCCCTCCCGCGCCACCATCGCGCCGATCGTGCTCGCCGCCGGCCACGCTCTGTTGGGAGCTTCCCGCTCCAACACCCGTTTCAGTTTCCGCGGCCCCCAGCTCATGTGCGCACGCCGCAGCTCCAACACCGCTTCCTCAACCCGCTTCGACGTCTGGTTCGGGTGACGCTGGGGCGCCCGACCTCGGTCTCGTAGCGCCTCCAGCCCTCCCTGCTCGTATCGCCGCAGCCAATAGTAGCCGGTCTCCCGCGCGATGTCGTAGATCGCACATAAGTCCGTCATCGTATGCAGACCACGCTCATACTCCAAAACGAACCGCATCCTCTCGTCCACCACACTGCTCGCTTTCCAGGGCATGTCTTGCTTCTACACGCCCCGCTAACTCGCAGTGTCAGGAATCTCCCCGGTCCAATCTGTCAGGAATGTCCCCGGTCTGTACCTTTGAGTGGCACAGACACTCCTGTCTGTGCTCTTACGATTGCCGCGTACCAACGCTCTGCCGCACGCTCGTAAGTAGCGCCGCCCGTTCGCGGCACCGAACGTGTCTGCGCTCTTTGATTGATGAACAAAGATGGCTGTGATACTCACGCCTCGTGGTCTTCTACCGCCGCAACCTTCCGCACTGGATTCCCGAGGGAAAGACCCTGTTCATCACGTGGCGGCTTCATGGTTCGCTCCCTTGGAAATCGCATGCAACCGACGCGAAACGCGGCAAGATTCCAGGCGACGAGCAATTCAAGAAGATGGATGGCATTCTCGACCGCGCCGAATCCGGCCCGGTCTGGCTGAAAGATCCGCGAATCGCCGAATGCGTTGTCAGCCGAATTCACAAAGGGCATGACCTTCGGCACTACGACTTACATGCATACGTAGTCATGCCCAATCACATGCATGTTCTGCTGACGCCGAGAATTGAGGCGCGTCAACTGATGAAATCACTCAAGGGCGCTACCGCCCGAGCCGCCAACAAAATCCTGCGCCGCGTCGGCAAGCCGTTCTGGCAAGACGAATCCTTCGATCGCTGGGTGCGAAACGAGTTGGAGTTTACTGAGACTCGCACCTACATCGAGCACAATCCGGTGACCGCTCGGTTGGTTGAGAGCCCCGAGGATTGGCCGTGGTCCAGCGCTGCCCGGAGTTCGTAAGAGCACAGACAGGAGTGTCTGTGCCACTTATCAGCACACCAACCACACCAACAAAGTGACACACCATGCAAGGTAATTTCACGCGTAAGTCACTGAAAACAAAGAAAACGAGCACCCACAAAGTGACACACAAATTCGATGGGCTGCGGCGGGCCATGTCGTCCCGGCGAACCGGGACGAGGTTTTCGGCGTCCGAAAAGCCTCAGGTCGGAAGACCTGAGCGACATTCAATCCTCGAAATAACGTCGCGTGGTCGACACAAGGTCCCACCTGCAACCGCCACAACTCCATGAAAACAAAGCTAGACGCAATTTCAGGTCGACACAAAAATTCGACCCCTCGCGCGCTCAGCCGAGGATGAAGGTGGTGCCGAAACGCATTCTAGCGTGCAAGGGCGCCCGTGAGCTTTGAAGGAACTTCGGTTCGCGCGACTAGGGGGATGGGGGCGCCCTAAACCTCATGAATGAGCACACAGAGAAGTCGAACGAAGTGGCAGGGAAGCGACTGATACGGTAATATTACCCTGATTTCGGGAGACGCCATTGAGTCTGACACAAATTCAGGGTGCCACGACAGCCGGGGCCAAGACGCTGGTGCGCGTGAGGCCGCGCGGATTCTGTGCCGGAGTGGTGCGCGCGGTGGATATCGTCGAGCTGGCGCTGGAGGCCTACGGCAGCCCGGTCTACGTGCACCACGAAATCGTGCACAACCGCTACGTGGTGGACCAGTTGCGCGGGCGCGGCGCGATTTTCGTCGAGACCATCGCGGAGGTCCCGGTGGGCGCGGTGCTGGTGTTCAGCGCGCATGGAGTGCCGCCGCGGGTGCGGCTCGAGGCGAAAGAGCGCAACCTGAAAGTGATCGACGCGACCTGCCCGCTGGTGACGAAAGTTCACTTGGAGGCGCTGAAGTTCGCGCGCGAAGGGCGCACGCTGATCCTGATCGGGCATCGCGATCACCAGGAAATCGTGGGCACGTCGGGAGAGGCGCCGGAGCAGACATTGATCGTCGGCACGGTCGAGGAAGTGGACAAATTGCAGGTGAAGGACCCCTCGCGGCTGGCGTTTTTGACGCAGACGACGCTGTCGCTTTACGACACGCAGGAAATCGTGGTGCGGCTGCGGCAGAAATTCCCGTCGATCGTGGGGCCGGCGTCGGACGACATCTGCTACGCGACGCAGAACCGGCAGGAAGCGGTCGAGGCGCTGACGCGCGAAGTGGAATTGATTCTGGTGGTCGGCTCGGCGAACAGCTCGAATTCGAACCGGCTGGTGGAAGTGGCGCAGCGCGCGGGAGTGGCCGCGCGGCTGATCGAGGATTCGAACGACATCGACGCCGCGGCGCTGGAAGGCGTGAAGTCGATCGGGCTGACGGCGGGCGCGTCCGCGCCGGAAGTGCTGGTCGAGCAGGTGAGCCAGCGGCTTTCCGGATTTGGATTCACGAATCACCGGGACCTCGAACTGATCCGCGAAGATGTGCGGTTCACGCTTCCGGCGGAACTGGCCGCGAAGCTCGGCCGGGCCGCGAATTGAGTTCTTGCCGGTTCGGCCCCAGGGGCACGACGAAGACCCGGCGCACCACAACAAACTCTAAGGAGCCCGTGAGTGGCGGTTAAAATCACCCGCCAGCCGAACAAGATTGCCCTTTTGGGCGCGCCCACGAGTGCGGCCGCGATGTCCGCGGGGCACGAAGCGGCGCCCGGGGCGCTGCGCGCGGCGGGATTGATCGACCGGCTGCGCGCGATCGGGTACGAAGTCGCCGACATGGGCGACGACCCGGTTCAGCTTTTCCAGCAGGATGACGAAAGCCCGCGCGCACGCAACGTGGGGCGCGTGCTGAAGTCGCTCGATGCGCTGAAGCCGCGTGTCGAGCAGGCGGTGAAGAGCGGCGCGCTGCCGCTGATCTTGAGCGGCGATTGTTCGATCGCGCTCGCGACCATCGCCGGCGCCCGCCGCTATTTCCGCCACGTCGGCATGATCTACATGGACCGCGACGCCGATTTGAATATTCCGGCGACGTCGCCATCGGGCTGCGTCGACGGGATGGTCGTGTCGCACATCGTGGGGCGCGGGGCGGCGGAGCTGGTGAGATTCTGGGGCGAGCCGCCGCTGGTCCGCGAGCCGGACCTGGCGCTTTTCGGCGTGGCGCGGCTGGATCCTGCGGAGCAGGAAGTGCTGGACCGCACGCCGCTGCGAAGATATTTGGCGGCGGATGTGAAGCGGCTGGGAGCCGCGGCTGCGGCGCAGGTGGCGAGCGAGCGGATCCGCGGCGTCGGCAACGAATTTATTTTGCATTTTGACGTGGACGTGATCGACGGATTTTCCGCGACGAATTATCCGGGCGAGGGCGGGTTGTCGCTCGAGCAGGTGCGCGAGGCGCTGCGCGTTTTCGCGAAGCAGAAGAATCTGGCGGCGATTGAAGTTTGCGCGTACAACCCGGCGAAAGATCCGGACGGCAGCGGCGCGAAGCTGGTGATCGACCTGCTCGCGGAGATTTTGAGCGAGCGGCTGGACACGCTAATGGCCGGCGCGCCGGCCGCGGAAGCAGCGCCCGCTGCGACTTCTTCGGCTGCTGCGGCGCCTGAGCCAGCGGTGCCTGCAGTGACGGCGGGCGAGGCGAGGTCGTCGGACATGCTCGAATCGGAGTCTGAGTCCCAATCGCCGGACACGGCTGCTGAAGGCGCGGCCGAGCAGGCATCGGATACTACGCATCGAACATCAGAAGAATCCAGTGAGGAAATTTCAGCGCAGGACTTGCCGGACATTGCGCCGTACGAAACTCCGGAGAAATCGGGCGATTCCCATTCGGAATAATTCCTCTCGCAAGCGCGACAGATCAGGCAAACCGCGCGGCACAGCAAAGAAAATGAAATTCCAGCCGGAAGTGATTATTTTCGACGTCGACGGCGTCCTGGTGGACGTGCGCGGATCGTTTCATTCGACCGTGCTCGAAACGGTGCGATTTTTCACCGGGAAGCGCGTGACGCGCGCGGAGCTGCATCAGTGGAAGAATCGGTCGGGATTCAACGACGACTGGAAGCTTTCGACGGCGTGGGTGAAGTCCTTGGGCGGCAAGCAGGAATACGACGAGGTGAAGAAGAAATTCGTCGAGCTGTACTGGGGCGAGGGCGGCAAGGGCGGGAACGTCGATTACGAGAAGTGGCTGCTGCCGCGGACGAGTTTGCGGCGCCTTGCGAAGCGCGCGGAGCTTGCGCTCTTTACCGGGCGCGTGCGGATGGAGACCGACTACACGCTGGACCGCTGCCGCGTGCGAGAGTATTTCCGGCAGATCGTGACGGTCGAAGATGTGGCGAAGCCCAAACCCGATCCCGAGGGCTTGGTGAAGATTCTCGGCGGGCGCGACCCGGCGAAGGCGCTCTACCTGGGCGACAACATGGATGACGCGATCGCCGCGGCGGCTGCGAAAATTCCGTTTGTCGGCATCTTGCCGCAAGCCGTGGGCGAGCGGGATACGCGGCGTGCGTTGCTTACCAAGCATGGCGCGCTGGCAGTGTTGCGCGACGTGAAAGAACTCGAAGCCCGGCTCGGGCGCGGTTGATTAGCCCTCGAAAACCTTAGTCCTACTGGCGTTATAGACCGCTGGGCAGTACCACAAAGGACACTAGTACCATTGTCCGCGCAGGCCCTGACCCGCAAAATTTCAGGCACAGCAAGCAATTGCTGAGGGATATGCCTGAGACCACAAATATGCGGCAGGCGGCGGCGCGCGCGTTTGTGCGCAGCCTCAACATTCTCCTTAAGTTCGCGAGAATGTATGACTTCGGGCACCCCCGGACGGCGAAGCAGTACGATACCGCGTGGGCGGAGTTGCGCACAGCGCTCGGCTCGGATGACGAATCCGGGATGCTGCTGGCGGTGTCGGGCGACCAACTGCTGCTCGACGGCACGCCGCTCGATACGGCGGCGGCAGAGAAGAGTTTTGCTCGGATGCTTTCGACCGCGGGTATCGCGAGCGTTCATTTTTCATCCAAGCTTACCCACGCAAGCCTGCAGAAATTCGTGCGGGCGTTTCCCACTGGATCTTCTTCGAAACCCACTCAGCTTGCCGAGCAGTTGAAAGAGGCGCTGCACGGCGATCCCCACATCCACGTGAATGAAGTGTGCTTCGTACCGGCCGATTCGGCGGTGGCGAAGTCGACGATGGCGGCGCAGCTGGCCGCGCGCACGCTGGGAATGAACTCCGCAGAGACCGACAAGCTGCTGAACGATCCCGAGAAGCTGCTGCAATTGATCGTTGCCGCGGACGGCATGAAGGGCAACACGGGCGGACCGGGCGGCGGCGGTCCCGGAGGCGGCGGACCGGGCGGCGGTGGCGGCGGATTTGGTTCCGGTGGCGGATTTGGCAATGGGCCGGCCATCGATGCGCCTGTGGGCGCGGTGCACGGGTCGGGAGGCGCTGGAGGAAATGGCGGTAGAGGCGCGGGCGGAACGGGCTGGAACATTGTCGGCGGAAGCCGCAGCGGAGGCGGAACCCCGCTCGATCCGAACGCCGGAGGATTTTGGCTGAAGGGCGACTCGCTGAGCGCGCCCGGAGCGGGACCGGCATTGAGCGGGCCAGCCTCGGGTGTTGGCGGCCCAGGCAATGGAACAGGAAGCGGGCCGAACACGGGATGGAATATCGTCGGCGGCGAAAGCGGAAGCGGCGGCGGAGGAGGAACGCAGCTTGATCCGAACGCCGGCGGTTTCTGGCTGAAGGAAGACCCGAAATCCGCCTCGGGCGCGCCGGTTGCGTTGAGCGGACCAGCTTCGAACGTCGGCGGAAACGGCGGTGCGACTGCACCGGGGTACGTGCCGACTAGCGGCACTGGCGGCGGCAGCGAGCCCGGGGCCGGTACGGGAAGCGGTCCGGGAAATGTTTCAGGTGGCGGCGGCTGGCCAATTCCGGGAGTGACTCCGCACAAGGGGCCGGAGAGCCGGTGGGCGAGCGCTTCGACGGGAATTCGCGCGACGCGTTCGGCGCGGGGCGGCAGCGGATCGATGGCGGTGGAAACCGGCCTGATGACGCTGCACGAAGACGAACTCCAGGGTATTTTGCAGGTGCTGGCGCAGATTGCGCGCACGAACGACGCTTCAAAAGAGAGATTAGATCCGGCGTCGTTCCAATCGCGGCTTTCCACGCTGCCGCGGCGGGCGCGATTCACGGTAAGCCAGGCGCTTTCGGCGCTGGCGGCGCAGGCGCCGAACGAGAACTCCGACAAACCCACCCTGCTGAAACTTGCCGAGCACATCGCGGTGCGGTTTGCGCTCGAAAGCTACGAGCGGGGAGACATGAAGGTCAACGCCGTGCGGCAGATGCTCGATGAGATGAACGCCGAGCTCGACGGCCTGCGCAAAATCCTGGGCGTCTACGAGGAGAGGATGGCCGCCGCGGGAATCCATACTCAGCCGCACATGGAGACGCTGGCGCAGGAATTCTGGCTGCAAGTGTCGGAAGAAAAGAAGAAAACCGTGATCGAGTCGCCCGATGCCTGGTGCGTTCCGGGAGCCCGGCTGCGCGAGTATGTCGAGAAAATGATCGAGCGCGGGGAGAATGAAGAAGCCGAGAAGATACTGAGGAACTACGCGAACTGCCTGACCAGCAAGAACCTGGAAGCCCGGCGCCAGACGGCCATGGGACTGGCGGAGCTTGCCGGGCTCTACGCGAAATCGAGCGAGCAGCTTTTCACGGACACGATTCGCGACCTCGGATTGCAACTGGCGGACGAGAAGGATGCGCAGCTGCAGAGCCTGGTCAGCGCGGCGTTTGTGCGCATGTCGCAGGAAGCGGCAAAGACACGTTCGTATGCGGCGATTCAGCGCTCCGTTGAGCTTGTCGATTACATTGAATCGGAACGGCCAGGCGCCAGAAAAAGCCTGGGACCGCGCATCGGGGTCGAAAACCGGCTGCCGGAGTTCATCGACGAGTCGCTGAAGAGCGGCAGCGTGCCTTCCGGACTGAAGGACCTGATGCGGCGCATCCCGGAGCCCGCCGCCGAGCAACTGGCCCACCGCTTCAGCCGCGTGGGATTCCGCGAAGACTGCGAACTTTTGATTTCGATGATGGAAGTTCTGGGGCCGGAAGGGCTCGAGCACCTGCGCAGGCAGCTTCGCGACGGCAGCCCGAGCGCCGCGATCGGCACCGTCGGCCTGCTGGCGCGTCTGGACCTGGAGACGGTCGAGAAGGTTCTCCCCGATCGAATGCGGGAGTGGAAGCGGACGGCGCACGATCGCGTGGTCCGGCAGATTGCTTCGAGCGGATCGCCGGAACGCGGGCGGCTGCTGCTACAGATTTTCGACCTGCTCGATTCGCTGATCCAGCCGCTGGCGGTGGATGAAATCGGCATGAGCGGCGAAAAATCGGGCGACATGCGGCTGCTGCGCATCGCCGAAGGCGACCTGCCGAGAGGCGCAACGGAATTTCTGCGGCTGAAGGCGATCGAAGCGCTGGGACGGCTGCGGACGTCGGGCGCGGAATCGGTGCTGCGCAGAGTGGCGGAGACGCGCAAGGCGTGGCGCTGGGCGAATCCGTCCGAGCTGCGCATCGTGGCGGCGCAAGCGATGGAAAAGATCGACGCCGAATGGGCGCGCGCGTTCATCCCGAAGAGCGGGCTGAGCGTGGCGGATTTCTCGATCGAGGTGCTCGACAGCGATCCGAATTCGTCGGCGATCCGGCAGCGGCGGTATCCGCGGCTGCGACTGGAACGCTCGATGTCCGGGACGACGACGAATTTGAAAGAAAACTACCCGCTGGAAATTCCAGAGATGGCGCTGGGCGGCGGCGTGGCGGTGTGCGAACAGAGCCTGCATCCGGGAAGCGTGGTCGATATCCGACTGAACGCGGGGGCGAAACCGGTGAGGGCGCAAACGATCGTGCGCGACGCGAACACGCAGGCGCGCGCGTTTGAAGTGGTCGAAATGGACCTTGAAGAGCGCGCGAAATTGCGCAAGCTGCTGGTGCAGCTGGGGAGCGCGCCGAAGCAGACAACGGCGCAGGAGCGCAGCCGGCGCGGCACGCGCACGATTCCTACCGGTGGGAATAATTCGTAAGAGGCAAGTCGCTTTACCCCAACCGACGTCCAGCCAAAAGCGCCAATCAGGAGATTGGCGATCCCAGGGAACCATCGTCCTTCATCAAGCGGCTCGTTTCAGGAATTGCGGATACGGCCGAAGTGTCCGCTCGGAGAGAGCCCAGCCGAACTGCCACGCACAGGAATAGTCCAACCCCAGCGACTTCACCGATCCACGACCACCAGGAAGAACTTCGAACTGCGTACCGTCCGATTGCCGCGAAGGCCGCGGTGATGGCGTAGAGCGAGAATGCAATTCTGCGGATCGGCCAGCCATGGGCGGCCATTAAGTCATAGATGTGCCTGCGATCGCCTTGAAACGGGGAGCCGCGATTTCGCAGGCGGCGCAGCGCGGCGAAAACGGCGTCGAGCAGAGGAACCGCCGCGACGAGAAGCGGGAAGATCAGGGCGGAGTTCGTGGCGGGGCGCGCGCGATAGAAATCGACGGCGAGAAACGCGATAACGAAGCCGAGAGTGTTGCTGCCTCCGTCGCCCAAAAAAAGTTTCGCGGGGGGCCAATTGTAGATTAGGAACCCGGCGCACGCGGCAGCCAGAGTCCACGCGACCGTGCGCGCAAATGGACTTAGGAATGCCGCTGGAAGCGCGAGATAGGCAAAGGCGATGACGCCAGCGGTGCCGGTGGCGATCGCGTCCATGCCATCGAGCAGGTTCACCGCGTTGGCGAGTGCGGCGACGCAGGCGCAGACAGCGACGACGCCGAGCGCACTGCTGCCAAACAGCGCGAAGCGCCAGCCGCCGGTCCAAAGCAAGACTCCCGCGGCGAACTGAGCGGCGAGGCGGAATGTGGGTGAGACGCCGAGCAGATCGTCCGCAAACCCCGCCGCAAAGACCAGCGCGAGCGCCGCGAAAAACGGCCATGCCGGTAATGCTCGGTGAGGATCGGCGAGAATCGTCGCCGTCAAGACCGCGACGAAGATGGCGGCGCCGCCGAGGCGAGGAACCGGCTGCACGTGGGTTTTCAAATGGCCGGGGGAGTCGAAAAGGCGCAAGCGAATGCATAGGGCCCGGACGGCAGGAACGAGCGCGACCGTAGAGGCGAACGCGGCCGCCGCAGCGATAAAGGGCGCCGAAAGGAACCGCGCGCCCGAGGGATTGAAGGCGATCATGGAATGACCGCCCGGACGAGCCGCTGGACATGGCGCATGCGCAACCGGCGGGCTTTGGCGGCGAGGCCGCGGAATCCCGATTGGCGGATGGCGGCGCGAATGTCGCGGGCGTAGAGGCGCATTAGCCCGGGGGCGACGTCGCTATAGAAGAGACGCGCGGCGGTGCCGTCGGCGATTTCGTTAGAGAGGCTGCGGAACCGGTCGATGATGTCGCGGCCGGCCTGCGGCGGCGGAATGACGCCGAAACCGGATTCGGCGAGCAGAACCGGGCGGAGCTCGATGCGCACGAGGTCGCCGCGCGCGGTGAGCCCGGCGATGACGACGAGACCTTCGCGTTCGATGGAGGATTCGCAATAGCCGGAGACGACGGTGCCGAGGCCGTAGAAACAGAATGACGGACTTTCGCCCGGCGCGTCGATGCGGCGAGCGCCGCTGATGCGATGCGAGTGGCTGGCCGCGACCAAATTGAAACCGGCTCTCGCGATTTGGTTCATGCGCTCGGCTTCCGCGGGATCGGGGCGGCTGGCCCGCATGCATCCGGCGTGGAGGAGTGCAATCGACACGCGAGCGCCGCGAGCTTTTAGATCGCGAATGGCGTCCCGGGCGCGCGCGATGGAAGCGGGCTCCACTCCCGGGGAAGAGCGCGAGGCGAGATCGCGCGAGGCGATGGCGGCGGCCCAGAATCCGACGCGGACACCGCCGGGACCTTGCCAGAGGAAGACGTCCGGCGCGGCGCGAAGCGTGCGTGCGGTGCCAAGCGGGATCATTCCGGCGCGCGCGACGGCGGCGCGAGTGCGCTCGGCGCCGGAGGGGCCGAAATCGAAGCTGTGATTGTTGGCGGAACCGACCACGGTGCAACCGATTGCCCGAAGAAACTCAAGCGATGCCGAGGGGGCGGAAACCGTCTGGCCGAGGCCCGCGGGCGGGCGCGGGGGGAGGCTTTCGGAGTCGAGCGAGGATTCGAGATTGGCGATGGCTGCTTCGCAATCGGCGATATGAGGAGCGAGGCTGCGGGCCGATGCGCCCCAGCCGCCTGCGGGCATATGAAGATTCCCGGCGGGAAGAAAATCGCCGGCGATGGCGACACGCGCGGCGATGGGCCCGGCGTGCGGCGATTGCCAGTAGATCATGCGGGCACCCGCGCGAGGACCCATTGCACGAGCCGGGCGCGCATGGGATGGAACCACATCGTCGCGGCGATCAGCGCGAGCATCGCGACGACGGCGCCAGCGGTGAGTTCGGGCCGCAGCGCGGTGCGCGCCGGCGCCGCGTTGCAGAGCAAAGGCAGGAAGACCAGCGCGCCAGCGGCGCTGGCAAGAGCAACGCCGCCGCTTTCTTTGGGCAGCAGATCGGCAAATGGGATGCGATGTTCGAGATGATACGCGCCCAACAAAAGCAAATAGCCGGCCGCGAGCGACACAGCGTTTGTCGCAACGATAGCAATGCCGCCGAATCGCGAGCCGGCCACGAATCCAAAACCTGCGTTGAGAATCGCCGTCGAGATGCAACCTGCGGTGACCCAGCGAAGGGCGCCGGTGCCCAGCGCGACGACGTAGGCGGGATTGCAGAGGACGTTGACGAGCCAGCCCGCGGTGAGGATGCAGACGAATGCGACGAAGACCGGCTCGTAACGGCCGATGCAGACGCGCGAGACGATCGGGCTAAGGACGGCGAGAGAAGTGAATGACGGCACGGCAAGGAAGAACATCAGCCGGTAGGATTCGCGGTAGACGGCCGGGATCGATTGTGGATCGCGTTCCTGCAAGTGCGAGATCGCTGGAATCAGAACCTGGTTCGCTTGCGCCAGAAGTTCGCGGCACGTAAACACCAGCCGATTCGCGAGGTCGTAAAACCCGGTGAGCGCGAGACCGCCGAATTTCGCGAGCAGCGCCTTGGTAACCGGCTCGCGCAGCGCCTGGCTGGCGGTGACCAGCTGAAAATGGAATCCGTATGCGGCGAGCTCGCGGAAGTGCGCGCGGCTCCAGCGCAGGGGAATGATCGGAAGCGATTTCATGCGCCGTCGGAGAAGAAACCACGTGATCGCGAGGATTGCGGCGATCTGAATTGTTTGCGCCCAGGCGAGGCCGATGAGTCCGTGGCGCGGGACGAGCAGACAGGCGAGAGCGAGGTAGGAGATGGATCCGCTGAACTCGAGGTAGTTGCAGATGGTGATGCGATGCAGCCCGGACAGGCCCGCCTGGAGCGAGACCTGCAGGATCGTGAGCCACAGGGAGACGAGCGCCAGCGGGAGAATCGCTAGAGCTTCGGCAAGGCTCCCGCGGGGGAGCACTATCGCGAGAATCGATCGCGAGACGGGATAGAGCGCGGCGGAAATAACGGCGACGGCGAGGCCGATGGTAATGACCGCGGTCTGCATTAGCAGCGAAAGTTCGTGGGCCTGATCGCGCGCGGCGTATTTGGCGACGAACTTGATGATGCCGGTCGAGAAGCCTTGATTCGCCAGCGTGATGACGGAAGTGGTGGCGAGCACGAGCGACCAGATGCCGAGTCGCTCGAGCCCGATGGAGCGGATCAGGAAGCGATAGAGAAAGAAAAGCGAGGCGGCGCCGGCGATGGTCTGCGCGAAGGTTGTCAGCGCGTTGGCGACGATCTGGCGGCGCATTTATTCGGCACCGGGCGCGGGCGTGGCGACGTGACCGGAAAGATGAGAAGAGCCCCTGCGGTCGGGTGTCCAGCGGCTGGAAGTGCTACCGGCGACGCAGCGCAGCGTGCCGAGAAGCGCCGCCGAATTGACCACGCAAAACGACTGCGGAATGGTGAAGACGAAGCCGGCGGAGGGCTTTCGTTGGGCGGAACCGACGAGCGCGAGCGCATATAGCGCAATTTGCAGCGCGAAAACGATGCGGGCGGGCGGATGCGCCCGCAGCGCCAAGCTGGTGGCGAAAAGCGCGAGCAAGAAGTAAGGGACGAGCCAGCGCAGAAGCTTGTGCGACCACAGGCTCGCGGCTAGCGCACCGTGCCGGAACGGGTTGAGCAGCGCGGGATGCATCAGGAGCGCGCGAAAATCCTTGCTGATGATGCGCGACTTCATGCGCAGCATCGAGCCGGGGCGATTTTGCGAGAGGCGCGTGAGCGCGATGACGCGGGAATCGAGGCGATTGGTTTGGCCGGCCTGTGCGACGCGCAGAGGCAGGACGAAATCGTCGCCATGGGTGCGATCGATAGGCCGCCAGAGGCAGCGACGCATGGCGAAGCAGGAACCTGAGGCCATAGCGAGGATGCCGCGATCGCTTTCCTGCGCGCGCAGCCAGGTCTCGTAGCGAAGATAGAGGCTTTCGTTTTCGGTGATGCTCGTTTCGCTTTGATTCATGTAGCACGGCTGCGCGGTGACCAGGCCCACGCAGGGATCCGCGAAATTCTCGGCGAGTTTGCCGAGCGCGTCGCGCGGGAGCAGGCAATCGGCGTCGGTGAAGACGAGAAGCTCGCCGGACGCGGCGGCGACGAGGCCGTTCTGCATCGCGCTCTTCCCGAGTTGCTTCGGAAACGAAATGAGGCCGACACCTTCGTGCGCGAAAGCGCTGACAATTTCCTCGGTGCGGTCGGAGGAGCCGTCGCTGCCGATCAGGATTTCGACGCGCTGGCGCGGGTAATCGAGCGCGAGAAGATTGCGGAGCTTGGCGCGGATGTTCGCTTCCTCGTTGTGGGCCGCGACGATGACGCTGACGGTTGGCTGGATGGCGGCGCGGCGAAACCGCCGCTTGCGCCCGAACGCGCCGAGACGCAGGGCGAGCGGATAGCCGCAGTAGACATAGGCGATGGCTGCGAGCGAAATGTAGAAAAGAATAAGCATCGGATTAGCCCTTTCATCGCTAGTCATTGCGAGAGCGCGGGCACCTCGCTGCGTGCGGGTGTGGCGGTCGGTTGCGCGGAAAGTTCGCGATACGTGATCAATTGAACGCCGCTATCGCGGATGGCGTCGATCCATTCGCGGCCGGTCAACCAGTGCAATTCTTCCTCGCGCTGCAGGCGAATCGCGTCCGTTTCCGAAAAGCCGCGCTCGAAAAGGCCGGGGTGGCAGGCGAGTTCGAAGGCGCCGGCGGGAAGACTGGCGATGGCCTCTTTCCAGCGTTCACCGAGCGCGGTGAGATCGTGGCGGTCGCGCGAGAGAAACGAGATGCGGCTCTCGGGCATGTGCAGCCCGCGAAAGATGGTGCGCTGCAACCCTGCGCGATACGCCTGCACGAAAAGACGGCGCACGAGCGCGCCTTCGTGTGGGCCTCCGATCTCGCCGCTTGGCGGCCAGACGCTCGAGCGAGGGGCGCGCGCGCAACGAATGCCTTCGGCCGCGAGCGCCCGCGCGAAGGGCACTGCGGCGGCAGGGTAGATGTGCATGTGGTGGTGCGAATCGGCGTGCGTTGGCGAGATGCCGCGATCCCTGGCCCAACGGATTTGCGCGCGAAACTCCGCTTCGATTTCGCGGCCGGAGACGCGCCAGGCCCAAAGCCGGCGAATCATCACCGCGGGCGGGTGAAATCGCCCGGTGGCGCCGACGAGAGTGGGCACCTCGTGCGCCGGAAGGATCGGGCGCCCGGCGCAGATGTTCAGGTGGAGGCCCACGCCGAGGCGGGGAACCGTGGCGAGGCGCGAGACCGCGTATTCGGACGCGGGCATGTTGGCCATGAGCGAGGTGCTGGTGAGAAACCCGTAGCGATGCGCGAGGACGATCGCATCGGTGATGCCGCGGCTCATGCCGCAGTCGTCGGCATTGACGATGAGGCGGGCGCCGGTCATGGCTGCACCTGGTTGATGATCAGGGGAATCTTTCCGCCGGGGCGCGCGATGGGAGCGGCGGCGAGCTCGGCGGTCGCCTCCATTCCCGGCCCGAGAAGCTGGTGAAGCGCGGCGCGGATCTGCATCAATTCCTCGGCGGCCTGGGAATAGCGTCGTGCGACTGCCCGCACAACAACGCGATTGGGGCGGTCGTGGACGAACTGGCAAAACCGCAGCGAGGACGAGCGCTTCAGAAGCTGGTTGAGCGCGCGGGGGGAAAACAGCCGGCCGTCGGGGCAGCGCAGGATGTCGCTGTCGCGCGTAATCGTGGGTACGACGAGCGGAAACGCGCGGCCGCAGGAGCATGTGCTATAGCGCAGCCAGCGCCCGCGATCGCCGATGCGGTAGCGGATCAGCGGCATGGCGTCGTTGAGGAAGCCGGTCCATACGAAGTCACCCTCTTCGTCGGGCGGGGTGGGATTGCCTTGCTGGTCGAGAATCTCAAGGAATCCGTATTCGGGCGCGAGGTGTGAGCGGCCGAACTCGCAGTCCTGAACGAGGCCACAGTATTCGGTCATGCCATAGGTGTCGAAGACGTGCGCTTGGAACGCCTGTTCGATTTTTGCGCGGGTGGCGGGATAGAGCGGCTCGCCGCTGGTGAAGACGACGCGCATGGGGATGTGCAGGCCGCGATCGAGCGTGAAATCCGCCAGAATCCCGAGCACCGACGGAAAGCCTTCGAGGACTTCGCCGCTATGCTTCCGCAGAAAATCGAGGTAGGCGGGCGCGGTCGATTCCGATAGATGAAAGATGCTCATGAGGACCTGGCGCTCGGGGACGTTGTAGGTCCAGTAGGGCGGCTCGGTGCGATTCGCGGGCACGATGCGCGCGCCTTGCAGCGTGACGCGAGGATGACGCGGCGCGACCCCGGCCCAGGCCCACTGACGCAGCAGGAACGCCCAATTGTCGCTGACCAGGCGCTCGGCGTACGCGACGCGAAGACTCGCGCCCGTGGTGCCCGTGGTTCCCGCGCGAATTCGCCGGTTCGGCGCGACGGATCGCGAAAGCAGGCGTTCCTGATTTTGGAGAACGGTTTCGCGGTTGAGAATCGGAAACCAGCGCAGGTCTTCGGCGGCGCGAAGGTCCACGCGGGGATAGTCGGCGTAAAAGGGAACGGTGCCGATGGCGTGCTCGACCGCCTGTCGCAAGGCGTGGAACTGGAAGAAAGCGATTTGCTCGGCGCTCCACGATTCGTCGCGACGGAGCGCGCGGAGCAGGGTGAAAGTTCTCGGCGAATAGCGAAGGCGAGTGAGCAGCCAGCCCCGCGCGCTGGTGAGAAGATGTCGAGCCGGGGATGGGAAGCGGTCGTACAACGGTTGCAGGTCCGGAAGGCTGCTGCGCACGAGCGGCTCTAGCATATCGGCCCGCCTCCTCGCGTCGTCATTGGCAGCTAGCGATCTGCGCGACAAAGCGGCGCAGTTTGTGAATTTCGGCGGCGTTGTTGAAGCGGTCGACAACAAGTTGGCGGCCACGTGCGCCCATGCGTGCCGCCGCGTCGGGATGGTCGAGGAGCCAGGCGATGGAGTGCGCGAGCTCGGAGGCCTTTCCGGGCGGCACGAGCTTTCCCGCACGCCCGTCGCGAAGGAACGGCCGGTTGGGCGGCAGGTCGCTTGCTACGACAGGCAGTCCGCAGGCCCAGTATTCGAAGATCTTTACCGGAATGTTCAGCAGGAATTTTGGCACGGCCAGCAGCGGGCTCACGCCGATGCGGGCTTCGCCGAGAGCGGCAGCCATGTCTTCGTGATCGATTCGCCCGCGGATTTCGACGAGCGATTTGAGTCCGAGCAGGCGAACGCGCCCGCGGATCGCGGCTTCTGACGCACAATCGTCGAAGTATCCGATGAGAAGCAGCCGGGCCGGGCGCGCGCTCGCAGCCAACAACTCCATGGCTTCCAGCAGCAACAATGTTCCCGCGCGATCAGAAAGGCCTCCGCGGTAAACGACATCAAATCGTTTCGGGCTCGCACCGGGATGCGGAAAGAAATCGAGGTTTGGGAAATTGTAAAGGACGAGCTTCCGGCTGTTTCCCGCGCGCGCGAGCCTGCGAAGCGTGAAGGGATCGGCAGTCATTACGCCGTCGAATGAACGTGCCGCGAGGTTTTCAACGGCGGCAACAAGTTTCGCGGCGAGGGAGCGCAAGAGTCGAGGAAGTTGCCGCTTCTGCGCCGCCATCGAAGGGAAATCCTCATACGCGTCGTAGATGACGCGCTTGCGAAAGAGGAACTTGAGCGCAAACGCGAGCGGGAGAAGCTGAGGGTCCTGGAAATGATAGACCCGGGCGCGCTGGCGGATGAGTTTTGCGAGCAGCGCGGGAAAGGTCACGAGCTGGCGAAGGAATATCCGCTCCCGAGGTAGTGCAATGAGATCCACGCCGTCACGGCGCGCGCTGCCTTGGAGCGGCGCAAGGTAGCGCACGGTGAATCCGCAGCCGGCGAGCGGCATGCATTCGCGGTGGAATGACCGGCTCTTCAACGTCGTGTGGGCGACCGTGAAGTGGCACAGCGTGACGGGTTGCGCAATTTTCTTCGTCATGCTGCGAGCGACGAGTTTGGTTGCGTGAGTGGCCATCGGACTATGCCGCGATCGCGCGCGGCGCCTTCACGACGACCTCACGCCGCTCTTCCGACGGGATTCGGAATCTGCGCACGACGAATACGAGGCTCAAAAAGAGCCAGGTCGAGCGGTCGGAATTGATGTCGCCGGTGTTCGTACCGTTGATGATGCCGACGAGAAGCAGCGCGGCGGCGATTTGCGCAAGCGGGAAATGGTTAGCGAAGCGGTCCTTCAGTTCGCGGAGCGATTCGCGGATGGCGCTCGCGAAGATCGCGCAGGCAACCAGCGCCGCCGGAATTCCGAGTTCGCAGGCGATTTCGAGAAAGATGTTGTGCGGCCAATTGTAGAGCGCGGGATTCGGAGAGCCGTAGCGGAAGCCCTGGATTCCGATGCCGAAGAGCGGATGCTGCTGCAGGATCGCCCAGCCGTTGTCGAGCAGATCGCCACGGAAGCTCATCAGCGCGCCCACACTTTGGCTGCCGAACAACGTAGCGAGGTAGTCGATGGACGAGCCCGGAATATTTGCGAGCGGCAGCGCCGCGAGACCCACCGCCGCGAGGACGCCGACATCCAGCCACCGGCGGCGGTCGAGAATCAGACCGATGAGAATCACGACGGAGCAGGCAATTGCGGGTCCGCGCGATCCCGACCCGATCAGCGCGAGCGTGGGCACGGCGAGCAGTCCGTACGCGAGCAGCCGCCAGGGAAACGAAACATAGGGGATGACTGCGAACCAGATTAGCAGGATCAACGCACAGGCGATGTGGCCGAGGCCGATGGTGTTGTCGCTGGGAGTCACCAGGCGATCGGAGCCGCCGAGCGATTGGAGCGACCAGGCGCAGATTGCAAAAGCGATCGCAGCGAATCCCACGAGAAATCGCTTCATGGCTTGCGGTGTGCCCAAAAGGAAGAACGGCGCGATGATCGCGATGCTGGTGACGCAGAGAAAGCGCCCCAGCTTTTCGAGGCCGGCATCGAAGACGGGCGTATAGAAGAGGCTCGCGGTCATCATCGAGACGAGCGGTATGAAAAGGAAATAGACAGGAGGCACGGCGACCCAGCGCCTGCCGCGCAGAAGATTCAGCGCGATGCCCGCGGCGAGAACGGCGCCCAGGGCGAGCGTCAGGTCATAGGGCAGGAGCGACGCGATTCGCTCGTCGCCTTTTACGTCGCCGATGACGACGTAAAGCGCGAGAGCAAGTTCCGGCCAGAGCAGCAGTGTTCCCAACGCGGCTACGCAACCGGCAGCGCACGCGAATTTCCCGGGCGTTGCGCCAACGGAAAAAATCGCAGCGCCGGCCGCCAGCGACACAACAAGGATGAACACGCCGGCCAACCAGGCGTGCGATACGGGCCCGGACGCGCCGAGTCCGTTGGTGGCGCTCATTGGTTCTCCGCCAGGAAAAGAACGTCTTCGACGTGCTGGATCGCTGTGATGTCGACGGGCGTGGTACCGTCGGCGAGATCGCGCGCCGAGTAACCGTATCCCGCCATGAATGCGAGCAACTCGCCCATGCCGCGGCCAAGCAGCGCGTATGCACGCGGGGCGATTTCGCAAATGACTGCCGGGCGATGGCGTTGGGTCTCGAAGTAGCCTTGCAGGCCGCGCAAAATCGGCAGCTCGAACCCCTCGGCATCGATCTTGACGAGCGCCACGCGCTCGACGCCGCGCTCTGCGATGTAGGAATCAAGGCGGACGACGGGGACGCTCATCGTCGAGACGATTTCGGCGTGCGACTTATAGGACGGCACCAGCGTGCTCTGGCCCGGCTCGCGCGTGATGTGAATTTCACATGCTCCCGGCGCCTCTCCGGCGGCGCACGAATTTAGCTCAATGGAATATTCCGGATTGAGTGCTGCGAGCCTCCGAAGCTTCTCGAAATAGGCGGGCACCGGCTCGAAGGCGTGGATTTGCCCTTCGGGGCCGACTATGCCGGCCGCGACGGCCGAGAGATAGCCGATATTTGCGCCGACGTCGAGAAACACATCTCCGCGGCGCAGATGTCGCCGTATCGCATCGACGACGAGGAGCGAGTAGGAGCCGAAATACATCGGCGCGGTGCCGCGGTATCCGGCGAGATCGTATTCGAACTGCACCGGGCCGATGCGCCTGCGAACCGGCAGCGGCGGCATGGGCCGCGCCGAATTCAGCTTGGCGAGCATCATGCGGCAAAAGAGCGCCGGGTTCCGGGCGAGAAGAGTGGCGGCGCGCGTCGCGGTTGCTTGCAGGTGCATGGATTCCTTTCGCCTTCTTAGTCCGACTGGCCCGCGGCGCGAGCTTTGTCTCCGACCAGCGTCGGATGAGCGAACAGTTGCTGCAGAGAACTGATCCGCGCGAAATCGCTCCGCCAGATGCGGTTCTCGTTGCCGGAACGAGCGACGCCGGATTTGTGGCCGTGCAAGTCGAGCTTGATGGCCGTGCGCGGCTTGTTTTCAGCATCGCCCGGGCGCGCCCAGGCCGGACCTTTGTGGATGCCGTTGCCGTGGATCGCGGCGAGACTGCCCCGGCCAGTCCGCAGGACGGCCCAGTCGCGGCGCGGATACATGCGCTGGACTTCCTCGTCGCTCAGCCGGCCGTCGTTGGCGGCAATGCCGAGGTCACGCGAAAGGCGTGGGCGGCAGGAGCGCACGTCGTATCGATTCGAGCCGGGAACGTAGACGAGCGGGCCGCGCGAGTCGTCGATGTCGACGAGATAAATGAAGATTTGCAGGGAATCGGACTCGTCGTTGTCCTTATGAAAATTACTCGAATGCAGCGGGCGATTCTGCGGGAAATCGCGCACCACGGTGACGCGGTAGAGCGGCGGAACGCAGCCGAGGAAATTGGCGGCGATCTTGAGGATTCGCTCGTCGAAGGCGACCTCGCACAGTTCTGGAATGTGCAGCAGGGGATCGGCGAGCGCGATCATTTTTTCGCTGGAAGCCAATTCGTCGTACGACAGGTCCTCAAGGCTGCGGCGCTGGCCGGTCTGCACTGAATACGCGCGCGTGAGGTCGATTTTCAGGCCGTGAAACAGCGCGTCGGCCTGCGAGTAGATGCGATCTGCCTTATCTTTTGGCAAGAAATCGGGCGCGAGGGCGTAACCCGTGCGGCGCAGCGACTCCACGTGCTGCGTCTCGAAAGCGTTCATTTCGAAAAGTCCGCGATTGCAACCGAATATCCGGCGAGCTTCTGCTCCGGCGATGCGCCGCGAGTAGAAGAGCCGCGCTTTGCAGATGGCGCTATAAAGATGCGGCTGCATCCGCACCCTGCGGATGAAAAATGGCGCTCGCTGCACGCGAGAGGGCGACGCGCTCGTGGCTGCGATGGGCGAATCGTGAAGTTGTCCGACGGTTGCCATGGTGTGTGCGCGCAGCGATTGGGGTACCTATCGCGAAGCGGCTCGCGCGGCCTCCTGTGGTTGCGAAATAATCGTTGTCCGTGCTTGTTCTGCTTCCGCGATGATTTCGCGGACGGCCGCACAAACTTTCGCGATTTGCTCAGCGGTCATCGATGGAAAGAAGGGAAGCGCGAGGCAGCGTTCGGACGCGATCTCCGTGTGCGGCAGCGGGCGGCGCGGGGTTCGCGCGACCTCGCTGAAGTACGGCTGCAGATGCACGGCCGGGAAATACGCCTGGCACGCGATGCCGCGTTCGCGCAGGCCCGCAAGCAGCCGATCGCGCAGAACGCCCGCCTGCGGGCCGCGCACGCGAATCGGGTAAACGAACCAGCTCCGTTTCGCGCCCGGCGGATTCCAGGGCAGGATGATCCTCGCGATGTCGGCCAGCGCGAGCGAATACTGTTCGGCCACGCGCTCGCGAGCCGCCAGCAGGTCGTCGATCGCTTCGAGTTGCGCCAGGCCCACTGCGGCGTGCAGGTCGCTGAGGCGATAGTTGTAGCCAAGACGCGCGTGGCGCAGCCAGCCCGCAGCGTCGTCGCGGCCTTGATTGCGCATACTGCGGCAGAGCTTTGCGATATGCGGATCGTTGGTGACGAGCATCCCGCCTTCGCCGGTCGTGATTTGCTTGTTGGGATAAAAGCCGAACACCGCCGCATCACCGAACGCACCCGCGCGACGCCCGCGATACTCGGTTCCCAGCGCCTCGCAGGCGTCTTCGAGCACGCGCAGATTGTAGTCGCGCGCGGTTTTCATAATCGGCGCCATCGCGCACGGGAAACCGAACACGTGCACGGGAAGAATCGCTTTGAGCACACGCCCCGACTCCCGGTTGACCACGTGGTCGCGCGCGCGATCCCGGACGTAGTCGCGCGCCAGAATTGCGCGCAGTTGCGCGGGATCGAGATTCAGCGTCGGCGGGTCGATATCGACGAACGCCGGCACGGCGCGTTCGTACAGCAGACAGTTCACCGACGCCGCAAACGTGAACGACGTGGTGAGCACTTCATCTTCAGGGCCGATGCCGAGCGCTTTGACGCCGAGGTGCAGGGCGGACGTGCCGCTGTTGGTCGCGACGGCGTAGCGCGTGCCGACGTACGCGGCAAATCGGGCCTCGAATTCTTCGAGCACCGGGCCCTGGCTGAGCTTTCCCGAACGCAGCACGCGCGTGACGTACTCGATCTCGTGTTCGCCGATCGCGGGCTGGCTGAGCGGGATTGTCATGCGGCGCCTGCGAGGTGAGCCGCGGCCAAATCCGTTGCTGGCGCCGCCAATACGTTCGCCGAAGGCAGCGCAGCAGCCGGACGATTTGCGCGGAATTCTGGATACGACTGGTGCAAATATTGAAGCAACCGGTCGTTTTCACCGCGCGACAGAAAATCCTCCATCCTGCGGATTCTCGTGAGAATTCCTCGCGCGCGCGCATCCTCGGCGCGAATAGCGAGAATGCGCTCGGAGTCGGTCCGAACCGGCTGCTCCCACGCCTCCCACAATTCCTCGGTGAGCTTCTCTCCTGCTTGCAGCCCGATGAACTCGATCGCCATATCGACTTCCGGCTTCAGCCCGGCGAAAAGCATCATCGTTCTGGCGAGTTCGCAGATGTTGAGCGGCACGCCCATATCGAAAACGAACGTCTCTCCGCCCGCGCCGAGTGCCGCCGCGCGCAGGATCAGGTGTACCGCCTCGGAGACCGACATGAAGTAGCGCGTAGCGCGGGGATCGGTGATGCGGACCGGGCCGCCCTTTTGAATTTGTTCCCAGAAAAGCCGCAGGACGCTGCCGGTGCTGCCCGCCACATTTCCGAAGCGCACATTGGAAAGCTTCGTGGCCGACGCGCGCGAAAGCTCGTGAATGCAGAGCTCGGTGATTTGTTTCGAGAGGCCCATGTAGTTGCGCGGGGCCACGGCTTTGTCGGTCGATATATTGATGAAGCGGGCCGCTCCGATCGCGAGCGCCGCCTCGGCGACGTTTCGCGTTCCGAGGACGTTGTTGCGGATTGCTTCCTCCGGGTGCCGTTCGAGCATCGCGACGTGCTTGTAAGCCGCGGCGTGAAAGACGAGCTCGGGCCGCTCTTCGCGCATGATCCGCGCGATGCGCTCGCGGTCGGTCACGTCGGCCAGGAACGGCTTCAGGTTGAGGGCACCGGCGCGCTCGGTCAGTTCCCGGTGCACGTAAAAGAGGCTGTTCTCGGATTTATCGACGAGCAGGAGCTTCTGCGGACTGGCCGCGGCGATCTGCTGGCACAGCTCCGAGCCAATGCTTCCGCCGGCGCCAGTCACGAGCACGACCTTGCCGCCAACGACCTTCCGCGTCTCTCTCACGTCGATCGAGATCTCGTCTCGCTGCAAGAGTTCCTCGATCCGCGGGCTGCGCAGATCCCGGCGCGATACCGCTCCGCCATTTGTGCCGCGAATCAGTTCGGGAAGCGTCGGCAGCCTGCGCACTGGCAGGTTCGACCGCCGGGACGCATCGAGAATGTCGTGCATCTGCCGGTGCGTCGCGCTCGGAATGCAGATCAAGATCTCATCGGCCTGGTGCGCCGCGGCGATGCGCGCCAGGTCTTTCGTGCCGCCCTCGACTGGGACGCCGCAGCATGTGCGTCCCCACTTGTGCGGATCGTCGTCCACCAGCGCCACGGGGCGCGAAGGCGAGTCGGCATCGAGCGCCAGCTCTTTCAAAACGGTCATTCCGGCATCGCCGGCTCCGACGATGACGGCGCGTTTCCCGGTGACGCGCGTCGAGGCCTTCTGCACGCGCAGCGCGCGCGGCGCGAAATGCAGCGCGCCCCAGCCGATTTGCAGCAGCGCGGCGTTCAAGATAAAGAGCGCCGCGGGAATATTCAGCCGCGGAAATTCCCAGCAAATAACGACGGTAAAGAAGACGCCGCTGAGCCATGCAACCTTGGCTACGGAGATCAGATCGATGGCGCCGGCGTGACGCAGCGATCGGCGGTGCAGCCGCATGGCGACGGAGAGGATGAGCGGAATTGCGAGAGCGATGGCGAACGTCGGTCGGAGAACCTCGATCGTCCACTCCATTCCGCGGTCCGGAGCGACCAACAAGACCGCCAGTAGGTAACAGACGGCGGCCAGTATGCCTTCCGCCGCCAGAACGAGCGCCGAGCGATCGATTGCTCGGGCTCGCCTTAAGAGCCGCGTCCAAACCAGCCGAAGGTCCCAGAAGGTGCGAAAACTTTCCCGAGTGGCCTGTCCGACAGAGATTGTTCCCATTAGCAGACACCTGCGACTGCGTTTAGTAGTTGCAACCTCGCGCAGGCTCGCCTGTTTCGGCCGTCCCAAGAATCGAAATCGGAATTGGGCCGGACTGGCGCTTTCCGCGCGTTTAGGTGGCGTTGTCCCTGAGTCCCACGGAGGACCTTGAACTCAACCACTCGGACCTGTGCGGGGCGACATCCGCCCCAGAAATCTTTCGCTGCGTTGACTGCCGCGGCCGGGTTGGCGGCCACCGCGCTAAAGCCGCTGGTAAATCGCCTCGGGAATCGGATACGTCCGCCGGTTCAGGACCGCTCCCAGCACGGGAACGCCTGCCGATTCCAGGCTTTCTTTCGCGATGCGCGCCGGCTCACGCCGCGTGGACGCTGAACCGATCACCAGGATCACCCCATCGGCAATCCGTCCCAGCAGCGCCGCATCGGCGTGAAGGCTCATCGCAGGGGTGTCGATCAGGAGATAGTCGAATTCGTCGCGCAGTTCTGTAATGCGTGATTTCAACTTTGCAGGATTGAGTGCGCCATGCGGATCGCTGCTGGCCGCTCCGGCAGTCATCACCCAGAGCCGTTCGCTCCACGTGGGCCGTACAAACCCGTCGACCGGCCGCCCGTCTCTCATCGCGTCCAAAAACCCCTCTAAGTTTTCAACGCGAAACTGGTCGTGGAGCGATGGACTGCGGAGATTTGCATCAACCACGCAGACTCTGCCGGGTGGCTGAGCCGCCAGCGCTTCGCCGGCGCGCGCGCAGACCCAGCTGCAGCCCGCTCCTTCGTCGATTCCGCAGAAAGCGACGACCTTCGGGGCTTGCGGCCCGGCATGCAGAATGAAGACGCGCTGCACGAGATTCAGAATTTCGCTCTCGACGCCGGCTTTGATGTCGTGCGCAGCGGAGGGAGCCCGCATCGGCGGCCGCGGGGCGGGCGCTGGCCGAAGCTTGGCAGCGCGCAAGTTCTCGCTGTGCAGAATGTCGAAGGTTCGGCTCACGGCTGACCTCCTGGCGCAGGGTTCGGCTTCTCCATCGCAGGTTTTTCGCCGGGACCCGTTGGCGGGCGATATGGCGAATCGCGCCGCAGATAAAGAGGGAGGCGGATCCGCTGGCCGGCTTGCAGGCGATTCGGGTCGGCGATCTCGGAATTGAGATACTGAATCGCCGCAATGGTCCGCTGGTCAAACCGGTTGAGGTAGAGCAGGCACAGGTGACGCAGAGTTACATTCTTTTCGACCGTCACCCCGACGACGCTCGCAGCCTGCGATTCCGGATGCGAAGCGACGGTCTCATTCGGCACAACCGGCGACAGCCCATCGAGCGAAGATGAAGCGGCGAAACTCGGAAGCGTCTCCGGCGCAGATGCGACGGAGGGCATCGGTACCGGAAAGGCCGCTGCATTTGGGGAGGGATTGTGGGCAGTGGCGAAGCTGCCTGCATCGGTTTTCCAGGAAGCACCGGAGACGAGGCCGAGGAACAACACCGCGGAAGCGATAAGGGCTGCGGGAATCAAACGACCTGCTTTGCGACGCGCTGCATTGTCTGCCGCCACTGCACGGAAGGGGACGACGGTGCGCTCCGCCCGCTCGGGCGACATCGCTGCGGGGCTGGATTCGAGCGAAAGATCGCGAATCACCTCGCCGACCATCTGCGAATCAACTTGTTTTCTCCCGACCGCCGAAGCGAGACCCATCGCGTGGAAGCAAAGATTGTTGATATTGCGCGGAATGCCGGAGCTGTGCTGCCCGATCAAGAGGCGCGCGCCCACAGTAAAGAGCGGTGGGCCTGAATAGCCGGCGACTCACAGCCGATGGTCGATGTACCCATTGGTTTCCTGCTGCGTGAAAGGTTCCAGGCGGACGATGGAGGAAATCCGCTGGCGCAATTGGGCCATCGACGGCCGCGCGAGAATTTCGGTCAATTGCGGTTGCCCCGCGATGACGATTTGCATCAGCTTCATCCAGGGCGTTTCGAAATTGGAAAGGACGCGGATCGATTCGAGGACCCTTTCGTCGAGATTCTGGGCCTCGTCGATCACCAGAATCAGGCGCCTCCCCGCGCGCATCTCTGCCGTAAGGACTCTGTTCAACGCCTCATGCATTCCCGGCACATCCTGGCCGTACGAACTCACCCCGAGGTCGGCCAGCAGGTAACGCAGCAGATCGCGAGAATCGCGCGCGGTTTGAAACAAGAACGCCGTGCGCGCCTGATTGCGGACGGTTTCAAGGAAGTGAAAGAGCAGGGAAGTCTTGCCCATTCCCGGCGGAGCGATCAGCGCGAGGAATCCGCGATTGTTTTCCGTGCCGTAGAGCAGCGACGCCAGCGCCTCGCGATGCTTCGGCCCGAGATGCAAGAACCGCGGGTCCGGCGTCACGCCGAAAGGCTGCTCGATCAAGCCAAAGTAGTCCAAAAACATCATGACCTCGCGGCGCTCGCCGGAATCGACGCGAGCACCTTGACATCGAGATAGCGGCTCAACTCTTCCGGCGTGCGGAACGACGGATCCATGCGGTCCACGGCATAGGCCGTGCCCACGCTAAGAACCGACGCGGTGAAGAATCCGCCGACCATCAGCCAGCCAAGTTGCAGCGTCGGTAGCGCAGGAACCGTCGGGGCCTCGGCGACGGACACGTTGACGATCCTCTTGCTGTCGAGCGCGTCAGAAATGCGAGCTTCCTCTCGTTTGCGGAGATAGAGCAGGTAATTGTCTTCCGCGGTTTTCACGTTGCGAACCAGATCGTCCTGCGTCGCGCCTTTGCGATCCAGTTGCTGCGCGGTTTCCTGATAGCGCTGAATGGCGCGCGCCGCCTCCGCCGCCTTCGCTTCCATCTCAACTTGTTCGGACCGTGCCTTGGCCATCTCCGTCGCCATCCAGTCCTGAGCGGGGACTCGATCGGTCGTAATCTCTTCCACCGGCGCCTGCCGGGCCTGCGTGATGGCGGTGCGGGTCTCGTCGATCTGCGTCTCCACTTCACGAACGGGCGGATAGTTCGGCGCATATTTGACGAGCATTTCGCTCCGCTTCAGCTCAAGTGAAAGCAGGGTGCCTTCAAGCTGCGCGAGCAGCTCCGCATTGTCGAGCTTGCGAATTTGCGTCGTCTGGCGATCGGGCTCCGCAATCGACTGTGCGTGTAGCGCTCGGGCCTTGGCGCCGGCCGCTTCGGCGTTCGACCGGTCCTGCTGGAGTTCCGCCTCGAACTGGCTGAGCTGCTCGATCACGAGTTGTTTCTGCGCCGCGGGCGCAACCACGTTTTCCTGCGCGTCGAAGTTGGTTAGCTGCGTTTCAGCCTCGGCGAGTTCGTCCCGATAGTGGCTGGCCTGCTGATCGAAGAAGTTGAATGTGCCGGTGGGGCGATGCACGGCCGCATGTTTCTCCTGGTATAGCGTCGAAAGGGTCTGCAGCACGCGCGCCGAAAGCTCCGGATCGTGCGACGTATACGCCACGCGAATCAGAGTGGTCTTCTTCAGCGGCTCAACGATCAGGCGATTGCTGAAATCTTGGACGGCGCGGGCCGCCTGGGATTCTGGCGATGAATGCGTCCCGCGGGCAATATCGCCCAGGCGTTCCGTAAGCTGTTCCCAGCGGGAATGTTTTCGCGCCGCAAGCCCGGAGGCGGCGACGACCTGCTCGAGCAGGTCGCGGCTCTTGAGCAGTTCAACTTCCGAGTTGATATCCTCTTCCGAAACGGCCGGCACCGGCGCGACCACTTCGGCTGCGTTCGGATCCGGCGTCACGACCGTGTCGACGCGATCGCGGTTCACCAGGATCTTCATCTCCGCCTCGTATTTCCGCGCCATCAGCAGTCCGCCCGCCACAGCCCCCAGGAACACGCCAAGAAATATCAGCGACGCCAGCCGACGCTGCCGGAACACCGGCGTCGCAATGTCGCGCAGCGTCACGGGCAGTGCGCCTTGGCGATGATTCGGCCGCGTTGTCGTCAATTCGTCCATTGCCGTTTGCTTCGTCGAGATAACCCATCCTTGCGGTCACGGATGAAGCTGGTAGTAGGCTCCGAGACCGGATGAGGGAATGAACTTCTTTACCTTGGAAATTAAATTCTGAGGGACAAAAAGCATGTCGCCGGCCCGGACCTGCGGATCCTCGCCCACGTCGCGTCCTTGCAAGATCCGCTTCAGGTTCAGCGGCTTCACTTCGTACCGCTCGCTGTTCACTCGCCGGAAAAGCAGGACCTGTGAGTGCTTCGCGGAATCGTTGAAGCCGCCGGCAATGGCGATCGCCTCCGTCGCCGACGTTTCGCCGCGCAGATCGTATTTGCCCGGATGGCCCACCTGTCCGCCGACAATGAAGTACGGCTTATTGAAATCCTTCAGGTCGATCGTGACGATCGGCGCGTTCAGGATTCCTGAATAAGCAGTGCGCACGGCTGCCGCAGACTCTTGCGTCGTCAGGCCTTCGAGATGGACGTCGCCGACTGCCATCAGGCTCGCGAACCCATCCGGCTGAATGCTCACGGTCTGGTCGAATTCCGGCGTCAACGGAAACGTCAGCGCGATCACGTCGCTCGCGCAAAGCCGGTAACGCGCATCACGGCGCTCGAGATCCGGCTGCGCTTGCGACGAAGCCTGGTCCTTGTTCATCGTGGCGAGGGTCTGAGCTTGCGCCAGGGAAGGGCACGCGCAGGCCAGCAGCATCGCCACCCAGAATGAAATCACTTTTGGCACAGCATCGTCCTTACATGTGAGACCGAGAATCCGCCGGTTTGGCCCGCATGCTGCGAATCGATTCGCAAAACCCGGCTGTCCGCTTGCACTTGCGCCGACTGCGATTCTCCCCGCATCGTGGGCATGAAAAAGCTCATGGTCAGCTTCGCGCCGACCGGCGGGCACACGGGCGCAACGACGAACGCGCCCTTCGGGCTCATGTCGCGCGTGCGACCGCGCGATTTGCGCTCAATGCCGCGCTCGGCCCAGCTATAGAGAACATCGATCTCGAGCGAGTAGCGCACGGCGCGGCGGGCATCGCTGCGCGCGCCGGATGAATAGTGATGTGCAGCGAAAGTTTCAGGCGATGGCCAGTTCGATCGTGTGCGATTCGGGATCATTTGGTGAGGCGGTACCCTACGTGCATTCGCAAAGCGCGACAAGGGAAGTAATGTCTTGGAATTTCGGAGCGTTTCGTTTCCGGCGCGCGTACCGCGAAACTTGCCAGGTGTTCGCCCAGCCATCCGTCTTGCGGGCTATGCCCCAAACGACCCGGGCCGGCTATGGGTATTGACCGCGCCTTTAGGCAGGACGAACGTATCAACGAGGTGGAGACGAATGTACCGTCCGCGAGCCAGCGAGTTCTTTGAGCCAAGACCCCAAAGTGGTTCGCCGGAGGCCTTCAACTCGTGTGGTTTTTCCTTTCCGGCCTAGGGGCGATCGTCCGTCGTTGGTCATGTCTTTGTGGACAAGGTAGTTAGGGCTGATGGCGGAGATCCGATCCGGAATGGCTCGGGATTGACCTCAGTCCGTGTTAGGTCTTCGTCCTCACAGCCAACCAAGAACCTCCAATTGTGGGCGCGCGCATGATGCCGATCGAGTTGAATATGCGGCAGTTACGGAATTCCCGCGCGGTTATCCGCAAAGTCGCGGAGGCTACAGTACGTATTCTTTGTGCTTGTGGGGCGAACAGGCAACCCATAGACTTTTCCACACTTTCCACATTTCCACAGGCTAGCCCGGCCCGCGGTGGAGGTGCAGAATGCCCGATACGCAGCAAGGTTGTGGTAGCGATATTTCGGTTGTGATCGCCGAAGCGAACCAGCTAAATTGCCAGCTGGTCGAGAGCGCGTTTCGTGCGCGGCGCAATCACGTTTCGGTTGTCGCGTCCGCTGTCGGTTCGCGCGAAACACTCGACGTGATCAAGGAGCGCAGACCGGATGTGGCGATCATCAGCGCGCAGATGGAAACGGGTCCGCTGGATGGCTACTACATACTTCGTGAATTGCATTCCCTGCAGACGAAGACTCGCTTGATTCTGCTGCTGGGCTCCCGCGAACGCGAGCTCGTGATCGACGCGTTTCGATGCGGCGCGCGCGGCGTCGTGTTTCGCGACGAGCCGCTCGAGACGCTGGCCAAATGCATCCACGCGGTGCATCGCGGGCAGGTGTGGGCGAATAGCCTGCATCTCGGCTATCTGCTCGACGTGCTCAGCCAGATGCCCATGCGCCTGCATGATTCGCAGGGAATGGAGCTGCTCTCGAAGCGCGAAGCGGAAGTTGCGCGGCTCGTCGCCGAAGGACTGACGAATCGCGGAATCTCCGTGCAACTCGGGCTGAGCGAGCACACGGTGCGAAATTACCTTTTTCGTATTTTCGACAAGCTCGGCGTGTCCACGCGAGTCGAACTTGTTCTTTACTGCTTCCAGGAGCAGCAGTCGCGCTCGGCAGCCGCTGCGCGCGACGCGTCTGCGGCAAAACTCGGCACGAGCGGCGCGCCCGCGTCATAGCCTTCACTTCGTTCATACACCTGTACTTTGGCCGTGTTGCAGTTGCCCATTCAAAACGCTACTCTTGCGCAATCGCCCGGGTGGCGGAATGGCATACGCGGGGGACTTAAAATCCCCTGACGCTCACGCGTCGTGTGGGTTCGACCCCCACCCCGGGCACCAGATCGTCCCTTTGCCCCCCCCCGAACTTCTGTCGATTAGAATGTGCGCCGATTGTTTGTTTTCAGCGGGTTACGGCGGTTTCTATTCGGCGTGATTGTCGATTAGAAATCAACCCTCCGGTTCATTCGCCATGGCGAATGAGCTCAGGCGATGATCTTAATCGAGTCGTTGAAAGTGTGTCACTTTGCGGATGCACCTTCTCTTTGTTCTCAATGAGTTACGCCGGAAATTACTTTGCATGGTGTGTCACTTTGTTTGAGTGATTCGGGGTGCCATGCAACGAAGCCTGCGTCTACGGGCGAAGGAGGCGGAAAGGTGCCGGAACGCCATGAATCTTCGCCGGGCACGATATGGGTTCGGCTTCGCTCACCACAAGTATCGTGCCCCTACAAGAACCGCCAACGGGAGATCCCTCGGCTCGTCGCCGCAGGGACTCGCTCGGGATGCCGATCCTGATCGGATCGTCAGTTGTCAAAAAGCAGTACGCTCCCGGCCAGCGAGAGCGGGCGACATTTCGTCGCCGTTCACAGGCTGGCAGACTGCGAGATGCGCGTCTACTGGGCGTTCGTTTAGTCGAGGTACAGATGGTTGGAACCTGTACTTTTGGGAGTTCGAAACGCACCTGCACGGGCAAATCAAACAAAACCGTGCCCGCGTGAAGGGCTGTTGCGATTCTGCGTTGCCGCGAGAATTCATGAATCGGCGAGAGGGTTCCGCCTATTTCATGGCGTGGGTGCCGTGGGTGATGGCGCCGCCGGCGCGGAGGGCCGCGGCGACGATGACCGTCTCGCTGATTTCCGCATCCGTGGCGCCGGCTTCGCGGGCGCGGCCGGAGTGGATCTCAATGCAATAGGGGCACTGCGTTGTGAACGCGACGCCGAGGGCGATCAGCTCCTTGTACTTCACGGGCACCGCGCCCGCGGCCATCGCGGCCTTGTCGAATGCCACGAAGCCCTTCCATCCCTCCGGCGCGTTGGCTTCGATTGCTTTGATCTTTGCGAGGTTCTTCATGTCGTACATGGGGCCTCCGTGTCCTGAATTGGATTTGTGTTCGAAGCCGGACTTCTCGGTTCGGCGAGTATATCGGTTGCGTGCGCGATTGCGCTATTTCCCAGACCTTCGCGATTTGATTCGGTGGCGTAGGCCAAGGATTCCGCCGGTGGGAGTCGGCCCTTCCGGGGTTCAGCTCCGGGTTCTCTCCTCGCAAAGCGCATAGTCTCTGGCCCATTCGAAATCCGATCGAGTGTGCCGTAAGTTCATCGGTCCGGGAGCTTCAGCGGCTAAAGCCGTCCGATATTTGGCCCCTAACGTCGCGGCAAAAGCCGCGACCCACAAAGCGTCTCGTCATTATCGCGACGCGTTCGGCGGGGATTTTGCCGGTTCAAAGCGGTGCTCTGACGAATCGTTCCGGTGTATGATTTTGTGCGCATGGCCAACATTGGAAAAGAGCAGGCTCGCCCGATCACCTACTGGATTGGCGCGGGCGCGGGCTGGCTGCTGCAACACGTCGTAACCGGACTCGCCGCCACCGGAATCACGCCGAACATGTTCACGTTTTTCGCTCTCGGCGTGAATTCGTGCGCGGCGGCGCTGTTTGCAATGGGGCAATTTCGCGCGGCGGCCGCGGCTTTGTTTCTTGCGGCGTTCCTGGACATGGCCGATGGGCAGGTGGCGCGCCGCGTGGGTCTGGTGACGGCGTTCGGCGCGTTTCTCGATTCGACGCTCGACCGCTACTCCGATCTCGCGCTGTACATGGGGCTGGTCGTTTACTACACGCTGATCGGCCGAAATTCGTACATGGTGCTGGCGGCGGTCGCGATGGCCAGCTCGTTCATGGTGAGCTACTCGCGTGCACGCGCCGAATCGCTGATTCCGTTGTGCAAGGTCGGATTCATGGAGCGGCCGGAGCGGCTGGTGTTGTTGATTTTGGGCGGGACGTTCAATCGGATGTCGCCGGCACTGTGGGTGATCGCGACGATTTCGACGATCACGGTGATTCATCGCGTGGTGTATACGTGGCAGGAGTTGCGCGCGGGGCGGTCGTTGCCCGAAGCGAGCGCGACGCAGAGCTTTTAGCCGGTTCTTGTCCCGTTAGCGAAACGAGATTCATAGCTTCACGGGTGGTCAATCGTCCCTTCGGGACTTCCGGATCTTCTTCTCTTCGTTCCCGGCACTGCGCTACGCTCCGTGCCGGGCTAATTACGGTCGCCGCTCCGCGGCTGAACGATATCCTTCGGCTCCGCTCAGGATGACAACGCGCTATTTCGGCGGCGGATTTGCGGTCAGTGAGTCTCCCACGGGCGCCGAGACGATGTCCTGCACGTGCTTGCGCAAGGCGTCAATTTCTCCCCGTGAGATTTGCGAAGTATCGATCGTGTCGTGGAGATAGACCGTGATCTTTCCCGGATAAAGCATCCAGTTGCCTGTTTTAAAGAATTGGTAGGAGCCCACGATGCTCATCGGCACGATGGGAGTGCCGAACTTCTGGGCGAGATTGAAGATCCCTTTCTTGAATTCCTTCACGTGCCCGGTGCGCGTGCGCGAGCCTTCGGCGAAGGCGATCAGGCTGATATCGGCGTCCAGAGAGGCTTTCGCGCGCCGGGTCATGATTTCCAGACTCTCGCGCGAGGGCGCGTCGGGAACGGCGATGTTGCCGAACCAGCCCATCATCCAGCCGTAGATCGGAACCTTGAAATGCGATTCGAGCTCGAAGCCGCGCACGAATTGCGGGATCGCGGAATAGATCACGAACGGGTCGAAAATGTTCACGTGGTTGCAGATGAAAATGCTGGTGCGATGCGGGTCGAAGCCAGGCGAGCGGCGCACTTCGAATTTCACTCCTGCGAGGCGTAGGATATTGCGGAAGAAGCCGCGATTGAGCCAATCGTGCCTGCGGCGATCGAGGCAGAGGCCGACGAACACGATTACAAGGCCGAAACCGAAAAAGTGAATTCCGGCGACGGCCCAGAGCACGGCTGACCGGATTGTCAGCCACGCGCGCCTCATACGATCACGTCCAGGGCGCCGGGCAGGATCTCCGCCGAGCGGATATCGAGGCGCATCACTTCACCGTCCACAATCACGTTTACGGCGCCGCCGAGGTCGAAATCGACGCGCTCGGTAGCCGCACGCGATGCGAGCCGATGGTTGACATGGGCGCCGGTGAAAAGGCTCGGGAAGTTCCAAAGCAGGCGCAGGCGGCCGAGCGGCGACCAGCGCACGTATTCGATCTGGCCGTCGGTGGGATCGGCGTGCGGCGCCATCAACATTTTGCCGCCGGTGTATTTGCTGTTGCCGAGCGCGAGAAAGAGGAGCGGGCGACGATCCCAATCGTCCGCACCGGGCAGGCGATGAGGGAAGGGAAGACATCTCAGCCCTACGAGAGTGCCCAGGACGCCGAAAATGTAGCTCGCCGTGCCCCAGCGCTTGAACCGGCGGTTGGCGAGCGCGCCCGCGTCGGCAGCAAAACCCAGATTCAGCATGTTGATGAAGTAGATTTCGCCGTCTTTGTGGCGCAGGCGAACTACGTCGCACGGGCGGCGACGATTTTCGCGCAGGGCTTCGAGCGTGTGATCGACGCCGCGCGAGGTGAAATCGCGCAGGAAGGAATTGCCGGTGCCGAGCGGAAGAAAGCCGAGTGTGGCGCGTCCGCCCGCCAGGGATTCGGGAAAGATGCCGTTGACGATTTCGTGGGATGTGCCGTCGCCGCCGACGGCCAGAAAAGTGCGATAGCCGCGCGCGTAGGCGTCCCGGGCGAGCAGAGTCGCTTCGCCCGCGCGAGTGGTCTGCGCGATTTCGAATTCGGCGCCTGTTGCTCGAACGCGCTCGAGAGCGGCGGGAGCGAGCTTGCCGCAGCGTCCGCCACCGGCGGCGGGATTTACGATGGCGAAGATGCGGGAAGTCACGCGGAGTTTCCTCGCAGAGCTTGGGGGCATGGAGCCATGGGCCCCAGGGCTAAAGCCCTGGATTTATTCGACGCCTTTTCCTGGGGCTGGAAGCCCCAGGCTCCCACCGTAGGAAGAATCGCCGCGGTCAATCGTCCCTCCGGGACTTGTGGCTCGTCTGTTCGCCGTTCCCGGCACTGCGCTGCGCTCCGTGCCGGGCTAATTACGGCCGCCGCTCCGCGGCTACGACGGATCACAGGGGCACCACGGCTTCGCGCTCGAGTTTTGCGCGAATCTGTTCGGCCAACTCCGGGCGTTTGATTTTTAGGGAGGCGGTGCGCGGGAAATCGGCGTCCCATACGAGATAACCGCTCACGCGCTTGTAATTCAGCAGGCGGCGATTGCGTTCGGAGAGGGAGGCGACGAGCTTATCGTCGACCGGCTGTCCAGCGTCCGGATGGATGGCGATGACGAGCTTCTCGCCGGTCATGGTCCTCTCGGGCCAGAGAAAGTTGGCCGCGAAAACGCAAAATTCCTTGGCCGCAATGCCTTCGAACGCGGATTCGATGTCCTCGGGATAGATGTTCTTGCCTTCCTCGGTGACGATCATGTTTCGCTTGCGGCCGAAGAGCTGGAGATGCCCGCTCGCGTCGATGCGGCCGAGGTCGCCGGTGATGAGCCAGCCATCGACGATGGTTTCCGCCGTCATTTCGGGATCGTCGAGATAGTGCGACATGACGGTTTTGCTGCGGACGAGAACCTCGCCGATGCCGTCTGCGTCGGGGTTGCGGGTGCGGATTTCCATTCCGCGGACGGGAGGGCCGACGGTTTCGGGACGAAAGGGCTTTAGTTCGTTAAGCGTGATCGCGGTGCAGGCTTCCGTGCAGCCGTAGCCGTTGTAGATCGGGATGCCGAGGTCGTGAAAAAAGGCGATTGTCGCGGGCTCGGTGAACGCGCCGCCGACGAGAAGCGCGCGAAGGTGTCCGCCGAAGGCCCGGTGAATATCCTTGAGAAGAAAACGGCTGAGGCCGAGGCGCGGTTTGCTACGCGTGAGCGCGGCGTTGATCGAGATAAGGGCGTTGAGCACGCGGCGTTTGAACGGCGGAAGGGCGTCGAATCGTTCGCGGAGGCCGCGCTGGAGATTGGTGAGAATCAGCGGTACGACCGCCATGTAGGTGATCCGGTAGCGCGTGAACGCATCGCGGATGAATTCGGGGCGCAGCGTGCGGAGATGGACGACCGTGCCGCCGCCGGTGAACGGCATGATGAAGCCGCCCATAAAATCGATGGCGTGATTGGTGGGAATGATGCTGAGGTAGCGCGCGCCCGGCCAGAAGGGAAAGATCGGCGTCACCGCCATGCACTGCTCGAGGTAATTTTCGTGCGTGAGTACGCAGCCTTTCGGGCGACCCGCCGTGCCGGAGGAATAGACGATGCACGCGGGGTCTTTGCGTTCGCGCGGCACGAAATTTGGCTCGCCCTGCGCGCTGCGGAATTCCTCCCAGCGCTTTGCGCCGGCGAGATCGGCATTCGCCGGCGCTTCGGTGACGAGCACCACGCGAGGGTGCATGGCGCTGAAATTCGTCGCCTGGGTGATGGCGCGCCAGGCGTGGTATTCGACGACGAGGAATTCGGCCTTCGAGTGCGCGAGTAACTGAATCTGCTCGAAGGGCGTGAGCTTGTAGTCGACCGGGATCAGGACGCCGCCGCAGAAGAAGATCGCGTACGCGGAGATCAGCCATTTCGACTGATTGGTCATGATGATCGCAGCGCGCGTGCCATTCGCAAATCCGGCATCTTGCAACGCCTTCGCGAGCGGCCGAGCTGCTTCGTCGAACTGCCGGTACGTAAAGCGAGCTTTCTCGCGATCGCGATCCGCTTCGATGAGGCACAACTCATCGGGCCAGCGCTCCAGGGAGGCCTGAAGCGCTGCGCCGAGACAATTGAATTCTCGAAGGTCGAGCATCAAAGGCGGGATTGTATACGTTCGGCGAGCGTGCGGAAATCGCTGACGCCCTGCAACTCGTAGTCCGGGAGCTCGATGTGGAAATGCTGCTCGAGGCGCGTGAGGAGGTCGAGCGCCTGGAGGCTATTGATGCCGAGCGTCCTGAAGAAATCGTCGTCCGCGCGAAGCTGCTCGCGAGGAACTTTGAAGTGGGCGGCGGCGAGTTGGAGGATTTCGTCGGTCGTTTTCTCGATGCCAGTCATGGGCTCGTATGTTCGCTCCGTATGTTTTCGCTCACGGCAAATAGGGCAGTGCGTTTGTGCTTTCGACAAACTTGCGCAAGCCTGCTTCCACGGCCGGGCGTGTGAACAGATCGCAGAAAATGTCTATTTCGCGCCGCAGCTCGTCGTGCGGCACGGGCTTGACGAAGCGCTTGGCCGCAGCGGCGGTCCGTGCGTCGAACTTATTGATTTGCGCGGCGGTGGCGCGCGCAACGCGAAGAGCGTCGCCTTCGGCCGTTACCTGACTGACCAGGCCGACCGCCTGCGCTTTCGTCGCGTTGATGCTGCGGCCCGTGAGGAGCAGATCGCGGACGACGGCGTTGCCGATGTCGCGCTTCAGGCGCGGAATTCCGCCGAAGCCAGGGATCAGCCCCAGGCGAAGCTCGGGGAAACAGAAACGGGCCATTTTATCGGCGACGATCAGGTCGCAGGTGAGCGCCAGCTCGAACCCGCCGCCGAAAATCACGCCGTGAACGGCCGCAATCGTCGTCAGCGGCGCGGCATCGATGGCGTTCATCACGCGATGAATGCGCTCGAGGAATTCGCGCACGCCAGCGAGGCGTTCGCGCGGGGCCATCGCCTGCGAGCGCTCAAAAAGCTCGCGCAGATCGGCGCCGGCGCAAAATCCCTCCGTGCGCGCGCTCGAAATGATGAGCGCGTGGGCTTGGTCGGCGGCGCCGGGGAGCGCGTCGACGAATTGCTCGAGTTCGCCGAGGGTCGTGGAGCCAATTTCGTTGCACGGCGCGCGGTCGAGCGCCAGCTCGATCGTGCCATCGGCGAGTTTCCACGAGAGAGTCTTGCCCGAGAAATTCTTCATGCCGGCTTCTTCTGGTAGAGAGTGTCGATTTCACGCGCGTAGCGGGCGGAGATTGCGTCGCGCTTGAGCTTGCCCATCGTTGTCAGCATGCCATTTTCCATGGTGAAGGGCTCGGGCAGAACGCGAAACGCGCGAACCTGCTTGTAGTGCGGCAGCCCAGCGTTCATCGTGTCGAGCGCGGACTGAATGCGCGCGGCGTTCAATCCGCTGCCGGAGCCATTCGTGGCGGCCGCCGCAGTCACCAGCGCGGACAAAAAGCTGCGCTGATTGCCGAGCAGGACGACCTGCTGGGCTTCGGGAAGCGCGGCGGCGAGCTGCTGTTCCAGCGGCTCAGGCGCAACATTGTGTCCCGAGTTCAAAATGATCAAATTTTTCAGCCGGCCAGTGATGCGCCAGTTGCCGCTCGCGTCCGAATCGCCCTGATCGCCGGTATGGAACCAGCCGCCTTCGAGAGCCTTGGCCGTTTCCGCCGGGCGCTGCCAGTATCCGGGAAAAACGTTTGGGCCGCGCACGAGAATTTCGCCGGTGGCATCGGCGACCGTCATCTCGATTCCAGGGACCACGCGGCCGACTCGGCCGGGCTCGACCTTGCCGGGCTCGTCCATCGTGCAGATCGCGGTTGTTTCGGTGAGACCGTAGACCTGCAGCACGGGAATACCAATCATCATGAAAAATAGCTGCGTCTCTGCGGAGAGCGGAGCCGAGCCGCAGATCAGCGCTTTCAGATTCGGGCCGATATTGGCGCGGATCGCGGGAAACATCATTTTTCGCGCAAGAGCCAGGCACAGTAGGCCGCCGAGGCGCGTCTGGCCGTTGCGCTGGTGATAGTATCCGGCGCGCGCCGTTTCGAAGAGCGCCGAGGCGAATCCGCCGCGCTTCTGGATTGATTCCTCGACCCGCCGGCGGACGCGCTCGAGGAACATCGGCACGTTCACGAAATAGTGTGGCGCGGCGAGCTTCAATTCGTCGGCGAGCCTGGTGAGGTCGGTCGAGAGCGTGAGCATGCTGTGGCGCGAAAGGGAAGTGAGGAGCAGGATTCGCGCGGCCGCGAAGCAGAACGGCGCGTACTGAAACACGCTCTCCCGCTCGGTGCGTCCGCCCATCAGTTGATCGAGGCGCGCGTTGGTGCAGCCGAGCATGAAGGTGATGTTGCCGGCGTTGAGGACGACGCCCTTCGGCTCGCCCGAAGTGCCGGAAGTGTAGACGATCGTCACCGCATCGTGATCGGCGTGGTGGCGGGGCGGCGATGGTTCGGCGTGGTCGCCGCCGAAAATCTCATCGAAGAGCATGATTTGTGGCCCATTGGGCTGGATTCCGGCTCCAAGCGCCGCGTCCGAGCAGAAGACAACCGAGGGCGTGGAGTCACTGATGACCGCCGTCCAATCTTTGGCCACTTGCCGCGGATCGAGCGGCACGACGATCACGCCTTCGGCCATTAGCGCCAGATCGAGCGCCACCCAGCGAATGCTATTCGGAGCGAGCAGAGCGCAGCGGTCGCCCGGTTTTAAGCCGCGCCGGACTGCGAACGCGCGGGCCTCCGCGATCAGCGCCAGCAAGTCCGCGCCGGACACCGAGACGATTTGGCCGTCGCGCGCCTCGCCGAGGACCGGCGAGTTCGCAGCCCGTTCGAGGCGCGCGAAGATTGTTTCGAGAAACGTCATGCTGCGAGCGCTCCGCTGTGGTTCTCGATCAGTTTGCGAAGCTCCGGAGCGAGCGGCGGAAGATATTCCTCCCAGCCGCGGACGCCGGTGCGAATCGGGAACTGCGGATATTGCCGCGCCACACGCTCTTCGAAATAGACGCCCATACGCGCCATCATCTGCAAATTGCGCGCGACGACTTTGCCCATCGAGTCGCGAATCTCGTCTGCTTCGGCATCGAGCGCGGTGAGCGCGGCGACGATTTTGTCCGCGAGTTCCGGCTCGTCCACTTCCATCATCAGGTGATCGTGCCCGCGCTGATGCATCAGGTTGCGAATGCGCTCGTCCATGGTGACGCCGGCCGAAGGCACGCCCGCAGGCATCGAGGTGACGATGGCGTGGAAACGCGACGAGAGCATTCGGTGGCACGCGCGCAGGATGCTGACCAGCTCGTACATGTTGCGCTCGTCGGAGGCGAAAACGGGCGCGCCGCCGATTTTGTGCGCCACCCGCTCGCAGGCGTCGCGGTCGAGCATCTCCATGGCGACCATGACCGGAAATACATTGCGCGTTTTGCGGTAGCGCTGGACGCCTTCGGCGACGGAAGAAAGGTATTTCGCGTAGGCCGAGTCGACATCATGACCGTCGCGGTGAAAATAGATCGTGCGGTAATAGCTCTTCTCGTAGGCGCCCGTCAGCGAGTGCGCGATTGACTTTGTCAGCGATGGCTTCACGGGCCACCAGAACGGATTGATGGGGCAGACGGCCAGGACCGGAGTCGTGCCGTCCCAGCCAGCGTCGCGCAGCGCCTTGCGGCCGTACTCGGTGCCGAGCGGCTCGAATGTCCAGGCGGTATCGGTGCCCAGCTCGGTCGCCACGCCAAGCTTACCGAGAATTTCCTGCGATTCGGCATTGCGTGTGATCACGAACGAGTCGTGGCAGTAGCGCTTGCACATTTTCTGCAGCAGCGGGTCCATCGCGCCGGCTTCGCCGCCGTACGCCACGCTCAGCTTGTTATGCGCAGAGGCGATGCCGAGCGAGCCGACGATCATCGCCGTGAGCGCGTTGGCGAATTTGCTCTTAAACATGGAGCCTTCGCAAGCGATCACGCCGTCGTGCTTCGGGACTTCGGAATGCAGGAACGGCGGGAACACATCGGGAAGATGCACCTGCTGCGAATCGCCGAAATAGCCCCGCGTGAGATCGAAATTCTGCGTCATCACGGTGGCGGCGATATTTTCGGCGCCCAGAATTTGCTTCACCTGCCGGACGATTTCTTCCACGCGGATGTCGGAGCCTGTGTTGCGGGTGCCGTTGTAGCCGGCAAACAAAAGCTTAAGCTTTTGGCCCGGCGTCCACGGCTTACCCGTACCGAGCACGTATTCGAGTTTGTTGAGTTCGATCAGGCCGCTGACCCAGGCCTCGATCGCGACGTCCATGTCGAGCATCAGGGCAAGTCCTGTGCCGCCGCCGCAACGGCCTGCGACCGCGCCGGACCGCCCGATGGCCAGTCGCGGTATTTGTACACGAAATGATTTTCGCGGCTGAATCGCAGCAGCGGGAAGCAATATTGTGAAAAGGGCGCCGGCTTCCGGCCCAATTCCGCGACCACGCGGCGATTGTCGAACACCGTATTCCATACCAGATACGGGAGGAACACTTTCATCAGAGTAGCCAGCCCGCCCACTTTCCCCGCTCGACCGGCAAGGGCGTTGATCATTTTCGACGAAGGCCCCTCGAGGCTTGGCATATAAACCGGCCCGCGTTTGCCCTGGGCCTTGGACAAGGCGTTCGTCAACTCGACGAAGGTCTCGGAATCCGTGCCGGACGAAAGATGGTAGATCTCGTGCGCCGGTTTTTCTTTCTGGTGCAGGGTGGCGATCGCATCGGCGACGTAATCGACGGGCACGATATCCACCTTGTCGGTGGCGTGGAAGGGAAGCGCCGGCAGTCCGGCGAGAAACACGAACGCGCGAACCATATCGAACTGGTTCGTTTCCGGGCGGCGGCTATCGCCGAGCACGATGCTGGGCCGGAAAATCGTGCGAGCTACGTCGGGGAGCAATTGGCGGACCATGTGCTCGCAGAACTTCTTCGTGCGCGCGTAGGGATCGTAGTCGGACCGGTTCCAATCGATCGACGTGTCTTCCTCGACCACTTCGTCGGCGCGGTGCCCCGCGACCGCGACCGTGCTGACATGGCTGAAGCGGCGCAGCCCGTGCTCGTCGCGCGCGCGCATCGCCAGCTGAATCACCTCAAGCGTGCCGCGAAGATTCACGTTGAGGCAGCTTTTCTCGGATTTGCGGTTCAGCGACGCCGCGCAGTGGATGATCGAATCGGTCGAACGCACGAGATGGCGGTAATCGTCTTCGGTAAGGCCAAAGCGCGCGTCCGTCAGATCGCCCCGGAAAATGCGGATGCGCTCGTTGAGGAACGATTCAAATTGCGGGAAATCCAGATGAAGCTGGAACGAGTGCCAGAGGCGGCTGCGCGCTTCTTCGTCGCTCGCGGCGCGCACCAACAGGTTCAGCGGCTCGCGCGTATCCGCAAGCAGGTTCGACGCAACGTGCGCACCGATATATCCGGTGCAGCCGGTCAGCAGGGTGGCCACGATTTTCGGGTGTCAGGGCGTCGGTGCCGGAGTGGCGCCAGCCGCTCCGGCGACGCTCGCTTCGGCGCGGGCCGCGAGAGGCACGCTTCGCCGCGGGCGAGCTTCCTGGGGACGTCCCTCAATGAGAGGATAGCACCACTTTCGCAGAGCCGGAATGTGGACGTTGATCCAGTAGTCCCACCAGTCAAGCGAACGCGCGTCGTAGCCAAACGCGGCGCGTTCTTCCGGCGGGAGCGAAGCGCTGAGCCGCTCGACGTTTGCGGCCTCGAAAACGTGGTCGTTTTCCAAAATGAAGGGTTCGAAGAGGGTCACCAGCTTGATCACTTTTTCAAGATCGCGCTCCTGCCTCGCCAAGGGCGCACGCACGAAGGGGATGGGAGCGACGCTCTTGTTGATTGCCTGCACGATCATTTTCTGGGCCGGCGCCGAAAGAGTTTTGTAGCGGGCCTTCGAGACCGGGATGGCGTCGAATTTCAGCCGAATCAGGTGCTGCAAATCATTGCGCGACCGATAGTACTTTCTGTGGCCAAGGCCGGTCAGCTCGATCGAGCGCCGCATGTCGCACGGATTCGCCACGGACGTGGCGAGATGATAGACGCGCTGGTGGCGGCGCGTCACCAGCGCGGCGGAGATCAGGGTCATGCCGCGCGCCACGATGTCGACGGGGATCAGGTCGAGCGCCTTGCTTTCGTTGGTCGGAAGCTGGCGGAAGAACGTTCCCAGGAGATACGAAAGCGATGCCGAAGTATTCACACCTTCGTTCCAGCCGACGAACGGCTTCTCGACCGAAGATTCGACGATCGACGGCCTAACGATCGCGATGGCGGCTTTGGGATTCTCCTCAAGATAGTCGCCGATCAGCGATTCCGAGAGGCTTTTAGTGAACGTGTAGGTGTTCGGCCAGCCGAGCTCGTTGGCGCGGTGCGTGCCTGCGTCCATCAGCGACTGGCGCAGCCAGCGCGTGCGGTTCTTGCGGACTTGATTATCGAGCGCGACGCCTTGCAGGCTTTTCGACGCCTTCTTCTTTCCGAGTGCCTGCTGGCGAAGTTCTTCCGTCACCTCGGCGGACTCCGCGCGCGCTTCCGTCTCGCGGACCAGCGATTCGAGCGACGCGCATTCCTTGCGCGCATCGAAGCCGGCGATTCGCACGGGGGAATAGTTCGGCGTGAAGTCTTCCAAGATGCGCCCGTCGCGCCGGCCGATGGCGTAGCAGGTGGACAGATGGAGAAGTGCGGCGTGATCGCATTCGTGCAGGAATCGCAGCAGGTGTTCCGTCGCGTGGACGTTCATCGCCAACGCGTCGCGCAGGTCGGGATTGAAATCGGTCAGTCCCGCGCTGTTGACGATGATGTCGAGCGAGTTCGTCAGCCGCTGGCGAGCTTCCAGCGCGATGCCAAGCCCCGGCTTGCTTGCGTCGCCGGCGATTACTTCGACGCGCTTGAGCAGAAAATCGGCGAACCGGTCGCCGTATTTTTCCGCGAGCACATCGAAAACCGGCGATTCGGACACCATGCGCTCCAATCGCTCCAGCGCGGTGGCCGACCGGTGTGCGCGGATCAGCAACGAGATGCGGCCGATCTCCGGCAAATCGGCCAGCAGGCTTGCGAGCCACACTTTGCCGATGAATCCGGTCCCGCCGATGAGCAGAATGTGTTTTCCTCGCAGCGCCGCGCGCACCGATAGCGGCGGGCATCCGTTCTTCGAATCGAAATGAACAACGGGCACTTCGATTCGCGCCGAGTGACGCCGTGCCAGCCGAATCGTATCGTTCAGCGCCTCGGGCTGTTTCGCGAAGCCGAGGTCGCGCAGAAGTTGGGCTCGCTCCACCGTCCCATCGGGGCGATCGGCGCGCAGCTTGGCAAATGGCCCGCGCGGCCGGATCACTGGATCGAGCAGGCGGCCGGTGGCGATGCCGTCACGAAAATCGAGCCGGTTACACAGAAGTTTCCGCACGCCCAAGTAATTTGCGAGCGGGCGCATGATGTGATCTAGGCCCTGGCTGACGAGCACCACGTCGGCGCCGGAATCGATCAAGCGCTTCAGCGCCGCCACGCCACCGGGTTTCAATCGTGGCCTCAGAACATATTCGAAGTATTCTTCGCCGAGCAGATCGAGCCGGTCCCGGCTGGTGTGGCGGAGAACCGCATGGAGCACGCGCGTCGCGAACACGCGATCGGATGCGTACAGGAATGGCCGCGCTACGGCGAGGAGACCCATCGTCCCGCGACGCGCCCAGCGGCCTAGAAAACTCTGCGCGTTCCAGGTGAAAAAGCCGACGGGCCGCACCGCGGTCAGGTTTAGCAGGCTGCCTTCGACGCGCCAGAAGACGGGGCCAGGAGTGGACGGGGAAAAATCGTGCTCGTTCAGCGCGGAGCCGTGTTCTGGGGCTAGCCCCGCCGGATTGGAGTCGATGAATTTGGACACAGAGTTGGTCGGCAGAATAAAAGCGAGTTGGTACGTGCCGAAATTAGCACGCTTCGCGAGCGGCAATCAAGACACGCACCGCGAGCTGCGTTCCTTCCCGCGCGTTTTGTGCGACTTAGCGAAAATCCATGAAGTGACATGTTGCGGCGAGCGAAACCCTGCCTGCGCATGGATCATCATACTGTGTTTGCAGTGATCTCTCGGTTCTAAAACACTAAAGGGCGCCCGAGCCGGCTGACTACTACCGGTCGGATGCCCTCGGTCGAAGCGATCGGCGCGAAACTAATCCGCTGCGGTAGTGGCGTGGCTTCCGATGATGCTTTAGATTTTCAGACCCAAGCCCTTTGCCACGCCGGTCCCATAAGCGGGATCGCACTTGTAAAAGTGTCGTTAATCAGGATCACGTAAGGTCGTAGCGGTCAAGGTTCATCACCTTGTTCCAGGCCGCCACAAAGTCACGCACGAAGGCCTGCTGCGAGTCCTTGCACGCATAGACTTCCGCGAGGGCTCGGAGTTGGGAGTTCGAACCGAAGATGAGATCAACGATCGTGCCCGTCCACTTGAGATCGCCCTGCGCCCGATCGCGCCCCTCCAAAACTCCTTCAGATGTGGCGGACTTCTGCCACTTCGTGTTCATGTCGAGGAGATTCACGAAGAAATCATTGGTCAATGTTTCGGGCCGCTTGGTGAAAACACCGTGTTCGGAATGCCCGAAGTTTGCATTCAGGGCGCGCATGCCACCGACCAGAACCGTCATCTCGGGAGCGGTCAGCGTCAGCAGGTTCGCCCGATCCACCAGCAGCTCAGCCGCCGATCCCTCATGTCCCTTCCTGAGGTAGTTGCGGAACCCGTCTGCTGTCGGCTCCAGTACAGCGAACGAGTTCACATCGGTTTGCTCCTGCGACGCGTCCATGCGCCCCGGCGAGAAGGGAACCTTCACATCGTGGCCGGCTTTCTTCGCAGCTGCCTCGACGGCTGCGCCGCCGCCCAGAACGATCAGGTCAGCAAGTGAGACCTTCTTGCCACCAGACTGCGCGCTGTTGAAAGCCTTCTGGATCGCTTCCAGCTTCTGAAGGACCTTCGCCAATTCAGCTGGTTGATTCACTTCCCAATCCTTCTGTGGTGCGAGGCGAATGCGCGCCCCGTTAGCCCCACCGCGCTTGTCGCTGCCGCGGAACGTTGCCGCCGACGCCCAAGCCGTCGTGACCAGTTGGGAGATGGAAAGTCCGGATGCGAGGATCTTGGCCTTCAGGGCAGCAATGTCCTGTTCTCCGATCAATTTATGATCCACTGCTGGAATGGGGTCCTGCCACAGCAGCGGCTGCGCAGGAACGAGCGGGCCAAGATAACGGGACAGTGGCCCCATATCTCGGTGCGTCAGCTTGAACCACGCCCGGGCAAACGCGTCTGCGAACTGATCCGGATTCTCGTAGAAGCGCCTTGAAATCTTTTCGTAAACAGGGTCGAACCGCAAGGCGAGGTCAGTGGTCAGCATGGATGGAGCGTGACGCTTTGACGGGTCGTGCGCATCCGGCACCGTACCGGCGCCTGCGCCATGCTTCGGTTTCCACTGATGCGCACCGGCCGGGCTCTTGGTCAATTCCCATTCGTAGCCGAACAGGTTCCAGAAGAAGTTGTTGCTCCACTTCGTTGGCGTCGTGGTCCAGATGACTTCCAGGCCGCTGCCGATGGTGTCATCTCCTTTGCCGCTGCCAAAGGTGTTCTTCCAGCCGAGGCCCTGTTCCTCGATGGCAGCACCCTCAGGTTCGGGACCGACATACTTGCTCGGATCGGCGGCGCCGTGGGTTTTGCCGAAGGTGTGACCGCCGGCAATCAGCGCAACCGTTTCTTCGTCGTTCATCGCCATACGGGCGAACGTTTCGCGAATATCCTTGGCCGCCGCGAGTGGATCCGGCTTGCCGTTCGGCCCTTCCGGATTCACGTAGATCAGGCCCATCTGAACAGCGGCGAGAGGATTCTCGAGGTCACGGTCACCCCTGTAGCGCTCGTCCGCCAGCCACTTGCCCTCGGGACCCCAGTAGATGTCCTCTTCGGGCTCCCAGACGTCCGCGCGCCCGCCGCCAAACCCGAACGTCTTGAACCCCATCGACTCCAGGGCGACGTTGCCGGCGAGAATCATAAGGTCGGCCCAGGAGAGTTTCCGGCCGTACTTCTGCTTGATAGGCCAGAGCAGCCGGCGCGCCTTGTCGAGGTTCACGTTGTCCGGCCAGCTGTTGAGCGGCGCGAAGCGCTGCTGGCCCGCCCCGGCGCCGCCGCGCCCGTCGCCGATGCGGTACGTGCCTGCGCTGTGCCACGCCATCCGGATGAACAACGGTCCATAGTGGCCAAAGTCCGCCGGCCACCAATCCTGCGAGTCCGTCATCAAGGCATGGAGGTCCTTAATCACGCCATCCAAGTCGAGGCTCTTGAACTCCTCGGCGTAGTTGAAAGCCTTGTCCATGGGATTGGACATTGGGGAGTGCTGGTGCAAGATCTTCAGGTTCAGTTGATTGGGCCACCAGTTTGCGTTCGTTGTGGCCCCAGCCATTGTGTGTTTGCCAGCGCCGCCCGGGAATGGGCACTTTGTTTCGGTTGACATCGATGTCTCCAATGGTTGTTTGTAACCTGCTACTCGTTAATGTGCAGGTTTTAGAGTTTGCGCCTTATCGAACGCGAGAGCAAGCGCACGCGAGAGGGGCAGTTGGCTAGCGGCCGGCGGCGGATTTTCCGGACTTGACCGATGCGATCCAGGCGTTCGTCCGGGAATCGAGGACGTCGAGCGGGAGCGCGCCGCCGCTGAGAATCTCGTCGTGAAAGGCGCGAATGTCGAATTTCTCCCCGAGCTGATCCTGCGCGCGTTTTCGCAGCTCCAAAATTTTCAGCTGGCCGATTTTGTAGCTGAGCGCCTGCGCGGGATAAGAGATGTAACGGTCGGTTTCCGCCTGCAAATCGTCTCCGGTTTCGAGTGAGTGGTCCTTGAAGAACTGGACCATCTGATCGCGCGTCCAGCGCTTGTAGTGCACGCCGGTATCTTCAACCAGGCGAGTGGCGCGGAATTGTTCGCTGGCGAGCCGTTCGAAATCGCTATTGGGATCCTGATAGAAGCCGACTTCTTTTCCCAGCCGTTCCGCGTAGAGCGCCCAGCCCTCGATATACGCGGTGTAGGACGCATGCTGGCGGAACGGCGGCAGCTCGGGCAGTTCCTGCTGGATTGAGAGCTGCATGTGGTGGCCGGGAATCCCCTCGTGGTAGGCAATCGCTTCGATTTCCGGAAGCTCGCGATGCTCGAAGTCTCCGGTATCGACGTACACCTTGCCGGGACGCGACCCGTCCGGCGTTCCGGCGAAATAGCTTGCAGCGGCGGCTTCTTTCTCGCGATAGGCCTCGACCGGAACGACTTCAAGGGTGGCCTTCGGCAGAAGACCGAACAGCTGCGGCAGCTTCGGCTGCATCTGCGCGATATCGCGGCGATAGGCGTTCAAGATGTCGTCGCGCGAAGTGGCCCGGAATTTCGGATCGCCCTGAATCGCAGTAGCGTAGGTCTTCCAGTCCGGATAACCCTGTTGTTTCGCGATGGCGGTCATCTGCGCTTCGGACTCTTTCACTTCCGCCATGCCCAGCTGGTAGATCTGCTCGGGCGTCATGTCGGTCGTCGTCATCTCGTGGACAGCGGCGCGATAGCGGGCGTCTCCATCGGGCAGCGACCAGATGCCGGGATCGTTGCGGCCGTTGGGCTCGTATTCTTCGCGGACGAATTTGCCGAGCTTCACGTAGGCCGGGCGGATATCGGTGTCGATCGTTTTATAGACTGCCTCCCGGATCCGCTTCTGGTCCGCGGCCGGGATGGCGTCGGTAAATTTCTGGAGCGGCGCGGCGAAGGCGCTGGCGTCGCCTTGTGCGGCGGCGATCTCGTCGCACTGCTTTGCGACCAGCGCCAGAACGAATTTCGGAGGCATCAGCTTGTCTTTTTCGCCGACGCGCGCGACCTCGATGACCTGATCGATGGCGCGCGGGACTTGCTGAAGGCGCGCGAGGTAGTCGTCGTAGTGCTTCACGGTGTCGGTCGGCACGGAAGCGGGGAACTGCGCGAGGCCGAGCTGGATGCCGTTGAACTGGTCGAGAGGCATTTCGTAGTTCTTGAGGGCGGTGTCTTCAATCGATTCTTGCAGCTTGCGTGCGAGCAGCGCCTTATTGAGCTGCTCCTGCTCCGGGAAGCCGGTCGTGTCGATCGTCTCGATCCGGGCGAGAAAATCGCGCTCGGCTTTGTCCTGGCGGAGCGTCTCGGCAACGGAGAAATCGTCGAGCTTGTCGTTGTAGCGGTAGTCGCCGAAGAACGTGGCGGTGAGCGGGCTTTCGCGCAGTTCGAATTCCCACTCTTCGGCGATCAGCTTCTTCAGCGCGTCCTGGCGAGCGTCCAGGCTCGCGGGCGAAGATGTGGGCCTTGCATCCGCGTAGGATGAAAGGGCAAAGGCCGCGACCACGAATACACCCGCAAGTCTTGCGCGCATGATTCCCCTTGAGGTTGAGACGAAGTCTCTTTTCAGCCAGCGCCCTTCGCGGGCCACGCATAAATCTACCGCGATTGCCGCGAATTTGCTCTCCGGATTGCGCGCTTGCTCGCACAACTGGACGAGCAACGCCGAGGGGCTCTCGCCGGTTTTGCGCGTTTCCCTTTCTTTTTGTAGGGGCGCTGCTTGCTGCGCCCGGTCTTGTCGGTGTCTATGTAGCGCCGGCCTTCAGGCCGGCAGGTCTCGTCAGCACGGCTTCACGGGTTTCTCGGCTGCGGCTTCAGCCGCCACGTAAACAGCCGCAAGAGTGAAGGGCTTTAGCCCCTGAAGTCTCCGATGTAGCTCACGCATCCGCTGAGGTCTTCGGCCAGCACGCTTGTCCCCGACTCCAAGGGCGCCTGCTCGCTCGTCCTTGTAGTGGCGGCCTTTCAGGATCAGCAAAGGCGTACTCCGCTGTGACGTATCGCCGTGATATTCTGCGCTGCGGTATCTCGATGCGGGGCGCGTCGGGACCAAGACGCGAAGGGGTGGGCCACCCACCGCTTGCAGATGCTTCCAAGTAGACTCTCTCCCATGATTATGAATCCTCACCGCCGAGAATATAATCGGGTACGGAGAAACAAGGACCGAAAGTGAGCCGAAAATACTATTCGGTTCGGAAAGCGAAGAACCCTCTCACACTCAGCAGTTTGAAAATGCTCTTTGGAGCTATTTTCACTCAATTTGAGGAGAGGCAGTTTTTCGACGAAGCCTTCGGATTTAGCTGTGTCGACCAAGGTTGGGTTTCCGGCACCATCGGTAAGCAGCCAGACCTATACTTTCTGCGTCACCTCAGGAAGTCCGACCTGTGGCCCGTCCGAGAGAGACTCGATTCCTACAGCGAGGATGATCTCTTCGATGTCATTGAGATTCTTTACGACTTAGTTTCCGAGCCTTTGGAAGGTGCGTATCATTCATACGAAAACTGCGGGATGCATTACTCTACATTTAATCAGCCAAGCGGTCGGGCGAAATTCCGCTCTGAGATAAACGAAATTCTGTCAGACTATAGAGAAGGCTATGAGCTGGCAGAGGCCGGAGAAATCGTTGAAAAAGCGGACAAAGGACTCGAAACTCTGCTCTCCGCAAAACTGCCGTCCTCATCAGAGCAGAACCTACAAGCAAGGCTTGAAGAGGCAATTGCACTTTTCAGAAGGCGCCATGCCACTTTAACCGAACGGCACAATGCGGTGCGCATGCTTGCCGATATCCTTGAAGAACTCCGGCCTCGCCTAAAAGTAGCCTTATCCAAGAAAGACGAGAGCGATCTCTTCAACATTGCTAACAACTTCGAGATTCGGCACCGCAACGAGAAGCAGAAGAATCAATACGACAGATCATTGTGGCTTTCATGGATGTTTTACTTCTATGTGGCAACTCTCCATTTCGCAACACGCAGACTAGATCAAACGACAACCGCAAAACCCAGCTCGACGAGCATTTAGAGGAAGAGACCCACTTCCCGTACCCAGTCCTTGGAGGCTGGAATGGCAAAGGCTTTAATACTTCATAGAGGAGAAATGTGGCCACGGAATGCCGCCAACATCAATGCTATTCTCGGCAGCAAAGAAGGCGGACGAGGTATCTATATTCTTTTTGACGGCTCGACTCCGGTCTATATTGGTCGCGGCAATATTCGGCAGAGGATTCGACAGGCGAGCAAGAGTAAGCGACGTGGCCAATGTTGGGATCATTTCAGTTGGTACGTTGTACCAGATGCCCGTCATGAGCAGGAACTAGAGGCTTTGTTACTGCGTATGCTTCCTCCTCATCTGCGGATGCTAAATAGACAGAGAGGCAAGTTGGCCGGGGCAAGAAGGCACATCTTCAAAGACGAGAAGCCCGATCCGATTGACCGACCGCACATCTTCGGAGGCCAGAGATAGGGTTTCCTAGGCGGGTGCCGGCGGGTGGCACATCCTTACGCCACCAGCCGATCAGTCGCGAGACAGTCGAACCACTTCTTCGGCGTCACTTACGGATAGACGCTGTCCGTTATAGGTGACGTACTCAAAGCTCGTAACGACCGTCACGAGGTTTTGCGTTTCCAGTAGTTTGCTCGCGATTCCCGCTGCGATGTCGGCTGCTTGCACAAGGTACGAGTCCTTTGAGTCTGCTTGGGTATAAGGCCTTTGTGCGGGCCCAGGATGCGGCGGTGAACCCGGGAAAACGGGTTCACTGAGATTTTCGAGAATGTTGCCCCGTGCCTTTTCGAGAAGTTCAAGTTGCTTTTGGTCACCTTTGTCGAAGGCGTGCGTGTCAAGAACCCGCGCTTTCATGCGTCTTCGAACGATGTCGTGCGGAAAGTAGATCATTTCTTCCTCGAATTCCTGAAAGCAATCGAGCGCCTCGTGGAATGTCGCGGCGGACTTGGCAGCCCAAGCAGTCGCCTTCCGAACCAGCGGTTTTACATCGTTGCCGAACTCGCTCAGGTGCAAGACTGATTGGCCAGCCTTTGAGTCGTCCATTCCGATGGCTGATCCCATCTCGCTTAGGTACCTGCTAACGCTGTGTACGCGTGCCCCAACTGAATCGTCAACGATTCTCTCGGCGACGACCACATGGCTCTGAAGCGACAGCCAGATAGCGTATGGCTTCTTCGCAGCGACCTGGCCCTGAAGGAAACTCCCCGGATCGTCAACACGAAGGATTGCCTTGAGCATGTTGTCAACCGACTTTCGATATGGACGTGGGTCCACGATATGAATCCGAACCTTGGAGAGACCAGCCCAGATGCGGTCTTTGTTCTCTCCCTGGGTCAGCTGAAAACGTGGCCAGACGTCAGCAGATTTCAATTCGCCAGATACGGACGGGCACAATTGCAGAATGCGGTAGTACCAATCGAGCGAGCTTTCAGGTATCACCTGGGCATTGACCGAGACTCTTGTATTGGACGTTAGGCGACTATCGGGCGACGAATCATCGTTGAAGGAGGCAGCGTTTGAATCGCCCGGCGGAATTATCACTGTGCAAGTTAGTTTATCAAGTCTTCATATACGTTAGAAGCCAAGCTGACGTGCACACGCGGTGCGACGAGGGCTTTGAGGCTTCCAGATGTAATCAGGTCCACTTGAACATCGGATTTCAGAAACCTGCGCTCAGGGATATGGGGCTTGCTACTGGGCTGCGGGACCAAGCGGGTTTGTCGCCGGTCCCGCCTCCAGATTCTCAGGCGATCGCTTTCAAGGCGGGTGGCCGAGGCTTTGGTGTTTAGTTTTTCGGGTGCCCCACTTGTCCTGAGCGAAGCCGAAGGGTCCTCGGTTTGTGAGGGTGGGGCCTTTCCCGAGATTCCGGCTCGCGAGTCTGTTCCGTTTCAATTTAGCGGTTCGGCTGCGCATCGGATTCCGTCGTCCTACTTCCCCCTCAGCCAGCTTCTCGCACAATCGCGCCAGCAACTCCTGCTCCCTCTTCCCAAGCGCGGGCCACCCGCCCCTCTATACCGGTACATTCCGGAGTCGCTTCGATATCCGCGTTAGCCAGCTACCATCAAGGGCGGAATCTAACATGATTAGACAGCGTGTCGCGTGGTCTAGGCAGGAAATGCGCACCGGCCGATACAAGCTAATTGAAGGCCGCATCTGCCCCTCCGTCCAGATGTGATTCAGTAGGTTTTCCTTCGAACCATGTAGCGGCAGAAGCTTGATGAGCTCAAGCTGGCGGTTCCAAATGCGTATTGGACCGCTGTGCCAGCCAACCACGTCTAGATCAGGGCTGTCACCCGTGAGGAATCGTCTCCAAGGGGCAAGCGGGAGGTCCGCTCCGGCACGCTTTCCTCCGAAGTTCTCATCGGCTAACTCCATCACCCTTGGCACCTCGTCGTTGGCTGCGAGCCAAGCTCTGTCGTGCGCCGGTAGTTCTATGGTGTAGAAACGTCCTAAGGCCGTCCGCAAGTCTTCCGGGAGGTCCCGGTCACGTCCTGACGCGACAAGCCGATTCCATTGAGCGAGGTCGACTGTCGTTACCCGCTCTCCAGCTTCCAACTCTGGAATCGCGTTGTGCACCTGCTCTCGCATCGGACGCAGAATCTGCTCCGCTAGCGTCTTCCACTCGCTTTTGCGGTCATGAAGCACACCTTGAAACCACTTTGCGAGCACTCCGCCGATGAAGGTCAACGCGTGGCTAAACAGGGAGTTCATTTCCGACGCAGTATACCGTCATGCAGCCGGGTGCCCCAGGTTTTGCGGGTGCCCTATTGCTCGGTTTGTGAGCGCGGGGGGGCCTGCTCCTGACCTCAGTCCCGGGGACCTGGCCATGAACCGGGCACCGCTCGGTTTTCAGGCTGAATTCAGGCGGTTTTCAGCTCAAAAACCGTTCATCATGCGGAATGAAGTGCTCATAATCCCTGCACGGCAATGCGCATCCTGAACGATTTTCGGCCCGTCTGCGGTTGCCGACTTGTCCTGAGCGCAGCCGAAGCGTCCTCGCCCTATCAGAAGTTGCGGGAGATCGTCATTGTTTGGGCGGTTCGCCGGGTTCCGCTTCGGCGATGGGTTTTGCCGCGCCGGCGGGCACGTGCAACTCATTCTGCAGCCGGCCGGTGGGCCAGAGGATGCGGAGGACGTCGGCGGCGTCTTCGGGGCCAAGGCCGGTGAGGATTTCGGGCGGGCCCTGGCCGAGGTAGCCGGAAGCGCCGGCAATTTCCCAACTCTGTCGCTGAGCGCCGGAGAAGATGTCTATCCGTGCGCCGATGCCGAGCTTGTTGTCCGGATCGCCCGCGAGCGCGAGCCTCAGCCAGCTGTTCTTGCCAGCACCGACATTTTTCAACAGGATCGGCGGCAGATTGTTCTGCGTGATCAGCAGATCGGGCGAGCCGTCGCCGTCGAAATCGCAAGCAATTACCGCGCGCGGATTGCGCAGGACGATCTTGTCGAGGCCTGTTTCGTGGGTGACGTCGCGGAAGCCCGCCGGACCTTCGTTGCGCCACAGCGCGACGCGGCCTTCGCCAGCAAATGTCTCGCCGACGGCGACCAGATCGACCCAGCCGTCATTGTCATAATCGAGCGCGGCGACGCCCCAGGCGCGCATCCAGCCGGGATCGACCAGCGGGACGCGCTCGAACGATTTTCCTTTCACGTTGCGCCAGACCGTAACGGCGGGCGAAGCCCAATGCGTGAAGGCCAGATCCATCCAGCCGTCGTGGTCGAAATCCGCGGCAACGACGCCGGCGGCCGGCCCCGGCATGCTGATCGCCCAGGGGCTCGCCGGACGAAACGGACCTTCGCGCGTGTTCATGAAGACGCTGGGATATTTCTGCCATCCGGTGACGAGGAGATCGATCGCGCGGTTGTTGCCGAGGTCGCTGGCGATGGCGCCGATTGAAGGCGCGCTGCCGCCGAGCGCGAGGTCTTTTGTCCTATCGATGAAGGTGCCGTCGCCTTTGTTGCGCCAGAGGATGTTGCCGGGGGGCGGGGAATCTTCCGGGAAGGTGAAGGGTTGCGAGGTGGATTCGATAGGGAAGTCGGTGAAGCGGGTGACGTAGAGGTCGAGGTCGCCGTCCTGGTCGTAGTCGATGAAGGTGACGCCCATGGCGACGACGGGAGAATTCGACGCGGAAGCGATGGGCGCGCGAAGGCCGGCGGCGTCGGTGACGTCCCGGAATGTGCCGTTGCCTTCGTTGTGAAGGAGAGTGACGCCGTCGCCGGAAGTGATCGCGAGATCCGGGTGGCCGTCGTTGTCGTAATCTCCAACGGCGCAGGCCATGCCGGGGCCCGGAAAATCGAGTTTCGCGGATTTGGTGACGTTGATGAACGTCCCCCTGCCGGTATTGCGGTATAGCGCGGCGTGACCTTTGCCGTCCGCGTCGATGAGGAAGACGTCCGGTCGACCGTCGCCGTCGAAGTCAAAGACGCAGGCGCCGCTGCCGAGAAATTCGGCAAGCGAGGGTGCCAAGACTTCAACCGAGTCGACCGGATGCTTGGCGAGGCGCGAGACCGCCGGGGCGACCGGGCGCGCTTGAGGCAGTCCGGAAACGGATGTGACATCGACGAAGCGGACGGGAATCGCGGGCGGGGCAGGACCAGCCGGAAGGGTCATTTCCTGCGCGAGAGAATACTTGCCCTGTTCGCCGTAAAGGAAGCGCATCGGAGCGCCGAGCTTTCGCGCCGTCACGGCCTGGGAATGTGCGAAATGCAGCGCCGCGTCAGCGCGGTCGTCCAGATGTACTTGGGCCTGGGCAAGCCCGAACTCGGCGGAGACGTTGAACGGGTCGAGCTCAATGGCGCGCCCGAACTCCTTTGCTGCGTCCGCGTATTTCTCGTCTTGCGACGCGAGGTAGCCCAGAAAGTAGCGCGTGGCGGAGTCGTCGGGATCGATCGCGGCGGCCTTCTGGAAGTCGTCGCGCGCGGCACCCGGGTCGCCGATGGCGCGGGCGAGCAGGGCCAGGTTGTACCAGGCGCGGGCGCTCCGCGGATCGCGCTCGACGGATTTGGCGAGGATTTTCTGGGCATCGTCATAGCGGCGCATGTTCAGCAGGGCGATGCCCATGTTGAGGCATCCGGTGTCCGACGCGGCGTTCAACACGCACGCCGTTTGAAAGCGCCCCAGCGCACCCGAGTAATCACCGCGGTCCATCAACGCGAGGCCGATGGCATTCTCGCGGACGGCTTGGACGAGGCTGGCGTCCGGTGGAACGGGTTTGGCGGGAGGCGGCGCAGAGGGTGGTCTTGCGGCCCTCGGAGCGGGTTTGCGGGGCGCGGAGTGTTTAGGCGCTGGCGGTTGCTGCGGCGGCCGGGCGGCGGCGAGGCCCGATCCAAGGATCAAGGCGGCGAAAGCAAATCGTGCCCGGCGGCGGAGTCGTCTGTCGGAGGCTAGCTTCATTGGGTTGAGGTTCGCGCATTCTACCGTATTGGGTGGCGGGTGAGGTTAGGTGCGACCCGTCCCAAGAAGCAGTCAATCGTCCCTCCGGGACTTGGGATTCTTTTCGTGCAGCGTTCCCGGCACTTCGCTGCGCCCGCCCACGCGGGCGAGCTTCGTGCCGGGCTAATTAGGGCCGCCGCTCCGCGGCTTGGCGGGCGCAAGAGCGAAAAGCAAATCCCTCGCCCCGCGAGATGCGCGGGGGGGGCGGGCTCACGCCTGCCGGTCCTACGAACCGATTGATTGCGTGCGAATTTCCACGGCGTGTTTTTGGCACCACGGGCGTGGTGTCGCTGAGCCCGCGTAAGTCCTTTCGCCTCGGTGTGCGTGGGCTGGCGAGGCGAGTGCAGTGCTGCCTTCCGCAGGCCCAGCTAAAAGGATAACGGCCATGGACAGCTTCATCGGATTCGCAGAAATCGCAGGTGCAATCATCGCGGCGCTGGGATTGGCGCTCGGGCTCGAGTGGATCGGGCTGTACGGACTGACCAGCATCATGCCCGCGCGGCGAGACACCCGCGAGACGGTCACCGGACGTAGAGCATAACTCAGACTTGGGACGGCTCAAGGGCCGTCGCCGGAGAAAGGCGGGACGCCATGCTGTTCTTGAAATATCTGTTGATCGCAGCGTGCTTCGGGCTTTTTGCATTTGTCGCGGGCATGGTGCTGTACGACATCTTCCTGGCTTATGAGCTTGACCGGCTGCTGAAGCGGAGGGAGAAGCCAGCCGAGTCGCTGCTCGGCAGCGACGTGCCGGCGCCGGGGCCGGCCCTAACCGCGCCAGCGTCGGCGGTTGTAACGCTGCGACCGCGGAGGCGGATTCGATGGGGCGAGGCCGCCAAACTTTCGGTGATTGCCGCCATCGTGGGTCTTTTGGGAGCAAGCATCCTGGTGGTGCCAGACGGGCAGGCGGGGGTGCGCATAAGCCAGCTTTCGGGCGTGCGGCCGGGGACCCTCTACGCCGGGACGCACCTGATCGTTCCGCTGGTCGACCGGGTGCAGCTGTTCGACGTGCGCGACCGCGTGTTTTCGACGACGGCGATGGCGGTGAGGAACGACAAGTTTGAAGTGCTCGAAGTACAAGCCCGAGAGGGGCTGGCGGTGGGGTTGGAGGTAACCGTTCGCTATCGCCTCGATCCGACGAAGTTGGCCTTCATTCAGGCGAACGTGCCGCAGCCGGTGGATTCGGAGGTGGTCGAACCGACGGTCGTGGCCGCGTTTCACGAGATGGCGCCGAACTATGTGGTGCGCGACATCTTTTCGACCAAGCGCGAGGAATTTCGCTCGCGGGCCGCGCAGCTCATCAGCGCGCGATTGAGCGGCGACGGGATCATGGTGAAAGAAGTCCTACTGAAGAAAGTAGAGCTGCCGGAGGAGTACGCCAAGGGGCTCGAGGATTTGTTGTTAAAGGAACAGGAAGACGACCGCACGTCAGTGGACGCCGAAATCGAGCAGAAGAAAGTGGCAATCGCGCAATCGCAGGCCGAAGCCGCAAAGATGCGCGAGGTGAAGCGCGCGGAAGGCGACGCGCAGTCGCAGGTGATCATGGCCAAGGCGCAGTCGGACGCCATGCAGTACACGCTGCCGCTGAAGCAGAAACAGATCGAGCAATCACGGCTGGAAGCGGAAGCGCGGAAGCAAACCACGATTGAAGACGCCGAGGCGGCGGCGCAAGCCAAAGTGATCGACAGCAAGGCGGAGCAGCAGCGGCAGAGCTTGCTGGCAGATTCGGAGGCTAATCGCATCCGCGTCACGGCGCAGGCCGATCAAGAGCGCCAGAAATTGGTCGCCGATTCGGAAGCCAACCGCATTCGCGTGACCGCCGAGGCTCAGCAAGAAAAGGAGAAGCTTGAAGCTGACTCCGAGGCCAACCGCATTCGGCTGACCGCGCAGGCCGAAAGCGAAGAGATGCAATTGCAGGCCGCTGCGCTGAAGGTGAATCCGCTCCTGGTGCAACTCACGATCGCGCAGCGGCTCTCCGACCGCGTGCAAATCATGATGGTGCCCAACGACGGGAAATTCTTCTTCACGAACGACGTGTTGCGTTCGGCGATGTCGATGGATCCGGGCAATTTGAACGCTCGGCCGAATTTGAAACCGTAGAGATTCCCGGCCGGTCCGGATTTCTTCGGGTTCGGGCTAGGGACCCGCGAGAAACCGGACCCGCCCGGGAGTAAAGCCGGCAAAAACCCTTGCAGGGGCTTCGTTTGGGAGTACACGAAACGAAGCCCCGTCCGGCAACTGAGGCGGGCGGCTTTCGAGGCTGTGCTACGATGACCGACGAAGATCGCATTGCTCAACATGCACAAGCCGATGCGGCCACCCAGCCGAACACGTCCGCCGATTCTGCGCGGAATTGTCGCTCTCGCATTTTTCTTCCGCGCAGTGAATTCGACGTTCGCGCAAACACCGAATCCGCTCCCGCACGCGTGGAATGAAGCCGTGTACGCGCTGGCGCAAAAATCAGCCACCGCGCTGGGGCCAGCGCGCGCGTTTTCAGTCGACGTGAAGGATGTATCTGCCGCGGCGCCCGTGGATCTCGCGGACGTCCAGCACACGTTCGAAGAAGACATGCTCGCCCGCGGAATGCGGCCGGTGGCGGCGCCGGGGGACGCGCAGGTGCACATTTCGATCTCGCAGAGTCTGGCAGGTTTCACGCTGGTTGCGGAAATCCGTCGCACCGACGCGCAACAGGTTGCGGTTGTACCCGTCGGGAGTGAGGAAGCGCTCCCTCGTCAGCCCAGCGCTGAGCCCGAACTGCAGCGAAGAGTAGTTTGGAGGCAGGCTGAGCCGCTCTTGGATTTCGACCAGGTCGCAGGGGATGCAAATCGCGTCTTCTGGTATTTCCTCGAGCCGGATCACTTGGTCGTCTATGAATTTGACGGTGGCCAACAAGTGCTTCACGACGCGCAGCCGATTTCGCGGCGATACGCGGTCCGCGATCTGCGCGGGACGATTCAGGCGGCCGATGCCACGCATCTGAGCGCGTTCGTCGGCGGGGCGCGTTGCGACGCGTCATGGAACCCAAGTCTTGCACTTGAATGCCGCGAAAACACCGGCCAGCAGTGGCCGATGGGACCGGTGAGTTGGACGTTCACTCCGGGCCGAAACTACTTTTCCGGCATGATTACGCTCTCGAGTAGCCTGCAGGCAAAGTTCCCGCCATTTTATTCCTCCGCTTCGCCGCTCCCGGGAACCTCGGGGCGAGGACCTTCGCGCCGCGTGGTTGCCGGACTGGACGGCCAGACGCAGTTATTTGAAGGTACGGCGGATCCTGTTTCAAGTTTTGGGGGTTGGGGGAGCGATATCGCTTCGATTGCGAGCGGTTGCGGTTCGGGATGGCAAGTCCTTGCGACCGGGACCGGCGACTGGACAGAGAAGGATCAGATTCAGCTCTACGAGATTCGAGATAGGAAGGCAATAGCCATTGGCCAGCCTCTGGAATTGCCTGGACCAACGCTTGCGGTCTGGCCAACGGATGACGACAAATCAGCACGCGTCGTTTCGCGGAACCTTGAGTCAGGATTGTATGAAGCTTCGATTGTTTCTGTTAATTGCGGCAATTAGCGCTGGGCTGGTGAGTGCGGGCCGCGTGGAGACGTCGCGGCGGCCGAGGTACGGTGGAACCCTGCGCGTGGAAATCGGTGCGGTGATTCACTCGCTCGATCCGGCTGGAGCGACGTCCGATGCCGAGGAAGCGGCGGCAAAGGACGAGATCGGCGCGCTGCTTTACGATCAGCGGAATCCCGACGGATCGTTCGCGGGAGTGGCCGGCTCCGGCGCGTTTCACATCGCCCAATGGGAATCGGGGAAGCGCCTCACGCTTGCAGCGAACGAAAATTATCGCGGAGGACGTCCGTTCGTTGATGCGATCGAGATCGAAATGGGACGCGCAGCGAAGGATCGGCTGCTGGATCTGGAAGTCGGCTCCGCGGATTTCGCGGAGATTCCACCTCAAGAGGCCCGGCGGGCCGCTGAACGCGGCGTGCGCGTGAGCGCGTCGAGGCCTGAAGAGCTGGTTGCACTGGTCTTTGCCGCTGGCCATCCCGTTGGCGAAGATGCGCGTGCCAGGGAAGCGCTGTCGCGATCGATCGACCGCGCCGCGATCGTCAACTTCATTTTGCAAAAGGAAGGCGAGCCGGCGGGCGGGTTGCTGCCCCAGTGGTCGAACGGCACGGCGTTCCTCTTCCCGACGGCGACCGACGCCGCGGGCGCGAAGGAAATGTGGTCGCAAATCTCGGGTTCGCCCCGGATAGCGTTGGGATATGATTCCGGCGGTTCGCTCGAGCAGGCCATCGCGGAAAGAATTGCGGTGAATGCGCGAGACGCGGGCATCGTGCTTTCAGCCGAAGCGGTTCCGACGGCGGCGTCTGCGGCGAATTACGACGTGCGGCTCGTCCGCTTGCGGATCAAATCAGCAAAGCCACGCGACGCGCTCTCGGGAATCGTCACGGCGCTTGCGCCTGCAGCGGGGCTGGATGCAACGCCACCGCCGGCAGCCGCTTCGCCTGAACAGATTTACGGGCGAGAACGTGACATCGTGAGCAGCTACCGCGTGGTGCCGGTCGTCTGGCTTCCGCGCACGTACGGACTCGGTTCGCGCGTGAGGGATTGGAAAGCGCCCACGGCGGGTGAGGGCTGGCCGCTGGCGGACATTTGGCTGGAACAGGACTCGCAGTGACATTTCGCACCAAACTCTTCTGGGTTTTCACGATTGCGCTGCTGCTCTCGGTCGGCGTGATCGTCGCGGGCGTGACGATCGTTGCCCGCCGGGCATTCGACGAATCGAATCGCCAACACAGCGAAGCACTCGTCGCTCAGTTCCAGGGCGAATTTCAGCGGCGCGGGCAGGACGTGGTCCATCGCGTGCAGGGGATCGCCGATGCGGAAGGCACGGTACGCATGGCGATCGACTTGAGCCGCCCGAAGTCGGACGTTTCCGTGTACGTCAACGACGCGCGCGGGGTGTCCCAGTCTCATCAGCTCGATTTTCTCGATTTTGTGGCTACCGACGGCGCGATTATCTCCTCGAATGAGTGGCCCGCGCGCTTTGGCTACAAAATGGACTGGTTGACGCAAACAGCGAACTGGGCATCGCTCGGTTCGTTCCTTACGAAAGTGGACACGCAGGAGGGCCCAGCGCTGGGATTGATGGCGGTTGCCAGGGTGCGCGTCGGCGATCGCGATCTCTATATCCTGGGCGGCGAGCGGCTCGGCAGGGAATTCCTGAACTCCCTGGTCCTGCCGGCGGGGATGCGCGCGCTCCTGTATCTCGATCTCCAGCCGAACTTCGATGCCACGAACCTGGTCGATGCATCCGGGCCGGTCTCGGACGGTGAGCGTCTCGCTTCGTTCATCGAGCAGGAGCGGCAGCAGCCCGCGGAGCGGACTTTTCGGATTGCGTGGAGTCCTAATCCCGCAAGCGCCGAAGCGTTTCACTCGCTGCCGCTGCTCGGGCGCGACAAAGAGCTGCTCGGCGTGTTGCTGATCGGGAGTTCGCAGCGGGAAGTCGTGCTGCTCGAACAGCGCATTCGCGACTTGGCGCTTGCGGTCGTGGCCATGGGACTGTTTTTCGGGCTGATGCTGAGCTGGTGGGGCGCGGCTCGCGTGACGAGCCCTGTGCGGAAGCTCGTGGAAGGCGCTCGCGAGGTTTCGGAAGGGAATTGGGGCGCCCGGGTGAGCGTTCGCGGGCGTAACGAAATTGGCCAACTCGCCAGCGCATTCAATCGCATGACCACGCAGTTGACCGAGCAGCGCGAGCAACTGGTGCAGGCCGAACGCGTGGCAGCCTGGCGCGAACTCGCCCGCCGCCTGGCACACGAACTAAAGAATCCGCTCTTCCCGCTTCAAACAACGGTCGAAAATCTTCAGCGTGCGAAGGATCACAGTCCCGACGAGTTCGAAGATGTTTTCCGTGAGTCGACCGGGATTTTGCTTTCGGAAATCGAGAATCTGAAGAACATCGTCGGCCGTTTCAGCGATTTCGCAAGGATGCCCCAGCCGGAACTGGCTCCGGTCAACGTGAACGACATTGTTCGCGCCGTCGTGAAACTTTTCGAAGCTCAATTCGGCGCGGTGGGCCGCCCTCCAATCACTTCCGAGCTTCACCTGGAAGACAATCTGCCCGTGATTCAGGCTGATGCCGCGCTCTTGCGCCGCGCGATCGAAAATCTCGTCCTCAACGCGATGGATGCCATGCCCGCCGGAGGAGTGTTGATGCTGCGCACATCCCACGAGGACGACAGCGTCGACCTGGAAATTTCCGACACCGGTAGCGGCCTGACTCCGGAAGAATGCGAACGCCTTTTCACGCCGTACTACACGACCAAGCAGCATGGTACCGGGCTGGGCCTTGCGATCGTGCAGTCGGTGGTGAGCGACCACGGAGGGCGTATATCGGTTGAAAGTGAAGCTGGCGTCGGCACGTCGTTCCACATCCGACTGCCGGCCAAGCCGCCCGTGCGTCCGGTTCCGCCGGCGCAACAGCCGCCCGCGCCGGCACCAGCGGAAACCGCGCCTGCACCCGATGCAACGGCCGGCCCCGAAGCTCCCACGAGCGAAGGAGCGTAGCGGGTGGCGGTAAAGGCGCACATCCTGATCATCGACGACGACGCCAACACGCTTGCGTCGCTCGCGCGCGCGTTTCGTCTCGCCGGCCACGAAGCGACTGTCTGCGACAATGCCGCGCGCGCAGTGGAACTCGCCAAGGCCGAACGTTACGACCTGATCCTTTCCGACGTAGTCATGCCGGGCCGCGACGGCATCGCGCTTCTCGAAGATCTGAAGAACATCGGCGTCACGTCGCCTGCGGTGATGATGTCGGGGCAGGCCTCCATCGAAATGGCTGTGCGCGCGACGCGCCTCGGCGCTGTCGATTTTCTTGAAAAACCCATATCGACCGAAAAGCTTCTCCTCACGGTCGAGAATGCAGTCCGCCTGGCGCGGCTGGAGCAGGAAAACCGCGAACTTCGCCACCGGCTCGGTCGCCACCAGATCGTGTGGGCGAGCCCGGCGATGCGCGAGGTAATGGCGCAGGTCGAGCAAGTGGCCGCGAGCGAGACGCGGGTGTGCATCCGCGGCGAAACGGGCACGGGCAAGGAACTCATCGCGCGCACGCTGCACGAGAAAAGTCCGCGGCAGAGTGCCGCCTTCGTTTCGCTCAATTGCGCAGCCGTGCCGGCTGAGCTCATGGAGTCCGAGCTATTTGGCCACGAGAAGGGATCATTTACCGGGGCAGCCGCGCGGCACATCGGAAAATTCGAGCAGGCGCATCGCGGCACGCTGTTTCTGGACGAAATCGGCGACATGCCGATGGCGATGCAGGCGAAGCTATTGCGCGTGCTCGAAGAAGGCGAAATCGAGCGCGTCGGCGGAAACGGGCCGTTTTCGGTGAACGTGCGCGTCATCGTCGCCACGCACCGGAACTTGGAAGAACAGGTTCGCCAGGGCACTTTTCGAGAAGATCTCTATCACCGCGTGTTCGTTTTTCCAATCGTCCTGCCGCCGCTGCGCGAGCGTCGCGAAGACATTCGCGTCCTCGCCGAGCATTTTTCCAGGCAGCTCGCGGAGCAGAACCACTGGAAGCCGAAGACGTTTTCGCCGGACGCGATTTCCGCGCTTGAAGCGTATTCGTGGCCCGGAAACGTGCGCGAGCTCCGCAACGTCATTGAGCGCGTGCTGCTGTACGCGGCGGGTGACGTCGTCGAGGCTGCTACCATTACACGCGCGCTGCCGCAGGTCGGGACACGGGGAGCGGCGCCCGGCACCGGCGCGGACTCGATTGCGTTGACCGCCGGAACGCTGGCGGAGCGAGTGGAATCTTTCGAGCGGCAGACTCTTCTCGCCGAGCTCAAGCGCAATCGCCATCACATGACGAACACCGCGAAGGCACTCGGGCTCGAGCGCAGCCACCTCTACAAGAAGTGCCAGCAGTTGGGCATCGATCTCCGCTCGATTCGGCAATTGGATTGACGTTCTTCCCTACCGCGCTTGCTCCGATGGACTCCTGAAAATTGCCCGCAGAGCGAAATGCGTCGGCAGATAAACCACTACCACCATGAAAAGCCAGATGACCAGCACGTGCGTCGGCGCCGGTCCCCACGTGCGGTGGAGGATTGGCTCTTGGAACGCGTAGTTCATGTTTTCCGCCGGCGAAGTGAAACGCGAAGCCGCAAACGCCAATAGCGCGATGGCGCATTGCAGCGGCAAACCTCGCCGGTCGTAACCGGTGCGGCTCAGCGCCCAAAGCAGCAGAACCGGCATCACCACGTGGAACAACGTGAGCAGCCGCGCCCACAGCGGGTAGCTCGGGTCGAAAAGATAATCCACGCTGCCCAGCACGCCGTGCCCGCGCACGAGTCGCGATCCTGCGTCGAGCATCCACGTAAGATCGACCAGCAGCGAGCCGACGGCCTGGCTCGAAATCAGCAGCACGCTGTTGGTCAGAAATCCGATGCACACAAGAATCACGGCGATGTCGCAGAAGTGCAGGAAATTCACCGGGCCCCATGTGTGCCAGTAGGCGGGAATCCAGATCACGAGCCAGATGACAACAAGCCAGCGAAGCCAGGCAGGGAATGCGGCGGGCGATGCGGGAAGGTTCGACATTTTTCGCGGCGGACGCCGCGGCCATCCTATCAAACGCCAGCGCGCAATCCCATTGTGCGCTAGAATCGAGCCGGTAGAATTAAGACGGCGGAGACGAATGGACGAGCGGCGGTTCTACGACGAGAAGGAAGAGACGAAGCAGCAGGCACTGATCTGCCCCCATTGCAGGCAGGAGACGTCGTTTCCAGTGCGCTGGATGGTTCGTACGAAGAAATCGCAAGTGCCGGCGGGCGCGAATGAGGAAGACAAGCGCCAATTTGCAAAGGCCCGGTCATATATGGTGCGCGTGGATAATCTTGCGGCGTGCCGGAACATCAAGTGCCGCAAGCGATTCGAGCTGACAGGCCAGAGCGTGTTTTTGATTTAGGGCCGTTCGCCGCGTGGCATCGCGGATCCAGGGTGCGGCGAACCCAGAGCTAGTTACTCACCAGATCCGTGCGCTCGGGAACCTCGGCAGGTTCATCGGTCAATACTTCGCGGATCTTTTGTGAGAGCGCCTTAAGGTTGAATGGCTTCTGCAGAAACGCCACTCCTCCTTCCAGTACGCCGTGGCGGAACACGGTGTCATCCGTATAGCCCGAAATAAACAACACCCTCAGGTTAGGCCGTTGCGCCGTCAGCTTTGTGGCTAGCTCGGGTCCGCTCAGATGCGGCATCACGACGTCCGTGATCAGCATGTGAATCGGGCCGGGATGTGCCGCAGCCACTTTCAGGGCCTGAGTGCCGTCGGAGGCTTCCAGCATGCAGTATCCGGCAGCAACCAAATAATCGCGGACCAGCTCGCGGACGCTCTGCTCGTCCTCGACGAATAGAATCGTCTCGCTGCCGCGTACACTCTTCTTTTTCTGCGAATCGGGCGCAAGTTTGTCGAGTTCCGCGGTGACCTGTGGCAGATAGATCTTGAACGTGGTCCCGCGGCCGACTTCGCTGTAAACGTAAATGTAGCCGCCGCTCTGCTTCACGACGCCGTACACGGTCGCAAGGCCGAGGCCCGTGCCTTTGCCGGGCCCCTTGGTCGTGAAGAACGGTTCGAAGATGCGCGCCTGGGTCGCCGCATCCATGCCGCAGCCGGTATCGGTGACGGTAAGCATCACGTACTGACCGGGCTCGACGCTGGTATGCGCAGCGGCATAAGCGCTATCAAGCTCTACGTTCGATGTCTCGATCGTCAGGCGCCCGCCGTCTGGCATCGCGTCGCGGGCGTTGACCACTAGATTCAGAAGCACCTGCTCGATCTGCCCCGGATCGGCCTTCACGCGGCTGAGTCTCCCTCCCGGTATCAATGCCATTTCGATGTTTTCGTCGATTACGCGAGAAAACATTTTGATCATCCCCGCGACCGCGTCGTTCATGTCGAGCACGCGCGGCTGGAGCACCTGCTTGCGGCTGAAGGCCAGCAGTTGGCGGGTCAGCGTCGCGGCTCGGTCCGCGGCCTTCTCGACTTGTTCGGCGCTCAGCCGCAGCGGCGACGACTCCGGAATGCGGTCGAGCAGAATCTGCGCGTGGCCCTTCACGACCATCAGTAAATTATTGAAGTCGTGGGCTACGCCACCGGCTAGCTCGCCCACAGCCTGCATTTTCTGCGACTGACGCAATTGGTCGGTCAGCCGCTCGCGCTCGGTGATGTCCAGCGCGACGCCGATCACTCCCTGGATGACGCCTTCGGTGTCACGCAGCGGTTGCACGTGCGATTCGAATTTCCGGTCCCTCCATGTGACCTCATACGCGACAGCTTGACCTTCCAACGCTTTTCGATGCGCCGCGATCGGAGGCGCTTCATTGTCCTTCGTGAGAAAGAAATCCAGCACGGACAGTCCGATCGCCTCGCGCCCGTGAAATCCCAGTGCCGCAAGCCCCGCGCCCATTGCGGAACTGATTTGCAGCTGGGCGTTCGCCGTCCAGAGCACCGCCGGCATTTTTTCGACCATCACGGCCAGCCGCGCTCGCTCGTGCTGTCGCTCGAATTGGACCCGTTCCAGGTCTTCGAGCATCCCGTTGATCGTGTCGCCGAGATTTGCCAGCTCGTCGTGGCCGGAAACATGCAGCCGCCTGCTCAAGTCGCCGCTGGCGCCGATCTGCGTGATGTCGTCGCTAAGCCCGCCGACCCGCGAGATTACGAACCGCTCGAGGAGATACATCGTGATCGAGCCAAAAACAGCCCCGGCTGCGAGCAAGAGCAGAAGGAACTGCAAAAGGCTGTTCTGCCCCTGAGCGTAAATCTTCCGCGGAAGAAGAACCCGCAGGATCGCCACAGGTTTGCCGTAAATGTCGCGCAACTCCTGATAGGCGGCCAGGGAGTCGCGCGCGTCGGGGCGAATTAGATGCGGATTCTGGTTCGTGATCGTGTTGGCCGCCGCTCGGAAATCGAGTGGCAGGCTCTGAGAGTCGATCCGCTCGATCTCAATCGGCACACGCGTCATACCCGCCAGGCGAACGGTTTCGTCCGCGTCGAGCAGGCGGCCCATAATCAACCGGCCCGCCGGCGGTCCATCCGAATTGCTGTTCAATATCGCGCTGGAGTCGATAAGCACAGGCCCCGAGGCCAGCATCAGGATTCCGGTGATGTCGCTCGTGTCACCGGCGCTGCCAACGAGCGGAGAGCCTTCCACAAGATGCGCGTCGAGATTTTCCGGCACCGGCGCATTCGACATCGCAACGACATTGAAGCCTTTGGAAAAGACCGCATTGCCCGAGCGATCCAACACCACGATGAAGTTCACTCGCAACTGTTCGAAAATCCGCGCGGGGAATTCGGCGCGCACGCCCTCGGGCTTAGGGCTGCGCATGAAGGCGTACGTCTGGTCCGAATCTGCATACTGGTCGGTGCTATGTTGCAGTGTGTCGATTTCGTTGGAAAGGGCGCTCGATGCCCGCCCCAGGTTTTCTGAGGCGAAGTCAGCTTCGAGGCGCGAGAACCCGCTCAGCAGAACGGCGCGAGCGAGCACGTACAGCCCGCCCACCAGCCCGATCAACGCCGCAAGGACGATCAAGAGAGTCTTGTGGCGCAAAGATGTCCGCAGCTTGAAACGCATCGAGAGATTCCGCCTAGGGTCGCTTCATTAGTATAGATTCGGCGCGGCCTACCCGCCGCGCCTGCCCGCTGTAAGTGCCGTATTCATACACGGCCCGGTTTGTCGGTACTGTTTGCCGGCGATGTTTCGGTCGATTGCCAAGACCTTAGAGGGCAGATCGGTGGGGAGTCGTTCTGAAATTTCGAGTGGCCAGGCGGGACGGGTTCGGATTACCCTGCAAGCATCTCACCACACGGGGTACGCATCTCTAGGTTTGAGTCCGAAACACCGTGTTTCGAGGAAATTCTATGAGCACCCGTAGCCTTCGCGCGATCAGCGCTGCATTGCCTGTTCTCGTCCTGGGCTTGTCTGCGCCGGCGTGGTGCCAGGATGGCGGTCCGATGCCTCCCGCCCAAAACGCACCTGCACCGTCTTCTGCGCCAGAGACGTCTCCCGCTTCCGCAGCGATTCCATCGACTACGGCTGCGCCGACGCCCGCGGCTGCCGCCTCGTCGAAACCTGCGACAATTGAGGTGCCGGGTGGCACGCACATTCCTCTTATTCTGCACAACACCATCTCCACCCGCACCGCGCGAGCGGGCGATCCCGTCTATTTCGAGACGCTCTTCCCCGTGATGATCGACGGAAAGGTTGTCATTCCAGCCGGCTCTTATATGAGCGGGGAAGTGACGGAAGCGAAGCGCGCGGGTCGCGTGAAAGGTCGCGCGGAGCTCGGAATCAAATTGACCACGATGATTTTGCCGAACTCTTATATGGTCAATCTGAACGCGATTCCGAGCGGAGCCGGTACCGGGGGCGGTGAATCCGTTACAGCCGAAGGCAAAGTGCAAGGAGATACCGACAAAGCGTCCGATGCCGGAACCGTAATCAAGACGACGGGCGCCGGTGCAGGCATCGGCGCCATCGCCGGTGGTGCGCGAGGCGCCGGAATCGGTGCCGGAATTGGCGCAGCGGCGGGCCTGGGCGCGGTGCTTCTCTCGCGCGGTCCCGATGCGGAATTGCCGCGCGGCTCAACCGTCGAGGCCGTGATCGACCGCTCGATTTATCTTGAAGCGGATAAAGTCCAGTTCACCGAGCCAGGGCAGGCGTCAACGCTCCCCGGTCCGGCGAATCGCGACCACACTCGAGCCAAGATCCCATTTTAGATTGTGAACGAAGCTGCTGCGGGGCAAAGCGCGGCTTAGACTGCCGTACGCGCGTGCGTTTTCTGGCTGCTGAATCTAAGAGGTGAGAAGGCCTCCGCGTCAAATTCCGTGCGCCCATCAATAACCCATTCCCGCACGAGCTTCGCGGTCACCGGCGCGAGCAATATGCCATTGCGGTAGTGTCCCGTTGCGACGAGCAGGCCTTCGATATCTGTCGGCCCGAGAATCGGGAGATCATCCGCGGTGCCGGGCCGCAACCCAGACCACGTTTCGACCACTTCCGCGCCGGCGAGTTTGGGAAACAACTCCAGCGCCGCGTCGAAGATTCTTCTCATTCCCTCTGGCGTGACGCGCTTGTCGAAGCCGGCGTGTTCCGAGGTGCTGCCCGCGACGATTTTGCCGTCTTGCCGCGGCACAAGATACCCTCGCTCGGACCGCAAAACCCGCCGTGGGCCCGGGCCATCGGGTCTCAGAGCCATCATCTGCCCGCGCACCGGGCGTGTAGGAGCGTATCGCGCGAAGAGACCCGATTCGTCAGCGATTTGACTCGAGAAGCTGCCAGCCGCAACGACTACGCGCGCCGCGGAAATCACTTCACCACCTGCGATAAGTCCGGTGCAACGGTCGCCTTCGCGAATCAGGCCGGTCACGGGGCAGTTACCGTGAATTTTGGATCCGCCGCGTTCCGCCGCTGCGACTACCGCGTTCGTTAGCGAGCGCGGCTCGACCGTTCCTTCCTCTAGCAGCCACGCGACAGCTCGCGCGCCGTCACCGAGGGCCGGCTCCCACTCCCGCGCCTCATCGAGTGCGACCGGCTCGGCGACCAATCCCAGCCGGCAGCATTCGTCGACTCGGCGATCGCGATCCTCCTCACCATTTGCGCCGCCAAAGACTTCGAGCGTTCCCTCGCGCGTAAGCCGCGCCGATTGGCCCGATGCCTCTTCGATTGACGAGACGAATTCCGGATAAATTCGGAGGCTCTCGCGCCCCAGCGGCACAAGCGGTAAGTCGCGCGGCGAATCCGGCGCGGGCGAAAGCATTCCCGCCGCTGCCCAGGACGCCTCGCGACCCGGCTCCTGTCGATCGAACACCGCTACGCGAAGCTTCGCACCGGCCAGTTCGAACGCGATCGAGGCTCCGATCACCCCGCCGCCAATAATGGCAACGTCGAATGTCTTCTTCACCAACGCCTCTTATGCTGCAAGCGACGCCGTCAGCACCAGCGCGTCTTCAATCGGCGCCGTATAATAGTGCGGCCGCCGCCCGGTCACTTCAAAACCGTTGTGCTCATAAAATCGAATTGCGGCAAGATTCGAAACCCGCACCTCGAGAAATGCCTTCTCGGAGTGGAATGTCGCGCCCCAAGCCAACACTTCCCGAAGAAGCGCCGCGCCGATACCGCGATGCCTCCAGCCCGGCTGCACCGCAAAATTCAAGATCTCCAGATCATTTGCCACGCGCCGCGCCACGATAAATCCGGAAACGTCGGCCGTTTCCTCCGCAATCCATCCCGCCATATCGCCTTCCGCGACACGGGCGTAGTCTCGCGTAGCCCACTGCGCGATTTCCGGACACGCGGATTGAATTGACATCACTGCAGCGAGGTCGCCGCTTTGCATTTGGCGAATGCTCAAATTTCCTTTGGCGCCTTCCAGTGGAGTTCCGCATCCGATCGCCGGACGTAGTTCGCATCGAGCGCGAGCGAATCGACCAGTTCGCCACGCTGCGCGCGATGGTAGCCGAGCCGCCCAATCTGCGGCGCGAGAACCGCCGACACTTCTTCCACCCGATTCGTTCCGCGCGCGCCCTCCATCGTCTCATTTCGAGACGCAGCGCCCGAAATCAGCGCGGGCGTCGGAGTCGCGATCACAAAATCCTCCGCGCCACGCGCATTCAACGAATCAAAAAATTCCTGCGGCGTCATTACGCACTCTTCGCCTTCGAGGGTCAATTCGCCGTTGCCGTTCCCCGCAGCCGCTCGCCGGTACAAACCGAAATAGATCTGGCCGCGATGCGCGTCGAGTACTGGAACTACGTCTCGAGACCGCGAATGTGATTGTGCCGCAATGGCTTCCAGCGCGCTTACCGCTGCAATCGGCTTGCGATACACCTCCGACCATCCCTTCGCAGCGGCAAGGCCGACGCGCAAGCCCGTGAAAGATCCCGGCCCCGCAGCAACCGCGAAGAGGTCGAAATCACGAAGTTCGATCGAGAGTTCACCCAGCAGGAAATCCAGATGGCGAAACATACGCGAAGAGTAAATCTCGCCGGTCGCGGTAGAAACACATCCGATCAGCTGCTCGTCGCGAAGAACCGCTAAGCTTCCGGAGGGCGAAGAAGTGTCGAGGGCTAACGTAAGCACGTGCCCCATTATAGGGCAATCGTGCTGCCAAACCCGCGAAAAAAGGCCCTATTCAGCCATTTTCCCCGCTGTGCGATTTGATGGGATTTGCTTGACGCCGCGATTAACACAGGCCTAAGATTTAAAGATGCAGTTTCGGGGGAGGAACTCAGACTCATGGACTTCAAGCTAGGCGAAAAAGTCGTGTATCCGAACCACGGTGTGGGGCTTATCGAACAGATCAGTTATGGTTATGTGAACGGCAGATCGGAACGCTTTTACATGTTGCGGATTGTTTCGAGCGGCTTGAAGGTGATGGTGCCTCAGGCGAATATCGAAAGCGTGGGCCTGCGACCCATAATCCGCTCAACCCAAGCCGGCGCAGTTCTTTCTTACCTCGAAAAAGGCCGCTCAGCATCTCATCACGACTGGAAACACCGCTTCAAAGAAAATTCGGACCGCATGCGCACAGGTTCATTGATGGAAGTTGCGGCCGTGCTGAAGGGGCTCGTCGCCCTCAGCAGGACGAAGCCGCTTTCCTTCCGCGAAAAGAAGATGCTCGAACGCGCGAAGTATCTTCTCGTGAGCGAACTCGCAACCGTGCGTAACACGACCGAACAGACGGTGGAAACGAACATCGTCCGTGCGTTGGCAAAGGCCAAGCTCCAGATGCCGGAAGCGACCGCGCTGCCGGATTAATCTGCTCCATTTCTCTCTCGAATTGAACCGGGCACAATTCCTCAGGGATTGTGCCCGGTGCCGTTTTCAAGGGCGCGAAAAAGTGTGTCACCTTGCGTGTGTCCCTTTTCTTTGTTTTCAGCGACATACGCATGAAATTACTTTGCATGGTGTGTCACTTTGTTGCGTGTGGTTGTGAAGAAGCCCGAACGGGACATTGCCGCCGGGTACCAGGGCTGAAGCCCTTACCATTTTGCTGTGCGTTCCGTGGGGCTGAAGCCCCACGCTTTCACCGGGAGCCGCAAACCCTACCGCATATTCAGTTGTCAAAGAGCAATACGCCCCCGGCCAGCGAGAGCGGACGGAACTGCCCGTCGCCGACAACGTGACAGATTGCGGCCGCCGCATCTACTGTCCGTTCGTACAGTTTTGGTTCCAGGCGCATGTCCTGAACTCGAAGCAGATCGCGAAAGCCGACTCCCCCGGAGAGGGAAACGCCACGCGTTGCCGCAGGCGCGTAGCATGCACGTGGCTACCGTGCGTCGAGGATGTCGGGCAAAGTTGACGCCACTCCCCGCGCCGATTAGAATTTTAGTCAGGGAACAGTTTTGAAGAATCCATGAGCCCAACCGTCCTGCAACAAAAGCGGCATCAACAGATTCTGGCCGATGTGGTTCGCGCGTATATCGAAACCGGCGAACCGGTTTCGTCGCGCAGCGTGGCGCACCGGCACGTCGAACCGCTGAGTTCCGCAACGGTTCGCAACGTGATGGCCGATCTCGAAGGCGAGGGCTATCTTTATCAGCCGCACACCTCCGCCGGGCGCGTTCCGACCGCCGCGGCGTACCGTTTTTTCGTCGAGCAGGTGACCGCTCAGGCGACCGCCAGCCCCGAAGACCGCCAATGGATCCGGCGTGAGCTTGCTGCAGCTCAGACTCCCGAAGCCGTGATGGAGCGGGCGAGCCATGTCCTCGCGGCAGTTTCCCGCGGATTGGGAATTTTCATTTCGCCTCCGCTCGCCAGCAGCGTGGTGGAACACCTGCGGTTTCTGGTCGTGCCGGATAACCGTGTGCTCGTGGTCCTGGTCACAGCCGGCGGCGTGACCCGCGACAAGCTGATTCACCCCGATCGCAGTTTCCGGCAGGAAGATTTGGACCGCATCGCCTTGCACCTGAACCGCCATTACGTCGGCTGGACGCTTGCGGCCATGCGCGCCGATCTTCGCGCGCAGGTCGAACGCGACCGCGAGCAATACGGCCGTATTGCAGGCGATGCGCTGATGCTATGCGATCCGGCGGTTCTTGGCGATTCCACCGAACGCAAAATTTACGTTGAGGGCGCGGCGCAAATGGCCTCCGCGGTCCAGTTCACGAACCAGGAGCAGTTGCGCGAGTTGCTGGAAGCGATCGAAGAAAAAGACCGCCTGATCGCGCTGCTCAGCGGCTGCATCGAAGCGCCGGAGCCCGTGCACGTGGAACTCGGCCTCGACAAGATGTCGAATGCAGGGAAGCATCTGGCGCTGGTTTCGGCTTCCTACACGAATGGCGATCGTGTGCAGGGAGCCCTTGGCATTCTCGCGCCGATGCGCATGCACTACGAGCGCGTGATTACCGCCGTGGCCTTCATGGCGCAGTTCTTTTCCGAAAATTCCGACGAAACAAAGGACTCGTGAGCGAACACAAACACAAGAACTTGAATCCGGACCCGGCATCCGCCGAGGAGCAGCAGGCTTCGCAGCCGGCTGGCGCTCCGGAGCTGATCGATCCTCCCGCGACGGACGAACTCGGGAAACTCCTTGCCGAAAAGCAGGAGCTGATGAACATGCTCGTCCGCCGCCAGGCGGATTTCGAGAATTTCCGCAAGCGCGTCGAGAAAGAACGCCATCAAGAACGTCATCGCGGCGTCGAGTCGCTCGTCGAGAACCTGCTTCCGGTGCTCGACGCTTTCGATCGGGCCCTCGCGGTTTCCGGTGATGCGGCGTATGACGACTATCACCGGGGCTTCGAGCTGATCCGGCGGCAGCTCTGGGAATCTCTGGCGAAACAGGGGCTTGTTCGAATCGATGCGGTGGGGCAGGAGTTCAATCCGCATTATCATCACGCTATTGAGCGCGTGGAAACCACGGAACATGCGGACGGGATCGTGATCGGTGAAATGCAGCCCGGCTATATGTTTCACGAGCGGGTGCTGCGGCCGGCGATGGTTCGCGTGGCCAGCACACCCGAGCCCCATTCGGCGCACGCATCGAAACACGAGTAGTGGCATCCGATTTGCATCGGCGCGACCAACCGCGCGAAATTTCCCGAATCTTTAACTGGAGATAAGCAGTCCGCATGGCAAATCAGGCCCAGCCCGACTTTTACGAAGTCCTCGGCGTAGACCGCGACGCGTCCTCTGACCAGATCAAATCGGCGTATCGCAAAGCTGCGCTCAAGTGGCATCCGGACCGGAATCCCGAGAACAAAGAAGAAGCCGAGCTGAATTTCCGCATGGCATCGGAAGCGTATAGCGTTCTCTCCGATCCGCAGAAGCGCCCGGTGTACGACCGCTTCGGTCACGCGGGCTTGGGCGGCCGCGGATTTGACGGTGGCGGCTTCAATGCCACGATCTTCGAGGAATTTCACGACATCCTTGGCGATCTCTTCGGCTTCGAGCAGGTTGGAGGTGGCGGCCGGAGATCGCGCGGCGCACGGGGGCAGCGCGGCGCGGATTTGCGCTACGACATGTCGCTGAGTTTCGAAGAAGCCGCGGCTGGCGTGAACACAAAGATTCGCGTTGCGCGCCGCGAAAATTGCGAAGCGTGCAAAGGGACCGGCGCAAAGCCCGGTAGCGGCATGGCCACCTGCAAGACCTGCGGCGGCCGTGGACAGATGGCATATCAGCAGGGATTCTTCTCGATCACGCGAACGTGCCCGGCGTGCCAGGGCGCGGGGCAGGTGATTCGCGAAGCCTGCGAAACCTGCCGCGGGCAGGGGCGCATCGAGCGCGAGCGCACGCTCGAAGTCGGTGTTCCGGCCGGAGTCGATTCCGGCACACGCCTGCGCATGTCCGGCCAGGGCGAGCCGGGGACGAACGGCGGTCCCGCCGGCGATCTGTACATTTTCCTCGAAGTGAAGGAGCACCCGTTTTTTGAGCGGCGCGGCTCGGATCTCTACTGCACGATTCCGGTCAGCTTTCCGCAGGCCGCGCTCGGCGCGAAGATCAAGATCCCGACACTGCAAGGCGAGGCCGATCTCGAAATTCCGGAAGGCACGCAGTCCGGCCAGATTTTCCGCCAAAAAGGGAAGGGACTCGCAAACCCGCACGGCGGCAAGGGCGACCTCTACGTCAATATCCGCGTGGTGGTGCCATCGAAGCTGTCGCGCGATCAGCGCCGTGCCTTGGAGCAGCTCGGCCAAACGATGAAAGTGGAAAACAAGCCTGCCGATCGGTCTTCGAGCTTCTTCGATAAAGTAAAGGACATCTTCGGCTAGCGGGCGTCGCGTGCAAAACCCGGGGCCGAAAAGCCTCACCCCCAAGGACCGGGGGTGAGCTACATAAAACCAACAGCAACACCTTCCTTTGCATCCGCTCAGGCTACAATCCTTCGCCATGCGCCGCCGGTTCTTCGTCGATCATTTTGAATCCAATTCCGCGTATCTGAGCGGGGATGCTGCCGAGCACCTCGGCCGCGTGCTGCGCGCCGAAACCGGTCAGCTCTACGAATTGAGCGATGGCGAACGCGTCTGGCTCGGACGAATCGAGCGCGTGGCACTTTCCAAGCAGGGCCGCAGCCGCGTGGATTTTGCTCTGGTCGAGCATATCCCCGCTTCCGTGCCTCGGCTGCGAATTGAGCTGCTTCTCTCGCTCGTGAAATTCGACCGCTTCGAATGGTGCCTCGAAAAAGCCACCGAACTCGGCGCGACCACGATAATTCCTCTCGCCGCCGCGCGCACGGACAAGCCGCTCATCGCCGCGGCATCGAAACGTCACGCGCGCTGGGAGAGAATTCTCCTCGAATCCGCGCAGCAGTCGCGCAGGCTCCGCCCGCCGAAGATCGATACGGCCGTCGCGCCACAAAAAGCCTTCGCCGCTTCTTCCGCGGCACTCAAAATCCTGCTCTCCGAAAAAACGGGTGCTCCTAGTTTGCGTGAAGTTCTGGCTAAAACGCCTCACGAACCTTCTGTCGCGGGTGCCAGCTTGGTTGCCCTGGCTATCGGGCCCGAAGGCGGCTGGACCGATGACGAATTTGCCGCAGCCCGTGCCGCGGGATTCGCCGAAGCGTCGCTGGGGGAACATATTCTGCGTGCCGAAACCGCCGTTGTCGCCGCTATGGCAAACCTCAATTTCGCGCTCGCCGAATGAGCCCGTGCGGCGGGAGCGTCCCTCCGCCACCGTCCTTTGCCTCCGCTCTGACGCCATGATATAAATAGATTTGCACAGCATGCAGGACGATTCTCAAATCGGCTCGCCGGTCCCGCCTGACAAAGCTGCAATTCCTCCATTGCGGCGGGAGCTGCGCAGTTGGACCCGCGATCTCGCCGTGGCGCTTGGCCTCGCGATCGTCATCATGATTTTTCTGTACCAGCCGGTGAAGGTCGAGGGCACGAGCATGAACCCGCTGCTCTCCGATCAGGAGCGCATCTTCATCAATAAATTCATCTATCGCTTCGAGCCGATCGAGCGCGGGGACGTGGTGGTGTTCTGGTATCCGCTGGACCGCTCGAAGTCATTCATCAAACGCGTCGTGGCCTTGCCGGGTGAAACTGTCGAGATCAAAGCCGGAAACGTCTACGTTAATGGCAGGGAACTGCCGGACCAGTATGTCCCGTCCGGTTACCTAGACGGTTCGAACTACCCGGCACGCCGCATTCCGCTGAGCGAGTACTTCGTCATGGGCGACCATCGCGATAGCTCGAATGACTCGCGCGTGTTCGGTTCTGTTCCGCGCTCATACATCTACGGCAAAGCCGTCTTCGCTTACTGGCCGGTGGACCACTTCGGATCGCTCACTCCCTCTTCAACCGTGAGCGCCGCATCGAAATGACAACTGTTGGAGGACACACTGAACGAAGCCCTCTCAGGACGCGCGATTCTCGCGCTCGAGGACGGAAGAGTATTTAACGGACGCGCGGCGGGTGCTCGCACCCGCCGTGGCGGCGAAGTCGTTTTCAACACGAGCCTCACCGGCTATCAGGAAGTCTTCACCGATCCGAGCTATTCCGGACAGATCGTGTGCCTGACGTATCCGCACATCGGCAACGTGGGCACGAACCTCGACGATGAGGAATCGCCCAAGCCGTACATCGAGGCGCTGGTCGTCCGCGAGTTTTCCGTGCTCGCGTCCAACTGGCGGTCGAGCGAAACCGCCCAGCAGTATCTCGAGCGTTTCGGCGTTCCGGTGATCAGCGATATCGACACACGCGCGCTGGTTCGCCATCTCCGCGACGTCGGGTCGCTGCGCGGCATTCTTTCCACGGATGACATGCCCGCCGATCAGCTGATCGCCGAGGCGCGCGCCTTGCCGACGATGGCGGGCCTGGAACTCGCCGGCCGTGTCACCACAGCGAAGAAATACGACTGGGAAAAGGGCTCGATCGGCCTTGCGACAGCCGTGGAAAGGCCGAGGAAGGCGAACGGAAAAGAATCTGGCGCGCGCTATCGCGTCGTCGCCTACGACTACGGCATCAAGCAGAACATCCTTCGGCTTTTCGTGGACCACGGCTGCGAGATCACGGTAGTTCCCGCGAAGACTTCCGCCGAAGATGTCCTGGCGCTCAAGCCGCATGGCGTTTTTCTCTCGAATGGCCCGGGCGATCCTGAACCGGTCACTTACGCCATCGAAAACATTCGCAAGCTTGTCGGCCGCGTTCCGATTTTCGGCATCTGCCTCGGCCACCAGCTCTGCGGTCTGGCCCTTGGCGGCAAGACGTTCAAGCTGAAGTTTGGCCATCACGGCTCGAATCACCCGGTGAAAAATCTGCGCACGCAGAGGGTCGAAATTACGGCGCAGAATCACGGCTTCTGCGTCGATCCGGATTCGCTTCCTTCGAGCGACGTCGAAATCACGCACGTGAACTTGAACGATCACACGAACGAAGGTATGCGCCACCGCTCGCTGCCGATCTTCAGCGTGCAGTATCACCCCGAGGCCTCGCCCGGCCCGCACGACGCGCGCTACCTGTTCGACGATTTCATCGCGATGATGAAGGAAGGCGTTCGATAGGTCTCCAAACCTGGCCCATGCCCAAGCGTACTGACATCAAGAAAATCCTGATCATCGGCTCCGGCCCCATCGTCATCGGCCAGGCCTGCGAGTTCGACTACTCCGGCACGCAGGCGTGCAAGGCTCTGCGCGCCGAAGGCTACGAGGTCATTCTCGTCAATTCGAATCCCGCGACGATCATGACCGATCCCGAAATTGCAGATCGCACGTACGTCGAACCTCTCGCCAAGGAATACCTCGAAGCGATCATCGCCGCCGAACGCCCCGACGCGTTGCTGCCGACCGTCGGCGGTCAGACGGGCCTCAATATTGCGGTCGAGCTCGCCGAAGCGGGCATCTTGGAAAAATATGGCGTGAAGCTCATCGGCGCGCAGCTTCGCGCGATCAAAATCGCGGAAGATCGCCTGTTGTTCAAGGATGCCTGCCGCCGCATCGGCCTCGAAGTTCCGGCCTCCGCCGTGGTCAACGAAATTCCCGAAGCGATCAAGCTCGCCGACGAGCTGGGCTATCCCGTCGTCATCCGCCCCTCGTTCACCCTCGGCGGCACCGGCGGCTCGATTGCCTACAATCGCGAGGAATTTGCCGACGCCATCGCGCGAGCTCTCGATGCCAGCCCCGTGCACCAGGCGCTGATCGAGGAGTCCGTCATCGGTTGGAAGGAATTCGAGCTGGAGGTGATGCGCGACCACCGCGACAACTTCGTCGTGATCTGCTCGATTGAGAACGTCGACCCGATGGGCATCCACACCGGCGATTCCATCACCGTCGCACCCGCGCAAACCCTCACCGACAAGGAATACCAGCGCATGCGCGACGCCGCCGCCGCAATCATCCGGGAAGTGGGCGTCGAAACCGGCGGCTCGAACATTCAATTCGGCGTTGAGCCGGAAACCGGCCGCATGGTTGTGATCGAGATGAACCCGCGCGTCTCGCGCAGCTCCGCGCTGGCCAGCAAAGCCACCGGCTTCCCGATCGCTAAAATCGCCGCAAAGCTCGCTGTCGGCATGACCCTCGACGAAATTCCCAACGACATTACGCGCAAGACGCCGTCGTGCTTCGAGCCCAGCATCGACTACGTCGTCGCCAAGATTCCGAAGTTCCAGTTCGAGAAATTCCCCGGCACCGAAGCCACGCTCACCACGCAGATGAAATCCGTCGGCGAAGTGATGGCCATCGGCCGGACGTTTCAGGAATCGCTCTGCAAAGCCATCCGCTCGCTCGAGCCGAGCACCGCCTGGCGCGCGCCCGCGGAAGTCAACACGGCGCTTCTGCGCGAAAAGCTCCACGTGCCCGGCCCCGACCGAATTCACTGGCTCTTCGAGGCCCTCGAGCGCGGCATGTCCTGCGACGAAGTCTGCTCGCTGACGAAAATCGATCCCTGGTTCATCCGCCAGATGGAGGAAATGGTCGCGCTCGATCGTCGCGTGGCCGCCAGCTCACTCCGCGGCATTTCGCGAGAGCTGCTGCTGGAATCGAAGCGCTCCGGCGCGAGCGATGAAGAACTGGCGAAATTGTGGAACGTAAAGTCCGCCTCCGTGCGCGCGCGCCGTCACGAGCTCGGCGTCATCCCGGTTTTCAAGCGCGTGGATACTTGCGCGGCGGAATTTGAGTCCTTCACGCCGTACCTCTATTCGACCTACGAGCAGGAAGACGAATCCGGCGCGCAGGACCGTCCCAAGATCGTTATCCTCGGCAGCGGGCCGAGCCGCATCGGTCAGGGAATCGAATTCGACTACTGCTGCTGCCACGCGGCCCTGGCGCTCAAAGAAGACGGTTATGAAACCATCATGGTCAATTGCAATCCGGAAACGGTTTCGACCGACTACGACACGTCAGACCGCCTCTATTTTGAGCCGCTCACGCTGGAAGACGTCCTCGCCGTGCTCGAGCGCGAGAATCCGCAGGGCGTCATCGTGCAATTCGGCGGTCAGACCCCGCTGAACCTGGCGATCGAACTCAAGCGCAATCGCGCGAAAATCATCGGCACCGATCCCGAATCGATCGACCTGGCCGAAGACCGCCGCCGCTTCGGTGCGCTTCTCGCGGAATTGAATATTCCGCAGCCTCGCGGAGGAACCGCTCTCGCGCCGCAGGAAGCCGTCGCCACAGCTTCCGAAATCGGTCTGCCGGTTCTGGTGCGGCCCAGCTATGTTCTCGGCGGACGCGCCATGGTCATCGCCTACGATTTGAAAACCGTCGAGGATTACGTTACGCAGGCATCGCAGATCGGCTCGCTCACCGATCCCAAGCGCCCGATCCTGATCGATCAGTTTCTCGAAGACGCGACCGAAGTTGACGTCGACGCGCTCGCCGACGGCGACGATGTCGTTATCGGCGGAATCATGGAGCACATCGAAGAGGCCGGCATCCATTCCGGCGATTCCTCCTGCGTTCTTCCCACGGTCACGCTGAAGCCGGAAGTCCTCGCGCAAATCCGCGACTACACGGTTCGCCTCGCGCGCGCTCTTCACGTCGTTGGGCTGATGAACGTGCAATACGCAATCCAGCACGACAAGGTTCACGTGCTCGAAGTCAATCCGCGCGCCTCGCGCACGATTCCGTACGTCAGCAAAGCCACGGGCGTCCCGCTCGCCAAGGTCGCGGCGCGCCTGATGACCGGCCGCAAACTGAAGGACCTCCATCTCCCGATCGTCGAATTCGACGGCGTGAAAGAGCTCGCCGTCCGCGATTTCTATGCCGTGAAATCTCCGGTCTTTCCGTTCAGCAAATTCCGCGGCGTCGACACGATCCTCGGCCCCGAAATGCGCTCGACCGGCGAAGTCATGGGCATCTCCTCCACCTTCGGCCTCGCGTTTGCCAAAGCGCAACTCGCCGCCGGCCAGCGCCTGCCGCTTTCCGGAACCGTCTTCATCAGCGTGAACGACCACGACAAGCGCCAAGTCGCCGCAGTTGCGAAAGACTTGGCTGCCGCCGGCCTCCGGATCACCGCTACTCGGGGCACGGCTGCGGCACTCAAGCGTGCGGGCATTGAAATTGATGCAGTCTACAAGGTGAACGAAGGCCGCCCGAATATCGTCGACCTGATCAAAACGGGCAAAGTAAACCTGGTGATCAACACCCCGCTCGGCCGGGAATCCTTCTACGACGAAAAGTCCATTCGCCGCGCTGCCGTGCGCTACAACGTTCCTTGCATCACCACTCTTTCCGCGGCCAGCGCCGCTGCGCTTGGTATCCGCGCCATGGCCGGCCACGCGCCCGACGTTGCTGCGCTCCAGGATCTGCACCGGCGTAAATCGGCTGCCTCGACGGCGGAACGCTCCTGAAAACCTGTCGCCCGAAACCTTCATCGTGCCCGAGCATCCAATCCCAACTGTGCTGAGACTTCGCCTCACGCTCGCTTTGCCGCTGGGTTGCCGGTGTCTGGGGCCGCGTGTATCATGACCGCCGCAATGGAGTCGCACTGTATCTCGCATCGGGAAATCCCCCACACAGCCAAGCTCTTCACAGCTTTCCTTGAAGATTTCTCGCGCGTCTCTGCCTTTTACGCGCATCCGCCGACTGCTGCCGGTATTGACGCTGCAGCGCGCGCGGTGAAACTCGATCCCGGAGTCCGCAAGAACGTCGTCGAGATTCTGCGCGAGCAAAACCAGCGTTTCGCTCCGCTGGCGAAGCTCGATCTCGCCACCTCGCACAATCTTGAGCGCCTCGCCGCGAGCGCCGTCGCGATCGTCACTGGCCAGCAAGTCGGTCTTTTTTCCGGCCCGGCGTACACTTTCTACAAGGCGCTTTCGGCGATTCGCTGCGCGGAAGAAACCACTCGCCGCGGCATCGACGCTGTCCCGATTTTCTGGCTGGCCACTGAAGACCACGACCTCGCCGAGGTCAATCACACGTTCTGGAATACGCGCAACGGCCTCGCGCGCTACGAACTTCCGCCGAATGACAAAGACGCTGGCTGCCGCGTCGGCGAAATTGTTCTCGGCGACGCCATCGAGCCTCTCGTTTCTACCGCCGCCCAGACGCTTGACGGCCCGTTTGCAGAACAGGTCGCCAACGCCCTCCACGAATCGTACAGATCGGGTGAGACGTATGGCTCGGCGTTCGGGAAGCTTATGTCGCGCCTCTTCGCGCACCGCGGTCTCATTTTCATTGACCAGCTCGATCCGCGTCTCCATCGGCTTTTCGCCGGGCATTTTGAAACTGCGGTCCGTCGCTCGGCACAAATCAGAGACGCTCTTCTTTCGCGATCGAAGGAGCTGGAACACGCGGGATTTCATGCCCAGGTGAAAGTCACCCACGAAACGACGCTTCTCTTCCGGAGCATCTCAGGCCGTCGCGAACCGGTCCGCGGCAAAAACGGCGGTTTCATCTGTGGCGATTCCGAATTCTCATTGGACCAGCTTCTCGAAGCGATTCACCGGCAGCCGGAGGCGTTTTCCCCAAGCGCGCTTTTGCGCCCCGTGATCCAGGACACGATTTTGCCAACCGCCGCCTACATCGGCGGGCCCGCGGAGGCTGCTTACATGGCCCAGGCGCAGGTCGTCTATCGGGAGTGCGGCGTAGGAATGCCGGCGATCCTGCCGCGGGCGAGTTTCACGATCGTCGAGCAGCCGATCGCCCGTTTTCTCGCACAGTATGGCCTCGATATCCGTGATCTGCTCGCCGGGCCGCAGCACCTGCGCGCGAAAATGGAGCAGAAATCTCTTCCGGCTGCGCTGGCCAGCCGCTTCGAAGAAACCGAATCCGCGCTTCGCGACATGATGAAAGCATATGAAGAGCCGCTCACGCGCCTCGATTCCACGCTGATTGAAGCCCTGCACGCTTCCGAACGCAAGATGCTGCACCAGATCGAGCAACTCAAGGGAAAAGTGGCCCGCGCCGAAAATTTCCGATCGGGAATCCTCGATCGCCATGAACGCATCTTGCTCGACTCGCTCTATCCCGGCGGCGGTTTGCAGGAACGAACGCATTGCGCCCTGCCGCTGCTCGCGTCGCTCGGCCCCGAGTTTCTCGACAAGCTCACATCTCTCGCCGAAACTCCGGGCTCGGCCAACAACAGCCCCTGCGCCAATCAGCATCACGTTCTTTCCCTGTAAGGGTTCTCTGCGTCTCTGCGGTGGGTTCGCTTTTGTCTTTGTCTCTGAACTCTTAACTCTCAACTTGCCCGATCCCGCATGCTAAAATGGTGATTCCTCAGCTTCGAGCTTGCCCAGGAGGGTCGCAGACGATGAAACTCACGCCGGGAAAACAGAAGGGCCTGAAGGCGGTATCGAATTCGCGAGACGTAATTGCCGCCGCCGCGATGGACCAGCGCGGTTCGCTCAAGAGCGCTATCGCTAAGGAAAAGGGCGGCGACAAGAATGCGGTCACCTCCCAGATGCTCGAGGAATTCAAGACCGCGGTGGTCAAAGTTCTCACGCCGCACGCCAGCGCCATCCTTCTCGATCCCGAATACGGCCTTCCGGCCGCCCTCGCCCGCGCGAAAAACGCCGGTTTGCTGCTCGCCTACGAAAACAGCGGGTACGACAACACGCGCCCCGGCCGCCTGCCCGATCTTCTCGACATCTGGTCGGTCCGCCGCCTCGTCGCCGCCGGCGCCGATTGCATCAAGATTCTGCTCTACTACACGCCTTTCGATCCACCGGCCGTGAACGAAATCAAGCACGCCTGGGTCGAGCGCATTGGCTCGGAATGCACCGCCGTGGACGTTCCGTTTTTCCTGGAGCTTGTCGGCTACGAAGAGGGCGCCGATGAGAAGGGAATCGGCTACGCGCGCAAGAAGCCGGACATCGTCGCCAAGAGCATGGCGGAATTTTCAAAACCGCAATACGGCGTGGACATCCTCAAGGTCGAAGTTCCCGTGAACATGGCCTTCGTCGCTGGCACCAAAGCCTGCAAGGGCGAATCCGTCTATACGCGCGAACAGGCCAAAGAACATTTTCTGAAGGCCGCTACCGCGGCGAAGCTTCCGTTCATCTATCTTTCGGCCGGCGTCAGTAACGACGTCTTCAGCGAAACTCTCGATCTGGCCGCGGAATCCGGCGTCAAATTTTCGGGAGTTCTCTGCGGCCGTGCCACCTGGAAGGATGCCATTCCCGTCTACGCCAAGCAGGGAGTGAAAGCTCTCGAAGATTGGCTCGCGGATCAGGGCGTCAAGAACATCAAGAACGTCAACGACCGCCTGAAAGCCGCCAGCCCCTGGTCCAGCTTTTAGTCTGCGACTCATGTAGCTCACCTCTTTGGAGGTGAGGCTTTTCTGATGTTTTCGGAGTTGCGCCGCAAACCAAGAATCGTTGTGGGGCGTGGCTTCACAGTTTGCGGAAAAAGGCGCCTTTTAGGGGGGCGGAGCTTCAGCTCCGACATAAATCGCCTGCGCTCAATGCGCTTTAGCGCCTGAGGATACTCTTCATCCGCCTTTTTCCTCAGCCTCTTCAGCCACGACAACAGCTTCCCAAAAGAAGACCGGCTTTAGCCGCTGAAGTTCCTTACTGCTTCCCGCACTGCGCCTCGACCTGCGTCTCCATATCCGGATCGAGCATCGCGCCGAGCCGCGATTTCGCCGAACACACCTGGCTCGCGCTCAATCCCAGCGCGCCGCGCAAATCCGCTCCCTCAAGGCTCGTGCCGCTTAGATCCGCGCCGTTGAGCACCGTTCCGGTCAATTGCGCCCCGCCGAGATTCGCGCCATGTAGATCCGCGTCAATCAGAATCGCGCCCTGGAGTTGCGCGCCGCCCATATCCGCGCCGGGCAGCTTCGCCGACCACAAATACGCGCTGCGTAGATCGGCGTGATCCATATGCGCGCCGGGCAATTGCGATTCCCGCAGGTCCGCCTTCTCCAGAATCGCGCGCGTCAACGTGGCACCGGGCAGCCGCGCGGTATAGAGACTCGCGCCGTCGAGCCGCGCATCCACCAGGATCGTGTTCTCCAGCGAGCAGTACGAAAGATTCGCATCGCGCAAATCCGCCCGCCGCATGTCCGCTCCGTCGAGGTTCGAGCGGTCGAGATTCGCGTGGTTCATTTGCGCGTGGTCCATCACCGCATAGCGCATGTTGCTCTGGCCCAGGTCCGCGCCGCGCAGGTCCGCTTCGGACAAAAACGCGCCCTGAAAATCCGCGCGCCACAGGTGCGCATTCGCGAAAAACGCCCCGTACGCCTGCACGTAGCGAAACTTTGCATTATTCACGCGCAAGCCGTCCACCGACGCCACCTGCTCGTCCGAGCCGTTCCAGTTCGCCGGCCGCCGTGAAATCGACGCCTCTGTCAGGTCGGGATACGGATCGTACGCCAGCCACCAGAACGCGTTCGGCGCCCACCTCCGAATATTCGCCAGGCCAAACTGCGGCGCGCGGCTGCGGTCGTGCGGCACGCCGAAAATGACTCCCGCCGAAAGTAGCAGCAGTACCACGCCGATCGCCGCCGCTACGGAGGTCGGGTTGATTGCCTTGACCTTCCGGAGCGCCCACCTCACCCACGTATTCTCGAACGCCCACCGCTCCTGCCGGCGTCCCACTTTCAGCGTGGCATACGTGGCCATGCCAATTGCCGCTGCTGCCAGCATCGCCAGCAAGATCGTTCCGTGAGTCTCTTGCCGCGTCAGGTAGCGCGCCCAGAAAAGCAGCAGCGTGCCCGGCACAATCCAGTACGCCGCACCCAGCGACGCGCTCTTTTCCACGAGCCGCGTGGACGTTGGATCGGGATTCATCCAGCGGAAGTGCGTGCGCAGCAAGCCCGAAATGATTCCCGGCCCGGTGTCGCCCAGCATGTGTCCATCCGGAAAAATCGCCGGCAACTCGGCCACAGCGTCCCAAAGCCGCTGCAGATGAAAGTGAAGCAGCACGTACACCACGAAAAGGGCCGCCGGAAGGATCAAATACGATTCAGCCGTTGGCAGCGCGGCCGCCGCGGCACGCGAACGCAGGAGCGGAATGATCGCCGAATCGGTCAGCAGCTGTGCGTCCCGCGTCTTCGCAATCAACAGCCACGAAAGCACGCTGACCACGCTCGTAATCCAAAAATAACGAAACGCGTTCTTCGATTCGCGATCGAACGCCGTCACCGCGTCGAATTCCATCAGGTGAGGCGCCAGCAGCGCGTCGCGCAGGTTCGCGCCCGCGAATTGCCGCGGCACCAGTCCCATCGCTGTTTCGAGCGACGCGCCCTCCAGGTTCGCGCCTTCCAGATTCGCTCCGACCAGACACGCTTCCTCGAGATCCGCCCGCACCAGGCACGCATCGCGCAAATCCGCGAGCAAAAGGTCCGACGCGCGCAAATTCGCGTCGTGCATGTCGGCGAGCCGCAAATTTACGCTGATCAAGTCCGACGCTTCAAGCTCGGCGCCCGAAAGATCGGCGCGCTGCCCGGTTCGCCCGTGCGATTCGACCCACTCGCCGTGGCTCGCCAGCTTTTCGTCAAACGCCCAATCCTTGTAAAGCCGCCTCGATCCATCCAGCAACGACGGCACCCGGGGAGCTTCGGCTTCGGGCGGGTCCGCTTTCGTGATTTGTTCGGCGCCTTCTTCCCAATTCGCGACGCGCGAGTCTTCATCTGAAGCGGCGGCGTCGGTCGCCGGTGCCTCTGGGAGCGCCAATCTCCCGATTGGCGTCTTTTCGGCTGTTGACTCATCCCGCGTTTCGATCAAGGGCGCGGCAAGTTGTGCGTCTCCGCGCTCGATTTCGGCCTCCGCTTCCACTGGCATCTCACCGTGCGAATCGCTGCTTGGCGACACTTCAAGCGCACCGGGCGCTTCGTGGGACTCCGTGTGCTCCTGACCCAACTCTGCAAAATCTATTTCGCTTGCAGTACGGCTCTTAGCTTCACTGGTCGCCTGGACGGGAATTTCTCTCAGAACCTCGGCAATCGCCTCGTCATCAGCATCCGTATCTGCCGATGCATCCGGCGTCGCGACGACGGACGTTTCTTCCGGCCGAAACAAATCCTCGAGCGCGTCCGCAGCCGGCGGCAACTCTTCGGCCATGATCGGAAGCTCTGCCGCCGCGACCACCGGAGCGCCGTCAGCCGATGCCAGGGAAATTTTCGGTATCTCCGCCAGTACAAGCGACTCGCTCGCGGATTCGAGCGTTGCTGGTTCCTCCGCGATAGGCGCTTCAGCGGCTGCAACCGCCGTCGTCGCAACCGCAGGCTCGCTCGGCACATCAGCCGGGGCAATCGGCGCGACGGGCGCGGGCTCCTCAGCAGCGCTCTTCGGTTGCCGCTTGGACTTGAACAATCGCGCCAACAATCCCTGTCTTCTGGGCGTGACCTCCGCAGCCGGTGTCTCCAGAGCTGTCTCCAAAATCGCCGCAGGCTGTTCAACCTTTTCCGCAGGCGGCGGTTCGGCAGCCGGTGCTTCCGCAAACAGCTGCGCCAGAGTGTCTGCCGCCGAAGGCAGCTTGCTCGCGGGTATCAATCCTTCGTGCGATTCGGGCGCTGCAGTCCCTGAAGGCTGACTCGCCTCGATCGCCGCAGCTTCTGCCTCGGCCGCTTTTTCCCCACCCGCGGCATTTTCTACCGTGGACACCTCGCCCGGAGCAGCGACCGGCGTCTCCGGAGCAGCCTTCGGGCGTTCTACTTCCTCATCAAGCGTAAATCGACGTTGGAACAGCGGAGCCATTGCCGGACCGATCCTTACCCTCGAATTCCTGAAGAAATCCCACGCGAATCACAAATCCCGCCGCACCCCCTAATTCGCGCGGCAGGCCACTTGCCCGGGCAGCGAAAGACGTTCCTTTCGCAATCCCCGGATCACTAAATTCTACCCTCCGCCAGCATAGCGCGGCGATTCGTCGCCGCCCCCCTGTCCAAGAGTGCAATACCCGTACAGCTGTTCGAACGTCCCATTGCTCCTGTAGAGCCGGCTTGTCCTGAGCGGAGCCGAAGGGCATCCTGCCGGCGTTTTTCTGCCGAGCGTTCCACCTCGGCGCCCGCCCCTGTAGTGCCCCCGCCCCCTTTGTGATATGAAGGGGGCCGCATTGCGGCTACTAGCAGCCAACCGGTCCAACTGAGGAGCCGTCCGAAATGCCTTTGGTGCTTCCGCCAAACGTCAACGAGAAAACTTTCCAAAAAGCCCTCGACGCCTTCGCCGGTGTGGTCGGCCGCCAGTGGGTCCTGGCCACCGAAGAAGACCGCTACACCTACATGGACATCTACGCCCCCGGCGACGCCGACCAGCACACGCCCAGCGCCGCCGTCGGCCCGGCCTCCGCCGAAGAGGTCCAGGCCATCGTTCGCCTCGCCAACGAATACAAGATTCCGCTCTGGCCCATTTCGCGTGGTAAAAACCTCGGCTACGGCGCCGCGGCGCCCAATATGCCCGGCACCGTCGTCCTCGACCTCGGCCGCATGAAGCGCATCCTCGACGTCAACGAGCGCTACGGCTATTGCCTCATCGAGCCCGGCGTCGGTTTCTTCGATCTCTTCGCGCACCTTCAGGGAAACAAGATCCCGCTCTGGATGTCCGTTCCGGCCAATGCCTGGGGCAGCGTCGTCGGCAACGCGCTCGAACGCGGCTACGGCTATACCCCGTACGGTGAAAACACGAAGAACATCTGCGGCCTCGAAGTCGTTCTCCCCAATGGCGAAATGATCCGCACCGGCACCGGCGCCATGTCCAACAGTGCCTGCTGGCAGCTCTTCAAATACGGCTTCGGCCCCTCGTGGGACCAGGTCTTCGTCCAATCCAATTACGGCGTCGTCACCAAAATGGGCATGTGGCTGATGCCTGAGCCTGAAGGCACTCTGGGTCTGAACATGCAGCTCCCGGATCCGGACGACATCGGCTGGGCCATCGACGTCCTCCAGCCGCTGCGCATGAATGGTGTCCTTCAGCAGAACCCGAGCATCGGAAATTCCCTCCGCGTCATCGCCACGCGGACGCCGCGCAGCCAGTGGTACGACGGCGACGGCGCACTGCCCGATGACGTTCTGCGCTCCATTCTCGACAAATGGAACCTCGGCTGGTGGGGAGTCAGCCTCAGGCTCTTCGGCTACGACGAAGTCAACGAAGCCCACGCCAAAGTCATCAAAGCCGCTTTCTCGAAACACACAAAGCAGGAATTCGAAGTCGTGAAGTGGCATCGCGGCGATCCCATCGAAAATTCCGGCGCTGGCGTTCCCAGCACCAACCCGCTTCAAATCATCAACTGGCGCGGCGGACGCGGCGGCCATCTCGGCTTCTCGCCCGTCCTGCCGGCCGGCAGCGAACACGTCCTCAAGCAATTCCACAGCACGAAGAAGCGTTACGAGGAGATCGGCGTTGACTACTACGGCTCCTTCACCCTGTTCGAGCGCTACACCACCAACGTCAACATGATGGTCTACGACCGCGACGACAAGGCCATGACGACGAGGGTCCGCAACCTCTTCAAGGTTCTCGTCGCCGACGCGGCCATGGAAGGCTACAGCGAATACCGCACGCACATTTCCTTCATGGACGACGTCGCCCTCAGCTTCGACTACAACAATCACGCCCTGCGCCGCCTCAACGAGACCGTCAAGGACGCGCTCGATCCCAACGGCATCCTCGCTCCGGGCAAGCAGGGCATCTGGCCGAAAGCCTTTCGCGGGAGCCGCGCATGATCACGAATTCGCACCTCCGCTCGCTCGCGCCGTACACCAGCTTCGCCGTGCTGATGGCGGCGTTCATCTTCATCGGCATCGGTCACCCGCGCGCGGCTCAGTCGAAGTCCGCCGGTGATTCCGCGCAAAAGCTCGAAGAAGGCAACGAGCTCTTCCACGCGCGCTGCGGCTATTGCCATCTCGCCGGCGGCACAGGCACGATCATGCTCGGCCGCCGCCTCGGCAAAGACCGCGCGCTTCTCGAACAGCGCACCGACCTCACCGCCGACTACGTCAAGAAAATCACCCGCGTCGGAATCAACGGCATGCCGCCTCACACCCGCATCGAAGTCCCCGACAGCGAGCTCGACTTGATCGCCGCCTACATCGCCCGGCCCGCTTCCGCCCGCCCGCAGCCTCCGCCGCAGGGAGCCGCCCATGAATAGACGCGATTTCCTCAAAGGCGCGGGCGCCGCGATTGTTCCGGCGGCCATTCCCGGCGCAATCTGGGCATCTGCTCCGCTCTCTGCCACTTCGCAACGCGCTCAGGAATCATCGCCCGAGACTTCGCCGGATATTGCACCAATCACGGCCGTCGTCTTCGACGACCGCTACGCCGATTGCCAGGCCTTTGCACAGGTGCTCGCGCGCCGCGGCGCCAAAGCATTCGCGACCAATGCCGATGCCGTGCAGCTCTGGTATGGTCCCCTCCGCGCGCATCTCGCGCAGCATCCCGGCGGCGTCGCAGGACTCACCACCTACGCCGATTTCTCCGTTTCGCAAGCCTGCGGCAGGGAACTGGGCTTCGCTCAACTCTACGAGGGCGAACACGACGGCCGCCGCTCGCGCACGCATCTCGCCCACCGGCTCCGCACCGCATCCACCGACCGCGAAATCGCAGCCGCATTCGCCAACGATTCCTGGGCCGCGCAACTCGCTGACGCACTCGCCCGCCTAGCCACGCCCGTCGATGCCGCGCACCGAATCGCCGAGCTGCGCTCAGCCGCCGCGACAACGCCGCGCTCCGCCGGCCATCCCGGCTACCTCAATTCCTGGCTCCTGGGGTTGTAGGGGCGTAGCACTGCTACGCCCGGCAAGGATGCTTGGCCACGATGCGGCCATTCACGTCCGCCGCTGTGGAGTGCGGCAGCTTGCTGCCGCTGTTCGCCGCGCCGGCTTGACGGGCGTGCTGCAATCATTCGCGTGGAGGAAAACTCATTTCCCGCGATTCGGGTCTAAGATACGCCCGGATGACATCCGCTTCCCAAATCCCACGCCCCCGCCTCGGCTCCCTCTGGAAACTCGGCGGCCTCACCCCGCTTCGCCTAGCCCTCAACGTCCTTCGCGCCATCGTCCACGACGAACTCTTCTCCCGCGCCTCCGGCCTGGCCTTCGATTTCATCCTCGCGCTTTTTCCGCTGCTGGTGTTCATGCTGGCTCTCTTTGGACTTTTCGCATCGCACGGCTCGGCGCTGCTCGATAGCCTGCTCTCCTACTTCACCGATTTTCTTCCGCCGGCCGCTTCTCAACTCGTCGACGGCATCGTCGACGAGCTGGCCGGCCACAGCGGGGGTGGCAAGATTACCTTCGGCATCGTCGTCGGTCTGTGGTTCGCATCCGGTGGCATGAGCTCGATGATCTCCACCCTGAACGGCGTCTTCCGCGTCCGCGAGGCGCGTTCCTGGGTCCGCGTTCGCGCCACGGCGCTGGGCCTCACGTTCGTCATGACGGTCCTGCTTCTCTCCGCGTTGTTGGTGGTGTTGGTTGGTGGTCGCTTCGTGGACTGGCTGGCGCGGGAATTTTCCTGGAGTTCATTCCTCGCCGTCGTCTGGAAGGCGTTGCAGTGGCCCGCCGCCGCGCTCTTCGTGATGATTTCGTTCTCGCTGGTCTACTATTGCGGGCCGAATCTCGAAAATCATCGCAAACACTGGATCACTCCCGGATCCCTTTTCGGCATGTTGCTCTGGCTGGCTTCCTCGGCGGGCCTTCGCGTGTATCTGCATTTCTTCAACACGTACAGCACTACCTACGGCTCGCTCGGCGCGGCGATGATTCTGCTGGTCTGGCTCTACGTCAGCGGCCTTTCGTTCCTCATCGGCGGCGAAATCAACGCCGAAATCGAGCGTGCCGCCGCCCCGGGACCGCCAATCCCCGCCCGCCGGTTTCCCGGCGGGTCCTGATTGGCGCCTTTTCTAGCGGTCGTCACGAACCACCAGCGCCGATCATCATCGGCAGCAGTTGCCTAATTCCGGGGCTACAGGTAACCTGCGTGCGCTTCACAACCGGAGGATTCATGACGAAGTCTGCGTTCTTTCTCGCCGCACTGCTGTCTACGATCGCGCTCGGGTCACCCGTACGCGCGCAGCAGGTCAAAGCGACCGACTATCCTCCGCCGAAGCCCGCATTCCCCGGCCAGACGGGTGCTCCCGCGCCGCAGACAGCCTCGCCGCCGCTCAAAGTGGATACTGTTGTCACCCGCCTGAACAACCCGTGGTCGATGGCCTTCCTGCCCGGTGGCGAAATCCTCGTCACCGAACGCACCGGAGAAATGCGCGTCGTCAACAAAGACGGCATCTTCTTCCGCCCTCTTGCTGGTGTTCCCGGAGTCAAAGTCATCGGCGCGGGCGGCTTGCACGACGTGGTCATCGACCCGCACTTCGCGCAGAATCGGCTGATCTATTTCACCTACTACGCGCCGCCGCCAGGTGAAGATCCGGGTGTTTGGCCGAACTCGTTCTACGGCAAGCAAGTGAATCTCCCGCTCGCCGAGCGCCGCGCCAAACCCATCGGTACCGAGCGCCTGGCCCGCGCCCGCCTGAGCGACGACGAGAAAAGCCTCGGGAACATCCAGGTTCTCCTTGACGGTCTCGAACGCCGGCTCCTGTTCGCTCCCGACGGCACTCTCTTCGTCAGTGGCGCCGACCGCTCGCTGCTCTACGATACGAAGGGCGATCCCGCGGATCATCAGGTCAACGATCTTTCCATCCTCCGCACATACACCGGCCGCGTCGCGCGCATCAATCCCGACGGCTCGATTCCCAAGGACAATCCGTTCGTCGGCACGAACGGCGTTCCGCCCGAAACCTACTCGTATGGCCATCGAGATCCCGAAGGCCTCGCCATCAATCCTGCCACGGGCGACCTGTGGCTCGACGAGCACGGTCCGATGGGCGGCGACGAGATCAACATCATCCACGCCGGGAAGAACTACGGCTGGCCCAACGTCTCCTACGGCCGCCAATATTCCGGCGACGTCGTCGGCAACGGCGCGCAAGTGAAGGAAGGCACGGAACAGCCCATCTATTTCTGGTATCCGGATATTGGACCCTGCGGGATGATGTTCTACACCGGAGATATGTTTCCCGAGTGGAAGGGAAATCTCTTCGTCAGCGCTCTCTACGGAAAATTCCTGATTCGGCTGGTGCTCGACGGTAATCGCGTCGTCGGCGAAGAGCATCTGCTCGCCGATCTTGGCCAGCGCATTCGCAACGTGCAGCAGGCGTCCGACGGTTCGGTCTACGTCCTCACCGACGTCGGAAACATTCTGCGCCTCACGCCCAAAAAATAACGGTGCGACGCGTGAGATCGGGCCTTTGCTTGTGCTGTTTTGGCCGTCGCACTTTCTTCGTAGGGGCACAGCATGCTGTGCCCGGCAATATTTCTTGGCGTTGCCGGGGCCATTCGCATCGGGCGTCCGTCGGCTTGGTTTATGTAGCTCACCCCGGTTTCGCGGGGTGAAGCCTTTCGGCCCTGCGGCATTGGACTAACGCGACGCGCGAGTTGCCGTCGCCTTCGTTCCATCCTGCGCAAACTCAAATCGCACAATCCACTCGCTCGACGTAGGCTGGCCGTCCGCGATGGGCGGCAAAAATTCCCAGTTGCGCACAGCCTTCTCGGCAAGATTCGCGAAATACTTGCTCGGCCCCGCGGATTCGAGGCTCTCGCCCACCACTTTGCCTGATGCGTCTACGTGCACGCGCACGCCGACACGCACCGCGCCGTGAATCGTTGCGCTCGCGCTCCGCGGCACGTCGGGCAGCACCTGATGCACCACGCCGCCTCCCACACCCATTGCCGCAACTCGCTTCGCAGCGGGTTTCGGAGACGGAACCGGAGCTGGTGCCGGTGCGGGTGCCGGAGCAGACGCTGCCGCCACCGCATCCGCAGGTTCGGCTTTCTTCGACGCAGGAACCTCAGCCGCTGGTTGCGGCGTCGGCGATGACTCCGTGGCCACAGCATCCCTGTCGCCGCGAGCATCTGCCGCCGAGCCTCGGCTGGAAATCTTGGCCACCGCGAACGCCACCATTCCCAGCACCACGACGACCGCAGCCGCTTGCGCCACGAATCGCAGCGGCAGCTTCTTGGCTCTGCCTTGCGTTCGACGCGCCGCCGAGGCGCTCAGTTTCGATGCCTGCACGGGCCTTGCCGGCGATGTTGGCGCGGGCAGAGCGACGGCCACTCGCACTGGCGACGGTGTCGCGCCTGCAGCCGCATTCGTCGCGACCGGCAGCAGCATTCCCAGCGGCGGCGCCTCCGGATCGAGCCGCGCCGCAATCTCTGCCAGCGTGCATCGCCTCTGCGGATCGCGCCGCAGGCACTGCTTCGCGATATCGCCGAACGGCGCCGGCATTCGCGGCAACTCCGGCTCTTCCTGCCCCTTGAACTCCCAAGCCGGCAGCTTCTGCGTCAGCACTTCGACCAGCGTCACGCCGAGCGACCAGACATCCGCCGCCGGCGAGCCTCCGCGCGTTCCAGCTTCCGGCGCGTCATACACCGTCGGCTTCGTGCTCCCGAGCGTCGTTTCGCGCGCCGTGCAAATCCCGTCGCTCGAAATCTTCAGCTCCTCGCCGACGGCCATGATGTTCGTCGGCTTGATGTGCCCGTGCACCAGCCCTTTGCCGTGCAAATACGCCAGTGCCTCGATCACCGGCCGCAACATATCGCGCGCCTCCGCCGGCGTCAGCGCCCGCACCGGCACAACCTGCGAAAGGTCCTCGTCCGCGAATTCCATCACCGCGTAGACCGTGCGCGCGCCGCCCACCTCGCACCGTCCTGTCCCAAATATGCGCAGCAGGTGCGGGTACGACAGGCTCGACGCCTGCGCCCAGCGCGCCAATTGCGCTTCGGCGGTTTGCGCGTCGGCGGCGAAGAGCTTGATGGCGGCTTTTTGCAGCCCCGCTTCGCTGTATTCGGTCAAGAACACAGGTCCGCGCTCGGACCCGCCGAGATACTGCCGCAGGTGGAAGCGGCCGTCTGCGACCTGGCCTTCCCACTGTTTCCAGACGTCGTTCATCGTGTTGGTCTGCCCGTTCGCGCGCGTGTCTGCTTGTAACACGGTGCCTCCCGCGAATCTCGAGTGTGGTGCAAATCACTGAAGCGGCGCCAGGCTGGGGCATTCGCCGGCAGTAACTGCAAAAGCTTCCCGGGTGCCAGAGTCGCACCGGAAAGCCTTGGGGCAAGATAGTCCGATTCAAGCCGAAATGCAAAATGCGGTTTGCCCAAAAGGACAATTCGCCCGGAACCGTCATTCTGAGCGGAGTGACCGGACTTGCATTTCCGTCCGCCGCGGCGGACGTCCGGTCACGCGGTCGAAGTACGGTTCTGCATCGCGCGTTTCTAAGCGCGATGAATCTCTCTTCGACTTACCACGAAGAGAACCTACTTCCGCCGAAAGACCGATTCGTCCTTCAGCATTTCGTTGTAACGCTGAAGATCCTCGTTGTTTTCGACGCACTCGTACTCCTGAAGGCGCGTGCCGGGGCGCAGCATGATCGTTCCGTGCCGCGTCCACGGCCCGGTGAACACCACCGGGTCCTCGACCGTGTCCTCGTAGAGAATCGTATTCATGTCCACGCGCGTGAATTTCTCGACCACGTGCAGCTTCTCGCTGTGGAACGTCCCCACGCCCGCAAGCCACGTCTTGTCGTTGAATCCGGTGACGTCCACGACCAGCGTGTCGCCTTCCCAATGTCCGACGGAATCGCCCATGTAGCTCGGGTCGAGATCGTCGGGATGCTTCGCGTCAATCGGGATCAGCCGGAACTCGTGAAACACCTCGAAAAGCATCACTACCATTTTCGGCGTCTGCACGATCTGCATGGGGAAAAGTCCCATCAGCGTTGTGCGCGGCACGCCGGGAGGCAGGCAGCGCACCATCGGTTCGTCCACGCCGCGCCGCGCGTACGACTCGTTGACCTTCTTCTGCGCCCAGTCCTGGTAGGGAGGCGGTGGCTGCTTCTCCCTGATCGCAAACGGCGTGATCGGCGAGTTTCCTGCGACGAATCCGCCGTCCGCGTTCGCTTCTTCCCACGTGCCGATGTGATTGCTTCCGCCCTGCCACACGCCGGTCATGTCCGGATGCCCGTCGGGCATGCGCGGAATCTGCGAAGCGGGGTCAGTTTTCTTTTGTTGCGCTGCTACCGAACCGGGAATCGCCATTATCACCGCCAGAAACGCCGCGGAAAAAAGCACGACGGTGAAAGCGCGGGGTTTTAACCCCGCGAAAAGCCGTTCTCTCTTGTCATGGGCTTTAGCCCTGGCAGCTTCTTGGGCCGCGAACACAGAAAAGTTTTTCATCATGGCGGCTCCGTCACTGCTTCGGCGCGGGCGCGTCGGGCGGCGTCTGTCCCGACGGCGTGGGATTCGCGCCCGGCGCGTTGTTGCCGCCATCGCCGGTCCCGGGCGGCGGACCGAAATAGAATTTCCTGCCGTCGGCCAGCGTCACTTCGCGCGAATGGCCCCACGGCCCGCCGACGCGCGACTGCCATCCCGTCATGGTGATAGTGTCACCGACCTTCACGGTCTGGTCGCGATGCCATCCGGTGCGCGAAAGCACGCTCGGCGGAAATCCTTCCATCTTCCAGTTGGTGACCTTGCCGTCCTTGTCCTTCACGTCGATGTAAATGAAGCAGTGCGGATTCGTCCACTCGATTTGCGTCACCACACCGGTCAGCGAGACCGGTTTGTTCGCGTCATATTCCACCCCGAACGAATGATGCGCAAACGCCGGCCTGCTCGCGCACAAAATCAGCGCGACCGACGCCACGCACACCGCCCAAATATTGCGTTTCATTATCCATCCCCCCAATTTTTCGCATCAGCATAGTCGCGCGCGCCAAACAGGTCAAGCCGTTGCAGTTCATGTAGCTCACCCCGCTTTTCCGCGGGTGAGGCCTTTCGACCCTTTTTTCGTCCCTTGTAACCGTCCCTTGTAACCGTCCCTTGTAACCGTGGACATCGCTGCGGCAACTTGCTACCGTTGTGCGCTCACATCGGAGGAATTCATGGCTGGAGATTCGCACATCAGAGCTGCAGAAATGCACGAACGCGCCGCGCACGCCCATCGGTCCGCGTCCGCGCATCACGGTCAGGAAGACCATCTCTCCGGGCACGAGCAGGCCCGGCGGGCGATGGAACACTCCGCCAAAGCTTTCAAGAAGTCGCAGGAAGCCCTCAAGCGGTCCGCCATGTACGCCAAGCCGCGCAAAGCCAAGAAGCGCTGACTCGCCGCCCCCGCGTTGTCATTCCGAATCCGCCGCGGCGGATGAGGAATCTGCTGTTCGCCTTCGTAGGGGCGCTGCTTCGCCCTGAGGGACGAAGGGTTGCTGCGCCCTGTTTTTTTCGGCCCCGTGCCTCTCGAAATAGTGTGTCACCTTGCGAGGGTGCCCGTTCTGTGTTTTCAGTGAGTTGGCCCGCAAATTACTTTGCATGGTGTGTCACCTTGTCCGGCGATTTTTATGTAGCTCAGGTCTTCAGACCTGAGGCTTTTCGGACTGTCGATTTCGTAGCGGCTGTCTTTCCCCCGCTTTCTGGGGGCCCGACGCGACGCGACGGGAAGGCGGGCGCATTTTCCTCCGCTCCCGCGCGGGAAACGTCTTCGCCTTACTTCGGCGGCATCGGAAACAGCGTGGGCTCGCTGGAAGGCGCGTCCGCAATCGCATCGAGCGCAGGGTAGCGGTGCCGCAGCGTCTCGGGCACGCTCACTTTCTTGTGCGTGAGCATATTGATCAATTGCAGCGCGTTGACCACGCCCTTGCCCTCGAAATGATTGTTCGTCACCACGAACGTCGTCTTGGTATGCGCGGCCACATGCTCGATCCGATGGACCCAGGGCAAAAGCTCCTGCTCGGAATACAGATAGTTGTAGCGCTCGTGGCTCGGCATTTCCGGATCGTCGCTGAACCACGTATCCTCGCGGCGCCCGTGCAGGCGCACGTATCCCAGCGCGGACGTGGCGCGCTCGGTCGGCTTGACCGAGCGCCCGATGATCGGCTGGTCGATATTGCAGATTCCCACGTACCGCTCGTGAAGGAATTCATAAAATGAAGGCTGCGCCCAGGACGAATGCCGCACCTCGACGACCAGCGGATAGTCGCTGAACGTGCCGATCAGATGTCTCAAGCGCGTGTGATTCTCGGGAGTGTTGTGAAAGGAAAAAGGGAACTGGATCAGCATCGCGCCGAGCCGTCCGACCGAGCGCAGCACGTCGAAACCCATGCGAACCGCCTGCTCGTCCGCCGCCGTCGCGTCATCTTCGTGCGTGAACTTTTGCCAGAGCTTCGCGGTGAATAGAAATCGCGGGTTAAACGAAATCCGCTCGACCCACTGCGCCGCGAGATCCGGCTTCAGCGGATTGTAGAACGAAGTGTTGATCTCGATCGTGTCGAAGAACTCGGCGAGGTACGCGGCCTCATGAAATCCACGCGGCCGCCGATGAGGATAGACGATGCCGGCCCAATCGGAATACGACCATCCGGCCGGGCCCACGAGGACCCGGCCCGGCTTCGCTCCGTCGGGGCTGGATTTTCCTGGCATTCGCGATCTGCTGGCGCTCTGCTATCGAGCCCGTACCGAGACTATGTCGCGCCCCGCACCCCTGTCAATTCAGTCCGGCTTTGCAATCTGGAGAGCCTTGGCTCACGAGAGTGTTTGTGGGTCGTGGCTTCACAGCTTGCGGCAGAAAGGGCGCCTTTTAGGGGGTCGGAGCTTCGAGCTCCGACAATAGATCGCCTGTGCTTAAAGCGCTTTAGCGCCTGAGGGCACTCCTTGCCGCCGCCCCTGCGTTTCTCTGTCGTTCAGTTGCGCCCGGCAATCCGCCGCGCTACTCTGGAACCGCCCGAGCGAGAATGAAAATCTTCAGGTTGCCGTCAAGTTCACCCGAGGTGCGTTGATGAAAATCTCCTACAGCCAGGTCGCCGCGGACGCCCGCGCATCGGTCGAAACCGAATGCGAACGCCACATGGAGAAATTGAGCCGCCTGCTCAAACGCTATAACTCCGATTCGATCCAGCTTCACTGCTCGCTTGAGAAAACGCCCCGGCGCACCGAATTCGCCGTTTCTCTGAGCCTCACCTTGCCGACCGGCTCGCTTCAGGCCACCGGCCGCGGCGCCGACGTCCGCATCGGCACGAAAGCGGCATTCGCCGAAATCGAAGGCCAGCTGAAAAAGCATCAGGAAAAGCTGCGCAAGGACTACACCTGGAAACGCAAGCGCCCCCGCGCGCTGAAACCCGGCGAAGTCTCCTCGGCGCATTAGCCCGCTTGGCCCTGGCGTCTTTAAACGCGGAATCGACTGCCGTTCTTACCAGTCGACCCTTTTGACTCCCGGAACCGCATCGAAGTGACGGTCGCGGCTAAGAATTGGCATCGAATGTTGGCGGCAAAGGGCCGCGATCCACATGTCGTTGGAAGGAATCGGCGTTCCGGCTTTCTTCAGGTCCGCACGAACCGCGGCATACGGGACCGTAGTTCGTTCGTCCACGTCCAGGATCAGGAACTTCGGAATGTATTCGACCAGCCATTGTTCGTACTGCTTCCGGTCCCGGGACCGCGAAATCCCGTACCGGTATTCGCCCAGGACGATGACCGGAAGAGCGATCCGCGCAGCTTTGCGAAGGACGGATTCCAGCGCTGCTTCGCCCTCTGCTAAGGCAGAAAGGCCGTTTGTGTCCAGGATCAAAGTCGATCCTCGGGTTCAATCTGCTCGAATTCTTCTTCGATGATGCGGTTGATTCTGGCGGTTTCTTTTCGCAGATGCCGGAGCTTGCCGAAAGCGGCCATCCACGGCTTTTCGCCCGCCTCGGCATGGGCCCCCAGCTTGTCCTTTACCGCTTCGGTCACGAACTCCCGTAGCGGAATCCCTTGTTGCGCCGCCTTCGATTTGGCGCGGCGGAAGATGGAGTCGGGAATTTCGAGCGTCGTCTTCATGGCTCCATGCTCCCATATTTATGGGAGCGCCGCAAGCGGCCGAACAGAAGGTTTGCGGGTGACATCATCCCTCCCTGAGAGCGCATCCCCGCTCGGTGTCATCCCGAATCCCCGCGGTTTTTGCGGGGTGAGGGATCTGCTTTTCGCTCCTGGACAGCCTCGCAACCAGGATCTCAACAGAGCTAGGCTATATTTGCGCCAGAATCCCTTCGGTTGCCGGTTTCGTAGGTACACGCTAGAATCAAATACCGCTCGATACTTGCGCGGTGCCGTCCGTGCGCTCGCGCTCATCATTCAATCCTGCGCGCATGGCCGCGTTAGGGGCGTAGCTCAGTGGTAGAGCAGCGGCCTTTTAAGCCGAAGGTCGTGGGTTCGATCCCCACCGCCCCTACCAATCTCTTGTGCATCTGGAAGTTTTCGCAGGGAATCGTTCAAGACCGCACGTTGGCGCGGGTTGCGTCGCGGCGACGCTTGGAACTCCCAGCGGCCTCGCTGTCTATATCCGCTTCGCCGATTGCGGCGGGAGAAACGTGGCGGCCACCTAGGACGCCTTCCGATTTCACTCAGGACCCGAACAGCGCCCGCTCGCCTCAGTCAAGAAGAACTTGGGGTTCTCGCTAAACGAGTATGGTAATGTCTCCTGGATTAACTCGCGAGTCATCGCACCGAAACAGGGGGTCGCAAATGCCAAAAAAGAAGAAGGCGAAAAAGCGAAGGAAGGCCCTCAAGAAAAAGCGTGTTCTCGCGAGGGAGAGATTCCCGCGCGGGGATCATGCATATCGTGTGGGCCACAAAGCGACACATACAATAATCGCAGAGATAGGCAAGAAGAAAGCTGACGAAGATGACGATGATCCCGAGTCCGGACGCTACGCCGGCCCTAGGGTGTTATAAACGATGCCAGACTTGAAGGGTTTTCAGGACGATTTGGACTTCACCGCGGACCGGCTCAGTACTCAGGTCCGGGCGATTTCCCTTGGACTACTCGGAGTAACGTGGGCCATTCTCATCGGAGAATCCACACTCTTTAGGCATATTTCTGAGGGAATTGGACAGTGGCTGTTTCGAGTCGGCGCCCTATCAATCTTGGCGCTCCTATGTGATTTCTTGCAGTATGCTTTCGGCTACATCTATACCGACAAGCTACGAAGAATCCTAGAAGCAAAAAAGCTGAAGGAGCTAGATTTCAATTATCGGCACCCACTTTGGCTTCTTCGACGCAGCATGTTTTGGCTCAAGCAAGCGATTGTTATTATTGCGGTCGTATTGTTCATTTGCGTTTTAATCCCTTATTTGTTCCAGGGCACAGGCGGCATTCCGAAACTTTGATCTGCAGTTATCTCTCGCAAACGCAAGAGCAAAGGACAGGTCGCGTCCTCGGCACCAAAGTTGTACGAACGTACAGTAGACGCGCGCCCCGCAGTTTGCCATCGTGGTAACGACGAGGCTTGCCCGCCGCGGTGGGCAGTTCTCGTCCACTCTCCTGGCGAGAGTTGAATGCTCTTTGACAATTGAATATGCAGTAGCTGGTCAGTGGCACAGACACTCCTGTCTGTGCTCTTACGAGGTACAGACCGGGGACATTCCTGACAGATTGGACCGGGGAGATTCCTGACACTGCGAGTTAGCGGGGCGTGTAGAAGCAAGACATGCCCTGGAAAGCGAGCAGTGTGGTGGACGAGAGGATGCGGTTCGTTTTGGAGTATGAGCGTGGTCTGCATACGATGACGGACTTATGTGCGATCTACGACATCGCGCGGGAGACCGGCTACTATTGGCTGCGGCGATACGAGCAGGGAGGGCTGGAGGCGCTACGAGACCGAGGTCGGGCGCCCCAGCGTCACCCGAACCAGACGTCGAAGCGGGTTGAGGAAGCGGTGTTGGAGCTGCGGCGTGCGCACATGAGCTGGGGGCCGCGGAAACTGAAACGGGTGTTGGAGCGGGAAGCTCCCAACAGAGCGTGGCCGGCGGCGAGCACGATCGGCGCGATGGTGGCGCGGGAGGGGCTGGTGGTGCCGCGCAAGAAGCGGCGACGGACGCCGCCTTACACCGAACCGTTTGCCTCGGCCGACGCGCCCAACCGGGTGTGGTGCGCCGATTTCAAAGGCTGGTTTGAAACGCAAGACGGGAAGCGGGTGAATCCGTTGACGATCAGCGACGCGTGCAGCCGTTACCTGTTGCGTTGCCAGCAGGTGGAAAAGACCAACACGGAGCAGGTGCGAGCGATCTTCGAGGCGGCGTTTCGCGAGTGCGGTCTGCCCCAAGCGATTCGCACCGATAACGGTGCGCCGTTTGCATCGCGGGCGATCGCTGGATTGTCACGGCTGGCGGTGTGGTGGATGAAGCTGGGGATCGTGCCGGAGCGGATCGCCGCCGGACATCCGGAACAGAACGGGCGGCACGAGCGGATGCATCGCACGCTGAAACAGGAAACGGCTTCGCCGCCAGCGGCCGACCCACGGGCACAGCAGCGGGCCTTCGACCGCTTTCGCCGCGAATACAACGAGGAGCGGCCCCATGAAGCGCTGGGGCAGCAAACACCGGGTTCGGTGTACCGGCGGTCGGGACGATCCTATCCGGCGCGCGTTCCCGAGCCGGAGTATGGCAGCGCCTTCCAGGTGCGGCGCGTGGCGGAGCGGGGCCAGTTTCGCTGGAAGGGCGAGCACGTGTTTTTGAGCGAGGCGCTGACGGAGGAGCCGATCGGCTTGTTGCCGCTGGACGATCGGTTCTATACCGTTTACTTTACGAGATTCCCGATTGCGTGCTTCGACAGCCACGCACGGGTGATCGTGCCGCAGTTCAAAGGAAAGGATTTCTCCGGGGCTGGGGCAAGGGAAGGGGAAGCTTCCCCTTCCCTTGCATCCCTTCCCCTCGACGCATCCGAGGAAAAAGTGTCAGGGATGTCCCCGGTCTGAAGTGTCAGGAATCTTCCCGGCTGGACAACGACCTCGATGCTCGACGAAGGGCACCGCCGGTCGCGCTAGGGAACTGGCTTGACGAAACACAAGCCACGAGTCACTCCATTTCTAATCGACACTCGTGCCGAATAGAAATCGCTCTAACCCACTGAAAACAAACGATCGGTGCACGTTCTAATCGACACAAAATCGGGGGGGATCAGGCCGCGCGAGAACCCGGCTTCGCTTCTTCGCCGACTCCGAATTTTCGCAAGATGTCCTCCATCAGGCACCACTTCGTGAAGCCCGACTGAAACAGGTTGGCGCCCACGAATGCGGTGAAGAGATACCAGTAGTGGTTCACCCAGGTGCCCAGCGCGAGGGAAATCAGGATGAAACTCCCCGCGATAATTCGAATCGTGTGTTCCATTTTCATTTGGAGCCTCCTTCACTGACGAAATAGAGAACGGGAACGGCCAGCCGCGAAAGCAGCGTCGACGCCACTTCGCCGGCCATCAGCGAAATCGCCAGTCCCTGAAAGATCGGATCGAACAGGATCACGCTAGCGCCCACCACCACGGCTGCCGCCGTAAGCAGCATGGGGCGGAAACGGACCGCGCCCGCGTCGATGACCGCCTCTTCCAGCGACAAGCCGTGCTTCCGCCGCAGTTCGATGAAATCGACCAGGATGATCGAATTCCTGACGATGATTCCGGCGCCGGCGATAAACCCGATCATCGAAGTGGCGGTGAAGAACGCGTGCATCATCGCGTGGGCGGGCAGTATGCCGACTAGCGTCAGCGGAATCGGCGCCATGATGATGAACGGCGTGCGAAACGAGCGGAACCAGCCGACCACGAGCACGTAGATCAGCACGAGCACGGCCGCGAACGCGAGGCCGAGGTCGCGAAACACCTCGACGGTGATGTGCCACTCGCCGTCCCATTTCATCGAGTAGCGGTCGGTGTTCTCCGGCAGCGTCGTGCCCATGTACTGCTGAATGGAATACCCGTCGGCGACCGGGATGCGATTGATCGCCTCCTTCATCTTCAGGATCGCGTACACGGGGCTCTCGATCTCACCGGCGACGTCGCCGGTGACGTAGACAACCGGGCGCAGATTCTTGTGGTACACGCTGGTGTCGATCACGGTCTGCTGAGGGCGAGTGATTTCGCTCAGCGCGACCTGGTTGCCGGAGGGGCCGGCGAGCTTCAGATTGCCCAACTCTCCGATGCCAGAGCGATCCGGCCGCGAGAGACGCACGATGATGGGAATGTCTTCCCGGGAAGCCGGATCGTGCAGCAGTCCCGCAGAGGCGCCCGCCAGGCCGATTTCGGTGCTGCGCGCCACATCCGCTGCGCTCAGGCCGTGCAACGCGGCTTTGTCGAGAATCACGTTGAGGTTGTACTTGATTTGCTGATCTTCGATGTACCAGTCCACATCGACGACGCCCGGCGTTTGCTGAAATATCTTTTTGATCTTCGCTGCGAGCTCGGTCTGGCCGGCGTAATTCGGGCCGTAGACTTCAGCAACAATCGTTTCCAGCACCGGAGGCCCCGGCGGCACTTCGGCGACTTTGATGCGGGCGCCAAACGGCGCGCCGATCTTGTCGAGTTCGGGCCGCAGGCGGCGTGCGATCTCGTGGCTCTGCGTGCTCCGCTCATGGCTCGAAAGCAGATTCACCTGTATGTCGGCCTGGTTCGGCTGCGACCGGAGGAAGTAGTGGCGCACCAGCCCGTTGAAATTGTAGGGACCGGACGTGCCCGAGTAGATCTCGTAATTGACGACCTCCGGCTGCTGTCCGAGATAACTTCCGAGGGCCTGCGCGACTCGCGTGGTCTGTTCAAGTGTGGTTCCATCGGGCATGTCGACCATCACCTGGAACTCGCTCTTGTTGTCGAACGGCAGCATCTTCACCTGCACCCATTTGAGCGGAACGAACGCCATCGCGCCGAGGAGCAAGACCACCACGACGCCGAAGAAAATCCACCGGCGTTGCGAGCTACGTAGCAGGGGAGTCATCACGCGACGATACAGTCTCGTCGTCCAGCCTTCCTCGGCATGCCCGCTATCGGGGCGGTCGCCATAGTGACGCAGCAGGATCAGAGCCGCCCACGGCGACACAACGAACGCGACCACCAGCGAGAAAAACATTGCCGCGGAAGCTCCGACGGGAATGGGGCGCATGTAGGGCCCCATCAGGCCGCGGACGAATGCCATCGGCAGAATCGCGGCGATCACCGCGCAGGTGGCGAGAATCGTCGGATTCCCGACTTCATCGACCGCTTCGACGGCCACCTGGCTGAGCGAGCGGCCGCGATTTTCGGGTAGCCGGAAGTGGCGCACGATGTTTTCGACGACCACGATGGCGTCATCGACCAGTATGCCGATGGAAAAAATCAGCGCGAACAGGGTGACCCGGTTCAGCGTGTAGCCATACAGGTAGAAGACGGCGAGGGTAAGCGCGAGTGTCATCGGGATAGCGACGAGGACGACGCCGGACTCGCGCCAGCCCAGCGCCAGGGCAATCAGGGCCGTAACCGAAAGAGTGGCGAGCAGGAGATGCTTCAACAGCTCGTCCGATTTGTCCTTGGCGGTCTCGCCGTAGTTTCGCGTAACGGTGATGTTCAGGTCCGGTGGCAGCGTGTTTCCGCGAAGGGAATCGACCTTCCGCAAGACCGTTTCCGCGATCTGGGTCGCGTTGGCGCCCTTGCGCTTGGCGATTGTGATCGTGACCGCGGGGTATTGCGGGCCGGCCGCTCCGCCGGTCGCACCACGAGCTTCGTTGAACAGAACGTAGTCGTCCGGTTCGGCGGGGCCATCCTCGAGCTTTTCGACGACGTCCCGCAGATAGACAGGTCGGCCTTCGTGCACCGCCACCACGACGGACTTGAGATCGTCCGCCGTTCGAAAGAAATTGCCGGTTTCAACCTGATACTCCTGATTGCCGCGCGCGAACATTCCACTCTGAGTTCGCGTGTCCGCGGCGCCGAGCTGGGCGACAACCGATGCGGGCGTCAGACCGTAGGCCGCGAGGCGCTGCGTATCGAGCACGACGCGCAGTTGCCGGGGCAGCCCGCCAATCAGGCGAGTTTCGGAGACGTCCTCCACCTGTCGCAGCGACTGATCGAGTTCGGCGGCAGCCAGCCGCAGGCGGTACGCGTCGTAGTTCTTGCCCCACAGCGTCAGGGCGAGGATCGGCACGTCGTCGATGGAGCGGACTTTGATGATCGGCTGGGAAACGCCCTGAGGAATGCGGTCGAAGTTCGAATAGAGCTTGTTGTACGTCCTGACGATTGCGTCGTCCTCGCTCGTGCCGACGTAATAGCGCACGATCACCATGCTCAATCCCGGATGGCTGATCGAGTAGACGTACTCGACTCCCGGAATTTCGCGCAGGAGTTTTTCAATTGGGACGCTCGCGCGCTGGGTCACTTCGTCGGCGGAGGCGCCGGGCATCTGCACGAAGACATCCAGCATCGGGACGATGATCTGCGGCTCTTCTTCGCGCGGCGTTTGCAGGATGCTAAAGGCGCCCAGCGCGAGAGCGGCGATCAGCGCCAGCGGCGTAAGCTTCGATTGAATGAAAATTCGTGCCAGGCGGCCCGCAAGACCGTACGTGCCGGGGGCGCGCTCGTCGTGGCCGGAGTCGTTCATGGCCGCGGCTCGATGCGTTTTCCCGCAAGCTGGCGGTCGCCCGGCGCGGCGGCGACCCGCTCGCCGCTCTCGAGGCCGGAGAGAACCTCGATCTGCTGGCCGAGCGCGTTGCCTGTGGTCACGTAGCGCAGTGTCGCGACGTTCCCGGCGTCCAGCACATACACGGCTTGCATCTGCCCCCGCTCGATGACGGCGCTCCTGGGAATTGTCAGCGCCGTGCGGCTGCCGCGGGGAAAGCGGGCCCGACCGAAGAGTCCGGAACGCAAGCGCGGGTCGGCGGGCAGATCTATTTTGACGAGAAAGGTGCGGCTGGCCGGGTCGGCCGAGGGAACGATTTCGCCGACTTTGCCGGATAGCTCGCTCGATCCGAGCGCGTCGATTGCCACGGTTGCCTGGCCTCCGACGTGAATCGGCCGCATGTCGTTTTCGTTGAGCGTGGCTTCCAGGCGATAGCGGCCGGTGTCCTCGAGCGTGAAAAGCGGCTGGCCTACCGAAACGAACGTGCCCGGATCGACTTGCTTCTGCGTCACGAGTCCGGCGAAGGGCGCTTCGACTCGAGAGTACCCGAGCGAAACGCGCGCCTCGGCGAGCGCTGCCGTCGCACGATCCAGCTGTGCGCGCGCGAGGTCGCGTTGGGCCAGCGCCGACTGGGCGCGGGTTTTCACCTGGTCGTATTGTAGAGCGCTGATTTCTTTTTTCTCGTAAAGCTGCTGGTAGCGCTCCTGCGTTGCGGCCGCCAGGGAGCAGTCGGACTCCGCGGCGCCGAGCGCCTGCTTCGCGGATTCCTGAGCGGCGGTGGCCTGGTCGACGGCGGTGCGGGGCAGTGCAGGGTCGATCACGGCCAGAAGTTGGCCGGCGCGAACGCGGTCGCCCTCGTGCACGCGTACCTCGAGCATGTTGCCGGAGATCTGGCCGGCGATGTCGGCGGTTTGGCTCGCGCGAACCGTACCGATAGCATCGAGCGAATCTGGTACGACGCTGGATTGCGCGGTGGCAACGGGCACATCAGTCACACGCTCCGGCGAGCCTGAGGAAGGCGCGCGACTCGTGGAACATCCGGCGATCATCGTGACGAAAACCGCCGTTAGCACGCCGGTCGCGCGGAACTGGGGCCGAGGCGCGCCGCCCGGAGCCGAAATCGCTGTTTGCCTCTTCGCCGTCATCAGGTTGCCCTCGACCTAAGCCGGTAAGACTCAAGGTCCATCATTGCACAGACACATCGTCTGCTGTGGGCCCCTTCTTGAACTGTGCCTGCGCTCACGGCAGTTTGTGACCGCCGTCACACCGATAGAGCGGCCGGTTACAGCTGTCATGGATGCGTCAAATTGGATTTAATAGGACGCGAACCTTGACGACCTGCTATTTGGGAGTCGGACCGATTTCCTCAGCCCGAACGATGAAGCGATTCGGCGCGTGGCCAATGTAATGGAAAGGGAAGCAGGTGATCAAGGTCAGTTCATTTTCGCCGCGGGATTGAAGGACGTCGATGTCGGTGGGCGGCACGACGCCGGTGGAATTCACGCGATACGCGTGATCGCCGGCGGGAGTCTTCAGTGAAATCATGTCGCCGACCTGGATATTGCGCAGCGGGCGGAAAATCGTATCGCGGTGGCCCGCCAGCGCGATGTTGCCCGCCTGGCCCGGCAGCGCGGTTTCGGGGACATGACCGACAGCCCGTCGGAGCACATCGTCCGAATCCCCTTGCACAACGATCGCGGTGAGGCCGATTCGCGGCACCTCGATCTGGCCGATCACGTCGCCTTCGATGACGACGCGGGCCTCAGCTTTGGGAGTAGCACCAGGAACAGGTTCCGAAATCGCGTGGTGGAGCTTTCGCGATTCGCGTACTTGAAAGTAGGCCGCGCTCACAAGCAGATACGCGACGTAGGCCAACGCGGCGATTCCCGCGATCAGCAGCAGAATGGACAATACGCGAACAGCCGGCCGAACGTGTTGGCCGTGCCAGCTTTCCATGCGATTCGATATCACGGTGCGCTCCTCCCCTCGCCCGCAGACGCGCGCGCGGCGATCGAATAGCCGGTGCGGCTCCGGACATGCAATGCGCCGCGACCGGGCACGGAGACTTTCACTTCGACTTTACGAAATGCCGCAGCGTCTGCCTTGCGAGGCGGAACGTACCCCAGCATATACTGCCCGCGAAGATCGCGCGCAATTTGATTCATCGTGGCCTCAATGGAAGCATCCTTGGCAGGGAAGAACGCCACGCCGCCCGTATCGCGGCACAGCCGCCGAAGGACGCCCGGCTTCTCCTCCTGTCCTGATTCGCTGAGCAGCCCGATCGCGTAGATCACGGCATGCGAGCTGCGAGCCATCGCGAGAACCTGGTTGAACGTGTTGCGGCTGATGTTGTCGCCGCCGTCGCTCACGACGACCAGAGCTCTCTTATTCCACCGGCCGAGTTCCAGGTGCAGGAATCCCTCGGCGATCGCATCGTACAGCGCCGTCTGGCCGCGCGCGGAAACCGCCGTCACCGCGCCGCTGAGCTCCTCCGGGTCGCTGGTAAAGGGCTTCCCATGCAGAAGTTCAACGGATACGCGGTCGTCGAAGTCGACGACGAACATTTCGTCGTCGGGATTGCTCGAGTGCGCAAAGGCGAGCACGGCCGCGGCGACGTCGTGAAGTTTGGGCCCCATGCTTCCGCTGTGATCGACGATCAGCCCCACCGTCAGCGGCGTGTTTTCCTGCTCGAAGAACTCGATATTTTCCGGCCGGCCATCTTCAAGAACTCGGAAATTCTCCATCTTCAGGCCGGCGACGAAGTTCCCGTGGCTATCCGTTACGCTAACCGGAAGCGCGACCAAGTCCGTGCGCGACGAAAGGACGGGCTTGGAGTTGCCGGCTTGCTGCTGCGGCGAACCTTCGGTAGGGCAGGAGAAAATGAGGAGGGCAAGAAAACCAAAAGCCGCCGCCCGTGCCATCGTTACCTGATTCAGCATGGGCGAGCGAGCCATGAGAGCTCCCGAGATCACGAATCCCTCCAGCCGCGGAGCCTGATTGGCGAGCTCCGCGGCCCGGAGAGAGAGCGATACACCTACCGCATCTTCGTGGCAAGACGACGAAGGCCAAAGCCGAAAACCAGGAACGTTGCGCCCAGCAGCCCAATCAGCGGAAGCGGGCTTGCGGTCTTCGGCAGCTCCTTCGCCACTTCCTTCTTCTCAGCCGGCGGGAACGCCTGTGCCAACGGCTCCTCTGTGCCCTGTGGCGTCTCCGCGACGAGCGGAACCGTCTTCATGGTGCTCGGAGTCGGCAGCGCCAGCTCGGCCGGGACGGGTTCGTTCTCGGCTTTCGCGAGCTGCACGGCCTCTTCCTTCGGATACACGAATTCAATCCCGTACGAGTGGCCCGGATAGAACCACGCCTTCACAGCCTGCGGCCTGTCCGCGGGCCTCTCGCGGAATTCGATGACCGTTTCGTCGGTCGGCTCGAGCCGGTAATTCGGAATCGCCAGAATCGTGGTGATCAGCTCCGTCTTGTCCTCATTCCAGATCTGCACGATGTTCCGGTTCGCGAACGAGTCGAGAATTGTGAATGTATACGTGCCGGCTGTCAGCACCTTCCCGGGGACTGCCACCGGTCCGCTAAACGTGATTTTGGTCCGCTTGTTGAACGTCTGCGCCTGAACCTGACTGGCAATGGCCCCACTGAGCAAGAGTCCCAGCAGAAGCAGCCCTGCCATTTTCGTTTTCATGATATTTCTCCTTCTATCCAAAACCGTCCTTTGAAGGCCGATCGACGCCTTGGAGACCCGCCGTGAAACACGCGGCTCGGGGCCTATGGTTCCTCCCGCCCGGTCATCGGATCGGTCCTTACTGTGCTGTTTTCTACCGCGAGACGGCACTTTGCCTCGGTGCCACTAATCACAGTCGGGAGTGATGCAAATCACATGCGTTTTCTGTGGGTTATCTAATGTCTAGCGAGGAGGTTAAGGTTGTCCGGCACCGCAATGAACAATACCTTCAGCTGCCTCGCAGCTGCACAATAACGATCGCCCATGCCATCCATCGCCCTGCTCTTTGTCGTTATCTTTCTGCTGAATCTGATACCCGCCTTCGCGCCTCCGACGTGGATGGTCTTCTCGTATCTCGGTTTCGCGAAGCCGGCCTCGAACGTCGCGCTATTGGCTATCATAGGTGCCGCAGCGGCTACGCTGGGGCGTTTGACCCTGGCGCGGCTGGCGCACGTCGTCATCCGCCGGCGATTTCTGAGCGACGCCAAGAAGCAGAATATCGATTCCATTCGGGAGGGGCTTGAGGGGCGGCGAAAGCTGACGTTCAGCGTGTTTCTTTTCTATGCATTCTCTCCGCTTCCTTCAAACTATATATTCATCGCGTACGGTCTGACCACGATGCGGCTGAGACTCATCGCACTGCCGTTCTTCCTCGGGCGCTCTGTGAGCTACGCGTTTTGGGGACTCGGTTCCATGGCGCTCGCGCGCCGCATTTCAGTGGAAACCAACGGGGCGCTGCCGTATTTGAGCGCTTATTTTGTCGTGTCGCAGATGCTTCTGCTCTACCTCGTGTACCTGTTTACCAAGGTCGATTGGCGGGCGCTCTTGTCTGAGAGAAAACTCCGATGGATACGAGAGGAATCGGGTAAATGACGGTAATCTATGTCGTGACCACCGGCGGAACGATCGAAAAAGTCTATTCCGAGCAGACCGGCGAAGTCCGCAATCTCGACAGCAAGATTGACCGCTATCTCGGGAAGCTGCGGCTCCCGGATTCCGAGGTCCGCGTCGTCCCGCTGATGAATATCGACAGCCTCAACATGACGGACACGGACCGCGCCGCGATCCTCCGCGCGGTCACCGGTTTGCTCCCAGAAAAGGCTCCCATCCTGATCACGCACGGCACGGACACCATGGTCGAAACGGGTTTGTATCTCCAGCGCGCCCTCCCGAAACTGGAAGTTCCCATCGTGATGACCGGCGCCATGGCCCCGCTGGGTTTTGAAGGCAGCGACGCCTTGCAGAACCTCACCGAGAGCCTTCTTGCCGCGCGCCTCCTCGCGCCCGGAATCTACATCGTCAGTCACAATCAGGTTTTCCCGATAGCCAACGTGCGCAAGGACCGCATGCTCGGCCGCTTCGTCCGCGCGGACCAGAAATCCAACTAGGGTCATAATGTTCCGCGACAGTCGTGCCAAAATTGGAGGCCGCACATGAAAGCGCTGGTGAAAAGCCAACGGAAACCGGGCCTATGGCTCGAAGACGTTCCCGCGCCTCAGCCCGGGATCAACGACGTGCTGATCCGCGTCTTGATGGCCGGCATTTGCGGCACCGACCTCCACATCTACGAATGGGACGAATGGGCGCAGTCCACCATTCCCGTGCCGCTGGTGATCGGCCACGAATTCGTCGGAGAAGTGGCTGCCGTCGGCTCGAACGTCGCCGATATTCGGCCGGGCGATATCGTCAGCGGTGAGGGCCACGTCGTCTGCGGCCGCTGCCGCAATTGCCTCGCGGGCCGCCGCCATCTCTGCGCGCACACGGTCGGCGTCGGGGTGAATCGCCCCGGAGCGTTTGCGGAATACATCGTCCTGCCCGTGACGAACATCTGGAAGCACGACGCAAAGGTGCGATCTCGAAGTCGCCTCGATCTTCGATCCCTTCGGCAACGCGGTGCACACGGCACTGTCGTTTCCCGGTACTCGGCGAGGACGTGCTCATCACCGGGGCGGGGCCCATCGGAATTATGGCCGCCGCGGTTGTCCGCCATGCCGGCGCGCGCCACGTCGTCATCACCGACATCAAGCCCAGGCGCCTGGAACTGGCCGAAAAGATCGGAGTCACGCTGGCGGTAAACACGAGCGATACGCGGATCGCCGACGTGCAAAAGAAGCTCGGCATGCGTGAAGGCTTCGACGTGGGCCTCGAAATGTCCGGCAGCGCGACGGCTTTCCGCGAAATGCTCGCCAACATGAGCCACGGCGCAAAGATCGCCATGCTCGGCCTGCCCACGGCGGAAATCGCCATCGACTGGCGGCACGTCATCTTCAACATGCTGACGCTCAAAGGCATCTACGGCCGCGAAATGTACGAAACCTGGTACAAAATGACGGTGATGCTCGAATCGGGCCTCAACATCAAGCCCGTCATCACGCATCGCTTCAAATGGAATGAATTCGAGAAGGGATTCGCCGCCATGAAAGCCGGAGACTCCGGCAAAGTCGTCCTCGACTGGCGCGACGCAGCCGCGGAGCGGCGATTGTAATTAGCCCGGCACGATGCGCAGCACAGTGCCGGGTGGAGAGCGAAAAGCGGTCCGAGTCCCGGAGGGACGATTGAGCGCTGTGTCTTTGTCAGGGCACGGTCCTGTGATCCGGAGCCGAGCAGGGCAGTCGTGCTGCAAACGCGCCGGAAGGACGGAGTTCATCCATGTTTGAAACTGCTCGCCCGCAATATGAGTCGCAGCTCCGCGAAATTCGCGCCGCCGGCCTTTACAAAGCCGAGCGCGTCCTGGCCAGTCCGCAGAACGCGCGCGTCGATTTGCCCGGCAGGAAATCCGTCCTGAATCTCTGCGCGAACAATTACCTCGGACTCGCCGATCATCCGGCCATTGTGGCCGCGGCGCACGAGGCCCTCGATCGCTGGGGCTACGGACTGTCTTCTGTCCGATTCATCTGCGGCACGCAGGAAATTCACAAGGAACTCGAACGCCGCCTTAGCGAATTTCTCGGCACGGACGACACGATTCTCTACAGCTCCTGCTTCGACGCGAACGGCGGGCTCTTCGAGACGCTGCTCGACGCCGAAGACGCCATCGTCTCCGACGAACTGAACCACGCGAGCATCATCGACGGCATCCGCCTGTCGAAAGCGCAGCGCTTCCGCTACCGCAATGGCGACATGGAAGACCTGGAGCGCAACCTCAAGGAAGCCTCGAACGCGCGCCGGATTCTGATCGCGACCGACGGCGTTTTTTCGATGGACGGTTACATCGCTAAGCTTCCGGAAATCTGCGACCTCGCGGAGAAATACAAGGCGATGGTCATGGTGGACGACTCGCACGCCGTCGGATTCATGGGCGAAAACGGCCGCGGCACGCACGAACACCACCGCGTCATGGGGCGCGTCGACATCCTCACGGGGACGCTCGGAAAGGCTCTCGGCGGCGCGAGCGGCGGCTACGTCAGCGCGCGCAAGGAAATTGTCGAGCTGTTGCGCCAGCGCTCGCGTCCCTATCTGTTCTCGAACACTGTCGCGCCCGCGATCGTCGGGGCTTCGCTCAAAGTGCTCGACCTCATCAAGACCACCAAAGAACTTCGCGAGCGCCTGTTCTCGAACACCCGGTTCTTCCGCGAAAAGATGACCTCGCTCGGCTTCCCGATTTTGCCCGGCGAACATCCCATCGCGCCGGTGATGTTCGTCGATGCGGAGTTGGCCACAAAAATGGCGGACCGCCTCCTGGAACTGGGCGTCTACGTCATCGGCTTTTCGTTCCCGGTCGTGCCAAAAGGGAAGGCCCGCATCCGCGTTCAACTCTCCGCCGCCCACTCCCACGCAGACCTCGAATTCGCGGTCGCGCAGTTCGTCGCCGCCCGAGAAAGTCTCAAGCTCGCCTAGCAGTTTGCGGGGAAAGGGCGCTTTTTAGGGGGTCGGAGCTTCAGCTCCGACATAAAGGGCTTGCACTCAATGCGCTTCAGCGCCTGAGGGCACTCTTCACTGCCTTTTTCCGCAGCCTGCTAGGTCTTGTTCCGAGCGCCGTAGGCGCGACACACTTGCGCTTGCGCTCGACCCGTATTGCAGGCGTGAGCGAAGCCCGTCCGGGGGGGAAGCGCCGACCAACATTTCCTTACAATTTCAATCTTGTTATTGGCCTCAGGTCGTCAATGAATTGCTTTTGAAGCTCATGGCGCATTTCATCTTCCGGAGCCCTCAAAATCGCCGAGGGATGAATCGTCGCCATCACGTAACGCGCCAGCGGCGACTCGACAAACTTGCCGTGGCTTACGGTCACGCGAAATGCCGGGCCCAGCAGTGACTGCGCCGCCGTTGCTCCCAAGCAGACAATCACCTTAGGCTTGATCGCCGCAATTTCCGCCTCGAGCCACGGCCTGCACGCCGCGATTTCCTTTCCGCTTGGCTTCTTGTGAATGCGCCGTTTCCCGCGCGGCTCCCACTTGAAGTGTTTCACGGCATTCGTCACGTACACGTCCTTGCGGTTAATTCCAATTTCGGCCAGCAGCCGATCCATCAGCTTTCCCGCTGGCCCCACGAACGGCCGCCCTTGCTCGTCCTCGTCATTGCCCGGTTGTTCTCCGACCAGCATGATGCGCGCGCGTCGGCTGCCCTCGCCAAACACAGTCTGCGTTGCATTCCGCCACAGGTCGCAGTTCTTGCAGCTCTTCGCTTTCTCCGCCAGTTCCGGTAGCGAACCGGAAATCTGCGGTAACCCTTGCCGCCCTGTCGCGCGCTTACGGCTCTTCATAAGGCAGGCTCTGTCCGGTGGTGCACGTAGTGCCGATCATCATAACGAAGCGCCGCACTGGATACAGCAGTAACTTGATAACGGACCTCGCGGCTCCCAACAAGATCCGTTTCCAGCGAGCCCGCGGAAGGGAACTGCACCGCACCACACTTCAAAAGGACAGGTAGCACCAAAACCGTCCGAAAGGACAGTAGATCGCGCGGCCGCAATCTGCCACGTTATCTGTGACGGGTAAGTTCCGTCCGCTCTCGCTGGCCGAGAGTCGTACAGCTCTTTGACAACTGACGCGATCAGGATCGGCATCCCGAGCGAGTCGCTGCGGCGACGAGCCGAGGGATCTCTCCGTCTGTCCTGGGATCGCCAATCTCCCGATTGGCGCCTTTGAGCCATGCTTGCCGCTTGCTGCGGCCCAACAAGGTGACACACCATGCAAAGCAATTTCCGGCGCAACTCGCTGAAAACAAAGGATGGGTACCCCGACAAGGTGACACACTTTTTCGACCGAGCCTGTGTCGGCGATTCGGCTAATGGAAGTGAGTAAGGAGCACGGCATCCGTGACCGGTTCCCCGCGCGAACTCAGGATCTGGTTCCCGTCCGGAGAGATCGCGTAGCCCCAGATCAGGCCCGGTCCGAAGATCATGATCTGTTTCGGCGACGGCTGCGGCGCTCCGGGCGCCCCAACCGGCTGGGCCCAGAGGCTTGAGACGTTGTTCTGCGTGACGACGAACAGAACCGTTCGGCCGTCCTTGGTCCAGGCCAGCGTCGATCCGCCGTTATTGCCGATCGATAGCCCGGAGGGCTCATCGTACGCAGCAAGAATTTCACCGCTCGCTGCATTGACCACCGCGATCTTCGCCGGCTTCGAGGGATCAGGCGAGTAAATGGACGCAAGCAAACTGTTGTCGGGCGAGACTGCGGCGAATCGCAGCTCTTCCTTGCTCACGTTCTCCGCCGTCCCGCCGTCAATGCCAATTTTCATCAGTTGCCCGTGGTCGCCAGCGATGTCTGTGTAGTAGACAGATTTACCGTCGGGCGAACAGTCCGGCCACATGTCCACCGGGCCGTTCGTCAGTTGTTTGAGATTCGAGCCATCCAAGTCGGCGCGCCAGACGGAGATCCCGTGGTTGGCTTGATTCAAACTCAAGAGGAAATGCTTGCCGTCCCCGCAGGCTGAGGGGAAGAGCGGAACGTCCTTGCCAAACGCGAGGTTGTGGGAATTGCTTCCATCGGGAGCCGCAGCGGCGAGTTTCATCACTCCGGACGTGTAGTACGTGTAGATCACCAAATCCTCGGTCGGCCAGGCCAGGCCTGCCAAACCGTCGGCGCGAGCCACGCCGGACGTGATTTGCCGGGGCGCCGAAATCGGCGCCGAAGTGCCGAATCCTGCGGACCAAATGTTCGCGCTGAAGGACACCTGCACGGTCGCGAGGGCCGCGCCGTCCGATGTGATCGTAGCGCCCTGATAGTAGTTCAGATCGTTCGTGACGCGCCGAGCCTCTCCATCGGGATAGCTGACTTCCCACATTTGCGCGTTGAACGATGATTTATCCACCGAAGCCGGAAAAACCACCGCCGAACCGTCCGGGAGCCACGCCATTCGATACGGAGAGTCCCATTCTCGCTTGCCGAGCCGCGTTTCCGCGCCAGTGCCGGCATCGACGGTTTCCAATTCGCAGGTCTGGAAATCGCCGTTCGAATTTCTCATCGCTGCGATTCGCTTGCCGTCCGGTGACCATGCCACGCCGAGATAGCTGAACGCGGCGGGCGCCGGCAGCACCACCAGCGGCTTTTCTCCGCTCCCATCGGCGCTGGCAACAATCAAGCTGGACATTTTTGGCGCGTTGCGCACGAAAACAAAATTCTTCCCGTCCGGAGAGAAGCTCACCGGGCTGTCGACGTCAACAATCAGCTTCCGCGGCGACCCGCCCAGAGACGGAACCACGTACAGCGTGGACAACCCAGTCCCCGGCGTCTGCAAGTTGTAGTAGAGATAATTCCCGTCGGGCGAGAACGTGATTCCGTTTACCTCTTCTTCCGTGCCGTGAACTACGAGCGCCTCGCTACCGGTCGCGAGCTGGCGGACGAAAATACCGTGCTCGCCTTTTTCATCGGAGGCGTAAGCGGTCCATTTCCCGTCCGGCGAGACCACCGCGGAGTGGACCTCGCCGGTCGAAGTGACCGGCGTGATCATCATTTGCGTGAACGATTCTTCGTGGCGTTGCCCGTAGCGCTGGTGGAAAAACCACGCCAGGCCCGCTCCGACCAGCAAAACCGCGGCCACTAAAATTGCTGCGCTGCGCCAGCCTGAACGAGGAGTTGCAACCGCCGCATACGGCGCAGCCACAGTTCCCGAGGCGGGCGTGACGCGCGGGTCGCTCGGTGCCGCGGCGATCGGCGCCGTCGCGGTCGCGCCGCTCCCGGAGGCCGACCAGCCACTGCCGCTCGCACGCGCCGCGCGACCCGAATCCGTGTCGCGCTTCAATCGCTTCAGATCGGCGCGCAGTTCGGCCGCCGTCTGATAGCGGAGATCGCGGTCCTTTTCGAGAGCCTTGCCGATAATTTCTTCGAGCTTCGGCGGCACGTTGGGATTCACCGAAGATGGAGCGGCCGGCGAGCGATTCAGAATTTCGTCGAAAACGACCGCTGAGGTGTTGCCCTTGAACGCGGTCTCGCCCGTCGCCATTTCGTAGAGCACAGCGCCGAGGCTGAAAAGATCGGTCCGCGCGTCGAGGTTTTCGCCCCGCGCCTGCTCCGGCGACATGTACGTGATCGTGCCCATCGCCGAGCCGGGGCTCGTGAGCAGAAGGTTGTCGCTCGTTTCCGCCGTGGTGCTGTTGCCGCCTCCGACCGCTTCGGCGATCCGATGCGCCGCGCCTTGTTTCGCGAGGCCGAAATCCAGAATTTTCGCCTGGCCGCGCGCGGTGATGAAAATGTTCGCCGATTTGATGTCGCGATGGATGATGCCGCGCGAATGCGCCGCGTCGAGCGCGTCCGCAATTTGCGCTCCGTAATCGAGCAGGGAATCGAGAGGGAGGGGCCGGCCGCTGATCTTCTCGCGCAGCGTGTGGCCCTCGAGCACTTCCATCACGAGGTAGGGCCGTCCATTGTATTCGCCGACGTCGTAAATCGTGCAGATATTCGGGTGGTTCAGCGCCGAGGCCGAGCGTGCCTCCCGCTGAAACCGTTCGAGCGCCGCGGGATCGCGCGCCAGATCCTGCGACAGGAACTTCACCGCCACGTCGCGCCCCAGCCGCGTGTCTTCGGCGCGAAACACCTGCCCCATGCCGCCGCTTCCGAGAAGTTCCCGGATGCGGTAGTGAGAAATGATTTCGCCTATCACCGGATGCCCGTCCGGCCATCGTAAACAAGTCGGACGGACGGCGCAAGCCGAGCGGGAAATGCACGCTGCGGTGAAATCCGTGGAGATTGGGAGGACCGATCGAATGGCGAGCAGATCAGGTTTTCTTAGCGACCCTTGCCAGCCCCTCGATGAGCTGGGTCAGGTGATTCAGCGCGACCTGTGGCAGGATGCCGAGCCACTGATTCCCGCGGCCGTCGATGATGTCCCAGCCGCCCGCGGCCTCTTTTTGGCGCAGAATGAAAGGCACCGTCTTGCCATTGACCGGTACAAGGATTCGAACCTCGCCCAGCCCCGTTTCGTTCTTCTCCAGCGGGCTGGTGGCCTCCTTTTCGATGTGCGCGCGCAGGCATTCGCCGGGCAGGAACGTCGTAAAATAGCCCGGCTGCCGCATCTGCGACTCGTCCACCTGAATCACGGCGGAGCCGGTCGCCGTGTTTTGCACCACGTACGGCCCTTCCGCGATGTTGCCTTCAATCTGGATTCTGAAAAGGGACGTGCGGTGACGCACCACGGCATAGAGCCGCGCGGTCGCGGTCAGCGTGCCTTTTTCCAGGTCAATCACATAGATGTTGTCTTCCTCGATGTCGCGGGTCGCGAGCGTGAAGCTCGGATCCTGCAGCATTTCGGACGCGAGTCGAATCCGGGCCATCGACACCGCCTGTTGCCTGGTTTCACCGGCGGCGCACATGCGGTCGATGAAGGTCATCATGGCCCGCGCCGTTTCCAGCAGCGGCACGAACAAAAGGTCCAGGCCCCCGAATGTTCGCGTGTGAAGCGCTTGCGGCAGCCCCGCGATCTCGACGGTACCGACGCTGGCAACCGCTTCGGTTCTGCCGCGATTCAGGCGCTGGCTGAAGCTCTTCGTCTCCAGCGTCGAACCTCCGCCCGTGGCAATCGGCGCGGCGGTCACTCTACTGTTCTGAGCCATCTTTTCGCATCCTCGCCGCTTCTTCGTCGGGATCTTCCGGAGGAGTTGCCGGCAGCTCCACGGGCCACACCTGCTCTGGCGCAATTTTCCAGGCGGCCACCTCCCACCGGCCTTTGAATTCCATGGCGCGCACCACCTGAAACATCACCGGCGCGCACTTCACCGCTTGCCGTTTGTCGTCCTTCAGGGCCTGCACGGTGAAAACAGAATTGGACTCCATGCCGAAGGGCATCTCGAAACGGCAGCCCCACTCGCTCACATCCAGCGTGAACGTGCGAATTCGGAACGGCTGGGAATCGGGGCCGAATCCACACACTTCGATTTCGAATCGCAGTTGAAACCGGGGCTCGCGCCGCGTCTGCAGGTGCCCGGTCGCCATCGTATCGGCGAGCAGACCGTGTTTGGCAATCTTGGAGGCCATTTAAGCAGCGAGGCGTTGCAATCGCCTCACCACTTCAATCGGCAGAAGCTAAGAAAAGGAAAGCGAACCTGTAACTCGTGCCGGAGCGCATGTTCCAAGACGGGACACCGACCGGGCTCAGTGACCGACGGCTGCGTTCGCGTGGAGCGAGGCAAGCAAGGCGCTCGCGCCATTCCACATGATCTGGACGCCGATGCACACCAGCAGAAACGACGCCAGCTGCATGATCACGGTCATCGCCGTCGGCCCGAGAATCCTCGCCAGCCGATCCGAAAAGCCGTAGCAGAGAAATATACTGAACGCGATCAACACCGAGCCGACAATCGCCACAGCGACCGCCATGAGATTGAGCCCGTGATGGTGCACGGCGTTCGCCCCGAGGGTAATCGCCACCGAGATCGAGCCGGGCCCCACCGTCAGCGGCAGCGTGAATGGATAGAACGCGTGGCGCAGCGGGTCCTCCTGCTGGACGCTGCGGCGCGTCGCTTTGTGTTCGTCGTCGGTGCGCTGCTTGAGCATCGCCCAGCCGGTCGAAATCACGATCAGGCCGCCGCCCACCTGTACCACCGGCAACGAAATTCCGAAGAACGCCAGGATGTGCGTCCCGATCAGGTACGAGCCGACGAGCAGGAAGAAACTATTCAGGGCGATGCGCCGGGAGAGGGCGCGCCGCCCGTCGGAGCTGTATTCTCGCGTAAGGGCGAGAAAAATCGGGCTGCCGCCCAGCGGGTCGACAATCGGGAAAAGCGCGCTGACGATCAGGAATAAGTTCTTGGCTGCTTCGACCATAGCCGCCTCCGAGATGCGTAGTATAAGCGAGGTGCCGTTTCGCGAGCCGTTGCAGACGATTACGCCGAATCCGGGTGGCCGGCGCACGCATCCAATTTCGGGAACGGAGCGGGATGCAGTTCCGCGACGGATTTGTTATTCTGAATAGCCTTTAACGTCGATGAAAACCTCTAGCGCGCTGTGGAAGGAAAAACTCGCGGGCAAGATGCCGGAAAGCCTGGCCCGCGAAGTGGACATCTACGAAACCGAAATCGCTCTGCGCAAGCAGGGCAAGATCGACGAGCGCGTTTTCGCCGAAACTCGCCTGCGCCGCGGAACCTACGGGCAGCGCTACGACAACGGCCAGCGCTACGACGGCGCCAAGTTTCAGGGAATGCCGTACCCTTCGGGCGACCTCACCAAGGGGCCCAACACGATGTGGGACGCGCCCGGCATGCAGCGCATCAAGATTCCGGGCGGCGGCCTGAACGCCGATCAGCTCGAAACAATGGCCGAACTGGCCGAGGAATACTCCGACGACATCGCGCACGTCACCACGCGGCAGGATTTGCAGCTCCACTACATTCACATCGAGGATACGCCCAGCCTGATGCGGCGCCTGGCGGCCGCCGGGATCACGACGCGCGAGGCCTGCGGCAATTCGGTCCGCAACGTGACCGCCTGCCCTTACACCGGCGTTTGCCAGGACGAAGTCTTCGACGTGACGCCCTATTCGCAGGCGCTGGCGCAATTCCTGCTCGGCCATCCGGACTGCCAGGATTTCGGGCGCAAGTTCAAGCCCGCGTTCAGCGGCTGCGCGCAGCACGCCTGCGGCTTGACGAGTTTGCACGACATCGGCTTCATCGCCGTCAAGCGCAACGAGAACGGCGTCGAAAAGCGCGGGTTCCAGACGTTCGTCGGCGGCGGACTGGGCGCGGTGCCGTACATGGCCAAGCTCTTCGACAGCTTTGTTCCGGTCGAGGAGATTCTGCCGCTCACGCAGGCCATCGCGCGAGTATTCGCGCGACTTGGCGAGAAGAAGAATCGCAACCGCGCGCGGATCAAATTCCTGGTACAGGATTTGGGAATCGAGAAGTTCAGGGAACTGGTGCTCGAAGAGCGAAAGACTCTAGCGTACGATCCGCGCTGGACCGATTTCGTCGACGACGCCGAGAAATTCGAAGAAGAGGCGCTGAAACCGGGCGGCGACTGGCCGGCCGGGGCCTCGGAAGGCTTCGCGCGCTGGCTGAAGATGAACACGCGGCCGCAGAAGCAGCCCGGCTACGTCACCGTCACCGTGGCGCTGCCGCTCGGCGACATCACCGCAAATCAGCTGCGCGCGCTTGCCGACATCGTCCGCCGGTTCACCAAGGAAACGATCCGCACCACGGTCGAGCAGAACTTCGTGATTCGCTGGGTCAGCAAGAGCGACTTGCCCGAACTCTATCGCGGCGCTCGAGGCGGTCGGCCTGGGCGATCCTGGCGCTGGCGCGATCGTCGACATCGTCACCTGCCCGGGCACGGACACCTGCAAGCTGGGCATTTCGTCGTCGCGCGGGCTGGCCGGCGAACTGCACAAGCGGCTTGCCGAGAAGAGCTTCGAGCTCGACGAGTCCGTGCAGCATCTGCACATCAAGATCAGCGGCTGCTTCAATAGTTGCGGACAGCACCATGTGGCCGACCTCGGTTTTTACGGCGTCAGCCGAAAAGTCGGCGGCTTTGCGGTGCCGCATTTCCAGGTCGTTCTGGGCGGCGAATGGGGAACATAACGGCGGCTCGTACGGCCTGCCGGTCGTGGCAATTCCATCGAAGAATATTCCGCAAGTGGTCACGCGCCTGACCGAGCGCTACGTGGCGGGGCGCACGAACGGCGAATCGTTCAAGGATTTCGTCAAGCGCATCGGCAAGGTGGAATTGAAGAAATCGCTGGACGATCTCGCAAAACCTCCCGCCGATCTCTCCGAACGCTCGTTCTATAGCGACTGGGGCGATCCGCGCGAATACACGCTGGGAGATATGGGCGTGGGCGAATGCGCGGGAGAGGTCGTGTCGTCGGTTGAATTCGATCTCGCCGCCGCCGAAAGGGAAGTGTTCGACGCGCAAGTCGCGCTGGAGGCCGGCCAGATCGAGAAGGCCGGGAAGACGGCGTATCAGTCGATGGTGCACGCCGCCAAGGCGCTGGTGAAGATCAACAATCAGGGGATCTCGGACGACCCGAACGAAATTATCGGCGAATTCCGCACGCGCTTTTACGACACGCAGAAATTCTGGGATCCGTTTGCCGGTGGCAAGTTCGCGAACTACCTCTTCGACGCTCACAAGAAGGCGGAGCAGCCCTATACCGGCGATTCCAGCCGGTACCTGATCGATGAGGCGCAGCTTTTCATCGATGCCGCGCACAGCTGCTACAACAAAATGGGGACGGCGGTCGGCGCATAAGTCCTCGAATGTCCTCCCCGATCAATCTCCAGCACGTCAACGTGAAGCTCCTTGCGAGCGACGGCGCGGGTGTCGATCTCGAGCCGCTGATTCCCATATTCCACGGCTGGATTCGCGATCGCGTATTCGAGGAACTGCTGCTGGACATCGCGGATTACCGGCACGTGCCCGAAGGGCCTGGCGTGGTGGTGATCGGGCATCAGGCCAACTACAGCGTGGACAACACAGATGGTCGGCTCGGCGTTCGCTACGATCGCAAAGCGGCGCTCGACGGCAGCAATGGGGATCGGTTGAGACAGGCCGCGCGCGCCGCGCTGACCGCCTTTCAGCGCCTGGAGTCCGAAGCGGCGCTGAAGGGGCAGTTGCGGTTCGGAGGGCGCGAGCTGGAGATATTTATCAACGACCGCGCGCTTGCGCCGAATAGCGGCGCGACGCGCGCCGCGGCGCAGCCCGAATTGCAGGCGTTCTTCGGCAAGCTGTTTCAAGGCGCTGACTACGCCCTTTCCCACGATGCCGAGCCGCGCCGGCTTTTCGGCGTGCGCGCGAAGACGAACAAGACATTCACCGTGGCCGAATTGCTGGCCAATCTGGGATCCTGATATTGGAGACGTGTAAACCAACGACCGCGTGATTTTCGACCTCGGATTTCGGCGCAAATTCCACGCTATAATCAATTGCCTTGATCTCGCTCAATAACATCACGATGCGCTTCGGCCCTCGAATCCTGTTCGAGGACGTCAACTGCACCTTTTTTGCGGGCCGGCGCTACGCCATCACCGGCCCGAACGGCGCCGGCAAGACCACGCTGATGAAGATTCTCACCGGCGATATCGAGCCGACCAAGGGCGACGTTACGCGGCCGAAGAAGTTCGGCATCCTGCGCCAGGATCAATTCGCGTTCGACGAATACCGGGTGATCGACACGGTGGTGATGGGGAACGCGCGGCTGTGGAAGACGCTGGTCGAGCGGGACGCGCTTTACGCCAAGCCGCACGAATCGCTCACCGATAAGGATGGGATGCGCCTCGCGGAATTGGAAGGCATCGTCGGGGAAGAGAACGGCTATACCGCCGAATCCGACGCCGCCGTGCTGCTGGACGGGCTTGGCATCGAGGAGCCTCTCCACCTGCGCAAGATGAGCGAGCTTCAGGGCGGCCAGAAAGTTCGGGTCCTGCTCGCGCAGGCGCTATTCGGCAGCCCTCCCGCGCTTCTGCTCGACGAACCGACGAACCATCTCGACCTCGACTCGGTCCACTGGCTCCAGGATTACCTGCTTGAATACGAAGGCGCGCTCATCGTGATTTCGCACGACCGGCATTTTCTGAACAGCGTGTGCACGCACACCGCCGACATCGACTACCAGACGGTGATCATGTACAACGGCGGCTACGACGACATGGTCATCGCGAAGACGTCCGTCCGCGCGCGCGTCGAATCCGAAAACGCTCAGCGGGAACGCAAAATCGCCCAGCTCAACGAATTCATCGCCCGATTTTCCGCCGGCACGCGTTCCGCGCAGGCGACGTCGCGCAAGAAGGAAGTCGAGCGCCTGCAAACCGCGGAGCTGGCCAGGTCGAACATCGCGCGGCCGTTCATCCGTTTCCAGATGGACCAGCATTCCGGCAAGCATCCGATTGAAATTCGAAGCATCGTGAAGTCGTATGATGGCGTGAAGGTGATTCAGCCGTTTTCGGCCAAAGTGGATCGCGGCGAGAAAATCGCGTTGATGGGCCGCAACGGCGCCGGCAAGACCACGCTGCTCAAGTCGCTCGTGCGCAACGCGACCGGCTTCATCGATGATTCCGACCGCGAATTTCCGGTCGACGGCGGCACCGTGGTCTGGGGGCACAACGTCGCGGTCGGGTATTTCGCGCAGGACCATTCCGACACGATCGTAAAGGGCACGACCGTCATCGACTGGCTGCACGAGTTCAAGCCCCAAGCGTCGCAGGAGGAATTGCGCGGGCTGCTCGGCCAGATGCTATTCAGCGGGGAAGACGCGTTGAAGCAGACCGGCGCGCTTTCCGGGGGCGAATCCGCGCGGCTGATTTTCTGCCGGCTGATGCTGCAGAAACCGAATGTGCTGGTACTCGACGAGCCGACGAACCATCTCGATCTCGAATCGATCAACGCGCTGAATATCGCGCTGCAGAAATGTCTGGGCACCGTGCTTCTGGTGACGCACGATCACGATATGATCGACGAAGTCGCCACGCGGATCTGGCATTTCGAAAACGGGCATATCGAGGATTTCCAGGGGCCCTACGCCGACTATATCGCCGCCAACCAGGACAAGGCTCCGAAATCGAACCTGACCGCCGCTGGACGCAGCAAGTCTTAGTCCGTCGCGTCAGAAGCGCGCCGAGCCTTCCATCCCTTCGAGCCTGCGCTTGTCGTTGCCGGGAATCACCATCGAGAATATCGATTCCACGCTGGTGTAGTCGTGGTATCCGAGGCGCGCGATGGGACGGATTTTCAGCACGTCGATCCGGCCGTCCGGTCCGATGACTTCTTCTTTGATGTGAATGCCGATCACGCGGCCGAAGATAATGTCGACTGTTCCCATCGTTCCGTTTCCGGGCAGCCGGATCGTCTGGTGGTATTTGCATTCGAAATGGACGGGGGATTCGGCCACGCGGCACGCCTTTACGATTTGCGAAGGCGCCTTGGTCACGCCCGAAATTTCAAACTCGTCGACGTCCGGCGGCACTTCTTCGGCCGACTTGTTCACCGCCTCACGCAGTTCGTACGTCGCCATGTTCCACACGAACTCGCCGGTCTGCTCCGTGTTCACGACGGTATCTTTCCGGCGTCCCGTGGTCGTTTGATTCGACGCGAACATCACGTACGGAGGATCGAAGGTGAGGTTTTGAAACTGGCTGAACGGAGCCAGATTGTGGACCCCGTCCCGGCTGATCGTGGAAATCCATCCGATCGGCCGAGGGATCACGCAGGATTTGAACGGATCGCGCGGGAGGCGGTGATGGGTGACGCCGGGCTGGTAGTACACGAGAGAATCCTCCTGATTCGGTAAAAGCAGCGCCGTGATTATAGATGGCCCTGCGGAGCGGGCCTAGTTCGCGGATACGCTATGCCGCTTCGCTGCGGGAGCCTTTGCGGGCAATGCCTTATCCGCGGCGGCGCGCAAGATCGCAAGCAGATCGAGCGCTTCCTTTGTCAGCGGCCTGCGCCGCGGATGAATCACGTCCAAAGTGCGGCGCAGCGGTTCGGCATTGGTGATCTGGATCGAAACGAATTTGCCCTTGCGCAGTTCCTGCGTCAACGCGATCTGCGGCAGAAAACTGAATCCGAGCTTGCGCTCCACCATCCGCTTCGCCGCCTCGATCGTTTCCACTTCGAGCACCACGTTGGGAATCAGTCCCGCGCGGCGGAAAAGCCCCTGCGTCAGCGTCCAGTCGCTCGATCCGCGGTCGTAGAAAATCAGCGGCCACGATTCGACCTCTTCCAGGCTTGCCTGCCGCTTGTTGGCGGCGAGAAGGGCGCGGTGCCCGACGAGGACCAGTGGATCGTCGCGCAGCGTCATGGTCTCGACTTCCGGGTGATTAACCGACCGCGCGATGCCGATGTCCGCATCGCCCTCAAGGACCATCTTCAGCACCTGCATCGAATTGCCCGACCGCAGGTGCACCATCACTTTGGGATTCGCAGCCTTGTATTTCTCCATCACGCCCGGCATCACGTACGTGCACACCGATAGCGACGCGGCTATCCGCAATGCGCCGGCTGTCTGCGGCTGCAATTCGTGAATCGCTTGGCGCGCCATCGCCACCGTGCGCAGAAGCTGCTCGGCATGGGGCCGCAGAGCTTTTCCGGCAGGGGAGAGCTCCGGCCGCGCGCGCCCCCGCGTGAAAAGTTTCGCGCCCAGCGATTCTTCGAGCGCTCGCACGCGGCCGCTGATCGCCGGCTGGCTCACGTGGAGCGCTTCGGCGGCTTTGTGAAAGCCTCCGTAGGTCACGATCGCGAGGAATGTCTCAATCTGGTCAATTTCCATGGGGCACGCCAAGGGAGCCTACGTGGCCAGGTTAGGCTCCTTACGGCCAGACGCACATCAGCTTCGCCATTTCGGATGATAGCATTTTCTTATCACGGTGATAACCATAATCACTTGGACCGACCCTCTGGACTATATTAGTATGAGACGTACTCCGACAAAGGGATGTGAAAAGCTCTCCAACTGATCGGGCAAGCCAAGCCTAAAGGCGGTATCTTCCGCGCATTGGCAGCCCGATCCCGAAGCGACATAACCCCCATTCGCTTCTTCCCAGCTGGCAAATTCAAATTTGACGTGAAAGGTTTAGGAGTTCGGTACGTCCGCGCAAGTGGTTTGTAAAACTAGGGTTAAGAGGAGAGTGCACGGTGGCAAGCACAAACGGCAGGCCCAAGAACCTCGAAGCAGAGTGGAAGACCAACCCGCGCTGGGCCGGCGTTAAACGCCCGTACACTCAGCAGGACGTCGAGCGTCTGCGCGGCTCGGTGCAAATCGAGCACACGCTCGCCCGCATCGGAGCCGAGCGCCTTTGGACTCTCCTTCATTCTGAGCCGTATGTGGCCGCGCTTGGCGCGATGAGCGGCAACCAGGCCGTGCAGCAGGTCAGCGCCGGCCTCAAGGCCATCTACGTCAGCGGCTGGCAAGTCGCTGCGGACGCCAACGACGCCGCGCAGATGTACCCCGATCAATCGCTCTATCCTGCGGACAGCGTCCCGAACGTGATCCGTCGCCTGAATAATTCGCTCCTGCGCGCCGACCAGATCCATCACGCCGAAGGGCGCACCGAAACACATTGGCTCGCGCCGCTGGTCGCCGACGCCGAGGCTGGGTTCGGCGGCAACCTGAATGCATTCGAGTTGATGAAGGCCATGATCGAGGCGGGCGCCGCCGGCGTTCACTTCGAGGACCAGCTGTCTTCTGCGAAAAAGTGCGGGCACCTGGGCGGGAAGGTTCTCGTGCCGACTGTCGAAGCGATCCAGAAGCTCGTCGCTGCGCGGCTAGCGGCGGACGTGCTCGGCGTGCCGACGGTGTTGATCGCGCGCACGGATGCCGAAGCTGCGGCGCTGCTGACGAACGACGTCGATCCGCGCGACCACGAGTTCATTACCGGCGAGCGCACTTCGGAAGGATACTTCCACGTTCGCAGCGGAACCAAATCCGCTATCGCGCGCGCCATCGCGTATGCGCCGTATTGCGACATGATCTGGTGCGAGACTTCGAAGCCGGATATCAACGAAGCGCGCGAATTCGCCGACGGCGTCCATGCGAAATTTCCGGGCAAGCTACTCGCCTACAACTGCTCGCCCTCATTCAACTGGCGCAAGAACCTGGACGATGCCACGATCGCGAGTTTCCAGCGCGACCTGGCGCGGCTCGGTTACAAGTTCCAGTTCATCACCCTCGCAGGGTTTCACGCGCTCAATCACTCGATGTTCGAGCTGGCGCGCGGCTACAAGAACGCGGGCATGGCCGCCTACTGCAAGCTACAGGACGCGGAATTCGAGAGCGAGGACGCGCACGGCTACGAAGCCGTGAGGCACCAGCAGTTCGTCGGCACGGGGTACTTCGACACGATTCAGGAGGTTGTCACCGGCGGAACGGCTTCCACGATGGCGCTCGAAGGCTCGACCGAAGCGGCGCAGTTTGCCGACAGCGAGGAAAAGGACGAGGCTCGCCAATCGGCAAAGGCCGGCTGCTAGGCTTTCTGCGCGGCCAGGAGTTTCGCCGTCGTAATCGCCTGGCCGACGTGCCGCTGCGTGTGGTCAGCCACGTGAACGAGCAGGCCTCCGACGGTAGTCGGCAACTCCCTTCGTCCCACTTTTCTCGGCTCGTCCAGCCGCACGGGAACTAGCGCGCGAATTCTGAGCGCTGTCTCGTCCATCGCCGCGTTGAATTCAGAAAATAGTTCGCGCGAGGCCGCTCCTACGTCGAGCTCGGATTTGAGCGCAGCAAGTTGCTCGCCGCTCAGCTGCTTGCCCTCGGCGTACGTGAGCAGCCGGTCGATGCTGCGCGCAATGTGCCGCACGTGGAACGCAACCGGGGCGGTCCCCTGGGGCCGCGCAGTCAGCTGCGCGTCGGTCAGTTTCCCGCACCAGCGGCCGATATCTTCCTTCGCCAACTCCAGCGCGTGCAGCACGGCCCGGTGGACCGGCGGAATATCCGTCAGCGTGCCGCGCAACCACGGCTCAGGCGCATTCTTTTCGGCCATCGCAGCCCCCCGGCGAGTTCCAGCTTATCGCATCCTTTCCACATTGCGAAACGGACGCCATTGCAACGCATCCCCGCCAAACCCGCGACGCTGTTGTTGCTTGACAACCTCGCGAGCGTCCGGGTAGCTTAACTCTCCGGGTCACGGACTTCACGATTACCGTGTTTTCGCGCTGCCCTTCGATTGCCGCGAATCCCAAAAATCGAAACTGAATTCATCCCAGGGGGAAGAAGAATGCCTCATAAACTCCAGAACATGCTCGCCAACGTGCCGAGCGACATTGACATCGCGCAGGCCGCGAAGGCGATTCCGATCGAAAAGATCGCCGCGGAAGCAGGTATTCTTCCCGACGAGCTCGATCTTTATGGCAAGAGCAAAGCCAAGGTTCATCTTTCGATTCGCGACCGGCTGAAGAACAGCCCGAACGGCAAATACGTCGTCGTCACCGCGATCACGCCGACTCCGCTCGGCGAAGGCAAGACCACCACGACCGTCGGGCTGAGCCAGGCGCTCGGCGCGCATCTTGGAAAGAAAGTCTTCACCTGCGTGCGCCAGCCCAGCCAGGGCCCCACGTTTGGAATCAAAGGCGGCGCGGCCGGCGGCGGCTACAGCCAGATCATTCCGATGGAGGAGTTCAATCTCCACCTTACCGGCGACATTCACGCCATCACCGCCGCGAACAACCTGCTCGCCGCGGCGATCGACACGCGCATGATGCACGAAAGCCAGCAGAAGGACGAAGCGCTGTTCGACCGGCTTTGCCCGGCGGCGAAGGACGGCAGCCGTCGTTTTTCGGGCGTGATGTTGCGGCGGTTGAAGAAGCTCGGCATCAACAAGACCGATCCGAACACGCTGACGCCGGAAGAGCGCAGCCGTTTTGCGCGCCTCGATATCGACCCGGACAGCATCACCTGGCGCCGCGTGACGGACACAAACGACCGTATGCTGCGGCAGATTACGATCGGCCAGGGTCCGGAAGAGAAGGGCTTTACCCGCGTGACCGGCTACGACATTGCGGTCGCGAGCGAGATCATGGCAATCCTCGCGCTGACCACGAGCCTTGCGGACATGCGCGAGCGCCTGGGCGCGATGGTCATCGGCACGAGTCGCGCGGGCGAGGCCGTCACCGCGGATGACATCGGCTGCGGGGGCGCACTCACCGTGCTGATGAGAGACGCCATCATGCCGAACCTGATGCAGACGCTCGAGGGCACGCCGGCGTTCGTTCACGCCGGGCCCTTCGCGAACATCGCGCACGGAAATTCGTCGATCGTGGCGGACCAGATCGCGTTGAAGCTGGTGGGGCCGGATGGATACGTGATCACCGAGGCCGGCTTCGGCGCGGATATCGGCATGGAGAAATTCTGCAACATCAAGTGCCGCTATAGCGGCCTGACGCCGAACTGCGTGGTGCTGGTCGCCACGATTCGCGCGCTGAAAATGCACGGAGGCGGGCCCAAAGTCGTGGCAGGGCAGCCGCTGCATCATGACTATACGGAGGAGAATCTGCCGTTGCTCGAAAAGGGATGCGCGAACCTGAAGAAAATGATTCAGAACGCGCGCCGGTTCGGGATCGACGTGGTGGTCGCCGTAAACCGCTTCAAGACGGACACGCCGGCGGAAATCGAGCTGGTTCGCAAGCTCGCCGTGCAGGCGGGCGCGCACGACGCGGTCATGTCCAATCACTGGGCCGAAGGCGGCCTGGGAGCCTACGAACTCGGTAAAGCCGTGATTTCAGCCTGCGAGAAGAAGGGCAACTTCCAGTTCCTCTATCCGCTCGAAATGGGCATCAAGCAGAAGATCGAATTGATCGTGAAGGAAATCTACGGCGGCGCGGGCGTGGAATATTCGCCGGAAGCGGAAAAGAAGATCGCGCTCTACAACCGTCTCGGCTTCGACAAGCTGCCAATTTGCATGGCGAAGACCCACCTGAGCCTGAGCCACGATCCGAATCTGAAGGGCGCGCCGACAGGCTTCATCGTTCCTGTCCGCGACATTCGCGCGAGCGTCGGCGCCGGCTTTCTCTACCCGCTGCTCGGAGCGATGAGCACCATGCCGGGCCTTTCCACGCGGCCGGGATACTATGAGATCGATATCGACCTCGAGACGGGGCGCGTGATCGGGCTCTCCTAGTGCGGACTGTTTCTTTTACTTCGTTGTAGCTCGCGGCTGGCTCGCTGAGATAAAGTAACCGGCTTCACCGGGAGCTAAACGTAATGCCGCCGTCCGCCGCAAAAGACATTCTCGAAGTCCGCATTCGCCGCTCGGATATCGAGCGGCGCGTGAAGGCCGTCGCCGTCCAAATCACCAAGGATTTCAAGGGCCAGCGCGTGCACCTGATCGGTGTGCTCAAGGGCGCCTGCTTTTTCCTCGCCGATCTCGCCCGCGAAATCAATCTTGAGTGCTCGATCGACTTCATCGCCGTGGCCAGCTACGGAAAAACGAAGGAATCCTCCGGCCAGGTACGAATGCTGAAAGACCTGGACAACAACATCGCGGGGCTCAACGTGATCCTGGTCGAAGACATCCTCGATACGGGCCTGACCGCGAATTACCTGCTACGGATACTGAAACAGCGGCGTCCGAAAACGCTGAAAATGGCCGCGCTGCTCGACAAGCCGTCGCGCCGGCTCAAGCCCGTGAAAGGCGATTACATTGGCTTTACGATCCCGAATGAGTTCGTGGTCGGCTACGGCCTCGATTATGCCGAGCGCTACCGCAACCTGAAAGACGTCTGCGTCCTGGAAGTTCCGACCCGATAAAATTTTCTTCCGGCCGATGCACTAAGCCCGAAGCTCTCGCAATCTGCCTGTTATACTGTCCGCTACCGCCGCGCCGCTTGGGGGTTATAGGCGCGCTTACCAACCACGAATGGAAGCGAAGATTTCCAATCCGATGCCGGAAATCCCTGCGGAGGCGCTCGCCGTTCTCGCCGACATCAGCCACGAAATCAATTCGTCGCTGAATCTCGACCAGGTGCTGGCCAACGCCGCGCAGCAGATCAAGAAGCTCATTGATTTCGAGATCTTCGCGGTGCTGCTGCTGGAGCCGGGCACAAACAACCTGTACGTGCGCTTCGCCATCGGCCATCGCCCGGAAGTGATCGAGCACTGGCGCATCCCCATGGGCGACGGAATCATCGGCGCCGCGGCGACCACGGGCCAGGCCGTGCGCGTGGGCGACGTCTCCAAGGATCCGCGCTATCTGGCCGCAGTCGACGAAGTCCGCTCGGAGCTGGCCGTCCCGCTGGTCGTGCGCGGGCGCGTGATCGGCGTGCTGGATATTGAAAGCCGCGAGCTCAACTACTTCACGCCGTACCAGCAGATGCTTCTGACGCTCGTTGCCAGCCGCATCGGCACGGCGGTCGAAAACGCGCGCCTTTTCGAGAGCGCGCAAAAGCAGGCCGAAACGCTTCTGCTGCTCAACGAGATCGGCCGCGAAGCCAGCGCGTCGTTGCAGGTGGAAGAAGTCCTGCGCCGCGCGGCGGAACTGGCCAAGCGCCTGATCGACTACCAGATTTTCAGCATCCTGCTCTACGACGAAACCGCCGCCGTGTTCCGCCATCGCGTCACGGTGAAGTTCGGCCAGCGCGTGCAGGAAAAATCCGTCGTGCCCGAACACGAAGGCATCGTCGGCGCCGCGGCGAAGCTCCGCCGTCCCGTGGTCGTGCCGGACGTCGCGCTCGATCCGCGCTACCGCATGGTGAACGCCGAAACGCGATCGGAGCTAGCCGTGCCGATGATTTATAAAACGCGCGTCGTCGGGGTGATGGACCTCGAAAGTCCGCAGCTCAATTATTTCACCGCGGATCACGTGCAGATGCTTTCGATTCTTGCGGCGCATCTCGCTGTATCGATTGAAAACGCGCGGCTTTACGAGCAGCTGGCGCGCGACGAAAGCCGCATGGAGCGCGATCTCAACGCCGCGCGGCGCATTCAGGGCGCGCTCCTGCCGAAATTGCCGGGCGCGGAGTTTGGCCTCGACATCGCCGCGCGCGTTGTTTCTTCGCGCGAACTGAGCGGCGACTTGTACGACTTCATGCGCTACGGCCCGCACGATCTAGGCATCGCGCTCGGCGACGTGAGCGGGAAGGGAAGCGCGGCCGCTCTTTACGGAGCCGTTGCCGTTGGCACCATGCGAAGCCTCGGGTCGCAGAAGCCTCGGCCCGCGAACATGCTCCGCGCTCTGAATGGCTTCCTGGGCGAGCGGTTGGTCGAAGGACGGTTCATGACGCTCTGCTTCGCCACGTGGAACAAACAGCGCCGCCGTCTGCGCATCGCCAACGCCGGCCAGGAGCAGCCGCTGCTTTGCCGCGCAGGCAGCTGCGAGAAGCTGCCACTGACGGGATTCCCGCTGGGGATTTTCGCCGAGGCGACCTACGACGAGCGCACGTTGATTCTCGACCGCCACGACATCATCGTCTTTTACTCGGATGGCATCGGCGACGTGCAGAATCGCAGCGGGGAATTTTTCGGCGCGGGACGCGTCGCGAAGCTCGTCCGCGAGAATACTTCGCTATCGGCCGACGGACTCGCCGACAAAATCCTCGAGGAAGCCGATTCGTTCTCCGGCGGGATGCATCCTGCGGACGATCGCACCCTGCTGGTCCTCAAGGTGCGCTAACTGCGTTAGAGCACGGAAGAGGCGCCCGTTATCTTTCTCCCCACTTCAGCTTGCTGCGCAAAACTTGGAAATATGTCTTCTCTGGCGGACGCACCAGCGCCACTCGATTCTTCGATTTGGTGATTGAAACGCGGTCTTTCGGCTTGAGCTGAAATCCGATTTGCCCGTCGAGCGTGATGTAGACCGGCTCTTCCGCCGGCGCAAAATCGATCTCGATGCGCGCCGTGTCCGGCACGACCAGTGGGCGGTTCGTTAGCATATGGGGGCAAATCGGCGTAATGACGAAAGCGTCGAGCGCGGGATCGATGATCGGCCCTCCGGCCGCAAGCGAGTACGCGGTTGAGCCCGTGGGCGTTGCGACCACCAGCCCATCGGCGCGATAGCGGCCCACGGAATTTCCGTCCACGTACACGTCGAATTCCAGCATGCGCGCGATGGCGGCCTTGTTCGCGACCGCGTCGTTGAGCGCGCACTGCCGCTCGGCCACTTGCCCGCCGCGAAGAATTTCCGCGTCCAGCATCATCCGTTCGCTGATTCGGTGGTTCCCGGCAAGCACTTGGTCGAGTAAGGGATAGAGCTCGTCGAGCGTGACGCTGGTGAGGAATCCGAGGCCGCCAAGGTTCACCGCGAGGATCGGGACTTTGTGGCTGCCGAGCGCGCGCGCCGCGGAAAGCAGCGTGCCGTCGCCCCCGAGCACGATCATCAGATCGACTTGCTCGGCGAGCGCTTCACGCGCCAGCTCGTTCGCGCCGGTGGTGATGCACTCCTTCGTCTGTTTGTCCGTGAAAACTTCGATCTTTCGCCCCCGCAGCCACTCGACGAGCGGCGGGACGACGGAAGAAAGCAGTTCCCGGTTCGGTTTGGAGATGATGCCGGCGGCTCGAATCATTGCGTTGGATGTTGCATTTTATTCTACTCGCGGCGGCGCGCGTGTAGAAAAAACTCCTGGTTTCCTTCCGCACCGGCGACGCGACTCGGGCGCACGCCGGCAATTTCAAGTCCCACGCACGTGGCTGCGTGTGTCACGCGGTCGATCGCCTTTTGGTGCAGCGCCGGATCCCGAACGATGCCGCCCTTGCCCACGTCGCGCTTTTCGAGCTCGAATTGCGGCTTTATCAGGATGACGAAATCGGCGTGCGGCCCTGCGAGCGGGACGATCGCGGCGAGAATCTTCGTCACCGAGATGAACGAAACGTCCACGGTTACGAAATCGGCCGGCTCGGCGAGATCTTCAGGCTTCAGGTAGCGCGCGTTCTTCTCCACCGTCACGACGCGCGGGTCATTGCGCAGTTTCCAATCCAGCTGATCGATGGTCACGTCGATCGCGAAAACCTTGAGCGCCCCCTTTTGCAGCAGGCAGTCGGTGAAGCCGCCCGTCGAGCTGCCAACGTCCATGCAGACGCGGTCCCGCGGGCTGAGCGCGAAGTCCTCGATCGCGCCTTCGAGCTTCAGTCCGGCGCGGCTCGCGTAGCGCAGCGCTTCGCCCGCAATGTCGATGCGCGCGTCGCTGGCAACCTGCGTCCCTGCCTTATCGACCTTCGCGCCATCAACGCGCACCTGGCCGGCCAACAGGAGAGCTTGCGCGCGCTGGCGCGAAGGCGCGAGTCCGCGCTCGACGAGCAGCACGTCTAGCCGCTCTTTTCCGGGCTTGGTTGTTCTGGTTTGCGGTTCGCTGTTGGAAGGGCGTCGCGGCATCATTTGCCACATTTGCTGGAAATCACGAGCGCCGCGCGACCAGAAATTCGCCGACTTGGCGCAGCCGCGCGGCTCGTTCGCCATAGATATCGAGCTCGCCCAGGGCTTTGGCCTCAAGCTCCGCCGCAATCGCGCGCGATTTTTCAAGGCCGTAGAGCGCCGGATATGTCGCCTTCTGCTGTGCCTGATCCTTGCCGGCGGTTTTTCCGAGCGCAGCGGATGATTCCTCGACATCCAGCAGATCATCGACCACTTGGAATGCCCAGCCGATGTGTTCTCCGAAATTCAGCACGCGCGTGATGTCGTGCTGTTCGGCGCCGCCGGCGAGCGCGCCTGCAACGACCGACGCGCGGATCAGCGCCGCCGTCTTCGAGCGGTGAATGTATTCGAGCCCCGCGCCATCGACGGGCTTGCGTTCCGCCTCAATATCGGCGACCTGGCCGCCGATCATCCCGCGATCCGTCCCGGCCGCTCGGGCGACAGCGCCCAGAATCTTCAGCCTGTGGTCGGGTTCGATGGGCGCGGACGCGAGCGTCTGAAACGCGAGCGTGAGCAGCCCGTCTCCGGCGAGAATCGCGATGGCCTCGCCGAACACCTTGTGATTGGTCGGCTTGCCCCGCCGCAGATCGTCGTTATCGAGAGCGGGAAGATCGTCGTGGATCAGCGAGTAGGTGTGAATGAATTCGAGCGCGCAGCCCACCTGAACCGCAGGGCCGGGATCGTCCGTGAACATCCGCGCTGTTTCTAGGCACAGTACCGGGCGGATTCGCTTGCCGCCGGCGAATACCGAATAACGCATCGCGCGATGAATCGAAGCCGGGATCGTATCCTCGGGCGGCATCAGTCGATCGAGAGCAGCTTCGATCGCGTCCAGATCGGCCTGGTAGAAATCGGGCAACTTCATGCGGGCGTCACGATGGGACTGAATTGTGCGGTAACCAGGTGCAAAGTGTACGAACGCCTAGGAAGATTCATCTTCGGCTTCGAAAGGCTCCGCGGCGATTTTGCCGTCCGCCTTCTTCAGCAGGATTTCCACGCGGCCCTCGGCTTCTTCGAGCTGCTTCTGGCATTCGCGCGACAGCTTCACGCCCTCTTCGAAAAGCTTCATGGCCTCGTCGAGCGAAAGGTCGGTGCTCTCCAGCCGTTTCACGACCTCTTCGAGGCGCACCAGCGATTTCTCGAAATCGCCTTTACGCTGCGGTTCAGCCGCTTTGTTTGTAGCGGAGCTCATTTCGATTCGGTTATCCGGTCCTGCGCGCTCTCACCGATGACGTGAAAGCATTCTAGCGCACGTCCCAGAACGTCAACAATGGCCGAATGCGCGAACCCTGGGATCGCCAAACTTGTCCCGAGCACAGCCGAGGGATCTCCCGATTGGCGTCTTTGTGCGGTTGCTTGGGCTGTGTTCGGCTGGCTCTTGCGCGCCGAGTCGGGCCGATGCAGAATCACGACATGGCACTCGAATTTACCACTGCTTATCTCAAGGATTCGACCACGCTCCTGCGCTACTACAAAATGCTCGGCGAGCGGGCTATGGCCCAGTCATCGGACGCTGACCTCCTCACCACGCTCGATGCGGAATCCAACTCGATCGCCATCATCGTGAAGCACCTTGCCGGCAATATGATTTCGCGCTGGACGGATTTTCTGACTGCCGACGGCGAGAAGCCCAGCCGCGACCGCGACGCCGAATTCGTCGCGCCGCCGCAAACCCGCGCCGAAATTCTGGCCATGTGGGAGGGCGCATGGAAGGTCGTCTTCGATTCGCTCGCGCCGCTCACTGAAGAAGACATGGGCCGCACCATCCGCATTCGCGGCGAGGCGCACTCCGTGATGCAGGCGATCAATCGCCAGGTCGCGCACTACGCCTACCACATCGGCCAGATCGTCTTCATCGCCAAGCACCTGGCGTCCGATCGCTGGAACTCGCTCAGTATCCCGCGCGGCAAATCCGCCGATTTCAATTCCCGCGTCTCCTCGGGGAAAGCATCCCAGCGCTAGCCGCAAGCCTCAGCGGGGAACTGATCGAGGTGCATCAGCAGTCAAGAACAGCGTGAGTGGATTTCCCCCGCACCCGTTCGCGTCTTGTTAGAATCGTCGTACGTGGCGGATCCAGCGCCATGAGGGACTTGGGGCGATGAGCGCGCTGCACGTCTTCGGCATCGTTTTCCTGATCAGCATGAACGCCTTTTTCTCGGCGGCGGAATTTTCGCTCGTCGCGGTCAGGCTTTCGCGTGTCCGCCAGCTGGTCGAGAAGGGCGATCCGCGCGCCAAGATCGTCGAGCACCTCATCGGCGACCTCAGCCGCGTCATTTCCGGCGTGCAGGTCGGCATCACAATCGCCAGCCTTTCGCTCGGCTATCTCGGCGAGATCACGCTAGCCGCGATCGTCCGGCCGTTCGTCGAAAAATTCGCGCGTCCCTGGACGCCCATCGTCGCCCATAGCGTCGCGCTCGTGGTGGTTTTTGGCCTGCTCACCGTCCTGCAAGTCATCTTCGGCGAACTCGTTCCCAAAAGCCTCAGTCTGGCGCGCGCCGAGCGCGTCGCGCTCATGGTCGCCAGGCCGTTCAACTGGTTCCTGAACACGTTTCGCTGGGCCATCGATCTTCTCGACGGCATGGCTGAACGCATCGTCGGCGCGCTCGGCGTCGTGGCGCCGCACAGCCATACCGTCGTGCGCTCTCTCGAAGAGCTTCAGGTAATGATCCAACAGGCGCGCGACCGCGGCCTGATCCCCGCGAGCGAATCGCGACTAATCCAAAATTCAATGGAGCTCGGTCAGGTAAAAGCGGGCGAGCTGATGGTCCCGCGCCCGGACATGCACGCGCTTCCCGTGTCCGCGGGCCTGGAAGAGACCATGCGCATGTTCGCCACCACGCAGCGCTCGCGCTTGCCCATCTACGACGGCACGCTCGACCACATCCTCGGCTTCGTCCACATCAAGGACGTCATCTGGGCGCTGATCGACCGCTCGCACGCCGGCGCGGAGAGAGCCGCTGCGCCGGAATTTAGCCTGCGAAATTTCGTCCGCGACGTGCTCATCGTTCCCGAGACGAAGCCCGCGAGCGAACTCCTGGTCGAATTTCGCACCCGCCGCACGGGTCTCGCCATGGTCGTCGACGAGTTCGGCAGCATCCTCGGCCTCGTGACCCTCGAAGACATCCTCGAGCAGATGGTCGGAGAAATTCACGACGAATTCGACGTTGTCGAGCGCCCGCTCACGCTCCCCGACGGCGGCATGATTTTCGACGCCGGAATCAAGGTCCGCGACCTCGATGCGCAGTACAACATCACGCTCACCGACGATTCGTCCTACGAAACCGTCGGCGGCTTCGTCCTCAGCCGGCTCGGATTTATCCCTCGCGGCGGCGAAAGCTTCGAATCCGACGGCTATCGCTTCACCGTGATGGAAATGGACCGCCGCCGCATTTCGCGCGTGAAGATCAAGCCTCTGCCGGCGCCGGCTCCTGCTGCTGCGCCGCCCGCGGAATTCGCAGCCCCGCCTCCACCTGCTCCCGCGCCAGAACCGGCCGAGCACCTCGCCCCCGCCGTCGCCACCAAGGGACGCCGCCGCAAATGATCCGCTACCTTGCGCTGCGGATTCTCTTCGCTCTTCCTGCCCTTTGGCTCATCGTCACGATGGTCTTTCTGCTTGCGCATATCGTTCCCGGCGACCCGGTCCAACAGATGCTCGGCGAAGGCGCGCGCGCCGAGGACTTGCAGCAGCTGCGTCACAGGCTTGGCCTGGACATGCCCGTGCTTGCCCAGTATCGCCACTATCTGGCTGGCATTGCGCGCGGCGACCTCGGCGAATCGTTCCGCTTCCAGCAGCCCGTAACGCGCGTGGTCCTTTCGCACTATCCCGCCACCCTGGAGCTCGCCTTCGTTGCGCTCCTGGTTTGCGCTGCGATTGGAATTCCAGCTGGCTTATTCGCCGCGGAGCGCCCCGGAACGCCCACCGATCACGCGGTCGGAGTTTTTACGCTGCTTGGACTTTCCGTGCCGAATTTTGCGCTTGGTCCAATCCTGATTCTGGTTTTCTCGGTGATTCTCGGCTGGCTGCCCGTTTCCGGCCGCGGCGGCCCGGCGCATTTGATCCTTCCTGCCATCACCCTCGGCGCCACTCTCGCCGCGATCCTCACACGCATGGTCCGCATCTCCGTGATCGAAGAGCTTTCCAGCGACTACGTTCGCACCGCCCGCGCGAAAGGCCTCTCGCCCACCGCCGTTCTTTTTCGCCACGCGTTTCGCAACGCGCTGATTCCGATCCTCACCATCCTCGGCCTTCAATTCGGCACGCTTCTCGCCGGCGCGATCGTTACCGAAACGATTTTCTCCTGGCCGGGGATCGGCCGCCTCGCAGTCCAGGCCATCGGCGCGCGCGACTACCCGCTCTTGCAAGGCTGCATTCTCCTCATCGCCGTTTCGTACGTTGTCGTAAATCTTTTCACCGATGCCGTCTACGCGCTGGTCGACCCGCGGGTGCGCCTCGGATGAAAAGCCTGGTGCAGCAACGATGAAAAGCCTCCGCGATTTCATTCGCACCAGCGACGCCGGCCGCATCGGCCTCGCGCTCACTCTGCTGCTCGTAATCCTTGCGCTTGCCGCGCCTTGGCTCGCGCCCGCCGACCCCAATGCGCAAAACCTACCCACGCGCCTTTCGGGACCGACAGCCATGCACTGGATGGGCACCGACGAACTCGGCCGCGACATTTTCGCGCGCGTTCTGTACGGCGCGCGCGTCTCGATGCTCGTCGGCATCACGGTCGTGATCGGCGCGGGAATTGTGGGTCTTGCGATCGGCGCGCTGTCGGGCTACATCGGCGGCTGGTTTGACGGCGCGGTCAACATCGTCTTGTTCAACGCGTTTCTCTCATTTCCCGGCATCCTGCTCGCAATCGCCTTCGCGGCCTTCCTTGGTCCCGGCATCGGCAAAGTAATTCTCGCGCTGATCGTCACCGGCTGGGCTGGCTACGCGCGCCTCGCCCGCGCGCAAATCCTGCAAGCTAAGGAAATGGAGTACGTGCTCGCTGCTCGCTCGCTCGGCGCGTCCCCCGCGCGCATTTTGGTTCGCCATCTGTTGCCCAACATATTGCAGCCCGTCCTCGTGCAGGCGACCATCGGCATGGCCGGCGCAATCCTCGCCGAATCCACCCTCAGCTTCCTCGGCGTCGGCGTCCTCGCTCCGATGGCCAGCTGGGGCGCCATGCTCAACGACGCACGCAGCCACCTCTTCGACGCGCCGCACCTCGTGATTTTCCCGGCGCTCGCCATTATGGTCGCCGTCCTCGCCTTCAATCTGCTCGGCAACGCCCTGCGCGACTGGATGGACCCGCGCACGCGCTCGTATCTAATGGTCGCCTCTCTGACTCGGTAGTTCCTGGGAGCGCCAATCTCCCGATTGGCGCAGTTGACTTGAGCGGCGCCCTATTTATTCGCACAGCTGTGAACTAGACGGGAGCGAACTGTCGTGGAGTAGTTCAGCCGCGGAGCGGCGTCCGTAATTAGCCCGGCACGGAGCGCAGCGCAGTGCCGGGAAGGGGAGAGAAAAAGATCCCAAGTCCCGGAGGGACGATTGACCGGAAACGTTTCTCGCGTTCGAAGAACTTGCCTTCAGACCTGCGAAAGATGCCGCGAAGAGGATTGTGGCTTTAGCACCGGGCTCCTAACCCAACTCCACTGTAACTTCCGCCCCGCGCCCAATCCCGAGTGCCTTCGACGCGCTGGTCCGATTCACCGAAATCTCCAGATACCCGCTTGACCCGATCAGCCCGATCGCCTCGCCGTTCGACCCGCTGGCAAACGTCGGTACCAGCTTCGTCACCGTGGCATTTCCCGCGCGAATCGTAAATTTCCCGCCCTCCGCCGTAAACGCCGGCACATCCTCCGCGCGCAAATTCGTGATCAAATTCCCGAACTGATCGACGCGCAGCACCACGCCCTTCACCACGTTGCCGTTCGCCTTCGGCCTCGGCATCGCAAAACGCGTGAAATCCGTGATCGGCTCGCCGAACGCCGATGATTGCCACGACTTCGTCAGCCACGCACCCACCGGCGCGAAAATGTCCCGCCCGTGAAACGTCTTGCTCACCGGCTGCCGGAAATAATGCTCGGAGATGATGTTCCACACATACAGCGCTTCCGTCTGGTCGTACACCGACGAAAGCACGCCATTATCCGGCGCCACAAAATAGTGCGTATCGCTCGCAACCAATATCGGCCGCCGCGCCGTCCCCACTCCCGGGTCCACCACCACCACATGAACCGTCTTCGGCGGAAAATATTTGTACGCTTGGCCGATCGTCAGCGCGCCGTCGAGCAGGTCGTGCGGCAGCACGCTGTGGGTGATGTCCACGATGTTCACTTCGGGATTGATGCTGAGGATAACGCCCTTCATCACGCCGACCAGGTGGTCGTTCGTGCCGTAGTCCGTCGTCAGCGTAATGATCGGTCGCGCCAAGGCCCGCTCCTATGATTGCCGGGGGCGCGCAAACTGCATAGCCGCGCCCTTATACTTCTGTTTCGACGCTAACGGACGGCCCCGCTTCTGTCAAAGCCATCCGTCGCGTCTTGGCGCGATTCAGTAACGCGGGACTGCGGCGCCGCCCGCGAGTGTTGGTCGAACTTCAATCGTTGTTCATGGTTAAGCCGCGGAGCGGCGATTGTAATTAGCCCGGCACGGAGCGTAGCGCAGTGCCGGGAACGGGAGAGAAGAAGAGCCCCAAGTCCCGGAGGGACGATTGACCGCCGTGCCAAATCACCGCCGCTCGCGAACACCTATTCCTGCAATAGCCGGATTTCCCCAATGCCTCCGTGCACTGTCAATTCAATGCTCGTTGGCGTCTTGCCATACTGGTCGTTGACGTATGCGTCGCCCTCCCGATGCAATCCGCGCGCATCCACCGACCCGATCCCGCCACTCACGTCCGCGCGCACGCCCACGTCCTTCGGCAACCGGATCGTCGCCTGCCCCACGCCGCCCTCGATCGTCGCCTGCACGCTCGTCGTTCTCGGCCCGGTCAGGTCCAGATCGAGTTGGCCCGCACCCATGTGCACGTCGAGATCCTTCACGTTCACGCCGTTCAGCCGTAGATTATCCTGGCCCGCTCCCATCTCTACATGCAAATCCATTGGCACGCTGTTCGCCACGCGCAGGTCCCAGTTGTTGTCGCCATTATCCCAATGCGTGTGCCAGTTCTCTCCGTTCTGCCCAACGCGAAGCTGTCCGCGATCTCCCGAAACCGAGTACGTCACTACCGGCTTGTCGTCGCGCCGGTCGTAATGGAAATCCGCGTCCATCAAATGACTCGACCCGCCCGCCAGCGTCAGTTGCCCTGCGGGAATATTCAGATCGACGTCCACCGACTTCGCGCCCTGCAGCTCCACGGCCTGCGTGTCGTGCGCTGCATCCGCGAACGCGCGGTCGTGCCACGGCCACGGTCGGTCCCACCTGTCCCATCGGCCGCCGTCGTACCGGTGCCATCCGCCGTGGTGCCACATCGCAAAAAAGAAGAATATCAGCACCAGAATCCACGCAATGCCGGTGCCCGTGATCCAAGGCGAAACGCCCTGTCCCTCGTGATGCTGCCAGTAGTAGCTGTCCCAAATCTTTCCCAGCCCGATCAGGATCAAAATCAGCGGCCAATATCGCCACAGCACCGGCCACGGATTGAAATCGGGATACAGGTTGAACATCAGGAACAATCCGCCCAGCACGATCAGAATAATCGGCCCGACAAACGAGCCATGCCTGGGCCGCACGGGACGCGCAGGTTGATCCATCGCTCACCTCTCTTGCATCAAGATACGCCAACCGCCCCCAAAATGTTTCATTCACCCGGTAGCGTCGGCTTCCAGCCGGCGTTTTTCCGTTGTTGCCTGGCGTGATGCCGCCCATCGATCTTACTCGCGCGTCGTCCTGTCTTTGTAGGGGCGCTGCTTGCTGCGCCCTGCGTTGGCACGACGCTGGCCATCAACCTCGGTCGCGCGTCGCCGCCGTTTTCGTAAGGGCACGGTATATCGTGCCCGGCGCGCGTGCTTGGCGACTGGCAGCCCATTCAGCAAGATCTATCATCCCGGGCGAAGTCCCGCGCACGTGGAGTGCGGGAGCTTGCTCCCGCTGTTTGGTGGAGCCCGTCATCCTGAGCGGAGCGTCCCGACGACTTTTCTTTCCTGCCGAAGGCAGGTCGGGACGCGCAGTCGAAGGATCTCTCTTGGGCTGTGACACCGGAGACCGTCAATCCACAGTCCACACCACTCCCTCCTTGCTTTCTCTTGACATCCTGCTAGCCTATTTGCGGCCCGAAGTTTGGCCGTAAGGCGACGACAGGCAGCCGCCGGGCCAGGCGGTTGCGGTTCGCGTCCTGTTACGCTCGTAGTAGGACGCGCAGTCGCAGCGATTTCTAATCGACACTCACGCCGAATACAAATCGACGTAACTTATTCAAACTAAAGGATCGGGATGCATTCTAATCGACACAAAACCAGGGGGGTAACCAACCCGCTTTCGGCGGGCCAGGGGAACTACCTCTACCTCGATTACAACGCGACCACGCCCGTCGACCCCGCCGTCCTCGACGCCATGCTCCCGTTCCTCGCTGAGAACTTCGGCAACGCCGGCTCGATCCACACGCCGGGACAGCGCGCCCGCGCCGCTGTGGACGCCGCGCGCGAATCCGTCGCCGGGCTGATCGGCGCCGAGCCGAACGAAATCGTTTTCACCAGCGGCGGCACGGAAGCCGACAACCTCGCGATCTTCGGCGCTGTGGCCGCTTCGACGAAGCCGCGCAAGCACGTGATCACCACGGCGATCGAACACCACGCGATTCTGCATAGCTGCGATGAACTTGTCCGCGAGGGCGTCGACGTCACGGTCGTCCCCGTGCGCACCGGGCAGGATTCGCAGGGAATCGTCGACCCCGAAGAAATTCGCCGCGCGATTCGCCCGGAAACGGTTCTGATCTCCGTGATGCACGCAAACAACGAACTGGGCACGATCCAGCCGATCAAAGAAATCGCGCAGATCGCTCGCGAGGCCGGTGTCTGCCTTCATTGCGACGCCGTGCAGTCCGCGGGCAAAGTCCCGCTCGACGTTAAGGAACTTGGAGTCGACCTGCTTTCGGTTTCCGCGCACAAGTTTTACGGGCCCAAAGGCGTCGGCGCGCTGTACATCCGTACAGGCCGGCAGATCGCGCCGCGCGCTTTTGGCGGGCATGCTGAGCGCGACCGCCGCGCCGGTACCGAGAATGTCCCCGGCATCGTTGGCATCGGCAAGGCTGCTGATCTCGCACGGACGCTGCTGCAGGAAGACAGCGCGCGCATTCGCACTCTGCGCGACAGGCTCGAAACCTCGTTGCTTGAGCGCATTCCGAACGTGCGCGCGAATGGAGACCGTTCGCGCCGCGTCCCGAACACGTCGAATCTTTCGTTTCCCGGCGCGGGGGGCGAAGCGCTTCTGATCGCGCTCGATCTGCAGGGCCTTGCGTGCTCCACGGGAGCCGCGTGCTCGTCCGGCTCAACCGAGCCGTCGCACGTGCTGCTTGCCGCGGGCCTTTCCCATGACGACGCCCGCTCCAGCCTCCGTTTCAGCCTCGGCCGCCCGAGCACGGCTGCCGACATCGATCGCGCCATCGAAATCATTCCCGCGGTGGTGGGGCGCATCCGCGCGCTTTCTCCGCGCGAACAGGAATCCGCTGCGGCCATGCCCGCGCGATGAACGAAAATCCGATGCCAACCCGCGACCAACTCGAATCCACCAAGAGCACCGCGCCTGCGCTGACAAGCCAAGGCGGCGGTTCACTACGGAGTTTAGGGGGTCGGAGCTTTAGCTCCGATATTCCCCGTACCTCTGAATCGGGGGCTTTAGCCCCTGAGGGCGCGGTTGGGTCGACTATCGGCGCAGTGGCCGTAGCCATGTCCGGCGGCGTCGATAGCTCCACGGTCGCTGCGATCTTGCGCGAGCGAGGCCAGTCGATCGTCGGTCTCACCATGCAGCTGTGGAACCAGCGCCGCCTGCCCGAACTGCAGGGAGACGGACCGCGGCAGCATCGCTGCTGCTCGCTTGACGATGTGTACGATGCCCGGCGCGTGGCCGAGCACCTGAATATTCCGTTTTACGTGATCAATTTCGAGCGCGCGTTCGAGCAGACCGTCGTCCGCCCGTTCGTTGAGGACTATCTCGCCGGCCGCACGCCCATTCCGTGCACGCGCTGCAACAACGACGTGAAGTTCGAGCAGCTTCTCGTCACCGCGCGTCAAATCGGCGCCGAGCGCATCGCCACAGGCCACTACGCGCGCGTGCGGCACAATCCTGAAACGAACCGCTACGAGCTGCTGCGCGCAGTGGACGAGAGCAAGGACCAGTCTTATTTCCTCTTCGGACTCACGCAGGACCAGCTCGCGCGCGCCGAATTTCCGCTCGGCGAAATGACCAAGCAGGAAGTGCGTGCGATCGCCCGCCGCCTCGCCGTTCCGGTTGCGGAAAAGCCCGAAAGCCAGGAGATCTGCTTCGTTCCGTCCGGCAGCTACGTGCGATTCATCGAAAGCTACCTGAACGAGCAGGGAACCGCGCCGGACAGCAGCGCCGGCGGAATGAAGCTTGGCGAACCGGGAGACATCGTCACGACTTCAAGCGAAGTCCTCGGCCGTCACAGCGGCTTGCACAACTACACGGTCGGCCAGCGCAGCGGGCTCGGCATCGCCGTAGGCCGGCCCATCTACGTCGTTGCGCTCGATCGCGAAACCAACCGGCTGATTGTCGGCGACGACAGCGATCTTCGCGCCTCCGTCTGCGAGGTTCGCAATATCAATTGGATTCCGTTCGAATCGCCGTCCGCGCCGGTTCAGGCGCGCGTGAGGATTCGCAATCGCCACGAACCCGCCGAGGCCGAAATCACGCCGCTGACCGGAACGACCGCGCGCGTCGCGTTCCGCGAGCCGCAGCGCGCTATCACGCCCGGCCAGGCCGCCGTGTTTTATTCCGGCGAGCAAGTCCTCGGCGGCGGATGGATTATTTAGATTTTGTGTTGGCTTGAGAGCAGAGAGCGGCGAGAAGATTCGCCGCGCGCTAGATGAAAAGTTCTTCGTCCTGCGCGGCGGCGTCGGAAGTTTCGGACCGGCGGCCGCTGCGGATGAATTCAAGTCCCGCTTTGATGCCCTTGAGCACCGCGGACGCCTGATGCACCGGCTTCCAGACCTTTGAACGGAATGTCGAGCCGGTTTCCTCGATCACTTCGAGCGCGCCGGTAAGAATGTGGTCGGCGCGAACAACTTGGATGCGCAGCCGCTCGACCATGTCGGTGAAGACGCGGTCCACTTTTTGCGCCTGGCCTCGCGCGAGCCGCGCGATTTCAGCTCCATCGCCCATGATGCTTGCAATGCGCTCTTCGGAATCCTCCAGGATGCGGCTGGTGCGAAGCAGGATCGGGTCCATGCGGGCCTGCAGCTGCTCCGCGATCCGGGTGAACGCGCCGATCGCGGTGCGAATCTGGAGAAACATCGCCAGCAGAATCGCCATCTGAATCACGATGGCGATCGTGGCTACAACGATGAACGCTTCGAGCCAGCCGGACATGAAGGGGACTCCCGGAAGCTAGGAGATCTTGGCTTCCCGCTTGTAGGTCTCTTTGCCGGCGTCGACGGCGGTGGTGATGGCGTCTTTCTGACGCGCCATGATTTCCTTGCTGCGCTCGATCAGATCCTCGGCGCGCTCACGCAGTTCGCGAGCCTTCTTTTGGGCGTAGTCGCGGCCTTCCTCGGCCTTTGAGGAAAGATACTCGCGCGTCTCTTCGCCGGATTTCGGGGCGAACAGGATTCCGACCAGCGCTCCAATTCCCAATCCCACGAGAAAGAAACTGACTTTGGAACCAACATTATCAGCCATGGCGGACCTCCAAGTCGCAGCCTAGCATAGGCTTGCCAGTACGGCAAGGAAGCGCACGGGAACCGTGCAATTTGCGGCAACTATTGGGGAATTGCGGGAGCAACATATGCAATCGTGCGCGCGAAAAACCACATGAAGAAGAGCACCAACCCGGCGTTGACGGCGAGGTAGAGAACGCCGTAGCCGACCAGATCGCGGGCGCGGACCTTCAGAATTCCCAGCAAAGGCAGCATCCAGAAGGGATTGACCAGGTTCGGCAGGGCTTCGGCGGTGTTGTAGATCTGCACGATCCAGCCGAGATTGACGTGAAGATCCTTCGCCGCCTGCAAGACGTACGGCGCTTCGATGATCCATTTGCTGCCGCCGGACGGAACGAACAGGCCGAGAATTCCGGAGTAGATCGAAACGAGCACGGGAAACGTGCCGTGCGAGGAGACGCGGACGAAAAATCCGGCGAGGTCGCGGGAGAGCGGCGAGAGCGTCATGATGCCGAAGACTCCGCCGTAGAAAGGGAACTGGATCAGCACCCCGGCGGTGGCGGGCACGGCATTGTGCACGGCGCGCGTGAACGAGCGCGGGCGCCAGTGGAGCAGCAAGCCGATCATCAGAAAGAGGAAGTTGTACGTGTTCAGATCGAGCGCGGCGAGCGGCCCGCGCGCGGCGATGGTCTGGCCGAAGTAGGCGAGGCCGAGGACGCCGATGACGAGCGAGAGCAGCGGGGCGTATTCGAGCCACTCCGCGGGTGTGCGTCGCGGTTCCAGCTTTGGAGCAGTGAGTTCTTCGGTGACGCCGAAGGACTCGGCCGTGCGTGGCGATGATTTCGGCGCGGATAAATACGCGACTGCGATGGAAGCGCACATCAAGATGGCCGCGACGGCGACGCTCTGCCACGTGTAGATCGTCTGGTTCAGCGGAATCACGCCGCTGATTTTGAGCAGAGCGGCGGGAATCGACGACGGTGTGGCCATCAGAAGAGCGGCTGATGAGGAAATTCCGAGAGCCCAGACGGTGCCGGTTCCGAGATACGCGGCGGCCCCGATCGCGCGATAGTCCACGCCGCGAACTTGTTTTACGGCTTCGCGGACGAGCAAGCCGCTGAAGATCAGGCTGAGGCCCCAGCTGACCAGCGAAGTCGCCATGGAGAAGAATGCGACGAAGGCGATCGCGGCGCGCGGAGTTTTCGGAATCGTGGCGAGCCAGCAGATCAGGCGGTGTACCGGCGGCGAAGTGGCCACGACGTAGCCGCCCACGATGATGATGGCCATCTGCATCGTGAACGGAATTAGATTCCAGAAGCCTTCGCCGAAATCGTGAACGAGATCGCGAGGGCTGCTTCCGGCGAAAAGACCGGCGATGAAAACGATGATGACCGCGAGCAGCGCGAAAACGAACGCGTCGGGGAACCATCGCTCGGCCCAGTCCGCAAGAGCCATGCCGAGCCGCGCGAGGCCGGTGGAGTTTTCTACATTCGAAGGCTGTTTGGCGGCCGTGATCACGGAAAGACTCCCGCGCGCGAATTGCGGGGAATAGTAGCAGATCGCTCCTGGCCCAGGCAGGATATCCGCCTAGGAGCCAGGAAGTTGGGTCGCGGTGGGTTCGCGGAGAGCGTCGAAGACGCGCTGGGCCTGGTGGCGGGGGATTTCGGCGGAGAGGTCGTCGACGGTGAGTTGGCGAAGGCGGGCCACGCTGCCGAAGCGGCGAAGAAGCTTCTGCGCGGTGCGGTCGCCGACGCCGGGAATTTCGGTGAGCGCGGTGCGGATGCGGCGGCTGGAGCGGCGCTGGCGGTGAAACGTGACGGCGAAACGGTGCGTTTCGTCGCGGATCTGCTGGATCAGGTGCAGCACGGGTGAATGGTGGTTCAGCGCGATGGGTTCGTTCTCGCGGCCGAGAACGTATAGAAGTTCTTCTTTCTTCGCGATGCTGGCCATCGGTTGGTTGATGATCTGCAACTTGTCGAGCGCCTGCGCGGCCGCGTGCAATTGTCCGAGGCCGCCGTCGATGAGAATCAGGCTCGGGAACGGTTTGCGGTCTTCCTGCAGGCGGCGATAGCGGCGTTCGACTGCCTCGTGCATGCTGGCGAAATCGTCGCGGAGCCGGCCTTCGGTTTGGTCCGGCCCGGGAATCATGGCCTCGCCGCGGATGATGAATTTGCGGTAGTCGGACTTCTTCATTTTGCCGTCTTCCCAGACGACCATCGAGGCGACGGTATCCGAACCCTGGATGTGCGAAATGTCGAAGCTTTCGATGCGGCGCGGCGGTTCGGGAAGTCCGAGCGCGGATTCGAGCGCTTCGGCAATGGCTTTCGAGCTCGGTTTCAGAACGCGGAATCGCTGGATGAACGAGTGCTTGGCGTTTTTCTCGACGAGCTCGAGGAAGGCATGTTTCTGGCCGCGCTGCGGGTTCAGGATTTCGACGCGATGCCCAGCTTGTTCGGTGAGCACGTCTTCGAGGAGTTCGCGATCTTCGAAATCGATGGGCGTATGGATGTAGCGCGGCAGGTAGTTCGCCTCGAGATAGATCTGCTTAAGCAGCGACGGCAGAAACTCCGTGGGATCAAACTCCGGCTGATCCTCCCAGTAGAAATCGCGGCGATCGACCACGCGGCCGCCGCGCAGGTGAAACAGATTCACGGCGACTTGCGGAGGCTCGGCGTACCAGGCGATGACGTCGGTGTCGTCGCCTTCGGCGGCGGCGATTTTCTGGCGTTCCTCCATTTCGGCGAGGGTGCGAAGAAGATCGCGGTAGCCGCCGGCTTCCTCGTAGCGCTGCTCTTCGGAGGCGCGCTCCATGCGCTCTTTCAGGCTGCGCGAAAGATCGCTGCGGCGGCCTTCGAGGAACATGCGCACGTCGCGAGCGGCTTCGGCGTAGCGTTCGTCGGTGACCAGATCGGCGCACGGGCCAAGGCAGCGGTGAATGTAATACTGGAGGCAGGGCCGCGGATGCGTGCGGCCGAGATCGACGGTGCAGGACGGCACGAGGAAATGCTTGTGGATCAGATGGACCAGCCGGTAGGCGAGGCTGGCGGGGAAGTACGGGCCGAAATACGTGGAGCCGTCTTTATTGAGGCGGCGCGTGACGTAGACGCGCGGATATTTTTCGAACCCGGTGAACCTGATGTAGGGATACGTCTTGTCGTCGCGCAGAAGGACGTTGAATTTCGGCGTGTGGCGCTTGATCAGATTGTTTTCGAGCGCGAGAGCTTCTTTTTCGTTGTCGACGACGATGTACTCGAGCTCGGCAATTTCGCGGACGAGGGATCCGGTCTTGGCGTCCATCCAGCGCGATTCGAGGAAGTAGGATTTGACGCGGCTGCGCAACGAGCGGGCCTTGCCGACGTAGAGGATCTTGCCGGCGGCGTCCTGAAACATGTACACGCCGGGCGAAGGCGGGAGTTGATCGACTTTTTCGCGAAGTTCCATTTGCGGCGCGATACAATCGACAAGAAGGCAGCGCGCACGGCGAGCGAAACGCCGCGCGAGCCAGCTTTAATCATAGCAAACGCAATCTAACGAGATCGAGTAACCGAATGCGACACGGAATTTCCAGATTTGCGCTGATCATTTTTCTGATGCTCGCTGGGCCTGTGACGGCGCAGGAGAAGGACCAGGCCCCGCCTCCGCCGTCAGGGAAGTCGAGCGGCGAGTCGTCCTCAACCCCGAATGGCCCGCCCCCGGCGCCCGCGGCCGATGCGGGTTCGTACGATCCGGTTTCGGCGGAAGAGGATGTGGAAGTCGGCGTGTTTTACATGCACAAGGGCGATATGGACGCGGCGATCTCGCGGTTCCAGGATGCGATCCGGCTGCGGCCTAATTTCGCGAAGCCGCGGTTGCTGGCCGCGCAGGCGTACGAGAAGAAGGGCGACAAGTTCGGCGCCGTGAAATATTACAAGGAATACTTGCAGGTATTTCCGAAGGCGCCGGATGCGAAGAAGGTGCGGAACAAGATTGAGAAGTTGTCGGGCAGGTAGAGTGGCAGCCCCAGGCGTCCCCCGAACGACGAGGAAGACGGTCTAAATCTCGCCAAGTATTTGCACCGGGCACAGCATGCTGTGCCCCTACTAATTCTACTTCCCTTGCAGGACCCAATCTGACGTGGTTTCGTCGAACTGAAAGCCGAAGCGATTGAAGGCTGATCCGGTGGACTCCTTGCGCACGACGCGGGCGCGACCCGCGTGGCGTTCGGCGCCGCCGGAGGTAAGGAACACGTCCACCTGCGTGCCTTTCACGAGCGGCACGGTGCAGGCGCAGAGGAAACCGCCCGCGCTGACGTTGTCCGTGGTCGTCGATTCGTCGAAGGGCTTGCCGTTGGCGTCAGTGCCGCGAAGTTTCAGGAAAACGCGCATCTGAACGCGCTTGTGCGCGCGGCGCTCGGGTTGCTTGCCCTCGAGCTCTTTCGCCAGCGCGGCTTTGAGGGCCGCGAAGTCGACGGGCTTATGAAAATAACCTTTGGCGCCGAGGCTCTCGCAGTGTTCCTTGTACTTCGTGCCTGCCTCGCCGGTGATGACGAAGATGGGGATGCGCGACGTGTAACTGAGCGAGTGCAGGCTCTGGCAAAGCTCGAAGCCGGAGAAGCCGGGCATCATCAGGTCGAGAAGGATGGCGTCGGGCTTGTTTTCGAGCGCGAGGCCGAGCGCCTGTTCGGGGTCGCCGGTCTCGACGACCTGATAGGAGCCCGAAAGCCGCATGCGGAGAAGTCCGCGTACCGCTTCGTCATCATCCACAATCAGGATCTTCGGCAGTTTTCGTGCTTCGGCGTCCGTAGCCCCTGGGGTCCCGTGCGTTAGAGTCGACATCAGATTGTCTCCGTTACGACGCGGCGATCCAGAGCTTCGCGGATCTTGCGCGTCAGAAGTTCACGAGTGAAAGGCTTCAGCAAGAAAACGCTGCCGGGGTCAACCGGTCCCTGCGAGCCGACGGCCTGGCCGGTATAGCCGGACATGTAGGCCAGTCGAATTTCGGGGCGGCGGCGCGTGAGTTCCTGCGCCAGCGCGCGGCCCCCCATGCCGGGCATGACCATGTCGGTGAGCAGCAGGTCGATCGGGCCTTTATATCGGTCGCTGACTTCGAGCGCTTCGATGCCGTCCTTGGCTTCGAGGACTTTGTAGCCGCAGAGCTCGAGCGTGTTGCGCGTGAGCGTGCGCAGAGACGATTCGTCTTCGGCGAGAAGAATCGTTTCGTTTCCGGTGGAGGACGTCACGCCGCCCAATGTTTTTTCCGCTTGGATGGCTTCGTGGACGCGCGGGAGATAAATCTTGAAAGTAGTGCCCGTGCCGGGCGAGCTGTAGATGTCGATGTATCCCCCGCTCTGTTTCACGACGCCGTAAACGGTGGAAAGGCCGAGGCCGGTCCCTTTGCCTTTTTCCTTGGTGGTGAAGAAAGGCTCGAAGGCGCGGGCCTTGGTTTCCACGTCCATGCCGATGCCGCTGTCGGTGACGGTAAGGCAAACGTAAGGTCCGGGCTGCACGGGATAGGGATAGCGGCGGACGAAAGCTTCGTCCATGACCATATTCTGCGTGTCGATCAGGAGCTTGCCGCCCTGCGGCATGGCGTCGCGCGCGTTGACGACGAGATTGAGCAGCACCTGTTCGAGCTGGCCTTGATCGGCCTTGATGCGGCCGAGATCGGCGCCGGGCATCGTCGAAAGCTCGATATCTTCGCCGATCAGGCGGCGAAGCATCTTGTCCATGTCCGAAACAACGACGTTTAGGTCGAGAACCTTGGGATCGAGGACTTGCTGGCGGCTGAAGGCCAAAAGCTGGCGCGTGAGCGACGCGGCGCGTTTGCCGGCTTTCAGTATTTCGTCGACGCTGCTGCGAAGGCTATTTTCGGGCTGGAGGCTTTCCTGCAAGAATTCCGCGTAGCCGATGATCACGCCGAGAAGATTATTAAAATCGTGGGCCACCCCACCCGAAAGGCGGCCCACCGCCTCCATCTTCTGTGCCTGGCGAAATTTTTCCTCCAGCTGGCGCTGCTCGCTGACGTCGCGATTGACGATGACGAATTTCTCGACGGCGCCCTCCGGATTCAGAATGGCGCTCGCGCCGGATTCGATGACGTGCCAGCTGCCGTCCTTGTGGCGCATGCGGTACTGGATCGTGCGAACCTGGCTGACGCCAGTGGCCTCCTTTACGGCCTGTACCGCCACGTAGCGGTCGTCGGGATGGACCTGATCGTAAAAGGAGGTGCTGGACAGATCCTCGTTGCTGTATCCGAGAATGCGCGCGTACGCGGGGCTGTTGTAGAGACGGCGGCCATCAGGATCGACCACCGCGATCATGTCCGCGGCGTTTTCGCTGATGAGGCGAAAGAGTTCTTCGCGTTCCACAAGCTGGTGGCGGATGCGGTAGATCTGAACCTGCTGATAGATCGTGTAAATGTCGAAAAGCAGGACCAATCCGACGAGGCCGCGCATGGCGAGGCTTAGATGCAGGCTGTCGAACTCGCCGGTGGCACGCTGGAAGAGCATCGGGAAGCTGAACGAGAGGATGCCCAGAGTGAGCAGTAGAGTGACGAGAATGGCGGAGGACCACAGGAGCCATTCCCGCCGCTCAATGCGGCGCATGCCAGCCTGAATGGTGGTGGACGAGTGCAGTTTCATAATGAACCATCCTCAGTATGTATGGGTACTGGGATCGCTTGATATAGCAAGGTTGATGCTTACTTTGCCGCGCAAAAGGGCCACTTGCGGGGTGGGTCTGTCGAAGTATATGAAAATGCTTGTGTTACGTGAGTCGGCCGACCGAGAGGCGAGCCAGAAAGCGCGTGGCGCGTGCGTAATCCGTAAACCTTTTTTCTTCATTCCGGAACTCAGCGGAGTGCGATTCGCGCCTGCATCGGGCGAAACGGATGGGGTGTTTCACATGCAGCATTTCGTGGAAGAGGACGTAGGCCACTACGTACGTGGGAATCGTATCGTGGTCGAGCTGGCGATTGAGGACGATTTGATTGAGCGCCGGATCGAAACAGCCGAGTTGCGTGCGCCAGATGCGCGTGCTCCAGCCCAGGCGTGGGCGCGGGAGCGAATCCTGGAAGTAGGTGCGATTCAATTCTTCGAACAGCGGCTCGAGGTCGTGGTGCGCGCCGGCGGGGCGATGTTCGGCGCGGCGGGCACGGCGCTGGCGCGTGAGCAGGAGCCGGCGCCGCGTAGGTCGCGCGTAAGAAAACTGGCGATAGGCTTCGAGCAGGTCGGCCGGCGGGCGGCGGCGGTACAAGCGACCGAGAAGGATGGCGGCGGCAGCTTCCACGATCGTGCGGGGCGCTCGGGCAAGTACATCCGAGAGGCGCACGTGAGCGACGTCGTCGCGCAGGCGAATAGTGTGCGTCAGGTCGGTGTAGGGATGATACTCGACCACGAAGTGGGGCGGCCGGCCTTCGCAGCCCAGGCGCGTGTAGATGCGTTGAAAAATCCGTTCGCCACCGGGGACAATTTTTTTGTGGCTGGCGCGGCCGGAGCGCGTCACTGCTTTCTCCGGACGGGTGGAGCCTGCGATTCCTTTTGCGCTTCGTCGATGTCGCTGAGCGCGTCCTTCGTTCCTTCGATCGCGTCTTCAAGCGTCTCGCGGTAGGTTTCGAGCTCTCGGCCGTCCTTGTCGTATTTCTGGAGGATGGCGAGGAACGCCGTGTCTTTCGCCCGCATGAGCTTCAGTGCTTCGTGGATGTCGGCGTGCTTTTCGATCGCGAGTGCGATTTGATCGGCGGCGTCGTCGACGCACCCTGAGTAGCCATTGAGCAGGCCGTTCAGAATTTCGCCGCGGCGGCGCTCCTGGACGTTGCGATTCAGCTCGTATTCGAATTTGTTGAGGCGGTCCTCGGCGAAAGACATGTAGAGCTTGATGCGCTGCGCGGGCTCGCGGGCATCGCGGATTTTGTCCGTTTCCTCGTCGCTCAGGTAGTCCTTGAGTTGCGGCGCGGGATTGGCCGCGCGAGCGGTGTGCGCATGCGCCAGCGTGGGCGCGAGCAGGGCCGCGGTCAAGAGCAGTGCGATTCGAGGGCGCATCAGCTTTTCTGACTCCCGATCATGGCTTCGCCGCGTCGTGCTCCGGTTTTGCCGGAGGCGCGTGCGGAAACAGATGCTCGATAAGATGCCGGTTGAGTTCGCTGAGTTCCTTGCGAACATCGAGAAACGGCGCCTGTTCGTCGCTGGTCATGTTAACGATGACGGCGTCGATGCGGCGCAGCGAATCGCGAAGCGAAAATTGCAGCTGCTTGAATCCGCCGGGGTGCTTTTCCGCATCGGTGCCCGTCGCGTCGAGAGCCTTGTCGCACGATTGAACTTCATCGCGATAGGACTGAAGAACGGCGAGCGCCTCGGGAAGCTTGCCCTGCGTGACGTCGTCATCGATTTCCGCGAACTCCGCGTCGCCGAGCTGGGGCATCAGCTTTGCCTTGGCGACGGGATTCGGTTCGTGCGCGAAGCGGTTGCGAAGGTCGGTGAGGCGGTCCTGGGCGGAAGCGGCGGCGGAGATCGACGCGGCGGCGGCGAGGGCGATCGCCACAATGCGAACCTTCACGAACATCGCTACCTCTTCTTGTTTTGCAACTCGCGGGTCAGGACACGCACACGGGCTGTGGATACAAAATACATATCGCTGTTTTCATCTTTGTTCAACTGAAGAAATTTCTGGTAGGCGTCGAGGGCCTGGGCCGCCTGGCCGAGATTGTCGTAGCAGGAGGCGCGGACGTACCAGCTCGCGGCGGGAAGCTGTTCCCGGCGGGAAAGCTCGTCGAGCGCCGCGAGGGCCTGGGCGTAATTCTTGATGCCGAACTCAGCGTCTACCAGATACGCGAGGACGTCGTTGGCGTTGGGATTCAGGTGATAGGACATGGCGAGCCAGCGCGCTGCGTTAGGGGAGTCCTTCACCTGCAGATAAGCTTCGCCGAGCCGAGCGGAAATATCGGCGTCGTTCGGCGCGAGCGCGGCTGCCTTTTGCAGAACGGCGACGGCATCGGCATAGCGCTTCAGTTTCCAGAAAATGTCGGAGCGAAGTTTGAGCGCGCGTAGATCCTCCGGTCCTGATTTCGCGGCGCGATCGAGTTCGGCGAGCGCGTCGTCGGATTTGTCGAGGTCGAAGAGAAGGGAAGCGTGGTCGACGCGCGCTTTCGCGTCGTTTGGCTGGAATTCCAGATAGAGGGCCAATTCGCTCGAGGCTTCCGGCAATTTCTTGTCCGCGATCAGAACATCGGCAAGACCTCGGTGGACCTGCGCCATCTCGGGAGCGGTGCCCTGTAGCATGAGCGCTGCGCGATACTCAACCTCCGCTTCCGAGGGCCGTTCTGCAATGAGAAGCGCGTGGGCAAGCGAGAGCCGAATCTTGAAATCGGCGTCGTCGAGTTTCCGCGCGGCCTGGTATTGCTCGATTGCTTGCGGAAATTTGCCGGATCTTTCCAATGCCGTGCCGAGGACCCACTTCGTGTGCGCGTCCTGCGGGGTCAGGCCGGCGGCCTTTTGGAGCGGATCGACCGCGGCTGCAGGATCGCTTCCAAGCAGCGTCGCCCCAAGATTGAGGTACGCGACGGCCATTTTCGGATCGAGCGCGATGGCGCGCTGGTACTCGTCTCTCGCGTCGGAAGGGCGCTTCAGCGCCGAATAGACGTAGCCCAGATCGTAGTGAACGACGGCATCGTCGGGTTTTTTCGCCAGGTAATCGCGATAATTCTGAGCGGCAGCTTCGAAATCCTGTTTATCGAGAGCGGCTTGCGCGGCATTGAGGAGATCATTCAGCGCCTGCGCCGTGGGATCGGGGATGTGCCTTCGAGGCGGATTGGAAGTCTGCGCGATGAACTGCCGGCCGGCGCCGAGGAAGAGACAGAGCGCACAACAGGCGAGCGGTTTGTGCAGAGATTTCACGCTGTAGACCGATTCTCGCTGGGCAGCTTTTCTTTATTCGCGGAAAGGACCTCGTGGTTCGCGCCGCTGTGGCCGTCCATCACGCGCGCGAGATATTTGCCTGTGTGGGACTGCGAATTGCGCGCGACCTGCTCGGGAGTGCCCGCGGCGATCACTTTGCCGCCGGCGTCGCCGCCTTCGGGGCCGAGGTCGATCACCCAATCGGCCGATTTGATGACGTCGAGATTGTGTTCGATGATCAGCACCGAAGCGCCGCCCTCAAGCAGTTTCCGAAACGCAGTCAGCAGTTTCTGAATGTCGTCGAAATGCAAGCCCGTAGTCGGCTCGTCGAAAATGTACAGGATGCCGGCGTTGTCCTGCCGCGTGAGATGCGCGGCGAGCTTCAGCCGTTGCGCCTCGCCGCCGGAAAGCGTGGTGCCGGACTGGCCCAGGCGCAAATAGCCGAGGCCGACTTCGTCGAGCAGTGCGAGGCGCGCCGTGACCTTCGGGTAGGGCGCAAAGAATGCGATCGCTTCGCGCACCGTCATTTGCAGCACGTCGTGAATGTTCTTGTCGCGGTGGCGCACTTCCAGCACGCTGCTCTTGTAGCGCGTGCCGCGGCATTCTTCGCAAACGAGCTCGACATCGGCGAGAAAGCGCATCTCGACCGTGACCGTGCCGTCGCCCTGGCAGGCCTCGCAGCGCCCGCCCGGAATATTGAAGGAGAAATGGCCGGAGCTGAGACCGCGCTTCTTGGCTTCGGGCGTTGAGGCAAACAGCTCGCGGATGGAATCGAACGCCTTCATATAGGTGGCGGGATTCGAGCGCGGCGTGCGTCCGATCGGCGACTGATCCACCATCTCGACGGCCTGGATCGCGGCATCGCCTTCGATGCGGTCGCAGAATTCGCGCCAGTTGCCGCCGGTGCGCTTGGCTTCGAGGGCTTTGAAGATCACGTCGTAGACGAGCGTCGATTTGCCCGAGCCGGACACGCCCGTGACTGCCACGAGCATCCCCAGGGGAATGGTGGCGTCGACGCCCCGGAGATTGTGGCTGTGCGCGCCGATGATTTTGAGAAATTTCCCCTGCGGCTTGCGGCGCCGCGCCGGCACGGCGATCTTGAGCTCCCCGCGAAGATAACGCCCGGTCAGCGACTGCGCGCTTTTCAGCAACTGCTCGCGGTTGCCGGCGAAGATCAGCTCGCCCCCGTGCTCGCCCGCGCCCGGTCCGAGATCGAGAATGTTGTCAGCCGCCAGAATCGTATCGGGATCGTGCTCGACCACCAGCAGGGTGTTGCCGAGTTCGCGCAGCCCCTTCAGGATTTCGATCAGCCGGTTGGTATCGCGCGGATGCAGGCCGATCGAGGGTTCGTCGAGGACGTAGAGCGCGCCTACTAAGTGAGACCCGAGCGACGTGGCGAGCTGGATGCGCTGCGCTTCGCCGCCGGAAAGCGTGGACGTGAGGCGATCCAGCGTGAGGTAGTCGAGGCCGACTTCGTCGAGAAACCTCAGGCGCTGCTGGATTTCCTCGAGCACTTTTTCGGCGATGACGGTTTCCGCGGGGCTGAGCTTCAGCTCCTTGAAGAAGGGCTGCACCTCCTTGACCGTCATCTGGCAAACCTCGGTGATCGAGCGGCCGGTGATTTTCACGGCTCGCGCTTCGGCGCGCAGCCGAGTGCCGCGGCAGTCGGGGCACGTAGCGTAGCCGCGATAGCGGCTCAGGAACACGCGGACGTGAAGCTTGTATTTCTTGCGTTCGAGCCAGGCGAAAAAGCCTTTCACGCCGGGGAAATCTTCCTTGCGGTCGCCGTCGAGGATGGTGTTGCGCTGTGCGGTGGTCAGCTCGCGGAAGGGAACGTCGAACGGAATCCCCTTGGTGCGCGCGTAGCGCCGCATGTCGAGCGCGAGCTGCTTGTAACGCGGCTTGGTCCAGGGCTCGATCGCGCCTTCAGCGAGCGATTTGCTTTTGTCCGGCACGACGCGGTCGAGATCGAAATCGATGGTGTTGCCGAAACCCTGGCAGCGCGGGCAGGCTCCGTAGGGATTATTGAACGAAAAGAGGCGCGGCTCGGGTTCCTGATAGACCGCGCCGCATTTCTTGCAGTCGAATCGCTCGTTGAAGACCAGGCGTTCGGGCGCGCGATTCGCCTCCAGGTCCGCTTCGTCCGCCACGAATTGCAGGATCGCCTCGCCGCGGCCCTCGCGGTAGCAGATCTCGATCGAGTCCGCGAGCCGCGAACGAATATCGGCCGAGAGCGCCAGGCGGTCGACCAGCACGTAGACCGGCTTCGCGAAATCGACGTCGAGCAATTCCTCCGGAGTCGAGAATTCAAAGACGCGTCCGGCTTGATAGAGCCGATTGAATCCGCGCTTTCGCAAACTGGTGAGCGCCTGGCGGACGACGTCCGGGGACGGGCGAGCGGTCTTCCGCGGGCGGACGGACGATTCTTTGTGTGTCCAGCCCACGACGGACTCGGGAGCGAGGGCGAGCTCGTAAAGGACGTAGAAACGCTTTCCCTCGGGAAGCGCGAGGACGCGGGCGGCGATTTCGTCGAGCGAGTCCTTGCGGACTTGTTCGCCGCAGTTCAAGCAGAACGTGTGCCCGGCGCGGGCGTAGAGAAGCCGCAGGTAATCGTAAATCTCGGTCGCGGTGGCGACCGTGGAGCGCGGATTTCGCGTGGAATTCTTCTGCCGGATGGAAATTGCCGGGGCGATGCCGGTGATCTCGTCGACGTCCGGCTTTTCGATGCGCTCCAGGAACTGGCGCGCGTAGGCGGAAAGCGATTCGATGTAGCGCCGCTGGCCTTCGGCGTAGAGAGTATCGAAGGCGAGGCTCGATTTGCCCGACCCGGAGACGCCGGTGACCACGGTGATGGCGTTATGCGGGATGGTGAAGTCGATGTTCTTGAGGTTGTGGACGCGGGCGCCGCGCACGCGGATTTCTTCGGCGTCCGGCGCGGCCGGCGCCAGCGCCACTGGACGCGGAACGACGTTTGAGGCGGCCGGCTTCTCTGTGTGTTCCGCTGGCATGGGCGTAAACAAAAAATTATACGCCTGCGCGCAAACACCGGCAAATCGGCCGGAATTTCAATCGCGGAACACAGATGAACTCAGATCGACAACGCGGCCAATGAACCTTACAACTCGAAAAAAGGGATTCGGCTAGTCGCCGTTGGCGGTGGGTTTGGGCGCGAAGTAGCCGGTGCGCGTGCGGACACTGAGCTTGCCGCGGCCGCTCGGCGGAATCACCTTCACCGCCACCGGACGGAACGTTCCATCGTGCGCCGTATTCGTGGGATAGTAGCCGAGCGTGTACTGATTGCGGATCTCTCTCGCGACCTGCTCGCAGATCGGCGTCACCTGTTCCAAGTGGTCCGGGAAATACGCCAACCCGCCCGTGGCTTCGGCGATCTGCTGCAACACCTTCTTCGAGTGGCGGACGGTTTTCTTGTCGTGCTCGAGATCGTCCTCGCTATAGACCCCGATGGCGTAAATCGTGGCATTGGATTCCTCGGCAGCCTTAATGGCGTCCTCGAAAGTCTTCTCGCTGGCGGTGTCGTCGCCGTCGGTGACCAATAGCAGGACGCGCTTGTCCTTGTGCCCCTTTTTCAGGTGCGCGAGCGAGCCGATGACGGCGTCGTAGAGCGCCGTGCTGCCGCGAGTCTCGATGCGAGAGAGCGCGTCGTGGAGATTCGCCTGATCGCTGGTGAACTCGCCGTCGGTATCGAGGTAATACTCGTCGTTGAAATTCACGACGAACGCCTCGTCCTGCGGATTGCTGGTGCGGACGAAGGTCATCGCCGCGGCGTTCACTTGATCGCGCTTGTCCCGCATGCTGCCGCTGTTGTCGATGACCAGGCCCATCGTTACGGGGATGTCTTCGCGCGAGAAAAACGAAAGATTCTGCTCGATATTCTGCTCGTAAACCTTGAAGTTTCCCTGTTTGAGGTCCGCGACAAACTGCCCTCTGTCGTCCGCCACCGTGACGTGCAGGACCACAAGCTCGGTAGCCTGCTTCAGTCTGTGATCGTCGCCCGGCTTTTGGCCCGGTGTCGGAGGAGGAGGCGGTAGCGGCGACGGCGCAAGAATCGGCGGCGGATTCTGCGCCTGGGCGCCGGGAGACACAAATAGGGCTGCCAGCAGGAAAAGCGGCAGAAAAATGGCTGGGAAAACGCTAGTGACCCGGAGCGAAATACCCGCTTTTCGCGGCGACCGTGAGCGGCGGCATACCCTTGGGCGGGTTGAGCCGCACTTTGATCTTGCGCCATTTGCCGTCGTGGGCGCGCTGGCTTGGGCGATATCCGAGAACATATTGATTGCGTAACTCCATGCTTATTTTTGTGGCGATGTCCGGAAGTTCGTTGACGTTCTTCACGGCGAACATCCGCCCGCCCGTCATCATCGTCATGTCGCCGAGAAGTCCGGGCCCTTCCCGTTCCTCTGGCGTAGGCCCGCCTTCGGGATCGAACAATCCGATGGCATAAATCTGGACGTCCGCTTCGCGCACGAACTTGCGGACTTCCGTTTCGCTGTACCGACTATGATTATCGCCTCCGTCAGATAGGATGAGCAAAGCTTTCTTTGTGTTGTGTGCTCCACGCATCTGGCTGAGGCCCAGATAAACTCCATCGAAGAGCGCGGTCATTCCGTGCGCGCCGGTATACATCAATCGATCCTGGAGATCGTCGACGCTGACAGTGAACGGGCTGATGAGCTGCGCGCGATCGTTGAAATTCACCAGGAAAAATTCGTCCTGCGGATTCGCGGTGCGGAAGAATTGCACGGCGGCCTGGCGCGACTTGTCGATTTTGTCCGACATGCTGCCGCTCATATCGAAGATCACGCCGATGGAAACGGGAACGTCCTGGCTCGAGAAGCGGACGATTTCCTGTTCGACGCCGTCTTCGAAGACGCGGAAATGTTCCTGCTGCAGTCCGGTGACCAGGCGGCCGAGCGGATCGGTGACCGACGCGCCGACCAGGGTGATCTGCGTCTCGGTGCGGATCGGCTTGCCCTTTTCGATCTTGAACGAATCGGTTGGGGGCGGCGCCGCGGGACCGGGCTGGGTTCCTTGCGCGACGGAAGAAGATGCGCCGAGGGATGCGAGGGAAATTCCGACTACCGCGCAAGCCACCGCCAAACCCCAGTTTCGAGCTGGCTGAACGGCGCGGTAATTCATGGGACCCCCGGGCTCGCTAAATTGGATATTACCACCTTACTACTCCAAATCAAGCGCGAGTCCGAGACAAGCCGGGAAGCCCGAAACATTCCGCGCCTCATGTTAAGATGCGGCGCTAACGGGAAGGGCACTGAAATTCATGGCAAATTCACACAGCGCGAAGGTGCTGGCAGTGATTCCGGCGCGGCATGCATCGTCAAGGTTTCCGGGTAAGCCGCTGACGCCGATCGCGGGCAAGCCGATGATCCAGCACGTCGTCGAGCGGGTGCGGCGCGCGAGTCTGGTGTCGCGGGTGGTTGTGGCGACCGAGGATGAGCGCATCAAGAGCGCGGTCGAAGGATTCGGCGGGGAAGCGGTGATGACGCGTTCCGACCACCGGACGGGAACCGACCGGGTGGCGGAAGTCGCCACGCACGTGACGGCGGAGATTTACGTGAACGTGCAAGGCGACGAGCCGCTGATCGATCCGGGGACCGTCGATTCGCTGGTCGAGGTAATGACCGCGGACGATTCGGTGCAACTGGCGACGCCGTGCACGGCGATTTCACAGCGGGAAGACATCATGGACCCGAATATTGTGAAGGTGGTCCGGGATTTCGAAAGCAACGCGCTGTATTTCTCTCGCGCGCCGATCCCCTGGGTGCGCGATACCGGTGAGATGGTGAACGCGCGGCACTGGAAGCACCTCGGGCTGTACGGTTTTCGCCGTGACGCGCTGCTCGAGTTTCCCACGCTGCCGCCGGGAGAGCTGGAACACCTCGAACAGCTCGAACAACTGCGCTGGCTCGAAAACGGGTTTCGGATTCGCGTCGTGGAGACGGAGTACGATGCCGTCAGCGTCGACGTTCCCGCAGACGTGGAGCGCGTGGAAAAGCTGCTCGCAAGTTCTCGCGGCGACTAGCCTTGTGTCGCTCCGTTGACATTCTGGCGCAAATTTCTCCCGGGTGTCATCCCGAATCCCCGCGGTTTCGCGGGGGTGAGGGATCTGCTTTTCGCCTCAGGTGACCTCAACGGCGGGGATGTCAGCAGAGCCATCTGACTTCTAGAAATCAGCGGCTCCGTTGCGACGTGGGATCTGCTTCGTGTCTGCCGAAAGCGCCGGAGGCGCGATTGTAATTAGCCCGGCACGAAGCGAAGCGCAGTGCCGGGAACGGAGAGAAGAGAACCGCAAGTCCCGGAGGGACGATTGACCACCCAACTACGACGCCGCGCGCCCGATTTCATTCTAGCGGCGGTTCGCGACGTCATCGGTCAGCTGCGGGCGGTGAACCAGGCAAATAGCCGGCAAAATCTGCGCGATTCCGCGTCTGCTAGTGCAGGTGGAAGTTGACTTGCACTTGCATTTCGATCGGGACCGGCGTGCCGTCCAGGTAAGTCGGTTCATACTTCCACTTCATAACCGCTTCCAGCGCGGACGCAATCAGCAGGCCCGGCCCCGAGACCGCGCGAGCATGGACGACATTGCCATGTTCGTCGATGATCGCGTCGATTTGGACGGTGCCTTCCACGCGGGCCGTCCTGGCGATGGGAGAGTAAATCGGCGCAACGCGCACGAGCTCCCGCGGCGGTTTGACGTCGCCGCCTACGCGATAGACCGTCTTCTTTGGCGCTGATGCTGACGGAGGCGGCGTGGGACCGTTCTGAATGCCGCCGAGGATGCCGCCCAGAACTCCTCCGCTTTCGCCGCCCTCGATGCCGCCGGTGACTCCGAGGTTGATGTCGGGGGCTGCTTCGTCCTTGAACTGAACGATTTTTTTCGGAATGGCTGTCGGCATGGTGATCGCGGACGGTTGAATCGCGCGAACGGTGTGCGTTTGCGCTGCTGCTGGCGGGCGCGGCGCAGGCGCTGCCGCGGGTGGGCGGGGCAGCGCCAAATACGTGACGCTCAGATTATGGAAGTCGATCACCTGAGTGAACGCGAGAGGCGCTATGACGAGCGCCGCCACGACCGCGACGTGGATCGCCAGAGAAGCAACCCAATCGAGCGGGCTTCGATGGCCCTTCGCCAGGGGCGTTTCGAGGAGACCGTGAAGGACGATGTCCTGCGCCTCGCCGGCCGCGACGAGACGGAGCGGCTGCGGCGACGCCGGAATCGCGCCCCAGTTGCTCGCAACCAGACTGTGGCTCTTGTATTCCTCGGCGGGCTGGGCCGGAGGTGCCAGGTGTGTCCCGTTCGGCGCGGATTCGAGATCCAAGACGAAGGTTCCGTGTTTCCTGCCGACTTCTGCTTCCTGAAGAGCGGGAGTGCCCATTTCCGGCTCCTTCCGGCGCGTTCTACGCGCCTGCTACTTATATCGGCATATGTACTACCAGCATTTAGAAGGGTATGCGACGCGCGTCACGCCCCGCCGTGACGTGCGTCACCATTCGGAAAAAGTGCTCGGGCCGTTCGAAAATCGTGATTTGACACACGCTGCGCTTTGCCCCCATAATCAGCTGTACGCCGATTCCAACGGAGGGATTCGAGCGCCTTGCACAGCGGCCCGAAGTATATTTTCGTAACGGGCGGCGTGGTATCTTCCCTCGGAAAAGGCGTGGCAGCGGCTTCGATGGGCTGTCTGCTCGAAAGCCGCGGCCTCCGCGTTACCCTCCAGAAGTGCGATCCCTACCTGAACGTTGATCCCGGCACGATGTCGCCGTACCAGCACGGAGAAGTGTTCGTCACCGACGACGGCGCGGAAACCGACCTGGACCTGGGACATTACGAACGGTTCGTTTCGGCGCACCTGACCCGCGACCACAACTGGACCACCGGCCGTATCTACGAATCGATCATCGCCAAGGAGCGCCGCGGCGACTATCTGGGCAAGACCGTCCAGGTGATTCCGCACGTCACGGACGAAATCAAGGCCGCGTTTCGCAAAGTGGCGGACGGCGTGGATATCGTCATCGTCGAAATCGGCGGCACGGTGGGCGACATCGAATCGCTGCCGTTCATGGAAGCGATCCGCCAGATGCGCCTCGAGCTCGGCGCCGAAAATGTGGTCTTCGCGCACCTGACGCTGGTGCCCTTCATCGCCACTGCCGGCGAGCTGAAAACCAAGCCCACGCAGCACAGCGTGAAGGAAATGCTGAGCATCGGAATCCAGCCCGATATTTTGATTTGCCGCAGCGACCGTCCGCTCGGCGCCGACCTGAAAGCGAAGATTGCCCTTTTCTGCAACGTGGCCGAGGGCTGCGTCATTTCAGCGCCCGACGTCGCGAACATTTACGAAGTGCCCATGACGCTTGCGGCCGAAGGTCTCGACGAGCAGATTCTGCGACTGCTGCACATCGATGCGCCGGCGCGCGACCTCAGCAAGTGGCTCGCGATGCTCGAAAATCTCGAAAAGCCGCAGGGCGAGGTGCGCATCGGGGTGGTAGGGAAGTACGTCCAGCTCGAGGACGCCTACAAAAGCCTCCGCGAAGCGCTGGTCCACGGCGGCCTCGCGAGCCGGCAGCGCGTGGTGATCGAGTGGATCGAGGCCGAGGATATCGACTCGCCCGAGACCGCCGAGCGCATGCTTCGCCACGTCGACGGAATCCTCGTTCCCGGCGGATTCGGCAAGCGCGGCATCCAGGGCATGGTCCACGCCATCACCTACGCGCGCGAGAAGAAAGTCCCGTTCTTCGGCATCTGCCTGGGCATGCAGTGCGCCACGATCGAATACGCGCGCCAGGTCTCGAAGCTCGATCAGGCCGACTCAACCGAATTCGATCCTTCGACGCCGAACCGCGTCATCTACAAACTCCGCGAGCTGCTGCGGCGTGGACGAAATGGGCGGGACGATGCGCCTGGGGGCGTGGCCCTGCAAGCTTGAGCCTGGCTCGTTCGCCGCGAAGGCCTACGGCACGACCGAAATTTCCGAACGCCATCGCCATCGCTACGAATTCAATTGCCAGTACGAACCGACTCTGACAGCCGCCGGATTCCGCATCACCGGCCGCACGCCGGACGGCGTGTACGTGGAAATCGTCGAGGTTCCCGATCATCCCTGGTTCGTCGGATGCCAGTTCCATCCGGAATTCAAATCCAGGCCGCTTTCCCCGCATCCGCTTTTCGCGGCGTTCGTTCGCGCGAGCTTGGAACACCGCCAGCTGCGCCAGGGCAAACCCGCCGACGCCGTTGCAGGCGCCGACGTCCGCGCCGCGGACGTCCACGCGCATCGCGGCCCCGACGCCCCTCCCGAGTCCCGCGCCGCCGCCGGTTCCTAATTGTAGCGCCGGGCTTCAGCCCGGCATCTTCGCGGCTTGAAATTCCCGCGCCCTCGTCATACCCTCATCCACGCATTCCGGGGGGAATGCCGATGCCAGACGTTGAAGTTCCGGTTCTCATCGTGGGCGGGAGCCTGGTCGGAATGTCCACGGCCATGCTCCTGGGCCATCACGGCATTCGCTCGCTTGTCGTGGAAAATCATCGCGGCACGGCCATTCATCCGCGCGCGGCGATGATCACGCAGCGCACCATGGAAGTCCTGCGCACCGTCGGCATCGAGCAGGTCGTGATGCAGAAATCCGACGAGCAGTTCGTGCAGGACGGCGCCATCATGGCCCTCGAGACGCTCGCCGGCAAGGAACTCACCTACTTCATCGCCAACCTGAACGAAGGCGTGCGCGACGTCAGCCCCAGCGCGCGCATTTTCATCACTCAAAGCCTGCTCGAGCCGCTGCTGAAATCGCGCGCGGAAGAGCTGGGCGCCGATCTGCGGTTTTCGACCGAGATGCTCTCGTTCGAGGAAGACCGCGACGGCGTCACCGCCAAAATCCGCCATCGCGACAGCGGGGAAGTCACCACCGTTCGCGCCCGCTACATGATCGCCGCCGACGGCGCGCGCAGCAAAATCCGCGACCTGCTCGGCATCGAAATGCTCGGCCACGGCGTCTTTTCGAAAAGCATCACCATCTATTTCCGCGGCGACGTCGCCCCGTTGCTCCGCGGGCGCAGCCTCAGCGTGATGTACGTCGTCAACCCCACGCTCAGCGGCTTTTTCCGCATCGAGAAGCCGTTCACCACCGGCTTCCTGGCCGTGCACTGGCTCGGCGATCCGAAAAATCCCGTTACCGACGTCTCCAAGGATTTGACCGACGAACGCGCCTTCGAACTTCTCCGTGCCGGCCTGGGCGACGACAAAGTCCCCGTCAAAATCGAGAACATCATGCACTGGGACGCCCGCGCCGACACCGCCGAGCATTTTCAGAAAGGCCGGGTGCTTCTCGTGGGAGACGCCGCGCACGTGATGCCTCCCAGCGGAGGCTTCGGCGGCAACACCGGCGTGCAGGACGCGCACAACATCGCCTGGAAACTCGCCATGGTCCTGAAGGGCCAGGCCGGCCCCGATCTGCTTGCGACCTACGAGATCGAACGCCGCCCGGCCGCCGCATTCACGGTCGAACAGGCCTATTCGCGCTACGTGATGCGCTCCGCGCCGTACCTGAAATCGGACAACATGCAGCCCATCGAAAACGACCTGAATATCGAGTTCGGCTACATCTACGATTCGCGTGCGATCATCAAGGAAGGGGCCGGCGGGGAAGCGGCTAGCAAAGAAGCGGCCGGCGCGGCAGGGAACGGCACGCGGCGCACCGGCGCGGTAGCGCCTATGAACGAAGACCCGCGCGAATCGCACGGCCGCCCCGGCACCCGCGCCCCGCACGTCTGGCTCCGCCGCGACGGCCGCGAAATTTCCACCCTCGACCTTTTCGACCGCAACTTCACGCTGCTCGCCGGCCCCGAAGGCGAAGGCTGGTGCAACAGCGCCCGCGCCGCCGGCAAACGCCTGGGAATCGAAATCGACATCCACCGCGTCGGCGCCCACGGCGTCGAAAATGCTCTCGAAGACGCCACCGGCGCGTTCCTCGACGCCTACGGAATCTCGCCGACCGGCGCGGTCCTCGTCCGCCCCGACGGCTTCGTCGCCTGGCGCGCCAAAACCGGCGAAGTCGCCTCCGCCGAGGAAATTTCCACCGCCCTCGCGTCACTCCTCTGTCGCGAAACCCTCCGCCGCTCGGCTTAGCCGTTGCCTTCGTAGGGGCGCTGCTCAGCTGCGCCCGCTTTTGCTGCTGCCTTCGCCCTTAACAGTCCTTCTTGCCTCTGTCGTCATCCTGAGCACAGTCGAAGGATCTCTCTTCGCTGTTTCCTTCGTAGCGCCGGCGTCTCGCCGGCTCCTTGGGGTTGCCGTTATGTAGCTGTATCAGGGCTTCCGGCAGATCGCCACGCAATCTTTCAATCGGACCGCATGTGCAACCTGCTGCTCCGCGTAATGCAAGATTACCGAAGCCAGGAAAAGTTCCTGCTCCATGAATTCGTCATAATGCCGGATCACTTTCATCTCTTGGTCACACCCGCCGCGAACATTCCACTGCAGAAGGCAGTCCAGTACATCAAGGGCGGTTTTTCGTACCGAGCGAAGAAAGAATTGGGTTTCAAGGCGTCGATCTGGGAACGCAGTTTTACGGACTATCGCGTCGACGGCGCCGATCATTACGCACGCCTTCGCGGCTATATTCGCCGGAATCCTGTAAAGAGATTTCTGACCGACGCCGAGGACCGTTTCCCGTATTCGTCCGCGTATCCGGGAGCCGAAGTCGACCCCGAGCCACCATGGCTGAAAGCCATAGTTTTGTAATGCTTGTTTCGTGGGCCTGAAAGGCCCACGCTTTCACCGTAGGCCCGAAAGGCCTCACTCCGGCTGAACTGCGCCGAGGTGAGCTACATTTCCTTCCGCTGCTCTGCCTGACGCATTGCGGTTCAGGTGTAAACGTAGCGCCGGGTCCTTCAGCCCGGCATCCGGATTTCATGTTCTTGCCGCTTCGCGGTTCGCTGCGGCCGTCGGCCTCCGCGAAAGCCTGCGGCAGCGCGGTATCGCTCACGTTTGGCGCCGCTTTTCGCGGGGTTAAAACCCCGCGCTTCCACCGGTTCGTAGCGCCGGCTTCCAGTCGGCGTTTTTCTGATGCGTAGGCGAACGTCAAAAACGCCAGCAGGATGCTGGCGCTACGCGCGAAAAGTTGTGTCGACCTGGCGCGCAGCGGAGGCTTGTTTTCAGTGAGTTACAGCGAACGCAGGTGGCACCTTGTGTCGACCTGATGCGCGCTGGGCGTCGAAAAACTGCGCTTGGAGCCCCCCCGATTTATTGCCGATTAGAGTGTGCACCGATCGTTTGCTTTCATGGGGTTACGGCGATTTCTATTCGGCTCGGTTGTCGATTAGAAACGCGGAAAGGTATCCCTCGGCTCGTCGCCGCGGCGACTCGCTCGGGACTCCGATCCCCAGTCGGATCGTCGTATTCAGTTGTCAAAGAGCAATCCAACCCTGGCCAGCAGGGCGGCCCGCCTACGCCCCGGACGGGGCTACAGCGGAGCACGCCGCACGGGGACGTGCGGATGCGGGCTCCTGAGAGAGCCCAACCCACAATTAACACACTAGTTAACACAAGTCAAGAGGGAATGAGGCTGAGTGTCCAAGGGGCGAAATGTATAAAGGGCAAGATCTGTACAGGGGGCCCGACGTTCAGCCGAAGTACAGGTGATTAGTTTAGTGCGAAGCGTCTCCAGGCCTACTCGTTAGGCCACCATTTGTGATGGACAGTTATGCCCCATTGTGCTTCGGCCTCTGAAACGAGCGCCAAGCCTGTGACCCACTGTTGATTGCGCACGCAATGCTTGGGAACAACCACGTGAAACTCCCCGCCGATTTGCTTTGCTCGGGCGCTGAAGAGCTTCCATTGCTGCATCGTGTGGTCTATGAATAGAGTCTCGCAGGTTTCGGCCTCCAGAATGATCGGTGTGCCTCTTCCATCATTTTTGGTGCACGTCAGGTCCGGCTTATACGCGTCATGCTCCTTGCCGGTCCACCAAATGAGGCCAGGTTCACTGTAACCGGCTAGATCGGCAAACAGGGCCGTATAGCCAAGCGTCTGAAAGTAGGTTGCCATCATGCGCACTAAGGAATCATGAACGCTCTGCGTCTCTTGTGATCTTGCGTAAGCCACGTTGACCCCTGAATTGTAATGCAGATTGCTATGCGCCCTCGGGCTCGAAATACCTGCCCTCGCGCCAAGGATTAGCCACCCATTTGTTTTGAGACCGATCGCCATCGAGGTAGTCGATCTCGACTACGCGGGCATCGATTTGCCCTTCAAAATCGTACAGAATATGAATTTCTGCATGCTCCTCCTTCTTTATCGGCAAGGGATGTTCTGGCGCGAATGCGAGTTCTCGAACTCTTCCTGCGGCGGTCAAAAAGATCTGAAATTTCACACTACGAAGAAGAACAAGGCGTGTTCCACTGTTTAGCGGCTTGAATATTAGAACTCGAACTCGGTCTCTCGCAGCGCGCCTTTCGTAACGCTCTCTTGGCATCTGCAAGTCTTCAAGATGTACCACCTGGGAAAGTTCCAAACCGCCCCGGCATAAATCGACGTCCAACCGAACCCGTTCTTGCGCCACCCACTCCTCTACGAGAAGGGAACGTAGGGACCTTACGATCTCGAGGTTTGCCTCAGCCATGACTTGCGACGATTGTGCTAGGTCGCGGGTATAGATGACGTAGATCACGACGGAAAGGCCGACACCGAGGTCGAGCAGGAAACGAAGTAGATTGAACATCTCCTCGTTCTTGTGTGGTCCCAGTCCATAGACGCGGCCCAATACGCCGATACCTATGAAGACGACGACAGGCCACCAGCGAAGCGCCCTGGGAAAGCGTCGACCTCCGTCAGTGCTCATTTCGTTTCATGCCTTGGTTGGGATTCTATGACGCCCGTGCGGTTCCGCCAACTAGAAAACTTTTTGTTAACTGATTTGTGGGTACACTGGAAGCAAATCCTCACGCTTAGACGCTAGACATTGGTGGCCCGTAAAATTGGCGCGAGGTGAGTCACGGGATGATGCCCTTGCCGGTAGCCAATCTTGCCACATCGGCTTGACACAAGGCCCGTTGAAACTCCATCTTAGGTTGCTATGACTTTGATACCCACATCGCTTGTTGGTTCTTATCCGCAGCCGGACTGGCTGATCGACCGCCAGAAGCTGGGGCACCGCATGCCGCCGCGCGTGCGTGCGGCGGAATTGTGGCGCGTGGCGCCGGAATTTCTGGAGCAGGCGCAGGACGACGCCACGCTTCTGGCGATTCGCGCGCAGGAGCTCGCCGGGCTCGACATCCTCACGGACGGCGAAATGCGCCGCGAGAGCTATTCGAACCGGTTCGCGACGGCGCTTTCCGGCGTCGATCTCGATAATCCGGGAAAAATCGTCAGCCGGACCGGCAATGAGGCGTTCGTGCCGCGCGTGACCGGGAAGATCCAGCGCAAGTATCCCGTCGAGGTCCGCGATCTGAAATTCCTGCGCGCGAACACGGATCGCAAGATCAAGATCACGCTGCCCGGCCCGTTCACCATGTCGCAGCAGGCCCAGAACGATTTCTACAAGAGCGAAGAGGAAATGGTGCTCGACTACGCCGCGGCCGTGAACGCCGAAATGAAGGACCTGTTCGCGGCCGGCGCGGACATCGTGCAGCTCGACGAGCCGTGGATGGAGGCGCACGCGGAGAAAGCGCGGCAGCTCGGATTGATGGGGCTGAAGCGCGCGCTCGAAGGCGTGACCGGGACGACGGCGCTGCACATCTGCTTCGGCTACGCGGCGATGGTTCCGGGGCGCCCGGCGAAATATTCGTTCCTCGAGGAGCTGGCGGATTCGCCGGTGCAACAGATTTCGATCGAGACCGCGCAGGCGTCGCTCGATTGCGCGGTGCTGGCGAAACTGCCGAAGAAGACGATCATTCTCGGTGCGATCGATCTTTCAAAGCATGAAGTGGAAACGGCGGAGACGGTGGCGGCGCGGATTCGGCGCGCGCTGCCGTACGTGAGTCCGGAGCGGCTAGTGGCGGCGCCGGACTGCGGGATGAAATATTTGCCGGCGGAGTCGGCGTTCGGGAAGTTGAAGTCGCTGGCCGGCGGCGCCGCGATCGTGAGAAGGGAATTGGCCGGGAAAGCGGCGGCGAGTTGAGCAAAGGGCGAAGAGAGATCCTTCGACTTCGCTCAGGATGACGAACAAAGGCAAAACCTGCCCGCCTTCCCGCCGCGTTGCGTCGGGACCCGCAGAGGGCGCGGGAAAAGCGGCCGCTACGAGACCCGCGGCGATCGTGCGCAATTCGTCCGATCGTGCCTGGTGTTCGTTGCTTACGCTGCGCTCGTAAGAGCACAGACAGGAGTGTCTGTGCCACTTAGAGCCAAAGTCGCTCCCCGAATCAGTGGGCGGCTTTGCTGATGATTTGAGCCGGATCGGCGCCGACGCGGCCGGACATTTTGTCCTTCGCCGCGGCGAGCTTGAAGTCGTAGCGCAGGCTCGCGAGATGCGGCAGCGGTGAATTGGGATCTTTCTTGTTCAGCGAAACGATGAGCGACCGGTTCACGCCGAAGACGGTGTCCGAATCGATGTGCGGATCGCCGGCGACGTAGAGGGCCGTGACGAGTTCGCGGTAGCCGGGCGCGCCGATCAAGAAATGAATGTGCGCGGGGCGATAGCCGTGGCGCTTCTGGGCGCGGATCATGTCGCCGACCGGGCCGTCCATGGGGATCATGTAGCCCGTGGGGCAGAGGCCGCGGAAGTAGTAGCGTCCCTCGGAATCGCAGTGGAAGCATCCGCGCAGATCCATTTCCGATGGATCGTGCAGCTGAAGATCGTAGTTGCCGGTTTCGTCCGGCTCCCAAATCTGGACGAGCGCGTTGGGGATTCCTTTCCCGTTGGTGTCCACGACCTGGCCGTAGAAAACGATCTCCGTTCCTTTGCTTTTCGAAATAATCGAGTCGCCGAGCTTCATCACGGGCGCATCGGCGCGATAGAACGGGCCGAGCAGGCTCGACTTCGTGGCGGATTCCGTTCCGCGTTTGTCGTGCAGGGCGTTCACCAGCGCGCTCAGGCCGAGCGTGTCCGACAGCAGAATGAATTCCTGGCGAAACTCGGTGCATTTCTGGCCGACGGCGGTGAGGAATTTGATTCCGTCGAGCCACTCTTCGGGCGTGAGATCGACTTCGCGGGCAAACTCATGCAGGTGCCGAACGAGCGCGGACATGATTTGCTTGAAGCGAGGATTGGGCGTGCCCGCCATCTGCTCGAGCGCTGCGTCGGTGATGGTATTTTCGTCGATGACCCGCATGTTTCCCCCTTCGCCGACTCGCGCCGACGCAACCGGGCGCAATGATAGACCCAGTTGCGACTAGTTTGTACCCAGTTTTTGGGAGGGTCGAAGGGCCAGCGGAGATGGTGCGTCAGAAAAACGCCAGCTGGAAGCCCTTCACTTCGCTCAGGGCAGGCTGCCGCTGCGAAGCGGCCGGGCACACTAATGCGCCCGGCCAGCGATGCGTCGTTGAAATTGCGACGGACAGCGAATTACGCAGCGGCGAGGTAGTGCCAGACCTTGCCGGTCGACTTCACCTGGAAAACGCCGCCCTCATCCGCGTGAAGGAAGTAATTGCCCTCGGGGATGCGGTGGGCGCTGGCCGATTTCACCGAGCAACGCGCCCAGCGCGCGGGGCGAATCCCGCGGCCGTGCTGCTTCGGCTCGACGACAATGTGAAGTCCATAGTTAACGCGATACTCGACGCCGGTGGGTCGAGTGGGTACTAGGCGTCCCGATCCTTTTCTATTTTGGCTCATGGCTATGAGATGCGATTCCTCTATTTATAGTTTCTTGTATATGAGAAAACCCATATTGTAAGGGTTCCGCTACTGCGGTGGTAGTATACACGAAATTCAGATTAGATTTGGACTATATTTGTCCAGAATGTAAACTGCTTATTATCAGCATTATGCAGGAAATGGCTAGTGGAAACGGCTGGCGGCGCTTACTTTATCGCGGAACGTCCAGGCCGGCCCAGCCGAACAGTTCCTGATTCAGGGCGACGACGAGGTCCGGACGATCTTCTCCGGCCAGCAGAGGATCAATGGCGTACTCCTGCGTTTTTAGGTAGTACCAGAGGAGGCGGTAGGTCCGGCGCAAGAATTCGAGCTCTTTGGGATCGATCGAGATGGTCTGGCCCGGGACCGAAGCGATGATTTCGTCCCGCACGTAGATGGCGTCGAAGCTGAAAATGCCCCAGCGGTCGCCACGTTTTTCGGCGCGGTAGAGAAAGCGGGTATAGGACGAAAGCGTGCCTTCGATGCCGTTGATTTTGACCGGAAGGTCGATGATGGCGGACATGGTCGCGACGGCGCGGTTGCCGCTGAGCGTGACGAGGATGGGGCCGAGGCGATGCTTTGCCGGGACGCCGCGGCGGGCCATGTCGATCGAGCCGGTGACGAAGTCGGCGCCGTTGCCGCGAAACCAGCTGACGCGCACGTGCGAATCGGGCCAGAAGCAGGCGCGCATGCGTTCCCAGAGACCGAGGTCGCGGCTTTCGCGCTCGCGAACGACTAATTGGGTGATGGCCGTTATGTCGGCGCTTTCGAGCACGGCTTGGGGAAGAGTAGCGATGGCGGACCTCCGAGTCGGTGAAACAATAGCAGGGCAACGATGGCGCGTCGAGTGGGCGAAGGAGCTGGAGCGCGCGATGCGAATTCACGCGAGACCCGCCTTCGCATTGAGCTACGGCGCGGCAGGGATGAAACGGCGAAGAATGGTACGGTACTCCGTATTACGAGTGGTACGTACTATAGTTCGCCAACCGCTTGCAGAACCGAGCCTTAGCGGGATTTTTTCGCGGCGCGATGGAACTTAGGGCAGAATTGAAAGTTGTAAACTGCTGAGAAGCTCCCTAGGCTCTCACTCATCAGGAGGACGTAACCCCTTCATGGAATCGGCAGGCGCCAAAACGCCCGTGAGCTTCTCCCTCGGCAATATCGCGTTCGGCAAAGGGGCGCCGCTGTTCGTCATCGCGGGCCCATGCGTGATTGAAAGCGAGGCGCATGCGACTTTCATGGCCGAGCAGCTGGCGAAGATGGCGTCCACGCTCAAGGTTCCCCTGATTTTCAAGGCGTCGTACGACAAGGCGAATCGGTCGTCGGTTTCGTCCTACCGCGGGCCGGGCCTGACGGAAGGGCTGAGGATCCTAGCGGGAATCAAGAAGAAGACCGGGCTGCCCATCCTGACCGACGTGCACGAGGTTTCGCACGTCGAGCCGGCGGCCGAGGTCTGCGACATCCTGCAAATCCCCGCGTTTCTTTCGCGGCAGACCGACCTGCTGGTGGCCGTGGGCCGGTCGGGACGCGTGGCGAACATCAAGAAGGGGCAGTTCCTTTCGCCGTGGGACATCGCCAACGCCGCCGAAAAGGTGGCGAGCACCGGCAATCAGAAGATCATCCTGACGGAGCGCGGCACTTCGTTCGGCTACAAGAACCTTATCGTGGACATGCGCGCGTTTCCGATCATGCACAAGCTTGGCTATCCGGTGGTTTTCGACGTGACGCACTCGGTGCAATTGCCGGGAGGGGAAGGGAAATCGAGCGGCGGCCAGCCGGAGTTCATCGAGCCGCTGGCGCGAGCGGGCACGGCGATTGGGGCGGATGGAATTTTCCTGGAGGTGCACGACAATCCGGCGAATGCGCTATCGGACGGCACGAATGCGCTCGCTTTGGGGAAGCTTCAGCCGATGCTGGAACGAATCCTGAGGATCGCGGCCCTGGCCCGAGAATTGGACAACCCGAGATGAGCAAGGAAGAGCGAGCGAAGTCGGCAATCGAAGTCGCAAAGCGCGTGTTTCTGGTCGAGTCGGAAGCGATCTACGCGTTGATCGATCGGTTGGATGCGCGTTTTGAGAAGGCGGTGGACCTGCTTTTCAAGTGCAAGGGGCGGGCGGTTGTGACCGGGCTCGGCAAATCGGGGCTGATCGGCCGAAAAGTGGCGGCTACGTTTTCAAGCATGGGTACGCCGTCGCTATTTCTGCACGCGGCCGACGCGCTGCACGGGGACCTGGGAATGCTTGCTGCCGGCGACGTGCTGATCGCCATTTCGGCGAGCGGAGAGACGCAGGAACTCGTCGACTTGATCGAGCCGGCGAAGCGGCTGGGCGCTCCGCTGATCGCGCTGACCGCCAACGCGAATTCGCCGCTGGCGGTATCGAGCGACGTGGTGCTCGACATCAGCGTCAAGGAAGAAGCGTGCAGTTTGAATCTAGCGCCGACTTCTTCGACGGCGGCGGCGCTGGCGATGGGCGACGCTCTCGCAGTGGTGGTGGCCGATCGCCGCGACTTTCAAGAGAACGACTTCGCGGCTTTGCACCCAGGTGGACGGCTGGGGAAGAAACTCCGACGGATCGACTCGCTGATGCATACGGGAGAGGATATTCCGCGCGTCCTGCCGACGACCAAAATGCCGGACGTGATTTATGAAATGAGCCGCAAGGGCCTCGGGCTGACGGTGGTGACCAAGCCGGACGGGCGCCTGATGGGAATCATCACGGACGGCGACCTGCGGCGCGTGATGCAGCGGCGCAAGCAGAATATTTTGGATCTGGCGGCGATCGATTGCATGACGAAGAGGCCGGTGACGCTGCCTCGAACCGAACTCGCCGCGGCCGCGCTGCGGCTGATGGAAGAGAAAAAGATTACGGCAGTGGTCGTGGTGGACAACGCCCAGCGCGTCTTGGGCGTGGTTCACATTCACGATTTGTGGACGCTGCAGCTGTTCTAGACGCGGTATCCCACGTAGAATGTCGATGGTCGCGCGGCGAGCTGGTTGGCTGGCCGCGGCTGTCTCGCTGAGGGACAATTGAGGCCCCCGCATGCCGATTCGTGAAATCAAATTCCCCGCCAAGGTAATGCGCCGCGCCAGGAATATCCGCGTCCTGCTGATGGATGTGGACGGAACAATGACGCCGCGAGTCGTGTGCCTGCAGTCGTTTCCGGACGGCAGCGTGGCCGAATTGAAGGTATTCAATGCGCACGACGGCGCGGGCATCAAGCTCGCGAGCATCATGGGAATTCGCACGGGGCTGATCACCGGGCGGGATTCGACGGCAACGGCGCGGCGGGCCCGCGAAGGGTCGATGGAGTTCGTGATTCAGGGGCAGCCGAAGAAACTTGAGGCGTATAAGGCGATTCTGGTGCGCGCCGGCGTGACCGATGAAGAGGTGGCGTACGTGGGCGACGATCTTCCCGATCTGCCGATTCTCGATCGCGCCGGGCTGGCCGTTGCAGTCGGCGATGCGGTCGTCGAAGTGAAGCGCGCGGCGCACTACATTACAACGGTGAACGGCGGCGAAGGCGCGATCCGCGAAGTGGTGGAGCTGATCCTGAAGGCGCAAGGGAAGTGGAAGAAAGCGATTCCGCACGCGATCGCCTGAGATTCCTTTCTGATGCCGCACGCCGTTCATCAGGGCGGACAGAATCGTGCTTCTACCCTGTTCGGTCGTGAATGTGCGCTATTAGTGCATGCGCCTCGCAAATCTCAGCATGCCTTAGAACCCTGCAAGAACTGGCATTTTGCACTTGGAAATGTTAACCATAGATGCATTTTCATTGGCTAACATTCGAGACGGAAAACATGCTCCTATTTAAGTATGTGAGCCCAGACGCGGCTGCGAAAGTATTTGAGAGTACCAGCGAAATATCGATCCGCTTTGGCTTACCCAAAGGCTACAGCGATCCATACGAGCTATTTCTTGAGCCCGATCCGCCGTTGGAAAATGAGGAGCAACGCGCGTTTTACAAGTATTTTCTCGGAAAGGTAGTCGAGGCCCCAGTAGCCTGTTTTTCTAAGAGGCCGGACTCGGTTGTGATGTGGGCACACTACGGTAGAGAAGGCTCGGGGATATGCGTCGCTTTTGACGAAGACGCTCTCGTAGCCCAATTTCCAATTGCGTACGTCGGAGATATTACTTATGCAGATCGTCCTGCTAGGGTGTCTTCGGGAACTATTGAGTTCGCATTCACGACCGGGAAACGCAGGCATACTCTTCGTCTGCTAGAAATCGGACACCGTGCCGCGTATTTTACGAAGCGTGCCGATTGGCAGTACGAAGCCGAGAGGCGCGTCGTGGTAACACCGGACGCCGTAGAGAATCGCAGCAGTGTCTTGCTTGGCAAAGTGAAACCCAATGCTCTGCGGTTCATCATTCTTGGACCAAGAGTAGACTTGTCTGTCAAGGATTTGTGTCGCGATCGTGCACGAGAGTGGGGTGTCCCGCTCATTGAACTGCGGATTGGTTCCAGAACGTTTGTGCCCTTCTTTAGAGGCCCCGATATGCCTGCTGGAATTTGGTCTGGAGCTGACTTCGAGAAAGCTGCGAACGTCTGTGCAGAGTGTGGAGAACCTGCCACCGTATCCGAATCCGGTAAGTGCCAGTGGTGCGACATTGCCCCAGAGGTAAAGGCGTTGGCGCCAAAGCGCAGTGGGCTCACTCTGTCTTTGTCCCTAGGCATAGATAAGGGCATCCCACTAGAGTTCGATGGGATGGAGCCTAGGGGACACTTAACAATTGAGGACAAGAAGGCATGATCCCACAATTCACACGCGTTCACTCAGTGTCTTCCAGTGTCTTCGTTCCCCGCGAAGACTCGGTTTTTGCAGAGAAGTTTCGGGTAGGAAGCGTAAACTCAGCTGCATCACAAAATTCATGGAGCGGGCGATGGGAATCGAACCCACGTCCGAAGCTTGGGAAGCTTCTATACTGCCATTGTACGACGCCCGCTCGAGCCAGCATCCATTATTTTCCAATCGCGGCGGGTTTGCATAGCGGAAAGTTTGCTGTCGCGGCGAGCGTGCGAGAACGGACGCCCTTGCGTTGAGCTAGATAGGCTGCGGAAAAACGTAGTGGAGAGTGTCCTCAGGCGCTAAAGCGCATTGAGTGTAAAGCGGTTATGTCGGAGCTGAAGCTCCGACCCCCTAAAAGGTACTCTTTCCGCAGACTGTAAGGCCTACTGGATCGGCGGATAATCGAGATAGTAGCGGTGGAGGTCCGGGACGGTCATCTGGCCCTTGCGGACTTTCAGCGCCGTTGTTGAGTCCGCGGTACCCGTCGAAGTTACCCACACGGTATCGCCCGACCGAAGGTCCGAAAGCTTGATCGGCTTTCCGGAGTCGTCCACAAACTTAGTCTGGTCGGTCGCCTTCACGAGCAGCGTGACCTCGGTCGGATATTTCAGCAGAAGCTGCGTCTTCTGAAGATCGAGCGACGCAACAATGAAGAACTGTTCGCCCGCCGCTGTCTTCTTGGCCGGAACGGTCGAGTAGGCGCTTGCCGTTGCGGGGGGCGCTTGCGAAGGCGCGGCCGGAGCCGCGTTTGGCGGCGCCATCGGCCGGGGATGCATTGGATGACCCGGCATTTGCGCGCGCGCGACGTCTGAAACAGCAGTCATCCCGAGCAGCAGAAGCGCGGACGTTGCGAACCGAAGAAATCTATTCATATCGAAGGGCCTCAATGGGATCCAGGCGCGCCGCCTTGCGCGCGGGATAGTATCCAAAAAATATTCCAACGCCTGCCGAAAAGAGTGCGGCGACGACGACCGACAGCGGTGACACGAACGTCGACCAGTGCACGAACCTCGTAATGAGCGCCGAGGCGACTACGCCCAGCGCGATTCCGGCGATACCGCCCAGCGAGCTCAGCACCATCGCTTCGCTCAGGAATTGCCGCTGCACGTCCTGCTCGGTCGCACCGACCGCCATGCGTATCCCAATCTCCCGGGTGCGCTCGGTGACCGACACCAGCATGATGTTCATGATGCCGATGCCGCCAACCAGCAGAGAAATCGACGCGATGATCCCGAGCAGGACCGTCATCGCCAGGGAAGTGGCTTCCGCCGCCTGCGCCATTTCGTTCGGGCTGCGGATGATGAAGTCGTCGTCTTCGCCGGCCCGCAGATGATGCCTCTGGCGTAGCAGCGCGGAAATCCCGGATTGAACCGGCGCCATGGCGTCCTGTGAGCTGGTCGAAACCATGATCATCTGCACCCAGCTGATTCCGGATATCTTCTTCTGCACCGTGGTGTAGGGCACGAGCATCATGTCGTCCTGATCCTGCCCGTTGGCGTTTTGCCCCTTGGCCAGCAACACCCCCAGTACACGGAAGGGAAGATTCTGCACGCGGATCATCTGACCCACGGGGTCCTGATCGCCAAACAATTGCTGCGCGACGGTATTGCCCAGCACACACACGTTTGACGCCATGTCCACATCGCGTTCGGAAAACATGCTGCCCGAGACGACCGGCCAGTTGCGAATCTGCGTGATGTCCTGCGAGGCTCCGTTGGCCCGCGTGAGCCAATTCTGATTTCCGTTCACCACTTGGACGGACGCGCCGGCGATCGGAGAAACCATCTGGACGCTGGGTACGTGCTGCAAAATCGCCTGTGCGTCATCGGCGGTCAGGGTCTTGGTGGCGCCGCTGCCCATGCGCACGCCGCCCGTATTCACGCTGCCGGAAAAGACCATGACGATATTGTTGCCGAGCGCTTGAATCTGCTGCTGCACCTGCGCGCTGGCTCCCTGGCCGATCGCGACCGTTCCAATCACGGCGCCCACGCCGATAATGATTCCGAGCATGGTCAGGACGGTCCGCAATTTGTTCCGCGCCAGAGCTCGAAGCGCGACCCGGATGATTTCTCGATAGTTCATGCGATCATCCTTTCCCCGATCATCGTGGCCCCGGACCGCCGCCGAAACCCGGCGGACGCTGGCCGCCGGTGGCCCCTTGCGCGGCCGTCGCCGCAGCAATGACGAGCGTGTCGCCGTCGTTAAGATTGCCGGAAATCAATTGCGTGTTGTTGTAGTCGGTGATTCCAATCTGTACCTGCACGGGAATCAGCTCTTTGTTCGGGCCCAGTTTCCAGACGACCTGCCAGCCGCCCAGGTGCGTGGTCGAAGCTTCGCGCGAAATGTTGTACTGCTTGTAAAGTGCCTGCAGGTCCTTCGGTGCGAGCGGCGGCTTGAAAGTCAGCGCGGGATTGGGCACTTGCAGCGTATTGGTCGCGTGTCCGGTGGGAATCGTGACGTACGCCGTCTCGCCGGGCAGGAGTTTTTCATCCGGATTGCTGAAGTCGATCACCGTGTTATACGTGACCACGTTCTGGATCGTCGTTGGATTCAGGCGCACGGTGCTCACGCGGCCGTGGAACAGTTCGGTTGGAAATGCGTCGACGGCGAATGTCACCGGCTGGCCGACCTTGATATTGCCCGTGTCGGATTCATCCGTCGCCGCGTAAACCAGCATGCGCGTCAAGTCCTGCGCGACGGTGAAAACATTCGGCGCCTGCAATGTCGCCGCAACGGATTGTCCCACGTCGATGTTTCGAGCCACCACGGTTCCGCCAATCGGCGAAACGATGGTCGTGTATTTCAAGTTCGTCTCGGCAGCTTTGAGTCCGCCCTGCATGGAAGTGACTTGCGCGTGCGCTTGCGCCAGTGTCGCCTTGGCCTGCTCGATCGCCGCTTGCGCCGACTGAACGTCCGCCATGGCCTGGCCCATGGTCGATTGAGTCAGCTCGTTTGCGTCCGCGGAAACCACGCCGGCGGTGAACAAATCCTGCGAGCGCTTGGCGGTGGCCTTCTGATAGGCCAGATTTGCCTGGGATTTCGCCAGGTTCGCTTGATCGACCTGCACGTTGGCGGCAAGCGTCACCAGATTGCCCTCCGCGTTTTGAAGCTGCCCGCGCGCCTGCGTGACCTGCGCTTCGTAAATGGCGGGATCGAGTTGCGCCAAAACCTGGCCGCTCTTCACGCGCGTATTAAAGTCCGCGAAGATGTATTGAACCGTGCCGGAAACATAGGAACCGACCGAGACGGTTGTCAGCGCGTTGATCGTGCCCGTGGCCTGGACGGCGGAGGTAATATCGCCGCGGCGCACCGTAACCGTCGTGTATTTCGTGTCTTTGGACTTCGCGCGCGAGTAGGCCCAGTAGCCCAGAATCAACACCAGGCAGCCGATTCCGATAAGGTACGCCCTTCGGTGCTTTTGAAAGCTCTCTTTCAGCGACATGATTCTCCGATTGTGCGGGAACTGTTTTCAAATCAGCACGAGGCGCTATGGTGGGCTGCCTGTGTCTCCCTGCAATAAAGACGCGCACCTCGCTGTTCCGGTTACCCGTGGCTGGTCACAATTTTACGCCCCTTCATTAGTCGATGTCGCTCCCGAAGCTCCGTGCTAAAGTGGGCGGCTCACAAAAGACAAGGACAGGGAGGGGAAGTGGCGTACAAGGACCTGCGGGATTTTTTGAAGAAATTGGAGAAAGAGGACGAGCTTCAGCGAATCGCGGCCGAAATCGATCCGGTTCTCGAAATCACCGAGATTTCCGACCGCATGGTGAAAGCCGGCGGACCGGCTCTCCTTTTCGAGCGCCCGCGAGGCTCGCGCGTCCCGGCGGTCACGAATCTAGTCGGCACGGAGCGCCGGATGAACCTGGCGCTCGAGGTGAAATCGGTGGACGAAATTGCCGGCCGCATCTCGTCGATCCTCGACATGCAATCACCGCAGGGACTGCTCGACCGGATGAAAATGCTCCCTAAGCTTGCGGAGCTCGGCAACGTCTTCCCGAAGACAGTTCGTAGCGGGGAGTGCCAGGAGGTCGTCCGTAAGGAAGGTTTTTCGCTCTTCGATTTCCCGATCTTGCAGTGCTGGCCGCAGGACGGCGGCCGCTACATCACCTGGCCCATGGTGATCACCAAGAATCCGGAAACGGGCAAGCGCAATGTGGGGTGCTATCGCATGCAGGTATTCGACCAGCGCACCACGGGCATGCATTGGCAGACGCAAAAGCATGGCGCGGAACATTTTCGCAGTGCGCGCGCCAAGGATGAGGGCGGCAGGCTGGAGGTTGCCGTCGCGATCGGCGCCGATCCCGCCACCTGCCTCGCCGGAATCCTGCCCGTTCCGCCCGACATGGATGAATTCCTTTTCTCGGGCTTCTTGCGCAACGACCCGGTCGAACTGGTCGCGTGCAAGACGGTCGATCTCGAAGTTCCTGCGAACGCGGAGATCGTTCTCGAAGGCCACGTCGAGCTCAGCGAGATGCGCACGGAGGGCCCGTTCGGAGACCACACGGGGTTCTACTCCTTGGAAGGGCAGTACCCGGTGTTTCACGTAGACTGCATCACCCACCGCAAGGAGCCGCTTTACCTCGCCACCATCGTCGGCCCGCCGCCGCAGGAAGACTATTTCATCGGCCACATGATCGAGCGCGTATTTTTGCCCGTCATGAAGCTGCAACATCCGGAAATCGTGGACGTGGCCATGCCCGCCGAAGGCATTTTTCACAACCTCATGATCGTCTCGATTCGCAAGAGCTACCCCGGCCACGCGCGGAAAACCATGAATGCGATCTGGTCGCTCGGGCAGGCGATGTTCACCAAGGTCGTGGTGATTGTGGATCACGACGTGAACGTGCAGGATCCACGCGAAGTCGTGTGGAAAGCCCTGTGCGCGATCGATCCGGAGCGTGACATCAGCTTCGTTCTCGGCCCGGTGGACACACTCGATCATGCCGCGCGCCGGCAGGACTACGGCTCGAAGATGGGAATCGACGCGACGCGCAAGTGGCCCGAGGAAGGTTTCTCAGGCCGGTGGCCCGACGAAATCAAGATGGACGCCGCGACAAAAAAGCGCATAGATTCCATCTGGTCGCAACTCAAGATTGCCGCCGGCAAAAAGAAAGCGTAAATCCCCGTACTGTCCGAAAAGCTCGTTGTCCAGTGATTTCAGCAAGATTTCCGCCTTCCCTGTACCTTCGGCCGGGTTTTACCAAAAGCACACGCGCCCAACATGTTCGTTGACAGTCTTTCAGGCGAATGCAATAAACGAGTCAAGGCGAACGTACCGGTTCTATCAGTACTATCGTTCTACGTTCACTGGAACAGGCCCCATGGGGTTGGGGCGAACCAAGTACGAAGGGCAGCGGGGTTTTATCAGCCAGCAGTCGCACCGGGAAAGCCATGTGGAATCCGCCCTGCAAAGCGGGGTGGACGGAGAAGCGTGAGGCCACACGATGTTCAACCTCGGTAAAACGAAATCGCTAATCGGCCTGGACATCGGCTCGAGTTCGGTGAAGGCCATCGAGCTGAAAAGAGCCAAAGACGGCTACGAACTGGTGAGCTTTGGCATGGAGCCTCTGTCGCAGGATACCGTCGTGGACGGCGCGATCATGGACGCTCCCTCCGTCGCCGAGAAGATCATTTCAATTTTCGATGCGCAGAAGATCAAGACGAAAGAGGTTGCCACCTCGGTCTCGGGCCACTCGGTGATCGTCAAGCGGGTAAGCATGCCGCTGATGACCGAGGAAGAGCTGTACGACCGGATTCAGGCCGAAGCCAGCCAGCACATCCCGTTCGACATTGCCGACGTCAACCTCAGCCACCAGCTTTTGGAGGCGACCGAGAACCAGATGGACGTGCTGCTGGTCGCCGTTAAGAAAGACAAGATCCTGAATCACACGAACGTGCTGGCGCAGGCCGGCAAGATTCCCGTCGTCGTGGACATTGACGCCTTCGCGTTGCAGAACTGCTTCGAGGTCAACTACGAACCCGACCCGTCGCAGGTGGTCGCGCTTTTGAACATCGGCGCGAGCGTGATGAACATCAACATCATCCGCGGATGGACGCCGCTGTTCACGCGCGACGTTTCGGTGGGCGGCAATCAGTACACCGACGCGCTGCAGAAGGAACTCGACCTGAGCTTCGAAGACGCCGAGAAGCTGAAGATGGGCGGCGCGCTGGCCGGTGTGAGCGAGGAGCAGCGCACGGCCATCCTCCGCTCGGTCTCCGACATTTTGATTCTCGAGATTCAGAAGACCTTCGACTTCTTCCGCGCCACCGCGAGCGGCGAGAACATCCGCCGGATCGTGGTCGCTGGCGGAACGGCCCGGGTTCCCGGACTGCTCGACCTTTTGAAGGAAGAATTCGCGATGCCGGTCGAAGAGCTCTATCCGTTCCGCAAGGTAGCAATCAATCCAGGGCGTCACGATGAATCCCAGCTTCGCGAGTTGGCGCCGCGCCTGGCAATCGCAGTCGGCCTGGCGCTGAGGAGTTTTGACTAGCCATGATTCGGATTAACTTACTCGGCCAGGCTCGTCCGAAGGCCGCCAAGCAAGCCGTGCCACTCGAAGCGACCGTGCAGATTCTCTTCGCGTGCGTGGCCGTCGGCCTGGCGTTCGTGATCCTCGGGATTACCTACTACCAGCAGAAGCGTCAGCTGGACGAAACCCAAAAGCGCATCCAGGCCCTCAAGAACGAAAAGGCCAGCCTGCAGCAGGTCAAGGCGGACGTGGACAAGTTCGAGAGTGAAAAGGCCGTCCTGCAGCAGCGCATCGACGTGATCGAAACTCTTCAGAAGAATCGCAGCGGCGCGCAGGACATGATGGAGATGGTGGCCAACACCGTCGTCAGGGTTGACTCACTCTGGCTCACTTCTATCGATCGCAAGGGCAGCGCTCTGGAAGTTCAGGGCGAAGCGGGATCTATCAACGCCGTCGCGAATTTCATTACCGAGCTGAAGAAATCGGGTTATTTCCAGGATGTTGAGATCAAGAATACCAAGGAAAACGATCTGCTTCCGGGCGTCGAGACGTACGGGTTCGTGATGACGGTTAATATTGCGCTTCCAACGACCGGTCAGCCTGCCACCCAGGCTGCCAGCAGCCCGCAATCACCGCAACCGGCGGCCAAAGGAAGGAGCTAAGCCATGGCGACATCGTTCCGAGATTGGCCCTGGCCCTTACAGGCGCTGTTGTATGTGGGCTTGACGATCGTTTTGGTTCTCGCCGGATTTTACGTTCCGGGTTCGCCTTTGCAATCCGTGCGGAATCAGCTGGAATCGGCGCAGGCGGAAGTGAAACCGCTTGAATCCGATGTCCAAAACCTGCGGGTGTACAAGCAGCGTCGGGCTGAGTTGCAGACCGAAATGGACGCGCTTCAGAAGCAGCTCGCCACACTGCAGACCATCGTTCCTGAAGAGAAGGAAACCGACCAGTTCATTCTGATGGTACAGCGCGCGGCGGTTAGTTCCGGCGTGTCGATTCGCTCGTTGGTCGCGAATCCGGTCGCCCAGAAGCCGTATTACTTCGAAATGCCTTTTGCCATTGAGGCGGACGGGCCCTATTACTCCGTTCTCGACTTCTTTTCGCGGATGGGCCGCCTGTCGCGCATTATCAACGTGGGTGACCTGAAACTGATCGCGCTCACCTCCCAACAGGGCGGAGCCACCAGGTTCCATCTGGCGGCGGGGACGACGGTAACCGGAAGCTTCACGATTACGACTTTCTTTACGAACGCGGCGGAGGCCGGCGCTGCTGCTGCTCCTCCACCGGCGGCAAAAAAGTAAGGCGACGACGATGAAAATCGCATATACCTCGGCAAAACTGTTGGCGGTGCTGGCCTTGGCGCTCCCGCTGGCAATCGCGGCGTCTGGGCAGGATCAAGCCGCCAAGAAGCCGGCAGCCAAAGCCAAGCCCCCGAAAGCGGCCAAACTGGCGCAGCATGCCAAGCCTGCGGCGGCCGTAAAGCCACCCTCAAAGGCGAATCCGGAGGCCTCCTCCGCCGCGGCTGCACCGGCGCCCGAAGCGGGTAAGACCGAAATGGTCGGCAAGCGCGACCCCTTTTCGCCGCTGATCAACAACAAGAAAGACGCCGTCCACCTTCCGCCCGGTAAGGCCGGCCTTGTAATCGCCACCGTGCGTGTCGATGGAGCCGTGCGTTCGGGGAGTACGATGATCGCGGTTGTCTCCAATCCGGAACAAAGCGTTTACTTTATCCGCGAGGGCGACAACCTGTATGACGGCGACGTGGAAAAGATTGGGCTGGACGGGGTGACCTTTAAAGAGAACTCGAAGGACGCATTCGGCAAGCTGGTCGAGCGAATCGTGACGAAGCGAATCTACGCGAGTGCAGGAGAGCAGCAATGAGGATCCTAAGTCGGGCGTTGGGACTGAGCGCGCTGCTGGCGGCCGGTCTAATTTGGACGAATGGAGCGCTCCGCGCGAGCGACGCGCCGGTGGTGCACGTGAAGGCGGAGGTCAAGGACGGGGCTGTCCGCTTGCAAGCGGATGCCAACGCACCGTTCGAATACACGACCTATCGCCCCAGCGCGAGCCTCTTTGTGCTCGACCTGAGCGGTGTGTCAGCCGGTGACCCGGCGGGCGCGCGAGTGGTCGCCTCCGACCTGGTGAAGAGCTATCGGCTGATCACCTACGCTTCGGGCTCGAAGCCGGTTGTCCGCCTCGAAATCCTGCTGGCTCAGGGCGTCGAACCGAAAGTCGAACGCCAGGGCACCGAAGATCTCACGCTGTTGGTTTCGCGCAATCTGAGCGCGGTAGCGACTCCCCACGTGGCTTCCCCGAAGGCTGCTCTGCTTCCGGCAGCTGCGAAGTCGGCGGAAGTGGCTCCGTCGTCGCACCCTGCGATTCGCCAAGTCCACCTGCAGCAAAACGGTAGCGCGACCGAAGTCAGCATCACGGGATCCGGCCCGCTTTCCTATCACTCGATGCACCTTCAGAATCCCGATCGTTTGGTGCTGGATTTCGCGGGTTCGCACCTGACTACCACGGAAAAGCAGATTGCCAGCAATCTCGATCCGGTTCGGGAAATCCGTCTGGCACAGTTTTCGCCCGAGGTTTCCCGCGTCGTGATCGATCTCCGTCAGCCTGCCCGCTACAACATCAAGGGTGACGGCAGCACGGTAACCGTTTCATTTGCGTCTCCCGCAGCGTCGACTGCCGCTCCGACGACCGATTCAGCAACGACCGCGACTCCGAAATCTGTGCCGACTGTCAGTGGAGAAGCTGCGGAAAATGCAGCCGCCAAGCCAGCCGACATTCCAGCGCCGGCCGCTGCGCTTCCTGCTTCTCTGACCCAGACCTCTTCGGCTCTTGCGACTCCTGCTCCGCAATCGGCGGGGGAGACGATCGGCGCCACGAAGGCGGCAGTTGAGACGGCAGCCAACGCCGAGCCAGCTTCTGCTCCAGTGCCCGTAGCGGCGACGTCGTCTGCGCCGGCACAACCCGCGATGGCTGCTGCTCCAGCCGGCCAGGCTCCCGCGGCGGCGTCGAACGCGGCGCCTCCGGCGAAGTACTCTGGCGAACCGATCTCGGTCAACCTGAAGGACGTGGACCTGCGCGACTTCTTCCGCCTGGTCCACGAAATCAGCGGTCTCAACGTCGTAGTCGACCCCGGCGTGAAGGGCAATTTGACAATCGTTCTCGACGATGTGCCGTGGGATCAGGCTCTCGACATCGTGCTGCGCAACAATGACCTCGACAAGCAACTGGACGGCAACGTTCTCCGCCTCGCGACCAAGGAAACCCTGCGCAAAGAAGCGGAGGAGAATCGTGACTTGGCCAAGGCTCAGGCTGAAGCGGCGGACGTGGTCACCACGACCCGCGTGTTGAGCTACGCCAAGTCCACCGACATGGCCGCCACGCTCAAGAAGTTTTTGTCCTCGCGCGGCGATATCATCGCGGACGACCGGTCGAACACGATCATCATTCGCGATATTCCGAGCACGCTTCCGGTCATGGACAATCTGATCCGCCAGCTCGATCGCAAGTCGCAGCAGGTGGAAATCGAAGCTCGCGTCGTTGCGGCAAACCGCTCGTTCTCGCGCGAAATCGGCTCTCAATTCGCTTTCGCGGGAGCGGCGAACACTCTCCACAATCAGAATGCGGTGGGAGGTGCGCCCGGCACTGGCGGCAGCCCCTGGACTCGGACGCCACCTCCTCCTCTTGTCGAGCCGGGTGGCAGTTCCGGCGGCAGTTCGAGCGGGGGCGCGATGCCTCTGATTTCGAACCTGCCGGCGAGCGTGCCGACGAGCGGCATCTCGTACCTGTTCACCTCGGCCAATTTCGCCCTGGATGCGATCATCACCGCGGCGGAAGAGAAGGGCGTCGGCAAGCTGCTCTCGAAGCCGAAGGTCATCACGCAGAATAACGAGAAGGCGACGGTCAAGCAGGGAACTAAGATTCCCGTGCAGACCATCGTCAACAACACCGTCTCGGTCCAGTTCGTGGACGCCGTCCTCGAACTCGACGTGACGCCCCAGATCACCGCCGACGGCACGATCTACATGGACGTGACGGTCGAAAACGATCAGATCGACGGCTCGATTCCCCGCGTTCAGGGTATTCCGGCCATCGATACCCAGGCGGCTGAGACCAAGGTCACCGTTAACGACGGCGCGACCGTGGTCATCGGCGGCATTATCGTCACCCAGCAGACCACCGATATCCAGCAGGTGCCGTTGGTCGGCAGCGTGCCGATTCTTGGGAACCTGTTCAAGCATACGACGGTGTCGTCGAAGTCTCAGGAGCTTCTCTTCTTCCTGACGCCTCGCATTTTGCCGAGCTAACAGCTACTCTGGCGGCGTGGCGATAAAGTCGGTAGAAGCGAAATCTAGCCGGAGCGGGCCCGCGGATCGACTGGGCCGGCTCCGGCTTTCCTTTCCTGCGCTCGGCGCGGACGCGATTCTCGTCTCGCACCTTCCCAATATTCGCTACCTGTGCGGTTTTACCGGCAGCGCGGGTCTTCTGCTCGTCGACTCGTCGTCCGCCACGCTCTTCACCGATAGCCGCTATACGTTTCAGGCCCGCGAGGAGGTCTCTGGTGCTCGTATCCACATCTGCAAACGCGGCCTGATTCGAGCAGCCGGGGAGGGGCTGCGTTTGCGCAAGGGGCGCACCCGCGTGGCTTATTCCGCCTCCACGATGACCGTCGCCCAGAAAACCGCCCTCGACGTCGCCTCGGGCAGCCGCATCCGCTGGGTGCCGGATGGCAACGCTGTCGAGAAGCTTCGCGCCGTGAAAGACGCCGGCGAATTGCGCATCATGCGCGAAGCCGCGCACGCAATCAGCGCTGTTTTCGCGCGCGTTTTGCCCCAGATTCGGCCCGGCATCGCCGAACTGGCCATCGCGGCTGAAATCGAGCACGAAATCAAGCGCCTCGGCGGGTCCGGCCCGTCCTTCGAGACCATTGTGGCCTCCGGGCCGCGCTCGGCATGGGCCCACGCCCGGCCCACCTCTAAACTCCTCGGGAAAAACGAATTGGTCGTCCTCGACCAGGGTGCTATACTTCGCGGCTACTGCAGCGATATGACCCGCACGGTCTTCTTGGGGAAGGCATCGCGGAAGGTTAAAAGCCTCTACTCCGCGGTCCTGGGGGCGCAAGAAGCGGGCAAGCGAGCCATAAGACCCGGAGTCACGGCTGGCGACGTGGACAAGGCGGCACGGAATACCCTCAGGCGGGCGCGATTGGATTGTTACTTCACCCACAGTTTGGGCCACGGCTTGGGTCTCGAAGTGCACGAACTGCCCCGGCTCGGCAAAGGCGAGCAGACGGTGCTTCAGGAGGGAATGGTTTTGACCGTTGAACCCGGCGTATATCTCGAAGGCGTCGGCGGTATCCGCATTGAGGACGACGTGGTCGTAACGGCCGGTGGTGCGGAAGTCTTGACCTCCGCGCCCAGGGAATTTCTCGAACTCTAATGGCGAAGAAGCCGAAAACCAAACCAAGCAGCACCCTGGACGTCGGCGGCGTGGATATCGCAGACGTCGAGCGCCTGCTCGCCTTCATGGAAAAACACGGGCTTGAGGAGTTCGAATACGCCCGCGGCGGCGTCCACATCCGCCTGAAGAAGCCTTCAGCGGTCTCGGCCCATCGCGTCGTAATGGCGGCTGAACCGGCTCCGTATCCGTCCGTGCATGCCGCTCCCGGCGGGCACGCCCGGGCGCCTGAACCGCCTGTCGGTGCCGACTTGCATGTGATCAAGTCTCCGATCGTGGGTACTTTCTACAGCGCGCCAAGCCCCGGTGCGGACCCATTCGTCACGGCGGGTGCCAGGGTCGAGCCCGGCCAGGTGCTTTGCATCATCGAGGCGATGAAACTGATGAACGAGATCGAGTCCGATGTGGCGGGCGAGCTCGTCCAGGTGTACGCCGAAAACGGCAAGCCGGTCGAATATGGCGAGCCTCTCTTCGGCATCCGCGCGAGCGGCAAAAAATAGCCCTCGTGCGCTGCTTCCGGCCGCGGTGTGAAAATGCCTGCGGCCTCTGCTTCCAACGGATCGAGTCCCGAAGGCCATGTTTCGAAAAATCCTGATCGCCAATCGCGGTGAAATTGCGTTGCGCGTCCTTGCCGCGTGCAAGGAGCTCGACATCCGCACGGTCGCCGTCTATTCCGAGGCGGACCGCCACTCGCTTCACGTCCGTTTTGCCGACGAAGCCATCTGCATCGGCCCGCCGCGCAGCAGTGACAGCTACCTGAACATCCCGCAAGTCATCAGCGCCGCCGAAGTGGCCAACGTGGACGCCATCCATCCCGGCTACGGCTTCCTTTCCGAAAACGCCAACTTCGCCGAAGTTTGCGAGGCTTCGCACATCACGTTCATCGGGCCGTCGCCGAAAATGATCCGCATGATGGGCGAAAAGGACCGCGCTCGCGTTGAAATGGCCGCCGCGGGCCTCCCGATCATTCCCGGCAGCGCCGGCGCGGTTCCCAACGAAGACGAAGCCAAGCGAGTGGCGGCCGAAATCGGGCTGCCGGTGATGATCAAGGCCGTCGACGGAGGCGGCGGGCGCGGCATGCGCATGGTGCGCCACAAACGCGACCTGATTCCCGCATTTCAAACCGCGCGCGCCGAGGCCGAGCAGGCCTTCGGCAGTCCCCACGTGTACATGGAGAAGCTGATCGAACATCCGCGGCACATCGAATTCCAGGTCCTCGGAGACAAGCACGGCAACGTGATCCACCTGGGCGAGCGCGAATGCTCTCTTCAGAGGCGCCACCAGAAGGTGCTCGAGGAATCCCCCTCGCCGGCGCTTGATCCGGCGACACGCGAGCGGATCGGCAAGCAGGTCGTCGAGGCGCTCGCCAGGGTCGGCTACTCAAATGCCGGCACCGTCGAATTTCTGCGCGACTCTTCGGGCAATCTCTACTTCATCGAAATGAACGCGCGCATTCAGGTCGAGCATCCCGTCACGGAAATGGTCACGCAAGTGGACCTGGTGAAGGCGCAGATTCGCGTCGCCGCGGGGGAAAAGCTGGAAAGCGCCGTCGGCAAGTTCGACTTCCGCGGCCACGCCATTGAATGCCGCATCAACGCCGAGGATCCCGAAACTTTCGTTCCATCTCCCGGTCGCCTCACCGCGTTTCGCGTTCCCGGCGGCCCGGGAATTCGCATCGACACGTTCCTCCACGCGGACGCGACCGTGCCGCCGTATTACGATTCTCTGGTGGCCAAGCTGATCGCCCACGGCCGCGATCGCACCGAAGCCATCGCCCGCATGAACTGCGCGCTCGACGGCTTCATCATCGAAGGCATTAAGACCACGATACCGCTCCAGAAACGCATCCTAGCGGAGCCGGATTTCATCGCCGGCAAGTTCGACACCCATTTTCTCGAGCGCCTCACCGCGAAGGAAAGAGCGTAGGGGCGCTGCCTTGCCCTGAGGCACGAAGGGTTGCTGCGCCCGATTCGCTGAGATTGAAAGGAGCAGTCCGTTGTTTCCGCCCCTCTACGCGATCCTCGATCCCGCCCTTTCTCCCGCTCCCGTAACCGATCTCGCCTTGCAACTCGCCGACTCCGGCGTCACGTTGATCCAGCTTCGCGATAAGCGCGGATCTCCGGCTCAAATCCTAAGCACTGCAAAACAACTGGCCGTGCCCCTCGCTTCGAAAGGTGTCCGCTTCATCCTCAACGACCGCCCCGACATCGCCGCAATGGTTGACTGCGGCGTCCATGTCGGCCAGGAAGACCTGCCCGTCGAAGATGCTCGCCGAATCTGCGGCTCCACGCGCTGGGTGGGCGTTTCGACACACAATCTCCACCAATTGCGTGAGGCCGCCGCCACTTCAGCAGACTATATAGCCATAGGCCCGATCTTCCCGACGTCCACGAAGGAGAATCCGGACCCGGTGGTCGGCCTCGATTTCATTCGCGCCGCGCGACAGATCACGGGCAAGCCGCTCGTAGCCATCGGGGGCATCACGCTGGAATCGGCCGGGGAAGTCTTCCGCGCTGGCGCGGATTCGGTGGCCATCATCCGCGATCTCGTATCGGCAAAGAATCCAGCCGCGCGAGCGCAAGAGTTCCTGGCCGTCGCGGAAAAATCGCGCGCTTCACGCGGCTAGGCGCCGCCACACAAACGAACGCCCCATGGCGAACACCGCACCCACCAGCAACCAATCGAGCGCTCGCGACTCGAGCGAGTTGGTCAAGGGCCTCGGCCTGTTCGATTCGACGATGATCGTCGTTGGCTCGATGATCGGCTCCGGCATCTTCATTGTCTCCGCCGATATCGCGCATCAGGTGCAAAGCCCCGGCCTGCTGCTCGTCGTCTGGCTCGCTTCCGGCCTGATCACCCTGATCGGCGCTCTCTGCTTCGGCGAACTCGCCGCCGCAATGCCGCACGCCGGCGGCCAGTACGTCTACCTCCGGGAATCGTGCGGGCCTGTTTTCGGTTTCCTCTACGGCTGGTCGATGCTGCTGGTCATCGAAACCGCCACGATCGCCGCCGTCGCCATCGCCTTCGCAAAATTTTCCGGTGTTCTCGCGCCCTGGTTTTCCGCTTCGAACTGGATTTGGGAGATCGGCAAGTTCGGGCCCTGGAACTTGTGGTTTGGACAACTTGGGCCTTATGACGTCGGATTGAATCATCAAAACCTGCTGGCGATTCTCTCCATCGTCCTGCTGACCTGGATCAACACCCGCGGCCTGCGCTTGGGCAAGATCGTCCAGAACATTTTCACCGTCGCCAAGACAATCTCGCTCGCCGGCCTCGTCCTCCTCGGTGTTCTGTTTTCGACAATCGCCGCTCGCAGCGCTAACTTCACGGGCTTCTGGCGTAACGCCGGCTGGTCCGCCATGCACCCGTATCCGCCCGACCATTCGACGTGGATGATCGGCACGCTCACGCTTGTTGGCGTCGCCATGGTGGGCTCGCTCTTCGCCATGGACGCGTGGAACAGCGTCACCTTCACCGCCGCCGAGGTCAAGAATCCGGGCAGGAATCTCCCGCTCTCGCTCGCGTTGGGAACGGCAATCGTCGTTTTGCTCTACACGCTCGCAAACGTCGCCTATCTTCGCGTGCTGCCGCTTTCGGGCGACCCGCACGGCGCGACCGCGCTCGTGCGCGGCATCGAGTTTGCCGCCGAAGGCCGCGTAGCCACGGCGGTCACGCAAGTCATCTTCGGTCCAGCCGGCGCGATCCTGATGGCCATCGCGATCCTGGTTTCGACATTCGGATGCAACAACGGCCTGATCCTCGCCGGCGCGCGCATCTATTACGCCATGGCCAAAGACGGCTTGTTCTTCCGCTCCGTCGGAACCGTAAACCGCCACCACGTCCCCGCCGTCGCGCTCGTCGCCCAATGCATCTGGGCCTCGGCTCTCTGCCTCTCGGGAACCTACGGCCAGCTCCTCGACTTCCTGATCTTCGCGCAATTGCTTTTCTACATCCTCACTCTGGCCGGGCTGTTCATCCTGCGGTCGAAACGCCCGGACATGGATCGTCCCTACCGCGCGTTCGGCTATCCCATCCTTCCCGCCCTCTACATCCTCATGGCAGGATTTCTCGAAATCCAATTGTTGCGGTATAAACCGCAGTACACTTGGCCCGGCCTGATCATCGTTTTGCTCGGCCTGCCGGTGTACGCACTCTGGAAGCTGGCAGGGAAGTCCTCCAGGGCGCAGTAATCGCTTCAGGAGTGGTTAGGGTTTTACGTAGCTCAGGTCCGTTTTAGGGGCCTGAGGCTTTTCGGCCCGGTTTTCCTCCGGTTCCGAGTCAGGCGCGTTCAAATCTTGGGAGGCACTGCATGGCAAGCGAGCTGTTCGCCACGAAACCGCTGCACGTCATCATGGAGGAAGCGCAGGACGAAGGCGAACACACTCTGCGCCGCGCGCTCGGCCCGATCAACCTGATCACGCTCGGCATCGGCGCCATCATCGGCGCGGGAATTTTCGTGCTCACCGGGCAGGCCGCCGCCACCAGCGCCGGGCCGGCGATCGTAGTTTCATTCGTCCTGTCCGGCATCATCTGCGCCTTCGCGGGCCTCTGCTATGCGGAATTCGCCTCGCTCATTCCCATCGCCGGCTCGGCCTACACCTACGGCTACGCAACGCTCGGCGAAATTTTTGCCTGGATCATCGGCTGGGATCTGATTCTTGAGTACGCTTTCGGCGCCGCTACCGTGGCCTCCGGTTGGAGCGGCTACTTCGTCAGTCTCCTCGACGATGTGGGAATACATATCGGCCCCCAATGGATCGCCACGCCGGGCACCGAGATGGTTTTCTACAAGGGCCACTGGGTCGGCTTGGCCTCGGTGGGACAAAGCCTTTCCGGTGCCGGCGTTGCCCCCGCGACGCTTCCGCACGCCGTCGGCGTGTTTAACGCCGTCGCATTTGTCGTCATCTGCCTGTGCACGTTCATTCTCATCGTGGGAATCCGCGAATCGGCCAATCTCAACTCCGCGATCGTCATCCTCAAGGTCGCGATCGTGCTCGTCTTCATCGCCATCGCCGGCAATTTCGTTTTGCATCACGCTTCGCAGGCGGCTTCCAACTGGACCCCATTCATTCCTCCCAACACCGGCAAGTTCGGCTACTTCGGATGGTCCGGCGTCGCGCGAGGCGCCGCCGTAATTTTCTTCGCCTATATCGGTTTCGACGCCGTTTCAACCGCCGCGCAGGAAGCCAAGAACCCGCAGAAGGACATGCCGGTCGGCATCATCGGATCGCTGGTGATCTGCACGGTGCTCTACATCGTGGTGTCCGGCTTGCTCACGGCGATGGTCCCGTACGCGGATTTGAACGTCTCCGCGCCGGTCGCCGTCGCGATTGACGCCACTGGCGTCCGCTGGGGCAGTCTGCTGGTAAAAACGGGCGCTGTGTTGGGTCTCGGCAGCGTCATGCTGGTCATGCTCCTCGGTCAATCCCGCGTGTTCTATTCCATGTCGCGCGACGGCCTGTTGCCCAAATGGGCGGGCGCGATTCATCCGCGCTTCCGCACGCCGTGGATCACTTCGATCGTGGTCGGAATTTGCGTCGCTGTTTTTGCCTCGCTCATCCCGATCGGCGACCTCGCCGCGCTCGTGAACATCGGCACGCTTCTCGCTTTCGTCATCGTTTCCGCCGGTGTCTGGATTCTCCGCAACAGGCGGCCCGATCTCCCGCGCCCGTTCAAGACGCCGCTCGTCCCGCTGGTCCCGATTCTCGGAATCCTCACGTCGCTCGCGGCCATGGCCAGCCTCCCGGCCATGACCTGGGTTCGGCTGATCGTTTGGCTCGCTGTCGGGATGGTCGTCTACTTCGCCTACGGCCGCGTCCACAGTAAAGTTCGGCGCGCATTGTCTCAATAGATTTTCGTGACATAATTTCCCGTCTATGAACCGGTTCTCCCCGCGGCGCTTCTTCCTCTTCCTCCGGCGAACTTCGCTTCTCGACCGGATTGCTTTCGCGATTCTTTTCCTCTACGTCGTCGTGAAGATCGCCCAGTTCCTGGGCGCTCCGCCCCTGCGTTCGACGCTCTTCGGATTTCTGTGCTTTGCGGCGCTCCTATATTTCGTCATCCGGCTCATTCCCTGGGTCCGCACGCGCGTGTTGTGGAGCTTGCGCAACCGCCTGATCGTCGCTTATTTGTTCATGGCCGTCGTCCCCGTCGTTTTGCTGCTCACAATGATCGGCATCTCGACCTATCTGTTCTATCTCCAGATCGGCGCGCACCTCCTGAACGATGCAGTGCAGCAGCGCGCCAACACCATAGACACCGACGCCGAGACCATCTCCGCCGCCATTGAACGCGAGGCCGCCAGCTCGAAGGTTCCCGTCAGTCCCGACATGCTTTCCAGCCCGATTATCGCGGGATTGATTGCGGACGAGCAGTCGTCCTGGCCGGGGCTGCGGGTGTGGGTGAATCGCGGAGGGCCGCTGCTGGACACCGGAGACGGAAAGCGATACGCCGGCCTGATCGCCTATCAGAACAGGCTCTCGTTCGTGGCCGCGCAGCGCCGAAGCTCTCCTGCTGGTTCATACACGGTGCTCGTCGTCGGGCAGGTCACGCCGGAGATACTCGATCGATTTCCACCGGAGTTGGGACCGATTCAAATGGTGCTGATGCGTCCCGAGCAGCCCGGCTCGCCACGTAGCGGCTTCTCCTTCAGGATCAACGACACGCTTTACGTCCCGAACCAGCAGATTGCAAGTTCAGGGCGCGGACCTGCTCCCGCGCAGAGTTGGCTCGACCTCCGCCTGGAAGGCAATTCCACGCTCGAGGTATTCGATATTCTGGAGCAGGGTCACGAGACACCTCGCCAGCCGGTCCTCGTCTCATTTTCGCTGCGCCCCGTGATGGTGAACGAAAACCTCTTCCGGTCCATGGGTGCGCTCGGCCCGTATCTCATGGCCGTCCTCGGCGCGGCAGGCCTGGTCTTTCTGGTCCTGGAGGTGGGCGCGCTCGCCACCGGCACGATCCTCACGCGCACGATTACGCGGTCGGTGGGCGACCTGTACGATGCCACGCTCCATGTGCGCCGCGGCGATTTCAGCCACCGCGTTCGCGTTCTGAATCGCGACCAGCTCGGCGCGCTCGGCGAATCGTTCAACGAAATGACCAGCTCGATCTCCGAGCTCATCGAAGCGCAGCGCGAGCGCCATCGTCTCGAAAACGAAGTCGAAATCGCCCGCGGAGTCCAGCAGCAGCTCTTCCCGCAAACGATTCCGGAGCTTCCGGGGCTTGAGCTGGCCGCGATCTGCCGGCCGGCGCGCTCCGTCAGCGGTGATTACTACGATTTCATTCCGCTTGGCCCCACTCGCGTCGGCATCGTGTTGGCGGACATCAGCGGGAAGGGAATCTTCGCCGCGCTCCTGATGGCCAGCCTTCAGGCGGCGCTGCGCAGCACGGCTGCCATCGAAGGCCGCGCCGGGACCGCTGAAATCGTTTCGCGGTTGAACACGCATCTCTTCCGTAACACGTCCGACGACCGCTACGCCACGCTCTTCTATGCCATCTTCGATTCCGAGGCCAAGACGCTCACCTACACCAACGGCGGACACCTGGCGCCGATCTTCTTGAACAATGGAACGGTCCACAAGCTCGAAGCGGGAGGAACGGTCGTCGGTCTCTTCGAGGATGCCGAGTACACCGAGTGCACGCTCCCGGTAAACCCGGGCTCTCTTTTGGTCGCCTTTAGCGACGGGCTGACCGAGCCGGAAAGCGTCTATGGCGAGGAATTTGGGACAAAGCGCGTGAATGCGGAGGTGCTGCGGCAGCGCGACGCGAACGCCGCTCGCATTGCGGAAAGTCTCGTCGCCGCCGCCGAGCAATGGGCCGGCACGGCCGACCAGGCCGACGACATGACCGTCGTCGTCGCCCGCATGGGCTAGGTCGGCGCAGGTGTCTCTTCGTCAGGGCACGGCTTTAGCCGTGCCGCACTGCCGAAAAATAGTGCGGCTTTATAGCCGCTGAGGTCTTACAGCGTGAAATCAAGAGAGCCTTGTGGGTCGCCCGTTTACGGGCGACATAACCAAGTCGAAAGGAGTCGGAGCTTTAGCCCCTGAAGCTCCTTGCAGCGATGAACGAAGGCTCAAGAAAAAGTCCACAGGCGCTCCCACTTTTCTTCTCACCCGGGGGTTGTTAGTCTGAACGCGATGAGCACTTTGACCGAACTCGACAGCCAAATTCGGCGGCCAAACGGACGCCGAACCGAGGGGCCGATCCCCCCGCCCACAGGGCCCAAACCAGCACATTTCTATTCGACAATCGCGCCGAATAGAAATGGCTGTAACGTATTGAAACTAAACGATCGGTGCGCATTCTATTCGACAGAAGATCGGGGGGGGAACCGAAAGCCATTTTGACGGCTTTACGGCGATTCAACCATGAAGATTCTGACCGCTGCCGAAATGAGGGAAGTCGACCGGCTGACGACCGCGCGCTACCGCGTCCCCAGCCGGACCCTCATGGAAAACGCCGGCCGCAGCGTCGCGGAATTTATTCAGGCTCGATTTCCGGGTCTCGCCTCGCGGCGGATCGTCGTTCTCTGCGGGAAGGGAAACAACGGCGGCGACGGCTTCGCCGTCGCTCGCTGCCTGCAAAAAGTGGGCGCGAAGCCCGAAGTCTACCTGATCGGCAACCCGCGCGAAGTGAAGGGCGACGCGGCTGCAAATCTCAATCGCTGGAAGAAAATCGGAAAGCTGTATCTCGAGCGTGCATTAGACCTGAAAACCTTCGCCAAATTGCCGGCAGGCTCGATCGTCGTGGACGCGCTACTTGGTACCGGTGTGCGCGGCGCCGTCGCGGGACGCTTGCGCGATGTAATCAATCAGGTCAACGAGCACGAGCCGGGGCGCTGCGTGGTTGCGGTGGATATTCCGTCCGGACTGCAAGCGGACACGGGTGAAGTGGAAGGCGCCGCGATCGTCGCGGACCACACGGTCACGTTTACGGCGCCGAAACCGGGACTCGTTTCCGGCGAAGGCGGCCATCGCGTCGGCTCGCTGCACGTTCGTCAAATCGGCTCGCCCCCGGAACTGATCGAAGAACTGGGGAAGGGCAGCCTGCGCTGGAGCGATGCCGCCGAATTCGTCCAATTCGCTCAAGCGCGCCGAGCGGAAGGCAATAAAGGCGACTACGGCAACGCGCTGGTCGTGGCGGGGTCGGTTGGCAAAAGCGGAGCCGCCGTGCTCGCCTCGTGGTCCGCGCTGCGTGCGGGAGCCGGTCTCGTGACGGTTGCCACGCCCGAGCCGGTTTTACCGATCGTCGCCGCGCACATTCCCGAGATCATGACCGAACCTCTCGCCGCTACCTTCAGCGGAACCGTCTCCGAGCGAAGCCTCGAAGCCGGCCTTTTCGCCAAAATTCTGTCCGGAAAACGCGCGCTTGCGATGGGACCTGGACTCACGACGAACGAAGAGACCCAAAGATTCATTCGTGCTGTCGTCGGCGACCGCTCCGTCCCCATTATTCTCGACGCGGATGGACTGAATGCGTTCGCCGAGCGCGCCTCCGAGTTGAACAAATCGGAAGGCCACCTCTGCGTCACGCCCCATCCCGGCGAAATGGCGCGTCTATTGGGCTGCACTCCGAGAGAAGTCCAGGCCCGACGCGTTGAAGTTGCGCAGCAAGCGGCGCACGATTGGAACGCAGTGGTTGTGTTAAAGGGCCACCAAACCGTCACCGCCGTGCCAGGTGGCTTGGCCTTCATTAATTCCACTGGGAATCCCGGAATGGCCACCGGTGGCACGGGCGACGTTCTCACGGGCATTCTCGCGGGGCTCGTGGCTCAATTTGGGCGAGGCGTGAATTATTTCGGATTTGCTCAGATCGTCGCGTTTGGCGTGTATCTGCACGGCCTCGCCGGTGACATCGCCTACGCCCAGAATGGCGAAGCGCCGCTGATGGCGTCCGATCTCATTCGCGCTATTCCGCGGGCTTACCAGCATTTCTATTCCGAGTCCGGCCGTGCCTAGGCGCGAATTCGTGACGCACTCTTCCGAAGAAACGATCCAGCGCGGGCGCGAAATCGGCGCGCAACTGAAGCCGCCCGTTCTCGTGCTGCTTTCAGGCGAGCTCGGGGCGGGGAAGACGACGCTCACGAAAGGGATCGCCAGCGGTTTGGGCGCGGCAAGCGAAGATGAGGTCACCAGTCCGACCTTCACGCTGGTTCACAAATACACTCGCGGCGCGCCGGTCTATCACGTCGATCTGTACCGCATCGGCGATTTTCACGATCTCGAAACGCTCGGCTTGGAAGACGTGTTCGCGGAAAAGGCGGTCGTGATCGTGGAATGGCCCGACAAGTTTACGCTCCGCACCGAATGGCCGGTGGTGCGGATTCACCTCGAGCACGTCGCCGACGACACGCGCCGGATCACGATCGAGGATTCGGCGTCGGTTCTCGATCCGAATCCTATAGCCCCATGATTTGGAAGCCGGCGTCGACGTAAATCACGTTGCCGGTGACGCCGCGGCCGAGATCGCTGCCGAGGAAAACCGCGGTATCCGCGACTTCCGCGGTTTCGGTATTGCGCCGCAAAGGCGCGCGCTGCGCGGCAATCTCGAGCATCTTCGAAAGGTCCTTCACGCCGCGCGCGGAGATCGTCTTGATCGCGCCTGCGGAAATCGCGTTCACGCGAATCTTGCTGGGCCCGAGTTCGCTGGCGAGATATCGCACTTCGGCTTCGAGCGCTGCTTTTGCCACGCCCATGACGTTGTAATTCGGTACCACGCGCGTCGAGCCGAGATAGGTGAGCGTCATGATCGAGCCGCCGTTCGTCATTAGCGGCGAAATCGCCTTCGAAATCGCCACCAGCGAATAGGCGCTCACGTCCATGGCCAGCTGAAACCCTTCGCGCGAGGTTTGCAGGAACGGCTGGTTTAGATCCTCGTGCTTCGCGGCGGCGAGACTGTGCACCACGACATCCAGCGTGTGCCCGGCCGCTTTCAGCGCCTCAGCCAAATGGTCGATGTCGTCCTGTTCCTGCACTTCGCACGGGAAGAATCCCGCGGCGCCGAGTTCGCGCCCTAGTTCTTCGACGGTCGGCTTTGCTCGCTCGTGCTGGTAGGTGAGCAGCAGCTTGGCGCCTTCGCGCGCGAACGCCTGCGCGATCGCATACGCGATGCTCCACTTATTCCAGACGCCGAGGACGATCGCCGTTTTGCCTTGAAGTAGCTTGGACATGGTGAAGTATCTTAACCGCAAACGCGCCGTTCGGCCATCCCCGTTTGCCCGGGTAAGTATCGCCGAATGTATTGCTTGCGGGTACTACCTTCCAGGCAGGGCCGAAGACGCGGATGGGTCGAGTTGCCTCGTCCCGCGCTGGGACAGTATCACTTTCGCGCCGTTCCATTGCGCCTGCGTTTTCGCGTCGGATACAGTAAAAGCTTACTCCCGACAGACCGTCATGACCGAAACACATATCGCGGCGCCACCAGCCCATCCCGCAAGGATGAAGCTGGAACCCTACGTGGCCGAGATCCGGCTCCCGAATTTAACGCTCGGCGTAGATAACATTCATTACGACGTATTCCTCAGCCCGCGCTTCGTCGAATTCGCGCGCAAATATCTGGGTGATCTTGTCCGCCAGGCTGTCAACGTACATCTGCTCTACGGGAAAGAAAAGGAACGGGATCGCAGACAGACGGGCTCGCCGGAGCATGCGGCGTTTCGCAGGATGCTGACGGACATTCTCCAGGAATCGATCACGCGCGGGAAATTCCAGCAGTCGGTCGAAACCGACGTGCTGCACCATCTCGCGCTGCTGAAATTCATCAGCCAGGAAACCGGCAACCAGTTTTCCAGCATTCTGGTGGAATGCAAGGACTGGATCCGCGGCCGCGGGGAACTGTTCGAGCACAGCGAGCAGGCGCACGTGATGCGGTCGAAGATCGCCGATGTTCAGGCCGACCGCAAGAACGTGATCCGGCAGGTGGGCGACACGCTCTGCCGGATCTGGCGCGAAGTCGAAGATGGCACGATCGTGAAGACGCGCCGCGCGCTTTTCGGCGAGGAGCACGAGGAAGCCTATCCGCTGCTCCAAAACCGATTCCTCTTTGTTGAAGGCGGAAACGACGATCAGTTTTTCCTCGAGCATTACGTGCTGCTCGGCAATTTCGTGAACGACCCGGATCGCTTCGAGACGTTTGACGCGCTGCTGCTGGAATTTGTCCGCGACTACGCACTGTCTGGTGATAGCTCCGACGAGCTGTCGAAGGCCCGCAACGCGTACGAACGCCTGCTCGAGCAGGCGCGCGTGCTTCGCTCTGAATTGGCGCGCATCGAGGCCGAGCATGAGGAAGTTGCCTCACGCGCGGGCGATGGCGACAGCGGGTTCCCGTCGCTTTTCAAGCGCAAGCCCGGCGCCGCAGCGGAAGCGCGGGCCCAGATCGCCGATCTTCGGAGGAAATCCGCAGACATCGAAACGACTCTCGAGGAACTCGATCCGCAGATCGTCGCCGCGAAGCAGCGGATGGAATTCCTCGCCGAAGAACTGCAGAACCGGCTGGGCGAATATCTGAGCCAGCCCGCCAATGCAAACAGGCTGTTCGACCCTCACCCCGCGCCCGGGGAAGTTGCCCCGCCGGCAGGCGAATCGCCGGCGGAATTGCGGGCGAAGATGCTCGAGGAATGGGTGCACCGGCTTGAAGAACGCGATCTCCTGTTCCACGTGCTCGCCAGCTACGAAATGCGCAAGATTTCCGCGGACTATTGCCCGCCCGTCCACCTGCAGCAGCTGAAGAAAGCGCTGGTGCAGCGCGACGAAACCAAGCGCGTGGCGCAGATTCTGGAGAAATTCCCGGCGCGAAAAGTCTCCATGAAGAAGTTGGAGGATGCCTCGCGCGCCATTCGCCGCCGGACGACCGAGGAAACCCTCGGTATCGGACTGCAATTCGCTGAAGACCTGATGCGCCTGCGCCGCGACCGGCGCAACTATCAGCAGGTGGCGGCGTGGATGGAGCGGATCAATCTGGTCACTTCCGAACGCGCGCGCGAGCTTTCGCGTGCCAACAAAAGCCTCTACGAATTTCTCCATCCGGAAGAGGATCGCCCGGCCGACGACCCGGTGATCAATCACGTGGTGATCAAGGCCGACGTGCGCGGTTCGACCAGCATGACGAAAGATTTGCTCTCGCGCGGCCTGAATCCCGCGTCGCATTTCAGCATCAACCTTCATGAACCGGTAAAACGGATGCTCGAGCGATACGGCGCCGCCAAGGTCTTTATCGAAGGCGATGCCATCATTCTTGCGATTTACGAGACGGAATCCACCCGAGCCACGCGGCGGGCCGTGGCGCGAGCCTGCGTGCTGGCGCGGGAAATTCTGGCCGTGACGGCAGCGTACAACGCCAGGGCGAAGACTGCTGACTTGCCGCCGCTCGAACTCGGCGTAGGCGTGGCGTTTCAGGATTCCGCGCCCTCGCTTTGGGAGGATGCAGACTCGAAGATCATGATTTCCCGCGCGCTGAACCTTTCAGACCGGCTCTCGAGCTGCGCCAAGCTGGCCAAGCGGCTTTTCCAGGCGAACGCGTCGCCATTCAATGTGTTCCTGCTGCAATCGCTGATGGACGACGCCGCTGACGACGAGAGCGAAGAGCTGGTGGTTCGCTACAACCTGAACGGCATCGTGCTGAACGAGGAAGGCTTTCAGAAGCTGAGCGCCGAAATTTCACTTTCGCCGATGGGCGGAAATTTTCCGTTGCCGTGGGGGAAGGAACGCGTGCAGCTCTACTTCGGGGAAGTGCCGATCGGAGAAACGCTCGAGCCGATTGTGGTGCGCAAGGGCGTCGTTCGCCAGCTTCTTCCCGGCGCAAAAGTCGGCGAGCAGGGAAAGCGCGAATACTACGAAATCGTCACGGACGCGAAGCTCCTGGATCTGGCCCGAAAGAAATACGCCGCCGTCTCGCCGAAGCACTAACTTCCGCGTTCCCGCCCGCGGTTTCCGGTTTACAATCTCGCGGTCATCCCATGGCGGGCAAGAAGAAGAAACCGAAGCGATGGAAAGTCTCCACCGAAGCGCGCCGCCGCGCGCGGCTCGGCGCGGGAACGCCTCCGCCCGAACGCACCATTCCCAATAAGCGCGGCAAATCAGCAAAGCACAAAGAGACGCTGAAGGAACTGCTCGAACAAGAGTGAAATTGGCGGGAGCTTCAGCGGCTAAAGCCGTCCTCGATTGGGCGCTTTATGTCGCGGCTGGAGCCGCGACCCACAAACCATCTCGCCGGTTATTCGCCGGAGAATCAAAGTAAGAGACGCACTACGGCTAAGCTCCACGCTTCCAGCTAGTGGATGTTGCGGGTTTTGCGGCCGACGTAATCCATCAGCAGGTACTGCCCGAGGGTGTACGGCGTGGTGAAGTACGCTTTGCCGCGGCAAAGCTCCGTGACCTTCTGCACGAAGTGCACAAGGCTATAGTCGCTCGCGAGCATGAACGTGTTGATGAGGATCCCCGCGCGCTTGCACTTGGCGACTTCTTCCATCGTCTGCGTGACGACCAGAGGATCGAGGCCGAAGGCGTTCTTGTAGATGCGTCCGTCCTCGAGGGTCAGCGCCGAAGGTTTGCCGTCGGTGATCATGACGATCTGGCGCATGTCTTTTTTCTGCCGCGCGAGGATGCGCTGGGCGAGCCGCAGCCCTTCACGCGTGTTCGTGTAATACGGGCCGACTTGCACGCGCGCGAGCTTGCCGAGCGGAATTTCCTCGGCGCTGTCGTGAAACAGCACGCAGTGCAGGGAATCGCCCGGATACTGCGTGCGGATCAGATGCGAGAGCGCCAGAGCCACGCGCTTGGCGGGCGTAAACCGGTCCTCGCCGTAGAGAATCATGCTGTGGCTGCAATCGAGCATCAGCACCGTGGCGCAAGAGCTTTGATACTCGCACTGGTGGACCATCAGGTCGGGATAGTCGAGCTCGATCGGAATGCCCACGCCGTTGCGCTGCACGGCGTTGAAGAGCGTCGCGCTGATGTCCATGTTCAGGGTGTCGCCAAATTCGTAGGCCTTCGAGGTGCCGCCGGATTCGACGCCGGTGGCGAGGTCGCGCGTATCATGGCGCCCGAAGCTGCTCTTGCCGAGCGACGCCAGCAGATCCTTCAGCGTTTTGAATCCGAGAAAATCGAGCGCCTTGTCCGTGATCTCAAAGCGCGCCTCGACGTTGGGCTGGTCATGACCTGGCTGGCCGATCCGGCCGCCGGGCGTTTCCGAAGGCGGAGGCGTCACGCGCGCCGACTGCTGCTGCGCGATCAGGCCTTCTTCCTCCATGCGCTCGATGATCTGGTCGATGAGATCGCGCAGCTCCTGGTTCTGCGAAAGGTCCGGATTCTCCATGAGCTTCTGCATCAGGTCCGGCGGGATCAGGTCGCCTTCCTGTAGCGCGCGCAAGATCGCCCGGCGCAGCTCGTCGAGATGCTGCTGGCGCGACTGCTCTATATCCATCTCGTGGAAGCCGAACTGCGATTCGAACCCGCTCTGCAGGAAGAAATCCGACAGGCGGTTCATCAGCTCCTGCAGATCGAGATCGTCCGCGGCGCCGGGCGCGTATCGCGAATACTTCGTGTATTTCATCTCTAGTTGAACTGCCGGCGCGGCATCCGTCCGGAAGGCTCGCGCGGTTCACGGGGTTCGGGGGTCGTTTTGCGCGCGTCGGCGAAATAACCGCGCTCTTCACTACGGTTCACGCGCTTGTGCGCCCAGAGACCCTCCAGAATGAACTCCGCGGCGCTGGCTTGGATTGCGGCGTCGTCTTTCGCGCGCACGCCCAGAACTTCCAGATTGTCGAACAGCCCCGGAATCTTCTTGAGCTGGTTCAGCAGTTCGCCGCTCGACGCGTTCGCGGGAACCTTCGATTCGCCGCCCGTCTCAAACCATTGTATGACCGGCTGAAAATTCACGTCCTTGAAATACCGCGTGAACGTCTTGCCGACCGCCGCGCGGATCAGCTCGCGCGCGATATTGTCGGCGCCGCGCATTTCGCCCTCGTACTCGAGCTCGAATTTTCCGGTCATCGAGGGAATGGCTGCGTAGACATCCGCGACGCGGGCGACAATTGACGAATCGCGGCTTCGGGCCGCGCGCTGCTCGGCGCTGCTCAGCACGTTTTCGAGCGTGCTGATCGGCAGCCGCTGGCTGACGCCTGACCGGCGATCGACGCGCTTGTCGTCACGCGCCTGAAACGCCACTTCCTCCACGATCTCGCGGACGTATTCCGGCACCTCCACGCGGCGTTTGGCCTCGCGATTCGTCCACGCCTCCTGCGCGGTGATGGCCATGCCCTCGGCGACCGTCGCGGGATAGTGCGTGCGAATTTCGGAGCCGATGCGGTCCTTCAGCGGCGTAATGATTTTCCCGCGCGCGGTGTAATCCTCGGGATTCGCAGTGAAAACCAAGAGCACATCGAGAGCCATGCGGACGGGATAGCCCTTAATCTGGACGTCGCCCTCCTGCATGATGTTGAACAGGCCGACCTGAATTTTGCCTGCGAGGTCCGGCAATTCGTTGATGGCGAAGATTCCGCGATTGGCGCGAGGCAGCAGGCCGTAGTGGATCGTCAATTCGTCGGAAAGATTCTTGCCATGGCGAGCGGCCTTGATCGGGTCCACGTCGCCGATCATGTCGGCGATGGTGACGTCGGGCGTGGCCAGTTTTTCGACGTAGCGATGCTCGCGGCCGAGCCATGCGATCGGGGTGGCGTCGCCTTCGACGGCAATGCGTTCGCGGCAGGCGCGGCAGATCGGCGTGTACGGGTTGTCGTTGATTTCGCAGCCGGCGATCACCGGAACCTGCGGATCGAGGAAATGCACGAGGCCGCGCAATATCCGGGACTTCGCCTGTCCGCGCAGGCCAAGCAGAATGAAGTGGTGGCGCGAAAGCAGCGCGTTGATGATCTGCGGCATGACCGTGTCGTCGTAACCGTGAACGCCGGGGAAGACCGGCTCGCCCTTTTCGAGCTTGGCCAGCAGATTCTCGCGCAACTCCTGGCGCACGGCGCGCTGCGCGATTTTCTCTTCCGACCACGGACTGCGGCGAAGCTCACCCAAATTCGTCGGTTGTGGACTCATTCGTCACCAATCCCTTGTGCAGGGGCAGAACACGCTCTGCTTTCGTTCGACACGGGCATTATAGAGGAACGCAACGCGAAGGCATAATTTGGATTGATCTGCTCGGTGGACGGTTCCCGCGGAGCCGATCGGAGCCGGACTGCCCGAGCAACGACGGGAACTCAATTCCTTTCAGCGCGGTCGCGGGCGCGCTGCTGGGCGATCAGCTTGGGCAGAAATCGCTCCATCCAGCGCAGCATCATCTCCCGGCGCTCGCGCTCGGAACGCGTCTCAAGCAGCGCCTGCCGCTTTTCGAGCTCGACGGGCAAGAGAGCGGCCATGCGGTAGGCGAGCGTTGCCTTGTCCGCGCGCGCGTCGTTCATCCAGGGCCTGGCGAAAAGCAGCGCGTGGCATTTTTCGAATAGCTGGACAAACTGGGCCTGCTGCTCGGCGTCATGCACGTACGCGCCGTCATCCACGTATTCGACCACGCCCTCGTAGTATTCCTTTTCTTCGAGTAGTTCGGTCAGCCGGAAAACCGAGCGGCCGATGGTGAGGATGTCGATCCTGCCGTCGGGGTAGTCGCGAATCTTGCGGACGATTTCGGCCGTGCAGCCCACCGCGGCGACGGACTGGTTCGCGGCCAGGATCATCCCGAACTCGATTTTGTCGTCCAGGCAGCGCGCGATCATCGCCTTATAGCGCGGCTCGAAGATGTGGAGGGGGAGCTCGGCGCCCGGCATGAGGACGACGTCGAGTGGGAACAGCGGAATTCGATTGGGTCTCGCCATGTACTGCGGTCTCAACCGCGATGCGGGACTATCGCAGCAGCGTGAGGGCTGCCTGCATTTCGTCCCGCGCGTGCATGTCTCCAGCTTTTTGCGCGACTACAATGCCGTCGGAAAGGGTTTTTCGCGCCTCATCAAGCCGCCCGAGACGCGAAAGAAGTTGGCCGAACTGGAAGTATCCCGCCGAGTAATCGGGATTGGCTTCGAGGAGTTTGTGGAAGTGGCCAGCGGCGGTTGTGTCGTCACCCAGCTTCACGCATTCGAGAGCCAGGCCGTACCGCGCGAAAGCGTCGGTCGGTTTCTGCGCGACGAATTGCTCGAGGATTTCACGTCGCGACTTCTGCGTGTCAGGCATAGGTATGGCGAAGCATTATAGCCACGGGCGCCACGCCCCGCAAAGCCCGGCTGCATGCAGGCGCCCGAAATCGCGCCATCTACTTCGGGAGCGGCGGCGCGGGTCCCGTTCGCCTGGGTTCACGCCGATTTCGCAGCCGCGGCCCGCAGATAATCCCTCGCGGCATCCGCAATATGCGATGCTCGCTCGGCGCACTTGCCGATCGAGGGACCCTCGAGGTAGTTGCCGACGAAATAAAGTCCCGGAATGGCGCGCTCGCTTTCCCGCACCGCTTCGACCACGTGGCCGTGGCCCAGATTGTATTGAGGCAACGCTTTGGGATGGCGCGACAGGCGTGAAACGATCGGCTGCCCGGCGATCTTCAAGATGCGCGCATTGTCGTCCTGCACGACCGCGAGAATTTCCTCGTCCGTCTTCTCGAGGATCTCCAGTGTCCGTCGCGCCGCCGACGAAGCTGGTCAGCGTCACGCGGCCTTCGCCGCCGCGACCGGGAAACAGCGACGAATTCCAGACAATGCCGAGCGTGCGAATTTTCTCGCTGCGCGGGATGAGGACACCGAAGCCGTCGAGTTCGCCGATTTGATTGGCGTGGTAGCCCGTGCCGGCCACGGCCACGCCCGCATACGCTATTCCGGAAAGCATGCGCGCGAGCGGAGCGGCGATCGTGCCGGCCAGGTGCGCCGCGGTGTACGCCGGTGTCGCGATCACCACAGCGCCGGCCTCCAGTGTTTCCTCGCGGCCCTTCTGCGTGAAGCGGATGCGGTAGCGCGCGCCTTCGGCCCCATCCGCTCTGGTGATGACGTCTGCTCGCGCGCCGATCCGCACGTTGTCGCCGAGCTTTGCGGCTATCGTACGCGGGAGCATGGACATGCCGCGATCGAAACGAGCAGAGCGGCGGCGCGCCCTGGCCCGCGCCCTTCGCCGGCCGCGACTTCATGGCGCCCCGAAGGATGCTGCCGTAGGAGCGTTCCCATTCGTCGAGCGTCGGAAACGCAGCGCGCAAGCTCAGCTTTTCGGGATCGCCCGCATACACGCCGGAAACAAACGGCGCGACCAGATATTCCAGAATCTCGTGCCCGAATTTTCGCCGCACGAACTGAGCAACCGATTCTTCCTCGGTCGGCGGCTTCGTTCGCTTCAACACCTCGCTGGCGATCCTCCACCGGGACCCGACCCCCAGCAGGGAAGTGCCGAGCATCGACTGCGGCGACAAGGGTATTTTTTCGAGCTTTCCGTGGCGAAGGACGTATCTTGGCGCGCGCGCGTTGGCGTGGCAGAGATGGTTTTCCAGCCCGATGTCGCGAACGAGGTCGAGAAGGGAATCGATCCCCTGAAAACTCTGCGGGCCGGTCTCGAAGAGAAATCCGTCCTGCTCCACCGTGCCGATCAGCCCGCCGGAATGTTCCTCGGCCTCGAGCAGCGTGACCGGCACGCCGAGCTGAAAAAGCCTGTAAGCGCATGCGAGGCCGGAGATTCCCCCGCCGATCACGGCGACCTGTTCGTTCATGGGATTTGCGGCGCGCTCACAGGGTTTTCGAGAACAGCGGCTTTTGGTCCATCTTCTGTTCCTCGATGTAGCGATCGAAAACCATGGCGACGTTGCGAATGAAAATGCGCCCGAGCGGCGTGACGCGGATTTCGTCGCGGCCGAGAATCACGAGCCCATCGGCCGCCAGCTCGGCGAGCCGAGCGATCTCCGGCGCGAAATACTCGTCGAACGAAATGCCGAACTCCTGCTCGACCTCGCGCTTCGGAATCACGGTGTGGCAAAGCAGGCGGCCGATGACCGCGCGGCGCAGGCGATCGTCGTCGGACAGGCGGTAGCCGCGCATGGTGGCGAGGCCGCGTTCGGCGACCGCGGCCTGATACGCGGGGACCTCGCGTCGGTTTTGGGCGTATGCTGTCGGCCACGGAACTGATCGCGCTCACGCCCATGCCGTAGAGATCGGCGCCGGCCTTGGTCGTGTAGCCCTGAAAATTCCGGTGCAGCGTGCGACTTCGCTGCGCAATAGCAAGCTCGTCTTCGGGCAGCGAGAAGTGATCCATGCCGATATAAAGGTAGCCAGCGCCGAGAAAACGCTCCAGTCCCGCGCGAAAGATTTGGAATTTCTCGCGGCCCTCGGGCAGATGCGTGGCAAAGGCGCCTTGCTGCTTCCGCAGCCAGGGCACGTGCGCGTAGCTGAACATGGCCACGCGATCGGGTCGGATCGCCAGCACCTGATCGACCGTGGCGCGAAAGGTGTCCGCGGTTTGATACGGCAGCCCGTAGATCAAGTCGACGCTCAGGCTTTCGAAGCTCAGTTCGCGCGCGGCTAGAATCAAGTCGCGGGTCATTTCGTACGGCTGGACGCGGTGAATCGTCTCTTGCACCTTCGGCTGAAAATCCTGGATGCCCATGCTCAGCCGGTTAAACCCGAGCCGGCGCAGCGATTCCAGATGCGCGCGGCTGGTCACGCGCGGATCGACTTCGATGCCGATTTCCGCATCGGGCGCGAACGAAAAGCGCTCGCGCGTGTGGCTAAACAAATCTTCCATCTGCGCGGGCGTGAGGTACGTCGGCGTGCCGCCGCCCCAGTGGAACTGAATCACCTGGCGCTTCTTCGACACACGCCCGGCCACGTGCTCGATTTCCTTCTTGAGCGCGGCGAGGTAGGGGATCGCGACACTCTTGTCTTTCTGGATCGATACGTTGCAGGCGCAGAAGAGGCACAAGCTTTCGCAAAAGGGAAGGTGCATATACAAAGACAGCGGCGTCGCCAGCGCGTCGGCCCGCGCGAAGGATCTCTCCAGATCATCGGGACCGAAATCGTCCTTCCAGACGGGCGCCGTCGGATAGCTCGTGTAGCGCGGCCCCGGGCGGTTGTATTTTTCGAGCAGCGCCTCGGACACCTGCCCGATCTCGATCTTTTCTCCGGGTTGTGTCTTCACGTCGCTCATGTGCGCGCCGCCACCATCGCGGTTTTTCCCGCTTCGACGAAGGCGCGGGCATTCTCAACCGGCGTGTTCGGCAGAATACCGTGCCCGAGATTCAAGATATGGCCTGCGCCGCCGGTCTTTTCGATCGCCTCGCGCGCCTCGCGCCGGATTTCCTCCACTGGCCCGAGCAATTTCGATGGATCGACGTTTCCTTGCAATGCCACGCGTCGCCCGAGCTTTCGACGGGCCTCGGCAAGATCGGTGTTCCAGTCGACGCTCAAGACGTTCGCGCCGGATTTCGCCATGCGCTCGAGATGCCGCGCGGAGCCTTTGGCGTATAGAATCTTCGGGACATTCTCGTCGGTGAGCGACTGCAAGATTTGCTGCGTCGCCGGCAGCTCGACCGCGTCGTATTCCTCCTGCGACAGCTCGCCGGCCCAGGTGTCGAAGAGCTGTACGACCGCGGCGCCCGCGCCGATTTGCATTTTCAGATAGGCAGCTGTCGCGCGCGCGATTCGACCCAGCAGCTCGCGCACCAGTTTCGGGGCCTCGCGCAGCATCTGCTTTGCGCGTGAAATGTCGCCGCGCGTGCGTCCCTCGATCATGTAACAGGCGAGCGTCCAAGGCGCCGCCGCAAAGCCGATCACCGGAACATTTGGGCCGACCGCTTTGCAGATCGAGCGAATGGCATCGCCGACGAATTTCGTCTCGCGCGCGGGATCGAAATCGCGAAGTTGCCGAACGGCAGCGGCGTCGCGCACCGGATTGCCAAGCACCGGCCCGGAGTCAGGTACGTCCAGCGGCATGCCCATCGCTTCGGCGACGATCAGGATGTCCGAGAAGACGATGATGGCGTCCACTCCCAGCACGCGATGCGGCTGGATCGACACTTCGGCAGCCAATTCCGGAGTCTTGCAAATCTCCAGAAAACTGTGGTGCGCCCGCACGGCTTGATATTCCGGCAGATAGCGGCCCGCTTGCCGCATGATCCAGACCGGAACACGGTCAGTCGGCTCAAATCGGCATGCGCGGAGGAACAGTTCCTTCGTGTTTTCGGCGCTCGGCGTCATTTTCCCCGTTGTTCTTTCACATCATAACAGAAGCTTTCGGCGCGGGCGGAATGGGTTAGCAGTATCGCGCAAGGCATCCCCGGAACCCTCGCCGCCATCGCTATCTTTGGCGTTATAATCAAAGTTTCCAGACTGGACCGTTTCATGCCGAACCAAATGGGCTATTTGAGCCTCGCACTCTACGCCGCGAGCTTCGTCTGCTACGCGCGGCTGCTCTACGCCCCGAACGTGTGGCTGGGCCGCCTGGCGACGGTGCTGCTCACGGCCGGTATCGTGGCGCACTATTTCGCTCTGCTCGACCGCTCGCTCGGCACGCACGCCGTGCCGTACGACGATCTCTACGGCTCGATGTCGCTTTTCGCCTGGCTGCTCGGTGTCACGTATCTGGGGCTGGAGCTTTTCCATCGGCAGCGCGCGGTTGGATCCCTCGTGTCTCTGGTGATGCTCGTCTGGATGGCCGGCCTCGATTGGCTTGCTCCGCATGAAATTCCGGCCCTGCCTCCCGCCCGCGGACCGCTGTTTGCTTTGCATGTGACGCTGAATATCTGGGCCTACGCGGCCTTTGCATTGTCATTTGTGCTGAGTATCGTGTATCTGGTGCAGGACCGCGTGCTGCGGTCGCACCGGCCCGGCGCGGCGTTCTGGCGATTCCCGGCGCTCGATGTGTTGGACCGCATGTCCCGGAGCAGCGTATTCGTGGGGCTAGCGGGACTGGTGTTCGGGGTCGTCAGCGGCTTCGTCTGGGAGCGGCGGCTGACCGGAACGTACGCGTGGGGCGATCCCAAAGTGATCGTGACTCTGCTGATCGTCGGCGTGTACGTGGCGTACCTGCTGCTATCACGCACGGCGGGCTGGCGGGGATCGCGCGCGGCGATGGTTTGCGCCCTGAATTTTGCGGTGGTTCTGTTCAGCTACACGCTGGTGAACCGGTATCTGACCGAGTTCCACCGCTACTTCTGATGGCTACCACTACCAACTCCAAGAATACCGCACCCGTGCGAACTGGCGGCGCAATCCGCGTCGCGCTGATCGGCTGCAACCATCGCACGGCTCCGGTCGAGCTGCGCGAGCGCGTGGCGTTTACGGCGGAGCAGGCTCTGCACGCGGCTGGCGAGCTGCGTCGGCGGGGCATTCTCGATGAAGCCGTGGTGCTCTCGACCTGCAATCGCAGCGAGCTGTACGGCGTGCCGACGGCGGCTGACTCCGCGGTGACCGACGAGATGGAAGAGTTCCTCACTTCGTTTCACCGCATTTCGCGGACGGAGCTGGAGGGTCGGCTCTACCGCTGGCAAGGAACCGACGCGGTGCGGCATCTCTATCGCGTGGCGGCGGGGCTGGACTCCATGCTGCTGGGCGAAGCGGAAATTCTCGGGCAGCTGAAAACCGCGTACGGCCAGGCGCTCGATCACGGCTCGACGGGGCCGGTTCTCAACCGCGCGTTTCAGGGCGCGCTCGAAGTCGGCAAGAGAGTTCGCGCGGAAACGGAAGTGGGCGCGCGGCCGATGTCGGTGTCGCTTGCGGGGATCAAGCTCGCCGAGCGGGTTTTCGGAAACCTCAAGGGCCATAACGCCCTAATTCTGGGCGCGGGCGCGGTGGCCGAGCAGGTGGTGGAGCATCTGCGCAGCCGGTCAATCGGCAGCCTGCGGGTGGTGAACCGCTCGCACGATCGCGCCGCCGAGCTGGCGGAACGGATGGGCGGGGAAGCGGTCCACTGGGATTCGCTCGAGAAAGTTCTGAGCGTTCCCGACATCATCGTGACGTCGGTGGGAAATGCCGGACATGTGCTCACGCGCGAAATGCTCGAACGCGCGCTGGCGGCTCGCGGAGGCCGTCCCATCTTTGTGGTCGATCTCGGCGTGCCGCGCAACGTGGCTGCGGACTCCGGCGGTCTCTACAACTTGTATCTTTACAACATCGACGACCTCGGCGAAATCGTCGAGCAGAACAAGCGCGCGCGCGAAGCGGAAATTCCGCGCGCCGAAGGGCTAATCGCCGAGCACGTGGCGAAATTCGAGGCCTGGCGCACGGCTCTCGAGGCAGGGTCGATCGTGGAAGACTTGCGCGGACGCTTCCGCAAGCACCGCGAGGCGTTGCTGCGCGAGCGGCTGGCGGAGATGAAGGACCTCACGCTCGAGGAGCGCCAGCGGCTTTCGAATATCACCGAGGAATTGATTGAGCGGGTGCTCGACGAGCCCGCCGAACGCCTGCGCAACGCGCGCGAGATGCGCGGCCGCCTGGGCGCGATCGAGGCCCTGCGCCATCTTTTCGGCATCGATCGGGGCACCGAGAAGGGCGGGGACCGCGAGTGACGCGGCTGCGAATTGGGACGCGCGGCAGCGCTCTTGCGCTCTGGCAGGCCAGCCACATCGCCGACCGGCTGAAGCAAATTCACGGCGTCGAAGCCGAACTCATCCGCATCCGCACGTCCGGTGACCGGATGCAGTCCGCTCCGGTGGCGCAGATCAACGAGCAGATTGGCGCGGAATTTGGCGGCAAGGGCATCTTCATCAAGGAACTCGAGGACGCGCTACTGGCGAACACGGTCGATCTCGCCGTCCATAGCATGAAGGACGTGCCGACGGAGATTCCGAACGGGCTGGCATTTCCAGCAATCACCCGCCGGGAAGATCCGCGCGATTGCCTGATTTCCCGCACCGGCCGCAGTCTGAAGGGCTTGCCTTCCGGCGCGCGCATCGGGACAAGCAGTCTGCGGCGGCAGGCACAGCTGCGACACCACCGTCCCGACCTCGATGTGGTGGATCTGCGCGGCAACGTTGACACTCGGCTCAAGAAGCTCGAAGGCGGCGAATTCGATGCAGTCGTTCTGGCAATGGCCGGCGTCAACCGCCTGGGCTTGGCGGGCAAGATCAGCCAGGTCCTCGGCGAGGACGTGATGCTGCCCGCGGTAGGGCAGGGCGCGCTGGGGATCGAAACGCGCGCAGCCGATGCGCGCACGTCGGAGTTGGTCGTAGCGCTCGACGACGCCGATTCGCGCGTATGCGTGACCGCCGAACGCGCTCTGTTGCGCACGCTCGAGGGCGGCTGTCAGGTCCCGCTCGGAGCGCTCGGCGTTTTGCGCGGCAGGGAACTGCATCTTGATGCGGGCGTTTTCTCCGCGGCTGGTTCAGAGTGGGTGCGGTGTTCCGAGAATGGACCGCCCGATGAAGCGCAACAGATCGGCATTCGCCTCGCAGACGCACTCATTGCGGAGGGCGCGGACAAGATCCTTCGCCTTGCGGGAAGAAGCGTTGGACAGGGCTGACAAACCGCTCGCTGGCAAGCGCATTGTGGTGACGCGCGCGCCGGAACAGGCCAGTGAACTGGTCCGGACGCTCGATGAGTTGGGTGCAGAAGTGATCTTGGCGCCCGCAGTCGCGTTCGGCGTTCCGGAAGATTCCCGCGCGCTCGATGGTGCGCTGCACGAACTTCGGCGGTTTGGTTGGGTTCTATTCACCAGCCAGAATGCGGTACGATTTACCGCGCTTCGACTGAGGCAGCTTGGCTTGCCGCCGGCGGTGCAGCGGGTCGCCGCGGTAGGGCCGGCGACAGCCGAGGCTGCAACGCAAGAGGGGTTTCACGTGGACTACGTGGCGACACATCATACGGCGCATTCGCTGGCAAGCGAGCTGCGCGAATCGATCGCCTGCGGCAATGTGTTTTTGCCGCGTAGCGACCGGTCGGATCCCGAGCTTCTCCATGCACTTCGGGGAAGCGGGGCAGAGGTAACGGACGTGATCGCGTATCGCACGACTGCGCCGGTGACTCCCGATCCGACCACGCTGAATCGCGTTCGCGGCGGGGATTTCGACGTGGCGATCTTTGCGAGCCCGTCGGCGTTTCACAACCTGGATGGTTTTCTCGGCGCCGGGACGCTCGCCAAACTTGCTGATAAAGTGCGCTATGCCGCGATCGGGCCAACGACGGCAAAAGCCATGCGAGCCGCCGGCGCGCGCGTCCACATCGAGGCGGAAGAAGCGTCCGCCGCGGGGCTGGCCGAGGCCATCGTGAAATATTTTCAGGAGCATTCGGCTCCATCGAGGCATTCGTAATGTTCCCGGTCAATCGTCCACGACGGCTGCGGCGCAACGAAGCTTTGCGCGGCATGGTGCGCGAAACACAGCTTTCGACCAGAGGGCTGGTCTATCCGATGTTTGCGTGCCCGGGAAACCAGGTGCGCACCGAAGTCAGTTCGATGCCCGGCGTGTTCCAGCAATCCCCCGATCAGATCGTCGAGGAATGCCGCCAAGTAGCCGATCTCGGAATTCCGGCGGTTATCCTTTTCGGACTGCCGGAAAAAAAGGACGAGACCGGGAGCGAAGCGGCGTCGCCGACCGGTGCGGTGCAGCTTTCGATCGAGGCGATTCGCAAGGCCAAGCTCGATCTGCTGGTGATCACGGACGTCTGCCTGTGCGAATACACGAGCCACGGGCACTGCGGCGTGATCAAGGACGGCGAAGTATTGAACGATCCGAGCATCGAGTTGCTCGCAAACGCGGCGCTTTCCCACGCGCGGGCGGGCGCGGATATGGTGGCGCCCTCGGACATGATGGACGGGCGCGTGGGCGCGATTCGCAAGAAGCTCGACGAGAAGAATTTTTCCGACATCGCGATTCTTGCGTATGCAGCGAAGTATTGCTCCGCGTTTTACGGGCCGTTTCGCGAGGCGGCGGGATCGGCGCCGCAGTTTGGGGATCGCCGTAGCTATCAGATGGATCCCGCGAACGCGCGCGAGGCGCTACGCGAGGTGGCCGCGGACCTGGAAGAGGGCGCGGACATCATCATGGTGAAGCCGGCGCTGGCGTATCTGGACGTAATCGCCCGTGTGCGCGAGCGATTTGACGTTCCGGTGGCGGCGTACAACGTGAGTGCCGAGTTTTCGATGGTGAAGGCCGCGGCGCGCAACGGCTGGATCGACGAGCAGCGCATCGTGCTTGAAATTATGACCAGCATTCAACGAGCCGGCGCATCGATCGTGTTGACCTACCACGCCAAGGACGTGGCGCGCTGGTTGAAGCACTGCTGAGCCGCCATGGAATCGTTCGAGCCTTTTCTGCGTTCAACTGAGATTGTCGATTGGTCGCATCCAAGGGTCCTTGCCAAGAGCAGGGAACTGGCGGTCGGCGCAGGAAATCCGGTTGAAATGGCCCGCCGCTGTTTTGAGTGGGTGCGCGATAAGATTCAGCACAGCAACGATTTTCACCGCAATCCCGTAACGTGTTCGGCTTCCGAAGCATTGCTTGCAGGCACCGGATATTGCTACGCCAAGAGCCATCTGCTGGCGGCGCTTCTGCGCGCGAATAGTATCCCGACTGGATTTTGCTATCAGCGCTTGAGCATCGACGACACGGGCGCGCCCTATTCGCTGCACGGATTGAACGCGGTCTATTTGCCCGAATTTGGCTGGTATCGAATCGACGCGCGCGGCAACAAGCCGGGAGTCGACGCGCAATTCCGTCCGCCGGTTGAGCAATTGGCGTTTCGCCTGAATTTTTCGGAAGAGCGCGCCTTCCCCGAGATTCTCGCCGATCCGTTGCCGGTCGTGGTTAACGCGCTGCGGGCGCATTCGACGTGGGACGCCATGCTGGCGAATTTGCCGGATTGGGATCGGCCGACGCTCGACATGACATTTGTCGCCCCGAAATAAAATCCTTAGGTCTGAAGACCTGAGCTACATAAAATGTTCCTCGCGTAATATGATTCCAGCGTGAGTAAATCCTCCGAACTTTTCGAACGAGCGCAGGAAATTCTGGTTGGCGGTGTGAACAGCCCGGTACGCGCGTTTCGCGCCGTGGGCGGCGTACCGCTGATTGTCGAGCGCGCGGCGGGATCGCGCGTGTGGGACGCCGACGGGCGCGAGTACATCGATTACGTCTGCTCGTGGGGCGCGTTAATCCTGGGACATGCCGATCCCGACGTCGTCTCCGCAATTGCGGATCAGGCGGCCAACGGAACCAGTTATGGAATGACGTCGCCGCTCGAAATCGAGTTGGGCGAGCGGATCGCGCGCGCGATTCCGTCGATCGAGAAGATTCGCTTCGTCAGTTCCGGAACGGAAGCGACGATGTCCGCCGTGCGCGCGGCGCGGGCTTTCACCAAGCGCGACCTGATCCTGAAATTCGAGGGCGGCTACCACGGCCACGCGGATAGCTTTCTGGTCGAAGCCGGCTCCGGCCTCGCGACATTCGGGATTTCGTCGAGCCCGGGCGTGCCGGAAGCGCTTGCGCGGCTGACCCTGAACGCGCCGTACAACGATCTCGCGGCGGTGGAGCGGATTTTCGCCGAGCACGCGGGGAAGATCGCTGCGGTGATCGTCGAGCCGGTGGCCGCGAATATGGGCGCCGTTCCTCCGCTGCCGGAGTTTTTGACGGGCCTTCGCCGCATCGCCGGTGGCGATGGCTCTCTCCTGATCTTCGACGAGGTCATCACGGGATTCAGGCTCACGTACGGCAGCGCGCAGGAGCTTTTCGACGTGCGGCCGGATATGACGGTCCTGGGTAAGATCATCGGCGGAGGATTGCCGGTGGCGGCGTACGGCGGCCGGCGCGAAATCATGGACCAGATTGCGCCGCTGGGGCCGGTCTACCAGGCGGGTACGCTATCGGGGAACCCCTTGGCGATGCGTGCGGGACTGGCGACGCTGGCGAAGATCGATGTACCCGGGTTCAGCTTCTACCCCGAGCTGATGCGAAAGGCGGTGCGGCTCGCCGACGGGCTGCGCGCCGCGCTCGCGGATGCAGGCGTTGCGGGCCAGGTGAATTCGTGCGCGTCGCTGCTCACGCTTTTCTTTGCAGATTCGCCCGTGCGTAATTACGCCGAAGCGAAGAAGTCGGACACCGAGCGATTTGCGCGTTTCTTCAGGGAAATGCTGGCGCAGGGAATTCTTCTGCCACCTTCGCAGTTCGAGGCGTGGTTTGTCTCGGCGGCTCACACCGACGCGGACATCGAGCGAACCATCGAGGCTGCCCGGGCGAGCCTGCGCGCCGTTTCGGCGGCAATTAGTCCATAACATTTGTGTTTACAGATAGTTACAGTATTCGCACCCACCGCTGCCCCATTCCCGCACAATCGGCATTTAGTGGAAAACTGCTTCCACTCAACTAGTACTTGGTCGGAATAGTTCCATTCACGGCCAGCCGCTCTACCGCCCGAGACGTTGGAACCAAAGTGGTTAGGGCGTGGATAAGTGTGGTATGGACCGTGCAATTCCTTTGTGTGTTCGGACAAAGGAGCCCCCTTCCATGGTCCTGGCAATTGCGGCGCTATTGTTTCAATTTGCGCCCGCCACGCACGCACTACCCGACGTGAATCTCACGTCGACAGTTTCCGCGGCGAAAGCTGCGGCAGCCGACGCCAAGCCGGATCAGCCAAAGCCTGCTTCTCTGACCGCGTCGACCCCCTCATCGTCGACGGATTCCTCGACCGGCAACGCCGTGCCTGCGGCGTTCACACTGGCTGCGCTTAACGGCTCGTCGCAGAACGGGCAAGCCCTGGACACGATTCGCGTTCCCGAAGTTGCGCCGGGCAAGCCGGCGAAGATCATCCTGCCCGAAACGCATCCGCACAGAGCTTGGCTGATGCTGTCGATTGCGGAGCACAGCGCGGCGACATTTGACGCCTACTCGACCCGCGTAGCGGTCTCGAAGGGTGCGTCGGAAGCGGACCCGCTGATGCGCCCGTTCGCGCATTCGCCGGCGCTGTACGGCGCGATTCAGATTTGCCCGCTGGCGCTGGATTTCGCGGCGCGACGGATGGAGCGCAGCCAGCACAGCTTCCTGCGCCATACCTGGTGGATGCCGCAAACGGCGGCGACGGCCGTGTTTCTGTTCTCCGGCGCGCACAACCTGAGCGTGGCGAACTCGCTTCACAAGTAGGCAAGTGGATTTGTTGCGGTCGCGGTAGATTTCTCCCTGGCGGGAGTAGAGCAGGACGGACACCCGGGCGCCTCCTCCCGGGTGTCTTGCTGTTTGCCCATTTTTTCCTGAAAAAGTTTTCCAAACGAGGAAGATTCCGCTTTTCTTCCGCGCGCCACGCAGGTCGCGAATCCGGACGGAAACTGCAGCGACACGACGTTTGGACTGATTCAGAAGACCCGCGAAGATCCCCGCGTCATCCAATTCGCCCTAAAGTTGTTGTTCCGATGCCGTAGATTGTCATCCTGAGCGTAGCGTCCCGACGCATTTTCCTCCTGCCGGAGGCAGGTCGGGACGCGAAGTCGAAGGATCTCTCCGGCGTCGGCCGATAGGGCTGCGCGTCTTAAGTCCTCGTCACAATTTGAGGGAACAAAAGGGAACTGGCTCCTCTAACAGCTTGCGGAAAAAGGCGTCTTTCAGGGGGTCGGAGCTTCCAGCTCCGACATAAATCGCCTGCGCTCAATGCGCTTTAGCGCCTGAAGACACTCTTCGTGCCTTTTTTCCGCAGCCTGCTAAAGTACCGCCGGCGTCCCACCCGGCTCTTTCGCCCGCGGTTAGATCTTCGCCTGGACCTTATACCCGCCCCTTCTTCCCAGGCCACAACAACGACGCCGCGATCATTACCGTCACAATCGCGACGATCACCCCCAGCGACAGCCCGACCGGCATCGGAAGCCGATCGTTCGCCAGTATCTTGATCCCCGCAAACAAAAGAATCGCGGCCAGCCCGGGCCGGAGAAACCGGAACTGCGGCAGCAGGTCCGCCAAGGCAAAGTACAGCGCGCGCAATCCGAGAATCGCAAACACATTCGACGAAAACGCAATAAAGGTATCCCGGGTGACTGCCAGAACCGCCGGCACCGAATCGACGGCGAAGACAATATCCGCAGCCTCGACCGCCACTAGGGCCACCAGAAGCGGCGTGGCATTCCACCTCCCAACCCGCCTCAGAAAGAAATTGCCGCCCTCGTACTCGGGCGTCACCCGTATGAATCTGCGAACGCCGCTCAATAACCAGTGATGCTCGACGTCGATCTCGGGCTCGGCCGTGAACAGGAGACGCCCAGCAGTCAGAAGCAAGATCGCGCCAAACAAATACAGCACCCAGTGAAAATGGTTCAACAGCGCAACGCCGCCAAACACGAAAATTCCCCTCATGACGACCGCGCCGGCCACGCCGTAGTAAAGGACCTTATGCTGTAAGTGGGCGGGAACCCGCAGCCCCTGGAAGATCAGCAGAAACAGGAAGATGTTGTCGATGCTCAACGACTTCTCGACAATATACCCGGTAAAGAACTCAAGCCCCGCTCGCTGGCCCAAGGACACGTACACCCAGCCATTGAACGCCAACGCCACCCCAATCCACGCCGCGCTCTCAGCCAGCGCCGCCCTCATCCCGATGCGATGAGCCTTCCGATGCAGCACCCCAAGATCCAAGGCCACCGCCGCAAGCACCACCGCACCGAACCCAACCCACATCCGACCAGAAGCACTAAATAGATTCATCGCCCTCCCGAGATACCATCAAGGGAAGCCCGCACCTAGAAAAAACGTCCCAACCCATCCGACCCTCACAACCCCAAACCCCCATGCGTTGCCCCTAACATAATATTCATTCGAAGAAGTCCAGTGTTGATGTGTAATGTGGGGAGCCGTTCCTCGGTGGCATTAGGATGGTGTGGGTGGCCAGTCAATCCAGCCGGCGCTCTTAGGGAACCTCTGAACAAGGGTTGATTTGAAGTTGTCCCGCCTTTAGTTGAAACCTGAAACAGAAGCAGCGGCTCTCGGAGGACTGCACCTTAAGCGACCCGGACCTGTTGAGTCAACGACGGATTCAAGCGGTGCTGCAATGCGTCGAGGTCCCGGTAGCCTTTCACTCGCCGGAATTTCGTCTGCGCCTCCAGCAACCCGGTCGCTGTCCAGCGCAAGGCTTGATCTCCGGCGTGCCAACGTTTCACGTTTCGCGCTACTTTCTCGACGGTCGACAGGCACGACTCGATCGGATTGGTCGAGGCCAATGTTCTGCGCAGCCGTTCACCCACGCCCAGCCGGTGCACCGTCAGCGTTTCCTCCATACCTTCCTCCAGACTCCGCGCCGCGCTGGGGTTGATCCGTTCCAGTTGCCGGAAGATTTTCTCCAGCTCGGCCTTGGCCGCCGCGTACTCGGCCATCGCGTAGGCGTTGCGGATTCTCCGGTCGTAATCGCCCTGGGCGTTTTTCGGCAGATGATCTTTTACGTTCCGCCGTTTGTGGATCTGACAGCGCTGCACTTCGGCACGCTCACCGAACACCCGATCGATCCCCGCTCGCAACGCTTTCGCTCCGTCGATCACGAACAAGTAGCGCCGCTCCGGATCCAGACCGCGTGCCACCAGGTCTTCCAGCAACTCCTTCACCACCGTGGTGTTTTCCGTCGCTCCTTGCCACAGCCCTAAAACCTCTTTTTCCCCGCTGGTTCGAATGCCCAGCGCCACCACCAGCACTTGCTTGCCAAAATGAATCCCATCGATCAGGATGGCCACCAAGTCCAGAGCACCGAGTTTTTTCTCGCACAGTTCTTGCAACTGCGCCGCACTGGCCTGGACGAACTCCCGGCTCACGCTGGATTTCTCGATCCCGTAGCCCGATAGCACCGAGTGGACCGCACGGTGGTAATTCCGCGAGGTCAGCCCGGCCACGATTCCTTCGCGTACCGCCCGCTGCCGCCGTCCGTCGTGTTGCAGCCGCGCGTAACTGTCCAGTTCCACTTCCTCACCCTCGCGCGTGCGCACCCGCGGACGCGTCACCGCCACTTTCTGCCCGCTGAATATCACGTATCCAGGCTGCCGCCCCCAGCGCACGGCACCCGACTCTGGGCCCGGCCGATGCGGTGGCCCTACCCGCCGCGTTACCTCGTCTTCCAGAATGGCCCGCAATATCTGCATCCCCGCTTCACCGGTCAGTTGCTCCACCCGCGGCTGCAAATCCTCCCATACCTCCACCAGCGGCAGCGGCACCTGCACGGACACTTCTTCCCGCCCCCATACTTCGAACTTCCCCTTGGACTTGCCTGGCTTTCCCTGATAGTTTTTTCTCACAGCGGCTCTCCTCCTAAAAAGAGATCTCACCCCAGACTCTATCCGAGTCTGGGCCGAGAGCCGCTGCTTCTGTTTCAGGTTTCAACTAAAGGCGGGACAACTTCGTTGATTTTCGCGAGGCGGATGGTGGCAAGGGGGATGAAAAACCTATTGGAAGCCCCGGTCGTGAACAGACGGTTGGCGTTCATCATCGCTAGGGTCCTCTGCTTCATGTTTTCCTGATCCCTCCGCCTGCTCCCAACACCTTATCCGTAACAAAGGAAAAAGCAGAAGACTTATTCAGAGATTCCCTAGCCAACACAGCACTCATCACCCGTGAACGGAGTCAGCGGTGGGAGGCTCGGTAGCCGGCGGCGGCTCCGACGGCCGCTCCTACGGCGAACCACTCGGCGTTGCGGCGGAGACGTCGCCAGAAGGTGCCTCCTTTGGCGGCGGTTACGGCGGCGTTGCGTTCAGCGGTGAGGGCTGCGATTTTGGCTGCGTCGTCGGAGGCGTTTTGCCTGGCGGTCGAGAGCTGGGCCTGGCAGGCGCGGCAGTTCTGAATGTAGTCGTAAAGGGGCTTGAGGTCGGCGGCGGGGATTTGGGCCGCACAATTGGAGGATGAGGGGTCGCAGGGCGCGGTCGGGGGAACTCGCCGGGAGCCATCGGCTCTCTCAGCTGTTTGTGCCGGCGCAGGTACGAGCGCCTGCCGTTCTGTCGGAGGAGCTACGGAAGGCGCCTCTTGGGTCTCCCCGAGTTTCGACGCTTCGTTTCCCTGCTGCGCGTTCATCAAAGTGATCGGCTGCGGCAGCGACAAATATTTCGGCAGGGCCGCGACGATTTGCTGCGGGGTTTGGGTGGCTCGTTTGAGCTTTTCGATTTGTGCGAGCGTGTCGTTGAGCGCGGTTTGGCGGGTGCGCTCGCGTGTGTCGGCGGCGTCGAGGAGCTGCTTCTGCTGCGCTAGGGTTGTGGCGAGCCGCTGTTGTTCGTCGCGCGATGCGAGCCAGGCGTGGGCGGCCATCGCGGCGGTGAGCAGCGCGATCGCAAAGGCGGTGAGTTCAATGGTGCGGCGAGTGATCATGAGAAATCCAGTGGCGAGCGAGTAGGAAACGCTATGGTTGTCTAGACAGCGTCGCGATAGTGCGCGAGGCGCGCGAGGACTTGCGCGGCGTAATCGGGATTGGCGCCGCCGTTCCAGAGTTGCAGAGCATGCGCGATTTGGTCCGCCGATAAGAGAGAGCCCTCGCTCCCGCTGGTCGTTCGGGATGACGATCCTAATCGGATCGTCAGTTTCGACGCGAGAACGGCGCAGCCGATGTCGATGCCGGTGGCGGGATCGCACAGCGCGCTGAGAAATTTCGCACTGAAGCCATGCTCGCGCGCCACCTGCCCCATCACCTGCATGAGTCCCCAGGAAATTGAGCGCGCGACTTCTTCCGTGGGCGGCAGGCCGAGCGGCGCGACGTACCGCGTGCGGAAAGCCGGCTCGTAGCGGATGGCGTGCGTGTCCCAGGCCGATTCCTGCTCGATGACGGCGCAGACGAGCGCGGTCCCGGTAACACCCACCGAGGACGCAGAAATCGCGGCGTCGAGCGCGTATTTGGTGGCGGCGGGGCGGACGAGGGCCAGAAGATCGGCGGAAGGAGGCATCGGCTATACTTTCGGATCGTGACGAACGAGCCCTTAGAGTCCGCTCCCGTCCTTCGTCAGGGCAGGCAGGACGAACGCGTGTTTCTGACGGCGGAGTGGCGCGACGTGGTGATGCTGAACTACGACGTCGATGCCGCGCTGCTGGCGAGCTGTGTGCCGCGCGGGACGGAGCTCGACACGTTCGAGGGGCGGACGCTGGTCAGCCTGGTCGGCTTTCGTTTCTTGCGCACGCGGATTTTCGGGGTAGCGCCAGTTCCCTTCCACGCGAATTTCGACGAAGTCAATTTGCGGTTTTACGTGCGGCGGCGCGACGCGAGCGGCGAAGTGCGGCGCGGGGTGGTGTTCATTCGCGAGATCGTGCCGAAGCGCGCGATCGCGCTGATCGCCAGGCTTGCGTACAACGAAAATTACAGCCGCTACCCGATGCGGCACCGCGTTGGCGCAAACGGTGCGGGAAGTCGCGCGGAATATGAGTGGCGGCTCGGCGGAAAATGGATCGGGCTGCGGGCCGAAGCCGCGGGCGAGCCTGCGTTGCCGGCGGAGGGCAGCATGGAGCAGTTCATCAGCGAGCACTACTGGGGATATTCGCGGCAGCGCGATGGAGGCACGGTCGAATACCACGTGACGCATCCGCAATGGCGCGTGTGGCGGAGCGCGGACGCGGGATTTGTGGGCGATGGCGCCGCCATGTATGGCGCGGCGTTCGGCGACGTGCTGTCGCGGCGGCCTGATTCGGCGTTCATGGCCGAGGGCTCGGCGGTCAGTGTGTTTGCGGGAAGGCGGATTGCCTAAGCATAGAGGCCAAAACGAGACGCTGGGCCGCAGGGGAAGCATGATGCAGGGACGCATGAGCCGGGGACGCAAACAAGACTTGCCGCGTGTGAATCGGCGCAAAGGTACGCGCTTCGCGCGACGACCTTATGTCGCAGCTAAAGCTGCGACCCACAAGGCAATCGGCTGGCGGCCAGGCTATCGGGCGCGGGAACTAACTTTTCGGTTATACTGCGCGCATGTTTGGTCGGGGCGAAAAAGCCGACGGCGGGATTTTCTCGATCGCACCAAAGGCTCGGGGCACAGATGTTGGCGTCGGCACGGACTTTCGCGCGCGCTCGATCTCGACTGACCGCATTGCGAGCCGGACGCTCACTGCCGATGATATCGGCCAGGGTGTTGAGATTCCGGAGCCGGTGAACCCGACACTGGATGCCTATTCGCCGTACGGGGCCGCGTGGAAGGAATTCGACAAGCTGCAAAAGGCGGCCAAAAGCAGGGGCCTGGCTAGCTTGACGCACTGGTGGACCGGCGGTATCCCCGGGATACTGAGTTTGTTCGACCCGCACAAGCACGCGCGGCCGTTCGAGCGCGCATTGTTCCTGGGAGCGCTGATTTTAGCCGTGGCGACGGTGGTGCGGACGCGCTGGGCCGCGTCGCGGCTGGCGCACTGGCCCTGTCCGCGATGCCGCAGCGAGTGGCCCGGCAAGAAGCTTGAGAAAGAGCCGCGCTGCGGCGTGTGCGGGCTGAAGCTTCATCAGCTGACGCCGTAAATTCTGACAGCAGTCCCCGTGATCGCGGAAGGTTCAGAAGCTAGCGAAAGATGCAGGACCGAAAGGCCTCACCGGCTTTGCTTGGGCGACGCGAAGCCGCGTTTGCTGAAAAACGCCGCCGGGATGCCCTTCGACTTCGCCCAGGACAAGGCGGCGCTACACGTCAGTCGTGGAATTTGCCGCTGAGGTCGAGCCAGCGGATGGGGGGCGGCGGCGGGGTGCGCTCAATTCCCTGCTGGTCGCAGATTTTTTCCAGGCGCTCGTAGATGTGCGGCAGGTGGTTGGTGGCCATGTCGCGGACGAAGGCGCGCGTGAGCTCGTCGTTGCGGATGCGGCGGTAGATCCAGCGAAGGAACAGCACGAATTGGATGGCGAACGTGAGCGCGAACGTCGGCCAGCTGGCGTTGAGGAATGTGTGCATGGGTTGGGCGTGCTGTGGGGCGTCGACGGATGGCGTCGAATGATTGGGCTATTGGTCCACCGTGAAGATCACGTGGCGTTTGGCCGCCGCCGCGCGCGAAAAGAACCTCGGAAGCCCCTCAAACCAGTTCCACGTGTATTCAAAATCTTCTTCCGAAATGCCCTGGCTATAATCGGGATCAGAAATTGAAAAGTACCGTTCGCGCATGTTCTGTCGGCTAATTTTCGACAGTGAAGCAGCTACATCCCCTACCTGCTGCGGGGATTTCAAGGAAACGACATAGTCATCGCCCGAGTGAAGTTGACGCCCGCCAAGGATACAGAGGTTCCACGGGTAGGCGCCGTTATCGAAGCCGACTTTGCCATCGGTCAAGCACCGGTGGATAGCTTCCCAGGCTTTGTCGGTCTCATAGGCCCACTCCTCGTTCCACGATTCTTCGATTGCCTCAATCACGTCCATGAGGTCGCTGTCGTTTCGCGCTTGAAGCAGTTTGCTAGTCTCCTCGTCGGTAAGCGCGAAATGTACACCGCGACAGCCCATCGGCCCCTCTCGGTTGTAGCTCTGAGAATGCACGCTACTGTAGACCGTAAGCCACCGAAAAAGAAGGCATCAGCCGAAGAGGCCGGCGAGGCTGGCGCCGAGGCCGAGGGCGCTGCCGAGGCCGCTGCCGGAGCTGGCCGAGGCGCGCTGGCGGACGCCGAGCAGGTCCGCGGGGACGCCCATGGCTTTGCCGAGCAGGTTCGTGTCGATGCCGTAGGTCTGGCCCAGCGCGCTGAGGCCGGCGAGCTGTTCCTGGAGCTGGCGATTGGCGAAGGCAACCTGATTCTGCTGCGCGATATTCGCGTCGGTCTGCGCCTGCTGGCGGCCGAGCTGCGCGGTGAGGTCGCCGAAGCCGGCGGAGTTGTTGGTGGCGGCCGCGCGGTTGGCGGCGCGTTGGCGGAGCGCGTCGAAGGCGGTGTTGGCGGCGCCGAGCGATTGCTGCGTGATGGCGGACTGCTGCTGCGGCGTGTAGCCCTGGCTGGTGAGCAGGCTGTTGATCGTCGGCATCAGGACCGAGCGGTCCTGCTGGCCCTGCTGGTTCGATTGCGAGAGAAGCTGGTTTTGCAGGGCGAGTTGCTGGTCGGTGAGATTGCGGGTGTGCTGTGCGGCGCGGCCCATGGGGCCTCCTTTGGATATTCGTAGCGCCAGCATGTCTGCCGACAGGCAGGCATCCTGCTGGCGGGGTTTGTAGGGGCGTAGCACTGCTACGCCCGGCAAGGTTTCTTGGCGTTGCGTTATCAATCTGACGGGATCGCTCGCGAGATATGTGGAGCGCGGTGCCTCGGCACGAAAGCAGCGGCGGCAAGCCGCCGCACTCCAGAAGCCTCGGCGTTTGACCGAGGCGAATGGATTCGGCTACGCCAAGCATCCGCACCGGGCGTAGCAGTGCTACGCCCCTACAAGGGCTTGGCGCATCGATGGTGCTCCAGAAAAACGCCGGCTGGAAGCCTGCCTGTCGGCAGACAGGCCGGCGCTACGGTTTCAAAATCCTGCAATACGGGGTCCAGGCGTCGTCGCGGAGCCAGCCGAGCGGGGCGAGGCGGCGTCCGAAGCGGCGCGCGATTTGCGGCGGGAGCCAGGCGTGAGCGTCGTCGAGGCCGCGGGCGAGCAGGTCGCGTTCTCCGGCGGCGTGCAGCGCGAGGAGCTGCGCCCAGCGCTCGCGAGGGTTCCCTCCCCCGCCACGGCGGGCAGGGCCGTTTTCACGATCGACTAGCAGATACATTTCGCAGGTGAGGCGCGCAAGCGAGGCCATCACGGCGCGGCCGGAGTCGTCTTCCACGACCAGCTTCGAGATGAAGATCGGGTCGGCCAGATCCGGGAACGGGTAATCGAAGCCCTGGCGCGCGTGCATGCGGCGCAGCGCGTCGAGGTCGGCGGGAGTGTATTCGCGGATGAGCAAGGTGTAATGAGTCGTGATTGTGGAGCCGTGGTGGAGAAAACGTCGGCCTCGCGTCCGTCGGTTTCGACGACGCCATTTCAGAAGAAAATCGCCCGACGGAAAGCGGTGTTCGGCCGCCATCACCGGTTGGCGACGGATCGCGGAGGCGCGTTCGGCAAGGGTAGGAATTCCGCCTTCAGCACCACTTCCTGCATGCTGCGTGGGTCGTCCACCCAGTACATGAAGTAGCGAACGTGTTCGATCGGAATCTTGTCCAACATTCCATCAATTTCGTGGATTTCGCCTATCGGCACACGCGAGTCCAGAATTACCGTCAGTGCGACATTGTCGGGCTGCTCGGCGCCGACGGCGTGGATGAGTCCCCCGAGAGAGTCGCGACCGATGGGCTTGCCGCCGACCCAATAGAGCGCCTTGTGGTTTACCACACGGACCCAAAGAGTGATGGGCAACTGCTTTTCGACGGGTTGAGTCTGGCGGGGCGATGCTGGTAAGGACAGTGCAACGAAGCAGCAAGCAGCAACAGCTGCAATGGCGAGTTGTCGTCGCTTCGGCCGACAGACCCGCGAAATGGGCGGATATCGCACTATTTCCCTCCCGCGTATCTCCGAAACGTCACGCCCGGCACGTGTTGGAATTTGTTGTCCCGGCTCACCACGTTTGCATGTGCAGCTATGGCATGTATGGTGCCATCGGCGTCAACGGATGTAACGATCCCAGAGTGTCCCGTATATGTAGCGTGCCCCGGAAGTTGGTAGGCGGCTACGTCGCCGGGTTTGGGCAATTCAGTGGGCGGCAAGACTTCCCAATTCGGGATGTCAACTTTCGGATCGGCCCACTCACCGGCCAACGGCGGCCTCAATTTGCCGTCGCTCCCCCGAACCAAGGCTTTTGCGCCTGCTTCCTTAGTTACGTCATACACGAATTTGTTGCACTTGTCAGTTTGGGCTGGGAAATTGTCTTTCCGTTTTCCGTAAGCCCAGTCGGTACTGCCATCGTATTTCTTCGCGACCCTCGCGATTTCTTGCCGCAAGTCTTTGATAAACACATGTCGCCCGTCGATGGTGACCAGTGACCTTCCTCGCTCCCCCGTGCACGCGTGCGGGGTTCTTGTGCCGCCACTTCGGCGAGCCGAGCCCTTTCTAGGGCGCGGCCATGCGCAGGATTGATGTGAAAGCGTCCGTTTATGAAGGGCATGATTCCACTCCAAAGTTCGTTGCGGGAATCAAAACACGCGGTGCTTCAGGAGCGGGTGGAGGCGGGCGAGAGACTCGGCTGCGTCGAATGTGGTGGCGCCAGCTACGACCCCGTGCGGAGCGAGCGCGAACTGCGCGGCGGTCGAAATGGGTCTTTGCCCGAGCGGGTGGGGCAAGGCTTCGAAAGCGGGATCGTCCTCGAGCGCGAGGTGCACACCTTCGTCGGCTTCGATAAGGGCGAGGATTTTGGGGGAGGCGTCGCCAGCCGCGGGCGCTTCGGCTGTTGCATCACCCGTAGGGGCGGGTTTAAAACCCGCCCCTACAAGACCGTCTTGTGCGGGCGCGCCGAGGACGATGTAATGCGAATGCGCGAAGCGGGCGGCGTAGCGCTGCCAGTCGGCGAGGGTCGTGATGTAGTAAGATTTGCCGGTCATAATCACTCCCGAGGAGGCGCGATGAAGGAAAAAGAGATCGAGATCAAGATGGCGGACGGAGTCTGCGACGCGGTGCTGTACGAGGAGGACGGGAAAAAGCGCCCGGGAGTGGTTCATTACCCCGACATCATGGGGATTCGCCCGTCGCATCGCGCGATGGCCAAGCGGCTGGCTGAGGCCGGCTACACCGTGCTGCTGGTGAATCCGTTTTACCGCACGGCGCGCGGGAAGATGTTCGACTTTCCGCCGAATTTCGGGGGCGACGAGCGCACCATGAAGCGATTTGGCGAACTCGCCGGGCCGCTGACGCCGGAGGTGATCGAGAAGGACGCCTCGACGTACGTGAATTACCTGGCGACGCTGCCTACCGTGAGCGCGGCGCGGGTGGGCGCGGTCGGCTACTGCTACAGCGGGCAGATGGCGCTGCGCACGGCCGCGGCGAGGCCGGACCGAGTGGGCGCGGTCGCATCGTTTCACGGCGGAGGGCTTTTTACCGACAATCCGAACAGCCCCCATCTGGTGCTATCGCGGATTCCGAAGGATGCGACGCAACTGTATTTCGGTCACGCGGTGAGAGACGGCCTCATGACGCAAGACGCGATCGACAAGCTCAACGCCGCGCTGAATGCCTGGGGCGGAAAGTACGAAAGCGAAGTCTACGACGATGCGCTGCACGGGTGGACCGTCTCCGACAGCGCCACGTACAAGCAGCCGCAGGCCGACCGCGCGTTCGGGAAGCTTACGGCGCTGTATGCCGCCGCCCTGAAGTAATTCATCACTGATCGTTAGTGGCTGCTTGGCGGAGGCGAATAAACGCCGCGGGCGCATTGCCAAAGAAGCGAGCTTTTTCCCGGCGAATCTGGGGGCGGCGTGTATCTGTACGTCTTTCCTTCCGTCGCGTACCAATTGCGCCATTGCCGAATGATGTCTTCTTGCGCATCTAGCGGCGCTAGGAGCGTCCCCGCCCCCAACATTGATGATTCCCAGTCTTAGTCTGGGACGGTTGTTCCAGTTTGGGACCCTGCTCGGACCAAATTCGGCCAGCTTCGGCTTCGCGGACGCGCTCAAGCCCGCGGCCGAAAAGCGGATTTGCGTAGAATCTTCCATTGATCCACGGCATGGGACTTCCTTTTTCGCGAACGAAGTGTATTGCGAGCAATCCGCGGACCACGGCACGCGGCGATGGTAGCGCCCGCCTATTCTGAGCGGGGCCGAACGGCTTCCATCCGGCGATTTTCGTGCGAACCGAGGAAGTCAGGAATGCCGGCAGGCCGTCGGCGTTACAAGGGCCATTGACGGCGCACGACCAAGGCGGATGGATGTAGCGGAGGCGCTGCTTCAGAAAAACGCCGCCAGGATGGCGGCGCTACGGTTACTCCCATTTGCGGGTGTCGTCCTTGGGGCGGATGGCGGCGGCGCGGGCGGTGATGGCGCGGAGGATCCAAGGCGCGAAGCGCTCGATGGCGACGAAGAATTTGCCGTGGCCGGTGATGATGCGCTCGCGGCGGCCGCGGGCGATGGCGCTCAGGATTTGTGACGCGGCTTTCGGCGTCGGCATCACCAGGCGCGCCGGGATCGGATCTTTCGCCTGCGGGCGCAGCGTGCCGGTGTTGTCGATGCGGCGAATGTCGCTGGCGACGAAGCCGGGGCTGATGAGCGTCACCTTGATTCCGGAGCGGCGCAGCTCGGGCGTGATGGCGTTGGCGAGCGCGCGCACCGCGAACTTGCTCATCGAGTAGGGCGACGCGCCGGGAGTGGAGACCCAGCCTGCGACGCTGCCGATGATGGCGAGATTGCCGCGCGATTTTTCCAGCTCCGGCAGCGCGGCGTAGATCGTGCGCAGCACGCCGAAGACGTTGGTTTCGAACTGGCGGCGGTAATCGTCGAGCTTGAGCTTGGCGATCGGCGCGACCACGCCGAATCCGGCGTTGGCGATCGCCACGTCGAGTTTCCCCCACTCACGCACCGCATCCGCAACCGCGCGTTCGAGATCGCCGTCGCGCGCTACGTCACATTCCGAGATGATCGGGCGCGGTGTGGAAGCGCCGAGCGCCGCGATTTTCTGCGCGAGCGATTCCAGGCGGTCGCGGCGGCGCGCGCACAGCGTGAGTTTCGCGCCGACTTGCGCGAGTTGCCAGGCGAGTTCTTCGCCGATGCCGGAGGAAGCGCCGGTGATTAGTACGGATTTGTCACGGAAAAACGCGGGTGCAGCGGGCATGCGCGACATAATACATCACGCGGAGCCGGGTTCGTCTTGCGCCGTCATCCTGAGCGAAGTCGAAGGATCTCTCTTCGTGTGAGAGCGTCGCCGGGCGTTACGTCCGGGAGAGATTCTTCGACTGCGTGACCGGACGTCCCGCGGGCGCGGGACGAAGAGCAAAGGCGTCCGGTCACTCCGCTCAGAATGACGATCGGCTGCGCCGCCCAGTTCATCAGAAGAACGCCGGCAAGATGCCGGCGCTACGAGCTGAAGGTGTAGTTGTGCGTACGGACGGAGGCGGCGTGGTGGCCGGCGAAGAATTCGTGGGTCGGCTCGCAGCTGATGCTGACCTTTTGCGACGCTTCGGTGACGGCTTCGATGCGCCGCAGCGTGAGGCGGCCGAAGCGGCCGACGAGGATGTCGCTGAGGCAGAGGCGCTCGGCGCGAATGGGCGAGCCGTCGGCGAGCGTGAAGATGTGGTGCGGGGTTACGTCGAGCGATTCGGCGTTTGAAAAGTGCAGGCGGATGAAGGTGTCCGCGTCGCGGACTTCCAGGCGCGTGATGCGCGTCCACGATTCGGAGCCGATGCTCGCCGGGCAGCGGAGGTGTTCGCCCACCGCGCACGATTCGATTTCGACCGTGCCGCGCTCCTTCGTGAGCACCATTGTGCCGGCGCGCAGGCAGCTTCCGCTGCCGCCTCCCGATCCGCCGCCGGTGCCGCTGCTGGTGGTGGCGGCCACCATCGCGCCCTGCGATAGCGGAATCAGTCCCTGAAGCGATTGCTGCTGTGCGGCGAGATTCGTCTTGGCGGTTTGCGCGTTGGCGGTCGAGCCTGCGCCGCCGGCGACCCATTTCAGCGCCGAGGCCGTGTCGTCCCAGAACGGATAAAAATAGTACGTCGTAGCGGCGGTGAGGCCCGAAACGGCGAGGGATCCGTTGGGAACCGCGGTGTTGGTGCCGTCCGCGCGCAGAATGCTGAGCCCGGACCACGACCAGGTGATGCTCGAGGTCGTCGAGGCGTAGGTGAATGCGCCGGACCACGTCGGCGGCACGGAGCCGCGCATCAGCACGCCGGATTTCGCCGGATCGATTTTGTTCGAGGTGAGCGCGTCAGCGGTGACGCGCGCGAAATTCGCGCCGTCGGTGATCTGGCTGTCGAGGCTCCAGCCCTGGTTCGGGCCGAGTGACGCGCCGGCGAGGCGCTTCAGCGTTTCATATAGCTGCGGATTCGTTTTGCGCAGCGCTTCGATTTGGGGGATGGTCAACATGTCTCGCAGGGGATAAGTCATCCCCTTGCGCGTCTCCTAAATAATCTGATAGAGTATCTTCCAGGAGAAACCGGAATGCCCACTGAGCGAACATCGCGGCGAACCGCCAAGGCTAGCAAAGCCCGCTGGAACGCGAAGCGCGAGCGGCCGGACCGCGATACGAGGCGGCCGAAAATTTCGACCACAATCGCGCCGGAAAGCCACGCCTTTCTCGCGAGGCTGGTCGAGGAAGGAAAGGCCGACAGCCTGGCGCAGGCGATCGATCTGGTTTTGGAGGAGGCCCGCCGCATTGACAATCAGGAGCGGCTGGAGCGAATGACCGAGGAGGCCTACGCCTCCATGTCTCCCGAGGCAATCGCCGAGACCCGGGAACTGGAACAAGCCCTAACCCAGAGCGTTGGAGAGCTAAACCTGGATGAATGAAGTAATCGCGAGGCGCGGTGAAATCTGGATTGTGAATCTGGGCGAGCCTCCGCGACGCCATTGGGCCGTGATTGTCTCCCTGGATGCTCGCAATCGCAGCCGTTTCATGGACACCGTCCTGGTGGTTCCTTTCGGCAGCAAGGCCGTTTCCACGCCCACCGCGATCCCGTTTGAGGCGGGAGAGACCGGGCTGCCGGGTCCGTCACATCTGCGCGGAGACTTGATACAACTCTTGGCAAAGGTTCGACTGATTCAACCCCTCCCACGGCGGCTATCGGATCGGCGTATGCGTGAAGTTTGTTTGGCGATCCGGCGTTCGTTCGATGTGGAAACGCCAGCCGTCAGTTCCCTCCCCTGACGATGGCGAAGGGATCGGGCTTGGCCCAGGGGGCGAGCTTGGTGAGCGAAAACCACGAGCCGGCGGCGTTGGTGCCGAGCTGGTAGGAGATGCGTTCGGCTAGCACGTTGGTGAACTGCTCCATATCGCGCGGGGCGGGCGAGGCGAGTGTCCAGTTGCCGAGCGCGATCGAGCTGGCGCTACCCGGAGTGAGCGCCGCCAGCGCGAGCGATCCCGAGCCCTGCACATACGCGGTGAGGTAGCCGAAAAGATTGCGTCCGCTGAGCGCCAGGCCTGTGGCGGCGAGGAAGGCCGTCGAGTAGAAGGAATTGATGGCCGCGCCATCGTCGGAAAACGCGCCGATCGTGGGCGAATAGATCTTCCCGCTCGCGTTGTTGGACCCGAAATATATTTGTGCGATGCCGGTCGGGCGCTCGATCAGGGCGCACGAGTTCGCGGAGACGGTCCACGGCGCCCACTTCCGCGAGCGTTCCGGGGCGGTGAGCATGGCCACGAGCGGGTCGCCGAAGCCTTCGGTGTAATCGAGCATGAAGACTTGATTCGGCTGCGTGGCCGAACCCATCGGCGCGCCTATGTAGACGCGCTTGCGCTGCGTATCGACCTGCACCCAGAGCGTCTGGCCGAATTCCCAGTTGATCTGGTCCCAGGTGGGCTGAATTTCCTGCGAGATTTTTACCGGCTCGCTGCCGTCGAAAAGATAGACGCCGGAGCGGCCCGCGATGATGGCCCACTCCTCGCCGAGCCCGACTCCGTGCGGTGAGGGCGTGCCGACTTTGTTCGAAACCTCCTCGACCTGCCAAAGTGCCGGCTCGTTGACGCCGTCGGTGGCCGTGACGTACATGCTGCGCTCTTTGACGAAGTAGAGATTGTTGCGCAGCTTGAACGCCGCGCGAATTCCCTGCCCGTTGTTTTCGGCGATGCTCATGATGCCGGTGACGCCGTCGTACGCTTCCGGCTCCTCCGAACCCGAGCAGCGCACGAGCGAGGCGTTCTGCGCCGCCTTCGTCTCGAAGACCTCGATGCAGTCCACGAAGAACGCTTCACCCGACGGCGTGGGCGTGCCGTCGGTATAGACGCGCAGCACGAGGTCGGTGGGCAGCGAGGGCAGCGCCGGGAGAAGATCGGCGACGAATTCCTGAAAGCTGGTGGTCGCCTGAGAGACCGTGAGCGTAATGCCCGGGCCCATCTGCCCGGCGGTTCCGCTGAACGCGTTGATCCGCAACGTGCCGCCGGCCAAGCCCGGCGTTCGCATCACGCGCGCGCGCACGGAGTAGTCCGTGTTTTTCACGCAAAGTGGATTGCCGCTCGCGTCGGTGATCGCGTTTTGAAAGATGTAGCCGCGCGACGCGCTGACGCCGTCGGCGGTGATCATGTAGGCATCGCCCCACACGGTCTGGGTCGAGTCGCGGCTTCCGCCCGGGCCAAAGGTCGGATCGCGCAGCCAGCCGAGCGGCCGGCCGTTGCCCGAAGCGTCCCAACCGCCGTCGAACGTGAGGTTGCGCCAGTTATCCATTTGCGCGCGCTCGCCCCACCAGAAAAGACGCTCGGCATAGTCGATCACGCCGAGCTGCTCCGGCAACTCGATCTGCGCAAATAGGTAATCCATGCTGACGCTGGAGAGCAGAATCGTGTCGGTAAAATCGACGACGAGCGAAGTGGTGGTGTTGTCGTCGATCACCATCGTGGCGGGCACGTGATAAAAATTCGCGCCTCCCGACGCAGTGAAAGCGAGCAGGCGCTGGACGACGTTGGACGGGCCCGTCGGAATATTGGTGACGGTGACGCTGAGGCCGCCGGCTGCGGTCCAGGAAACGGGCGGCGATGGCTTGGTCCAATATCCCTGGCGCGTGACGAAAATGACGACGCACTGATGCACGCCGGCCGTAATCAAGCCGCCGGGACCGTCGGCAACCGACGGGCCTTCGGCGGGGCCGATCTGGCTGACGCGATCCAGGTTGACGTCGTCGTACTGGCGCGGGATGTCCTGGCCGATGACTCCGTCACCGAACGCCATGTATTCCCGGCCGAAGTGGGTCGTCGAGGTGAGATAGACGTTGGGCCTGGCAGCGCCCGGCACGATGATCGTGAGAACTCCCGGCGAGGTTTCCTCGTAAAGGTTTCCGAGCGAATCGAACACGAGAAAACGCTGCGCCAGGTTCGTGTTGACGTAGGTCTTCAGCCCGTTGACGCTGGGCGCGCCGCCGAGAACCGGAAACTGCGAGACCATGCCGGAGCGCGTGCGCACTCCTCCCGGGAAAAAGTCGACGTCGCCGAGATTGGGCGACATCCCCACGGGCACGTCGGAGGGATCGAGCAGCGTGACCCAGGTGCTGAAGACGTTGAGCGGTAGTGGAGAGAAGGATTCGATGGACATGGGAGTGGCGAATGCTTGTGGCGCCAGCCTCTAGCTGGCGGTCTTTTGGGTGAACCGAGGAAAGTCGAAAAGCCGGCGGAGCCGGGAATTTTTGGGCTTCGGGGGGGCTTCGGAAGAACGCCGGCAGGATGCCCTCCGGCTTCGCTCAGGAAAAGCCGGCGCTACAGCAGCTTCTTGAAGATTCCGTAGAACGTGATGGTGTCGCCCGTGATTGCGGCGGGGTATGCCCCGGCGGCGAGTTCGGGGAAGGCTCCGGCGCTGGCGCCCTGCTGGAAAATTTTCACCTTGCCATCGTTCATCGCCGAGCCTGGGATGAACGCGTAATCGTATCCCGCGAGGCCGTCCATCCAGGCGGTGCCTTGCACGGGCGATTGCGTCGCGGCGACCACGGGAAACTGCGAGAGGTCGAACGTATCGCCGCCGGTCGAGTAATTCCCCGATGCGGCGGCGGTGCCGGCGACGTGGATGCGTTTGCCGTCGTCCCAAGTGTCGACGAGCGTGAATGTGAGTGCCATGGTTCCTCCGAGGGAAAAGAAGTGAAATCAACCGCTACAGACGGGGAGTTCAACACGGAAATTTGGGTGGTACGCATGCCCGGAATGAATGCGTGCAAATCACACTATCCACCAGAATCCACAGGCACTTAGAGCCGGCTCTGGCAAATTATCCGCTCGCAATTCCGGGAACGAGAGGCGTAGGATCAAAATGAATAGCTCGCAGGGGGCGGGGACATGCCGCTTATCGTTGCTGTTGATCACGATCGCCGCGAGGTCAATGTTGTAGCCGTTGGGCCGGTCACCTTTGCCGATGCGCTCTCCCACCTCGAGCACGAAGTTCGCGAGGGCGGGCTTGGTTACCGCAAGTTTGTGGATGCGCGCGGCGCCGGCGTGCTGGTAAGTCTGGAAGAAAACCTCGAAATCGCGGAGCGAATGCGTGCCTACAGCCGCGAAATGCAGCTGGGGCCTGTCGCTTTCGTGGTGTCTTCGGACGCCGCGTTCGATGCGATCACCGCGCTGGCGGAGCTGGTCGAAAATGTTTGCGCGATGGGAGTCTTTCGCGACGAGCGCGAGGCCCGCGCGTGGCTGGGCGCGCGGGAACGGGAACGCGGGGCGAGCGCTTAAGGCTTATCGAGGAAGCGCCGGATATGCCGATCCTCTCCACGGTCGATCATGCCAACCGCCAGATAGACGCCGTCGCGGTTGGGCCAATCGGGCTCGCGGACGTCCAGGAACATCTGGCGCGCGAGAGGCAGTGGCACAGCTTGCCGTATCGGGAATTCATCGACGGCCGTGGCGCGGGGCCGGCGCTGTCTCCCGCCGACGTGCGGATGATTGTGGAGACGCTGCGAGAGCTGAGCCGGGAGTCGACAATCGGCCGCACGGCCGTCGTGGTTTCGACCGACTATGCGTTTGGGATGATGCGCATGTTCGAGATGCTGATCGAAGACATCTTCGAGTTTCGTGTCTTTCGCGATGAGGCCGAGGCCCGCGCGTGGCTGAACGCGAAAGCGGCTGGGCAATCCTCGTAGTAGACTCCCTCGCAACCCGAATTCCCTGCCGCACCAATCGCTAGGAATCGTTTGCGGGTCGCTGGTATGATGGGCGACTTGCGAAAGCGGCGTGAGCCCGTCTGATGGACAAGCTACGGCTTAGACGGGCACAACCCGAAGGCGCGCGGGTGAATCCAAAGCGTCGAATCGATTGGCAATGAGGGGGAACTTGGTGCGGCGACTGCTGGGAATTTGCGCAGTAGCGGTGGTGGTATTCGCGGCGCTCGCGGGGCTGCGCGCGAATCGCTTGGCCATGGTCTCGGCCGCCGGCACGTCCGGCAACCTGGTGCTTTTTCAGGTTCAAGCGCCCGGAGGTTGCCCGCTGGGAACCGCTTACACCTTCTGCGATCAGGTCCCCGGGACCACGGGTCCGACCGAAGTGTTTTTCGTCAACAACACCTCCGCAGTGACGGGTCTCTCCGTGTCGCTCAAGCCGATTCCCGGCATGGCAGCGAACCTCGCATCGACATGCGCTACGGGCACTCCCTGCGATTTTACGATCACCAGTAATAGCTGCACCGGAAATGCCGGAGTCAACTCGCAGTGCGAAATTGGCGTAGCGTTCTCGCCGACGGTCGCAGGCTTGCGCGCCGCGGCCATAACCGTGACCGACTCCGGGGGCGATTCTCTTCCCATCAACATTCAGGGCACGGGTCGAACTCTGGCGCTGACGCCTCCCGTCGATTCCTGCACGCTGCCGGACAACGCATTCACGTATTGCAAAGAGCCGATTGGAGGAGCGAGCAGCGCGGAAGCGTTTACGCTGACCGCCGGAAGCATCGTGACCGGGCTGAATGTTTCGCTCCAGCCGATCTCCGGACTTTCGTCGGAATTTGGCGCTTTGGATTTCACGATCGTGAGCACGACCTGTGCGGGAACGCTTGTGGCGAACGCGAGTTGCACAATCAACGTCGAATTCACGCCGAAGGCTGCGGGACTGCGCTCCGCCGCGCTCACGGCGACAGACTCGGGCGGCGACGCTACAGTGATTTACCTGGCGGGGCCCACGGACAGCGGCCTTTTCTTCAACATCATCGAACCGGGACCGAATCCCGCCACTTGCGCGCGGGCGAATTTCTTCGGTTTCTGTAATGAGCCTACAGGCGGTTCCACCGAGTCGTCCGCGTTCACGCTGGTCAATACCTCCGGGACGCAGATCACCGGCCTCACGATCACGCCGGCGTTTGTGCCGACCGGGACGCAGCCGCCGCCCGCGCCGACCAATTTCACCACAACCAGCACGAGCTGCACCACGACGCTCGCTGCAAATGCGAGTTGCTCGATCAGTGTCGCGTTTACACCGCTGGCCGCGGGCCTTCAGCAGGGCTCTATTAGCGTGACGGACGACCAGGGCGATGTCGCGCAGCTTAACCTCGCCGGAATCGGCGACGATTTCAGTATGGCGATCGTAAGCGGGCAGTCGCCGGAAGTGACTGTGTCGCAGGGGAACACGGCGACGTTCATGGCGCAACTGAATGCCGACAGCGTGTTCGGGCAAAACGGCGAGACAGTCACGCTGGCGTGCCCGACAAACCTGCCGCAATTTACGACCTGCGAGTTTCAGCCCTGTCCCATCGTGCCGACGCTAGGCGGGGCCACGCCGTTCAGCATTCTGATTCATACGTCGACGAGCACGAACGAGACGCCGCCGATTCCGAATCCGTGCAATTCCCCTGCGGCGGCGGCGCGGGCGCATCACGCCGGAATGCCGGGCGGAATTTTGTATGTGACGACGCGGCCGCCCGGGGGCGCGCCGCGATTCCCTGCTCTGCCGGCGATCCTCGCGATCCTGACGCTGGCGGGAATTGGATTCGCGGCTGTTTGGGCATTGCGTGACGGCGCCGGCGCAGCTTCGAGGCGCGCCTTTGCGGGAGTTGCGCTGCTCTTGATCGCGAGCGGCGTGGTCGCGGCATGTCATCACGGCAGCAACCCGAATTCGACGGTGACACCGACGGGTGTAACCAACATGACCGTCACTGCCAACGCCGTCGATTCCAGCGGCAATTCTCTGCGCGCCAGCCGCGGCCTGCAAATCACGCTCGACGTGATTCAGTAGCTACAACAGCGGCCGCTTCCGTCAGGCGGGTCGTAGCGGCAGCTTCCACCATGCTGTGCCCCTAGCAGGCTGCGGAAAAAGGCAGTGAAGAGTGTCCTCAGGCGCTGAAGCGCATTGAGTGCAAGCCTTTTATGTCGGAGCTGGAGCTCCGACCCCCTAAAAAGCGCCCTTTTTACGCAAGCTGCTAGGGATATTGCGAAGCGCCAGCCTTCAGCTAGCGATTTTGTTCTCGGTGACGCATCAGAAAAACGCCGGCAAGATGCCGGCGCTACGAACACTTCACAAATAGACGATGCGGCGGTGATAGCCGTACGGCATGCGCCGGCGGCCTTTGGTTTGTTCGGGGCGGACGTAGCGCTCGATGAGATTTTCGGTGGCCATTTGCGCGGTGCCGAGCAGGTCCTGCGCCAGGGCGCGCGCGCCGCGCGAACGCGCCGCCAGCGCCGCGGTTGCGAACGCGAGCGGATCCGTCGCGCTGCGGATCTGCACCGGATCGGTGCCGAGCGTGAGCAGCGGCAGCACTTTTTCGTAGCGGACGCGTACCGTGACCGGCTGAGTCGCGCCGATTAAATTCACTTTGTCCTCCCGCCATTCCCACAGACGCAAGTACGTGCTCGGCTGAAGGTTGAGCATCGAGCCGCCCCGCGAAAACTTTTCCATCGGCACGAATACGTCCGTGGTGTTCGCGGTGGCGCGTTCCCAGAGCATGTGCGGAGCCAGGCAATCGGTCGGCAGCTGCGGGCTCGATGCGTCGCTGATCTCCGTGGGCGTGATGCCGCTCGTGGGATCGGTCGCGAGGTTCAGGTCCTGCTGCTCGACCAGCACGCTGACGCCATTTTCGGCCAGTTCGCGCTGGAGGCCGCGGTAGGCGGAATTGAGGAACGGCATCAGCAGCGTGTCGGTGAAGACCGCGCCCGCCGTGTCGTTGAGCAGAGCGCGAGCGAGCGAGAGCGCGTCTTCGGCCTGCGAGTACGCCGTTGTGGGGACGACGGGCATGGGGGCCTCCGGGTGACCTTACGAAGTGCTTCGCGCGCTACAATACAAACCAAGAGAGAGCGGATGTTGGAGGTAACGTGAAAAAGACCGCATTTGGAATTTTGCTGTTTTGTGTGGCGGCAGCTTGTTCCGGTCAGGATCGGATGCCGCTATGCCCGAGACACATCGAGTCACCCGGCTACCCACCCATCGCGCGAACGGCGCACGTGACAGGAAAGATTACGCTCACGATTACGATTGATGCGGACGGAAACGTCGTGCACGTTGACGCACCGACGGACAACCCGCTGAAGGCACCTTATTCTTTGCTGCACAAGTATGCCGCAGAGAATATCCAGCGTTGGACGTTCGCGAATCCTCCGTCGGCGCCCTACACGCAGACCATCGTGTATGATTATGAGTTCGATCCAGCCTTACCCGCCGCTGGAGGCAAGCACTCGTTTCCGACTGTCACTAAGACGACCTTCGACCTGCCGGATCGCGTGACGATCACGACGAATTTGGAAATCCTCAATACAGAGAAATCAGGGACCCGTGACTGAAGACAAAGACGGCGATGCGTATGGCGTCGAAATTGTCGATTACGATGATTGAGGAGAGTGGCATGCCAAAGCTGAAGCCCGTGCACCCCGGCGAGATCCTGCGGAAGGAATTCATGGCACCTCTGAACCTGAATCCGCACAAGCTGGCGATGGCGCTGCGGGTGCCTGCGCCGGGAGTCTATGAAATCGTCAAAGAAGAAAGGGGCATCTCGATCGAGATGGCGTTGCGGCTCGGTCGTTACTTCCGTACGACGCCCGAGTTCTGGGTTAACCTGCAAGTGCACTTCGATCTGGAAGTCGCACGCGACAAGGAACAGCGCAAAGTAAATCAGGAAGTCCAGCCCCTTCCAGTTCCCGCTTGAAGACTCTTTCCGACTACGAATCGGTTGGCGCCGGAGGAATTTCCTTTTGCAGGAACGGAACCTTGGCGGCGGCCCAGTCGACCATGCTGTCGCCGGAGAGGCCGAACATCGCGGCGGTGGCGTGTCCGGGCGCGATCGACAGATCGAAGGGGATGCCGATCGTGTGGATCACTTGCGTGGCGATGGCTGGGTGCGCGATCCAGTAGGAAAATCCCGCGGCGTTGACGAACAGGCGGATGGCGAGGTTGAGCGCGTTGTGGCGCAGCCAGTGGGAGCGCGAGCGCGCGCCGGAGATTTTCGAGCTGACGGACAGGCTCGCGCGTTTGAGGACGTGCAGGCCGTGTCCGGCAGCGAAGAGCGCCCAGAGATGTGCGGATTCGGGAATGTGCATGGGATCGATGTGGAGTGCGGCGGCTCGCCGGGACTTGAATTCGTAGCGCCGCCATCCTGGCGGCGGTTTTCTGAAGATCCATCGCCGCTTAGGTTGGCGGCACGAGATTGAGCGTAGCCCTTCGCACACGAAAAACGCCGGCTGGAAGCCCGCCTGCCGCGGACAGGCCGGCGTTACGTTGAGTGTGGGCGCGGAGTACGAGGTGAGTGGCGGAGATTGCGCCAAGCATCCGTGCCGGGCACAGCGTGCTGTGCCCCTACGACGGTGGCGATGGCACCTCGGTGGCCCCGAAGGTGACGCAAAGAAGGGCGACCGCCAGTTGCGAGCTGAGGCCAATTGGGACAGCCAGGTGTGTCTTCAGAAAAACGCCAGCTGAAAGCTGGCGCTACGACGGCTAATGCAAAATGATGGCGGGGAGGCCGTAGCCGCTGTAGGTGACTCCGGCTGACGGCACCGAGATCGGCGAGGTGATGGCGCCGCTGGAGCTGGTGGAACTGGAGACGGCGCTGGAGAGCGCGAGGGGCGCCGTGCCGCTGTAGGCGATCTTCGCCGTGGTGGCGTTGCCGGTGAAGGCGAAAAGGTACGCGCCGGCCGGGAGCGTCACAGTTCCCTGCGTGCAGGATTGGTCGCTGGCGCCGCCGGCGGTCAAGTTCACGGCGGTGATCGAGCATTTCACGTTGCCGGAAAGATCGGTGATGGCCCAGCCGTAAAAATCGCTAGTGCTGGCGTCGGTCGTCGAGACGTCCACGGCCAGCTTCGAGAATTGGATGTTCGGCAGATAAATCACCGAGACGTCGATCGCGTTGTTCGCGCTGGGCGCCTGCCCGGCGGACACAAATCCCATCGCAAATTTGGTGAAGAGCGTCGGGCATGGCGAGCCGGAATCCTGCACGTTCGTCGTGGCGCCCGAGGTGAAGGCCGCGCAGTTCCCTGCCGTGGGTGTGCCGCTGGTGAGCGTCGCGGGCAGCGCACTCGGTCCAGCCGTCAACCCACCCGCCACGGTTAGATTCCCGTATACGGTCGGGCTGACGCTGTCGGAGACGCTCGCGGTGAGCGGAACATTCGGGCTGACCGGGCCTTCGCTGAGCACGGCGTCGTCCACGAAAATCTGATTCGGATTCGCGGCGGTGTTTTCGAGGATGAAAACGCGCATCGACTGCGCAACGGTGGACGAGCTGCTGTAAGCGTTGGGCGCGCGGAACGTGATGGCGAAATTGCGCGTCGGAGTCCACGTGTTCGCGGCCGGGACTTGCCAATCGGCGCCCGTGACGTTGCAGTTGCAGGTGATGCCGTTGTTGTAGGTGAGCGACGCGTTGCTGCTCTGCCAGTTCGGGCCGGTGCCGACCAGCGAGGAAGTGCCGGCATAGTTCGCGGGCGCGAGGACGCGCGCGTTGGTGGCGACCGAGGTGATTTTGTTCGCCTCGGTGCAATTTGCGTCGGAGTAGAAGCGGAAGCCGGGGCGGAAATTGATGCTCGTACTGGACGCCGCGATGCGGAACGCGAGCGTGTAGTTCATCGTTGGGTCGACCTGTATGCAACCGGAGTTCACTCCGAGCCCGGCGGTCGCGTTGTCTCCGATCTTCACGTTGTAGGTGCCCTGCGTGGCCGAATCCGCGGGCGTGCCGGCGCTGGCATTCTGCGCGTAGATTCCGCTGCCGGCGAGATTGATGCTGGCGCCGCTGACGCCGCCCCAGTAGTAGAGCGCGGTCGAGCCGGACCAGCCCTCGAACGCCGCGTTGCCGAGCAGGTTTCGTCCCCCGAGATCGTTGAGGCCGTAGTGCATCGACGGCAGCCAGTTCGGGCCGTTGTTGTCGATGGCCACCTGTGAGGTGGAAGGCTCGTTGGCCTTCACCACGGAGTTCGCGGAGACGGAAATGTAGGGATCGAGGATGTGGATGCCGACGGCGCTGCCGTCGATGGGAAACTGGAAGCAGTTGTAGACGTTCTCGCAGCGGTTATTGGGCCCGATGGTTACGCTATCGGCGTTGATGATGTTGTAGCCGATCTGGCCGAAGGAAGTGGACGAACCTTCGCAGTCGTTGCCGTAGAATTCGTCGTTGTTGGGATAGTTGCCGCTTGTGTCCTTGGCCAGCTCGAAGCAGACCGTGCCGGTGTTGGCGGCGGGCAGGATGCAGGTGTTCTGCTCGATCTCGACCACGTTGAAGACGCCGGCGAGATGCAGGCAGCGGTCGTTTTGAAATTGCGGGTCGAATTCGTTGTGCTTGAGCAAAGTATTGGTGGAGTCGAATCCGCCCGTGGAGGTGTCTCCGAAAATTCCGTAGCTGCCGCCGCCGGTGCCCATTACGAAGCGGTTGTTCTCGATGTCCGCGTGGCCGACGCTGGTGAGATTCAGGACGGTCGAGGCAGCGCCGGTCGCTTTCAGGTACATGCCGGCGATGTGGACCCAGTCGACGTTACGCGTGGCGGCGTTGGGATTTTTCACCGCCGTGCATCCCGCAGGCTGGCAGGCAATGAAGCCGCTCGCGTCCGCGCGCGGAATCGTTCCGGCGCCGCTTTCCTGGTCGCCGATGAGAGCGCTGCCGTCGCCGAGCAGCTCAACGGCATCGTTGTTGGTGGTGTCGTTGATGGTGAGTTGGGCCTGGCCCCAGCGAAGCGTGGTGCCGGCGGGAATCTGGATGTGAGTGCTGGCGGTCAGCGAGCCGGTCAGGCCGTGCGCGTCGCAGACTCCGCTCGAGGTGCTGGCTGCGGTGAGGCATGCGTTGATCTTCGCGGCGGCGTCGGCGCCGGAAAAGCGCTCGGCCATCTGCACCCCGTTGAGCGAGTTCACAGCGGCGCTGCCGTTGACGTCGAGATTCGAGGCGGGACTGGCCGTGCCGACGCCAACCTTCCCGCCGGTGAGCGTGACGAGATTCGTGGTTGGCAGCGCCGGCGCGAATGTGCCGCCATCGTTCACCACGCCGAGCGGCGCCGAGCCTCCCCAGATTCCCGCGCCACCGGAGAACAAGCCGCCGCGAAACTCCAGGCTTGCAATGTTACTGCCCGGCAAAGTATTCACCAGATACGCTCCCGAGTCCGCGGTCCAGTTTCCGCCGTCGAACTCCACAGCAAGCGGCGCGCCGTTCGTCGTAGGGAGTGTCTGGAGGAAATTGACGCTCGTGGCGCCATTGTCGGCCAATTGGCCGTTCTTGAAGACCACGGGAGCGACCGAGCCGAATACCATGCGCGCGCCAACGGGCGTGGCCGAATTGACCATCCAGGTTGCCGTCGGGCCTTCCCAGAGGCAGTTGTCGAAGGTGACGCTGCTCGAGTATCCGAACGTATTCGGAATGCGCACGTCGTGCCAGACGCCGTTTCCGGCGCCGCTGAACCAGCACACATCCATCTTGAAGCCTTGAATCGTGGCGGCGGGCGAACTGTCGATGCACCAATCCTGGGTCTGGCACAGGCTGTTACGGATCGTGATCTGAATGCTATTCGCTGACGAGCGGTAGCCGACGTAGGACTGCCACATGACTCCGCTCGTTTCACTTGCAACCATACCGCCCGGAGAAACCGCGTCGAGGCCGATGCGTCCGCCCGAAAGCTGGACGTTGGTTATGTCGACGCCATTGGCCTCGGACGGATTGCCGCCACGGAATATGTCCGCTCCCGGATTCTGCTGCTGGATGACGCAAGAATACTGGTCCCAACCGAGCGACGGGCCGTTGAGCGTGAAACCGCTCGCGATATTGAGGTCGGAGGAAATGCGGTATGCGCCGGCGGGGCAGTAGAGCGGGGACGCGTTGTTCAAGGCGGCGGCGGCCGCGATGGCGGCGTTCCACGCGGCCGTGTCGTCGTGCACCACCTGAGCGCCGGTGACATTCGCGCTGGGAGCGGCGCTCAGGTTGAGCGTCGTGGTGCCGCCGCCGGAAACGATCGTTGCCGTGAAAGTGTCCCTCGTTGGTGACGCGGAAACGCCTAAATTATTCGGGTGCGGGTAAGTCGTGCCGAAATCGAAGAAAGTCGGATTCACGGTCACCGTGCAGCCGGTAGCGGTTGAAGCCGAAGCCACTTGTCCGTATTGGAACGTGTTCTGTCCTGTATTCTGGACCTGGAATGTGCCGTTGAACGACGGATCGGAGCAGCCCGACATGGTGATGAACCACGTGGGGAAGAAACTCAGCGTCGCCCCCACGCCGGGAATCGTCACCGTCACGAAATTGCTGGATCGTGCAGCGCTCGAACCTGGATAGCTCGTCGGGTCTTCCCACGGCACGTACTGCAGCAGAACCGGCGACCCGGAAGAGCGGCCGATCAATGCATAGCCGCGGGCTCCGGCGACGGGAGTGATGTAAATGGCGTTGTAGTTCGTGCCGGTCGAAGTGGAGACGAGGGTGCCGTAGCCGGAGTTTCCTCCCCCGGCGTCGACCGTCGTGACCGCGTAGCTGTAAGTGGTGGAACCCGCCGCACCGATATTGGCGACCTGAACCGTGGGCGGCGTGACGGTCGGCGACGCGCCGCAGCCCGGAATACCCACACCCTGGCCGTTCGCAAAATCGATGGCCGATGCGAGCGTGAGACTCGTGCTGCCGCTCACGCAATTCCCGGTCGTGGCCAGGGAGCTGCCGGAGGCATTGTACGCGGTCACGTCGATGTAGGGGCGCGGGCCCTTGATCGTTGCGGGGCCGGCGACGTTGAGCGAAGTAAGCGGTCCTGGAGTGAACCCCGAAGCGGTGAGCGTGCCGCTGATCGTTGCATTCCCTGCAACCGTAAGATTTCCGCCGAGATTCAGGCCGAACGCGGAAATATTGTTGCCGGAGCCGGTCGAGGAAACGTCTGGCGCCAAAATCACGTCGGGCTGCGTGATCGTGCCGGTGATGCCCAAGCCGGTGATCTGGATCATGTAGCGGCCAGCGGGGGCGTAGAAGTGATAGTTGCCGAGGCCGTCGGCCTGGAGGGGGTTCGCGGATGCCGTCGTGAGCGCCGCGGTCGTGTAGATCGTGGCGAGCGGAGTGCATGGCGTGCCGGTGGCGGTCGCCTGGCAGACGCGGACGGTGGCGCCGGCGACGGGATGTCCCGTGGTGCCGAAGACGATGTCGTCCTTGCGCGAGCCTTGTGCGTGCGCGGTGGGCCCCGCAATCAAAAGCCCGGCAAGGACGAGTAGCGGGGCGCACGCGGCGGCGAGTGGCTTACACCTCGCCAAGTATGTCTGCCGGGCACGATATATCGTGCCCCTACGGCCAAAGAGCGTCGCGGCCTTCGCGTGTTTCGATGATTGCATCGTCGCCTTCCCTTCTGGTTGCTGGGTCTGTGTATGAGGGCCCGCGGAAATTGTAAGTCCGGGGCGATGGCATATCACGCCGAGACTTGTAGGTAGATTTACGGACGGGCAGCGCGAACGGCGAGCCGCGCGCTATCGCTGCGTGGATTTCTCGGGCTTGCCCGGCGCGGCCGACGGTACCGGCGCGGTGTTCGATGGGCTGGTGGCGCGAGGCGCGGCTCCGCTGAGTCCATGCTTCGCGGCTTTTTCGGCGTCGAGAATCGCGCCGCAATGTTTGCAGACGGCGACGCCGGATTTGACCTTTTCGCCGCACGCGGGACAATCGGCCAAGCGCATGGGAACGTACGCCCACTCGCGCTCGGCGCCGATCGAAAGCGCGGCGCGGCGATGAAGATCGGAAATTTCGCGGAACGAATGGCCGCGCGCCCAGAGCGTGTCGCCTTCGGCGATCAGGCGGTGGTAGTACGCGTCGCGGCGCGCGGCGGCTGCGGAGATCTCTTCGTCCGTCGGACGCGCGCCGGCGCAGACGAAGATTCCGTGGTCGCGGAGATCCTGGAGTAGATCGTCGGCGATCTCGCGCGCGGAAATGGCGAACGGCAGGCGGCGGCCGTCGCCGATGTCGATCACGTCGCCGCGCGAGGTGATCAGCAGGAGCGAATACTGCTGCAATTTCGGGCACGCGGGGATGTGATAGACGCCGTGCGTGCGCGAGATATACCAGTCCTGGTCGGAGATGGACGCGATCGCGGCGGTGGCGGCGGTATCGCCCTTCGGCTGCGTGTCGATTTGCATCGTTTCGCGGCCGAAATGCGAAAGCGGGCGCGGTACGTCGCTTTGCGCGAGATGTGTTGCGGTGGTGAAGGAGTTAGAAGGCAAGGGATTTCCTTTCGGGGATGTTGGGCGGATGCGACTGAGAGGACGAAGCGTCAGGCTTCAGGGCGAAGGTGGATGGTCTGAGATCGGTCACGTAGGCCGATTTCATAGTACTGAAAAATAAGGTCTCTACCCAGGATGTTGCGCGGCCTATGCGCAGCGAAAAACCCGACACGGCACGGGAATCTGTTTTGGTGATCCTGTAGCTGGATCTGTATTTCCAGATCGAAAACGTAGTAGTCCAATTGTCCTGCCTGCGACCGGTACTGTTGGAGCTCGCCTTCTGAGAGATCTTCGATTCCTAACATCTGGGCGTGCTGGGGGTTAAATACTGTTATGGTTGCTCCAGAATCGATTACGCCTACGGCTCGCGTGACATGAGGCCCCCTTATTAGCTGAACCTCTAGAGCTGGAGTGAGACCTCCTTGGGGACCGGCAGGCAAATAGTCGAGCGAGAAGGGATAGTTGACGACTGGCATTCTAAAGGATTACGAAGTTCGCTTCTGCTTCAGTCGGAACGTAGTAGACGAAAGGGGCTTCGAGCTGCTCGCGATCGGCCACGTAGCGCACGTCTCTGAAGTTCTCGCTGTGTGCCACAAGCTCACCGTGAGCTAGCAAGAGCCATTGACCCGCGTATCGCAGAACCTCTTCCCTATGTTCTCGGAGCCATCTCAGCTCGGCGCTTTCGCTGGCATCCGAGGCCCGTTCCGCAGGCGCCTGCATCACGAAATCGAGCAAAACGACCCGGGGGTCTTGCATGAGGCGGTTAAGCATTTCGATCGCAGTATTGTTCCCTGTTTGGGTCCGCATTTCGACGAAAACGCGCTCGTGGAATCTGGGTATCTGGGAGTATAGAGTTGAATTGTCTTCTACCACTAAGAGCCGGCCGCGCCGGCGGTTCGATGAGGCTAGGCCACTCATGAGACCTTGTGGAGTCGCAGCCATGGGCTACTCGAGAAGCTCGGGGACCTTAAGATCAAGCTCGCTAAGTGCGGTCGCGAAATAAGATCGAGCCTCCACAAAGAGACTATCATAGCTGGCGATATCACCGTCAATCAGTATTGATAAACTAACAAACAAGCCATCAGGTACGATCGTCGAGCGGTCGAGGAGGAGCTGGCTTCGCCAGCCCAAGTCCCTTCGTACCTGATTGAAGATCATCCCATTCCCAATGCTTTCTCCGGCGCTTTTGATAGTTCTCGGATTCAGTTTCGCCAAGAACTCTTGAGTCTTACCCTCCTTCAGTAGGCTATGGTTGAAGTAAGTAAATTGATGCGAAGCAAACTCCAGAGACGGTACAGAAGCCTTAACCCAACCTGTAGACGCAGCAAGAATAGAAGGGATCGATCGAAAGAAGTCTTCCGTAAAATTCACGAACAGCGATTCAATCCGATCCAGCGCGAATTTCGTTGTACCGACGTCCCCGATCTTTACGGTTAGAGCGGGGTCCGCGGCGCTGTTCACGCTTGTGCTCGGCGCGAGGTTGGCTAGGGGCACACCGAACGGTGCAAGAGCATCGTAGACGGCCCTGAGAACTATGTCTCCGCGTCCCCAAAGCTCCATGGCTGGTCTTTTGAAACGAACCAAGTGGCTCAAGTACTCTTGTTGCAAATCGAGTGAATATCGCATTTTCTCGGCGGAGTTCCGTTAACCAGCGAAGTATACCCCACCGCGCCGCCCAAATGCCCTTGGTTAGGGATTCGAGTTGAGAAACAGCAACGGGACAGCCATGTAAGAGTTCGGGGCGGCCTATGGAATGCGAGGCGTGACCAGGCCGACGTGTTCGATTCCGACGCCGCGCATGATGTCGATCGCGCGAGCCATCTCTGCGAACGGAACTTCTTCGGCGCCTTTCACGAAGGCCACCTTGTCGGCGCGCTGCTTGAAAATATCCGAGAGGCGCGGGCCAAGGGCGTCCCAATCGCTCGGTTCCCTGTTGACCAGTAGTTTCCCGCCCGGCATCACCTGCACGACAACAACGTGCGGATCAGGCAATCCTGGCCTCGACTGTGGAGGCGGAGGAACGAGAGTCGGCAATCCAGTGGGGATCCTCGGCGTGATCACCATGAAGATGATGATCAGCACTAGCAGCACGTCAATCAACGGAACGATATTGGGATCCGCAACCAGCCCGGCCTTGCGTGCGCCAACTGCCATTTCCATGGCGAACCTCCTTCATGGTTCACGCGATCTGACCTGGCGCTAGTTCAATCCGCCTTCGGACGGAGACTGTGAGGGCTTGTTCGGAATCTTCTCCGTCAGCATGCCGATGTTCTCGATGCCGGTCGCGCGAATCTGGTCCACCGCTTTGACGACGTCGCCGTACTTCGCGCGGGCGTCGGAGCGGACGTAGACGGTTTTGTCGAGCCGCGTCGCCATCAAATCCTTGATGTCGTCGCCGATTTCACCGAGCGCGATCTTGTTATTGCCTGGGCTCAGGAAGAAGTTGCCGTCGCGGGTAACGGCCACGATGACGGCGTCGTCTCGATCGGCGTACGGCATCTTTTCGGCGTTTTGCGCGTTGGCCATGTTGACGGGATGGCCTTGAGTGATAAGCGGCGTGATCACCATGAAAATGATGAGCAGGACCAGCATGATGTCCGCCATCGGGATGACGTTTGGAGCGGCCATCAGGGCCGGAGCGTTGGGCTTGTAGGACATTGCGCACCTCGCTGGATTGATTGACACCGGCGTGGGCGGGTTTGTTCCGTGCGGGCGTGCTATGGGGCGGAAAAAGGTAGAGGGCGCAAACGCCTTGCAGCGCTTGCGCCCTCTAGAATCGAGCCGTAAAGTTCAGGCTTCCGTTTCAATCCGGCGACGCAACAGCCTTGCGGCGTGCCGTGTCTTTCCAAACTGACGCGTACAGCCTACGAGCCTTTCGATCCAGCCGGCGCCGCGAAAGCCGTGAAGCCCTCGCGACCTCCAAACCGAACCGCCAAGCCTCGGAGATCTGTTATCCGGCCCAGCGCCACGCTCGCCGTGAAGCCAGCGCAGCCTCCGAACCGAACCGCTATGTCTCCGAGCCTCGCGAGCCAGCCTCGCGTCACAAACGCCGTGAAGCGCCTGCGACTTCTAGGCTGAATCGCGGGGTCTTTCGACTACCGGTTCCACTCCGGATCGCGTTAGCGGTTAAACATTCACGATCGCGGGGCTGAACCGTGTCTCCAAGCTTCCCGGTTCAATCTGGCGCGCACGATAGATTGTCCGCGATGCCGCGTCAACTACACCGCGCAAAAAAAAGCTGTGCAAATGTGTGGAAGGTGTGGAAAACCGGAAGTCCGTAGCGCCAGCATCCTGCTGGCGTTTTTCTGAAGACGAGGCTGCGCTGCCGCAAATCAGCCTCGGCGTTCACGGTGGTGTTTCGTCATGTTGGGTTGCTTCCGACACCTATCCGAAGCGAAGCTGCCGCACCAGAAAAACGCCGCCAGGATGGCGGCGCTACGTTAATTCCAGGAGGAATGCGAGGTGAGTGGCGAGGTTGCGCCAAGCATCTTCGCCGGGCACAGTCCGCCGCGGCGGATGCCCCTACACAAGCAATGCCCAACGCGAATGGCGAAAGCGGCGATGCGGTTCACAAAAACGCCGGCAGGATGCCGGCCTGTCGGCAGACAGGCCGGCGCTACGCCTCGAGCCGAAGAGCGGCCTTCCGAATTCGGGCCGAGACGAACCACTGGACCAGGTACAGCATGAGGAAAATGAGAAAGATCGTCTTCGAACGGCGGAAGCAGTCACCGAAGTTTTCCAGGACCATCACACCGACGGGCCGTTTGTTCTCCGGCGTAAAGAATGCGCCGTTCATTTGAATGAAAAATACCACGCCATAGGAAATACGACAGGGCGACCATACAATGGCGCACGTTCGCCGAACGAAGACCTAGCTGCGCGGCGAAGATTCGGGCCGCGTCGCCGCTCGGGGCGTGGCGCAGGCGGCGGAGGCGAATCATGGAGACAATGGTGAAGAACAGCGTGTAGCCGGCCATCGCTGCGAGAAGAAGGAGGAATAGTCGGCCGCTGAAGCTTAGGTTTTCGAATCCCAGCTGCCATCGCCAGTCGGGTGTGAACATGCTAATTGGACACCGGCGAGCGGCGATTGGTGCCGAAAGGCCTCACCCCAACGAGGCGGGGTGAGCTGCATAAGACCGCGGCGGCCGGTGTGCGAGGTGAGTGGACGGCGCGGAGCCAAGAAAGTTTGCCGGGCGTAGCAGTGCTACGCCCCTACAAAGAAAAACCTTCGTCGAGGATTTCGTCGGCGGCGCGGTCGAAATCGCGGGCGCGGGCCTCTTCGCGTGCGGCCAGGGCAAGGCGCCGGGCTTGGCGCGGCTGGCGGCGCGACCATTCGATCGCACGCACGACCCAGTCGCACGCGGTGGGCGTGAGCGGTAGAAATTCTCCCGCGGCGGTTTCCAGCGTGAAGCAGTGCTCGTATTCGCCGCGGGAAGGAAAAGGCCCGAGCGCCGGAACGCGGACGCCGTTGTCGGTTTCGGCGGTCTCGTCGTACCAGCGCCCGGGCGACCCGTAAGATTCCGGAGGCGTCCAGCGCTCAATGTGCCAGCGATTGTGCGGCACGTATTTGGGGACCTGGCGCAGCTCGATCGCTTCGCGAAGCACGTTGCCGCTCTCGTCGTGGTCGGTCCAGCGGCCGCCGATCCAGGTGAGCCGCGATCCTCCCCAGACGACGCGGAAATTCGGCTCGCCGTAGCGGTTGGCGCCGCCGGCGCGCGCGACGCGGCGCTGGATGGCGGAGGGGGGCTCGTGTGTTTCGCGTAGCACTCGGATCACGGGAAGGTTGCGCGGCGAAGGAATCGTAAGACAATCGACAGAAGCGGAGTGCGGGGAGGGACGTTGCAATGACGATGCGGCAAATTTCAAGAGCGCGGATTGCTGCGCCGGTCTTGATTCTGACCGCGTGCGCGATGCTTGCGAGCGCGGCGCGCGCGCAAGCGCCGAACTCCCGATTCGGCGGATACATGCGCGTGGTTTCGGCGAGCGGACATGTGATCGCCGGCGAATCAACCGACCCGATGTTCAACCACTGGATCCCGTTGCGGCAGACCACGATGCCGACGGCGGCGCAGATGGCGGCGATGGCCGAAGGAAGCGCCGCGGCGGGAAGCGGCTCCGGAGCGACTGCTGCGAAGGCGGTGCATCCGCCGATTGTGGTGGTGAAGGATCGCGACAGCTCGTCGCTCGCGCTCCTTGGCGCTTACAGCGGCCACCAGCACTTCCCGGAGATTGACATCACGCTGACGGACAACAGCGATCAGGCGGCGAAGAAATACAAATTAACCGACGCGACGATTATCTCCGTCCGCGCGGCCGGCACCGGCGACGGCACCCAGGAGACGGTCGAGCAGCTGCGGATCAGCTATGCGAAGATTCAAGCGCAGTGACGGCTTTGCCGTCATCCTGAGCGGAGTCGAAGGACCGCTCTTCGTTAAAGTGGTGTACTGTTAGGCCATGGGAAACAAGGACGCAAAAAGGCGAGAAGCCAAGAAACCGAAGAAGAAACAGCCGAGCGCGCACGAACTTCGGATGGCCGGCCGACCGATCTTCACGAAGCCGAAGTAACACCCGCGCTGGTTACGCCGTGCGGCGATCGGTAGGCGGTAACTTGTCCCTCAGGCTGGTCTGCCGGCTTGTATTGTTCGCCCGCTGAAGGATCGCGTTGATTTCATCGCAGAGCTTGACAAGCTTGTCGGGATCTTTTTCGATTGCCGCTTGCTTGCAGAGGTCGCGCCAACGCTCTTTCGTAATGGTCATCGCAGCACCCTTGGTCGGGGGCTGGGGGGAACCAGATTATAACCCAAACGGAGAACGAGCATAACGCATTAAAGATGCGCCAGCGCGTGGCGCGGGCACACAAAAGTCGAAGATCCCTCCACGGGATGCCCTTCGCTTCTCTTTCGGCACCGGCACGGGGTAGACTCTTGCCGTCATGAACAACCCAAAATTTGTATCTCGAACGATGCGCGCAGGATTTTCCGCGGCGGTGGTTTGCGCTGCTATCGCGATGACTGGAGGAAGCGTCTCGGCGCAGCAGGCGCCTCCGCCGGCGCAATCGCAATCACCAATCCCAGGAGTAAGGATCGCACGGGATCCAAACACGTTTCCCAATGGCAGGCTCTATTCGGTGTGGCCCAGCGACGCCGATCCGGAGATCAAGCGCTTCGATAAGCCGAATCTCGTGCTGACCAGGAACGGTCTCGCGCGCACGGCCAACCTGCTCGTGTTTTTCCCGGGCACGGGAAGCGAGCCGAACAGTTCATGGCCGTTTCTGGTGGCGGGCGCAGACGCGGGATATCGCGTGATCGGGTTGATGTACGACAACGGCCAAGCCGTGCCCACGGTTTGCGGACCGCAGCCCGATGCGGCGTGCTCGGACCGGTTTCGCGAAAAGCGAATTTTTGGCGACGGCGTTTCGAGCGACATTGACGATTTGCCGGCCGAGTCCGTGGTCAACCGGCTGGTGAAGCTGCTGCAATACCTAGACAAGCATTTCGCGGATGAAGGTTGGGGGCAGTATCTGCTGAACGGGCAGCCGAATTGGGCGCGCATCGCGGTTTCCGGCCATTCGCAAGGCGGCGGCGTGGCGGCCTATATCGCCAAAAAAAGATCCGTGTACCGCGTGATCAATCTATCCGGCGCTTGGGACCGCGTGGAGGCGACGAAGCAGTGGGCGCCGTGGATCACGTCGGAGAGCGCGACGCCGATGGACCGCTGGTACGCGGCGTATCACGCGAAGGAGTCGCACGCCGATGCGATGAAGGCTGCCTATGCGGTGCTCGGGATTCCCGCCGATCACATTCGGGTGTTGACGCTGGAGCCGAATCCGGCGAACAAGATGCCGGCGCGCGCCGATGTGTATCACGTCAGCATGTCCGCGACGAACGTGACGCCACTCGATGCCAACGGCAAGCCCGCGTATGCGGCCGATTGGGCGTTCTTGCTCGGCGCGAAATAGCGCCGCAACATTTTCCGGCAGGGCGGGTTTAATCAATTGGAATACACGGCTGGGTGCAATTGTGTCCGCCGGGGCTGGAATGCATCATACTTCATCATACGCAGCCTACGTTCCGACCTGCCGAACCCGGCGCGGCAGCGGACAATTTCCAAGTGGAGGAATTTATAATGCGAAGAATGCTGAACGCGCGTCATTTATTGCTGTTCGCCGTACTGATAACGGCCGCTGTCGCCATGCCGGCGGCCGCGTCCGCGCAGGTTGCAGTGGGAGTTTCGATCACGGTCGCGCCGCCACCGATTCCGGTGTACGAGCAGCCGCCCTGCCCGACCGAAGGCTACATGTGGACGCCCGGCTACTGGGCCTACGGTCCCGAGGGCTACTACTGGGTGCCCGGCGTGTGGGTTGCGCCTCCGCGCGTGGGTTTGCTGTGGACGCCTGGATACTGGGGATTCGTCGGCGGCGCGTACGGATGGCATGCCGGCTATTGGGGCCCGCACGTGGGATTCTACGGCGGGATTAACTATGGATTCGGCTATGGCGGCGTCGGCTTCGTCGGCGGCGAATGGCGAGGCGGAGCGTTCGCGTACAACACGGCGGTGTGGCACGTCGGCGGCGGCTTCCGCAACGTCTACGTGGACCGCACGGTGATTCGCGAAACCACCATCAACCGCGTGAGCTTCAACGGGCGCGGCGGAATCGAGCGGAGCCCGACAGCCGAGGAACGAGGCTGGTCGCACGAGCAGCATTTCGGGCGCACTCGGGATCAGATTTCGCACCAGGGTTCGGCCCGCGTCGACCGCGGCAATTATGTGTCGGTGAACCACGGGACTCCGGCTCATCCGGAAGGCATGGGCGTGAACGCACGCCAGGATCGCCAGCAGAATCGCATCAATCAGGGAGTTCATTCCGGGCAGTTGACGCGGGGTGAAACTGGACATATCGAACACAACGAAACCGGGATTCACAACGAAGTGCGCAACGATCGCGCGGCGAACGGCGGACACCTGACTCCGCAGGAGCATCACCAGGTGGAACATCAGCAGAACCGCGAGAGCCGCCAGATTTACAACGACAAGCACAACAATCGCACCGACGCGCAGCCGCACGGCGGCGGCAACGGCGGTGGGCACGAACACCACTAAGAAGCACGCTACCCACGGAGGAACGAACGGGGCGGCCGAAAGGTCGCCCTTTTTTTGTGCACGAGGCGGGCGACGCGAAAACAGTTAACTTGACAACCATATACGGATCGCTAATGCTGCGGCGATTCTTGGCGCCATGGAGAAGAATCTGCCGATTACATCAGCGAGGAATTACGCGCGGTCCGGCTGGACGATCGGTGCGGGGCTGCTCCTGCTGACCGCGACGTATGCGTTCGGAAGCTGGATCCTCGGGGCTCGGGGGCTCGCAACTCCCAGCGCCATCGATGCTTTCTGGACGATTGCCCTGAGACTATTCCTCGTCGCATGGGTACGCGCGGATCGGCAAGTCCATGCCTTCGGTGCACCGTATGAATTTGATGCCTTCCTGTTTTTCGCGTCGGCGGTCGTACTTCTTTACTACCTGTGCAAAACACGCGGGCCCAGGGGAATTCTCCTGTGGGTCGGTATCTTTTTCGTGCTCGCCCTCCCCGATGTCGTGCAGGCGTATTTCCAGATCGCGCATTCCATCCGATAGCGCGGGGCGTTCCCGGCTCTAGTTCTGCTTTGTAGGCGGGTGCGACGTGCGAGTGGTCGATTTCTTCGGCGGCGTGGCCGTCGCGGCGTCGTCCTGCTGCGCTGCTGCTGGATCGCCGGGCGCGGGTGGCTCGTACGTCCAGTCGGTGTCGATGAGTTGCTTCCCCGACAGGGTGTCCTTCTGATCGCGGATCGTGTTCTGAACGTTGAAGATCGTGTCGCCGTTCTTGCACGTGACGATGCCCTTGTACATGTACTTATCCGCAAGCATTTTGGTAAAAGCGGCGGACCAAGCCTTCGGGTTCGGCAGGTCGGCGGTATCGAAGGCGTCGCTGAAATAGATCGTCGGCTTTTTGTCGTCCGAGTAGCAATACGACGCGCGCGGGGGCGGGCCCTGATCGGCGGGCGGTGGCGGAGGAGCATCTTTGCCCGCGTCTTTCGATCCTGCGTCCGCGGACGGCGCTACGGCCGCATAGGGATTGGTGTTCGGGTTCGGGGACGAATTCGCCGGTTGCCCGATCTGCCAGTTGACCTGCACCATTTGGATGTTTTGCCTCTGCCAGGCGTTTGCTTCCGCCGCGAGGACCCGCTGCTGAATCGCCGGGTCGGGGCTCATCGGATTGCAGACGGCCGACGCCAGAGTATCCAGGTGGTAAGCGGCCCTCACGTAGTTGGCCCAGGCGGTATTCAGCGCAGGGCTCGGGCCCGCTCCCCCGCTCGGAATCATTTGGCTAACGTACATCGTGATGTGGCCGCCCGCAGCGGACGCCGCGATGCACTGAAACGGACCTCCCTGCTGTGCAGACGCAACAGGCGCGGCAAGCGCGGATGCGACCAGGATTATCGCTGCGGCGAACGGGGCTCTCAAGCTGACACCTCCGCGCATCGGGTTGGACTTGATGCGCGGAATCTTAGCACGGCGGCGCGGTATCTCGAATGAGTGCGGCGTCAGGCGGTGCGGTCGCGGAGAGAATAAATCAGGCTTAGCAGCAGAAGCACGAGCGGCGCGGCGACGCTGACGTCTTCGATCGTGTAGCCGATGGTGCCGTGGATGTGACCTTGGAGAAGCGTCGCGCCGCTGTACACGAAAAACGGCGCGGAAAAGATCGCGCCGATGAGCGCGCCGACCCAGGCCTTGCGGACGATCAGCAGAATCACGATAGCGCCGAGCAGCGACGCCGCTTCGGGATACAGGAACAGCCACGCTGCGCTCTGCCAGCCGATCTTGGGGACACTCCAGGAAGCGATACCGGCCAGCAGGATGATGCTTGCCTCGATGTAGATTCGCAGACGCCGGTTGCTGCGGAATAGCGTCACGATGCCGGCCAGAACCAGCAGGGACGGCCCGAGGCAGATCGCCGGCGTGCGGAGAAATCCGGCGAGCGAATACATGGGCGTCGTCGTGCCCAACATCGTGCCGACCATCACGGCGAAAACGAAGTCGCACACCAGGCCGGTGGCGACGTAAAGCAGAGCGCTGATCTGTCTCATGGCAGCGCGAGTTTACTGCAATTGCCGCCGCGGGTTCTCGGAAATCGTTCGGCATACTTTGGCCGTTCTGCGGACCGCCGACGAGAATCTTCTGGCAACGGTGACCGAGGCGGATGGATTCGACGAAGTTGGTGGCTTGGAAAAACGCCGCCAGGATGGCGGCGCTACGGGAATTTAAACGGCACATTCACGCGCACGTAAGACGGCCTCGTCTACATTGCCGCGACCGGGGTGTGCGATCCGGAAAACTTGGAGGCCTGGAAGACAATGAAAACAGAATCTCGTGTGGATGAGCGCGGAAAGAGGCCGTGGGCGGCGCGAAAGCTCGTGCTGGCGGCCATGGCATTGCTGGCGGTTATTGTGATCGCGACGAAACTCACGGCCGGCGGCGGGTTCGACGGCCGTGGCGAAGATGACGGGCACGACCAGGGGCCTTACGCGATCGGCCTGTGGGGCGATCTGCCCTATTCCGATACACAGGCGCTGACGGGCGTGCCGAACCTGATTGCGGACATGAATTCGCAGAACCTGGCGTTCACCGCGCACGACGGCGACTTGAAAGCCGGCAACGGCACGCCGGGCTCGGTTACGCCGACGACGTGCAGCGACGCGCTCTACACGCAAGCGCTCGGATATTTCAATTCCCTGCGCGGCGCCGGCCGTCTTCACCACGGGCGACAACGACTGGGTCGACTGCGACCGGGCGAAGAACGGCGGATTCAATTCGCTCGAGCGGCTGGACCACGAGCGTGCGGTTTTCTTCAGCACGCCATTTTCGCTCGGACAGCACAGGATGTTCATGGAAGTGCAGCTCGACAAGACCTGCCTGGGCGTGAGCGGACCGACCGCGTGCGTCGAGAACCGCCGCTGGACGATCGGCAGCGTGACCTACGCCAGCCTGAACATTCAGGGCTCGTGCAACAACCTCTGCGACACTTACCCCGATCCGGCGGAGTACGCCGCGCGCAATGCGGCGGACATCCAATGGATGCAGGAGACCTTCGTGAGGCGACCGTCGCGCAGAATTCCGTGGCGTCATGTTCATCTCGCAGGCCGATCCTGGCTTCGACGATACCGGACGCGACCCGCGCTCCGACTGCGCGATCGCGAATACCCTGGTGGAAGACGATGCGCAGACGCTGACCGACGGCTTCCATGACTTCCTGGTCGCGCTTCGCGCCCAGGTGATCGCGTTCGGCAAACCCGTTGCCTACGTCCACGGCGACTCGCACTACTTCCGCGTGGACAAGCCGCTGCTGGACAGCACAGGGAAGCCAGTCGACGAACTTCACGCGCGTCGAAACCTTCGGCGACCACCAGGAGGCGGGCAATAACGGCGTCAACTGGCTGAAGGTCACGTCGATCCGCACAGCCGGGAGATTTTCAGCTACCAGCCGCAGATTGTCCCGGCGAACAAGCCGACGAATCCAACTCCGTAGAACTGGGAAGACACGAACAGAGCGAATACAGTGAGAAGGGGCGACCATCGGGTCGCCCCTTTGTTCTTCCGATGGGTAAAGGTCAGTGTCGCGGAGCGGATGACCAGCTCACGTGAGTCGTTTTGACGCCCGGTCGATTCGAATTGTCCTCGTAGGATCTCACCTCGCGGCCCAGTGGGCCGGGTCTCCCTTGCGCGGATGGGAGCGCCGGAAAAGCAAGGCGTCAAATGGTTCGGTAGTGGCTCAGCTTGACGCGTCTGGTTTAGCTGGTAGGGCGGCGGTGGCTGGCTTAGGCAGCGGTTTGTTGCCGAAAAGATAATCAAGGCCGAGATTAATGGCGTTAATTGCGCGGATAGAGACAAAACCGAGCTTCTTTCGGAATCTCCTTCTGTCTAAAGCGCGTATTTGATCGGTCAAGGCTACGCGGTCCACATTTTCGCTGCCATCCTCAACCGTGATTTCAGCTTTGGGAACGGTTATCAGATGACCGCCAGCCTTTTCCATGTGTCTGGAAAGCGGAAGTCCCACTGCGCAATACCCGCGATTCAGGCGGGGGATAGACATAATGACCCACGGGCGATCCTTTTCCAGCTCGCCACCTGTTGTGTCGTTTGGATCGGGTTCACACCAATACACTTCCCCTTGATTAAAAATCGCCGGAGGGGTCGGCATTCCTGTTTCTCATGGATGAGGCTAGTAACTGTTCGTCTTCTTCATCCCAGGGTAGCTGGAGGGCCTCAGTTTCCTGTTGCTGCGGGCAGCGCAACGCGAGCGCGTCCTTCATGATTACGTAGGCATCGACAGCCGCCTTCATTCCGTCACAGACGGTTTCCCTTATCGGTTCTACGATTGGCCTATCAAACTTCGCCGCTGCGAAGAGCACGTCCAAATGAAACTGCGACCACAAAGAGGAAGCATGGTATTCATAAAGCAGATCATTATCCTGCTTCTTTTTGTCTTTTGGGACACTTCCAGCACTAGCGATCTCTCGACCTAACACGCCAATCTTTTGAATGGTCCAGAGCGTGAACACGGCTTGGTCAGTCAATTTGTTCCCGAAACGCTCACGCTGCTTTTCTAGATCTTCTCCGAGTTCAGCAAAAATGCTTTCCGAGATAGCCTCTACCATCTTGTCGGAGACAAGATTCACGACTGTATCGTAAAGAGCGCGCAGACCACGGACGTAGCGCGGCATAACTCGCTTTCGCACGGAAATAAACTCCGATACTGAGCGCGCGTCTACGGCTGCGATCAGTTGCCGGTCAAGCACACCGACCAGTTCTCGGATCAATCTCTCGTCTGACCGGACAAATTTCGTTTCTGCGGATGTTGCCGGTTGAAAGAATGCTCCAAGATTGCCAATCTCGGTAGGAGGCGTGTACACTCCATTTGCTAGATCAAGAGCGGCTGTTCCCATTTTCTCCCTTTACTTTCAGCGATCTGTCCTTACGACGTTTGTTTCACCGCGCGATGCTAGCTTGTCTTGCGATTTCACTACGACGCTTGGCGCTCATTTTTGCACGTGAGGGCCCACCAACCAGGCCGCCTTTGCGCGAAGCTAGCTTCTTGGGATCACTCTCGGTGGGATTGCCGTTATAGGCTACCTGTACAACGCGGAACGCCCTCACGTTCAAATCCATAAAGGCCCTCCCGTACGATTAGACGCTCTACGGATACAAATAGTACATCGGCTGTCAAGCAAATCTATACAGTGGCCGCCTTAGAGTTCTACAAACAAATCCCTACCGTAGGATGAAATCTAGCATCGCCGGGATGCTAAAGCAAACAAAATGAACAAAATGCTCAACTTAATAACATTGCAGCGGGCCCAGCTGCCCCCGCAAAGCCCCCAACGTCCGCAAGCGGCCGTTGGGGTCTCCATTGCTGACTCGAGTTAATAGCCGGTGGGGATGGCGAGGTTGTCGATGTAGGCGCCGCTGCGGGGGGACTCGTTCCACACCTGGAAGCCGGTGACGAAGTAGAAGATGTAGGCCGAGGCGAGACCGCCGCTGGCGCCGTAGATCGGGAACACGGTTTGGCCGCCGACGTCGTAGAAGTCGATGTCCTGCATGACGGCGCGACCCCAGTGCGAGAGATCGAGGAAATCGACGCGGGACTGATTCGCGTTGATGCTCGACTTGATCGGGACGCCGGCCATGGACTTCTCGCCGGTGAAGAGCAGATCGAGATCGCTGGCGCGCCCGCCCGCTCCCTCCTTGATGATTTGCGAGATGGTCACACCGAGCTGCTCCCATTGGTGTTCCTGCTCGATCGAGGTGTAGGCGATCAGCTTGCTCACCTGGTTCGAGCCGAGGGATTTGCGGACTTTGTTGATGGCCAGGCGCACGGCGCCGGGCGTGAGCGCGGAATTGTTGCCGTTGACGCGCGGCGTGGCGAGCTCGACCGGGTAGGTGGCGCGGTTGAGGTTGAGCCAGGTGCCCGTGGTCGCGTTGGACTGGTGGTAGAGGATGCCGAAGAGCGACGTGGGCGAAGAGCCTGTGAGGCCATCGTGGACGATCACGTCGTTGGCGGCGGTGCCGGACGGCAGCGCGTCGACCTGGATCAACGAGTTGAACGGATCGACGAGCAGGACGTTGGCCGAGCCGCGGTTGGTGGTGAGCGTGGGGTCGTACACCTGCACGGTCTGGTTGTAATAGAAAAGCTGCGCGCCGGGCGGCTTGGCCATGGTGAACTGCGCGGCGACGCCGGAGGGCAGTCCGCTGGTCGTGACCGTGCTGATGGTGCCGAGCACGCCGTTGCCGTTGGTCTGCATCACTTTGTCGAGGAACGAGCGGAACTGCGCCATGGCGTTTTTAACCTCGCGCTTGGCGGCGTTCTCGACGGCTTTGTCGGGCGCGTTGGAGGCGTATTCGACGAGCTTGGTGATTTCCACGGCGTCGCGGAAGAAGACGGGAGTGACCTGCGCGACGTCGTAGAGCGTGCCGGAGCCGCGGCCCAGGTCGCCGCCGTCCATGTTGGCGAGGCCGGCCTTGCCTCCGGGACGGATTTGCAGCGGAAGGCGCATGTTGCGGGAGCTGACCCGCTCGACGTCGCCGCGCTGCTGGATCATGGTGAGTAAGATGTCGTCGCGTTCGTAGAGAAGCGGAAGCTTGTCGCGGACTTTTTCGAGTTGCAGCGCGACGGATTGAGCGTTCTGCATTTGTGCCATGTGGTGGATCCCCTTTGGAAGGAAATTCTTACGGCGTTGCGTGTTGCGAATGCATGGTGAAGCGAAAAGTGGCGAGTGGCTGGTGACTAGAGGATTCGTGAGGTACGCCGTGGGGCAGCCGTCTTTTCCTGATTCGCGGCTACGGCCCGTGGCTTGTGCCGGCGATAGGCAGATGCTAACGTAAGCGGCACACTATGAACAGGATACTCAATGTTACGGCATCGCTGGCCTTGCTCGTTCTGGCGCCGCTACCGTGGCCAGCGCAATCGCTTCCGTCAAAGAAGGAGATGACGAGTATCGTAGATGCTGCGTCCGCGCAGTTGACTCTCGGGCGGGAGGGATCGCCGCCCTTTCACCTCGTTTCCCGGATTCACTCTCAGGGAAGCGCCGGTAAGGCGGACGGCACGTATGAACTCCTTTGGGCAAGCCGTGGTCGCTTCCGCGAGATATTTCAGTTCGGACCGATCACCCAAACCGATGTCGCCCTAGACACTATGCGGTACGTTCTGCGCGACACGCACATGACCTCGGTGCAACAGCGCGAGTTCTCTAGGCTGTTGAACTTGCCTCTCGCTTCAACTCCGATCACGGGCCGAAAGGTCACACGGGTGTATGAGCTGACCAGCGGCAACAGTTCGATGGTTTGCGCGGATTTGGAGGACACCTATCAGAACAGAAAAGTGTGCGTCGATCCAGCGACACGTCAAATGGTTCTCGACGCGTTCAACGCAAGCGGCGCCGACGGAAACTTTACGTTCGAGGCGTCCGATTTCGTCACCATTGGGGCAGCTCGTTTTCCGCTCCACGTCGTAAGAACTGGCCCGCACGAGACTCTTGATGTGCGAGTCGATAAGCTGCTAGGGGTCTCTGCATTCGCCGACGGGGTCTTCACACCCCCTGCTGGGGCTACCGCGCATGACTGGTGCGCGGATCCGGTCATTCATGACCGCGGCATGGCTGCACCCGAAGTTTTGTTTGCTCAGATTAGGGATCGTGCGCGCAGGGAGCATGGGTACTCGACCGCTCCGCCCGAAGATTGGTCTTACCTTCTAGCGATTTCTCGGGACGGCCGGTTGCGGGAATACCTGCCCATCTACGGGGAGTCGCCGGAAATCGATGCCAAAGTCGGGCAGTACATCAACGAACAGCGCTTCCCGATTAGAACCTGCGGTAGCACGCCGATCGAATACGAAATGGTCTTGGAATTGGGCTTCAACGGACGTAGGGGACCTGCATACCTTTTCTAGCCGGCAAATTACAGTTCTGCATTTGTGCCATGTGGTGGATCCCCTTTGGAAAGATTCAGTGGCTAGTGACGAGTGGTTAGTGGAGAGAGCGACGCGGGTTTGCCGCGCCGTAGCTCGCCGCGGCGAGCGAAGGCGGGTGTCCGTGACGGACGGGCGAAAACGGGTGCGGTGGGTCAGGTTCTAAGGCTGGCCCAAAACTGAACCTTTGGGCAGTTGAGCCGAATCGCGCGCCGGGAGAAGATGCGCGCGCAACAGCAGGGCGCAGCGCGATCCGCGGCCCCAGCCCTCTCGCAGACACGCCGAAAAATAACGCACGGGGGAGTCTGCAAAATGAAGATCGGCAAATTGACGTGGGCAGGGGTGTGCCTGGGCGCGGCGATCACACAGGCCTGGACGCCGGGGGTTCGCGCGCAAAGTTGTGTGGCAAGCCAGGATGCGGCGGTCGGCTGCTTCGTTGGGAACTCGGTGAGGACCGGTCTTACTTCCCTGCGCTACGGCATGACGATGTCGCAATTCAAGGCGTACGGCGTCGCGATCTCGAAGGTTCTGCAGGCGCAACAGGATTACCTGGTGCTCGCCGGCCTGGCCAGTGCGATTGCCGATGCGATGCCGCCGACGAACGCGAACGGAACGGCGAACGCGTCCGCGCAGCAGACGGCGGTCAACGCGGTCGTGCACGCGGAGATTCTGTGCGGCCTGGTCACGCTGCCGGCGGGGGTAAACGAGCAGCAGGCACAGTGGTTCTCGCTCGACATGGTCGGGTCGATGAATGCGACCCAAGGCATCATGCTGTCGCCGGGATTTCTGCTGCGCGTGACGGATTCCTATATCGTGAGCGCGACGAGCAACGGCGTGGTGAACTGGACGCAGGTGAATTCGCAGCTGGCCAGCATGGTCAGCGGGCTATCGAGCGCCGGATTGCTGAAGTTGCCCGGGTCGGTGACGCTGGCGAATGCGCAGCTTTTCGCGCAGGACCTCGCGCAAGCGATTTACGCGTACAAACAGGCGACGGGCAAAGTGAGTCTGTAGCGCCGGCTTCCAGCCGGCGTTTTTCGTTTGTGGAAGGCGATGCGTTTGTTTCGGGCGCAGGTCGCATTGGATCGGGTCCGGGGCCGAATCGCCGATCGGCGGAGACGAATGGGCGGCATCGCGCCAAGCATCCGCGCCGGGCCCGCCTGCCGGCGAGGCAGGCACAGCATGCTGTGCCCCTACAAAGGCGAGGAGCGGCGGCGGATGGCGCGGCGGTGATGGCGCGTCAGAAAAACGCCGCCAGGATGGCGGCGCTACAGATTCAAAATGTCGGAGTCGGACATGCGCTTGTAGTCGACCTCGCGCGGGGCGATGGAGCGCGGGCCGTCGCTGCCGGTGCCGTTCGAGCCGGCTATATCGATGCGGCGTTCGGCGGCGTGCTGGCGGGCGCGGCGGTCGTTGTGCGCGGCGACGACGGTGGAGGTCCATTCGCTCAGCACGCGCTTGGCGACGCCGGGAAGCGCCTGGCGCGCGCGTCCGGTGACCAGCGAGACGACGGCGCGCTGGTGCTCGGCGTCGAGCGAGCCGCTGCGGAGCGCGTCGCGCATCTGCTGCGCGAGCTGGCGGTTGGAGCGCAGAGTGGTGTCGAGTTCGCGGTAGATTTCGCCGACCACGCGATTGCGCGCGGACTTGGAGATGTTTTCGGGCAGCAGGCGCTCGACCTGCGTTTCGATGGCGTCGAGGACGCTTTGGACCGCGGCGGCATTGGCGGAGTGGAAGAAGTCGGCTTGGGCCTGGGTGGGTATGGCTGACGCCTGCGCCATCGCGTCGGCCGTAGGGGCGGGTTTCAAACCCGCCCCTACAACACCGTCTCCTCTGTGACTCTGTGCCTCCGTGGCCAATCCGCTCATGGCCTGGGCGAGCGAGGCAAAGGCCGCGGGATCGAGCGCGGCGACGGCGCGGGCGAGTTCAGCGTGGTCTTCCGGGCGGCGGGAAAAGAAAAGCGCGTCCATGCGATCGAGGTCGGCGAGGAGAGCGGTGGCAGCGCGCGCTTCTTCCGGTGAGGCGAATGTCTCACGGTAGGCTTGCGCGTCGTCCCAGGCGCTGCGGAGTTCGGGATTGGTGTCGAGCGCCGCGCGAAGCGATTCGGAGTCGGGCGAAGCAATTGGCGCGTCCGGCGCTTGATCGTTCATCGTGGCCGAGGCCTCGTCGGGCTTGTCGGTTGTAGGGGCGGGTTTGAAACCCGCCCCTACGGTGCCAACACTGGGCGCTCCTATTGAATCCAGGCCGAGGATTTCGTCGTCGGTGGCGGCGGTCGCCGATCGAACGAGCGCCGGGCGGCGCGCGGCGTCGCGCTGTGCGCGGTCGCGCGACGATGGAGGCGCCGGCGTGGCACCGGATGTCGAGCGCGAGACTTCGCTTGCAACTGCCATGATAAAGACCTCCATGCGATATTTGACTAAGAGTGACGTGCGTCACTGTAAAACCGCCCGGTTAGGCGTGATGCTCGTGCGGTAATCGGCCCAGCTTCGTCCTCGGGAAATGCTATACATCGAAGTCGGAGTAGGAATCATGATCGCTCACAACCCCCTCCACGGATCCGGACAAGCGGGATTCCCGCATCCGGCTCTTGCCTTAGGTGAGGACGCCTATTCGACGCAGGGGATAGGGATGACAGACAGAAGGCAGAGGAAGCCAACGAGTGATGAGGCGCCGCATGCGATCCCAAAGTACGCGGCCTTTGTGGCTGCGCCGCGACAGCGCGCGATGCCAGAGCCGCGCCACTTGGAACCGAAAGAGGTACAACGCCGGTTGGTTCATGGGCACCCCGTAGTAGCGAATGTGTCCACGCACCACTGCTTGCAACCACTTGCCTACTTCGGGGATGGGTTCATGCATCCGTCGCTGAAGCTCGGCTTTCACCTCGTTCAGTTTCGTCTGCAACCTTTTACGTATCGTTTGCCGCAGCACCGTGAACCGTCCGTTGCTCCTCTTCTTCACGCAGATGTGCGTAAATCCAAGAAAGTTGAACGTCTCCGGTTTCCCTTCTCCACGCCACTGCCGTTGGTCGATCGCATACGGACCGAACTCCAGCAGTCGCGTTTTCTCGGGATGCAGCTCCAGGTTGAACTTTCGCATTCGTTCCGTAAGTTCCGCCCGAAACTGATTGGCATCCGCTTTGCTGTTAAATCCAACCACGATGTCATCCGCGAATCGCACCACGATCACATCGCCGTGCGCCCGCTTTTGACGCCACGCTTGGACCCACAGATCGAATACGTAATGAAGATAGACGTTCGCCAAAAGCGGCGAAGCACTGCCGCCCTGGGGCGTCCCTTCCTCCACTCGTATTCGCTTCCCATCCTCCAGCACGCCGGCCTTCAGCCATTTCTGGATGAGCCGCACGACGCGCCGGTCCGCAATCCGGTGCTTGACGAACTTCACCAGCCATTCGTGAGAAACTCCATCGAAAAAGCCTTTGATGTCCAGATCGAGCACCCAGTTCACTTTTCTCGTCAGCAGTCCCGTGTACAGTGCGTCCAGCGCCTGGTGCTGGCTTCGCCCTGGCCGGAACCCGTACGAGAAGCCAAGAAAATCCGTTTCGTAGATAGCATTCAACACCTCGACCGCCGCACGCTGGACGATTTTGTCTTCCAGCGCCGTGACTCCGAGCGGTCTTTGCCGCCCATCGGCCTTGGGGATATACACTCTACGCACCGGCTTCGCTCGATACGCTCCGCGCTTCAGCCTTTCGGAAAGATCTTGGAGATTCCTCTCCAGTTCCTCGCCGTAGTGCCGCCACGTCTCCCCGTCCACGCCCGGCGCAGCTTCCTTCTTCAACGAGAAGTAGGCCCTGCGCAGCGTTTCCAGGTTGTAGATGTGGTGCAGGAGCGCTGTGAACCGCAACTTCTTATCCTTTCCTGCTGCTTGACGTACCCGCTCCAGCGCACTCGGCGCGTCTTTCCGGCTCGGTGTCCGGGACGCGTTTTGCTGTGGCAGGTTCCCTTTGGCCAGGCCTCTTCCCTCCATCCCCTCCGCGGCCGGTTGTCCGGCTTTGTTCGGAGACTTCTCAGGTACTACAGGTCTGTCCGACTTCCCAGGTCCGTTCGTCATCGGCGTACGTCCTTGGACTTCCCGACACGTCCCACGGCAACTGCGACCGTGGGCGGACTTGGGATCTCCCGGTTCCCGCGCAAGGTGTCTGCGTACGTGCACGGGGTCTCTGACCGCGCGGGACTCTGCAACGCCTCGCGATATCGGCGTTCCAGATGGAGCCTTCCGCTTCTCCTTACAGCGTCGGCGTCCCGGAGGAAGGAACTTACGCGGCTGAATACCCGGCCCGCACGTTCCCCTGTCAACGCTTCGACGCTGCCCTTGCGAGCAGCTCCGCATGACTCGGGGCCGATGTGGGTCGCTACTTCACATTCGTATGACTTTTGCATTCACTACACCTCGCCGGTTTAACCGGCGCACAAGGAGAAAATCATGAACGCATTTCACAAGTTCGTCTGCGTGCCTGGGCTCCTTGCAGTGGCTGCAATTTGTACGGTCGCGCAGCAAACGACCGAGATCAAGAAAGAACCGGCTCCGGTAACATCGGCGAGCTCAGGCTCCGAAATGTACAAGAGCTACTGCGCTTCATGTCACGGGAAGGACGGCAAGGGCGATGGCCCGGCCGTCCCCGCGTTGAAAACAGCTCCGCCCGACCTGACGACTCTCGCGAAGCGGAACAGCGGGAAGTATCCGGCTCTGAAAGTGACAAGCATCCTGCGAGGGCAGGAGAAACTGGCGGCTCACGGTGACCAGGAAATGCCGGTCTGGGGCCCTGTCTTCAGCCACCTGGACGTAAGCGTATCGAGTTCCGTCACTGATCTTCGGATCCGTAACCTGAATCGGTACCTGGAGTCGTTGCAGGCGAAATAGCACATCATTCGCGCATGGGCTTGCCCCGCCGGAAGCGGGGGCGTGATGTCCTGATGTGCTCCCACGAGTTTTGCGATGATCGAGAGTGCCTCCCGCGAGGATGGCACGGGCTCAGCGGAAAAATATCGTTGCGGGAATTACGGACGCGTAGTGCACAATTCTGCACTACGGCGCGTTTTGGGCAGCCGGAAGCTTTTGCAGATCAAGAGGTTACGGGAGAGCAGATGTCCACTCGATTTCCCATTTTGTAACCAACGTACTATTCCTCGCGTTGGGAGCCGCCGGTAAATTAATTCCAGCGGGGGAAGCCGTCAGACCCACCTGCTACACCGGGACGGCCCGCGAGCGATTCTGAGGTGACGTATGAGTGCCCCAATTTCCACGCTTGAAGAAAAAGCAAAAGCCGGTGAAGCCTCCGCAGAGGCAAAGTCCGCCCACATGGAACGCCGGCGCCGGCGCCGCGCGAAAATTTCCGCCCAGGTTCACGTCAAGGCGGTCAACGCGGCCGAGTCCTTCGAAGAAATCTGCATGAGCATCGACGTCTCGCGCGACGGCCTGCTGTTCACGGCCAAGCGCGCGGGCTATTGGAAGGGGCAGGAACTCGACGTCACGTTTCCCTACTCGACCGCGGCGGCTGCGCTGAATACCGCGCAGAAGGCGGATATTGTCCGCGTGGCCGAACAGCCCGGCGGGAAGTTCCAGGTCGCGGTGCAGTTTCACGCCGCGAAATCGTCCTCGAAAACCGAGCACAAAGGCGCGACGAATTTCGGAGCAGCGAACGGCGTCGTGCCCGCGACGACGAAGGAGCAGTCGGTAGTGTTGGCGGTCGAGCCCGACAACCGCACCGCGGAAGTCATGCGCAACATGCTGACTCAGGACGGCTACACGGTCGTGATCGTGCCGACGGCGCAGGAAGCGCTCGAGGTGCTCCGCACGACCGTGCCGGTGGTGTTCATCGCCGAGGTTGAGGCGACGGACATGTCCGGGCACGACCTGTGCCTGATCATCAAGCGCAACGAGCGGCTGGGGCGCGTCCCGGTGATATTGCTGACGCGGTCCGCGCAGCCTGCGGATTATTCGGCCAGCCACCAGCTGGGCGCCGTGGTCTGCATGGCGAAGCCGTTCCAGCCCGAGCGGTTGCAGCACGTGGTGCGATTGGTCGCGCCGCCGCCGGCAATGAAGAGCGTGTACGGCGCGTCGAGGTTTTCAAGCAGCAACATCGAGCGAACGCTGTAAAGCTGGCGCGCCTCTCGCGCGATTTTGCGATTCTTCAAGTTCCCTGCCCGTTTGTAAAGGCTGTCCGCGGCGGAACCAGTCCCCGCCGCGAAGAGCCGTTTCGATCGTTCCGAGTAGGGGCACAGCATGCTGTGCCCGGCGCTGAATCTTGGCGATCAGTCAACCATTCCGAGTGACTTGCCACGATTGTCGTTTCTCCCCACCCGGCCTACAATCGCCCACTATTATGAGTGGAGCGCCCTTCCTGCCGAGACGCCACTCCGTCCGCCTCAAGACGTTCGACTACTCCCAGCCCTGCGTCTGCTTCATCACTGTTTGCACCCAACACGGACGGCCTCTGCTTGGCAGCATCTCGGGTTCGAAGACGCAACTGGGCCCGCTCGGAAGGATTGTCGAGTCCTGTTGGAAGGAAATCCCCAGGCATATCCAGGACGTCGAGCTATCCGAATACGTTGTCATGCCGAATCATTTCCACGGGATCGTGATCCTGAAACTCGGGGCCAGTTATGCCTCACCTAAAGACGAGCGGCGGTCGACCGAGGTGAACGGTGAAATTCCTGCCAAGGTCTCTGGCCGGGCACAGCATGCTGTGCCCCTACGACTCGACGGAAGCGTGGCGAACGACACGCACAGTTTCGGCCCGTTGATGGCGGGCTCGCTCCAGGTCGTAGTTCGGTCATTCAAGTCAGCAGCGACAAAGCGTATCCGTGAATACCTTCGAAAGCCGGCGTTCTCCGTTTGGCAGCGTGGGTTCTACGAGCGGATCATTTGGAACGAGAAGGCGTTCCACGATGCCTGCGAGTACATCCGAACGAATCCTGCAAAGTGGGAAATGGATGAAGAGAATCCGAACAGAGGAAGCTGAGCGCCACCTCCGTCGTAGTACGGGCACAGCATGCTGTGCCCCTACAACACCGTTCCGACCGTGTGTGCGAGCTTAGGTGACGGGCTCCTGGCAAATTTCCATTCGGTCTCGTGGTACGATGTCGCGGATGAACGATAAATTTGTGGTGGGCTTGATTCAGATGCGCAGCACGAAGGATGCCGCCGAGAATCTGGCGCGGGCGTGCGAGAAGATCCGCGAAGCGGCGAAACGCGGCGCGCAAATCGTCTGCATGGACGAGCTTTTTCACGGCGAATATTTCTGCCGCAAGGAAGACGCCGAGCTTTTCAACCTGGCCGAGACCTTTCCCGGGCCGACGACCGACGTGCTGACGAAAGTCGCACGGGAAGACAAAGTGGCGATCGTCGCGTCGCTTTTCGAGCGTCGCGCGGCGGGGCTTTATCACAACACCTGCGCGGTGATCGACGCGGACGGGTCGTTTCTCGGCAAATACCGCAAGATGCACATCCCGGACGATCCGCTCTACTACGAGAAATTCTATTTCACGCCGGGAGATCTGGGCTTTCCGACGTTCGACACGAAGTTCGGCCGCATCGGCGTGCAGATCTGCTGGGACCAGTGGTATCCGGAAGGCTCGCGCGCGGTGGCGCTGGGCGGCGCGCAGGTGATTTTCTATCCCACCAGCATCGGCTGGCACCCGGCGGAGAAAGCCGAATTCGGCCCGGGGCAGCTCGATGCGTGGAAAACGATCCAGCGCGGGCATGCGATCGCGAACGGCGTATTCGTCGCGGTGGTGAATCGCGTGGGATACGAAGGCGATCCGGCGCACGGCGACGCGGGGCTGGAGTTCTGGGGAAACTCGTTCGTCGCGGATCCGTTCGGGAAGATCGTGGCCGAAGCGGCGCAGGACAAAGAGGAAATTCTGGTGGTCGAATGCGATCCGGCGAAGAGCGAGGACACGCGGCGGAATTGGCCGTTCTTGCGCGACCGGCGCGTCGATGCGTACGAGCCGATTCTGAGCCGCTGGCTGGGGAAATGACCCGGCAAAAGTTCCGCGTGTCTACCCCGCAATCTACCTACCGAATGCCGGCCGAATGGGAGCCGCACGAGGCAACGTGGCTTGGCTGGCCGCACGAGCTGACGGACTGGCCGGGCAAGTTCGCGCCGATACCGTGGGCGTTCGCGGAGATCGTGCGGCACCTGACGCGCGTCGAGCGCGTGAACCTGCTGGTGGAGGATCGAGCGGCGGAAACGCGCGTGCGGGCGATCCTGAAGAAGTCGGGCGCGACGCTCGAAGCGGTCACGTTTTTTCACGTACTGACCGATCGCGGTTGGATGCGCGATTCGGGGCCGATTGGCGTATGCCGTCAGGACGGCAACGGCGCGCTGCTGAATTTCGCGTTCAACGGCTGGGCGAAGTACGACGATTACAAGAAGGACGCGAAGGTCGTGACGCGGGCGAACGCAAAGCTGAAGCGTCGCGTCGTGCTACCCGAGCACAAAGGACGTCGCGTGGTACTCGAAGGCGGGTCGATCGACGTGAACGGCCGCGGGACGCTGCTGACGACCGAAGAGTGCCTGCTGAGCAAGGTGCAGGAGCGCAATCCGGGGTTCACGCGCGAGGACTATGCCGAGGTCTTCGAGCGTTACCTTGGGGCGACGAGCGTGATCTGGCTCGGCCGCGGAATCGCGGGCGACGATACGCACGGGCACGTGGACGACCTCGCGCGGTTCGTCGATCCAATGACCGTGGTGACCGTGGTCGAGGACGATCCGGCGGAAGAAAACTACGCGCCGCTACAGGAGAACCTGGCGCTGCTGAAGAGCGCGAAGGACCAGGCGGGTGAGCCGCTGCGCGTGGAGACATTGCCGATGCCGGAGCCGGTGTGGTTCGCGGGCCAGCGGCTGCCGGCGAGTTACGCGAATTTCTACATTGCCAACAAAATCGTGCTGGTGCCCACCTTTAACGATCCCGCCGACCGCATCGCGCTCGACCGTCTCGCGGCGCTCTTCCCCGATCGCGCCATCGTGCCGATCTATTGCCGCGACCTGGTGCTGGGCCTGGGCACGATTCATTGCATGACGCAGCAGTTGCCCCAATCGCAGGCCTGACCGGCTGCATTCGTCCGATGCAGTAACTCTCATGGAACCCTGTACTTCGGGCCTATTGCCACGGGTGTGTTTGAACCAGACGATAGAGATGGGGATTTCCGCGAAGAGGCACGCTGCGGCTGTGGGCCGAGGCGGAGGTTTCGTCGGGGGACGAAACGCAGATGGCACGAAATTCAAGGGCCGGGGCGACGCACGATGCCTGACGCAGCGCGGATTGCCCAAGCACAGGCGCTCGAAGTCCCGATTGTTCTCCAGGGCGCGCACGACGCCGACGAATCGGGCAAGCGCGAACTCTTCACTGAGAACGCGACGACGATATTGGTGTTCGACAACGGCGCGGTGCTGAACGTCCGTTCGAAACTCACCGTTGGGCAAACCGTTTTCATCCACAACACGCAAAACGGGCGAGAAGTGCTCTGCAAAGTTTTGGAGGCGCCGCCGGAGGGCGAGACGGGCTACACGGATCTGGAGTTCGCGACGCCGGCGCCCGATTTCTGGAATGCCGATTCGCACGCCGACCCGCAACAGGCGGACGCAGCCGTTCAAAATTCCGAAGCTGCTGAAGAGCAGCCCGATACCCACGAGCAGCACGAACCCGCGGCGACGGATGACACGCTGGCAATGATGCACTCGACGGCTTCCAGGATCGATGTGCCGTCCATGACTGCGCCTAACAAGGAATCGGGAGTCCCGCTACGCGAAGAGCTGATGGCAGCGCATGAGATGGCACCCGATCCGTCCGCGGCGTCAGCGCCTGTGCCGGTTCCCGATTTTGAGCCCGCGGCAACGACGAACTCGCCTGCGACCGAACCAACCGGCGAACAGATTGACGCAGCGCTCAAGCGGATGTCCGGCGCGGCGCAGGCCGCGGCCCCGCTCGATGCGATGGAGCCGGAGAATGCGCAGGACGAGAAGCATATCGCTGCGCTGATGGCGCGGGACGCGCGGCTGGCGAAGTTCGCCGCGTTCAAGGAAAAACAGGCGCAGCAACCTCAGAAGGACGCCACTGCGAAGGAAGCAGGCAAGGGCGCGGCAAAGGAAGCATCGGACGGTTCGAAAGAACTTGAGGTCGCAAGCAAGCCGAAATCCACGGTTATGGAGCTGTCGCTTCTAGACCGGCTCACCACCGGGAAGAACGCGACGTATTTGACGATCGCCGCCGCGGTGCTGATCGCCGTGGCGATCGGTTTCATCTGGCACGTGATGGGCGGTGCATTCGTGCATCCGAGCGAGCCACCGGCTGCAGTCGCTCCGGCGCAGCCGATGTCGCCCGCCACGAATCCCGCAGTGAATTCGCCGGCAGGGACGCGGGAACCGAACACCGCGCCCGCAAGACCTTGGCGCGCCGAAACGCGAACCGCGCCGAACCCCGAAGAAGCGGGCGATGCGGCGCAGAGAAAACACCGCCGGGCGGAGGCGAGCAGCGGGGTAATCGAGCCTGCGCTGGTCCTGTGGCAGCCTCAACCGACGTTGCCGCCCTGGGCTGTTGGCGTGCAGATCGACGGAGTCGTGACGCTCGACGCGCTGATCGACGAAAAGGGAAACGTGGCGGAAACGAGAGTGCTATCGGGTCCGCGCGCGTTGCAGCGCGAGGCGGAACGCGCGATCGAGCTGTGGGTGTTCGAGCCCGCGAGATCCGACGGCAAGGGGATTCCGTCGCATTTAACGCTGAGCGTCCGGTTTCTGCCGCCCCCGCCGAAAAGATTCCCATAAGGTCAGTGCGGCGCAAATCGCATCGCACAGCGGGTGTCGAGATACTGTGAGCGATGGGCGCCGCGCGGGTCTCTCGCCTGAGACCCAACATCAAAGCGAGAAAGTGCTAGAATCTGGACCATGGCAAACAAGATTGCCCGATTCCCCGCCTACAAAACTGTCCGTAAGCCAACTACGATTAAGTTTAAGACCAAGGCCGGCAAAACTGTGTCTTTTAAAGCAGTCCGGACTTTTAAGAAGAGAGTTAGCGTAAGCTTCCGCACGAAGCGTCGATGAGGCGGGTCTACTTAGACAGTAACATTCTCATTGCCTACTACTCGCTCGACAGATCCGAGGAAACAAAGAAGGTGTTCGTTGAAAATGCCTTGAGTGTATTCGCCGACCTCAAGGATACTCAGCTCTGTACATCGGTATGGGCAATAACCGAGATGGTCAACGTTTTGGTGTCTTCCAAGAGAATGGATCGCGGTACGGTCGCGCAAATCGAAAGCCAGCTTGTAGGCCAGCGGCGTCTTGGTAAGTTGAAGGTAGTTCTGCTCGATGTAAGCCCGAGCAAGGACTACGATTTCGCGGAGTTCTTCTTCCATGTTCGACAAGGCATTCTGGACTACCATTCCGGAGTCGGTGACGTCATTCACAGTGTCATCATGAAAAACAACGGACTCGACGTTATTCTGACATTTGATGAAAAATCGGACTTCAAGCAGATACCGGGCCTGGCTGTACTCCACCCCAAAGACGTAAAGCTCACGCCTTAATAACTGTTTTCTATTGAGGTGAACGCCTGCTAGGCGGTTTGCCTCTGTTGTTTCAGTAGATATTCGCGGTGGAACATCGCGTGGGCGCGGACGTTTGCGTAGCCGGCGGGCGATTCGATTTTGGCGACCTGGCCCGCGTCGGAGGAAAACCAGCGCATGCAGATTTCGAGTTCGACCGCGTGATTGTCGGCGAATTCGTCGGGCATGATGCTGGGGAGGGTGAGTTCAAGGGCGGAACCGGAAGAAGCGCCAGCGGTCGCGTCACCCGGGCTGGCAGCAGATCCCTCGTCGTTCACCTGCGGCGAACTCGCTCGGGATGACAACGCAGAGGAAGTTCCGTCGGAACGGACGACGACGGGGGCTTCGCCGACCAGCTGCGCGATTTCGCGGTACTGCTTGGTGCGCGACTCCTCATCGGGAATGACGAAGTCCTCGAGCCCGATCATGCGCTTGATCAGCGCCATGTTTTCCGGATGCGCGAGCACGGACTGGATTTGCGGATCGGGATTGGCCATCAGCTGCATCAGCACGGCTCGCTGCTGCGACCACAGCGTCGGATACTGCTCGTCGGTTTCGGGATAGCTGAACAAGTTCCCTTTCAAATCCGCCAGGCGAATCCATTTCGATTCGAATGCAGCGCCGGCGCCGAGCAGCGTGACCTCCACGTCGTTGGGGCGATTTTTGCGGAAGCAATCGACGGCGAGCAGCATGATATCGGAATGGAAGAATTTCATGCGCCGCCAGACGAGGCCGATGCGGCCCATGGCCTGGTCGCGCGCCATGGAGTAGCCGGCGGCGGTGTCGTTGTTGCTCATCGCGCCGCCGAAGAGCGCTGGAAACGCGCCGGTGAGAAACTGCGCGATCGGGCCCATCAGGCTGGCGGCGTGCTCGGCGAGGTCGGGAGGGACCTGCGCAGGTTCGGGCTGGAAGAATCCCGCGGCGAGCGACTGGCCGGGCTTGGCGCGCGCGGGATAGTGCGAGCCGGGTTCGGCCGTCTGGTTTTGCAGCGAATCGAAATCGAGGACTTCGCTATCGGCGTAAATCGGCGGGATGCCGTATTCGTAGGTTTCAATTTGCAAATTTGAGAGGGTGTTGAAACGCTCCTGCACGCTGATGAGCGAATCGCCGAGCGCGGGGCGGCCGCTCGAGCCGTCGCCGGGCAGCGCGTGGAGAACGCGCCAGTGGTCGTCCATGTTCTCGCTGCGCGATTCGCAGTAGGCGTCGCCGGCGAAGGCGACGTAAGCGCCGTCGGGAAACAGCTGCAGCAGCTCGTCGCGCAGGGATTTATCCTCGAGCGCGAAGAACGCCCACGGGCGCAGCCAGGTGCGTTGAAAAGTGATCAGGTTCGGGTTGAAGTCGCCGCCTTCGGTAACCGGGCCGCCCTGCGATTGCGCCAGCCGCGCGAGGCGCTCGTATTCCTGCATGCCGTTGGCGACGGGCGGGCCGATTTTGTCCGCGGCGTGGGGATAGGCGGCGCGCAGGCGGGCCTGGTGCACTTCCATGTTCCACTGCAGGTAGGGATATTCGTGCGTGTCGTTGGCCCAAGGCGGAGTTTTCAGTTCGAGGCCGCCGACGATAGTGATCACTTCCTGGCCGTTCGGTACGCGCAGGCGGGTTTGCGCCGCGGGGACGGTGATCGTTTCGGCCGCGACGAAGTCTTCTTCGGTGAGCAGAGCGGCGCATTGGGAGCAGGACATCGCCGCCGATGCCGATGCGCCAGATGGTTCAGCGGGTGCGAGTGTTTCGGCCGCAGGGGCGGGTTTCAAACCCGCCCCTACAGCGGTAGACGCAGGCGGGCGTGTTGAATTCGGCGCGGCCGGGGTTTCTGCTCCGCAGTCGGGGCAGACGTAGGCGTCCTCGCCGAGTTTTACTTCGCGGGCGGCGATTTCGGTTTCGGGATGAAACCCGAAGCGCTGGCCGTCGACGACGAAACGCACGTAGGCGCCGACTTTGCCGTCGGTCCACAGATTGAATGCTTCATCGACGATCAGATTACCGATGCGGTTGTTGCGCTCGACGAGAGACGCGACCTCGGTGGCGGCTTTCGCGGCGGCGACGTCCTCTTCGGCCTGCGCGGAAGAGGGGAAAAATCGCACGCGCGGCACATCCTGCGATAGCACGGCGATAAGCGAAAGCCCGAAGGCCTGGTAGATGTTGGTGACGAACTCGTAGCGCGGCATGCTGTCGATCGAGCTGTCGTTGAGGAGCTTCTGCTCGAACGGCAGATGCCAGTTCTGGTCGCGCTCGCTCCACCAGAGATATTGGAGGCCGCGCCAGAATTGATGTGCCTGCTTGATGCGGCGAATCTCCTGGCGGCGCGAGAGCTCGGACTCCGTTGAGAACTGGAAGACGAGGCGGCGGAGCGCTTCCTGAAGGCGGTCGGGGAGCTGCTCGTTGTTGAGGCCGTAGGGAGCGGAGGTTTGCGCGGGGCCAGATGGGCCTTCGGTTGGGACGATGGCTGGATTCGCGTTTGGAATAGGCGGAGTGGACATTCATCGCTCGCTTGTCTGCGGATTAGTCTGGTATCGTTTGGGAAATGAAACGGCGGAATGATGGGCCGGGCCGGCTAAGCGCGCGGCAGCGCGCTTTTTTCGCGGTGGTCGGACTAGTCGTGCTTCTTCCGGGCCTGATGGCACTGCTGCGTGGGGGAAATGGCTACATCGATGATCGTGGGCTGGTCGCGTTCGCTCCGGCGATGGTCTTGGTGGGCGTACTCATGATTGCGATCGCCCTCATTAAGGGCAAGGCTGCCCGCACGAAGTAAGTTCTTCCACTACGGGCGAAGAACTGGTAGAGTTTCGCTCCCCTTTGGGATTAACTGCGACAGGAGCGTTCGCCGTGCTGAATTCATTCGGGAGTCGGTCGTACAAATTGGCGATTGTGTTTGCGGCATCGCTGGCGGCGGCTGGAATTTCGTTCGCGCAGGGTGCCGCGGGAGCGGGGACGAGCGGAAGCGCGAATCTTCTGCCGGCGCAGCCTGTGGCCGGTGTGTCCGCAAGCGCCGCTTCCCTGCCGGCGGCGGCGAACGCCAGCCCGCGCGCAGCGCGTCCGGCGTCGAGCACCGGGAGTTGGAGCGAGAACGCCGACGAAATTACCGGCGAGCAGCGCGTGATTTGGGCCGCGGAAAGCTCGGTCGGCTGGTCGAGCCTCCTGTATGGCGTGATTCCTGCGGGAGTTACCACGGCGCTGAATCATCCGCGCGAGTACGGCACGCACTGGGAAGGATTCGGCGACCGCTACGGAATGCGGCTGGCGGGCCTGGCGGTCAGCACGACGATGGAGGCGAGCCTGGGCGGGTTCTGGCACGAAAACCCGCGCTACAAGCCGGAGCCGGAGAAGTCTTTCGGAGGCCGAGTGGGAAGCGTGGTTTACCAGACGTTTTTCACGCGGCGCCCCGATGGGAACTTCGAGCCTGCGTACGCGCGGTTCCTGGCCATCCCGGGCAGCAATTTTCTCTCGAACACCTGGCGCGCGAACAGCGAAGCCGATACGCCGCACGCGCTGGAGCGCACAGGTTACGGATTCGCCGGAGCCATGGGCTCGAACGCGTTCCAGGAATTCTGGCCCACGATCAAATCGCACCTGTTCCACCACGGGCAGTAGCGCCCGCACAATCGTAATCGCGCGCGAAATCGTTTACGGAAGCGTGATCGAAGTTTCGCCGAGGGCGATGGCGGTGGCGAGGCGCGCGCCGCGGTCGTCCGTGTCGAAGCCGAAGCGGCAGCGCACGAAGTGGACGTCCTGCAAGTCGAGTTCCCCTCCCTCATAGCGCAGGCGCGTGTCAATGAAGGTCACGTTGTGCCAGTGAAGCCCGTCGAGCGTTTGCGCCGCACCCTGCACGGTCAAATTTTCCACGCGGACGTTATCCGCAAAGGCGCGCGACGAGGGCGGCAGCAATATTTCGGCGGTGCCGGGCATGAGCGTCGCATCGAGGATGCGTCCGCCGAACGACGCGGGATCCAGCGTATCGCCGGCGGCGACTTCCCGCGGCACGCCGATTGCGACACGCTTGGCGTCGGCGGAAGGCAGCGGTTCGGGCACAAGCGAGGAGCGAAATTCGGCGAGCGAGATGCGCGCAAGGGTGACGTGCTCGCGAAGCCGCGCATCGTCGGACCGCTTGGCGAGGACGCGATCGAGCGCCGCAAGCGCAGGCTCGAAGAATTCAGGCTTGGCGACGGCTGAAATCAGCCGCTGCGTCGTCAAAATGGTTTCGGCGCGGTCGACGGCAACTTCCGCCGCGCCGACCTGGCCATCTGCGACTTCCTGCGTGGCGCTGTCGAGCGCGTCGTTGAAGTCGCGCTGCCAGGCCGCTGCGCGGGCGTCCGAGGACGTGTCAGCCGAGGCGGCTAAGGGTGAATAGGAGGGCGAAAGCCCGGAGACGGCGGCGCCGTACGGGCGCGCCGTCCAGCGAATGCCGCGCCATGCGAGCGCAATCACCAGAACGGCCGCGAGCGCGATCGCCGCGTAGCTCAGGTACGGCGACGCGGAGAATCGATGACGCCGGTGCTTCACGCGGCGCCATCGGCGAGTGTGGGGCTGCGAAGCGTTCCAGTTGCCCAAGGCTGGGATGCCTCCGCCCGATATTCTAGTGCATCGGGAAGGCAAGTGCGAACAAAGGAATTCATGAGAACGGGTCGCGCAAGCCTATTTCTGCGCGAGCGAATCGCGGAGGAAATTGACGAGGTCGCGATGGTCGGCGAAGACGTGGGTTTCGGCCGATGATGGGGGCGCGGAGGCGGCCGGCGCTGCGGACGCGCGATGCACGCGGGCGACGAAGCCGCGGGTTGCCCGGCCCGTTGCGGCCGGCACAGTTTCGGCAGCGTCGATTTCGATGCGATGGATCGGCGCGTCGCTCTCGTTGGGCTGCGCCGCGTAATCTTCGGGATTCGTGGCGCCGTTGTTGGAAGCGCCTGCGCCGGACGAGGCGTGCTGTTGGAGCGCGAGCAGCGCGGCTTCAGCTTCGCGGGCGGCTTCGAGCGCCTGTCCCATCGTGGGGTTCATGTGGTAGCGGCCGTTGATGAATGGCATGTTGCCTCCGAGAAACGCGTGATTCACAACTAGTGCTTGGTCAGCGTTGAATCGTTTGGGTTGCGAATTGATTGAAGCTCCAGCAGGCGGTTGATCTGGTGCCAGGAGCGGCGCCTGTGCGGCGGCGCGTGCAGAACAGGCGGCGACGAGCGCGATGGCGAGATGGAGGAGTCATTCCGAGTCCCCGACTGGCGTTGCGGAGGCTCGCTCGCGACGGCCGTTGGCGGGTCGGAGGAGGTCGGCGTCGAGAGCGGTGTGTCCGCAGCGCGGGATGGCGGCGTGGACTCGGAATGACCGGCTGGGGCGGGTGGGGTGATGAAGCTCGTTGTTGTCGGCATCGGGGGCAGCGGCGGAATACCCGCGATGCCGAGAATGGAATTCAGGAGCGCGCGATTTTCCGCGCGCAGGCGGGTGATTTCGTCGCGTTGACGCACAATTTCATCTTCAAGTAGGTTCTGGCGTCGGAACCCGAACCAGCTCCGGATTTTCGTGAATGGATTCATTGCGAGGCCAAATCGGGCGCAGCAAGCAGCGCCCCTACAGAGACAAACTCCGACGGGATGCCCTTCGGCTTTGCTCAGGACAAGCCGGCGCTACGAAAAGCGGCGGTGGCGCGAGAAACGCACCGGGCCGGAGGCGCGGGATTCCTCGAGCGCGAACCGGCGGATTTGCAGGGCGCGGACCGTGGGGTCGGGCGAGACGGCGCGCGAGGCGATGCGGTCGGTGAGCGGGATGCGCGAGCGCCAGGCGTTGGGATCGCCGTGGAATGTGGCGTAGCGGGACTTTAGGCCGTAGCGCGCGGCGTCGGCAGGGTCGTCGCCGTCCATTTTTTCCACGTCCTCGACGCGCGACTGGTCACGAACCAGGTTCGGAATCGTGCGAAGCAGCTCGATGCAATTTTCGGTGAGGAGCCATTCGCCGGCGTCGAGCATTTGGTACATCAGCATCCAGCCGCCGATGCGGTCGTCGTCCGCGGGAGTGGGGCGCGGCAGCCCGGCGGCGACGAAGATGTCGCCCATCTGCTCGGCGATGGAGGCTTCGTCGGTGCGGCGCGCGAAAGCGTCGGGCGAGAGGTAGATGGCGTCGATGCGTTCGGGGGCAGCGATGGTGGAGAAAGATTCGCGCCCGCGCGCGGCGGCAGACAAAGGCGCCTTCGGCAGAGAGGAGGGCGTTTCGCGCCCGTCGTTTATGTCGGAGCTGAAGCTCCGACCCCCTAAGGATCCGGACAGCAGGCTGCGGCGGACGATTTCACGGGCGAGTTCGCGCGGCGGCGTGCGGCGCGTGACGAATTCGCGGTAGGTGACGACGCGTGATTGCGGCGCCACACCTTGTGGGGCGCGGGAGCTTGCTCCCGCTGTTTCCTGAACGAGGCTTGCCTCGCTCAGGACGCCGGAGTAAGCGCCGGCGTCGGAAGGCGGCGGCAAGCCGCCGCACTCCACATGGGTTTTGTCGGCGCGCGACTCGGATGCAAGGACGGCATCGAGGCAAGCATCTGAGCCGGGCACAGCATGCTGTGCCCCTACAACACCATCGCCAGCAGGCGATCCAGAGGAACGCGCGTTGCACGGAACGGTCGCGTGCCAATAGGCTGCGCTGGGGTGCTCGAAGCCCCAGTCGATCGAGATCCACCGCGGCCACCACGGCTTCCAATCGATCTGCTCGGCGCGCGTGACGTGGCGCGTGTAGTCGAAGCGGTCGAAATACTGGCCGGCGAAAACGTCCCAGTCGCCGTCCAGAAACGCCCGGCGCAAATGCGACGGCAGCGAGCGCAACGATTTCAGGTAGTTTTCGTCGCCGGCGTAGATGGGATTGTCGGTGACGCGCGCGGGGATGAAATCGTAGTCGGCGGGATCGTATTCGGAGGAATGCTCCATGCCGGGCGCGGGCTTTCTGTCGATCCACAGCGACTTCACCCAGGCGTGGCCGATGTTCCCGGGGTTGGTCGCGGCGGCCATGCACGGAAACGAGCCGGGAATCGGGCAGCGGTTGCGGCTGGTGAGGAACTGCCACTGGCGCAGGGTGAACAGCGTCAGCTCGTCGATGCCGATGAAGAGAAATTCCGCGCCCTGATACTGGTAGACGTCGTGCTCGGACTGGCAGTACCCAAAACGCGTGGTCGAGCCGTTCTTCCATTCGACGAGGTGCTTGGATTCGTTGAAGGACGCATACAGTTCGCGCGGGATGTCGCGGCGGAAATAGTTCAGCAGCGTCTGCTCGAGCTCGGGGAACGTGCGGCGGAGCAGCAGCGTGTTGGCGCCGCGCTGCTCGTGGGCCTGGAGAATCGCTTCCATCAGCAGCGCTTTCGATTTGCCCGGGCCCGCCGCGCCGCCGAAGAGGCGGTATTTCGCCGGCGAGGCGTGGAATTGCTGCTGCTTGGGGAACGGATCGTAGCCGAGCTGAACTTTTGTTTGCGTGGCGTCGGCAAGGAATGTTTCGAGCCCGGAAGTGACGGTGGCGGCCATGGGAGGATTTTTGTAGCGCCGGCATCTTGCCGGCGGTTTTCTGTCGATCCAGCAAACGAGAAGATGGCGGCGGGAAAGGATCGTCGCACGGCGGCGTCAAATTCCATCGGGGTGGAATCGGTGCAGCGGAAGCGTGTTTCCAGAAAAACGCCGCCAGGATGGCGGCGCTACGAAAGGGTGCGGATTTTCTTGCCGACGTAAAATGCGGCGGCGCCGCCGAGGAATGACGCGCCGATGGGGATGTGGTGGAGGCTAAAGACGGCGCCCAGCGTGAAGGCGGCGATGCCGCCGAGTTGGACGATGTAGCCGAGCGTGGTGCGGCTGACGGCAGGCTTGCTGGTGCTGGGGGTTGATGTGGGCGCGGACATGGGGCCTCCTTGGCGAAAATCGTGATTAGTGATTGGCGAGTAGTGATTAGTGATCGACGGCTGGTTCGGCGGCAGGTTCGGACGGAGCCGTTTCCTCTGCAACTGCTGACGCTTCGGGTGTCGCCGGCGGATTCGCGGACGCCAGCGCGGCCAGCACGCGCGGCGGGCGCGAAACCGTGTGGACGAGCTGCACGATCACGGGCGCGTCGCCGCTGCGATAAGGCTGGTTCGCGCTGTCGACCTGACGCGAGCATTCCTTGAGCACGTCGACGAGGAGCTTTTGCACGCCGTTGCGGTCGGCGGCATCTGTCTTCGTAAGCTTGCTCACCACGCGGACCCACTGCCTGGCGATGGCGTGCTCGTCAAATCCTGCCTGGCGCAGGGCCGCGCCGATCGAGACGCGCGGGGCGGGCATGGGCACGCGGCGGGGCGGCTTGCGCCGTTTCCGTTTATTGCGCGAGCGCCGCTTTCGGATCGGGGAGTCTTCTGATTTTGGCGAGGGTTTCTTCGCGCGCGCGCTTGTCGAGGCGGCGTTTCCGTTTTGCGGCGCGACGATAAGCGCGGTGCCTGCGTTCGCAGCGACGGCGCGCCCGTCGGCGAGCTCGGGCTTGTTGATCGGTTTGGGCATGGCGATATTCCTTCGTGTCGATGAAACCCATGACGGCGCCATCGAGAGCGCGCCGGTGGTCGGCGCAGAAACGGTCGCCGTCGAGTGCAGGGCGCGAGCAGGGATTCCACAGCGGCGGAGACGATAGCGATGGCACGAGGGCGATACAAAGCGGCATGAAAATCCGTCGAGAAATATTGCCGTCGAAACAAATGGGAAGGGGGGCGCTGCGACAGAAAAACACCGGCAGGATGCCGGCGCTACGAACAGCTACGGGATGGTGATCCAGGTCGTGCAGAGGCTGCGCTTGGAATGCGTGCCGTCGGCAGACATGGCGGCGACCGAGATGAGGTGCTTGCCGGACTCAAAATCGAGCGGTGGGCTGGCCTTCGTAATTCCCTTCACCGCGCCAACGGGATTCGGCGGCAGCGGAATCGGGAACAGCATCGTCGGGTGCTTGACGCCTGCGGAAATGTCGTAGGCGATGAACTGCTGGACGCAATGCTTGGTGACTTTCGCGGTACACGCAGGAGTCTTCGTGAAATCGTAATCGAAGGTGACGGTGACGACGTGCGTGCCGTGCGTCGTTGCTGCTGTCGCGCTCGTTCCGGGAGTCGCGGGCGACGAGGACGAAGCCGACGGGGCCGGCTGGACCGTAGCTTGCGCGTGGGCCGGCTGCGGAGCGAAGGAAATCGAGAACGCCGCCAGCGCTGCGGCTGTGAAAGCGAATCGTCCGATGCGGGCCCGAACCATGGTCTCGAGAGAAAGTATACTCCCGGGAAACGATCGGGCGGGTACCCTTTAATTCTTGTGCCGTCGCGGAACACGAGGGATTCGCGCCGCGGAAAAGCTACTGCTTGTCGAAGACGTAGGTGTGATCCCAGTCATTGTCGCCCCCGGTTTTCTCCGTAAGGACCTTGCCGTCGGCGGACAGCGTCCAGCGCTCTTCCCGAACCAGCGACGTCGTCTGGTTCCCGGGCGAACCAAAGCGTGACTTGTTGTCGGTGGTAAGCGCAGATTTCTTCCACGAGGCCTTGGAAATCGTCTCCATGTTCGGAAACGCGGGATTTCGAATCGAGTGGTCCTTGTTGTCCACGGTCCACACGATCGTCAGATCCTTGCCGTCGGTGGTGTACTTAAACTGAATCGTCGGCGCCGAATACGTAATGACCACAGTTTGGGAAACGATCGGAAATCGCTTGTCGATTTTACTCTTGGCGAGATTCAGGACCCACGTGCCGGAGAGAATGGAGGGATCAGAGTCCTGCGCTGCGCAAGGCAACGACAGAATAAAACCGAGGCCGGCAACCGCAAGCAACGCGTAGCGAGAAAGTGTGCGCATGGCCGCGGATTGTAATACGGCCCTGGTTAATTTCAACCGAGGATCTGGACGATGACGCCTGAGCCGCCGGTGATGGAGGAGACTTTGGCGCGGACGAAGTTGGCGCGCACGCCGGTGACGGTGCGAGCCTCGCCGGCGGTGGCGGCGCTGGTATCAATGGTCGAGTACTGCGCGTCGGCATCGGACATGGCGGTTTGCAGGATGATACTGACCGCCGACGGCGCGGTGCCGTAGATCGTCTGCCAGCGGATGGTGCGGCCGTTTTCCGGGAAGCCGGAGTAGCTCGGCAGGGCGAACTGCTGGCTGGCCTGGCCGGCCGCGGGCGCTTCGCTGTTGAAGGCAAGGGCGACGTCGCCGGGGAAAATCGAGTAGGGCGGGACCTGGGTGTTGTAGTTCGGCATGGTGGCTCCGGAGGCAAGAGGCTGGGGTACGGAAGGCTGGAAGACGGGATGCTGGCGGCTGAAAAGACGAAAACCTGCCGCGAACGGAACAATCTACGTTGGATACGAAACTTCAGGAAGAGCTTGCGGGCACACAACGAGGATAACGAAACCTTTTTACCATTTTGTACGTTGTTTTGTCAAGTACTTTTTCATGCAACGAAAAATCGTCTAAGGTGAAGTCGTAGCGCCGGCGTCCTCGCCGGCGTTTTTCCGATGAATTCGCACCCCGTAGACCCACTCGCTGGAGGATCACCAGGGATGAACGGCCGGCATCGAGCCAAGCATGCCGGGCGTAGCAGTGCGGTGTTGCCTTCGTGAGAGCCGTGCTCGCGCCTCAGAAAAACGCCGGCTGGAAGCTGGCGCTACGTCTATTGCTGCGGCGTTGGTTGTGAATCGGGCGCTGGTTGCGATTGCGCAGGTGGTGCGGGCGGATTTGGACGCAGCGTGAAATCGACGCCCAGGCGGGCGTTTTCGTCGACGGTGCGCTGGAGGTCGATCTGGCCCATGTCGACGGTCGACTCTCCGCCGTAGTTGGTGATGTAGTGCAGCTTGCCGGCGTCCAGCCAGTAGCTCATGACGTCGAAGTTCGTGCCGTCCTTCAGGTAAAGCGCCGTCAGCGAAGGCGGGGCCGGAGCCGTGGTTTCGGCCGGCGACGATTGGTCGGTTCCCTGCTCGAGCGAAGGCGCTGTGGAGTACGTTCCGTAGTCGTTCGAGGGCGTATCGTTTTCGAAGTCCATCGGGCCGCTGGTGGCGCCGACGCCGAACGAATTGTCGTATCCGAAGCCTGACCCGAAATATCCGCCATACCCGTAACCCAAACCGTATCCCGCGCCAAAGCCGTAGCCAAATCCGCCGCAACCGAACCCTGGATCAAATCCCCAGAACGGGTCGCAAAAGCCGCTGCCGACGTATCCGAACGGGTAGTAGCCGAACGCGGGCGCGAATACGACCGGCGTCGCCAGCGGCGGATAGAACACGCGATGCGGCGGAACCGGATGGCGGACAGTGCCTGAAGCGCTGGGGCCAAATAGCGTGCGTTCGGACGCGGACATCGGCGCGGCTGTCACGCTGCGCCCGGTGGTGGGCCTGTTCTGCCAGATTTCGTGACCCTGTCCCGAAAAGCTGAGCGCGCCGGAGCCAGTGCGAAGGTCCGGGGCAACCGCAGGGACGTGCGAATCCGAAGACGGAAATCCGATCACCGACGTGCGTGGTTGGGCGGTCGTGCCATGCAGCATGAACGCCGGCGAACCGGTCGCGCCTGCCGATGCGGATGTGCCGAAACCTGGCGCGTGGATCACGGCGCCGGTCTCGCTGGTCGCAAATGCGGTCGTCGATCCAGGACGTTCGGCTTGCGATGAAACTGGCGGCCCGCCGGCCGGCGAGGCAGGAGTCGAAGACGCAGCCGGTGGCTTCGGAGTCGTTACCGGAGCAGAGTGTGCTGGTGGCGCTGAATGCGATGGAGTTCCCCTACTCCACCAATGCCCAGAACCGGAAGAATGCGAGCCGCCGCCCGAGTGGCCACCGCCGAATCCCCCGCCCGTGTGCCCGCCACCGAAGCCACCGCCGCCCATATGTCCGCCGCCACCGCCCGAGTGGCCTCCGCCTCCACCGTGCTGGGCAAAGGCAGAGCCGGGCGCGAAAGCGAGAACAGCAAGGGCAAGAACCACGGCGGCAAAATTCTTAGGTGACGGAGTCGATCGCTTCATGTCGCACCTCGCAAAACCCGTTCGAGGGCAATCCCAGCCTTGCAGTAATGATGCTACACCATTGGACGGGGCGTTGCACGGAGCGGTTACAAAACAGGGTGCGGACTCCTAATAGGAGGGTTGACGCTCGCCCGATCAGCAGAAAAACGCCGCCAGGATGGCGGCGCTGCGAATATACTGGCGCGCGATGATTCCATTTATTCATCTTGGGCCGCTGCTGGTTCCGACGTTCGGGCTGATGATCGCGGCGGCGATGGTGGTGGCGTACTACGTCCTGCGCGCCGACATGGCGCGGCGCGGGCTGGCGGCCAAGGATTCAACCACGGCGGAGATGTTCGTGGCGGTGCCGGCGCTCTGCGGGATCGTGGGCGCGAAGCTTTACCACGTGCTTGAGACGCCGCGCGAACTGCTGGCCGATCCCGTGGGCCATCTGGTGAGCCGCTACGGGCTCGCGTGGTTCGGCGGGCTGATCGCGGGGCTGGCGGCGTTTGTCTGGCTGGCGCGGAAGTTCAAAATTCCGCTGCTCGAGATTTTCGATGCGGGGTCGGCGGCCGCCGCGATCGGTTACGGCGTCGGGCGCATCGGCTGCCTGCTTTCGGGCGACGGCGATTACGGCAAGCCGACTTCCCTGCCGTGGGGGATGAGCTTTCCCAACGGCCTGGTGCCGACGACCGAGCGCGTGCATCCCACGCCGATCTACGAGTTGCTCGCGGCGTGCGCGATCGCCTGGATTTTGTGGCGGCTGGGGACCCGTCAGTTGGCCGTGCGATCGGAGCATGGCGCGAACGCGATGCGGTCGGGCAGCGTGTTTGCGGCGTACTTGATTCTGACGGGCGCGGCGCGGTTCCTGGTCGAGCTGATTCGCATTAATCCGCGGTCGTTTTTCGGATTGACGAACGCGCAGGCGGCGAGCGTCGTGTCGGTAGTGGCCGGCGTGGCGCTGTGGTGGCGGGTGCGCTCTGCGCGAGAGCCGTCATCCTGAGCGAAGTCGGAGCCCGCCTGCCGGACGGGCAGGGATCTCTCTTCGTGTGACGGGATCGCTGCGCGGTAGATCCGAGAGAGATTCATCGCGCTTAGAGACGCGCGATGCAAAACCGTACTTCGACTGCGTAACCGGACGTCCGCCGCGGCGGACGGAAATACAAGTCCGGTTACTCCGCTCAGAATGACGGCGCGGACGCACGCTGTCAGATGCCGGGGTGGAGCTTGGCCATGCGGATGCCGAGGACGCCGTCGCCGAGGACGGCGATCGAGCGCGCGGCGTCCACGGCGCATGGCAATCCCATCACGCAGACGGATTTAGCGCGCCGCTCTTCCAACAACGGATCGGAGCTGCGTTGCGGGTCCGGCTTGAATTCGAGGCGCGGGCGGTCGTTTGCGGGCGGCTCTGGGTCCGGCGGCCGAGAACGCTCTTGCGCCTGGCGGACGAGAATCACGATCCAGCGTGACTCGATGCCGATGGAGATGCGCGCGGCGGTGGCGCCGGGAACGCTGGCCAGCGCGTAGACGAAGTCGTCGGCTTCGTGGATGTTGATGGGAAAATTCAGCAAGAGCTGGCGCTCGGCCGTAAGCCAGTCCTCGAGTTCCCCGCCCGGGCGCGGGCCGTGCGCGAGAAAATTTTCATAGGCGCGCTGGGCCACGCAATCGTAGGCATCCAGCAGGCAGTCCGTGGGATCGCCCAGCACGAGGCATTGGCGCGGCGATTTCGGCGCGTTTTCCGAGGCGCGCCTGCGGAACCTGGCTTCGACCGACGACTCCCCAAGGCGATGAGTCTTCATGGCGTTTTGTCCTGCGCTGCGACGTCCCCGCTTCTATCGGCAGGTCGGCCCGGGAGCTGTACTGCATTTCGCGCGCGCCTCTAATAATGCGCGCGGCCCATACTCAGGCGAACGGCAGATGTTCCTTGTCGCGGTCGCGATATCTGCGGCGCATCAAGGTCGCGCGTTGAGGTCCCGGCACTTCCGGCACGAACGGCGACTTGCGATAGATTTCGCGCACGCCGTCGCGATGCGGGTCCAAGGACTTCATGCCGAGCAGGTCTTTGATTTCCGATTCAAGCACTTCCGGCGCCAGGGCGCGCCGCCCGAGCACGTTCACGCCCCGATAGACGACCGGGAGCCACAGGCAACTCTCCGAAAGCGCCACGCCGACGATCAGCGTGCGCGAGCTTCGCGAAACCGATTCCGCGAGGTCGTAACCGCGGCCGTCGGAAAGCACCTCCGAGGCGAGCACGATGTGAAAATCGAAGGTATTGAGCAGGTCGCGCGCCTCCCGCAGGCAGCGCACCATACGCGATCCCCATCCTGCGTTGGTGAAGCGACGGAGAATCTCCCCCGTGCCGGGGAGAAGATCCCCGATCACCAGAATGCGCATTGAATTTACGGACATGGCCCTTTGCACCTCCTCATCAGCTTGTATGCGCGGTTTCGCGGCCAGAAAGGCGCGAGGCCGCGCGGGGCCACGCCAGAGAAGTCAGGACCAGGCCGAAAGCTCGCTGCGCGTCCCCAGCGTCTTTATCGGGCGTCGCAGCACTGAACCTTAGCGGGAAATTTCAGCGATACTGGCCGCCACCCTAGCGAGGCGGCGGGCGAGCTTCAAGATGAAAAACTACGCACATCGGTTTGCGGAGGTTGCCGACGATATCGGTAGTTATTGTTCGGGCTTGGTGCAGTGACTGCCTTGACAGCATATTAACGCGCGAGTAAAGTCCCGCTCGATCACGACGCGGCGACTCCGGACGTAGCCCTGCGACAAGCTACAGCACCAGCCCCCGGGAGTCACCTGAACGGATGAGGTAGATGAGAGACAAAACCAAGACTGCCCCGGCCCATGCAAGCCATCCGGACGCTGACCCGTTTGAAGGCCTGCTACCCAAGTTCAAGCCCTACAAGATCCTGATTGTCGACGATCATCCCGTGGTGCGGCGCGGCATCCGCGCGATCCTGGAAACGCAGCCGGGTATCGAGTGGATGGAAGCGTCCACCGGCGCTGAGGCGCTGGAGCTGGTAAAAACGGCGAAGCCGGAGCTGGCGCTGGTCGACTTGACCATGCCGGAAATGAACGGCCTCGAAGTGACGTCCGCAGTACGCGAGCAGTGTCCGGAAACTGAAGTGCTCGTGATCAGCATGCATTTCTCGGAGGAGCTGGCGCGGGAAGTGCTTCGCTGCGGTGCGCTCGGCTACGTGCTGAAGTCCGACGCGGACGAGGAACTGCTGGCCGCAGTGGACCACGCGCGTCGCCACCAGCCCTTCTTCACCACGCGGCTGGCGATGACCATGGCGCACAACTTCATGGCCGGCCGGGCGGGCGAAGTGATCCTCGATGAAAACGGCCAGCCAACTTCCCCGCTCACGGAACGCGAGATCCAGGTCGTACAGCTGCTCGCCGAGGGGAAAAGCAACAAGGAAGTAGCCGCGGCGCTGGGCGTTTCAACGCGGACGATCGAAAGCCACCGCAATCACATCATGCACAAGATGAATTTCACGAGCTTCAGCGACCTGATCAGTTTGCGGTGCGGAACAACCTGGTCGAACTCTGAGGCGGCCCTAAAATAAGAACGGCCCTCGGTGCTCGTCGCACGGGGGCCATTCTTGTTGATCAGAATCCTGTTGCCAGGCTGATTGGTTAGGCTTTCTTGGCGGACTTACGGCGCCCGCGGCGCTTCACCGGACGATCCGCCGGCGGCTCACCGATGATCTCCGCAGTCCAAATGGAGGTGACAAACTTCTTGACGCCATGATTGTCGAAATCGATCGTGGTGCGTTCGACGTTGGATTCCGTCACGGTGCCAATCCCGTACTGCTCATGGCGAATGGTCTGTCCCTCGGGGAGAGTCTGCACAGTGCCTCCTAGGATTATCGACGAACTCAGGAAGTCCTGCCGGTCTTAGAGGGCGGTGACGCGTTCGGCCTGCAAACCCTTGGGACCCTGCTTGACTTCGAATTCGACGGCCTGTCCTTCGTTGAGGCTCTTGTAACCCTCGGACTGGATCGCCGAGAAGTGCACGAAGACGTCCTCACCGGACTGGCGTTGAATGAAACCGTAACCCTTTGCTGCGTTAAACCACTTTACTGTACCTTGTTCTGTAGCCACTTTACTGCTCCTAATTAATTCATAAGGCGACGGTTAGTCGTCTAGAAGGCTATCTGTGCCCCCGCTAGCCTGGCCCGTTCAAAAAAAACGGCCGTCGGGTCGGTACCCGGCAGCCTTGTGAGACGCGTCAAAAGCGACACAAGAGCAACAAACGCATAGGGATAATACCACGGATTAGAGGCGAAAACAACGGCCGGCTGGGGGCAGGCTGGGGGCAGGCCGCAGCGGAATTCAAAGGTACCCTTGTTTGGAGTGCGGCCTATCCCGAGCGGACCTTGCCGCCGCGTGCCCCAGGAATTCGCAGACGCCCCGACTCAGGCGAAGCAAGCTTCGCCCGAAAACAGCGGGAGCAAGCTCCCGCACTCCATATGGCGCCGCGGAGGGTGGCCAAAAGGTTGCGAGCATTTACGCCGGGTGCCGCCGCGTCGCATCCCTACGACAATCCAAAGGCTTCGGCGAGGAGTTCGTAGGAGCGGCGGCGGTCGGCGTGTTCGTGGGTCATGGTGGTGACCATGATTTCGTCGACGCCGGCCTGTTCGGCGAGCTGCCTGAGGCGGTCGCGGACGCGTCGCGGGCGAGCCGACGAAGGAGCGGTCGCGATTCATCTCGACGATTTGGCGCTCTTCGGGCGAGTACGGGTAATTCGTGGCTTCCTCGATCGACGGAAAGCGGCCCATTTTGCCTGAGCGGAAGCGCAGCAAAGTGAGCGCGAGCGGCCGGGCCAGCTCTTCGGCGCGCGCGTCGGTCTCGGCGCAGACGACCGAGACGCCAATCAGCGCCTCGGGCTGCTTCAGGTGTTCCGAGGGCTGGAAATGCTCGCGGTACATGCGCAGCGCGCCGACCGCGGGCCAGGGCTGAATGTGGTGCGCGAAGGCAAATCGCAGGCCCATCTGCGCGGAAAGCTCGGCGGAGAAATCGCTCGAGCCCAGCAGCCAGACTTCCGGCGTGGGCACGTCGTCCGGCATGGCGCGGATGCGTTCGAGCGGATGATTCGGCGGGAATCCGTGGTCGAGAAATGTGAGCAGGTCCTGGAGGCGCGCGGGAAAATCGTCGGCATTCAGCGCTTCGCGGGAACGGCGCAGGGCCAGCGCCGTGAGCGGATCAGTGCCTGGCGCGCGACCGAGGCCAAGGTCGACCCGCCCGGGATGCAGCGCTTCAAGGACGCGAAAGGTTTCCGCTACTTTCAGGGGCGTGTGATTCGGCAGCATCATGCCGCCCGAGCCGACGCGGATGTTCCTGGTCACGTCCGCCACGTGGCCGATCATGATTTCGGGCGCCGAGCTGGCGATCAGCGGCGTGTTGTGATGCTCGGCGAGCCAATAGCGCGTGAAGCCGAGCTTGTCCGCGAGCTGCGCGAGATCGAGCGTGTTGCGCAGCGCCTCGGTGCTGGTCGAGCCGGACGCCACCGGCGAAACGTCCAGCACGGACAGCCTGTACTTCTTCGCCGTGGCCATGCGGTTCCCTTCCCGGCGCAATCAATCGCGCAAATCGCGAGCGACGATTGTTGCACACGAGATGGGATGCGAGCCACGGCCGCTAGGGTTCGGCGCCGACACAGTCTGGAGAACTCGCTACTTTGGTATGGGCGCCGCCGTCTCTATCTCTGCCTTCCCTGCAAGTTCTGCGGATAGTGCAAGGGCCAATTCCTTTTCTTCCGGACTTCTGTCCATGCACGGCAGATTGCGGATCACAACGTGCAGGGGATCGGAGATCAGGAACCGTACTTCGAGGCCACGTCGCAATCCATGAATATCGCCAACCCTTATGCGGATTGCACCGTAGTTTTTGCTCAGATGCTTGACACTCTCAGCTACGGAAGTCGCCAGTGATAAACCGTCCTTGTGGTTCCGGCCATCCTTTTGAAAGGCAATTTCCCGGACTGCGTCCTTGGCAGGCGTCAGAAAATTAGACCTGCTACAAGCCCGGTAGATCACTTGATCATCGGGCACGAGGTCGCCAACGTCGTTTGCTTCCTCATCGCACATTCAGAGGTAGCTTTACGTATGCAGCCAAGCAAGTCGGCCTGTCAGATAGGCGTGGTCAGCATTCCTCTCCAAGTGGCGCTCAACCACAAGCCCGCCAACCAAGCGCTCATAATAAACAGAATAAGAGTTCTTCTCGTGCCCGAACATGGCCTTTACTCGCTTCTCTCTTCCAGCCCGCCAAATCAGGCTCAACTCCCCCGAGTATGGCTCGATTTCGACACTGTCTCTGTCTTGCCGCGCCACATAATTGAGCGCGGACGCAGCGGCCACGATCGCCCAAGCGCCAGGCTTTTGCTCGTCTTTAGATTCATACAGCCCCACGTCACAAACCGCGTCGATTACATCGTTCAGGAGACGGAAGTTCCAAATGAAATCCCCGTCTTTGACGTACGGCGTCGCAGAGGTCTTATCTTGAAATACTGAGGCGAGAGCACTCATTTATTCACTTCACTTTCCTTAACATGCGAAGCGGAACGCATTTCATCGGCGACACTGATTCTCTCTTTAAGCCACTCTACAAGAGATTTCGCAACATTCAAATCCATCACAACCCCAACTTCCAGCTCCCGCAGAATGCCTTCGCTGCCCTTTCGCTGTTCGATAATCTCTTTCCCGAGCTGTCCGTTTTCGACAGCTTGAACAGTTACATCCGGCAGAGGTGCGCGTTCGCTATAGAGGCTGAAAAACACCTCACCGCGCGGCGTAAACCCGCCCATCGCTCCGTCTGCGTGAATCACTCGAAAGTAGTTGCTCTTGATATAGTGCAGTGTGATAGACGAAGGGAGTTGGTCCCCGCTGCTAGTAGCCACTGGTCCCTCCCGGTAGACAAAAATCATAGCTCTTTGGCATGTCAGAGTCACGGGAAAAACAACCCATCCGTTTACAAGAAGTTAGCGATTTTCCGCAGGTTTTCGAACACGATCCGCGTCCCTGCCCCACGGCGCGAGAGATGCAACAAACCGTTTCGATGCAGCGTGTAACTTGCCTCATTTTGCGCTCGAATCGCCGAAGCTGGCACTGGTGATCTTGAAGAGCAGCCTTTCGTGGCCGAAGTTGTCGATGCGCGTGCCGGCGCGGACCGCACCGATCTTCTCCATGGCGCGCTGCGAGCGCATATTCTCCATGCCCACGAGAAAAACGACCGTATCGACAAACTGAAAGGCGTGGCGCAACAGGAGCTGCTTCATTTCCCGGTTGTACGCGCCACCCCAGCGCGAGCGCGCGAGAAACGTCCCGCCGATTTCGATTTCGCTCTCGGCTTCGCGGTATTGGAAAAACCGCGTCGAGCCGATTGCATCGCCCGTTTTGGCGTAAAGGACCAGAAATGCCCCGCCGGATTCAATCCCGGAGCGAAAGAATTCGCGAAAAACAGCCTGTTTGTGACGATCCGGCTGCGGATGCTGTTCCCAGATGAGCGGATCCGACGCGACGGCGCACAGCCCGTCGAAATCATCCGGGCGCAAAGGGCGAAGGATCACCAATTCCCCGCGCAGTCTGGGTTGAAGATCGAAAGGCATGGCAACGCGATTTTCGCATAGGCCGCGGCGGCCAAGCCTCGGCAGCGCGACCGTGCCGCCGGAAAGATCAAGACAATATGGCTGCCTCATCAGGCCACTAAGGCCGGCCACGATCGGTCGTGGCTCCAACAGCCGTCGACAATCTGGAGCAAACCTGCGTTCGCGCGCTGGACAAGTAGTACGGAGGTACCAATGCGAGCAGATACCCCGGTACTGCGCGAATGTGACTTTGCCTCTACAGCGCCAGCGCCTCGACGCTTGTTATCATTGGCCTTCGGACACGTACGCAAGGAAGACGAGGCCAATCGAGTGAGTGACACATCTGAATTCGCGGTCCCCGAGCATAATCACCCTTCCAATCCGCCCGTGGAGATCCCTGGCGCGTCCAAGCCGCAAGCGGGGGCCCATGGCTCTGCGTGCGCTGGCCCCGCACAACCACCCTGTGAACGCAAAGAGCGCCGCAGCCGCCGGCGCGCCCTGATTTCAGCTCCGGTGCGCGTGCGCAGCGTGGACGTCACCGGCGGCGGCCCGGACGAGATTTCGACGACGCTGGACGTCTCGCGCGTCGGCGTGCTGTTCGCCACGAAGGTCGATACGTTCAAACTCGGCATGGTCGTGGCCGTCACGTTTCCGTACAGCAACTCGCTCTCGCCGGCACAGGCCGAGCAGTCCGGCCGCGTCGCGCGCGTTACGAAATTGCCGGATGGCCGCTACTCCGTTGCGGTGTGGCTGCGATCGGGAGCCGGCGAGGATCTCGTCGATTCGGGCGGACGCCGGCTCGACGACCAGTCTGCCGAACCCACATATCCGCGCGACCTCGGCGCAAAGAAACCGCTCGTCCTGGTGGTCGACAAGGATCTTGCGATCCGCGATTCACTGAAGTCCTACCTGACCATCGAAGGCTACGAGGTGATCGCGCTGGCAACCGCGCAAGAAGCGCATCACGTGCTGAACATGTTCACGCCGGCCCTGCTGATCGCGGAAATCGAAGGCGAAGAACTCCCGGGCTACGAGCTGTGCGCCTTCGTGAAAGGCACGCCACGGCTGCATGCGATCCCGGTCATGCTGATGACGAGTTCGGCTTACCCGAGTGACTACTCCAACGCGCATTCACTGGGCGCGGTGGTCTGCATCGCGAAACCTTACCGGCAGGAACGCCTGGGGCACGTCGTGCGACTGCTCGCACCGATTCCGGGCGCAAAGGAACAGTCTGGACCGGCGCGTCCGGGAGATACGTCGCGGAGGAGCTGCGCCGGGAACGCGCCGAGCTCCACGGGAAAGACGCCGAATTCCCATTTCCGGCTCAATCGGTAAGTTCGCTGTCTCCAGGTACCGTCTTCGCCCTGGTGTTAACGCTGTGGGCGCATCCGGCGTGCTGCACGGCGCGCGCGCGTGTCCATCCGGTAAAATAGGGCCATGAACTGCCCGAAATGCGGCGCTGAAGTTCGCGACATCAACCGTTTTTGCCGGCGCTGCCACGCCACTCTTCGCTATGAATGCCCTTCGTGCCATCACGAGCAGCGGCACGGCGGCATTTGCGAAAAGTGCGGAGTTGATTTCCTGAAATACATCAGCGCGGTCGTGGCCGCCAAGAAGAACGAAGCCGACGCGGCGCACCAGCGGCTGGAACAACGCTCGAACCTGATGAAAAATCTGCTGTTCATCCCCTTCACGCTGGGAATCCCGCTGATCCGCAGCCTGCTCATGGGATCGCATAAAGACCGGCGCTAGCGTCTCGTTGCGGCTCCTCCACTCGCTTCACCGGGCGTTGAAATAGCGCGTCGGAGGGTACAAACCGGTGCGCGAGAATTCCCTGCCGATCGTGCGCTTGACCTCGCGATACCAATAGTCGAACGTTGATTCCGCAACTCCGACCAGCCGGACCGCCCCCCGGTAGTCCGCACCGCGCACAAAATAGATATTGAACAGTTTCAGCCGGCCTTTCCATTCCGGGCGCTGCAGGGAGCGGCGGCCGATGCGCTCAAAATCCGTAATGTAATCGCAGGCGCGCGCGCGATCCGGGCGCCAGAGATAGCCGTCCCCGCTCTTTTCGAAATCAAGCGACCGCACCGAGCCGGTCGAATCGGCGAGCCATTCGCGCAGGCCGCGGTAGCGGCGGAAGCAATCGTCGAAAACGTCGGAGGTTTTCATCTTGGGCTCTCGGGCGAGACTTAGTTTTCCTTCTGCGAAGGCGGAGTCTCGGTAAGCAGCGCGCCGATTTCCCAGACGTCGCCGGATCGACTGAGTTCTTCTTCAACCGCCGCCAGGCAGGCGTGAAAGCATTCGCGCCAGCCGGCGAGGTATCCGCGCGCATACTCGTCCGCAAGGCGCTGGCGATCGTGATGGGCGCGCTGCATTTCAAAGATCTGCGTGCATTCGATTTCGGGGGCGTGCAGTGCCATCCGCACGCGGTAAAAGACTTCGCGCAGCACGCGCAACACCCAATGCAGCGGCGACGGGTAGTACACGCCGACGCGGCGGCGCGGCTCGTACCACGCCATTCGCCAGCCGCGCGGAATCATTCCGCCGTGCCCCACTTCCCTGCGCAACTTCACTCGATCGCTCATGATCGCTGGACCTCCGGGCCAGTGCCGACCGCTAGTTCGCGGCGCACGGCCTCCTCCCGCTCGGCGCGAAGCAGTTGCAAGCGCAATCGGGCCTCAGCAAAGAACTTTTGTTGCTGCTGGTAATGCGGGACAGCCGTGAAATCCTGCTCGGCTTCGGGCCGCTTGTTTTGGTTGCTTCCTAAACAGGAGGGGTTTGTGTGTGCATCCCGTTTGTCGCAATCTCTTGTCTGGCCGTGGAAATCCTTGTGGGAATTTGACGGTGTTAATCTTTGTTTTGATCTTTCTAAAGATGAACTACTTATCCGGCCTGTAGCGTGATGATTCAACGGAAGATTGGCCGCATTTGCTACGCGGATTTGCGCGGCACCGCCCGCAGCTTTGCGTACGGGGTCCGCGGAATTGCGGCCGGCCTGTGGAAATTTCTTCGCTTTGGTAATTCGCACGATGACTCCTGCGGGAACCGCTTCGGTCTCGATGTATCCGTGGCGCCGCAACATATGCATCCATCGCTCAAGCGTGCGGCGATTGAATCCGGTCTCTTCCTCGATTTCGCGATAGCTGATGGGCGAACCGCCGAGAACCCAACCGATCTCGCCCTTCTGATGCGTCTGCCGAAGTACAAACCACCCGTAGAGCCACACCGCCGCGCCCATGCGCTCGTAATGACGCGCTTCGAACAGCACTCCGCGCAGCCCGGTGTTGTAATCCTTGCCTCTCACCGGTTGCCCCGGAACGAGCGTCCGTGTGTCGGTTCGCCGGAATCTAGGTCCTGCGAACGGGGTATTCTTGTGGGCATCGCTTCAGCACTCGCCACAATACGGAACGCGCACTTCCACGTAGCCGCGCGGAGCGAGATCGCGAATTTCCAGGCGTCGCACCCGCATCACCGGCGGCAGCTTTCGGCAGAAACCGCACAAGAACGTCGCATGCTTTTCTGCCACGGACACTGGATTACTGAGTGCGCTACGCAACTTGCGCTCGTAATGCCAGCGCTCGCGGTTCGCGCGTTCAGCCGCGAGATGTGCGGGATCGGCGCGCCATGTGCGCATGTAGAGGCGGTTATACCTACGACGTTTCTCGAGAAGCACGCTTCGCAGCTGTGCGGAATCTGCGAGGTCCCTCGCACAGTGGGCCGAAAAACGATTAGCGTGCATCGTTTCCCTCCTGACGTCCCGCTGCGAATTCATGGCGCTGCAATTCCGCGCGTCGATCGCACGCGCACGGCTACACGTACTGCTACCGGGGTACCATTGCGTTAGGACTGCTCTGTGCTACTCTCCGCCGCCATGCATTCGTTGTCCTGATCTGTGTGTCGAAAATACCGGAGGCACTTTTCATGGGCGCTCCCCGTCCGCCGATGGAGTATCTGGCGCAGTGTTCGCAAATGTCGCTCGAGAGCATGGAACTAGCGCGGCTGAATCGCGCGGCGAATAAGCGCAAGGAGTTGCAGCAAGTTCTAAACGAGCTGATTGAGAGTGAAGTCGATGCCCGGCTTGCGAGAGCAATCCTCGAATTGCGACGTGGGCAAGGCGTGCAAGAGAGCCAGCTGTCGCTCGGTCCGGTTGTACAGCCTGCATTGGAAGCGGAGACGCATGCGGAATCGCGACGACAGGATGGCTTTGAACAGCTTGCAATAGCGTTTCAAGCAGATCGACCGGTTCTGGTCCGCGAGAATCCTCGCGAGGAGAGTCGCGAAGGCTTCTGTGAAGGCTCGGCGGAAGCGGAGGGTGATGCGCCGCGTCCGAGGGCCTCTGCCGGTCGGCAGTCTTCGGGGAATTGTCCCGTCTTACTGGCTCGATTGACATCGACGGGCGGAAGCGTTGAGGCACTTGTCTGTCGAAGCAGGAAAGAGTCGCTGGCGAGCTGGAATGCGCAACGGGCAACAACTGAACCCGCTGTGCATCGAGTGCGCCTGGTTGCGAATCACACCCGCGGCATGGAAGCAAACCCTTGGCGCTCGTTGGGAAAGCCTTTGCGCCGGTTAATGTTCGCGAACGGAGCTGCCGTGACCGGGACCTTCGGACGAGCTGTTCGAGGCGGAACCTAAAACGCGCCGCGCTCCGCGTCACAGATGTTCGAGATTCGATCGCCCACTCGCGTGCTTCGCTTTTGATCGGGCCGATTCCCAGATTGCGTGATGTTCCGCCAACATTGGCCTTGCCACCGCCCCTGACACGCTGACGAGACCACAATTTCACCGCGCCGAGAAAATATCGACGCACCACGCGACCGTGACCACCGAGGCTAACGGGCTCACTAGCCGAGTCGCGTTTGTTCGTGAGCTCGCCTGGAACCGGACATTGCATGACTGGGAGCAAACGTCCGTAATCGCAGTGTTCATGACGTTCGGCCCATGGTTTGCGCCGCGCCCCGATCAGTTCGTATTCGGTTCCCAACGCACGAGAATTCTTTCCACCTGATCTGCGACTCACCTCCGCTAACGCCAACGTATCGAGTCGGCGCAGCACACCGCAGCGGCCGACGCTCAACGAGTCAGCGATTCGCGCACAAGAAATGCCTGCGACCTGCCTCGCCCCCTCAATCGCTCGTTTACCCTGCATATCGCAAACATAAACTATTCATTCACAGTAGGTGTGACTCAGAGGTACGTGCTCGGCCAGCGCCGCGGAAACCGGTGGGTTCTGAATGCGGCGCAGATGCGTGCGCGGACGGAACTGAAAAACATTTACAAACAACGAATGGCTGTTCTGGGGGTAGTTGCTCACGTTGCCGGCGATACATGATCTTCCGTGCGCGGGTTACTGGAACCCTTTGATACGGACCGTATCGCCGATTTGTTATCTTCGTCGCGAGAGGTGGTCATGTCGCGGAGTTTCATCGTAGCCAGTGGAATAGCAGTGTTGTTTGCTCTTGATGTCAGCCCAACAAGACCGGATTCAATACCGACCCGCGATTTCAACGTGGCGTCCGAAAGATATTGCGCTGCGTCGTACGGGGAATCCTGCATCAACGATCTCGATTTGTTGAGTCGTTCACCGCAGTTTTTGCGCGTGAGCCATTTTCCAGCGGGATGAGCGCGATTCGATCAGGCTGTTCACGCACGAAGGCTTCGACTCACAATTCGACAATGAAAGCCGGGTTCACGATCATTTCCGTACCTCCGATGATCGTTCACGATTCCCCCGAGTCAACGAGGGAACGCCATCAGAATCCTCCGTTCCCGAACCAGGTTCGCTACTATTGGCCTCGATTCGTCTAGCGGGCCTTGCCGTTGTCGACGGGAGCGTCCGTCGTAAGCCGACTGTTCCTTCCGGGGTTGTATACTCGCTTACACGTGCGATCGTCGGAGCAATCGATCTGGTTTCGTCTCGCACTTGCACTTGCGTGTACTAAGATAGTTGCGTGATGCACGCGAACGAGAGCCCACTCTCACCAGGTAATCACGAGCCCTACGATGTGATTTGCATTGGCGCAGGCCCCACGGGTCTGGCATGCGCCATCGAAGCCCGGCGCGCGGGCTTGCGCTCGCTGGTCATCGACAAAGGCGCGCTCTGCAATTCCCTGTACCACTATCCGGTGAACATGCTTTTCTTCACTACGCCGGAACGAATGGAAATTGGCGACCTCCCGATGACCACCACCGGCGGTAAGCCGACGCGCGCAGAAGCGCTGAAGTATTACCGTCGCGCGGTCGAGCACTATGGACTGGAAACGCGCCTCTACGAACGCGTTGCGAAGATCGACGGCAGAGCGGGCGCCTTTGTCGTGGAGACGCTGGCTGCTGGTGGCGCGCCGCACGAGTATCGAAGCAAGAGGGTGATCATTGCCACCGGCTATTACGACCGGCCGAACCCGCTCGGCATTCCCGGCGAGGACGGTTCGAACGTCTCGCATTACTTCACGGACGCCCACCCGTACTGGAATCAAGATGTCGTGGTGATCGGCGGGAAGAATTCAGCGGCCGAAGCCGCGCTCGAACTATTTCGCGGAGGCTCGCGCGTCACGCTCGTGCACCGGCAGCCCGAGATGGGCAAGACTTTGAAATACTGGGTCAAGCCGGACATTGAGAACCGAATCCGCGCGGGCGAGATTCATGCGCTGTTTTCCACGAATGTCACACGCATCGAGCCGGGCAGAGTCTTCGTGCAGAATTCCGGGCCGGAGAAGAGCATTCCCGCGGCACACGTATTTGCCATGACGGGATATCATCCGGACTTCGAATTCCTCGAGCAGCAAGGAATCCGTCTCGATCCCGAGACGCGTCGGCCCGAGGTCAACCCAGACACCCTGGAAACGAACGTTCAGGGAATCTACGTTGCGGGGGTCGTGGTAGGCGGGCTGAAGACGTCCGACATCTTTATCGAGAACGGCCGCTTCCACGGCCGCCAGATCATTTCAGCCATCACTGGCATGGGCAAGCTCCACGAAGCTGCGCCGATCGCTCCTCCCGGCGAATAGATCGCCCTCGAAATTCGAAAGAGTCACTGAAACTGCAAATTGCCAGCCTCGGGCAACTTTGTTAGAGTGGCTGACGATGCCTTCGATCGTAAGCGAAGTAGGCGCGGTTTTCGTGACGCTGGCCAAGGGCTTCAGCGTGACGCTCCGCACCATGTTCAAGAAAACCACCACAGAAGCCTATCCGGATGTCCCGGCGAGCGTTCAGCCGCGTTACCGCGGGATTCACGTGCTTCAGCGCGACGAAAACGGATTCGAGAAGTGCGTAGGCTGCTTCCTATGTGCCGCTGCGTGTCCCGCGAATTGTATTTACATCGAAGCTGCGGAGAATACCGACGCGCAGCGAATTTCCGCGGGCGAGCGATACGCCAGCGTCTACAACATCGATTATTCCCGGTGTATTTTTTGCGGATACTGCGTCGAAGCCTGCCCCACCGACGCGATCACGCACGGTCACTCGATCGACCTCGCCCCATACGACATCAACGCCATGATTTACCGCAAGGAACAGCTGCTTGAGCCTTGGCCGCCACGCAATCGCGCCTCGGCCTAAACGGCTCAGTTTTTTCGCTCTCTTGCATAAGCTGCCAGCCCCAAAAGCATCAGCACGACAATGGTGGCTATTCGTTTCACGTTCACCCGACAGGACGCAATCTACGCCCAACTTGAGCATAGCCGAACGGTCAGATAATCGGCGCGCTACGTGCCGAATCGCTGAAGTAGGGTGATTCGAAAAGCGGGCCGGGCCGTCAGGCGACGGGGAGGAGGGCGTTCACGAGCTCAGCCGCGAACGATTCGAGCTCCGCCGTGCGCTCGGGGCTGGCGGCGATCTTTTCCTTCTTGCGCACGAACCAGTGGCCGTCGGATTGGATGATGCGCGCGCTCAGTCCTCCGGCGACGAGATACGACGGCTCGCCGTATAGCGTAAATCCGTCGGAGCCGGAGGGTGTCAGGAGTGCGCCGCAATTCCCCTTGCGCACGCCGACGTAGCTTTCGTACATCGGGAACGCGACGACTTCGAATCCGCGCTCTTGCATGCGCGTGAGGATCGACAGCTGGTTCGGCGTGATATCCATGACGAGATTAGGATACCAGTTTCGCGCGGTAGAAACGAAAGCAGCTGGCAAGCCGGAACCGGCGTTCGGCGGCGAACGCGCCGTGACGGTGAATGCGAGAGCGCCGGACCTTGAGGCGGAATGGTGAGGCGCCACGACGAATGGATGGCATACGTGAGGATCGGCGGTAGCCAGAAATTTATAGAGACCTCGTCCGCAAATGTCAAACCGCTTTCAAGAACGAGACGTGCGATTTCGGTGGTAAGATTCCGGCACTTCAACCGAGGGTATCCCGATGCGAAAGGTCTGCCTGGCAGCTCTGCTGCTGATCCCCATGCTCGCGATGGCTCAGCAGCAACAGGATTTCTCGAAAGTCGAAATCAAGGTCACCAAAGTTTCCGGCAACATCTACATGCTCGAGGGCCAGGGCGGGAATATCGCCGCTTCGGTTGGTGAAGATGGGATCGTAATTGTCGACGACGAATTCGCGCCGCTCGCCGACAAAATCCAGGCCGCGCTCAAGAATATCGGCGCAACAGACAAGCCGGTGCGTTTCGTGATCAATACTCACTTCCACGGAGACCACACCGGCGGCAACGCGCCTTTCGCAACAAGCGGCAGCACCATCATCGCGCAGGACAACGTCCGCAAGCGCCTGGAAACGGGCGGGCCCGGCGGCAACGGCGGGTCGATGAAAACGCAGAACGATCCGCAGCCGAAGATCGCGCTCCCCATCATCACGTTCGAAAAAGACGTGACGGTGCATCTGAACGGCGAAGACATTCGCGCGCTGCACTTCCCTGCCGGGCATACCGACGGCGACGCTGTCATCTTCTTCCCGAAGAACAATGTGGTCCACATGGGCGACGATTTCGTGCGCTACGGATTCCCTTTCGTGGACGTCACGAACGGCGGGTCCGTGCAAGGCATGGCGGCCGCGTGCGAAAAAGTGGCGGCGATGTTGCCCGCGGACGTGAAAGTGATTCCAGGGCACGGCGAGCTCTCGACTCTGGACGACGTCCGCGCGTTCGCCAAGATGCTGCGCGAGACGACGGCCGTGGTGCAGAAGGCGCTCGACCAGCACAAAACCCTCGACCAGATGAAGAGCGAGAAGATCCTCGCACCCTGGCAGAAATACGGCGGCGGATTCATCAACACCGACGCGTACATCGAAACGGTCTACAACTCGCTGACCGGCACCAAGGGCAAGTTCATGAAGCACAATTGAGCCCCTGTCGGGACACCTGAGACTTTTCTTTCGGTGGAAGCGTGGGCCTTTAGGCCCACGAATAGACGCCACGCATCCCGGGCTTTAGCCCCGGAACGAACGCGGGGAACCGGAGCGGGCCCTCTGCGCTGTACCCTTCTCGCGGTCTAGTTCGTCTCTAGCGCCGGAGGCGCGATTGTAATTAGCCCGGCACGGAGCGCAGCGCAGTGCCGGGAGGCGAAGTGGACAAGGGCGCCAAGTCCCGGAGGGACGATTGAACGCTGTGTCTCCTAATCAGCGCCGTAGGCGCGGCAGAAGCTAGCCCAACCCGTAAGGGTTGGGTAACGAAGCTGTAGAATCCCAAGCGCCGTAGGTGCGACACATTTGCCGGGTTTACTTCGACGAACATGCAAAAACAGGAGGATGGCCCATGCGCAGACGCGATTTTCTGAGGGTGCCCGTCGCATTCGGAGGACTTGCCGCAATCTCGGGCGCCGGCATGATGAGCGCAGCGACGGCGGAGGCCGAAGGCGGTCGAGCTGTCATGGGCGCGCCGCTGGGCGTCAAAGCGATGGTCTTCGACACGTTCGGCACCGTGGTCGACTGGCGCGGCTCGATCATTCGCGAGGCCACGCAGTGGGGGCGCGAGAAGAACCTCACGGTCGATTGGGCGAAGTTCGCCGATCAGTGGCGTGCCGGCTACGGGCCTACGATGGACAAGGTGCGCAAAGGCGCATTGCCCTGGATGAAGCTCGACGATCTGCACCGCATGATCCTCGATGACCTGTTGAAGCAGTACAACATCACCGGGCTGACCGAAGACGAAAAGCAGCACTGGAACACCGTATGGCACCGGCTGAGCGGCTGGCCGGACGCCGTCGAGGGCCTGACCCGGCTCAAGAAGAACTACATCATCGCCACTCTCTCGAATGGCAACGTTTCGTTGCTCGTCGAGATGGCGAAGTTTGCCGGCCTTCCGTGGGATACGGTGTTCGGTTCGGACCTGTTTCACCACTTCAAGCCCGATCCCGAGACGTATCTTGGCGCCGTCGACCTGCTCAGCTGCAAGCCGAGCGAAGTGATGATGGTCGCGGCCCATCCGCTGGATCTCAACGCGGCAAAGGCCCTTGGGCTGAAAACCGGGTACGTGTCGCGGCCCCTTGAGGGCGGTCCGGACCGAAAGTTCACTCCGCCCTCGACGGAAACACTCGCCGCGTTCGACGTCGTCGCCACCGACTTCGTCGACATGGCCGCCAAGATGGAATCCAAGAAAACCTAAGGGTCGTGGCAGTATGACCTGCCTCACTGAACTGCGCGCCCACGATCAATCGTTACCTCCCAAGATCGCGCTATTTGAGTCATGCTAATATTCCGTACAGGATTTGCAGCGAGGACTAGTAGACGGCCCACCCGTTGCAGCTAGGGTTGCAATTCCCACCGCCAGACAAGAATGGAAAATGGTTGATCCGATCCAACTCGAAGAAGCAATCCTCGGCATCATCACGAGTTTCAGCGTTGACGATTGGGTGTCCTTCACAATCGGACAAATGCGAAACCGCCTTCAGGAGGCGAACACTACGCTCGGAACGTTTTCCGACGGTGAAGTAGTGGACTGCATCTGTTCCCTAGAAGGGGCTGTACTCATCGCTGCACGGAAGTTTAGCGGTAGCACCATGATTCCTTTCACTCGCAACCGATCATCGGAGGATTACTACAGGCACCAATTCTTTTCGATAGGTTCGTTCCAGCTCAAGATAACCCACGAAGGACGCAAGGTGCTCATGAGGAAAGAGGCCCAGTCCAAGGAGGTCTCTACCAGCCCAAGCACCGCAGACGAAATGGATGACAGGCTTCCGTTGTACCGACGGAAGGTCTTCGACACGGACATCGAGAGGACCGCGAGAGAAACCCTCAATAGTGGAATACCTCTCGCCCTGGTGATGATTGACGTGGATAGATTCAAGCAGATCAACGACACGCACGGGCACCCGATGGGCGATGAGGTTTTGTTGGCTGTGTCGGGGACGATTAGCAAACGAGCACAGGGTAAGGGTAAAGCGTACCGTTATGGCGGTGAAGAGATGGCGATACTCCTGCCGAATTATGCAAAGATGGAAGCCGCCGCGCTTGCTGAGACGATTCGACTACAGCTCGAGCGATCTCAAATGACTGCTAAGAAGTTGACCGTCACCGCGAGCTTTGGCGTCGCCGCAATTCCCGAGGATGCGCGGGACGGTGCGGAGCTTTTGAGATTGGCGGACGCAGCCCTGATATCTGCGAAACAACGCGGGCGTAACCTTGTGAGGGCGGTTGGAGACCCCGATGCGATGGAAGAGAGTCGGGTAGCGAAACGCAAGCAGCCTACGTCGAACGTGCTGACGGAGGAGCAAGAACTCGCCATAAGAAAGGCTTTCTTCCGAGGACAAACACCTGAGTGTCCGAAAGACGGTGCATTTCTTCGAGTCAAGGAGCTTGGAGAGGTAGGATACAAAACCCCTAGCTTGTTGGTCGTTTGTCCGGAATGTGGAATGCAAGAAGTCCTATCGGGTGCGTAACAAACCGGAAGGGTTAGCGAGCGGCTAGAACTGGAGCTCGAAGTAGCCGCTTAGCGCACCCCGCCTATACGTCTTCCTACGAGAGGTCCTATAACCGCAGTTCCATGGACGGAATCCGAAAAACGATTTAGCGTGGGTCGGGGCGTTTTTCCAGCCCCGATCTCGGGCGCACATGCGCCCCGGCGCTCCTGGCGAGCGCTGTACTGCTCTTTGACAACTGAATATGCAGCCAGGTTTGAGTGGTACCGACAATCCTGTCGGTGCTCCTACGACCTCAGCCGAGCCCTCGTGCGCCTGGGTAGCCTCATTGTGGATCAGGCGCCAGCGCTGCCCCACCTTGCTCGCATCAGGTCGACACAAGGTGCCACCTGTATGCAGCGCAACTTGCTGAAAACACAGCGTCGGCGACCGCACAGGTCGGCACAACTTTTCGAGGTGCCGGCGTTCAAAGTGTCACACCATGCAATGTAAGCTCGGGTCTAACTCGTTGAAAACAAACGATGGGCACACCCGCAAAGCGTCACACTTTTTCAAGGGTCCAGAAGGTGCCTGTCCAGCCGGGAAGATTCCTGACACTTCAGACCGGGGACATCCCTGACACTTTTTCCTCGGATGCGTCGAGGGGAAGGGATGCAAGGGAAGGGGAAGCTTCCCCTTCCCTTGCCCCAGCCCCGGAGAAATCCTTTCCTTTGAACTGCGGCACGATCACCCGTGCGTGGCTGTCGAAGCACGCAATCGGGAATCTCGTAAAGTAAACGGTATAGAACCGATCGTCCAGCGGCAACAAGCCGATCGACTCCTCCGTCAGCGCCTCGCTCAAAAACACGTGCTCGCCCTTCCAGCGAAACTGGCCCCGCTCCGCCACGCGCCGCACCTGGAAGGCGCTGCCATACTCCGGCTCGGGAACGCGCGCCGGATAGGATCGTCCCGACCGCCGGTACACCGAACCCGGTGTTTGCTGCCCCAGCGCTTCATGGGGCCGCTCCTCGTTGTATTCGCGGCGAAAGCGGTCGAAGGCCCGCTGCTGTGCCCGTGGGTCGGCCGCTGGCGGCGAAGCCGTTTCCTGTTTCAGCGTGCGATGCATCCGCTCGTGCCGCCCGTTCTGTTCCGGATGTCCGGCGGCGATCCGCTCCGGCACGATCCCCAGCTTCATCCACCACACCGCCAGCCGTGACAATCCAGCGATCGCCCGCGATGCAAACGGCGCACCGTTATCGGTGCGAATCGCTTGGGGCAGACCGCACTCGCGAAACGCCGCCTCGAAGATCGCTCGCACCTGCTCCGTGTTGGTCTTTTCCACCTGCTGGCAACGCAACAGGTAACGGCTGCACGCGTCGCTGATCGTCAACGGATCCACCCGCTTCCCGTCTTGCGTTTCAAACCAGCCTTTGAAATCGGCGCACCACACCCGGTTGGGCGCGTCGGCCGAGGCAAACGGTTCGGTGTAAGGCGGCGTCCGTCGCCGCTTCTTGCGCGGCACCACCAGCCCCTCCCGCGCCACCATCGCGCCGATCGTGCTCGCCGCCGGCCACGCTCTGTTGGGAGCTTCCCGCTCCAACACCCGTTTCAGTTTCCGCGGCCCCCAGCTCATGTGCGCACGCCGCAGCTCCAACACCGCTTCCTCAACCCGCTTCGACGTCTGGTTCGGGTGACGCTGGGGCGCCCGACCTCGGTCTCGCAGCGCCTCCAGCCCTCCCTGCTCGTATCGCCGCAGCCAATAGTAGCCGGTCTCCCGCGCGATGTCGTAGATCGCACATAAGTCCGTCATCGTATGCAGACCACGCTCATACTCCAAAACGAACCGCATCCTCTCGTCCACCACACTGCTCGCTTTCCAGGGCATGTCTTGCTTCTACACGCCCCGCTAACTCGCAGTGTCAGGAATCTCCCCGGTCCAATCTGTCAGGAATGTCCCCGGTCTGTACCTGTCAGTGGCACAGACACTCCTGTCTGTGCTCTGGCGAACTCCACACCAGCGAATGGCAACCGCACTCTCGCTGCCAAGACCGGTACAAACGCTTTCGAGGGGTTCCTGGCAGCGCCAATCTCCCGATTGGCGTTCTTGCCTCTGTCACTGCATTGGATTTGGACGCGGAGCGACGCTAGGGCACCCATGCGGTCCGAGGAAGCGCTCACTCCACAAACGGCGGGTCGCTCGTAAGAGCACAGACAGGAGTGTCTGTGCCACTTAATTCCGCGCGCTACGGTTAGGCGGCGGATGACGAGATGGAGCCGGATTCGAGGCGGCGCAGAACGGCGCGCAGCGCGGCGGCAAGCTCTTCGTCGCTGACGTGGCTCTTGCGGAATTGCAGCCGCAGCCGGAATGAACCGTCGTCGGACTGGAAGTCGAAGTTGAAGGGCTGGGGCCGGGGCGCGGACTCGGTTTCGTCCTTGCGGGCGGCGCGGGCTTCGTCGCGCGTCATTCCGCCCTGCGCGATCCGCTGCACTATCTCGCGCATCTTCTTCTCGCTCGGCTGGCGCGAGACCTGGAGCAGGAGCGATTTCGAGGCGATTCCCTTCTCGACGCATGCGCGGCGAACGTCATCCGGGATCACGCGCAGCGACATCGTTTCGGTGACCGACGAACGCGCGCGGCCGATCTTCTTGGCGATGTCGTCGTGCGTGTAGTCGAACTGGTCGGCAAGGCGCTGGAGACCGTCGGCTTCCTCGAACGGGGTCAGGTCCTTGCGCTGGAGATTTTCGATCAGCGCGAGCTCGAGAGTTTCCGCGTCGTCGGCGATTTTTTCGATGCACGGCAGCTCATGCAGCCCCGCGGCCTGCGAGGCATGGAAGCGCCGCTCGCCAGAGATGATGTAATAGATATCCTCGCGCGGCATATAGCGGACCAGCAGCGGCTCGAGAACGCCCTTTTCGCGGATGGAATCGGCCAGTTCGCGGACGTCGCCGATGTTCTTGCGCGGCTGATCGGGATTGGGCCGGATCTTATCGATCGGGATCATGCGACCCGACCGACGCGCCGCTGAAACTGGTCAGCGTTTCGACGTAATGCGCGTCATGCCGCATCTTGAGAGTGACGGGTAACCCGATCCTCTTCGACACGTTGTAATACCTCCTGGGCAAGCTTTTTGTATTCTTCTGCGCCGGACGATTTTGGCGCGTAGGTAAACACCGTTTCCTTGTAGGCTGGGCTTTCCTCCAAGCGAACGTTTTTGCTGATGCGTGTCTTGAAGAGAGCGTTTCCGAAGGTGGCGCGAATCTGCTCGTGCGTGTCGCGGGAAATGTTGGTGCGCTTGTCGAAGAGCGTGATCACCACGCCGAGGACCTTCAGGTCCGGATTCGGGCGCGAGCGGATGCGGCCGTAGGTTTCGAGCAGGTCGTCCGTGCCTTCGATGGCGAAGTACGCGGCCTGAATCGGGACGAGCAGGTGCGTGGAGGCGACGAGCGCGTTCACGGTGAGAATGCCGAGAGCCGGAGGCGTGTCGAGCACGATGTAGTCGTAGTTCTTGAGAATCGGCGCGAGAGCGTCTTTAAGCTTGAAGGGAGCGTCGAATTGGCCGGCGAGCTGTTGTTCGAGACGGGCCAGCGCGAGGCGAGCCGGCGCAACGTGGAGAAACGGATCCTTCGTCGGGCGGATGATCTTCGACAGTTCCGTCGGATGTTCGGCGAAGATGTCGTAGATCGTGCTCTGAATTTCGTCCGAGGCAAAGAATGAGATCGAGGCGTTCGATTGCGGGTCGAGATCGATCAGGAGAGTTCGTTTCTTCTTGATCGCCAGCGCGGCTGCTAGATTGATGGATGTAGTGGTCTTCCCAACTCCGCCCTTTTGATTGGCAATGGACAGGACGCAGGTCAAACCGCCGCTCCCTCGCTCCCGAATGGCAACCCCTGAACTATATGTGGAGCCAGCTGGCCCCTTCGCCACTACGAGTAGGGCCAAATGTACCCATTCTGGAGCCTGCAACGCAAGCGAAATTTGAGATTCCGGCAAACGTAATCATTCCAGGTGGCCGACGCCGAAGAGAGATCCTTTGACTCCGCGTCCCGACCTGCCTTCGGCAGGAAGAAAATGCATCGGGACGCTACGCTCAGGATGACGGTCCGCCGAGCAGCGGCTTGTGCGCGGCGAGCTTTGTGGCGTTGAATCGGCTTGATACACTGCAACCGGAAGGCGGGTAGATGACGGACGGCGCGGGTGAGATTCCAGGGGAACAAGTTTCGGTTGCGCCGGAGCGCGTGAAGCCGGTAGCGCCCGTATGGCACACGATCATTTTGCTGGTGGTTGTCGTCGGGCTATCCGCGCTGCAGCGCCCCCAGGCGCTGTCGCACGCGAATATTCAGCCGAGCCGCCTCGCGACGTACCTGCTCACTCTGGCCTACGAACTGATTCTGTTGGGATACGTATGGCTGCTGGGGCTGATGCTGTACAAAGTGCCGCTGCGGGAGATCATCGGCGGCAGGTGGCGAACGGCGAAGGACTTCTTTCTCGACGTCGGCATTGCCATCCTGTTCTGGTTCGCCGTGGCCGGCATGCTGCTGGCGGTTCATTTCTTGTTCAATTTCAGCGGTGTCGAGGCGGCGAAAGCGATGTTTCCGCAAACCGGCCTCGAGTTGGCCGCGTTTGTCGTCCTGGCGGTCTTCGCCGGATTCTGCGAGGAAATAATCTTCCGGGGATACCTGCAACGCCAATTCACGGCGTGGACGGGCAACGTCGCCGCCGGCGTCGCTTTGCAGGCGATCGTGTTTGGTTCCGCGCACATGTACCAGGGCTGGAAAGGAGTCGCCGTAATTTCGGTATACGGCGCCTTCTTCGGGATACTAGCCGCGATCTGCAAGAGCTTGCGACCGGGGATCATGCAGCACTGCACGCAGGATGCTTTCTCCGGAATCGCCGTTTGGTACGCCCAGAAGCAACACCTACTGACGATGATTGTCCGGTTTTAAGCGTGGCCAGCCACTAATGCGCAGCGGCACCGCTGTCTTTGAAGATGATGGCGATGAAGTGGCCGCCGAGGTCGGGCGCCGTCTTGAAGACGGGATTCGATCCCGCCGGGACCCACAAAATACCTCCGCGCAGCGCGTTTGACGAGTCGAGCCCCGAATTTCCGGTGGCGTGCACGCCAGTCAGTCCGCCGATCAACATATCGAGCCGATCGTTCAAAGGCGGAGTGGAAGTTCCCGGCGCGAGTTCCCACGATTCGACGAGAATTTCGTCCGACTCGAGCAGCGGAGTACGCCTCGTCGGATACGGCGAGTTGAGCGAATCGTCCTCGCAAACTTGCGGCGTCTGATCGTTCAGAATGGCGGCGCAGCGGTCGCGAACAGCTCCCTGCGGTCGCACCAGCTCGACCGCAATATTGCGCAGCGTGACGTTGCGGGAATTTGTAACGGCATGCGTCAAGTTTCCGGCCGCATATCCGACACGAGGCGTGCCCGTCGTCGCGGGCGGAGCATCCGATCCACCGGGCTGGATCGAGACATACGGCAGGTCGTGATGATGCCGCAGGGTCGATTCGTGCGGCGGGATTTCCACGAAGAAGACATTGACGTAGGAATTCTGAAAGATGAGGTGATGATGGCCTTCCTCCCGCATGGGGATGGCGGGCGCTGCGGTCTGCGAGGAAGTCTGAGCGGAGAGCGACGGGGCGACAGCGAATAGGGCGGCGAACGTATAGTAGGCTAGAAACCGTCTCATAAACGAAACTGGCGATCGAACCGCTGTACCTCAGGGGCTAAAGCCCCAATTTTCTGGAGACCTCTATGTCGGAGCTTAAGCTCCGACCCCCTAAAAGGCTCTGGAACCTTCGCGCGACGCGATCGCACGAGATTCCCGGGCTGAAGCCCTTTTTCACTGGCGGCCTATCCCCGGGGCTGAAAGCCCCAGGCTTTCACCGAAGAACCAGGCCGCGCGCTCTTACATCTTGTAGCGGCCGAGATCGTCGTCGTTCAGACCCTCGAGCCATTTGCGAAGCTCTTCGTTGGTGCTCTTTTCGGAGACGACGCCGGCTTTATTCGAGTTCTTGAGCACCTGGTCCTCGACGAAAATCGGGCAATCGAGACGCAGGGCCAGCGCGAGGGCGTCGCTCGGGCGCGAATCCATGGAGATCGTCTGGCCGTCGCGCTCCATCCAGATCAGGGCGTAGAACGTATCTTCCTTCAAGTCGGAGACGACGACTCTCTGCACATGGACGTCGAGGCCGATCAGGACGTTCTTGAGAAGGTCGTGGGTTTGCGGGCGGGGCGCTTCGATTTTTTCGATTTCGCGCGCGATGGCCTGCGCCTCGGGCACGCCGACCCAGATGGGCAGGACTCCGGTGCCATGCGTTTCCTGAAGGACCACGACGGGAGTGTTGGTCGCCGGATCCATCATCAGCCCTCGAATCTTAACCTCGAGTTCCATGGTGGCCTCCGCGGGATCAACCCAACTGCTCGCCGACGAGACTGAACGGCGCGGCGCGCGTGATGCGCGCCTGAATATATTCTCCCAGAAGATTCGGGTGCGGAGAACTGAAATTAACGATGAGGTTGCTGGTGGTGCGTCCGGCCCACTGCGCGCGAGCGGCGTGGTGCGTGTCGACGAGGATCTCGACGGCCGAGCCGACGAGCTTCTGATTGCGCGCGAGCTGAATCTGGCGCTGGCGATCCTGTAGAACCGCGAGCCTGCGCGACTTCTCGTCTTCGGGAACCGCGTCGGGCATGGAAGTGGCGGTGGTGTTCGGCCGCGGCGAATAGGTGAAGGCGTAGACGCCGTCGTAGCCGACCTCGTCGAGAAGCGAGAGCGATTGGTCGAAATCGGATTCCGTCTCGCCTGGGAAGCCGACGATGACGTCCGTGGTGACGCTGATCGGGCGTCGCGCGGCGCGAATCCAGGAGATTTTCTCGAGATACTCGTCGCGCGTGTAGGTGCGGCGCATGATTTTGAGGATTCGAGTCGATCCGGACTGGACCGGAAGATGGATGTGGTCGCAGAGCGCGGGCGTTGCGTCGATGGCTTCGACGATCTCGCGGCGAAAATCGTTGGGGTGCGACGTGGTGAAGCGCACGCGGCGGATTCCCTCGATCGCCGCGACTTCGCGGAGCAGGTCGGCGAATCGCAGGTTGCGCGGGGACGGATCGCGGTAGGAGTTTACGGTCTGGCCGAGCAACTGGATCTCGGTGTAGCCGGCGTCGGCGAGGCGGCGGGCTTCGGCGAGGACCGCGTCGCTGGCGCGGCTGCGTTCGGGACCGCGCGTGTGCGGCACGACGCAGTACGAGCAGGCGTAGTCGCAGCCTTCGATGATGGTGATGTACGCGCGGAGTGGATTGTCGCGGCGCGTGATTTCGGTCTCGAAGGTTTCGTTGGTGTCGAGGTCGAGACCCATGATGCGGCGGCCGCCCGATTCGAGTTCGGCGACGAGATGCGGAAGCTTGCGGTAGCTCGCGGAACCGCACACGAGGCTCACCCACGGCGCGCGCTCGAAAATTTCCTCGCCTTCCTGCTGGGCCAGGCAGCCGATGACGCCAATGATTTTGCCGTCGGCGAGGCCGCGCCAGGCGCCGAGACGCGAGAAAACCTTTTGCGCGGCCTTTTCGCGGATGGAGCAGGTGTTGTAGAGCATCACGTCCGCTTCGGCGATGGACTGTGCAGGGCGGTAGCCGCGCGCGAGGAAGACGCCGGCCACTTTTTCGGCGTCGTGGACGTTCATCTGGCAGCCGAAGGTTTCGATGAAGAAGGTTTTGCCGTTGGCGGCGGCACCGGGCCGGCAGGAATCCGGTCGCGCGTGCGCCTGCGCGCCCGTCAGATCGCCGATTCCAATATCGAACGTGCCGCTCATCGCTGCAATCTGAGTCTAGCACAGCGATAAGCGGCGCGATTTAGGCTTCGGCCTGTGTTTACCAGCCGAGAATGTAAGCGAACATCAGCGGCGCGACGATGGTGGCGTCGGATTCGATGACGAAGCGCGGCGTGTCGACGCTGAGCTTGCCCCAGGTGATTTTTTCGTTCGGCACGGCGCCGGAATAGGAGCCGTAGCTGGTGGTCGAATCGCTGATCTGGCAGAAATAGCCCCAGAGCGGAATGTTGGGCCGCTTCAGATCCTGGTGCAGCATGGGCACGACGCAGATCGGGAAGTCGCCGGCGATGCCGCCGCCGATCTGGAAGAAGCCGAGCGGCGTTTTCGGCGCAGTCTCCGTGTACCAGCGAGCCAGCTCGATCATGTACTCGATTCCGCCGCGGACGGTGGTGCGCGTTCTTCACGTTGCCGCTGATGACTGCGCGGCGAACATGTTGCCGAGCGTGGAATCCTCCCAGCCGGGCACGAACATCGGGAGATTCTTTTCCGCGGCGGCCATCATCCAGCTGTCTTTCGGATCGATCTGGTAGTACTGCTTCAGTTTTCCTGCTTGCAGGACCTTGAACAGAAATTCGTGGGGAAAGTATCGTTTCCCGGCTTTGTCCGCCGCCCACCAATCCTCCATCACGACGCGCTCGATGCGGCGCATGGCTTCTTCTTCGGGGATGCAGGTGTCCGTGACGCGATTCAGATGGTGCTCGAGGAGGTCGACTTCCTCCTGCGGGCGAGAGCTGGCGGTAGTGCGGGACACGCTTGTAATGATCGTGCGCGACGAGGTTGTAGACGTCCTCCTCGAGATTCGCGCCGGTGCAGCAGATGCCGTGAACTTTGTCGCGCCGGATCATTTCGGCGAGCGAGAGGCCCAGCTCCGCCGTGCTCATGGCTCCGGCGAGCGTGACGAACATCTTGCCGCCTCCCGCGAGGTGCTTTACGTAGGCTTCCGATGCGTCGATCACTACCGCGGCGTTGAAATGGCGATAGTGATGCTTTACGAAATTCGTAACGGGACTTCCCGACCGTGCTTCAGGCGCGCTCATGTAGTCTCCTTCGATCGAATTCGAATGGAATACACCCGTACCGGGTGAAGGTTCGCGTGACTGGGAGCGGCTAGAAGTAGCTGGCCGTGTACGTCAAAAGCCGGAAAAATTTATGCGGAGAGATATGAAAGGGAGATGAATGGAAGCGATTCGTGATCGGCACGCAGAATAGATAACACAGATGCGAGGAACTGAAAACGAAATTTTGGACGGCATTTTGGCGCACCCCATACCGTTTCAGGTAGCCAAAGTGGTTTTCATTGCATCTGAACTGTTTGAATGTGCTGTGTGCGTGTGCTACGGTAGTTTTGCCCGGCAAGATTTTTCGCTCAAGGGGGAAACAATTTCAGGCCTGGCGCTGCTTCTTTTTGCCAGCCCCCTCACTCTTCTGGAACAGACGAGTGGGGTGGCAAGAGTTATCCTCGGAATTCTGCTGATCCTTTCGATTTTTTCCTGGGCGTTAATTTTTCAAAAATACGCGCAGCTGGGCGGGCTTAGACGGCAAGACCTCCAAGTTTCTCCAAATGTTCCGCTCCGGCCGAGGGCTTTCCGACCCGAATACTTTGCGAGCGGGGGTGGGCACGACGCCGTTGATTTCGGTCTATGCGGCGGGCTACCGCGAGCTGGAATCGCAGATCGGCGGACCGGGCTCGCGCGGCGGCACTGCAACTCCGGGCAAACTGCGCAATGCGAGCGCGGTAGGCGTCGAAATGCAGGTGGCTGCCGGCGAAGAAGTGCGCCGGCTGGAAAAAGGAATGTCGACGCTTGCGACGATCGCGTCGGTTTCACCGTTCATCGGACTTTTCGGCACGGTGTGGGGCGTGATGGACGCGTTCGCGGGACTGGGCGACGCGGGCGCCGCGAGCCTGCGCGCCGTCGCGCCCGGAATCGCGGAAGCGCTGGTGACCACGGCTGCCGGCCTGTTTGCAGCGATCCCGGCGCTGATCGCCTACAACCATTTCCTTCACGGGATTCGCGGGATCGCATCGCGCATGAGCGATTTCGCCGCGGAATTCGTGTCCAAAGTCGAGACACTTTACAACTCGTAGATCATTTCATGGATTACCGCCATGCCTAGCGTCGAACGCCAACCCGGAACAACGCTTTCCGAAATCAACATGGTGCCGTTTATCGACGTGGTGCTGGTGCTGCTGATTATTTTCATGATTACGGCGCCGATTTTGCAGTCGGGCATCGACGTCGCCGTGCCTAAAACGAAGACGGTGAAGGAACTGACCGAGGCGCGCATGGTTGTGACGATCGATCGCGGGCAGCGCGTCTATCTGAACGACAAACCGGTGAACATTCACGAAATTGGCAAACAGGTGGCGGCGCAATCGCGCGACCTGAAGACGCAGGCGGTATACGTTCGCTGCGATGAGAGTGTGCCGTTTGGAAGTTGGGCAACTGTTGTTGACGCGTTGCGCCAGGCCGGCATCCAAAATGTGAGCGTGGTGACGCAGCCGCTGAGTGAACGGCCGCAGAACCAGTAAGATGACAACCCTTGCCGCATCCCGGCCCGACGATTCGCTGAAGCAATTCTTTTACGTTTCGCTTATCGCCCATCTGACCTTTTCCGCGCTTGCCGGCCTTGGCTACTATTTTTCCGACCGCCACGCGAGCTGGGGCGGGCCGGGAGGGTCGATCACCGTCGGCCTCGTCGGAAATGTGCCGGCGATTCCGCTTCCCCGCCCTGACGTTGTTTCCGAGAATCGCGTCGTCGATGAATCGAAGGGGCTGTTCAAGTCCGAGCCAGTGGCGCCACCCAAACCGCCGCCGGATGCGACTCCGATCCCGAAATTCGAAAAAAACAAACCGCCGAAGTACATATCCCGGCCATCGAAGGTGCTCGAGAATCCGACGCCGCCTCCGACGAACGCGGTTCCCTATGGCGGAGGCGGAACGCCAACCGTTCCGACCACGTCGTTTGCGATGGGCGCGGGAAACTCGCAAGCCGGGCTGGGATTTACGGGGGCCGCGGGCGGAGATTTTGGGGCGCGATTTTCGTGGTACGTCGAAGCGGTGCAGCGACGCATCAGCAGCAACTGGCTGCAATCCACCGTGGATCCGAGCGTTTCGTCGGCGCCTCGCGTGGTGGTGGTCTTCACGATCCTGCGCAACGGCACCGTGACCAACATTCAAGTGACCCAGTCGAGCAACAACTATTCGGTGGACAGTTCGGCGACGCGCGCCATCAGGGAGTCAAGCCCGCTGGCCGCGCTGCCGGCGGAGTACTCGGGCTCGAATGTGAATGTCGAGTTCTGGTTTGATTTTCATCGATAAGAAGAGTGAAACCGGCATTGCTATGAGGTGGCCATTGGTAGAGCGTATGTTTACGCGGCATTCATTTGTTGGGCTTATCGTGCTCGTCTGGTTGGCGCTGTTAGCGGTCGCGCGACCGGCCGCGGCGCAGGATTGGTTCAAGACTGGGACCGGGCTGGGAGTAACGAAGGCGCGGCTGGCGCTGCCCGATACGGTGGCGCGGACGGCGTTCGGGCCGCCGCTGCCGAAGACATTTCATGACGTCGTGTGGGCCGACCTGGAATATTCCGGGATTCTCGACATGGTCAGCCCAAGCTTTTATCCGTTGCAGGCTCCGGGCCAACCGAGCGAACTGAAGGCGCAGGATTGGGCGGCTGCGCCGGCGAACGCGTACATGGTGGCGTACGGCAACCTGGCATCGGATGGGGCGGGCGTCGCGTTCTCCGGGTATCTCTCCGACGTGCACAACCCATCGGCGCCGCTGGCGCTGCAAAAGATCTATCGCGGCGCGGCCACGGAAGCGGACGTGAGAAAAATGGCGCACCAGTTCGCGGACGACATCATCGGCGTGCTGAGCGGCGGGCAAACCGGCATCGCGCAGACGCAGATTGCGTACGTGAGCGCGCGCGGACGGCAACAAGGAAATCTGGGTGATGGATTACGACGGGGCAAACCAGCACCAGTTGACGCACCTCAGATCGATCTCGCTGACTCCGCGGTGGTCGCCGGATTCAACGCGGATCGCGTTTACGTGCTTTGCGCCGTATGGCGGAGTGACCTCCGCGCAGATCTGCATCTATTCCACCGCGTCGGACCGGTTGATTTCGTTTCCGCGATTTCGAGGGACGAGCGGGTCGCCGGCGTGGTCGCCGGACGGATCGGAGATTGCGTTCATGTCGAGCCAGAACGGCGATCCGGAGATCTACGTTGCGGACTCGAGCGGCGCCCACATGCACCGCATCACGTTCGCGGCAGGCGTGAGCACGTCACCGGCGTGGAATCCAAAGACCGGAAAGCAAATGGCGTTTGTGAGCGATCGCGGAGGCTCGCCCGTGCTTTACATCGCGAATTCGGACGGGTCGGACGTCGAGAAACTGAATCTGCCGGACATGGGATACGTGATCGACCCGTCGTGGTCACCGAATGGACAATTGCTCGCATTTAGTTGGCGACGCCCGAGCGGCAACTACGATATCTACGTGATGGACATCGTGAGCCGGCAGCTTGTCGAACTGACGAAAGATGCGGCACGAAACGAACGCCCAAGTTGGGCGCCTGACGGGCGGCACATCGTCTTTGAGTCAACGCGCACGGGAAGGCGGGAAATATGGTCCATGCTGGCCGACGGTAGCCAGCCGCATCAATTGACATTCGAGGGCCAGAACGAATCGCCGAGCTGGTCGTCGAAGTAACCGGGAGGCTCTTATAGCTTTCGCGCGGCATATTAATGGCAGTTCGAACTAAATTCATTAGCGGCGACTCCGCAGTGCCCTCGCGGCGGCGCCGAAGGAGGCAGTTCATGCAGCACGGTACTCTTCGGAAGCTCACTTTGATGTTCGGCCTCGTTGCTCTAATAGCCGTTGTCGGTGGCTGCAAGAAGAAAGTAGCAGCCACGCCGCCTGCGGCGCCACCAGCCCCGGCTCTACAACCGACGGTGACGCTGAATGCATCACCCACATCGGTGAATCCGGGCCAGACCGTGACCCTGAGCTGGTCATCCACAAACGCGACGGATTTGGAAATCGGACCCGGCGTCGGGAAAGTTGCGCCGCAAGGCTCGACGCCGGTGAACCCAACCGAATCGACGACTTATACGATTACTGCGACCGGCGCCGGCGGCAGCGCCACGGCGACGGCTCATGTCGACGTCAATCCACCGCCACCCGCCGCGGCAGCACCGGTGCCTCAGCCGGGATTGAATGAGCTATTCGATCAGAACGTCAAGGACGCCTTTTTCGATCTCGATAAGTCCGACCTGCGGGAAGATGCCCGCGCGGCGTTGACGAAGGACGCTGAGTTCCTCCGCTCGTATCCACAGGTCAAGATGTCGATCGAAGGGCACTGCGACGAGCGCGGCTCAACGGAATACAACCTCGGTCTGGGCCAGCGGCGAGCGGAAGCGGCGAAGAACTATCTGATCTCGCTCGGCATTCCGGCCGATCGGATGGAAACAACCAGCTGGGGCAAGGAGCGCCCGTTCTGCACCGAACACGATGAGTCGTGCTGGCAGCAGAATCGCCGGGCGCACTTCGTTCTGTCACACTAGGAGACCTAGATGGGACCGTGCCGGCGGCAGGCTTAATGCGGTCGCCGGCGCGCCTTCCTTTGGAAAGGTTTTAAGGAGGCATTCCCTTGCGCACACGATGGATCGTGCTCGTACTCGCAGCGATATCATTCGGAGCTCTCGGCGGCGCGCTATTCGCGCCGCAACCGGCTGGCGCCGTATCGAGAGAAATGATCGAGCTGCAGCAGACGGTGTCCCAGATCCTGCAAGCGCAGCAGGACCTGCGCAGCACAGTGGACGGCAACAACGCCGCGCTGAGAACGCTCGTGCAGCAATCGCTTGATTCGGTGAACCGACTCAACACTGAGATGGGCGCGGTGCAAAAGTCCGTGCAGGAAGTTCAGGCCAACACAGGCTCGCGCATCGACACGATGACGCAGCAAACCCAGGGCCTGTCGGACAATTTGCAGGACGTGCAGGCGCGCGTCGCGAAGCTTTCGCAGCAGCTCAATGATATGCAGAACCTGCTGCAGAGCATCGACGCCAAGGTTTCCGGCGGCTCGATTACTGGCCCGACGTCTTTGAGCAGCCCGGGAACAGGCGCCCCAAGTGGCGGTGCTCCGCCTCCGCCGGCCTCGGCTATGCCGCCGATTTCGGCGGACACGCTTTATCAGAACGGCCTGCGCGACCTGACCAGCGGCAAATACGACCTGGCGCGGCAGGAATTCTCCGACTACATCCACAATTTTCCGTCGAATGACCTGGCAGGAAACGCGGAGTTTTATCTGGGTGAAATCGCCTACGCGCAGAACGATTTCAAGACGGCGATCTCGTCCTACGATACCGTGCTTGCGAATTACCCGAAGAGTTTCAAGCTCGCGGCCTCGCTTCTAAAGAAAGCGTCCGCGGAACTCGAGCTCGGGATGAAGGCCAGCGGAATCCGTGACCTCCGCGAAGTTGTGCGGCGCTTCCCCGGCTCGGAGGAAGCCCGCCGCGCGCAGGCCAAGCTGCGAGAGGTCGGCGCATCACCCGCGGCACGCCCCACGCGCTAACCGAGCGGTCGCCTGACGGCAGGGTGCCGCGCGCGGTGACTTGGAAATAGCTATGCGCGCAGGAAATCCGCCTGCCAGTCCCGAACCATTTTCTTGATGGCTTTGCGGTCGCTGATTTTGCCCTGCAGCACCTTCCGCGCCAGTTCCGGCAGTTCCGCGTCACTCGCGAACCGCAGCGCCACCAGTTGGCTCACGGTAAATTCCGGGATTCGCGCGTGCAGATCCGCCGGCAAGACGTGCTGCAATCGTAGCTTCATTTCGAGGCGGATCACGCGATCCTGAACCGTCAAAGCCATGACGCGCGAACCTAGCGCGAGCACCACCAACGCCAGTGCCACGAGCAGTGCGATCGCGGCGCCTGCCGAAAAAGCGTGAATTACCTGGTAGATGGACCATCCGACGTTGATCAGCAGAACCGGGGCGACAAAGAAATGAAATGGCGGAAAGAACCTGGCGTGATTCTCGAAATTCTGCACCTTGCTCACGATCGCACCTCCAAAGTGTGGAACGGAATTCGTGCGCGGATCATATCAAAAAACGCTGAGCCCATCACGATTGCGCGCATCTTCGCGAGCCCTTGAACCTTTTCGGTGCCTGCGATGATAGTGATATACTCCTGCCCATGTCAGTCAACAAAGTGATCCTCGTGGGGCGCCTCGGACGCGATCCCGAAACGCGCTACACCTCCGGCGGCCAGGCGGTCGCCAATTTCACGCTCGCGACGGACGAAACCTATAAGGATCGTGCCGGAGAACGGCAGAAGCGCACCGAATGGCACCGCATCGTTCTGTGGGGAAAGCTGGCGGAGATCGCGCAGCAATACCTGAAAAAAGGCTCGCAGGTCTACCTTGAAGGCCGCATCCAATCCCGACAGTGGGAAGATAAGCGCGACGGCCAAAAACGGACCGCCTTCGAGATCGTCGCCACCGGAATGAAGTTTCTCGGCGGCGGTCGCGCGGAGGGCGCCGCAGCGGGCGCTGGCGCTGGACCCGGCGCGGGCATGGGACACAGCCGCCCGGCAGAAGCCGATTTCGATGCTTCCGGTCCGCCGCCGGAAGAATCATCCGCAGGGCCGGACATCTCCGACGAAGACATTCCGTTCTAGTTTGTCTTAACCTCACCCACGAGAAGCACGGGGTTATTTTGTGCTGGGTTTCCCGTTAGGACCGTTTGGCGGAGGGGCCTGGCCTGCGATCGTCTCGGAATCGTCCTCGTCCTCAATCGAGGGCAGCGTCGGCAGAATTTCCGAAGCAATTGAGCGCCTCTGAATCAGCACGTCTTTTTTGATCTTGCCGTCGCGAAATTCCAGCGCCCGTTTCGCGTACTGCGCGATATCCGGTTCATGGGTGACGATCACCACAGTCAGTCCATGCTCGTCGTTCAGGTTTTGCAAAATCTCCATGATCTCGATACTCGTGCGGCTGTCCAGGTTACCGGTCGGCTCATCAGCGAGCAGCAGCGAAGGATTGTTGACCAGCGCGCGCGCAATGGCCACGCGTTGCTGCTGACCTCCCGATAGCTGTGATGGGAAATGGCCCGACCGATCGGCCAGGCCGACCCGCTTGAGCGCCTCCTCCGCGCGCCGCTGGCGTTCGGCGATGGGGATGCCCGCGTAGATCGTCGGGAGTTCGACATTTTCAAGCGCCGAAGTCCGCGACAAGAGATTGAACTGCTGAAACACGAATCCGATCTTCTGGCTCCGAATCCTGGCTAATTCGGCCTTGGTGAGTCCCGAGACGTCTTTGCCGTCGAGAAAGTACTGGCCGCGGGTGGGCTTATCGAGACAGCCCAGGATGTTCATCAGGGTGGACTTTCCCGACCCGGACGAGCCCATCACCGCGACGAATTCTCCGGGCCAAATTTCCATCGAGACTCCGCGCAGGGCGTGAACCTGGATTTCGCCGAGGTCATACACCTTGTGGATGCCGTCGAGCCGAATGGTAGGAACGGCGTTCGATGCAGTGCGACCCGGCGAGCTCGCGGAGGAGTTGGAGGCGATAGAGGGATCGTTCATGGCTTAGGCAGGGTCTGCCTGACCCGGGTCATCGTGGAGGGAGCGTGCAAAAGTGTTAGTGATTTGCCGTCGCTGCCGCTGCCGCTTCCGCTTTCTTCTTTCGCTCTTCGTCCAACCGCTTCAGAAAGTCGTCGAATTTCAGCTGCTGATCGGGCGTGAGAACCGCCCGGATATTCGCGCGTCCCTGCTGCCGGATCTGCTCGCGTGGAGCATCGAGCGGCGCGTAGAGGGCCTGCCATTTTGCGCGCGCGTCGTCGATTGCCGCGGTGACCTGCGTTTCCTGTTCCGGCGTCAATTGCAGGCGCTGCGTCAGGTCGTCGATCACCTGCCGGCGAGTCGGATTAGTGTTGACCTGCCCCTGGCCGAGCACGCGTTCGTCCCACAAATGGTTGCCTACGCCGCCGAGCAACAGTCCCAGCAGGAATACGACGAACACCAATGCCGCGGCTTCCAATCGTGCGTTCTTAGTTTCCATGGTTGGTTTCCGCTTCCATCATCAAAACTTCGTCCCGGTTAGCCGGCAGCTTGCCCGGGTCCGGCGCGAAAATGTCGCTCACGATAGTAAGACGCGAGCCGTTCCCATCGCGTTGCGCGCGGCGGCCCCATCCCGCGTCGTAGGTCACGAGCACGGCCAACACGACCGTCGCGGTTGCCGCGAAGCGCCAGCCCAATCTCACCAGCGGCAGCCAAACGCCAGTGCGGTCAGCGACACGATCTTCTGCAGCGCGGATGCGGGCCATCGCCGTGCGCGCAAAGGCCGGTCCCGCGCCATCGGACGGCCCAGCGAGACGCAGTAGCCGCGCGCCCGCGGAGGCCTGTTCGAGCGCGCCGCTGCACGCCGCGCAGTTCCGCAAGTGGTCCTCTGCCGTCCTGGTCTCCGCAACGCTTAGCGCGCCATCGATATAATCCTCGAGCATCGCTTCGTACCGTGTGCAGGCCCTGTTTTCCAACTCTGTGTCCTTCGACATGGTCCTTACCCCTTCCTTTGCGCGACCGCAGCGGCAGGTTTGTGATGGGCATCCACTCTGCGCCGATAGAGATCCATAATCCGGCCGCGTGCGCGAAATAGGCGCACTTTCACCGTGTTCACGTTGAGATCGAGAATTTCGGCTAACTCCTGCACGGAAAAACCTTCCATTTCCTTCAAAACCAACAATTGCCGGTCCTGTTCCGGCAACGAACCGAGCATGCGTTCGAGCAGCTCACGCGTCTCGGCACGAGCATTCGGGCCTTCCGGCGGCCGATCGGCGGAGACGATTCCGTCCAATCGCGAAACCTGCTCATCCGACAGATCCGATTCGTAGACGAGCGGCCGCACTTTCTTCTTCCTCAAATAGTCCCAACACTCATTGACCGCGATCTTGTAGAGCCATGTCGAAAATGCCGCGCGCTGGTCAAATCGCTTGATCCCGAGAAACGCCTTCAAAAAAACCTGCTGCGCAACGTCTTCGACGTCTTCCGGGCGCCGTAGAATTCCGCCGACGAGGGCGAGAACGCGCTGCTGGTGGCGCCGGACGAGTTCCTCAAAGGCGGCCTCTGTGCCACTTTGGGACAGGCGCACCAGTTCCCTGTCTTCTTCCCTCTTCCCTTTCCGGTCCAGAGGAAGCGTCAGCGCCGCTGCACTGGCTGCCATAATCTTTGGGACGTCTGCCATTGACTTTCGGTTACGCCGAAAAATCGCGCGCTGCACTCTAATTTTTTCTTGCGGGTGTAACTGGTCCATGTGACAATACCCGCCATGATAATCGGTGATCGCATCAGACTGCTACGCGAAACAAAGAAACTTTCCCAGGGCGACGTAGAAAAGCGCACCGGCTTGCTCCGGTGCTACATTTCGCGCGTCGAAAACGGCCACACGGTGCCGGCGATCGAGACCCTCGAGAAGCTGGCTCGGGCCATGGAAGTGCCGCTCTACCAGCTGTTCTACGATGGTGAAGAACCGCCCGTGCTGCCGAATCTTCCGAAGCGGAAGAGCGCGGACGACATCGCCTGGGGAAGCACTGGCAAGGACGCTCGTTACTTGGGACGTTTCCGCCGCCTGCTGGGCAAGATCGAAGAAGGCGACCGCCGCCTGCTTCTTTACATGGCCCAGAAGATGGCGAATCGCTAGTAATCGCTTCCGAATCTACTGCTTGTAAACCGGCTCTCAGCTGAGCGCAGTAATGAATGCGCTACCGGTGTGTTTGCTTACCGCCTTCCTTTCCCATCAACATAACGGTTAATCCACTATTCCCACTCGATCGTGCTCGGCGGTTTGGAGCTGATGTCGTAGACGACGCGATTCACGCCCGTGACTTCGTTTACGATGCGAACTGAAATTCTTTCGAGGACTTCCATCGGCAAGACGCGTCCAGTCCGCCGTCATCGCGTCGAGCGAATCGACCACGCGCACGGCGATCGTGTCCGCATACGTGCGACCGTCACCCATCACTCCGACGCTGCGCACCGGCAGAAGAACGGCGAACGCCTGCCAAGTCTTCTCATAAAGGCCCGCGCCGCGAATTTCTTCGACGACGATTGCGTCCGCCGCGCGAAGGGTTTCGAGCTTTCTCGCTCGTGACCGCTCCGAGCAGACGCACGGCGAGGCCCGGTCCCGGGAAATGGCTGCTTCACCAGAATTTCGTCCGGCAATCCGAGTTCCCGGCCGATTTGCCGGACTTCGTCCTTGAAGAGATCGCGCAGCGGCTCGATCAGCGCGAAGGGCATGTCCTTCGGCAGGCCGCCCACGTTGTGGTGCGACTTGATGACTGCCGAGGGCCCCTTTACGGAGACGGATTCGATCACGTCGGGATAGAGCGTCCCCTGCACCAGGAATTTCACCGGGAGTCCCGGCACGCGCGCCGGCGAGAAGCTTGCGCTGCTCTTCGGCGAAAACGGCTCGATGAATTCGCTTCCGATGATCTTGCGCTTCTGTTCCGGGTCCTCCACTCCCGCCAATTTGCCCAGGAATCGTTCGGATGCATCCACGCCGATCACGTTGAGTCCCAGTCGAGCGCGAAGCAGTTCCAGAGTGTCGTGGAATTCGTTCCGCCGCAGCAGCCCGGTGTCGACGAACACATTCGTCAGCCGGTCGCCGATAGCCCGATGAACCAGCGCGGCAGCGACGGTCGAATCCACGCCGCCGCTGAGCGCGCAGATCGCTCGCGCTCCCTCAGCCTGTCTGCCGAATTGCTGTCAACCGTCTCGGCGATAAACGCCGCGCGATTCCAGTTCTGTTTTGCGCCGCATATGCCGGAAGACGAAATTTCGCAGGATGTCGGTTCCGCGGTCGGTGTGGTTTACTTCGGGATGAAATTCAACCCCGTAAAATCGCGAGGCGGGATTTTCGACCGCGGCAACGGCGTTGTCGGTCCTCGCCGTCACGTGAAATCCAGCAGGCAAGCCGACGACGTGATCTCCGTGGCTGTTCCAGACCCTCAATTGCGCGGCACTCCGGCGAAGAGCTTCGACTCGCGTTCGATGTCGAGTTGCGCGCGCCCGTATTCGCGACGAGCGGCCCGCTCCACTTTTCCGCCAAGCGAGTGCGCCAGCCACTGCATCCCGTAGCAGATGCCGAGAACGGGAACATCGCAATTCCAGAATTTGGGGATCGCACACCGGCGCGTCTTTGTCGTACACCGAACTCGGTCCGCCGGAAAGCACGATGCCGACCGGCTCCTGGGCGCGGATTTCTTCAACGCTCGCAGTGCACGGAAGGATGGCGGAAAACACCTGCTGCTCGCGAATGCGGCGGGCGATCAGCTGCGTGTACTGGCCGCCGAAATCCAGGACGACGATTCCGTGTTTCGTGCTCAACATGCCTCCCGGTGCCTTCGCTGGCGCCACTGCCTCGCGATTTTGGGCCATTATCTCTCCATCTCCCCGTGAGAATCGAGTGCCCGCTAACGCAGTACGATATTCACCAGCTTCTTCGGGACCACGATCACGTGGACGATTTCTTTGCCGACGAGCAACGGCGCAATGCGCGGATCGTTTAACGCGCGCTCTTTCGTCTCGCCCTCACCGAGCCCTTCGTCGACCAGTATTTTTCCGCGCAGTCGCCCGTTGATCTGAATGATGATTTCGATCTGCTCTTCGCGAGTCAGGTCCTCGCGGTACGCGGGCCATTTCTGGCTTGAGATTCCGCCGGAAGTGCCGAGCATCTCCCACATCTCTTCGGCAATGTGCGGCGTCATGGGCGACAGCATCAGCACCAACACCGCCAGCACCCGCTTCAAAATCGTCGGAGACACCTCATGGTCCAGCGGCTCTTGCGCGTGGAGTTCATTGACGAGCTCCATGATCAACGCGACCGAGGTATTGAAGTGCCACCGCACCTCGAAATCGTTCGTCACGCGCTTCAGCGTCTGGTGCGTCCGCCGAATGAGCACTTTTTCCTTCGCCGTGGCGCGGGACGAAATCCGTCAGCGCGTTCCAGTCGATCGGAATCTCGCGCACCCTCGCCGCGTGTTTATCCACCAGCCGGAAAACGCGACTCAGGAACCGCGACGACCCTTCGATTCCCTGCTCGCTCCACTCGAGGTCCTTCTCCGGCGGAGCAGCGAACAGTGTGTACATGCGCCCCGTGTCGCAGCCGTATTTGTCCGCCATATCGATCGCGCCAACGAGGTTGCCCTTCGATTTCGACATTTCCACTGCCGTCCTTGAGCACCATGCCCTGCGAGAACAGGCGCTTGACCGGCTCGCGATGGTCGACCAGCCCCAAATCATTCATCACGCGGCAGAAAAATCGGGAATAGATCAGGTGGAGGATCGCGTGCGTCGACCCCGCCGATGTACTGGTCGATCTGGAAACCAGTACGCCGCCTTCGATTTAGTCGAACGGCGCCCGATCGTTGCGCGGGTCTGTGTAACGATAGAAATACCAGGACGAGTCAATGAACGTGTCCATCGTGTCCGTCTCACGTTCGGCGGGCCCGCCGCACTTCGGACAGGTCGTGTTTCGGAATTCCGGCACTGTTGCAAGAGGCGATTGGCCTTGCCCGGTCAACGTGACATTCTCTGGGAGGCGGACCGGGAGATGGTCGTCGGGGACGCCGACCACGCCGTGGTTCTTGCAGTACACGACGGGGATCGGGGTGCCCCAGTAGCGCTGGCGCGAGATCCCCCAGTCTTTGAGGCGGTACGTGGTCTCGGCCTTTCCGAAGCCTTTGGCGGCGGCATCGGCGGCCATTTCCTCGATGGCCTGCTCGGACGTCAGGCCCGAGTACGACCCGGAATCAACCAGGCGCCCATATTCCACAGATGCTTCGGTCATCCGGTCGACGCGAAGGGGCCGCTCTGCGCGGCTGGATGACAACCTTGACCGGGAGGCCGTACTTGTCCGCGAATTCGTAATCGCGTTGATCGTGCGGCGGGAACGGCCATCACGGCGCCAGTGCCGTATTCCGCCAGCACGAAGTTCGCCACCCATATCGGGACGCGCTCTCCGGAAAACGGATTCAGAGCGAAGCGCCCGGTGAAAATTCCGATCTTTTCGGCCGTGGCGATTTCTTCCATCTTCACGCTGCGCTGCCGCATCGCTTTGAGCTGCTGTTCGAGCGCAGCGCCCCCCGGCACACCGGCCAAAAGCTGCGGCACGCTTGCGTGCGCGGGCGAAAGCGAGCAACGGCGGACACGCCGTAGATCGTGTCAATGCGAGTAGTGAAGACTTCGAGCGGCGGCAATTGAACGTCGGCCACGTCAAATTGCACCCGCGCGCCGCGCGATTTCCCGATCCAGTTCTGCTGCATGATCAGGACGCGCTCGGGCCAGCCTCCGGCGAGCTCGCCAATACCCTCCAGCAGCGCGTCGGAGTATTTCGTGATGCGCAAAAACCACTGTTCGATTTCTTTCGATTCGACGGGGGTTGTGTCGTGCTGCCAGCAGATAGCCGTCGACGACTTGTTCGTTGGCGAGCACGGTCAGGCATTGGGGACACCAGTTCACGCGACTGCGCTTGCGGTACGCCAGCCCGCTTCTCGAGCATGCGCAGGAAGAACCATTGGTTCCAGCGATAGTATTCCGGCTCGCAGGTGGAGATTTCGCGCGCCAGTCGTAGCTGAATCCGAAGCGCTCGCAGACCGCCTTCATCTGGGCGATGTTTCCGTTGGTCCATTCGCGCGGAGGGATGCCGCGCTTGATGGCGGCGTTTTCCGCCGGCAGCCCGAAGGCGTCCCATCCGATCGGATGCAGGACGTTGAATCCGCGCATGCACTTGTAGCGGGCCACGGCGTCGCCGATCGTGTAGTTGCGCATGTGGCCCATGTGCAGAGTGCCGGAGGGATACGGCAGCATTTCGAGGAGGTAGTATTTCGGGCGCGACGAATCGTTATCAACGGCGCGAAATGCGTCCTGTTCGGCCCACACTTTGCGCCACTTCGCTTCGATTCGCTGAGGATCGTAGTCAGCCAAGCTTACTTCCTCCGGGGACGGGCCTTTTTGCGAACAACTGCTTTGACCGTATGCAATTTGATGCTCCGCTTCTGCCGCGGCTTCATTCCCTGTCCTTTGGCGCGAACGACGCGGCCCGTGAGTTTCCAAAGCGCGGCGACATTGCGTTTGTCGTCGCCGGGCTTGTCGATCGGCGTCTCGAGAATGAACGCGCACTTCGCGAGCAACGGGTGATTCAGAATCCTGCCGAACGCCTCGAGGCCGATCTGGCCCTTTCCGATGTGCTGATGGCGGTCGACACGGGAGCCCAGCGCCGTCTTCGAGTCGTTCACATGGACGACGAAGATGCGATCGAGCCCGACCGCGCGATCGATATCGTTCAGCGCCGCGGACAAACCTTCTTCGGTGTCGATACTCCAGCCGGCAGCAAAGGTATGCGCGGTGTCGATGCACACACCGAGCGGCAAAGCGGGGCAAAGGTCGAGAATCGCTTTCAATTCTTCAAGGCGCGAGCCCAGCGAGCTTCCCTGTCCGGCTGTGTTTTCGAGCAGTATGCGGAGATCGCCGAGATTCAATGCCGCGCGAGGCCTGTTTGAGGGACTGTGCGATGGCCGTGATCCGAAGATTCGACGCTTGCTCCCATTCCGCAGCCCGGATGAATCACCAGAAAGTCCGCGCCAAGCGCCAAGGCGCGCACGATCTCTTGATGGAATGCCTGAATCGACCGCGCGCGAAGCACCGGGTTCGGCGACGCGAGGTTGATCAGATAATTGGCGTGAATGACCAGCGGGCCGAGTTGCAATTCGCGGCGGCGGTCGCGAAAACGAGCCGCGTCTGCGTCGGCGATTCGCGAGGAGCCGCGCGCCCACATGCGCGGACTCGACGAAAATATCTGAAGAGCATTTGCGCCGAGCCCGTGCGCGAGGTCGAGCGATCCGGCGATATCCCCGGCAATGGACGTGTGAATTCCGATGCGGATGCTGCCGTCTTTCCATGCCGGGATTTCAGGGGGAGCGGGAGGTTCCGGACGATACTCGTCGGCGGCGTCGAACGTCAAATCAGTCCTGTAATTTTCTTCCGCCATTCCCTCAGGTTATCCGTGTGTAGGCACCCATTTTATCGGAAAGCGGCGGCTCGCGCAAACGCGGCAAAAATTCATGCTATGATTTGGGCTCGCATCGCAGTTAGCAGTTGCACGACAGGGCGCGGTCGCCAAGTGGTAAGGCAAAGGTCTGCAAAACCTTTATCGGCGGTTCGATCCCGCCCCGCGCCTCCAATTTCCAGCTAACTCCGTCGCGGCCTTGCCTTTTGCCTCCTCGCCGCGGAATACGCTAAACTTCTCGTTTCGCTTCTTCCCGGGAGAACCGTCCATGCTGGTGGTGATGCAATCCAATGCGACCGAGGAACAGGTCCGCGCCGTATGCAAGCGGATCGAGTCGCTCGGGTACCGCGCCCATCCCGATGCCGGGCGCGGGACGCACGGCTATCGGGATCACGGGCAATAGCGGCGCCGTTGAGACCGGCTCGCTCGATTCGATGCCGGGTGTCGTCGAATGCATTCCCGTCAGCAAGCCCTACAAGCTGGTCAGCCGGGACTTGAAGCATGAGAACACGGTCGTTCGCATTCCCACGCCCGTCCGGAGAGGTGAGTTTCGGCGGCAAGGCGGTCGGAATCGTCGGCGGACCCTGCGCGATCGAAAGCGCGCGAGCAGACATTCACGATTGCGGAGCGGATTCGGGCTGCCGGCGTGCGACTATTCCGCGGCGGGGCCTACAAGCCGCGCACTTCTCCTTACAGTTTTCAGGGCCTTGGCGAGGAAGGCCTGAAAATTCTCGCCGAGGTGCGCGACAAGTTCGGGCTGGGCATCGTCACCGAAGCGATCGACAACGAATCGCTCGATCTGGTGGAAAAGTATGCCGACGTGATCCAGATCGGCGCGCGCAACATGCAGAATTTCTCGCTGCTCAAGCGCGCCGGCCGCGCGCGCAAGCCGGTGCTGCTGAAGCGCGGGCATGTCCGCGACGCTCGATGAATTTCTGATGGCCGCCGAGTACATCATGTCCGAGGGCAACTACAACGTCATTTTGTGCGAGCGCGGCGTGCGGACGTTCACCGACCACACGCGCAACACGCTCGACCTGAGCGTCGTCCCCGCGGTCCAGCGGCTGAGCCATCTTCCGATCGTGGTTGATCCATCGCACGGCACCGGCCGGCGCAATAAGGTTCTGCCGCTTTCCCGCGCAGCCATTGCCGTCGGCGCCGATGGCATCCTCGTCGAAGTGCACCACGATCCGGCGAAGGCGCTTTCCGACGGCCCGCAATCGATCCTGCCGGAGGAATTCAGCCAGCTCGTGCACGAAGCACGGGAAATCGCTGCCGTCCTCGGCCGAACACTGAATTGAAGCTACGCATCAATTACCGTCTCGTCGTCCTGCTGGTTCTCCTGGTTGGACTCGCGGCTCGGGAAGTTGCGCTCGAGCTTCGCCCGTCGTTTTTGCGTCCCGGACTGCATCTTTTCGCTTACGTGGGCAACAGCGGCGATGGGACGGTTACCGCCGTAGATCTGGTCAAACTCGCTCCAGCAGCGACAATCTCTGTCGGCGCCGGACCAACCGGCATCCGAGCTCATCCTACGCGCAAAGAGATTTGGGGGCTGAGTTCGGCGGGTGGTTACGCGTGGGTGCTCGATGCGCCGAGCAATCAGATCGTCGCGCGAATTCCGGTTGGCATGTCGCCCTATGCTCTCGATTTTTCTCCCGACGGCGCGCGCGCTTACGTGGCGGCCTCCGGATCAAACTCCGTGGTTGCCATCGATTGCGCCACGCGGGTTGTGATCGGACGCGCACGCGCGGGACGCCGGCCCTGGATTGCCCGCGTTTCGCCAGACGGTCTGTTGCTGGTCGTTTCCAACCGAGACGATGCCACGGTGTCGGTGCTGGACGCGGCGACGCTGCAGACCGCGCGGCACGATCGCGGTGGCCGCCGATCCCGAACAGATCGCCATCCTTCCGGACAGCTCGAAAGCATTCATCACGTCGGGCTCTCGAAATCAAATTTCGGTAGTGGACCTAAAGCGTGAAGCGCTGCTGGCCAATCTCGCTCTCGACGGAACGCCCGACGCACTGGTACTCAAGCCCGACGGCGGCGAGCTGTACATTCCGTCAAGCAACGCGCACGGGCTGCTGGTCGTGAATACGCAGACCAATGAAGTGGGCGACTTTCTCCTGCTGGGCATGGCGCCCTCGACCGCAACGATGACGGGCGACTCCTCAACTCTCTACGTTTCCGACCCTGCTGCCGGACACGTGGTACCGGTAGCAATCAATACTCGGCAGGTCGCGCGTCCCATAGCCGTCGGTCAGGATCCGCGCAACTGCCTGATGACGCCCGGCGACGACATTCTTGTCGTGGTCGACGGCGCTTCGGATGAGCTTGCGATTGTGCGCGCAAAAACCTCAGGACTGATCACGCTAATTCCCACCGGATCGCATCCGCGCGATCTGGCGATCAAGGTCTTCTGATCCTCGACATCGCTATTGAACGGTCAGGCTCAACGGGAAAGTGTGCGTCACGCTGGACTGTCCCGCGACGCTTGCCGTCGCAGTCAGGGTGGTCACATACGTCCCTGCTTGCGTGCCCGGCGGATCGACGGGCGTACTGCTTCCCCCGCCGCCACATGCTGCCATGAACAGTGCGGTCCCCAACACGAGCGCTGCGACCTGTGCCAGCTTGACCCGAGCTGACCGCTTTGATCCGCGCACCGATGCCGCCAACAAAACCAGCGCGACAAGCGCGATCCCTGCTGTTTCGAGATTTCCCGGCCCGAGCGGCGTGGTGCGTTGGCGCTGAACCATCGTCCCACTCGGATTCGGCGTAGTGGTCACGACGACCTGCAGTTGACCCGGGCTGCCCTGTGAGATCTGTACGACCGCGGGATTGCTCGCAGGCGTCGTGGTGATCGTGCACGTGCCCAAAAGATCCGCCGGGACACTACATGAGAGCGCGGCCGACCCGGTGAATCCTGCCGAAGAATCGATCTCGAGCATGTACGTGGCGGACTGGCCCGCAGTAATCGGCTCGACAACCGCCTGACCCGGCGCCGTGGTAATACAAAAGTCCATGGCTGTGCCACTGAGCGGAACGGCGTGCGGGCTACCGGGGGCATTGTCATTCAAGCTGAGGGCTGCCGTTCGCGTGCCGCCATTAGCGCCGCAAGACGATGCCTGAAGTGGCTTGAACGCCACCTGCAGCGTGCACGTCGAGCCCGGCGGCGTGTTTGCGCCCGTGCAGGAATCCGACGAAACCGCGAAGTCGCCCGCGTTGGCGCCAGTCTTGGTTACCGCCGCGATCGTCAGCGTTCCCGCATACGGCCCCGAGCTGCTGTTCGTCACCACGACCGGCTGCGGCGTGCTTCCGGCGCCACCGGCGAGTTGAGTGCCGAAGTTCATGCTTGTGGGCACCGAGATCGCGGCTTGCGTCGCGGTGCCCGTAAGCGTGACCGTCGGCGGAGTGGCCGTGGGCACGCTGAGAGTCGCCGTGCGGATCCCCGGAGTCGTCGGGGCGGGAGCAAACGCAAGGCTAATCTGGCAGTTCTTCCCGGCTGCGATAGGATTTGGCGTGCATGCCGACGGCGCCGAAAAATCGCCCGCGTTTGGTCCGGCAATCGTGATCGCGCCGATTGCAACCGCGGTGTCGCTGGAGTTGGCAATCGTCACCGTCTGCGGCGCGCTCGTCGTGCTCTCGCTCTGCGCCGCAAAAGTGAGGCTTGAGGGCGAGACCTGCAACGCCAGGGCGGCCGCAGCTGTTCCAGCCAGCGCGACTTGCTGGCTTCCAGGCGTAGCGTTGTCCGTGAAGAGCAGCGTCGCGGATTTTGGCCCTGCCGACAGCGGAGCGAGTTGTACACCGAGCGAGCAACTTGCTTGTACGGCGAGCGTGGAGCTTCCCGCGGGACACGCTGTCCCGGAGGCAGGCGCCACGATGGCGAAGTCGCCGGGATTCGCTCCACTGAGGGCGATTCCCGAAATGTTCAGCGCCGCGTCACCGGCATTTGTCAGGGTGATGGTCTGCGCGCCGCTGGCGCTCCCGACGTTCTGCGTGCCGAACGTCAGGGATGGCTGCGACAAACTCGCAAGCGGCGCAGCGGGAACTCCTACGCCAGTCAATGCCACGACCTGTTGCGCGGTGCTATTTTGACCCGTTGTCTCCGAAAACTGAACCTGTGCATTGAAAGAGCGCAGGGCATTCGGGACGAATGTAATCCTCAGAAGACACTGGCTTAGCGCCGGAATCGCGCTGCCACCCAAGCACTGCGGGATGTTCGGATCGCCTCCCTGTGAAAATTCGAACGCGCCGAGGTCCGGGCCGCCCTCAACGATGTTCGTGAGGCTGATGGGCTGGCTCCCGGTGTTTGCGAGCGTGATCGCCATCGGCTGGCTCGGCAAGTTTTCCGGCTGGTTCCCGAAATCCAAGGTCGAGGGAGAAGCCGTTGGCTGGGCTGCCAGCCCGTTGGCTATGATTTCCAGTTTCTGCGGGCTTCCAGGCGCGTTGTCCGAAACCAGCACAACAGCGGTCTCCGGTCCTGTCACGGATGGCGAGAAAACGACGTCGAACGAGCATTGCACCGACGAACCGGGCAGTATCGGCTGCGTCAAGCAGTTACTGCTGGTAGTGACGGAAAAATCGGAAGCATTTGGCCCGGACACGATAATGCTCGAGATTTGGAGGTTTGCATCACCGCCGTTTAGCGCTGCGACCGGTTCGGAGCCCCCGGAGCCTCCCAGTCCGTTGAAAATCACTCGGCCAAGATTGAAGTAGACGCTCGGCATTGGCGTCGAACTCTCGATAATCTCCGCCGCAAACGCATCCGAAAGCGCTGGTGAGAGTGCGCAGCTGGCACATTGCGATTGAAATCCGTTTAGAGAAGCTTCGGTTGTGACGGCGGTTGGAAAATCTCCGGACGTAGTCGCGCCCGCCACGTAGACGTGTCCGGCATTATCGGCCGCGATGGAATTGCCGGTTGCGCCCACTGTTCCGCCGCCAGGCGAAGTGCCGCCAAGCGGGGTAACGTAAATCAAGCCTGCCGCGCCGGGTGACGTCGTGTCGAATTTGGCCACGAACGCGTCGCTCGTGCCGTTGAATGGTTGGAGATTGTTCCGCCACGGAAGGGTCCATGAGGACGTGGCGCCGGTCACATAAACAGCGCTGGGCGAGACAGCGGCGACTGCATTGCCGATGTCCGATACTGCTCCACCGAAGTAGGTTGAATAAGCCAGCTTGGATTGGCCCGTGATGGCGTTCTGCGATACGACGGACAGGAACGCGTTCACCGTTGCATTCGACGGGAGCGAGGACTGGTAGGCTCCTACGACGCCATTCGTGGGGAAATCCGGCGACTGAGTCGTCCCGGTCACATAGGCGTTCGGCGGATTGGCGGAGTCGAGCGCGATGCCAAGCGCCTGGTCCGCGCCGGAACCGCCGAGCAGGGTCGAATAGACGAGGTCGTTGGCGCCGCCACCCGAGAGCGCGATTTTCATGAGGAAGGCATCGCTTGCGCCTCCGCCGTACGTGCTTTGAACCGCCTTCTTTGTCGGGAAAGGATCTTGACCGTTTAGGGTGTACCCGGCGATGTAGGCATTCCCAGAAACGTCCGCTGCGACTCCCCCGATCTGGGGCGCGAGCAACGAGTTCGTTCCAAGGTAGGTGCAGTATTTTAGCGCGACGGCCCCACCCGCTGTTGTTGGCGGCGCGAAAACGGCCAGAAAAGCATCGCCGGTCTGACCGTCCCACGCCGGGAGATATGCACCGGGCGTCACCGGCAAATCCGGCGACGCGGAATCGATCGCGGTCGTTTCGACGTCTGAGGCGATATAGACGTCGCCCGTCGAACCGAGCGCGACGCCGCCGGGGCCAGCTTGAGATTCCGTTCCACTGCCGCCGAACAGGGTGGAAAAGACCAGCGCATTGCCTGCGGGATTAATTTCGCTGACAGCGATGTCGTTTCCCAAGCCGCTCGCAAGTCCGCTGGTAGGCGTACTCGTATCGGTGACGGGGTAATCGGTCGCCGTCGTGGTGCCCGTGATGGCCACGTCGCCTGAGGAGTCGACCGCGATGATGCCGCCTTTTTGGAAGCCGCCGCCCCCGAGGAACGCGAGGTAAACGAGCGAAGCAGATCCCGTTTGCGTCGGATCGATTTTAGCGACGAAGAACTCCGTCGGGCCATCTGCCGGGCCGAGTCTCTTCGGTAAGGTGCCCGGGAACGAGGTTGAACCGGTGGTGCCGCCGACGTAGATTTTCCCTGAGCCATCGACCGCGATGCTCGCGGCCGTGTCCGTTCCAGACCCTCCAAGGAACGTCGCATACGAAACGGATAACGAAGGATCGACGACCAGCGCCGCCCCGGGATCGTGGGGACCGATGCGAAAACCGATCGAGCCGTCTGCTTCAAGTACGTAACCCCCGTCGATTTCCCGGTGCCGCATCTGCACTGGCAATTTTGTCGTGGTCCGCGCTCGGCCCGGACATGGAATGCCTCCAGGCAACCTCGACGTACACGGTGTCGCCGCATGTTTTCGCTTCCGTCCACTTCCGGCTTCGCCCTGCCGCGCGGTCCGTCTTGGCGCGGTGTGTCGCGGCGAATATTTCTTCGCGCGGCGTGCGCCCAATGCTCGCCGCCGCCTCGGCCCGGAGGTGTGCCATCCGCTGCGCGGGGCCTGATAGACCTTCGGCTTTTTCATTCGCACCACGGTGCCGGAGACATTCATCAACAAATCGCCGCCGGCGTCGACGCGCAAATCGTTCGCGCCTGCCAGCATCAACCGGAACTTTGAAATATCCGCTCCAGGCGCTATGAGCAAATCGTATTCGACGCCGTCATCGCTTCCATAGACGGCCATACCAACGCCCGGCAGCACGTCTCCAGTCTGCGCGCGCTCATAATGCGGCACTCGCGTGTGCCACTTCTCTGGATCGTTCCCCACGAAGTAGTTGCTTTGGCCGGGTAGCTCCTCGTCGCCCTTCCATTCAAGCGATTTCGTATCTCCGACGCGCAGGGTCACGATACCGGGCTCGGACAACCTTCTGCTGTTCGTACTCCGGCCTTCCGTCGGAACTTGCACGGCGATCGCCTCGTGCGTCAAAAATACGCTCAGTCCCCTGCCACGGCCTATGAATTGGACCTCGCGATCGGCCTGGCCAACGTTCGGCTCAAAGGTCATCGGAATCGGCAGATGCGCGAGCGCCGCCCTTTCCGATTTCTCCTGGGTCGCCGCAGATATTTTCGGCCGAAGCGCAAGGGCGGGCGATATAGCGGCGGGTCGAGACACACTTCTACCGAGGGCATTCGCGTCGGGTCTTCGAGGGACAACCGAAACCGTCCGGATCGGGGAAATTGAAGCGCGGGTTTTGCCGCGCTCGGCAACGAGAAAGCAAGTGCTTCCGGCGAGTGCCAGAAGGCACACGAAGAACTGCGCAACTTTCATTAGGCCCTCCTCCGGGAACGAGAGTCATCTCTCGTTGCCAGGTTGGGCGGCTCACATGCTGCCGAGCCGACTGCCGTTAGTAGTTTTGAACTTGGTTCATCCCTTACAGTGGGACGCGCAGACTATCCCGCGACGGCTGGAAAATGTCAATACGTGTTATTGGGGCTAACTGCTCCGCGGTTCTGTCTCCCATGCGAAGTTCTCTTCCCCGAGCGCCACTTCCATCATCCCCTCGACTGGAAGCACGTCCATCGGCAGCCCGGCTCTCCACAGCGCGACGGTAACCAGCAATTGGCGCCGGTCACGAAGATCGAAAATTTCGCGCGCCAGGCCAACTTCGAAGATCTTCCCGTACGCCGCGGAGATGACCGCTTCCGGACGGAGCAGGCAGATCCCGTCGTGTTCAACCACCCATCCCGCCAGCTTTCCGGCCTCGACCCGCAACGTGATCCGCGTCTCGCGCGAATCCCAGACCGCCAGCCGGAGCTGGAAATCCGGCATTTTTGCGATGGCTTCCTCGATTGGATCCACACGGAGCCAAAAATGGTCGTGGCTAAATCCATAGTGACAATCTCCGAGAACGAATTGCTTCCCGTGCATTGCTCCTGTGCGGTGCTCGGGGGCGTAAAGGCCCGCGCCCAGCCATTCGAAGTAGTTGCTCTCGCGCCCGTCCACCTGAACGTCCAGGAACCCAGTCGGCGCTTCGCTGAGCGCGCGTACGGGCTCGTGCTTGATCGGCTGTGCCAACGCATCGGGCGGAGCTTCGCCGAGCGCGTTATAGATATCGGTCAGGTGCTTTCGGTAAAGCCGGTCAAAATCCGCGTCGTTAGCGGAGCCATGCTCGGGGCCGTACCACCAGCACCAATCGCTCCCCTCCGATGCCAACACGGCTTCGTACGCACGCTGCCCCTGGGGCGTGAGCTTCGAGGGTTCGAAGGGATTGTTCAGGATTCCCCGCGATTTCGCCCGCTCGAACGCTCCGCGCGCATCGCGCAGCAGGTCCCACGCGCGAACGTCCTCCGCGTGGCCGATCCATACGTCGAAATTCGCACTGATCCACGACGCCGGGAAAATGCCCTCGAGCCGCGGCGGATTCGGAACCGCATCGATAGCCTCGCTCATGGTCAGCGCCCGGAGTTCCGGGTCATTCGAGATCCACTCGTAAAATCGGCGTAGAAATTCCCGGCCGTTCCCCGGGTAGTATTCCCAGGCATTTTCGCCGTCAAGGATCAGGCTCACCGTCGGCGTTTGTCCCGCCGGCTCGCGATCGCCGATGGCGCGGATCCGTTGATACAAGTCTTCGGCCGCGGCCTCCGCGCTCATGCGGCTATAGACGAACCCAACCAGGTCAGACAAATAGTGATCGCGGAAGAATCCGACCATCGACCGCGCCCCACGCTGGAATTTCCACGGCGTATAGAGATCCGGACCATTTTCGGGGTAGCCGGAAGCATCGCGCCAGAAACCGATATTTCGCGTGCGGCCGAGAACGCCCTCGTCGGTCGCAAACCAACGGAAGCCGAGGTCCGCGGCGATCTCGAGCGCTTGATCGGAAACCGATCCCTCCGAGGGCCACAGCCCGACCGGCGGCTTGCCAAAACATTTCTCGTGATACTTCTGCGCCCGCACCAATTGCTCTCGCGCATCCTCGGCATAACGAAACGGGGGTTGCGGCAGCGGCGTGTGGGGATTCGAAACCCGTGCTATGTCGGTATCGCAAAGCAATGGAAGGATCGGATGGTAGTACGGGGTCGTCGATATTTCGATCTGCCCGCGTTCCGCCGCCAGCCGATACTCGGGCAGAACCGATGCGAGGAGTTCATGCTGCTTGTCGAGCAGCAGCGCCTTGTCCTCTTCGGTGAAGTCTTGCCCTTTCTCGGAGAGCCCGCGAACGATCGGGTCTTTGGCGAGATACTCCTCATCCATCCAGGCGAGTTGCGAAAGCACCTGCAAATCGCGCCACTCCCGGGTGCCCCAATGTGCCACGCACGCACCGGCGCCTCCGGATCGCATCTCGGCAAAGAGCTTGGCAAACCTGGGCCAGCGCTGAACGTAGTTTTCGTTCACTTGGAACGCGCGCTCGAGAGCATCGCGCTTTTGGTCAGGTGTCAGTGATCCCGCAGGCGCAAATGCGATCTCGAACCACGGTTCCTTGAACCGGCCGCTCGCGTATTCTTCGATCTGTTCCGCGAGCAGCGGCACAATATTGAATGTGGCGTGCACCTTGGGGAATTCCTCCATCATCTTCACCATTCCCCAATAGTCTTTCGTGGCATGCAGACGGGTCCAGGGCAGGACGTATTGCCCCGTCGCCGGATCGCGATATTGCGGCTGGTGCATGTGCCAAAGAATCACGAGGTTTACGCGGCTCAATCGACTGTCCCCGGTGCTAGAATGTGCCTTGCGCGACTATGCGCCTTCTCGATCGATACATTGCCCGCGAAGTAGTTTCCCACGGCATCCTTGGTCTCGCCGTCTTCACGTTCGTTTTCTTCGTTCCGCAGCTTGTTCGACTCATGGACCTGGTCGTGCGCCATTCCGGCAGCATCTGGACCGTGGCGCTGCTCTTTCTCTGCACGATCCCTCCCGGACTCTCCTTCACGCTTCCGATCGGCGTGCTCGTGGGAGTGCTGATCGGTCTCGGGCGCCTCTCTGCTGACAGCGAGATCGTGGCGCTGCACGCCTCGGGAGTCAGCCTTCGGCGATTGCTTCTGCCGATCGGCTTCGTCGCCGTTCTCGCGATGGGGGCGACACTTCTCACCACGTTCTGGCTTAGCCCACTCGCCCTTCGCACGGCCGCGCGGCTCGAGCAACGGCTGATCGCTTCACAGGCGCCGTTTGCCGTCCAGCCCCGCGTATTCGACGAACGCTTTCCGAAGTTCATATTATACGTGCAAGACGTCGAGGCTGCGGCGACACACTGGCGTGGTGTTTTCCTGGCGTCATCGGCGGGAGCGACCGCCGGGCTCTTCCCGCAAAACAGCAGCAAGGCGCAACAATCGTCCGTGACCATCGCCGCGGACGCTCAAATCATCACGAATCCGGGGCAACATCAGATCGACCTCCACCTCGGCAGCGGCAGCACCCACGAATACGACTCGCAGACTCCCGATCAATACAACGTAACCACGTTCGGCGAGACGGATATTCCTGTGGACATTTCCGGGGTGGCATTGCCGCTGAAGAGCCGCCCGCTTTCGGTGGCCGAGCAGCCCGCTCGAATGCTGCTCGCCAACAATGGACCGTCGTGGCTTTCGGCGCGAATCGAGTATCAGCGGCGCATTGCTTTTCCCGCGGCTTGTCTTGTGTTCGCGCTTCTTGGCGTCCCGATGGGCGTGCGACCGCGCCGGGGCGGCCGGGCGGGCGGTCTGATTCTCACTCTCATTCTGGTTGGCGGCTACTACTTCGTATTTGTAACGGGCGATCACATGGCCGCACAGGGGCGCATCGGGCCGTTTGCCGGCGTATGGGCCGGCAATATCGTTGCGCTAATTCTCGGCGTCATAATGCTGACCCGCGTCGAGAATGTTCGGCGGCCGAACCGGATAATCTCGTGGCTGGAGTCGCTGTGGGCCAGTTCGCGGAAAGCGGTGAACCCGACTCTGCCGAACGGCTCGACCGCCGCCGCGTTACCGGCCGTCGGACTGCGCCAGGCGTTCGCATCCAGCCGCGCGATGGCTTTTCCGATGCTCATCGACGTGTATTTGCTGCAGCAGTTTTTTTACTATTTCTTCGTTCTCCTCGCATCGTTCGTGGTTATCTTCGACGCCTTCACTCTGTTCGACCTTCTTGGCGACATCGCCCGAAACCACATTTCGACGGTGACGGTGCTGAGCTATTTCCGATACCTGATCCCGCTGATGATCTATCAGCTCGCGCCTCTGGCTACTCTCGTCGCCACTCTCGTGAGCCTCGCGGTACTCGCAAAAAACAATGAAGTGATCGCGCTCAAAGCGAGCGGCATTAGCCTTTATCGGCTGGTGCTTCCCCTGCTGCTCGCGGGGATTTTGGTTTCCGGCGGGCTGTTCCTGCTGGACGACACTCTCTTGCCATACGCGAACCAGCGGCAGGACGCGCTGCGCAACGAAATCAAAGGCCGTCCCGCGCAGACTTACTTTGAGCCGGCGCGACAGTGGATCTTCGGCGAAAACTCCAAAATCTATAACTACGAGCTTTACGATTCGGACCGGCAATTGTTTGGCGGCCTGAACGTCTTCGAGCTCGATCCCGCCACTTTTCAGATGCGCCGGCGCATTTTCGCGACACGCGCCACGTGGGAGCCGACCGAAAACCTATGGATTCTGACCGGCGGATGGGTGCGCGACTTCGGCAGTGACGGACAGGTCGTGCGCTACGAGCCGTTCAAAGCAACCACCATGCCGGAACTGACCGAGCCCCCGGGCTACTTCCGGCGCGAAGTGCGGCAGTCGTTCCAAATGAACTGGCGGCAGCTCGGCCAGTACATCGCGAGCCTCAGCCAGGCGGGTTTTGACACCGCGCGCCTCTCCGTTCAATGGCACAAGAAGTTCGCGTTTCCATTGATTGCCGCGATCATCGTGTTTCTCGGAGCTCCGTTTGCATTCCTGGTTGGCACGCGCGGCGCGGTCGGTGGTCTCGCGGTTGCCGTCGGAATCGGAGTCATCTACTGGTCTTCAGCCGCGCTGCTTGAGGCCATGGGCTCCGCCGGCCAGCTCCCGCCTCTACTCGCCGCCTGGGGACCCGACGCCATCTTCGCCTTCCTCGGCCTTTATTTCTACCTGCGAATGCCCACGTAACGGGTTCTTTTTCCGTGGATTCCAAATACTGCGCTACAAGCGGCTCGTCGTGAACACGCCCGAGTCCAAAATCCGCAGCGTCGATGGGTAGCCCTCGAAAAAGTGTGTCACTTTGCGAGGGTGCCGATCTTTTGTTTTCAGCGAGATACGCCCGAAATTACTTTGTACGGTGTGTCACTTTGTGCGGCTCCGTTTGTGGCTCAAGCGTGGTAAACAGAGACGCCCGCCTTCCCGTCGCAAGCGGCGGGACCCAGGAAACGGGGAAAGGCGGCCGCTAGGAAGGCAACAGCACCATGGCGGAACACACGATTATCCCGGATGCTTTTCGTGGGCCTTAAGGCCCACGCGTTCACCGAAACTCCTTATTCAATTGTCAAAGAGCAAATGTTAGCCCTGGCCAGCAGAGCCCTGGAGCTTTCGACGCAGCGAGAATGCCTCGGCTTCCGCTGATCAAGCGGGATGACGATCTCCGGTTACGGGGGTCGACTGACTCTAGCGGAGTCCCGACATCGGACCTGATCGGATCGTCCAAAAAGCTCTCAATTCCACCCTATCACACGATGCAAGTCGACACAGCATTGTCGAGTAGCCCAAGCAGCTGTGTGAATTGAAGTTAGAGGCAAACTTTTTCGGGCAAGAGATGCGATTTTTAGGGATTGGATTCCCGAAATGGGAAACAAAAAAACATTCGACAAGGCAAAATGGAGGGGACCAAGGCTAAACAAGCTGCGGGAAAAGGCGGATGAAGAGTATCCTCAGGCGCTGAAGCGCATTGAGCGCAGGCGATTTATGTCGGAGCTGAAACTCCGACCCCCTAAAAGACGACTTTCTCAGCAAACTGCAAAAACCATCTCGCCTGAAATTTTCACCATGCAGGCAGCAAATGGCGGAAGGCAGATCCCTCACCCCGCGAGAACCGCGGGGATTCGGGATGACAACGCAGGAAACGCGTTCCAAGCAGAACCACACTAGTTCTTGTGTTTCTTCCTTGCCTCGATCACGGCTTGAGCGGCAGCGAGGCGGGCGATCGGAACGCGGAACGGCGATGCACTGACGTAATTCATGCCCACGCTATGGCAGAACTTCACGCTTTCGGCGTCTCCGCCATGTTCGCCGCAGATACCGATCTTGAGCTTCGGGCGGGTCTTCCGGCCGCGCTCGATGCCCCACTTGATGAGCATGCCGACTCCGGCGGTATCCAGCGTCTGGAACGGGTCGTCCTTGAAGATCGCGGCCTTGCTCTGGTCGACGTATGCCGGGAGGAAGCGCCCAGCGTCGTCGCGCGAGAGCCCCATGGTCGTCTGCGTCAGATCGTTTGTGCCGAATGAAAAGAACTCGGCGACCTCCGCGATTTCGCCGGCGAGAAGCGCCGCTCGCGGAAGCTCGATCATCGTGCCGACCAGATATTCGAGTTTTACTTTAGCCTGCGAAATAATGTCGCTCGCGATGCGACGCGTGAGCGTCTCCAGAATTTGGAGCTCTCGTTTGTCGAGAACGAGCGGAATCATGATTTCAGGTAAGACTTTAATGCCGCGCTTCTGGCAATCGATGGCCGCCTCGATGATCGCCCGCACTTGCATCTCCAGAATCTCGGGATAGGTAATCGAGAGCCGGCAGCCGCGGTGCCCAAGCATCGGATTGGCTTCATGCAGTTGTTCCACGCGCCGAACCACCGCTTCGACCGGAACCCCGATCTTCTTTGCCAGTTCCTCCTGCTTGGCCCGTTCGTGCGGCACAAACTCGTGGAGCGGCGGATCGATGGTCCGGATCGTAACAGGCAGGCCGTTCATCGCCTCGAAAATGCCGATGAAATCGCGCCGCTGGAACGGCAGCAATTTCGCCAGGGCCTTGCGGCGCGCATCCGGCGTGTCCGCGATGATCATCTCCTGGATTGCGTCCTGGCGCTCGATGCTCTTCTCCGGCTGTTCGAAATCCTTGAAGAACATGTGCTCCGTGCGGCAAAGCCCAATACCTTCCGCGCCCATCTCGCGGGCCACGCGCGCGTCGCGTGGCGTGTCGGCATTGGTGCGCACGCCGATTTTCCGGATCTTATCCGCCCATTTCAGCAGCGTTTCGTAGGCCTTCGGCGGCTCGGGGCGAATCAGTTCGATCTGGCCGGAATACACGGAGCCGTCGCCGCCATCGAGCGTGATCCATTCGCCTTCGCTGATCGTTTTTCCGTCGACGGCCATCTTCTTCCCGCGCGCGTCGATATCGATGTTTTCCGCGCCGACGATGCAGCACTTCCCCCAGCCGCGCGCGACGACGGCCGCATGGCTGGTCTTGCCGCCCGTTGCCGTCAGAATCCCCTGCGCGACGTACATACCGCCCACGTCCTCCGGGCTCGTCTCGCGGCGAACGAGAATCACCTTCTCGCCCTTCGCCGCCCAGATCTCGGCTTCCTCTGCTGTGAACACAGCTTTCCCGACCGCTGCCCCTGGCACGGCGTTGATCCCTTCGGCAAGCTTGCGGCCGGCAAGTTCGGTGCGGGCGAGCTTGGGATCAAGAATTGGATAGAAGAGCCGCTCGATATCCTCGGACTTAATTCTTTCAAGTGCTTCTTCAACCTTAATCAATTTCTCGTTCACCATGTCCACGGCCATGCAGAATGCAGCCGAGGGCGAGCGCTTGCCCGTGCGTGTTTGCAGCATGTAGAGCTTGCCGCGCTCGACCGTGAACTCCATATCCTGCATGTCGCGGTAATGCCTCTCGAGCTTCTCCCGAACGCGCTCAAGCTGCTGATAGACCTTGGGCATGAGGTTCTTCAGCTCATTCAAATGGAGAGGAGTGCGAATTCCGGCGACGACGTCTTCGCCCTGCGCGTTCAGAAGGAAATCACCGAAAAACACCTTCTCGCCCGTGGAAGGATCGCGGGTGAAGCAAACGCCGGTGCCCGAATCGTCGCCCGTATTGCCGAAAACCATCTGCACCACATTGACAGCCGTGCCGAGCAAGCCGGTGATCTTCTCGACGCGCCGGTACGTGACCGCCTTCTCGCCCATCCACGATTCGAATACCGCGCCGATGGCGCCCCACAGTTGCTCGATGGGATCTTCCGGAAAATCCTTCCCGGTTTTCTGCTTGAAGTAAGCTTTGTATTCGCCTACGAGTTCGCGCCAACCATCGGCCGTGACTTGCGTGTCGTCCTTCACGTTCAGTTTGTTTTTGAGGTTCCGCAACTTAACTTCGAGTTCCTCTTTCGGCAGGCCAATCACGACGCTCGAATACATCTGCACCAGCCTGCGATACGCATCCCAGGCGAATCGCTCGTTTTTCGTCGCTTTGGCGAGACCTTCAACCGACTTCTCGTTGAGTCCCAGGTTCAGGATCGTCTCCATCATCCCGGGCATGGAGCGCGCAGAGCCCGACCGGACGCTCACCAGGAGCGGATCGTTCGCGTCACCAAGCTTCTTCTTGGTCAGCTTCTCGAGCCGCGCAACATTCTTTGCGACTTCGGCACGAAGCTGCTGCGGGTATTTATGCGAGTGCTTCAGGTAGTAGTCGCAGGTTTCAGTGGTGATCGTGAAGCCGGCTGGAACGGGCAGCCCGATGCGAGTCATTTCCGCAAGGCCCGCTCCCTTTCCGCCGAGCAGATCCTTCATGTCCCCGATGCCGTCCGCTTTCCCCGCTCCAAAGAAATAGACGTATTTCATTTCGCTCCTTCAAATAATGCTTTAACTACCGTGCCCGCGTTCTTCTTGCTAAGAATGTCGGCGCGCCGATTACTCAACTAAAGCCTGAATGCGGCTATCTTGCCTCTTCGCCACCTAACTCCGAGAAATCGGCGATTGTCGAGAATTCCTTTAACAATGTCCCGAGCAAGGCGATACGGTTTCGGCGCACGTCCTCGTCATCAACCATCACTAGAACTTTGTCGAAGAAGAAATCAATCACTGGACGCAGCTCGGAAATCTTCTCCAGCGCCTTGCGGTACTTCTTCTCTTTCTTGAACTTTGTCGCTTCCTCACCGATGCGCTGCGCGGCGGTGTGAAGTTGCAGTTCGGCCGCCTCGCGCAACAGCTCCTGCTTGACGGCTACTTGCCCCTTGTCGCCCTTTCCGGCGGACTTTTCGAGAATGTTCCGAATGCGTTTGAAGCTCGCCGCGAGCGGGGCGAAATTTTTCGTATCGCGGATCGCTTTCACGGCGTCGACGCGCTCAACCGCATCGCCTAAATCGTCCGCCCCGGCCGCGAACGCCGCATTGATCTCGTCGTACGCGTATCCGCGCCGCTCCCGCAGGATGTACCGTGCCCGCTCCAAAAGAAAATCGAGCACCTGCTTCTCGACGGCCGCCGTGGTTTCGATCCGCGGCGCATGGTCCTTCAGCGATCTTGCCGACGCGGATATTGCGGCAGAAAGAGAAAGGGGCAAATCTCTTTCGAGAATGATTTTCACGATTCCCAGCGCCGCGCGCCGCAATGCGAAAGGATCGCTTGAACCCGTTGGAATGGCACCCACAGCAAAACATGCGACCAGCGAATCGAGCTTGTCCGCCAGCGCGACCGCGCATCCCGTCAAATTGCGAGGCAGAGGATCATCCAAACCCATCGGCTTGTACTGATCGTAGACCGCCCAAGCGATTTCCTCCGGCTCGCCTTGCGCCCGAGCGTAGAGCCCGCCGACAATTCCCTGTAGCTCGGCAAATTCGCCGACCATTCCAGTCACCAGGTCGCATTTTGCAAGCTCCGCCGCGCGGTCCGCACCCGCCACGTCGGCCTGCGCAATGCCGCCCGAAAACCATTGCTCGGAAAGCCAGCGCGCAAGCACGCGCATGCGCTCAACCTTGTCTCCGTAGCTCCCCAGGCGGCGCTCGTATGTAACCGCCGAGAGTTTCGGGAGGTAGTCTCCGAGTTTCGTCTTCTGATCCGTCTCCCAGAAGAATTGCGCGTCCGCGAACCGCGCGCGCAACACGCGCTCATGTCCGCCGCGAATCAACCCCTTTGGATCGCGCGGCAGATTAATGATGGCGAGAAAGTGCGGCGCGAGATCGCCATTGCGCGCCTCGACCGCGAAATATTTCTGATGCCCGCGCATCACGGTGATTAGAATCTCATCCGGCAACGACAGATATGCCGGATCGAAATTCCCAAGAATGGCGCTGGGGCATTCGTTCAGGTACGTCACCATTTCCAGCAGCGCCGGATCGTGGTGGACCTTCAAGCCTTTCCGCGAGGTCAGGCCGTGAAGCTCCGCTTCGATTCTCTTGAGCCGCGCTTCAGGCCGGCAGAACACAAAGTTCTTTTTCAGTTTCGATTCGTAGTCGCGCGGCCCGGTAACAGGGATCGTCCGCTTGCCGAGAAACCGGTGCCCGTCGGACGAATTTCCTGCCCGCACGTCCGCATAAGAGAACGGCACGACCTTGCCGTCAAGCAACGCCACGATCCAGCGAATCGGGCGGATGAATCGCGGGCTCTGCGTGCCTGTCCAGATCATCGACTTCGGCCAGGAAATTTCGCGAATCGCCTCCGGAAGAACTTCTTTAAGAACGTCAATCGCCGGCCGTCCGCGCACGAGTTGCCTTGCGACAACGTAGTCGCCCTTCGGCGTGCTCACGATCGAAAGTTTGGAAACCGGGATACCCTGCTTCTCGGCGAAACTGAAAGCTGCACGCGTCGGCTCGCCCGCGGCGTCGAACGCGACCGACTTCGGAGGCCCATTCACTTCACGCGTGACATCTTCTTGTTTTAGTTGAATATTTTTCGCGATGGCCACGAGCCGCCGTGGCGCGCCAAAAGTCTCAATCGCTTCTTGAGCTGTCGGCTGGTCGACCAATCCGTGCGTCGAAAGATGCGTGACAAGTATCGCTTTAAGTTCCTGTGATGCTTTCAAAATCATCCCGGCGGGAATTTCTTCGCAGCCGATTTCGAAAAGAAGGTCGCCGCGCGATTTCATGCCGAAACCTCGGCGGCTGGCTGCACGGAGGTCCGCTGATCAAGCCAAGCCCGTGCGACGTGCACCGCGAGCTTCCGCACGCGCGCGATCATTCCCGCGCGCTCGGTGACGGAAATTGCGCCTCGCGCGTCGAGCACGTTGAAGAAGTGCGAACATTTCAGGCACAGGTCATAGGCTTGCAGCACGGGAAATCGCAGCTTGGCGTCGCCCTTGAGCGCTTCGTAGCCGGCGAGCAGGCGCGCCGCTTCGGCCTCGGTCAGATCGAATTGCTTCCGTGTGGAAACGATATCCGCATGGTCGAAGCTGTAGGCTGAGAATTGCTGCTCCTCGGCCATTCGCACCTGTCGATACGTCATGCTGTTCGACCAGCGCACGTCGAACACGTTGTCCACGCCCTGCAAATACGCCGCGATTCGGTCCAGTCCGTAGGTCAGCTCAACCGAGATCGGGTCGAGATCGACGCCGCCGCACTGCTGGAAATACGTGAACTGCGTGATCTCGAGCCCGTCGAGCAGGACCTGCCAGCCGATTCCCCAGGCGCCGAGCGTGGGCGATTCCCAGTTGTCTTCTTCAAAGCGGATGTCGTGTTCCTTTAAATTGATTCCCACGGCGGCGAGGCTCGCCAGGTAGAGATCCTGAATGTCGGCTGGCGAGGGCTTCAGTATCACTTGAAGCTGCGTGTGCTTGTACAGCCGGTTGGGGTTTTCTCCGTAGCGGCCGTCTGCGGGGCGCCGGCTGGGCTGCGCGTAGACCACTCGATAAGGCTCCGGGCCGAGCACGCGCAGAAAAGTCTCCGGGTGCATCGTGCCTGCGCCGACTTCAATGTCATACGGCTGCTGAAGAATGCAGTCGCGCGTGGTCCAGTAATGTTCGAGTTTTAGTAGAAGGTCCTGAAACGTGAGGCCGCGAGGCTTCTCTGTGGATTGATGTTTCGCCTTCACGTTGCGATGTCGAGGAGTCACGCGGGCGACTCCAGCAGTTCGCGCGACTTAAGCTTGCGGTCGATCTGATGCTCGATCACGTCAAGCATGGCGTTTGACAGGTCGCGCGCAGCACGGGCACCGACCGGATTTGCCGCATCGGCTTGCACTAATCGGTCGAGCCGCTCGCCAAGCATGCGCCGGGCAGCGGCAAGCGCGCCGGGCGTCAGCGTGCGCATTCCCGGCTTGCGACACTTCGCGCAAGCGACCGCCGAAGCACCTGGCGCGATGTAGGCGGGCGCATCGTCCGTTAACGGTTTGCCGCAAAATGCGCATCGATCAAGCGCCGGCAACCAGCCACCGAGCTTCACGGTCCACAGCGTGAAGTACGCGAGCGGCAGCTCGACTTTTCCTGTGTGCTTCACGGTCTGCGCCGTAAGTAGCAGTAACCGGAAATTTGCATCCGCGGCTTCGCGCTCGGGCAGCACGGCCTCCGTGATCTCGGTAAACAATGCGAAGGCGACGCTTGAAGGATAATCCCGAAAGACATCCAGAAAGGACTCAATCATTTCGCACTGGCTGATGCGCACCAGGTCGCGCGATTCGCGCTCGAAGAACCAGATGCGAATGTGCGAGAGCTTTTCGAGCGAGGAGCCGAAACGGCTCTTCGTCTTGCGCGATCCGGCCGCGACTCCGCGAACCCGGCCCATGCTTCGCGACAGGAAACTCACCAGGCGGTCGGATTCGCCGAGCGGATAGCGCTGCAAAACGATGGCTTCGGATTCATGAAGTGGCATCTGAAGTGTCGGCGTGTCGACCGGCGGGCGGGACTGGCGCTCCGGTCACCCCGAAGCTTGAACAGGCCGCGCGCGCCGCGCGCAGCGGGACAATTTTTTCTACCATAGCAAGGTACGCGGCGCAATCGCTAAACGAGGCGTGCGCGACTTTTCGCATGCTCGTTTCAAAATTTCCGGAGGTCGGCTAAAGTTGTTCCGCGATGACCGATTCAGATCCGCTGCCGCCGGCCGACGTTGTGGGCGTCGGGATTAATGCCACCGACACGATCATTCGCCTTCCCCACTTCCCAAAGCCCGATTCCAAGGTCGAGCTGCTCTCCGCCGAAGTGAAACCTGGCGGGCAGGTGGCCAGTGCGATGATTGCTTGCCGGAAATGGGGACTTTCGGCGCGCTACGTCGGGAAAATCGGCGACGATGCCGCCGGGCAACTTCACGTCGACGAAATGAAGCGCGACGGCGTCGACGCACACTGGATTGTCGTTCGTGGGTCGATGAGCCAGTCATCTTACATTTTGGTTGAAGAGCCATCCGGTGAGCGGACGGTGCTCTGGAAACGGGATTCAAGTATTGCTTTACGCCCGGAGGATCTGAAGCGCGAATGGATTTCCGGCGCCCGTGCCTTGCTCGTCGACGGACACGACACCGACGCTTCCGCTCAGGCGGCCAAATGGGCTCGTGAGGAACGCATTCAAGTCGTCGGCGATTTCGATAATCGTTATCCCCGTGTTGAAGCATTACTTGATTTCGTCGATTTCGCCATCGCATCGAAGGACTTCCCTGAGCGCCTGACCGGCGAGAAGAATCTATTGAAGTCGCTCCCGAAGATCTCGCGCCGGTTCAAGTGCCGCTTGACGGCTGCCACGCTTGGCTGTCTTGGCGTGCTCGCGTGGGACGGCAAGCGATTCTTTCAGTGTCCCGGTTATCGCGTGCGCGCGATCGACACGACCGGAGCTGGAGACATTTTTCACGGAGCATTCCTATACGCCCTGACTCGCGGCTGGCAAGTGGAAGGAATGCTTGAATTCAGCTGCGCGGCGGCAGCGCTGAACTGCACGGCCGCCGGGGCTCGGGGCCATATCGCGACGCTCGATGAGATAGCTGAACTCCGCAAGAAAGGCGAGCGCTCGGATCGGGCGTATTCCGACGCTGCCCTTGAGAAGGCGACTTACGCCGCGCTGGCGGCCGCAGGCTCGAATCGATGATACCGCTCAAGGACTTAAACCCGCGCCGATCATTCCCCGTCGTAACACTGCTCCTGATCGTCGCCAACATCGCCGTCTTCATCTATCAGATCACGCTGCCGCCCACCGCAGGCAATGCGTTCGTTAACACGTATGCGCTCTCGCCTTTACACATCAAATTGGCGCTCGAAGGGCATCGCTATACGCCGCTGCAGGCATTCTTGCCCCTTTTCACGAGCATGTTCCTGCACGGAGGTTTTCTCCACATCATCGGGAATATGTGGTTTTTATGGATCTTTGGCGACAACGTCGAGGACCAGCTCGGCCCGCTCGGATATCTGCTTTTCTACATTATCTGCGGGCTGGGTTCGGGCGCCACGCAGGTCATATTTTCCTGGGGATCCAAAATCCCTTCCTTGGGCGCAAGCGGCGCTATTTCCGGCGTGCTCGGCGCCTATCTTGTCTTTTTTCCGCGCGCCAAGATTCTGACACTCGTTCCACTGCTCATAATATTCTTCACCGTGCGCGTGCCGGCCGCCATTTTCATCGGCCTGTGGTTCTTGATGAATTTTCTGAGCGGGATTAGCTCGATCGGAATGCTCAATACCGGCGGAGTCGCGTGGTGGGCGCACGTAGGCGGTTTCCTGCTGGGAGTGTTGATCGCGGGATTCACGAAATTGGTCGGCCCGAAGCCGGCGTACGCCTAGACAGTGTCACCGGTGAATGCGCGGTTGGCTCTCCGCTAATAGTGGTCTCGGCAATTGACGATAGAAGTTAAACGAGAACTTGAGGCTATTCGGGGTTATATTCTGCGGGTTTCTTAATGCCTGGGCCAAGAGCCGGTATCGCCGGGCTACCGCCGAAGGTCGTGGAGGGAACATGAGATCGCGAATCATTGTCTCTATCGCGCTTTTAGTTGCTGCGTCGCCATTCGCTTTGAGCCAGACTCAGGCTCCGCCCGCGCCGCCGCTGCCGCCGAACGCCCCGCATTCGCTTCAGGCGCCCCAGGATCCCCGAGAGGCCGCAGTATTGGCCGCGTGCAAGAACCCTCCCCCTGCTCCACAGCGTCCTCCCAGCGCGCCGACGCAACCAGGCTCGCCCGCTGGAGCGCCTCCGCCTCCTCCGCCGGGGCCACGAGATTACACGGTCACCGAAATACCCGGCGTCATTGCCGCAGGACAGCAATGGCAGTTCGTCTGGCAGCAGCTCGGCAACAACGGCGATGGAATCATCGCGTCACAGGACCGTGGCTTGCTCATCGCGCAGAACGATAGCAGCAGTGTCTTGAAGCTCGACCGGAACGGTCGCGCTTCGATCGTTTACACCGACACGAACACCGGCGGCGCGCTTTCGATCAACACCAAGGGAGATCTATTTATCGTCGAACGCGGCGTGAATCCATCTGTCACCGAACTCGCGCCGGTTCGAAAGACACTGGCCGACAGGTATCAGGGCGATCCGATGGATTGCATCGGCGTCGCGATCAACGACCTCGCTGCGGACAAAAAAGGCGGCGTGTATTTCACGATGGGCAGCGTCTTCTATGTGAGCCCAAACGGTCAGGTCACCAGATACGGTGAGAATCTCCACACAAACGGAATCGTTCTGAGCCCCGACGAGAAGACTCTGTATGTCACCAACGGCGCCGCAGTCGTGGCCTTTGACGTGGAGCCGGACGGGGCGCTCATCAAGCAGCGCGACTTCGGCAAACTCGAAGGGGGCGGCTTCGGCGATGGCAGCACAATCGACGAGGCTGGACGTGTTTACGTCACAACCGCGACCGGTGTGCAGGTCCTCGGCCCCGATGGCAAATATCTCGGGCTGATCCCTACTCCCCGCCCCGTGATCAGCGCCGCTTTCTCAGGTCACAACAAAGGAACGCTGTACATTCTGGCCCGCGGCGCGAAAGATGAACAAGGACATGAAGTCGCGAATGCAGCCCAGGTCTATTCAATTTCAATGATCGCTCAAGGTTTCAGGAAACGCGCCAAGTAACACGTAAGGCGTTTTCGTCGACATGCCGACAGTTCGAGTTGTGACTGAGCTTTGTGGGACGGCGAAAAATCAGACCGCGCCAATCCTAAAGTAAAATATCGATGGCCCCTGGGCGAATCTTGCAGCGAATCAATATTGAAGCAATCGCATGAATCGCTTTAGATCATCTGCGCTTACATGTAAAACTGCCGTCTTGCCGCCATTCGATCAAGTTGTACCCTTCGTGAAATTCCTGGCGCTAAAGACCTGGCGCGACCGTTCCGTCTCCCGGGCTCTCTGGCCACACAACAGTTGATGAAATGTTTTTGCCTCTGATAGACCAGCGCCGCGACCGCACGGTGGCGGACGTACTCGATCCGCCCGCCGACCAGCGAAAATCCCTGATCGGCCAGATCTCGCACCGGCGGCGAAAAATCCAGTTTGCCGTCGAACCACGGTTTGACCGTATGCTGATCCGTCAACTCAACATCGTAAAGATGCCCCGGCTGTAGCGACTGGATATGGCCCGCGACAACATCCTGAGCGATCACGTCGCCTTGACGCGTGTCCAGCAGGGGGATTTTCGTAACGCGCACGAGAACTACAATCGTAATCGTCGCACCCAGACCGCCGCCGGCGCCGATCTATTCGCCTACATTGCAAAAATTTCGATTGCAGATGCGTTGACGCACCGCACCAGTGGCAAACTCTGTGTTAAGGTATTTGGTTCCATTGCAGGGCGGGCGGCACGTCATTTCAGCACTGCGCATGTTGCTTTTGGGGGAGATGGCTATTTATGAAGAGTTCTTACAATGGCGTTCCGGTTCCCTCGCACGGTGAAGTGATCGAGTACGTCGGGGGCAGGTTTCAGGTCCCGGATCAGCCCATAATTCCATTCATCGAAGGCGACGGCACCGGCCGCGACATCTGGAAGGCCTCCAGGCGCGTGTTCGACGCGGCCGTCGAAAAGGCTTACGGCGGGAAAAAGAAAATTGCCTGGTTCGAAGTGTTCGCGGGCGAAAAAGCGTTCAATCAATTCCAGGACTGGCTGCCGTCGGACACTGTCGACGCCATTCGCGACTTCCGCGTCTCCATCAAGGGCCCGCTGACCACCCCGGTCGGTGGCGGCATCCGCTCGCTCAACGTCACGCTTCGCCAGCTTCTGGACCTCTACGCCTGCGTACGCCCGGTGCGCTATATCGCCGGCGTCCCCTCCCCAGTCCGCAATCCCGAGCGCATGAACGTTATCATCTACCGCGAGAATACCGAGGACGTGTATGCCGGCATTGAGTGGAAGTCCGGCACGCCCGAAGCCAAAAAGCTCATCGATTACCTGAACAATGAAATGCTGAAGGGCACGAAGAAGTCCGTGCGCCTCGATTCGGGCGTAGGCATCAAACCGATGTCGCCCACCGGCACAAAGCGACTCGTGCGCCGCGCAATCCAGCACGCCATCGAAAAGGGCCGCACCGTTGTGACGCTCGTCCACAAGGGCAACATTATGAAGTTCACCGAAGGCGCTTTCCGCGACTGGGGCTACGAGATCGCCACCGAAGAATTCCGCTCTCAGATCGTCACCGAACGCGAAAGCTGGATCCTCGGCAACAAGGACAAAGACCCGAATCTCTCCGTCGAGAAAAACGCCGCCATGATCGAGCCCGGCCTCGAACGGGCCACCGAGGCGTTCAAGCAGCAAATTTACGCCGAGGTAAAAGGTGTCCTCAGCGCGATCTCCGCGACCCACGGCAACGGTCAATGGAAGAGGAAGATACTGGTCAACGATCGCATTGCCGACTCCGTCTTTCAGCAGGTTCTGACCCGCGCCGACGAGTATCAGGTCTTCGCCACGCCGAATCTCAACGGCGACTACATTTCCGACGCCTGCGCGGCGCAGATCGGCGGCCTGGGAATGGCGCCCGGCGCAAATATCGGCGACGGCTACGGCTGCTTCGAAGCAACGCATGGTACCGCGCCGAAATACGCCGATAAAGACGTCATCAACCCGTCTTCCGTAATATTCTCGGGTTCAATGATGTTCGATTTCATGGGTTGGAACGAAGTGGCCGAACTAATCGAGGATGGCATCCGGCGCACCGTGCAGCAGAAGCGGGTCACCTACGATCTCGAGCGCATGATGCCCGGCGCCACGAAACTCGGCACTGCGGACTTCGCCAGCGCGATCATTGAAAACATGAACGTGCCCGTCGCTCGCTGATGTCTCGCGAAATTCAAGTACTGAGCACAACGCGGCAAACAGCCTTCAACTCTTTCATGAGGCCTGAATCCGCGAAATTCTAAGCAATTAAATTTAGGAGACCCACGAATGCGCAAGAAAGTCACTGTGGTAGGCGGCGGTTTTGTCGGCTCGACGACAGCTCAACGAATACATGATGCCGGCCTCGCCGACGTCGTCATTACCGACCTCGTCGAGGACATGCCCGCGGGCAAGGCTCTCGACATGGCCGAATCGGCTCCGATTCTCGGCACCGACGCTCACGCGGCCGGTATCTCAACAAAGGGCGGCGACTACAGCGCGACCGCCAATAGCGACGTCATCGTCATCACCGCCGGCATACCCCGCAAGCCCGGCATGAGCCGCGACGATCTGCTGAAAACGAACTACGACGTCATGAAGTCCGTCGTGGAGCCCTTGGCCAAGCTCTCGCCCAACGCCATCCTGATCATCGTCACCAACCCACTCGACGCCATGGCCCAAGCCGCCTTCCGCATCAGCGGTTTCCCCAAGAACCGCGTCCTCGGCATGGCGGGCGTTCTCGACTCCGCGCGCATGAGCACCTTCGTCGCCGCTGAGCTGAACGTCTCGGTCGAAAACGTGCATTCGTTCGTCCTCGGCGGCCATGGCGACGACATGGTTCCCCTCGCCCGCTATTCGACCGTTGCCGGAATCCCCCTCCCTGAACTAATTTCGAAAGAAAAACTTGAAGCCATCATCACCCGTACCCGCAAGGGTGGCGCGGAGATTGTCAACCTGCTGAAGACCGGCTCAGCCTACTACGCGCCTTCCGCCGCAGCCGTCGAAATGGTTGAAGCAATACTTAAAGATAAGAAGAAGATCCTTCCCTGCGCGGTTTATCTCGAGGGCGAATACGGGATCAAGGGGCTGTTCGTCGGCGTGCCGGTGAAACTAGGTGCCAAGGGCGTCGAGCAAATCATTGAAGTAAAACTTTCGCCGGAAGACAAGGCCGCGCTCGACAAATCGGCCGCCTCGGTCCGCGAGCTCGTCACCGTGCTGGGGGTCTAGGCCGTTCCTGGGAGCGCCAATCTCCGGATTGGCGTCTCTCCCCGTCATCCTGAGCGGAGCGTCCCGACGCTTTTGCTTTTCCTGCCGCAGGCAGGTCGGGACGCGCAGTCGAAGGATCTCGCTTCAGCTTCAGCTTAAGCTATCGAGCGTACGGTCGGCGAGCCATCTGTGGGCCCGTGGGCCTACACCGAATACTTCTGCGCCACTGGAAAGCGCCGCCCCACGCTGAACGCCTTGGAGGTAACCTTCAGCCCCGGCGGCGCCTGCTTTCGTTTGTATTCGCTCCGGTCCACCTGATGCGCCACCGACCGCACCAGATCCAGCGGCAGCAGGTGTTCCTCGGCAATCTGTTCGGGGCTCATCAAGTCCTCGACGTACGATTTCAGAATCCTGTCCAGGTCCTCGTACGGTGGCAACGTATCCAGATCGGTCTGGTTCGGCCGCAGTTCAGCCGACGGCGGCTTGGTAAGCGTCGCCTCGGGAATCAGATCCTTCCCCCGATTCACCAGCCTCGCCAGGTCGTACACCATCGTCTTAGGCACGTCGGAAATCACGTCGAGGCCCCCGGCCATGTCGCCGTACAGCGTGCAGTACCCCACCGCCAACTCGGACTTGTTCCCCGTGCTCAACACCAGCGACCCGAACTTGTTCGAGAGCGCCATCAGCAGGTTCCCGCGAATCCGCGCCTGGATGTTCTCCTCGGTTGCATCCGTCTTCAGCCCCTCGAACGTCTTCGCCAGCACGCCGTTGTAGCAGCTGAAAATATCCGAGATTGGCAGCGTGATCAGGCCGATTCCCAGATTCCTGGCCAGCTGCTTCGCGTCGCGCACGCTTCCCTCGGACGAGTATGGCCCCGGCATGGACACGCCCATCACGTTCTCCGCGCCCAATGCCGCGGTCGCGATGACCGCCACGAGCGCCGAATCAATGCCGCCGCTGAGTCCGATCACGGCCTTTTTGAAGCCGCACTTGCGGACGTAATCCCGCGTTCCCAGGACCAGCGCCTTGTACGCCGCCTCGTATTCGTCGTCCATCGGCGCGCGCATATCGCCCTTGCCGGTGACGCTGTCGAAAAAGATCAAATCCTCGTCGAACGACTTCGCTAGCGCCGCCACGCGCCCGTCCGCGGTGAACGCCACGCTCGACCCATCAAAGATCAGGCTGTCGTTGCCGCCCACTTGGTTCACGTAAACCACCGGCACGCCGCGGTCGCGCGCCACCGCCGCCAGCATGTCGTGCCGCAGCCCGCGCTTGCCCAGCGTGTAGGGCGACGACGAAATGTTCAGGACCAGGTTGCTCCCTTTGCTCACCAACTCGGCCACCGGGTCGCGCTCGTACAGCCGCTCGGGCCAGAAAGTCTTGTCGTTCCAGCTGTCCTCGCAGATGGTGATACCAAGCGTGTCAGCGCCGAATTGAAACGCATGCTGCACGCTCGCAGGCTGAAAGTAACGCGTCTCGTCGAAGACGTCGTAGGTGGGCAGCAGCATCTTGCGCTGCTCGAACAGGATCTTCCCCTGCGCGATCAGCGCGGCCGAATTCGCCACCGGCTTTCCGGTGTTGTCCTGCGCTTTCCCGACGAACCCGACCAGCGAAGGCAGCGCAATCTCCTTCGCCAGGCAGATCAGCTCCTGCTGGTTGCGCTCGGCAAACGACGGCCGCTCGATCAAATCCTGCGGCGGATACCCGCACAGGCACAGCTCGGAGAAAACCGCCAAATCGGCGCCGCCGGCTTTTGCCTCCCGCGCAAATTCGAGTATCCGCGCGCGATTGCCTTCGAAATCACCAACGGTAGGATTGAACTGCGCCAGCGCTATCTTCATGTCAACGGAATAGAATACGGGCCGCGCGAATCGTTTTCAATCATTAGAAAGCCCTGATGCGACGTAGATGGTGTCGTAGGGGCATCCGCCGCGGCGGATGCCCGGCGAAGATCCTTGGCTCGGCCCGATCCATCGACCTCGGCGCATGTGAAGTGCGGGAGCTTGCTCCCGCTATTTGTGGGCGGGGCCTGCCTCGCCGACTCCCCGCATGGCCTCTCGCCGCAGCCTTCTAGCCTTTGCCCTTGGTCGTCAGTGTCTTTGTCGCCAAAAAACAAAAGCTCCCGAAGGCAAGCCTCCGGGAGCCTCAAAAACATTCCAGCCGCGACCAGCGCGATTAAACCGTGAACGAACTGCCGCACCCGCACGTGCTCTTTACGTTCGGGTTATTGAACTTGAACCCCGCGCCTTCCAGCGTCTCGATGTAGTCGATCGAGATTCCGTCCAGGTACATCTCGCTCATCTGGTCGACCAGCACCTTCAGCCCGTCGAATTCGTACACGTTGTCGCTGGCCTCGTTGATCTGGTTCTCAAAGGCCATCTTGTAGCTGAAGCCCGAGCACCCACCGCCTACCACGGCCACGCGAAGGCCCGTCGGCACAGGCGTTTGCGACGACAAAATCTCTTTCACCTTGCTGACTGCCACCGGCGTAAATTGAACCGCCATTTTGCCCTCCCAGGTTGCGCGCGATAAACGGCCTTAAGCGCGCCAAAAGTACAAAATCATTATACCAGATTTGATGCACGAATCGACTGCTAGGAACCCTCGATTTTTCATCGAGTTAATGGGCGAGAAACTTTCCTAGACCGAGGCCGAGACATCCGCGCGCAAAACACTTAAACTATTTTAGTCCATGAAACATATAGTCACCTTAATTCCCGGAGACGGGATCGGTCCCGAAGTTTCCGAAGCTGTCCAGAAAATCATCGAAGCGTCCGGCGTCGCCATCGAATGGGAACCCACCGCCGCGCGCGGCGATCTCGAACGCCGCGGCGTCGATTTCATGCATTCCGGCGTTGTCGAAGCGATCCGCAAGAGTGGCGTGGCCCTGAAAGGCCCTCTCACCACGGGGGTTGCTTCCGGTCCGCCGAGCATCAACGTCGGCCTGCGCAAAGCTCTCGATCTTTATGCCAACGTCCGCCCCGTCAAGAATCTGCCCGGCGTCAATTCGCGGTTCGAAGGCGTGGACATGGTCCTCATCCGCGAAAATACCGAGGACCTTTACGCCGGCCTCGAACACGAAGTCGTGCCCGGCGTGGTCGAAAGCCTGAAAATCATCACCGAAAAAGCTTCCACGCGCATCGCGCGCTTCGCCTTCGAATACGCGCGCAAATGGAAGCGCAAGAAAATTCACGGCATCCACAAAGCGAACATCATGAAAATGTCGGATGGCCTGTTTCTCACCTCTATCCGCAAGGTCGCCACGGAATACCCCGACATCGAATACAAAGAGCTGATCATCGACAACGCCTGCATGCAGATGGTTCTCAAGCCCACTCAATACGACATGCTGCTGCTCACGAACCTTTACGGCGACATCATGAGCGACTTGGCGGCAGGTCTTGTTGGCGGACTCGGCGTGGTTCCCAGCGCGAATATCGGAGAAAAAGTCGCGATCTTCGAAGCCGTCCACGGCACCGCGCCCGACATCGCCGGAAAAGGCATCGCGAATCCCACGGCGCTGCTCATGAGCGCCATCCTGATGCTGGTCCATCTCGGCGAAGACAAAGCAGCAGGCCGCATCGAGGGCGCTCTGCACAAGGTCTACCGCGAAGGCAAATCGCTCACCCGCGACATCGGCGGCTCCGCGAGCACCCGCGAATTCACCGACGCCGTCATCCGCTCCCTCGACGAGTAACGATTTTCGTAGCGCCGGCGTCTCGCCGGCTTGAGAGGTACCAATCGCATCCTGCGCGTTGCCTAGTGGTGGAGTTCGGAGTTGCAGCGGGCCGAAATCGCCTTTGCCTATTTCGAGTTTCGGTATGCCCCGGTCAAGAATCAAATTGAGTACGTCCACGTTGTTCCAGCCCGTCAATAGCGGCATGGAAGCACTCCGTACTCTTCATGGAATAACGAAGCGGGTCGCGGAATTACGCCTGCGTCCCACCTGTACCTCCGGTCAGTGGTTCATAAGGTACGCTTCCGCACGCAACGCCAAGCTGGAATGGAGTCCTTGCTAGACTGGAGGCGTCAGGAGGATCCATGCCCGACTCATCCCCGCTTAGGACCGGTTACAAGGTGTTGCGATGGGGCGCGCTCATCGCGCTTGGCCTGATCATCGGCCTGGCCCTCCGGAAGTCGCCGCCTCCCAGCGTCGCCTACGACCCACAGGCGACCGCGAGGGTGCAGCAAAAGCTCGCCGCGGCCGATCAAGCCACCGCCGCCGGGCAGCCTGCTCAAGTGCAGATTGACCGCACCGAGCTGAATTCCTACCTCCAGCAGAATTTGCAGACGAGCAGCTCGCCCAGTCCTGCACCCGTCGCCGGCCCGCCGAGCGACGCCAAGCCGGGATTCTCGACCAGCGTTCCGGACGACAGTCCGGCCACGATCGAGCAGGTGCAATCAGCGGTGAAGGACGTGAAAGTCGATATGGATGGCGATCTAGTGAAGGCCTACGTGGTCTTCGATTTTCATGGCAAGGATTTGTCGCTCGAGCTCGATGGGCATCTCAGCGCGCAGGATGGCTACATGAAATTCGAGCCCGTCGCCGGGAAGCTCGGTTCTCTGCCCCTGCCGCAAGCGACCCTCGACGCCGCCGTCGACAAACTGATGTCGTCACCCGAAAACCGCGAAAAGCTGAAGCTGCCCAACGACATCAGCGACATCCACATCGAAAACGGCCAGGCCGTCGTCAGCTACAAGTGACGATCCGACAACGATCGTCATCCCGAGAGAGTCCGCCGTGGCGGACGACCGAGGGATCTCTCCTTCTGGCCTCGACTCAAACTACGATTTGAATCCCGCAGGCCAGATCGGCGTGTAGGCGATATAGAGCAGCCAGTACACGATCACGCCGGTGATCGAAACGTAGAGCCACAAAGGAAACGTCCACTTCGCGATCGCCCGGTGCGCGGCGAACCGCTCGCGGAACGCTCGCGTCAGCGTGATCAGAATCAACGGCACGATCACCACCGCCAGCGTCGTGTGCGTGATCAGAATCGTCAGGTACACCGCGCGAATCGCGCCGTGCCCGCCGAAGCGAATCACGCCCGCGTGGAAGTGAAACCAGAGGTAAAAGCCGAGAAACACCGTCGAGCAGACGAACGCCGCGACCATGCAGAACCGGTGCCGGCGAATCTTGCCGGCGCGGATGAACCCGAAACCGAGCAACAGAAAAATCGTGCAGGCGGCGTTGAGCGATGCATTCAGCGCGGGAAGCGAAGCGAGCGGAATCAAACTCATCGGAAATTCGCGAACGGCGCGATCGATTTCATCGCGCGATCAAGCGATCGAGCACCAGCCACGCGAGCAGGATCGGAATGTGCGCCACCGTGGCGTGCATCAGCCACTTGGCGCGGGTATTGGTGCGCGAGCGGTTCGCCCACAGGCCTACCTGAAGAAGAATCATGCCCAGCAGCAGCGCTCCAAAAAAGTAGTGAATTCCAGCCATGCCCAGCACCGAAGGCAGCGCGCTCACCCAGGCCAGAATCGCGGAAGTCGTGATGATCTGCCGGAACGTCGCGTCGCCATTCTTGTCGACCACCGGAAGCATCTGAATTCCGGCGCGCGCGTAGTCCTCGCGGTACATCCACGCAATGGCCATGAAGTGCGGGAACTGCCAGAAGAACAGGATCGCGAAAAGCACCCAGCCGCCGAGCGAAAGCGAGCCGTGCGCGGCGGCCCATCCGATCAGCGGAGGCAGGGCGCCCGGAATCGCGCCGACCGCGGTTGAAAGAGTCGTGCGCGTCTTCAGCGGCGTGTAAAGGCCGAGATACAGGGTCGACGTAAGCAACGCAACCAACGCCGAGAGCCAGTTCACCGCCAGCAGCAGCCAAATTCCGCCGAGAACGATCGTGCCCACGCCGAAGATCAGAACTTCGCGCGGCTGAAGCGTGCCGGAGGGCAGCGGGCGCGCGGCCGTCCGCCGCATCACCGAATCCATCTCGCGCTCGATGTATTGATTCAGCGCCGCAGTGCCTGCTGCGACGAGAAGCGTGCCGCCGAGCGTGTGCAGCAGCAGCGGCCAATCGAGCGGCCCGCGCGAGCCGAGATAGAACCCCGCGACTGTTGTGATCACGACGAGAAATGTGACGTCGGGCTTGGTCAGCGCGACGTACGCCCACGGCCGTTCGAATCCCGAGAGCGTGCCGACGCGTTCGTTCATCGCCCTAGGCCCCTGCCCTTCCGGGCGAATGCTTCACAGCCGGCGAACCCGCCGCGACGTGAGATGCCGAAGGGATGAGGCGGAAGCAGGTCAGCGTGAAGATCACCGCGGCGGCCAAAGTCAGCGCGCCGCCCAGAACGTGCGCTACGCTGAGCGTCGCGTACGTGACGGTTGGCTGGACCTCGTCGGCTGCCTTGATCAGCGCCCACCACGCCAACCCGCCAAGCACTATCTGGATTCCGAAGAACGTGTGTAGCAAGAGCGTTGCGCGGCGCAGGTCGCGGACCTCGCGAAAGCGCCGCTTGGCGACGGCCGCGGCCCAGATGATCATCACCGTGACGACGCCCGCGCCGATCAGATGCGGCACGATGCCAAACGCGCCGTGACGAAACGCGGCGCCCAAGATCAGCTGAACCAGAATCGACGCCGTCATCAATAACGCCAGCACGCGCACGCGCGGCGACCCGCGATCTTCCAGCTGCGCAAGATCGCTCTGCCACCACGAGCTCAGATACAGCGACAATCCAACCATGGTGATGAAGTAGATCTGCGCGAGCGTTGCGTGCGCTGTGGCCGAAATCGACGGATAACCTTCTAGGACGCGGAAGCCGCCGAGCGCGGCCTGACAGAGCACGAGAACCAGCGCGGTCCATCCCAGGCGCTTGGCGACCGGGCGCCGCTCGGAAGCGGTAAGCCAGATCGCGAGCACCAGCGCCATGATCGAGACGAGGCCGGCGAGAACGCGGTGCGTGTACTCGAAGCGGATCCCGCCGATCAGCGGCGGAATGACTTTGCCGTAGGCGAGCGGCCAATCCGGGACGGAGTCGGCCGCGCCGTTGCTGGTGACCATGGCGCCGGCCATCAGCAATAGAATCGTGCAACAGGCGGTGGCTACCGCGAAGCGGTACGGGCCTTGCGACGCTGACGTTTGAGTGGGCGACATTCCAATCGAGAAAGGACTTTTCATTGTAAGGAGCGAGGGCGGAAAACGCAAAAGATTCTGACGGGTTTCGGAGGCCGCGAAGGCGGTCTCCCGGACCGGTCGAGAGCCAAATGAGAGTCCGGATACTCCCCCAACTTATTGTCGAGTAGAAGTGGCACCGATCGTTTGTTTTCTGCGAGTTACGGCGATTTCTATTCGGCTTGGTTGTCGAATAGAAATAGCGGCTCGTGGCGAGTCACATGTGGCTAGGATCGCGGGAATCGAGTGCGATCCCGCGAAAAAGTGTGTCACTTTGTAGGGGTCGCCTTTCTTTGTTTTCTGTGACTTACGCGCGAAATTACTTTGCATGGTGTGTCACTTTGTTTGGTGATTTGTTAGCGATGGCGCCACGTAAATTTCCATGGCTGAACGGGCTGCGGAAAAAGGCAGTGAAGAGTGTCCTCAAGCGCTGAAGCGCATTGAGTGCAAGCCCTTTATGTCGGAGCTGAAGCTCCGACCCCCCTAAAAAGCGCCCTTTTTCCGCAAACTGTGAAGCCATGATTACTGGCGCGTGTTTCGTGGGCCTTAAGGCCCACGCTTTCCTGCTAGCGGGCTGTGCCACTAGAATCGTCGCCGAGCAAACGGAGAGATCCCTCGGCCCGTCGCCGCAGCGACTCGCTCGGGATGCCGATGCTGATCGGATCGTCAATTGTCAAAGAGCAGTCAACTCTCGCCAGGAGAGCGGCGACTTTTTTCGTCGCGTGCTACGCATCGCTCGCAGGCTAGCAGTCAGTGACTTGGTTCGCACCTGTACGAAAGGACAGAAGAAGTATAAGAACTAGTACGCTGTACGAAATGGCGGTGCGGAGGTCCGATGCGGAAGCGGCTTGAGAAAAATCCGGATGAAATTCGCGATGTGCTGGTCGAAACGTATGCGGTGAATGACGCGATGAATCAGCTGCTGCTCGCCAATCTTGATCCGCGGGCTTGGCGGGCCGTGCTGCCCGGTGGCGAGCGCGGCGGGCGGACGATTGCGGCGATTTTCGCGCATTTGCACAACAACCGGCTGGTGTGGCTGAAGTGGTCGGCGCCGCATCTGAAGCGCCCTGCGGCGCTCGATCCGCACCGCTGCACGATGAAGCAGGCTTCCGTCGCGCACAAGAAAAGCGGCGAGCGGTGCCTGCGTATGCTGACCGACGCGCTTTCCGGCGGCGCGAAACGGCGGGTGACAAGGTTCTCGCGCGGAGCATGGTCGCAAACCTGGCCGGCGGGGGCGACGATGTTCGCGTACATGTTTGGGCATGAGGCGCATCATCGCGGGCAGATTACGATGCTGGCGCATCAGCTGGGTTGCCGGTTGCCGGTGAAGGCGTGGGCCGGGATTTGGTGGTGGGAGAAATTGTGGAAGCAGGCGGGCCTAAAGACCCGGCCGAGATAGAAACGTTGCTCACCGCGCGCGGGATGGGCTTCCGAAGAAGACCGAACAAAGCAAACCCCAAGAGAGATTCATCGCGCTTAGAAACGCCCGATGCAGAACCGTACTTCGACTGCGTGACCGGACGTCCCGCAGGAGCGGCACGAAGAAAAAACGTCCGGTCACTCCGCTCAGAATGACGGTGGTGTGGCGCGAAGCCGAAGAATGACGTAGTGATCGACGAGGCCGCTGAAGATCGGAGACGAAGCGGTGTACAATTCCGCTGCATGAGCCGCCGCGGCGGCCTAAGAGCTTTACCATCAACCGGCATTACGATTGGGGCGCTATGCAAATCACCCGGATTCAACTGGCAGTCGCGGTCGTGTGTTGTCTTCTTACCTTCCCCGCGGCTTCCGCGTTTGGGCAGACCCAAAGCGACGATCAAATCGTCGAACAGGCGCGCGCGTCTTACTACGACCTGCATAAGGAAGGGCTGAAGGGATTTCGCTGCGACGTGCGTGTGGACTGGGACGCGGCCTTCGCTTCGATGAAGACGGACGAAGCGGCGCGCGAGCAGTTGCTGCCACTGGTGCGAAAAATGCACTTCGAGGTCGCGATTGGCCCCGGCGGCGCGCCCGAAATTTCGCGTCGTTTTGACGGCACCCCGCCCGATGAGCAGGCGGCGCAGCGTCTCCGCGCGGCGACGGGCCGTTTCGAGCAGATGTTGGGCGAGTTCTTCCAGGAGTGGTCCATGTTCGCGTTTGGACCGCCGCTACCCTCCGAGAGCCAGAATTATCGGCTCGAACAGGCCGGGGACCATGTCCACATCACCATACGGTCCGATCCAGTGGTGTTTGAAACGCTGAACAAAGACTTCGCGATTGAGGAAGTGGCGTTCGCGGAGCAGCACTCGACCGCTACCATGCGGCCACAGTTCAAGCGCGGCGAAAAGGGATACATCCCTACAGTGCTCGACAGCAGTATCGCGGCAGCGGGCGCGGACGAGATCAAAAACCACGTCGAGATTGCTTACCAGAACACCGAAGGATTTTCGCTGCCGCAGACCGTCTCCGTTCAAAGCACACAGCCGGCGGGAGACGTTCAGGTGCAGTTCAGTTTTTCCGATTATCAAGTCTCTCGATAGGTCGGGCGCGGCATAGGTTGTCGAGATCTGCGTAAAGATCGGATCGAGGAACCCGGGGCCAAAGGCCGACTTTCATTTCGGAGCATGAGCCCCTCAATCGTCCCTCCGGGACTTGGACCTTTTTGTCACCACCTTCCCGGCACTGCGCTGCGCTTCGTGCCGGGCTAATTACGGTCGCCGCCCCGCGGCTGAACGATGCCGCCGTAATGTCGGTCGGAGAAGGGTTGTCACACAAACTCTGAGGCCACAAGAGGGGATGAAGGATCGATCCCCTAAACGGCGCCTGCGAGAGCGGCGGCGATGGTGCGCGAGATCGGAGTTGTGGGGCGGCCGATCAGCGCGCGCAACTGGTGGCTGTCGTCGAACAGCGCGCCTTTGGCGATTCCCGCGTCGGCATTGGCGAGCATGGCCGCGATCGGCTCGGGCAGTCCGGCCTTTACCAGCAGGCCCTTGTATTCGGACTCCGGCAAATCCTGATAGCGGACGGGCTTGCCGGATTGCCGCGCGATTTCGGCGGCAAATTGCGCGAGAGTAAAACCCTCGTCTCCCGCCAATTCGTAGATGCGGCCATTCTGATCATCCTTCGCGGTGAGGACGGCTGCGGCGGCATCGGCGTAGTCGGCGCGCGAGGCGGCGGCGATGCGGCCTTCGCCCGCGCAGCCATTGTGCACGCCGAACTTCACGGCGTTGGCGACCGCTCCGGCGTAGTTCTCCGTATACCAGCTGTTGCGCAGAAGGGCGAAAGGCACGCCGGACGCGCGGATGGCAGCTTCGGTCTGGCGATGCTCGTCGCCCAGCGAGAGAGGTGAGCGATCGGCATGCAGCAGGCTGGTGTAAAGGATTAGCTTCACGCCCGCCTGTTTGGCTGCGGCGATCACGGCCTTGTGCTGCTCCACGCGCCGGCCCACTTCGCTTCCCGAAATCAGGAGAAGTTTTTCCACGCCAGTGAACGCGGGGGCAAGTGTGTCGGGCCGGGAATAGTCGGCCTGGCGAACCGAAACCCCCTTGGACGCCAGATCTGCCACCTTTTCCAGATTTCTGGCGGCCGCGACGATTTGCGACGGCGGAACTTTCTTCAACAGCGAATCGATCACGAGGCGGCCGAGGTGGCCGCTGGCTCCAGTTACAGCAATCATCTGTTCTTCCTCCCCCATCCGCGCGCTGGCCCACTGAACTCAAGACAAACCAAGAGAGATTCTTCGACTACGTGATCCGACGTCCCGCCTTCGACGGGACGAAATGCAAAAGCGTCGGGTCACTCCGCTCAGAATGACGAATACCAAAGGTGATTGGATAAGGGCGTCGGCTCCTTCGAGCGAGTAGACTTGGCGCTGCTAGACGACCAAGGCTCGGAGGGAAGGAGCCGAGCGATGAAGATTATAGGATGCGATTTTCACACGCGCCAGCAGCAGATCGCGATGCTGGACACCGCGACGGGAGAGTTGGTCGAGCGGCAGTTGCAGCACGAGAACGGCGAGGCAAGGAGGTTTTACGAGCAGTTGCCGAAGCCGATTCGCGTGGGGATCGAAGCGACCGGGTACACGCAGTGGTTCGAGCGGATGCTGGCGGAACTGGGGCACGAATTGTGGGTCGGCGATGCGGCCAAGATTCGCGCCTCCGTGGTGCGCAAGCAGAAGACCGACAAGCGGGACGCGGTGCACATTCTGGATTTGCTGGCACAGGATCGGTTTCCACGAATCTGGATGCCAACGCCGGCCGAGCGGGACTTGCGGCAACTGGTGTTGCATCGCGTGAAGCTGGTGCAGATGAGAACGAAGGTGATGAACCAGCTGCACGCGATGGCCATGGGCCAGGGGCTTTGCCGGAAGAAGAAGCTGTGGAGCAAGGCAGGGCGTCAGGAACTGGAAGCGTTGCCGTTGGGGCCGTGGGCGGCGCGGCGGCGCCAAGAGCTGCTGGCGATGCTGGACCAGTGGGAGAAGCCGATTGCGGAACTGGATCGCGCGGTCCAGGAGCAAGCGGGGGCTCACGGCCAGGCGGTTCGACTGATGACGCATCCCGGCGTGGGACCGGTGACTTCGCTGGCCTTCGTGCTGACGCTGGGGACGGTCGATCGTTTTCCGCGGGGCCGTCAGGTGAGCAGTTATCTGGGGCTGGACCCGCGCACACAGCGCTCGGCCGATCGTGTGCGGGGCGGGCCGATCAGCAAGCAGGGCAGCTCGACGACGCGCTGGTTGCTGGTCGAAGCCGGACAGACGGCGGCACGGTTGGATCCGGAACTGCGGCGGGTGTATCAGCGATTGAAGTTCCGTCGCGGGAGTCAGATTGCCAAGGTGGCCGTGGCACGCCGCCTGGCGGTGAGGTTGTACTGGATGCTGCGCACGCAGGCCAATTACGGAGAGCTGATGGCGCGGCTGGTTCGCATGCGGGGTAGCTCGGGTAGCGGCCTGATGGAGATGAGTCCATCGCGAAGGTGAATGAGCGCCCTGCCTCCTCGGGAAGCCGGGGAGTTTGAAAACAATCCTGGTGGAAAGACCGAATAGATGGCTGATGGAACCAATCGTTCCATCGCACGATTGAAAAAGCGAGCCTTGGTCGGCTGATGCAAAAGCAAAAGATTTCTGGCGAGAAAAAAGAAAGAACCGGACCGGGCAAATTCCCAGTCCCTGATCAGAACCACACGTGTGTATTGACAACGCCGACGCCCTTATAGACGGCCGCTACGAAACCAACTTCAGATTCAAAATCCCCGCTAGTGCGAAGCTTGTGGAGGCGGCGCGCCGACGGGCGGCCCGGCGAGGGCCGTGTCCTGATCGAGGGCCAGTTTCCATCCCGAGGCGGTTTGCAACCACACCGACGAGCCGCGCATGTGCAGGACGCGGGGAGGCGCGGTCGAGCCGGCCGGACCTTTGAAGGCGAGGTCGACAAGGCCGCTGACGATGGCGCCGCCGTTAAAGATGACGACCTTGGGGTCTTTCAGGTCGTACATCGAGAGCGCGAGCTGGCCGGCTTTCATCGCGGCGACAAATTCGGATTTCGACTGAGCGGCGCCGTTGCCGTGGATGAAGATCGCGTCGTCGGCCATCAGCGCCGCGACGGCGTCGGTATCGCCGACGACGGAAAGATCCTGAAATTTCTTCTGCATGTCGAGGACTTGCTGCTGCGTGGCGGCTTGCGCATGGGCGCGCAGAGCGAAGCCGGACACCAGAACCAGCGCGGTGAGCGCGCTCGCGACACCGATCGAGATTCGACGAATGTTCATGATGCGATTCCCTCCCCTGGGGCGACGGGATTCTATCGCGTGGGAAGTTGAGAGTCGAGAGTAAGTCGAGAGGCGAGCGGCGACGGTGAACAATCGGCTGCCGCTGCAATCGCGGCCAGAACCAAAGTCGCCAATCGGGAAATTGGCGCTCCCAGGAAAGGCAACGGCGACGAAGCCCGGCCGTGATGAATGGGCGGCATCGTGTCAAGAAAATTTGCCGGGCACGATATATCGTGCCCCTACAAGACCAAGAGCTTCAAAACCCGCGCTTCCACCGAACTGCCTAAGGCCACCCTACAGTGACGTCAGATTAGTGTGGGGCCTCGGAATGGAAGGTGAAGTCGACTGATTTCGTTTCTTTGGGGGCGAGGGTGACGGTCTGGTCCTGGAAGCCGAAGCGCTCCTGCCAGGCTTCGATGGTGTAGGTGCCGGGCGGGAGATTTTTCAGCGCGAATTCGCCGGATTTGGAGGTGATGTCGAAATACGGGTGCGCGAAGACGAACAGGAACGCGCGCATCCAGGGATGAATGTTGCAGGCGATGGGAATCGCGAGCTCGGGCTTGGTGAACGTGGCCTGGATGGGAGGGTCGCCGACGGGCTCGGATTTGTTCCAGGCTTTGTTCTCGCGCGACATCGGGTGGACGTTGTGAATGGTCTGGTCCTCGTTGCGGACTTCGAATGGCTGGTTGACCATCACGGCCAGGACGCGCGGCTCGTACATGCATCCCTTTTGGTCGAGCACGACGGGAGTTGAAGGCGTGTCGAAGCGATAGCTGCCGAGGCCGGATTTGACGTAGACGACGGCATTGGCGAGAGCGCCGTGCGCGCCCGCGACCACGATCGGCGGCACGACCGGAGACGGATTCGCCTGGACGCAGGCGGCTTCGGCCGACATATCGATGGCTTTGAATTGGGGTGGCGGGCCGTCGAGCCTTACGGTGCCGGTGATCGAACCGGTCGTGGATGCGTCGACGACGGCCGTGGGAGCGGGCGGCTGGGAGGATTCGTCGGATTCTTTTTTGCTGCAGCCGGTGATGGCAAGTGCGATGCAGAGCGACAGAACCGCGGGCCGAAATTTCAAGGGCGATGAGTCCTTTCCATTCGCAACACTTCTATCTTATCAAGTGCGAGTGAAAACTCTAAAGCGAAACACGGAGATCACAGAGAAACCCAGAAAGAGAGATCCTTCGACTTCGCTCAGGATGACGGAGGGGGGACGCCACGCTAGGATGGGCGCGCGGAGAGAACGGTGGCGATGACGGCGAGGGCGCGGTCGATCGCGGCGCGGTTGACGTCGAAGTGGGTAACCATGCGGATTGTAGTTTTGTCGGTGGCGCCGGCGAGAACACCGTGCTTCGCGAGTTCCGAGCAAACTTCCGCGGCGGTTTTGCCCGACGGCGCGACATCGAAAATCAGGATGTTGGTGACGACTTTCTTCGGGTCGATCGAGACGCCGGGAATTTCCGCGAGGCCGTCGGCGAGATGGCGCGCGTTTTCGTGGTCGCGATGCAGGATTTTCGGCGTTTCTTCGAGCGCGACGAGACCCGCCGCGGCGAGAACTCCCGCCTGACGCATTCCGCCGCCGAGCAGCTTGCGCGTGACGCGCGCTTTTTCGATGAAGTCGCGAGAGCCAACCAGCATCGAACCGACCGGCGCGCCGAGGCCCTTCGAAAGGCAAAACATCACCGAATCGAATTTGCTGGTGATGTCCGCGACGCTGCGTCCGAGCGCGACCGAGGCATTGAAGATGCGCGCGCCGTCGAGATGGACGCGGAGATCGACGGCGTGGGCGCGGTCGCAGATGTCGTCGGAAATTTCCGGAGGATAGACGGTGCCGCCGTGCATGTTATGCGTGTTTTCGAGCTCGATCAGCGCGGTCTGCGCGCGGTAATAGATGTGCGGACGGATCAGCGGCTCGATCAAATCCCACGTGAGCGTGCCGTTCGGCGCGGGGACGGTGTTGGGCATGCAGCCGGCGATCGCGCACATGGCGGCCATTTCGTAGAGGTAGATGTGCGCCTGCGCTTCGCAGATCACTTCGGTGCCGTGGCGCGTCCAGGTCTTGATGGCGGTCAGATTGGCCATCGAGCCGGAGGGGAAAAAGAGCGATGCTTCGCGCCCGAAGATTTCCGCGGCGCGGGCCTGGAGGCGGTTGACGGTCGGATCTTCGGCGTAGACGTCGTCGCCGACTTCAGCTTCGGCCATGGCGCCGCGCATCGCGGGCGTCGGACGCGTGACCGTGTCGCTCCGAAGATCGATGACGGATTGCGGCGCGGCGGCGGTGGACATGGCGGGCCCTATGATAACTGAGCGCGACTAGCGAGCAAACGCAAAGTCAAAGGCGAACCACAGACGAACACAGACAAACACTGATGTCGAAGGAAACCGTCCCCATCGCGGTGCCAGCTACGTGCGGCGAGCGCTGTGGAGGATTACGCTGCCGAAATTCCAGGAGGCGATGCGAACGTCGGCGAACCCCGTGCGCTGCATAAGCGCAGCGAGTTCGGGCGGCAGCGGGAACTTCGAAACGGAACCGGGGAGATATGCGTAGGCTTCCTTGTCGCCGGAGATGGCGCCGCCGACGCGCGGCAGAATGTTTTTGAAGTAGAAGCGGAAGAGGCCGGCCATTGGGCCGCTTTCCGGCTCGGTGAATTCGAGGATGCCGAGTTCCCCGCCCCGCCGCAGGATGCGCGCGAATTCGCGCAGGCCTTCCTCGTAGTTCGCCAGGTTGCGAAAGCCGAAGGCGGTGGTGATCAGGTCGAAGCTCGCGTCGGCGAACGGAAGATTCAGTGCGTCCGCAGCGGCGAAAAGCGTGTCGCGACGCGAGGCGATCGCCTTCTTGCGCGCGCGGACGAGCATGCCTTCGACGAAGTCACTGCCGAAGACCGGCGCCCGCCGCGGGCCGACAGAGCGAGACGTATCCTGGCGGTCGATGGAACCGAGGGCGGCTGTGCGAGCGCGATCGAGGGCGAACGTCAGGTCTCCTGTGCCGCAGCAGAGATCGAGGACGCGCGCTTCAGGCCGCTCAAGGATGTGGCGGAATCGCGCGGCGGTGCGGCGGCGCCAGATGCGGTCGAGCGAGAAGGAAAGCAGATGATTCAGGAAGTCGTAGCGCGGGGCGATGCGCCCGAACATTTCGCGGACGCGCGCGGAAGCTTCGCGATCGTCGGCGGCGCCGCGCGGGCGTGTGCCGGGGAGCGGGGCCGGCTTTTGCGCAGTGATCGTCATGCCGTTACGATCTCCGCGCCCGGTTCTGCGCTTCGTTCATGATTTCAGGCAGCCCGCGGACCGTCTTCTCGACCAGCGATCGAGGGACCTCGATGCCCCAGTCGGTCTTGCCGATCTTGCGCGGAAACACCCAGAGCACGCGCCCGCCTCGCGATTTCTTGTCGCCCGCCATGATCGACCGCAGCTTCGCGCCGGGAATGGCGGGGACCGGCGGCAGCGGCCCCACGGATGCGATCAAACGCACGATGCGAAATGCATCCATCAGCGGCAGGCGGTCCAGCGAGAGCGCCATCATGGAAGCCGCGATCATGCCCCAGCCGACGGCTTCGCCGTGCAGGAAGCGGCGATAGTTCGTGGCGGTTTCGAGGGCGTGGCCGAGCGTGTGGCCAAAATTGAGAATCTGGCGCAGCCCGCTTTCGCGCTCGTCCTTGCTGACGACGTCCGCCTTGATCGCGATGGAGCGCGAAATGATGAAATCGAGCGAAGCGGGATCGCGGCGCAGGATCGCGTCCATGCGTTTTTCCAGAAACGCAAAGAGTTTCGGGTCGGCAATCGCGCCGTACTTGATTACTTCGTAGAGCCCGGAGCGAAATTCGCGGTGCGGCAGCGTGCGCAGAAAAGCCGGATCGACGATGACGAGCTTCGGCGGATAAAACGCGCCGACGAGGTTCTTCCCCTCCGGCAGATCGACGGCGGTCTTGCCGCCGACGGCGCTATCGACCTGCGCAACGACGGTGGTCGGAATGTGCACCAGGCGCACGCCGCGTAGATACGTCGCCGCGGCAAAACCGGCAACGTCGCCGACCACGCCGCCTCCGACCGCCACGATCGTGGCGCGACGATCCGCGCCGGCACGCACGAGGTCGCGCGCAATGCCTTCGACGGCCGAGAGGCGCTTGGCGGATTCCGCGTCGTCAAACAGGATCGGCCGGCGCGAATTCTTCGCCGGAATCGCCTTGGCGAGAGCGCGTCCCCAAACCCGCCACACGCGCGGAGAAGACACGAGATATGTGCCTGTGGAATCGCCCAGCCCGGCGATAAGCTTCGCGGCTCGCGCGAGCGCGTCCGGCGCGCAGACCACGGCGTAGGATCCGGCGGAACTCTTGACGGTAATGGTCGGCATGGGTGGACTGAAAATGTAGCATAGCGCGCCGCGCGAAACACATCGCCGCGCGCGTGCGTATTCCACCACAGAGGCCGACGGTCGAAGATGATGACGTTCATCCTGTGGTGCATTCTGCTTTTTCTGTGCTGGCCGCTGGCGCTCCTCGCGCTGGTGCTATACCCGATCGTATGGATTTTGCTGCTGCCCTTCCGAATCGTCGGCATTGCCGTGGATGGCGCGCTGGGGCTCGTGCGGGAGATTATCTTGCTGCCGGTGCGCGTGCTGCGAGGGCCGCGACGAGCGTGAGATTCAACTAAACAGCCAAATCAACTGCAAAGATGCCGGGCTGAAGCCCGGCGCTACATTCAAATCTAAACCCACGACCTCAGCGCTTCTGCAGCTGGCTCACGCTTTCGAGAATAACGTGGCCGACGACGGCCAGATTGCGCGCGCTGATTTTGTCGAGCGTGTCCTGCGCCGTGTGCCAGTAGCCGAGGTTGGTGTAGTCATTCAGATCGATCAGATCGATCACCGGCACATGGCGATCGAGGAACGGAAGATTGTCGTCATCGGTGCCGGTTTCCTGAGAGACGAACACGGACTGATAGCCCAAGCGGGCGGCGGTATTCCAGATCAGGTCGGTAAGCCACCTCGGCGAATCGTGATCCCGGAGAATGTGAAGGTCGTACTGGCCGACCATGTCCGCGAGAATCGCGGCGCGGATGCGTTTTAAATCGCCGCTGACCGCCATGCGCGCGGCGAGCTCCCGGCTTCCGTAAATGCTGTCGGCGGTATTCCAGTCGAACGTCGCTTGGGTTTCCTCGCCGTCGAGAAACGCGATCCAGACGGAATTCGGCTGCTTCGTCTTGCCGCTGCCGCAGAGATTACGCGCGATTTCGAGCATCACGCCGGTTGACGAGCCGGCGTCTTCCGCGCCGACAAAATTATCGACGCGCTTGGTATCGTAGTGCGTGAGCAGCAGGATGATGCCCTGCCCCGTGCCGGGGATTTTGGCGATGATGTTTTTCATCGCGAACGTGCCGATGGGACTCGGCGCGCTGAACGCGTCTTCGTCCACCGAGCAGCCGAAGCTTTCGAGCTGCGCGTGGATGTAATTCTGCACGTTGCGCATCGCATCGGTGTCTGGCGGATGCGGGCCGAACGAGACCAACTTGGCGACCTGGTCGTAGGCTTTGGCGCCGTCGAAGCCGCCGGTTTGCGACGCGGGAGGCGCGGCGTCAGACGGCGGGATGACGATTTTCGCCGGGGTGGACTGCGCGGCGGATGCCGAGGCGTTTACGGAGGCGCTCGGCTGCGCGGAGTCATGGCTGCATGCGCATACGAATAGCGCTGAAAGCGCGCCAACCATGAGCCACATATTGCAGCGGTGCGCCATTCTCGGCATCATCTCCCGCCGCCTTCGGCCAGCGAGCGCCGCTTCTTGCGCACCACGACGTAGGACACAAGCACGCTGATGAAATAGAGCACGATCATCGGCGCCATGAAGATCAGCATCGTGGTGGCGTCGGGCGAGGGCGTAACGATCGCAGCGAGCACCGTGATCGCCAGCATCGCGTAGCGGAAATTCTTGAGCAGGAATTTCGGCGTGACGATGTTGAAGATCGAAAGAATGAACACCACCACGGGCATTTCGAAAATCACGCCCAGGCCCACGAGTACCACCAAAATCGTATCGAAATAATCGTTCACGCTGATCCACGGACTGATTGGTCCACCGGCCGAAAAGCCGATGACTTTTGTCAGCACCAGCGGAAGCAGGGCGAAATAACCTACGCCGATACCGCACAAAAACAGGAACGTCGCGGAGAAAATGAAACTCGCGGTGGCGCGGCGCTCATGACGGTACAGGCCCGGCGCGACGAAGAGCCAAATCTGGTACAGCACCCACGGCATCGCTAATACCACGCCGAGATAGAGGCCCAAATTGATGTAGAGGCCGACGTAGCCGGCGGGACTCGTGAAGTAGAGCTTGTCGTCGAGATGATTCGCGCGCAGCGCGATCACCATCGGCTGAACGATGAAATCGATGAAGCGCTTCGCGACCGACAATCCAACCACCATGCCGAGGCCGATCCCGAGCAGAGCGCTGATGATGCGTTTGCGCAGCTCGACCAGGTGGTCGAAAAACGACATTGCCGCGCCGGCTTCATCCTCCGGGCGCGGGCGCTGAGTGGTGTCAGGAGGCGCGGCCGTCGCCATCGGTGACTCGCGCAGGTTTTTGTTCGGATTCGGACTGCTCGGATTCGCCCGCCGGGTCGGGAGCGGTGAAATCCATGTGCATCAGGTAGGGATCGTGCATCGGATCGGACGGGCCGGGAATGGAATCGTTCACACCCGGAGAGGGAATGTCGGCGGGTTTCACTGCGACCGCCGCCACATTGGGAGGATTTGACGGCACCGTGCCCGGTGCGGGAGAAGAATCGGCCGCAGGCGTTGCCGGAGCAGCGGGTGCGGACGGCACAACGGCGGGCGCAGGCGCAACCGCGGCGATGCGGCGCTGGTCGGCTTCGCGTTCCATATCCCGCAGGTGCCCTTCGAAGGTTGAGCGTAGGTCGCCCGTAACGCGGCGGAATTCAGCCATTATTTTCCCGAGGTTCCGCGCCAGCTCCGGTATCTTTTCGGGACCAAACACAACCAGAGCAACGATAAAGATTACAATGAGATGCGGGATGCTGAGCATTCGGGACTCTGCGGCTCTCGCTCGGGCCGTTTTTGCATCATAGAAGAGGCCTCCGGGCGTGTCAAACGACGGAAAGCGGTGTGTTATACTTGATTTTTCGGGGCGAAAAGAGGCGCGATGCTGACCACGAATCGAAAGTCCGAAAGCGACGCGGCGAATCAAGGATCGACCGGATCGCCGGCCCGGGGAATTTTGCTGCTGTTGCTCGTGCTCGCGGTTTCAGCCGCGCTCGGCGGGCTGTTCGGACCGTCCACGATCGCGACGGCGTCGAATTCGGACGACACGCAGGATTCGGTGAGGACTTTCACGCGCGTGCTCTCGGTGGTCGAGCGCAATTACGCCGATCCCGTCGACACCGACAAGGCGATTTACGACGGCGCGATCCCCGGAATGCTGCACGTCCTCGATCCCCACTCGAACTTCTTCGATCCCAAGCAGTACGCGCTTTTCCGCGAGGAACAAGAGGGAAAATACTACGGCGTCGGAATGGTGGTGGCGCAGCGCGAGAACCAAACCGTCGTGCAGGCGCCGTTCGTGAATTCGCCCGCCTATAAAGCCGGCATCCGTCCCGGCGACACGATTCTGAAAGTCGACGGAAAATCCTGCACGGGACTGACGACCACTGAAGTCGCCGACCTGCTCAAGGGCGCCAAGGGCACTCCCGTTCACATTTCTCTCGGGCGCGAGGGCTGGGACAAGCCCATCGAAGTCACGGTCGTGCGCGACGAGATTCCCCGCCCCGGTGTGGAATATTCCGAGATGGTCAAGCCCGGCATCGGCTACGTGCGCGTTTCCACGTTCAACGAGACGACCGACAGCGACCTGAAAGACGCGCTGAAACAGCTCGACGTCTCGAAGCTCGACGGGCTGATCATCGACCTGCGCAACAACGGCGGCGGATTGTTGAATCAGGCCGTGGGCATGTGCGACATGTTCCTCGACAAGAACGAGCTGGTCGTGTCGCACCGCGGACGATCGTCACCGGAGCGGCCGTATTACGCCGTGCAGGGCAATCAGGGCGTCGAGGTCCCGGTCGTCGTCCTGGTCAACGGGCAGAGCGCGTCGGCTTCGGAAATCGTTTCCGGCGCGATTCAGGACCACGACCGCGGGCTGATCGTCGGCGAGACGAGCTTCGGCAAGGGGCTCGTGCAGACGCAGTTCCCCCTCAGCGAGAACACCGCCCTGCTGCTGACCACCGCGCGTTACTACACGCCCAGCGGCCGCCTGATCCAGCGCGATTACAAGAACCAGACGCTCTACGACTATCACTACAATCCGCAGCCTCCGAAGGCGCCCGAAGTGAAGCTCACCGACAGCGGACGCCAGGTGTTCGGCCAGGGCGGAATTACTCCGGACGTGGCCGCCCCGGCTCCGAAGCCCGATGATTTCGAGCAGCTGCTCGAGCGGCGCGGCATCTTCTACCCACTTCCGCAGGGAGTGGGCGATTTCGCGCGCTACTATCTTGGCGAGCGGCCGGAAATCACGAAGGATTTCGCGGTCGATGACGCGGTGATCCAGCAGCTCAGGAAATATCTCGGCGAGCAGCACGTCCAGTTTTCCGACGCGGACATTCAGGCGAATCTTCCGTGGCTGAAGTGGGAAATCAAGCGCGAGGTCTTCACCACGGTCTTCGGGCTGAACGACGGCTATCGCGTCGCGCTGGAAAACGATCCGCAGCTCGATAAGGCCGTCGCGTCCATTCCGCAGGCACGGGCCCTTTACGCCAACGCGCGAAAGATCGTGGCTGAGCGCGAGTCTGGCGGCAACGCGAATCGGTAATTCTTGAGGCAACGCGCCGGGCCTGAGCTACTTCGCGGGCGCGGCGGCAGGTGGTGCTTTCACGGGCGTTGCTTCCAGCAGCGCGAGAGTGTTCTTGGCCTTCGGCGCGTCCTTCGAATTTGACGCGACCTTCAGAAATTCCTTCAGCTGCGCCACTTCTCCCACCACGTTTCCGGCCGCGTCGTAAATCTGCGCGAGCAGCAGGTGCAGCTCCGGAACGTGGTGCCACTCGTCGAGCTTGACGGCGGCCTGCGCGTGCATTTCGGCCTGCGCCAGCTGGTTCTGATGGAATCCGGCGGCTGCGGCGTAGTAAAGCGAGTAGGGATTGCCGATCGGGTCGATCTCCATGGCTTGCGCCGAAATTTTCGCCAGTTCCGGCCAGTTGGAATCGTTCGCGGCAAACTCGGCGAGGCACAGATACGAGGCGACATAGCCGGGATCGACCTCTTCCGCTTTTGCGCACGCCGTCTTGGCTTCGTCGCTCTTCTTCTCCGACACGAGAACTTGCCCGAGGACAACCCAGGCCGCCGCGTAGTCGGGGTAGAGATCGAGCGCCCGGCGCAGGTGGTCTTCGGCTTCGAGCCACCGCTTGCCCTTGAACGCCCCACAGCCTTTCTGGTATTCGCCCGCTGCCTTGCCTGGGACGATCAGGCGCTTCGCGCTCACCGTCGGACTGTGGACGCTCGATTCTGTCCAGGAATTGCACGACTCATTGTCAACCATCCGGCCCGCTTCACCGGATAGCTCGCTTGTTGTGGCAGGCGGACGACCGTAAAGTGACTCGAACGGGTCGGGACTCATGCCCGGAAACAACTCAGGCTGCCCCATCGGTCCGGCGGGCGAAGGAGGCGGAGGCACCGGGTGGCCGCCGCTCTGCTGAGCAAGCGTCGGCACCGCGAACAGTGTGATCGACAGGGCGCAAATGGCGACGCACCTAGTCACGCCATTAGCAAATGTCTTAGAGGATTCGACCGAGCCACCCCAACCGCTGGCCCACCCAAGGCCAGGGCGACTGTCGCGCTTTCTGCCCATTGCCACCACAGTGACTCAATCGTAATCCCAACGCGGCCGTACAGTCCAATTTCTTTTCGTGGGCCGCGGACCGTGCCCCCCGGCCTTCGCCCAAGCGGCACGCCCCCTTATCGTTTGACGACACCTGTACCCCGCCGCCGGCGCGAAAAAGGGGCTTTCCCCCATACTTGTGGCTGCCATTATCACCGGTCCCCCTTCCGGAGAAGCGCCAGGAGAGTCGACATGGATCCCGCGAAGCCCCCAGTTCAGCCAACGGCGCCCGCACAGGCCGCGCCAGCCGCACCCGCGGGGCAAGCCGCGCCACCTGCGCCGGCGCCTGTACCGACGGCCGCGCTGATCACAGCCATGCTCAAGGCGTCTGAAAAGATCAGCGACCTGATCTTTTCACCCGGACGCGCTCCACAAGTGGAAATCAGCGGCCAGCTCGTGCAGCTGAAAATCCCCGGAGTCGGCGTCCTGATGCCCGAAGATACCGCGCGCATCGCCGCGGACCTGATCGGGCGCAATGAACACGCCGTCGGGAAACTTCGCACCGAAGGCTCGTGCGATATTTCCTACAGCCTGCCGAAGATTTCACGCTTCCGAGTGAATATATTCACGCAGCGGGGCAGCTGCGCGATCGTGATGCGCGTGATCGCGAGCAACGTACCCGACTTCAAGACGCTTGGCCTGCCCGAACAGATGGGCGAAGCGGCGAACCTCGCGCCGGGCATCGTCCTCGTCACCGGGCCGACCGGCAGCGGCAAATCCTCGACACTCGCGGCGCTGGTCAACAAGATCAACGACGAAAAAGCCTGCCACATCATCACCATCGAGGACCCCATCGAATTCCTGCACGCGCACAAGCGGTCGACCGTGCACCAGCGCGAGCTGCACAGCGACGCCCCGAGCTTCGCGCTGGCCCTGCGCGCGGCGCTGCGGCAGGCGCCCAAGCTGATCCTGGTCGGCGAAATGCGCGACCGCGAGACGATCGAAGTCGCGCTCGAAGCGGCCGAGACAGGCCACCTGGTCTATTCCACGCTGCACACCATCGACGCATCGAAGACGGTGGAGCGCATCGTCGGAACATTCGCGCTAAGCGACCAGAACGCCGTGCGCATGCGCCTGTCGAAGAGTTTCCGGTACATCGTCTCGCAGCGGCTGATTCCCCGCGCGGACGGCAAAGGCCGCGTGGCGGCATTCGAGATCCTGAAAGCCACGCTGCGCACGCGCGAGTACGTCCAGAAGGGCGAGGGCGAAGGCAAGACCCTGCTCGACGCCATGCGCGATGGCTCAACCGAAGGCATGCAGTGCTTCGACGACGAAATCGAAAAGCTGATCCGCTCCGGCGTGGTTGACGTCCAGACGGGACTTTCCTACGCCACGAACCCCGGAAACCTCCGGCTGCTGCTGGCGGACCTGCTGGAGGAGCCGACGGACATGCCCTCCATGATTTCGTCGCAGAGGCCGAAGCCCACAGCGCCGAAGGAACCGACCCTCGCCGACCCCGAACTGGAAATCACGCGCTAGGCTCCGTAGCGCCGTCGCTTGGGTAGGGGCGTAGCACTGCTACGCCCGGCGATGTTTCTTGGCAGCGCTTCCACCACCCCACCGCAAACTTCCGCTCGTGGCCGAGCGAGCGCTGTATGCTCGAAACATGTAGCTCACCCCGCCTCGTTGGGGTGAGGCCTTCGCCCCCCGATCGCCATTTTCCCGAGAACAGCCGCTGCGGTGCCCGAAGGTTTTCGCGTATACTACGCCGCTTTTACGATTGAGCCGCAGGGTGGGGGCCATGCGCCAGGTCCCGGGAATTGAAATGCGGCGCGCTGCTTGGGACGGCCCGCACCGCGGCAAGGCCAAAGGAGACGAACACATGAATTCCGTTGCTGTTCCAGTACGCGAAGCGAAATGGAAGCGTTGGCTGGTGTGGGCCGGCTGGGTTGTTTCGCTGTGGCCCGTTTTCGTCGTGGGGATGAGCGCTCACTGGAAGCTGACCCGAAACCCCGGCTATCTCAAGATGTTCGTACAAATCGGCTGGCCGGATCACGTGCTGCCGCTCCTCGCGGGCCTGCAACTGGGCGCCATCCTCCTGTACATCTTTCCGCCCACCGCGGTTCTGGGCGCGATAATTCTCACCGGTTATCTCGGTGGGGCCGTGGCCGCCTATACCCGCATTGAATGGGCTTATCCGACCGTGGTGCCGTTCTCAACAGCTGTGATTGCCTGGTTCGGAATCTGGCTGAGGGACGAGCGCCTTCGAGCCCTGCTCCCCATCCGCTTCGGAATCTGGCGTCCCTGATTTTGGCTCCTGGGTTGCGAACGCGAGAGATCGCGTTCGCAACGCACGATCACCCCGCCGCCACGGCTATCCTCGATCGCGGACGAACCGGGGTCTTTCAGTAACGCAGGCGAGGCTTTCAGCGTTCCAACAGCGAAGCGCACCACTCGAAAAAGTGTGTCACCTTGTGAGGGTGCCTTTCCTTTGTTTTCAGTGATTTACACCTGAAATTGCTTTGCGTGGTGTGTCACCTTGCCGGTGGCTCGTGAGCGGTAGCAGGCGTAAAGCCCCATGGCTGAACAGGCTGCGGAAAAAGGCAGTGAAGAGTGCCCTCAGGCGCTAAAGCGCATTGAGCACAGGCGACTTAATGTCGGAGCTGAAGCTCCGACCCCCTAAAAGGCGCTCTTTTTCCGCAAGCTGTGAAGCCAGGATTACCGGGGGCGTGTTTCGTGGGCCTCAAGGCCCACGCTTTCACCGGACACAGGAGCGCAGAGAGATCCCTCGGCTCGTCGCCACGGCGACTCGCTCGGCGTACCGATCGTCATACTCAGTTGTCAAAGAGCAATACGGCCCTCGCCAGGAGCGCCGGACGAAAGCTGCTCGTCGCTAACAGGCTGGCAGAATGTTTCCGCCACGCCTACTGTCCGTTGGGACAGTTTTGGTTCGGAGCGCACGACCTGTACGTTTTCGAGAAATTCTCTGGGTGCGAACGTCTGCGGCGGCTTATCTGTTTGCCGCCCTCGGAAAGATAAAAGGTGAACTATTTGTCCGGCGGTATCAACGAACCGCTGATCTTGACCGTGGCCGTCGAATAATCATTCCCTGACAGATAGATTCGCCTTTCCACCCGCTCGTTCAATGGTAGCCCGTAAGGTGGCACCTTCGCTTTGAAAGCATCCATCGCGGGCTCTAATGCCCGGTACATCGCATCGACTGGCCACGGCTTCCGCGGTTCTCTTCGTTGTTGCGTGCAATGATGAAGGTATTTCGAAATCGATTCGTTGTTGTCCCCACTGTCATACGTTTCCCATAGCTCGGGCGTTCTCATTCGCCGTAGCTCGTCTTCTGAGATCGCGCTTTGCCAAATGGAATCGGGCCTATGGACTGAGAGATCCCCGTTTCGCGGCTTGGCCTTCCCGAAAAACTCGACTAGATTTCGGTAGTGTAGAAGAAAATCCTCGAGGTAGACCCACTGCTCACCTTTTGTGGACGCTTTTTCGAGGCGAGCTTTTGCAAAGGCTAGCATCTCGATTTCATAGAGAACTGTATCCGCGTGAGTTTCTTTGTCGGGCCGTGAATAGGCATCCGGCATTGTCTTTGCCCCTCAGCTACCGTTAGACTCGCTCATCGTCGGCGGCTCCACAAGTGCTCCGCCCCATATTGTCGGGAAGACGATCCAACGGCGTTCAACCTCCGCGTCCAAACCAAGAGCAAAGTAGCCATTCAAGTGCTTGAACAATCTCAAGACTAGGCCGTGTGCGCGCAGTAGCGAGTCGTGGGCCACCATCTCGGGCGCTTCATTGTAGCTCTGCTTTCCATCTTCAGGTTCAGTAAGACGCATTTCCAAACCTAGCGGAGTTGCGTGCATCACAGCCGTGGGGGTCTGATAGCACGGTCCATAGAGGTTCAACAGGCTGGTTCCGGTAGCTTCATCCACTTGCTTCGCTTTCGCGTCGAGGCTCACCCGTGTCCAGGCTTCGGCGGTTATCGGCTGGCCACATTTGTTGCAGTGCTCCACCTTGATTCGGCCCCTCACTTCCTTTTGTTTTTCGTCCAACGTAGCAATGTCCTCGGCAGAAACAGTCTCCTTGATTTGCGGAACCACTTCCATCGCCCTGGCCCATACCTTCCATTTCTCTATGACCGCGTGGTCGTTGAAGGGTTTAGCTTCCTCTGGTTTCAGCGCGATGAAGTGCGCTTCAACCAAATGCTCATACATGGACCGGAGCATCATTTTCGCCGCGAAGCCCCGACAGTTTCCAACCAGAACGAAAACGTCATAGAAAGCGTCAAGCGTGGCTTTCAAAAGATAGTAGACGATTATCTGCGCGAGTCTCGTGGCCGAATCGGTCTCGACATCGTCATTGTATTTCTCCAGAGCCTTGCCAAACAGCTTGTCGGCCAGCTCTTGCACTTCCTGAAATTCCACCAGAAAAGGGACGTGAGATTGCAAGAATGCGCGATGGATTTGCGGGTCTCCGACGACAGCGTCAGAAGTCATTGTTCATTGCTTTCCTTCTCCTTCTGAGCGGGTGATTATACACCTGCCGGTTCTTGACCATTCGGTAAGAATCGCGTAAACGTGTACATCTCCAAGTGTTTAGACAGGAGGCGTCAGTCAAATGTCCGAGACTGGAAATTCGCCAACACCTCTTAATCCGCTAGCTGGAAACCCGCCAACGCCTGCTAATACGCCGCCCCAACCCGCGGAACGGTCGCTTTCCGAGATCGAATACCGGAATCTGACGTCGTACTTTAAGTACTTGCTTGCAATCACTTATGTGGCGGTCCTACTCGTGGCAGCGGCCGCACTCTATCTGGTAGGGAGGAGCGTCTCAGATGCCAAGAGTGACGCAGCGGCAGCGGTCTCCAAAGAGATCAAGCAGGTTGGCGATCAGGCGGCTCAGACCGCCCACGATCAGGCTCAAAAGAGCGTCGAGGGAGCGTTTGAAAAGGGAAACATTCAGCAGACGATCGAAGAGGTAGCAAAGGTTAAGGTCGGGGCAGCCGTTGATCGGGAAATCGACAAGAATCTCGGGTCACGAATTCAAGTTTTGGAGAGTGAGATCGGCGAAATGGGCGAGGTTTCCAACGAGGGCGCGCGGCTGCGCCTTGAATTTCGCCCTGCTTTGGAGGCCCTGCTGGCTAAGGAACACAGCCCGAACAGGGCAGTCGGGGACTATGCGAAATCGACCCTGTTACTCGTGGGTTCGGATTACGAACTCCGCATTAAGCAGGCCTTAGGACCGAATGTTGCCATTCCGATGGCTTTTCAGATGCGCGGCATCAACCCGCCACCTAAGACATTGAAGGATGTGATGGAGATCATCCGAAGGTCGAGTGATGTTTACGGTGTTGCTCTGGGCTTCGTCGAACTGAATGAAATGTCAGCGGCGCAGATATCGGTATTCGACATTCCGGCTGCGGAGAAATGGTGTGACGAGCACAAGCCCCGCTGCGATTAGAAGACTGCGGGCTTGGACTGGCGGACGTGGGGAGGCTCGAACCGGCGGCCTTCCCGGTTTCACCGGGACGCTCTCACCAGCGCGCGCTCAAGAAAATGGTGGACGTGGCCGGGCTCGAACCGGCGGCCTCCTCGTTGCGAACGAGGCGCTCTCCCAACTGAGCTACACGCCCATCAGTGTTTTTCCAGTTTAGCAAACGAGAGCAAGCCCGCCAAACGCGATTCCGCGCCATTTTGGCTTGCGTTGCTCCGCTGCAACTTTGAACCGCGCGGCAATGCCGAAAGCGCGCTTGGTACAATAGAAGCGTGCCCATACAACTGATCGCCATGGACCTGGACGGGACGCTGCTCGACGCCCAGGGAGAGCTGCCGGCGGCGAACGCGCGCGCCATCGAAGAGGCCGCGGCGCGCGGCGTCGAGATTGTGATCGTCACCGGGCGCCGGTTTGATTCGGCGCGGCAGGTTGCCGGCGGGCTGGCCTGCGAAACGCACCTGATCTGCAGCAACGGAGCACTGATCAAATCCTGCGCGGGCGAGACGCATTTCCGGCAGCTGTTGCCGGCCGGCACCGCGCGGCACGTCCTGGAAGCGACCGCCGAATTCCGGTCCTGCGCCGGAGTGATTTTCGACCGGCCTCGCGAGCGGCAGATCGTTTTCGAGCGCGTCGATTGGGAGGGGCCGTTCGTGGGGCCGTATCTGCGGCGGCACCGCCACCAGGTGGCCGAAGTCGATCCGCTGACGGACTGCCTGGACGGCGAAGATCCCGTCGAAGTTCTCTACCTGGACGATTGCGCGCGCATCACCCGCGCGATGAAGTCGCTCGAAGCGCTGGCCCGCGCGCACCGGTTCACGCTCGCGCTCACCGAATATCCGCACCGCAATCTTTCCATGCTCGACGTGCTCGGGCTCGGCGTGAACAAAGGCGCGGCGCTGGCCGAATGGGCGCGCCTGCGCGGCGTGCCGCGCGAGAACGTGATGGCCATCGGCGACAACTGGAACGACCGGGAAATGCTAGAATATGCCGGTTTGCCGGTGGTGATGGGCAACAGCGTTCCGGAATTGAAAACGCTTGGGTGGAGCGTAACGCTTTCAAACGACGAGTGCGGCCTGGCCGAAGCCATCCGCACGCACGTGCTTCGAGAAGCATGACAGCAGATCCCTCACGCCTGCCGCAAATCGCGACAGGGTTCGGGATGACAACAGTGCTGACAATCCAAGAGGGGGAAGGCCATGAAACTGTGTGCAGGAGTGGGGATTTTACTGCTGTCGAGCCTGATTGCCGGAACGGGGGCGCTGGCGCAGCAGGGCGCGCCATCCGGAAGGCCACCCGCGCCGCAGGGTCCGCCGACAATCACATCGGCGCTGGATTTTCAGCTGCTGATCGTGGAGCGCGAGACCGAGAGCATCGCGCAGGCCATGCCGGAGGACAAATATTCGTTTGCGCCGACGAACGGAAATTTCGCCGGCGTGCGCACGTTCGCTCAGCAGGTGAAGCACATCGCCACGGCCAACGACCGCTTTTTCGACTCGATCCTGGGGAATACCGCGCCGGTGGCGCCGGATGAGGGCGTGGGATCGAACGGGCCGGACTCGATCGCGACGAAGGATCAAATCGTGCAGTACTTGAAGGATTCGTTCGCGAAGGGGCATAAGGCCATGGCGACGATCAACGCGGAGAATGCCGTCACGCCGCTGAAGGACCCGGCGGTTCCCTTCCTCGGCACGCGGCTGGCGCTGGCGATGTTTGCCTGCACGCACGCGATGGATCACTACGGCCAGATGGTCGAGTACCTGCGCGACATTGGCCAGGTGCCGCCGATGAGCCAGCAGCGTCCACCGGCGAATCCGCCTGCGGCGCCGAAACAATAGTTTCGAATGCTCCACCGAACCCCAGCCCTGGCGGCGGTCCTCGCCGCGGCCGCGCTGCTCGCGCCCGCGGCGAAAGCTGACTATGCGGTGCTGCGCTCGGGCGCGAGACTTCACGTGACGAGCTATCAGGTCGATGGCGAGCGCGTGCGACTGTCGGTGGCGGGCGGGACCGTCGAAATTGCCGCCAGCGAATTGATCGACGTCGAGCCCGAGGACCAGTTCCCCGCCCCGCCCGCCGCGGACGCTGACTTCGGCGTGCGCTATGCCAATTTCATTCGCGCCTCGGCGCAGAAACACGGCGTGGACGAAAGGCTCGTGGCGAATGTGATCGCGGCGGAGTCGAATTTCGACGCGAAGGCGATCTCGCGGAAGAAGGCGCTGGGGTTGATGCAGCTGCTGCCCTCAACCGCCGCGCGCTATGCGGTCGTGAATGTTTTTGATCCTGCGCAGAACATCGAGGCGGGCACGCACTACCTGAAGGATCTGCTCGACCGCTACCGCGGGGATACGAAGCTGGCGCTCGCCGCGTATAACGCCGGGCCGGAAATGGTGGACCGCTACGGCGGCGTGCCTCCGTTTGCCGAGACGCAGCACTACGTGCGGGCGATCACCACGAAGCTCGCCGCGAACGACCAGAACGTACCCCGCAACTAGGCCGACTTTCTCTCACTAGGAGAATCGCGATGGCACTTACCCCAATCCATCCGGGAGAACACTTGGCCGAGGAACTGGAGGCGCTGGATATGAGCGCCGCTGGACTCGCGCGGAAAATCGGCGTCCCGACGAATCGAGTCACGCAGATCTTGCACGGGACGCGCTCCATCACGGGCGATACTGCTCTGCGGCTCGGCCATTTCTTTGGCACGAGCGCGCAGTTTTGGCTCAACCTTCAGAGCCTGTACGATCTGCGCGTCGCCCAGCAAAAGGTGGGTAAGTCAATCAAGGCCCTCCCCAGGCTGAAACGCCCCGAACCTATCCACGCCTAGCAGTTTGCGGGAAAAGGGCGCTTTTTAGGGGGTCGGAGCTTCAGCTCCGACATAAAGGGCTTGCACTCAATGCGCTTCAGCGCCTGAGGACACTCTTCACTGCCTTTTTCCGCAGCCTCCTAGAACAGCACAGCCAAATCACGTCGGCAGCGCCGAGAAGAAGATCACTTTAGGTTGTGATAGAAGCCAACTACTGCGTGGCGGATTTTTCGCCGAGGCGTCGCATGCGCTCCTGCAATTTCTTGCGGAGCGGAGCGGGCGCGTTGGGATTGAACGCCACCAGATACCAGAGCGGCTGCGAGCGATCCCGGCTGAGCCGGGAAAGCGTGGACGCGTCGCTATTCGGGTGGCGCGCGATATTTTCGCGGATCGCGGAATACGGATGATGCGAAAGCCGCGCAAGGGTCTTCGCCGAGACCTTCGGATGCTCGCTGATCAGGCGGAGCAGGTAGAAATCTTCCTTGGGTGCCTGGCGCGAAAGCTGGTCGAGCGCTTCCGGCTTCACTTCCGCGCTCAGCACCACGCCGACTTTCTCGTCCCAGCCTGCGTTGATGCGATCGAGCTCCTGCGTGCGCGCGTGGATCAGCTGCTCAATCACGCGACGCTCCTGGTCGAGGCGTGCGGCTGGCAATGCGCTGCGCTCGACGGAATCGAGCACGCGCAAAAGGTGCTGGCGCTCGCCGAAAACGATCTGCGACGTCCGCAGGGCCTTGCCCTTGGTCGAGTGTCGCACTAGATCAGAACGTCTCATCTCTGGTTCACCCCGCAAATTGGATGGCGGCCCACCGGGAAACGACTCTGCTCTCGCGCGGAAGCGAACCTGGGATGGAATCCTCGCGCGAGACGTAAATGCTCAAGTGCGAGCAGTATAGCCGAAAGGTAAAACTAGCCCTTCCGATACTGTAGTTCCAACGAACCAGAGACGCAAGCTGGCGCTGCTGCATTGGGACGACCCGGGGCGATTATCAGGCGCGCACGGCGGTGAGTAAAGCGAAGCCGAGCGCGGATGTTCCAGAGCACACAATAGATAGTTCTAGGACCATGCCAAATTGGCAGCAAATCGAGCGCATCTACCTGGGGGCTGGCGGCGGTGGCGGCGCCGCGTTCCCTGCCGGTATGTCGTTGACCGCGACGCGCTTTTTGAACTTCCAGTGGCCGTTCTCGCGGACCAGCGTGTCGTCGTAGTGGCCGCCGTACATGATCCTGGGGCTGTTGTCCGCGCCGGTGACGACGAAATTCCAGCGCGACCAGGCCGTTGCCGTGTCGCCGCGGACGTCGATGAGGAAATTGGTCAGCAGGTGGTAGGTCGAGCCGAGGCGGTTCGTGGCGGTCGCGCCGAGGTTCTTCTGCATCAGCGCCAGGACTCCGGCGGGGCCTTTGCCGGTGCCGAAGCCGCCGAACCATTCGCCGTCGCTCGCGAAGAGATTCGAATACGAAACCAGGTCGTGCGCGTCGAGGTAGCGGCCGTAGTCGATCAGCACCGTGCGGATCTCTTCGATGTCTTCGAGGCGCTGGATGCGCGCCACGGTAGATTCCTGCGCATGCGCGGGCTGCGTTAGGAACGCAGCAGCAAGCAGTCCGAGAATCAGAATTCGTGCAATCTTCATTGGCGAGTTCCCTTCTACGCTACAGCGTGAGATAGCGCGGCCGAAGATAGCACTGGCACTGCGTGAGTTCAACGAAGGCACGAAAACGCACCGCGGAGACGCAGAGAATTCGGGAGGCTAGCGGAGAAACGGATTGAACTCGCGCTCGACGCCGATCGTCGTGGTGTCGCCGTGGCCGGGATAGACGACGAGATCGTCGGGAAGCGTAAGGAGCTTGTCGCGAATCGACGCGAGAATCTGCGGGTACGAGCCACCAGGGAGATCTGTGCGACCGATGGAGCCCTGGAACAGAGTGTCGCCTGCAAGCAGTCGAGCAGCGAGCGCGTCAGACTCGATCTTCGATTGCGGCGCGGCACGCCGCTCAGCATACCCAACAGGCGGCGAGCCCGGGCCGACGACAAGGCTGATGCTGCCCTGCGTATGTCCCGGCGTGTGCAGCACCTGCGCCTGATAGCCGCCCCAGCGGAGCGTGTCTCCCTCTTTGACGAAATCCTTGATCCGAACCAACTCTGGAGTTGGAACGCCAAGCCACTGCGCCTGCATGTCGAGGGTCTTGTAGAGCGCGAGGTCCGCTTCGTGAATCAATACCGGCGCGCCAGTTGCGCGATGGAGCGCAGCCAGCCCGCCGACATGGTCGATGTGCGTATGCGTGCTGACGATCGCCAGAACCTTGAGTTTGTGCCGGTGAAGAATGGCGAGAATGCGATCCACATCATCGCCGGGATCCACGACGATGGCTTCACGGGTCGTAGGATCGCCGAGAATGGAGCAGTTGCACTGGAGCATCCCGACGGGCAGCACTTCGTGGATCAGTTTCTCGGCCATTGCCAACGAGTATAGCAGCCGGTTCGAAAGGCTGCGGAAAAGGACTGAGCCGGAAGAAACTCGCTCCTCGAAGAAGCAGGGCTAAACAGGCTGCGGAAAAAGGCGCGAAGAGTGTCCTCAGGCGCTAAAGCGCATTGAGCGCGGGCGATTTATGTCGGAGCTGGAAGCTCCGACCCCCTAAAAGGCGCCTTTTTCCGCAAGCTGTAAAGCCCTGCAATTTCTGAAGCGAAAGTCCCCGGCCTAAAGGCCGGGGCTTCCACCCTTAAAGTCCGAACCCGGGCTGCGACCTGCCCAAAACCGTGCGACGAGTTTGTGGCTCGGGACGACTAAGGCACCGCGGCGGCACCCGGCGGCGAGAAATTTTCGAGGGGCTGCTGCTCCGGCGGCAGCCCGGCGGCGACGAGCGACTGCACGCGAGCGAGCAGTTCGGCGCGGCGGTCCATCGTGCAAGCCGACGTATCTACGGCCGGACCGTATAGAACGAAGACGTCACCCGACCGCACCTTCCACTCACCTTTGGGGAGCAGGCGCTGCGTCCCGGCGATTGAGACCGGCACGATCGGCACGCCCGCCTCGATGGCCATCGTGAATCCACCGCGCTTGAATGGGCGCAGCCGGCCGTCCGCGCTGCGGGTTCCCTCGGCGAAGATGGCGAACGAAAGGCCTTCCTTCAATAGTGTCACCGCAAGATCGACGCTGGCCGCGGCTGCTTCCCGGTCGGAGCGATCGACCGGGACAAACTGCGCGGCGCGCATCCCGACAGCGAGAATCGGAATTTTCATCAGCTCCCGCTTGATGAGAATCGATACGCGCTGCGGAACCGAAGGAATGAAGGCAAGCGGGTCAAGATTGGAAACATGATTCGCAACAAAAACGCACGCGCCCCGAGGAATATTTTCGAGACCCTCGACATGCACGCGAATGCCACATGCGCGATTCCCTGCGCGGACAGCCTTCATGGCCAACCAGTACATCAGGTCCGGTTTCCCGCTGATGATGCTCCAGAGAATCAGCCAGGGCAGCACGAGCACAATGCAGAGTCCGAAGTACAAACCGAGCAGAACTGTGCGAATCATGGCTTTGGGGCGTCAGTCCGTCGATCCGCGAAGCAGCCCCTCGCGGATGCGGCGCTGGCGGTCGGTCGCGTGGCCGAGTTCGGAAATCGAATAGCCGGACTCGGTTTTCAGCTCAAGTCCGGCGATGGCGAGAATCCGGTTATATGGCAACTCATCGACGCCGGAAACGTACCGCCGGAAGAAATCCTCGAAGCTCTTGCCGGCGACCTGCTCGATGGCGGCGCGGATGTCGATTTGTTCGTCGTAGAACTTGCCCTGCTTGGCGAATTCTTCGTTCATCAGCCGAAACACGTCATCGAGAGATTTGCGATTGTCCGTCGCGTCGCGAATTTCGAGATCGATCAGCACGCCGAGAATCTGTCCCTTGTCGTAATACGAGATGCTGCGGTCGGGCACATTATAGCCGTCGTATTTCTCAAACCACGCGTCGAGACTGGATTCCTCCGCGCTCTGCCAAGCATGCGCGGGGCGCGTCTGCGTGCGTTCGATCTGCTCCGCGAGATCGTCGTAAAGCTGTTTTTTCGACCAAAGACCCGTACGCTCAAGTGTGTAAGACGTGTAGGCGTCTGTAAAGCCTTCCGCGAACCACAGCGCGCGAGTGTACTGCTCCTTCGTGTAGTCCACCGGATCGAGATCCTGCGGCCGGATGCGCTTGACGTTCCAGACGTGGAAGAATTCGTGGGCCGCGAGCGCCGCGGCGCTTTCAAGCGTCGGCCCGGCGATGGCGGTCGAGTTCATGTGCTCCATGCCGCCTTCACCGATACTGGCATCGGGGCCGATGTGAACGAAAAAAGTGAACTCGTGGAATGGCGCGCCGCCCATGAGTTGGATTTGGTACGCAGTGATGTGTTCCAGAGCGGTTTGCAGACGCGCGCGATTCGAGTTGCCGGCGTCCAGGACGACGCGGAAATGGCCGCCGCCGCTGTCGAATTCGAATTCGTCAAACCTTCCCGCCTCGACCGGAGCATCGACGAGCGTGTCGTAGCCCGGAGCCACAAACGAGTTCGGCTCGCGCCCTCCGGCGAGTTCCGCGGTCAGATTCCATCCGGCAGGCAGGTCGTCGAACGCGATTTCGCTGTCTTCCGCGCGGCGGCTCGGGACATACATCAAAATCTCCGCGAGATTTACAAACGCGTGGCGCACATTGAGCTGCGAATTGAAAGGCCCGGGATCGTCCCAGAGGATCGAGTACGCCAGATTGATCTCGCGCGGACGGTTCGCAGCAGGCCCGCCACGAGCGATGCGCCAAGTCTGCTTGTCGAGTTTCAAGGGAAGCGGCGCATTTGCCGATCCGTTGGCGGCCTCCACTTCGTGAACGTCGCGGATCCGGCAAGCGAAGTCTCGCACTTGATACAGCGTATTCCACGCGGGCATCTGCACGATGACGTCTTTGTCGCTGCCCGCCACGGGGATGGTGATCGTCACGTGGAACTGGTGCTGCTCAGGATGGCCGAGCGAAACGCGGTATTTGATTGTGGCGGCTGCAGGCTTAGGGGCGACGGAGCCAGCGGCGATCATCATCAGAAGAATGACCATGGGGCTGCGGGCCGCGCCAAACGTCATGCGCGGGCACCGGTGCGAGACTTGAGGCTCTCCAGCAGTTTGCCCGTCAAACCGTCGAATCCGCCGTTGGACATAATCAAAACGAGATCGCCGGATTTCGTCGCGGAGGCGAGATCGGCGGCGATGGCGTCGGCCGAACTCATCGCCCGGGCCTCGCGTCCGCGTGCTTCGATCGACTGGCAGATCATCTCGGGAGACAGGCGATCCTCTTCAGCCAGGAGCTGCGCCCGGTTCACGGGGCCGAAGAGCACCACATCCGCCAGCGCCAACGAATCGGCCAAGTCGTTCTGAAAGACCTTGCGGCGCATGGTATTCGATCGCGGCTCGACGGCGGCCCACAATTTTCGCCCTGGCCAGCGGGTCCGTGCGGCCTCGATCGTAAGGCGGATGGCGGTTGGATGGTGCGCGAAATCCTCAACGACCAGAACGTCGCCCACCTCGCCCTTGATTTCCATGCGCTTCCGCACGCTTTGGAATGTGGCCATGGCTCGCTCGATGGCGTCGCATTCGACGCCGCGGCCGTAGGCAAGCCCGACGGCGGCAAGCGCGTCGAGCACGTTGTGGCGCCCGGCGACGGGAATGCGAATTCGCGCGACCGCATTGCCGCGACAGGCCACGCGGAATTCCGTGGCTTGATCGTGCCACTGAATGTCACCCGCGCACCAGTCACAGTCCGGCGTCAGGCCGAACGTTTCCACCGGGCAATAGGCCTTCGCAGTGACGTCCTTCAGCGCCGCGCTTTCTCCCCAGATCAGGATTCGCCCGCGGCGTGGCACCAGGTTCACCAGCCGTCGAAATTGCAGCGCAATCGCCTCAACATTTGGGTAAATATCGGCGTGGTCGTATTCGAGCGACGTGAGGATCAGTTCGACCGGGTGGTAGTGCAGGAACTTCGGGCCCTTGTCGAAGAAGGCGGTGTCGTACTCGTCGCCTTCGATAATGAACTCTTCCCCACCTCCGAGGCCGTAGCTGCGGTCGCCGAAATTCGGCGCCACGCCGCCGATCAGGAAATCGGGCCGGCGGCCCGCAGTCTTGAAAATCCAAGCGAGCATGGCCGTGGTGGTCGTCTTGCCGTGCGTCCCGGCAACAACGATCGAGGCGCGGCCCGGGAGGAAATACTCCTCGAGCAATTGGGGCATGGAGCAGTACGGAATTGCGTCGTCGAGAATGCGTTCGACTTCCGGGTTGCCGCGCGAAATCGCGTTGCCGATCACGGCGAGATCGGGCGCAGGCTTCAGATTTTCCTCGCGGTACCCCTCATTCCACGGAATTCCCAGGGAGGTCAGAAGCGTGGAAGCGGGAGGGTAGACGTTAACGTCCGAGCCGGTGACGTGGAAGCCGCGCTCCTTCAACATGCCGGCGACGGGCGCCATCGCCGCTCCGGCGATGCCGAGCAGATGAATGTGGCGCGGAACGAGTCTGGATGGTCCGGCGCTCATGGCACACACGCCGGTTCGAGGATGCGCAGCACACCCGGGCCAACGGCCGAAAGCTCGGCGCGAATTCCCAGCGGCAGCGTGAGCATGGCTCGCGTGGTGTGACCAATCGGCGAGCCGAAGACGAACGGAATCTTGAGCGGCTCGAGAATGCGCAGCGCCACGTCGGCCACGTTCTCGGAAAACAGCGGCCCTTCACACTCCGGGAAATCGCCGAGGATGATTCCGGCGATGTCTTTGAACTTCCCGGCCTGCCGGAGATGCGTGAGGGCGCGGTCAACCTGGTAAGGCTTCATGCCGCGATCCTCGAGCACGAGAATCGCCCCCCGAGTGTCGAGTTCCCAGGACGTCCCGAGCGTGGATTCCACGAGAGTGAGGCAGCCGCCGAGAAGAACGCCGGAGCCGGTGCCGGGCCCGAGCGCCTCGCCCGCGAGATCGAGTTGCCAGCCATTTCGCGTTTCCGTGACGGCGCGCATGAAGCTGGCGCGGTCGTAGCCGTGCGACTCGCCTTCGCCGCAGTCGAAATTCGACGCGACCATGGGACCGTAAAACGTGACCCACCGAAATTTCTGCCAGAGAAAAATCTGGAGGGCGGTGATGTCACTGGCGCCCAGCAGGATTTTGGCGTCTCCCGAGGGCGCGCCGTTTAGGCCTTCGAGCAAATAGCTGGAGCCGTAGCCACCGCGCGAGCAGAAAATTGCGCGGCTGGAAGCCTCCGCAAACGCCCGCGTCAACGCGGCGAGCCGATCTTGCGTCGATCCGGCGAAAAATCCCTCGTTCGCCAGGACAGTCTCGGGCTCCGTTTCCGGAGCGTAGCCGAGGCGCAGAAGCTCCTCGCAACCCTTCTGCAAATGATCGATTTGCACGGGGCTGGCCAGCGAGAGGATTCGGATTCCGTCGCCCGGGCGAAGCGCGCGGGGCTTTTTCGGCGCAGTCATCGGATGCAATCGAGAATAAGGGGTTTGCGGAGTCGAGTCTAGCGGAGGAGCGGCCGGAGGGAAGTAAGAGTTACGAGACGAAAACGAAGCTGTAATGTCCACCGCTCAATTGATGGTGAACATTTCATTTGAAGACGTTCCCCCGCCGGGAGCAGGATTCGTGACGGAAACATTGGCGTTCCCGGACGCAGCGATATCCGCCGCGGGAATCAGCACCACAAGCTGAGAGGAGCTGATAAAGGCCGTCGCCCGAAAACTTCCGTTCCATTCCACAAATGCATTGGGCGCAAAACCGGAACCGCTGACGCGCATCTGAAAATCGGTGCCTCCGTGCGCGGCGCTGGATGGCGAAAGCGACGAGATCGTGGGAGTGGGATTATTCCTGGCCGCGATTGTGAATGTCGTGGACTTCGTGGCGACCACGGGATCCGCGGTCGAGACATTTACGCTGGCCGTGCCTTCGGTAGCGATCATGTCTCTAGTAATCTGAGCCGTCGCCTGCGTTGGCGGCGCGACCGTCGTGATCATCTCGGTGCCATTCCAGTTGATGATGTCTCCGGCCACGAAACCGGTGCCGTTGACCGTGAGCATGAACGCGTCCCCGCCGGCGTTGGCACTGGACGGATCCAGAGACGTGATTGCGAGTCCCGCGTGAGCCGGCTCAACCGTGAAGGTCGGGCCCGTAAGGGACGTCCCGCCGCCGGGGCCCGGATTGGTGGCCGTGACGATGACGGAAGTCGGCGAGACAATGTCTGAGGCGAAAATTTGAACCGAGAGCTGGCCGGTAGTCGCGTTGAACGACGTGGAACGCGGCGAGCCATTCCAGTTGATGAAGGTAACTCCCGTCGAGTTCGACATGAATCCCGTCCCGCTGACAGCCATGACGAAGCCGTCGCTTCCCGCGGTAATGACCGACGGAAACAGGGTGGTCACGGCAGGTGTGTCGTTGAACTGAGGGTTACTGCCGCCGCCGCAACTGCCGAGCCCCAAGACACCGGCTACAATCGACAGGAGCGCAATCGAGCGCGAACGCTTCAAAACCAGCCTCCTAGAAAATTTCAAACGGGGATCCCGAGGCCGCTCGCCGACGGCAGCCGGGAACGCGGAACGAGGGAAAACAAAAACCGCCTGCAAATCCCCTGCTAGACAGCCACGATTGATAGCATCCCCGCCCGCGGCACGTCAACTCGGATTCGGCGCCAAAGCGAATGGTTGGCTGAAAAATAGCCGCGCGGCGGGCGGCGCGCCGCATCCCGATCGCGGCCAGCCGCGCGCTAAATCTTGAACGACGTCAGACGCGAGAACTGGCGGGCGCGCATCGCGATTTCCTTGCGCGTAACCTTCGCCAACCGATCGACGCCGAAACGCTCCACGGTGAAGCTCGCAAGCACCGAGCCGTAGACCATCGCGGAGCGCAGCGTCTGCTCGTTTACGCGCCCCATCCCCGCGAGGTAGCCCATGAAGCCGCCCGCGAACGTATCCCCTGCGCCGGTCGGGTCGATAACTTCCTCGAGCGGATACGCGGGCACTGAAAACAGGAAGTTTTTGTGCACCATGATCGCGCCGTGTTCGCCGCGCTTGATGATCAGCGTGCTCGGGCCCATTTTGAAGATGTGCTTGGCTGCGCGCAGCAGGTTGTGCTCGCTCGTCAGCTGGCGGGTTTCGTCGTCGTTGATCGTTAGGATGTCGACGTGCTTCAGGGTTTCGCGCAGTTCGGCGTTCGTGCCGGAGATCCAGTAATTCATGGTATCCAGACCGACGAGCTTCGGTTTGCCTCTCACCTGCTTCAGGACCGAGCGCTGAAGAGTCGGGTCGATATTGCCGAGAAAAATATAGCGCGAATCGAGGTAGGTTTTTGGAAGCCGGGGATCAAACGCGGCGAACACGTTCAGCTCGGTAGTGAGGGTGGTGCGCTCGTTCATGTTCTGGCTGTAGCGTCCGGCCCAGTAGAAGGACTTCCCGGTGACGCGATCGAGACCTGCTAGATCGATCTTTCGGCCCTCGAAGACCGAACGGTCGCGGTCGGTGAAGTCTTCGCCGACGACAGCGACCATACGCACCTGCGCGAAATGGCTCGCGGCCAGCGCGAAATAGCTGGCTGCGCCGCCGAGGGTGCGATCGACCCTGCCGTGCGGCGTCTCGATGCCGTCGAATGCGACCGAACCGACAACCAGAAGTGACATGGCTTCTCCGTGTTTTGGCGGACCGCTGCGAACCGGCCCGCGCGTTTGTGATGTACAGGCGTTCAGTTGGAAACGATCACGCCGCGGGCGCCCCTAGGAAATGTATTTGCCGATGATCGGCGCGAGCCGTTTTTTCGTCGCGGCCGAAATCACCTTGCGGTCGGTCATGATGGCGTGCGCCAGCGCCGATCCGCATTTGCACGGCCGCTCGTCGCCCAGCGAGCGCACCGCCTGGCAAATGGCGCGCTGCACGTTGTCCGTGTTGCGCCCCATGTTGGCGAGAATTTCGTCGAGACTGACGGCGTCGTGCTGCGGGTGCCAGCAATCGTAATCGGTGATCAAAGCGACGGTAGCGTAGCAGAGTTCCGCTTCGCGCGCGAGTTTGGCCTCGGTCACGCCGGTCATCCCGATCACGTCGAAGCGCAGCTGGCGGTAGGTGTGCGACTCGGCGAGCGTCGAAAACGCCGGGCCTTCCATGCAGACGTACGTGCCACCGCGATGCACTTTCACTCCGGTGCTCTCGCAGGCCGAGGCCAGGTGCGCGGATAGCGAGGCGCAGGTAGGCTTGTCGAAACCGATGTGCGCGACGATCCCGTCGCTAAAGAATGTGGCGATCCGGCCGCGCGTGCGATCGAAGAACTGGTCGGGAATCAGGAAATCGAGTGGCGGGCGATCTTCGCGCAACGAACCGACGGCGCTGACCGAGAGGATTCTTTCCGCGCCGAGCATTTTCAGCGCGCAGATATTGGCGCGGTAGTTGATGTCGCTCGGCGAGAAGCGGTGGCCGCGGCCGTGGCGCGAAAGAAACGCGACGCGCCGGCCCTCCAGCGTCCCGATCACGACCGCGTCCGAGGGATCGCCGAATGGCGTCTTCACCCGCACTTCGCGGGTGTCGGCGAGCCCTGCCATCTGATACAGGCCGCTGCCGCCGATGATGGCGGTCTTGACCGTTTCCTTCTTACCGGCAGACTTCGATTTACTCGCCTTCGCTTTCGCCATTCGCGCTCCTGAGATTTGTTGCGACTAATCCGCCGTGACAGGTTCCGCTTCCCAGCGACCGTCGCGCTCGCGCAGATAGGCGGCGGGGACGCGATCGTCGTGCGCGAAAAGAGCGAGCCAGCCTTCGCGGACAACCTCGGGAATCCAGCGCTTCTTATTCTCGAGCGTCGTCATGGGGTAGAGATCGTAACCCATAATCCACGGAAGCGGGAGGTGCGCAGTCGTCGGAACCAAATCACCGAACATAAACGCGGTCTTACCGCCGCCGCTGAGCTTCACTCCAAACATGTTTGCGACATGGCCCGGCAGTTGAATCAGCTCAACGCCGGGGGCGACTGCGGCGTCGTTTTCGAGCAGATCGAACTGTCCTGCGGTTTTGACCGGCTCGTAGTTTTCCGGAAAGTAGCTCGCGCGGTCGCGCTCGGTCGGGTGCATTGCGTGTTCATATTCCGCATGATGGACAACATACTGCGCATTCGGGAACGCCGGCACGACCTTGTCCTTCTCAATTCTCGTGTTCCCGCCGCAGTGGTCGAAATGGAGGTGGGTGTTCACGACGATGTCGATATCGGCGGGCTGGAGGTCATGCTTGCGCAGGCCCTGATCGAGAAATGGTCCATCCAGGCCGTAAATGTCGCGGAGCTTTTCGTTCATCTTGTCGCCCGCGCCGGTTTCGACCAAGATTCGCTTGCCGCCCGCGTGAATCAGCAGGCTGTTCATCGAAAGCGTGATGCGGTTGCGCGCGTCGGGCGCTATCTTCTTTTCCCACATTGGTTTGGGGATCACGCCGAACATGGCGCCGCCGTCCAGCAGCACGTGTCCCGCGGAAATAACGTGGAATTCGAGCTCGCCCAGCTTCACACGGCGCCCCTGGATAAGATCTCGTTCACGGCGGAGTACGGGTCCTTCGTCCGCGCGGCAACTTCGGCGGCGACCTTATCGAATGCCTCGGCGCTGGCGCGATTGCCGAGCACTCGTTCGACCAACCGCGATTCCACCAGCCGCAGCAGCCATTCCTTCCAGTAGGCCAGTTCCCTCGCCTGCCGATTTTCGGACTTGCCCACATGCTCGCGAAACAGGGCGATCTGGCGCGCGAGCTCCGCGACGCCTTGATCCTCGGTGGCTATGGTACGAACCACGGGCGGTCGCCAGCCGCCGCGCTCGGGGACGATTTGCAGGATGGCGCCAAGCTGCTCTTCGAATCTGCCAGCTCCTTCGCGGTCCGATTTGTTGATTACGAAAATGTCGGCGATCTCCATGAGCCCTGCCTTCAGGCTCTGCACATCGTCGCCCATGCCGGGGACAAGGACCACAATCGTGCAATCGGCCAGCCGCACGATCTCGATCTCGCCCTGCCCCACGCCGACCGTCTCGACAAGGATCATGTCCTTGCCGGCCGCGTCGAGCAGCAGCGTGGCGTCGCCGGTGGCCTGCGCAAGGCCGCCCAGGTACCCGCGCGTGGCCATTGAACGGATAAAAATTTCCTTGTCGCCGGCGTGCCCCTGCATGCGCACGCGGTCACCCAGGATCGCGCCGCCGGTAAAGGGACTGGACGGGTCGACGGCGATGATGCCGACGCTCTTCTTCTCGCCGCGATAGTGCGCCGCAAGCCGATCGACCAGCGTGCTCTTACCGGTGCCCGGAGCGCCGGTGACTCCCACGCGCCACGCGTGGCCAGTAAACGGAAAAAGCTGGCGCAGGAGAGATTCAGCTTCGCTCGTGCGGTCTTCGATCGCTGAGACAGCACGCGAAATCGCGCGTGCATCTCCGGCGCGAACCTGCGCGGCCCAGTTTTCAAGCGTCGTGGTCATGTGCGATCGCAAGGCGATTGAGCGTCTACAATTAAATTGGAATCTTACCTGAGTGGCGGCTCATGCAAAAGCGGGCTGTATGGGTGTGGCCGAGCCAAGGATCAGCGCCGGGCACGATATATCGTGCCCCTACGACTTTTCTTCCGGCGGAATTGTAGCGGCGGCGGCGCGCGCGGGTCGGCTGGCGCTCGCGCCAGTCAGCGTCGAGCCGGAGCGTTCCTCATAAGCTTTGATAATCCGCTGCACCAGGCTGTGGCGGACCACGTCGCGCTCGTCAAAATAGACCATCGCGATGCCTTCGATCTGGCCGACCACATCGATGGCTTCGACCAGCCCCGACTTGCGCGAATCCGGCAAGTCGATCTGCGTGACGTCGCCGGTGATCACGGCCTTGGAGTTGAACCCCAGGCGCGTGAGGAACATCTTCATCTGCTCGCTGGTGGTATTCTGCGCTTCGTCCAGAATCACGAACGAATCGTTCAGCGTGCGGCCGCGCATGAACGCCAGCGGCGCGACTTCGATAATTCCCTTCTCCAGATAGCTCTCCAGCTTGTCCGCTTCGAGCAGGTCGTGCAGCGCATCGTAGAGCGGGCGCATGTACGGATCGACCTTTTCCTGAAGCGTACCGGGCAAAAAGCCAAGCCGCTCGCCCGCTTCGACCGCCGGCCGCGCGAGAATAATTCGATTCACCTGCTTCGAGAGCAGCGCCGAGACCGCCAGCGCGACGGCGAGGTAGGTCTTTCCCGTCCCTCCCGGACCGATGGCGAAAACCATGTCGTACGTTTCCAGCGCTTCGATATAGCGCTTCTGGTTCGCGCTCTTCGGCAACACGCTTTTCTTGCCCAGGGCACGCTTGTGCGAAGGGGAAAATGCGCCGTGGAGCGTCGAGACATGCTCGCCGGCGGCCGTCCGAAGCATCGATTTCACTTCCTGGCTCGTAGGAATGTGCCCGGCGAGGACGCGGTCGTTGTACGCGCCCAGCAGGCGTGCCGCGCGCTCCACCTGCGCCGGCTCGCCTTCGATTTCCATGTCGTTTTCTTTGAGATGCGTGGTGACGTGAAGCGAGGACTCGAGAAACTTCAGGTTTTCATCGAGCGTGCCGAAGAGTTCGTTGATCCCTCCGGCGATTCGTACGGTTTGTTTCATTAAGTTCGGCGGCCACAACTAGCGTAGCGCGGGCCGGCGAGCGCGGTCAAGCTGGCGTACGCCGCGGTAGTGACTCATTTTGAGTCTTAGAGGAGCTAGACGCCTTCCGGCAGTCCTGCGATAATGGATTGCATGAGGCGCTCAAGCAAACCCCTGCCGGAAAGACCCTAATCAACTGGCCGCTGAGATTGTACGGTTGTCCACCGAGGAACCAGAACAGACGCGATCTGCCACCGAATATCTCGCCAACATGGGCCGCAAGGGTGGTCTTAAAGGCGGGAAGGCGCGTGCGGCGCGTCTCCCCGCCAGTAAGAGAAAGGCCATCGCCCGTAAAGCAGCTAAGGCGCGTTGGTCGAAAAAACAGGTATAATCGCGCCGGTTTTGGCGCGATCTCGCGTCCCTACCACGGCCCCGCTTCCAGTTCTCCCACAAAGGTTATTGGAAGCGGGCCTTATACTTTATGGCCCCTAATGCACGGTAGGCCGTGCGTCCAGCACTAGGGGCGCTAACCCTCCTCATATGAAACTCCAATAAGCTCGTCGGCATGGTTAGCCCTTTCCCTCGCCCGCCTTGGCGGCTTCCGCTTTCGCAGGCTCCGTGGCTTCACCTTTGCTTTCGGTCCCTTCGGCTTCGTCCTCGCCCCCACGCTTCGCCGCCGCAATCGTTTTCGCGTCATACCAAGACACAAGTCCGAACGTGCCATTCGGTAACCGATGGAACGTCTTTGTGTTCTTGGCGAGTGTTACGGCCAGAATGCGCAGTCGGTCTTTTTCCTTCCACCCAGCAGCGTCGAAGTCGAATCCACCTTGCTGTAGTCCGGCCAGAACTTCTGACGCAGCGCACGCTTGTTTGCGCCGCTCCAGATACAGTCGGACACAGGTTGAGAGTGGCTGGCCGTAGAACTCATCCGGGCGTCCCGCAGCCGCTCCAATGTGTTCCACGGCAACGTCGCTGAAAAGTGGAGGCTCGCCCATCGAGGCACGGAGGGAGTTAATCATCCGCTTTCGATCGGCGACCTCGTGGACAAGCTTCTCTAGTTCTTCCTGTAATACTTCGATGGCCGCACTGAGTTTTTCGTTTTTGCCCATGTGGCTCTCCATTTCTGCAAACTGCGGAGTTAGTGTATCACCATCCGCAGAATAGGAGAGCACCTAAAAACGCGAGGCTTCTAAGTGGCTGGCAGACCAGTGCATTACGGACGCTTATATCGCTTGACATGTCTGCCCGTCATACGATTCTTCTTGAGATATCATGGGCCGCTCAAGCGTAATACCGTCATTATGAATCGCTTCAACAAAGAAGAGCGAACCAAGATCATTTCGGCATTGGTAGGGGGGGGGACTCACTTCGCGCTACGGCTCGCATGTGCGACGTAGCGTTTAACACCGTCCTCAAACTGGCCCCTCAGATCGGCGGGGCTTGCGCTGACTATCAGGACAGGGCGCTCCGCGAGCTGACGTGCAAGCGAATCCAATGCGATGGAATCTGGTCTTTTTGCTATGCCAAGGAAAAGAACGTCCCCGAAGAAAAGCGCGGCCAGTTTGGATTCGGCGATGTGTGGACGTGGGTTGCGGTTGACTCCGATACAAAGCTAGTGCCGTCATTCATGGTCGGGACTCGCGGAGCACAAACGGCTCAAGCGTTCATTCATGGATGACCTAGCGGGACGCCCAGCCAACCGTGTGCAGCTAACGACGGACGGCGTTCCTGACAATTTCCGGCCTGTGTAATAGAATCTGCCAGACTCCAAGATATGACCCAGTCCTTTTCTTCGCCCACCGAATACTTGGCCTATCTTCAGAAGCTGTACGCGAAGACCTACCCACCGGGTACGGCTGACAAGGAATTCGAGCGGATCACTAGTGCCGAGCTCAATCGACTCAATCTTTCCCATTCTGAACTCGGTCAGTTTGGAGGGTTGCATAGTGCCGTTGAAGAGTTAACGACGGAACTCTTTGCCTCACTTGATGCCCAGACAGTCGGACGCATCGCCGCCGATGTGGCCGTCGGCATTCTTCCCACGGGTACGGCAAACGCGTTCATTGCCCGAAGCCCGAATGGACGGTATGCGGTTCTTCTCTGCTCAGGCTTGATGGTCCTTCTCCATAAGTATCTCAAGCTGGTTCGCGCGTTTAATGCGCCTTCGGATGTCGTTCACTGCAATAGAAAGATCGCCTCCGCGCTTACCAAGAATGATCTCAGTTCGTACATAGTTGAGCTGGTGGACATATATCGTGACTGCGGCGTGCCATACGGACCTATGATTAAGTTATCCGAGACAGCCTCTGCCGATCACAGTCTACTTCTGAGACTCGCGGAGCTATTCATTCTTTGCCATGAGCTAGGCCATTACTTGAATGGCGATCTGACGGATCAATCTGCGTACACAGCCCTTCCATATGACGCAGAGGGTCAGAAGTATGAGGAGAACCGCGACCATGAAATTGAATACCGTGCGGACAACACTGGATTCGCCCTCTATCTGCGATTCCTTGAGGCACGCCGTTTCGACGTTAGGTCCAGAGAGCTACTAAAGCCAATTCTTGCGACATTTAATCTTATCTTTGCGATAGCCGGCGTAGGGTCATCCACACACCCGCATCCCTACGATCGTGTCCGCAGAATCGTGGAACACCATTACGGCGCTGAGTTGGGGTTGAAGATTAATGAGGCGCTTGCAGATCCGAGCCTGTTCCCAAACATCTTTGCGCCAAGAGCGTGATGAATCTGCGGCGGTCCGGCGGCGCTTGGCTATACGAACGCGTCGAAGCCCCGTCCATTCTGATTTCCCACACGCAGCGTTAGTACGCGCCTTCATTCCGAACTCATGCGACGGACTTCGCTCGCGATCACTACCGGTTCGGCGGCGGGAACTGAACCTTGGGCACGGCGCGCGAGGCTTCCGTCGCCGCGAAGTAGGCGTCGTTGCGCTGGAATCCCGCCATGCCGGCGATGATGTTGTTCGGGAAGAGCGCAATGAAGGTGTTGTAGGCCTGAATTGCGTCGTCGTAGCGCTTACGCTCGACGGCGATGCGATTTTCGGTGCCCGCCAGCTCGTCCTGGAGGCGCAGGAAATTCTCATTCGATCGAAGCTGCGGATAATTCTCGACGATCACCAGCAGCCGGCTCAGCGCACCATCCAGCTGGCCATTGGCGGCGATCTTGTCCTTCGGTGTTTGCGCCCCGCCGAGAGCCGCACGCGCCTTCGCGATGTCGTCAAATACCGTCTGCTCCTGCGCGGCAAAGCCCTTCACCGTTTCGACGAGGTTCGGAATCAGGTCAGACCGTCGCTGGAGCACGACGTCAACCTGCGCCCAGTCGGACTTGACCGTTTCGTTGAGGGCGACCATCTGGTTGCGCCGCGAAATATACATGCCGCCGCAAAGGAGCGCGAGAATCACCAGCACCGCGACAATTCCGAGAAATACCTTCATGAGCAGCCTCCGGGGCAAAATCTATCACACATCACGGGACGTCGTCGTAAGGCCCTGTTCATAATACGCAGCGGCGCGTCAGGTTGTTTCGAAGCGCCGGTCGACCTCGTTCGTGACGATTTCGACGAATTCCAGGTACGTCTGCAGCGCAGCCTCGATATCCATTTCTCGTTCCTTCAACTTCCCCGCGCGGTAATCGAGAATGCTGTAAAAACCGGATGCGTCGGCGCCCGTCAGCGCAGCCACTCCTTCGACCGCTTCGCGCTTGGTGTGCGGCTCGGGCTGTCCCATCCCGATCAGCGCGTGCCGAAAGAGCACACAGAACGTCGGCAACGACGACAGCATGATGTGCAGATGAACCTTGTTCTTCGGCTCGCCGGCGAGGACCGATTGGCGCAGCCGCATCCAATTGATGCGCAGTTCGCGCTCCACCTGCAACCGGTGCAAATGCAGCGGCACGTCCATCTTCTCGAGGAAGTCTTCACCGAAGAGCATGCGGTGGCGGTGCTTCATGTCCAGCAGCTCGATGGCAAACACATCCGCGGAACGCATCAGCTCGTCGTAGGTAAAAATCACCGGCGTGGGGTTTTTCTCATTGATCCACCATTCGGCGACGAAGTGGAGCCGCTCGAGGTCCGCCAACGCGGCCCGCTCCAGCAGGCACAGAATGTTCACATCGGAGTGCTGGCTCTGATATTCGCTCGTGGCGGCGGAACCGTACAGCACGACGGCTTTCAGGTTCTCTCCCGCCGCGGACTTCAGCTTCGAGACCAATTGCGTGAGTTTCGTTTCCATACTTTAGAGCGTCCTCCGCGTCACCATCCGCCTCCGGCCCCGCCGCCACCGAAACCGCCGCCTCCGCCAAACCCGCCGCCTCCGAATCCGCCAAAGCCACCTCCGCCGCCTCCGCCGCCGAAACCGCCGCCCCAGCCTCCGCGGCCCGCCATACTCCCCAAAATGAATGGCGCGACCCAACCGCCGGGACCGAGCCCTCCGCGCCCTCGCGGGCCGCCTCTGGAACCAGCAATCAGACTCCGAACGATTGCATAAATCGCGAAAATAATTATGAAAATCACGAAGGGCGGAATGCGGAGATTGTTGCCACCTTCGCGACTGCTCGGAAGAGGCGCACCGCTCAGCGTCACGCCTTTGTCAGCGGCGATCACGTCGGCCACTCTGCGAGTGACCAGATACAGCGCGGCGTCATAATCGTTTGCTCGCAGGTCGGGTATCGCTTCGCGGCCGAAATCTCCAACCTTTGCGTCGGGCAAAATCGGTTCCAGAGCATAGCCGACCTGCGTGAAATACTTGTGGTCGTCGGTCGCGAAAAAGATCAGTACGCCGCGCCCCTGCCCTTTCGGCCCGATTCCGATCGCTTCAGCCAGATCGAACGAATACTGTTGCGCAGTCTCGTCGCCAGTCGTCTTGACCGTGACGACCGCAATTTCCGCGCCGGCTTTCTGGCTCAGTTCGGTGCACAGCGCCTCGATTCGCGCGCGCCCGCCCGGACTTAAAACTCCCGCCAAGTCCGTCACGTACCCCGTGATCTTGGCTTGCGCGGCCACCTGTTGCGGAGTCTGGACCTGGCCGGCGAGGGTCGAAATGCCGGCTGCCAGAACACAAAGGGCTACCAATGGAATAAAACTAGACTGCCGACGCAGACTCTTGAGCCGCAAGTGTGAGGGCGTGAATGACACGACGGGCTGAGCCATGTTAGTTCCTCGGTTGCTACAGTGTCAACGAATGCGGTGAGGCGAATGTTTCGGGGGCGGCGGAATGGTCCGGATATGAGTATGTTACACTCACCCGTCCGCCTGTTCGACCGTTTCAGCAGTTTTTACCGAAGTGGCCGAAAACGCAGTTCTTGGAACGCCCGAGTCACCTCCCGAACGTCCAAGACCGAAGGGATAGGCGCGGCCGCGGACCGTGCCGGGATTGTTTCTGAAACAAATTGGCCGGTTTGCACGTTTCAATACACTGGAGTTAGGGACGGCCCCGGAAGCGCCGAATCGGCGAAGAGGAAAAACACGATGAGTCGAAGGATTTTGCATGCAGTGATGGTGATTGCAACGGCGGCGGCGCTTGTGGTGTCGCCCGTCTACGCACAGGATCAGCAAACTGCGACGCCACCGGCGCAGTCGAACCAGGCTCCGGGCGTGCTGCCGCCTCCTCCCCAGTACCAACCGCCCGCGCAGACTCAGGGCCCCCCGCCGGCGCCCACGCGCAGCCTCGGCTTTTCCAGCGGCCCAAATTATTCCCATCCCAATTCCTGGTTTCCGACCCTGTTCGCGCCTTATTCACCAATGAAAGTGGCCAAGCCCGAAGTCGTGAACACCCCACGGATCGAACAGTTGATCCAGAACGGCAAGCTGACGCTCAGCCTCGAGGATGCGATCTCGCTCGGTCTTGAAAACAACCTCGGCATCGCCGTCGAGCGGTACGTGCCGTGGCTCGACGAGGCGAGTCTGCTTCTCGCGAAATCGGGCATTAATGGCCGCGCCGCTTTCGATCCCACGCTGACGAGCGCGTTTACGATGGAAGAACAGACCCAGCCCGTCAACAACCCCTTCCTAGCGAGTGTCCCCTGCCCCCTCGGTCAGTTTTGCGCCCCGTTCCCGCTTATCAGTCACACCGTGACTGGCAACTTCGGGTATACCCAAAACTTTCATTCCGGCACGCAGTTTCAAGTGACTTTCAACAACACGTGGCTCGGCCAACCTGAGCAGCTCAGCTTCAACCTATTCAACCCCTACAACGAGTCCACCCTTTCGTTTCAACTCACTCAGCCTCTGCTCAACGGATTCGGAAGAATAGCGAACGACCGATACATCATTGAGGCAAAAAACAACGTCAAGATCGGGGAATCGCAATTCAAGCAGCAGGTGATTACAACCGTTACGCAGGTCGCTACCGAGTACTGGGAGCTGGTATTCGCACGAGAAAACGTGAAGGTCGAGCAGGTCGCCGTCGCCGCGGATCAACAGCTCTACGAAAACAACAAGAAGCAGCTCGAGATCGGTACGATGGCTCCGCTCGACGTCATCACCGCGCAATCGCAGCTTGCCACCGACCAGCAAGCGCTCGTTCAGGCTCAGACGACGCGACTGCTCGACGAAACGACTTTGCTCGTCGCGATTACGAAGAACTCGCTGACGCCGTCGCTCCAAGGCGTCGAAATCGTCCCCACCACGTCGATCTTCACACCCGTCGAGGAGAATACTTCCCTGGAGGATGCAGTGAAGGTCGCGTTTCAGAATCGACCCGAGGTGCAGCAGGCTCTGCTCACTCTCCAGAACGACGACGTTGAAATCAAAGCCACCAGGAACGGGTTGTTGCCGACCTTAAATCTCTTCGGTCTTTACGAGCAGACCGGTCTGGGAGGAACGGCGCAGGTCTGCACCGCGAATTGCGGCTTCGGTGGCACAGGACCCAAAACGACAAAGGCGTATCCTCTTGGCCTGGCATATGCTCTCAACGGTATGATTACGTCCCAGTATCCGACGTTGGAGGCTGGCCTAAACCTTACGCTCCCGATTCGCAACCGAGCCGCCCAAGCCGCGAATGCCACGGCCCAGCTCAACCAGCGGCAACAACAGGTCAACCTCCTGAACACGCAAGCCACGATTGTACTCAACGTCCGTCAGGCACTGATCGCGCTTGAACAGGACCGCGCCGCCCTCGCCGCCGCAGGGGAATCGCGCATCTACAACCAGCAAAGCTACGACGACGAGGTGAAGAAACTTCAGCTCGGCACGTCCACGGCCTTCACCGTGATTCAAAAGCAACAGTTGCTCACGGCCGCCGAAGGCGTCGAACTGCGCGACCGCATCAACCTGATCGAAGCGGAACTGAACTTCAACCAGTCCATGGGCCGCACACTCGACGTGCACAACATCACCGTGGCCGACGCGATCAAGGGTACAATCTCAAATACGCCGAACATTCCCGGTACGCCCGAGTCGGACCTACAGGCCGGGCACCGATAGCCTAGTGAGGTGACGCGTGACGGACGAGAAAGCGCGGAAAGCTTCCGTCGCTGCTTCCACCTCGTCTGCTTTCGCGTCGCCTCGAAAACCATCGCCCGCTGAACTCGCCTGGGAAGAATCGACGCTGAATCCGTCGCTCGCGAAATCTCCCGATCGCGCCGCCGATTTCACCACGGTATCGAGCTACCCGATCCGGCGTCTCTACACGGACGCCGATCTCGTCGACTGGAATGCCGATAGCGACCTCGGCGCTCCCGGCCAGCCTCCCTACACGCGCGGCATTCATCCGGCCATGTACCGCGAGCGCCTCTGGACCATGCGCCAGTTCGCGGGTTTCGGCTCCGCGCAGGACACCAACCGGCGCTTCCGCTATCTGCTCTCGCAGGGGCAAACCGGGCTCTCCGTGGCGTTTGACCTGCCCACATTGATGGGCTACGACTCCGATCACGCGCTTTCCGAGGGCGAAGTCGGCAAGTGCGGCGTGGCGGTCAGCTCGCTCGCGGACATGGAGGCTCTGTTCGACCAGATACCGCTTGCCGGCGTCACCACCTCGATGACCATCAATTCGCCCGCGGCGCCGATTTGGGCGATGTATCTGGCGGTCGCCGAGAAGCAGGGTGCCGACTGGCGACAAATTTCCGGCACCCTGCAAAACGACATCCTGAAGGAGTACATCGCGCAGAAGGAATATATTTACCCGCCCGGTCCGTCTCTGCGCATCGTCACCGATACGATCGAATTCGGCGCCAGGCACACGCCGAAATTCAATCCCATTTCGATCAGCGGCTACCACATCCGCGAGGCCGGCTCGACCGCCATCCAGGAATTGGCATTCACCCTGCGCGACGGCATCGAGTACGTCGAAAACTGCCTCCGCCGCGGGCTCCCGATCGACGATTTCGCTCCGCGCCTTTCGTTCTTCTTCAACGCGCACAATGATTTCTTCGAGGAGATCGCCAAATACCGCGCCGCGCGCCGCATCTGGCAGAGTGTGATGCGCGAACACTTCGGCGCGAAAAATCCGCGGTCGTGGGCGCTGCGCTTTCATTCGCAGACCGCGGGCTGCTCGCTCACCGCGCAGCAGCCGTACAACAACGTCGTACGTACCGCGCTGCAGGCGCTCGCCGCCGTCATGGGCGGCACGCAGTCGCTGCACACCAATTCGCTCGACGAAGCCTGGGCCCTGCCCACCGAGTCCGCCGCCACGCTCGCCCTGCGCACGCAGCAAATCATCGCCTACGAAAGCGGCGTGACGAACACCGCCGACCCGTTGGGCGGCTCCTACTTCGTCGAAACGCTGACCAGCGAAGTCGAACGCGGCGCCCGCGACTACATCGCGAAAATCGACGCCATGGGCGGCATGGTCGCAGCCATCGAGCGCGGCTTCCCGCAGCGAGAGATCGCCGACGCCGCCTATCGCTACCAGCTTGCCGTCGACCGCAAGGAAAAAATCATCGTCGGCGTGAACGACTATATCGTCAAGGAAAAGCCCATCGAGACGCTGCACATCGACGACTCCGTCGCGCGCGGCCAGGCCGACCGACTCCGCAAGCTGCGCGCCGAGCGCCCGAACGACGAAGTCGAGCGCCTCCTCGATTCCCTCCGCCGCGCCGCCGACGGCACCGAAAACCTGATGCCCCACCTCCTCGACGCCGTGAAAGCCTACGCCACTCTCGGCGAAATCTGCGACGCGCTCCGCCAACCGTTCGGCGTCTACCAGGAAGTCGCGATAACGTGAGCGCATTCCGATACTCCCGTGACTCTCGCTGCGCTATATTTCTCCCTGCTTTCTCTGCGCTCTCTGCGTCTCTGCGGTGAGTAATGACGGACGCCCAGCTAACTCACGAAATAATTGGAGCGGCGATGGAAGTGCATCGCACGCTCGGTCCTGGCCTGCTCGAATCGGCATATGAAGAATGCCTTGCGCACGAGCTAACTCTTAGAAACATACATTTCGAACGTCAAAAGCCCCTCCCACTTGTATACAAGGACGTCAAGCTCGAATGCGGGTATCGCCTGGATTTGTTCGTTGATGGGCGCGTTGTCCTTGAACTCAAGGCCGTCGATTCCCTCGCGCCTATCCACGACGCGATCGTGCTAACTTATCTTCGTCTGTCCGGTTGCAAGATGGTCTCCTGATGAATTTCAACGTGGCAGTACTGAAGGATGGAGTTCGGCGGCTTGTGAATCAGTACCGAGGTTGACCCACCGCAGAGGCGCAGAGCACGCAGAGAAAAGACAGAATGCCTGAGAAGAAAATCCGCGTCCTCATCGCCAAGCCCGGCCTCGACGGCCACGACCGCGGCGCCAAAGTGATCGCCCGCGCGCTGCGCGACGCAGGCATGGAAGTGATCTACACCGGCTTGCGCCAGACCCCGGAGATGATCGCTTCCGCCGCCTTGCAGGAAGACGTCGACGTCATCGGCCTCTCGATCCTCTCCGGCGCCCACAACACGCTGTGCGCCCGCCTGATGGATCTGCTCCGCGCGCAGCAGATGGACGACGTCACCGTCCTCATCGGCGGAATCATTCCGGAAGCGGACATCCCCGGCCTGAAGAAAATCGGAATCGCTGAAGTATTTTTGCCCGGAACCACCACGCAGGCCATTGTCGATTTCATCCGCCAGCGCGTCGCACGCGCGGCCACTTCCAGCCAGCCTTACAGGAGCATCGAGTGAAGGAATCGGTCATCGAAACCCGCGTCGATCGCAAGTCGCCGGCGTTCCTGCAGAACAGCCGCGCAATGGTCGAACGCCTCACTCAAATCAAGAACGAAGAGGAAAAGATCCGCGAAGCCGGTGGTGCGAAAGCCGTCGACGGCCAGCACAAGAAGAACCGCCTCACCGCCCGCGAACGCATCGCCAAGCTAATCGACCCGAAAACCGAATTCTTCGAACTGGGAATCTACGCCGCCTGGGAAATGTACCAGGAATGGGGCGGCGCCCCCGCCGCCGGCACGATCACCGGCCTCGGCCACGTCGAAGGCCGCCGCTTCATGATCATCGTCAACGACGCCACCGTGAAAGCCGGCGCCTTCTTTCCCATGACGGCAAAAAAAGTGATCCGCGCGCAGAATATCGCCATCGAAAATCGCATTCCGACCATCTATCTCGTCGATTCCGGCGGCGTGTTTCTCCCGCTTCAGGAAGACGTCTTCCCCGACACCGATGATTTCGGCCGCGTCTTCCGCAACAACGCCGTCATGAGCGCGATGGGCATCCCTCAGATCGCCGCGATCATGGGCCTGTGCGTTGCCGGCGGCGCATATCTGCCGGTGATGTGCGACCACATCCTGATCACCGAAGGCAGCGGGCTGTTTTTGGCCGGACCGGCTCTCGTGCAGACTGCCATCGGCCAGAAAACGTCGCTCGAGGATCTCGGCGGCGCGAAAATGCACGCGCAAACCAGCGGCACGGTCGATTTTCGCGAGCCGGACGACGAATCCTGCCTGCGTCGCATCCGCGCGCTGGTCGACAAAATGGGCCACGGACCCGCCGCACGATTCGACCACAAGCCGCCCCAACCTCCCGCGCACCCCGCCGAAGACATCTACGGCATCGTCGCCGGCGATTCCGCCAAGCAGTACGACATGCGCGAAGTGATCGCGCGCATCGTGGACGGCAGCGAATTCGTGGAATACCGCGCCGAGCGCGGCCAGACCGTTCTCTGCGGCTACGCGCGCATCGGCGGATGGTCGGTCGGCATCGTCGCCAACCAGAAAAAAAGCGTCAACATCACTTTGCCTGGCACCGGCGAAAAACGCATCGAGTTCGGCGGCGTCATCTACACCGAATCGGCGGACAAAGCCGCGCGCTTCATTCTCGACTGCAACCAGAATCTTGTCCCGCTGATTTTCCTGCACGACGTGAACGGCTTCATGGTCGGCAAGGAAGCGGAATGGAGCGGCATCATCCGCGCCGGCGCGAAAATGGTCAACGCGGTGGCCAACAGTGTCGTCCCGAAGATCGTCGTGATCTGCGGCGGCACGTTCGGCGCCGGACACTACGCCATGTGCGGCAAAGCCTACGATCCGCGCTTCATTTTCGCCTGGCCCTTCGCTCGTTACGCCGTGATGAGCGGCGAGTCCGCCGCCGGCACCCTGGTCGAGCTGAAGGTCAAGCAGCTCGAGCGCGAGGGCAAGAAGCCCACCGAAAAAGAGCACAAGGCGCTCTACGACAAGATTCTCGCCACCTACGAACACCAGACCGACGCGCGCTACGCCGCCTCCCGCCTCTGGGTCGACGCCATCATCGATCCCGCGCACACGCGCGAAGCGCTGATCGAAGCCCTCGAAAGCGCCGCCCTGAATCCGGACGTGGCCGAATTCAAGACCGGAGTTCTGCAAACCTGATGCGGAAGCGGGCAATTCCGATCCTGTTGATCGCGGGAATCGTTTGGTTCATCTACTGGCGTCTCGTGGAGCCATTGTGGAACAGTCCATTCGGTTACGAGCTCGGCTCGGTCGCATGGCCGATGCCACTTCACTTAAGACTGATTGGTTGGGCCGCGTTCCTCTCTTCCGTGCTGGGGATATCACTTCTTGTGTTTGACTTCGTACGCTGGGTCGTAAGAAAGAAACCATGACCGAATTACGATCGTCGAATCGGCGGATAGGAGCAAGGCGTACCTAGATGGCCACGATCGAGCAGCCACGCAAGCTGGGTGGCCCAGGATACCTTGCATTTACGATGCTGTTCGTCACCCCTTCGGCACTCGCCCTGTTTGTGTCCCATGGCCTTGTTCACGGCATATTTCACTCCGCCTCCGCCGCCTGGTTTGTTTATGAGACGTCCTTCTATCTGGGTATCGCCGGAATCGTGTTGGGCGGGGCGTTGATCATTGCCGGGGCCATTCGGCGCCGAATTTCCACGACATTTCTCTGGTTGATGGCGGTCGCCGTTTCTGCGGCGGTCTTTTGCGAGTGGTATGCAACGCACATTTTCCGCGATCCCTGGACATCATGAACACTACGAACCCCGCAGTGACGATCATCGAGTGCCCGCGCGACGCCTGGCAGGGACTTGCCGAAATCATTCCCACCGAAACGAAGGTGGAATATCTCAAGCGCCTTGTCTCGCTTGGATTCTCACACATCGATGCCGTTAGCTTCGTATCGCCCAAGCATGTCCCGCAGATGGCCGATAGCGAAGCGGTGATGAAAGAACTGAGCGCCGCAAAGCTGCCATCAGGCGAATCGCCGGAAATCATCGGCATCGTCGTCAATGAACAGGGTCTAGACCGCGCCCTCGCTGCGCCCGGCGTTACCACGATCGGCTATCCCTATTCCATCTCTGCCTACTTCCGCCGCGCCAACGCGAACATGTCCAGGGACGAGTCGCGCAGACTTGTCGAACTTCTCCAGAGCCGCACGAAGCAGGCCGGGCGAAAGCTTGTCGTTTACATCTCGATGGCCTTCGGCAATCCCTACGACGAGCCCTGGGGCCCGGAAATCGTCGAAGACGCCCTCGTATGGCTGAAAGACGTCGGCGTGCGCACCGTCTCGCTCGCCGACACCGTTGGCACCGCCTCGCCCGAGGATGTCGCGCATCTCTACCGCGCCGTGAAGGACTGCATCGCCGGAGTCGAAATCGGCGTGCATCTGCACAGCCGTCCCGACGGCGCCGCCGCGAAGGTTCTGGCAGCCTATGAGGCCGGCTGCCGCCGTTTCGACGGCGCGCTCACCGGACTCGGCGGCTGCCCCTTCGCCGGCGACCATCTGGTCGGCAACATTCCCACCGAGACCGTCCTTACGACGCTTGCCGCGCGCGGCGTCTCCACCGGCATCGACTCCAAATCGCTCGCCATCGCCTGTGCGATCACCGGCGAGCTTCGCGAAAAGTACGCTCGCCGGCCCGACGCTCCGCAGCCGAATTAGGTTTATGCAGCTCATCCCGCCTTGTTGCGGTGAGGCTTTTAGGACCCGTTTTACCGTCTTGAAAGCTGTTGAAGGTCTTTGATTTTTCTCCAAATCAGTGTTTATCTGTGTTCATCTGTGGCTAGGAGAGGTTTCGATCTTTGGGCTATCCGACGCTAACTTACCAATGCGATGACGCGATCGCGACCATCGCCCTCACCGTCCCCGAAAAGCGCAACGCGATTTCGGCGCAGATGATCACCGACATGCTCGGCGCGCTGCAACAGGCGGACGAAGGCCCGGCGCATGTCGTCATCATCACCGGCTCGGGCAAAGCCTTCTGCGCCGGAATGGATCTCGACGAGTTGCAGCACGTCGCCCGGCAGACGCTGCCGAAGAATCTCGAAGACGCTCGCCGCATGACCAAGCTGCTCTACCGGCTGCACAGCTTCCCCAAGCCCGTGATCGCCGCCGTGAACGGACCGGCCATCGCCGGAGGCTGCGGAATCGCGACGCTCGTCGATTTCACCATCGCCGTCCCCGAGGCCAAATTCGGGTACACCGAAGTGAAGCTCGGCTTCATGCCCGCGCTGGTTTCGGTCTTCCTGCGCCGCAAAATCGCCGACCGCCAGGTCCGCGATCTGCTTCTCACCGGCAGAATCATCGACGCGGGCGAAGCGCTGCGCATGGGCCTGATCACCGAAATCGTTCCGCAGGAATCGCTGATGGATCGCGCCCGCGAAATCGCCGCCCTGCTGCTCGCGGCGAGCCCGAGCGCCGTTGCCCAGACCAAGAAGCTGCTGCTCAGCTTCGATCGCGTCGCGATTCGGGCCGAGCTGGAAGCGGCCATCGAAGCCAGCGCCGACATTCGCGCCACGCCGGATTTCCGCGAGGGCGTCGCGGCATTCCTTGAAAAACGCTCGCCGAAATGGGGCAAATCGTAAAGCCCATGAAGGATTTCGCCGATGCCATCGTCCGCGTGCGCTACGCCGAAACCGACCAAATGGGCGTGGTCTATCACGGCAACTATTTCACCTGGTTCGAGGTCGGCCGCGTCGAACTTTGCCGGCATCTTGGATTCGAGTACAAGCAGATGGAACTCGAGGACGACACGCTGATCGTGGTCGCCGAAGCTTCGTGCCGTTACAAGCGCCCGGCGCGGTTTGACGACACGCTCGTGGTGCGCACGCGCGTCACGCGCTACGACAAACGCACGCTTCGATTCGGCTACGAAATCCTTCGCCAGCCGTCGGACGAATTGCTCGCCACGGGCGAAACCACGCACGTGATCTGCGACCATCAGGGCCGCCCGAAATCGATGCCGGAAAAATATCGCAAATATTTCTCGGCGGAAGCCGGTGAAGGCGGGCACTACGACGGCCATCACACTCCCTCTTCGAAAGGCCACAAATGAGCGCTCCCGATCCAGCAAAAATGGAAAAGTTTCGCGAAAAGCTTCGCCAGGAATGGACCGACGCCGACACCGTCGCCGCCTGGCGCAAATGGCACGTCCAGCTTTCGGCGTTTACCCGCGGCGCGACCGATGCTGTCCTGGAAGCCGCGCATCTCAAGCCCGGAATGCGGGTACTCGATCTCGCCAGCGGCGTCGGCGATCCGGCCATTCCGATCGCCGAAGCTGTCGGCCCGACCGGCCACGTGACCGGCAGCGATCTCGGCCCCGGAATGATCGAGTTCGCCGCGGAACTCGCGCAAAAGAAGCGGCTGGGCAACATCGACTTTCGCGTCGCGGACGTGGAATCGCTTCCCTTCCCGGACAATTCGTTCGACGTCGTTTCGAGCCGCTTCGGTGTCATGTTCTTCACCGACCAGATCAAGGCCTTCCGCGAATGCCGCCGCGTGCTCAAGCCCGGAGGCCGCGTCGCCTTCGTCGTGTGGGGCAGCCGCGAGCAGCCGTTTCTGGGCGCAACGATCGGCGTCCTGATGAAGTACGTCGAAGCGCCGCCTCCTGATCCCGACGCGCCGCACGCGTTCATGTTCGGCGAACGCGGCCTGCTCGCAAGCAAGCTGAAGGCGGCGGGATTCGCCGATGCGCGCGAAGAGGTGCGGACCGTCAAAGGCCACTGGGAAGGCACGCCCGAGGAATACTGGCAACAGTTCACCGAAGTGGCGGCGCCGTTTCGCCCGCTGATCGCAAAGCTGACGCCCGAGACGCGCAAGAAAGTCGAAGGCGAAATCTTCGCGAACCTGCGAAAGCTTGCCGACGGCACAGGCTTCTCGATGCCGCTTGAGATCGTGATCGGCACAGGCGCGAAAGCGTGAACCGAATCGCCATCGACGGCGAGCGCCTCACCCTAGAAAGTCTCTACAGCATTGTGTTCGACAACGCCGAGGCGGAAATACCCGCATCCGCGCGCGAGCGGATGAGCGCCTCGCGTGCCGTCATCGAGAAACTGGCCGAAGCTAACGCCGTCGTTTACGGCGTGACCACCGGCTTCGGCAAAATGGCTTCCACGCGCATCTCGCACGACGAGATCCGCCACCTTCAGCTGAATCTGGTGCGTAGCCACGCGTGTGGCGTGGGCGCGCCGCTCAGCGAACCGGCCGTGCGCGCGATGCTCGCCTTACGCGCCAACGCCATCGCCAAAGGGTTTTCCGGCGTGCGTCCCGTGGTCGCGGAAACGCTGGTCGCCATGCTGAATCGCGGCGTGCACCCTGTGATTCCCTCGCAAGGCTCCGTCGGCGCGTCGGGCGACCTTGCGCCGCTCGCGCATCTCGCGCAGGTCGCCATCGGTGAAGGCCGCGCGGTCTATCAAGGCCGCGAAATCGCGGGCGCGGAGGCGATGCGCTCCGCGGGAATCGCGCCGCTGGTGCTGGGGGCCAAAGAGGGCCTCGCGCTGCTCAACGGCACCCAGGCGATGCTCGCGCTTCTGGCGCTCGCGCTGCGCGAAGCCGAAATCACCGTCGATACGGCCGACGTTGCGGCCGCGCTTTCGCTGGACGCGCTTCGCGGCAGCCCAACAGCATTCGATGCGCGTATCGCGCGCGTGCGTCCTCACGTCGGGCAGGCCGTTACCGCGCGCAACATCGAGCGGCTGAATCGCGGCAGCGAAATCCGCGAATCGCACCGCGCTCCCGAGAAAGATTCCCGCGTGCAGGATCCGTACAGCCTGCGCTGCGCTCCACAGGTCCACGGTGCGGCGCGCGACGCGCTCGTGCAGGTCCGCGCGACACTCGCGATTGAACTCAACAGCGCCACGGACAATCCGCTCGTCTTCGCAACGGCTGACGGCGGCGAAGTGATCAGCGGCGGCAACTTCCACGGCCAGCCGCTCGCGATCGCGGCCGATCAGATGGCCGTCGCGCTCGCGACGCTCGGGGGAATCTCCGAGCGCCGCGTCGAGCAGATGACGAATCCGCAGACGAGCCGGCTGCCCGCGTTTCTGGTTCGCCACGCGGGGCTGAACTCCGGCTTCATGATCCTGCAAGTCACGGCCGCCGCGCTTGCGAGCGAACTCAAGCCGCTCGCTGCTCCGCATTCGGTCGATTCGATTCCCACTTCGGCCAATCAGGAAGACTACGTCTCGATGGGCATGAACGGCGCGCGGCGGCTCGAGCCGATGCTGGCGAACCTGAACAACATTCTCGCGATCGAACTGCTCGCTGCGTGCCAGGGGATCGATTTGCTCTCGCCGCTGAAAACAGGGATCGAAACGCGCAAGGCGTACGACATTGTCCGGTCGCTTTCTCCGGCCGTCGATGTGGACCGTTCGCTCGCGCCCGATATCGAAGCGGTCGCGCGCGAAGTCGGCAAAGGATCGTTCGCCGCGCTGCTTCGATAGCGCCGACAAGCCGAGAAGAAACATTCACCGCAGAGGCGCGGAGAACGCAGAGAAACAAGAAAAACCTCTAGCAGGCTGCGGAAAAAGGCAGTGAAGAGTGTCCTCAGGCGCTGAAGCGCATTGAGTGCAAGCCCTTTATGTCGGAGCTGAAGCTCCGACCCCCTAAAAAGCGCCCTGTTCCCGCAAGCTGCTAGGCGAGCGAACGAGGTGGATGGGCAACGTCGCGCCAAGCACCTGCGCCGGGCACGATATATCGTGCCCCTACGAACAGCTCTCGAAGTCGTCATTTTGCTAGCGCCTTCTGCAGAAAGTTGCCGAAGCGGTGCCCCGCGATATAGCTGAACGGCTTTACTCCTAGCGAGTAGTGGCCGCACGGAAGCGACATTCCTTCGAACGCCACGCCTTCGTCGCGCAATTTGTCGAACAGCGCCTCGGTGTACACCGGCCAGAACGTCGGATCGTACTTCGCCGTGATCAGCAGCAGCTTTTTCTTCGCTTCGGGCAGGCGCGCGACGTACGGGAACGGGCTGATCGGCGACCAGTAGTGCCGCAGCTCTTCGTGCGCGATGCCGGCGCCGGAAATTGGCTCCCAGACGGTTTTGGTCGTGAGGCCGGTGGCGACCACGTCGCCGAAATAGGTCGATGCGTGCATGAACGCGGCCGCCTGCACGGCCGGCTCGTGGCACATGGTGATGAATCCGATTGCTGAGCCGATGCTCGTGCCCAAAATTCCCAGTGGGCCGTAGCCTTGCTGCTCGAGCCAGCGCAGCGTGCGGCGCGCATCCAGCACCGCCTGCCGGCCCGCCTGCATCGTCAGTCCGATGTTCGGCCCCACCAGATGATCCGCGCGCGGGTGACCGGGAATGGCGCGGCGGTCGTGATACGGCAGGCTCATTTTCACCGCCGTGAGGCCAAGCTTGTTCAGCCACTGGCAGACATTCTGCTGCTCCTCCCACTTCGCGTTCCACTGCGCGAGAACGACGACGGCGGCGCCGCGCGTGCCGTTTTGCGACCGGCCGCGCGCGGCGAAAAATTGCGCGTGGACGCGATTGTTCTCCGCCCACGGAGACGCAATCGCGCTGGAGAACGTGAGGACGTTGTCGGTGAGCTCGTAGTCGCTGGCGGGCTCGACCGCATACCAGTCGTCGCTGCGCGCCACGGCGTCCCGGACGTACGCGTCGAAGAATTCCCCGGGTTGTGGATGGGTTGCGTCGCCGCCCAAGTGCTCGACGCCCCAGGCGAACGGCAGCGTGCGCCGCTTCGGTTCCTGGTCGAAGCGCATCTGCTCGTAGCGGCGAACTCTTTTTTCGAACCAGGATGGCATGGAGCGAGAAGACAAATATACAGCACGGGTCAGGCGGTGGAAACCCGCGAAAACGGCCGGAGTTCGGCCGGAAGATGGCCCGAAAACGCAGTCGAAGTGCGTTTCGCCCCCCCCCGATCTTCTGTCGAATAGAACGTGCACCCATCGTTTGTTTTCAATACGTTACAGCCATTTCTATTCGGCGTGGTTGTCGAATAGAAATGCGCTGGTTTGGGCCCTATGGGAGGGCAAACTAGCCCCTCGGCTCGGCGTCGGTTCGTCCGCCGAATCTGGCTGGCGAGTTCGGTCAAAGCGCGCATCGCGTCCAGATTAGCGACTTCGGGTGTGAAAAAAATTGTGGGCGCCTGTGGACTTTTGTTCAGCGTTGATTTCAACGCCGCAAGGAGCTTCAAGGACTGAAGCCCCACGCCTTCCGATGCGGTCATGTCGCCCTTAACAGGCTGCGGAGAAAGGCAGTGAAGAGTATTCTCCGGCGCTGAAGCGCATTGAGTGCAAGCCCTTTATGTCGGAGCTGAAGCTCCGACCCCCCTAAAAAGCGCCCTTTTTCCGCAAACTGCTAAAGGGGCGATCCACAAGCTCTCGCCTTCATACGTCGCGTCTCCCTCGGCTGCGCTCGGGACAAGTTCAGCCTCGACCTACAAAGATTCTCGCGTTCAACCGGGATCGCGACATTTCGGAGAACTCCGAGGTGGATGGGCGGCGATGAAGAGGGATCCTTCGACTGCGCGTCCCCCGACCTGCCTGCGGCAGGAAGGAAGAAGCGTCGGGACGCTCCGCTCAGGATGACGGTGGTGCTAGATGTCGCGATAGTGCCAAGTATCTGCGCCGGGCGTAGCCCGCCGCGGCGGGCTACGCCCCTACGAAATCGTTTTCGGCGAACGGGCGAGGCGACGGAGCTTTGCGCCGGTGAGGCGGGTGAGGACCCAGGTGCGGTCGAGGCGGGCGCCGAGACGGCGGTAGAAGCGGATGGCGGGCTTGTTCCAGTCGAGGACGATCCATTCCATCTGGCGGCAGCGCTTGCGGACGGCGACTCGGGCGAGAGATTTCATCAGCGCGGTGCCGGCGCCACCGCCGCGCTCGGCCGGGAGGACGAAAATGTCCTCGATGAAGAGCACCGGGCTGCTGGAAAACGTCGAGTACGCGAAGTAGTAGAGCGCGAAGGCGATGGCGCGGCCGGCGCGCGTGCAGATGAGCGTTTCGAAGTAGCGATGGCGGCCGAAGCCGTCGCGGCGCAGGCGGCGAGCGTCGGTGCGGCACCAGCGGCTGAGGCGTTCGTATTTCGCTAGGCCGCGGATCAGGGAGACGATCGCGGGGATGTCGCGCGGCGTGCCGGGACGAATGCGCAGCTTCGGCGAGGATTTCGATTTACGCATGCGGGGAGTATAGACGGAAATACAAAAGCCTGAACACAGAGGACACAGGGAGAGGCAAAGCAAAGAGAGATTCTTCGACTGCATGACCGGACGTCCCGCAAGAGCGGGACGAAGATAAAGCGTCCGGTCACTCCGCTCAGAATGACGGTCACCGCCGCCAAGCGTTAGCGGTTGGGGCACGACGGCGCGGGGGAGCGGGCGCGCGTGCGGGGCGATGTGGCAAAATCCGGATGTGGCTTCTCCTGCGCTCATCGGAGTCTTCGCGGCCCTGTTCGGGCTGGTCATCGGCAGCTTCCTGAACGTCTGCATCGTGCGCATCCCGGAGGGCAAGTCGATCGTAATGCCCGCGTCGGCGTGCCCGAAATGCGGCGCGGCGATCAAGCCGTGGGACAACATTCCGGTGGTGAGCTGGCTGCTGCTAGGCGGAAAATGCCGCGCGTGCAAGACGAAGATCTCATGGATGTATCCGGCGGTCGAGCTGCTGACCGGGGCGCTTTTCTGGGGTTGCTATTACGCGTTCGGCCTGACGACCGAGGCGCTGAAGTGGGCCGTTTTTTCGGCGCTGCTGATCGTGCTGGTGTTCACGGACATGCGCGAGCGGATCCTGCCGAACGTGGTCAATTTTTCGGGATTTGCAGCCGGGCTGCTGCTGAGCCTGGTCACAAAGCCCTCCGACGGCATTGCGCTGTGGATCGCAAACCGGATTTTCGACTTCCCTCCCCCGGCGCCGGTGCTTTCGCTGGCCGACGCACTACTGGGCGCGGCGTTCGGCAGCGGGCTGCTGTGGCTGGTGGCGGAGGCGTATTTCCGTTTGCGCGGGCGCGAGGGGATGGGCCTCGGGGACGTCAAGATGATGCTGATGGCCGGGGCGTTTCTGGGATTGAAGCGAACTCTGCTGACGATCCTGGCTGGCTCCGTGCTGGGCAGTGTGCTGGGGCTGGCGTTCATGCTGGCAAAGCGGAAGGGTTCGGACTACGAGCTGCCGTTCGGCACTTTTCTGGGGATGGCGGCGGTGCTGGTGATGTTCTTCGGCACGCCGCTGGTAAACTGGTATCTGTCCCTGATGAGGGCGCGGTAGCGATGCAATGACGAAGACACCGATGCGCGCGCAAAACATAATTCGTGACCGGGAGACCGCGCTTTGAATCTGCCTCCCGCCATCCATCCGGGCACGTCGCAGCTCGGCGCGATCGAAGCGATCGTGATGCTCACGCTGCTGGTCGGGGCGCTGATACTGCTCATCGTGATGGTGCGCAAATTCACACGCATGGAATCGGCGGTGCGCGATCAGTGGCAGGAGCGCGCGGGAGAGAGGGAGGATGCGTCGGCATTCATGGCCGCGTCGATGCAGGGCGTGATCGAGAAATTGCGCGCGCAGGAGAAGGAACTGGCTCGACTACACGTGCTGGCGCAGGAGCGGGCGCAGGAGTCCGAACGCATGACCGAGGAAGTGACTCGCAACATGCCGACCGGCCTGCTGCTGGTGAACGCGACGGGCGCGATCAGCTCGACGAATCCCGCGGCGGAAGAGGCGCTGGGTCTGCGTCCGATGCGCTACCGGTCGTACAAGGAAATTCTGGGCGAGGATTCGGGACTGGCGCAGATGCTGACGGCGTGCCTGCGGGATGGAAAGACATTTCAGCGCGGCGAGGTGGAGCACTTGACGGCGGAAGGCGAAGTGCGGCGCCTGGGCGTGACGATTTCGCCGATCTACCGGCACGAGCGCATGACGGTGCGCCGAAACGTCTCCGACCCGCCGCGAAGGCCGGAAAAGAAAGTGAGCGGCGCGCTCTGCCTGATGAGCGACCTCACCGAGCTGACCGCGCTGCAAAAGCAGATCCGGTGGAAGGAAAATCTTGCGGCGCTGGGCGAAATGTCCGCGGGCATCGCGCACGAATTCAAGAATTCGCTGGCGACGATATCCGGCTACGCGCAAATGATACGCAGCGAATCGAAGCCGGGCGAGACGCGCGAGTCGGTGGAGAAAATCCTGGACGAGACGCGCGCGCTGACACACGTGGTGACGGAATTCCTGAAATTCGCGAAGCCACTGGAGATTTGCTACGAGACGGTGTCGATGGCGCCCCTGGTCGAGCGGCTGATCGACGAGCTGCGCGAGTCGGTACCGCAGTGCACGTTCGCAAGCGAGGGCACATTTCTGGAGCTGCCCGGCGACGAGGCCCTGCTGCGGCAGGCGCTGCTGAATCTGGCGCGCAACGGCGCGGAATCGGCCGGAGCGGGCGCCGGAAAGGCCGCGCGCGTGTCGATTTCCGGGACGCTCGAAGAGCTGGGCGGGCGGAAATGGCAGCGCATCTGCGTGGCCGACAACGGTCCCGGCATTCCCGAGCGCGACCTGCAAAAGATCTTCCTGCCGTTCTATACGACGAAATCGGAAGGCACAGGGCTGGGCTTGGCGGTGGTGCAGAAAGTGGCGCTCCAGCACGGCGGCAGCATCGAGGCGCGCAACCGAGACGGCGGCGGAGCTGAATTCCTGCTGTGGTTACCTTTGCGGCAGGAGAAAGCGCCGAGTCTATTCCCCTCACAGGCAGCCCGCATCTAAACTGTACTTGGGCGCGCACACGCGTCCTGGGAGGCGTAGCTATGCGCAGAATACTGTCTTGGGCCGCGGCGGCGGCGATACTGGCGATTCCTGCGACCGTTTGGGGCCAGCAAGCCGATACGAAGGCGGATTCGCAGGGGCAGGCGGCGGGGCAATCGAGCGCATCGCAGGCGGCTGCGCCGCAGAAGGAGTCCATTGCCGACGCTGCGCGCAAAGCGCGCGAGTCCAAGAAGGAACAGCCCAAAGCGGCCCACGTCTTCGACAATGACAATCTGCCCGGAGGCACGATTTCGACGGTAGGCAAGGCGGCGGAGCCGAAAGAAGGCGAAGCGGGAGCCACCGACGAAACAGCGGCGGGCGGCAAGAAATCGAGCGCCGAAAGCGAAAAGGCGTGGCGAGACAAGTTCGCCCAGTTGCGCGCCAAGCTTGCCCGCGATCAGGCGGATCTCGAAGTAATGCAGCGCGAGCTCGGCGTGTTGAACCTCCAGAACTACAGCGACCCCATGAAAGGCATGCAGCAGGATTTGACGCGCGGCGATATCAACAAGAAAACCGCCGACATCGACGCCAAGCAGAAACAGATTCAGGCGGATCAGAAAGCGATCGACGACGCCGAAGAGGACCTGCGCAAATCCGGCGGCGATTCGGGCTGGGCGCGCTAGAGACATTCCACGATGGAGCCCGTTCTACTGGTCGAAGACAAAGCCGAGCTGCGCGCGATGCTGCGCAAGGCGCTCGAGCGGGCGGGCTATGCGGTTGAAGAAGCTCCCGACGGAAACGCGGCGGTCGACAAGGTCCGCTCGCGGCGCTACCTGATGGTTCTCACCGATCTAAAGCTCCCGGGCAATTCCGGAATCGACGTGCTGCGCGAGGCGCGACGCGCGGAGCCCACGCTGCCCGTGATCATCATGACGGCGTACGGTTCGGTCGAGGAAGCCGTAACGGCGATGAAGGAAGGCGCGTTCGATTTCATCCAGAAGCCGGTCGATCTGGATCATTTGCGGCTGCTGCTGGAGCGGGGCGCGAAGCAGCAGGAATTGCTGCGCGAGAATCTGCTGCTGCGCGAGGAGTACGCCGAACGGTACGGCTTCCCGCGTATCGTCGGCGAGCATCCTTCGATGAAGGACGCGAGCAACATGACCCAGCGCGTGGCGGCGACGGATTCCACCGTGCTGCTGCTCGGGGAAAGCGGATCGGGCAAGGAGCTCTTCGCACGCGCGATCCATTATTTGAGCCCGCGGTCCGAGCATGCGTTTGTGGCGCTGAATTGCGCGGCGATTCCCGAGGGGCTGGTCGAAAACGAGCTGTTCGGGCACGAGCGCGGCGCGTTTACCGGAGCCGGCGCGCGGAAAATGGGCAAGATCGAGCTGGCGCATCGCGGGACTCTGTTTCTGGACGAAATCGGGGAGCTGCCGCTGGCGGCGCAGAGCAAACTGCTGCGGGTGATCGAGGAGCGCAAGTTCGAGCGCGTCGGAGGGACGCAGGAGATCGATGCGAACGTTCGCATCGTGACGGCGACGAACAAGGATTTGCGCGCGGCGGTGGCGGACAAGACCTTCCGCGAGGATCTCTATTTTAGGATTGCGGCGGTGCCGATTACGGTGCCGCCGCTGCGCGAGCGCGGCGAGGACGTGCTGCTGCTGGCCGACCATTTTCTCGAGCGGTTCAAGCGCGAGTTTCGCAAGCCGGCGCTGAAATTGACGGCCGACGCCCGGGCGCGGCTGCGGTCGTATCGGTGGCCGGGGAACGTCCGCGAGCTGCAAAATACGATCGAGCGGGCGGCGATCCTGGCCGATGGCGCCGAGATCGACGCCGAGGCCCTGCAATTGCCGGCTGCGAAGCCAACGCCCGAGGAAATGCCCGAGGGCATGCTCGAGGAACAATTTCTTTGGGAAGGGCCGCTCGAGGAAGTGTCGCAGCGCGCGGTGGCGCATGTGGAGCGGTTCAAAATTCAGAATGCGCTGCGCGAATCGAAGTGGAACAAGACGCGGGCGGCCGAAAAGCTGGGCGTTTCCTACAAGACACTGCTGACGAAGATCCGCGGATTGGGGCTCGAGAATTAACGGCAGTTCCCTACCTTGCAAGAATGCCGTGCTGAAGCACGGCGCCTACACGAGCCTTCCGGGATTGAACTTCGGAGTTAGCGCAGCGCCGAACTCCAGGTCAGCCCGCCTGAAAGGCGGTCGCTACAAAAGCGAGCCCGATCGAGATCCGAGTGGATGGTCCACATCACGCCAAGAATTTGTGCCGGGCACGATATATCGTGCCCCTACAAACCTAGCCGAGCAGCTGCACGAAAATCTCATTTGAAACTGTGAGGCGGTCGGGGGCGATGCGCAGGCGCGAGCCTTCGCCTTGCAGAAAACCGCTCTCACGGAGTTGGTCGATGCGTTCGCGCAGGACGGCGAGCCGGTCGCTGAGGACCGCTTCGTAATCGCGCTCGATGCGCGCGAAGTCGATCCCTTCCAATTGGCGCAGACCTAAGAAGAACTCCTCCTGCAGCGCGTATGGCGGGAAGACCGTTTCGATCTGCTCGCGGGCCGAGGCGCCTCGTTCGATGAGCGTGACGTAGCGGTCGGGCTCGTGCACGTTGGCCCAGCGCACGCCGCCCTCGAAGGAATGAGCGCCGGCGCCGATGCCGAGATAGGGCTCGCGCCGCCAGTATTTCAGATTGTGCTGCGAGTGGCGGCCGGGCAGGCCCCAATTCGAAATTTCGTAGTGGTCGTAGCCGGCCGAGGCAAGCTGCTGCGCGGCGTAATCGTAGAAATCGGCCATCGCATCGTCGTCGGGGAGGGCGTCGGCGCTGTAGCGGCTGCCGCCGGTGAGCACTTCCCTGCCCAGGCGGCTGTCGTCATCGACTTCGAGCATGTAGACCGAGACGTGCTCGGGCAGGATGCGCAGCAACTGCGCAACCGATGATTCCCACGATTCGCGCGTCTGGTGCGGCAGGCCGGCGATCAGGTCCAAGCTGATGTTTTGAATCCCCGCGGCTCGCAGGAGTTCGACCGCGCGGTAGATGTCCTCACGGCGATGAAGGCGGCCCGCGGCCTTGAGTTCGCGGTCGTGGAAGGATTGCGCGCCCAGGCTGATGCGATTGAATCCCGCCTCGAACCACGCGCGGGATTTCTGGGGCGTGATCGTTTCGGGATCGGCTTCGAGCGTCACTTCGGTGAGTTGCGCGCCACTTTCCCGGCGCAGCGTGTCCATGATGCGCGCGAGCAGGGCGGGGTCGAGCAGGCTCGGAGTGCCGCCGCCGAGATAGACCGTATCGACGCTGGGGCCGGTGGCGAGATCGGAGGCCTCGATTTCCCGACAGATGGCGTTGGCGTAGGGCTGGTAGCGGTCGCGCGAGACGACGCCGGTGTGGAAATTGCAGTAGGTGCAGCGCGTCTGGCAGAACGGAACCTGAATGTAAACGCCGAGGGTCATTGAATCGGTGCGTGCCGCGTCACAGGAGGCGCGGGATGCCGTTCAGAAATGTCGCCAGGGCCGGATGCTCGAAGATGGTGGCGTTGATCAGAGCTTCCAGATCGGCTGCGGCGTCGCCCAGCTCAGCCGCTCTGCTTTCCGGGCCGCCGGTGACGACACGCTTGGCGTCTTCGGCGAGCCGCTTCTTGATGTCTTCGCGACGCACGTGCACGGACTCGTCGATCAGATAATCGGAAATTGCAGCAAACTCGCCGCCGTCGAGCCACACGCCGTAGCACTGCGGGCACCAGTCGATCATGACCGACGAGTGGCCGAAAATAACCGAGACCAATGTGGTGGTCCTGCATTTGACGCACGGCCGCCTGGTGGCGACTACACTCGTCTTCTCGATGTTGTCGACCTCGTCGTTCAGCCAGTGCAGCGAACCATTCTGAACGGTGTTCTTCAGCTTCCGCAGCTCGTCCTTCACCAGCCAGATGCCCTTGCATTTCGGGCACCCTTCGAACTTGAGATGCGAAACCGAATACAGATTCAGTTTGGTGCCGCACGCGGGACAGCTGTCGTTCGTAGATTCGATGAGTTCCGCGCCTTTGATCGGAGGCGTCTCATCCTCGGCTTCGGCGTCGGCTTCGCTGCTTCGTTTCTGAATGCGCTTGAACCAGTAGGGCACGTGGACGTTGTTAACGAAATCGGAGAAGCCGCCACCCTGCACGGGCATCGTTTTCTTCAGGTTCTCGTCGATCAGGTTCAATTCCCCGCCGTCGAGCCAGAACCCGCCGCATTCCTTGCAGTGGTGCAGGAGGATGTCGTCGGATTCGAGGAACTTGACCTTGATCAGTTTGAAAGTCTTGCATCGCGGGCACGTCAGCGGCTGTTTCTCGGGGACCAGAGCCTTGTCTTCCTCGCAATATTCGATGCTTCCGACGACCTTGAACGCCATTTTGTCGAGCTCGCCGGCGTCGAGCCAGAGGCTGCCGCACTTGTCGCACATGTCGTACGAGATGCGGTCTTTCTTCGTGATGACCGTGTTGTTGGTCATTTCGTTCCCACAATTCAGGCAGTTCATCCGGTACGCCTCCGCTAGGTTCCGGGCTTCGTCTGCAATTTTCGGATGTAGGTGTATCGCAAGAACGATACGTGGGCGGCGCTTGCCGGTCAAGCGCGGGCGAGTTCGCCCAGTCGAACGGCCGCGGCGGTCATCTGATACCATGAGCACGGAGACGCGTTCGAGAAGATGGAAACGCCGTTGATCCAATTGCATCGAGCTGCCGGCGCGCAGGTGGCCGAATTCGAGGGCTGCCTTCTGCCTGCGGCGTTTTCGTCGCTTGAGGGCGAATACGCTGCGGCCAAAGAGCGCGTTGCGCTGTTTGACACCAGTTGGCGCGCCACCCTGAACCTTGCGGGGCGCGACCGGGTGAAGTATCTGCACGCGATCACGTCCAATAATATTCAGGCGCTCGAGCCCGGGCGCGGCACGCTGGCGTTGCTACTCAACCCGCAGGGGCACATCCTGTCCGAGATTGAAGTTTACGTGCTTGCGGAAAGCGTCCTGGTGCGCACGCACGCGTCGACACGCGAGCGCACCGTGGCGACGCTGAAGAAATTCATCATAGCGTCCGACGTAAAAGTCGAGGATGTAACCGACGTTACCGGCAGCCTGGCAATCGAAGGGCCGCGTGCGGCGGCCGTTATCGAGCAGCTCTGCGGAATCACACTCGACGAGACGCCCGCCATGGCGATTCGCGACGCAGCCGTCGAAGGAATCGCTTGCCAGATGGTCCGGCGCTCGCATTTCGGCTTGCCCGGCGCTGAATTTATCGTGTCGCGCGATTACCTGGCGCCGCTTTGGGAAAAGCTTCTAGTGGCCGTGCACGCCCAAGTCGGCGAATGCATCGGCATGGCGGCGCTGAACGCGCTGCGCCTCGAGGCCGGCGTGCCCTGGTATCCCGCCGATTTCAACGAGGCGATGATCCCGCACGAAGCGGCCGTCGAAACCACGCACATCAGCTTCAACAAGGGCTGCTACACGGGGCAGGAGATCGTCGAGCGCGTGCGCTCGCGCGGCCACGTGAACCGCAAGCGGGTGTCGCTAAAATTTTCGACTGGCACGCCGCCGGCCACGGGAACAAAGCTGCGCGCGCCCGGCGCTGGGACTGAAATAGGATTCGTCACCAGCGCCGCCGCGATGCCGAATGCGCAGCCGGCTATCGGCATGGGCTACGTGCGCCGCGAGCAGTTTGCTCCCGGAAGCGTGGTGGAATTTCAGGGCGGAACAGCGACGGTGATCGGCTAGGGGCTAGCCCTTGGCGGTTGCTTGCTCGCTCTTGGGAAAATTCAGCGAGCGGAGGAAGCTGCCGCGGTCGTTGTCGATCTTTTTCTGGAGCTGGAAGACGGCGTAAAGCAGCGCCTCGGGCCGCGGTGGGCAGCCCGGCACGTACACGTCGATGGGGATCACCTGGTTCACGCCCTGCACGACGGCGTAGTTGTTGAACACGCCGCCCGACGTGGCGCACGCACCCATCGAAATCGCCCACTTCGGCTCGGGCATTTGCTCGTAGAGTTGCCGGATGATCGGCGCCATTTTCTGCGAGACGCGCCCAGCGATGATCATCAGGTCGGACTGCCGCGGCGACCCGCGAAAGACCTCGGCGCCAAAGCGCGAAATGTCGTAGCGAGATGCGGCCATCGACATCATCTCGATCGCGCAGCAGGCGAGGCCAAACGACATCGGCCAGATCGAGCTCCGCCGCGCCCAGTTGACAACCTTGTCGAGCGAGGCGAAGAGAATCCCTTCGTCCTTCAGGAAATTTTCGTCGCGGCCCGGCTTTTCGAGCGTCACGCCCTTGGCAATTTCAACCGACATGCCCCCATTTTGCACCCTGGCGCGGCGCTTTGCAATGGACCAAACGCGACCCTGAGATAGAATCTTCACGGCTGCGCCACGCATTTATTCCATGCATTCATGGGAGCACTCATGAAGCCAAGCCTCTGGGTGCCCTGCGCAATCGCGCTGAGCTTCGTGCTAGGGATGATCGTGCAGTCCGCGCGCGGGTCAGGCGCCGAAAAGGAAGCGCCGAGAGCGACCGGCATCGGCGGGGTCTTCTTCAAAGCGCGGAATGCGACGACACTTGCCGCCTGGTATCGCCACCATCTCGGAATTGCGCTTGAGCCGGCCGGCAAAGGCGAGACCGCGCTCCAATATCACATCTTCCCTTGGCGCGAAAAAGACCACGCGGACATTGTGGGATCGACGGTATTTTCGATCTTTCCGGCGACCTCGAAATACTTCAACCCCAGTAGCGCCTGGTTCATGATCAATTTCCGCGTGGCGAACCTGGAGCGCCTGCTGGCGCAACTTAAGGCCGAAGGCGTGAAAGTTGACGACAAAAATCGACGACGAGCCGAACGGCCGATTCGGCTGGGCGATGGATCCAGAAGGCAATCGCATCGAGCTGTGGGAGCCCAAAGGCGAATGACGCCGCGCGCTAACGGACGTCCACTTCCGCAGTCGCCGTCTTTTTGTTCCCCGCCGCGTCAGTCGCCGTCAGTGTATAGGTGATGGTCTTTTTCGGCGTCACGGTCACGCAGCGGTCAAAGGCCGGCCAGACGGCGTTCGATTGCGGTTCAAGGGTGACGGATTTCGCATTCGAGACGCTATAGCACAGCATCGTTGAATCGCCGCGATTAATAATCCCGGGATAGGCGAAGAACTTCAGGATGTCGAAGCGGTCGCCACCCATGGCCTGATAGATTTTTTCATCGTGTGAACGCTCGGCGTCCGCGGCCTTCGCCTCGATCGCCTGGGTCGAATGCCACCGCGAATAAAACACTCCTCCGACGTAGAGAGCGCCTATCACAAACACGATGATCGGTATCAGGACGTAAAGATTCACGTCCGAACGCGGCGGCTCAGCATTCGGATTCGTCAGCATCGACGCCTCCCGTTAGTTTTGGGGCTGGGGCTGCGAAGTGGGGGGCACGAGTGCGCCGCCAAAGCCGGAACCGGGGGCCACGTTATTTGATGATCCGGGGGAGCCAAAGGGGCTGCCCGCGGCAGCGGGCTGTCCCAGTGCGCCGGCAGCGCCGGACTGGATCGCGCGCGCCTGGTCTTCGAGCGGGTTCCAGATGAACTCCCACTCCTTGTATTTCTTCGCACCGTGGACGACCTTGACGCCCTCGGCGTCGGATTGTGTGCCGCCGCCCACGCCGGTGAGCAATCCGCCGATCACCGGGCCATCGCATGGACCGGTCGGCTTCAGCAGTGCAAGCGGATTCACGAGCTGGTCGGATGAGGAGGACTGGCTTGATGAACTCGACGAACTTGATGAAGAGGTCTGACCCGGACTGGACGACTGGGCATTACCCGACGATGAGTTATCACTGGCCGAAGATGAGCCCGCATTCTGCGCGGACGAATTGGAGCTGCTTCCCGTGCCCGTCGGGTTGGAGGCCATGCTCGAAACGGGCACACCGATCGAGCCAAGCGTGGCACCCACCGGGATATTTCCGCCGTTCAGATCCATCAGCGCCATTTGCTGGAGGTTCGCGTAGCGCGCGCTGCAGAGGAGTTGGCCCGCCTGATTGACGTAGATGAACCGCCAAGCGCCGTCCTCGTTTTTGTTAATGGGGTCCTTGTAAGCCGCGTACCGCAGGAAATGCAGGTCCGCCACGCCGCTCTTCAGGTCGTCGATCGACTGCGGGTAGTGGCCGGTCTTGCCGTAGTAGAGGCGAATGGCACGCACATACTGGTTGCCGCGCCAGATCATTTCGTCCTCGCGCGCGCGGCGGCCCTGGGTGAGGTAATTCTGGAGCGCCGCCTGCGAAAGGATCGCCATGATGACGACCATGCCCATGACCATCAGGAAGGCGTAGCCGGATTCACCCGGGCGTTCGCGCCGCTGGCCAGCGGGCGGGCGAGCCGTGCCCGCCAGGAGGTTGCGGAGGCGACGGCGAATGGATTGCGCGGTCACTGATTCCCCGCTCCCTGATCGGGCGGCTGCACCAGTGGCACGGTTTGATGCCGGCCGGTAGAAATCTCTTCCACGTCGGCCGACTCGTTGCCGATGTGAACCAGGCGGTAATTGTTCAGGAATTTGTCGCCCTCGGCGACCACCAGCACGTCGTCGTTGGCGGTGAAAAACGCCACGCGCTTTCCCGAATTTGGCTGCGAGGCGTAGCCAAAAAACTCGGCCGGGACCTGAAGCGGCGGGGGAGGCGGCGGCAGCTTCGGCCCAACGAACGGCCGTGCCGCTTCAATCTGTGCGGGCGTGGGCGGCGGAGGAGGCGGCGGCGCGGCAACGAAAATATTCCGATGCGAGCCGGAATACTCAAGCTTGCGCAGCTTTTCGAGCTCGTCAATTCGGAGGCTCGGCTCCTGTACATCAAGCGGCTCGAATTTCGCATTGGCCGCGAGCACGCCGGAAATCACGGGGACCGTCGATTGGCCGAACTGGTAGTAGTACGCCACGATGGCGAGCACGACCACGAGCCCGATGAGCACGTAGATTTGCGTCCGTTGCGACATCGCTCAAGTCCTGAAAAACGTGTGCAAATCGAGGTCCAACTTAAGTCCGCCCGTTGACGCGGACGTCAGGTGCAGGCTATCGAGCAGATAAAAGTTCTTCGAGCGCTCGAGACCATTGATGAACTGGATTACCGCGGGATAGTCCGCGTCCAGGTTCGTCTTGATCTGGATTTCCATGACTCCGCGGTCCTTCACTTCCTTCTGCCTGAATGTATACCCGGATATCTTCACGCCCGATTTCGACGCGATCTCGCCGAGATCGGCTTCGATCTTCGAATAACCCGTGGCGGAATCAAGAAACGACTGTTGATAAAAACTGTCGCAATCCTTCCCCGCCTGCGGCAGCGAGGCCCTGATCTTGTTGCCGCGGTCGACATCGGCACGGAGTTTCTTGGCTTCCAGGGCAAGCAGGTCGCGCTGGGCACGTAGCGCCTGCGGCTGCTCGGAAGATGCGTGCCACAGATAACCGGCGAGCGCAAGATCGAACGCCAGCACGAGAGCCAAGGCGGCCCCGGCCCCGATCTTCCATGCCTGCCACGTGGGCTTGAGGGTCATGTCGTCGAGTACCACACCGTCAGATTCAATACGATTCGATCGGTCCCGGCCTGCTGCTCCGGATGGTGCTCGCTCTTGACCACCAGCCCGGAAAACATTTTCGATTTCTCGATCGCCTGGAGAAACGCGATCTTGCCCTCGTCATTCATCGCGCCGATTTCGAGCTTCACCTCCGCGCGGCCGTTCACCAGCGTCGGCTCGATACTCACGACGCGAACCCCGGGCGGAAGCGTGTCCTCAAGGTCCATGAACACCTTGGTCCACGGAAAGCTGCGCTCGTCGATCAGCGAATTCAGGAACGCCGAGCGGCCGAGGACCTGCTGGTCAGCCGGAGCCCGGAATTCCGCCGCGAGCGCCTGCTGCCTTCGCTGATCCGCTTCGATCGAATTCGACCAGCGGGCCATGTCCGCGTGCAGCTCGCGATTGGCGCTCCAGGAGCGGAAAGACGCGGCGGAGAGCAGCACCAGCGCGATGACGCCCAGAGTGCCGAGCAGGGCCGAATAGGCGACGAACGGCCTGTTGTTCGGCTGCGGCGAGGTCGCGAGATTGAGCTGAAGGTTCATCCGTCGTTATTCGCTACGATTTCGGCGCGCTCAGGGCCTTCCGTTCAGCATCCAGCCCGCCAGCGCGTCAAGGCCGTGGTGCACGAGGTCCTTGGCTGAAGAGTCGAATCCCGTGACCGCTTCGGCGTCGCTAATTGGCGCGGCCAGGATTTTCAATTCCTCGGAGAGCGCGTTGGCGAAGATCGCCTGGCGGTCGCCAAATCCGGTCAGCCGCGCGCGGTCGATCGAGCTGCCCCAGGTGTCCTGGTAGTAAGCGACGGCCGGGAAAACCTCGTCGAGCACGGCGTGCGGCTCAAGCTGCCTGGCTTCGGCGGGCATCTCGCTGGAGCGATACACGCATAGGTTCGCGCCATTCGTGACCACGGTGGTCAGCATCTTGCCGCAAAGGCGGACGAGAAGCGTGGCGCCGCGATCTTCGAGCAACGGCAGCGTCGCGAGCGTCGAACCCAACACCACCCCGGCGTGCGCGCCGAGAGATTCCACGATCTGCTCGTACTCGCGCACGATCTGCTGGCGCGCCACGGCGATCACGACTTCCAGGTTGCCGTCGCGGCCGTCTTGCCGGTTCCACGAAACGACCGTTTCTTCCACGTCGAACGGCACGCTTTTCTTCAGGCGCCAGCGCAACAGCGGCAAGGCCTCGTCCGCCCGGCGCGGTAGATTGTCGAACGGCAGGATGAAGACCCGCACCACGAGATCGGGAACCAGCAGCGCGATCGGCGTGTGGCCGACCGGCACCCGCGAGAAAACCTTGCGCAGTGCCGAGCGCACCGCGTCCGGTTGCGCGATGTTTGTTTCGACCGTCGAGGGCATCACCGCGCCGAGCGGAAGCGGCTCGACGGCCGCGGCTTCCAAGTGGCCTCTCCGCGCGCCCCAACGCGCCGCGGCGACATGGTCAGACGCAATCTCCACGACCAAGTGCGGGTGCGGCATCGCGTGCAGCCAGCGGTCGATGCGCCCCACCAGCCCGACGCCATAGAGACGGTTGGAAATGCTGCCTGTCGAGGTCAAGCTACTCAATGAATGTCACCTTGTTGATCTCGCGCAGTGTGGTGACCCCGGCGCGCACCTTGCGCAGGCCGGAATCGCGCAGGAACGACATGCCTCCGTCGCGCGCCGCGCGCTTGATCTCCGAAGTCGGGCGGCGGTCGATGATCATTTCGCGAATGTGATCGGAAAGATCGAGAAGTTCGGTGATCGCCGTGCGCCCGCGGTATCCTGTGCCGGAGCACTCCAGGCAGCCCGAGCCTTCCGAGAACTGGAAAGTGCCCCATTCCGCCGGATCGAAGCCCGATTCCCTCAACACGTTGGCGTCATAGGTCACCTTTCGCTTGCAATTCTCGCAAACGACGCGCACCAACCGCTGCGCCAGGATACAGTTGAGCGCGGAAACGAAGTTGTACGGCTCGACGCCCATGTTGATGAATCGGCCGATCACATCCGTCACGTTGTTGGCGTGAACCGTGGTGAAAACCAGGTGGCCGGTGAGTGCCGAGTTGATGGCGATCTGCGCCGTTTCCTGGTCGCGGATTTCGCCGACCATGATTTTGTCGGGGTCGTGGCGCAGGATGGACCGCAATCCGCGGGCGAACGTCAGGCCCTTTTTCTCGTTCACGGGAATCTGGGTGATTCCGCGGACCTGGTATTCGACCGGATCTTCGATCGTAATGATTTTGTCTTCGTCGTTCTTGATTTCATTGATCGCGGCGTAAAGCGTAGTCGTTTTCCCGGACCCGGTCGGCCCCGTGACCAGCACCATCCCATACGGCTCGTGAATATACTTGCGGAATTCCCTCACTTCATCCGGGTCGAAGCCGACCACGTCGAGTGTCAGGTTGCGGAACTTTTCGCTCAGCGTCTCTTTGTCGAGGACGCGCAGCACGGCATCCTCGCCGTGTACCGACGGCATGATCGACACGCGAAAATCGACGAAACGGCCCTTGTAGCGCACCCGGAACCGCCCGTCCTGCGGGACGCGCCGCTCCGCGATGTCGAGCTCGCTCATCACCTTGATGCGCGACAAAATCGTGGCGTGCCAATCCTTCGCCAGCGGCTGCATCGCAAATTGGAGGACGCCGTCGATGCGGTACTTGACGACCACTTCGGAGTTGCGGGTTTCGATGTGGACGTCGCTCGCGCGTCGCTCAAGCGCAGTGAAGATCACGGTATCGACCAGGCGAACTACGGGGCTCACGCCGGTATCGCTCGTGAGCTTCTCCATGGAGATGTTTTCTTCGCTGTCTTCTTCCTCATCGACCACTTGCAGCGTGAAGCCTTCGGTTGCCTGATCGAGCACACGCTGCGACTGCTCGGTGCGCTTGAGGATGTCGCCGATTTGCGATGCGGTCGCAACCTTGATCTGGAGGCGCTTGCCGAGCAGGAGCGCGAGTTCGTCGGTGAGCCGCAGCTGGCTCGGATCGACCATGGCCACGACCAGCGTCGAATTGTGCGACGCCAGCGGCACGAAGTTGTAGCGGAACATCAGCTCGGCGGGAATGCTCCGGAATAACTCCGGGTCAATGCGCTGCTCGGAAAGATCGATAAAGGGGCAACGGTACCGTTCGGCCAGGCGGCGGGCCTGTTCCCGCTCGGCGGCGTCGTTCGGCGCGCCGGCGGACGGCGGATTATTCACGGGTGTGGCCATCGAGTCCTATCCTCCTACCGAACCTACCTGGAGGGAAAACATGGGCAGGTACAGCGAGATCAAAATGAAGCCTATCACAACGGCCATGACCACCAAAATGACGATGGGGATCCAGGAAAGCGAGCGCTGGAGCCGCGTGTCCACTTCCTCTTCGTAGAATTCGGCGATACTGGTGAGCATCGCCGTGAGGGCGCCCGATGCCTCGCCGACCTCGATCATTTCGAGCGCCAGCCCCGGAATCAACCGCGTCTCCGCAAGACTCACATGCAGCGCCTGCCCTTCCTTCACGCGGTCGGCGGCGTGCTCGACCGACGTAGCGATCAACCGGCTGCTGATAGCAGCGGCGGACGTACGAAGCGCGGGAACCAATGGAGTGCCGCCTCCAAGCAGCGTTGAGAGCGTGCGAACAAACTGCGCGATCTGGGCTTTGATCCAGATGTCACCGAACGCGGGGATGCGGGGCTTGAACCGATCGATGGCGATCGCTCCACGATCCGAGCGCGACCACAAGAAAAGCGCGATTCCTCCGGCGACAACCGCGATTGCCAGGATCGCAAAATAATTGCGCAGCGGCAGCGCGATCGAAAGCAGGATGCGCGTGCTCGTCGGCAACGGCACGTTCAACTGCTGGTAGAGTTCCGCAAACTTCGGCAGCGCGTAGGTGGCCAGGTAGCTCACGACAATGAGGGCTACCAAAACAAGAACCGCCGGATAAATCAGCGCGGTGATGAGGCGACTGCGAAACCCGGTTGTGACACGCAGGTAGGAAATATACTGTTCGAGTACCCCCGTCAGGTTGCCGCTGCGTTCGCCCGCCGCGACGACCGTGATGTAAACCGGCGGAAACGAACCCTGCGCGGCCATCGCTTCGGACAACAGCGCTCCGGCTCGCACGCGCTGCCGGATGTCTTCAAGAATCGGGCGCAGGCGGGCAGCGGCGGCGCGCTCCGCCAACAGGTCGAGAGCCCTCAAAATCGGCAGCCCCGCGCGGACCAACGTATTGAATTGCTGGTTGAATATGAGGAAATCGTCAGGGCGTATCTTGCGGTCGCGGCCAGCGTGGCTAAGCTGCGAAAGCAGGTTGAACTGGTTGCGAACCGCAAAGACGTAATAGCCGCGGTTCGCGAGTTTCTGCCGAACCTCTTCCTCGGATTGCGCCGTCTCGACCTGCCGAAAAATCCGGCCGGAGGCGTCTCCGACTTTGCATACGAAATCGGCCATAGTTTGCTATCGGCGCGCCGTCCTGAAAGTACGATTCACCCAAAGTCTAGCATACCCCTCTGAGAGGGAGGCTGAAGCCGGGAAAACAGCGTGTAAATACGATGTGACAACTCCAAGAAAGGCTGTGCGCGGCCTTGGCAGCCAGCGAAAGCAGCGTAAGCGGCTGATATGGTACAGTTCCGGGCGCAATTGTAGGTTACTTCATTCTGAGTTTGCGCCGGGAAAATGGAACCGATCTCGCACTTTTTCTACTCCGACCGATTGAAGCTTCAGTTTTGGGATTACGGGCAGGAAGGCAAGCCCGCTCTCGTGCTGGTTCACGGAGGCCTGGACCACGCGCGCAACTGGGACTGGGTCGCGAGGACGTTGCGCGAGGACTACCACGTGTACGCCCTCGACCTGCGCGGCCACGGCAATAGCGCGTGGGCGCCGGGAGCGATGTACACGCTGAGCGAGCACGTGCTCGATTTGTCGGCGCTGCTGGACATCATCGACGACTTTCCGATCCGGATCGTTGGACATTCGCTCGGCGGCATGATCGTGCTGCACTACTGCGGCGTGTACCCTGAGAGGGTGCGCAAAGCCGTGTCGATCGAAGGATTGGGTGTGCCGGAGGATAGCAAGGTACACGGGCCGGCGTACCAGCAGATGCGCTACTGGATCGAATCGATCCGTAAGGCGGAGAAACGCCAGCCGAAGACTTATCCGAGCATTGCCGCCGCGGTGGCGCGCATGAAAGAAGCCAACCCTCATCTATCGGACGAAGTGGCGCGGCACCTGACGCTGCACGGAACCAATTGGGACGCGGACGGCTCGCTGGTGTGGAAGTTCGACAATTACGTGCGGATATTCCCTCCGTACGGCCACCGCGTGGCGGATTGCGTCGAGCTCTATAACCAGATCACCTGCCCGGTCCTGTTTTTCTGGGGCCTTGAGAGCTTTTTCCCGGTGCCGGAAACGGACCCGCGGACGAAGGCGATTCGGAATTCGCGGCTCGTGCGCGTGGCCAACGCCGGCCACTGGCTGCACCACGACCAGCTGGATCTGTTTCTGAAGGAAACGAGTGCGTTTTTGAAGGATTGAATCGATCCTGCCCCTACCAAGCCAAAGACTCGACGTCAGTGGATTTCGTTGGCCAGCGATTCTTCGTCGACGATCGCCACGCCGGGGGGCGGCTGGAAGTGAAATTTCACCTCGGGGATGGCGATGTTTTCTTCCCAATTGCCGAAGCGAAACTCGGTCACGACGTGACCTGGCTGGTGAATTAGCACCCGGACCAGATGAGCATCCGAATCAATTTCAAAGAGCACTCGAAGCGCCGCGTCGCTGCCGGACGCCTCTCGCGGAATGCAGAGTAGGACCGTATCGCCGGGCGGAATGGCCTGTTCCCCAAGCTCGCTGCCCTTCTCGGCCTCGGCGCCAGCCAATTCAATTGAGCGGCAGAGCTTGCCCAGATCTGCTTTTCCAGCCAGCAGTGCCAGCGGCGTGCGCCAGTCGGAGCTTTCCTTCATTTTTGTGCGACTGGCGGTGCGGTCGGCTGGCACGTAAAACCACGCATTCGCGCCATCCACCAGAAAGAGCTTCTGCTCGGGAGATTCGTACTCCCAGCGCATGCGGCCAGGGCGCGAAAAGTAAACCGTACCCGATTCCGATGCCGCGCCGCCATTGCCGTCGGAGTAGCGCTCGAAAAACGTGGCGCGAAGCGTACGGGCATGCTGGTAGCGGGCTTCCAAAGCCCGAGCGCGTGAGCTTCCGTCCTGTACAGCAACAGAGGCTGTCATCAAGAACGCCAGGAGAATCGATGAACAGCTCATGGCCGCAAGTCTAGCAGAAACTTCCGAAGGAATTACTGAAGCACAGGCAATGTCTCGCAGGCGCCCTGACTGCCCGCAGCCACACCGTTAGTATCCACGTGGATTGTTCCCGGCTCGTCGCTGCAGAAACTTCGAAGCCCCGTGATCGTTCGGTTGACTGGAGCGGCGGTGATCAGATAACCATTTGTGCCCGCCGCGGAGCAGCCCAAGGGCGCGGTAACAGGAGCACCGACGGGCGTGTACGAGAAGATGTAGCCGCTCTTCTCATTGGGAGGCGAGGTGATAATCGGATCCATCAGAATCGCCTGGTCACAGGTGGCGGGCATACCCGACGGCCCTCCGAGCGCCGCAAGAGAGGGCGGAAAACCGTTCTGGTAGGTGGAGCTATACGCCATCGATGCGGTCGTAATCGTCCGCACCGTTTGCGCTGCAGCAGCTTCATTCGCAGCCATCCGGGCACTGAGTAGATTCGGGATCGCGATGGCCGCAATAATCAGGATAATGGCGACTACGATCAGAAGCTCGATCAACGAGAACCCCATGTCGAGGCGGCCCTTGTTGGCTTTCGAGCTGGATATTTTCGAAGTCGAATTTTGTGTCGGTCGCATCGCTGATCTCACCAATCGTTTCGATTCCGTACCGCCGCTGCGAAAAAAAAGCGGGAAGGAGTTTCGGCTCCTCCCCGCCTCATTCAGAATCAGACTACTGCAGAGGTGTCAGAGCCTGGCAGGCCGTATCCGTCCCGGCAACGATCAAGCCGGTCAGATCAACCCGAACCACACCCGATTCATCCGAGCAGAAGGCGCGCTGTCCCGTGGTTCCAACCGAAACTGGATTCGCGCTGACCGCAAACGTCTGAACGATGCCGTTCTTGTCAGCTGCACCACCAGGCGCGGCCAGGTTATACCCGCTCTTGCTTCCGCCAGCCAACGACGGATCGATCAAGCAAGCGGTGTTTGCAGCTGCGGCGCAAGGGATAGCGCCGCCGAGGTTCGTCAGTGCCACGGCGTAACCCTGGTTCCAGGTGGAATAGTAGGTCACTTCAGAGGTAACGATCGTGCGCACTGAACCGACCGCGGACGACTCATTCGCCGCCATACGGGCGCGAAGCAGGTTCGGAATTGCGATGGCCGCGATGATCAAAATGATCGCCACGACGATCAGCAACTCGATAAGCGAGAAGCCCTTCTGATTCTTCTTCATTTTGTCTCCTAGGAGCATTGCTCCGAAACTCTTTTGTCGTACTCCCTGGCGGGGTACGCCCTCACATATCGCAAGGGAGATGCCAAGCAGGGCTGCCGGGTTTACTCTCGCGACACATTGGACCTATGGGTCTTTCTTACAATAACATACAGCCGCCCTGATATTTGAATTGGCACGCGTCCGTCCTGGGGGACGGTCTCAGGGCTTCGCAGGTTGACACTTATTGCTTATCGGCAATGACCAAAACCGCTGGAGGACGCGGTACTGAGAAATGGCACTTTGTCCGCCTGATCCTGGTCTCGGTGTGCCGTGACTAAACGCCATATTTCTTCGCGTAGTGGCGGAAGGAGCGGTAGGACATCTTCAGCAGGGTGGCGGCCTGGGTGCGGACGCCTCCGGAGCGCTCCAGGGCGGCCAGGAGGTATGAGCGCTCGAGCCCTTGGATGTGCTCCTCGAGGTTAAGTCCTTCCTGGGGCAGGCAGGAATGGTTGCCGTTGCGGCTCGGTTGCGGCACGGACTCCTGAAAATGCTTCTGGATGCGCTCCGGCAGAGCCTCGACCGAAATCCGGTTTCCGCTTTCGAGGGCTACAGCCCGCTCGATGGTGTTTTCCAGTTCGCGAACGTTGCCGGGCCAGTCGTAGACTTCGAGCCGGCGCATGGCCTCGGGCTCGATGCCGTCGATCTTCTTGTTCATCGACTTGGCGAACCGCCCCAAGAATTCGCGCGCCAGCAGCGGAATGTCATCCTCGCGCTCGCGGAGCGGCGGCAAATGAATGGGAATGACGCTGAGCCGATAGTACAGATCCTCGCGGAAGCGACCCTCGGCAATTTCTTTTGCCAGGTCCTTGTTTGTCGCCGCGATGATGCGTACGTCGACGTCGGTTTCTTCCGTGCTGCCAATCGCGCGGACTTTGCCCTCCTGCAAGACGCGATAGAGCCTCACCTGCATGGTCACGCTCATATTGCCGATTTCGTCCATGAAGAGCGTTCCGCCATTGGCCGCGTGAAACAGCCCCTGCCGATTTTCATTCGCTCCGGTGAACGCGCCTTTGACGTAGCCGAACAGCTCCGATTCGAGCAGCGTCTCCGGAAACGCTCCGCAGTTGATGGTAATGAACGGTTGTTTCGCACGTGTGCTGTTTTCGTGAATGGCGCGCGCGACCAGCTCCTTGCCGGTTCCGCTCTCTCCGGTAATCAAGACTCGGCTGGGCTGGGGAGCGATGTTTTGGATGAGCTCGAAGATGGCGCGCATCTTCGGGCTTGTACCGATCATGTGATCGAGACCCGTAAGCCGGCGCAGCTCACGACGTAAATACCCTGCTTCTTTCTTGAGGGCCAGCCGCTCAGCGACCTGCTGAACCGCCGGGCGCAGTTCGTCGAGCAAGCGGTCGCCCTTGATCACGTAGCGGTCCGCGCCGAAATTCACGGCCGCGACCGCGGTGTCGATGGTAGGCACGCCGGTAATCAGAATGAAGATGCTCGCGGGAGACACTTCTTTCGAGTAGCGCAGCAGCTCGACGCCGTCCATGTCGGGCATGCAGATGTCGGAAACGACGATGTCGAAGATGCGGGACGCGAGCAAGCGCTTGGCTTCCTCGCCGTTCGTGGCCACTTCAACTTTGTGGCCTTCCTTGCGGAAGCTGATCTCGAGGAGCTCGCGGATCGAGCGCTCGTCGTCAACGATGAGCATGTGCGCCATGGCCAGCTATGCCTTCCCCACCAGCGGAGTCGAAGGCTCGGATGCGTCGGCAACAACAACCCGCTGCCCCGAGCGCGCGCTCGCACCTGCACGCGTGCGCGTGGCGCTCGGCAGTTCAACAACGAACTCCGTGCCGATTCCCGGTGCGGTGTCGACGCGAATCTGGCCCTTGTGCGCTTGCAGAATCTGGTAGACGATCGCGAGGCCGAGGCCGGTGCCACCGGTGAAGCCAGACTGAAACGGTTCGAAGATGCGCTGCGCCGCGCGCGGATCGAATCCGGTTCCCGTGTCGCGGATCGAGATCCTCACCGTGTCCTGCCCGGCTTCAGCGCTGACGGTGAGTGTGCCGCCATCGGGCATTGCGCGCAGGGCGTTGTTGCAAAGGTTCCAGAAAACCTGCTTGATCGCGTCGCGATCGACCAGTGCACGCAGTTTCTTCGCGGGAAAATGCCGCTCGATGTTAACTTTGCCGGCTGCCGCAGCATGGCGTTCTATGAGGAGTAAAGTCTCCTCGACGAGCGCGACGATATCGAGATCGGCGAAGGAATAGGACTTCTCGCGCGAGTAGTCGAGAAATTCAGTGATGATCTGGTTGAGCCGCTGCGATTCGCGGCTGACGATCTGGACGAGCTTCTTGTCGTCGTCTTCGAGCGGCGCGAGGCGGGCCAGTTCCTTGAGCGCGCCGGTCATGGCGGTGAGCGGCTGGCGGATTTCGTGCGCGATGGCGGCGGAGAGGCGGCCCAGGGCGGCCATGCGCTCTTTGTTGAAGACCTCGCGCTCGAGGCGCTTCAGCTCGGTGAGATCCTGGAAATTAAAAACGTATCCGCTTGTTTCATTCTGCCCCGTGCGCAGCGGCGAAATGGATAGGCCGAGAAACCGCGTCGCGCCTGCCGCGGTGCGGAATTCGATTTCCTTGCGCAGCGCGAGCGGCGTGCCGCTCTCGTCGTTTTCGACGGGCCAAAAACCGGGAAACACGTCGGCGACATTTTCCCCGCGCAGCAACCCGAATCCTTGCCCGGTGATTTCCGCGCCAGCGCGATTCACGAGCAGGATGCGGCCTTCGATGTCCGTGGTTAGCAGGCCGCCACGCATGGATTCGATGATGTCGCGGTTGAAGGCTTGTAGATCTTCCAGCTCTTCGCTTTTTTCCTTGAGCTCGACGCCTTTTTTGCGAATCGTCTGTGCCAGCAGGCTGCCGAGGTAAGCCACCGCGACGAATGCGAAGAAATTGCTGCCGAGCCACGACTGAAGCTCGCGCAGACCCGGCATCGAATTCGCCGTGTGCGGCACGATGCCGTAGTAGGTCAGTTCCACGATGCAGCCAAGCAGGACGAAGCTCGCGCCCGCGACGAGAAACGCTCCACGGCGGGAAAACAGGATGCTGCCCATCAGGATCGCCAGCAGATAGAGCGAGACGAAGTAGCTATCCTGCGCGCCGGTGGCGTATACCACTCCCGTGATCATCGCCAGATCGAGAATGATCTGCACGGAGGCGTGCCAGTGGAAAGCGGGACGCCTGCGCTGGGCGATAACGAAGAGCGTTGCCAGAACGTACCAGACCGCGCCCAGGACGAATACTTTCGCTACCGGAAAAGGAATCGTAGTCCACTGCCGGATGGCGACGGAAACGACGAGGAGAAACGTGATGATCAGAAAGCGGACGCGGCCCAACAGCGGCAGCCATTCGCTTACACTGGGCGTGAATTCCATTTCGGGTTCGCTGATGTCTTCTGCTGCCGGGTCGATCCCGGTGGTGTCAGGCGGGTTCGCCGCCCACATCCCCTCGTTCGCCACCGGGCCGAAACACGCCGGATTAGTGCCCGGCCAGTTTGCCGATCAACGAGAACAGCGGCAAGTACATGGAAATAACCACGCCGCCGACGACAACGCCCAGAAAGACGATCATGATTGGCTCGATTGCCGTGAGCATGTCCTTGACGGCGGCGTCGACTTCGTCCTCGTAGAAATCCGCGATTTTCGAGAGCATGGCGTCCATCGCGCCGGTCTGTTCGCCCACGCCGATCATCTGCGTAACCATGCCCGGGAAAACGTCGGTTTCCTTGAGCGGATCGACCAACGAGCGGCCCGCTTCGACGGCTTTGCGCGTCTGCGAGATGGCTCGCTCGATGACGGCATTGCCCGACGTGCGCGCCGTGATGTCCAGTCCCTCGAGAATGGGAACGCCGCTCGAGATCAACGTGCCGAGCGTGCGAGTAAATCGCGCCACCGCGATTTTGCGCAGCACCATACCAACAACCGGCGCCTTCAACAGCAGCTGGTCGAGCGCCATACGGCCCGCCGGTGTCTTATACCAGAAGTGGATCGCCGCGGCGATTCCCGCCAAGAAAACCAGGATCAGCAATCCATAGATGCTTCCAACAAAATTGCTCATGGCGATGACTATGCGAGTGGGCAGCGGTAGTTCCGCACCCAAACCGTTGAACAGGGTGGTGAAAATCGGCACGACCTTCCACAGCAACAAGATAATAACGCCGGCCGCGATGCTCAACACCGCGACCGGATAGATCATCGCGGATTTCACGGCGCGCTTCAGCTTGACGTTCTTTTCGATGTACTGCGCCAGACGCTGGAGAATGGTGTCGAGAATACCGCCCGTTTCGCCCGCCTCCACCATGTTGTAGTAGAGGGGATCGAACACTTTTTCGTGCTGCTTCATCGACGCCGAGAGCGTCGCGCCGCCCTCCACCGAGGCGCGCACGCCGTTCAGCATCTTCTGGAAGGTCTTGTTGTCCTGCTGGCCCGCGAGAATCTCCAGGCACTGCACCAGCGGCAAGCCAGCGTCGATCATGACCGAGAACTGCCGCGTGAAGATCGCGAGCTCCTTCTCCTCCACGCCGGCGCCGAACGTGGGGATATTGAACTCCTTCCCCTTTTCGGAGAGCTTACTTACGTTGATGTTCTCGCGCCGCAATTGGGCCTGGAGCGCGGCCTTGCTTTCCGCCTCGCGCTCGCCCGCGACCTTCGTCCCCACGCGATTGACGCCGCGATATGTGAATACCGGCATGATCTGTTACCTCCCTCTTTCCCCTTCGGTCACTTTCGGACAGGAACTTTGCCACCCGCCGCAGGCGAGGTCACCCCTCGATTAATTAAATCCTGTAACTCATCAGGATTCGAGGATCTCGCGAGCGCCGTTTCCAAAGTAATCAACTTCTGGAAATACGCGTTTGCGAGGCTTTGGTTGAACGTCTGCATTCCGGTCTGTCCGGTTCCGGTTTGCATGGCCGAATAGATCTGGTGAATCTTGTCTTCACGTATCAGGTTGCGGATCGCAGCGGTGGGAACGAGGACTTCCATCACCATCGCGCGGCCGCGGCCGTCGATTCTCGGAAGAAGCGACTGGCAAAGAATCCCTTCGAGCACCATGGAAAGCTGGGCACGCACCTGCGGCTGCTGGTGCGCCGGAAAAACGTCGACGATACGGTTGATCGTCGACGAGGCCGAATTCGTGTGCAGGGTGGCGAAGGTCAAGTGGCCGGTTTCGGCGATGCGCAGCGCAGATTCGATCGTTTCGAGGTCGCGCATTTCACCGATGAGCACCACATCCGGGTCTTCGCGCAGCGCGGCCCGCAGCGAATTCGCGAACGAATGCGTGTCCGAGTGCACTTCGCGCTGGTTGACCAGGCACTTCTTGTGGTTGTGCAGGAACTCGATCGGATCCTCGATCGTGATCATGTGCTCTTCGCGCTCGTTGTTGATCTTGTCGAGCATGGCGGCGAGCGTAGTCGATTTGCCCGAACCCGTCGGCCCTGTGACGAGGACCAGCCCGCGCGGCTTGTCGCACATCCCCCGCACGACTGCGGGAAGGCCGAGCGCGTCGAATCCCTTGATCTCCCACGGAATCGTCCGGAAGACGGCGGCCACGGCGCCGCGCTGGTGGAAAATGTTGCCGCGGAACCGCGCTAGGCTCTTCAAGCCGAATGAAAAGTCGAGCTCGAGATTTTCTTCCAGGCGGTGCTTCTGGACGTCGGTGAGCACGCTGTAGGCCAGCGCTTTCGTGTCCGCGGCAGTCAGCGGAGGCATGTCGAGCGGCTTGAGCTTGCCGTGAACGCGGACGCGCGGCGCGCTGTTGGTGGAAAGGTGCAGGTCGCTGCCGCTCATCTCCAGCATCTTTTTCAGCAGCTCGCTCAGTGTGATGCCAGCCATTTCTTCGTCTCCTCTTTTCTTTACAGCACGGTTTCGCGCAAGACTTCTTCCATGGTCGTCTGTCCCGCGGCCACTTTTTGCAGCCCGCTGCGCCGCAGCGTGATCATTCCCAGCTCCAGCGCCTTCTTCTTGATTTCCAGGGCCGACGCCCCGACCAGGATCAGCTCGCGCAGCTCATCATTGATTTCCATCACTTCGTAAAGGCCCAAGCGGCCCTTGTAGCCGGTGTTGTTGCAGGTCGCGCAGCCCTTCCCGTGCTGCACGACCGTTTTCGAAGCTTCGTCCGGCGTGAATCCGGCTTCCGTAAGCGCCGAAGCTTGGATTTGCAAGGGTTCTTTGCATTGCACGCAAATGCGGCGCACCAACCGTTGCGCGCAGATCAGGTTCACGGAGGTGGCCACCAGGAATGGCTCGATACCCATGTTCATTAGCCGGCTGATCGTCGAGGGCGCGTCGTTGGTGTGCAGAGTCGAGAGCACCAGGTGACCGGTCAGCGCGGCCTTGACGGCGATCTCCGCCGTCTCAAAGTCTCGAATCTCGCCGACCAGAATGATGTTCGGGTCTTGCCGCAGGAAGGCGCGCAGCGCGGACGCGAAATTCAGCCCGATCTGCTCCTTCATCTGGACCTGGTTGATGCCGGGCAGCTGAAACTCAACCGGGTCCTCGGCCGTCATGATGTTCGTTTCCGGGGTGTTCAGCCGCGCGACGGACGAGTACAGCGTGTTCGTCTTTCCGGATCCTGTGGGGCCGGTGACCAGAACCATACCGTACGGCTTCAGAATCTGCCGCTCGAACTTTGCCAGCGATTCGGGCTCGAAGCCGAGTTTGGTCATGTCCAGCCGTAGGTTTTCCTTGTCCAGCAGCCGGAGCACGATCTTTTCGCCGAAAAGCGTGGGGACGGTGGAAACGCGGAAGTCGAGTTCCTTCTTCTTGCCGTCCTTCAGATACTTGATCATGATGCGGCCGTCTTGCGGCAGCCGCTTCTCGCTGATGTCCAGCTTCGACATGATCTTCATGCGGCTGGTCATCGCGTCCTTCAGTTTCAAAGGCGGAGCCATCACGTTCTGCAGCACGCCGTCAATGCGGAACCGGACGCGAAATTCCTTTTCGTACGGCTCGACGTGAATGTCGCTCGCGCCGCGCTTCACCGCATCGGTGAGGATCAGGTTGCAAAGCTTGATGATGGGCGCTTCCTCGGCCGCCTTGGACAAGGAGGCGAGGTCCATCTCGGTCTCTTCGGCGGCGAGCTCAAGGGCGTCTGCTTCGTCGCCCGTGAGGTCCTTCATTACCTTATCGAGCTCTTCGACGCTTTCGACTTCGCCGTAGAACTTGTGGATCGCCTCGCTGATCGCGGTCTCGGACGCCACCACCGGCTCGACGTTGAATCCGGTCATGAACTTGATGTCGTCCATGGCGAACACGTTCGTCGGGTCGGTCATCGCGATCGTGAGCGTCGAGCCCACGCGCGAAAGCGGGACGATCTGATAGCGCACTGCCGTTTCCTGCGGCACCAGCTTGATCACCGCCGGATCGACTTCATAGAATTTCAGGTTGATCGAGGGAACGCCGTATTGCCGGGAAAGAACCGCCGTGATGTCGTCGTCGCTGACCAGGCCCAGCTTGACCAGACACGTCCCCAGCCGGCCACCATTCTTTTTCTGGTAGTCGAGCGCCTGCTTCAGCTGATCCGCGGAGATCAGGCTGTCCTTGACCAGGATTTCGCCGAGTCGTGAAGACATGATGTGGCTTCGACGGTACTAGAACCGCCGGAATTGCAGAGTAGCACGCGCTCCCTTACGAATTGGGAACCCGGTGGGGCGTTCGTAGTGAATCTGCTAACATCCGATGCGCCGCACGCAGAACTGTCCGTTGGTACAGGCTATTTTTTGCTCCTGTACCCCGGTACAGGGCTGCCCAAATTTGGCATCGGCAGCGCGCCAGTTTTCTTCAATGGCGCGTGTTTCTCCGCCTCGCCGCTTCCCTTTCGCGCGTTCGGGTTTTCAAGAGGAATGATCGGAAGGATTTGAAGAAGGCTTCATCGAATGAGACTCGGAAGCATGCGTAGTTGCCGCAGAACCGTCAATACGCGAGGCCGGAAAGCGTTTAACCGCTAGCCTCAACCGTGCGGGTTCTGCTACGATGCTTTCGAGGGCGGTTAGCTCAGCGGTTAGAGCGTCCGGTTTACACCCGGAAGGTCCTCCGTTCAAATCGGAGATCGCCCACCATCCAGTAACCATGGCGCGGGGACGTAGTTCAGTCGGTTAGAACGCTGCCCTGTCACGGCAGAGGTCGCGAGTTCGAGTCTCGTCGTCCCCGCCATTCTTTTCAATCACTTGATGGAATGGCATTGCACCACGTTTGTGCAATTGTGCTGTGTCCCCACCGGAATCGCGTTCCGCGCTACCGTCACACAGTAGGTCGAGCGCCGCGCTTGTTTTCTCATTCGAGCATCGAGCGCCCGGTTTCTGAAATTCACCGCACGCGGGACACTGGACCGCGCGCGTCAGACTCCGCCACGCCGTCCGCCAAATTTCCGTTGGCCGCGCCGCGTCGGGCACGAACCCGCATAATTCCATAGGACGCTCGCCGTGACGGTAGCCCCTCATCACTCTTGAGATGTCCCATTCATCCCAGTCGAGATCAGGGCGTTGGTTAGCATCACGCTAGACTTCAAGGCAGCCAAGGCGAACGGCATGCGTGATCAAGTTCTAAGAGCCGAGCAAACGCTTTCGCATCAACTCGGGCGCGCGCCTAGTCGAGAACGAAAGTGACCTCCATGGTCACCCGGTACTCGACGGTCTTGCCCTTATCGACTTTTCCCTTCAGAGAGATCACCTCGAAACCGGTGATTCCTCGGAGGGTCTTTGACGCGCGACTCATCCCCTCATCAACAGCTTCTTTGAACCCCTTGGAAGATGCAGCGGTGATCTTCGTGACTCGTGCGACTGCCATAAGCTTCCTCTCCTCTGCGCATCCAGCATATTGGCCGGAGCGCTTCGTGAACTGAAATCCACGCCCAGCAGCACTGATCACATCGTCGGTCCGGCGTTCACAGACTCCGACGCTCGCAGTCTACACACTCGAGGCGGCTACCGGATCCGTGAATCGATTCTTCACTTCCTCGGGAATTGGCTCACTACGGAATGCGACTGGGTTTTCGCTTACGCGCCTGACCCAGACGCGTTTCTCAAAGATCTCCAGGCCAAGGATTCCGTCGGGGCGGGAGACTTTATGCTGAACCAAGAAACTGCTGCGTCCACACTCGGTGATACAGGTCTCGTAGACCACCTCGTCGCCAAAATCGGAAGGCGCGACGAATCGCGCGCGCAAGTCGACTAACGGTATTCCGATGATGTTGTAGGCCTTGATCATCGCCGGCTTGAACAGCCCAGCCTTTGCAAAGAGTGCGTTCGTGCAGGCGTCGCCATATTCAAGATAGCGAGGGAAAAAGACAGTTCCCGCCGCATCGCAATCGCCCCATTCGATTTGAATGTTTCTTCGATTGGTCAGCATGCGGCAAGTTTCCGTTCGGCGCTCAGCATCCGGATCGGATTCCGTCCTGACCGAGATTTGCACATCACGACAGCAAGCACGTTAAGAAGCACCGCGCGCTAGCGATTCTAACCAACGTTAAGATCCGGGTCCTGATCGTTGCTTTTGATCCCGCCGAGCTTCTGCAATCGCTGGTGGGCCAACAATGCGGCACCAAGGGCAGCGACCATGTCGGGTTCATCGCTGACGTTCACTTGACGGCCGATACTGGCTTTCAAGGCCGCCACCATTCCAGTCTGGCGCGCCACACCACCGACGAAAGTAACTTCGTCTTCAAGCCCCACACGGGCAAGCAGAGCCTTGGATCGCGAAGCAAGCGAATTGTGAATGCCGCGGATGATATTTTCGACGCTTTGGCCTTCGCTGACGAGATTGATGATCTCCGACTCCGCCAGCACTGCGCACACGCTGCTGATCATCGTGGGTTTCTCCGCAGCCATGGAAAGAGGACCAAGTTGATCGAGAGGCATCTCGAGATAGTGTGCGGCGCGCTCGAGGAATCCTCCCGAACCTGCTGCGCATTTGTCGTTGGATTTGAATTCCTTCACCTTGCCGCCTTGGCGCAAGCGGATGGCGCGGGTGCTTTGGCCTCCCACGTCGAGGACGCAAGCGGTGTTGGGAAACAAGAACTCGGCTCCCCGCGCCGCGCATGTGATGTCCGTAATTTGGAGATCACGGAAAGGGATGTTGTACCGCCCTAAGCCGGTCGTAGTCACGTACTTCACATCTTCCATGCGGCCGCCAGCCTGGGAAAGTGCCTGTTCCATGGCTTCCTTTGCGACGCCAGGAAAGTCAGGTCGGGTTTTCACGAGTGCAGTCCCGCAGACATGCCGTGATTCATCGAGGATGACTGCCTTGGTGCCCCTCGATCCGATATCAATTCCTGCTACAAAAGTCATGGAACACCTCCGTTACTTTCGGCATGAATCGAGTCCTCTACTGGGCGCCGCCAATTGGCAGCGATGGCGATGGTGCCGGCGCCGCAACCTTCACCTGCTCCGGCTTCCCCGAGCCGGCGCTAGCGCCGCCCAATGCCCGCTCGACGGCAAAAATCGCAGCGCCAATCGCGCCGATGAAATGCGAATCGTCGCAAACGTTCACGGTCTGGCCCAGCTTTTCCTCAAGCGCCTTCACCATGCCAATGTTCCGCGATACTCCGCCCGTGAAGGTGACTTCGGGATCGATGCCGACTCTGCGTACCAAAGCCACGGTGCGAGCTGCGATCGCGTTGTGAACGCCGCCGAGAATATCCGGCACGGTCTTCCCTTCCGCCAGGTAGGACATGATGTCCGACTCAACGAAAACGGCGCAGACCGTGCTAAGGCGCACGGGCTTCTTTGCACCGAGCGATATGGGGCCGATCTGATCGAGACCGATACCAACGGTTTCGGCCGCGTTTGAAAGAAACCGCCCCGTGCCGGCGGCGCACTTGTCGTTCATGACGAAATCTTTGACGTCCCCGTCTTCGCCTACGCGGATCCCCTTGGCATCCTGGCCGCCCATGTCGATCACGGTGCGAGTTTTGGGGAACAGAAGATTGGCGCCTCGGGCGTGACAGGAGATTTCGGTGATTTGCGCGTTGCCGAAATTCACTTTATAGCGCCCGTAGCCCGTCCCAACCACGTAGGCGATGCTTTCAGGGGCGATGCCGGCGGAGGCCGATGCCTCCCGGAACGCACGTTCGGCCGCCATGGAGACATTGGCTCCGGTATTGATCAAGCAGCGAGCCACGATCTTGCGGTCCTCGGACAAAATGATCGCTTTGGTCTGCGTTGATCCGACGTCTACTCCGCCTCCGTAAATCATGCGACCCTACCTTTCCTTGCGCTTCTGCTGCAACTCCCGTTCGCGGCCCAAACTCTATTTCGCGACCAAGTGCCTTTGGTGCTCCAGCGATTCAAAGAAGGCGTCCACGCGATTTCGCAGTTGCGCCTCGGAAAAATACCGCGGGTCCTCTAAATCGGACTCGATCAGCAGAGTAGGCACGCCCAGTTGTTTCGTAAAGTATTCCCTCATGTCGCCCTGGCCTGCGGAAAACAACCGGCAGCTTTTCACGGAGTGGATCACGAGCGCATCGGCGCCCCAATCTTCCACATAGTCCTTGAGTTGTTTGTACCGCTGCATGAAGTTGCGGTTCGTGACATTCCACTGCAGCATGTGCCGAGCGATGCTTTCGAGAGGCCGCTGCGGGTCGTGCCGGAATCCGAACTCCCATATGCCGCCGACCCCCGAATATGTCGACGCGATGGCTACCGCACCCCAACGGCTGAACATGTCACGGAACTGCCGCAGAAACGGCCACGGCGGGGGACCCTCCATGACGACCCGAAACTTTTCCTCCGGCAACGGTCCCTCATGGTTGTCCGCCCGCTGCTTCATCTCTTTGTATGCTTCCTGAAAAAACCGCAGCCCGTCTTCTGTACCGCGCAGGCAGTAGAGTGGGGCCATCATCATGACGGAATCGAAATAGGCATCATACGGAGCGGGGCGCTCCCGCGTCAGCATCTTGATCTCCGACCATAGCTCTCCGGTCTCGCCGGAAAGCGCCATGATGCGCTGCAATTTCTTGTAGTCGAGCGTCTTGCCGCTCATACGCTCGAGAATTTCGATGAGCTCTTCCAGTTGCTTGACAACATAACTCACGTCTTCTGCTAGCGGATCAGCCGTTGCGGTGCGGAAGAAAGGTACGTCCAAATTGTAGATAGGAGCTTTGGAATACTCGGCCAGGTGCTCGAACCATTGCAGGTAGACGTTGCAACCGACGTAATTGCACAAGAGCAAGTCGGGCTGCGGGATGGTGGCAAAGGGCGTCTTGCGGTCCGCAAAATACATTCCGACATCGGCCTTCACGTAGGCGCAATTGTCCGTGGAGTAGCCCATTTCTTCGGCCGCCAGAATGAGAGGCAAGGACTGCTTCTTCACGGCGAGTTGCAGGGCGTTGACCTCCGGGTAAACCGGCAGCATGTCGAAGGCCTCGATCAGCTCCACTGGATTGCCGCTGATCAGCATGTAGATGGCTTTCTTTCCCTTGCCTTCCGCAGCCGCGGTTAAATTCGCGTAGTAACGCCCAATCATGTCTTTCTGAAGATTGTGGATGCGTCCCTGATAATCAGACTTCGGTGCCGCTTGCGCCATGGTTAGGCTCCTTCGCCGAGCTACCGTTTAACCGTCAGTCGAACAATAGTGACTCCACGAATGTCTCTGCCTCGGAACGAGCACGGTCAAAAATCCAGTTTTTTTCTTCGAATTCCAAAAGCAAATGCGGAATCTTCGCGTCGTCCAAGGCCTTGCGATACAAGGCATAATCGAACAAGGCCGGTTCGCAAAACTTGGCGGCTTGCATGACGACGGCGTCCGCCTTCTTTTCTTTGACCTGGTTGATTAAGTGTGCCGCCTTCGTCTCCCGAGTGTCGTGTTTGGTGCCGGAGTAGTAGGAGCGCTCCGAATAACTCTCGGCCAGCGCGGCCAGCGGATTGGCCTGAATGGGCACATCCTCAGTGAACCATCTCCAACCGCGCAGAAAATCGTCATCGAGGATGTAGCATCCCGCCTGTTCCAGAGTCTCAATCAGGCCTACGGGCGGAAGCTCGCAGAACGAGCCCTCCAAGACCACGCGAATCCGGTCTTTGGGACGCGATGGGCGTGTGGGAAGTTCGGCGAGGACATCTTCAAGCATCTCCACAAATGCTTCCGGTGCCATCAGTGTTCCTGCTCGTGTCAGCACAAAGGATTCCGCCGCAGAGATGACATGCGGCGTTGCTGCCCTGATCCGGTAAATTTCACGCAAGCCGGTTCGGATGCGGTTGTAGAGGTCGATACTGCGGTTCAAGTCGTCGGCGGTGGGCGCATGCCCGGATCTCAGTTGCAGGCCGTCCAGTATCCGTCGATATTCCGATTCCAAGTATTTCCTTGCCAGCGGCGACGCAAAATTCTGCGGGTAGTGAATGTACTCCACGAACATGCCGGGAAAGTTGCGCTGGAAGACACTCGAGAGGTTGCGCGCCGGATCGCAGATCGAATGGAACAACATCCCTTCAAGAAACTTGAGCCGGTTGGTGAGTCCCAGCTCCAGCGTGGTCTTCACAATCGAACAAACGAAAGACTGGAAGCGAGAGTCGGCGTAGGTGACCTCGAGTTGATTGCCAGCGCCGATAATGCCGAGCGGCAGCATACCGGAGGCGTGGATGAGTTCGACCGGACAATGGATGGGAAAGCAGCCGATCGCCTTCTTTCCGGGATGCTCTTCGAGCCAGCGCTTCGCCACCGCAAATTCAGTGTCCTGTGCGATCTCGCGGCACGAGTCAAAAATCCCGCTCAGCTTGGAACTTTCTAGAACCGGAGTAGTGGCCACAGCCTTCTCCCTCCTTACGGCAGCAGGCAGGCGCGAGTCAGCGCCTGATGGCCGATTCCCGTACGTTCTCTGCGTTGTGCGTTCATGGCTTGGATTCTACCCGCCACCCGAAGAGCCTGTCAACACTATTCTGGTACTAGAATACTATAATTATCCACAACCCCTTTCGCTTGGTCGTGGGCGCCGCTAGTGTCCGACCGGCGTCGCTTCTCAGGGCAAGCGTGGAATCAACGGCTAGACGCCGATTTGCGAGGCGGTGTTGCGACACGCGGAGACTCGACCCACGGACGCCGTGCCATCAACTTCAACATAGTGGAGATAGTGATCGATCGAAAGGTGGCAAGCGCATGATCATCGAGCTCATCGAGCACCATGCGGAGTGCGCAACCCGCGTCGGTGGCAAGTTCCGGATCGTCCTTTGAGGCACTCTCCGGTCCGACGGGTTCAAAGATTTGAATGACATCGAGCAAAGTCAGTCGTTTTGCATTGACGGCGAGCCGATAACCGCCGCCCACGCCGCGAGCAGCGTCAACGATGCCCGCGCGTCCAAGATCGCGCAAGACCTTCGCCAGATGATGGGCGGAAATCCCGTATTTGTCCGCGATTTCCGTGCCTGAAAGCTGGCTGGTCGGATTCGCTGCAAGCTCAAGCACGGCGTAGAGCGCGAATGAGCTTGCTTTCTGTAATTGCATGCGATTTCGCCTCGGAATGGGCTTAATCGAGCGTGGTTTCGAGCTCGATAAAAGGCCCCGCCATCATTCCTTGACTGCGAAAAAATGACAGCACAAGATGATTATCACGCGCGAGCATGGTACGTACTTTCTCGATACCAGCGCGTCGGAATGCAGCGCATAGGGCCTCGAACAGCTGTGTACCCACGCCCTTCAGGCGCGTTTTCGGCCGCACTTGCAGCGCAAAAACCCACCCGCAAGGTGGCTCGCCGAATTCCCAGGTGCGGACCTCGCCAATGATAAATCCCTCGATGTGGCCGCGCTGTTCAGCAACTAGAAAGAACCGCTGCAATCTGCGTCGCCCACCATAGCGTACGAACGTTTCCTTCCAATACTTGCGCTTGGCGAGACCGGTAACTTCTTCATCCAGGGCGATCAACGCCGAAAGATCGGAATTGGTCGCGGGCCGAATCTGTATCGCACCCATTTTCCCGGAAGTGATGGCGGTCGTCATGGCTGCCAGATTTTGGGCACCGTCTCTCCGTGTCGTGAAAGAAGTAATTTAGTACCACTTTGGCAGGCGCGCAAGGTTGTGCCGGATTTCAAGGCATATATCACAGACCCGCAGAAGCACGCGTGGCAGGTCGCCGACGACACGGTAACGAACGAAGGGCAGGCCCTCTAAGGGATCGCGGTCGCTTGCCGCTATACGCTAGAAAGCCGCGAAGCGCTGTTTCACCATTTGTGATCCTGCATGTGACTGATTCCGGGATGACTGAGAGAGACGTGGTTGTGATAGAGCTTCCATGTCCCCTTGTCCCGCAGAAAAACGTCCGTTCCGTACCCCTCCCGAAGGAGGCGGTTATCGTTCAGCTTGGATCTGCCGTCGGTGCGCCATTCATAGACCACCGTGGCGACATCTCCGAAGACTCTCGCCTTGCGTGGGCCGAATTTCAGGCTGACTTCCTCCAGATTGTCAAAATATCTCTCCAGCATTTCTTTCGACGCATCCCAACCATAGTACGCGCCGCGGGAGGTGAACAGGACGAAGCCATCGTTGTGCCAGTAGTGGCTGAACAACTCCGGCAAATTTTTGTCGCTCCACGCCTTTTCCATCGCATCCATGATTCGCAGGACCGCTTCCACGTCTGGCCCGGCAATTTCCGGTTTTGCCGTTCTTTCTTCCCCAACTGCTGGTTTGCTCATTTTTCTCTCCTGTCAGTCGCGCAGGTCAGTCATTCAAGCCCGATTCATTCTTCAAAAGGATCCCTGGCTGAATCATCCCCGATAAAACCGCCGAGTTCAGCCGAAGTTGCTCTCGAGTTCCACTGAACGAGGAAACAGTATGTTGTTCTCGAGGTGAATATGCTGATGCAGGTCAGCCGCAAAACCAGGCAATGCCTGGTAGAGCGCTTGATAGCTGGCGCAGCCATCTGGCGGCACGGTGTAGCTTTTTGTGATTTCATGCATTTTTTCGAGTGCTTGGCCCGCCGACTCGTGCTCCATGACCATAGCTGCCACCGGATTTTGAACAGTCCCGAACATAGGTGCCGGCGGACGGCGGTTGAAACGGGCCGCTTCTTCCATTTCAGCGATATAAGGGAAGAGCATTTCCTCTTCCTTCATCATGTGCGCCCTCAATTCCGCCGACAATTCTTCGAAGATCAACCGGAGGTCGTCCAATTCCGGATGACCCTTGCCATGGACGGCGGTCACCTTTGCGATAAGGCCCTTGATCCGCACGATCTCTGTCTGCGTGAACGCGTGATGTTTGTCCACAATGTGCTGCGCCAATTCGGCAAGTGAAGCATGGCGCCAGTCCCTTTCGGAGGGAGCGGAATCGACCTTCTGAAGCGCCGTGCTCACTTCTTCCACGGACCGGCCAGCCGCCCTGCAAGCCTGCGTAAGAGGCCGGTCACCGCCGCAGCAGTAGTCGATTCCAAGTATTTCAAAGACTCGGGCAGCGGCCGGGTTCTCGAGAACAAGGTCTCGCACTGAAGCTTCGAGGTTCGGGGGCATTGGATCCGCACGTTTCGCGACTCCCAGCGGGCTTTCCATGGCGCCTCCTTAATACGCATTACGGTACTGTAATACCATTACTTACGTCAAGCCAAATATCTCCGAGGCTCCCTGCCCGGTTGTCGCGAGAGATCGTTCCCGTGCTCAGCATCTTTCCAGGACTGTCGCGATTCCCTGGCCCACTCCAATGCACATGGTGCAGAGCGCGTAGCGAGCCTTCAAGACCTGCAGTTGATACATGGCGGTGGTGACCAGCCGCGCTCCACTGGCGCCGAGCGGATGGCCGATTGCAATCGCTCCGCCGTTTGGATTCACAAACTCGGCGTCATCCGGCAGACCCAGGGCTCGCAGCACAGCGAGCGATTGAGCCGCGAACGCCTCATTCAGCTCGATCACATCCATTTTCGATATTGGCAGCCCCGCATTTGCGAGGACTTTTCGCGTGGCAGGCACGGGCCCCATTCCCATAATTCGAGGCGCGACGCCGGCGGCCGCGGTGGCCACGACGCGGACACGGGGCGTGAGGCCGTATTTCCGCGCAGCTTCTTCCGATGCGAGGAGCAGGGCGCAGGAACCATCATTGATGCCGGATGCATTACCCGCCGTGACGGTGCCATTCGCTTTCACGATAGGTTTCAACTTGGCCAGATTCTCGAGGTTCGTGTCCGGCCGGGGATGCTCATCCGTGTCGAACGCCTTCGGTTCTCCCTTCTTTGTAGGGATCGGTACAGGAAAGACTTCGTTTCTGAAAAACCCGGCGGTTTGCGCCTTGGCCCATCGCTGTTGCGTCCGCAACGAGAAAGCGTCCTGATCCGCACGCGCGATATGAAATTCCTCCGCCACGTTTTCCGCGGTTTCCGCCATGGAATCCGTGCCGTATCTGCTCTTCATGGCTGGATTGACGAAACGCCAGCCGATGGTCGTGTCGAAGATCTCCGCGGTTCGACTGAAAGGCGCCTCAGCCTTTCCCATCACGAACGGAGCACGGGACATGCTTTCCACACCGCCGACAATCATCAGATCTGCTTCGCCGCACTTGATGGCGCGGGCCGCAATCCCAACCGCGTCCATGCTGGAGCCGCAAAGTCGATTAACGGTTGTTCCGGAAACATCCGGCGGAAGGCCGGCCAGCAGCAACGCCATACGCGCGACATTGCGATTATCCTCGCCGGCCTGATTCGCGCAGCCGAAGATTACGTCGTCTACCGCCTGCCAGTCGACGCGCGGATTCCGTTCCATCAGGGCACGAATGGGCATTGCCGCGAGGTCGTCCGTACGCACAGCTGACAACGTCCCGCCGTAGCGACCGAAGGGCGTCCGGATTGCATCGCAAATTACGGCTTCGCTCATGAATTTCTCCCGTTTCGATTCGTCTCAACTAGCGGCTTCACCCCAAAATGTGCCACCGCTCCAGACCAGCTGACGGATTTTTGGTGAAACGCGATAGCGATCTCCGCCGTAATGGACAGCTAGATTCACGAGCACCTTCTGGATCGTTTCAACGCCGAGTTCATCAGCCCAAGCCAAAGGTCCCCGCGGGTAGTTGACTCCTTTGCGCATGGCCGTGTCCACGTCCGCGACCGTGGCTACGCCCTGATTTACAGCGTCGGCGGCCTCATTGACCAGCATGGCGACCGTCCGCATCACGGCAATACCGGGCACATCTCTCAACCGAGAAACAGCGTATCCCGCTGCTTGCAAGAGTCCGACTGCCGACAAGTATGCGCGCTCGTCGCACCCGTTCGCCTTCGCAATCGCCAGACGCGTCGCCTTCGAGTAGTCGAGGGCTAAATCAACAACCACGAAATTCCGATGCCTGGTTTCGCAGGCTCTTTCCGTCGCCGAACGGCCGTCGGTGACGGCCAGAATTGCGTCTCCGACTTCTACCGCATCCCCGTGATCCGATCGCGAATTCGCGCGGTCGACTTTCACTCCTGACGCAGCCAGCCGTTTGGCTAGCGCTTCCGCCAGGGGTCCCTCCGAGAAAATCCTGACACGTTGCGGCCTCGGTGCAGGCGGTTCTGCGTCCGGAGTCGAAGCGGCTGCCTTTTCGTCGTATTGGTAGAATCCTCGCTTAGTTTTCCTTCCGAGGAAACCCGCACGAACCATTTCCTGCTGGATCAACGAGGGCCGGTAGCGAGGGTCGCCAAAGTATGCGCCGAAGATCGATTGACTCACGGCAAAACCTACGTCGAGTCCAACGAGATCCATCAGTTCGAAAGGGCCCATTCGAAACCCGCCGGATTCCCTCATCACCGCGTCAATTGTGGCGGGGCTCGCCGCTTGCTCGGCCAGCAGGAGCAGCGCTTCGCCGTAATAGGGCCGGGCGACGCGATTCACGATGAAGCCGGGCGTCGACTTCGCGTAGACGGGAGTTTTGCCCCACGCGGCGGCCGTTGCGTGAACAGTGGCTAAGGGTTCGGAGCCCGTCGCTAGCCCACCAATCACTTCAACGAGTTCCATGAGCGGCACCGGATTGAAAAAATGCATTCCTACCAATCTGTGAGGCGATCTGAGCGCCGCGGCAATCGCCGTTACCGACAACGAAGACGTGTTGGTGGCGAGAATGCAATTCGCGTCCACTATATTTTCAAGTTCTGCGAATAACTGTCGCTTGACTTCGAGGTCCTCCACGACTGCTTCGATGACAATTCCCGATTCACGAAGTTCGTTTAGACTCGATGCGGCACGCAAGCGCGCCGATGCGCCCTCGGCCGCCTCCGCCGAAAGCTTCCCTCTCGATGCCAATTTGTCGAGGTTCTGCCGAATACCTTGAATCGCCTTTGGCACCGCATCGGATCGAGAGTCGTACAGCACCACGGCGTGCCCCGCTAGCGCCGCCACCTGTGCGATGCCCGCTCCCATGGTTCCGCTTCCAATTACGCCCACGAGAGTGGTCTGAGCAAGCGCGCCGGCTGGCATCTTCGTCATCTCGCTATTGGCTCCTCGCCCCAAGAAACTTTGGTCGATCGCAGTTTGGGCGCTGCCGGGATGAAACATCAGTGACCGCCGTCACGGCTTTTATCCCTTGATTCCAGTACTCATGTTGTTTGCTTTCAATGTGGTTCGAAGGAGAGTGTATGTCGGCGTTCTCAGGCGTGGATTATCTGGATTTTGATTCAGTGTTGAATGACGAAGAACTTCTTGCGCGTGGAACCGCAAGGCAGTTCGTTGACGAGCAGATAATCCCTGTCATCGACAAGCATTTTCGGGACTCAACCTTCCCGGTGGACCTGCTTCCACAACTGGGCGAACTCGGCTTTTTCGGCTCAAATTTGAAGGGCTACGGTTGCGCGGAAATGTCCAACGTAGCCTACGGGCTGGTGATGCAGGAACTCGAGCGCGGCGATTCAGGGCTGCGCAGCTTTGTCTCGGTGCAGAGCGGGCTGGTGATGTATCCAATTCATACGTACGGTTCACCCGCGCAAAAGGACAAATGGCTGCCCCGTTTGCAGAGCGGCAAGGCCATCGGCTGTTTCGGGCTCACCGAACCGCAGTTCGGCTCGAACCCGGGCGGCATGCTGACGCGCGCCGTGCGCCGCGGCGACCGCTACGTTCTCAACGGCGAAAAAATGTGGATTACTAACGGCTCGATCGCCGATGTGAGCGTGGTGTGGGCCAAGTGCGAGGACGAGCGCGTGCGCGGCTTCCTCGTGGAAAAGGGCTCGAAAGGCTTCAAAACACACGACGTGCACGGCAAATTGTCGATGCGTGCATCCGTTACTTCGGGACTTTCGTTCAGCGATTGCGAGGTGCCGGTCGAAAACGTTCTCCCGAGCGTGGACGGATTGCGCGGGCCGCTCTCGTGCCTTACCCAGGCACGCTACGGCATCGGATGGGGCGCAATTGGGGCGGCCATGGCTTGTTACGACACGGCTCTGCAATATGCGAAATCGCGCAAGCAATTTGCCAACAAGCCCATCGCGTCGCACCAGCTCGTGCAGGATAAGCTGGCGTGGATGATCACCGAAATCTCCAAGGCACAACTTTTGGCGCTGCACGTCGGACGGCTGAAGGATCAGGGCCGCGCGCATCCGTCGCACATCTCCATGCTGAAGATGAATAATGTCTGGATGGCGATGGAAGTGGCGCGCAAGGCCCGCGACATTCTGGGCGCGAACGGGATCGTGGAAGACTACTGCGTCATGCGCCACATGAACAATCTCGAGTCCGTGTACACGTACGAAGGAACGCACGACATTCAGCGGCTCATCATCGGGGAGCGCGTCACCGGTATTGCGGCCTACGTGTGACGACGCGCTTTCGATGTACAAATCAAGCGGCTACAGTTAACGCGGCATTTCGCCAGCGTCAGCGGGAACTGAGAGGGGCTGTTGGATTTATGGCGTGATTTCGCCGCCCGCAATGACGATGCTCTGCCCCGTAACCGACGCAGCGTTATCGCCGCAAAGCCACACCACTGCATCTGCAACTTCCGCGGGTTGAATTAGACGTCCTTGCGGATTGTGCGCCACCAGACTGGCTATGGCCTCCTCGCGGCTTCGGCCGGTCTTCTTCGTGATGTTGGCAACATTTTGTGCGGTCATATCCGTGTCGGTGTAGCTGGGACACACCGCATTGATTGTCACTCCGGTGCGCGCTGTCTCGATGGCCAAGGCCCGAGTCAAGCCGATCAGGGCATGCTTGGCCGCGCAGTAAGTGGTGATGTAGGCGGCCCCGGCCACCCCGGCAGTCGAGGCGATGTTGATAATCCGGCCCCATTTCGATTCAACCATGGCCGGCAAGACAGACTGGGTGCAATAGACCGCTCCCATCAGATCGACATCGAGCACCTTTCGCCAGAATGCCGCGTCCGACTTAAGAAACGGCGCTGACATGGCAACGCCTGCGTTATTGACCAGGATCGTCGGGGCACCGAGCGCACCAGTGACGGTGACCATGGCTTTTCGGACCGCCGCTTCGTCGGCTACATCGGCGGATGCTGTCGCCACCCTGACGCCATGCTCCTTGATGATTCGATCTGCCGTGGATTGCAGCGCGTCGGCGCTGCGACCGATGAGGGAGACCGAGGCGCCCATGCGTGCGAGCGCCTCGGCGATTGCCGCGCCGATTCCGCGCCCCCCGCCGGTGACGACTGCGTGGTGGCGGGCGAACGGCGCGTTCGTAGTCGTTTCCATGAGCCTGTCCCGCGTTCACACAGGCGCGGACGCGTCCGCGCCATTCTCGGCGGCCGAAGCCTCAAATACTTTCGAAGCGATAATCAGCTTCAGCACTTCGCTTGCCCCTTCGTAGATGCGCAGCGCCCGGATTTCGCGATAGAGGCGTTCGACGGTAATTCCACGAACGACTCCTAGACCGCCGAAGATCTGCACCGCCGCATCGATCACCTGTTGCGCTGATTCAGTGGCAAACAGCTTGGCCATTGAGGCTTCGCGCGTAACGCGCCCGCCCAACACGTCTTTGGTCCACGCCGAACGGTAGATCAGAAGCGCAGCGGCGTCAATCAAAACGGCCATGTCCCCGATTTTTGCCTGAGTCAGCTGAAAATCGGCCTGCACTCGCCCAAACATGCGCCGCTTGAGCGCCCGTCCGGTTGCCTCGTCCATCGCTCGGCGTCCCAAACCCAACGCAGCGGCACCCACCGTTGATCGGAAGATGTCGAGCGTGGCCATGGCAATTTTGAATCCTTCACCCGGCTGGCCGAGGACACAGTCGCCGGGAACGCGACAATCGGTTAGACGCAGTGTGCCGAGTGGATGAGGCGCTATGACATCAATACGCTCGCTCGCGTCCAAGCCAGCAGAGCCGGCATCGACGACGAATGCGGACAGTCCTTTGGTTCCGGGTCCCTCTCCAGAACGTGCGAAGACCACGTAAAAAGCTGCCAGTCCTGCGTTTGAAATCCAGGTCTTGACTCCATTTAGACGCCAAGACTTGCCGTCGCGCGTGGCGGTCGTGGAAATGGCGCTCACGTCCGATCCGGCGTCCGGTTCGGAAAGCGCAAAAGCCGCGAGCGCCTCACCGGCCGCCACACGCGGAAGAATCGAGCGCTTTTGATCCTCGCGGCCGTAAAGCGTAATTGGGGCGCTCCCTAGACCCTGCATCGCCAGAGCGAAGTCAGCTAGACCCGAAGTCCGGCCCATGATTTCGCGGGCCAGACACAGGCTACGTACATCGAGGTTCTCGCGCTCGCCACCGTATGCGCGAGGAACGCAGACGCGCAGTAGCCCAGCCTTCCCGAGTTCGGCGACGAGCCTGCCGACGCAAGAATAGACAGCGTCCGAGCTATCTTCGGCCCCCCTGAGGAGGGGTGGGAGCACATTCCCAGCCCAAGTCTCCAATTCGCCGGCCAATTTTCGATGCCCATCGTCGAAAAAGGGCCAGGCCAGGAAAGTCTTGTCCGCCATCAGTTGCCCTCGAATACAGGCGTCTGTTTTGCGGCGAATGCTTTGTAGGCGCGCTCGAAGTCCTGGGTCTGCATGCAAATGGCCTGAGCCTGGGCTTCCGCTTCGATACATTCGTCGAGACCCTGGCTCCACTCCTGGTACAACATGGTTTTTGTCATGCCGTGCCCGAATGTGGGACCATCCGCGAGCGATTTGGCCATGGCGGTAGCTTCATCGAGCAGCTTCTCCGGTTCTACAACACGATTGTAGAAGCCAAATCGCTCGGCTTCCTCGCCGTTCATGGCGCGGCCCGTATAGAGCAGGTCTGCAGCGCGAGACATCCCAATCAGCCGAGGCAGTAGCGTGCACGCACCCATGTCGGCGGCCGCAAGCCCAACGCGCACGAACAGGAACGCAACTTTGCTCCGCGCCGTGCCGAATCGCAGGTCTGAACCGCACGCAATCATGGCTCCCGCGCCGGCGCAAATGCCGTCGATTGCCGACACGATGGGTTGCGGACACGAACGCATCGCCTTAACCAGATCGCCGGTCATCCGAGTGAACGCAAGCAAATCAAGGATGTCCATCTTCACCAGCTTCCCGATGATGTCGTGGACGTCACCGCCGGAGCAGAAATTACCTCCCGCTCCGGTGAAGACCACCGCTTTGATGTCGGTCGCGTAGACTAATTCTCGGAACAGATCCCGTAGCTCGCCGTAAGACTCGAAGGTGACTGGATTCTTGCGGTCTGGACGGTTGAGCGTAATGGTGGCAACCTTGCCCGAGACGCTCCAGCCAAAATGTGCGGCCTTATAATTTGCCAACTGAACCTTCTTCATGTTGTTGCTCCTTGGTACGCCGATTAGCCAACCATTGTCAGACCACCGTTGACGCTCAAGACTTGACCCGTGATGTAGTCGGAGCGAGAGCTCGCAAAAAATAGAATTGCATCGGCAACTTCTTGTGGTTTGCCGAACCTGCGGAAAGGTATCGCTCGCTTAAAAGCCTCCAGGTGCTTCTCCGGCACCGCAAACAAAAGCGGTGTTTCAGTTGGACCCGGGCAGACGCAATTGACATTGATGTTGTAGCGCGCCACTTCGCGAGCAAGCGACTTTGTGAAGGCAATTAGACCGCCCTTGGCGCCAGCATAAACAGTCTCGCCCGAGCTTCCGACCCGGCCTGCATCGCTTCCGACGTTCACAATTTTCCCGCTGTTGCGCTCCATCATCTTGGGCAGAAGAGCTTTGACCAACTTCATCGGACCGACGAGATTGAGCACCACAATCTTGTCCCAAACATCGACGGGCATCTCCCAGAACGGCTTGATTTGCCCCCAGCCAGCGCCATTCACGACGATGTCGACCGCGCCCGCCTTGCTCTGGAGCGCTTCGGTGAAGGCGGCGATGGAAGCGTCAGAGGTAATGTCGAGGTGAAGGTACTCAGCCTTTTGGCCCTTCTTTTGAATGCACGCAGCGGCGGCCTCTCCCTTATCTTTAGCGATATCAGCGATGATGACCCGGGCGCCTGCCTCAGCGAGGGTTTCGGCTGTCGCCAGACCAATGCCGGAAGCTGCTCCAGTCACTACGGCGATCTTGTCTGTCACCTTCATCGTTCCTCCTGAAATTACGCGTACAGCTACTGGAGCTTAGAGGCCACAGCACGTCTGTGCGTCCGGTCAAGAAATTCCGAGACTCTGCGCCGGGTCTCGGGATGTTGATAGAGCTTCCGCGTAGCGGCAAGTTCCTCGGCATAGCCGTCGCGGTGCGGGTCGCCAACCGCTGCCATGCACTGCTTGCTGGCAGCGAGTGCTGGCCGGGGAGCTTGAGCGAAGCGGGTCGCAAGTTCCCTTGTCCACTGGGCGAGCTGTTCGCGCGGCTGCGTCCACTGGACGACTCCCAGGCGCTCGGCCAAGGCTCCGTCAATCACCTCGCCACCAAGTATTAGGCGACTGGAGATGCCCGGTCCGCACAACCGGGTCAATCGTTGGGTGCCCCCGGCGCCGGGCAAAAGGCCCAGTCCGACCTCCGGCAGTCCAAGCCTTGCTTCAAGCGCAGCCACGCGAACATCACAGGCGAGCGCCAACTCGAGACCGCCTCCCATGGCCGCTCCGCCGATTTCGGCGAGTGTAAGGACGGGTGCCGACTCGATTCGGGAGAACAGCCGCTGCATCCGGCGTACCAGATCCAGCATGACATCCGGGCCCTCCAGCGTGCCAAAACAAGACTGCATCAAGGCAAGGTCGGCTCCCGCGCAGAACGCCTGCTGATCGCTGCGGATGTGCAGCACTGCAACCCCCTGATCATCGATAACCTGATCGAGCACGGCGTCGAGGTGCTCGATCAGTTCGTCATTGAGGGCGTTGACTGGGGGACGAGACAGCGTAGCGATGACGACTCGGCCGACTCGATCGACCAAGATCATGCCCTCGGCCTTCTGCTTTTGCGACACTCGATCTTGGTGAGCAGTGGCAACGCGCAATTTGTAGCGCTGGATTTTTCCAGTAGCCGTCTTCGGCAGTTTGTCGACGACATGAATCTGACTCGGCAATTTGTAGCGCGGAAGAATGGCCCCGCAGAAATGCCGAAGATCTTCTGCGATCTGCGCCCCAGAACCCGCGGGCTCTTTCAGCACGACCCAAGCATCGGCATGGATTAGGCCGTGTTCGTCTTTCCGGCCTATAACCGCCGCTTCAAGCACTTGGGGATGTTGGATGAGGACCGATTCAATCTCGTACGGCGACACCCATCGGCCGCTGACCTTGAATACGTCGTCGCTCCTCCCGCAGTACGTGTAGTAGCCGTGTGCGTCTCGGCGGAACGTATCCCCAGTGTCGTACCAGCCGTCGACGATTGTCTTCGCCGTCCTTTCGGGATCGTTCCAGTAGCCCTTGGTAACTGACTGTCCCTTCACGATCAGTCGACCGGGCACGTCGTCGGCAACAGTGTTCCCCGCGTCGTCTACGAGCCTGACTTGATAGCCGGGCACAGGTTTGCCCGTGACGCCCGGCCGAATGTCGTCGACGCGATTCGAGATATAGATATGCCCCACCTCGGTTGAGCCGATCCCTTCGATGATCGGTACCCCGGTCGTTGCAAGCCACTCGCGATGCAGTTCCGGCGGCAAGGCTTCGGCAGCGGAAATGCAACGGCGGAGTCGGCCACAATCTTTGCGGCTCAGCAGTCCTGAAGCCAGGAATTGTGCGTAAAAGGTGGGCACAGCGCCGAAGATGGTGGGCTGGCAGCGGCGAAACAGCTCGACCACGCTCTGTGGAGTCGGCCGCCGGTCGTCGAGAATCGCCGTCCCACCGACAAACAATGGACCGATCATTCCGATATTCATGCCGAAAGAAAAACACAGCCGCGCTACGCTGAAGAAGCTGTCGTCTTCGGTCACGCCCAGAATTTCGACCATATAGAACTGACTGATGACCGCGATGTCGCCATGCGCATGGACGACGCCTTTTGGAAGACCAGTGGTGCCCGATGAGTAGAGGCAGAAGCAATCGTCCTCAGCCTTCGCACGTACAGCGTCCAGATGGGGTGAGGCGCTGCGCGCCAGACCCATCAGTGATTCTTTACCGTCGTCAATCGGAAGCACGACTTTCGGCGGCGGGGAACATGCGGCGAGGGCGGTGTCCAGGGTTGTTGTGAACTCCTCTGAGTAGAACAGTGCGGAGCACTTTGAATGTTGGATAATGAACTCGAAGTCGCTCGCGGGCGCCAAGCCGTTCAGTGGAACCGGTATCATCCCCGCTTTCACGGCGCCCCAGAAAAGGTAGAAGAATTCAGGGCAGTCCTTGACAACTATCAAGACCCGCTCGCCGCGCCCAATTCCCAGATTTGTCAGAGCATTTCCGACCCTGTTGACCGTCTGGAGCAGTTCGGCGTAGGTTACTTCCCCGCTGAGGGTCCGGATCGCCACGTGGTTGCCGCGCCCTTCGGCGATGTGACGGTCAATGAAGTACTCGGCAGCATTGAATGACTCGGGAAAGCGGAGCCGCAGTATGCCCTCTCCGTCCCATTCCACCCCTAGACTCATCGTCGGCCTCCCAAATAGGGCGACCCAGTTAAACTATTGACTCCTCGGTTTGATAGATGTGACTCGCATCACGTCAGTCCGTGACTGCCGTCACGGAGGCCGCAAACAAGCCAGGAGTATGCCCCGCGCACGTCGTCCCCGCCATAATTTCCGCAAACAGCGTCTTTTACCGGCAGGCGTGGCAAGTCTCGCTAGGCGCTCTTGCATCCCTGCCAAAAACTCTCCGCAAAAAAAACGCGAGAGCCATCGGTAAGTGGCTCTCGCGTGAGTGAAATGTGAGTCTGCTGGTTTCGACCCGTGCCTAGGCCATCGCGTGGGCGGCGGTTGGCTTCGGGACGCTGTTGATCGTCTTCAGAATGCGCGAAACGATCTGGTACGGATCGCCTTGCGAGTTCGGGCGACGATCTTCCAGGTAGCCCTTGTAGCCGTTCTTGATGAAGTTGACCGGCATGCGGATGGACGCGCCGCGATCGGAGAGACCGAAGCTGAATTTGTCGATCGCTTGCGTCTCGTGCAGCCCCGTCAGACGCAGGTGATTGTCCGGGCCGTACACGGCGATGTGCTCGGGAATATTCTTCTCGAACGCCTTCATGAGGGCTTCGAAATATTCCTTGCCGCCCACTTCGCGCATGTACTTCGTCGAGAAGTTCGTGTGCATGCCCGAACCGTTCCAGTCGCCCTTGATCGGCTTGCAATACAGTTCGACGTCCACCTCGTATTTCTCGCACAGGCGCATCATCAGGTAGCGCGCGGTCCAGGTATCGTCCGCGGCTTTCGCGGAACCCTTCGCGAAGATCTGAAATTCCCACTGCCCCTTCGCCACTTCCGCGTTGATGCCTTCGTGGTTGATCCCTGCGGCAAGACACAGATCCAAGTGCTCTTCGACGATCTGCCGTGCCAGGTTCCCCATGTATTTGTACCCGACGCCGCAGTAGTACGGGCCCTGGGGACTCGGGTAACCGGCTTCCGGGAAGCCCAGCGGACGCCCATCCTTATAGAGGAAGTATTCCTGCTCGAAACCGATCCAGAGGTCCGGGTCGTTCTCGATCGTCGCGCGCGCGTTGGTCGGGTGCGGAGTACCGTTGGGGTGCATCACCTCGCTGAAAACGAGATACGCGTCCTTGCGGCTCGCATCCGGATACAGAGCCACAGGCTTCAGGATGCAGTCGGAGCTGTGCCCCTCGGCCTGCATCGTGGAACTGCCGTCGAAACCCCACAGCGGCAGATCGGCAAGCGTCGGTGACGCGCTAAATTCCTTGATAGTGGTCTTACCGCGCAGTTCGGGAATCGGTGTCCTGCCGTCAAGCCATAGATATTCCAGTTTGTATTTTTTCATGTTGATAGATTCACACGCTCCTTTCGGATGGACGTCTTGGCCCTGCGTGAATGCGACAATCTACGCGGCGAGAAACGGGAATACCAATGCAAACTTTCAATCGAACCAATCCGAACTTTGCCGGCTGTGGTAAACACAACTCGCCGAGCGACACGCCTGACGGCGCCGCATAGTCCACAAAAGTCCGCAATTCAAATCGGCACGCGCGATAAGATGGCCGGTGAGAGGTTGCGCATGAGTTCGTCGATCCTTTCGCGGCGCAGGTTCCTCGCCGATGCTGGCAAGCTGGCGGGCGTCAGCGTGGTACGTGCAGAAAGCTTCGCGAGATCACTCCTGGGCACAGCGCCCGTCGCTGACGATCAAGTTCCGGACTATACGCTGCACATCAAGAACTCCCCGATCGAGATCGCACCCAATCGAATCATCTCCGCGACAACGTATAACGGCCAGTTCCCCGGCCCGCTGCTTCGCTTCAAAGAAGGCCGTCCCGTCACCGTGGATATTTACAACGATACCGACACGCCCGAGCAACTCCACTGGCACGGGCAGAAGATTCCGGTAGATGTCGACGGCGCCGCGGAGGAAGGCACTCCCTTCGTCCCGGCCGAAGGCAAGCGGCGAATTACATTCACGCCCAATCCATCCGGGTTGCGGTTCTACCACACGCACAATCGCGCCGGCGCCGACCTCTCCGCCGGACAGTACAGCGGCCAAGTCGGACCGGTCTACATCGAGCCCGCGCAGGATCTGGGCCGGTACGACCGCGAAGTATTTCTCGTCTTAAAGGAGTTCGAGCCTACCTTCAGCCGCGGCGGCGACATGGCCCAGGATTTTCTTTCGCCAGCGCAGGCGGACGCCGAACTGAAAAAGACAGGCGAAGCAGCGATGAAAGCTTCGCTCGCGAAAGGAATGCCGCACGGCTACGAGGTCGGCTATCGCTCCTTCACGATGAATGGACGAATGCTGGGCCACGGCGCACCGATTCGCGTGAAGCAAGGCGAGCGGGTGCTGTTTCACATATTAAATGGAAGCGCCACGGAGATTCGCAGCCTGGCGTTGCCCGGCCACTCGTTCCAGGTGCTCGCCCTCGATGGGAATCCCGTGCCGAATCCCGGGTCTGTACCCGTGCTGTGGATTGGCACGGCCGAGCGCATTTCCGCGCTCGTGCACATGAATCATCCTGGCGTATGGGTTCTCGGCGATCTGGACGATGGCGATCGCGGCCACGGCATGGGAATCGTAGTCGAGTACGCCGGGCGCAGTGGAAAACCGCAATGGCTCGCTCCTCCCGCTTTCAAATGGAGCTACGCGCAATTTGCAAAATCTGGCGCGACGGCGCCGTCGCCTGACGAAACGATCGACATGACATTTGCCAAGGACAATGCCGCCGAGGACGGCTTCAATCGCTGGACGATCAATGGCGTGGCGTTTCCAATGTCCGATGATGTGGTGCCGGCCACGTTTCATCTGAAACAGGGTGGACGCTACCGCCTGCGGATGCACAACGCGAGCGACGACATTCACCCGATTCACCTGCACCGGCACAGCTTCGAACTGACGAGCCTGGCCGGAAGGCGCACGGCCGGCGTAATGAAAGATGTCGTCATGCTGGGCGGATACCAGGAAGCGGAAGTCGATTTCGTTGCGGACAATCCCGGCATGACGCTCTTCCACTGCCATCAGCAGCTACACATGGACTTCGGATTTATGACTCTGTTCGACTACGCTGTATGACAGATAGCAACACCTTCCGCGCGGCTGGCGTCGCGAAAAATCCCCCGCCTGTTCTATGATGTTGTCCCACGTTTAACTTGCGAGGTGCGTGTCGCCTATGGACGCGGCGGTTCTCGAGGTTTTGGCCGAATACGAAAAGCGCGGAGCCGAAGAATCCAAGCTCCAGTCGCTGAGCACCATGGAGGAATGGCTCGCGCGCCGCGACGAATTCCTCATCTCCATCGGCCCCGCCACCGGCCAGCTTCTCAACATTCTCGCGAAGAGCATCAAGGCCAAAACGATCCTCGAACTCGGCACGTCCTATGGGTATTCGACCATCTGGCTTGCCGAAGCAGCGCGCGCCACGCGCGGAAGGCTCATCACCGTCGACAAAGTCGCGAACAAACACAATTACGCGCGCGCCATGCTTACCAGGGCGGGCCTCGCTTTCCACGTCGAATTTCGACTGGGTGACGCGCTCGACACGATCGATGCCCTGAAAGGCCCTTTTGATTTCGTGCTGATTGATCTGTGGAAGGAACTCTACATCGACTGCTTCGACCTGTTCTATCCCAAGCTGTCGCCCGGCGCGTTGGTCGCGGCCGACAACATGATCCTGCCCGAGAACTACCGCGCGGACGCGCTGCGCTACCGCAAACACGTGCGCTCGAAGCCGAAGATCGATTCGGTCCTGATTCCGGTCGGCAGCGGTGTCGAGCTCAGCCGCTACGCGGACCCGCTACGGCCCTAGGGAATCCGTAGAAATGTGCGCGGTCAACGCCGGGTGCGGAGCGTCTGTGTGAACTCGAGAATGTTTGTGGGTCGCGGCTTTAGCCGCGACATAAAGCCCGGAAGGTGAGACGGCTTTAGCCGCTGAAGTTCCTCTTTCGCAGCTAGAACTTGTCCCACAAATAGTTTTCAGGGGGTCGGAGCTTTAGCTCCGACATGGAGGCTCTCAGAAATTAGGGCTTTAGCCCTTGAGGTGGAAACGTCGCAATGCCCCGATCCCTTTATGAGGGAGCTCCTAGTCGCGGCGACTACAACTTCGTCAGCACGCGCGCCTCCGCCTGGTGCATCGCTTCGTAGATTTCGTCGAAACTCTCGATGGCGAAAAGCCGGTGATGAATCTGGTCGACGCGAACCGGCGTGCCCAGCACTTCGTCCAGATCGAATTCGCGCACCTCGCATCCGCCTTCGATCACGTTCGTGCACTCGTTCTCCGAACTGATCACGCCGCTGCCGTACACCTTCACACGGCCGCCTTCGCGAATCAGTCCGAATTCGACCGTGTACCAAAATAGCCTGCCCAACCGCTCAAGCGTTTCCTTGTCCTTGATCCGGGCGCATACGTTTCCGTAGTGCTGCAGAAAATCCGCGAACACCGGGTGCGCGTGCATCGGCACGTGGCCGAACACATCGTGAAAAATATCCGGCTCGGGCGTGTAGCCCAGCGACTCGCGGCTGCGCAGCCACGTCGTCGTCGGAAACATGCGCGCATCGAGCATTTCAAAGAACGCGTCGCTCGGCAGAAATCCGCTCACCGGCGTAGCGCTCCATCCGGTTCGCGGTTTCAACCGCGCGGAAATTGCGGCCAGATTCGGCAGCCGGTCGTCTTCCAGGCCGATGATCTTGTAGCCTTCGAGGTAAGCCTGGCACGCGTACGCCTCGATCTGCGGCCTTCGCCGGCGGACGAGTTCCGCCCAGACGGCATGCTGCTCGGCGGTGTACTCCTCGTACCGCTGCTCGGTCAGATACGGCGCAGCCGCGACCAGTGCCATTAGAGATTCAGCTCCCCGTACCGCTCATCCACGGCCGCTTTCTCCTCGCGCGACAACCGTGGCGCCGCGTTCGCCGATTCATTTGTCCAACGCCCCGGAATTGCCAGACCGCACTTCGGGCAACGCCCTTCGACCAGCCGGTTCTCCTCGATGGCATGCCACGACCGCCGGATCAGCAGCGTCTTGCACGACGGGCACGACGTGTGCGCGCCATCGCTATAGATGTTGCCCTCGTAAACGTAGTGCAGGCCGACATCGAGCGCCGTCGCGCGCGCGGCATGCAGCGTTTCCGGCGGCGTCCGCGGTATGTGACGCAGCTTGAAATCCGGATGAAATGCCGTGAAGTGCAACGGGACGTCCGGCCCCAAATGCTTGAGAACCCATTCCGCCAGCTCCCGGGTTTCCGACTGCGCGTCGTTGAGAGTCGGAATGATCAGGTTCGTGATCTCGAACCAGACGTTGGTCTCATTCTTCAGCCACTGAAGCGTTTCAAGCACCGGATCGAGATGCGTAAGAGTCTGGCGCGCGTAAAAATCCTCGGTAAACGCTTTCAGGTCGATATTGGCGCCGTCGATGTGGTCGTAGATATCGTGAAAAGCCTCGCGCGTGATATAGCCGTTCGACACCATCACCGTTCGGATGCCGGCTTCCTTCGCCGCATGGCAGATGTCGACCACATACTCGCCCCAGATCGTCGGCTCGTTGTAGGTGAACGCAATCGAGGGGCACCCGTTGCGCTGCGCGAGCATGACCACATCCTCGGGCGGCACGTAGGACGTCCCCACCTGGTCGGCGCGCGACTTCGAAATGTCCCAGTTCTGGCAGAAAAAACAGCCCATGTTGCAGCCGGCCGTGCCCATCGAGAAGACGCGCGTGCCCGGCAGGAAATGATTCAGCGGTTTCTTCTCAATCGGATCGACCTGCAGCGCCGCGGGGTGCGCGTAGCCAAGGCTGTAGAGTTTGCCGCCTTCGTTCGCGCGGATAAAACAGAATCCCGCCTGCCCTTCGCCGATATGGCAGTGCCGCGGACACAGGTAGCAGTGCACCTTGCCGTTCGGCTCAGCCTCCCACCACCGCGCCTCGTGCATCTCTTCCATCTCAGGTTTGATCTTGAGGCTCAGCACGTCGATGTCACCGTGCCCCAATTATACGCCTCTGCAATGTGGTGGGCGTCGCCGCATCATGTGCCTCACGCCTTCAGGGGTGAGGGGGTTTCGAACGCATGCCCATACCGCGAATTTTACGGCCACACTTCCCTCATAGCTGTATTCCGTCCGCTGTTTGCGCTCCCCAAGATGTGGATGTAGGATCGCGGAAGAATTGTTCGAGGCAACGCCAGGAGGAACACGATGGCACGATACGGAAAAGCCGCTGGAAAGAGCGTGAAGAGCGCCCTGCACCGCGAGAAGCGAGGAACGCTCCTCTCCGGCAAGGGCGGAAAAGGCGGCAAGGTGACCAGCCGCAAGCAGGCCATCGCCATCGGCCTCTCGGAAGCCCGCAAAAAGGGCGCCAAGGTTCCGCCCAGGAAATCCTAGCAGGCTGCGGAAAAAGGGCGCTTTTTAGGGGGTCGGAGCTTCAGCTCCGACATAAAGAGCTTGCACTCAATGCGCTTCAGCGCCTGAGGACACTCTTCACTGCCTTTTTCCGCAGCCTGCTAGAACTTATCTCATAAACAGCCCTAGGGGGTCGGAGCTTCAGCTCCGACATCAGAAGGCCCTAGAAAGTGGGGCTTTAACCCCTGAGGACAGGCTACGGAACCTGCCAGACTATTTATGAGATGAGTTCTAACCGTTCACAAACCGCCTTTGCGCGCCTTGGGGACCCTGCCAAAAAGTCCACAGATCCTGCCGCTTGACACCTTCTCTCCCCTTGTTAGTCTGGGTGCGTGATGCGAGATGCCGACAAGTCGAACCGACGCGCCGCCGTTCCCGCGGCGATGGCAGAGTCCTGCGCTCGGATGATCCGCCGCAGCCCCCGGCCCGGCCCTGCGCCTCGCTCCGCGCCGGCTCAAAGCGCCCCGGGAGGCCACTGCTTTGCCTCCCTTTCAAACCCCGAATCACGAGCTACGTGTCACGAATCACCGCATTTCTATTCGACAACCGCGCCGAATAGAAATCGCCGTAACTCCATGAAAACACACGATCGGTGCCATTTCTATTCGACAGAAGATCGGGGGGGTGCCCAAGCCCGATTTTTCCACTCCACCAACCCAAGATCGCTCCGTTTCCAGTCCTGCACGCGCCACCAGGAGGTGCCGCTATGAGCCCAAACCAGCCCGGCGACCGCCGCGAATCCCATCCGCTGCGCCCCACCACCAAGGTCCTTACGCAGGGATTCGACCCGAGGCTCTCCGTCGGCTCCGCTCGGCCCGCTGTTTTTCGCAGTTCCACGTACGCGTTCGACAGCCCCGAGGCCGCCGAACGCGCGTTCGACGTTGCCACGGGCCGGATCCGTCTCGAAGAAGGTGAAACGACCGACCTGATCTACTCGCGCTTCAATCATCCCAACGCGCAAATTCTCCAGGAGCAAATCATCAATCTTGAGGCGGACGCCACTGCCGCGCTGGCTTTCAACTGCGGCATGGCGGCAATTATGACTTCCCTGCTCACGCTGCTCCGCCCCGGCCAGTCGGTCGTTTACACCATCCCGATTTACGGCGGCACGCAGCACTTCATTCAGGACCATCTCGCGATCTGGGGCGTCGCCGGAATTCCCGTGCTCGCCGGGAGGGGCGACCTGCTCGCCTCGGCTATCTCTTCCGCGAAGAACCTCGGCGCCGTGCTTCTTGAAACTCCCGCCAACCCCACGCTGACCATGACCGACATTCGCCAGGTTTGCGCGGCCGTCGCCGCATTGAAAGTCGCGCCCGGCGAGTCCCGGCCGGTCGTGATGGTCGACAACACGATGCTCGGTCCCGCATTTCAGCATCCGCTCGCGCTCGGCGTGGATCTCGTCGTCTACTCCGGCACGAAATATCTTTCCGGCTTCAGCGACATGCTTGCCGGCGTCCTGCTCGCCCGCGATGCCGGCCTGATTCGCAAAATCGGCGCCACGCGCAGCCTCTTTGGCACGATTCTTCAGCCGGACGAATGCTGGATGCTTACTGGCCGGCTGCCGACCGTCGGCCTGCGCATGACCCGCGCCAGCAAGAACGCTCAGCACATCGCTGAGCAACTGGCGGAGCATCCGAAAATCAAACGCGTCTATTACCCGACGCTTTTCACCGATGCTGAGCAGAAGAGGATCTATCACGAACAGTGCGACCAGCCCGGCGCCATGTTTTCGATCGAACTATTGGGCGGCAAACCTGCGGCGTTCGAATTCCTGCGCCACCTCGAAATCGCCATGAACGCCGTCTCGCTCGGTGGAGTGGAAACGCTCGCGTGCCATCCCAAATCCACCACGCACTCCGGATTCACGGAGCACGAATTCGCGCAGGCCGGCATCGCGGACGGCCTGGTGCGCGTCTCGGTCGGCATCGAGCACTGGCGCGATCTGCTCGCCGATTTTCAGCAGGCCCTCGATGCGATCTAACCCGTGAACGGCCTGCTCGAATTCACGGTGCTGATCGCGGCCGGATCATTCTTCGCCGGATTGCTCGGCTCGCTCACGGGCCTCGGCGGCGGCGTCATCATCGTGCCGCTGCTCACGCTCGTCTTTCACGTCGATATCCGTTATGCCATCGGCGCGTCGCTCGTCTCGGTAATCGGCACATCATCGGGAGCTGCCGCCGCGTATTTGAAGGAAGGCTATTCGAACATCCGCGTCGGCATGTTCCTCGAAGTGGCCACGACGATTGGAGCGCTCTGCGGCGCTTATCTCGCCACGCGAATTCCCACTGCGGCCCTCGCGGTCATCTTTGGCTTGGTTCTGCTTTATTCGGCTTGGACTTCCGCCAAACCGGACGAGGCGGTCCCGATTCAACATCACACCGACCGCTTCGCGGCGCTGCTCAAACTCGATGGCACGTATCCAGTCCGCGGCGGCGGCCATCGCGCCTATCACGTGCGCCGCGTTCCGCTCGGCTTCGGGCTGATGTACGTGGCGGGAACTCTTTCGGGCCTGCTCGGCATCGGCTCGGGCGCCGTTAAAGTACTCGCCATGGATCACGCCATGAGCATTCCGTTCAAGGTTTCGACTACGACGAGCAACTTCATGATCGGCGTCACGGCTGCGGCGAGCGCGGGCATTTACCTGCATCGCGGCTATATCGATCCCGGCCTGGCCATGCCCGTGATGCTCGGTGTGCTGCTCGGGGCGCTCATTGGGGCGCGAATTCTCCCGAAGGCCAAAGTCCGCACGCTCCGCCTCATCTTCGCCGTCGCTATCGCCGGAGTTGCCGTCGAAATGATCCTCAAAGGCGTGAAGGGAAATCTCTAGCATGACCGAAATGCATCACGGAATCAGCGAGAAGCGTTTTGAAAGCGTCATCAGCACGATGTTGCGCGCCGGAGTGATTCTCGCGGCGGCGGTCGTGCTGGTCGGCGGCGCTTTGTACGTGATCAAGTATGGCGCGGTGAAGCCGGACTATCGTTTCTTTCGCGGAGAGGCAAGCGACCTTCGCTACATGCACGCGATTTTCGGCGCCGCCGCCGCCGGGCATTCGCGCGGCCTCATCCAGCTCGGGCTGCTGATTCTGATCGCCACGCCAATCGCGCGCGTGGCCTTCTCGGTGATCGCCTACATTTCCGAACGTGATTGGCTTTACACCGCGATTACCTTGCTGGTTCTCGGAATACTTGTTTACAGCCTCATCAGCGCGTAACCTCGGGATCGCTCGGATGGATACGAGGATGTCCACCACAATCGAAGTCGAGAAAATCGGCGACGGCGAATTCAAAGTCCGCGTGGTCGAGGGGACGTCCGAGACCTCGCACCGCGTCATACTCAAGCCCGCCGATTACGACCGCATCGCCTCCGGCAAAACCGGTCCGGCCGAACTCGTTCGCCGCTCCTTCGAGTTCCTGCTCGAAAACGAGCCGAAGGAATCGATTCTGCCGCGTTTCGACCTCACCGTCATCGGCCGCTACTTCCCCGAATACGAGCGCGAGATGCGCCGTCGGCTTGCGGCTTCCTAGTCGGACGGATTTCAATCCGGTCAGCGAAACGAACAGGAAGTTCTTCTTCTCCATTGAACGGTGTTACCTCCAGTACCAAGGCGAGTCTTACCGCCACTGGCACTGAGCGAATATTCCCGGGAGGTTCAAGTCGGCCCTAACGCACATGTTTGCAATGACATGCAGCTCCATGATTTTGGGCGAAAGTACTTCGATAGACCGAAAGTACCTGGGCGGAAGTACGGCCGGGCCATTCGCACAGTTGTCTCCCACCGGTACAGTCTGCTCCGGGGCATCCAGCGCCAATTCAGGGCCTTGTGGGCGGGGCCGGGCGCGCGCTCAAGATGACGCTGACGGCGAAACTGACGACATCGAACCTCCGGCTGCGAACGAAGCTGGTGCTCTCGTTCGTGCTGATCATCGCCGCGCTGAGTTGCGCCACGCTCCTCGCCGTGCGCCACGTCGCGAAAAAGCACCTCCAGCAGGAAATCGTGAGCGAGACGCAGACCTCCGTGCTCACCTTCCTCGCCATGCTGCACGAACACCAGAACGCACTGGACCGCAAGGCGGACCTGCTGGCGACTTTGGCGGACCTGACCTACTTCGACTCGGACCAGTTCCAGCAGTCGACGGACAACCCGCTCGAAACGGACGGCAGCGATTTGGTGGTGCTGGCCGACGGCAACCATCAGATCATGACGCTGCACACCACGAACCCGCGCTTCACGCCGGCCATCGCGCAATCGTTGCTTCTTCGATCCGTGGCGAAGAAATGCACAAAGGACTGGTGGTATGCGGGCGGCGCTCTCTATCAGGTGGCTGTCGAGCCGGTGCACCGGCGGCCGAACGAAAACAATTCGCAGCTGGGCACCGTCGTCGTCGGACGCGAAATCGACTACACCGCCGTTCACAACCTCGACCGCACGCATTCCGCCGATCTCGCCTTCCTGTACGACGGCAAAATCGTCACCAGCACGCTCGGCCCCTTGGACGAGCAGGACCTCGATCAGCAGGCCGGGGATCTGCAATCTTCGGGGCAAGTCGATATCGGCAACCATCGATTCTACGCTATCGCCGTGGGGCTCACAGACGGCGATGGTCCGGCCGCGCGCTTGATCGCGCTGAAATCGTACGCGCGCGCCAAGGAATTTCTAGCGGAACTGAACTGGCTGCTAGCCGGCCTCGGCGTGATGGCGCTCGGCGTCGGCGCCTATCTCGCGCTTTTCATCTCCGATACGTTCACGCGGCCGCTTGGAAATCTCGACCGCGGCGTGCAGGCGCTCGAGCGCAGCGATTATGCGTTTCCGCTGGAAGCCCGGGGCGACGACGAAATCGCGCACGTGACACGCGCGTTCGATCAGATGCGCGGCACGCTGCAGAAAAACGAAGCGCAGAAGCGGCAGCTCGAAGAAGAGCTTCGCCAGTCGCAGAAAATGGAAGCGCTGGGGCGACTCGCTGGCGGCGTGGCGCACGATTTCAATAACCTGCTCACGGTCATCAAAGGCCACTCGGAGCTGATCACCGAACGCCTGCCGGCCAAAGATCCTCTCCTCGGCAGCGGCCATCAGATTCGCAAGGCCGCCGACCGCGCTGCTTCCCTCACGCGCCAGATGCTGGCCTTCAGCCGGCGTCAGGCGCTCGAGCCGACCGTCTTCGACATGAATTCGCTGGTCGCGGACATGTACAAGCTGCTGAAGCGGTTGATTCACGAGGACATCGAGTTCACGTTCCGCGCCGGCGAATCGCTCGGCCGCATCAAGGCGGACACGGGCCAGATCGAACAGGTGCTGCTCAACCTCGCCGTCAATGCGTCCGACGCCATGCCGCGCGGCGGGAAGCTGGTGATCGAGACGAAGAACGTGGTGGTCGATCCGGATGCCGTGAAGTCGCGCCCGACCGTCGAGCCCGGACTCTACGTGATGCTCGCCGTTACCGACACCGGCGTCGGAATGAGCGCCGAGACCAAGGCGCGCATTTTCGAGCCGTTCTTTACCACGAAGGCGTCAGGAAAAGGGACGGGGCTCGGCCTTGCGACGGTCTACGGCGTGGTGAAGCAGAGCGGCGGATTCATCTGGGTCGATTCGGCGCCCGGCAAAGGCAGCCGCTTCGAGGTTTACCTGCCGCGCGTCGAGCAGACCATCACGCCGAATCCGTCGGAAAGGCTCGAACCGGTGCGCGCCCGCGCGGCGGGAACCGTCCTGCTCGCCGAAGACGAAGAAGCCGTTCGCATGCTGGCGTTCGAATTTCTTGCCGCGGCGGGATACCGCGTGTATGTCGCTCCGGACGGCGAGCGAGCGCTCGAAATCGCCGAGTCGCTCAACGAGCCGATTCACGCGCTCGTCACCGACGTGGTGATGCCGAAAATGCGCGGGCCGGAACTCGCCAAGCGGCTTCAGGCCACGCGCCCGGATATGAAGGTCGTCTTCATGTCCGGGTACCTCGAGCAACACGACGGCGAGGATTTCACCGGCAGCGCGTCGTTCTTGCAGAAGCCCTTCTCGAAGGACATCCTTGTCCGACAGGTCAACGCCGCGCTCACCGGCGCAGCCTCAAACGCGCCCGCCCTTCACATCGCTTAGGAATTTTGCCTTGCAATCGGGTGCCAATTAGGGAACTACTGGCTCAAGAGCTGACTGTGCTAGAAGGTGCCGGGGAAATTGCGGCGACGATTCCAGCCATTGATAACGATACTCATGATCGGAAAGCCAGCCAATCACGTCATCGGCGGGTTTACTGCCGTGCACTTCGCAGATCAGAACGGGCTTCGCGCGCGCAAAAATCTTTTCGGAACCGCGAAGCACTTCCGCCTCAGCTCCTTCAACATCGACTTTTATGACTGTCGGCAAGCGATGTTTCTCCGCGAACGTGTCTAAAGCAATCGCCTCAACTTCAATTGCGTCCTCGCCGGTACCCGGAGAGGCAGTCGAGACACCACCCTGATTCCTGCTGGAGTGTTCTGAGGCACGCTGAAACCTGACATGGCCGTCAGAATGCCAGGCGGCACGGTGTACCGTGCTAATTGAATCCAGCTTATTTCGCCGAACGTTCTCTTCGATGCGCTTGGCATTTTCGGGATCCGCTTCGAATGCGAATACAGTTCCCGTTGGCCCCACGAGCCTCGCAGCACATAAGCTCACAATCCCAATATGAGCACCCACATCGTACAAGACGCCGCCCGGTCGTAAATATTTCGACAGCGACTCTTGAAGAGGACGCTCATATTCCCCTTTGATATCGACTGTCTCAAAGCGCGGATCTAGATTTGCCCACAGACCTTGTCCAAGACCAGAGCGAATCCGAATCCATACCCGCGAGTCATATGGGAGCACCGAGCGAATGAACGATTTTAGCGCCGGTCCCACAATTGGCACCTTAGTCGCAACGCCGTAGAATTCGCGTGCAACGGGAGAATAGCTAAGTCGACGGATGGTTTCTTTCAAATTTTGGCTCGCTGAATCACTGAGGATACTAGCGGAGTTTATATTGCATTAAAGTCTTCGATGGGCAATCGAAAAATCGATTCAGCCGGCCCTGACGCTCTTAATGAACTGTGATGTTGACCGTAGCCGTCGTGCGCCCGAAGGCGTTCGTGGCGTACAGCGTGTATGTAGTGGACTGCGACGGCGTGCCCCTGCCGCAGCTACTGATTCAACAGCGGAATGTCCTTCGCCGGCTGAGGCGGCGGGAACGATTTCAGAAACGTGTAAATGTCCGCGAGATCCTGATCGGAAACGACTTTCGATGTGTAGGGAGGCATTTGTCCCGTGGGCGCGCGGACGTAGCGCAAGACGGCCGCGAGAGAAATCACCGGCGGGCCGATGCGCGGACCCGTGCTGGCGCCGGCACCCTGCCGGCCGTGGCATTCGTAGCATCCGTAGGCGGCGAAAAGCTTCTTGCCGTTATCAGCATCTCCCTTTAGATCCTCCGCCGATGCAGTCTTTGGGGCGATCGATTGGAGGTAGGCAAAGATGTCGCCGAGCTGTTTGTCCGAGACTTTGGATTCGGGCACGGGCGGCATTTTCCCGGTCGGCTGGCGGACGTAGCCGATCATCGCTGGAAGCTCGAGCGGCGGAGGGGCGATCGCGGGCGCGAGAGTCGTGCCCTGCGCCTGCGCGCCGTGGCACGCGGAACAGCCGGCCGATGCCAAAACGGTCCTGCCATTCGCGATGCTCGTGGCAGACGCGTCCGGCGATTTGGCCACGGGCGCTTGCGCCTCAGCACCACGCGCGCCAGGCGTCGGCCCAACGACGGCGATGAATGCGATTGCGGCTACAAAGGCGTTGCGGTAGCGCACGGGTTCTCCTTAGCGCGGCTGCGTGAGCACGTCGATCAGCGCGGGATTGCCGCCTTTGACCACCTCGATCGCCCGGCGAATCGCGGGGGCGAGATCTTTCGGGTCGCCGATCGGACCTTCGGCATGCAGTCCGAGGCCCTGCGCGAGCTTCGAATAGTCGATCGGCGGATCGACCAGCACGCTGCCGATGCTCGCGTTGGTGATGCCGCGATTGTGGCGATCGGCCATCATCTGGACCTGCATCAGCTCCTGATGGTAGGCGCGATTGTTGTGCATGACGATCAGCAGCGGGATGCGGTGGTGCGCCGCGGTCCAGAGGACGCCGGGAGCGAACATCAGGTCGCCGTCGTTCTGGATGCAGACCGTTAGGCGGCCGTGTTTGCGGTTCGCGAGCGCCGCGCCTACCGCAGCGGGCGCGCCGTAGCCCACGCCGTAACCGCCTTCGCCGCCGATGTAGTGATAGTGCTTGTTGAAATCCCAGAGGCGCAGCGGCCAGCGGCTGACGAACTGGCAGTTCGAAACGAGCGACCAGTCTTCATTCTTGATCTGCGCCCAGATTTCGGCGGACATGCGCGCGGTCGTGATCGGAGTCGCGTCCCATCCGGATGCGGCCAGCTCGCGCTGCGCCTGCATGGTCTGCTGGTGCACGCTCGCGTGCTTTGCGCCGCGATCGGCGAACGTGCGCTTGCGGTCATCGGTGATTTCGCGCTTCACGGCTTCAATCAGCGACGGCAACGTCGCTTCGGCGTCGGCGGCGATTGCGAGATCGACCGGCAGCGTAACGCTGAAAATCCTGGTAGTTGCTCTTCATGTAGAGGTCGTTGGCGGTGATGCTGACGAGCTTCGTCCCAGGCTTGGTGGCCGGACGAATCCGCGGATTCACCTGCCCTTGCACGGTGTTGACCGTGCTCCAGAAATCGGTGAGCTCGAGCCCCGCGATCAGATCGGCGTTCGCGATCGCGGCGCCGGCGCGCTCGGTGTGGTTCAGCGGGTGGCGCGTGGGGAAATTCATGCGGCCGTTGCGGTCGATCACCGGCGCTTGCAGCAATTCGGCCAGCTCGATCATGCCGGCAAGGCCCGCGGGCGTGCGCGCAACGCGATCGGTAACCAGCACCGGATTCTCGGCGGTCACGAGCATCTTGGCGACTTCGGCGACCGCGCCCGAGTCGCCTACGGGCGGCGAGGTCACGCTGAGCTTCGGGACAGAAAGCTCCGCGCCTTCGCGCACGGGGTACTCCTGCAGTTCGTGATCGGCCACGAGCGCGACGGGCATCATTGGCGGCGTGGTCGCGATTTTGTAGGCGCGCACCGCCGATTCGGAAAATCCCTGAAGCGACACAGGCCTGTCGTCCCACTTCACGAAATCGCGGATCATCGCCGCGGGGTCCTGCGCGGCATGCGTCCAATCGACCGGGCCGAAGCGCTCGGCGCTGTCGCCGAAATTGCCGAGGATGACGTAGACGGGGACACGATCGCAAAACGCGTCGTAAATCGCCATCGAGGCGTGCTGCAATCCCACCGTGCCGTGCACGCAGACGAGCAGCGGCTTGCCTTCGATCTTCGCGTAGCCGTGGCCCATCGCGACGGAAGACTCTTCATGGCAGCAGGTGATGAATTCGGGCGCCTTGTTGCCGCCGTAGTTGATCAGCGATTCATGCAGGCTGCGGAAGGTGTTGCCGGGATTGGCGCAGAGGTATTCGAAATTCAAAGTCTTGAGAACATCGACCATGAAATCGGAGCCGGGTCGGTCGACGGTGATCACTTCCGCGGCGGAGGAGGCATCGGCCGATGCTTTCAGCAGTGGCGGTGGGCCAGCCGGCCGAACCGGAACGGGCGTTGCAGCATTTGCCCCGTGCGCGGCGGGATTTACGACCAGCGCCGCCGTGCCCGCGGCTGCTGCCCTCAGGAAATCGCGGCGATTGACGGAGTCTCTCTTCGGCTTGCGCACGGCCTCACCCCCCCGTTGTACGCGGAGAGATTACTCCGAACTGTGGCTTCCCGCAAAATTCAGTTCTTGTGATGGCGCTTGCGCTGTTCGGCGACCCAATCGAGGAAATGTTCCATGCGGGCGCGTTCGCGCCACATCAGGCTGAAAAACTTGCCCGCGGTGAGATTGGCGGCCTCGTGGCCGAAAAAAGTTTCCATGCGCCACTGAATGTACGGCGACGTCCACGGGCGCAAGCGGTGGCCTTTGGAGATGATCCAGTAGTAGCGCAAGGCATTCAGCATCAGGCGCGAAAAGCGTATCACGGCGGCGAGGAGTCGCAACGGCGAAGGCAAAAAGATTGCGCAGAATGCGGATTGCCGACGTGAATGCAGCGGGTCCAAATTCCGCAGGATGCGCAAATTCTACGAGACTTTTCGCACCCAGAGGCGTTCTGTGGCGGGCTTGCCAAGGTGGATGCGGCCGGAGCCGTGCCCCGCGACCGTGAGCGACATGGTCTCGTCGTACTCGCGGTCGAGAACGCGCACGCGCGCGGCGGGCCGCAGATGGCGCTGGTCGAGAAATTCGAGGAACGCGGGATCTTTTTCATAGACGCGCAGAATTTCGTAGGTGTGGCCGACTTCGGACTCCGACAATTTCACCGCGCCGTGCTTGCGGCGCAGTCGCGACATGCCGCCGAAAAGGGGCACGCCGTGCGGACAGCGGCTGTCGCGCCCGAAACGTGCCATCAGCAACCGCACGACCTCGGGCGAAATGCCGTGCTCGAGCCTTTCGGCCTCCTCGTGCGCGCGTGACCATTCGAGGCCAATGATTTCGGTGAGAAGTTTTTCCGCGAGGCGATGCCGCAAGACCCAATGCTGCGCGGCGCCCTTGCCTTTGGAGGTCAGTTCGATGCGACCTCCGCGCCGGACGTGCAGGAAGCCCGAACGCGTCATGCGCTTCAGCGCGGCGGTGACGGCCGGGGGAGTGACGCCGAGATCTTCGGCCAGCCGCGCGCTGATCGGGGCCTGCTCCTCCTGAACGATTTCCCAGATGGCTTTGAGGTAGTCCTCCTGGGAGACGCTGGTCGTTTCGCGGCGCATATATCTTCAGTCGAAGAGAGGTCCCTCGTCGCGCCCCTCCTCGGGATACGATCCTGGCCGGATCGTCAGTTTCGCGGCGCATGGCTATTGGCGCAGCAAGTCTACATCATCGAGACGCGATGCTGAATGGCGGGACAGGTGCCAAGTTCGATCGCCGGGCACGATATATCGTGCCCCTACTGAATTCTCAGCACGACTTTGCCGAACTGCTCGCGATTTTCGAGGCGGCGGTGCGCGTCCGCGGCGCGATCCAGCGGCATCACCGTGTCGATCACCGGCCTCAGCAGTCCGCGCTTGAAAAGCTCGAGCGCCGCAAAAAGCTCCGACTTCTGCCCCATGAACGAGCCGAGAATCGAAAGCTGGCGCCCGAACAGGTAGTTGATGTTGATCTTGGAGTCGAAGCCGGTCGTCGCCCCGCATGTCACGAGCCTGCCGCCGGGCTTCAAGCTGAAGATGCTCTGCTCCCACGTGGCCGCGCCGACGTGCTCGAAAACGATGTCCACACCCCGGCCGCCCGTGAACCGCTTCACCTCGCGGGCAAATTCGCCACCGTGCAGCAGAACTTCGTCAGCGCCCAGTTCCCTCGCCTTCGCGAGTTTCGGCTCGGAACCGGCCGTCGCGATCACGCGCGCGCCCGCCGCCTTCGCGATCTGAATCGCCGCGCTGCCCACGCCGCTGCCGGCCGCAATCACGAGCACGTCTTCCGCCGGGCGAAGCTGCGCGCGGCCAAACAGCATGTGCCACGCCGTCAGAAAAACCAGTGGAACCGCCGCGGCTTCCTCAAACGACAGGTTGCCGGGAATCGGGATCACGTTCACCGATGGCGACCGCACGAACTCCGCGTATCCGCCATGAATCGTCGAGCCGAAAAGCGCGTAGTCCTTGCAGAAATTGTCGCGGCCGGCGACGCACTGCTCGCACTGCCCGCAGGAAACGCCCGGCGCGAGCAGCACTCGCTCGCCGACGCGCACATTCGTCACCGCCGCGCCGATCTTCGCGACTTCGCCGGAAATATCGCTCCCGAGAATCTGCGGCAGCGGGACGGTGCGGCCGGGCAAGCCGCCGCGAACCCACAGATCGAGGTGATTCAGCGCGCAGGCCCGCACGCGGACCAGCACGTCCCGGTCGCCGATCACCGGCTCCGGCATGTCCGCGGCCCGCAGGACTTCCGGGCCGCCGTGCTCCGAGAAAATCACCGCCTTCATGCACGCCTCCGGTGCGAAGTAAACCGCGAGCGGACAGAAAGTTCAAGGGAGATTCTTCGACTTCGCGTCCCGACCTGCCTGCGGCAGGAGGCAAAAGAGTCGGGACGCTTCGCTCAGAATGACGGCGAAACACAGACGAGGCTCGGATTGACAGCGCTGGCCGCGGCACAGTACGCTCGACAAAAGCACATGGACATCTTCGAAGAAATCGTGCGGATGCGGCGCGCGGGCGAGCGCGGGGCGCTGGCGACGATCGTCCACACCAACGGCTCGATTCCGAGCTACGAAAGCTCGCGGATGCTGGTGCGCGAGGACGGCTCGATTGCCGGGACGATCGGAGGCGGGTGCGTGGAAGCGGACGTCTGGGCTGCCGCGAAGGAAGTGATCGTGGCCGAGCAGCCCCGAAAGATGACCTTTAATCTGAACCACGATGCGGAATACGACGCCGGCCTCATCTGCGGCGGAACGCTTGAAATTTTCGTCGAGCCGATCCTTCCGCAACCGACGCTGTACATTTTCGGCGGCGGGCACGTTTCGTCCGCGGTGGCGCGCGTGGCCGCCAGCGCGGGATTCGCGATCGGCGTCGCGGACGACCGCGCGTCGTTCGCCAATTCCGAGCGCTTCCCCATGGCGAGCGAGATCTATACGACCTACGAGGACGCCTACGCGAAGATCAAACCGAACCCGTCGAGCTACCTGCTGATCGTCACCCGCGGGCACAAGGACGATATGCGCGTGCTGGCGTGGGCCGTGCGCACCGGCGCGCGCTATATCGGCATGATCGGCAGCAAGCGCAAGGTGCTCTCGGTCTATAAAGCTCTGGAACGCGAAGGATACTCTGCCGAGGAATTTGCCCGCGTGCACGCGCCCGTGGGGCTCGATATCGGCGCGCTGTCGCCCGAAGAAATCGCCGTCAGCATCTGCGCCGAGCTGATCGCCGTTCGCCGCAACGCGCAGAATCTGCCCCACAAGACCGTCAAGCTCGCCCAGGCCGCAAGCCTCCATCACGATTAACTCGCCCATGCACGGTGGCGCGGATCCACGTCGCAAGCCGCTCGCTGCGGTGATCCTCTCCGGCGGCGAATCCCGGCGCATGGGTGCGCCCAAGGCGCTGCTTCCCTACCGCGGCAAGACTTTCGTCGAACATCTGATCGAGGTAACGCGGCACTTGCGCATCGGAGTGACGCGCATCGTCGTCGGCGCACACGCGGACGAAATTCGCGAGCGCCTCCGCGCCCACGTCTCGGAAATCGTCGTGAACGCCGACTGGGCCAAGGGACAGCTCTCGTCCATCCAGGCCGGCGTGCGCAGCCTGCCCGAATCCGCCACCCAGGGAATGATTCTCTGCCCCGTCGATCATCCGCTCGTTAGCGCGGAGCTGATCGCACGGCTCATCGAGGGATTCGATTCGAGCGGAAAAGCAATCGTGCTGCCGACCTATCACGGACGGCGCGGGCATCCGGTGATTTTTCGCGCGAGTCTGTACGCGGAGCTGCTTGCGGCGTCCGCTGAGGTGGGCGCGAGGCAAGTCGTTTGGGCGCATGCCGACAACATCTGCGAAGTCCCGACGGAGGAGGAAGGCGTCGTGCTCAATATCAACGATCCAGGGACGCTTGAGCGAACTCTGGGACGAACGGACGCCCGTTAGAGTTTGCGCATCAGAGCGGCGACAGCGTCGGCGCAAAGCTGCGCTGCGTGAAATGACGCGGGCGGTAGCCCGCCAAGCGTCGTCGGAAATCTGTCCTGCGCAGTAATTTGGCGAGCTTCGGCAGGGGTTTTCCCGGCCAATATGTCAGTCAGAACCGAGCCGGCTGCAATTGCCGCGACGCAGCCCTGGGTCTTAAACCGCGCGGCGACAATCCGCCCGGATTCGACCCGCACCGCAAGCCGCAGTACGTCTCCGCAAACCGGATTTGACACTTCAGCCGTCGCGGTGGCATTCGGCAGTTCGCCCGGCGTTATGCGGACTCCCGAAATGGTTGAGAACGCTTTGGCTATACATCGGTGGACAGTATAAATCAGCGCGGGCTGCGCTCAAGTCTGCTCGCAGGCCGCTCGTCGGGGGCGGAACGAGCCGCTGCCGGACCGCAATTGCCACCTTTCGCTTTTCCTTTCAATGTTATTGACAGCATGAGGCTTAGGGCGTTAGCCTTAAAGATCCTAGCCTATGTTCCTCGTAAAGGGCGCCGGGGGACATCACTTAATCCGCCTACATATTCATCAGGAGAGACGACCGATGCAACGAATCGCACACCTTCTCAGCCTGGCGCTGGCCATCGCGCTGTTTGCGACTGCCGGCTTCGCGCAGGATGGGAAGCTCAAAATCAAGGTCACGCCGAAGCAGGCGTACGTGTTCGTGGACGGCAACGCCATCCGCGAAGGCAGCCAATCCATCTCCCTCAGCCCAGGGAAACACACCGTGGTCGTAGTCAACTACGGCTACAAAATCTCGACGCAGGACGTCACCATCGAAGCCGGCAAGTCAACGCCGCTTGAAGTGAAGCTCGACTGCCTACGGCGGAACAGTTGCCGGTCCCTTCGGCGACGTGATGCTCAAGGGCGATGAACGCGCCGCGGTCCTCTCCAACGGCAACACGCCCGGATATTTCGTCGGGCACGTGGATGAATTCAACTGGGATTGGATCTGGCACCAGAACCTGCTGCTGCCTGCCGGCACGCATCACCTGACCGTCACGCACAAGGGCAAGGACGTCTGGTCCGGCGACGTGACCGTGGTGGCTGGCAAGAAGGTGATCGTCGATCTCGCCAAGGGTACGCAGAAGACGGTCGACTGGAAGCGCGGCGAAGAATCTGAAGGATGTGTCGCGCTTCAAGGCCGGCATCGCCAGCGCGACAGATTGCCGTGGCTCCGGTGACGGGAAGCTTCAGCGCCTCGACGGCCAACATCAATTGCGGCCAGTCGTCCACGCTGACCTGGCAAACCTCCGAAACGGTCGATGCGAACATCAGCGGCATCGGCACCGTGCAGCCCAGCGGCAGCCAGTCCGTTTCGCCGCATGCGACCACGACCTACGACTTCACGTCGGCCGGCCCGGGCGGCATGGTCAAGGGCTCGAGCACGGTCAACGTCAACACGAAAGTGGATGCGAGCCTGAGCGCGAATCCGGCCGAGGTGCACTACCGCAAGATCGGCGACAAGGTCCTCACGCAGGATTCCTCGACGCTGACCTGGCAGACCTCGAACGCGGACAGCGTCACGGTGGACGGCCAGAAGGTCGACCTGAGCGGCAACGAGACCGTGAAGGCCGAGCCGACGGACACCTCACAGGTTCCCGACGGCGGCCAGCCGCGCACGATCGACGAAACCAAGAACTTCACGCTGAACGCCACGAACGTCTGCGGCGGCTCGGCCACGCAAACCGCTGGGCTGCACATCACAGGGCCGGTCGAGCCGATCCCGGCGGTCACTCTGCAGAGCGTCTTCTATCCCACGGATTATCCCGACAAGAAGCATCCGCAGATCGGACTCGTCCGCAGCCAGCAGCTCGCACTCGCGACGCTCGCCGGCGGATTCAAGAAGTATCTCGAGTACGATCCGGACGCGAAGCTGTCGGTGGAAGCGCACGCCGACGAACGCGGCTCGAAGCCCTTTAACCAGGACCTGAGCGAACGCCGCGTCGAGCGGATCAAGCAGTACCTGGTCGATCAGGGCATCTCGGCCGACAAGGTTGAGACCGCCGCTTACGGCAAGGAACAGCCGCTTGACAAGGGTACGGTGGCAACACTTGAAAGCACGAACCCGAACGCCCCGCCAAAGGCGCGCCTGAAGGACAAGCGCGCCGATTGGCTGGCGTACAACCGCCGCGCGGACATCGTTCTGCTGCCGTCCGGCAAGAAGTCGGCGCAGTTCTTTCCGCACAACGCCGACGATTCGAAGCTGATCTGGCAGGTCCCGAAGCCGGCTCTATCCAAGGTCCAGGCCGATCAGTAGACCGAACTGAATTCAACCCGCGCGCCGGGGAGCCAACGCTCTCCGGCGCGTTTTTATTTTCGGGAGCAGAGAGTTGCGATGCTTACCGTCGTTGCCGCGCTGATTGAATCGGATGGCAAGCTGCTGGTCTGCCAGCGGCGACGCGGATCAAGATTCGAGCTGCAATGGGAATTTCCGGGCGGCAAGCGCGAGGAAGGCGAGACGCTCGAAGCCGCTCTCGCTCGCGAGCTGCACGAGGAATTGGGCGTCACAGCGACAATCGGCCCGGAGGTGCACCGCCTGCGCCATCAGTACGCTTCAACCGGCGTCCCGTTCGAGCTGGTCTTCTTCGCCGCGAGCGCCGAACCCGGCGGAAATCCAGAACTTGGAGTTCGAGCGAATCGAATGGCGCGAGGCCGGAAGATTTGCCGCAATTGGATTTCCTTGCAGGCGGACCGCGACCTGATTGCAAAGCTCGCGAAGGGCGAAATCCGCCTGCGCTAGCAGCAACCTACTTGGCGGGAAAGATTTTGCGCACGATCATCGCGATCGGATCGTAGAACTGATCGACCACGCGCTCCTTGAGCGGAATGATCGCGTTGTCCGTAATGTGAATTTCCTCGGGGCAAACTTCCGTGCAGCACTTCGTAATGTTGCAGAAGCCGATTCCGAGCTCGTTCCTGCAGCAAGCGTCACGCGATCGACGCCATCGAGAGGGTGCATCTCGAGCCCCGCCGAGCGCACGAAAAAGCGCGGCCCGCCGAATTGCTCCTTCTTATCGTGGTCGCGCAGGACGTGGCAGACGTTCTGGCACAGGAAGCACTCGATGCATTTGCGGAACTCCTGCACGCGGTCCACGTCGTGCTGATACATTTTCCATTCCACGCCCGGACGCGGCTGGAACGGTGGAATCTTCTTGTTCACCTTGTAATTCCACGAAACGTCCGTCACCAGGTCCCTGATCACCGGAAACGCCTTCATCGGGAAATACGGTGATCGGCTCGTTCGTCGGCAGCGAGTCCATGCGCGTCTTGCACATCAGCCGCGGCTTGCCGTTCACTTCCGCCGAGCACGACCCGCACTTCGCGGCCTTGCAGTTCCAGCGCACGGCGAGGTCGGGAGACTGATGCGCCTGAATCGAGTGGATGGCGTCGAGCACAACCATGCCTTCGGTGATCGGCACTTTGTAATCCACCGCCTGACCGTTCTCCCTGTCGCCCCGGTACACTCGTAAAGTTGCTTCTGCCATCAGCAATCTCCAGAAAACCCTCAGGTCTAAAGACCTGACCTACATCTATTTCGTCTCGTCCAGAATCTGCGCCAGCTCCGCCGGCATGGGCGGTCGCGGAACTTCGAAGAGCGTCATTTCGTCGCCCTTCTTCACGATCACATGATTCTTCTGGCCCCATGCGTCTTCGCGTTTTCGGAAAATCGAGACGGCTGTGCGCGCCGCGGCTTTCCTTGCGTGCCAGCGCCGCGTGCGTGCAAGCCTCGGACACCGTCAGCATGCACCTCAAATCGCGCGAAAGATGCCAGCCGGGATTGAACAATCGCGAGCCCTCGACGCGCATGTTCTTCGCGCGCGCCTTCAGCTTCTCAAGCTCGACCAGTGCCTGCCGCAAGATCCTCGTCCGTGCGGAAAATTCCGACCAGCCGCTGCATCGCATCCTGCAAATCGTGATGAATCGTGTACGGATTTTCGCCGCCCGTGCCGTCAAACGGCGCGAGCACCTCGCGCTCCGCCTGTTCGATCTGCGCGCTATCGATATTGCGGCGCCGCGGTTTTCTGCGCACCCTGCGCAGCCGCCAGTCCCGCGCGGCGGCCAAATACCATCAAATCCGAAAGCGAATTGCCGCCCAGGCGGTTCGCTCCGTGCAACCCGCCGGCGGCTTCTCCCGCGGCAAAAGCCCCGGTATCGGACGACGCGGCCCGTTTCCGCGTCCACGCGAATCCCGCCCATCATGTAGTGGCACGTCGGCCCCACTTCCATCGGCCCTTTCGTGATGTCGACGTCGGCCAGTTCCTTGAACTGGTGATACATGCTCGGCAGCTTGCGCTTCACGTATTCGGCCGGCTTGTGCGAAATGTCGAGAAACGCCCCGCCGTGCGGCGACGCCGCGCCCTTCCTTCACCTCGGTGTAAATGGATCGCGCCACCACGTCGCGCGTCGAAAGCTCCATGCGCTTCGGGTCGTACTTCTCCATGAACCGCTCGCCGTTCTTGTTGCGCAGGAGGCCGCCCTCGCCGCGCACGGCTTCCGTGACCAGAATTCCCTGCACGCCCGGCGGCCAACACCATGCCCGTCGGATGGAACTGCACGAATTCCATGTCCAGCAACTCGGCGCCGGCTTCATACGCGAGCGCCATTCCGTCGCCCGTGCACTCCCACGAATTGGACGTGATCTTCCACGACTTCCCGATCCCGCCCGTCGCGATCACGACCGACTTCGCCTTGAACACCACGAACCGGCCCGACTCGCGCCAGTAGCCGAAGGCGCCGGCGACGCGGTCGCCGTCCTTCAGCAACTTCGTAATGGTGCACTCCATGAAAACGTCGAAGCCCATCTGCACGCCGCGGTCCTGAAGCGTGCGGATCATCTCGAGGCCGGTGCGGTCTCCGACGTGGCAGAGCCGCCTGAACGTGTGCCCGCCGAACGCGCGCTGCAGAATGTCGCCGGAGTCGGTGCGGTCGAACAGCGCGCCCCATTGCTCGAGTTCGCTCACGCGATCGGGGGCTTCTTGCGCGTGCAGTTGCGCCATCCGCCAGTTGTTCAGGCGCTTTCCGCCGTTCATCGTGTCGCGGAAATGCGTGCGCCAGTCGTCGGCCTTGTCGAGGTTGGCCATCGCCGCGGCCAAGCCGCCTTCGGCCATCACCGTGTGCGCCTTGCCGAGCAGCGACTTGCAGACCACGCCTACTTTCGCGCCCTGCGCCAGCGCTTCGATGGCCGCGCGGAGCCCCGCGCCGCCCGCGCCGATGATCAAAACGTCGTGTTCGTGTGTTTCGTATTTGGAGGTAGCGGTCACAGCAGTCGAATGTCCTTGATCGCGCCCGTGGCAACCAGGCGGATGTACAGGTCGGTCAAGCCGACGGAGATCATGCTCACCCACGCCCAGAACATGTGGTGTTCGTTGAGCTTGGTAACACCGCGCCATGCCGAATGCCGCGGGCCGCCAGCGACTGAGCACGAAAAGCAATCAAGCTTGCCACCGATCAGATGACGCAGCGAGTGGCACGAAAACGTATACGTCGTCAGCAGGATGATATTCGCCAGCATCACCAGCGTGCCGACGCCGATGCCGAATTTACCGTCAAAATCGAACGCGACGATCGAGTCGTACCAGAGAAACACGACGAAGATCACCGCAACGTAGAAGAAGTATCGGTGCACATTTTGCAGGATGAACGGAAACGCCGTCTCGCCGCGATACTTGCGGCCGCTGCCTTCGCTCACCGCGCACGCCGGCGGGTCCATCAGAAATCCACGATAGATGGCCTTGCGGTAGTAGTAGCAGGAGACGCGGAAGCCGAGCGGCCCTGCGAGAATCAGGATCGCGGGCGAAAACGGCCACCAGTGATGATGCGGATCGATGAGCGGGGAATAAAACGGCGAAAGGTACGGGCCCCACTCGTAGAATTTGCCTTCAAAGGCCCGGAACGTGGTGTAGATGCCGAATGCACTGATGACGATGATGAACGGCAGGTTTTCGATCCACCACGCATCACGCCGCTGCGTACCGCCGAACCGGTCTAGATTCTTTAGAGCAGAGCTGTCTGCCACCCTGATTTAGTCCCCCCTGAACGCAATAGGATATTCGAGAAAACGCGATTTGCAAATAAGAATCGCTATTTTTTTTGCGAGCGCTCGCCAGCCAATTTGCGAAGGCGCGCGTTCCTGCTCACGAAATTCCCGCCGTTCTGAAACTCAGTCGCGGTGCACTGTCGACGGAGAGAACGCCGGCAGGCACACGGCGATGTATTCCGCGCCCTCGGGAGTCGAATACCGCACCCATTCGCCGCGATGCGCGCGCACAGCCTGCCCCGCTCGCACGTCGAGATTGCCGCCCTTGTGCGTCACCCGCAGCACACCCTGCAATACGATCGAGTACTCGTCGAATTCCGGCGTCTGCCCGGGCTCAAGCCAACCGGCCGGGCTCCGCATATGCGCCACGCTTGCGCCTTCGGTCTTTGTGTTCACGCGACCGACAAACTCCTCGATGATTTTCGGCTTCGTGCCTGCGGCTTCAATTCGAGTCGGCTTGTCGATCAGTGTGGGCATGGATTCTCCATGTTCTTTGTTCTAGTTATAGGATTGCTGCAGCCAGCGAGCACTTCTCAGTGTACCGAGTACCCGCCGTCAACAACGAGTGTGGCGCCGGTCATGTAATCGGAGGCGCGTGATGCAAGGAATATTGCAGTTCCCGCCAGTTCGTCCGCCTCGCCCCAGCGCCCCGCAGGCGTGCGCTTGATGGTCTCCTGATAAACCGGCGTAGCTCTGAATTGTTCGGTTAGGTCGGTATGGAAATAGCCGGGCACGATCACGTTCACTTGCACATTGGACGGCGCGAACTCAATGGCCATCGACTTGGTCAGCTGAATCAACGCGCCTTTCGACGCGCTGTACGATGCCGCGACGGGATTCCCAAACAATCCGTAGATGCTCGAGATGTTGATGATCTTCCCGGTTTTCCGCTGCGTCATCGAAATGCCGACCGCCTGCGAAAGAAGAAAGCACGCGGTCAAATTGATCTCGATCACGCGATTCCATTCCTCCAGCGGCACTTCCAGCGAAGGCTTGATCAATCCAATCCCGGCGTTGTTCACCAGGATTCCCACCGGGCCAAGCTCCTTTTCCACGCGCGCCACGGCAGGTTTGATCCGCGCGGCGTCCGTGATATCCGCCTGGATCGCAATCGCGCGGGGGCCCCGCGATTCCAGCTCGGCGAGAACTTTCTTATTCTTCTCCGCGTTGCGCCCGAGGATCGCCACGGAAGCGCCCGCTTCGGCAAACCCCAGCGCGATGCTTCGCCCGATGCCTCCGTTGCCGCCGGTGACCAGAGCGACCCGGCCGGTGAGATCGAAAAGTCTTGATTGGGGCATCGGTGGGCTCCTGGGAATATTCCGCGCTAGACCAGCGTGCGTCCGCCGTCAACCACGAGCACCTGTCCGGTGACAAAATCCGCGGTCGCAAGGTACATGACGGCGCCGGCGATGTCTTCGCCCTTGCCCGTCCGCTGCAGCGGCACGCGACGGATGTATTCTTCATCCGGCGGCTCACCCGGGAACTGGATGGTCCCCGGCGCGACGCTATTCACCAGAATCTCCGGCGCGAGCGCCCGCGCCAGACATCGCGTCAACATGATCGAACCGGCTTTCGACACGCAGTAGTGCGTGTAAGTCGGCCACGGAAGAATCCCCCCGAGCGACGAAAGATTGATGATTCGCCCGCGGCCTTGGCGCTTCATGATCGGCGTCGCCGCCTGCGCGCATAGGAACTGAGATTTCAGGTTCGTGTCGAGGATACCGTCCCACTGCTCGTCCGTGAGCTCCTCGAATTTCACCGGGAAGAACGCGCCGACATTGTTGACCAAAATGTCGAGCCGTCCGAATTCCTTCTCCACCGTAGCGAAAAGCCTCGCGACCTCCGACCGCTTCGAAACGCCGGCCTGCATAGCGACGGCCTTCCCGCCCCCCGCTTGAATCTCGCGCACCACCGCTTCGGCTTCCTGCTTCGCGGAGTTGTAGTTCACCCCGACCGCCGCGCCTTCCGCCGCCAGCCGCAGTGCGATGCTCCGCCCGATGCGCTTCGCCGCGCCGGTTACGAGCGCCACTTGTCCATCCAGTTGCTTCGCCGCCACTAAATTTCCTCGAAATCGCAGACCGACACATTAGCATTAGCCGGGCCTCGCGGAACACCCGCCATTTGCGCCGTTTGCGCCGGGCGGTTCATCCTGCCGTTTCGCGGTCCAACGTTCATGTAAAATTGCTGCTCACGAACGGGAGGGGGAATGAAACTCGACTTGCTCGCAATCGCGCCGCATCCCGACGACGTCGAGCTGACCAGCGGCGGCACGATGATCAAGATGGCCCAGGCCGGCTACGCGACCGGCATCCTCGACCTCACGCGCGGCGAAACGGGCACGCGCGGCACTCCGGAAACGCGCCTCAAGGAAGCGGCTCGCGCCGCCAAAATCATGGGCGCGAAAGTCCGCCGCAATCTGGGCCTCCCCGACGCGCACCTGAAGGTCACCGACGAGTACAAAGCCGCCGTCGCCGCCGTGATCCGCGAATTCGAGCCGCACACCGTGATCCTCCCCTACTGGGAAGGCCGCCACCCGGATCATTACACCGCCGCGCAGCTCGGCTATGAAGCCTGCTTCGTTGCCGGCCTGAAGAATTATCCACTCGAGGGTCTGCCCTTCCGGCCGTTCAAGATTTTGTATGCCGCCGCCTACGCGGACGTCCGTCCAACCATCGCGGTGGACATCACCAAGCAGTACGACCGCCGCCGTCAGGCCATTCTCGCCTACGCCTCGCAGTTCCGGCCACCGAAGCACGACCGCAACTCACGCGTCGCGATCCCGCTCGATGAACTCGAGGGCCGCATGAATCTCCAGGCCGGCTACTACGGCCGCCTAATCGGCGTGAAATACGCGGAAGGATTCGTCGTCAAGGAAGTGGCGCAAGTGGAAGACATCGTGAGACTTCCGGTGCGATCAATGTAGCGTGGCCGCGATGTAGATCTTCGATCTCAAAACAAAAACGCCCTGACGGAATCTCCGCCAGGGCGCTTCGTTTTTCGCAGCAGATCCGGCCGTCTAAAACCGGTTCCAGAGATACTGGTTGTAAACCTCGTGATGGAACTGAATCTCCGGCCCCTTCACCACCGTACCCAGCAAGCGAGCGCAACGGTCCGCCGAAGCCTGCTTCAAATCCAGATAGCGGCCCTTGACGTCCGCGCCGAGCAGCTTGGTGGTCCACTCGGACTTCCGGAAATCCTCCATCGCGGTGTAGATGTTGTCCGGCAGGTAGCGCTTCGCCTGCCGCAGGTTCGGAATGCTCGCGACCGTGCCGTCGATGCCCGTCTTGAAGATCGCGTAGAGCACCAGGTACGGATTCGCATCCGGCGCCACCGACCGCACCTCGACGCGCATGCTCTTGTCGTTGCCGATCGGGATGCGGACCATCGATCCGCGGTCGACCGCCGACGCGATGATCTGGTTCGGCGCCTCGAAGTGCGGATCGAGCCGGCGGAAAGCGTTGACGCTCGGGTTGAGCGCCAGGCAAATATCGTTGCCGTGCGAAAGAATGCGATCCACGAACGACCAGCCCGCGGCCGAAAGCATCTCCTCGCCGTTCGGATCCCAGAACAGGTTCTTCCCCTCTTTCGAAATCGAGACGTTGGTGTGCATGCCGCTTCCGTTCACGCCCACTACCGGCTTGGGCAAGAACGACGCGGTCATGCCGAGGCTCGTCGCCACCTGCCGGCAGATCAGCTTGTAGAGCTGGATCTGGTCGGCCGCCGCGACCACTTCGCCGTAGCCGTAGTTAATCTCGAATTGCGAAGGCGCCACTTCCGGGTGATCCTTCTCGTTCTGGAAGCCCATGGCGCGCTGCACTTCCGCCACCGTATCGATAAACGACCGCAGCGGATCGCCCGGCAGCGAGTGATAGTAGCCGCCGGTGTTCACATATTCGAACTTGCCCGTATCGGCGTAGTGCTTCTCGGCGTCCTTGCCTGCGAAGAGGAAGCCTTCGATTTCGTTCGCCGCGTTCAGCGTGAAGCCATCGCTCTTGTGCTTGGCCTCGGCGAAACCCTTCAGGATTCCGCGAATATCGGCCGTGTAGGGGCCGCCCTTCTTCTCGATCACTTCGCCGAACACGAGCACTTTTCCGGACCCGAAGAAATCAGCCGGCGCCCAGTAGAACGCCCCCCAGTCAATTCCCAGTCGCAGGTCGCTTTCGCGCTGCGCCGTAAATCCGCGGATCGACGAGCCGTCGAACGTCAGGTTGTCCCAGCTCTTGACGAGGAATTTCTTATCGTAGTCCAGCATGTGCAGGCGGCCTTCGAGATCGCTGAAGCACAGCGTCACCGCCTTGATGCGCTTCTCGTCCGTCAGGTACTTCAGCCGTTCTTCCTGCAGCTGGTGAGCGGCGACGCGATTCTTGCGCTGTTCCTTCGCCTTCAGGTTCAGCTCTTCCAGCTCGCCGTACGTAAGTGTCAAGAAATTGCGAAGTTCGTTAGACATGAAGCTCCCTCTGAATTTGGAGTGAACTGCCCCTCAGAATGAAATCTTATTGTGCCGCTCGCGCGGACCGGCCGACCGGTCCCCATAGCCGACCGGAAGCGTATCTCGCCGGTCTTCCCGGCGTCAAATCCAAAAAGCTGATGCGATAAATCCATAGCGCAAGGCTTTCACCGGCGAAAGCCTATGGCAAAGCATATAAACAAGTCATAAAGGAATTGAGCTATCGCAAAGAAAATCGGGCTGTTGCACTTTTCTTTCCTTGGCGCGGCCGTCGAAGGATACGTTTCTACGGCGTCTGATAAAATAGCTGTCGAGCATCCATCCGGCATGAATCCGTTCAGGCGAAAATTTGACCCGAAGCCGGGGTCGCGGCCGATTCCGGCCGGCGACCGCGGGCATCTGTCATCCGCGACCCACCGCGTGACGCTTGAACTTGCCCGCGCCGAAACGTTCGCCGCCATGCTCGCGAACAGCCGCGCCTCGCACGTGATCGAAGTCTCCGACTTGCTTGCCGGCATGTACATCTGCAACTGGGACCGGCTGTCGCTCTACTGGCACGAAGAAGACCGCGAGGAAATCGAGAATTTTCTGCGCGGAATCTGCCGCATCAGCCCCGAACGCTGGCACTCCTGGATCGAGATCTACGACGGCCTGCGCCGCAAAGGCGAACGCTGGCATCTCTTTCGCCCACTCGAAAAACTCAAAAAGTCGGTGTCGCCCGAATCCCCGATGCGGCCCTCCGCCGCTCTCGCCGCCGTCCTGAAGCGCGCGGAAGAAATCGCTCCGTCGCGCGACTCCGTCGGCGGACGCAACATCCCGATCCTCACCAGCGAATGTATCCTGCTCTGCATCGTCCGCAGCTTCGGTTCCGAGGTCACCCGCAAACTCGCCGGCACCGGCCTCGACGCCGGCCGCCTCGAGCGCGACGCCCTCTTCCCCCGCCGCGCGCCTCTCGGTTGATTTTGCCTTCTCTGTGGACTCTGTGCCTTCCCGGTGACCTCTGTGTTTCGCTGCTTCCAGCGGGCACTTCTCAGATGATCATCTTGAATCGCGGCCAAAGCTCCGCCAGCGGCGCGATCGGCTTCCTGCAAACGTACACGGTCACGCTCTGCTCGTTCGGCATCGCGTGCGGACTCTTGCTCGTCGCCGCTACCCGCACGTCTCCGAAATATTTCACGAACTCCTCCGACCGCTCGCCGAACACGATCATGCACGCCCCCGAATACCCCCGCGGCCCCCAATAGAAATAGCTGTTGTGCCCGCTCAGCGCCTTCGGCAGCCCCAGAGCCGGCCCGTAGTAATCAATCGCTCCGGCCTCGCCGTAGTTCCCCGCCAGAATCCCGCAATCCGCCCGGTCCGCTGCCGGCAAGTTCCGGTAAACCCCCGCGACCGTCCCGGCCAGCGTGTCCCAGCCAAACATGTCCGCATAGAGCTGGGGAAGCTGCACGTCCACCGCATCACGCTCCGTTTTCACGGATTGTGCAAAAGGCAGCATCCCTGAATACCGAGTGAGCGCATCAACCCCCAGCATCGGTACGCCCAGAGGCGCCGCCACCAGACCTCCCGTTACCAGCAGCGCCGGAAACGCAACGCGCAACCACCGCCGCCCGCCTGCCTCGGAAAATTCCTCGAAAGCAACTCCGCCCGCCGCTACCAGCATGGGATAAATAGGCAGCGCGTAATACGATTTCCCGTTGAACGCAACGAATGCCGCGACAACGATCAAGTACGCCCAGCCCAGAAAACGAAACGGTTTCCCGTGCCGCGCGAAAAAGCACCACGCCAGCCCGCCCAGCCACACCGGCAACGACAGCGGATTCATGAACAGGACCTGCTCGCCCAGAAACCGCAGCGGTGAAATCGGCACGTTCTTGTAAAGCTGCGCGTTCCTCACCACCTCAACCTGCGGCCAGCCGTGCCTCGCTTCCCATATCAGATTCGGCAAAAAGATCGCGAGCGCAATCAGCCCGCCGACCCAAATCCACCGCGAACGGAACAATTCCCGCCGTCCCGCCAGCAGCAGCCCCGCCACCACGGCGAATCCAAGGACCAGCATCGTGTGCTTGTTCTCGAGCCCCACTCCTGCAACCGCGCCGAACAAAAGCCACATCTTCGGCGGCGCGCCCTTCGCAATCCGCACAACGATCCACGCGCACAACAGCCAGAAAAGCGGTTCAAACGCATTCATTGAGAAAAAGCTGTCGAACGCCAGATACGCCGTTGCACACAAAATCGACGCCGCCGCCAAAAACTGCGCGAACCGCCCGCCACCCAACTCGCGCGCGAGCACCCCGGTGAGAAAAACGACCGCCGCGCCCGCGAACACCGGCAGCAGCCGCAACGAAACGATCGTATTCCCCAGCAAGTGGTGCGAAATCCACGCGAGCAGCGCAATCAGCGGCGGCTGGTCCACATAGCCCCAGGCCAAATGCTCACCGCAGGCCATGTAATACAGCTCGTCGCGGAAAAATCCGTAGTGGCGGATGCCGGACAGATGAAGGAGCAGCTTGGCGGCCGCCAAGCCGGAAAGAATTGCAGTCGCGCTTAGCGAAAACGCTCCCGCGCGCGCCACATCGAGGGAGCGTCCGCCGAATTCGCTGGCTTGTGTCTCGCTCATGCGAGCCGGGGCTTCACGGCCAAACTCCCGCCGCCCGACAACCGCGCGTGTCCGCCCGCCGCGAAATCAATTCGCAGCGGGAGTAACGATCGTGGCCGATTTGATGCTGTCGATGTTGGGGAAATTCTTGTCCAAGTACGCCTTGCCCTGCGTGGTGATCGCGCTCTGGTCCGGCCGCTCCCCGTACCCGCTGTAGAGCTTCTGAACCACGTCCATCCCCGAAGTCACCTTGCCGAACGCAGAAAATCCCTGGCTGTCCAGAAACGTGTTGTTTCCGAAATTGATGAAAAGCTGCGTCGTTCGTGTGTTCGGCCCCGCCGTCGCGAACGTGATCGTCCCCGGTGCATTGCTCTGTGTCACTTTGTCGTCCTTGATGTTCGCGTCTCGCCAAACCTTGTTCACAGCCGGGTCCGCGCTCAGGCCGAACTGCACGATGAATCCCGGCACGTTGCGGAAAAACGCCGCATCGGTGAAAAATCCGTGCTTCACAAGATTGTAAAAGCGGTCCGCTCCCAGCGGGGCCCATGCACGGGTGACCTCCACCACGAAATCTCCCTTTGTGGTCGTGAATTTCACCTGAAACGAATCGGGCGCCTTCGCGTTCAATGACGCCGGGTGCAGCAATGCGGGATCTGTCATGTGTGTTGTCCTCGGATGCGTCGCTGTGCTCGTCTGGCCCGACGTCGCCGCGGGAGCTTGCCCTGCCGGCGCTGTGGGCGCAAAGACGACCATCGTGCAAAATGAAATCGTTGCTGCCAGACGTTTCATGCGTTCGTTCCTCTCCTGATCATGTCCTGACTATGGCTGCGGCCTCCACATCTTGCATCAATCGCAGTATGTTGCCACCCAGAATTTTCTGAATTTCCGCTTCCGAATAGCCGCGCTGCAACAAGCCCTCGGTGATTCGCGGCAGTCGCGACGCATCTTCCATTCCGTAGGGCATTGCCGCTCCGTCGAAATCCGAGCCCAACCCCACGTGATCGATCCCGGCCACTTTCACCGCGTGGTCCACGTGATCCAGAATCGCGGTCCACTCCACGCGCGGCAGCTTCCCCCCTGCCACCAGCGCGCGCACCAGTCTATCCTCTTCCAATAACAGGCACGCATCATTTTCGCCACAAATCCGCCGCGCTTCCGCGTCGATCTCCACCTCGAGCTCGGGATGCGCTTTTTCCGCGTCGCGAAATTCCTGGCTCAGGAAACCCATGTGAAAATTGATCTGCATCACGCCGCCCCGCGATACCAGCGCCCGGATCATCTCGTCCGACAAATTGCGCGGCGTCGCGCACAGCGCGCGGCATGAGGAATGCGAAGCCAGCACCGGCGCGGCGCTCGCAGCCAGCACGTCGCACAGCGTCTTGTCCGACACGTGCGACACGTCGACGATCATTCCCAGCCGGTTCATTTCGGAGATGGCCTGGCGGCCAAATTCGCTAAGTCCATTGTGCGCGACCTTGTCCGTCGACGCGTCCGCCCAGTCCGTGTTCTTCACGTGCGTCAGCGTCATATAACTCAAGCCCTGGGCCGCGAATTCCCTTAGCACGCCCAGGTCGCCGTTCATCATGTGCGCGCCTTCGACAGCCGTCAGCACCGCGATCTTGCCCGCCCCGCGCGCCCGCCGAATGTCCCCCGCGGTTCTCGCTAGAGCCAAATCCTGCGGATGTCGCGCTACCTGCTCCCGGATCGCCTCGATTTGTGCCATCGCCCGCTCGACCGCCGGCCTGCCCGTGATCGTGCCGCGGATCCACACTGCGAAGAAAACCGCGCCCACACCGCCTTCGCGCATCCGCGGAATATCGACCGACCCGTCCGCATGCCGCTCGCCTAGATCAAAATTGTCGAAGATAAACCGCTGAGTCGTGTCGGTGTGTGTATCGATCACCAGCGAACGAAAATGAATGTCGCGAGCCGTCGCCGAAATTTCGTATGGAAGATCGATCGTGCGCGGCGGCAAAGCGCCTCCCCAGGATGTGAGCAGCCCCGAGCGGATTCGCTTGGCCGCGATTCCCCGCGCGACCGCGCCGAAATTTCCGCTCCGCCTAGCTTACACCAGAACTTACCCGCTTCCGGCGGCCCACCGCTCACTAAATCAGCCGGGGAGGTGTTGCATCGGGAGCACTTAAGCCGCATGTCACCCTCCACTCACGCGACTCGTGGGTTATCCTCGTTCTAGAAACTGTCCCGAAAGCTCCATCTAGGCGATGGCCAGCGAACACATCGGCGAACTAAAGAAGTGGGCCACCGACGTTGCGAAGAAAGGCAACGGCGGCGACCCAATCGAATTCGTCCGCGCCATGGATTTAATCAGCAAGAATTTCGGCCTCCAGGAGCACGAGGTCGCCATCCTCGGCCTCACCTCCGACGGCCGCTCCTTGCGCTTTCTCGCCCCGCAGAATTTGCGCGCTGTGGGCCAGATTCCGCTCTCGAGCACCAATTCGCTCGCCGCTCGCACCGTGCGCGAACGCCGCCCCGAGCTCATCAACCACTTCTCCGTCGTCCCGCACGCTTCCGTCTTCGAAGCCGTGCCGATCGCCGAGGAAAAGCGCAGCGACCCCATCCAGAAAATCATGAGCTCGCCGATTCTTTCCTCCGGGAAAGTGGTCGGAGTGCTTCAAGTGTCCCGAAAAGGCAAAGCCGCCGGCGATGCCGGCCCCGACTTCACGCATCCCCAGCTTCGCGAGCTGAAATTGATCGCCGACGCGCTCGCTCCGTGCGTCCTGCTCGACAACAAAGAGTAAGAACGCAGTTCCCGCCTCGTTCACAGAAGTGTAATTTTCCAAACCGCTGAAAGCAGTTGACATCCCTGCGCACGCTTGTTAATTTCCGAACGCTGTTTTTTCGGCTGATCTAAGCTGACACAACAGGAGGCACCGCAGCTCCGGCAAGACTCATGGCGTTCGTCGCGAAGAACATTTTTCTCACTAAAGGGGTTGGTAAGCACCGCGAGCGCCTGTCGAGCTTCGAGCTGGCCTTGCGCAACGCCGGCATCGCCGCCTGCAATATCGTCCGCGTCTCCTCGATTTTTCCGCCTTCCTGCAAGCTGATCTCGCGCAGCGAAGGACTGAAGCATCTCAAGCCCGGCCAGGTCGCCTTCACCGTCATCAGCGAGAATCAGACCCGCGAGCCGCACCGCCTGATCGCCGCCGGCGTCGGCCTCGCGCTTCCCGCGGACAAATCGATGTACGGCTACCTCTCCGAGCACCACTCCTTCGGTGAAAGCGAAGAAATCGCCGGCGAATACACGGAAGAGCTCGCCGCGGAGATGCTTGCCACCACTCTCAACGTCGAATTCGACCCCGACCTCTCCTGGGACGAGAAAAAAGAGGTCTACCGCATCTCCAACAAGATCGTCCGCACCATGAACATCACCCAGTCCGCCGTCGGCGACAAGCGCGGCCTCTGGACCACCGTCCTCGCCGCCGCCATCCTCCTCGGCGAAGACGACTAATTCCTGGGATCGCCAATCTCCCGATTGGCGCCTTCGGTTTTGCAGTTGCCTTTATGTAGCTCAGGTCTTCAGACCTGAAGCCTTTCGGCCCTTCTTCCGAATTTCGCCGTGTGTGTCGTCGGCGCCGACGCTCCCCCCACCGTGCACCATTCGCACCTCCGCCCGGTTATTGCTTTGCCATTCCTTCTCCCCGCAGGTAACGTAAAAACAGCTGCCGCCCCAGGCGAACGGCGAAATAGCTGACTCCCAAGGATCCAAAATATCGACGATGAGCCGCTACACCCCTCTGCCGCCCGAGAACTTTTGCGGAATCCCGGAAGAATATTCGCGCTACGAATCCTCCCGCGCGGTGATTTTCCCGGTTCCCTTTGAGCGCAGCACCACGTACCAGCAGGGTGCGCGCAACGGCCCTGCCGCGATCCTCGCCGCCAGCCGCCTGATCGAGCTCTACGACGAAGAGCTTCAGCTCGAGACGTACAAGGAAATCGGCATCCACACGCTCCAGCCGATCGACACCATGGACGGCGGCCTGGGCGAAGTGATCACCGAGCTTTTCACCGCCGAAACCGGCCTGCTCGACGACGGCAAGCTCCCCGTCGCCCTCGGCGGCGAGCACGCGCTTACGCCTCCGCTGGTTTCCGCGGTCGCGCAGCGCAATAAGAATCTCAGCGTGCTGCACATCGGCGCTCACGCCGAACTCCGCCACGAATATCAGGGCTATCCCGCAAGTTCCGCGTGCGCCATGCGCCGCGTCGTTGAAATCTGCCCGGCCGTGCAGGTCGGCATTCGCTCGATTTCCGCCGACGAAGCCCGCGCCCTGCCCCAGCTCAAAACGCAAATCTACTGGGCGAAAGACATCGCGCGCCTGCCCGTAAAAAGCTGGATCGCGAAAGTCCTGAGCGACCTGGGCCCCGTCGTCTACGTCACCGTGGACCTCGGCGGTTTCGATCCCTCGGTCATGCCCAACACCGGCAGCCCCGAGCCCGGCGGCCTCGACTGGTATCAGGTCATCTCTCTCTTGCGCGCCGTCGCCGACCATAAGAAGATCGTGGCGATGGACGTGGTTGGCCTCTTGCCCCATTCCGGCGACAACGCGTCCGACTTGCTAGCGGCGAAGCTGATCTACAAATGCCTGGGCTACGTTTTCTGCCTCGGATAACAGCCTAGCCGGAAAGGCTCAAGGCTGCCGTCATGATCCCCTTCTCGTTCGTGGCTCTGCTCCAAATGCACGCCTATTATTTCGGCGTCCAAACTCGCGGCATCATCGGCTGGATCGTCATCGGACTGCTGGCGGGCTGGATCGCTGGCCACCTCACTCGCGGGCGCGGATTCGGCTGCATCGTCAACATCGTGCTGGGACTGATAGGCGCCGTTGTCGGCGGCTGGATTTTCATGAAGCTGGGCATCCCGCTCTGGGGATTCTGGGGAAGCCTAGCGGGCGCGACGGTCGGCGCCGTCGTCCTCGTCGCCATCGCCCGCCTCTTCGCCGGCGGCCGCTCCTCGTAGCGCCGGCGTCTCGCCGGCTCTTTGCCTTTGTAGGGGCGCTGCTTGCTGCGCCCCACAACGATGCTTGGCGTTACCCTGCCATTCGGCACCGCAACCTGGGATCGCCAATCTCCCGATTGGCGCTTTTGTCCGAACGCTTGGCATCGCGCCGTACCTACACCGTCATCATGAGCAGAGTCGAAGGATATCTCTTCGACGTCAGCTAACGAGGAGTCTTGTGGATCGTGGGTTTACCCACGACGTAGGCCGCAACCAGAGAGACGGGCGTCAGCCCCTGAAGCTCCTCTTCGGTTCTTGCTTTGTGGGCACCCCTACCGCCCCGCCATAAGATTCCACGCCACCCAAACCACCGGCGCCGCCAATATCAAACTATCGATCCTGTCCAGCATCCCGCCATGCCCCGGCAGAATCGTCCCCGAATCCTTCACCACCGCGCCGCGCTTGTACGACGATTTGACCAGATCGCCCGCCTGTCCCGCGATATTCGCCAGCCCCGCGATCACCAGCAGGTTCGTCGTCTCGACCTGCATCCACCGCGCGAAGAACACCGCCACCAGCAGCGACGCCACGAAATTCGCGATCGCGCCCTCCCACGTCTTCTTCGGGCTCAGCACGGGCGCCATCGGCATCCGCCCCAGCGACTTGCCCACGAAATACGCGAGCATGTCGCCCGCCCAGATCAGGCACAGCGTGAAAAGCACCAGCTCCCGCCCGGTGCGCCCGCCCGCCAGCGACGCACCCTCAATCTGGTTCACCCGCACCAGATAGCTGAACGGCAGCGCCACAAACAGCAATCCCGCCGAGCTGATCGCGATCGCCGGCAGCACGTCGTGAATCGGACGCCGCGTCGCCAATCCAATCGACGCCGCGCCGAACACAAACACGATTAGCACCAGATCGAGCGTCACCGCCGCGAGTTCCCCGCCGCGCATCAGCACCGCGCCGCCGGCCAGCGAGTGCGTCTCGACCGTCCCGGCAGCATACTGCGCGTAGAAAAGTCCAGCCGCGCACAGCATCGTCCACTTGCGGAAGCCGGACATGCCCATGCGCTCGCCGAGCGAAAAGAATTCCCATAGCGCAACCAGCGCCACCGCCGCCGCAGCAGCAGCAAGCACCTCCGGCGGTCCCCACCACACCAGCGCGACCACCAGGGGAATCAGCACGGCCGCCGTTGCGATTCGGAGCAGCATCGGCGTCAGCCCCGCCTCGAGCGCGCGTCGTGCTCGGCTCTCAAATTGCTCAGCCCACCGTAGCGCCGCTCGCGCTTCTGAAAATCCACCAGCGCCTCCAGCAGCTTCACCCGCGAGAAGTCCGGCCACAGCGCCTCGGTCACGTAAATTTCCGCGTACGCGATCTGCCACAGCAGAAAATTACTCACGCGCATCTCACCGCTGGTGCGGATCAGCAGATCGGGATCGGGCAATCCGGCGGTGTAAAGATGCTCGGAGATCGTCTGCTCGTCCGCGCGAAACGCCGAAAGCCCGTTCGCGCGCACGTGGTCCAGGATCGCGTTGAACGCGTCGGCCAGCTCCGCGCGCCCGCCGTAGTTCAGCGCCACCACCAGCTTCATCCCCGTGTTGCGCGCGGTCTGGCGCATCGCGTCCGCGATGTCGCGGTTCACCGCGTCCGGCAACTCGGCCGAGCGCCCGATCACCAGCAGCCGAATGTTGTTCTTGTGGATGGTCGGCAGTTCGCGCTTCAGGTATTCCCGCAACAGGCGCATCAGGAAATCGACTTCCGCCTGGGGCCGACGCCAGTTCTCCAGCGAAAACGCGTAAAGAGTCAGGCACGGGATGTGTAGCCGCGCGCAGGTCTCGATCACCACACGCGCGGCCTTCACGCCGGCGCGATGCCCGGCCACGCGCGGCAGATGGCGCCGCTCGGCCCAGCGCCCGTTGCCGTCCATGATCACCGCAACGTGATGCGGCAGCCTTTGCAGGTCCAGTTTTTCGAGAAGCTGCTCTTCCTCGCGGCTGGCGGGCTTCCAAAGTTCGGCGTTTTTCACGGGACGTTTTTCACGGGAAACGGCTCAAGGCAAGTCCGCGAGGGAAAGTAGCACGCTGCCGCACATTTGTCATCCCGCCGCCGGGGTTGAATTTGAGACGCCTGCTCAGCGGCGCCCTCGTCGCTCCCGATGACGTTCCAATAGCTGCTGCTTGAGCTTTTCGGTAATGAAAAAGCCGCTCGCCTTGAGCTGTTGAAGAACTCGCGGAAAATCGCTGACGAGCCCGATCCTATCGGCCCGCTCCAGCACCCCGAGCGTACCCGAAAGCGGAAGGTTGCGGCTCAGAGCGATCGACCGTCCAACTTGTTCATCGATCAAAAGCACATCTGCGCCCATCGCTTCTGCCAGCAATATTGCTTCCCGCTCGCCTCGATGCAGTGTCGCGGCGAGCGGGCCGGCGGCCGGCTCGTTCACGGCGCGAATTTCGAACCAGGCCGGAAGCGACAACACCCGCCGACGCACAATTACCGGCGTTCTGGCATCCGTCAATTCCTCGTGCACGGCAACCCGAACAAAAACCTTCTCAAACAGCTTTCCAAGCAGATGTTCTTGATCGATGGCGATTAAGTAGCGGAGCGGAGTGGTGTTGGAGACAGCCTTCATCCCGCGGCTTCGTTAGCGCGGTTTGCGGCGCGACGCGGCTTCGAACAGCGACGCCTCGCGGTCAAGATCGGCTTCGCTGATTTCAGCCAGAGGAACATGGTGGCGGCCCAGAAAATCCTCCGCCTCCACACGCGACAGGCCCAGCATCTCCGAAACCTGTAACAGCGTCAGTGCGTGGTCGCGGTAGCCCTCTAGTGCGATTGCCTCGAGGGCTCGGCGGGACACGTCGCCGCCGGCAACCGACAGCTGCTTGGCGATTTCGTCTGGGATATGCAACTTAACTTCCATGCCGTTGAGTTTAACACGGAACCGCTGCTGTACCCGGCCGTGGGCGGCACAGACACCCTTGCTCGCACTGAGTCTCCGCCAATGGCGGGGCCGATCATCCTCTTCACGCTCCACTATAGCCCGCAATTGGAAGCTGAAGCGATGCGTGCCGGCGTCCGCAACGTCGTTGCGAAAGACGGCGGCGCGCCCGCGCTCATTGCCGCAATCGAGGAGTTCCTCGGCCGCGCGCCCCCTCCAGTCGTCCCCCTTCGCGTCGTCCCCGACCTGCCCGCCAACGCAACAACGGCGGAAGCTATGTCCACCCCGCCGCCGGAGCCCAAGAGCTAGCCTCGAAAAAGTGTGTCACCTTGCAGGTGCCCGCTTCGTTTGTTTTCAGCGAGTTAGGCCAGAAACTACTTTGCATGGTGTGTCACCTTCAATTTGGAAGAGAGATCCCTCGGCTCGCGATGACAGACCGAGCTACTTTTTGAAGAGGTTTTCGAAAGCGGCGCGCGCGTCGTTGGGCTTGGAGGCTGCGGGAGCAGCCGGAGCGTGCGTGGCATAGGCGACGGGCGAAGTATCTTTTTCCACGGTCATCCGGAATTCGAAAAACGTGCAGTCGTTTTTCGCGTCCTTCTTCGAGATCCGCTCGGGAATCGGCTGCGTGCATTCGAACTGCTTACCGGTATCGAAGTGAACGCACTGCTTGCAGGAGTGCAGCTCGAGATTGCAGCGCGGGCATGTGCCGTGGGGATCGAACCCCGGAGCGAGCACCGCGCCACAGTTCGAGCAGCGCGCGCGCATCACCGTGCCGACCATTCGCGGAGTGCGCGGGCCGAGCATGTCCTGCTTCGGACGCGGCTCCGGCGGCCGATCGGCGCGCTCCGCGCGCGCACGCTTCTTTTCTTCGGCTTCGCGGTCGGAATAACCCCGCTGCCTATACTTCCGCTCCATGAATATCCTCCTGGGGGTTGTCTTATGATACCCCGGAAAGCGTTACGCAACACGGTATCTTCGCATCCGGCGCGAGAACGCACCGGAACCGCTGCTCTGCCCTGCGAATGGAGATATCTGTTTTCACTTCCATCGGCCCGTCACTGGCGCGACTTCACTCGTTCGGCCCACTTTTTCGAAAGGCCTTCGAACGGCAAGTCCGGCTGCAAGAACGATTGCGGCCGGCCGAAGCCCGCGAGAACGGCTTCGGCGGCCAGATAGCCGCTGCGCACCGCGCCTTCCATCGTCGAGGGCCAACCCGTTCGCGTCCAGTCACCCGCGAGATACAGATCCTCGACGGCGGTTTTCTGCGCCAGGCGCCACTGATCGACGCCGGGCCGCGGTGAAAACGTCGCCGAGATTTCCTTCACCACGGTCGCTTTCTCGAGCTGCGCCTCGCGCGTGGCGGGAAGAATCTCGCCGAGCTCGCTCCGGCACAGATCGATGATTTCCTGCCGCGAGCGCGGAACCAAATCATATGACGCGCTGATGACCAGCTGGAGGTACTGGCCGCGGCCGGCTTTGTCTCCGTACAAAAGCGTCTTGTTGAACACCCACTGCGTCGTATGGTCGAGCAGCGTGAGAAACGGCTCCGCCATCACCGCGCGGTCAAACCAGAAATGCACACCGGTGATCGGCGAGGAGCGAATATTCTGCAGCCCCGCGAGCATTCCGCCCGTCTCGCTCATCTCCTTTGGCAGCAAACCCGGAAGCACGCTGTGCGGCACCGCGGCGATGCAGGCGTCGGAGGAAATCTCCGAGCCGTCTTCCAGCACCGCGCCCGCGAACCTTCCGTCGCGAACGCGGATTTCGCGAATTCCGCTGCGGAGAGCGATGCGGCCTCCGCGCGCGGCAATCGAGGCCCGGCAGCCTTCGTAGAGATCGGCCAGCGGCACCGACGGAATGCCCACGCGATACCCGCCGCGGCTGCCCAGGAACGCCTTCCAGAAAACATCGATCCCGTAGCGCGCGTCGGTGCGGTCGAGTTCTTCGTCGAGCGCGCTGACCAGGACCACCCGCCAGAAGCGGTCGATCGCGTCCGGCGTCTGTTTCATTCGATGCAGCCAATCGAGCATCGATATGGATTCGATGCGCGGCGGCTGCCCGCCGGACCACGCGATGGCCAGCATCGCCCGCGCGATCGCGCGCTTGTCGGCCAGGCTCAACGCGCCAAACGCCAGGAACGACGGCGCCATGTGCAGCGGCGGCGGAAGCCAGGACGACGCCTGCATCGTGGAGCGCCGGCCGATGCGATCGACGAAATACAGCCGGTCGTAGAACCGAATCTTGCCGCCGGCCCCGGCGCGACGGTAGAAATCGTCGAGGTTCGTGCAGCAGCCCAGCGTGACGTGCTGGCAATTGTCGACTTCGAATCCGTCGGGCAGCGTATAGGAAGTAGCGCGGCCGCCCAGATGCGGACGCTTTTCGAACAGCCGGACTTCGATTCCTGCTTCAGCCAGCGCGACGGCGGAGGCGAGGCCCGCCAGTCCGCCGCCGATCACCAACACGCTTTGCGAGGGCATCCCTCTTCCACCAGCCCGTCATCCCCGCCGTCAGGAGAAATTGGAGTTTTTCGGCGCTCGACAGAGAGACGCGCGAAGAGAACACATCGAACCCGCGCTCTTCGATACGCGCGAGCAAACTGCTGTACGTGCGAATCAAGGCCCAGAGAGTGGCTCGGCTGTCCGGATCGATCTTGGCGACAAGCGGCGCACCTTCTTCATAGAAACGCCAGGCGCGCTGGGCTGAAAACGCAAGAAGCTCCCGCAGCTGCGGCGTGAGCGGCCCACCCAAATCGGATTCCTGGACGCCGAAACGCGCGAGATCCTCGAGCGGCAAGTAGACGCGGCCCATCGCGTGGTCGCCCTGCACGTCGCGAATGATGTTCGTGAGTTGAAATGCCAGCCCGAGACGCTCGGCCAGGTCCGGAGCCTTTGGATCGCGAAAACCGAAAACGTGCAGGCAGGTCAGGCCGACGGTGCCGGCCACGCGGTAGCAATACTCCGAGAGGCGGTCGAATGTCGCATAGGACGCGACGGTCAGGTCCATTTCCGCGCCGAGAATCAGATCGTGGAAATAACGGCTCGGAATTTCGAAGCGATTCATCGTGTCGGCGAGCGCGGGAAGAATCGCATGGCCTTCGGTGTGGCCGGCGGCGGCCTCATCCAGCAGCGCGCGCCAGCGAGCCAGGCCGCGACGCTTGGATTCGACGTCGCCCGGTTCGTCCGAGACGTTGTCCACCAAACGCATGAAGGCATAGAGGGCGCACAAGGCGTTGCGCTTTTCTTTTCGCAGGCCGAAGAACGCGAGATAGAAGCTGCTGTGCGCCTCGCGCGCGATGCGATTGCATTCGGCGTATGACGCTGCGACGCGGAGCGGCTTGCTCGCGGCAGGCGCTATCGAAGCGGACACGGACACCGCCGCCACCGGATCAATTGCGCCAGGCGACGCATGGGCAGACGGGGTCACCGCTTCCCTTCCCGAGGAGCGGGCGAGGACGCGCGAGCCAAGCGCTCGTGCCAGCAGGCTCCCTTTGGTCCACTTCGAAAGCGACGGGCGGCGCGAGAGCGTGTTGTAGCCGGAGGCTTCGATTGCGTCGAGAATGGCAATGCCGCCGCGGCTGAAAAGCTCAATGTCCGCACGCAGCCGGCTGTCCACCAGATTGGCGAGCGGTATCCCGACCGTAAACATCTCGCGGGTCCGGGCAATCAGCGATTTCATGAGCGCGACGTAGCGCGCGTCGAACCGTCTGGCGACGATGTCTTCTTCGGTGAGCCCATGCTTTGCCAGCTCCTCGATCGGGATGTAGATGCGGCCCTTCTCGAGGTCGCGCCCGACATCCTGCCAGAAGTTCGCGAGCTGGAGCGCGGTGCAGGTGAAATCCGAAAGATTCTGGCGTTCTTCATCGCGATATCCGCACAGGTGCAGTACCAAGCGCCCGACGGGGTTCGCCGAGTAGACGCAGTAGTTGAGGATGACGTCCCAAGTGGCGTAGCGATGGACTTTCTGGTCCTGGCGGAAGGCGCGGAGCAGATCGATATAGAGCTTCAGCGGCGTGTGCTTTTCGCGGACGGTTTCGCGCAGAGCGATGAAGACCGGATGGAGCGGATGTTCGCCATGCCGCCAACAGTGGCGGAGATCTTCTTCCCAGGCGCGGAACAATTCCAGAGAACGGGCGGGATCGTGAATTTCGTCGCCGATATCGTCCGACCAGCGGCAATAGGCATACACGTTATAGAAGTGCTGATGCAGCTCGCGCGGGAGGAGCCAGGAGACGACGCCGAAATTTTCGTAGTGGTGCGTGGCGAGCCAGCGCGTGTAGCGCTGGGCCTGTTCGACGCTGCAGCCGAGCGGCGGCAGGTTGCGGGCGATTTCGAGTTCGGGCGTTTGCAGCATGGGGTTGGTTATTTTTTGGCGATTAGAAAAATATTAGGCCTTTGTTTTCAGACACTTGCGTAGTTCTCAATTCCAGAATTTGGCGATTAGAAGTACGCCAGAGGGGCCACCAGGCTTTCTGAACGCGCACCTGCTCGCGCTTCATCGCTTTCATGGTAATAAAAGTCCCACTCAAAACAAGAAGGTAGATGCTGTAAAGATGGCAGCCCTTCAACCAGCGCCGACTCAGGGAATAATGGCCGTCTTCAGTTCGCCATTGCGGTTCTTCATTTGCTCGAAAACGTCCGGCAGGTCCGCAAGCGGCACTTCGCCGGTGATGAAGTCGCTGGCCCGAATTTCCCCGCGCACGATCGTGTCCAGCGCCTCGCGAATGAATCGCGGCGTGTGGTGGAACGTCGACTTGATGCTGACCTCGGAATAGTGCAGCGCGGCGGGATCGATTTTGATTTCGGTTCCCCGCGGGCAACCACCGAAGAGATTTACTGTGCCGCCCTTGCGGACCATTTGGAGCGCCCACTGCCAGGTGGCGGCCTGACCGACCGCTTCGATCACGGCGTCGGCGCCGCGCCCGCCTTCGGTCAACTGCTTCACGAGGGCTACGGGATCGTCAATCTTGGAAACGTCGTAGGCGGCGACGGCGCCCAGGCGCTCGGCCGCGCGCATCTGGCTATCGCGCTTGCCGACGGCGATCACGCGGACGTGCCGGCAGGAGAGAATGCGGATAAACTTCAGCCCGATCGGACCGCAGCCGATGACGACGACCGTGTCGCCGGGGTGGATCCCGGTTTCATGAACGCCGCGCAAAACGCAGGCTAGCGGCTCGACGATGGCTGCGTCGAGGAACGAGACGCTGTCGGGAATCTCCAGCATGTTTTCGCGAACGATTCTGCCGGGGATGCGAATGTATTCCGCGTACGCGCCGTTATTGAAGAGCAAGTCCTCGCAGAGGTTTGGCTGCCCCTTGCGACAGAAGAAGCACTGGTTGCAGGGGGCGGAATTCGACGGAACGACGCGCATGCCCTTGCGCACTACGCCGTTAACGGCACGGCCCTTATCTTCGATCGTGCCGGACAATTCATGGCCGAAAAGGGCCGGCGGCTGAATCATCTTTTCGTGGAAACCCTGCTTCCAGACTTTCAGGTCGGTGCCGCAGGTCAGGGCGACTTCGACGCGGACCAATACGTCGTCCGCAGCGAGAGACGGAATATCCACGCGCTCGATTTTGACGTCTTCCGAGCCGTAGAGAACCGCGGCGGTCATATGCCCGTTCTTTTCGGATTTGCTCATTCGTGCGCGATCATCACCTTAAGGGTATCGTGTTTTGGGTGCGCCGCCAATTCCAGCGCGTCGGCAATGCGCTCGAGCGGAAAGCGGTGCGAGATCATCTCCCGCAGCGGCAGGCGCCGCTCGAAAACCAGCCGAGCCGACTCTTCCTGGTCTCCCACTGAAGCGCTATAGCTGCCGAGAATCTCTTTTTCCTCGACCCCAACCGCCGCAGCCGGAAATTGCAGCTGGAGGACAGGATCGTTATGTGCAAACAGTAGCACGCGTCCGCCTGGTCGCGCGATAGCCAGGGCTTCCGGGACCAATGCCGCGTTGGGCACAGCCAGCAGGACGGCATCGGCGCCACGCCCGTCGGTGCGACGGCGGATTTCCTCGATCAGATTCGCCTGCGAAGGATCGAAAGCTTCCGCGGCGCCAAACCGCAAGCTGGCTTCCCGCCTCGCGGACATCGGATCGCTGGTGTATACGGTGGCGCCTTCGCGCTTCGCGAGAACCGCGAGCAGCATCCCGATGGGTCCCTGCCCAATCACCAGAACGCTTTCGCCGGCGGCGACGCGCGCCTTGCGCACGGCTTTGAGCGCGGTGTTCACCGGCTCGACAAAAGTGGCTTCCTCGAAAGTCACGCCCTCCGGCAGCGCGATCATGCCGCGCCCGACGATCCAGGGCATGGCGCGCACGAATTGCGCAAACCCACCGCCACTGGGATCGAATCCGGCGGTCAGGCCGACTTTCTTGTATCCGGCGCACTGGGAGAAGAGATGCTTTTCGCAGTAGAAGCAGTTGCCGCAGGGAATGTGATGAAAGCTGACCACGCGATCGCCGGTTTTGAATTTCGTGACGCCCGCGCCGGTCTTCACGACGGTGCCGGCCAGTTCGTGGCCGAGAATCTGCGGCGGATTGATGAAACCGTGCTGGATCTTCTTGATGTCGGTGCCGCAGATGCCGCAGGCGGCCACGCGGAAAAGGACTTCTCCGGGGCCAATCTCGGGAATCGGAACGTGCTCGACGACGACGCGGCCTTTGCCGCGGTAGACGCCGGCGCGCATCTGGCCGCTGCCGGCGGGGCCGGATTCGTGCGAGCCGATTTGGGTAACGGTGTGGCTCACGGGGCTACCGCCGCTGTCGTTTGCAGATTCTTCGAGCGCTCGACAACGCCCACGATATAGCGATCGAGAAATTGCGCGAGCGATTCCGCAGCTTGCTTGCTTTGCTGCCCAAGGCGAACCAGACCGGGCAGCGATTTCGGATGGCGGGCCACTTCAGCGACGACCGCAGGGATACTTACTTCGCCTTGGTCGCCGAAAATACGATTCATATCCAGCGGCAGGGGTTCATCAGCAACATCGCTGATGGAACGAACGGCGATCGCCGGAATTCCGAAGGCCCGGGCCTCCTTAAGGATTTCAAAACTCTCCATCTCAACAGCATCCGCGGTACGGGCGAGGTACCGCTTTTCGTCCACACGGCCGATCGCGCGACTCGCGGTATAAAAGCGATCGACGGGAGTCGCGCCGTATTCCGCTGCAAAAGCAATCAGGGGATCGCTGCCCGCAAGCTCATATCCCGGAACATCGGCATGGGACGCTTCCGAACGAACGGCTCGCGCCGCCAAGACCTGCCCGATCTGATACTCGGGTCGCAAGGCTCCGGCAAGCCCGGACGACACGCAGAAATTGATCCCGTCCCATTCACCCCGTATGACGTCGCACGCCGCGCGGCCAGCACGATTCGGTCCCGCGCCGGTTAGGACGACGTAGATCTCCGCACCGTTGATCTCGGCGACGAAGGCATGAGTGTCCCCGAATCTACCGGATCGGAACGCGCGCAACTTACGCCAAGGAGCGAATTCATTTGCGAGCGCAAATGTAATGAGGACTTTCATATATCAATTAAATGCCGGATAAATCGTGAACTTACTTCGGGGGCACGCTCCCCCGTTATGAGTCCTGACAGCACACCGACCGCAACTACCGGGAACGAAGGTCTTATGTAGGTTCCCGTATAGAGTATCAAAAAGTTACGCAGCTTGCGCGTGCGTAACGCTCTTTGTTCCTGCCCGGCCGCGAATGTAGCCATGCTCGCCGTACCAGCGGACGGCACGTTCCAGCGCCAGCTCGACGGCCCCCGGACGGTAGCCGAGCTCGCGCTGGGCCTTGTCGCTTTCCACGAACATCCGGTGGCGCGACATCTTCACGCCCTCGACCGGAATCTGGGGCTCGCGGCCAGTGAGGCGCGAGAAAAATTCGTCCGCGTAGCCAGCGGCCAACGCGACAGCGTGCGGCAAACGCACGCGCGGCGCAGAGCGGCCGGTGATCGATGCAAGCGCGCCGAGAATTTCCTTCAGCGTCATGTTGCGCGCGCCGAGGATGTAGCGCTCACCGATGCGGCCTTTTTCGGCGGCGAGCAGATGCCCGGCAGCGCAGTCTTCAACGGGCACGAGATTCAGGCCGGTGTCGACGTACGCGGGCATTTTGCCGTTAAGAAAATCGACGATAATGCGGCCGGTGGGCGTGGGCTTCCAATCGCCCGGACCGACTGGCGCAGTGGGGTTCACGATCACGACGGGAACTCCCGCTGCAGCGGCCTTGATCGCCTCAAGCTCGGCCAGAAATTTCGAGCGTTTGTAGTGGCCGATCATCTGGCTGAGGGTCGCGCGGGTGTCTTCATTCGGCAGCGACGAGCCGTGAACGGGCACGACAATCGTCGCGACCGTGCTGGTGTAAACGACGCGCTCGACGCCCGATTGCCCGGCAACTTCAAGAAGCCGGCGCGTGCCTTCAACGTTCGATTCGTAAATTTCCTTGGGATTTTTAGTCCAGAGGCGGTAATCGGCAGCGACGTGGTATACGCGGCGCACGCCTCTCATCGCGCGATCGAGCGAAGCCAAGTCCTGCAGATCGCCGGTGACGCGCTCGGCGTTCAATCCTTCAAGCGGCGCGAGATTGCTGGTGCTGCGAACAAGGACGCGGACGGAGTGGCCCGCGGCGACGAGCTGGCGTGCGACGTGGTTGCCGAGAAAGCCGGTGGCTCCTGTGACGAGCGTGGTCATAGGCTGCGGCAAGCCTTCTTGGCCTGTTCCATCAATGCTTGCGCGCCGGTTGCAAATCGTCGGCGGAAACCCGCACGCCGATATATTTCTCGCGGCCGTTGCGCAGATTGTCGTATCGAGCCAGCGCGTAGAGCGGGAACGAATTCCGGTACAGGTGATATTTCAGGTAGAACACCTGCGGGAAGCCGGTGCCGGTGAACTCCGGCTCGTCCCACGTGCCATCGTCATTCTGATGCGAAACGAGCCAATCAACGGCGCGCTCGACCGCGGGATCGTCCGCGCCGACAACGGCGAGCAGACCGATCAAGCCCCAGGCGGTTTGCGACGCGGTGCTCTTCCCTTTCGCCTTTAGCGTGGGATCGTAGTAGGAAAGGATCGATTCGCCGAAGCCTCCATCAATGTTCTGCACCGAGCGCAGCCATTCAGCAGCGCGTTTGCACTCGTCGGAAGAGCCGAGGCCCAGAGTCTCGAGCGCGCGCAGCACGCCGCTCGTACCGTAGACATAGTTCACGCCCCAGCGGCCGAACCATGAACCGTCCTTCTCTTGCTGGTGGCGCACGAAGGCCGTGCCTCGTTCGACGGCCGGGTGGTTCGCGGGCCAGCCCATTTGCCCGAGGCATTCCAAAGCGCGCGCGGTGACGTCCGCGGTCGATGGATCGAGCATCGCGTTGTGGTCGGCGAACGGGATGTGATTGAGGAAGTCGAGATTGTTCTCGTGGTCGAACGCGCCCCAGCCGCCGTCGTCGTTCTGCATGCTGACGAGCCAGGCAAGGCCGCGGCGAATCGAAGCGCGCAAACGGACTGGGTCGGGGTCCTCCACGCGGCCAAGGGCCATGAGGACGAAGGCAGTGTCATCGACGTCGGGGTAGAAGTCGTTGCGGAATTCGAAGGCCCAGCCGCCGGGCTCGGCATTCTTGTTCTTCACCTGCCAATCGCCGGAACCGAGGATTTGGTTTTCAACCAGCCAGCGCGAGGCGGCGAGCAGCGATGGGTGCGAGGGATCGAGGCCGGCCTCTTCCAGCGAAACCATGGCGATCGCCGTGTCCCAAAGCGGCGAAATGCACGGCTGCACTCGCAGCGTGCCCGCTTCTTCAATTTCATAACGCGCGAGAAAATCGATTTCGCGGGACAGGAGCGGGTCGGTCGTGTCGCCGCCCTCCGCGTGCAAGGCGAAGATCGAATTCATCATCGCGGGATAGATGGTGCCCAGGCCTTCGCTGCGTTCCAGGCGCTCGAGCATCCAGTTGCGGGCGCGCGTCAGCGCGATCTTGCGGAACGGAAGCCAGGAAAGCCGCTCGTAGAATTTCACTCCCCGGCCAAGCACGAGGAAAAAGTTTTTCCAGGAGATGACCTGATTATCCCAATCGAGCGAAGGCGGGCGCGTCCCGGGTTTCAGAAACAGCTCACCGACCGTGACGCCTTCCGGCAGGCGCCATGCGGGCTTGTGCGCGTAGACGATCGCAAGCGGAATCACGATGCCGCGCGTCCACGAAGACATTTCGTACAAATTAATCGGGAACCAATCCGGCAGAAGCATCAGCTCGGGCGGAATCGCCGGGACAAAATCCCAATCGATCGCGCCGACCATCGCGAGATAGAAGCGCGTATAGGAATTCGTGGCCTCCAGGCCGCCGAGTTCGTGAATTTTGGCGCGCGCGCTCCGGAGATGCGCTGAATCTGAGGCGTCGCCAGACAGCCGGAGCGCGACCCAGGCCTTTACGGTAGCGTTCAGCTCGGAAGGACCGCCGTAGAAAATGTTCCAGCCGCCGTCGGGCTGCTGCCGATCGCGGATGTATTTGGCGAGCTTGGCGGTTTTGGGCGAATCGAGTTCGCCGAGAATGTGCAGGTAGAGGATGTAGTCGGATTCGAGGGTTGTGTCGGCTTCCAACTCACCCCACCAGTAGCCTTCCTGACTCTGGTTAGCTAGCATCCACTTCACGCCGCGGCTGACGGCATGCTCGACCGGGGAATCGGCGGAGCGGCGGGCGGCCGTAGCGGCGCCGTGCGTCCCACTGGCATTCATCGGCTCCCAACTAAGTCTGGCTTCTGGTGCCATCCACCCCTCAGACGGATCATGTCACTTGGCGGCAATATTCAGAAAACTCTCGCCGTCCGGTGACCTAAAGGTGCCTAATCTCCCGGTAATGCAGCTACTTACGGAGCGCTCCAAGCTATTATGTTTCTGATAGGTGCCAGGGTCAACTGAAAACGCGCCCCGGTTTTCCGTCTAACCCCTTGTCGGATGAGGTTCGGTCGGTTAAGGCTGCCTGAAGGCGGCGCAGACAACGCGTTCGAGGCTGAAATCCTACTTTTCCTCTTCCAGTCGTCGAACGCGAGCCGCCAGTTGCGGCAAGCGCGCGAACCAGGCGTACTGCTCCTTGAATTTTTTGAGTGGGCGCGCGGGCGTTCCCCAGAACGTTTGGCCGCCGCGAATCGTCTTGCCGGTTGGAATGCCGGCTTGCGAGCCGACAACCGCGCCGTCCTCGAGCATACAGTGGTCCCCGATGCCGACTTGCCCGCCAACAATCACGCGGGTGCCGATCGTGCTGCTGCCGGACACGCCGGTTTGCGCGGCCAGGATCGAGTGCTCGCCGACCCGCACGTTGTGCGCGACCTGCACCAGATTGTCGATTTTCACGCCGCTCGCGATTTGCGTGGCGTCAAGTGAGCCGCGATCGATCGTAGTGTTGGCGCCGATCTCGACGTCGTCGCCGATGGTGACCGTGCCAATCTGCGGGAACTTCCAGTGGCGGCCTTCGCCGTAGACGTAGCCGAAGCCGTCGGCGCCGATCACAGCGCCCGAGTGAACCTCGACGCGGTTTCCGAGCCGGGCGCCGGCGTACAGAGTGACGCGCGGATGAAGGCGGCAATTTTCGCCGACGCGCGCGCCGCGGCCGACGAAACAAAAAGCACCGACCGCGGTCTCGGCGCCGATTTCCGCCGCTTCTTCGATTACAACGTATGGACCGATGGAAACCCGCGCGGCGATTTTCGCATCGGGCGCGATGACGGCGGTCGGATGAACCGTCGGATGCGGCGCTGGTTCCGGGAGCAGCCACCGAGCCGCTTTGGCGAAAGCGAACTTCGGATCGCTGACTTCGAGCATTGTCTTCCCCGCGAGGCGCGCGCCGGGTTTCGCGACGACACATTTCGCCGCGGAACTCCGAGCGCGCTCCTGATGGCGAGGCGAATCGAGATAAATAAGATCCTGCGCGCTGGCGCGTTCGGGGCCGGCAACACCGGAGATCGGCGCGCGCGCATCCCCGTCGAGCGTGGCTCCCAAATAGTCCGCAAGTTCGCGAGCGGTGCGAGTCATAGTTCCCTCTTTTCTCTGATGCGAGGAATGAAACCTTGAGAATTCCACATGATGTGCCGCGAGACTAAACTGGGTACAGCGGCTTCTCGCCGGGCGGGCGAGTCTTCCATCGCTTGTGAACCCAGAGCCACTGGTCCGGATGCGCGCGAACAAAATCTTCGATCGCGCGGGTGAACCGTGCCGTGTTTTCCACAACGTCCGCTTCCTCATTTTCAGTCCGCGAAAGCTCCACGGCCGGTTCGAATCGCAAACGATATTTCCGCCGCTCGGGATCCCAGGAAAGAAATCCGGGCACAACGGCGGCGTCGGTTCGCAACGCGATGCGCGCGAGTCCCGAGGTCGTAGAGGCGGACACCCCGAAGAAATCCACGAAGACGCTTTCCTCGATGTTGGTGTTGTGATCGGCGAGGACGCCGACGGTGCCGCCCTCGCCCAAAACCTTCAGCATCGCTCGCGCCGCGCGATTTTTTTCGATGGGCTGGTTTCCCGCCCGGCAGCGATAGCTGTTGATCAGCGCATCGACGCGCCGGTTCGCGATCGGGCGAACCAGGAAATGCAACGGATAGCCATACAGCGCCTGCGCGAACGGCGCCAGTTCCCACGCGCTCATGTGACCCGTGAGAAACAGCACGCCTTTGCCGCGGCGGCGGGCGGCGTCGAAATTCTCGAAGCCGTCGACGACGACGATTTGCTCGATGCGCTCGCGAGTGTATTTGGGAAACTGCGAAAATTCGCCAGCCATCCAGCCGATTTGCCGGATCATCCCGCGAATCGCGCGGCGGCGTTGTGCGTCGGTCCAATCGGGAAATGCGAGCCGCAAATTGAACATTGCCGAGCGGCGCAGCGGCGTACGCACGGCATATGCGGCAGCGGCAAAAGTCGCTCCTACCAATCTCGCGGCCGGCCTCGGCAGCAATCCCAGAAATTTCAGCCCTATCCACGCCGCCGCATACTCGAGCGATTCCCGCATCGCGGCCATTATACGGTTAGGAAGTTCAAATTGAATCGGCCGATGCTAGACTCGTCCCCGCCTTGAGCGAAATTCGCACCAGTGAACAGCGATCGACGCCATGGGCCGCGCCATTGTCAGCGGCCGCGATCGCGATTTGCCTGTTTGGCAATCTCGGCGCGATCGGGCTCACCGGACCGGACGAGCCGCGCTACGCGTGGATCGCGCGCGCGATGGCGGAGACGGGCGATTGGGTCACGCCGCGCCTCTACGGCCAGCCGTGGTTCGAAAAACCGATTCTCTACTACTGGGCCGCCGCTGTCGGGTTCCTGCTGCATTTGCCGGCGGAATGGGCGGCGCGGCTGCCTTCGGCCTTCGCGGCACTGGCCGCAGCGACGATTATTGGCTGGCTCGCAAAGAAGCATTACGGCGGCAACGCGAGTTCCCTCTCAAGCCCGGTGTTGTTCGCACCTCTGCTTTTCGCGACCAGCGTCGCGGCGATCGGATTCGCGCGCGCGGCAACTCCCGACATGCTCTTCAGTGCGGCGATCACGGCCGCGATGGCGTGCGCTGCGACGGTATTGCGCCGCGCGGGTGCGCTGCGCGCGGTGGCCGTCGCGGCAGAATCGCCTGGGCCGCGCAACGATTTCTGGCCGCTACTCCTCTTCGGGATATCTCTTGGATTGGCCGTGTTGGCAAAGGGACCCGCCGCAATCATCCTTGCGGGCGGAGCCATCGCGATATGGGCGCTGGCGACGAAACAGTGGCGCGCGGCGGTCCGCGTCGCTCATCCCATCGCAATCGCCGCGTTCTGCCTCGTCGCGATTCCTTGGTACGCGCTCTGCGCCGCGCGCAATCCGGGTTTTCTGCGTGTCTTTATTTGGCAGCACAATTTCGAGCGCTACGCCACGCCGATGTTCCAGCATCGGCAGCCATTCTGGTATTTCGGGCCCATCGTGTTGCTGGCGATGTTGCCGTGGACCGTGCTGCTCTGGCCCGTCGCGCGGGAGGGGCTGCGCCTTTGGCGTGAGAAATCGTGGACGAACTCGCCCGGATCATTCTTTGCGTCCTGGGCCGTGTGGCCGATCCTCTTCTTCAGCTTTTCACAATCGAAACTGCCCGGTTACATTCTCCCGGCGATTCCCCCGCTGGCATTGCTCTGTGCAGCCGGTGCTACGCGCGCGATTTTGGGCGGCGACATCGGAGCCAAGCCAGTCCTCGCAGGCTTAGGATTCACTTGGATCGTTGTCGGGATTGCAGCCGAATTCGCCACGCCGCATGAATTGATCTTTGTTCCAATCTTCGGCTCCGTCTCTGTTTCGCCCGGTCTGTTCTCGGCAACAGTCTCGCTCCTCGTCGCAATCTTGCTGCTTGTGGCTGCCTTCCGATCCAAGCCCGAGACTGTGCTGTTGCTGGGCGCGGTATTGTTCGCCGTGAGCGTCGAGATCGCAAGCTTGCGACTGCTTCCCGCGGTCGATCCGGCTGTTTCGGCGCGCGCTCACGCGGAGTTCATGCGCAACGACCAACACCCCGACAGAATTTTCACCTATCAGCTTCGGCGCAATTGGATCTACGGCTTGAATTTCTATTTTCGGCGCGAGATCCCGGAGTGGTCTCCAAAAGATCCGATGCCCGCCTTGGTGCTCACGACTCCCGCCGGACTCGAGCAGATTCGTAAACTCGGCAGAGTGAGCGGAGAAATCGAACAGACGCAGCCGGGCCTTGTCTATGTCCCGATTACGCCAGCCCGGCTGTCGCGCTAGCGCATCAGTGGATGGCGGTCGGTGACATATTTTGCAGGAAGAAATTGACGACCTGGCTCTCGTAGGCCTTGCGATCGTCGTCCGTCATATCTCGATAGCTCAGCCGGTCGCGCTGCGTTTGCTTCGGTTCCGGAGCCGCAACAAAAAGATTGAGGGTCTCCTGTGCGAGCGCGGGGCGATCGTCGGACTGCACGAAGAGTTTCGCGATTCCACGCGTGCTGCCGATGTGCGCCGAAAGCGGAGGATCATTGCGGTGGGCGTAGTTCTTCATCCGGAATCCGAAATCGGTAAACTTCAGCACGCCCGGCACCGCGTTCAGGCCCGACTTCTTCACTTCAATGCGCACCATGTCGCGCGGGTCGTCGTACGCATCGTCGACCGCGAGCGCCGCGATGCGCGGATCGGTTTCGGCAACCGCGAGTGCCGCGTAGCCGCCCATGTCGACCCCCCACAGGCCAAAGTGCTTCGGATCGACGTCGTCGCGTCCGGAGAGCGCCGCCACCGCCGCGCGCAGCTCGCCGGTTTCCTCGTAGCCGAGCGTCGTCGTACCCAAGCTGGTGCCGTGGCCCGCAAAATCGAACAGGAACACGTTGAACTGGTGATCCTGAAGGGCGGTCACCAGCGTAAGCACGTCCGCGCGCTGCGATTGATACCCGTGGCAAACCACGATCGCCGGCGCCCCTCGCAGGCCCGGAAAGAGCCAGCCTTCCCGCTGGGCGCCTCCGGGCACGGAAAACGAGAACGTGGTGGGATGGCCCATCATCACGCTCAGGTCAAACGACGCAGGATTCCGCGCGGGTTTCAACGTCTCGTAGAGCAGATAGCCCGAAATCGTGGAAACGGACACCAGCGCGAATACCGCTAGCGCAAAAACGATGGACAAGACTTTGGAGATTGTCGAAGTCGGGTGACGGAGCTCGGAAATGACGGCCATCTAGGCGCGGGCGCTCGACTGTACGCGCCTCAGCCAACGGATGTTAGCATATTTTTCTGCCATGCTCGGACTCCCGCTTGTTGCTATGCGCACAAAGCGGCGCGGCTAGGTTCCGGGCGGCGGCATAGTTATAATGCCTTTGGGGAATGACGAGCCGCTTCCATGCAGATTGTTGACCTGCGACAGGTCCATTCACGGTCGCTCGAGAACCTGTTCCGCGAAGAAGTCGCGCGCTGGCGGGATGAATTGTACTGGGACTATCGCCCGTCGATCGACTTGGTGCGCAAATTCATCGATTCGCGGGCGCTCGGCGGGTACGCCGCGGTCGAAAACGGTGAGCCGGCCGGATACGGCTTCTATGTCCTTGAAGATCACAAGGGCCTTATCGGCGGACTTTTCGTCGCCGCGCAACATTCGCGGGGCCTAATCACCGAGCGCCTATTGACCGAAATGTTGACCGCACTGCGCGCTACGCCGCGCCTGGAGCGAATCGAAGCTCAGCTGATGCCCTTCGGCACCGAGCTCGATCCCGCGTTTCTCTCGCAGCATTTCCGGCTGCACTCGCGCCAGTTCATGCTGCTCCAGCTCGACAAAGCCAAGCTGTCAGGGAAAGCGATTTCACCGGGCCTGCGCATCGAGCCGTGGTCCGACCGTCAATTCGATTCCGCCGCCCGGCTGATCCAGCTCGCCTACGCAAACCACGTGGACGGCCAGATCAACGACCAATATTGCAGCGAATCGGGCAGCCTGCGGTTTTTGCGCAATATCGTGCTTCTGCCCGGCTGCGGCCAGTTTCTGCCGGAAGCGTCGTTCCTGGTGCGCCCGGTGACGGGCGATCGCCCGATCGCCATGATTCTGACGTCCACGGTCGCGGAAGGCGTCGGTCACACCACGCAGGTTTGCGTCATGCCCGGATATCAGGGCGGCGGCATCGGCCGTCAGCTGATGGAGCACTCGATCCAGGCCCTCAAGCGGAAGGGCTACAAGTCGCTATCGCTCACGGTGACGACGATTAACAAGCGCGCGGTCGAACTCTACGAGCACCTGGGATTTCGGCTGGTCAAGACGTTCGCCGCCGGCGTCTGGCAGGCGTAGCCGCTCATTTCTTCGCGCGTTCCTTCAGCAGTCCCTTCAGCTCGTCCATGAACTCCTTCACATCCTTGAAATCGAGATAGACGGATGCGAAGCGCACGTAGGCGACTTTGTCGAGCTTCTTCAGATGGCTCATCAGCAGCCCGCCGATTTCCGGGGTCGAGCGCTCGCGGTCAGCCGCTTCGCTGACGAAGGCCTCCGCTTCATCCACTATAGTTTCAAGCTTGCCCACCGGCACCGGCCGCTTCTCGCAAGCTTTCAGCAGTCCCTGCAAAATCTTCTGCCGGTCGAATTTCTCGCGTCGGCCGTCCTTCTTGATCACCATGTACGGAATTTCGTCGATGCGTTCGTAGGTGGTGAACCGCCGATTGCATTTCAGGCACTCGCGGCGCCGGCGAATCAGATCGCCGGTGCGCGCCTCGCGCGAGTCGATCACTTTGTCGTCCAGATGCGCGCAAAAAGGGCACTTCACTTCGAGGTCTCCTTCGATCCGGCGTTTACTTCCCCGCCGTGCTCTGCTTCGGCTATCAGCGCAGCCTCCCCGGCTTGCTCCTGCGCACGCGCCATCCGCTTTAGCTCGCCCACCGACCAGCCTTCGCGGAAAAGCAGCGGCAGCCCGACGAGGCAGCATCCTGCAAACGTAATCAACCAGATGACGATTGCTGCAACCGCCGCCGGCTCCTTATCTACTCCAAAGATCAGTGTCAGTACAAGAAAAGTCGCGGCCTGCGATCCTCCTCCGACCGCAGGGGCTTGCGCGGCGGAGCCGACCAAAGTGAAAGCAACCACGAGAACAATGTTACCCAGGGTCAAGGTCGAAAGCTTCCCCGGAAACGCGTGCGCGATAAAAGCGTAGACGGCCACGACCAGCGCCCAGTGCAGCGCTGTATAAAAACTCAGCACAGCCAGATCGTCCCAAGTGCGAACGCCGTGCAGTCCGTCGCTGAATCCCTCGAGTAGTGCCGCAACCTTCTCGCGCCAGCCTTTGCGCCATTTCGGATGCTGCAATTTGTTGGCCAGCCATCTTGCGCCGTGATATCGAAAATAAATCAGAAACGCGATCACACCCACCAGGCCGGCCAGCAGCAACGCGCCGGCCGAGCGCGCAACGTTCCACATCACATCGCTTCTCGCGGCAGCGTTTCCCGCGCGATTGAAGAAAAGCAAACCTCCCCCTGCGAGGACCGCCGTCGCCGCCATGTCGAACACGCGCTCCAGCACGTACACTCCGAACATCCCCGGTATCGAAATCGTGGTTTTTCGCGCGATCAAGACCGGGCGTACTGGCTCGGCGGGGCGGCCGAGCAAAAACGTGCAGGTAAACCCCGCCAGCGTCGCACTGTATACACTCCAGAAATGAGTTTCGCCGAGCCAGTGGCAAAATCGCACCCAGCGCAACGCGCGAACCGCATAGCAGGCGTAAATGGTCACGAGGGAGAGCAGAAGCAGCGAAATTCTCTCCTCGCGAAGTGAGGCCCAGACCAACTGCCAGCGGAACTCTCCATGGGTGATCGAGCCGCGGAATCTATAGAGGAAATAGCCGAGGACAACGACAGCGAGCAGAAGCAACAGGTACCGACGCGAGTTGCGAAGCATCGGATTGGAACCGTAGCAGCAAGGTTTCGGGGGTGTCAAGGCGGGAGCGGCCGAGGCATTACGGCCTCCGCGGGAACCAGAGATTGCGCATCCTGCGGATTAAGCCCCGTCATCTGCAGCTGCGATTATCCGCATCATGGACAATCTTTCGGTGACACCGAAACCAGAGTCGCACCTGCCCGCCTAACCCTGGCGCTTCGGACGGCAACGCACCAAACCGCCGTGCTCCCTTCCTTCATCGGGGCAAGCAGGGTGAATCCTGCTCGGATACTCACCAGATGCGGCAGCGCTTCACCGCGGGCCGCTCCATCGCCGATTTCTCGGCGCAGGCGAACGCCTTGAAGAACCGCGGCGTGTTCGCCAGCGGGCCATTCACGCGAAAGATCGGCAGCGGGTGCGGATCGGATTCCGCGATCAACCGCGCAAGCTCCGGCCGCAAATTATCCTCCCAGCTCTGCGCGTAGGCGATGAAGAAACGCTGATCGCCGGTCCAGCCGTCCACCACCGCCGCAGGCTTTCCCGCCAGCGATTTGTGATACGCGACACAGGCCATCGCCAGCCCGCGGCGCATTAACAGGCTGCGGAAAAAGGCAGTGAGGAGTGTCCTCAGGCGCTGAAGCGCATTGAGTGCAAGCCCTTTATGTCGGAGCTGAAGCTCCGACCCCCTAAAAAGCGCCCTTTTTCCGCAAACCGTTAAGTCCGATCGCGGCGCTGAATTTTATCTCTGCGGGCTGCACGCGGGGAATCCCTACTTCGCGAAATTTCCGCGGCTGCCGGTCATATATTGCGCCGGACACGAAGTGGAGAGTTCTTTGGATTAGATCAGCGGCCCATCGCGAGCGAATTCCGCTCGGCGGGGCGAGCCTGCTGCATCAGCTTCCACGCATCGAGGAACTCGGGCATGGTCTCGCGCTGGCGCGCGGGGCTTTTCAGCGTTTCGGAAATGTGCGCGAGCATCAGTTTGTAGGCGATCTCGCGATTGGATCCCGGCGACAGCAGATTCGCCGGACTAATGCCGACGCGCACGGTCTTTCCATCCTGTTGAAGTTCGAGCCACGGCGCGCCGTTTTTGTCGAGGTACGCCTTTCCATCCTCGCCCAGTTCCTTTGCGAAGCGGGCGAGAGCATCGCGACTCGCGATCGTGTGGTCCTCGACGGACGCCGTGAGAATGGATTCAAACCGCGCGCGATAGTCGTCCCATTGCTGCTCGCTGCCCACGATCTTAACCCGCTCGGCTTTCTTCGCGGCTTCGAGCTTCGCCAGTCGAACGCTGTCGGGATCATCGCCATCTTTTGCGGCCGTGATTTCGCGATCGAGTTCGGCTTCGCGAACCGTGGCGTGCTGCTCGAATTCGTGTTCGGGATTAAAGCGACCCGTCAACACATACGAGCCAACTGCGACCGGCAACTCTTCCCAGGCGAAGTACGCCACAGGTAGCAGCTTTTTCGAATGGTAGAGCTGCTCGGTTCCCTCGCGGCATTCGCTGCTGCGCTTGATCGTGCCGGGCAGCTGCGCGAAATGCTTCACGTGGTAGTCCGACTCGGGCTGGCCGTGCGCGTAATGCGCGAACGAGCGCGCCACGCCCTTGGGACTCGTCATGCCGAAATCGTTCACGGCATTGCGATGAGCGGCATGGGGAAAGTATGTGTTGATCACATCTTTCGTAAAGTCGGCGCAGTTGCGGCGAAATCCATTGAAGTGGTTCACGTTCGGCGCGTCGTTGAATTTTTCGATCAGCGCTTTATCCTGCTCGACCGTGGTTGAAACCACCAGAATGTAGAGCGTCCGCTCGGACGAGGCGCTGACCATTTCCCGCCATTCCGCGCCATGGCTGGTCTGGCAACTGCGTCCGTCGCAATAGTCGCGCAAGACGCCGTCCCGATAATTCTCCTCGAGCGCCCCTTTGATCTTCCACGACGTGAACAGCGGCCGGTTTCGAGGATCGGCGACGCCGTACACAAAGACGCTCAGCGGCACGATATTCCACTCGAACGGCTCGTCTTCGCCGAGCGTCGTGTAATTGCTCATCACGGAGCCCTGTTCGCGTGGCCCGCACAGGCGCAGTTTCACGGGTGACGCGGGGCAGATCCGCGACAGATAGACGGCACTGTGTCCCGAGCCGGTAATTCGCGCGACGCTGGTGTCGAGCGATTCGTTCAGTACGATGCCCACATCCGCACGCGCCCGGGCGGCACAGCAAAGCCAGCTACACAGCACCGCAGCGATGGTAACCAACCGTTGCAATGCCCTTCCCCCTCGACCTGAGTTTTCGATTCCCAAGCGCGGCGCGTAGCCCTGCGCCGCGGCGGGCAACTGGCCCACGCTTATTTGGATGCCTCGCCCCTCCCGAAGGTCACCCTGCTTGTGTTTGCCGAGTCAACCCGCCTAATATGCCCGGCACACGGAACCTTTCGGCCTCGATTTGCGTTTCTTACTGTGAGGCCGAGATGTCATGCGGATCGCGAGGCTAGGAACGATTGGAGCCCGACGCCCAACTGGTGCAGCTATGTCTCCGGGGCGACGGGCCTTCCTGGGAGGAACTTGTGCGGCGGCACACGCGGCGCGTTTATAACCTGTGCTACCGGTTCACCGGCAATGTGGCGTCCGCCGAGGATCTCAGCCAGGAGGTTTTCCTGCGAATTTTTCGCACGCTCGGCAGCTATCAATCGGCGTACGGCGCCTTCCCGACGTGGCTGACAAGCGTGACGCGCAACATGCTGGTCGATCATTACCGCCGCACTCGTCGCGACCGCATGACCGATTCGATCGACGACGCGATGCCGCAGCTTGAGGAGCGGCACTCGCCGGCCCGCACGCCGGATAAATTGGCGCAGGCCGCTGAGTTGAGCGCGCAGTTGCAACGAGGGCTGGCGCGACTGTCTCCTGAACTTCGCGAGGCGGTGATCCTCCGCGATTTGCAGGGGCTCGACTACGAAGAGATTCGGACGGTTTTGCAGATACCCGAGGGCACGGTGAAATCGAGAATCAACCGCGGACGCATCGAGCTGGCGCGCGTCCTCGAAGAAATGGGAGTGCGCCCCGCGTAGTCTAAGGGGCTGGCTAAGATGGACTGGAACTGCACACTGACGGAAGAGCGGCTGAGCGATTTCCTCGACGGCGCGCTTGCGCCCGAGGAAGCCGCGGCATTTTCCGCGCACAGCGCCGGATGCGCGGACTGCGCGAAGCTCGTTGCGCAGGTGAGCGGGCTGGTAAGCCGGATGCAACAGGCGCCCGTGGTGGAAGTTCCGCCGCAGCTCCAGCGGAAAATTCTGGACGCGACGCTCGGCCCGCGGAAACAGAAGCGCGCGTCGCAAGGCTGGCTCGGCTGGCTTTCACTGATCTGGCAGCCGCGCTTCGCGATGGGAATCGTAACCGTCGCGGCGTCATTCGTCATCGTGTTCCACGCCGCGACTTCCGAAGGCGGCAGAGCCAATCTGAATCCCGTGAACCTGCTTCGTGAAGCAAACCGCCAGATTCACCTCACCTACGCGCACGGCGCGAAATTCGTGAACGACCTGCGCGTCGTGTACGAGATTCAATCGAGGCTCTCGTCGCAGCCCGAAAGCATGTCGGAGCCGATCGCGCCTCCGCCGGCGCGTCCGTCGATCGAACCGCAGCCTGGCCAGCAGCCCTCGAACGAACCGCGCGAGAAGTCGCAAACGGTTCCGCACGCCAACCGGCGCGGCCCCCGCAACGGTCCCGAACTTGCGGGCCTGACTTCGGTTCCAAGCTTCAACAATAGCTCTTTGCACCCAGCATTGAGGAGTTCCCTATGAAATGCGCAGAACACCCGGAAGTCGACGCCACCGGCTACTGCCGCCAGTGCGGCAAGCCGCTCTGCCCCGCTTGCACGCGAGACGTGCGCGGCGCCCTCTACTGCGAAAGTTGCCTCGCCGCGCTTGTAGCCGCGCCGCAGTCCGTCGCAGCGGCGAGTGGAACGCCGAATCCGGGGTTGGCCGCGCTTCTCGGCTTTATTCCCGGACTGGGCGCCGTCTATAACGGCGAGTACGTCAAGGCTCTGATCCAGGTCCTGATCTTTGGCGGAATCATCGCGGCCCTGACAACGGATCTGCCCGCCGGCGTGATTGTGATTCTCGCCATCGCCCTCGGCTGTTTCTATTTCTACATGCCCATCGAAGCGCACCGTGTCGCGAAAGCCAAACGCGCCGGGCAACCCGAGCCGCCGGACCTTGTCGTTGGCCAGGCTAAGAGGCCGGTTGGGGCAATCATTTTGATCGGGTTGGGCATATTTATTCTGCTGGCGAATTTCCATCTGATTGAGCGGGAGTGGTTCGCCAGGCTATGGCCGGCCGGCCTGATCCTGCTTGGAGTTTGGATTTTGCTGGATCGCATGAGGAGGACGTCGTAGCAGAGGTGGCCAATGCCTGACGAAATCAAGCCCGCTTGTGCTTGTGCGCGTTGCCGGATCAGAGCGTTGATGGGGCCGATCCTGCTGATCACCATCGGCACGATCTTTCTGCTCGGCCGATTCACCGAGTACGGTTTCGACCAGCTCTGGCCAGTGATTCTGGTTGTCGCCGGCGGCGTCCTGCTGGCGCAATCCTACGTCTCGAATGCGGGCCACGCCGGAGCGTAAAACACTCGTGTCCACCAGCCCCCAGCCACCACCACAGCCGCCGCGCAGGCGCAGATCGATCTTCCCAGGCCTCCTGCTGATCGTGCTCGGACTGATTTTCCTGCTCCATCGCTGGGACCCCGCGCTGAACCTCGGACACCTCGCGCGAATTTACTGGCCGCTCGTGATCGTCGTCTGGGGCGTAGCAAAGCTCATCGACCATTTCATCGCGCAAAGCACAGGACAGTTGCGCGCGCCGATGCTATCGCCCGGCGAGGCCGTGCTCCTGATCATTCTCGCGGTAGTGCTGCTCCTATTCGGCCTGCGTGACTTCGCCCGCGAACGCATTCCCTGGCTGCGCATCGATGATTCGACCCTGCGCGACGCCTACTCGCAGAGCCGCGCCATCGCGCCGCAGACGATTCCCCCTGGAGCGCGCGTGACGATCGAAACGGCGCGCGGCAGCATTACCGTTCGCGGCACCGGCGGCAGCGACCTCGTTGCCACCATGAATGAATCGGCCGGTGGCGAGAGCGAATCTGACGCCGACGAGCGGATGAATCGCGTCGACATCGTCATCGAAAAAATCGGCGATGGATACAGCGTCCATCCGGTGCGCCAGAGCGATTTCGGCGGAAGGGTGAGGGTCGATCTCGACGTGCAGCTGCCCAAATCCACCAGCCTGACGCTGCACACCCGGAACGGCGACATCACCGTGGCGGATATTGGCGGCGCCGTCGACGCCCGCACCGAGAACGGCGACGTCGAAATTCATCACGCAGGCGCGGACGTAACCGCGCAAACGCAGGTAGGCAACCTGCACATCGACGGCGTCTCGGGAAACGTGACGCTCAAGGGGCGCGGTGCGGACGTCGAAATATCCGACGTGAAGGGCGACGCCACGCTCGACGGCCCGTTCCTCGGTACCACGGTGGTTCGCAAAGTCGCTGGAACCACGCATATCGCCTCGCCCTGGACGCAGCTATCGATCGCGCAGCTGACCGGGCGCCTGGAACTGGACTCCGGCAATATCGACCTCTCCGACGTTGGCGGCGCCGCAAGGCTTGTGACCCACGATAAAGACATCGACGCCGAGAATATCGGCGGGCAGCTCGACATCACCAATTCGCGCGGCGATGTCAAAGTCGTCTCTGCGATGCCGCCGCGCGAGGCCATCAACATCACCACCCAGTCCGGCAGCGTCGAATTGACGCTGCCCGCAAAGTCGAGCTTCCAGATCGCCGCGTATTCGCGCTCGGGTGACGCGCACAGCGAATTCCAGGGTCCTTCGTTGTACACCGCCGGTGAAGGGCGCGATGGGAGGATCGAGGGCCAGTTCAGCGGGACTTCCGCCGCGCCGGGACCACGGATTACGATCAACACCACCTACGGCACGATTTCCCTGCACAAGTCTTCCTGATCAGCGGCAGGTCGTTCAGCCGCGGAGCGGCGACCGTAATTAGCCCGGCGCGAACCGCAGCGCAGTGCCGGGAATAAAAAGAGACGGGAGGGTCCAAGTCCCGGAGGGACGATTGACACCTTAACCGCGTGAGGTACCGATTTTCGCCGACTCGCGGCGCTACTTCTTTCCCGAGCCTCGCAGGCGATCCAGCGTGGAAAAAAATCCCGGAAACGAGACTCCCACGCATTCCGCATCGACAATCGTCGAATTCCCTTCCGCTCCCAGCGCCGCCACCGAAAGCGCCATGGCGATGCGATGGTCGCCCCGCGGATCCACTTTCGCGCCGCGCAGTCTTCCCGCCGAGCGCCCTTCGACGCGCAGGCCGTCGGGAAACTCCTCCACGCGCGCGCCCATCTGCCTCAGTCCTTCGGCGAGCGCGGCGATGCGGTCGCTTTCTTTCACGCGCAGCTCCTGCGCATCGTGAATCTCGATCCCCTTTTCCGTATAGGGACCGAGCGCGGCCAGCATCGGCAGTTCGTCGATCATCTCGGCGACCTGCGATCCTGAAATCGTGCCGCCCTCGATCGGCGCATGCCGCACCGCAACGTCGCCGACCAGTTCGCCGTTTCGCATCTGCACGGTGGCGATCCGCACCGGCGCGCCGATCGAATTGAAATAATCGAGCACCCGGGCGCGCGTGGGATTCAGCCCCACGTTGTGCAGCATCAGCGACGAATCCGGCAGCACCAGCGTCGCCCCGATCAGGAATACAGCCGTCGAAAGATCGCTCGGCACCGTGAGCTGCCGCGCGGTCAGCTTCGGGCGCGGGTGGATGCGGATCGCGTGGCGCGTCCCGTCGAGCGTGGCGCCGAATTCGCGCAGCGCCACTTCGGTGTGATCGCGCGTGGCCACCGATTCGCGCGTGGTCGTGATTCCGTCGGCATACAACCCGGCGAGCAGCACCGCCGACTTCACCTGCGCGCTGGGAGTCGGCGGCGTGTAATCGATCGCGTGCAGGTTGCCGCCGCGAATCTCGAGCGGGGCGCGATCTCCCTCCGCACTGCGAATTTCCGCCCCCATCTGGCGCAGCGGCTCGATCACCCGCCGCATGGGACGCTTGCGCAGCGAGCTGTCGCCCGTAATCGTCGACTTGAATTTCTGTCCGGCCAGCACGCCCGCCAGCATCCGCATCGTCGAGCCGGAGTTTTCGGCGTCCAGCGTGCGCCGGGGCTCCCGCAACCCGTCCAGCCCCTTGCCCGCGATTCGCACCGTGCCCTCGCTCGCCTCGATCCCGATGCCCAAGCCGCGCAAGCACTCCAGGGTGCTGCGGCAATCTGCTGCGGACGCGTAATTGGATATGACGCTGGTGCCCTCCGCCAGAGCCGCCAGAATGGCGTACCGGTGCGAAATGGACTTGTCGCCGGGCAGTTCGATGACGCCGTCGATGGCGCCCCCGGGTGAAACCACCTTTTTCCCCATGGCACAAGTCTAACATGCTCATGCCGCGAGACTTGGCGGCTATCCAGGTTCTGCCAGAGCCATTTTCTTGACCAAAACCGCGATTCCTGTTAGAAATGTTCGCACGACTTTTTGAGCTTCTCGCAAGTAAGGGCTTCCGTTCTGGGAGCTTTCCTCCGGGGGAAGGGCTCTATTGCTGAAAAGAGATGCTGGAATTGCGGTCGCGGTCCGGCACCCTGCCCGGAGATCGGCAGGCGGGCCGGCCCACGCACGGCGGTGATGGCGACCGTCCCCCCAGAACCAAGCCTGAAAAATTTCCTATGAACACATTCGATGGAGGCACACTGATGCGCACCAAGTTCGCAAACGCCCGAGCGGCGAGCGAAGACCGGCTTCTGAGCCGGGTAACTAAATTTCTCGCGGCCGGCGCCGCGGCTGTGATCGCGCTGATGAGCGCTGGAGTGGCGCAGCGCCCAGGAGAGCGCAGGGGGCGAGGCCAATCTGCGGCTGCCCGACCTTCGACAAGTGCAGTTCTTGAGCACGTCTACGCGTCCGGGGCTCGACGGTCACACACTTCTGCTGGCGGGCATTCTGTTTTGTATTTTCGGCCTCGTGTTCGGCATGACCATTTACGTCCGGCTGAAGAATCTGCCGGTGCACCGCGCGATGCGCGAAATCTCCGAGCTGATCTACGAGACCTGCAAGACGTATCTGATCAACCAGGGCAAATTCCTGTTCCTGCTGTGGATCTTCATCGCCGCGGTGATCGTGCTCTACTTCGGCGTGCTGCGGCATTACGAGGCGGTCAAAGTCGCGATCATCCTGTTCTTCAGCGTGGTCGGCATTCTCGGCAGCTACGGCGTGGCCTGGTTCGGCATTCGCGTGAACACGTTCGCGAACTCGCGGACGGCGTTTGCCGGCCTGCGCGGCAAGCCATACCAGATTTACGAAATTCCCCTGCGCGCCGGCATGAGCATCGGAATGATGCTGATCAGCGTCGAGCTGCTGATGATGCTGATTATTTTGCTGTTTGTTCCGCGGGACTATGCGGGCCCGTGCTTCATCGGATTCGCCATCGGTGAATCGCTTGGCGCGGCGGCGCTCCGTATCGCCGGCGGCATCTTCACGAAGATCGCCGACATCGGCTCCGACCTGATGAAGATCGTCTTCAAGATCAAGGAAGACGACGCGCGCAACCCCGGCGTGATCGCGGACTGCACGGGCGATAACGCGGGCGATTCGGTCGGGCCGAGCGCCGATGGATTCGAAACCTACGGCGTCACCGGCGTCGCCCTGATCACGTTCATTTTGCTGGGCGTATCGAACCCGGTCATTCAGGTACAGCTGCTGGTGTGGATCTTCGTGATGCGCATCGCGATGTTGGTCGCCAGCGCGCTCGCTTACTTCGTCAACAGTGCGATCGCCAAAGGCCGCTTCGGCAACGCCGACCAGATGAACTTCGAGGCTCCGCTGACTTCTTTGGTTTGGATCACGTCGATTGTTTCCATCGCCATGACCTTCCTGATCTCCCGCTACATGATTCCCGACCTGGGCGGAGATCCGACCCAGTGGTGGAAGCTTGCGACGATTATTTCCTGCGGTACGCTGGCTGGCGCGATCATTCCGGAGCTTGTGAAGGTTTTCACGTCGATGGAATCGCGGCACGTCCGCGAGGTCGTGGCGTCGGCGCAGGAGGGCGGCGCGTCGCTGGGAATTTTGTCCGGCCTGGTGGCCGGTAACTTCTCGGCTTACTACCTGGGGTTGACGATGGTCGCCCTGATGGCCATCGGCTACCTCGTCAGCCTGCACGGGCTCGGCGCGTTGATGATCGCCGCGCCGGTGTTCGCATTCGGACTTGTCGCTTTCGGCTTCCTGGGTATGGGTCCGGTGACCATCGCGGTCGATTCCTACGGCCCGGTGACGGACAACGCGCAATCGGTCTATGAGCTTTCGCTGATCGAAAGCGTGCCAAACGTGAAGCAGGAGCTGAAGAACGATTTCAACTTCGACGTGAACTTCGAGCGCGCCAAGGAGATGCTCGAAGCCAACGACGGTGCAGGCAACACGTTCAAGGCCACAGCCAAGCCCGTGCTGATCGGTACGGCCGTCGTCGGCGCGACCACCATGATTTTCTCGATCATCATGTCGCTGACCAACGGACTGAAAACCAACGTCGAAATGCTTTCGCTGCTGCACGCGCCCTTCGTCCTTGGCCTGATTACGGGCGGCGCCATGATCTACTGGTTCACCGGCGCTTCCACGCAGGCTGTCACCACGGGCGCGTATCGCGCGGTCGAGTTCATCAAGGCGAACATCAAGCTCGAGGGTACGGAGAAGGCTTCGGTTGAAGACAGTAAGAAGGTGGTCGCCATCTGCACGAAATACGCGCAGATGGGAATGCTGAATATCTTTATCGCGGTGTTCTTCGCCACGCTCGCGTTCGCCTTCGTCGAGCCGTTCTTCTTCATCGGCTACCTGATTTCGATCGCCGTGTTCGGCCTGTATCAGGCAATCTTCATGGCCAATGCCGGCGGCGCGTGGGACAACGCCAAGAAGATCGTCGAAGTCGAACTGAAGCAGAAAGGCACGCCGCTGCACGACGCGACCGTCGTCGGGGATACCGTGGGCGATCCGTTCAAGGACACGTCTTCGGTGGCCCTGAATCCCGTGATCAAATTCACGACGCTGTTCGGGTTGCTGGCCGTGTCCCTGGCCGTCGACCTCACTACGAAGAATCCGCTGCTGACGGAAATCCTGGCCGCAGCGTTTTTTCTCGTGTCATTCTTCTTCGTCTACCGCTCGTTCTACGGCATGAGGATCAAAGCCGGAGAATAAAGCACACGGCTCAGACGCTTGCGCCAGGCGTAAACCCCTGGCGCAAGCGGAAGTAGCGCCGGTGCCAGCGTAGCGCCGCCATCCTGGCGGCGTTTTTCCGAAGCGCGGGGCAAAAGCTCAAGCCAGCCCAAAGCGTCATATCCATGCCCACTGACGGAGAATTGTTGGCGGCGATAGGGTGTCAGAAAAACGCCAGCAGGATGCTGGCGCTACGTTCGGCGAGCCTACGCCTTCATGACGCCGAGGAACTGCCGCGGATCGTTCGCAAAGCCCGGGAACACCGTCTTCAGGTTGGCGCCGCCGAGGTGCTTCGTCATCACTTCGCTGAGCACGCTGCGATAATCGGTCGTAACCGCGAGGTCGCGACCCTCGTAGAGTTGTCCATCGTTCAATCCCGGCCAGCGAGAGTAGACCCGGCCGCCTTTGATATCGCCGCCCATCAGAAACATGCAGTTTGCATGGCCGTGATCGGTGCCGCGATTGCCGTTCTCGCGCGCGGTGCGGCCGAATTCGGACATGCTGACGAAAACGACGTCGCCCATGCGGTCGCCCATGTCCTGATGAAACGCGGCGATTCCCTGCCCCAGGTCGCGCAGCAGGTTGGAAAGCTGGCCCTGTACGCCGCCTTCGTTGACGTGATGGTCCCAGCCTCCGCTGTCGAGGAACGCGACTTCGAGGCCGAGGTCGGCTTTGAACAGTTCGGCGATTTCCATCAAGCTTTTCCCGAAGCGGCTGTTGGGATAGTCCGCGCCGTTTTCCGGCTGATATGCGTCGGGATTGATTTTCTTCAGCTGGTCGATCGCTTCGAACGTTTCCTGGCCGACGCCGCGCAGCGCCTGATCCACGGTCTGCGCGTACATCGCTTCGAACCCACCCTCGACAGTCTGCTGCGGTCCGAACATCTTGAACTGCTTCAGATCCGGAATCGCCACCGCGGGCGCGCTGCCCGCGAGCGTGCGCGGCAAGTATGGCCCAAAGGCGACCGCGCGGAACGGCGATGCCTGCTCTTCCGGCATGGATTGCAGCGCGCGGTTCAGCCAGCCGTCTTCGGTGGATTTTACGCCGGGCGTGCCGGACTCCATGAAATCCTGCGCGTCGAAATGCGACCGCGAAGGATCGGGCGAGCCGACCGCCTGCACGATCGCCAGCTGGCGGTTCTGGAAGAGCGGCAGGATCGGCTGGAGGCTCGGATGCAGGCCGAAGAAGCCGTCGAGGTCGAGCGCGGCATCGGTGCCGCCGCGGCGCGGCTCGGGAATCGCGATCGTCGGGCGAAGGCGATAGTAGTTCGGCTCGCCGAACGGGACGACGACGTTGAGCCCGTCCATCGCGCCACGCTGAAAGAGCACGACCATTTTCTTGTTGCCGGCGCTGGTCGTGGCGGCGACGGCGCGCTGCAGGAACGACGGCAACGACGCCATGCCCAGCATGGCGATGCCGCCGTTCTTCAGGAAATATCGCCGGGAAATGTTCATAAAATGCTCCTTGCTGCGTTCCCTCTCTCGGCCACTCCGCCCAGGATGACGGGCCAAGAACCCGTCATCGGCGCTGGAATTCCGGCGTGCCGAGCACGAGGCCTGATAGCAGGCCTTCGTTCACTTGCTTGACCGGGTCATCGAGGAGCTTCGCCTGCAAAATTTGCGGATCGCCCAGGCGGCTTTCGAGCGTTTGCCGCGTCTGCGCCTCGACCTGCCCGCCGAGAAACAGGTCGAGCGAGCGCGTCAGCGCCGTCTCCGGATCTTTCGACGCGTCGTCGCCAAACATCGGGCCCAGATCGACGTTTGTTCCCGCGAGGCGTCCGGATGAAAACGCGAGCGCGAAATTCAGCCGGTTGAGCAGAGCGCCCGTGTTGACCCAGGTGGAGGCCTTGTCGGAATAACCGGTCGGCGGCTGGCACAGGAACAGCGGCTCGCCCATGCGCGCTACCCACATCGCGAGCGGCAAGGAAACGGTGACATTCGCGTTGAGCGCGCGAGCCGTGCTGGCGACCAACTCGAACGGCGTCTTCACTTTCGCACGATACGTTTCCTTGGACCAGAATTCCGGCGAATAAATCATCGCCTTCATCACGCTGCGAATATCGCCGCCGCTCGATTCGTACTCTTTCGCCATGCGATCGACGAGCGCCTGCGGCGGATTGTCCGAAACGAAATGGTGTGCGAGTTCGGTGGAAATGAACCTCGCGGTGTGCGGATCGTTGGCGAGCATTTTCAGGGCTTCCTCGCCGTCATTTTCGCCGCCGTAGTTGAACGTGTGGCCCATCACGACTTTCTTGCCTTCCGCGTGAAATTCGGGCCGGAAGACGAATTCGGGATCGCGTCGCGGCTCGCGGACGGTCCAACCGGTCAGGCAGCGGGCCATCTCGATCACGTCCTGTTGCGTGTAGCCGGTGTCGACGCCGACGGTGTGCAGCTCCATCACTTCGCGGCCGTAGTTTTCATTCAGGCCGCGGTCGTGCTGTTTGCGCGCGCCTTGGGCGCCGGATGCCGGAGGAAATCCGCCGAACATTCCCTGATACCGCGCGCGGCGCATGGCGATTTCCTGCTGATGTTCCTTAAAGGCGACGGGATCGACGCTCTGCCAGTTGTCGAGGAAGAAAAGCATGGCCGGGCTTTTGGCCGTGGCGATCAGCAGATCCTGAAATTTGCCCATCGTGTGCGGGCGGATTGTGTCGCGCACGTAGTCGGTGAGCATCCATCGGTCCGCGCCCTTGTTCGCGAACACGTTGAAGTGGTTGAACCAGAAATCTTCCATCACGGCATCGAGCTGGCGCTGGCTGTAAATGGCGCGGTCGATCTTGGCCATCGAGAGCTCGGCGATGATGCGGCCGGGACCCTGCATTTTCGCGAGCATCTGCTGGGCTTTGTCGGTGTTGTCGTCGCCTGAGTCGGCCACTTGCGCCATCGCGGTGCGGCCCTTTTCCTGGACTTGCTTCTGATAGTCCTCGCGCGTTTCGCCGGCACGTTTGGCGGCAAGAGCAGGCGGCGGATACTCGTCGAGAAGTTTGCCGGCCGATGCGTTCAGCGTCAGATATTTCCGTAAGCGCGGGTCGAGCGCGGAATCGTCGATCGATTCGGGATGCAGCTGCTGGTCGATCCATTTTTCGAGGCCCATTTTGCGGATGCGCTCGACGTCTCCCGGACGCGGCCCATAGGCGAGACGATTCAGCGCGTGGAGAATCGCCTGGTCTTCCGTCAGTTCGGTGATCGGAAGGCGGCCCTTGAATTTCGCATCCAGCGGCGCAGCAGCGGGAGAGGAACCTCCGCCGGCAGCATGCCTATCCGCGGCGGGATCCGGCGCGGCAACCGCCAGTTGCGAGACAAGCAGGACCGAGATCGTGACGGCGGTGACGACCGCGCGATGCAAGTCGAGCCAGCGGCCGCAGTTGCGAGCGCGGCTCCGAGGTTTTCTAGCGAGTGCCATGGTTTCCACTCAATCTAACCCCGGCACGAACCGAAAGTTGCGCGGGCGTACTCGCAGTTAACGGCGATGGTTAGCCACAGATGAACACAGATGGACGAAGGGGAAGATCTTCCCGGAGCGGCGCCGACCAACTACGGAACGACGAGGGTGAGATCGTTCTTTGGCCGCGCGGCGGACTCGCGTTCTTCGCGGGCTTCGGCGTTGTACGCGGCGCCCAGCAGGACGATCATGGCAGCGAGAAACATCCAGACGAGCAAGCCGATCGCGGAAGCGAGGCCGCGGTAGAGAACGTCGTAGGGCATCTTGCGGACGTACCAGCCGAAGGAGATATCCATGGCCCACCAGAAAACGGTGGCAACCACCGCGCCGGGCAGCAGATGGCGATAGCCGGCGTGGCCGGGACGGCCGATGCGATAAAGCACGACGAGTACCGCCATCGCCAGCACGAAAACAACCGCCGCGTAAGCGATCCATTCGACATAGTGAGTGAAATGCGGAGAGGCGGTTTTCTGGAGCAGCCAGGGGCGCAGCTGCTTTCCGAATACGGTGAGGACGACGACCGCGAGCATGGGCACGATCGTGATGCAAAGAAGACCCAGGGCGCGCGCTTGCCTGCGCCAGTAGCTCGGCTCGATCAAATCGCCTTCGATGATGCGAAAGCCCTCCATCAGGCCGACCATGGTCTGGGTGCCCGCCAGCAGGGTTCCGCCGAAGCCGAGCACGATCCAGCGCAGCGGATGCACGGCGCGGCGCACGAAATACGCGGCGACCACGCGGGCGCTGCCGGGCGGCAGAATGGCCATCAGGCGGTTGGGAATTTCACGGAGAGCTTCCGGAAAGAGCGAGGTGCCGCTGAGCAGACCCATCGCGAGGAGCAGGAGCGGGAAAAACGCGAGGAACATGTTGAAGGCGACGGCCTGGCTGAGCGTCACGCAATCCGGGAAAATCCGCCCGAAGGCGCGAACCAGATTGCGGAATATCCTTTCTATCGCCATCGGCGGCGATTATACGGGAAGTCGCGGGATTCGCGCTTCAGGATTCGGGCGGCGGCTTCCTCAGTGGCGCGAGGCGTTTCCACCAGGGCTGAAGCCCCACGCTTTCACCAAGCACGACGCGGCTTGCCGCGCTAAAGACCGCGGCGACTAGCGCACCAGCAAGATGGAGGCACCGCATTTTGCGAGGCGACCTTGTGCCGTTGAAATTCCGCCTGTAAACTGCACAGCTACATGGCCACGCCATCCAAGACGACGAGCAGCCGCAGCCAGGAAGTGATCCGCAAGCACAAGGAATTCTTGTGGCCCGCGGTGACGAACTACTACCGCGAACCGCTGGTGGCCGATCACGCGTCGATGCAGTACCTGTGGGACATCGAGGGGAACAAGTATCTCGATTTCTTCGGCGGGATACTGACGATCGGCGTCGGCCACACGAATCCGAAGGTGACGTCGAAAATCAAGGCGCAGATCGACAAGTTGCAGCACACGTCGACTCTTTTCCCCAATGAGGCAATCGTCGCGCTGGCGGAAAAGCTGGCTGAGATCACTCCGGGAAAACTGCAGAAGAGTTTTTTCACAAGCTCGGGCACCGAGGCGAACGAGGCTGCGATCCTGCTGGCGCGTATGGCCGGTCCGAGTTACGACGTGGTGGCGCTGCGGCATGCGTATGCGGGATCGTCCGCGCTGGCGAAGGGCGTGACGGGGCAGGCGCCGTGGCGGAAGGCAGGCGTGGTCAGCGTCGGCATTTCGCACGCCGTGAATCCGTATTGCTATCGCTGCCCGCTGCATTTGAAGTATCCGGACTGCGGCGTGGCGTGCGCGAATGACGTCGAGAACCTGATCCAGACGGGCACGAGCGGATCGATTGCGGCGTTTATCGCCGAGCCGATACAGGGCGTGGGCGGTTTTATCACGCCGCCGCCGGAATATTTCAAGATCGTTTATCGCATCGTGAAGAATTACGGCGGGCTATTCATTTCGGACGAGGTGCAGACCGGCTTCGGGCGCACGGGCAAGAAGTGGTTCGGCATCGAGCAATGGGAAGTGACGCCCGACATCATCACGTGCGCGAAGAGCATGGCGAACGGTGTGCCGGTCGGCGCGACGATCACCACGGCGGAACTGGCGGACAAGTTCCAGGGGCTGACGATTTCGACGTTCGGCGGCAACCCGGTGACGTCGGTGGCGGCGCGCGCGGTGATCGAGGTGATCGAGGAAGAAAACCTGCGCGAGAACACATATGTGGTCGGCGGTTATTTGCGCGAGAAGCTCGAACTGCTGAAAGAGAAATATCCGCTGATCGGCGACGTTCGCGGGATGGGCATGATGCAGGGACTCGAGCTGGTGCGGGACCGGGAGAGCAAAGAGCCGGCACCGGCCGAGACTGTGGAACTGATGGAGAGAGCGCGCGCCAACGGACTGCTGATCGGCAAGGGCGGGCTCTACGGCAACGTGATCCGTCTCGCCCCGCCGATTAATATCTCGAAAGCCGACGTGGACGAAGGAATGCGCATGCTCGACAAGTCGTTCAGCGAGATCTCTGCGCGGTAACGGATTCGTACGGCGGCGCGTTACATCTCCTGATGTATCCTTCTGAGGAATGACATTCCGTTCACATATTTTGGGGTGCCGCGAAGCGCCTCCGCCTTTGCTTCTATCCTTTGCACTCGCGCTGGTGTCGCTGGTTTTCGTTCCGTACGTGGCGGGACGCGCCGAAGCCCAACATGCCTCCGCGCAGATTCGGTGGAAGTCGGTCGAGATGGCTCAGCTACGGCTCGACGACAAAGCACCGCTGAAGTGGAACGTCTACCAGCCAGACAAGAAAGGCAGCCGGGACAAGAAGCGCGACGCCGACCTCGTCCTGGTCTTGCTGGGCCATCGGTATCTCATGCTCGACACGAAAGCGCGCCTCGTGTATCTGGTGCCGCTTTCGGAGCTTCGTGCGCAGGGAGCCGACTTCGTGACGGGCGATCTCGCGCAGCCGGATAAGGTGATCCCCAGCACGGACTGGACGCAGCGCGACGTGGGGCCGGCGGAGCTGTACCGCCTCACGCTCGGCGATTACGGCCGCGTGCTCGAGGTTTCGCTGCCGCACATGCCAGACCTGCGGCCGTTCTACTGAACCCAAAGGCGTGTAACCACAGATGAACACTGATAAACACAGATAAGGGCGAAAGAAATCAAAATGGACTCGAACCGGATTCGCCTGAGTCGTGTCCTGAGGCACACTCTACTCGAATGTCGCCGCCCAGTTCGCTGATCTTTCGTTTTTTTTCAAAAGGTTCTATCCGTGTTTATCTGTGTTCATCTGTGGCTGAGCGAATTTTGATCCGAGGCTGCGCCAGATGAACCATGCCAGCGTGGCGATCATGCCGAGCCAGCCGAGAACGCGCACGGCGTGAGCGATCTGCGTGTCGTGGTCCAGAACGCCGAACTTGCCGAAGAGGTATGCCCAGTCGTGGATCACGTCGTCGCTGTCGCCGACGGTGAGCAGCGGAAGCTCCTGCGCTCGCGCGTCGGCCATGTATTTCGCGATTGGCAGAAACTGCTCGAAGAAGAAGAACATGCAGAATGCCGTGCCTGGAACTTGCCGCTGAAAAACAAAGAACGCAGCCAACATGAGCGGAACCGCCAGTTGCAGGATCGTGCCGCCAGCCACAGCAAGGAATTCGCCGAAAAAGCGAAACAGCAGATGGCCGCCTTCGTGGATGGGCACGAAAACGACGTCGATCATCAGCAGCGCGCCCGAGCCGCGGGCCGCTTGATACAGGAAGAGCGCGTAGAACGCCGCAGCGATGACGATTACGGCGCGATGGACCGGCCGCCAATCGTCTTCGAGCGGCTTGAGGAACGGAAGCCGCTCGGTCCAGGATTCCGGCAGGTTCATCGAGAGAATTCCTCCGGATGTGCGTTAGAGGGCAATTTGACGATTCGGGAGTCAAAAGCACTTAGCCACAGATGAACACTGATGAACACAGATAAAAGAAAGACTCTAACTTCGGATTGATGCCACCGCTTTCGATCTCATCTTGCCCCGTCGGGCACATTTTTCAGCTTCTGCTACCGATGAAAAACGTCCATGACCCAGGGGATGCCGACGAGCCCGCCCCCGACCTTGACTTCGACCAGATCGCCTTTACTGAAGGTGTCGAAATTCACCTTGTCCACCGGAATGCGCTCGATGCGGTGGCCTTCGCGCCACGACGTGACGACCAGCCGCCTGCTTGGAAGCGCGCCGCCCATTGAGAATTTGCCCACCACGCGCGCTTCCTGCGTCTGCGCCGGCGCGCGATCGAGCGCGCCGTTGGCCAGCATGAGAACTCCCAGGAGCCACGGGACCGGAATCAGGCCGTAGTAGACGCGCTTGAGGGCTTCTACCTCGAGATGGCGCAGCGCGCGGCGCTCGAGCAGAATGGCGAGGCCGAGCGTGAGAAAGAAAAGCACGCCGATGAAGATGAGAATGCCGTCGAGCTCAAGCGGAGGATATCGCAGACTTGCGGTCACGACCGCCAGGGCGCCGAGCACAAACACCGCCGTGCGATTCAACAGTTTCTTGCGGAGAGAAAACTCCGCGGCGGAGGAGTTGAGGCCACAGGCCTCGCAGACGTCGGCCGCCCGATCGGCGCCGCAATTCAGGCAACGAGTCATTTTACGGGGCGAATGCTCGCCGGAGGACTCGCCAGGCAGACCATGTTCTCGTCGCGTCCATTCGACAGAAGCTGGCAATCGATTTCCTGCGCGCTGCGCACGGCCTGATCGTAGTTCGAGCCCGTAGCCGTGGCGCAATGCGTCGCGCCCTTGAACGCCACGCACACTTCGTACTGCTCGCGCGTTTGCTGGAGAGTGGAGTACGCAAGAACGCCGACGAGGGCGACGGCGCCGATGGCGATAATCCAACGAACGTGATTTGATTTGGCAGCCACTAGTTTTTAGCCGATTTTCCGTGCCGCGCGCCCACCGGCGGCCGCGTCTCGATCGCTCGCGCGCCGCATCAGCTCCTCGCGCATATGTTTTTTCAGATGCGGCGCCAGGCCTTCGAGTCTCGCTATCTGTTTCAAATCGGCCAAGGTCAGCTGCGGCAAGAACGCCTGCACGGCCGCAGCCGGCGTGTGCGCGTGCCGCACCAGAGCGATCCTTACATTGTACTGGCAAGACCATTTCGGATGATACGCGACGGCGACGACTACCCGCTCGGGCACGCCGGCCTTCGCCAGCACCTTCAGCACCTGGCTTTCCGTGAGAAAGGCGTTCGCGAGCACGAGCTTGATCGCCTGCGGATGGCCTTCGGCGAGGATCGCGCCGGCTACGCGCGCTGGTCCACGCCGCGCGAGCGTGAGCTTCTCTCCAATCGCGAGATGCGGGACGCGCGTCAAAATCACTTCTTCGGCCACGCGGCGAATATCGGCGGGTGCGGACGGAAGCAGGCTCAAGCGCACGAGATCGAAGAGGAAAAGTTGCCGCACCGCCGCGAGCGCAAATCGCTTCGGCGTCCGCGGATGCTGCGCCAGGCGCAGCCGCACGGCTTCGCTCGACGACCACTTCCCCTCCCCAGCGACCGCGCCGAGGACAGACGCAGGCAGGTCGAGGCGATCGAGCATCATCACGACGCGAGGCTCATCGAGATTCGGATTTTCCAGGAGAGCGAGCAGAATTTCCTCGCCGGCTTCGTGCAGCAGAGATTTCAATTCTTCTCCGGCCGCGGACCGGGCGTGCTCCAACCGCGCTTGGGAATCAGGCGGCATTGCCCTTTGCGCTTGCGAGGCGCACGGCCATGCGCACGGCGGCCTCGGCAGGGGAAATGTTCACGGCGACGCTGACCACTCGCGGCACTGCCTTCTTCAGCTCCGCATCGATCGCCGAATCGAAATATTTCGACCGGCCCCAGGCGCCACCGACTTTCGCAAGCGGGACATCCCGATCGCGCCAGCCGAGCGCGTTTGCGACGCACGCAACGAGCGACGCCAGCGACGCGGCGGCACCGGCAAGAATCTCTTGCGACACGACATCGCTTTCCTCCGCCAGCTCAGCAACAAGCGGAAACGTCTTCGGGAAAATGGAGTCGGGATTCTTTGAGATTGGTTCGCTGAGCTGGTCCCAATTGCGGCATTGATGGAATTCGAAAAGGCGGGCTGAAAGCGCGGTTGCGGGAGCGCGATGTTCCTCCGCCAGCGCCACTGCCTGCACCGCGCGCCGGCCGATGTCGAAAGCGCTGCCCTCGTCGCTAAACCACGGGCCGCGCCCGCCCGCGCGAGCGGTTCGCCCGCTCGCATCGCGCCCGAATGCAGCGGAGCCCGTCCCCACGAGCAAAATGATCCCTTCGGACCCGCCGAAGGCCGCCTCGTGCGCGATGTCGAGGTCCGTCGTGACATGCACCTGCGCGTTGGGATAGGCGCGTTCGAAGAAAGTTTTCGCCCGGCGCGCCACGCCCGATCGTCCGGCGCCTCCGAGGCCAGCGCATATGCCGCGGACGTGGCCCGTCGTGATTTTTTCATGCTTGAGGACAGCGTCGGCTGCGTCGCTCAGCGAGAACCACGCCCGCGTGTATCCGGCGCGCACGGGATTCGATGGGCCGCCGGTCGAACGGGTGAGGATGTTGCACTCCGCATCGGCAAGGACGCATTCGGTCTTCGTACCGCCTCCGTCGAACCCGAGGAAGTACTTCGCATCGGCTGCGGAAATTTTCGTTGGCATCGCTTTCCTTAGGTTGCTTGACAGTGCCGGAACCAGGCGGTTAGCATCGCGCGGCCCGCCGGACGCGGCTCGATGCGAATCAGCCCAATCGATTTTGCTATCATCCTTGCGTATCTCGCCGGCATTACCCTCTTTGGAGCCCATTTTCGGCGCGGACAGCAGAACCTGCGCGACTATTTTCTCGGCGGCCGCACCGCGCCGTGGTGGGCGATTGCCTGCTCGATCGTCGCTACCGAAACGTCGACGCTGACGATCATCGGCACGCCCGCCATCGCCTACGCGGGCAATCTTGCGTTTCTACAGCTCGTGATGGGTTATCTGGTCGCCAGGGTAGTTCTGTGCGTGGTGCTGGTCCCTCAGTATTTCCAGGGTGAATTTTACACGGCTTACCAGCTTCTCGAAAAGCGATTTGGCAGGCGCATGAAATCGGCGGCAGCCGTTGTATTCATGGCGACCCGCGCGTTGGCCGAGGGCGTGCGCATCTCGGCGATCGGCAAGGTGGTAAGCGTCGCGTTCGGGACGGGCGAGCGTTGGTCGATCGCCATCGTCGCCGCACTGACGATGATTTACACGTTTGAAGGGGGGATGCGCGCGGTGATCTGGACCGACGTGGCGCAGCTCGCGCTGTATTTGACCGGCTCGGTGGCGGCGTTCTTCCTATTGCTGCACAAAATCCCCGGTGGCTGGACCGAGGTGACACACGCAGCCGCTGCAGCTGGCGGCAAGTTGCGCGTATTCGATTTCGCCTTCAGCCTCACGAAAAGCTACACGTTCTGGTCGGGCCTGATTGGCGGAACGTTTCTGACGATGGCAAGCCACGGCGTGGACCAAACCATGGTGCAGCGGCTGCTCGCGGCGAGAAACGAGCGCGACAGCAAGAAAGCGCTGCTCGGCAGCGGCGTGGTCGTCTTCGCGCAATTCGCCCTGTTTCTCGTGCTGGGCGTCATGCTGTTTGTCTTCGCGCAGCACGCGTCGCTGCCCGCGCCTGCGGACACCGATCGCATTTTTCCGGAGTTCATCGTGCGGGAAATGCCGACGGGTGTGGCAGGGCTCGTCCTGGCTTCGATATTTGCAGTGGCCATGTCGAACGCCAGCGGATCGCTGAATTCGCTGGCGTCGTCGAGCATCATTGACCTCGGGCGAGGTGAAGCAGACGCCGACCGTGCGAACGACGACGCGACGGCGCCGCACTCCGCTCAACAACTGGGCTGGTCGCGTCGCATGACCTTGGTATGGGGCGTCGTTCTTGGCTTGCTGGGCTTGGTCCCCTGGGGCGGCGTGCTCGAAGCTGGCCTGACGATCGCTTCGATCACGTATGGAGGCTTGCTCGGAGTCTTTCTGCTGGGTAGCTGGAATCGCCGCGCGAACGAAACCGGTGCGCTGATCGGCTTCGCCACCGGAATCGCGACGATGATTGTGGTGCGGTTCTGGACGCCGCTCGCGTTCACCTGGTATGTCCTTGCCGGAACGATCGTCACATTCGCGATCGGTTCATTGGCAAGCCTCAGGACGCCTCGGACCAAGTAACCGCAGCCTCCCCCCCCCTGTCCTTTCGTACAGTTCGTCTTTCGTAAATCATTCGCCGAGTTAATTTGGAGGGGCGAGCCAAACCCGGAACAATGGGAAGAACGCCATGATCTTCCCCCTTGCACACGAGAACCTGCGCGGCCGTCGCTGGCCGTGGATCACCATCGGCATCATCGCGCTCAACACGGTTATTTTTCTGCTCGCCAACGGAAAGATGGAGCAGGAGATGCAGCAAATGGGGCAGGTGGAGCTGCATATCCTCTTCCTGAGCGCGCAATATCCCGATGCGCAGATGACGCCCGCAGCGACGGATCTCGTCGCCGCAGTCAAACTTCAGCATCCCGATGAATACCAGAAGCTTGTTGCCAACTTTCAGCGGGAAGCGGACCAGTCATCGCACGATGACTCTGACACTCACCGGATGTCGGCCGCCGAGGCGGACGCCGAAATGGCGCAGTTGTGCGCGCAACTCACGGATATCCAGGAGCACTCGATCGCATGGAAATACGCGTTCCACCCGGTCGATCCGACGCCGTGGAGCTACGTCACCGCTTGCTTTCTGCACGGAGGCTGGCTGCATCTGATCTTCAACATGTGGTTTCTGTGGCTCTCGGGCACGGTGCTGGAAGATCTGTGGGGCCGCATCGTTTATCCGATTTTCTATTTGCTGACAGGCGTGCTGGCGAATGCCGTGCACGGTGTCGTGTTCCCACATAGCCTGATTCCGGCACTCGGCGCGTCCGGCGCAATCGCAGGTTTGATGGGGGCGTTTCTCGCACGTTTTCCGAAGACGAAGATTCGCCTCGGCTGGCTATTTATCGTCAAGGTTTTCAAGTTCAACGTCCCCGCGTACGTTATTTTGCCCATGTGGCTTGGAATTCAGCTTTTCTGGGGCGTGATGTTCCGCTCGTTTGGCGCTGAGGGTGGAATCGCCTACTGGGCGCATATCGGAGGTTTTGCGTTCGGTGCGCTAGGGGCGGTTTTGCTGCGCGCGACGGGAATCGAGCAGTCCGCGGACCAGGCGATCGAAGCGAAAGTCACCTGGAGCGCCGACCCGCGAATCGTGCGCGCGACGGAAGCCCTGGGCGAAAACAATCCGGCGGGCGCGATTTTTTCGCTGCGCGAGCTGGTGAACGAGAAACCGGACTCGCTCGACGGGTGGGAGTTAATGCTCAAAGCCCAGAGCAGGAAGCAGGACTTCGAAGGACAGAAGGAAACGCTCGGCTCGCTCTGCCGCCTTCGCGTGGCCGGCGGGGACTTCGAAAACGCCTGGAATGATTACAACGGCTACAAAAGCCTCGGAGGCACGAAGCTGCCGCGCGGAGTCTGGCTCGAAATTTGCCGGTATCTGGAGCGCGAGAATCGCTGGGAAGTCGCTGCCGAGGAATATGAGAACCTCGCGCACGCAAATGCGGGCGAACGCGCAGGGGTCGCTGCGCTTGTTTCCGCCGGACGCATCTACGCGACGCATCTTTTCAAACCCGAACTTGCGGAAAAGCTCTTCAAGGAAGCCGCGGCGTCACCTGCACTACATTCAGATCTTGACGGGGCGATTCAGGATGGGCTCAAGCAGTGCACCGCAGCGGCCCATAAACCCGGCAGCTACGGGCGCTAAGTTCTCTCCCTTGCCCTTCGCGGTCCCATAACAGGTTGCTGAAAAAGTAGAGCCCTTTAGGGGGTCGGAGCTCCAGCTCCGACATAAAGCACGCTTTTTCATCAGGGGTTTTAACCCCTGAGGCACTGTTTTCGACTTTTTCAGCAACCTGACAGGCGCTCAGAGCGCGCGGAACGAACCTGCGGCAAATGAATGAAAAATGTCCGAGTGGAATGTGCTAGAGCGTCGCTTCAAGCAGCAACTGGGCCGAGTCAGGCCACGCTTGCCGTCGCCGATGTCGGCAGAAGATCCGCGAACAGAAACCCGTCGCGTTCGACGATTTCGCCGGGTGTGACTGGAATTGGCCTTCGAAACATCGGTCCGGCGCACGCGAACGTGTGAAATTCGCCGTTCTCGCCGCAGGGATCGACCGTCGGCGGCAGCGTGCGAAGCAGATCCGCGTCAAATTGGCGCGCCACAAAGGACCGGTCGAGCTTGCGTGGATCGACGCAAGTCAAGTACGCGCGGAGCCCACCGGCCATCATCTCCTCTGCCAGCCGCCGCGTATCGCGTCCCCACAACGGGAACACGGGAGTCATCCCGCATGCCGCCAACTGCTTCTCGCGATAAGAGCGAATGTCCTCGAGAAACAGATCGCCAAAGACAACGTGGTACACGCCCTCGGCCCGAGCGCGACCCATGGCCTCGCTCATCGCCTGCTCGTAGGTTTCGTTGGGGCACGGCGACGGAATCGGAACCTTCACCAGCGGCAGGCCCGCCTCCGCAGCCTGCATTTCAAGCAGGCTCTCGCGGACGGCATGCATGGCGACGCGCTCAAACGTGCGATTGACGGTGGTTAGCAGCGCCACGATCTCGACTTCGCCGGAATTGCGAATCGTGTGCAGCGACCACGCGCTGTCTTTGCCGCTGCTCCAGGCGAGCCATGCTTTGGGTCGCGCCATTGCGATTGATACGCCCTCGCAGCTAATGATACAGGAGATACTTTTCGCGCATCGCGCGGAATTTGTCGAGGTCCTCGGACCAGCCCGCGACGATGTCAGCCGGCGCGTCGCCGCGCTTCAGCCGATCGATCGTTGATTGTGAGCCAAGCAGTTCGATGATCTTGTCGACCTGGAACTCGCCGGGATACGCTCGATGCAGCGCGTCGGCGATCTCGAGCCCCATGCGCATCGACTGCAGCGCGTTTCGATTCGCGATCGAAATCCTCACTCCTTGGCACGCTTGGCCTTTGTAAATGCCCTCGATCGGCGTGAACTGCGCCGGGGAAAAACTGACGCCCGGAATCTTGCGCCGCTCGAGCGCCGCGGCGAACTGAGCCCCGTGAATCCACGGCGCGCCTAGAATCTCAAATGGTGTTTCGGTGCCGCGGCCGACGGAAACACCGCCCGCTTGCAGGATTTCAATGCCGGGATATAGAAACGCCGCATTTAGCGTCCGCAGATTCGGCGAGGGCGGAATCCATTTGAGTCCCGTCCGATCGTACGTATCGCTGCGCCGCCAATTTCGCATGGAGAAGACTTTCAGATCTGCGCCGATGTTGTTTTCAGTATTGAACATCTTGGCCAGCTCGCCGATCGTCATCCCGTAGCGCACGGGCATCGCAAAGTATCCGGTGAATGACGTGCGGTCGGCATCGAGCATCGGCCCCTCGATGGCCTCACCGCCCAGCGGATTGGGCCGGTCAAATACCACGAACGGGATATGGTGCTTCGCCGCCGCTTCCATGCAGTAGGCCATCGTCGTAATGTAGGTATAGAAGCGCACGCCGGCATCCTGAATGTCGAAGATCAGTGTGTCGATGCCCTTCAGCATTTCGTCGGTCGGGCGGCGCGTTTCTGTGTACAGGCTGCGGATTGGGAGGCCTGTTCTTTCGTCGGTTGAATCCGCAACATGCGCATCCGCGCGGCCATCGATCCCATGTTCCGGGCTGAATATCGCGACGAGCCTCATCCCGCCCGGATGCGAAATGATATCGATCGTTCGCCGACCTTCCGAATCCACTCCCGTCTGATTCGTAATCAACCCAACTCGCTTCCCCGCGAACAGTTCCGAGTTCATGGCCTCGTACTCGCCGATTCCCGTAACAGTATGACCGCTGGGAGCGCTCGGCGTCGACCGGGCCGACGCTGTAGGGAATGCGCACGGTTTGGAGACGATCCAGACCGCCAGCACCGGCACAGCAGCGAGAATGAGTTGAGAACGGAAACGAAACATCGCTAGAGACGCTCGATTGTGCGGCTTGAAACCGCGTGCTATATACAGCTACGGGATGCGGTCGTCAACGAAGAACGCCCTGGTCGGAATTGATGCGTAGATTCGGGCGCTCGGCGGCGGCGCTGGTCCTCGTCGCGCTATTCTCGCTCATGACACCCTCCGCCCGCTCGCAAAAGAAATCGCCTAAAAGATCGCAGCCAGCGACTACAAACGCCTGGGTCGAGCAGACGCTCAAGAAAATGACCCTCCGCGAGAAGCTTGGGCAGATGCTGATGGTGACGTTTTTCGGCGTGTTCGATTCCGCCGAAAGCCCCGAGTACAAGGAAGTCCTGCACCAGGTCGAAGAGAATCACGTCGGCGGGCTGATCATCGTGACCGATCGCGGGCCTCTGGGACTTGAGCGCAGCCAGGTGTATCCGACGGCTGTGGTGACGAACGAGTTGCAGCGCCGCGCCAAGGTCCCGCTCATCGTCGGCGCCGATTTCGAGGCCGGCACGGGCATGCGCCTCGACGAAGGCACCTCGTTCCCGTCTGCGATGGCGATCGCCGCTACCGGCGATCCGAAGCTCGCCTACGAGGCGGGAAAGTATACCGCGCTCGAAGCACGCGCCGCAGGGGTCCAGTGGGTGTTCGCGCCCGATGCGGACGTCAACAACAATCCGGACAATCCCATCATCAACATCCGCTCGTTCGGCGAGGATCCGGCAAGCGTCGCGACCTACGTGAGCGAATTCGTTCGCGGCGTCGAAGACAACGGCGCGATCGCGACCGCCAAGCATTTTCCCGGGCACGGCAACGTCGGCGTCGATTCGCACATTTCCCTTGCGACCGTTCCGGGCACGCGCGCGGACCTGGACAAAACCGAGCTCGTTCCCTTCCGCGCCGCCATCGCCGCGGGAGTCAGCTCGATCATGCCCGGCCATCTCGCTGTTCCCGCCTTCGAGCCGAATCCGGAAGTTCCCGCGACACTTTCGCGAAATATCCTGACCGGCCTTCTGCGCGACGACATGAAATTCCGCGGCCTTATCATCACCGACGCGCTCGATATGGGTGGCGTCACGTCCAATTACCCGCCCGGAGAAGCCGCCGTGCGCTCGGTCGAGGCCGGAACGGACGTGCTGCTGATGTCGCCCTCTCCCGACGCTGCCATCGCCGGCCTTGAAGAAGCCGTGAAGTCGGGACGCATTTCCGAAAAGCGAATCGACGCTTCCGTGCGGCGCATTCTAGCCGCCAAGGCGCGGCTCGGCCTCAACAGGAACCGCTACGTCGACGTCGCGCACCTGAACGAAAAATTCGGCCGCCCCGAATACGAAGCCGCCGCGCAAAGCATCGCTGACCGCGGCGTCACTCTGCTGCGCGATACGCCGTGGCTTTTGCCGCTCGACGCCACCAAGCCGCTGAGGGTGCTGCTCGTCGCGCTTTCGTCCGATCCTGACCCGAATCCCGGCGAAACGATCGAGCCCGAGATCCGCCCGCGCGTCGATTCGCTGAAAGTTCTCCGCGCGGACACGCAATACGCGCCCGTCAGCAATCTAAAGCTTCCGCCGCCCGAATCCTACGACGTGGCCATCGCCGCGCTTTTCGTGCGCGTGACCGACCGCAAGGGCAGCGTCGGCATTCCCGACGATCAGCTCGCTTTCGTCAATGAATTGCTCGCGTCGGGAAAACCGGCGGTGGTCGCTTCGTTCGGCAACCCGTATCTGATCGAGCGCTTCCCCAATGCGAAAACCTGGCTCGCTGAGTTCTCGACAAACGACGTCTCGCAACGCGCCGTGGCTCGCGCGATTTTCGGCCAGACCGCGATCGGCGGAAAGATTCCCGTGACCGTACCCGGCACAGTGCAGCGCGGCGACGGATTGCCCGTTGCGGCGCATTCGATGACTCTCCAACCCGCGCCAGCCGCGATGATCGAGCACCTGCGTCCGGCGTATGCGCTTCTCGATCGTGCCGCGGCCGACGGAGCGTTTCCCGGCGGCGTGCTCGCGGTCGGATGGAACGGCCAGCTCGCCGTGCACGCGTTCGGCAAGCTTGAACTCTACGGCGAAGCCTACGACGTGGACGAAGATTCGATCTACGACGTCGCGTCGCTTACAAAGCCCATCGTGACGGCAACGGCGGTGATGCTGCTCTCCCAACAGGGCCGCCTCGATCTGAACCGTCCGGTCGTAAGTTACCTGCCCGACTTCGCCGCAGCCGCGAAATCCGATCCCGATCCCACTTGGCGCGCGCGCATCACGCCGCGCATGCTGCTTCTGCACGATTCCGGACTTCCCGATCATCGCGAATTCTTCAAGGAGGCGAAAGGCCACGACGCAATCCTGGCACGCGTCCTCGCCGAACCTCTGATCAACGAGCCCGGCAAGCAAATCGTCTACTCCGATCTCGGCTTCATCCTGCTCGGCGAAATCGTCCAGCGCCTAACCGGAGAATCGCTCGCGGTTTTCGCGAAACGCGAAATCTTCGCGCCGCTCGGAATGGACCGCTCGATGTTCAATCCGTTGCGCAGCCTGCGCGAAGACATCGCGCCCACCGAAAAGGACACCACCTTCCGCAAGCGCCAGATATGGGGCGAGGTGCACGACGAAAACGCCTGGGCAATGGGCGGAGTCGCCGGCCATGCGGGCCTGTTCTCCACCGCCGACGACATCTCCGCATTCGCGCAGATGATCCTCAACGGCGGCATCTACGGCCACGAGCGGTTGCTCGCCCGCTCGACGGTGCAGGAATTCACCGCGCGCCACACCGTCGGCACTTCCGCACGGACGCTCGGCTGGGACGTTCCGGAGGAAGCCTCCTCGTCGGGCCGCTATTTTTCGGCTTCGAGCTTTGGCCACCTCGGGTTCACGGGCACATCGCTATGGATCGATCCCGAGCGCAAGCTCTTCGTCGTCCTGCTCACCAACCGCGTCAACCCAACGCGCGCCAATGAGAAGATCCGCCAGGTGCGCCCGGCCCTGCACGACGCCGTCTTCGAGGGCCTCGGCCTCGCCGCCGCGCAGCCCGCGGCCCGATAACTCCCTCGGCACAATCCCTGCCGTAATTCCGCAGCCGCCCGCCGCCGCGCGTTCGCTGCCGCTATAATTGTTGAGGGTCTGGGGCGCCCCTTGAAACCTGCGAGAACCGAACAACGCAACCCGCGCTCGCGCGGGCTGGACCGAAAATCGAGCATCGAGATCGTGCGTGCGCTTAACCGGGAAGATGCGAGCGTCGCGCCCGCAGTTCGCAAGGTGCTGCCGCAAATCGCGCGCGCCGTCGACGCCATTGCGAAATCGTTGCAGGGCAGCGGGACGCTTTTTTACGTAGGCGCGGGCACCAGCGGCCGATTAGCTGTACTGGACGCGGCGGAATGCCCGCCGACTTTCGGCACGCCGCCAAGGATGGTCCGGGCAATTATTGCCGGGGGCGAGCGAGCGCTGCGGCACGCCGTGGAAGGCGCGGAAGACTCCGCGGCGAATGGCGCGCGGGATTTGCGGCGCGCGGGATTGTCGCGGGGCGATGTGGTGGTTGGCGTGGCTGCCAGCGGGACAACGGCCTATGTCCTTGGTGCGCTTGCATTTGCAAGGCGCCGAGGAGCGATAACGATTGGCGTGACGTCGAATCCGCGTTCGCCATTGGCGCGAGCGGCGCAGATTTCGATCGCGCTGGAGACAGGACCCGAAGCGATCGCCGGCTCGACGCGCCTCAAGGCCGGAACCGCGCAGAAGATGGTCTTGAACATGCTTTCGACAGCCGCGATGGTTCGAATCGGCAGGGTTTATGAGAACTGGATGGTTCACGTGGCCCTGACAAATCAGAAGTTGCGCCGGCGCGGCGCACGGATTCTGGAAGAAGCGGCGGGAGTCAGCCCGTCCGTTGCCGAACACGCTCTGCGTCAGGCGGGCCACAACCTGCCCGCTGCGCTGGTGACGCTCAAAACCGGTGCCAGCCTGCGCGACGCGCGCCGTTGTCTCGCCGCAACGGGCGGCAACGCGCGGCAGGCGATCGCGGCGGCATCGAGAAATCAATTCAACCCCAAAGGCCGGAAATAGGTTATGGACCGATTCAAGATCGAAGGCGGGCGCAAACTCGAAGGCGAAGTCCGAATCAGCGGCGCGAAAAACGCGGCGCTTCCCTGCATGGCCGCATCGCTGCTCACCGCCGAAGAAGTGCGCCTGAAAAACATCCCGCACGTGCGCGACATCATCACGATGGCCAAGCTGCTTGCGCACATGCGCTGCAAGGTGGAATCCCCGGACATTCCTCCGAGCGAATTCATCATCCGCGCGGAAAGCGTCTCGCACGCCGAAGCGCCCTACGAACTGGTGAAAACGATGCGCGCGTCCGTGTTGACGCTTGGGCCGCTGGTCGCGCGATTCGGCTACGCGCGTGTTTCGCTTCCAGGCGGATGCTCGATTGGCGCGCGGCCCATCGATCTGCATATTCAGGCCCTCGAGAAACTCGGCGCTACAATATCCGTTGACCACGGTTACGTTGAAGCCAGAGCAGACCGCCTGCACGGAACTACCTTCCGCTTCCCGAAAATCACCGTCACCGGAACGGAAAACATTCTCACCGCCGCGGTTCTTGCTGAAGGAGAAACCGTTCTCGAAAATTGCGCGCTCGAGCCGGAAATTCCGGACCTCGCCGAACTGCTCATCAAAATGGGCGCCAAGATCGAAGGCCACGGAACGGCGACGATTCGCGTGCAGGGCGTCGAGCGGCTTCACGGCGCCACGCACACGATCATTCCCGACCGCATCGAGGCGGGCACCTTCCTCGTTGCCGGCGCAATCACGGGCGGCGAACTGTTGCTCACGCACTGCGAGCCGCATCACCTGGGCGCGATCATCGAGAAGATGAAGGAGTGCGGCGTCGAGATCAAGTGCGAGGGGAAAACCGGCCTGCGCGTCCGCGCGGCGAAAAAGCTCGTCGCCGCCAACGTCGACACCGAGGAATATCCCGGCTTCGCCACGGACATGCAGGCGCAGTTCATGGCGCTAGCGACGCAGGCGCAGGGCGCATCCCGCATCCGCGAAACCATCTTCGAGAATCGGTACCTGCACGCCAGCGAGATGATGCGTATGGGCGCCAACATCGTGATCGATGGAAACACGGCGATCGTCACCGGCCCGACGCCGCTGAGCGGCGCGCCTGTGACCGCATCGGATCTACGCGCCAGCGCTGGCCTCGTACTTGCTGCGCTCGTCGCGAGCAATACCACCTATATCGACCGCGTCTACCACATCGACCGCGGCTACGAGCAGATCGAGGAAAAGCTCCGCGCCGTCGGCGCAGGAATCGAACGCATCACCGGCCGCGAGGAGTAGCCGTCGCGCATCGAAAACAAAAAGGGGAGGCAATTTCTTGCCCCCCCCCAAATCCCTTCAAACAGAACTTCGACCGCTTCCAGCCTTTGTTGTGATTTATCCTGCGGCTTCACCCTTCGCGGCCTTATCCCGCTGATCGCGCAACACGGCCTTGCGGCTCAGCCGGATCTTGTTCCCTTCGATCGCCAGCACCTTCACCAGCACCTGGTCGCCTTCCTTCAGTTCGTCGCGAACCGCGCGAATCCGCGCCTCGGCGATTTCGCTGATGTGCAGCAGGCCGTCGGTACCCGGGAAAATTTCGACGAAGGCGCCGAACTCCGCGATGCGCACCACCGTGCCGAGGTAGGTCTTGCCCATCTCGGCGGTCGCGGTGACGTCGCGAATCATCTTCAGCGCGTCTTCGGCCGCCTTGGCGTTGCTGGCGAAGACGTGCACCTTGCCATCGTCCATCACGTCGATCTTCACGCCCGTCGCCTCCACGATCGAGCGAATCTTCTTTCCGCCCGGCCCGATCAGGTCACGAATCTTGTCCGTGGGGATGCTCAGCATGTGCAGGTGCGGCGCATAAGCCGAAATTTCGGGCCGCGCTGCTGAAATCGTCTGTTCCATGATGTCCAAAATCTCGAGCCGCGCCTTCCGCGCCTGGGCCAGCGCCTCACGCATCATGCCGACGCTGACGCCCGCCACCTTGATGTCCATCTGTAGCGCGGTAATTCCCTGCCGCGTCCCGGCGACCTTGAAATCCATGTCGCCGTAGTGATCCTCGGCGCCGGCAATGTCGGTGAGAATCGCGTACTTGTCGCCCTCGACCACCAAACCCATCGCGATGCCCGCGCAGGGAGCCTTCAAGGATACGCCCGCATCCATCAGCGAAAGCGATCCGCCGCAGACGGTCGCCATCGACGACGAGCCGTTCGACTCCATGATGTCGGACACCACGCGCATGGCGTACGGAAAATCCGCTTCCGACGGCAGCAGATTCGCCAGCGCGCGTTCCGCCAACGCGCCGTGGCCGATTTCGCGGCGCCCCGCGCCGCGCAGGAACTTCACTTCGCCTACCGAAAACGGCGGGAAGTTGTAGTGCAGCATGAACCGCTTGAATACGTCCTGCTCGAACAGCAGATCCAGGCGCTGCTTGTCTTCCTTCGTTCCCAGAGTCGTGGTCGCCAGCGCCTGCGTCTCGCCGCGGGTGAAGAGCGCCGAGCCGTGCACGCGCGGCAGCACGCCAACCTCACAGGTGATCGGACGAACCTGATCGAACGCGCGGCCATCCGGACGCCGTCTGCGAATCAGCATGTCGTCGCGGAAAATGCGCTCGCGCAGCCGCTCGAACGCGCGATAGGCAAGCTTCTGCTTCTCCTCGTCGTCCTCCGGCACGCTCGCCATGATCTCTTCTTTCACGGCGTCGACCAGAGCGTAGCTTTCAAGCTTCGGGTGTTTCTCGGTATCGAGCGCGTCGCGCATCCGGTCGGTGTACTTCGCGGCCATCTGCCGATAGAGCGCCTCATCGAATGCCGGGGGCTTTACCTCGTGCTTCTTCGGATTCACGCGGCTACCCAAATCGCGAATCGCCGACACAATCTTTCGAATTTCCGCATGTCCGAATTCCAGCGCGTCGGCGACGACATCTTCGGAAACCTCGAGCGCCCCCGATTCGACCATCACGATCGCATCCGCGGAACCCGCGATGATCAGGTTCATCTGGCTGACCTTCTGCTCCGCAATGGTCGGATTCACGACGAACTTGCCTTCGAGCATCCCCACGCGCACGCACGCAATCGGGTTATCGAATGGAATCTTTGAGATATACAGCGCAGCCGAAGCGGCCGTCACCGCCACGACGTCCGGGTCATTTTCGCTATCGGCGGAAAGAACCATGGCGATGATCTGCGTCTCAGTCGCCCAGCCCTCGGGGAACAGCGGACGCAGCGGCCGGTCGGTCAGCCGCGAAGTCAAAATCTCGCGCTCGGACGGCCGGCCCTCGCGCTTGAAAAATCCGCCCGGAATTTTTCCGGCGGCGTACGTGTATTCACGGTAGTCCACCGTGAGAGGCAGAAAGTCCTTTTCTGTCGCCTTGTTGTCCATGCAGGCCGTGGCCAGCACCACGGAATCTCCGTAGCGCGCCACGATCGCGCCGTGCGCTTGTCGCGCCATTTTTCCGGTTTCCAGCGTCAGCTTGCGTCCGCCCAGATCCAAACTCACTTGTTCAAACATCCAGCACATCCTTCTGTCCCGGGTCACCGGGAACGTTCGTCAGATACGAGAGCGATACTCTCGGGAATGAATTTGAAGACGGAGATGCGCGCAAAGCGGGGGCGTAGAATGCTGGGAACTCAGCTCGCAACGGTCCTCGCGCACCGCGACGTGTGCGGCCTGCACGCAGACCGACAGCTCGACTTTTTGCGGTGGAGATGCTTCCGGCCGGAGCGGCCGATCGAGGGTTCCGCGCTATTTGCGCAAGCTAAGTCGTGCCACAATCTCGCGATACCGATCCGGGTCGCGCCGATTCAGATAGTCCAGCAGCCGGCGTCGCTTGTTGACCATCATGATCAACCCGCGGCGCGAAGCATGATCTTTTGCGTGGGACTGGAGGTGGGTCGTGAGGTAGTTGATTCTCTCGCTCAGCAGCGCGATTTGCACTTCCGGCGATCCGGTGTCTTTCGTGTGAACTCGGTACGCCTCGATTACACCGGCCTTGGCTTCCATCAACTGATCCTCCCTCTGAAACGCCGTGCCCCTGCTCTATGCTTGTTCTCTCTTCAACTAGAAAATGCTAGCACAGAGCCGGTAGGCCGCAAAGGAAAAATACAGCATTTACCCGATCCCGCCGGCGCTACTTGCCTTCGCGCACCAGCGACAAAAACTCGTCGCGCGTCTGCTTGTTCTCGCGAAATACTCCCAGCATCGCGCTCGTCACTGCGGCCGAGTGCTGCTTCTCCACTCCGCGCATCACCATGCACAAATGCCGCGCTTCGATGATTACGCCCACGCCCTGCGGGCTCAGCTTGTCCGAGATCGTCTGCGCGATCTGGCTCGTCAGCCGCTCCTGAATCTGCAGCCTCCGCGCGTACATGTTCACCAGCCGCGCCACCTTGCTCAGGCCGATGACTTTCTTGTTGGGAATATACGCGACGTGGCACTTTCCGAAGAACGGAAGCAGATGGTGCTCGCACAGGCTGTAAAGTTCGATGTCCTTCACCACCACCATTTCGTCGTAACCCACGCTGAACATCGCGCCGTTCAACAGTTTCTCCGGATCCTGCGCGTATCCGCTGGTCAGGTAGCGCAGGGCTTTCTCAAACCGCTCCGGCGTCCGCCGCAATCCTTCGCGGTTGGGGTCTTCGCCCAGTTGAACGATCATTTGCCGGACGAGCTCGGCGATGCTGCCCGATTCCGTCGCCTCCGGAATCGCGATTCGCGTTGTCTCACTCATGGTTTTGTTCCTCGTGGCGCTCATTGCTTCCGCTCGCCCGTTTCTCCATCGAATTCAAAGCTGTTCTTGCTCGTCTCTTCCAATCGCACGCGCTCCAGCCGCGCCGCCGGAAACGTCCTCAACCGCCGGTAAATCTCGCGGCAGATATTCTCCGCTGTCGGCACGTCTTCCGCGAATTCAGCCACTTCTTCGTTCAGATACTTGTGATCGAAGGCCTCGACGACCTCGCGCTCGACGAACGGGTCGAGCTCCCCGAGATTCGCAATCATGCCCGTCGCCGGATCGACAGCGCCCGTCACCGTCACCTCCAGCGAATAGTTATGCCCGTGGCCGTAGGGATTGCTGCATTTGCCATAGATCCGCGCGTTCTCGCTCTCGGTGAAATTCGGCCGGTGCAGCCGGTGCGACGCCGCAAACCGGTACCGCCGCGTCAACGAAAGCTTCAACGGCGCCTTCACGCGTGCACCCCATTCGATTCCGCCGTGCAGTCGGCAAACAGATCGGGCGATTCATACAGCCGCACGCGGTCGAGCTTGCCTTTTGTGATCTTCGGCTCCAGCAGCTGCCAGATCGCCGCGGCGATGTTCTCGCACGTCGGGATCTTGTCCTTCAGCTCGGCCACTTCGAGGTTCAGGTGCCGGTGGTCCATCCGGTCGCAGACTTCCCGCTGCAGAATGTCCTTCAACTCTTTCAGATCGAGGACCATTCCCGTCGCGGGGTCCGGCTCGCCCGCCACCGTCACCTCGAGCACGTAGTTGTGCCCGTGCCCGTGAAGATTGGCGCACTTGCCGAAGACCCGGCGGTTCTCTTCCTCCGAGAAATTCGGATTGTGGTAGAAATGCGCCGCGGAAAATTCGATTTTGCGCGTCACCCGAATCATGACGTTTTCGCCGCGTACTCGCGGCCCTTCCAAACCACGCGCCCCCGCGTCGTCTTCCACCACGATTGAATCAGCGCCAGGCTGTAGAGCACCGCCCCCACCTCGTAGTATTCGATGAACCTCATCGGGTAGAGATTCCGGTAAAGCGCCGCGCCATACGCCATGTGCCTGGCCAGCAGCACTCCCGCGAAAAGGCACGACGCTGGTACAAGCAGCGGATTCCGCACGCCCGTCCAGAACAGCAGCGCCACGAGCAACAATCCAATCTCCGCCAGCGGAAATACCTCCGCGAATTCCAGCAGCAGCGATCTAGAATCCCCTCCCACGAGCGGGAAGAGGTTTTTCGTCCAGCCCTCCCACATCGCCGCAAACGACCGATACATCCGCGTGCGCACGATGCCCATCGGCGCCGTAAAGTAAATCCCATGGCCGTGCTTCTTCACCCGTCGCGCCAGCGATACGTCCTCCAAGATTTCGCCCGCTATTCCCGCGTGGCCACTCACCATTTCGTATGCATCTCGCAACACCATCAGGAATTGTCCGTTCGCCGCAGCGTCAGGACGCCCTGGATCGTTCACGCGCGCGAACGAAAATTTCGCCGCCAGCCGGCAGAATACGAACGGGATCATCGCCCGCTCCCACCATGTCTCCATCTCCTGCTCGGGCGAATACGAAACCAGCACCGCATCGTGATCGACCGCATCCATCAGCGCCCGCCGCGTCGACCCGGGATAGTGGTACGTGTCCGCATCGGTAAAAAGCAGCCAATCGCCCGATGCCGCAGCGGCGCCGACCGTAACCGCGTAATTCTTCCCAATCCAACCGTCAGGCAACGGCCCCGCCTCAAGCACTTTGACCTTCGGGTAGCGCGCCACCAGTTCCGCCAGAATCGCCCCAGTGCCGTCCGTCGAATTATCGTTGACGACAATCACTTCCCCGACCTCCAGTTGCACCGCCACCGATTCGACGGCGCGCGCAATCGACGCTTCTTCATTGCGGGCTGGAATGATTACGGATACCAAGGTTTTTGCAATCCGATCCGCCGGGGGCTGCTAAACTAGTCTTATCTCGCCGATGATATTTCTATTATAGGGCGCTTGGACAGCGGATTGAAACGGAAACTGAAAACTGGCCTGGTTCTGGCGTTTATCGCCGGGCTTTTGGTGCTTTTCGCGCGCCCAGACTATCGACAGGGCGAGCCGAGCCAGCGTGGCAGCGCCGCAAAGGATTTTCCTCTCACGCTCGACGGCAAGCCCGCGCACCTATCCGATCTGCGCGGCAAAGTAGTGCTGCTGAATTTCTGGGCTTCGTGGTGCCAGCCGTGCGTTGAAGAAGCGCCTTCGCTCAATCTGCTTCAGCGGCGCATCGCTCCGCTCGGTGGCACCATTCTTGGCGTGAATGTCGGCATTAACGACGAGGAAGATTCTTACGAAAAATTTCTGAGCGACTACAAAATCGACTTCCCGACTTACCGCGACCCGACGGAAAAACTCGCGGCCGATTGGGGCACCACGGCTTATCCCGAAACCTACGTGATCGACCGCAAAGGCCGCCTCGACCGCAAAATCGTCGGCCCGCAGGACTGGACCAGCCCCGAAATGATGGCCTACCTCGATTCCCTGCTGAACGAAAACTAGGATTTTGTAGCGCCGGTATCTTGCCGGCGTTTTTCTGAAGATGCCCGCCTACTCATACCGCAGCGCCTCCACCGGATCGAGCCTCGCCGCGCGCATCGCCGGCACAAACCCGCTCAGAATCCCCACCACCACGAGCACCATCACCGACGCGAGCAAAATCTCCCACGAGACTTGCATATGAATGTCGACCCGGCCGGACGTGTCTTCATACGCCGGCCCGAGAAACGGCAGCGTGCCGATCGCCGCGCCGATGGCCACAGACATCAGCACGCCGACCGCGCCTCCCGCCAGCGTGATCGCCAGCGCCTCGGTCAGAAACTGCACGCGGATGTGCCGCCGCCGCGCCCCCAGCGCCCGCCGCAGCCCGATCTCGCGAATCCGCTCGTTCACCGTGACCAGCATGATGTTCATCACGCCCACACCGCCGATTCCGAGCGTCAGCAGCCCCACGAACAGCAGCAGAAACTCCAGCCCGTACGAAATCCCGATCATGATCGGCCGGAACTCCGCCATGCTGTCCATCAGGATCGCGCGCTTGTCCGTCGGTGAAAAATGCTGCCGGTCCGCGAGCACCGAAAGAATCTGCGCCCGCGTTTGGGTATCGAATTCGCCCGATACCGGCTCGACCACCAGCACGCTCGCCGATTTCGTATCCCACAAATCGCCCGCCGTGGAGTACGGAATCCACGCGGACCTGTCGTCGTCCGTGAAATAGCTGTTCTGTTGGAACTTACGGTCCATCACGCCGACTACGGTGAACCGCTCGCCCTGAATCGTAACCGGCTCGCCCACGGCCGGCATGCCGGCAAACAGTTTCTTCTTTAGCTGCGCGCCCAAAAACACCACGCGTCGCCGGTTCACTTCGTCATCCGAGTCGAGCCAGCGCCCCGCGACCGGCACCTCGTTCCGCATTTCGCCGTACTGCTCGCAGACGCCACGAACCGCCGTGCTCGTCGACCGCTCTTCATGGGCGAGCGCCACGAATTTCACCGTCTCCGGGCAAATCTGTTTCGCGAGCGTCGCCGTCGAGCGCAACGCGTCCACGTCCGCCTGCTCTATCCGCACTTTTTGCCCGGCGCGTTCGCCTCCCGCTTGCTCGGCTGTCGTTCCCGGCCAGCAAATGATTACGTCGTGCCCGAACGAATTAAAAGTAAACATCAGCACGCGCCGGAATCCCGAGCCATACGCCAGCAGCATCGTCACCGCGACGATGCCCCACACGATGCCCGTCATCGTCAGGCAGCTGCGAACCGGCTGCCGCCGCAGCGAGTTCCACGCCTGCCGCAAAATCTCCTCGAACATGCGCGCTAGCCTCCTGCCTCATACCGCAGCGCTTCAATCGGATCGACCGCCGCCGCCCGGCTCGCGGGATACATCGCCGACATCACCGCAATCGCCGATAGCAGCACCAGCGCCAGCACTCCCGATTGCCACGTCGGCAGCAATCCCGCGAACACCTGCGGCATCGGCAGCAGGTCCACCAGCGTGCAGAATCCGTACGCGATGCCCATCCCGACTCCGCCGCTCAGGAACGCGATAATCATCGTCTCCGCGAAAAATTGCCCCAGGATCGATCGCCGCGTCGCCCCCAGCGCCTTCCGCACGCCGATTTCCCGCGTGCGTTCGCGCACCGCCACCAGCATCACGTTCATCACGCCCAGCCCGCCCAGAAACAGCGTCACGATCCCCACCGCGCCCATGAAATATTCCATCCCGTCCATGATCAACGCGTTCGCTTCCGCGTTCTTGATTGTGTCCCACACGAAAATCGCGTCTTCGTCCTTCGGATCGAAACTGTGGATCACGGCCAATGCAGCCAGCGCCTCGCGCTTGCAGTCCTTGTGCAACGCCAGTGACTTTGGCACAACCAGCAGATGCTCGATCGTGTGCGGCGGCGCGGGCGGCTGATTCGGAAAATCGCGGACGACGGCGCTGTACGGAATGAAAATCTTGCGGATGTCCGGCCCGTCGTAGGACTCGAATTTTGGTTCTTCGCTTTCATCACGCCGATTACGGTGTAGGGAATGTCGCTGAGCCACACCGTTTCGCCGATTGCCGACCGGCTGCCGAAAAGCTGCTTCTTCGCGTCGCTGCCGAGAAACGCGACCCGGTTCACGTTCGCAATATCCGCGTCGTCGTAGAACCGTCCTTCGCCCACGTCGAGGCTGCGCACTTCGGCAAACGGCGGCAGCGAGCTCCGGAAACTTCAGCAGATTTCCGCTGTTGTACCGGCTGCGCAGCGGCACCTGATTGCCGATTTCCGGTAGCGCGAACCGGCACGCCGGCGACTGGCTGATCGATCGCAAGGTAGTCGTCTTCGTCCAGTGCGAACGTGTCCGTCCCGCGCGCATTCCGCCCGCCTGCATGCTCGTTCGCCCGGCGAAGAAAATCATGATGTCTTTGCCGAACGTCTCCGTATTGCGTTTTAGACCAACGCGCAGGCCTTCGGTCGCCGCCACCATCAGCGTGATCGAGATAATTCCCCAGGTGATGCCGAACATGGTCAGAAACGTGCGCAGCTTGTGCGCCCAGAGCGTCTGAATCGTGTCCTTGAAGAGATCGCTGAGATTCATGGCGCCTGTCGTCGAAACGTCATCCTGAGCGGAGCGACCGGACGTATTTCCTTTTCGTCCCGGCGAAGCCGGGCCGTCCGGTCGCGGAGTCGAAGGATCTCTCTTCCAGCTGCACATCCGGGCACTACTGCAAAATCACCTTCTGCCCCTCGTTCAACCCGGACAAACACCTCGGCCTTCACGCCGTTCGTAATTCCCAACTTCACGGCCAGTTTCTTGCGCCCTTCCGGGCCCTTCGGATCGGCTACTTCCACCGATGCGTTTTTGTCCTTGTCAAAAATCACCGCGCCCTCGGGAATCAGGAGCACGTTCTTCTTTTCTTCCAGGATAATTTCCGCGTTCGCGCTCATGTTCGCGCGCAGCTCGCCGCCCGGATTCTGGATCGAAACACGCACCTCGAACGTCGTCACGTTGTCCTTTTCCTGCCCGAGCGGCGCGATCTTCGTCACCTTCCCCTGAAATGTCTTGTCCTTGAACGACTCGACCACGATCCGCGCCGCCTGGCCCAGATAGACTTTGCCGATGTCCGCTTCGTCCACTTTTCCCCGCACGTACACTTCGCTCGTGTCGCCCAGCGTCATCACCAGCGTGGCCTGCGAGCCCAGCACCAAAATCGAGCTGACCGCGCCGCCCACTTCCACGTCTTTCGAGAGCACCACGCCGTTCATCGGGCTGGTGATCGTCGAATACCGCAGATTTTCTTCCGCCTCGTCCAGCGCCGCCTTCGCCTGCGCCACTTGCGCCTTCGATTGCGCCACCTGCGCCTTGCTCACCTGCACGCCGCGCACCGCGGACGCCTGCCGGTTCAGGCCCAATTGATAATTCTTCTCCGAGTCCTGCATCACGTTCAGCGCGATCAACCCCTGCTTGTACAGATCATGCGCGCGATCGACATCCGCCTTCAGGTACGGCACGTCCGGACCTTCCGCATCCACCACGTTCTTTTGATACGAAGCCTCGGCGGCCAACTGCGCGGCCTGCGCGGCTTCCAGGTTTGCCCGCGCCGCGGCGACGTTGGCCTGCAATTGTTCTTTATCCAGTTCCGCGAGCACCTGCCCGCTCTTCACCTTGTCGCCCGCGTCCAGATGGATTTTCTCGACGATTCCGCTGGCCTTCGATTTCACTTCGACTTTCGTGAGGGGTTCGATCTTGCCCGTGGCGACCACGGACCGCGCGATGTCGCCTCGCTCCGCCGGGGCCAGTTTGTCGGGCTCAATGGTGTGAGTCGGACGCAGCGCCGCCGTCGCGATCACCACCACCGCGACCAGCCCCAGCGTCGCGCTTCCCAGGACGATCCACCGCTTCCGCTTCTTTCGACCGTTCTTGCCGTTGCTGCCGTTCGTGCTCACGGACGCCCCCGGATCCTGCCGTATTCGACGTTCCAGGGATAGATACGTAAGCCCCTTCGGGAATGTTCCGTGCACGGGAGCGCAAAACTCCCGATTGGCGCACTGGCGGTCGGGAATTCCGACGCGTTACCTTTCTCTATTCACCAGGCTCGTGTTGTGCATCCAGACGAAGTACCAAGCGAAGATCCAGCTGAGGGCGAACACGTAAACGGCGCCGAGAACCACGCCGCTAACGGTGCCCCACACAACCCCTGGAAATGTTTCAAACAGCGTTCTGTGCAGTTCCATCCCCTTGCTGCTGCGAAGGGGCAGGTAACCACCGGCGACACATATAAAATAGGCGACCTCGCCGCCCAAAACGCAGAGCCAGCCGTAGCGCCTAAGTGAAAGCATTGTCGTTCTCCTTTCGAACTCGTCCTGTTGGGCCCAAGAACCGAAATACGCGGGGAAGGAACCTCTATCGGGAAACGCGCGCTGCGAACACGTTGTACAGCGGCACCCAAATCAGCGCCGCATACCAGCCGTAACCGTAGCTTTCGACGAGACCGAGCAAAAAACTCCTCCAGCTGATCCACACAAATCCCGGGAGCAGGTGTTGCCATGCCTGGTACATCGCGTGCGCCGGAAACAGGACGTCAAAACCGACACACAACGCAAATGTGGTGAGCAGAAAAATACTCGTCGCGTGCCCGACGGCCGCTAATGAAAGACTTCGCGTCATTGTCATTCTCCTCTCTAAGCCAAGTAGCGCTGCGGCGCCGCTTCAAACTTGTCCAGGCACTTGCGCGAGCAAAAGTGCAGCTCGTGGCCTTCGTGGTTTTTTGCGTAGCCCTGACCAGGCTGCACCGTCATCCCGCAAACGGGATCTTTCGCAGAACCTTCTGGGCTTCCATGCCCGCTGTGTCCCTCATGTTCGCCGTGACCACCGTGCCCGTGAACCATGTGCGCGCCACATCCGAAGCGCATCATCAGATAAAACAGTCCGGCGTAAAGCAATAGCGGCAGCAAACCTCTCATAACCCCTCCTTTCCCCGTCTATAGCGCTCATTGGGTGCCGCGGCGTCCACCTCGGACGATTCACGAACGACATGGTGTGTGAAGTGACAGGCGAGCCGGGGAGCGCCCGGCCCACCTGTCCGCAGCGATTACCACTCATTACTGCGTTTGCGACGCGGCCTTCGCCATTTGGTCGTGCTGCTCGGCCATCGCCAAGTCCTCCTTTGCTTCGTCGTTGAACAGACGGATCAAGGTACGGCAATGCTCTGCGGGTCCGCCCGCTGCCTTCGCGAGTGGGTGAGTCGACGGGTTCTGGTTATAGGCCGCCAGAATCTTCTCGTGCTCGGCGGCATTGGCCTTTGCTTCCTCCGCCATGTCTCGATAGTAGGCGGCCAGCTTCTGGTGATCTTCGGGTGTCTTGGCTGTTGCAATCAGGCTGCGCAGTTGTTTTGAAGTCAGCTTCGATTTGGTCTCGTCTCCACGGGCCTGGGACATTGCGCCCAGCGTCGTGAGGGACAGAACCGCGAACAGCAAAAGGGCTGTAATGCTCTTGTTCTTCATTTCAATTCTCCTTTATGTCGAACGAACGATTGTTGATTCGGTTCTTGTGTGGAACGCCCATGCCGGGCGTTTCGGAGATCCCGCCGCGGAGTAAACTCCCGCGAAGGGCGCGGGTGCACGCGCAGAGACTGGAGTCAGTTTCAGATTCGGAGAATTGTTGAGAGAGGGCTCAGACCAACAGCTTTAGGGGGTGGAGATTCAGTCTTGCTGCCAAGGCATTCCACGCTGGACCAATTATTCATCGGGGACACGACACCAACGGCCATCCACCCGGCCTTCGGGACGTCGGTACGGGCTGTGGGAAACATCGCGGATGCTGAGGCGTCTTTGCACAACTCGTCGGAGCAAGACGCGGACTCTGCGCTGCCAACCGCAGCATCGAAATCCATCCCGGTTCGCATTGCGAGGCGGGAATGTTCTGGGGCCCGTCCCATCTCCATCGATGCCGAGCCAGTTGTCGGCTGTGCCGCTGGAGAGGACCGAGCTGACTGGTCGGCGCAAGGGACGTCGTCCGACAGGCAAGAAACCTCACAGCTGCCGACTGCGGACGACATCAAGGATACGGAGAGAACTATGAAGCTCGCCAAACCGCGCCTCATCGGCGCCCAGGAACTGTGCTCGCTCGGAAACATCTCATTCTCGCCGCAATCCAACACACATTAGAGCTCTAATAATGGCCCGATGGTAAATCCAATCGTGATCGTCACATGCCGACGAGGATGGGTCTGTGATGCGGGTCACACAAGATAGCGCGACCCCATCGCTGATTCGGGCAACACTTTGACACGCAGGCGATAATGGGACCTATGGAGCGCGATCCAGTCTGCGGAATGACGGTTGATCCCCCGCGCGCTGTGGCCACCGCCGAACACGCTGGCAAAACCTACTATTTCTGTTCCAAAGGCTGCGCCGCCAAATTCACTGCTGGCCCGGCAAAATATCTGGCCGCGAAACCCGCGCCTGAGCCCCGCGCGCACGGTGACTTGGTTCAACTTGGTGCAGCGCCAGCAGCCGCGCCAGCAGCGTCCGCGACTGCAACGGTTGCGCGCGCGGTCCCGGCAACCAAGGCCGCTATCTACACCTGCCCCATGGACCCAGAGATTCGCCAGGATCATCCCGGGCCCTGCCCGAAATGCGGCATGGCTCTCGAACCGGAGGTTCCGGTCGCTGCGCCCCGCGTCGAGTACACCTGCCCGATGCATCCGCAAATCGTTCGTCCCGGACCAGGTTCCTGCCCGATCTGCGGCATGGCTCTCGAACCTAGAACGGTTTCCGTCGGCGACGAGGAAAACCCCGAGCTTCGGGACATGCGGCGTCGGTTCTGGATCAGCTCGGCGCTGGCGATTCCGCTTCTCGCCATCGCCATGGCCGATGCCCTTCCCGGGCATCCTCTCGACGCCCTGGCGTCTGGCCGGGGGCTGTCATGGTTTCAGTTGGCTCTCGCGACTCCGGCCGTGCTCTGGGGCGGATGGCCTTTCTTCGTCCGTGCATGGAACTCGCTCGCCCATCGCAGCCTGAATATGTTCACGCTCATTGGGCTGGGCGTAGGGGTGGCCTACGTCTACAGCGTTGTCGCGACGCTTTTTCCGGGCGCTTTTCCCGCTGCGTTTCGAGACCCGAATGGCGTGGTGGCGCCGTATTTTGAGGCGGCTGCCGTCATCGTCGCGCTGGTGCTGTTGGGCCAGGTTCTCGAACTCAAAGCGCGCAGCCAAACGGGTGCTGCGATCAAAGCGCTTCTCGGCCTCGCGCCCAAGACCGCGCGCCTCGTTCGCCAGGACGGCACGGAAATCGACATTCCGCTGGAGCAGGTCGCGTCCGGCGACACGCTGCGAGTTCGTCCTGGCGAAAAGATTCCCGTGGATGGCGTCGTTCTGGAAGGTTCGACCAGCGTTGATGAATCGATGATCAGCGGCGAGCCGATTCCCGTTGAAAAGCAATCGGGCGCGCGCGTCACGGGAGCCACCGTTAATGGAACGGGGACCCTGGTCATACGCGCCGAGCGCGTCGGCTCGGAAACTCTTCTCGCGCAGATCGTGCGCATGGTGAGCGAAGCGCAGCGCAGCCGCGCTCCCATCCAGAAGCTCGCGGACGTCGTCTCCGGATACTTCGTGCCCATCGTGGTCGCAATTGCCGCGATCGCTTTTCTGGCCTGGGCGCTGTGGGGCCCTGCCCCGCGCATGGCGCACGCGGTCATCAATGCTGTCGCCGTGCTGATCATCGCCTGCCCCTGCGCCCTCGGCCTCGCCACTCCGATGTCCATCATGGTGGCGACCGGAAAGGGTGCGACGCTCGGCGTGCTTTTCAAGAACGCTGAAGCGATTGAGCTGCTCAGAAAAGTCGATACGCTCGTCGTCGACAAGACTGGAACGCTGACGGAGGGCAAGCCGAAACTTGTGTCCGTCGAGGCGATCGGCAACTACGACGCGACCCGGCTGCTTCGCCTCGCGGCATCCCTCGAACGCGCGAGCGAACATCCTCTGGCAGCGGCCATCGTCAAGGGTGCTGAGGAGCGCGGAATCGCGCTCGCGCCGACGGAGGGTTTCGAATCGCTCACCGGACGCGGCGTCCGTGGCCGCGTGGACGGCATCCGTGTCGCGCTCGGTAATCGCAAGCTCCTTGAAGAGCTCGGCGTGGCCCCCGGGGCATCTGCGCAGAAGGCGGAAGCGCTGCGCGCCGACGGCCAGACCGTGATGTTCGTCGTCGCGGAGAATCAGCTGATCGGCATGCTTGGCGTCGCGGACCCCATCAAGCAAACAACGCCTGAGGCGCTCCGCAAGCTGCACGACGACGGCATCCGCGTCGTAATGCTCACCGGCGACAGCAAAACGACCGCTCAGGCCGTTGCCCGCAAGCTTCAAATTGACGACGTGGTTGCGGAAGTCCTGCCGCAAGACAAGGCCTCGGTCGTCAAGCGCTTGCAGGGCGAGGGCCGCTTCGTCGCCATGGCCGGCGACGGCATCAACGACGCGCCCGCGCTGGCGCAGGCACAAGTCGGAATCGCAATGGGCACCGGGACGGACGTCGCGATGCAGAGCGCCGGGGTCACGCTGGTAAAGGGCGATCTGCGCGGGATTGTCCGCGCGCGGTCCCTGAGCCGCGCCACCATGCGCAACATCCGCCAGAACCTGTTTTTCGCTTTCGTTTACAACTCGATTGGCGTTCCGATCGCCGCGGGCGTTCTTTACCCCGTCTTTGGGTTGCTGCTTAGCCCGATGATTGCCGCAGCGGCGATGAGCTTCAGTTCCGTGTCGGTCATTAGCAACGCCTTGCGGCTGCGCCGCGTCAAGCTTTGAACTCCCGCTGCCGCTCGCCGCGTGAATCCCGCGTGACGCCGATGCTATAATGCGGCCATGACATTCATGACCGTGACGTACGAATTGCAGAACGCGCTCAAGGCCGAACAGTTTCGGGCGCTCGGCCAGTTTGCCAATACCTACGGCCTGCAGCGGTTCCGCTTCGACGAGAAGACCAACCGGCTGCAGTTCGACTACGATGCTTCGCGCCTGCGCGAAACCGTGGTCGAGCACGTGCTTCGCGAGGCGAAAATCCCGGTGCTTCGGCGCGTTCCGCAAGCCTGATTCCGGCGTTCACTCCGGATGTAGATTCGAAAGGAGATTTTCGTTGCCGCTGTACGAATACAAATGCGTGAAGTGCGGCCATCGCTTCGAGAAGATCGAGAACGTGGGCGCGTCCGAGACGAAGAAGTGCCCGAAATGCGGCGCACGCGCCCAGCGCATGGCCTCGGCTCCCGCGATCCAGTTCAAAGGCTCGGGTTGGTACGTGACCGACTACGCGGGTAAAAGCGCCGCGAGCGCTTCGGGCGAAAGCGCCGATTCCGCCGCGGCGAAAAGCGGCGACAAATCTTCCGAAAAATCGGGAGATTCGAAGAAAGAAACGAAAACCGAATCGAAATCCGCGGATACTTCCAACAAAGGCGCCGCGAATCGCAAGAAGTGATCGACGGAATCGCGCCAGGCGTTTTTGCAAAACCGCCAATCCGGAGATTGGCGCTCCCGGGGAACCCCTACAGCTTCAGGCTCTGCAAATAGGTGCGAAACGGCTTGCCGAGCTTCGGATCTTTCAGCCCGAAATCGACAGTCGCCTCGAGAAATCCGAGCTTGTCGCCCGCGTCGTGCGTTTTTCCGTCGTAGATGCAGGCGAGCATCTTGTTGTCTTCCGCCAGGCGGCAGAGGCCGTCGGTGAGCTGAATTTCGCCGCCGGTTCCGGGCTTGGTCGTCTTGAGGTAGCCGAAAATTTCCGGCGGCAGGACGTAGCGGCCGGTGACGCCGAGATTCGACGGAGCTTTTTCGGGGCTCGGCTTTTCGACCAGATTCTTCACCCGCAAGACTTTTTCGCCCCATTTGGAATTCTTCTCCGGCTTCGCGTCGATGATTCCGTACATGTGGACGCGCTCGCGCGGCACGCGCTCCACGTGAATCACGCCGCAGCCGGTCGCCTCGTAAATCTCGACCAGTTCCTTTGTCGCGGGGATGGCGCCTTCCATGATCACGTCGCCGAGCAGCACCGCGAACGGCTCGTCGCCAACCAGCTCCGCCGCGCAGAGCACCGCGTGGCCCAGGCCTAAAGCCTCGCTCTGCCGCGTGTAGCTGAATTGAATGCCTTCCCCGATGCTGTGGACCAGTTTCGCGAGCTCGGGCTTGCCGCGCTGCTCGAGGAAACTCTCGAGCTCCGGCGAGAAATCGAAATGATTCTCGATGGCGTCCTTGCTTCGCCCGGTCACGAAAATCACGTGCTCGATTCCCGACGCGATGCACTCCTCGACAGCGTATTGAATCAGCGGCTTGTCGACAACGGTGAGCATTTCCTTGGGAATGGCCTTGGTTGCGGGAAGAAATCGCGTCCCTAGCCCAGCTACAGGAAGAACCGCTTTGCGAACTTTCTTGGCGTGTTGGGTCATGTGTTTTGTCGGAGGCCGGCGAGCTGGAAGCGAGCCTTCTCGCCTATGCTAACATAGCGTTTTTGAGTCTCCAGCAAGGTTGAGGCGCAGTTGTGACTGTAAAAGAACACCCGGAAAATTGTCTCGTCCTCGGCATCGAATCGTCGTGCGACGAAACGGCCGCGGCCGTGGTGGCCGACGGGCGCAGGATTCTTTCGAGCGTGGTCGCGTCGCAGACGGACATTCATCGCAAATACGGCGGCGTGGTGCCGGAGCTGGCGTCGCGCGAGCATCTGCGGCAGATCGTGCCAGTGGTGCGCGAAGCGGTCGATCAGGCGCATGTATCGCTTGCCGACGTGGACGCGGTCGCCGTGACGCACGGGCCGGGACTGGTTGGCGCGCTGCTGGTCGGCGTGACCTACGGCAAAGTGCTGGCGCAGGCGCTCGGCAAGCCGTTGATCGGCGTGAATCACCTCGAAGGGCACGTGCACGCCGTGTTCCTTGAGGCGAATGCTGCCGGACGCGAGCCGCAATTGCCCGCCGTATGCCTGATCGTTTCGGGCGGGCACACGATCCTCTACCACGTGAAATCCGAAAGCTCGAACGGCGCGCACCATTTTTCGTATGCACGCATCGGCGGCACGCGCGACGACGCCGCGGGCGAGGCTTACGACAAGGTCGCGCGAATGCTGGCGCTCGGGTATCCCGGCGGGCCGATCGTCGACCGGCTTGCGGCGCACGGAAATCCTCATGCGGTGCGTTTCCACGAGCCGAAGATGAGCGGCAACGCGTTCGATTTCAGCTTCAGCGGAATCAAGACGGCGGTTCTCTATCACCTGCGCCGCAATCCGCAGCTCGAGCCGGAAATCGAAGCCCGGCGAAAGTCGCTCGTGCACGGAGAACGCAGCGCGGATGCCTTGCGCGCGCTTTCGAGCACGGAGACGCTCGACCTGATCGCGAGCTTCCAGCGCGCCGTGGTCGATAACCTGCTTTCGCGCACGCTGGCCGCGGCGGAAAAAGTCGACGCGCGCACGATTCTGGTTTCGGGCGGAGTGGCCGCGAACAACGAGTTGCGGCGCTCGTTCGAAGCCGAAGGCCTGCGCCGCGGCCTCGCGGTTTTCTTTCCCAGCCGCGCGCTTTCCACCGACAACGCCGCCATGATTGCCGCCGCCGGCTATGCGCGCTTTATGGCCGGCGAGCGTGCCGATTCGACGCTGAACGCCGAAGCAAACCTGCCCCTCGCATAGCCGATTTTGCCGTTGGATACATACCCGGTTTATTGTCGAGTAGAATGTGCACCGATTGTTTATTTTCAACGGGTTAGGGACGTTTCTACTCGGCATGATTGTCGAGTAGAAATGCTCTGAAGCGCACCTCGAATTACAGCTGTAGTAGAGAGGCCGCGCCCTTCGCCGAGGGCGCCGTTTGGCGCCCGGATGCTTCGTTCCGCGTTGTCGCGTAGCCTTCATTGCGAGGCCACGCTAACATGCCGCGGCAGCTGTCAAGTGGTTTCATGCCTGTGGACTTTCCCTGTAAGGGTTCGGAGGCCGATTATTGACGCCTTGGAGGTACCCTGTCAAAGTAGTGCCGATTCCGCTACCTACACAAGGAGTTGGAACGAACGTGGTGACTCTACTTCGAATACTTGCGGTCTTTTTGATGCTGGCAGCCAGCGCGATTTTTCCGTCGGCCTGGGCGCAGCAGAACGCCGCGCCTGGAAACGCGCCCACGCCCGCAGCGAGCGCCACCCCTTCCCTGCAAGATGCGTTGCGTCTTTACCGCACGGGCAAACTGGATGCGGCGATCCAGGAATACACGCAACTGGAGAGCGGCGCTCAAGCGGGGCTCGCCTACGCCGGACTGACGCGCGTCTACCTGAAAAAGAAGGATCCAGCGGACGCGTACGCAGCCGCAGCCAAGGCGATCGATCTCGCGCCGAACTCGCCGGACGCCAAAGTGGCGCAGGGCGAGGCCTACTTCCGCCAGGGGAAGATTCCGGAGGCGGAAGCGGAGTTCGTGGGAGTGATCAACAGCGGCGCGGAGAACGCGCGGGCGTATCTGGGCCTCGCGAGAGTTTCGCAGACGATTTCGCTTTACCATCGCGAGAAACAGATGATCGATAAGGCGCGTACTCTGGATCCCGCCGATCCGGACATCACGCGCATGTGGATGGGCACCCTGCCGCTCGCAGGGCGAATCAAGGCGTTGCACGATTACCTCGCGCAGGATACCGATGACGACGAGGACGCGCGCACGGCCCTCGATCGACAGCTCATGAATTTGCAGAGCCTGCCAAACGAGCCCGCGCACCAGTGCCGGATGGTCTCGAAAATCAACTCGACAACGACCGATTTGATTCCGCTGGTCGAAGGCGCCAATCGGATGCGCGGGTACGGGTTGGACGTGAAATTCAACGGAACATCGGCGCATCTGCTGCTGGACACCGGCGCCGGCGGAATCCTGATCGACCACAAGCTCGCCGAGAAAGCGGGGATTCAGCATGTGGTCGAGTCGAGCATTCGCGGAATCGGGGACAAAGGCGCCATCGGAGCCTACGTGGGGCACGCCGACAAAATTCAGATCGGCGATATCCAATTCGAGGATTGCAACGTGCAAGTGGCGGACCAAGGTCCCGTGGCCGGGAACGAGGGACTCATCGGCGCGGTCGTCCTCTCGCACTTTTTAATGGACCTCGACATGCCGAATCGCAAATTGCACTTGAGCGAACTCCCGACAAGGCCGAATGAGGCGCCGGCGGAGGCGGCTCTCGAATCCGGACAGGAGCGCACGCCCGCGCCGCGATTCAATGACCGGTACATCGCTCCGGAGATGCAGAGTTATACGCGGATTTTCCGAATCGGCCACATGCTGCTGATTCCGACGAAACTGAACAACTCCGTCTCCAAGCTTTTCCTGATTGATACCGGATCGTTCAACAACCTCGTTTCGCCGGACGCGGCGCGCGAGGTGACGCACGTCTCGGATGACCCGCGCATGCACGTCAAGGGAATCAGCGGCAACGTGAAGAACGTTTATAGCGGCGACGAACTGACGCTGGCGTTTTCCAACCTGCAGCAGAGGAATCTGGATATCGTCTCGGTGGACATGAAAAGCATGAGCGACGGGGCCGGCACGGAAATTTCCGGCACGCTGGGTTTTGCCATGCTGCGGATGCTGGATATGAAGATCGACTACCGCGATGGCCTGGTTTCGTTCAACTACGACTGGAAGCATCCGTACTGACGGCAGCCTCACAGCTTGGAAGCCCGGTGAGTTGATCGCGCGGAAGAGAGATTCTTCGACTGCGCGACCGGACGTCCCGCAAGAGCGGGACGGAGGAGCAACTCCGGTCACTCCGCTCAGAATGACGGTCACCGCGTATTAGGCGCCCGCCCTTCTACAAGAGAGGCGGCTCGTAGATGTAGGCGAGGCCGTCGGCGGTGACGGCGTAGGCTTTGGAGCCGTTGAGCGACCAGCGGAGGTTCACCACGCCTTCGGCCGCGTATTCGTCGAACACCGCAAGGCGATTCAGATCCACCAAAAACAGACGGCCTTTGGCGGAATTTTTCAGCCACGAGCTGAAGCAGAGAGCCAGCGGCAGGTGCGGATGGACGGCGCAAAGCTCCGCGCCGAAAGGAAGCGCCTCGGACTCGCGCGATTGCGCCGACACACGATAGGCCTGTCCTCCCGAGCAATAGATCAGCTGGCGATTGTCGGGCGTCCAGGCAAGATCGGTGATGCGGCCCTGGCCGGGAATCACGGTGCGGCACGCGAAGCCGGGCAGTTGCAGCAAAACGATTGAATCGTCCGCCCAGTCGCCGTCGATTTCGGCGACGGCGGCGAGGATCGATTCATTCGGGCTGAAGGCGAGGCGGCCGAAGCCGGCGAATCCGGTTTCGTCGCTCGATTCCGTTTCCGCCGTGGCGGGCTCGAGCCAATTTTCGGACGGAGTGGGCGCGCGTAGCTCGGCAGCGGCGTCCGCGGCGAACGGCATGGCCGACGACGCAGGCTGGGCGGCGGGCCACAATCGCAGGGTCGATTCCCTGCCCCCGGGCGAAGCCGCCGCAAGATATTTCCCTGAGTCCGACCAAGCAAGATTCGCGGGAAAAGTTTTGAAATCGCCGAAGCCGCCGAGAAAAACTTTGCCATGAAGATCGAAGACGTGCAGCTCCGGCAGCCAGCCTCCCCATGCCGCGACAAGGTGCCGCGCGGTCGGCGACCAAGCAAACGCAGCGGGCAGGCCCGGCGGGCACATGTCCGGCTCGCCGGGAACGACGAGAGCGAGCGTGGGCACGCCGCGCTCGATGTCATAAAGCGCGATGCGTTCGGCGCCCTGGCGGACGAGCGGTGAAAGCGCGCAGAGTTCTCCGGCCGGAGACACGGAGAGCTGCGACGAGCGCCCGGCAAAAACTTTCTTGATCAGCCAATTCGAATCGCGCGCGAGATCGCGGAGTCCGCGCGAAACGAGCGCCGCCGAGCGAACCACGAGCGCCTGGGAGTTGACCTGCGAACCCGCACGCACGATCTGCTTCGCCGGAGATTTTTCCTGAGTTTCCATCAGCGAGAGAGCGGAGCAGGTTCGGCGAGGCGTTTCTTCGCCAGATCGATCTGCTCGTCCACCTTGGCGATCATGTCCTGAAGCACGTTGTGCCCAGTTTGTTCCGCTTCATCAACTCGAATTTTCAGCTGGTAGAGATCGGAGCGGAGCAAGCCCTGCAATTCTGCTTCGATTTCGGCAAGGCGTCCGCGCACCTGGCTGACGCGGCGAATCGCGCGGATTAGCTCGGCGCCCGGGCCTTCGCCATGAAAGGCTTCGGGACTGTGCTCGTAGGCGGTGAGAATCTTTTCGAGGCGCGGTTCGTCGCCCTGCTCGTAAGCCTGGTTGGCGTCGGCCATGAGCTGCTGGCGCCGGGCGCGGTCGTCGCGATCGGAGGTGAGATCGGGATGGATGCGGCGGGCGACGTCGCGGTAGAGGCGTTTCAATTCAGGAGATGCCTGAAAGGAACGCGGCTCGTGCTCGGATTTTTCGCCGGCGACGGATTTGGTTTCATCGGCGCGCGCGCGGGCCTCGCGCGCTGCTTCGGCGGTGCGTTCATTGCCGGGCTGCTCGCGGACAAGCCGCTCGGCGAGCTGGGCTTTCCATTCGTCCAGCTCGGCGTAGCGCGAGCCGACGAAATGCAGATACTGGCGCTCGAACGCGCCGAGCTCCGCGCGGAGGTTGGCTGAGCGTAGCTCGCGGTCGGCGAGATCGGCCTCAAGCGCGGCTTGCTCTTCGAGCTTGCGCACGAGTTCCTGATCTTCGGGCGTCGCTGGACGAGCATCCGCCGTCTTCAAATTCACGTGCATCGCCTCTGAGAGTGGCCTGCGCCGGGCCGGGCGGCGAAATGCATCCCAAAAACGCCGCAAGGCCCCGGAAACACACCTAAATTGTACGATGTGAGCGCGCGGGGGCTGCTCCGGGAGCAAGAGCGGTTTCCAGAATGGGAACCGTACAGACGGCAAGGGACGGGCCGAAGAGCCTCAGGTCTAAAGACCTGAGCTACATAAACCTGGCGGCGCTCTGCGAGACAAATTGTCTTCGAGGGGCTGAGCGTGGTTTTGCGGCGGCCTTCGCGCGGATGGGCGCGGCAGTTTACAATTGGCCCAATTCAAATTCCTGCTGAGGAGAATTCCCATGCAAGAGACTGCGGAGCAGTACCGGAAGAGAATGTACGGGTACATCGAAGGGCGGGACCCGTTGAAGCTGGAAGCGGCGGCGCCCGCGAGGCTGGCGAAATTACTGAAGGGCGTGAGCGCGGCGACGGCACGAAAGCGTCCCGCGCCGGACAAATGGTCGATCGCGGAGATCGTGGCGCACATTGCAGACACGGAGCTGGTGAGCGGCTACCGCATTCGCGCGATTCTGGGGCAGCCGGGGACGCAGATTATAGGGTTCGACCAGGATGCGTGGGTGACCGCGCTGCACTACGACAAGCGCGACCTGAAGAAATCGTACGAGCAGTATCGCGCGCTGCGTGAAGCGAATCTCGCGCTGCTGAAAAGCCTGACGCCGGAGCAGTGGAAGCACGCAGGCATACACAGCGAGCGCGGACCGGAGAGCGTCGAGACAATCTTGCGGATGATGGCGGGGCACGACCTGAATCATTTTTCGCAGATTGAGAACATTTTGGCGGCGAAGAAGGGGAAGAAGCAGTAGTAGGCAGACCCGACTCCTCGATGGCAACCCTTCGGGCGGCAGCGCTGCAAACCGCCGCCCTCAGGGTGACCATCCTTGTCGGATGGTCACCAAATTCGGCAGCGAAGGGCTTCGGGGCGGACCATTTTCGAATCGGCGGCGCAGCCCCACGCTTTGGCGAAGGCGGGCGTGTTGGAGAGCGCCGCGTCCACGCGAAACTGATCGAGCGGGTGCGGATCGGTCTTCGCCTGCAGGCGCGCGGATTCGGGGCGGTAGTTCGCGGCCCAGTGTCCGGCGAAGCCGAGGAAGAACTGCTGGTCGGCGTTGAAACCGTCGACGGCGGGCGGCGCGGGTTTACCCGCGAGCGATCTCTGATACGCGGCGTAGGCGATCACCAATCCGCCGAGATCGGCGATGCTTTCCCCTTCCTCGAGCTTTCCATTGGCGTGCAGGCCCGGCTCGACTTCGAACGCGTCGAACTGCTTCACGATGCAATCGCCGCGGGCTTGAAAATTCTTCAGGTCGTCGGCCGTCCACCAGTTTTTCAGGTTGCCGTCGGCATCGAATTGCGCCCCCTGATCATCGAAGCCATGCGTCATTTCGTGCCCGATGACGGAACCGATGCTGCCGTAGTTGAACGCGTCGCCAGCTTTGGCGTCGAAAAACGGCGGCTGGAAAATTCCCGCGGGGAAAACGATTTCGTTGTGCAGGGACGTGTAGTAGGCGTTCACCGTCGGCGGCGTCATTCCCCATTCGGTTTTGTCCACGGGCTTGCCGATTTTGGCGAGGTCGCGCGCGACTTCAAAGGTGTCTCCACGAGTGACGTTGTCGACGTAGGGGCCGCGGTCCACTTTAAACGCGGAGTAGTCCCGCCATTTATCCGGATAGCCGATCTTCAAGTTCATTTTGTCGAGCTTGCGAATCGCCTGCTGACGGGTCTCGGGACTCATCCAGTCAAGTGTGGAGAGATCGTCGCGCAGCGCAGCCATCAAGTTGTGGACCAGCTCAAGCGCGCGGGTCTTCGCTTCAGGCGGGAAATAACGCTCGACGTAGAGCTGGCCGAGGGCTTCGCCGAGTTCGCCGTCCGTTTGCTGCACGCAGCGGCGCCAGCGCGGCAGATTCTGCGCGGTGCCCTGAAGCTGATGACCGAAGAAATCGAAATTCTCGTCCACGAATTTCGCGGAGAGGGTGGGCGCTGCGTTGTGAATCAAGTGCCATCTCAGATAGGTTTTCCAGTCGGCGAGCGAAACGGACGCGAGCGTGGCGTCGAAGGCCTTGATGGCGTCGGGCTGTGCGACATCGACTTGCGAGACGCTGGGCGCGCCGACCTGCTGAAAATACGCGGGCCAGGAGAAGTGCGGGGTGAGGTCGGCGAGCTGCACGAGCGTCATCATGTGGTAGTTGGCCGAGGGATCGCGGAGCAGCTCGCGTTTCGTCTGGGCCGTCGCGAGAGCGGTTTCAATGTCCACGACGGCTTTCGCTTCGGCGGCTGAAGTCGCGGGGGCATCGCCCAGCAGCTTGAACATATTCGTGACGTGCTGGACGTAGCCCGCGCGCAGCGTCTTCGAGCGATCGTCGTCGTCGAGGTAATACTGGCGGTCCGGCATGCCGAGCCCGCCCTGCGCGGCAGCGAATACGACCTGGGTGCTGTCCTTGAAGTCCTGCACGGAGCCGAAGCCGAATGCGAGATCCACGCCGACGCGCTGGAGATGCGCGATTTCAGCCTGGAGGCTGGGAATGTCTTTGATCGCGGCGATACGCTGGAATTCCGGATCGAGCGGCTTGGCGCCGACGGATTCAGCCTGCGCTTCGTTCATGCAGCTGGCGTAAAAGTCGCCGATCTTCTGGCGATTCGAGCCGGGCGCGGCGGAATTGTCCTTCGCGGCTTCCTCGAGAATTTCGTGCAGCGCGCTTTCGTTGTTGGCGCGGAGCTTGCCGAAGGTGGTCCAGGTGGAGCGGTCCGGCGGGATCGGATTGTTCTTCATCCAGCCGCCTGCGGTGAATTGGTAGAAATCGCTGCAAGGCGCGACGGAGCGGTCGAAGTCGGCGGGATCAAAACCGTGAATCGCTTTTTTCGCGTCCGCTTGCGCGAACGCGGAGCCGCCACCCGTCGCCGCGTTGCCCGCGAAGCTGGAACAGCCATCGATGGGCGCGGTGTCAGTCGCGGTGGCTTGCGAGTGACTGGAAACCGAAAACTGCGCGGACAGCGCCACCGGCAACGTCAGCAGCAGGAGCAGCATGAAGACACACTTCGCGTATCGAATCATCGTCGATGTCCTTGCCCGAGCGGGATTGGCGCCCTCGCGCGTCCCCGTCGGAAGAAATTGCGATTGGAAAGCCGCCCCGGGGGCCTCGAGCTTCGCCCCGCTACCCAACGCAGCAACATTCTGCGTGCGGAGGTTCGGCGTGTCAATTGCCACCAACTTGGTGCCACCAACTTGGTGCGGGCGCATAACCTCGGGGAGTAGACTACGCCCGACAGTCCGGAGGTCGTCGTGCTGGAGCCAAGCGAGGAGTACCGAAAACGACTAGGAGCGCGACTCGAGACGATTGCCGCCAGGGAGAAACAGCACATTCTTCTGGGATATTTGAAATTGGCGGCGATCGCCGCGTTCATCGTCCTTGGCTGGATTCATTTCGCACGCCACCCGTTCAGCGGTTACTGGCTGTTTGCGCCGGTCGGCGCTTACGCGTTGCTGGCAGTTCTGCACGAGCGAGCGATTCGCGCTCGCACGCACGCGGAAACGGCGGCGAACCTGTACCGGCGAGGCCTCGCGCGAATTGAGGATCGCTGGAGCGGCACGGGCGCGAGCGGAGAGCGGTTCATCGACGCCAAGCACGTCTACGCGGACGATCTTGACGTGTTCGGACGAGGGGGCTTGTTCGAACTGCTTTCCACAGCCCGCACGCCCATGGGCGAGAACCGGTTGGCCGATTGGCTGCGTTCGCCCTCTGCCGCGAACATCGCCATCGAGCGCCAGGGCTTGATCGCGGAATTGCGGCCGAAATTAGACCTGCGTGAGGATCTGGCGGTTACGGGCGAGGATTTGCGGCCGCAACTGAATCCGGAATCGCTCACGAAGTGGTGTGAGAGCGCGCCCGTTCTCGGCGGACCAATCATTCGCGCGATAGCAGCCATTTCTGCAATTGTCTCTTCCTCATGCTTCGTCTACTTCATCCACACGGGAATTATCTGGCCGTTTCTCGCGACTCTGATCGTGGAAGCAATTCTGTTTCGCGGACTGCGGCAGCGCGCGCTGCAAGTCATGTCGGGCGTGAACTGCAATTCCGAAGGCGTGGTGCTGTTTTCGCAAATCCTGGAGCGCATCGAGCGTGAATCATTTGTAGCGCCGCACCTGCAGCAGTGGGTGGCAGAACTGAAGCGCGGCACCGAACCCGCGTCGCACAGCGTCCGGCGATTCGCGCGAATCGTCAATTGGATCGACTCCTATGACAGCCTCATCGTTCGAATCATCGAAGTACCGCTGCTCTACTCGGTCCAGACCGGCCTGGCTGCGGAAGCATGGCGCAAAAGATGTGGATCCCGGATGCGCAATTGGATCGACATCGCCGGCGAGGCCGAAGCGCTGCTTTCGCTTGCGACCTATTCGTTCGAGCATCCCGCCGATACGTTTCCCGAATTCACCGATGGCGTTGATTCGTCCGCGGGTTTTGCAGCCGAGGAACTCGGCCATCCCCTGATCGAGGCTTCCAAGTGCGTGCGGAATGACGTGCAACTCGATGCGAAGACCCGGGTGTTGCTTGTAAGCGGCTCGAATATGTCGGGGAAAAGCACGCTGCTCAGAACCGTAGGCATCAACACGATACTGGCCATGGCCGGAGCTCCCATCCGCGGAAAAGCCCTGCGGCTCTCGCCCCTCGCGCTGGGGACTCGCCTCAGGAGCATCGATTCGCTGCAGGAGGGGCGTTCGACTTTCTATACGGAACTGCTCCGGATTCGCCAGGTCTTCGAGATGACGAATGGAAATGCGCCCGTGCTGTTTCTCTTCGACGAATTGCTAGATGGAACGAATTCGCATGACCGCCGGATTGGAGCCGAGAATTTGGTGCGAGCGCTGCTGGAACGGGGCTCGATCGGCATCGTGACCACCCACGATCTTGCGCTCACCGAGATGACTGCCTCTCTCGGTGGCGTCGTGCGAAATGCTCACTTCCAGGACTACGTTCAGGACGGCAAGATGCGATTCGATTACAAACTCCGCGACGGCGTGGTGACGAAAAGCAATGCCCTGGAGCTCATGCGTCTGGCAGGCCTGGACGTGTAATTTTCGCTGCCCGGCACTAATTGTCGATTTGCGCGCGCTGGAGGCGGTCGGAGTAGTCCACGTAGACCGTCTTCCACTCGGAGTAGAAGTCGAGCGCGGCGAGACCGGCTTCGCGGTGGCCATTGCCCGTGTTCTTCGTGCCGCCAAACGGCAGGTGCGTCTCGGCGCCGATGGTCGGCGCATTGACGTAGACGATGCCGGTTTCGAGATCCCGTTGCGCGCGGAACGCGTTGTTTACGTTGCGGGTGTAAATCGCGGCGGACAGGCCATAGTTCACGCCGTTTGCGATTTCGAGCGCGTCGTCGAAGCTGTCGAACGGAATCACGGAAACGACGGGGCCGAAGATTTCTTCCTGGCAGATGCGCATCTTGGGATCGCAATCGGTGAAAACGGTCGGTTCGTGGAACCAGCCGCGCGCGTGCGAGCCGGTTTCGAGGCGATGCCCGCCCGTGGCGAGCTTAGCGCCTTCGTTGCTGCCGATGCCGACGTATTTCATCACAGTCTGAACCTGCTGCTCGTTGATGCAGGGGCCCATCTGAGTGGCGGCGTCGAGGCCATCGCCCACTTTCAACGCCTTCACGCGCGCGACAAATTTCTCGACGAACTCACGGTACACGCCTTTCTGCACGGCGACCCGGCTTGCAGCCGTGCAGCGCTGTCCCGTGGTGCCAAATCCGCCCCAGACCGCGCCTTCGATGGCGAGATCGAGGTTCGCATCGTCCATCACGATGATGATATTTTTTCCGCCCATTTCGAGGTGGCACTTCTTGAACGTCGGCGCGCAGGCCTGGCTGACGATGCGGCCGACTTCGGTCGAGCCGGTGAAGCTCACCAGATCGACATCGGAGTGCGTCAGCATCGGCGCGCCCGCGTCGGGTCCGTAACCGAAGACCACATTCAGCACGCCCGGCGGCAGGCCCGCTTCGGAGAGAACCTGCGTCAGGTTGTAGGTCGAGAGCGGCGTGTCTTCGGCGGGCTTCAGCACGATCGTATTGCCGCAGATCAGCGCGGGCATCGCCTTCCATGACGGGATCGCCATGGGGAAATTCCACGGCGTGATCAATCCCGCCACGCCGATAGGCGCGCGCACCGCCATCGCGAACTTGTTCGGCAGCTCGGAAGGAGTCGTGTGCCCGAACTGGCGGCGGCCTTCGCCGGCCATCAGGTACGTCATGTCGATGGCTTCCTGCACGTCGCCGCGCGTCTCGGCGAGGACCTTGCCCATCTCGCGCGTCATTTCGCGGGAGTAGTCTTCCTTGCGGGCGACCAGAAGCTCGGCGGCGTGAAACAGAATTTCAGCGCGCTTCGGGGCGGGCACCAGGCGCCACTTCTTGTAGGCGGCCTTCGCCGCGGAGATCGCGGCTTCGACGTCCTCCGAGCTAGACGCCGGGAACATGCCGAGAAGCTCGTCAGTATTCGCGGGATTGCGGTTCTCGATGGCTTTGCCGCCGCGGGCTTCGACCCACTCGCCGTTGATGTAATTCTTAAAGAGCTTCGGGGCAAATGCGGTGGCCATCGTTAGTCCTCCGGACGGCGCGCGTGAGCAGATTGTTTGTGCAGCCGTGGCGCTGAGCTTTGATGATGCAGAAGCCGCGAAGGTTCAGAGTAACAACCGCGAACCCGCGCCGTCAAACCTTCCCTGGCGGGCCGCTCTTCCCCAAAGATTTTTCTTCCATCGGTATGACTTCGCTAGTACGTTCTCCAGATTACAGTGAGGGACTTACTTTCTGTGGCAACTGAGTCTGAGGATCAAGAGCTTCGCGATGTCATGGCGGAAGAAACAAGCCGCGGCTCAAAAAGGCGAACTGTCGATACTGCCAGTCGGAATAAAAGGCAGCCGAATAGAAAAGGCGGCAATCGAAGCAATCAGGTCCGGCGATCTGCACGCTTATGTCCGGACCCTGCACGACCCGGGGATGAAGGACGGGACGCCGGAGTACGAGAACGCTCTGAAGATTTTCCATTCCTTCGTCGGCCGGCGCTGAACGCGATCTTTTCGATCGATCTAATTCGGCGCTCCTGCTCTTCCGGCGAGAATTGAGCGAGAGACTTCAACATCAAGTCCGCGACCTCAGCCGCAGCCACCCTCAGCGCTTTCTCCCTGGTTTTGTCTGCCATGGTTACAGTGCGACGCTTCTCGCAGGGTCTTTCAACTCGGATTTGCGGACTTGCCATCTCCAAGCCTCTCGCGACTGACATCTAGCAGGCTGCGGAGAAAGGCAGTGAAGAGTGTCCTCAGGCGCTGAAGCGCATTGAGTGCAAGCCCTTTATGTCGGAGCTGAAGCTCCGACTCCCTAAAAAGCGCCCTTTCCCCGCAAACTGCTAGTGTTCAGCGGGCTTGGGACCGCCAGAGGAGACTGAAGAGTTCTCGGCGATAGCCGGAGTTGATGCTGGGGCCGCTAGCTGGCTCCGAGGCGCCGCAGCCGGGGCCATCATCGAGCAGCAGCTTGGCGGCGCGACGGGCTTGGGGGCTGCGACTCCGGCGATATCCGACCCGAGGCCCAGCTTTTGCAGCGTGGGCGCACCGAGCTTGCCGTCCGCGTCAATTCCGTTTGCCGACTGGAACTTCTGAACCGCCGCGACCGTCTTGCCGTCCCATTTGCCGTTCGGCTCGCCCTGGTAATACCCCTCGCGGGCCAGCGCGGACTGAATTTCGGTGATTCGGTCGGCCGTAGGCGCCTTCTGGCCGGGCTGGTGCTTGGAGGCGCGGTGCTTCTTCTTGTGAGTCGCGGATTTTAAGGCGGTGGACTTGGAGCTTGCCTGGTTTGCGGCGGCCCGAGGCGCGGTGACGCCCGCGGAAAACACGCATGCAAACGTCAACATTGCGGCGATTCGCGGCAATCTCATCGATCTGCCCCTCAGGTTCGACGCTGGAAGACGGGACGGCGCTGCCCTACCCGGCTTCTCTTCTCAATTATCGACATCCGGGCCGGTGACTCAAGCCGCGATCCGCAAAAGGGGACCTAACGAGCAACCTGGCGACGGGGGCCGCTCTGCCGGGGCTACCGCAGCTCGCCGGGAGCCATCCCAAGCGTCCGCGCGGCGTCGCTGGCATTGTCGATCGCTCCTTGAAGCGCGGCCGCCCGGCCACCAAGCCGATCGAGAAGGTCCGTGGTCATGTTCCCGCCAAAGCCGGGGGTGGGCTGCTGCAAAGCCGCGTTCAACGAGGCGGCTTGATCCTGCATGGACGCTACGGTCGCCTGAACGTCGGCCAGCTGCGCGGTCGCTTCCTGCACGACTTGCGTCACGGCTGTGCGCTGCTCCGCCACGCTCGGACGGACGGAGGTCTGAACCAAGCCGCGGCCTTCAACCAATATGCCCGGAGGCAGGCCGTTCGCGCGGGCCAAATCGCCGAGCGCGTCGATCCGGGCGAGAATTTCGTGGCGCTGCGCATCCAGATTTGCGATCAGGTTGTCGGTGGTGATGCCAGTGCAAGGCGCGTTCAGGATCAGGCCGGTCGGCACGCCTGTGGCCGTGTTCCGGAAGTTACGAAGCTCGGTTTCGCGGCCTTCGACAGCCGCAAGCTGCTCCTGCAACATGGCTAACTGCTGCCCATACCACGCCGGATCCTTTTCCGGAGCCAGAGGCACGGCCACCGCGACCCGCGCCGCCTGGGCGACAGGTGGGGCGACTGTAACGGTCGCTGGAACAGCCGGCTCGACGGTGGTCTTTTTGCCGGATACGGCGACGAAGCCCGGATTCAGCCGCTCGACATCGTCGTTCGTCCAAATTCTCTTTTGTTGTGTGTCCGGCTTCGGCGACGCAGCAGGCTTCGCTGGATCACCGGACGCGAACGCCGTCTGCGGAGCCGCAACGCCAAGCGCCAGCATGGCACCCACAGCTAGAATTGAAAATCGTTTCGAAATTCGCATGGCCAAGTCCCCTACGGATCGATTCACAGCCGAGCGGGAGTATGACACGCGTCGTAGGCACCTGCAATACACTGATCAACGGAGGCGAGCTGGCGAAGGGCGAGATTCTTAGAAATGCGGCGACCCATACCCCATCAGGGCTTAGGGGAGCGAATCCGATTGGCCGGCGCGCGCCTTTGCCGCCAGAGCCTTGCGCATTTCGTCCGACATCTTGTGGACCCACGCGGGCGCGTCGGGTTCATTTTGCCAATCCGCTGGCTGCCCGAACGCCATCTTCCATCGCACCAGCCAGGAGAATCCCTGAGAACCGATGAATCGATCAGGCGTCGCATACGCGGGATCGGTCAGTGCCTCGTCCAGAGAAATAAAGCGGTAACCCCGCCGTTCGAGGCTGGTGAGAAGCGCGTCGAGGCATTCGGCGGTGAGTTCGCTATCGTGAATCAGCAGAACCTGCGCGATCTGCCGGTGGAACAGGTTGCGAGAGATGCCCTCGTAGTAGTCGAAGTCTCCATCCATGAACGCGAGATACGCCGCTTTGGTTTTCTCCGCAAGCGCATCGTCCTTCTGCGATCGCGCAATTCCCAGCACGTCGTTGAATTCGTAGTCGTCGTTGTCCACCGTGACCGGAGCGACGCGATAGCCGTGATCCTTCAGAAATTGCTCGAACGCGATTTTCGATTCGGGTGACGGGCCCGTCTGGAGAAAAGGATGCCGATAATACTTCTCCTCCTGCCCCGCCATGTTCATCAGCGCCCGCGTGACCACTTCGCCCTTGATGACCTGGCCCTCGTATTCGGCCAGCGGCGTGCGCTGAAACGACGCGTGACGGTAGCCGTGGTTTCCCAGCGCGAGCCCGGCGTCGAGCCACTCCTGCAATAGCGCGACTCGCGCGTCGCGCTCCCCGCTCACGTTCAATTTCCACTCGTTGACGAATCCGATGGCGGGCGCGTGGTGCGTCTTCAACACTTGAACGATCGCGCGGTTGAATCGCTGAAAATCCTTCAGATCGCCAACGCTGTCGCCGGTTCCGGGCACCGCACCGGGCAAGTCGTCCACGGTGACGGCAACGGCCTTCGAGTCAGCCTTCGATGCCCTCGGGGATTGATCCGCAGTGAGCGGCGAGTGTGCGGTGACGGAGGCAGCGAAACAGACCGCCGCGCTCGCGCAGGTTGCAAGCAAACGAAGAACGGCAGCGCCGGCGCGCACTTACTGCTTCGCCGGGATCGTGCCGGCCAGATAGAGCGTTAGCGTGCGATCGGCGTCAGACCGCCGCGCCACGCGGAACAGCACGTCCGCGCCCGGCTGGAGCTTCGCCATCTGCGTGCGATAATCCGCCAGCGACTTGACCGGGATGTGGTTGATCTCGACGATCACGTCGCCGCGCGCGAAGCCGACGTCCTCGGCAAACGTAGCGGGTTCGACCTCGGAAACGACCGCGCCCTCGATCGAGCCCATGCCCAGCTTGTGCGCCATGTCCGGCGTCAGTTCCTCGACGTGCAGGCCGAATTGCGCGGGCTCCTCGTTGTGGTCGGGCTGTTCCTCGGTGTCCTGCGCTGATTGCGGGAAGATCTTCGTGCGGTCGGCCACGGTGATCGTGACGTCCTTGGCCTCCTTGTTCCGCACGTAGCGAACCTGCACCGACTGGCCGATCGGAGTCTGCGCGATGGGGTTCACCAGGTCCGCGCCCGTATGGACCGGCTGGCCGTTCACGTTGGTGATCACGTCGCCCGCCTGCAAGCCGACTTTGTCAGCAGGGCTGCCGGGTTCGACGGCCTCGACCACAATGCCGTACGGCGCGCCGAGTTCGCGCAACAGGATGGGATTGTTGCTGTTCTCTTCCTGGAACGTCACGCCGATCGATCCGCGCACAACCTTTCCGGAAGTCACCAGCTGGTTGTAAACGGTAATGGCGGTATTCGACGGAAGCGCGAAGCCCACGCCCTCAAATCCGCGGCTGCCCGTGTAAATTGCCGTGTTGATTCCGATCACTTCGCCCGTCAGGCTGACGAGCGGGCCGCCGGAATTGCCGGGATTGATCGCGGCGTCGGTCTGAATGAAGCGCTGAAATTGATGCCCCACGTTCGAGCGGTCCTTGGCGCTGACGATGCCTGCCGTCACCGTGGAATTGAGCCCAAACGGGCTGCCGAACGCGAGCACCCAATCGCCGACTTGCACGCCGTCGGAATTACCCAGCCGCGCGACCGGCAGATCGTGGTCCGCTTCGATCTTGATCACCGCGAGGTCGGTGTCCTTGTCGAACCCGATGACCTTCGCGGCGTAATGATTGGAATCGCCATCGAGAGTGACCTGAATCTTGGTCGCGTCGTCGATCACGTGGTCGTTCGTAAGGATGAAGCCCTTCTTATCGACGAGCACACCCGAGCCCAGGCTGCGCTCCGCGTCCGGTGCATTATCGGGCGAGTCAAAAAATCGGTCGAAGAAATCCTGGAAGGGATCGTTCTGGCCGCCGCCGCGAGGAGTCCGGCCGCCTTTCGGCTTTTCAATAATCTGCGTAGTTGAGATGTTGACGACCGCGGGACCGAGGCTCTTCGAAATACTCGAAAAAGCACTGGACAGGCTGACCGGATCGGGTATCGCCAGCAGCGATGCTCCGCCGGGCCCCTGCGCGCGCGTGGCCATCGCGCGGCCGGAAATCAGCGTGCCGAGCAGAATCCCGAGGCAGAGCGTGAAGGCGACGAGGAACGATGCGAGGAGTTTCCGGTTTCTTGCCCAAAGCCAAAGCTCGCGAAATTCGATCCCCATCCCTGTACTCCTTTACGGTGTCCAAACGCGGGTAAATTGTGAGTATAGCATTCATTCAGACGCCGCAAGTCCGCAGACGGTCGCCTATGCCGTGAAGACCACCCTGATCCTCCGCCATCAGCCCGCCATTCGCCATTTGCCAAGTCGGGGGCTCGGGGGTACGGTCTCTCCGCTCCGAAGACGCCCCGATCAGTCGCGAGTCAGCTTAGGAAGAGCCAACCATGGCCGGTGGGCACTTGTACACCGCGCCGAGATGCGACTGGCACCCGGGGGGCGTTCCGAACCTCAACTCTCTGGGTTATCAGGGAAGCACATTGTCCGTCAAACGGCCGTCGGTACTATTTGCCGCAGCGACACGCGCCTTCAATATCTCGCTCTGGGGCCACAAGCCTGCGCGTCGAACTAGCCGAGAGTTCCTACTTTGAAGAGCAGAGCTTTCATACTGATGGGAAGCATCGTCTGCCTGGCGGTGACGCTGGGCTTGCCGACCGCGGCCAAGGCGCAGGGAGAGGCCGCCGAAGTCGGCCGGATGTTCAAAGCCTGCACCGATTCAGGGGGAACAGCTGCGTCCAATTACAACGCATGGGTTGCACAGAATGGATGCATATGTCCCGGGAGTTCCGTCGGCTCAGGTCAGGTGAACTGCAGTGGCGGATCGAGCAACGCCGCGACGAGCGCGGTCCTGCCCAATCTCGGCCTTACACCTCAGCAACAGCTTGGCATGCAGATGGGAATGCTCGGCGCCAACATGATTGGTCAGGGTCTTCATCAATTGTTGTCCGGGGCGCCCCCTAGACCACCGGACCCGGCCGCGCAGCAACGGCAACTGGCCGTCCGGCAACTCAACAATAGCGGCATCTACCTGTTCAGACAGAAGGATTATGCCGGTGCGATCAACGAGTTTCAAAAAGCTCTCGCCATTACTCCCAACGACAGAAACATTCTCCACAATCTCGCGTTGGCAAAACAAAAATTGAAAGACGTTGCCGTGGCAGGGCAGACGAGCAGCGCGTTAGGACAATTATTGGACAGTGATCCAGACACTGCCGGACCCCTTAATTCCGGCCAAACGACCCTTTCACGGGCTGCCGGCGGGAATGGATCCGCCATGAATTTAGTGAACCTGGATTCCGATCCCAGTGTGGTGGACTTGCGCGGCACGACGAAAACCTCCGTTGATCCCGCAAACACCCGGGAAACTTTGCAATCGCTGGATACCGTGCTTGGTAACGGGCCGGATGCGGATGTGAAGCGCCAGTTAGACGATTTTGCCAACACCAATCTTCCCCAACAGCCCGAATCGAACGACGGGCAATCGGCGCGTGATGCAATGCCCGAGACTCTGAATCCAAAGCCGAACCCGGAGCAGACCGCGAAGGAGATCGATCGGGCGCTCGGACAAAATCAAAGCGTGGATGCCCAGCAGCCGGCTGCTCCCGTTGAGACGGGAAACAGACCGGCCACTGGATCTGCCAGTTCAGCGGCCCAACAACCCAATTCACACCTATTGGACGGCGTTGGAAACCCCGATTTCGATGGCGCCACGACCGGCAACGCTCCCATTGGGAAAGGCAATCCGAATCCCGGGAATGTCGGCTCCGACGCCGTTGACCTGCGGCATACCAGCACAACCGTTGTGGACCCGGCGCGAGTTGATGGGTCATCGCCCGCCCTTCAGACAGCGGATCCATCGGATGCAGACAAGGCACTGATGAAACATCAGTGGGAAATGTCCATAGACTCGCGCTACAAAAACGATCCCGAGGTTCAGCAGAACATCCGAGACCTGTGGGCGGCCGCGCGTTCTGGCGACGGCGACGCGGACGAAAAGCTGAAAGGAATTTTGTCGGACCAATTCAAGGCAGAGGGCCAGACGCCGCAGCAACGCGCCGATTTCTTCGCGAACTTTGACGCAATCGCCAGCGGTGAAGGGCCGACCCCGAAAGAATGGACTAACGTGTCGCAGCTCGCCAATGAGCTGGATACGGCAGGCGGTTCGCTGCCGCCTGCGGGCGCTGCTTCAGCGGAACTGCCGCCCTACTATGGCCAGTTGGTGAAAGATATCGGCAAGGCAGAATCCGTCACGGCCAATGCGTCTTATATGGGTACCAGCCGGCAAACTCAGGATGATTGCGTGCTGTATGCGATTGCGAATGGCGCGCACGTGCCAGAGAAGCAAGTGAATGCTGAATTCACGAACATCGTCAGTCATCTGGGGATGGATTCGATTGCGGAACGCGCAAACCCGGGAATCGTCGTCGCGGAGCCCAAAAATGGCGGTCGCGGCGGAGTGGGTGCCGCTGAGGAATTATTGGTAGCAGATAAATTCGGTAAGGTGATTCCGGTTCCCACCGACAGCTATGCCCGGGCAATTGCGAGCACGAAGCAGCCGGTCATTACCACGGTCGAACTTGACAAGAGCGGAGTCCAGCACAAGGTTGTGGTCACCGGTGTGTATCGGACAGCAGCTGGAAAAATCTACTATTCGGTGATGGATTCGAATCTTGGGCCGGAATACCGCAATTCCACTGCGTATGTGGAGAAGTCCAATTTTGAGGAGCACTTGGCGAGCGGCGGATTTGTGGTCCTGCCGACTGGTAATTAGCGGATGCCCTTGACTACAAAGCCCGCGACTGCATTCGCGCGCACGATGGATTGGAGAAAAACGATGGGGAAGGTGTCAACGTCTCTCATTTTCGGATTCGTTCTAGCGCTGATGGTTCGTCCGCCGGTCCAGGCGCAAACGGCGCCCCACGCTTCCGCCAATGTGCCGCCAGCCAATCCGGCGCCGGCCGGACAAGCGCCAGCCGAGGTGTTGAAGAAGCTCTCCGATTTGATCCACGCCGGTAAATATGCGGACGCGCAGCAGCTCGCCGCAGGTTTGTTGCTGGCGTATCCGGACGATCAGCGGCTGATCAAGGCGAAGGCGCTGCTGGATAAAGCCGTCTCGTCCCCGCAGGCGGCAGACACCGGGGCAAGCGCCAATCAGCCGGCAAGCAGCGTGGCCCCACCCGCGCCGGTCGCAAATGCCGCGCCTCTCACAGGGATGGATAAGGTGGAATACAATTCCCTGATCGAACTGGCGCGGCAGGCGCAGCAGACGACCGATTTAGGCCAACAGAAGGTGTTGCTGCAAAAGTTTATGACCGAGAGTCGTCCGTTCGCGGAGCAACATCAGGATGACATGCTGATCTGGCAGCTGCGTGCGGCGGCGGCGTTGAGCCTGAACGAACCGATCGAAGGATACGAAGCGGGACAGGAACTTCTATCAGCCGGTGCAGCGGACAGCAACGATCCGAACCTGCAACATTTAATGGCACAACTGAATTTGGCAGGCTGGTTGGATCACAAGAAAGCGGAGTTCAAAGAACAAGAGAAGGGGTTCGAATGGCTTCTCGGAACATGGACTGCGACCTGGGATTGGTGGTGGGGTGAGATACATGGCCGCGATCAAGAACAATTTGTCGCGACCGACTCGGGTATTGACGGCTATATCATAGGTGGAGACGGTGTACGGAACGCAGAGCCTGATTTCAGAGGTAAGATGCTCGATTCCGGGGAAATTCAATGGGAGTGCTACATGCCTCCCGCGGATACTGGCGGAATGTTTGTGTTTCGCCGTGTCGGTGGAAGCCTTTTGACCAAAGTGACGATCGGCCGGCGATCAGATCCCCAGGGTTATTATGCCGGAAATCTTCATCACTTTGGCTATGACCCTCATTCAACGGACACAGGCGATAAGCCGTTCTATCCTTCTGGATGGCAGCCCGCAGCGTCTTACAAGCTCTCCAGCGACAAACGCACGATGACGATCGTTATCCTGCCGCAGGACGTCGAGCCCAACAGCAAGTTCGCCCGCAGGTTTCCGGTTACTTTAGTTTTCAAAAAAGCTGGCGGGGCACAAGACGAGCAACTCCAGTCACAGCAGTTGCCTCAGTGAATTCATCAACCAACGCAGATTTCCGATTGTCGATGGGGAGCGGGGAGTGGTCTGGGCAATTGTCCAGTTGAATCACACTCCTGCTAAAACCAAAGCCGAGAGCCACGCACGGGCTCAAGGACGGAGTTCCCGTTGTGTTTCGATGCGCCGCTCGACGGTTGAAAACTATCACTTTCAGAGATAGCATCATGCCGCACGATCGTGATTATGTGAGGCGATGACGCCTTGCATTCGCACGATCCGCAAGAAGACGGACTCAATGGGGAGGGATGCATGCCGGGAACGCCGTATCCGAAAGAGCAGATGCATCGAATCGCTTACACGAAGCTTTCGGAACGACAGATTGCAGACAAGCTGAGCACGGTCGCTGTGAGCGGGCCGGCGAGCATCTCGCCGCTGTCCGACGTGTTCGCTGGCAAATCGATCCGGATTGTCACCGATAAAGGCCCGGCGCTGGCCTATACGTTCGGCCGGACCAACCGCCTTTCGGTGGCTGAGAACGGTGGCAGCGCGGTGGAGGCAGGATATGGCGCGCTGACCCTGAGTAGCGTCGCCTTCTTCTCGCACATGATCCCGGGCACGCAGCGCGGCTACGCCGTGGTGATCGACCAAGATACGAACCTGGCAACGGTATTCGAACTGTGGTTCAGCGGTTATCAGGACAATCGCGAAGTCCAGCGCGAGATCTATTACGGCTACGTCGAGCAGCCGGGCCAGCAGGCGCCGACGGCTCGCCACGTCACGACGAACCGCGTCGAGGGCAAGGGCTTCTATTGGAAGCAGGACACTGGCGCGGAGACGCTGGAGTTCTATCCCACGGCGGCGTACTCGCACTTTGTGGAGCTGTCGCGCCTGGGCGGCGAACTCGGGTTCTGCGGGCCATCCGACTACATAAAGATCAACGACGACCTGTTTATCTACACGCGTACCGAATGCGAGTTCTCCGGCACTTTCACGGCCTACGTGATGGACCTGAACCGCGTTGAACAGGTCGGCATGCGGCTCGGCTTCGACGCCAACGACGCGCTGGAATATTACGTCTTCCGCGGCAAGGGCGAGTGGCTGGGACAGCTGGCCCAGTTCGAAAAGTTCGGCGACGAGAGCGGCGCGCCGGTTCCAGCGGCCGCCGCCGGCCAGACTCCGGCGAAAGGCGCGCGCCGCGTTTATAGGCCGCTGCTAACGATGCCGAAAATGTCGAAGGCTGACGTCGACGCGGCCGTCGCCAAGAGGGCCACGGCCTTCCCCGCCGCCACCACCGGGCCGGGCGCACAAATGGGCGGCAACCGCGGCCCGAACACCGGCTGGCTGGCCGGCAAAACGTTCACGCTTCGCTACGACCACGCGCCGGCGATGGAATACCGGTTCGACGACGCCGAAACGCTGAACTGGCGCAAGGAAGGCGACAGCGGCTGGACCAAGGCGCGCTACCAGGCCTGGGAATCGATGCCCGGCGTGATCTTGTTTGGCCACCTGCTGGAAGGCGCGCCGAACCACGACGGCCACTCGATCGTCGTGGATTTCCACCAGGGCCTGGTGACGTGTTTCAACGGGTATCTGAACACTCCCTATTTCGCCAACGAGGCGGGCGTGAAAATATTGTTCGGCGTGATCGAGATGGAAGGCCTGATTCCGCCGAAGTATAACCGCCATCAGTTCACGGATGAGATGATCGGGCGCGCCGTGAGCCAGAACTACGCCCCGGGCCTGACGTCCATGCACCTGTATTCGACGCCGCACTCGCTGTCCTGGATCATCTTCACCGACTCCGGAGCCGGTGGGTTGGAATGGAGCGGGCCGGCGGCCTACGTGAAGATCCGGAACGGCCTGTATTTCATGTACTGGCTGGAGGAGGCCTGTAACGGCACCCTAGGCACGATCCTAGTCAACTTGCATACGATGCGCGACGTCGGGGTCGGCTATAGCTGCGGCACAAACGGCCTCAGCATGAGCGCAGTCGGCGCTCATGAGCGGCTCGCCGGACGGTTCGACATAACGCGCTTCTATCAGGTGAAGGCATGAGGGAGGCCGACATGACCACGGACAACACTTCCACGCGCCGCTCCTTCCTGAAGGGCGGCGCGCTGCTGGCCGTTCCCCTGGCCGCCGCGGTACCCGCTGCGGTACTGGCGGACGACGGGCTGAAGATGCGCATGGCGAAGCTCGAGGACGAGGCCGCGGTCCGCGAGCTGCATCAGACCTGGCTGCGGCGGATCAACACCGGTTCAGGTGCCACGCCGCTGTTCGCCAATCCCGAAAGCACCGCGTTCGACCAAGCCGTGCGCAGCATCGCGGCCGATCACGCAGGGCAACCGGACGCAATCGACATCGCCCCGGACGGCAGGAGCGCTGCCGGGCAATTCCAATGCGCCGTGGAAATCGAAACCCCAATCGCGCAGGACTGCACGCTAGCGCGCATGGCCCACGCTCAAGGCGGCGGCTTCGTCCGCCGGACGGAGCGCCGCGTGCTGAAAGTCGATTACGTGAAGGCCTCCGGCGCGTGGGCGATCGCGAAGGTCGAATTCGCGTCGGCCTAAGTCTGTCGTCTCGCTTCCTGTCCCTAGCCGAACAAGTGGCTTGGGAGCCGAGAAACCGCCGTGAGAGATCACGAACGAGATCCCGGGCGGATGGTCGGCTACTCGGAACTCATCGTCGGACACGCGGCTAAGTCCTGGAAGTTGGATGACCGGACAAATGGCGCTTCGAGTCCCGGGTCTGAAAACGGTCGTAAAGTAATGCATCATCTGCACGGCCCCTGTCCGATCCGGTACCGCCCGATTCCAGATTTGCCAACCGAGGCCCTCGGCGGTACAGTCTCTGCGCTTAAGACAGCCCGGCCAAGCCCGGGCACCTCCGTTACAACCGAGGGTGGGCCCGATGAAAGTTGAATTTGGCACAGTCGATCATGTTGACCGGCAAGACCGGCCGGTCGCGGAAACATTCGACAGCCGCCTGAAGCTACTCCAGATGTATGACAAAGCCGGGTTCACGACGCACCATATCACGGAGCATCACGGCACCCCGCTCGGCCTCGCGCCTTCGCCGCTCATTTTCTATGCCGCCGCGGCCCGCATTACAGAACGCATCCGTTTCGCGCCGCTGATCCTGATCGCGACACTCTACCACCCGCTCCGCCTCGCCGAAGAGATTCTGCATGCTCGATCATCTGACCCACGGCCGCATGGAAATCGGGACGGGGCGCGGCGTATCCGGTGTCGAGCTCGGATTTTTCGGCGTGAAGGAGGCGCAAGCACAGGCCATCTACGGCGAGGCGGTGCAGGTTCTGATGCAGGCATTAACCCAAGACTTGGTCGACTTTCACGGGAAGTTTTTTGATTTTACGAACGTGCCGATCGAGTTGAAGCCGTTCCAGCGACCGCATCCTCCGCTGTGGTACGCGACCACGAGCACCGAAGGCGCCGCCCGCGCGGCCCGCGAGAACATGAGCATCGTCACGCTCGTCGAAACAGCGTCTGCGGCCAAGATCATCGCCGCGTACAAGCAGGCATGGAACGAAGCTCACGGCGCGAGCGGAAAGAAGATGCCGCGCGTCGGCATCACACGGTTCGTCTACCTGTCGGAAGACGAACGGCGCGCCCGGGAGCGCGGGACTCTCGCCTCGCACCAGTTCCACGAGAACTTGGTTTATCTCTGGAAGAAATACAATGTGACGGCGGTGAGCCTGGATGAAGTGAAGCGCTCGGCGGAAACGACGCTGATGCTTGGCACGCCCGCAAGCGTGCGCGACCGAATCGAGCAGGAGATCGAACAAACTGGCGCGAACTACTACGTCCCGCGTTTTGCCTACGGAAACCTAACCCACGAAGAAAGCGTTCGCTCGCTCGAACTTTTCACCAATGAGGTCATGCCGCATCTTCAGAAGTAGCGCTGGCCGTCTGTGTTACTCGCGGCCGCGCTCGTAAGGCAGGGGTCCCGTGAACTCCTCGTCCAGCGGACGCGGGCCGGTGAGCACCTCGAGCTGTTCCTCTTCGGTCGAGCCGCCCTCAAGCTTCTTCTGCTGGCGGCGCTCGGCCTTCATGCGCGCCTTTTCCTGTCGCTTCATTTCCTTCTGGCGCTTCTGAAATGTTGTCGGCATGGGATCTCCCTTTTGTATGAAACCCGAATCGGACGCGGCCCCGGCCGCCGTCCGCGAACGCTACCGCAGTTCCCTACCAGCGAGGTTCGCGCGGCTGGCGCGGCGACTCGCTGTAGTCCTCGTTCGAAAATCTGCTCCGGCCGCCGCCACCGCCGCGGCCTCCGCGATCGCCCCGATCGCCGCCCGGCCCGCCGCCGCGCGGTCCGCGGGGACCGCTGGGCCCGCCAGAAGCTTCCCGCGGCCGCGCCTCATTCACTTTCAGCTGGCGGCCGCCAAGATCCTTGCCGTCGAGCGCCTGCATCGCCTTTGCCGCTTCCGCGTCGTTCGGCATCTCGACGAATCCGAACCCCCGCGACCGCCGCGTCTCGCGGTCGATGGCGATGTGCACGCGAGCAACTTGTCCGAACGGCTCAAACAGCGCCTTCAGATCGGCCTCTGTCGTCTGGAAGGTCATGTTACCCACGAAGAGATTCTTCATACTTCTCCTTACCAGGCCGGCGCTGTGATCGCCGCACGCGGCGATGTGCCGTCCGCCAAATCCTGCGTTGCAAAACCGGATGAAACGAGCGGGAACGCCCGCCTCGCCGCCCCCCCAAACTCGCCCGCCGGGCTGACGCTGCAAGAGCGCGCAACTATTCTAACACGTTTGTGGGAAAAACCGATCTTGGGGCTAGCCGGTCGGTTGGATGTCCACCGATCGATCGACCGATCGAGCGGCCGGCCATCAATCACGCTTTCCGCGCGGCCAGCCAGAGCGAATCGCTCGTCGGCAGGCAATCCGCCGGCGGCCGCGGCAGCGGCTGGAATCCGGCCCGGCGCAATATTTCCGCCAGCGTTCGCGGCGTAAAATAATTGCAATGCGCGGGAATATGATACCCGCACCAGTCCATTCCGCGGATGGTGCGGTTCCAGCTCGCGTAGTTCGGAGTTTTGATCACGGTAACACCGCCCGGCTTGAGCAGCCGGTGCGCCGCGCGCAGCCCCGCGATCGGCTGCCATTCGTGCTCGATGTAGCCGAACTGCGTCACCACGTCGAACGAATTTGCCGGCAGCGTCGCGGCCAGCTCCGTCACCGGCCCTTCCAGAATTTTCTCCGGCGCAATCCGCCCGCGCGAAATCTCCGCGCCGCGCGGGCTCAGCTCGATGCCGGTCACGTCGAAATATTTCTTCGCGAAGACCAGAAATCCCGCGTCGCCGCAGCCGAAATCGACCAGCTTCCCCGCCCTCGCCCAGCGCAGCGTCTGCGAAAGCATGCGGCCCTCGGTGTGCGGCCTCAGCGGCTTCAGCACGCGCGAGAGAAAAACGAAAACGGGCTGCTTCTTCCTTCGCCGGCCGGCTTCCTTCGAGTGCTCGTCCATCCAGTCGTGCTCGCGCGCCTGCACGTCGTACGCAAGCTCGCTGCCGATGAACACCATCGCGCAGCGCGCGCACTCGACGATTTCCCACGGCTCGCGCCGCGCCAGCACCTTGCGCTCCATCGCGCCGCAAAGCGGGCAGGCTCGCGTTTTCACTGTTGTTTCTTGGGCGGTGGCGGACATGAACGAATCGCGCGGAGTCTTACGATTCTACCACGCGCTCTGCGGTGGAACGTGGGTTTGGCAGGCGCCGACGATTCGCCTCCGTTTCGTAGGGGCGCTGCTTGCTGCGCCCGGTCTTGTAGTTGCCTTCGTAGCGCCGGCCTTCAGGCCGGCAGGTTTCGACCCAACTGTATCGCCGCCACTCAACGCAACGACACGCTGGCTGCAAACGGCGATTCGCCCGGCGAAATCAGCTGCCCCTGTTTCTCCTTGCTCTCATCCGGGCAGAACTTCGCCGCTCCCTGCAATTCCGGATACTCCTCGCAAAGCGACAGAAGTATGCCGGCCAGATGCTCCTTCACCAGAGCCTGCCCGGTAGCGCCCCCCGCGGACATCAGTTCGCCGCTCGCATCGTTGAAATGCCGCCCGGCGGGCGTCTGAAAGAAATCCGTCAGAGCCTTCACGTCGTCGTCGGTGAAGTGGTCCGCATAGATGTTGACGAGGCGATCCACGTACTCGGGTGTGGAGAACATGCCCAAAAGTTTCTTCTCGTACGCGTCGGCAATCTTCTCGCGGTTCGGCGTTGCCGGGAGCGCAGCCAGGATGGCTGGCCGCATGGATGCGAACATCGTCTCGCCCGCCTTTATGCTCTTGTTTCGCGCATCCATCACGTCCAGCAAGCGCAGAATATCCGCCCTGAACTGCGGATCGATCGCGCCCTTCGGCGAACCCGTCCGATCCTCCGCCTGCGGAGCCCCGCTCGGGTCGAACACCACCTGAACCTTCGTGTCCACTTCGACGGGCTCGCCATTCAGCAGCGTCGGCCTGTATTTCCACTGCTTCACCGCATCGACAGCCGCCTGTCTCAGCTCGTCCGGCCCGGAAACCACTTCGAGCTTCTGGACCGCGCCGTCCCTGCCAACCACCGCGTGGATCGTCACCGTGCCGGAAATGTGCGCTGCTTTCGCATCCGCGGGGTATACCGGCTGCACCATGTGAATCAGGTTCGCCTGCTGCACGTTGCCGCCCACGCGAATCCTCGCCGCGCGCGGCGCGGATTGCGTTGCAGGAGGCGTTGCCGGCGGCGCGCTCTGCTCCTGCGACCACGCCGGCCCTGCAATCCATGTCGCCAGCAAAATGCCCAATGCAATGCGAATGGGATTCATCATCCGCCTCCGCGCGACCCGTCAGCCAACCCGTTACCCGTGCGGCAGTATACGCCCATGCCCGACGTGCGACGAGGCATCGGGATGCAAGGGCTGCGACACGCCGCTGTTTCTCAGACAGTTAAGTTGTCACTCGCGTAACTGCAATGCGTAACTCCGCCCGTGGTAGAATCCCCGGCACGAAAGAAGGCGCAGAAAAGCCTCAGTGAGTGGAAAGCTCGAAATTCGCACTTGGGGCACACCATTGTAGAAGACCAATCGACGGCGCAATCTCACCGGGTTATATTCCTTAAAGAGTCAAGTGTCACACCCAAATTCTCGCACCGACGAAGGACAAAATGAAGAAACTCATGTCTCTGCTCCTGCTCCTGCTAGTGCTCCCGTTAAACATTGCGGCACAAGACCAAAAGTCGACCACGACCGCCACGATCTGCTTTTATCGTCCGCACAGGTTTGAGGGTTCGGCCCTGAAACCGCCGCTGTTCGTGGACGACATAGATGTGGCTCACCTTCACAACGGAGATGCTGTCGAGGTCACCGTCTTGGCAGGCTCACACCGCGTCTACTCGAACGATAAATCAACAGGAATTGATTTGGATGCGAAAGGAGGACAGACCTACTTCATTCGCGTGGACATCAAGACGGGGGCTTGGAAAGGTCACGGCGCAATGACGCTTATAGACCCGCAAGAAGGCAAGTATGAGTTTTCAAAGCAGAAAATCTCGGTGACTAAGAATCTTGTTTCTGAATCATCAAGCACGCCGATGGAGGCTGCGAGTCAGTCGCCTCCAATAGCTGTTCCTGCCAAGGGAGCAGCCCCCGTGGTATCCGCTGTGGTGACGACCAGCGAGGGGACAGCTACTGTAGCTGTTTCGACCAATCCTGACGGGGCAGATATTTATGCTGATGGTGTGTTCGTGGGCAACGCGCCCGCAAACCTCAAACTACCAGCCGGAAAGCACACGATTCGTGTATCTCAGTCAGACTACAAAGACTGGTCTCGTGAGATCACGGTGCAAGCAGGTGCTGAATCTCGGCTAATTGCAACTTTGGAAAAGAAATAGAAACGATTACAAAGAGTTTTCTTAATTTGGATTAGCGATTCAAGCAAAGCTGGTTCGTCGTGAAACGAAAAACGTACTACGCTCACGCTATGTGTATTTACGGGCATCTAGTGGCCGCCTGAGCCGCACGCGCATAAATTTCAACTGCCGCCGCGCGCGTTTCCTTTGTTTCGCGTGCAGGTAGCGCCCCGTTTTCATCGCCGCGTGTCGCGCCACGCGCACGTACGACTGCCGCAAATTCAGCGTGGCCTTTTTCGCTTGCCCGCCCAGTTGTTCGATCGGCGGGTGGCGCACCTTTACAGCTCGACTGAACCTGTCGCACCCGCCTTCATTGAGATTTCGGCCTATCCTCGAGGGTGCCGCATCCCTTCACGCGGTTTGTGAAGGGTGCGCGAGGTCACGTCGACGATCCTAGGATTCTTCCTTCGGCTTTTTCGCCGCCTGTTCTGTTATTTGCTACGATTCCCCCATGAAAATCCCATGCGATATGTCGGACGATGCCGGAAGAGACATGAAAGCTCGGCTGCGTGCCGATTTGCGCACCGCGATGAAAGACAGACGCACCATCGAGGCGAAGGTCATCCGAGCGCTTATTGCGGCGATCGACAATGCTGAAGCGCCGCCCGCCCACGAAGGGCAGACGGCGCTAGCCCACCATCACTTCCGCAGTGGATCAGCGGAAATCGAGCGGCTGCTCCTGAGCGGCGCTCATGTGCACGGTGTCATTGTGGCGGATATCCATGAGCGCGAGCGTGCGGCTGCGGAGATGGAACGTCTGGGAATGATGGATCGTGCCGAGACCTTGCGCGCAGAAGCCGTCATAGCGAAACGCTATATAGACTGACGAGATTCGAATTCGGCGGGTGGTCGAGGCTTGGGTGTTTGGTTTTTCGGGTGCCCCACTTGTCCTGAGCGAAGCCGAAGGGTCCTCGGTTTGTGAAGGTGGGGCCTTTTCCGAGATTCCGACTCGCGAGTCTGTTCCGTTTCAATTTAGCGGTTCGGCTGTGATCGGATTCCGTCGTCCTACTTCCCCCTCAGCGTCGTCAGCAATTCGCGCAGCAGCTTCGCCTCGTCTCCCCCGGCCAGCTTCTCGCACAATCGCGCCAGCAACTCCTGCTCCCGCTTCTCCAGTGCGGCCATCAGCGCCCGCACCAGGTGCGCCTGCAACGGCATCACCTTCGCTACCACCTTTCTTCCCGCGACCGTGATGGCAACCACCTTCTTCCTGCGGTGGCTCTCGTCCACCCGGCGCGTCACCAATCCGTCGCGCTGCAATCACTTAAGCGTCAGGCTCGTGCTGCTGCTGACGCTGAAAATCAGCTGGCACAGCTCAGCCTGGCTCATCGGCCCGTGAAGCAGCAGCGCATCGAGCGCCCGGTACTGCCCCGTGGTCAGTCCCTCGTGAATCAGTTGCTGGTCCAGGCTCCTGACCATGGATTCCGCCGCACAGACAAGGCTCTTGTACGCCCCCATCGCCAGCGTCGTCCTTTGGATTCTGCTCAATCGCATGCTCGACACCTCCCTGCGCGCGAGGCTAGCCGGCAGAAAGGGCGAAAAGGGCGGCGGACTCCTGTGGACTTCCGGCGACTTGGCCACGAACCGGGCACTTATCGGTTTTCAGGCAGAATTTGGCGGGTTTCAGCTCAAAAACCGTTCACCATGCGGACTGAAGTGCTCATAATTCCCGCACGTCAGTGCGCATCCTGAACGATTTTCGGAAGATTTTCTCGTGTATAGAGGGAAGACTCGCCAAGGCGAAAAAAAAAGACACCTTTTAGGGGGTCGGAGCTTCCAGCTCCGACATAAATCGCCTGCGCTCAATGCGCTTTAGCGCCTGAGGACACTCCTCGTGCCCTCTTCCGCAGCCTGTAAAGGGAGACAGGCGTTACGCCGCTTCGTCCGCCACGATTCCGAGAAACGACCGCAGCGCCATCGACGGGTTTTCCTTCTCGTAAGCAATCGCCATTTCCGTCATGACGCTGGGGCCCTGCAGCGCGCGGTAGACCACGTGCTCGCGGTGGAGCGTTTGCATCGAGCGCGGGACGATCGCGACGCCGAGCCCGGCGGAGACCAGGCTGATGATGGTCTGGATTTGTGAGGCCTCCTGCGCCACGGAGGGCTTGAATTTTGCGCGGCGGCAGATTGCTTCGATCTGGTCGTAGAGGCCGGGCGCGGCGTGGCGCGGGAAAAGGATGAAGGGCTCCGCGGCTAGCGCGCGAACAGGGACTTTCGCTCGTCGCGCGAGCGGATGCTTTTTCGGCAGCGCGAGGATCAGCGGCTCGCGCAGAATCGGTTTGACCAGCAACGACGCAGGCGCGTTCTCGACGGGCAGGCGCACGAATCCGACGTCGATCTTCCCTGCCGCCAGCAATTCCAGCTGTTCCTCCGTGCTGCACTCCTGCAACGTCAGCTGGACTCCGGGAAATTTGGAACGAAACGCGCGGAGGATTGCGGGGAGCGTCGTGTGCGGAAACGATCCTGGAAAACCGACGCGCAGGTTCCCCGTGACGCCCTCGGAAACGCGGCGCGCGGCGATGCCGACCCGGTCGGCTTGCGCGAGCGTCTGGCGGGCTTCGTTCAGCACGGCGCGGCCCGCGTCCGTCAGGCGAACCTCGTGTTTTGTGCGGTCGAAGAGGCGGACGCCGAGTTCGTCCTCCAGTTGGCGGATCTGCTGGCTCAGCGGAGGCTGCGCGATGTGCAGGCGCGCCGCGGCGCGCGTGAAGTTCAGTTCCTCGGCAACGGCGACGAAATAGCGCAGGTGGCGCAGTTCGATATTCATATCCAGAATATATTGCCATATACAGGATCGATATTGGACACGTATAGCCTTTCGGCTTAGTTTTGGTGCCAGTGGCACAGACACTCTTGTCTGTGCTCTGACGAGCTCTCGCCGTGCTACATGCAATCGCACTGACGGACGAAAGCGCGGTCCTTGTAGCTGCAGTACGCAAGGCACGGCGCTCGCGGGAATGGCGAGCCGGCCATTCCGAGCTTGCGGGAGTTCCTGGTTAAGCGGCGGTCGTAGGAGCACAGACAGGAGTGTCTGTGCCACTAAAACCTGAACCGCTGATACTGTTACAATGCGCTGGGGGAATGGGATTTTCCTATGGCTGCTAAGACACTCTACGAAAAAATCTGGAACGCGCACGTGGTTCACGAAGAGCCGGGACAGCCTTCGCTGATTTATATCGACCGGCACCTGATCCACGAGGGCACCACTCCGCAGGCGTTTTCCGGCCTGAAGGTCGCGGGCCGCAAGGTTCGCCGGCCGGAGCTGACGTTCGCGGTGATGGACCACTCCGTCTCCACGAAGAATCGGCTGGCGCCCGTAGCCGATCCCGACGCCAAGGCGCAGTTCGAGGCGCTGGCGCGCAATTGCCAGGAACACGGCATCAACCTTTTCGACATGAACAGCCGGAACCAGGGCATCGTGCACGTCATCGGCCCGGAGCTGGGCATCACCCTGCCGGGATGCACGATCGTCTGCGGCGACAGCCACACGGCCACGCACGGCGCCTTCGGCGCGCTGGCCTTCGGCATTGGCACCAGCGAGGTCGAGCACGTGTTCGCCACGCAGTGCCTGTCGCAGTTCAAATCGAAAATGATGAAGATCGACGTGCAGGGCCAGCGCCACCACGGCGTCACGGCGAAAGACATCATTCTCGCCATCATCGGCAAGATCGGCATCGGCGGCGGCAACGGCCACGTGGTCGAATATACCGGCGAAGCCGTGCGCGCGCTTTCGATGGAAGGCCGCATGACGATGTGCAACATGTCGATCGAAGGCGGCGCGCGGGCGGGAATGGTAGCACCCGATGAAACAACTTTTGCGTATATCGAAGGGCGGGCGTTTGCGCCGCGGGGCAAGGAATTTCAGGACGCGGTGGAGGAGTGGAAGGCGCTGGCGACCGATCCGGGCGCGAAATACGATGCGACGGTGGCGCTGCAAGCCGCGGACATCGCGCCCATGGTGACGTGGGGAACGAATCCCGGCATGGTCACGCAGGTGACCGGGCGCGTGCCCGATCCGTCGTCATTCCAGGATGCGGTCGACCGCAAAGCCGCCGAGGGCGCGCTCGCGTACATGGATTTGAAGCCCGGCACGCCGATGGAAGACATTCGCGTGGACCGCGTGTTCATCGGCTCCTGCACGAACTCGCGCATCGAAGACCTGCGCCAGGCGGCGAAAGTCGCCGCCGGCAAGCACGTCTCAAAATCTCTGAAGCAGGCGCTGGTCGTGCCGGGGTCGCGCGTGGTGAAAGCCGCCGCCGAAAAGGAAGGGCTCGACAAGATTTTCCGTGACGCCGGGTTCGAATGGCGCGACTCCGGGTGTTCGATGTGTATCGGCATGAATGACGATGTGCTCCCGAGCGGCGAAAGATCTGCTTCGACATCGAACAGAAATTTTGAAGGGCGGCAAGGGAAAGGCAGCAGGACGCATCTGGTGAGCCCGGCGATGGCGGCGGCTGCCGCGATCGAAGGGCATTTCGTCGACATTCGCAGGTGGTCCGGCGCGGAAGGGGTGGAATAGCGATGAAGCCATTCACGAAACATACGGGACTGGTGGGGCCGATGGACCGCGTGAACGTGGACACGGACCAGATGGTGCCGAAGCAGTTTCTGAAGCTGCTGACGCGCGAGGGGTACGGACGCGTGCTTTTTTACGACTGGCGCTATCTGCCGGGCGAGAAACCGAATCCGGATTTCGTGCTGAACAAGCCGCGCTATAAGGGCGCGAGCGTGCTGCTGGCGCGCGCGAATTTCGGATGCGGGTCGAGCCGCGAGCATGCGCCGTGGGCGATTCTGGATTACGGGTTTCGCGCGATCCTGGCGCCGAGCTATGCGGACATTTTCTACAATAACTGCTTCAAGAACGGGATTTTGCCCGTCACGCTTTCCAACGAGCAAATCGACGAGCTTTTCAAGCGCACGGCTGCGAATGAGGGCTACAGCGTGACGGTCGACCTCGAACAGCAGGTGGTGACCGACGATAAAGGATTGCGGTATTCGTTTACGATCGACCCATTCCGGCGCGAGTGCCTGCTGAAGGGGCTCGATGATATCGGACTGACGCTGCTACATGAGGCGGACATCGCGGCGTTCGAGAAAAAGCATCTCCACGTTCCGCAGATGAGCGCTCCGCTGGATGTGAAATTCCACCACGAGTAGCCAAGAGGCGACCAATCGTGAGATTGGCGCCTTGTTCTCCCCCTGAACTGCCGATCGTGCGGTCACCCCTGGTGAGGCAGTGGTCGTAAGAGCACAGACACGTTCGGCCCGCTAGCAGAAACGCATTCCCGACGGACGAAAGTCCGGGCGTGCGCAAGGCGACACCAGTGACAGCTCCGAGCACCCAATCCTGCACCCAAGACTTACTCAGCACCCGCTGATTCAGCGCCGCTTAACCTGAAAGCGCTCCCGCTGCCGAACAGTGAGTTACTTCTCGGGAGGGACCTTTGGCTCTGGAGCTCTGGTTCGACATGCGAAAGCTTGAGTGATACGACGCAGCTCCGCCTGAGGTTCAGGTGGCCGGAAAACCTTGCGAGTGTCGTATGATCCGTGCGCGGATTTCGCGGGCAGATCAGCATGTCATCTACCTCAACACAGGAGCCATTACTCTCGGTGGCAAAACTGAAGATCGCCTTCGGTAGTCTTGCCGTCATTCAGGGCCTGACCTTCGAGGCGCGTGCAGGAGATTGCCTGGCGGTCATAGGGCCGAATGGCTCCGGGAAGACCGTCTTACTCAAGGCGCTGTTGAATCTTCTACCCTATGAAGGTGAAATTCGATGGAGCCACGGGGCTCGGCTCGGATACGTCCCGCAGAAAATTGCTGCGGATCGACAGCTACCTCTCCAGTTGAAAGACCTCTTGGAAGCAAAGGCCACTTTTCTCAAGCTGCCGGGGGCAGAGCTGGAGCAGGTGTCCTCCGAGGTTGGCCTGACACGAGAACTTCTAAACACCAGCATCGGACACCTGTCGGGCGGACAGTTTCAGAAGGCACTGATTGCCTTCGCGTTGTTAGGACAACCAAATGTGCTCCTCTTCGACGAGCCGACCGCAAGCCTGGATGAGTTGACCGAGGAACGCGTCTACGAGTTGCTCCACTCGCTGCAACGGGATAAAGGCATGACGGTCATTCTGGTCTCTCACGACCTGAGCGTTGTCTATCGTTACGCCAACATGGTCTTGTGTCTCAGCAAAGGGAAGCCCTGCATGGGTCCTCCAAAAGAGATTCTGACGCCAGCGATGCTTGAAAGTCTCTATGCGGCGCCGCCTAAGTACTACCGTCACATCGAAGACCACTTGAAAGGCTGAGTCAAGAGTCACGAATCCCGAGGGAGCTATGAACATGCCTGGAGGCCAAGGCTTTCTCATTTTGCTGGCGCTCTTCTTCGCGCTGGCTGCAGGTCTCGTCGGTTGTTTTGCTCTAATGAAACGGATGGTTCTGGCCAGCGATGTGATTTCTCACTTAGCTCTCCCAGGGCTCGGTGTTGCGTTTCTTCTGAAGATGAACCCGTTGGTCGGCGGCGCTACCACCTTATTTCTCGGAACGATCTTGGTGTGGCGACTCCAGAAGAAGACGGGCTTGGCTACCGACGCCGCGATCGGCGTGGTCTTCGCGGCAGGTCTAGCCATTGGCGCGGCAGTGACCCCGCGGGAGGATCTCATTGAGGCTCTCTTTGGCGAATTGCAGCAGGTCTCACTTCTCGGGTTTCTTCTAGGCTTCGCGACTACGCTATGTGTGGTCCTTTCCCTCTTTCTTCTCAAGGACCAGCTAGCGCTCACTATCTTCTCGCCGGATTTGGCGGCCGCAACCGGCGTGAAGGTCGGTCGAGTTGATCTCTACTTTCTTCTGCTCTTCAGCCTGACCATCCTCGTTGGCCTGCGTTTTATGGGGACGCTGCTCGCCAGCGCGTTGATCATCTTGCCTGCGGCGACGGCTCGGCACTTGACCGACAAGCTTTCACACTTTCTCCTGGTTTCCTCGGCGACCAGCCTTGTTTCTGTCGCGGCAGGATTCCTATTCAATATCCTAGTTCTTAGGCTTTCGACTGTGGGGCCGACGATTGTCATCTTCTCTGCGCTCTTATTTGGTTTGAGTCTGGTCAGGAAGAGAGCCTGAGATACCGGGCACTAACTCGATCCGCCTGGTCCGATGGTGGTTCAGGATGTGGCTGACAGATGTAACGTGGCCGTTCGGCGTCCCCGTAACAAGGCTCACGCGCGCTTGTGACGAGACTCACAGTCTGTACGAGCGCCAAGCTTTTACACTTGGCCCGCGTCGCAAGGCATCCCGGGACGGAATCGGGTTGCGCCCGACTCCGAGGGCGACCAGCTCGGTAAGCTGACTGCGTACGAAAATACGGGAGATGTTAGATGAAAGTTCTACTGGCTACGGATGGATCGCCGTCTAGCGAAGCTGCGATCCAGGAAGTCGCTTCACGCCATTGGCCTGATGAGACCGAAATAGAAGTTCTCACCGTCATTCATACGCGGCTGCCACTGGTGGCCGATCCGGTCTTGGTTCTGGCGGCTAGCCACGAGACGCTCCTTAAAGAGGCGCGTCAGAAAGCGCCGGCAATCGCCGAAAAAGCTGCCGGACAAATTCGCGAGAAGGCGCCTCGTGTACGCATTGTGACGAAGATCCTTGAGGGGACACCGAAAGCGGTGATTGTTGAGCGGGCGGAGAAATGGGGAGCCGATTTAATCGTGCTCGGCTCTCACGGGTATGGCCCGGTGAGTCGATTTCTCCTCGGCTCGGTGGCGCACGCCGTCGCCTTGCATGCCCCCTGCTCCGTTCAGATTGTACGGTCTCGGCAGAACGCGCCTCAGACCTGAGTTTTGGGCACGCTGACTTAGCTGGATTGTGCGCGGCAATCAATGGAGTTCTGGAGAACGCCGGCGATCTCAGCCCTGCTTCAGCGCCGGCGACTCATCCACACCATAGGCCAAGGGATGATCGGCCTGCCCTCCAAGCCCTCCCTGAAGGATATGGCCGGCTGGGCTGCTAAACCGGGCGGCGACATGGAGAGATTTCGTGAGCTCTAAGGCGGAAAAAGGCGGCGGCAGCTTCTAGGGCATCGCCGCGAATGAAGGCTACAGCGTGACGGTCGATCTCGAGCAGCAGGTTGTGACGGACGACAAGGGGCTGCGGTATTCGTTTACGATCGATCCGTTCCGGCGCGAATGCCTGCTGAAGGGGCTCGATGATATAGGGCTCACGCTGCTACATGAAGCGGACATCACGGCATTCGAGAAGAAGCATCTCCATGCACCGCACATGAGCGCGCCGCTGGATGTGAAATTCCATCACGAGTAGTGATCTGCCGGTGGGATCAAGGATTTTGAAGCCAGGGATTAATTAGCGGGACCTTCAGGCTTTCGAAATGCTTCGTGTTTCTCGTCACAAGCGTCATTCCGTGCGCTTCTGCTGTGGCCGCGAAGAGTCCGTCGATTACTTCAATCCGCCGGCCTACCTTCCGAGCGCGCGCCATCAAATTGCCACAAGTGTCCGCCACGACCGCTCCAATCGAGATAATCCGGCCATCGAACCGGGCAGGCAGATCATTTTCGAGCCAGCCCAGCAACAGGAACCGCCGGCGCCCGTCGGCCATCGTCTCGATGCCGAATCGGATTTCGGCGAACGTCATCACACTTAACCAGATTTCGTCTTCGGGCGTAGAGTTAAACCACCGCGCGACGTTTGCATCTAAATTGGGTTTAACCAATTCAGAAACGACGTTCGTGTCCACAAGATAGTTCACAGTTCGATCTCACGGATGCCGCCCTTCAACCGTTTTATCCGGATGTGCGCGCCACGGAGCGGAGAGCTTTGAAAAAACTCCACGAGGGTGCCCTTTGGTTTTGCCTTGCGCTCCCATTGTTCGACAGATACAACGACGACGGCTTTGCGACCACTGCGCGTGATCGTCTGAGGGCCTTCCTGCAGAGCGCGGTCGATCAGAGCGCTGAAGTGCGCCTTGGCCTTTGCGACCGGCCACGTCTTATTCTGATTTGCCATGCGGTGCCTCCCGTATGACCATAATGACTATTATAGTCATACAGTGCGGAACAATAAACACCTTCCATGCGTCGAGGCGCTGCCCGCCTCGATACCCCACACCCTTCAACCCCGGAAGGGTGCGGCACCCACTCAGGTCGGGGAACTAAGTCGTCAACTATTGCTGTGGGATCATCCGCAGTGCCTTCGTGTCCAGATGGAAAGGCGCGAAAGAACAGGTGGGGCACCCGGCCTTCGTTCTTATCGAGGGGCACCCGCAAAGGCATACTCCGCGGTGACGTACCGCGATGGTATCATGCGCGGCAGCTGGACGTGAGCCGCGCCGCAACCAGAAGCGAAGTGTGGGGCACCCGGCTTACTGAATAAACTCTTCGGTGGCAGCGGGTCTGGAACGAGCTCGCCGCCAAGCCCCCCCAACATGGCTGAAGAGGAGTGGTTTCACTCCGTCGATGGGGCGATGGCTGGCTTTTACGGCGTTCCAGATATTCCGACCGAGGAGGAACAGAAGAAAGAGTGGTTTAGCTTCATTGTGAACCTTAGTTTCGGCGGACCTTTGGCGCTGGAGGTACCCGAAGCAGGCATCGAAGCGGAACTGCCCGAACTAACGCCGTGGGGCTGGACGGGGCAGCAAGCCTATCGTCAGGCCGTTGCTAAATTGCGGACGCCAAATACCGGAGAAGGCACGGTCAATTTGAGAGCTGCAGATCTGGGGAACAAACTTCCCACGGTGAAACAAGCGGAGCGCATGATACGCGATGCAGGCGGCAGTCTGGCTCGCGGACCCGAGAGCCACGCACCTGGTGGCGTTAGCACCCACACCTATCCTCATATAAACTACACGGTTGGTGGCATCAAGGGCACAATTGAGGTAAAGCAATGAGTGCGTCTTTGGAGCGCCTTGTGAGCGATCTCGAATCACACCTCGACTACCTCCGGCACGCAAGCCAAGCCAACGGCTTGGCGCATGATGTGCTCGAAGCGGTTGAGCACTGGATTTACCTCGGCCGAAGAGCGCTAGAGCGTGACACGCTCGTAAACTTCCCATCGTGCGCGGCCAACGAACTTCGCTCGTTGGCACAACTGCAACAAGCCGTCAATCGTGTCTACCCATCCAAACAGCAAGCCTATGCGTCCCTCTTTGCAACAAGTGCGGTACTATTGGAGAACCTTAAGAGTGTCTTACCTTCCGACATAGGCCACCTCGGAGTGGTGAGGGCGATTCGTCGCGAATTTACCTATCTTGAGACTGACTATGGACTTATCGCGACAAACGATCTACCTATCGGCGCTCGATATTCTTCAGGGTCGGTTTATGTTCACCTAGAATACGCGAGGAAACCATGGATGTCCTGCCGCTTCGGGCCCGAACCTGAAGGTGAGCACTTCTTCGCGATTGACGACCTACTGTTCCTTTACGGCGACTTAAGGTACAAGTCGCTGCCGGAAGACTTGTTTCTCGACTCTGAGCGCGACGTGGATGAGTGGTTTCGTTTTCTTGCCGGGATCTTCCGAAAGTACGGTACGGAATTCCTCACAGACGCACCAGGGATCATTGAGCGGCTTGGCAAGGCACAAAGTCAGCGCGATGCCGAGTACGCGCGAGAAATGGACCGTCTGAAACGCCCCTCCCCGAACGGCGGTTTGTCGGCAGGGCGGCGCTAGGGTAGTCCAGTCGGCATCAGAAGTAATCAAGTCGTTTGTAACTTCTTGCAAACAAGCAATCGTGACGCGTGTGGTCCATGCTCGGTTTGTGCGTGTGGGGCTTTTCGGTCTTGCTGCTCCACTGCGCCTTGCCCCCATTCCTGAACGGCGTTCGGATCGAGTACTATAGACATGCGCGCAGATTCTCCGTAGTGTGAAGGTGCCTCGTTCAGTAAGGGGCAGATTTGAAAGTCCCGGTAGAACGTCAACCGGGGCGGCGCTAGCCGGGGAACGCATCGAGCACGGGCGCCCAATCAAAACAACCGATGAAAGGTTTGGCGGTCTCGCAACCGCGAGCGCTGGGACGCTTCTTCCCCGCCTCCCGCGCCAGCGCCCCGCGTCTACCCCGCCCCTACGCCTGGTTTGTAGGGGGTCGCGGCTTTTTACCCAGAGCCCAGGCCAAGGGCAGCCGCGACATACACCTTCGCCGTCAGGCGATTTCCGCTGCGCAGCCCCACCCGCAGCAGGTAGTGTTGCCCGCCGCGTCGATACAGGACAAACTCGTCACTGCTCACGAATCACCACCCACCAATCACGAAATTAAGTGGGACACCGTGCCACTTCTTTTCGTTCGCATCTCATTGAAAACAAACGATGGCGCACCCAAACAAGTGAGACACTTTTGTCGGTGCCGCTCCGCGGCGGTTAGGGATCGGGCAAGACGGTCGGCGGGTTCCATTGATTTGGGCGGCGCGGCGGCTGAAGATCGAGGCGGAGTCATACCGATGCCTCGATTCCTGATTCATCATGCGAGCGAAGGCTCGCGCGTATTTGAATTGCTCGGCGACCGGCCGATCGTGGTGGGCCGCGCGAAATCGAGCAACCTGATCCTGGACAACGCCAGCATCTCGCGTCAGCACGCCGTGGTGCGCGCCACTCCCGACGGCCACTGGCAGATCATCGACCGCGGCAGCTCCAACGGAGTAAAGGTGAACGGCGCGGCGGTGAAGGAAGCGACGCTGCGCGCGAACGACGAGATCATGCTGGGCGAATATCGCATCCGCTATTTCGAAGAGTCCACGGCGCGCAACATGGTGGCGTACGGGACGCCGCAGCTTCCGTCGAAGGTCGAGAAGGTGATGCGCGAATCTGCGTATTCGGGATCGTTCTTGCCGACGCAGCCGCTGAGTATTGCGGATTCGCCGCAGGTCGTGAAGCCGATATCCGAGAAGGACCGCCAAGGCGCGCTCGATCAGGAGAACCGGCTGCTGACGCTGCTCTATCGCGTGAATCGCGTGCTGGGCGAAGTGACGACGGTGGAAGAGGTCACGAAGCGCGTGCTCGACCTGGTGCTCGAAATGGACGGCGCCGAGCGCGGGTTCACGATGCTACTCGATCACGAATCGATCGGCGGCGGAGATTTCAGCAAGGGCGGGTATGGATTCGAGCCGGCGCTGATTCGCTACCGGCCAGGATCGAAGGCGTGGCCGGGACAGGGCGCGCCGGAGCTGACCATTTCGCAGAGCATCATTCGCCAGGTGATGCACGGCGGGCTGCCGCTGCTGGTGTCCGACCCGCAGGCCGATCCGCGGCTTTCGGCAAGCGCGAGCATCGCCAATTCGGGAATGCAGTCGGCGATGTGCGCGCCGCTGGGAACGCGCGAGCGCAGGCTGGGATTGCTCTACGTGGATAATCTTTCGAAGCGCGGGATGTTTACGGTCGAGGATCTGAACGTGTTTACCGTGATTGCGACGCAGGCGGGACAGGCGATCGATCGCACGCGCCCGAAGCAAGAAGCCAGCGAACCCTCACAGCCAGCTCCAGCGACGAAGTAGGCTCGGATTCCTGAACGTAAGGCAGAGTCTCACCGCAGAGACGCAGAGGACGCCGAGAAAGAATAAGGGACCTTCAGGGGCTCAAGCCCCTTACCGGCTCGGATGCTATGTCGGAGCTAAAGCTCCGACCCCCTAAACGGCGTGGCCGAAAACCCTCAGGAGCTTTCCACCACTTCGGGAAAGCCGCGCGCGATGCGGCGAAATTCAGCGGCAGTCATGGGGCTGGCTCTGCTTTAGGAGTTACCACGAAGGCGACGAGGAAGAGGACGCCGAGCGGGCCGTGCGTTGCGACATTCAGCAGAATCGTGCGACGGTCCACTTCGCCTCTGGTGTGGAGGACGAAGAGCGTGATCATCCAAAGCCCCTTTTCGAGCACGGCAGGAATCATCAGCCAGCGATAACGCCGCGGATTGACGCCGATCACGACGAAGGCCGTTTGCCACGCGATCAGCGTCGCGATCATGCCGTAGTACGTCGGCGTGCCCGGCATGTGGTAGAGCGGATAAACGACGGAAAAACCGAAAGCAGCGGCAAGCCCAAACACCCATCGTGCGAATTTCATATATTGACCTCAGCGACCGACGCTAGAACGCAACGTCGCGGATGTGCGTGGCGACGAACCACCGGTTGCCGAACGGATCCTGCACTCCCCCGCTCCGGTCGCCATAAGGCTGATCGGCGGGCGGCTGAATCGATGTTGCGCCGGCGCGGAGCGCTCGTTCGTAGGCCGCGTCCGCATCCGGCACGTACAGGTGAAGCGTGGAGGGCACCGGCTGATACGGCCCGTGCGCTTCGCCCATGCCGATAAGGGAATCTCCGATCCGCACCTGCGCGTGGTGGATCACGCCGTCGGGCGATTGTGCGCGATAGACCTCCTCGGCGCCAAATGCTTTCCGCAAGAATTCGATCATCGCGGGCGCCCGCAGCGGATTGAAATGCGGAGTCACGCTGCGAAAGTCCTTGAAGATGGGGTTGCCGTCGGTCGGCTTGAAGATGTTCCATTTGTTGCCGGAGGCATCCTGCACCGTCGCGCTACGCGCGCCATACGCTTCATCGGCCACCGGCTGCACTACGGTGGCGCCCGCCTCGACCGCGCGTTGGAAGGCGGCGCCCACGTCGTCCACGCGCAGGATAATCGTCGCGGGCGTGGGCGGAAACTGTTCATTTGCTTCAGCCATCTCGATCATGGAGTCTCCGATTTTCAGCTCGGCATGCATGATCGTCTGGGTGCCGGGGCGATTCACCCGGAACCGTTCCTCGGCTCCGTATGCCGTCTTCATGAAATCGATCAGCTGCGCCGCCCTCGGAACGATCAGGTAGGGCGTGATGCTGTGGAATCCTTCGCGAATGGGACTAACCGCTTTTCCTACTGCTGATGTGGTTATTGCCGCTCTCCTTTCCAGATTCGTTCTGAGACGCTCTTTGAATTTCTCGCGCGGAAGATCGCGCAGGACCGGGATGAACCCGATGGCAGGGCCAGCCATAAACGCATAGGCTTTCTCGAGTTCAATAGCGGTGAAGTACGCTCTCGGCCTAGCGAGAAACCCCGCGATCATGTGGTCTATTTTCTCGGCCGGTGTTTTTCTAGCCATTTCTCTCACCCGCCCAGTCCGGCAAATCCTTCCAGGCTTGTTCGCGCGTTTCTTATACGCACGGTGCTGAAGCTGCTTCACGGCTCCGGTGGATTTCCCCAGTGCCCTGGCGATTTCGAGGATGCTTTTCCCCTCGGCGAAGCGCATTTCGATCACGCGGCGCTGCTCGGCCGGTAATTTGGCTACGTTGCGGAACAGCTGCGCGCGGCGCTCGGTCCGCTCGATCTCGGCGTCGTCGAATTCGACCGACGGCGTCTCCATCACCGGCCGGCCGCTTTCGCGCACGAGGCGCTGCCACCGGTCGGCAACGGCGTTTGCTGCGATGCGGTAAAGCCATGCGGCGAATGGGACCCCGCGCCATTCGAAGCGGGGGAGGTTCTCCAGCGCGTGCTGGAAGACTTCCGCGGTGATGTCTTCCACGTCGGCGCGCGAATGAACGCGCCGCGAGACGAACGCATACACCCGCTCGAAATTTGCTTCGTAGAGGTCCGTAAAGCGCGCACGATCTTTCTGCGCCGCTTCGACGAGCAGCCGCTCCTCGACCTCGTTCGCTTGGGCCTTCAACCGGTTCTCCGCAGAACGCGTTCTCTATAGCATTAACCGAGCAAGGGGCAAAAGGTTACGGAGAATTGCAGGGAGACAAGATGCCCGCCTAAAGGCGGGCGCTACAAAACCGTCATCGGCGGGCGACCTAGGATAATGGATGGGCCGAGCCAAGAAATTTTGCCGGGCATCCGCCGCGGCGGACGCCCCTACAAAGCGGTTGTGCATAGGCGACGCTTGCCAAGCATGAGGGCAAAGCCGCCAATCGGGGATTGGCGATCCCAGGCAAAACCTTCGTTACGCGGGAATTTCTTCCGGCCCCGTCTCGGGCGAGGCTTTCCATTCGGCGAGCAGGATGCCGCCGAGGATGAGTGCCGCTCCGAACAGGATGCGCAGGCCGATGCGTTCCTGGCCGAGTAAGACGGAAGTGATGGCGGCGAAAACGGGCTCAAGGCTCAGCAGGAGCGCGGTGTGGGACGCCGACGTATGTTTCTGCGCCCAAGTCTGCAAGGAAAAACCGATCACCGTGGCGCCGATCGCGGTCGCCACGATCGCGAAGACGAGATAACCCGTCCAGACGATCCGCGGCCTCTCCCAGCCCGTTGCCGCCGCAACCGGCAACAGCAGCACCGAAAGCACGGCGGTCGTGGCGACCTGCAGGAAGCTGATGGCGGCGACGGAGTGCTTCTCAACGCCGCGGCTGATGAAAATCATGTGCAGCGCGAACATGATGGTGCAGCCGAGGACGATGGGATCTCCGCGGTTCAGGCCGGTCAATCCCTGGGGCGGCACAGAAAGAAAATAGAGCCCGGCCAGCGCCACGATCGCCCCCGGCCATATCCACGGTGAGACGCGACGCGCGCCGAAAACAGCAAGAATGACCGGCACGAATACGACGGACATTCCGGTGATGAACGCGGCCTTGGAAGGAGTGGTCAGCCGGAGGCCGGCAATCTGAAATATGTAGCCGCCAAACATGAAAAAGCCGACTTGCGCGCCCGCCCAAATTGCCTGCCGCGAGAGCGCGCGAACGGTTCGCCAATAGATGATCGCCATGATCGCGGCAGCAAGACCGAAACGGATGGCGAGGTACGCAACGACGGAAATATCGGCGAGCGCGCTTTTGATGACCACGAACGTGGCGCCCCAGATCAGCGTGCAAGTTCCGAGCGCGAGGTCCGCGCGCAGGCGCTTGCTCATTGCATTTGCTCTTGGAAATTCACTGGTAGCGAATCTTCAGCGTTCGACGCCTGCCAACGACACAACCGTCAAGAACAGGCGCTTCAGGCCGAGTTCCCGCCCCGCGGGGTCATACCATTCATCGAGAGTGTGCGAGCCGCCGCCGCGGCCTCCGCCGCCCAGAGCGACAGCGGGAATGCCCATCGACAGCGGAATATTCGCGTCGGTCGAGCTTCGCTCGAGGCGCGAGCGATTGCCGAGATAGCGGTCAACGTTGCGGATCGCGGCGAGCAGCGGCGAATCGTCCGGCAATTTCCCGGCCGGGCGGATGCCGAGCGATCGGATCGTGAGCTGAAGCGAGTCGCTCGGGGATTTCGTGGCGGCGATCTCGGCTTTCGCGCCGGATTGCATCGCGTCACGCAGGCCGGTTTCGAGGCGCGAGAGTTCGCCGTCGTCTTCGGAGCGCAGGTCGATCTTCACGGCGGCGTGCGCCGGGATCGAATTAACCGACGTACCGCCTTCGATCGTGCCGAAATTGTAGGAGCTGCGCGGATCGCTGGGAATCGAGATCGCGGAAAATTGGACGATGCCGCGCGCGATCGCGGTGATCGGATTCGGCGCGCCGAAATCGGACCAGCTGTGGCCGCCGGGGCCGGCGACGCTCGCCTCGAAGCGGCGCGAGGCGATTCCCTGCGTGGTGACGTGGTCGGTCGAGGGGCCGTCAACAGCGATCACTGCCGCGAGACGCGGGCCGTACGCTTCGATCAGGGCGCGCATGCCGCGCAGATTGCCTTCGCCCTCTTCGCCGACGTCGCCGGCGAGAACGATTGTCTTCGTGGTGCGGACGCGCGATTCGGTGAGAGCGCGGGCCAGTCCGGCGAGCGACGCGAGGCCGACGCCATTATCGGCGATACCCGGCGCAAGCAGCCGGGCGCCATCGCGCTTCACGCGCACGTCCGTGCCCGCGGGAAACACGGTATCGAGATGCGCGGCGAGCAGGATGACGCTTTTCGCGTCCGAGCCCGGGCGCTCGCCGATCACGTTGCCGGTTTTATCCGTGCGGACCTGAAATCCATTGGCGGAGAAAAGTTCCTTGAGCGCTTCGCCGCGGCGCGCTTCATCGAATTCGGGCGCGGGGATTTCGGTGAGGCGAATCTGCTGGTCGGTCGACCACGCGGCGCTCTTGTCGATCCATTGCAGGCCGCGCGCGCAGGCGGGATCGCCCGCAAGTTTCGCGAGCGCGTCGTCGGTGGCGCGAGCCGAAAGCGTGGCCATTGATAATAAAAAGATACAGCAGATGAGGGCGCGTTTCACGCGATTCGTGGCGCGGGCGTTCGAGTTTGCGGCTACGTTAGCGCCAGTCGTCGAGGACATAGATACCGGCGCGATTGTAACCGGAGCCGGCGCCGCCGGTCTCCATGGCCACGCCCTGCATTTCGGTGCGGAACCCACGCGCGCGCATCGCTTGAAACGCCTCGCGGCGCGCGATGTTCACGCCGGCGGTGATCTTGGGCGCGTTCACGGCGCGGGCGTAGGCTTCGACGCCGTCGAGGAGCCGCTCGAAATGCTCGCTCGCGCGGCGGCCGGGCCGCACAGCTGCGAATTTCACATAGCAGACGCCGGAGCCGGCCTCCGTGCCGGGACCGGAATGGCAGACGGCGAAGGCCGCGAGCTTTGAATTGTCCCAGACGAGAACAGTGTCGCCGAGCTTCTGGCTCAAAACGGAGCGAATTTCGCGTTCGACGTCGAGGCCTTCGAAAACGGAATTCGTGAGGTCGCGGCAGGCGGCGACGATCGACGCGATCTCGTCGGGCTTGGCTTGCGACAGGCGGGTGATTTGCGCTGTCGCCGCGGCGACCATCTGTGCGGCAGGCCCCGGGCCGGTCTGTTTCGCCATAACGGCGACCAGGTCGCGCGGCCAGAATCCGAACTTCTGATACAGCGCCATGTGCTTCGGGCTTTGCGCGAACGTGTACAGCCCAAGATGCCGCATGTTCCAGCGACGGAATATTTCCATGGTCGGCGCGAGAAGCATCTGTGCCACGCCGCGATTCCAGTATTCCGGCTCGATGGTGAGCGGTCCGAAAAATCCGAAGCTGCCCCAATTGGCCGCAAAGTTTGTGCCGATGAGCTTTCCTGCGTGTTCGGCCGCGACCACCGCGTCGCGATCGGCCGTCCAGCGCGAGCGGACATAGTCGCTATCGGACGGGCGCCGTGGATCATCAGGAGGCAAACCAAGAAAGGTCGCAAACGCGAGGCGCACGATGCGGCCGGCCTCGGCCAGCTCCGATTCCGCCAAGGGGCGAACGATGATTTCGGGTTGAGGCTGTGTCGTGGCCATGTGACCTGTTCTAGCGCCGCGCTGAGCTGCCGACCAGTGACAAAATTTGCTGCTCCGTGAGCACGGAATCCGACTGCTTCGCGGCGGCGAAGATGCGATCGACGATCTCGTCCGTCGCGGGAATCCCGCGCTTGCCGAGCCAATAGACGATATTCGAGCGGCCGCTCATCGGGCCGATCTCGATTATCTGTTCGAGTCCGAACAGGCGCGCGGGCACGCCGCTGTAAATCGCGTCGACGAGCTCTGGATCATCGCGCTTGGATGCTTTCGCGATGGCTGCGGCGTGCACGCCGGTCTGCGTGCGAAAAGCGTCGCGCCCCACAACAGGATAGTTCGGCGGAATGGTCATGTTCGTCGCACGCGCCACCGTTTCCGAATATTTTTTCAGCTGCGAAAGATCGTGGTCGATCAGGCCGAGCAAACGCAGATTGACCAGCATCATTTCCATCGGCGTGTTGCCCACGCGCTCGCCGAGCCCGAGCGCCGCCGCGTGCACCTGGTCGGCCCCGGCCGCAATCGCCGCCATCGAATTCGCCACGGCGAGGCCGCGGTCGTTGTGGCCGTGCCAATCGACGCGGATCTTTTCCCCTGACGGCTTCACCACCTTCTCAATCGCGAACTTCACGAGATTGTGCGCGCCGCGCGGCGTCGCGTGGCCCACCGTATCGCAGAGTACGATTGCGCGAGCGCCGGCGCGAATTGCGGTGGAATACAGCGCGACCACGGTCGAAGGATCGGTGCGAATCGTGTCCTCCGTCACGTACATGACGGGCAAGCCCGCGGACGCAGCCTGCTTCACGGCGTCTTCCGTCGTGCGCAGGAGATAATCGACGCTCCAGTCCTCCACCAGCCGCCGGATCGGGCTCGAACCGAGAAACAGCGCGGCTTCGAGAGGCTGTCCCACGCGCTGCGACAGCTCGACGATCGCCTGAATGTCCTGCTTCTGCGTGCGCCCGGCCGCATGCGGCCGAATCTTCATTCTCGCGCCGATAATTGCGCGCGCCAGCGCCTCGGCATCGGCAAACGCGCGCGGGCCCGCTCCCGGTAAACCGACGTTCACCGTGTCGATTCCCAGCGCCTCCATCAAACGCACGATTTCGATTTTTTCGGCAATGGAAGGATTGCGCACGGACGGATTCTGCAAGCCGTCGCGCAGTGTTTCGTCGTCGAGCAGCACGCGGCGCCCGGCGGGGATATCCGGCTCGGAGTAAAGGTTCCAGTCGTGGATGAGTTCGCTGCTCATGCGCGGGGAAATGGCAATCCTTCAGACATCTTACCTGAATTGGGCGGCTAGGATCGCACGGCGCGGCGGCGCGAAGCCGACGTCGCGAGCGAATCCGTAGGATCGGGAAAATCCAGCGACACCAGGTACAGCCCTTCGGGCGGCACCGTCGGCCCGGATTGCGAGCGATCGCGCAGCTCGAATAATTTCGGGATGTCGCCCGGCGCGAGCCTTCCCTTCCCGACTTCGATCAGCGTGCCCACGATTTTGCGCACCATGTACCGCAGAAAAGAGCGGCCGCGAACCACGTACGCGATCTCGTCACGATCCGGCTCTCGAACGATTTCGGAGGAGTAGATCTCGCGCACCATTTGCCGGTCGCGATCGTCGTCTTCCGAGCCGGACGAAGCGGCGAACGAGCTGAAATCGTGCTCGCCTTCGAATTTCCTGGCGGCTTCGGCCATCGCCGCTTCATCGAGCGGCCAGGGATAGTGCAGCGCGCGGCGATATTCGAACGGCGGCAGCACGCGCCCTCGATAGATCCGGTAGCGGTAAGTCTTCCCCAGAGCCTGCCATCGCGCGTGAAAATCCGGTCCCATTTCTTCCGCCGCCACCACGCGAATCGCCGGAGGCAGCAACGCATTCAGCGCGCGCTGAAATTCCAGCGCCGAAAGCGAAGACTGCGTCTTGAAATGCGCCACCTGGCCCAGCGCGTGAACGCCGGCATCGGTGCGGCTAGCCCCATTCATGAAAATCTTCTCCTGCGTGATCTTGCTGGCGGCGTCGTTCAGCGCGCCCTGAATCGTGGGGACGCCCGGCTGAGACTGCCAGCCGTGGAAGTCCGCGCCGTCGTAGGCGATAGTGAGCTTGATATTTCGCATGAGCCGTGCCGATTATCGCACGGCGCTGCGCAGCAAAGGAATTTTGGCGGGCTGCGAACGAATGAGCGAGGAGGGTGTCAGCAGAAAAAAGGAGGGGGCTCCGGCTTGGGATCCAGAGCCCCCAAAGGTCGCGTTTCGTTGATCCGGCCTAGGCGTGACCGGATCATGGGGTCATCCATCCTAGCTTCCCTCTCAGAGGCAGGTGGGAACGACCCGTGTCACCAAATGAGTGGGCCCCTTCCTCCCCATTCACCCAGCGATGCGGATCGTGTGAAACGCGACCCACGTCTTTGCTTATGCATGTTGGATGCCCAATTTCCGCGCCGTTCAATCCCCGCGGCCCACGGATTTTCTTCGACTTACGGACGTGTCCGCCTCACTGTCGCGCTGCGGAACATCATTTCGGGAATCCCCGTCCCGCATTGGCAATTGTCGCCTTAACAGTTCGCGGAAAAGGGTGCCTTCTAGGGGGTCGGAGCTTCCAGCTCCGACATAAATCGCCAGCGCTCAATGCGCTTTAGCGCCCGAGGACACTCTTGATTGCTTTTTTCCCGCAGCCTCTTAAAGCTGCCAAGTTCCTTGCGCCGTTCCATCTTCGCGGCCGTCTAATGGACTGAGATTGTGCGCCGTCCGGCTCTGCCGCATAATGAGATACAGGCAGCCTGTGGCTGCGGGCGCTCCGTCGCATGAAGAAACCTTACATTCTCGCCATCGCCCTGATCGCTCTGCTTGGAGCCTTGGCTACCGCGCTGGCTACGCGGTACGCGCTTCGGGTCACTGCGGCCAATCGCCCAGCCTCGCCGCGAAAACCCTCCGCATCGCCCGCCACGCGGCAGGAATCGTCATCAGACGCCGACGACGAGGATGACGCGCCCAAAGTCATCCGCTTCGCCAGCAACGCCGGGCTGATGCCGCCGTTCCTGGTGAACGACGTCGACGGCCGCGTGCTTTCGTCGGCGCAGTGGCACGGCCGCGTGGTCATCGTGAATTTCTGGGCCACCTGGTGCCCGCCCTGCCGCGAGGAAATCCCCGAGATGATCGATCTGGCGACTCGCTACGGCGACCGCTTGCAGATCGTCGGAGTTTCCGAGGATGACGACGCGACTCCCGAGGAAGTCCGCGATTTCGCCCACAACGAGAAGATCAACTACCCGGTCGTGATGGGCAGCGGCGGAATTTCCAGGGAATACGGCGGCGTTCCCGCGCTCCCCACTTCATTTCTGATCGATACCAACGGGCATGTGGTGCAGAAGCACGTTGGGCTCTACCCGGTCAGCGTCTACGACCACGAAATCCGCGCCCTGCTTGGCGAACAAGTCGGCATCCCGATCGAAACTTTCGTCGACCAGGGCCAGATTTTCCTGAAAAACGCGGCGAACGCCACCGATCTGCCGGGCGTCGATTTCAGAGGATTGAAGCCCGAACAGAAGCGCGCAGCCCTCAAGCGCATGAACTCCGAAAATTGCACCTGCGGCTGCAAGCTCACCATCGCGCAATGCCGTATCAACGACTCCAGTTGCTCCACCAGCGAACGACTCGCCGCGCAGGTCGTCAAGCAGGTAGCCGCATCGCACCCCGCCACCGCTTCCGCCGCCCGCTGACGCTTCGCCCACTTCGTCATTCCGAGCGGAGTGACCGCCAGTTCTCCCTCTTAGCTCCGCTGGTGCCCGGCCAAGGGCCTTGTCTTGCATCCCTGCCGTGTATGTAAGACACTTGGCTCGTGAAGACCCTGACAGTACGACTACCAGAGCCATTGGTTGCGGACATTGAGGCGGAATCGCGCGGGCGCAAGATATCGAAGTCCGATGTCGTCCGCGAGCGGCTTGAGCACGCTCCCCGCCAGCGGCCCCGCACGGCTTCCCTGGACGCCATCGCCGATCTGATCGGATCCGTGGACGGCTTACCAAGCGACCTGACGGCCCGCAAGAAGGAGTACCTGCGCGCCACGAGTTATGGCCAAAAGCGTTCTCGTTGATGCCGGGTTTCTGGTGGCATTGTTGAGCAGTCGAGACAGTCACCACCAATGGGCCGCCGGGCAAGCCTCCGAATTGCCTCCGCCATGGTCCACGTGTGAAGCGGTTCTCTCCGAGGCCTTCCACCTCCTCGGGCGGCGGGGCGCACCCTATCTCGGTGCCCTGCTTCGCCGTCGCGCTGTGTTTGTTGCGTTCGAGCTTGCTGCGAACCTGGACCCGGTCTTGAAGCTAATCGAAAAGTATTCCGACGTGCCCATGAGCATGGCCGATGCTTGCCTTGTCCGTATGACTGAGATGCTTGCCAATCCCGTCATCGTAACGACGGACACGGATTTTCAAGTTTATCGCCGCCACAGTCGCCAGGTGGTTCCGTGTGTGACACCCGAATGATGGCAGGGCTAGCGAATCGGAAGGTCCGCGGCGCCGAACAACGATGAGTTTTGCGTTTGATTCGGCCCGGCCCGCGGCGCCGCCTGCGAGGGTACGACGCCGCGAGCAGGGCTGAGACTTTAAATGCCGCTACTTATCGTATTGGAGGCAAATCTCGAGCTGATGGATGGATTGGTCGATCGCGCGGATCGCTTCCTCGCGGTGCCCGCCGAAATCGTGGGACGCTTCCATCAGGTCGGAGCGTGCCGCTCGCAATGACTCGATCGCCTCGTGAATATGATGATGTCTCTCAGCCGCGGCTGCGGCCGCAGGGGCAGCCGGCGCGGGCTTCGCGTGCGGCGCTGGCGGAGCGGCCGGCACGGCGACCGGGAACGCCAGCGCAAGTACCAAAGCGACGACGGCAATCGCCCAAATGATTCGGTGCTTCATGAGTCGTTCCTCCCGAACCGGCCCTGAACCAGCTTGACCGGTCTGTTGCGAATTTCGTATGGGCGCCGCCGCTTGGAGTCGGAGCGCCGGACCTGCCCGCCGTGGCGGGAACAGACCGATGGTATCGCCGGAGCGGCCAGCCTCGTCCGCCGCGATTTGAGGCATGTCGTCAAAAAAGCACGGCCCGTGCAGGGGTGTCAGGTGAAAGCGCGGGAAATCCGTCTTACGAGAAAACGAGTCACATCAGAGTGTCGGCGCAGCAGAGGCCAACGCCAGAAGCAAAACGGCCAGCGCTACCCTGATCCGATAGCGCCGGCCGTTCGATCCGCATAGCTGGTGCTTGGCCGTCACACTAAATCTTGTGCGCTCCAGCGGGACCTCCGGGACTGCGCCCGGCAACACCGCGGCAGGTGCGGCAGGCGACGCGCGCCTTACGCTCCGAGCGTGAAGTAGAAGGTGGCGCCCTTGTCTATTTCCGCTTCGGCCCAAATGCGGCCTCCATGCCTGCGGATAATGCGCTGGACAATCGCCAAACCAACTCCCGTGCCTTCGAATTGCTCCTGCGCGTGGAGGCGCTGAAACGGAGCGAAAAGCCTGTCCGCGTATTTCACGTCAAATCCGGCGCCGTTATCGCGGACGAAGATGGCCGGCCATCCCTCGAAGGCCATCTGGCCGATCTCAACGACGGCATCCTCACGCGGGCGCGTATATTTCGCGGCATTTCCGAGGAGATTGGCGAACACCTGCTTCATCAATCCTCGGTCACATTCCGAAGACGGCAGGACACCGATCTTCCACTCGATGTGCCTGCCCTGCGTATCCTCTTTGAGACGGATCAAGACGTTTTCCACAACCTCGTTGAGATCGGTGGATTCCAGATTCAGCTGCTGGCGGCCAACGTGCGCCAGTTTCAGCAAGTCCTGTATCAGGGCCTCCATGTGTCGGATGCTTCCCTGAATGCGCTGCAGGTAATTCTGGGCTTCCGGAGGGATCTCGCGCGCCGTAAGTCTCCAACAGAATCCCTGAAAAACCACTGATATGACGGAGCGGGGCGCTCAAATCATGCGAGACGGAATAGCTGAACGCTTCGAGCTCCTCGTTGGCCGCCTGGAGTTCGGCGGTGCGCGCCTTCACTTGACGCTCCAAGTTCTCGTTGAACTTACGGATCTGCTGATCCGCGCGTTCTCGCTCAATTGCGTAAAGGATCGCTCGCGGAAGAACACCGCCGCTAAGTTCCATTTTGGCGACGTAGTCTTGCGCGCCCTTCTGGACCATTTTCAGCGCCAGGGCCTCATCGCCCAGGCCTGTAAGCACTATAATCGGCACCGTGGGGGCCTCGGACTTCGTCCTGTCAAACGTCTCCCATCCCTTGCTGTCTGGAAGCGCGAGGTCGAGGAGAACCGCGTCGATGCCTCCCGCATTCAAGCGCCGGAGAGCTGTCAGAAGCCGGTCAACGAGCTCCACGTCGAATGGATCGCCCTGCGCCTCGGCCAGCGACTCCTGAATTAGGCGCGCGTCTCCAAGGTTGTCTTCGACCAGCAGGATTTTGAATCTTTCATTGCTCATTGTTTATGATTGGGCAGTTTGACGATTGCCAGCCAGAAGTCCTCGAGAGACTTCACGACCTTGATGAATTGCTCCAGATCCACGGGTTTCGTGACGTAACAGTTGGCATGCAGGTTGTAGCTTTTCATGATGTCTTCCTCGGCCTTGGATGTCGTCAGGATTACGACCGGGATTCGCTTCAGGTCAGGGTCTGCCTTAATCTGGGCGAGGACCTCGCGCCCGTCCTTCACCGGCAGATTCAGATCGAGCAGGATCAAGTCCGGGCGCGTCGTGCCAATGTACTTGCCCTGCTTGCGCAAGCAGTCCAATGCTTCCTGACCGTTAGCGGCCACGATAAGGTTGTTGCTGACCTTGCTGTCTTTCAGCACTTCCCGCGTGAGACGAACGTCGCCCGCGTTATCCTCGACCAACAGAATGTCAACCGGTTGCGGCTGGGACTCGAAGTTCATGGTGTTCTCCCCTATCGGGTTGCGTAGTTTCCGTTGCCGGAATGGTGAAACAAAACGTGGAGCCGCCCCCTGGCGACGGCTCAACCCAGATGCGTCCGCCATGTCTCTCGACAATCTTCTTGCAGATCGCAAGGCCAATGCCGGTGCCGGGATACTCCGTCTTGGTATGAAGGCGCTGAAAGATTACAAAAATTCGGTCGGCGTGCTCTGGCGAGATCCCGATACCATTGTCCCGCACGGAGATTTTCCAATCGTCGCCGTCTTTCTCGGCGGAGATTTGCACGTGGGGCGCTTTCGTGGCCCGAAATTTGATGGCGTTCGTGACGAGATTTTGAAACAACTGGCTGAGTTGCACCGGGTCGGCGAGTACGGCGGGCAAAGGGTCGTGCTTGATCACGGCGCCCGCATCCTTGATCGCCAGCCTCAGGCCGCTCAAGGCGCGGTCCAATACTGAATCGCACTCGGTGCGTTCAAAGGGTTTCCCTTGCGTGCCCACGCGCGAATAGGACAGAAGGTCCGAGATGAGCGTTTGCATGCGCATGGCGCCATCGACGGCGAACGTGATGAACTCTCTTGCGTCGTCGTCGAGTTTGTCCTTGTACCGCTTGGCGAGGAGTTGCGTGAAGCTCGCCACCATCCGCAAAGGCTCCTGCAGATCGTGCGAGGCGACGTAGGCAAACTGCTGGAGCTCTCCGTTGGATCGTGCCAGGTCGCGCGCGCGTTCGGCCAATTCCGCGGTGCGCTCCGCGACCCGCCGCTCCAGATCGGAATTGAGATGGCGAACATCGTCTTCGGCGCGCCTGCGCTGACTCATTTCCCGGCCGATCACAACGCACGCCAGGGAAAGAAAAAGAAATGCCAGCGCGTTTCCGATCACGATCACCGTTCTTGTTCTTCGGGAGTTGGCGTCCAGCTCGGATGACCGCTGCGCCAGTAAGCGTTCCTCTTCCCTCTTCGTGCCCGCGACCACGACGCGAATTTCGTCCATGGTCCGCTTTCCCAACCCTTCGCGCACACCCTCGACAGCGGCCCCCGCTCCCTTTTGCCTGCGTGTGTCGATCACTTTCTGAAGCTCGGCAAGTTTTGACGCGACTAGGGGCCCAAGCTGGTCAAGGGAGTGCTGCTGAACGGGATTGTCGAAAGTCAGCTCGCGGAGTTTCTTGAGATCTTGAGGTACACGCCCAACAGCATCGTTGTAAGGCCCGAGATAGACGTCCTCGCCGGTGATGACGTAACCCCTTTGCCCGGTCTCAGCATCGTCTAGCTCAGTCAGAAGGCCTTCGATATCTTCCAGAACCTCGTGCGTGTGCGCCACCCACCGCCGATCCTCGCCGTTCTGAACCATGCTGCGGTAGGAAAGCACGCCGACGAAAATAAGCATCGCCAGCGCCGTACCGAATCCCGCGACGATTTTGTTCTTGAATGTCATGTGCCGTCATCGTCCCTATGTCCTCGCGAGCGACTGCACTGACGACGCTGCCGCACGGAGCGGCGGACGGGCCGCCCGGCCGCTCGTATGGGCGCCCGAGCGCAATTGTGCGAGCCGTTCGCGAAGGCGCGCGATCGCCGAAGTATGAATCTGCGAAACACGCGACTCGCCGATGCGCATCCTTTCGCCGACCTGCTTCATGGTCAGTTCCTGGAAATCGTACAGCGCCAGCACCTCGCGCTCCCGGCGCGGCAACTCTTCGATGGCGCGCCGCAGTAGCCGGTAATTCTCGGCCCGCAGCGTTTGGTGGTAGGGACTGCCCTCTTCCGGCTCGGCGCAAGCCTCCGCGAGTTCGCGCTCGCCGGCGCCCTCCGATTCCGCCTGCAAGCTGCCGACTTCGAGCCCGCGCAAATCGCGCTGCAGGCGTTGCAGGCTTCCGAGGCTTACCTGCATCTCGTGCGCAATTTCCGACTCGTTCGGATCGCACCCGAGCCGCGCTTTGCAGCGCTCGATGGCCTGCTCCATTCGCCGCGCTTGCCGCCGCAGCGCCCGCGGGCTCCAATCCACCAGCCGCAAGCTGTCCAGAATCGCGCCGCGTATCCGGAATTCGGCATAGTGCTTCAGCTGTACGTTCTTGCTCGGGTCGTATTTCCGCACCGCGTCCATCATCCCCAGAATGCCGGCGTGGATCAGGTCCTCAAGCAGCACCTGCTGCGGCAATCGCAAGTGAATGCGCCGCGCCACGTACTGCACCTGCGGCAGATGCTCGAGCAGCAGCCGCTCCCGCTCCGCATCGTCGAGCGGCTTCAACGGCGGGCCGCCCGCAGGCAGATTGGCTGTGAGTGGTTCCACCTGCGCGCTCATGCCGCATTCCCGCTCTGCGAATTGCGGGCCTGCAGCCGATATCCGACGCCGCGCACGGTGCGAATCAGCTTGTGCTCGCACGGCGCGTCCACTTTCTTGCGCAGGTAGTTGATGTAGACGTCCACGACGTTCGTCATCGTGTCGAACGAAAGATTCCAGACGTGCTGGATGATCTCCATTCGCGTGACGTGCTGGCCCGAATTGCGCATCAGGTATTCCAGCAGCGCGAATTCCTTCGGCGTCAGCTTGATCTTCTTCCCGCCGCGCTTCACCGAGTGCTCGATGCGGCTCAGCTCGAGATCCTCGACCCGCAGGACCGTTTGCGGATAATGCCCGCCGCGGCGCAGCATCGCCCGCACGCGCGCCGAAAGCTCGGAAAACGCGAACGGCTTGAAAACCAGGTCGTCCGCGCCCAGGTCGAGCACCTGCACGCGCTCCTCGGCACTGCCGCGCGTCGCCAGGATCAGGATCGGCAACTGCTCCTGCGCCGCGCGAACGCACCTCAAGATTTCCAGGCTGTCCGGGCTCGGCAGGTTCAAATCCAGAACGGCGGCGTCGTAATGCCGCTCGCGGGCGAGCGACTTCACTTCGTTCGGATCACCCGCGAGATCTACTGCGTAATTCTCACTGCGGAATTCCCTCTCCAGAAACAAGCCGAGCGCGACGTCGCTTTCGGCGATAAGGATGCGCATGGGTTCTCCTGCGGAAGGGGAAAATGCGAGAGGGGTTGCAAATTTAATGAGGCGCGCGAAAAGTGTCAAACGAAATTTTCATTTGAACTTACAAAAGTTTCGAAACTGTGGATTTCTTGCGGGGAAATGTTTCACAACGGTGCAGTGCGGCCAGAAAATCGCACCAGACTGAATCATCCGAGCGATTCGCACAATCCCTAGTTCAAGGGCGAGTCATTCTTTCGGGGCGGATAATTTCGTCGAATTCCTTTTCCGTCAAATACCCAAGCTTCAGCGCCGCCTCGCGCAGGCTGGTTCGCTCCTTATGGGCTTTCTTGGCGATCTCCGCGGCCTTGTCGTACCCGATTTTCGGATTCAGCGCCGTCACCAGCATCAGCGAGTTCTTCACATACTGCTCGATGCGCTGGCGGTCCAGCTCCATTCCCTGCACGCAGTGATCGGTGAACGAACGGCACGCATCCGTGAGCAGCCGCACCGAATGCAGAAAATTGTGGATCATCACCGGCTTGAAAACGTTTAGCTCGAAATTCCCCTGCGAGCCGGCAAAGCCGATCGTGGCGTCGTTGCCCATCACCTGCACGGCGACCATGGTCATGGCCTCGGACTGCGTGGGATTCACCTTCCCCGGCATGATCGACGAGCCCGGCTCGTTTTCCGGCAGCATCAGCTCGCCCAGGCCGGCGCGCGGGCCGGAGCCGAGCCAGCGCACGTCGTTCGCGATCTTCATCAGCGACGCCGCTAGCGTTTTCAGCGCGCCGCTAGCGAAAACCAGCTCGTCGTGCGCCGAAAGCGCCGCGAATTTGTTCGGATGCGATTTGAACGGCAGTCCGGTCAGCTCCGAGATTTTCTTCGCCGCGCGCTCGCCGAATTCCGGATGCGCGTTCAGGCCCGTGCCGACAGCCGTCCCGCCAATCGCCAGATCGTAGAGTCCGGGCAACACCTCGTTGAGCCGCGCGATATCGCGATCGAGCAGGCTCGACCAGCCCGACATTTCCTGCGCCACCGTCAGCGGCGTCGCGTCCATCAGGTGCGTGCGCCCGATCTTCACCACGTCGCCAAACTCGCGCGCCTTCTCATCCAGCGCGTCGCGCAGCCGCTCGACCGCCGGGATCAGCGCCTCCGCCATGCGCGAAGCCGCGGCGATGTACATCGCCGTGGGAAACGTGTCGTTCGACGACTGCGACATGTTCACGTCGTCGTTCGGATGAATGGGCTTCTTGCTGCCCATCACGCCGCCGGAAATTTCGATCGCGCGATTTGAGATTACCTCGTTCGCGTTCATGTTCGTCTGCGTGCCGCTGCCGGTCTGCCAGATGCGGAGCGGGAAATGCTCGTCGAGTTTTCCGGCGATCACTTCGTCGGCGGCCTGCACGATCAGCTTTGCTTTTTCGGACGAGAGCTTGCCGAGGTCCTGGTTGACCAGCGCCGCGGCCTTTTTCAGGATTCCCAGCGCGCGAATCATCTCGGGCGGCATCTTGTCCGTGCCGATGTCGAAATGAATCAGCGACCGCGCCGTCTGCGCGCCGTAGTACCGGTCGTTGGGCACTTCGATCTTGCCCATGCTGTCGGATTCAATTCGGGCGCCCGCTTTCGGCGCGAGTGAGGCTTTGGCTTCCACGCTTCCTCCCGTAGCGCCGGCGTCCCGCCGGCTCCTTTGCTGTCAACGCACCAGCATACTGCGGAAACGACCCGGCGCGCATCTCCGTGTCGCCTTATGTAGTTCACCCCTTGTCTTAGGTTGTCGTCTTGGTAGGGCGCTGCTTGCTGCGCCCTTGTTTCGTCACAGAATGTGGCTTGGCTACCCCCCCGATCTTCTGTCGAATAGAAATGGCGCCGATCGTTTGTTTTCAGCGGGTTACAGCGATTTCTATTCGGCTTGAGTGTCGAATAGAAATGCGCGGCTGACCTTGTCATTCCGAACCCGGTCGTACTCTGACCGGCGTGAGGAATCTGCTGTTCCCACGGCGCGGCAGCCGGCTTGCCTGCACTGAGGCCCCGCCTGTCGGCGGGAACGAATCCGTGCATCTCGCTTTCCTGACGATCCGGTCAGGATCGTCATCCAGAGGGCGGCGTTTTCGAATCTTGCCGACCGAAGGATCACTCCCCGAGGCGTACTGTGGCCTCGACCCACGCTAACATCGGGAGGGATTGAAAGTGTCAACCAGCGCCTGTGGACTTTTCTGGGGGGGGGAAACCCTCGCCGCTCGCCACGCGAAGACGCTTCAGCCTAGGCCTCTACTTTCGGCGGCGAGTAGTCCCTGATGGAGATGCCCCGCTCCTTCAGCCGTTCGATCCATCGGGAGACCTGTTGCTTATACCAGTCGTTCTGTGACCATGGATGGTTAGTGCAGTAGTTCTCGCCCATTCCGGCGACCAGAAGAATCTCAAATCGCGAAAGCTGGCCGCGACGAGACCCATAATAGGCGGCTCTGCTCAACTGGTCGTCGTCGAAGCCTCCGATGCACTCATCGACTTGGCCAAGATTCTGAAATCCGAGTCGGCGTAGTGTGCGCGCCTGCCAGTCGTAACTGTAGTCCGAGATCCGCTCGTCCACGCCGAGTCGCATGTCGAGATATGACCGGAGAGCGTCTGGCGTCACTTCCACTTCCGTGAGGCGCCTTTCGTCAATCAGTGTTCTTGCATTGGCCCGGATTGCTTCGTCCTGCTCCTGTATCTCCTGAAACTCACGATCGGCTATTTCTAACAAGCCTGCGAGGGTCATGAATCGACGGCTTATGGCCTTCGGAATCGCAGCGGCGGATTTGTACCGGATGTCATGCTCGATTTCAGCCCAGGCGTGTTGCATGATCGTTCGGACCTGAATTTCCGCGACAAGGTGACCGAACCTCCGATATTCAGGTAGGAGCTTCCTGTTTCCCGCCAGTCGGACTAGCAGGTGAACACTTTGGTATCCGAGACGTTCCTCCTGTTGTGCAGAAGCTGAGTGATCCACAAGTTCTAGCATCTCAAATTCTTCCTGTATGCATTCGCATACGGCATCGACCGTTCGGGGGAAGAAGGTGATCACCCTCACACCCGCGAGATCTGTGATATCCGTCATTGGATTCCGGTACTTGGGCTCCTCGGAATTTTCTTCCGAAGCTCTGACTGCCTTTTTCCCGAAACTCTCGGGCGTTTTCGCACGAGCCTGGATGTCGCTCACCCGAAGCTCTTTAGCACCAATGGCATCTGCAAGCACATCCTTTACGACACCAGCAAAATCCCCGTACAGGTCCTTTTTCCGCCTGTATTCATCTACGGAAGCTCGTCGATGAGCCTCGAAATCGAAGTTCGGCTTCTCTCTGTCTGCATCAGTCACTGGGCACGACCTCTTTTGTGAGCCCCAAACAGGCGTAAGCGAAAGCTCCGCCAATAAAACGCGCCTTGGGTAGGAGCGAAACTCCCCCCAATTACCGTAATTTATCATGAAGCCAATAGACAGAAAAGAAGCGAAGATCGACGATGGATCTCGTGACGACGAACGTACCGCAACGCAGCCGCCCGCCAGTCAGGTCCCCACTGCACCTACGCGTGATACCATCGCGCTACTTTCCTTGGGGGTATGCTTCTGCAGACGGAGGTCGAGTCTTGGCTATGAATCTATCCGGACTGGCAGGTTGGTTTTCTAGGTATTCGAGAGCGTTACAAGGTGCCGTCGCTCTGTTCATTCTTCTGGGTCTCTTGCCGACCGCCTGGAGATGGATCGCGCGAAACTTCGGATCTGACTTGGATGTCCAAGTTGACTGGAATCCGGGCACGATCCCGCCCGGTCTGAGTGGCTGGGTTGGGCAGGTTAGCGGGGACCTTTCCATCTTGTCAGAATTTGAAACTAATCCGCCGAAGAACCAGCCGTTCATCGCAGGTTTGGATGGACTTATTGAACTTAGCCATTCTCCCATTCAGAAACTTCTTTTAGGCAGCCCAATTGCGCCGGATGACGGGCTCTTGAATATTCGAATCCACAACAACTCTAATGAGGCTATTTCGAACGTTAGGTTGCGCGTTGCGGATTTCTTCCCCTCGTGGAAGGTGCACCTTGTTGGAGATTTCGTAACTACCACTGAGGCCAAAGGCTTCTACGACAAGGTGGAAACACAGAGCGGCGCATCGGATGTCGTGCTTCCGGATCTTCCGCCGTTGCCTCCCAACGGGGTCATGTCCGTTTCTCTCTACGGTCGAGGTGACTTTGCAACCGTTGCACTATCCGCGCCTGGACGAAGCTACAGCGTGCGCAATATGACGAAGATAGAGGACTCAACCCTAGTTGGAATTGCCAGACATCCTTTTCCAGCTGCATGGCTCGCCACTTCGATTTTATTGTTTCTAGCGATACCATTGTGGTTATGGATGGTTCAAAGTGCCGCCGCCAAAAGGTTCCCTGTGGGACTTTACGATGCGGCTTGTGAGGAAGCCAAAGCGGGAAATGTTGACTCCGCGATGTTCCTTCTGAGGAAAGCCTTCGAGATGGGATACTCAAACAAGACGCATGCAAGAGGTGACCCGGACCTTTCTTCGGTGTGCGAATTGGCTGAGTTCAAATCGCTCGTGGGATAGAGGCACGGCTTTGGCCAGTGCCACGTTTGTTCCTCCTCGGAAGAAGCGAACGGAATTTGGCAAGACGGGAGAAAGCGATGGCGAAGAAGGGATACTGGATTGTGTGCCACATATCGGACGCGGATGGAGCCGTGATGGCGGAATACGCCAGCAAGGCAAGGCCGGTGATCGAAGCGGCGGGCGGGCGGCTCATCATCCGCGCGAAGCCGGCAAAGGCGTGCGAGGCGGGGGTGAATGAGCCGGCGATTGTGGTCGAATTCGAGAGCGTCGAGAAAGCGATTGCCGTGTATGAGGGCGCGGGGTATCAGGCAGCGGTGAAGATCCTCGACGGCAAAGTGAAGCGCGATGTTCGAATTGTGGAAGGCGTGTGAAAACACGGATGGCCGCCTAAAGGCAGCCGCTACGAAGGCAACACCAGCGGCAAAAGCAGATTCATCGCGCTTAGAGGCGCACGATGTAAAAGCGTTCCTCATCCGCCACGGCGGATTCGGAATGACAACGCGAGACCGTCGGTCTTTACGCCGGAGGCCTTACAATTTCGACCGAGCAAGCGGCGTGGCGAGCGACTGCCTCCGAGACACTGCCCAGCAAGAACCGGTCCAGGCCCGTACGCCCGTGTGAGCCAAGGACAATCAAGTTCGCGCCCCACTTTTTCGCTTCATCCACGATCGTGAGCTTGGGGATTCCACCCTCCACCGCGTAGGAACACGCTTTGAAGCCTGCCGCCTTGAGCGACTCCGCCGCGCGTTTCACGAATTCCGTGGCATGCTGGCGCCGCTGCTCCATCATTTCCGCGTAGACAGGGAGCGCGGTCCAAGTCGGGGTTTCCGGAGACGTGAAAATCGGTTCGATCGGTTCGAGAACGTGCAGGACGCGCACTTCGGTCTCCTGTGGACGCGCCGTATGCAACACGCTTTGGATCGCAGCCTGGGAGAATTTGGAATCGTCGACGGCAAGAAGAATTTTCATAAGCCCTCCGCATCCGTGGGACGCTCATCTTATGTGCCGTGCGCCGGGTTGCGCAAGTCCGCCGCCCCGATCGGAGAGCGCGGGGCATCCCGTTCAGCCTCGCCACCGGCGAGGCTTCAGGACAGGCAGGCGGCGGTGAAGATTCTCGACGGCAAAGCGAAGCGCGATTTTCGGATTGTGGAAGGCGTGTGAGGGCCGCGGGCGGGCGAAGCGGATGGGCAGCGCGGCGCCAAGCATGTGCGCCGGGCACGATATGTCGTGCCCCTACGAAGAAAATACGCCGCAATTTAGTACAATAGAGTGGCTGATGCTGTATCGACAACCGCGGGATCAGTAGCGAGATTCTGAAATCAAAAGAGGAGCAATCCGAACATGGGGTACGGTAATCGCAACAAACCAGAACGCAAGACAGGACGAGCCGGATTTGTGGAAGGCCGGCTCGACGAGCTTCGGCGCCGGTGGGAAAATGCAACAGACGAACGCCAGAAGAGTGAGATCTCTGAACAAATCCGCGAGTGGCAATCATTCAGGCCAGAGCGATCCGCACCCTCCGGCGGCAGACGATAGCGCGACTGCGGCTTGTGATCCGCTGCAATCGAGGGGTGCGAGGCGCAGGCCAATTTCCGAAGCGCCCCTACTGGTTTTTCCAGCCGGTCTCGACGACCTTCGCCTTGTTTTGTCTGGCTAGATCTTCCAATCCCTGCTTGTACCTTTGCGCATCCTGAAACTTGCCGCTGGTGGGCCCGCATTCGACGACGGGATAGTTGGAATCGCTCGAGTGCCCTCGGGCGCTAAAGCGCATTGAGCGCAGGCTATTAATGTCGGAGCTGGAAGCTCCGCCCCCCCTAAAAGGCGCTTTTCCCCGCAAACTGTAGAGCAAAAGCGGGCGCAGTCCGCCGCGGCGGACGCCCCTACAAGTGCAGGAAGGAAAGAATCGAGCCGGAGAGGCCAGCGGCGGAGGGCTGGAAGATGGCGGCGTAGACGAGGACCATGGTGAGGATGATCATGATGATGCTGGAGCCCCAGGCGATGATGTTGAACGTGAGCGTGTTGACGTGGTCGCCCATCAGGTCGCGGCGGTTGATCAGCAGCAGGATGAAGATCAGCACGACGGGCAGCCAGACGCCGTTGGCCACCTGCGAGAGGACCAGAATTTTCAGCAGCGGCGCCTTGGGAATCAGAATAATTCCGGCGCCGACGACGATCAGCAGCGTGTAGAGCGAATAAAACGTCGGCGCCTCCTGCAGCTTGCGGTCGAGTCCGGCTTCGAAGCCGAGGCCTTCGCAGATCACGTGCGCGGTGGAAAGCGGCAGGATGGACGCGGCGAAAAGCGACGCGTTGAGCAGGCCGAAAGCGAAAAGATAGCCCGCCCACTTCCCCGCCAGCGGGACCAGAGCCTGCGCGGCCTGACCGGCGTCGGTGATGTTCGTCATGCCGTGAAGATTCAGCGTGGCGGCGCAGCAGACGATGATGAAAAACACGATGACCATGCAGGAGACGCTGCCGACCAGAACGTCCATGCGCGCGTGCTTATACTGGCGCGGGCCGACGCGTTTCTCGACGAAGCCCGCCTGCAAATAGAAGAATTGCCACGGCGCAATGGTGGTGCCGACCAGGCCGATGAGCATCAGCAGGTAGGGCGCGTTCATCTGCGCGTGGGGAACAACGGTGTACTTGGCCGCCACGATCCAGTCGGGTTTGGCGAGAAACGCCGAGATCGCATAGGAAAGATAGAACCCGCAGGCGACCAGAAATATCTTTTCCACCTGCCGGTAGCTGCCGCGCACGACGAGAATCCAGACGGCAATCGCCGCGAGCGGCACGGAAACATATTTGCTGATGTGGAAGATCTGCATCGACGCAGCAACGCCGGCAAATTCCGCGACGGTGTTGCTGAGGTCCACCAGAAACGCGGCAATCATGACGAAGAAAGTCGAGCGGAAGCCGAATTCCTCGCGGATCAGGTCGGAAAGGCCTTTGCCGGTGACCACGCCCATGCGCGCGCACATCTCCTCGCTGACGTAGAGGGCGATGGTCATGGGGATAAGCGACCAGAGAAGCGTGTAGCCAAATTGCGCGCCGGAGGTGGTGTAAACGGCGATGCCGCCGGCGTCGTTGTCGACGTTGGAGGTTATGAGGCCCGGGCCGACGACGGCGAAGAACACGGCGAGCCGCCGGCGCAACGTGCGCGTGTTGCGGTTGAGCTCCTTGCCGCGGGCGGCGAGGCGCGAGACCGTGTCGGTTAGTGTGACCCAGGTGTTCATGGCGAGTTCGTTTGGAGTCAGGGTTTAAAGTCGAAGTCCCAGGCATCCGTTCGTAAGTATCCCAAGGCTGTCAATCGTCCCTCCGGGACTTGTATCTCTTTTCCCCCTATTCCCGGCACTGCGCTGCGCTCCGTGCCGGGCTAATTACAATCGCCGCTCCGCGGCTGAACTGCTCCCAGGGCTGACGCCCGGAATCTCGCCGAGGCTTTTTCCTGGGCTGAAGCCCCAGGCTTCCACCGAAACCCTTACTACAGTTGGGCGTGCATGCGGCTGACGACGTCGTCGACGGTGATGGCACCGACGGGCACGTTCTCCTCGTTGACCACGGCGAGGCTGCGCAAATTGTACTTGTCGAAAATCTCGAACACTTCCTTGTCGCTGGCGTCGGGCTTGATGGAAACGAGCGGCTCGAAAGCCAGCTCGGCCATGCGCTGTTCGGCATCGGCGAGAATCAGGCGCGCGACCGGGACGGTGCCGGCGAGCGCGGCATCGCGGTTGATGAGCACGACGTTGTCGAGCTGGTCGAGCGAAATTTCGTGGAAGCGGATGTAGTCGACGACTTCGCCGCGCGTGGCGTCCTCGCCGACGACGACGATTTCGGTGTTCATCATGCCGCCGGCGGTGTTTTCCTCGAACTGCATGAGCTGCTTCACTTCGTCGGCTTCGCGGAGCTGCATTTCCTCGAGCACTTCCTGGGACTTGGCGGGCTCGAGGCTCTGGATCAGGTCGGCGGCTTCGTCGGGACTCATTTCCTCGATGATGTCGGCGGCCTTTTCGGGATCGAGCTTCTCGACGACCTGCGTCTGGAGGCGCTTGTCGAGCTCGGCGAGAGTTTCGGCGGCGGTTTCCTCGTCGAGCGAGTCGATGATGGACTGGCGCTCGGCGGGCGAGATTTCTTCCATGATGTCGGCGAGATCGGCCGGATGCAGCTCCGAAAGCTTCGTCGCTCGAAAGGCGCAGCTTCACGCGGCGCAGAGGGTCGGACTCGATAAGGTTGACGAATTCCCAGAGGATGGTGCGCTGGGGCAATTTTTGCTGGATGCGGCGAATGCCCATCGGCGGAACGACGCCCTGGAGCAGGCGGCGGACAGCGCCGGGCAGGCCAACGTCAACCTGCGTGAGGCGCAGCTCGGTGTTGCCGTTGACGCGCGAGTCGGCGAGCTCGACGTCGTTGACGCGGACGACTTTGCGGCCGTTGGTGTCGATGATCTGCTGGTCGAGCAGGTCTTTTTGCACGGCGAGCCAGGCTTCGTTGGGATGGTAGAGCTCGAGCGCGGATTCGTCGGTGGCGAGCTTGAGGCGGCCGGGAACGACCGAGTCGATCTGGTCGAAGCGCGCGACAAGCGGGCGGTATTTGCCGCGGCCGATGAGCAGGCGCGAGATGCGGTTGGGCTGCTCGTCGGGGACGATGAACATTTCCTTGACGCGGCCGACGAAATTTCCGAAGGAATCGTAGGTCTCGGCGCCGATGATTTCGGTTGCGTGAAGCATAAAGGCTCCTTCCAATCTTTCGCCCAGGAGACAACCAAGAGGGCGCAGCAAGCAGCGCCCCTACGAAGAAGCTCGCGCCATTTGCAGCGGCGGCGAGCATCTACAACCCTTCGGCTCGCGTTACTTGCGATGCGCAAGCCCTTCGTCGTCCGCCGCGGCGGACTCCTCAGGGTGGCAATCCTGGTCGGATTGCCAAAAAAAAACCCGGGACCGGCAATGCAACCCGGCCACGGGCAGACGGGAAACCGCCGCTCGGTCTAGCGCAGGCCGGGTCTCGCCTCCCTGTTCCCAGTCACCCAATCGGCGCGGATGCGGCGCGCATTCAGGCCGGGGGCCGCCACGGCGGACGCGGCGACTACCGTCAGGCTCCGAATTGGGCGAACGCACTTCCATAAGGCTGCGTTACTCCCTTTTGAGTAAGTAACGGCAGAGAGAAAGTTTGTCAAGCGAAGAAAGCGCGTATTACCAATTTTTTACGCATGAAACAGCATATTTCGTGGAGGTTGGCCGCGGCGGCGGCAGTCGGCGGCGTAGAGGTCCCAGTAGGTGCCGCGAATGTAGTCGCGAGGCGAGAAACCGAGGGCGCGGGCGGTGCGGTCGATTTCGCGCGGGGTGCCTTCTATTTCGAGGAAGGTGCCGACGGGAGTCTCGTCGAGGTCGAGGTGCAGGCCCGCCACGGCGGGCGAGGGGCCGAAGCGGAAGCTGGTCCGGAATTTTTCGTAGCGGAAACCGGGGCGAAAGCCGATGGCGCGGAAGGCGGCAAGCCAGTCGCGGGAGGGGTCGACGGGCGCCTCCCTTTCGAGCTTTTCTTTGTACCGGGAGGAACACGGCGACTCCGCAGGCGATTTCGAGGTGATCCACGCGCGACGGAGTCCGCCGGGGAGGAGGCTCGACGGCGCGGGGGTCTCGACGCGGAGGCGGAGGAGGCGGCCGCGGCGGCGGAAGTCGGAGTCGGGAGTGTCGAAGAGAATGTTGCGTTCGAGGACGCGGCCGGAGCAGCGGGGCCGGAGGCGGCGGATCTCGCGAATCAGAGCGGGAAGGTCGGGGATGCGAAGCTTGATTTCGGTTTCGCGGTGGGCGGGGCGGGAAGGCATGGCTCAGTATAGCGCGGTGCTGAAAATGAAATCCCTTTCGCGGCAGAGCAGGGTCAGAGAAAAATCCGAATCAGCCACAGATGAACACAGATAAACACAGATACGGAAAAGGGAAAAAATCTGCCGCACCCTTGGGCTTCGTTCACGCCCAGGAGACGCTGAGAACGCAGAGAAAGCCTCAGAAACGAAGAGGAACTTCAGCGGCTAAAGCCGGTGTTCATGGCGGCAGCTTATGTCGTGGCTGAAGCCACGCCCCACAAACCATCTCGTCGCAGGCTGTCGGCGGGCGGCGCAAAGTGGGAAGGGCTCGTTCGATTCGGGAATGGTACAAGACCTGCGGAGGCTCGCGGAGGAAGAGGGTTGCGCGGGCGGGAGCGAGCCAGCATAATCGCTTCACTGCGGGAGATCGCGTTCGTTGACGAGTGAACCTACAACTCCGTTGATGCAGCAGTACCATGCCGTGAAAAAACAGCATCCGGCGGCGCTGCTGCTGTTCCGGCTGGGCGATTTCTATGAGCTGTTCTACGAGGATGCGGTGCTGGCCTCGCGCATCCTGCAGATCACGCTGACGTCGCGCAACAAGGAAAAGGGCGAGCCGGTGCCGATGTGCGGAGTTCCCTACCATGCGGCGGAAAACTACATCGCGAGACTGATCCGCGCGGGGCACAAAGTGGCCATCTGCGAGCAGATGGAGGAGCCCGGGCCGGGGAAAAAGATCGTACGGCGCGAGGTGATTCGCGTGCTAACGCCGGGAACGGCGATGGGCAGCTCGCTGGTCGAAGCGAAAGAGAACAATTTTCTGGCGGCGGTGGCGCACAGCGCGGCGGCGAGCGCCGCAGCGGCAGGAGGCTCGCGATCATCGAGCCGCCAAAGCGAACCGCGCGTGGGGCTCGCGTATGTGGACCTATCGACGGGCGAATTTCGCGCGACGGAGTTTATCGGCGAGAAAGCCGAAGCGCGATTGCGCGACGAGCTCGAAATTTTGAGGCCGCGCGAGGTATTGCTGGGGCGTCCGGCAACGCTTTTCCCCGACGACCGGCGGGCGAATCCGACGCTGTGGGACTCGCAGGGAAAATCGGTTGAGACGCGGCTCGATGAATGGATTTTCGAGAGCAATTACGCGACGCGGCAGTTGGAACAGCACTTTCAGGTGATGGCGCTCGAGGGGTTCGGGCTTGTGGGACATCCGCAGGCGACGGCGGCGGCGGGCGCGATCGTTCATTATTTGCGGGAGACGTCGGCAATCGGCGCGCGGAAGCGCGCAAGACGCGGCGAAGGTGCCCGGCCTGCGGCCGGCCGGAACCGGACTGGAGCATCTGAACCGCATCGCGTACTACGAGCAGCAGGACGCCATGGTGCTCGACCAAGTGACGGCGCGAAACCTGGAGCTAGTCGAACCGGCGCCGGGAGATGCGGCGTCGGCGACGCTGGTCGGCGCGATGGACGAGACGGCAACCGGAATGGGCGCGAGGCTTCTGCGGTCGTGGATTTTGCGGCCGGAGATTTCGCTTCAAGAGATCGAGGCGCGGCTCGATGCCGTGGCGGAGCTGAAGTCGCGGACGATTACGCGGGAGGAGCTGTTCAAGGAGCTGGGCGGAATTTTGGATCTCGAGCGGCTGATGAGCCGGATCACGCTCGGGATTGCGTCACCGCGGGATTTGGTGGCGCTGCGCACGTCGCTCGAAAAAATTCCGTGCGTGCGGAGATTTTTGGAGGGTGAGCCTGGGGACACCACGGCGCGACCCGCCACGGCGGGCAGGCTTCGCGAGCTGCGCGAGGAGATGGACGAGCTTGCGGACGTGCGCGAGCTGATCGCGCGCGGGATCGCGGACGATCCACCGGCTGTGGCGAACGACGCGGGCGTGATCCGTCGCGGATTCGACGCGGAACTCGACGAGCTGCGCGCCATTTTGACCGATGGGCGGCAGACGATCGCCGCCATGGAAGAGCGCGAACGAAAGCGGACGGGCATCGCTTCGCTGAAAATCCGCTACAACCAGGTTTTTGGTTACTACATCGAGATTTCCAAGCCCAATCTGCCGCTGGTGCCAAAGGACTACGACCGCAAGCAGACGCTGGTGAACGCCGAGCGGTTCACTTCGCCTGAGCTCGCGGGTTACGAGCGCAGGGTTTTGACCGCCGAAGAGCAAGCACTTGAGATCGAGCGGCGGCTCTACGGCGATATCCGCGAATCGATTGCGCGCGAGGCCGGGCGGGTGCGGCGGTCCGCTGCGGCAATCGCACAGTCGGACGTGCTGGTGAACTTCGCGCGCATCGCCGCGGCGAGGAACTATACGCGGCCGGAGTTTACCGAAAAGCAGATTGCCCGCAAGGGTTCGCGCGGCGAGATGGTGGTCGCGGGCGGGCGTCATCCGGTGATCGAGAAACTGATCGAGGAGCGCGGCGAGCGATTCGTCCCGAACGATCTGTACCTGGCCGATCCGTCAGCGTTTCTGCTGCTGATCACCGGGCCGAACATGGGCGGCAAATCGACCTACCTGCGGCAGACGGCGCTGATTTCGATTCTGGCGCAGATGGGGTCGTTCGTCCCGGCGGCGCAGGCGAAACTGCCGATCGTCGATCGCGTGTTCACGCGGATCGGCGCGTCGGACAACCTCTCGCGCGGGCGCTCAACTTTCCTGGTCGAGATGAGCGAGGTCGCGGCGATCCTGAACACCGCGACGCCGGCCAGCCTCGTACTGCTCGACGAAGTGGGGCGCGGGACGGCGACGTTTGACGGGCTGTCGCTGGCGTGGGCGGTGGTCGAGTCGCTGCACGCGGGCGCGCGGCCACGGACGCTGTTCGCGACGCACTACCACGAGCTGACCGATCTCGAGCAGCTGCTGCCCGGCGTGAAGAACGTGCACGTGTCGGTCGAGGAATCCGGCAGCGAGATCGTGTTCCTGCGGCGCGTCGAGCCCGGGAGCGCGGACAAGAGCTACGGCATCGAGGTGGCGCGGCTCGCGGGTCTGCCGAACGACGTGATCGCGCGGGCGCGGGAGATTTTGCGGCGGCACGAGCGCAGCGAGGAGAAACTCACGCGCGAACTTTCGCCGGGGGCGGCGGGCGCGGCACCGCCCGAGCCGCAACAGGCTGCGTTCACGGCGATCGACGAACCCGTGCTTGCCGCGCTACGCAGCGCGGACTTGAACCATCTGACACCGCTTGAGGCGCTGAATCTACTGGCAGCACTCCAAAAACAGCTCGCGTGAGGCGTCCCACATGACAGGCCGGACCATGAGAGTCATCGGCATGATGTCCGGGACTTCGGCGGACGGAATCGACGCGGCGCTCGTGCGGATCGCTGGCGCGCCTCCGTCGCTCACCGCGCAGCTTGAAGGACATTTCCACGTTGCCTTCCGGCCGTTCGTGCGCGAGCGTGTTCTGCGACTCGCCAACGGCGCGGCGACCACCACGGCGGAAATCAGCGAACTCAATTTCCTGCTTGGCGAAGAACTGGGACGCGCGGCGATCGCCGCGTGCAAGAGATGGCGCGTGGCGATGAAAGACGTGTCGCTGATCGGTTCGCACGGGCAGACGATTTTTCACCAGGGCGCGAAGGCGAAGCGCCAAGGCACGGTGCGGATTGCGTCGACGCTGCAAATCGGAGACATCAGCCTGATCGCCGCCCGTACCGGAATCACGACGATCGGAGATTTCCGCCCCGCGGACATGGCCGCCGGGGGGCAGGGCGCGCCCCTGATTCCCTTCGCCGACTATCTGCTGTACGGCGATTCAGTGCGCGGGCGCGTGGCGCTGAACATCGGCGGCATCGCGAACGTGACCGTGATTCCGGCGCACGCGCGGCCGGAGGAAGTGTTCGCGTTCGACACGGGGCCGGGGAATATGATCGTGGACGCGCTAGTGGAGCGGACGACGCAGGGCCGGGCGAAATTCGATCGCGACGCGCGGCTCGCGCTTTCGGGCCGGACGATTCCCGAGCTGCTGGTGCGGCTGATGCGCGAGCCGTACCTGCGAATGAAACCTCCGAAATCGACGGGGCGCGAACTTTTCGGCGAGCAGTACGCGCAGGGCCTGCTCGCGTGGGGCAAGCGGCACTTCGCGAGCGCGGCGGATCTGGTGCGGACGGCGACGATTTTTACGCCGATGTCGATCGCGGATGCGTTTCGCAGGTTCATTCTGCCGCGCGCGCACGTGGAGGAACTGATCGTGGCGGGCGGCGGGGCGCACAACCCGCTGATGATGGCGCAACTGGCGGCGTCGCTGCCGGGGATCGAAGTGGTGCCGGCGAGCCGGTTCGGCGTGCCGCCCGAGGCCAAGGAAGCGTTCGGATTCGCGCTGCTGGCGTATGAGACGCATCACGGGCGGCCGGCGAATCTGCCTTCGGCGACGGGCGCGCGGCACGCGGCGGTGCTGGGGAAGATCGCGCGCGTAGGCGGCGAGCTTCGGGGGAACCGTTGACCGCGGCGAAGCGATCGGCCGCATGCGCGATTGTGGTGGCCGCGCTGGCCGTTGTTCTGATTGCGGGATGCGGGCGAGCGCGTTCGGCGGACGACGCGCGGACGGTGAATTTCCTGATCGAGTCGATGCCGATCAGCCTCGATCCGCGGATCGGCACCGACGCGCAATCGGAACACATGCACGGGCTGATTTTCGACAGTCTGGTGGCGCGCGACGCAAAGATGAACGTGGTGCCGGACCTGGCGGAGACGTGGGAGACGCCGGACCCGCTGACGTATGTTTTTCACCTGCGGCGGGGCGTGAACTTTCACGATGGGCGCGCGTTCACGTCGGCGGACGTGAAGTACACGTTCGATTCGATTTTGACGGGAGCGGTGCTGTCGCCCAAGCGCGGGACGTACCCGATGGTCGCGTCGATCGAAGCGCCGGACGCGTACACGGTGGTGTTTCATTTGCGCGAGCCGTTCTCGTCATTTTTGTGGAACCTGACTCGGCCTGGGATCGCGATCGTGCCGGCGGGAGCGGGAAAAGAGGAAGCGAGCCATCCGATTGGCACCGGGCCTTTTCGCGTGGTGAGCGTGGAGCAGGACGAGGAGATCGTGCTCGAGCGCAATCCGGATTATTTCGGAGGCGCGCCGAAGATCGAGCGCGTGCGGTTCCGCGTGGTGCCGGAGGCGATCGTGCGGGCGCTCGAGCTACGCAAGGGCAGCGCGGACATTGGCGGGGTGAACTCGCTGACGCCGGACATGGTGCTGGCGCTAACGAGAAAGCCCGACATTTTCGCCGAGGAGCAGCCGGGGACGCAGCTTGCGTATGTGGCGTTCAATTTCGACGACCCGGTGCTGGCGCATCGCGAGGTGCGGCAGGCGCTGGCGTACGCGACCGATCGCGCGACGCTGGTCCGGTACTTATTGCGGGGCGAGGCGCGGCCGGCGTCGAGTTTGTTGCCGCCGAATCACTGGGGCTACGAACCGGACGTGACGCACTACGACTACGATCCCGTGCGAGCGGAAAAGCTGCTCGATGCGGCGGGATTTCCGCGCGCGGCGGATGGCGTGCGGATTCATCTGACGCTGAAAACGTCGACCGAGGAATCGACGCGGCTGCTCGGCGAGGCGCTTACGGATGAGTGGAGCAAGGTCGGAGTGGCTCTGCAACTTAGACCGATCGAGAATGCGACCTTTATGGCGGACATTGGGCGTGGGAGCTTTCAGCTGTACACGCTGCGGTGGGTGGGCGCTAACAACGACCCGGATATTTTCCGGTACGTGTTCAGTTCGAAGCGGATGCCGCCGGATGGCGCAAACCGCGGGCATTACCGCAATGCGGAGCTAGACCGATTGATCGACGAGCAGAGCGTGGAGATGGATCTGGCGAAGAGGAAGGCGCTGCTTTCGCAGATTCAGAAGATTGCGGCGGAGGACGAGCCGTATCTGGATTTGTGGTACACGGACAACGTGTGCGTGCACCGGGGACGCGTGACGGGAATCGAGATTCAGCCGGACGGCGGGTACGATTTTCTAAAGACGGCGGAATTGAAATAGCATCGCGCCGCGAGCGCGCAAGTCGTCACTGAAACGCTTTGAAGATTTCCTCGTCGGGGATGGCGCCCTGGCGGGCGATGGTCCAGTCGTCGCCGTCGATGCGGACGATCGTGGAGGCCATGGTGCCGCCGGTATCCCCCGCATCGAGAATGAGCGGGAGGCGGTCGCCGAGCTGCTCGACGATCTGTTGGGGATTCGTGCAGGACGGATGGCTGGAAAGATTGGCGCTCGTGCCCGTAACGGGCGAGTCGGCTGCTTGAATCAACGCGGTGGCGATGCGCGAATCGGCCCAGCGCAGCGCGACGCGGCCGGTGTTGCCGGTGACTTTGAGCGGCAGACGATGTGTCGCTTCGACGACGAGAGTGAGCGCGCCGGGCCAAAATTTGTGCGCGAGAGTGAGAAACGCGTCGGGCACGTCGCGCACAAGCGTGACGGCCTGCTCGATGGAGTTGACGAGAATCGGAAGCGCCCGCGTTTCCGGGCGTCCCTTCAGCAGGAAAACCCGCTCGACAGCGTAGAGATTAAACGGATCGGCGGAGAGGCCGTAGAAAGTGTCAGTGGGAATGGCGACGACGCGGCCGCGCCGGATGAAACTCGCGGCGTACTCGATGACGTGCGACTCAGGCGCTTCGGAAGAGACCTTGAGGATTTCTGGGGACAATGTTCGCTTTCGGCGCCGAGCGCCTGACCTCAGCGAAAGTAGCATAGCCGCCGCGCGGGATGCAAGACGCATGGATACAGGGCGTTGCGGGGCGTGCCGGACCGGCACTGCTGGCGCGGCGCGTTCGGTGCGTTTAGCTGGGAAGTTTGCCAGCGCCGAGCGAAGTGGTTTAGCCTAGAGTTTCACCCCGAGAATGCGCCCATGGCGGACGTAATCACAAGTCGCGACAACAAGTGGCTGAAGCAGTTTCGCGCCGCGCTGCGCGGGACGGGGCCGCGGAACGGAGAGCCGATCGGCGTCGAGGGGCCAAAGCTGATCGAGGAGGCGCTGCGGTCGGGGCTCAAGGCGGAGGCGTTGCTGGTGAGCGAGGGCGGCGAGCGCGAGGCCGGGAGAATTTTGAAGGCGGCGGGGGCGAGCGAGGCGGGGATTCCCCGCTCGCGGGTGCTGCGCACGACGGACAAGCTGTTCGAGGGAGTGGCAGGAACCGAGGCGCCGCAGGGAGTGGCGGCGCTGTTTCGCCAGCGCGAGTGGGAATTTGACGACGTGCTGCGCGGGCCGGGCGAGATGCGCGCGAGTTCCCCGCTGGTGATCGTGCTGGCGGCGGTGCAGGACCCGGGGAACGTGGGGACGATTTTGCGGTCGGCGGAGGCGTTTGGCGCGACGGGAGCGGTCGCTTCGCGCGGAACGGCGGACCCGTGGTCGCCGAAGGCGCTCCGAGCGTCGGCGGGTTCGGCGCTGCGTCTGCCGGTGCTGCGAGGGCTGGCTATTCCGGTGGTGTTGGCACAGTTGAAAATGGCGAAGGTGAAGATTTACGCCGCGAGTGCGGCGCGGGCGGGTCGCGCGAGCGAGGCGGATCTGCGCGAGCCGGCGGCGATTTTCGTTGGTAACGAAAGCAGCGGCGTGCCGGCGGAAGTCGAGCGCGCGGCGGACGCGATCATTTCGATTCCGATGGCGGAAACGGTGGAATCGCTGAACGCGGGAGTGGCGGCGTCGCTGGTGCTCTACGAAGCGGCGCGGCAACGGAACGCTGCGGCCCGAGGCGGGCCAAGGAGCGAGGCGTAGCGGGCGATGGGGCTTTTTCGCACGATCGAGCCGGAAGAAGCGCCGCAGGCGGGGCGGCCGCTTGCGGACCGGATGCGTCCGCAGACGCTCGATGAATTCATCGGGCAGGAGGAACTGCTCGGGCCGGGCAAGCCGCTGCGGACGCAGGTCGAGCGCGACGATCTCGGATCAATGCTGCTCTGGGGGCCTCCCGGATGCGGCAAGACGACGCTGGCGCGGATCATCGCGCGGCGGACGAAGAGCGAGTTTATTCCTTTCAGCGCGGTGCTCTCCGGAATCAAGGAAATCAAGGAAGTGATGGCCAAGGCCGAGGGCGTGCGGCGCTACGGCCGACGGACGATTGTGTTCGTGGACGAAATGCACCGGTTCAACCGCGCGCAGCAGGACGCGTTTTTGCCGCACGTTGAGGCGGGAAACATCTTGCTGATCGGAGCGACGACGGAAAACCCATCATTCGAGGTCATCGCGCCGCTGCTTTCGCGGATGAAGGTGTACGTGATGCGGGCGCTCGCCGAGGAGCAGATTGTCGAGCTGCTGCGGCGCGCGGTGGAAGATCCCGAGCGAGGGTTGGGCGCGCAGCACGTGGAGGCGAGCGACAAGATTCTTTCGCGCATCGCTGTACTGGCGAATGGCGACGCCCGCTCGGCGTACAACACGCTCGAAGCGCTCGTGCTTGGCACCGAGCCGGGTGCGGACGGCAGGCGCGTGCTTTCGGAGGCGCGGCTTGAAGACGTGCTGCAGAAGAAGCTGCTGCCCTACGACAAGGGCGGCGAAGAGCACTTCAATCTGATTTCGGCGCTGCATAAGTCCGTGCGCAATTCCGATCCAGATGCATCGCTCTACTGGCTGGCGCGGATGCTGGAATCCGGCGAGGACCCGCTGTATCTGGCGCGACGGATGGTGCGCATGGCGAGCGAAGATATCGGGCTTGCGGAGCCGGGGGCGTTGGCCGTGACGATCGCGGCGAAGGAAGCTTTCGATTTCATCGGGCCACCGGAGGGCTATCTGGCGCTGGCGCAGGCGGCGGTGTATCTGGCGCTCGCGCCGAAATCGAACGCCCTCTACACGGGCTACGGAGCCGTTCACGAAGATTTGCAGCGAACCATCGCGGAGCCGGTTCCCCTGCATCTAAGAAACGCGGTCACCGGATTGATGGGAAACCTGGGATACGGGAAAGACTATCAGTACGCGCATGACGCCGAGGAAAAGGTGACGGACATGACCTGTCTGCCGGAAAGCCTGCTCGGCCGGACGTATTACAAGCCGACGGACCAGGGATTTGAGGCGCGCATCCGGCAGAGGATGGAAGAGATTCGGCGAATCAAGTCTATGCCGGGGGCGAAGCCGCGGGCAACGAGGGCCACGGAGTGACGGAAACCCAGCCAGATCACAACTTGCAGCAGCAGGGGAAAAACAGACGAGTGGCGCCGGTATTCGAGTGGATCGCGATCGGCGTAATCGCGATCGTGTGCCTGGGGCTTCCGGTGATGCTGCTGGCACAGGACGCGCCGAAGCTGATGATCGACGAGGACTGCCAGGCGTTCGATATCGCACAGGACAACTCGATCGTCTATGCCGTGTCGCACATCAAGGGCGTAAAGCGTTTGGTGCTCGAACGCGACGACGTGTGGGTGGCGTCCGGTCCGGGCAAGACGCGAAAAATTCTCGATGCGAATACGTTCATGCCCATGCCGCCGCCGGAGGGATTCCGCGTCGATTCGCTCGCGTGGTCGCCCGACGGGCAAAAGATCGCCATGAACATGACGCTGATGCAGCCGCCGCCGGGATGGAACGATAACCCCAAGAAAAAAGGCGATCTCAGCGAAGACGAAGATGAGAATGCACCGCCGGTGACCGGAATTGGCGGTGGGCGAATGTTGGCGCTGCTCGATGCCGAGGGCCACGAGATCAAGGTAGCCGGATTGAAGACGCGTTTCATCGAGGGCGCGATTGACGCAACGTGGCTCGCGGACGGCAAGTCGGTCGTGTACTTAACCGGGGGGCCGCCGTACTCGATGTTTCGCGTGACGCCATCAGACGGGCAAACCACCCCGCTCTTTGCCGGACACACGTTCCAGATGGTGGTTTGGGACGCGAGGCGGAACCGGGCCTTCGCGGTAAGCGACGATCTGAGCATTACGCGCCACCTTGCGATCGTGCAGCTCGATTTGCTGCACGAAGGCATCGCTCCAGTTTCCGACATCGACACCTACCAGGGCGGATTGAGTCTTTCGCCTTCCGGGACGAAGATCGGCTACTTCGAGGACGGCGACACGATCGACGTAATCGACACCCTGCACCGCGGGGCGCCTATCCGCGTCCGCGCGGGATTCGGGCGATTTGGCTGGAGCCGCGACGAGCGGAAAGTGCTGCTCAAACGCGGAACGGACGATCGGTCGAACATTTTGCTGTGGGTGGGGCTCTACGACGGGAGCTTTTCTTCGATCCTGCACGACTTGCAGTTCCACGATTTCGAGATTGCGCCGGACGGGCAGACGATTGCGGTGACAATTCCGGGGAAACGGGTGCTGAAGGTTTATCCCCTGCAGTGAAGAGCAACCGCGAATGCTTAGTGAAGCCTGAAGCGCTTGATGTGCTCCTTCAGGATGCACGTGTTCATGATGACGAATAAACCCGCGCTGCGAGCCCGCTCCGCGGCTTGCGGGTGAATTACGCCCTCCTGCATCCACACGCCGCGCGCGCCGATGCGAATTGCCGACTCCACGATCTCGGGAACGAATTCCGAGCGGCGGAAAATGTCGACGATGTCCACGTGCTCGGGAATGTCCTCCAGGCGCGCGTAACACTTCTCGCCGAGAACTTCCGTCTCGCTGGGATTCACCGGGATGATCCGGTAGCCCGCCGATTGCAGATACTCCGCCACGCCGTAGCTCGGCCGGTGGCGGCGGCTCGATAGCCCCACGACGGCGATGGTGCGGCTGTTCTTCAGGATTTCACTGGTGGGATCGCCGGCGACAGTCGCCGGCGCACGGCTGAAGCTGGGATCAAGATTTTCAGAAGATTTGTTCATTCTGTCCTTTAATCAGTGCGATTCGATTTTCCGGCACAGAGATGCCCAACCGAAGCCGCAGCGCACGCTCGCAATGCGCACGCAGCCGCGCGTTACTCAAAATCTTCCCTAAGAGCTGCTTTGGGCAATTCCCCCTGAGATGAAAACATCATACCGGAATTCAGCGAAAAGAAAACAGCGACTAATGCCGGGAGTTGTGGGGAATCCGGCGCGGCTTCGGCGCCGGACGTCTGCGCGCAGCGGGTTTCGGGCGGTCGGATTCGCTGCCGAGCTGACGCTTGAGCGCGGCAAGCTCGGCCGAGGAGAGCGCGCGATGCTGGCCGGATGGGAGCGAGCCGAGTTCGAGGTTTGCAATGCGCGTGCGGCGCATCTTGTCGACCGGGTGGCCGGTCTGAAACAGCCGGTTGCGCAGCGCGTCGCGCCGGGCTTCGGAGAGCGTCACTTCATACCACGGACTTTCCTTGCCGCGCAGGCGCGTGATGCGCGCCCCGGTCGCCCGAGCGAGCGATTCAATTTCGGCGAACGTGAGCAGATTCTTGAGCTTGAACTGATATGTTTGCGGCAATTGATGCGCCTGAAGGATGCGGTTGGCAAGATCGCCGTCGTTGGTGAGAAAGACGAGACCCGTCGAGTGATACTCCAGGCGCCCGACGGGGAAAACGCGTTCGGGAATGCCGTGCAGCAGATCGCGGAGGGACGGCCGACCTTCGGGATCGCTCAACGTGGAAACGACTTCGGGCGGCTTGTTCAGGAGCAGATACACGCGCTCGGATTCCGGGCGCAGCAATTTGCCGGCGACTTTGATGTGGTCGCGCGACTGGTCGGCTTTGGTGCCGAGTTCGGTGACCACTCGGCCGTTCACCGTGATCAGGCCCGAGCGAATCATTTCTTCGGCGCGTCGCCGCGAAGCGAACCCGGCGCGCGCAATGATTTTTTGCAGGCGTTCTTCCATGGGATCGCGGCACACGCGCCGCGAGACATACAGCTTAGCGGAAAGCGCCCGGATTTGAGCCGCGAAAATCGAAGTTTCGCATCAAAAATCGTTCAGGATGCGGGATGAGGCGCTCGAAAATGGAGCACTTCAATGCGCATCCTGAACGATTTTTCGGCTCCGGGAGGTTACGGCTGCTGGCAGTGGCACAGCTTCCACATGTAGTCGAAAAACGCGCGGGCGCTGGAATCGACGGGCAGCTCTCCGGAATAGGCGGGCGCGCTCGCGCGGAGATCGACCACCGCGTTGCGTCCATCCGGCTTTCGAAGTGTGAGCACGAGATTTGGTTTACTCGCTGCACCGGTATCGTTGGGAATCAGAGAACCCGCCTCGCAGTGAAACTTTCCACCGAAAAGACTTCCGTAGAGCGCGCTAGCGCCCAAATCGATGCCTAGCTCGCCATGGTAAGACACCGTATCACCGGTCCAGTCGAGCATGCCCGACGCGCCGTTCGATCCGCGAAAACCGATGTGCATAGGTGGCGGAGCTGGTGCGGCCGGCGTCGAGGCGGATCCGGATGCAGCGGGGACAGCAGGAGCAGCCGGCGCAGGCGCGGGCGGGCGAGCTGCCGACGAAGGTGTGGAGGCCGGGGCGTCGCCCCGAACCACAGGAGCCGGAAGCGCGCCATAGCGCTGCGGGTGCGCGGGAACGTCGATGGCGCCGATCTGTCCCGAGGGCACATCGAGCACCGCAAACCGCAAGCGCTGATTTTCCGGCTTGGCCACGTAATCGAAGAGATCCCGCATACCAGTCGCCTTCCACGATGCATAAACCGGTTCGGGCACCGTTCGCGAAAGGTCGCGCGTGAACATGTGAAATGAGTCGCCCTTCGGAGGGTATTCGCAGATCGCCAGCCGAATGTTCAACGAGCGCAGGCCCCCGGACGGATCAAGACTCAGGCTGGCGACGGGAATATTCAGGATGTAGCGCGTCTCGTCCGGTTGCGATGAAGTCTTGTCCGGGGCGACCGCTTGCGCCGTGAATGCAATCGAGGTGCCCGGCAGCGCGTCGATGCACGACTGCTTCAGCAGATCGTCGGGCTTCGCCTTTTGCGCGAGAGCCGCGGCGTCGGTCGCGAAATAACCGCGGCGATAAGCAAGCTTCACGCCCTTCTGCTGCGTCTTCACGGTGATCTTGTGAAACTTGCCGTCCCATTTGGCGTTTTGGGGATAGTAGGCGATCTCGTAGTAGGCGGAGCTTTGATCGAGCGCGCCCTTGACGCAGCCGGCGAGATCGTTCGTGTTCTTGCAGGTGCGGCCGCCGGTATCGTCGGCGATTTCGTCCATCGTAGCCTGCGAGTCGATACGCAGGCTGTCGTCACGACTCAGCGCGCCCGCAAAGCCGGCGCCGCCGAGCGTCTGCCGATTGTAAGGATTGGCCGCGGAGTACGTGTTGGGACCTTCGAGTGCGCGAGCATCGACAGGATAGACGGCGACCTGGGCGTCGGTGAGTGCGTAGGCTGCCTCGCGGACCTTGCCCGAATAGCTGGTTGAGCCCATGAACGGATCGCTGCCAAAATCGGTCGTCGGCTCGATCCAGATAGGAAACGACTCAGAGAACCAGATCAGGTTCTTGCGCCCGGAATAGCCGCCCAGAAATTTCGCGATGGCTTGCATCGCGTCGGCAGTTTCCTTGACGCGCTGGTCCAGCATCATTTCATATTCTTCTTTTTCAAAATTTTCGATCGATTCGAGGACCGATTCGGGCGTGTTCGTGCCGAAGTTCCGCATCGAGTTCGACACGTTATTCGCGTCATCCTGGGGCATTGGCACGATACCGGACACGTTGACGCGCCCGGATTGATTCACGGCCGCAAGCAGCAGCTTGGGGTCGGTGGTGAAATTTTGCACGATGTGCAGCGTATGCCCGAGGAGAAAAACCGCGACGGGCGCATCGGGCGGCAGGCTTTTCACAAACTCGATCATGTCGCGCCGCACCTGCATCTGCTTGAAGATCTCGGTGTTCAGGGCGTCCATCAAAATGACCGTCGGCGGCACGGTCATTGGGACAGATTGGACGTTTGAAAACATGTACGGCGGCAGCTTCGGAGGCGCGGCACCGGCGGCTTTCGCGTTCGCGAGGGTGTCCACAAACTCGAAGCGCACAATCTTCTGCTGGCCGCTGTGCTCGTCGAAAACCTGGAAGTCGTCCTGCTTGAGGCCGCGAATCGCGTTTCCGTGCGAGTCCGTCGCGACGACGTCCACCGCGATCAGGCGCGTTGATGTTTTGATCGGCGCAGTGGAAGCGGGCGGCTGTTGCGCTGCGGCTGGCGAACCTTGCTGCGGAGGTGCCGTGGCTGCCGCGGGCGAGGGCGGAGGAGCCGGAGGATTCTGTTGCGGTCCGGGAGGGGCTTGCCCCCACGTCGCGATCGCGAGCACCGCGCACACACCGATAAGTCTTCCGAGGCGCATGACTCCTACCCCCACACTTCGACACTCCGGAACGATGCAGCGGCCGCTATTCTACATAAACCTGTCGGTAAAGACGTGGAAAGGTAAGAAGAAGTTACGTTTGTTCGGAGCCGCCTGCCGCTGCGGTGCGCATCTGTTCCGGCGCTTCGGATGCATCTTCGGCAAGCTCAGCGAGGTCGTTGTTTTCGCCCGATTCGCGAATTTGCGCCGCTTCTGGTGACTCGGGCGTCTCAGCGCCGACGGCTTCGCTCGGTTCGCTGGGCGCGATGCCGGAATCGGATCCGAGCGCGGCCTGCGCGAGCTGCTCGAATTCCTTGAGACTCGGCAACTCGTCCAGGTCGGAGAGACCAAAGCGCATCATGAACTGCTTGGAGGTCTTGTAAAGGATCGGCCTCCCAATCACCTCTTTTCGCCCGGCGGTGGTGATGAGCCGCTTTTCGAGCAGCGTCTTGATCACGCCGCCGACGTGCACGCCGCGGATTTCGTTGATTTCCGGCACGGTGACCGGCTGCTTGTAGGCGATCACGGCGAGCGTCTCGAGCGCCGGCATCGTCAGGCGCAGCGGCGGCTGAAGGCTCTTGATGAATTTGCGGACCGCGTCGTGGTGCTGCGGCTTGGTGTAAACCTTCCAGCCACCGGCGACTTTGCGGACTTCGACGCCGCGGTCGTCGGTCTGGTACGAAGCGACGAGCAGATCGAGCGCCGCGCGCGCGACTGGTTTCTCGACGCCGAGTGCGTTCGCGATCTGATCGAGCGTGGCGGGCTCGTCGGCGGCGTAGATGATCGACTCGACGGCGGCCTTGATTTGTTCCGCCGGGGAGGGTGTGGTTTGCTCGGCCGTGGCGGCCTTGATTTCTTCGGGCGTAGTGGTCACAGGTACTGCTCCTCGATTTTGGACATCGCGTCGGGACCGGCAAAGACCGCATCGAACATTTTGTGCTTGCGCAGGCCGATATCCGCGAAAAGCTCCATCTGCACCAGGATCACCGCCTGCATGCGGACCATTTCGAGCACGGCGAGCAGCGCCACAATCATGGCGTTGCGCGTGGCGCAGGTGTCGAAAAACTCGACGAGAGACACAGGGTCCTCGGTCGCGGTGAGGCGCTGGCGCAGGCGGTCCATCATCTGCGCAATCGTGACGGTTTCGTGGTGCAGTTCGAATTTCGTGACGTTCTTGCGGCGTTCGAGAATCTCATGAAACGTTTTGACGAGATCGACCAGCGAGACCACCATCTCGCCTTCGATGGCGTCGCCTGTGTAGAGCGCCCGGTCCGGCTTCGACCAGACGTGCGCCTCGATCTGCTGCTTTTCGTAGAGCATCTGCGCGGCGTTCTTGTATTTTTCGTGCTCGAGAAGGCGGTGGACCAGCTCGTCGCGCGGGTCTTCCTGAGCCTCGGGACCGGCGAGCGGGTCGGCCGGCAGCAGCATCTTCGATTTGACGTAGATCAGCGTCGCGGCCATGTAGATGAAATCGGCGGAGACGTCGATATCAAGCTTTTCGAGCTGATGCAGATAGTCGAGATACTGCTCGGTGATCTTGGCGATGGGGATGTTGTGAATGTCCATCTCCTGTTTGCGGATCAAATCGAGCAGGAGATCCAGCGGACCTTCGTAGACCGGCAGGTTGATGCGGTAGGGCGATGGCGATGCCATTCGTTAACCTTGGTTCCTAATGTAGTAAAGAGGGTGCAGTCCGCCGCGGCGGACGCCCCTACGAATTCGATTTCAGTGTTGCGGATGATTTTCGCGCTTCGTCCCACTGGAAGATCGCGTTGCGCACGCGCTTCATGGTACGGCGCGCGGCTGCGTGCGCCTTCTTTCCGCCGGCGTCGAGGATATCCCAAACGCGCGCGGGATGCGCCTCCAATTCCTTGCGGCGTGCCTGAACAGGCTCGATCCAGGTGACCAGGTTTTCGGCCATCAGCTTCTTGCAGTCGACGCAGCCGATTGCGGCGGTGCGACATTCCGTGTCGATGCGCGTAACCAGCTCTGGCGCCGAAAACAATTTGTGCCAGGCGAAAACGGGACAAATGTCCGGGCGGCCGGGATCGGTACGCTTCACGCGCTGCGGATCGGTGAGCATGTTGCGAACCTTGGCGCGGATTTCGTCCGGCGAATCGCTGAGCCAGATGGCGTTGCCGTAACTTTTCGCCATGCGGCGGCCATCGAGACCTGGGAAGCGCGGCGTCGCGGTGAGCATTGCGGCAGGCTCGCTAACCAATACACGCTGAGTCAGAAAATCTGCCGCTGGCCCTGCCAGAGATTTCGCGTTGTCAAAACCGATTTCTATGACCTTCTTCCTTACGCGTTGCTTCACATCTGCCCATTCACTTTTCCCTAGAGGAAACTTGCCGAGGGCTGGCGTTGCACCTGAAATCTGGAGGGCGTTAAATATGTCGCTCAGAAAACCCGCGTCCGTTCGCGTCGCGTCATCTAGGTCAAACCCGAACGTGACGTTGAATCTGCGTACAATTTCGCGCGCGAGCTCGATGTGCGGAACTTGATCCTCGCCCACCGGCACAACCAGTTCCACGCCATGCCCGCCGTACATTACGATATCCGCGGCTTGCAGGAGCGGGTAGCCGAGAAAGCCGTACGTGCCAAGGTCGCGTTCCTTGAGGTTCTCGATCTGTTCCTTGTAGGTCGGCACGCGCTCAAGCCACGAGAGCGGCGTGATCATCGAGAGCAGCAGGTGCAGTTCCGCGTGTTCCAGGATGCTGGATTGGATGAAGAGCGTCGATTTCTCGGGGTCGAGGCCGACGGAAAGCCAGTCGATTGCGACCTGCAGCGTGTTCTCGGCGACGGAGGAGGTGTCCTCGTAGTGCGTGGTCAGCGCGTGCCAGTCTGCGACGAAGAAAAAGCAGTCGTATTCTTGCTGAAGCTTCAGCCAATTCTGGAGAGCGCCGAAAAAGTGGCCCAGGTGGAGGCGCCCGGTGGGCCGCATGCCGCTCAGAACTCGTTTGCGCTTCGCCACTCTACGGAAAATCCCTCCGCCCTGCCGATGGAGATGAAAACGGAATGGCCGATGCTAGCACATCCGCGGCGCGCCGGCCGCTTTCACATCCGACACAACGCGCGTCGCCGGTACTGCTCTGCTACTACAAGCCATCTCATAAATCCTGGCGCTTGGGAACTCATCCTGCCGCCGGGGCTAAAGCCCCTTCTTCTTTGGGTGCTTTATGTCGGAGCTAAAGTTCCGACCCCCTAAAAACCACTTATCAGACAGGTTCTAGTTACTTGCCCTTGATCGACATCAGCTCGACTTCAAAGACGAGCGTCTGGTTCGGGCCGATCGCGCCGCCCGCGCCGCGCGAGCCGTAGGCCAGATCCGACGGGATGAAAAGCTGCCATTTCGAGCCGACCGGCATGAGCTGCAGCGCCTCGGTCCAGCCCTTGATCACGCCGCCGACCGGAAATTCCGCCGGCTTGCCGCGCTTGTAGGAGCTGTCAAACTCGGTCCCGTTGATAAACGTGCCGCGGTAGTTGCAGACGACCGTGTCGCTCGCGGCCGGCTTGGCGCCCGTGCCCGCGGTGAGAATCTTGTACTGCAAGCCGCTCGGCAGCGCGACCACGCCGTCTTTCGCTTTGTTCGCCGCCAGAAACGCTTCGCCTTCCTTCATATTGGCCTCCCCAAGCTTCTGCAATTCCGCGTCCCGCTTCTGGTTCGCCTGAGCCTGCATGGTCTTTAGCGCCGCTTCAATTTCAGCGTCGGTCAACGCCGGTTTGGCGCCGGTGGCGGCGTCCTTGATTCCCCGGAGCAGACTTGGCAGGTCGATTTCGACCGCCTGCTGCTTCACGCTGTTCCCGATATTCAGGCCGACGGCGTAGCTGCCCTTTTCCTTGTCGGTTTTCAGCTCGGGCTGGGCCGCGGGTTTCGCCGCGGTTCCGGTTGTGGTCTTTGCGACCGGCGTCCGCGCGGGCTTTGCTGCCGGAGTCTTCGCGGCAGGAGGTTTCGCGGCCGGCGTCGACTGGCTGCCTGACGCAGGAGCTGCCTGGGCGCCGGAGGATGAAGTCTGTTGCGCGTGCGCACTGCCGCCAAGCAAGAACGCTACTGCCGCTACATTGATTGCGCTTACGAAATATTTTCGCATTCGAGTATTCTCACACTGGTTCGCATGTTCCGCAAAGGAGCAATTGAACTGATTTGTCGCGATTTACAGCTTCAGCAATTCGCGCAGGCGCTTGGTCTGCGCCCGCGAGACGGGGATTTCACTGGCCCTCTTGTCGTTCATCTTCAGCATGTAGCTCGACTTGAACCAGGGCACGACTTCCTTGATGTGGTTGATGTTGATCAGGTACGACCGGTGCGGCCGCCAGAACACGCCGGGGTCGAGCATCTCTGCCAACTCGTCGACACTGCGGTAATTCGAGACGCCTTCGGTGTCGCGCGAGTAGATCGTGATCGCTCCATCCTGAATTGAAGCGTAGATCATGTCGTCCGCGTCGATCAGCATCATGCGCGACTGTGACTTCACCAGCAGCTTGACGGGCTGCGCCGCGCGCCGTCCGGGAGCTTCGGCGCCGAGCTGGCTCACCAGCGTTTCCAGGCGCTGCACGGGAGACGTGTGCGCATCGACCATCTTCTTCGCGCGCTCGATCGCTTTCGCCACGCGCGTCTTATCGAACGGCTTCAGCACGTAATCGACCGCGCTCACCTCGAAAGCCTGGAGAGCGTAGTGATCGTAGGCCGTCGCAAAAACAATCTGTGGCATGCGCAGCTTCCGCTCGACCAGTTTCTTTATCACGCCGAAGCCGTCGAGGCCGGGCATCTGCACGTCGAGGAATACGAGGTCCGGATCGTGTTCTTTCACAAGCGCAACCGCTTCCAGGCCGTTCTTTCCCTGCGCGATCAGATTTACCTCGGGAAAGCCCTTCAGCAGGAACGCAAGCTCGTCGCGCGCGGGGCGCTCGTCGTCCACGATGATGGTATTGATTGCCACGGATTCGCCTTTCAGAAGTATAGCAAAAGCACGCCGAGCGGCCCGGTGTGCGGTAGAATTGCGCGTTGATTTGCGTAGCGCCGCCATCCTGGCGGCGATTTTCTGTAACGTCACTACCGACCAAGAACACCGGCGGGAGGCCGGCGCTACAAACTCGGAAGCCCGAGGAGTTCGCGTGAAGAAGCGAAAGAGCGGGAAAAGCAGGAAAGCGAGAGTGATCAGCAGCGACACGCTTTTCAAGGGCCGCGTCTTCACCCTCAAGCGCGACCGTGTGGCCGAGCCCAGCGGCATCGTCACCACGCGCGAAATAATCGTGCATCCCGGCTCGGTGGTCGTGCTGCCGCTGCTCGCGGACGGGCGCATCGTCCTGATCCGCCAGTATCGTCACGCCGCGGGACAGTATCTTTGGGAACTGGTCGCCGGGCATAAAGAGCCGAACGAGAGCGTGGCCACCGGCGTCCATCGCGAGCTGATGGAAGAAACGGGCTACACCGCAAAACGCATCCGAAAAATGCTCGAGGTCTACCCTTCCCCGGGCCTGCTCGGCGAGCGCATGGATATTTTTCTCGCCGAAGGCCTGACCAAGGGAAAAGCGCGGCCCGAGGACGACGAGAAGATCACGCAGAAAGCCATCACGCTGAAAGAAGCCGAACGCTGGATCAAGTCCGGCAAAATCCGCGATTCGAAATCGGTCAACGGAATTCTGTACTATGCGCGGTTCATCGCGCGCTGAGAATTGATCGAGATGGTCTGATCCGGAGATGTAGCGATGGAAAACCGAGAAGTCGCTAAAATCCTGCGCGACACCGCGCAGCTGCTCGAAATCGACGGCGCGATCATCGGCCGCTACCGCAGCTACGAAAAAGTGGCGGAGCTGCTCTCCAGCATCCCCGAACGCATCGAGGACGTCGCCAAGGACCCGGAGAAGCTGAAGGAACTGCCCGGCATCGGAGAGGGCATGGCCGCGCACATCCGCGAAATCCTCGACACCGGCGACTACAGCCTGCGCAAAAAGTTGCTGAAAAAGTATCCGGCCACCCTGCTCGATCTTCTCGAACTTCAATCGCTCGGCCCGAAAAAGGTCGCGTTTCTCTGGAGCCATTTCAAGGTCGCGACGGTCCAAGGCGTCGAAAAGCTCGCGCGCGAGGGCAAGCTCCGCGACTTGGCGGGGTTCGGCGAGAAAAGCGAGCAAAATATCCTGAAAGCCACCGAGCAGTTCAAGCATCTTTCGGGATCCGGGCGCATGCCGCTCAACGTGGCCGACGAAGAGGCCCAGAAGCTCATCGCCTACATCTCGAACTCAGGCGAGGAAGTCGAAGCCGTTACCGCCGCGGGTTCGCTGCGACGAGGGCGCGAGACCGTCGGGGACCTCGATCTGCTGGTCACCATGCGCCCGGGCCACGACAAGCAGAAAGACGTCGACGCCGTCGCCGCGCACATCCTGAAATATCCCGGCATCGAGCGGGAGCTGGCCCACGGCGAGAACAAAGTCAGCTTTGTGCTCGGCAGCGGACTTCAGGTTGACGTGCGGCTGCTCGAAAAGAAAAGCTTCGGCGCCGCTTTGATGTATTTCACGGGATCCAAAGCGCACAACGTCGCGCTGCGCGGCCGCGCCAACGAAATGGGCTGGACGCTCAACGAGTATGCGCTCACAACTCTTAAAGGCGGCCGGGTCGTCGCCAGCAAAACCGAGGAAGAAATCTATTCGAAGCTGAAGCTGCACTATATCGAGCCCGAGCTTCGCGAGATGACCGGCGAGATCGAAGCCGCCGAAGCGGGCAAGCTGCCGCATCTCGTCACGCTCAAGGACATCCGCGGCGACCTGCAAATGCACACCACCGCATCCGACGGCCGCAACTCGATCGAGGAAATGGGCCAGGCCGCGCGCAAGCTCGGCTACGACTACATCGCGCTGACCGATCACTCACAGGCCGTAACCGTCGCCAACGGCCTCGATGAACGGCGCACGCTCGCACAGATCAGGAAGATTCATGCGGCTCAGGTCCCGGGAATCCGCCTGCTCGCAGGCAGCGAAGTCGACATCAAAAAGGACGGCTCGCTCGATCTCGAAGATCACGTGCTCGCCGAACTCGACGTCGTGGTCGCGTCGGTGCACTCCTACATGAACATGGAGCGCGCGGAAATGACCGAGCGCTTGCTGAAGGCGATCGAAAATCCCTACACTCAGATTCTCGCGCATCCCACCGGGCGGCTAATTCTGCGGCGCGAAGGTTTTGACTACGACATGGAAGCGGTGCTCGACGCCTGCGCCAAGCACGGCGTGGTGGTCGAGTGCAATGCGTATCCCGACCGGCTCGACCTATGCGACGTTCACCTGCGCAAGGCCAAGCACCACGGCGTGAAAATCGTCATCTCGACCGACTCGCACTCGACGGCTAACCTGGAGTACATGAAATACGGGGTGATCACCGCGCGCCGCGGCTGGATCGAGAAAAAAGACGTGATCAACACCCTGCCGCTCGAGGAATTTCTCGCCGCGCTCCGCCCGAAGCCTCACGCGCACAAAGCAAAAGCCGCAAAACGCAAGTCCGCGTAGCAGCGAACCCACTACACCGAATACGACACGCTGCCGTCTTCAACCGCCCCGATGGGCTTGGCCTTGGTCGCAACCGACGGCGACTTCGCTCCGCGGCGCATCGCTACGATTCCCGTCCGCACCACTTCAAGCAGCCCGAACGGATTCAGCAGGTCCAGCAGCCGGTCAACCTTCTCCTCGCCGCCGGTCAGCTCGACGGTAATCGAATCGGAAGCGATATCGAGCACCCGCGCGCGAAAGACAGTCGCGAGCTCAAGCACCTGCGACCGCGTCTCGCGCGTCGCCGCCACCTTCACCAGCGCCAAATCACGCAGCAAAGCAGGCTGGTGCGTCACGTCGTCCACCAGCAGCACGTTCACGAGCTTGTAGACGTTCGCGACGATCCGGCGCGCCTGATCTTCGTCCGCTTCCGTAACAATCGTCATGCGCGACACCTCGGGCTTTTCCGTGCGCCCGACGGTCAGCGAATCGATGTTGAACGCGCGGCGGCGAAACAGCGACACCACGCGCGACAGCACACCCGGCTTGTTTTCAACGTAAACGACAATCGTATGGAGCATGGCTGTCCTATTCGTCCTCCGCCGTTTCGACCAGCGGATTCTTGGGCCTGCGGATCATCTCGTTGAGCGCCGCGCCGGCCGCGACCATCGGGTAAACGGTGTCTTCCTGTTCGACCTTGAAATCGACGAGCACGGGCCCTTCGTGTGCGTGCGCCACGCGAACGGTGGGAATCACTTCCGGCCGTTTGTGCACGACCATGCTCCGAATGCCGTAGGCCTCGCCGAGCTTCGCGAAGTCCGGATTCAGTAGCGGCGTGGCCTCGTAGTTCCGCTCGTAGAAAAATTCCTGCCACTGGCGGACCATGCCGAGATAGCCGTTGTTGATGATGGCGATGTTCACCTTCAGATTTTCCTGCACGATCGTGGCAAGCTCCGCCATGGTCATCTGGAAGCCGCCGTCGCCGCACACGACCCAAACGTCGGCATCCGGCCGCGCCACTTTCGCGCCGATCGCCGCGGGCAAAGCGAAGCCCATCGTTCCCAGGCCGCCCGAGGTGATCAGGGAGCGCGAACGCTCGTGCTTGTAGTACTGCGCCTCCCACATCTGGTGCTGGCCCACGTCGGTGACGATGATCGTGTCCCGGTCCCGCGTTTCGTGCCACAGATCGTTGATCACGTGCGCGGCGTAGAGGTGCCCGTTGTCCGGCAGGTTCTGGATGTCGCGCACGGCCGTGTCGCCCTTGAGCGCGCGAATCGCTTCGATCCAGTCTGTATGATTGCCCGCATCGACGCGCGGCAGCAGCTCGAGCAAAATTTTGCGCAGATCGCCGACCAGCGCCACGTCCACCTTCACGTTCTTGTTGATCTCGGCGGGATCGATATCGATGTGGATCTTCTTCGCGTTGGGCGCGTAGGTCTTCAGCGTGCCGGTCACGCGGTCGTCGAACCGCATCCCGAACGCCAGCAGCAGGTCCGCTTCCTGAATCGTCTTGTTGACCCACGCTTCTCCGTGCATGCCCATCATCCCGAGATTCAGGAAGTGGGAAGCCGGCAAGGTTCCGAGACCGAGCAGCGTCAGCGCCACGGGAATACAGGTTCGCTCGGCGAACGCCTTCACTTCCGTTTCCGCGCCCGAAACCGAAATGCCGTGGCCGGCGAGAATCAACGGCCGTTTTGCGCCGCGAATCAACGCCAGCGCCTTCTCGTATTCTTCGTTGGCCGGCGAAAGATCGGGGCGGTAGCCGCGCATCTTCGGCTCCGCGCCCTCCCAATCGAGCTCGCACGTGCTCTGCTGCGCGTCCTTGGTGATGTCGATCAGCACCGGTCCCGGGCGGCCGGACTTCGCCACGTACATCGCCTCGCGAACCGCGTGCGCGATCTCATCGGCGCGCGTCACCAGATAATTGTGCTTCGTGATCGGCAGCGTCACGCCGGTGATGTCCGTCTCCTGAAAAGCGTCCGAGCCGAGCAGCTTGCTGCCGACTTGCCCCGTGATGCAGACGATCGGCGACGAATCCATCATCGCCGTGGCGATGCCGGTCACCATGTTCGTCGCGCCGGGTCCGGACGTTGCGACGGCGACGCCCACTTCTCCCGTCGCGCGCGCATACCCGTCCGCCATGTGCGTCGCGCCCTGCTCGTGCCGCACCAGGATGTGCCGAATCGAGCTGTGCCGCAGCGCGTCGTACGCCGGCAAGATCGCTCCGCCCGGATAGCCGAAGACGGTTTTCACGCCTTCCCGCTCGAGGCATTCCCACAGGATTCTCGCCCCCGTCATCGGCCCTGATTTGTCGCTCGCTTTGCTGCTCGCTTTCGGACTCATCTTGCTACTGCTCATGGTCGTCTCCCTCAGGTGCTCCGGAATTCCGGTTAAATTGTGTCCAGAAACAATAAAACCCACCTTGCCAGCGTCTCTGGCGGGTGGGTTTCGTGAGCTTTTGATTTCTTCCTACTCAGCTCAGCGCTGCCCTCCTGGCAGAGACGCGCACACGAGTCGTACTACTACAAGCCCTATGCTAAGCTCGCCGAGTTTTGCAACTCTGTTCATGTGTGCGTTTCGTTCGCTGAGGTCCCGCGTTCCCTGGATAAGCTTGCTGGGACGATTCACGTTGTTACGTTACCTTTGCCGGCTTCCCGTGTCAAGAAACTCTTGCTGCGGTGTGTCAAAGCTTTTTAGAAATGTCCCCTTGATTGCCAGTGTCCCCTTTTCTGAAGTTTCAGATGGCGGCAGCCGGGAGCGCTGCAGTGGAGCCCGGCGCCGCGGTTGGTGCGGCGCGGTCGGTTACCGACCGGGACGGCGGGCGCCTTTTGTCGTTCGGGTGGAAGCGCGGCGTCTTAACTCCGCGATCGGTTTATGTAGCTCAGGTGTTCCCGACGCCTTTGTCGGGAACGCCTGAGGCTTTTCGGCCTTCTTTGCCTTCGGGTTTTGGGTCCAGGTGGAAGCGCGGGGTTTTAACCCCGCGAAAACGCCCTAACAGTTTGCGGAAAAAGGGCGCTTTTTAGGGGGTCGGAGCTTCAGCTCCGACATAAAGGGCTTGCACTCAATGCGCTTCAGCGCCTGAGGACACTCTTCACTGCCTTTTTCCGCTGCCTGCTAAGGGAGGCACGGGCTTCAGCCCTCGAGCATTCGGCGCTTGCCTACGCTCCAACGCGCCCTTACTCCCGTGTAACACCGTAGTACCCCCGTCCTATTTGCCCGCGCGAATCCGGCAGCTAATTTGTAAGTCGAACATGAGCACCTCACGCAGAACGCACTTGGCCACCGGAAACTGGCCCGCTTTTACGCTCCCCGAAGCGACCGGGCGAAGAGTGCCTGCGGACGCCCGCACGCGCAAGCGGCTGAAGGTTTCTCTGCCCGTGCACGTCTGCCCATTCGATGCGCGCTTCGCCGAGATCGAGGACGTCGGCAAGGTGGTTGACTTCACGCGCGATGGCCTCTACTTCAGGACCTCCATGCCCCACTATTTCGTGGGCATGCGCCTGATCGTGACGTTCCCCTACGGCGAGAAGATCTCCGCGCACCGCAAGTTCCTCGCCACGGTGGTCCGGCTGGAGCATCTTGACAGCGACACCCGGGGCATCGCTGTCCGCTTTCTGCTGTAGCTCTTGGGCCTGCCGCCCGCAGCAAGAGGTGCCTCCTCTAATCTTCGGAGGATAATACTAATTGGCTTTTGGGCAAGGTGACGCCCGATTACGCTTGTCACTCCGCTGGCGGCGCGGGGACAATGGATTGCAACGCGGGCATCGGTTTGCCGATCGGGCCGTCAGGATTCGATTCGAAGGGGAAGGCAGGAAGCCACGACCATGTACGATCACGGCCAAAAGAGTAAGACCGCAAGCAAAGCTGCCGGTACGGCCGAAGCGGAACGCCGCGGGACCAACAGGCACGCCGTTACTGCTTCCGCGGAAGTCGTGGAACTTGGCTCGGGCGCGAAGTTCTCGACGCGCACCACGGACCTGGGCCCGGGTGGCTGCTTCGTCGACACCATGGTTCCCTTTCCTGTCGGCGCTAACGTCCGCGTCAAGGTCCAAAAGGGCAAGACGCAGTTTGAAACCGGCGGACTGGTCGTCTACTCGCAAACTGGCTTGGGGATGGGGATCGCGTTTTCTGACATGGCGCCGTCGCAGCGCAGCGCGCTCGACACGTGGCTCACCGAACTGACCGGCGAGAAACAGTCCCTCGCCCATGACTTTGGCTATGCCAGCAATCAGTCGGATGAGGACAACCGCCCGTCTGAGAAGGCCGCACTGGTTAGGCTGGTTCGGTTGATGATCTCCAAGAGCATCCTAACCGAAGCGGAAGGCGCATCGGTTCTGCTCGATCCCGTTCTGTAAACCTCTCACATTCTTCGCGTTATGGGACTAGCTAGTCCTAGGACTGGGTGCCACTCCGGAACGTGCAGATAGTTCCCACTCCCGGAATTTTTTCCTCGATTCTGTTCATTTTGACCTAGCTGCCCGTTTCCTAAAGCCTTTCTAATCAGCAAAAGCAGAAGCTGGGCCCCGTGGCAGACTTCGTGCAGCACTCCGAAGCTTAGGGGGAATCTATGGGTGAACGCCGGAAAGCTCGCAGGTACGAAGTTTACTTACCGTTGCAGGTCTGCACGTCCCGTCAGCGCCCTGCCGATTTTCAGACCGCTCAACTGCGCGACATCTCGCGGTCCGGAATCTACTTTCATTTGGGCTCGGCGCTCGAGCCGGGCACCAGCATGGAGCTGACCTTCGCGCTCCCGACCGAACGCGAACGCGGCACCTCCGTGCTCGTCCGCGCCAGCGCGAAGGCCCTGCGCGTCTCGGAAATCAAGGGCGAGTTGACGCCGATATACGGAATCGCGGCCACCATCGATCGCATCGACTTCGTTCGCCCGGTTGTCACGCACGTCGCTGCCTGATTCAGGCGGCGCCCTATGCCCGTGCGCTCCGTGTGTGTCTGAGACTTCCCCGCCGTAAGAGCCCTCTCCCGGGCGAACCCTCGTCTTTTTCTGCCTATAGTAGTTAGGTCCGGCGCATGTGGAGTGCGGCAGCTTGCTGCCGCTGTTTGCCGCCCGAGCTTGCTCGGGCGTGCTGCAACATCGCCGATCCGCAGCATAAGCCCTGGAAACTAGGCAACTCGTCTTTTTGAATCCGCCTACCTGTGAATCGATACAATATGCATCGAAGCGCATTTCCGCGCTCTTTACGATGCCTTCTGCCAATTCTTCAGAATCCACGATTGAAATCGAGCGCCAGATCCTGCGCGCTCTCTGCGGCGGCCACTTGCATTCCACGGACTGGAACCGCCTCGCGGGCCGGCTGGCATCGCACGCGTGGTCGGATCCGGAGCACAAAGTCGTCTACGACGCGCTCCGAGCGGTGCGAAGCAACGACGCGAACACGCGCCGTGAACAGCTTCCCGCACAAGCGACCCGAATGGGATTTCCGGACGTGGATTGGGGAACCTACTTCGCAGCCGATCACGTGGATCCGGCGAAACTCGACCGGCTAATCAACCGCCTGGAAGGTCTTAACGTCCGCTGAGGTTTTCGGTGGAAGCGCGGGGTTTGAACCCCGCGAAAATCAAGCGCATTGAGAACAGGCTTCAGCCCTGGAACATTCTCGATCCATCCCGCCCCTCTACTTCTTCGCGCCCAACTCAAAATCGATCATGCGGGACAGCGTCTCAACGTCGCCGCCCACCAGCGGCCGGCCGTTGATGAAAACGGTCGGGGTGCTGTTCACGTCGAGCGCAACGCCATCGGCGTGATTCGCGTTGACGGCCTTTTCGGCGTCGGGCGAAGACAGGCAAGCCTTGAACGTATCGGCGTCGAGACCCGCGGCCGTCGCGAATCCCACGAGCTTGTCCCACACGTTCTCGGCCGAGAGCACGTCCTGATTGTCGAAAACAGAATCGTGATACTTCCAGAATGCCGCCGGCGACTGCTGGTACGCGCAGCGCCCGCCCACCGCGGCCGTCTGCGCCCACGGATGAATGCTCGTGAGCGGAAAATCCTTGTACACGATGCGCACCTGCGGATATTGCGTCTCGATGGCCTTCATCTCTTCATACAGCTCGCGGCAGTGCGGGCATTCGAAATCGCTGAACTCGACCAGCGTCACCCGCGCGTCCGCCGGCCCCTTCGACGGGTTGCCGTCGGCGTGAAACTTCTCGCGGTTGGCTGCGAACGGATCAGTGGACATATCGTAGATTTCGCCGCGCAGCAGCGTCTTGCCGTCCTTGCTCACGTAGACTTCGCCCGTCTGCGTCTGGTCGCCGAGCTTCACCCGAATGGGCACGGTGTAAAAATCCGCCGCCGCGGAAGGCCCGACCGGGCCAAGCGTAACGTCTATGTCCGGACCCCACCCGAAAAAGTGCCGAACAAACGCCTCGGAGGACTTCAGCAGGCGAGCCTGTTCCGGAGAGACGGCAGGCTGTGCGGCAGCCGGCGCGTCCGCAGCGGGAGCAGCCGGCGTTTGCGCGATGCAGGCCGTCGCGAAAACGCAACCCGCCAGCGCACTTAGAATTGCGGATCTTGCGAACATCAAATGAGTCCTCCCGCTGAAACGAACAAAACAATGGATGACGACTCAGCATAAAGAAAAACAAAGCGAAGCGCAAAACGGAAGTTCCCGGGATCGCCAAACTTGTCCCGAGCACCGCCGAGGGATCTCCCGATTGGCGCAGTTGCAGTTCTCTTCGTAGGGGCGTAGCACCGCTACGCCCGGCACAGTTTCTTGGCTAGATCTTAGCCATCCGCCTCGATCGCATTTTGCCGCTCGTTCCCGGGATCGCCAATCTAGCCCTGGGCCGCGATCCGCGCCACGAGCCAATCGCCAACCTGTCGCGTGCTGAGCGCCCCGCCAAGATCCGCCGTCGTCTTCCCATCGCCAATCGCCGCGCGCACGGCATCCTCAATCAGCTTCGCTTCAGCCGCCCAGCCGAGATAGCCGCACATCATCCCCGCCGCAAGCGCCGCGCCCATCGGATTCGCGATTCCTTTGCCCGCGATATCGGGCGCGGAACCGTGCACCGGCTCGAAGAGCGAGACCTGCCCAGGATGAATGTTGCCGGACGGCGCAAGACCAAGCCCGCCGATCAGCCCGGCGCCCAGATCGCTCGCGATATCTCCAAAAAGATTGCATGTCACGATGACCTGAAACTGCGACGGATCGCGCACCATCTGCAGCAGCAAATTGTCGATATACATGTGGCTCGCCTCGACATCGGCATACTCGCGGCGAACTTCGGCGAACACGCGCGTCCACAAATTGTGCCCGTACGTCAGCGCGTTCGATTTGTCGCTCATGCACACGCGACGAAATCCGCGCCGCCGCGCGAATTCGAACGCGTAGCGAATAATCCGCTCGACGCCCTTGCGCGTGTTGACGTCCTCCTGCGTGGCAATTTCGTCCGCGGTTCCCTTCTTGAAAAATCCGCCCATGCCCGCGTACAAGCCTTCGGTGTTTTCGCGGATCACGCAGAAATGGATCTCTTTCTCCGTGCGATTCTTTAGCGGCGTAAGCTTCGAATCGAACAAAACGCAGGGGCGTTCGTTCGCATACAAATCCAGCTTGAATCGCAGGCCGAGCAGAATATCCGCGGCGTGGCGATTGTCCGGCACGCGCGGATCGCCCAGCGCGCCCAGCAATATCGCGTCGAAGTCGCGGCGAAACATCTCGACCGCGTCGGCCGGCAGCGTCGTGCCGTCGCGCAGAAAGCGGTCCGCGCCCCAGTCAAATTCGGTGAGGGAAAGCTCGCGCCGCCCCTTCGCCGCGGCCGCTTTCAGCACCTTCACCGCTTCGGGGATCACTTCCTTGCCCACGCCATCGCCCGGGATGACGGCAATTCGTTTGGCGGAGCCGGCGCGTTCGGGCATGACCGTCGCGGAACGTAGCATGCGACCCTGCACGTGTCAACGCAGCCGAGCTTCCTCAGAATCGCCATCCTGAGCGGAGCGTCCCGACGGTTTTGCTTTTCTTGCCGCAGGCAGGTCGGGACGCGCAATCGAAGGATCTCTCTGGCCGGTAACACCATCGTTCACACCGCACTCTGTATTGCGGTCGCGTGCGAGGAACTGGTATATACTCTCGCGCGGGCTGGGTGTCCCCGGGGGGAAACTGCGGCCCCCAGGGTGGGTTTCAAATTCCGGAATTCTTCTTGCGGCGGCACAGTCGTCGCGCGAACCAACCGAATCGAACAAAATTCTTAGGAGGCAGCAGATGAAGAAGTTTCTCGTTCTAGCAGGACTCGCGGCGGCGCTCGCGATGCCGTCCCACGCGGCGACCAGCACGTGGAATCTCGATCCGTTTCACTCGAACGCGCAATTTACGGTCCGGCACCTGGGAATTTCGAACGTGCAGGGCGACTTCACCAAGATCAGCGGCACGGTCACGATCGATGACGCCGACGTCACCAAGTCGACGGTCAACGTGACCATCGACGTTGGCTCCGTCGACACCCGCGTTTCGCGACGCGACGATGACCTCAAGAGCCCGAACTTCTTCGATGTCGCGAAGTATCCGAGCATCACTTTCAAGTCGACGAAGATCACCAAGGCCAGCGACGGCAAACTGACGGTCACCGGCGACCTGACCATCAAGGACGTCACGAAAGAAGTCACGCTCGACGTCACCGGTCCGACCGCCCCGATTACCGCGATGGGCGGCCAGCACCGCGGCTTCGCAGCCTCGACAAAAATCAATCGCCAGGATTTCCATGTCAGCGCCGATCCCGGAATGGTGGGCGACGATATCGCCATCCAAATCGACTGCGAAATGGTTCTTCAGGCTCCTCCGAAACAGTAGGCCAGCTTTTTTCTCCGTCATTCTGAGCGGAGTGACCGGACTTGTATTTCCGTCCGCCGCGGCGGACGTCCGGTCACGGAGTCGAAGAATCTCTCTTGCGGCGGCGTCGATTCCGGCGCCGCCTTTTCTTTTTCGGTGAAGGCGTGGGGTTTTAACCCCACGAAAAGCGGCTACTCTCGATCCGGGGCTTTAGCCCCGGCCTTCCGGATCTCATGCGACAGCGCGGGCCTTCTGCGCGCGTTCGCGGGCGGAGGCGTGCTCCGTGAGGTAGACGCCGAGCAGCACCAGCGCGCCGCTCGCAAGCAGGCGCTCAGTGGGACGTTCGGCGAGAAGCGGAATCGAGAGCAGCACTACTACGACGGGTTGCAAGTAGTTCACAACCACGACGCGCGACGCGTCCATGTAGCGCAGCAACCAGTAGAACAGCAGGTAGCCGCCCACGGCGCTGCACGTCACCATGTAAAACAATCCCGCCCAGCCGACAATGCCGACGCTCAACCAATCGAGCCGGCTTCCCTGCCGCAGCGCGAGAGGAAGCCAAAGCAAAGCGGCGATGCACGCGTTGAACGTGTTCATCGAAATCGTGTCGTAGGCGCCCGCCACTCGCTTGGCGAGCACGGTGTAAATCGAATAGCCAAGCGTGCCCGCGAGAGTGATCAGGTCGCCGAGCAGCAGGGGCGAGTGCAGGGGCGACCCGCTGTCGGTTTCCAGCACCAGCACGCCTGAGAATGAAATCAGCATGCCGAGAATCTTCCCCGTCGTCAGCGTTTCGAGGCGCATCGCCGCAGCCATCGCCAGAATCAGAATCGGCCCGAGCGCGACGACGATCGCGGAATGCGCGGAAGTAGTGAGCGAGAGCCCGATGACGAAGCTGCCTTGATTTATGGCAAAGCCGAAAAATCCGAGATAGGCGAACGTCCACAGGTCGTGCGCCCGCAGCGGCGTGCGTGTACGCCGGCTAAAATAGACGGCGAGCAGCACCAGGGCAGACGCCTGGAACCGAAACGACGCGAGCGTGAGCGCGTCGAGATGCGCCAGCGTGATTTTGCCGACGATGTAGTTAATCGACCACGCGAACAGGACGGCCACGAGACCGAGCACAAGGAGAAACGAACTCGGCCGCGATCCGGCTGCGCCGGTCGAGGAAGGGGCGGATGCGCTCACGAGCTAGTCCAGGACCTCGCGGCGCACGGTGAGCGATTCGATGCGGTCGAACCGCGGCTTGTAGCCGATCCCCGGTCCTGTTGGCACGCGGATCGTGCCCTGCGGAGTCACTTCGACTTCCGGCTCGATGATGTCCTCGGCCCAGTAGCGGCGACTCGCGGAAACGTCTCCCGGCAGCGAAAAGTTCGCGAGCGACGACATGGCGATGTTGTGCGCACGCCCGATGCCCGATTCGAGCATGCCGCCGCACCACACCGGAACTGAATGCGACTGGCAGAGATCGTGAATGCGCCGCGCGGACGTGTGGCCGCCCACGCGGCCAAGCTTGATGTTGATGATGCGGCAGGCCACGGTTTCGATCGCCGCGCGCGCATGTTCGACATCGTGGATGCACTCATCCAGGCAAATCGGCGTCTGAATCTGCCGCTGAAGCTGCGCGTGCGAATAGATGTCGTCCCAACCGAGCGGCTGCTCGATCATGATCAGGTAGAACGCGTCGAGAGCGGCGAGCAGCGGCGCGTCTTCCAGGCGGTAGGCTGAGTTGGCGTCGACCATCAGGCGAATGTGAGGAAATCGCTCGCGGAGCGCGCGCACCGGCGCAACGTCGTGGCCCGGCTTGATTTTGATCTTGATGCGCTGGTAGCCCGCCGCCAGAGCCTCGTCGACCTTGGCGATGAGCGCGTCGATCGTCGGCTGAATGCCGATCGACACGCCGCAGGGAATTTCCGCGCGCGTGCCGCCGAGCAGTTTCGCGAGCGGGACGTTTTTCAGCTTTGCTTCGGCGTCCCACACGGCAATTTCGAGCGCGGCCTTGGCCATGTTGTGCCCGCGCACGGGCGCGAGCAGGTCCCACACTTCGGAAGCCGATGCGATTTCCCTGCCCTTCGCCAGCGGCCAGAGATAGTCGCGCAGGATCAGCCACGCGGTCTCAACGGTCTCGTAGCAATAGAACGGATTCTCGCCCGCCGTCGATTCGCCCCACGCGGAGATCCCGTCGACGTCAGCCTCCAGCAGCAGGATCCGCCGCAGTTCGGAGGTGCCGAAGCTCGTCTGAAACGGCGAGAGCAGCTTCAGGTGAATTTCGCGCAACGTGATTTTTCGTATCCGCATGGCTATCGACTAGCTCCCTTTCGTATGCTCCGGTAGTTTCAGGCCGCTGATCGTACCGACGGACTCGAGTAAATAGTCCGTCACGCCCTCACGCGATTCAACGCCCGTCGCCGCGTAGCTTTTCGCAAACCAGTTTTGAAATTGTTCCCGCGCGTCCGATTGTATGCGCTCCGCCGCGGCGCGATCCGTTTCGCGGAGCATGGCGAATTTCGCGGGAATGGAAACGCGCTCGGCTGTGGCGTTCATCGGCCGCAGATCATCCGCGAGAATGGATTTCACGCGGTCCGAATCAAGCCACCATTCGGCGACCAGGCGGTCGGTCGGGAGTCCGGCGTGCAGCGGGCTTTCGGTGACGCCGTAACAATCGGGAATATAGCGCCGGGCGATGGCGCCGAGGCGCACCAGATTGAAGTACGCGTTCTTCAGATCGAGCGGGTCGAAGGTCCACTCGATCAGGTCGATGCCGCGCTTGAGCGCGTCCCGCCGCTGGAAAAGTTTCAGGCTGCGCCCGACGCCGCGATCGCGGAACTCGTGCAGCACCGCGGCGATGTGGGAATGGAGAAAAAGCTTGCCGCCTCGCAGGGCTGTGAACGCCAGGGTGAAGCCCACCATTCTGTCGCCGCTAAAAGCGCCGAGGACCTGTCCACCGGTATGATGCGCGACGACGAAAATCGGCGTGGGAACCGCAATCGACTCGCCCCAGATCGCGTGTTCGATGCGGACGCACTCGCCAAATTCGGCGACGGACGAGCAGTGGCGGATTTCGATTTCGCGCGCGGCGTGGGCCTGGATCTGAGTCATCGGAAGCGGACCAGTATAGGGGAAGTGTGTCGCCTACCCCCCCGATTTTGTGTCGATTAGAATGCGCACCGATCGTTTGTTTTCAGCGGGTTACGGCGATTTCTATTCGGCGTGATTGTCGATTAGAAATGGCGGAATTCTTGACTCGCGACTGAGCCCCCTCGAAAAAGTGTGTCGCTTTGCGGGTGCCGCTTTTCTTTGTTTTCAGCGACTTACGCATGAAGTTACTTTGCACGGTGTGTCACTTTGTTGGCCGTGGCTGACAGCTGAAAACAGGAAAAACGCTCGCCGACACATCGCGACTTATTGTCGAGTAGAGTGTGCACCGATCGTTTGTTTTCATGGGGTTATGGCGATTTCTACTCGGATTGATTGTCGAGTAGAAATGAGGAGAAAAGGAGAACCGCTAATCGGGAGATCGGAGCTCTCGGGGCGCGGAGAGATCCCTCGGCTCATCGCCGAAGCGACTCGCTCGGGATGCCGATCCCGATCAGATCGTCAGTTGTCAAAGAGCAATAGGGCGCTCGCCAGGAGCGGCCGGGACGCATACGCGTCCGAACAGCGGGGCGAAAAAAGCCCCAACTAACGCTAATTCATTTCTTGATTTCTGTCCATGGAACTACGGGTACAGTACCTAGGCGCTGCGCTTGGCTTCGTTCCAGAGTTCTTCCATGCGGGCGCGGGGCAGGTCGGCGAAGCGGCGGCCTTCGCGCGCGGCGGCGGCTTCCATCCACTGGAAGCGCTGCTTGAATTTGCGGTTGGCGGCTTTGAGGGCGATTTCGGGATCGACGCCGAGGAAGCGGGCGACGTTGACTCCGGCGAAGAGCAGGTCGCCGACTTCTTCTTCGAGATGCGCGGAGGGCTTGGCGGGCTTCGACGGAGCCGCGGCGCCGAGCGTGGACTCGATTTCGCGCTTCTCTTCCTCGAGTTTTTCGAAAATGCCCGCGAGATTGTCCCAGTCGAAGCCGACGTGAGAAGCGCGGCGCGTGAGTTGATACGCCTCGAGAACGGAGGGAAGCGAGCGCGGGACGCCACCGACGATGGATTCAGTGGCCTCTCCTTCCCCGGTGTTCTTCATCTTCACGCCTTCTTCTTCGGCGCGCTCTTTCTTACGTTCCTCGGCCTTGATCTGTTCCCAGTTCTTGAGCACGGCGGCGGAGGTGCCGGCCTCGACGTCGCCGAAAACGTGCGGGTGACGGCGGACCATTTTCGAGTGCACGGACTCGATGATGTCGGACATGGTGAAGCTGCCGGTTTCCTCGGCGAGGATGGCGTGAAAGACGACCTGGAGCAGCAGATCGCCCAGTTCGCCGGAAAATTTCCGCGGGTCGCCGGATTCCATCGCGTCGAGTACTTCGTAGGTTTCCTCGATCAGGTATTTGCGGAGAGAGGCGTGGCTTTGTTCGCGGTCCCAGGGGCAGCCTTCGGGGCCGCGCAGGCGCGCCTGGAGCGCGACGAGTTTTTGGAACCATTTGCCGGCGGCGCGGTCGCGCGCGGTGATCGGTATGTGCGCGCGGTTTGGGGTCCGGCGGCGTGGCGCAGGCTTGCGGCGACGCCGGGTCGTGCGGGTCGTTGTCTTGTTTCTTCGGGGCATGAGAGCGGCGATTGGTAGTCTTGCGCCATGCCAATTTACAGGCGGGAGTTGCGACGCACAAGACTTAACGCTTCCGTGTGACTGCCGGCAACGCGAGAGAGATCGGTAGACTAGTTCGCAGTGATTTTACAAGGCCTTCAAGAGATATGAACTCAAAGGGCTTCGCTTTGTGTTCGCCTTCATGTAACCTAGCAGGCTGCGGAAAAAGGCAGTGAAGAGTGTCCTCAGGCGCTGAAGCGCATTGAGTGCAAGCCCTTTATGTCGGAGCTGAAGCTCCGACCCCCTAAAAAGCGCCCTTTTTCCGCAAGCTGCTAGAGTCGTTAGGCTAGTTCGGGCAGCTGAATTAGGAGCCAAGATGAGCAACAGCTCGGAGAATCTGCTTTTGAATTTTGAGGTAGAGCATTTGCCGGATCACTATAGCCCTTCATTCGTTGACGGCGGGCGCGGCGGGGCGGATACTTGCCGCCGCGGAATCGCGTAGGGGCGACATTCCGCCAAGGAGATTCCCATGTTTTCTCGTGCGCTGGCTGTTCTCTGCTCGGCCGCTTTGATTGCGGCGGCGATTGCGCTGGTTGCCGCTCCCGCTTCCGCGCAGAAGGCGTGCGAAAGCCTGACCACGCTGACGATTGCGGACACGACGGTTACGTCGGCGGCTTCCGTCGCGGCGGGCGCGTACAAGCCGCCCGCGCGACCCGGCACGCCGGCGCCGAGCGAGCCGCTGCCGGCGTTCTGCCGCGTGGCGGGGATTTCGCGGCCGACGAGCGATTCGGAAATTCGTTTCGAAGTGTGGCTGCCGGCGACGGGCTGGAACGGAAAATACGAGCAGGTGGGCAACGGCGGGTTCGCGGGCACGATTCCCTTCTCTTCGATGGCCGAGCCTCTGCTGCGCGGCTACGCGACGGCGGGAACCGACGACGGCCACATGGGCGGCACGGACGTGACGTGGGCGATCAGTCATCCCGAGAAGGTGATCGATTTCGGCTATCGCGCGGTGCACGAGGTTTCCGTGGAATCCAAGGCGATCGTGCGGGCGTTTTACGGAAGAGACCCGGCGCGCTCATATTTCGCCGGCTGCTCGGACGGCGGGCGCGAGGCGCTGATGGAAGCGCAGCGCTATCCCGACGACTTCATCGGCATTGTCGCGGGCTCGCCGGCGAGCTACTGGACGCATCTACAGGTAGTCGCGCTGTGGGTGGAGCGGGCGCTGGCGGATGATCCCGCGAGCAGCCTGCCGCCAGCGAAATTGCCGGTGATTCACAGCGCCGCGGTGGCGGCGTGCGATGCGATCGACGGCGTGAAGGACGGAATCATCGCCGATCCGCGAAAGTGCCACTTCGATCCGGGCGTGGTGCAGTGCAAGGAGGGCGACGGCCCCGATTGCCTGACGGCGCCGCAGGTGGCCGCGGTGAGGAAGATCTACGCCGGGCCGAAGAATCCGCGCACGGGCGCGCAGATTTTTCCGGGCTTTTCGCCGGGAACGGAAGCGGTGCCGGCGAACTGGCGCGTATGGATTTCAGGCGGGGGGCCGGGGCAGCCGGCGCTCGCGGTGTTTTTCGGAAACACGTTTTTCGCGGACATGGTGTTCGAGGATCCGAAGTGGGATTTCCGCACGTTCAATTTCGACAGCGACGTGAAAACCGCGGACGATAAAGTCGGGGCGGTCCTGAATTCAAACAACCCGGACCTGAGCAAGTTCAAGGCGCGCGGCGGGAAGCTGATCCAGTATCACGGCTGGGGCGACGCGGCGATACCTCCGCAGAGCAGCATCAACTATTTCGAAAACGTGCAATCGGTGATGGGCAAGACCAATCGCCAGCGCGATCTCGGCGCGACCGGGGATTTCTACCGGCTGTTCATGGTGCCGGGGATGTCGCACTGCGCCGGTGGGATTGGCGCGACGTCGTTTGGGAACGTGCCCGGGTCGCCACCGCACGATGCCGAACACGACGTGGTGACGGCGCTGGACCGCTGGGTCGAGAAAGGGACCGCGCCCGATCAGATCATCGCCACAGGGTTTGACGGCGATCCGGCGAAGGGCGTGGTGATGACTCGTCCGCTGTGTCCGTATCCGGAGGAGGCCGCTTACAAGGGCTCCGGCGACACGAACAGCGCGGCGAATTTCAGCTGCCGGAATCGGAATAAGAAATAGCATGAATTGAAAGCGGAAGAGAGACCCTTCGACTGCGCGACCGGACGTTCCGGTTGCGCCGGAACGATGAAACAAGTCCGGTCGCTTCGCTCAGGATGACGAGTACGGGGAGGAACGCCTCGCCCCGCGCCGAAGCAAGCTTCGGCGCGGAAACAGCGGCAGCAAGCTGCCGCACTCCACATGGTGCGAGGCGGACCGGAGCGGCGCCAAGCATTGAGGAAAAGGCGCCAATCGGGAGATCCCTCGGCAGGGCTCGGGACAAGTTTGGCGATCCCGGGCGTCGCCTTGTGACAACTCCATGCGGATGTTAGACTTTTTTGAGCAGCACTGAGAATCGAGGTTTTCGAGCGTGGCTGAGCACAAGCAGGATGAGGGTTTCAAGGTTGTAGACCGGCGACTTTTCACCGAGTCCGGCGACCTGCGCGCGGACGCGGTGGAGCAGGAGCGGCGCGAGGAAGCGGCCGCGAAAGCCGCCAGCGCGCAAGCCGCCGCCAAGGCAGCCGCGCCGGCAGCCGTTGTGCCGCCTGCGCCCGCGCCGGCAGCCGAAACCATTGCGCCTTCGCGCAGTTTCCAGATGCTGGTGGATTTTCTGACTCGCAACGCGGCCGCGATGATGGGCGGGATGGCCGATCCGCAGACCGGGCAGGCTTACGTGGATCTCGAAGGCGCGCGCGAGGTGATCGACATGATCGACGCGCTGCGCGAGAAGACGCACGGCAATCTCGCCAAGACCGATGAGGATCTGATCATGGAAGTCGCCGGGAGCCTGAAGCTGACGTTCATGGAGATATCGAAGGCCGCGGCGCAGGCCATGGCGAAGCAGAACGCCAAGAAGTAGCGATTTCGAGGCCAAGCCGTCCACATGGCCGAAAGGCCTCAGGCCTTCCCGACAAAAGCCGTCGGGAAGACCTGAGCTACATAGAACCAAGCTTCCACCGGATTCATGCCTTCACTTCAACTCACCGTGCTCGGATCGGGAACCTCCATGGGCGTGCCGACGCTCGGTTGCCACTGCGCGGTGTGCGAATCGCCGGATCCGCGCGACAAGCGGACGCGTCCGTCGGTGCTGCTGAGCTACGGCGGGCGCAACGTGGTGATCGACACGACGCCGGATTTCCGGTTTCAGGCCATGCGCGCGGGGATCGATCGCCTGGACGCGGTGATTTACACGCACGGACATGCCGATCACATCCTGGGGCTTGACGACATTCGCCCGTTCAACATGAAGCAGCGAGGTTCCGTGCCCATCTATGCGGCGGAGGATACGCTGGCAGTTTTGCGGCGGCAGTTCGCTTATATTTTCGCCGAGCCGCCGCCGGGAGCGACGCTGCCGCTGATCGATCTGCACACGATCGACGGACCGTTCGAGCTATTCGGCCTACGGGTCGTGCCGATTCCGGCGATGCACGGCACGCAGCCGGTGCTCGGATTTCGCGTGGGCAACATGGCGTACCTGACGGATTTCAGCCAGGTGCCGGAAAGCTCGAAGGAATTGCTGCGGGGCCTCGACGATTTTATTCTGGACGCGCTGCGCTACGTATTTCATCCCACGCATTCGAATGTGGAGCAGTCGCTGGCGCTGGTCGGGGAGCTGAGGCCGGAGAGGGCGTGGTTCACGCACATCTGCCACGATCTGGGGCACGAAGCGGCGAACGCGAAGCTGCCGGAGAACGTGCGGCTTTCCTACGACGGACTGCAGCTCGAAGGTGAACTTTGATGGCGATGGCGGTGCTGCGTTCACCGGAGGAGTGGGTCGCGCGGTTCGGCAGCCCGCGGCGCGGGTCCGTGGTGACGATCGGAAATTTCGACGGCTGCCACCGCGGGCATCAGGAGATTCTGCGCAGGGTCGTCGATCGAGCGCGCGCCATGGACGCGCTGGGCGCCGTGCTCACGTTTTTTCCTCATCCGACGCGAGTGCTGCGGCCCGCGGAAGCTCCGGCGCTGATCGAGACGCTCGATCAGCGGCTCGCGGCGATCGGCGCGACGGGCATCGATGCGGTGCTGGTGATGCCGTTCAACCTGGAGCTTGCGAACATGAGTCCGGAAGATTTCGTACGCCGGATTCTGCTGGACACGATGGCGGCGCAGGCTGTGCTGGTGGGCGGAAATTTCCGGTTCGGGCATGGCGGAGCGGGCGACATCCAGCTGCTCGGCGAACTCGGCAATCGCTGGGGATTCACGGCGGAAATCGTCCCGCCGGTGACTGAAAATGGCTTGGTGATTTCGAGCACGGCGATCCGCGGCGCGATTCGCGAAGGGCGCGTCGAGGATGCACGGAGGATGGTGGGGCGGCCTTACGCGCTGGCGGGCGAAATTCGCACCGGCACCGGACAAGGGCGAAAGCTGGTGGTGCCGACGCTGAACCTGGCGACCGAGCAGGAAGTGCTGCCGAAGAACGGGGTCTACGCGACGGAGGCGACGGTTGGCGGCAAGACGTATCGGGCGGCGACCAATGTGGGGACGCGGCCGACGTTTGACGGCAGCGGGCGGGTCACGATCGAGTCCTATTTGTTCGATTTCAACGAAACACTGACCAGCGGCAAGCTTGAGATTCGTTTCTGGCAGCGGCTGCGCGACGAGCGGAAATTTTCGGGGCCGGCGGAGTTGCGGGAGCAGGTGCTTCGAGATATTGAACAAGCGAAGGAATATTTTGCGGCCCGCCCAAAGGAATACGTTCGCTGACTATGACCTCGAATGAAATCCACGAAGAGCTTAGCAAGCACGGGTTGGGAACTTCAGCGGCTGAAGCCGTTCTCACTTTGCGCAGCTTACGTCGCGGCTAAACAGGCTGCGGGAAAAGGCAGTGAAGAGTGTCCTCAGGCGCTGAAGCGCATTGAGTGCAAGCCCTTTATGTCGGAGCTGAAGCTCCGACCCCCTAAAAAGCGCCCTTTTTCCGCAAACTGTAAAGCCGCGACCCACAAAGCAGATCATGCTTTGGCGCGGCAGGCACCGCAGATGCCGCCTACTTCCGTGCGCGAGATGCTGATTTCGATGTCGCAGTCTTTCGCGATCTGGCGCTTCAAATCTTCGTACAGTTCGCTTTCGATTTCGCGCACTTTTCCGCAGCGGATGCAGGCGACGTGGATGTGGTCGCGCTCGCCGTGGCTTTCGTAGTAGTGGCGATGGCCGCGGAGATGAAGCAGGTCGAGCTCGTCGATCAGGCCGTAGCCTTTCAATAGCTCGAGCGTGCGGTAGACCGTTACCTGCGTGATGTCGGAGTCGATTTTTTGGGCGCGATCGAGGATTTCGTTCGCGTCCATGTGCTCGGCGGCGGATTCGATGACCTGGAGGACGACGCGGCGCTGGCGGGTGAGGCGAATCCGGCGCGACTTCAGCTCTTTCTGGAGGCGGCCGGCGGGCTCGTGAGCGTTGATGCGTTCGCCGGTCGAAACGCGATGAGACGGGGAAGACATGGGGTCGCGAGAATTATATCAAAACCGAGCTGCCGCAGCCGAGAACGACTCGGCCGAGACTCAATCGTCCCTCCGGGACTTTGCAACTCTCTTGGGCCCCTTTCCCGGCACTACGCTGCGCCCGCACACGGCGGGCGAGCTTCGTGCCGGGCTAACTACGGTCGCCGCTCCGCGGCTTAAGCCGGGCGCAGCGAGCAACGCCGCCCCCTCAAGTCGTGCAGCGAAGGTACGCCTGCGCCCGCGCGAGCAACCGAGAACAATTTGAGGCCGAGGAGCGGGCGAAGCAATCTTCGCCCGCAGACAGCGGGAGCAAGCTCCCGCACTCCACAGTGGCGGAGGCAGATTGTTGAAGGCGAGCCAAGAATTTGTGCGAAGGCGCCAATCGGGACCTGCCCGCAATCGGCAGGCGGGGATTGGCGCTCCCGGGTTAGTGATGGGTCTGGATGATGCGCATGATGTCGCTGTACATCACGAAGGCGAAGAGGCCGAGCAGGAAGACGAGGCCGACTTGGACGAAGCGCTCCTTGAAGGCGATGCTGAGATCGCGGCGCATGATGCCTTCGATGGCGAGCATGAGGACGTGGCCGCCGTCGAGGATCGGAATCGGCAGCAGGTTGAGCAAACCGAGATTCAGGCTGATCACGGCGCCGAGGAAGATCAAATCCACGGTGCCCCTCTTGGCCGCGCGGCCGGATTCGCGCGCGATGCCGATGACGCCCTGAAGATCGCGGACCGAAACCTTCCCGCTGGCGAGGCCGCCGAGGACGGTGCCTATCTGGCGTACGCCATTGACGGTTGAACCAAGACTGTTTTTCACGGAGACGACGAACGATTCGCGCTCGTAGTAATCCTGCGTGCGCGGCATTACGCCGACTTGCCAGATCATTTTGCCGTCGGCGTCGATGGTGTGCGCCGGGGTAACGGAAACCGGGAGGTCGTGCCCGTTGCGCTGAACGATCAAATGAAGCTCGCGGCCATCGGAGCCGTGAACGGCGTCGACGAACTGCGGCCAGGTAACGACGGCGCTGCCGTCGATCGAGGCGATCACGTCGCCGGGTTGCAATCCCACCTTGTCGGCGGGGGTTCCGGGCTCCACTTCATCGAGCACGGATTTTATGGCCGCGAAACCGAAAAGTTGCTCGCTCGTCGATTGCTGCGAAACTGGAACGCTGAGAGTCTGTTGCGCGCCGCTGCGCAGAACGACGATGGATAGCGTATCGCCGGGCTTCACGTTTTCTGATTGAGTGAAAACCGATCGCCAAGTGGGCGTGCTGGAGCCATTCACCTGAAGGATGCGGTCCCCGGGCATTACGCCATTCGGAACCGCGTCGCGCGGAACAGCGACGACATCCGCGGTCTGGCGGAAGTAGCTCGGCGTCGGCATGCCGACAAGCCAGAAGACGCCCATGAAGACGACGAACGTCAGGAGGATATTCACGGCGGGCCCGGCGATGGCGATCAGGCAGCGCTGCCAGCGCGGTCGCGACAGGAATTCGTAGGCTGCCCCGGTGCGCTCCTCGACGGGGTTATCGCCCGCCATGCGGACATAGCCACCCAGCGGCAAAGCGCTGATGCGATAGTCGGTATCCCCGCGCTTTACCCCCCACAGGCGCGGGCCAAATCCGATGGAGAAGACGTCCACGCGGACGCCGCACCATTTCGCAACGATGAAATGGCCCCATTCGTGGAGGAGAACCAAAATGCCCAGAACGATACCGCCGGCGATAAGCATCCTGAGAGTGTCAGTCATGAACCCTAGCCTTTAGTCGATTTTACAAGAAATGCGTTGCAATTCGAAATGCGGCGTGTGAAACCTCCGCGAAAAGCCAAACAAGCTTACCGGGCTAAACAGGCTGCGGAAAAAGGCAGTGAAGAGTGTCCTCAGGCGCTGAAGCGCATCGAGTGCAAGCCCTTTAGTCGGAGCTGAAGCTCCGACCCCCTAAAAAGCGCCCTTTTCCCGCAAACTGTAAAGCCCTCGCTTTCACCTCCGGCGGCTTAAAGCCGCGCACCGACGATGAAGCGATCAATCGTCCCTCCGGGACTTGGAGGCTGTTTTTCTCGCTTTTCCCGGCACTGCGCTTCGCTCCGTGCCGGGCTAATCACGGTCGCCGCTCCGCGGCTTAACGGCGCCGTGTCGCACTGGGGCTGTTACACAAACTCTGAAACCCCACGCTTCTACCTCAGCGCTTTCCGCTCGACGGCCTGCCGGGCAAGACGGCGTGCCTCGGCGTCCGCGGCTAGCACGTCGTCGATACTGCCCATGGTCGCGCGAGGCATCTTTTCGAGCACCCGCTCAATCACCCCTGCTATTCCGGGAAACGACAGCCGCCGTTCCAAAAAGGCCGCCACGGCGATTTCGTCCGCGGCGTTCAAGGCACACGGGAGCAGACCGCCCTGCCTGGCCGCTTCGTGCGCCAATTCGAAACAGCGAAACTTTCGCGGCGGCACCTCCTCGAAGTCCAGTCTTTTCAAAGCGGACCAGTCCAAGGCGCATTCATTAGATGCGACTCGGTCGGGATAAGTTAGCGCGTACTGAATCGGCATGCGCATGTCGGTGGGGCCGAGCTGGGCAAGGATCGAGCCGTCGATGAATTCGACCATGGAGTGAATCGTGGACTGGGGATGGATGACGACGCGGATACGGTCGAGATCCATGCCGAACAGCCACTTCGCCTCGATGACTTCGAAGCCCTTGTTCATCAGCGTGGCGGAATCGATGGTGATGCGCTGGCCCATTTTCCAGTTTGGGTGAGCGAGAGCCTGCTTGGGCGTCACTTTGGCCATTTTCGAGATGGGTGTCTTGCGAAACGGCCCGCCGGAAGCGGTAAGGACGAGGCGGCGAACCTCGCGACTGACGCCCGCGCGAAGGCACTGGTGGATGGCGTTGTGTTCGCTATCGACGGGGAGAAGCGCTACTCCACGCTTTGCGACCGCGGCCATGACGACTTCGCCGGCGGCGACGAGGACTTCTTTGTTCGCGAGCGCGATGTCTTTGCCCTGCTCGATGGCTTTATAGGTGCCGCTGAGGCCGACGACCCCGACCGCAGCCGAGACGACCATTTGAGCGTCGGGATGGGTGGCGACGCGCTCGATGCCTTCCGCGCCTGAGAGAATTTCGGGCAGCTCGGGCAGCGGGGTTTTGCCTCCGCTGGATTTCAGCGAATCGCGGAGCTTTATGGCAGCCTCGGGTGAGCCGACCGAAACAAGCTTCGGATGATGGCGAGCGATCTGGTCGCGGATCACGGCGACGTTCGAGCCGGCGGCGAGCGCGACGACTTCAAAAGAGCCGGGCAGCGACTCGACGACGCTGAGGGTCTGGCGCCCGATCGAGCCGGTGGAACCGAGAATGGAGATGCGTTTCATTTTGTTGGCGCGCGATTGTTTATGAAGAGCGCTGACAATCTTACAGGCTTTCGGCGAAATTGCGAAAGCGGGCGAGGGCTAAATGTGGGCCCGTGTTCCTCCGCCAGAACACGACGAGGAGCGGACGAAGCAAACTTCGACCCCGAACAGCGGCAGCAAGGTGCCGCACTCCACATGGGCGGAGGCAAATGGGGAGAGCTGAGCCAAGGTCGATCGCCGGGCACAGCATGCTGTGCCCCTACCAACAACGACGGAAATCGGGAGATTCCACCGAGTGCCCGAGACAAGTTTGGCGAGTTCAGGTCACGTTGGCGCGGGAGCCACAGCTTTCCTCAAACAGGCTGAGGTGGTAGATTGTTCGGCGCAGCGCGGCACCCGCGCGGAGATTCGATCCACGAAGGAGATGTTTCGACCATGAAAAACGCGCACCGATTTGTGTTTGCCGCGTCCGTCATGGCGCTGTTCGTGATGCTCGGCAGCGCGCCCACGGCGTTTGCGAAATGGGATGCTTACCACAATGCCCTGGGCCATCTACGGGCCGCCCGCGCGTTGATCCAACACCCCGATAGCGGCGAATTGCACGATCAGGAGAAGAGCGCTCTCGCCGAAATCGATGCGGCCATCGCGGAGCTGAAGACTGTTGCCGACGACGGCAAGAGCCTGGACGACCATCCGGGTATCGATACGCACGCGCGCTGGATTCCGCGGCTGAACAAGGCGATCGAGCAGCTGAACAAGGCGCATGACGACGTCTCGAAGGAAGACGACAATTCGGGAGCGCGCGAGCGAGCCGTGGGGCACATCGGTCAGGCGCGGAAGTTCATCACGCAGGCGATTGCGCTGGAGCAGTAGAGACCGAATCGATGTCGCCTGACGTCCCTCATTTGACAGGTCGAAAGAGGGATTCTTCGACTGCGTGACCGGACGTCCGCCGCGGCGGACGGAAATACAAGTCCGGTCACTCCGCTCAGAATGACGGGAAAAAGCTCGAGCCGGCGTGTCTGCTGCTCGCCGTGCACGCGCGCTGCCGCCGCTGTGATACCATGACGTTGTAAGCTTCCAGGAAGACACCAGACTTGGGCACCGCTTCAACAACACCTTCCCTGTGGGCCATTCCACTCGGCGGCCTCGGCGAATTCGGAATGAACATGATGGCGCTGCGCTCGGGCGACGACATCATCGTGATCGACGCCGGGCTGATGTTCCCCGAACAGGAACTGCTGGGGGTGGACATCGTCATCCCCGACATCACCTACCTGAAGCAGAACAAAAGCAAAGTGCGCGCGATCATCCTGACGCACGCGCATGAAGATCACATCGGCGCGATTCCCTATATTTTGGGCGATCTGAACGTGCCGGTATACGGCACGCAGTTCACGCTGGCGCTGGTGCGGAAGAAGCTGGAGGAACACGCGCTGCTCGATGGCGCGACGCTGAACGAAGTGGCGCCCGGCGAGACGACGAAGATCGGGCCGTTCCAGATCGAGTACCTGCACGTGACGCACAGCACGATCGATTGCGTCGCGCTGGCCATTCGCACGCCCGTGGGAATCATCATTCATACGGGCGATTACAAGATTGATCCGACGCCGGTCGACGGCAAACCGTTCGACCTGCATGCGTTCGCGCGCTACGGGCAGGAAGGCGTGCTGGCGCTCTTCGCCGACAGCACGAACGTCGAGCGCCCGGGATTCACGCCGTCCGAGCGCGCGGTGGTCGTGCGCATGGAGGAGCTGTTTCGCGCGGCGCCCGAGAAAGTCGTCGTGTCGTGTTTTTCCAGCTCGGTCCACCGCATTCAGCAGGTGATCGACGTGGCGCGAGGAGTGGGGCGCAAGGTCGGGTTCGTGGGCCGGAGCATGGTGGACAACATCGAGATCGCGCACGGCCTGGGCAAGCTGCGCATCCCGGACGGCAGCATGGTGCGGCCGCAGGACCTGCGCAGCTTCGATCCGAAGAAACTGGTGGTGCTGGTGAGCGGCACGCAGGCTGAACCGATGTCCGCGCTTTCGCGAATTTCCGTGGACAATCACCGGCTGCTGAGCATCAGCGAAAACGACACGGCCATTCTTTCCGCGCGCATCATCCCGGGAAACGAAAAAGCGATCTTCCGCATGATCGACCACCTTTTCCGGCGGCGCGTGCTGGTCTATTACGAAGGCGGACGCAGCGCGCCGATTCACGTGTCCGGGCACGCGAGCCAGGAAGAGATGAAGATCCTTCTGCAGCTCGTGCGGCCCAAGTATTTCGTTCCGATGCACGGAGAATACCGGCAGCTTTTCCAGCAGGCGGCGCTTGCCGAACAGGTCGGAGCGGTTTCAGGGCAGATTTTCCTGCTCGAAAGCGGGCACCCGGTTGAATTCACCGCCGACGGGCGCGCGTATCAGCGCGAACCCGTGCCGGCGGGGCGCGTGATGGTCGATTCGGGGTCGCTTGAGGAAATTGAAGACGTGGTGGTGCGAGACCGCAAGCATCTTTCCGAGGATGGCGTCGTCGTTCCGATCATCGCCATCGACAAGCACACCGGCAAAGTCGAAGTACCGCCGGAAATCGTGACGCGCGGATTCCTGCCCAGCGACGACGGGCAGGAAATCCTGGCCAAGGCTCGCGACGTAATCTTGAAAACGATCGAGGAATCCAGCGCCGAGGAAAAAATGGACTGGAGCGTGATCAAGGAAAAGATTCGCGTGGACCTGAAACGCTACCTCAATAAGCAAACCTCCAAACGACCGCTGATTCTGCCGGTGATTCTCGAAGTATAGTTGCTGATGTAGCGATCTCTGTGCCACCCATGCTTCGCGTACATCCAACTTCCATGAAGGTCACGCTGCGCGACTACGCGCCGGCCGATTTCGAGGATCTCTACCAAATCGACCAGCAGTCGTTCGAACCGGCGATCGCCTACTCGCGGCGGCAGCTGCGCGATTACCTGCGGCTCGGGGGAGGCGAGTGCATCCTCGCGGAATTGGGCGGGGCGATTGCGGGGTTTATCGTGACCGCGCACGCGCGCGGCGTCGGGCACGTGGTAACCATCGACGTGCTGCCCGCGTACCGGCAGCAGTCTGTGGGGACGTTGCTATTGGCCGAAGCCGAGCGCAGGCTGGCCGTGAACGGCGTGACCAGCATCGAGATTGAAACCGCAACGGACAATTCCGCCGCGATTGCCTTCTGGAAAAAGCACGGTTATCGTAATCGAGGCGTGATCAAGAACTATTACCCGAACGGCCGCGACGCCTTCTCGATGCGTAAAGCCATTCCCTAGCGCCGCCGGCCTGATCCTAGTTCACCGCGAGGACACTTGAGCGACTACCTGCTGTCTGTAGTTCTGGGGATCATCGAAGGACTCACCGAGTTTTTGCCCGTCAGCTCCACGGCTCATCTGCGCATTGCGGAAGCTTTGATCTCGCACAGCAACTTCGCGCAAAACCTGTCGATCCCGCTCGACCTGCAGAGCGGTTACTGGAAAATGTACTCGATCGTGATTCAGCTGGGCGCGATTCTCTGCCTCCCGATCTATTTCCGGAGCCGCATCGCGAAATTCCTGTCGACGTTTCCGAAGGGCGAGCGCGGCGACCGCACCGTGCTGACGCATCCGCTAAGCCTGGTGATCGTCGCGTTCGTGGTGACGGCCATCCCGGCGTTTCTGCTTTCAAAAGTGATCGGCAAGCATCTGGAGAGCCTGCAAATCATGGGCTGGTCGCTCGTGATCGGGGGAATCGTGATGTGGGCCGTGGACGCGATGAACGCCAAAGCCGAAGCGGCGGGGCAAAGCGCGGCGACCGGGCGCATTCACACCTGGCACATGGAGGAGATGAGCTTCGCGCAGGCGGTCTGGATCGGCGCGTGCGAGATTCTTTCGGCCGTCTTCCCGGGAACTTCGCGTTCGATGTCGACGATAACGTCAGGGCAGATCGCCGGAATGTCGCGCGCGTCGGCGCTCGAGTTTTCGTTCTTCGTTTCCATGCCGGTCATGGCTGCGGCGACCGCGTATGACCTGCTCAAATCGGTGCTCGGCAAGGGGGAGAACCCGCTGGGAGTTTCCGGCATCGACGCTCACGGATGGGCGATCCTTGCGATCGGGTTCATCGTGTCGTTCATCGTCGCGTACGCCTCCGTCGCGTGGTTCATGGCCTGGGTGCGCAAGCACGGATTTGCTGCCTTCGCGATTTACCGGCTTATCGCCGGCGCCGCCGTTCTCTTCTGGATCGCCAAGCTATCGGGCTAGCCCTGCCGAGGTCCGCACTGCGTTGCGCTGCTGGAACACGCGGCATCCAATATCGCTGTGCACACGAGAATCCCGTTTGGTATAGTCCGTGGCGTACTCGCGTTCCTCCGAACGGGTTCCGCGCGACAGCGCCCGCGTGACCCAGCCCTGAGGCGTCGCGGTTGCTGCGGTGGTGTTTGCGCCGACGGCCCGCGACGTTTCTTGCGCAACGGCCTTCCCCCATAGTCCGAGGAGAGTTTTGTGCGCGTTCTCACACCAACTGAAAACAAACGCTTCAACGAAATGATCGGCTTCGTTGGCCTGAGCCTGGCCGTGTTGCTGGCGCTGAGCCTGCTGTCGTATTCGCCGCTGGACGCGTCGTTCAACGTGTCGGCGCCGCCGCCCGGGTCGGGGCCGGCGCGCAACTGGATTGGTCCGGTCGGCGCGCATACGGCCGATCTGTTTTTCCAGCTTGCGGGCTACGGGGCGTTTCTGTTCCCCATTGGGATGTTCCTGGTGGCGATGCGCTGGTTCCGTAGTCAGGTGATGGAAGCGCCGACGGCGAAGCTGGTGGGTTGGGGAATGCTGCTGCTTTCGATTTCGGCGGAAATGACGCTGATTCACATGCCGGAGGTGCGCGGCGCGCTGCCGCCCGGCGGGCTGCTCGGTAAATTGCTGGCGCAGGGACTGCGCGCGGCGCTGAATCCCGTGGGCGCGAACCTGGTGTCGATCGCCACGCTGCTGACGGCGCTGTTTCTGGCAACGAGCTTTTCGTTCCGTTCGGCTGCGACGTGGATGAAAAAGCCGCTGGCGGCCGAGGGGCTTATCGGCCAGTGGATCGCGCGCGTGAAGGCCTGGCGCGAGGAGCGCGAATCGGCGCGGCTGCGCAAGCAAGTCGAGGAAATCAAGATTGCAGGCCGGAAGCCCGTAGCACGGCAGCGCGTCTCGACCAAGGAAGTTGAGGAGGAAGAAGAGGAAGACGAGCCGGTCGAAGCATTGGATGACAGGCCGGCGCAGGGCGAGCGCGGCCCGCACGTGATTCAGTTCCACGAGCCAACGCCACCACCTCCGCCGAAAAAGGCCGCAGCCGAGCCGAAAATTTCGCGCGGGAAGACGAATTTCCGGCTGCCGCCGCTGAACCTGCTGCAAACCGCCGAGCGCGGCGAAAAAATGGACGAGAGCGAACTGAAGGAGTGCGCTCGCGCGATCGAACAGAAGTGCTCGGAATTCGAAGTCGGCGGGCACATCACGCAGATCAATCCGGGGCCGGTGGTCACGACGTTCGAGTTCAAGCCCGAGGCGGGCATCAAGTACAGCCGCATCACGGGGCTGGGCGAGGACCTGTGCCTGGCGCTGCGAGCGGAATCGATTTTGATCGAACGCATTCCCGGCAAGTCGACCGTCGGCATCGAAGTGCCCAACGCGCGGCGCGAAACGATTGCGCTGCGCGACGTGATCGAGTCGCCGGAATTCTCGCATTCGTCGTCGAAGCTCGCGCTGCCGCTTGGCAAAGACCTGATCGGCCGCATTCGCGCCGCCGACCTGACGCAGATGCCGCACCTGCTGATCGCCGGCTCGACCGGCACGGGCAAGAGCGTCTTCATCAATTCCCTGCTGATGGGCATGCTGTACAAATCGACGCCCGACGAATTGAAACTCGTGCTCGTCGATCCGAAGCGGCTCGAGCTGGGGCTCTATGCGGATATTCCGCACCTTTACACGCCTGTCGTCACCGACGCGAAAGTCGCGGCGAACGTCCTGCGGAACGCCACGCGCGAAATGGAACGCCGGCTGAAGCTGCTGGCGCAACGCAGCGTGCGCAACATCGACCAGTACAACCGCACGTTCGAGAAGGGCCAGTCGCTTTCGCTTTTTGACCACGCCGACGAAGAGGAACATCGCCCGCTTCCCTATCTGGTGATCGTGATCGACGAGCTGGCCGACCTGATGATGGTCGATACGAACGGCGTCGAAGAATCGATCACGCGACTGGCGCAGATGGCGCGCGCGGTCGGCATCCACTTGATTCTGGCGACGCAGCGGCCGTCGGTGGACGTCATCACTGGACTGATCAAGGCGAATTTTCCAGCGCGCATCTCGTTCCGCGTGGCGAGCAAGGTCGATTCGCGGACGATTCTCGATACGAACGGCTCGGAATCGCTGCTCGGCAAAGGCGACATGCTGTACCTGCCTGCGGGTTCTTCGCGGCTGCATCGCATTCACGGGCCGTACGTGCACGAAAACGAAGTGGCGGCCGTTTGCGAGTTCTGGCGCGAACAAGCCAAGGCGATCTACAACGAGGAACTACTGCGTCCGCCGAAGGATGAAAACGCGATGGGCGGCTCGGGCGAAGGCGGCGAGGGTGGAGACAACGTGGACGACGATCTCTACCAGGATGCCGTGCGCGTCTGCTGCGAAATGGGCCGCGCGTCGACTTCCACGCTGCAGCGGCGACTGCGCATCGGCTACGGCCGCGCGGCGCGCCTGATTGACCTGATGGAAAAGGACGGCATCGTCGGCCCGGCCGACGGCGCCAAGCCCCGCGAAGTGCTCAAGTCGAGGGACTGGATGAAGGAACTCGACGATTCAATGAAGTAGGTCGGTTTTCGCTTTCCAGCGCCGCGGCTTTTCCGTAAAATCTTTGATTGTCCCGGTGCCGAGGTAGCTCACCGGTAGAGCGCGGCCCTGAAAAGGCCGGCGTAGGCAGTTCAACTCTGCCCCTCGGCACCATTTTTGTTTCCCCCCTGTAATTTGGACCGCATCAAGACCCCGGGCGCGCGCATCTCATCCGGCCTGGAGGGCACATGCCGACTATCACCGTAAAAGACGGGGCCGAGATCTATTACAAGGATTGGGGTTCGGGGCAACCGATCACCTTCAGCCACGGCTGGCCGCTGACGGCGGACGATTGGGACGCGCAGATGTTATTTTTCGGCCAGAAGGGTTATCGCGTGATCGCGCATGACCGCCGCGGGCACGGCCGCTCTACGCAGACGTGGGACGGCAACGATATGGACACGTACGCGGACGATCTCGCCGCACTGTTTGAGAAACTCGATCTTCGCGACGCGATCATGGTCGGCCACTCAACCGGCGGCGGCGAAGTAGCGCGCTATCTGGGCCGGCACGGTTCCAAGCGCGTCGCCAAAGCGGCGCTGATCAGCGCCGTCCCGCCTCTCATGCTGAAGACGGAGGCAAACCCGGGCGGTCTGCCCCTCGCTGTCTTCGACGGCCTGCGCGCCGCGCTGGCGGCGAATCGGGCGCAGTTCTACAAGGACATCACGATGCCGTTCTACAGCTACAACCGTCCCGGTGCGGCGATCTCCGAGGGGATCCGCGAACAGTGGTGGCTGCAGGGGATGCTGGGGGGGATGAAGGCACACTACGATTGCATCAAGGCTTTTTCGGAAACCGACTTCACCGAAGACCTGAAGAAGATTGATATTCCGGTCCTCGTGCTGCACGGTGACGATGACCAGATCGTACCGATCGACGCTGCGGGTCGCGCGTCCGCGAAAATTTTGAAGAATGCGACGCTGAAGGTCTATCCGGGCTTTCCGCACGGCATGCCCAAAACGCACGCGGACCAGATCAACGCCGATCTGCTCGCGTTTTTCAAAGGCGCCGCGATCAGCGCTTCGGCGTAGCGCCCACTCGACTCATGGGTCACAAGAAGCGCACTACGAGGCTAACAAAAACAGGATAACATAATCTGGTAGACAACCGCAAGTCCTTTGTTGTGTGCAGAAAATCGTCTAAGGCCGGTTCGGCAGAGGAGCAGCGTAAGCCCGACGGTCCTGGGGCATGGGTTCGTTACGGAAAGAGCTTCAGTTTCCCGGCTTGGATTGGCTCTCGGCCAAGTCCCGCCAAAGTAGATACATGCCGATCCCAACTGCCGGAGCGACTATGAAACCAAACCCGATCTTGCGGGGCGGGCCACCCTGCTGCGTTTGATCCGCAGCGGCCTCATCGCGGCACCCTTGCGAAAGGGCGTCTTGAATGGTCACGTCGGCGGACTTTCCTTCGGGTATCGCGCGAAGCTCGCCGCCGTTATCAAGCGTCAGATTGCCCCGCATGGCCGTGATGATGATCTCATTCGCGCTCTTGTAGGTCACTTCACCGGCCGCCGCTGAGCCCCCTTCGGCGCGGATCACGCCGGCGGGCGTCCGAATCGAAATGTTCCCGGTCGCGGGCTCGGAAAACGCGACTGTTCCGCCCTCGGCCAACACTTGAATCTCCGATCCCGCGTTTTCGAGCTGCGCGAGACTCATCGCCGCGAGATAGAGCTGGCCCGCGCCGACTCGCACGCGCATGTCGCCGCCTCGGCTGGTATCGAGCGAATCGCAGGAGTAGATATTCGCGCCGACGGCGGCGTCCTGGCTGTCGAGATGACCTCGATCCGTCTGGTTGACGATTCCAAGCACGCGCCGATGCGCGCCGAAAGCGGGCCACACAACTAGCGCGGCGTAAGACACCAAGAGCAAACATAGACGTGCAACCGGACGCATACTCCCCCCTCGAGAGGTACTGTCCCAATTTGGTCTTATAAAAGCGACGCGTCTATTGGCAGGTAGAGCACAATTTTCACCGCCGCAACACAGATAAGGTCATTAGTTCTAGTGGCTTACGTGAAACCTTGCCGGACGCTACGGGCTCAGACGGATTGGGCCGCTGATGAACCGATTTCCCCGTTCGTAGAAGCGCAGTCGACGGTGGGCGTCGCGCGTGATGCCGATGCGGATGCTGACACCGATTACGCCCGGGGATGGGCATACAGCTGACCCGAGCCAGAGCGCGCGGCCCTGTGCGCACAAGTCGATGCCGTCAAAGGCTTTGTCGATGCCCATCGCGGCGGCGAGTCGCCCCGGTCCGCGCGCCAAGTCGCGCAGCTGCGAAACACCGCGACGACGCTCCATGAGCGGAATCCCTTCGAGCGGCTCAAGCGCCCGTATCAAGACCCCCGCTCCGACGTCCGGCGTTTCGCTCGCCACGTTGAAGAGCCAGCATGAGCCGTACGTGAACCGCACGTACGCCGTGCCGCGCGCCAGGAAAAGCGAGTTGTTCGCGCGCGACCGGCCGGTGAAGGCGTGCCCAGCGGCGTCGCCCACCGGGTAGGCCTCCGTCTCGACAATGCGCCCGCTCAGCCGACCCTCCGGGAGGTCGTGAACCAGCGTTTTCCCGATCAGAAAGCGGGCGAGTTTCACGGTGTTCGCCGGCAGCTCCGCGCGGCGAAGCCGGCGAATGCGGATGGATCCGTTGTTCCGAGCGAGATCGTTCATGAAAGATTCGCATCCAATCGGGTGCGATCCGGTCGCTGACTGTTTTACCATAGCGGCTCGCCCCCAGCCGAACGAGGGCCTACGATGTCCGACGCTTGCACGCATGTGAAGGAGATCAAACACGTCACACCCAAAACCGACGGCTGCGAAGAGTGCCTCAGAACCGGCGACAGTTGGGTGCATCTGCGACTGTGCCTGAGCTGCGGCCACGTCGGCTGCTGCGACAGCTCGAAAAACAAGCACGCCACGAAGCACTTTCGCGCCGCGCACCATCCGATCATGCAGTCGATCGAGCCAGGCGAAAGCTGGCGCTGGTGCTTCGTGGATCAGATGGAAGTGTGACCCAGCTCCGAGGCCCGATGGCCGGCAAGCCCATGTCAGCTGGACTGACGAGAGACGAAGCGTGGCCCGCGCTGCCGCTCGCGGAATGGAGCGCCACGCAAGCTACGCTGCACATGTGGACGCAAATGGTCGGCAAGCTGCGCCTCGCGCTCAGCCCGCGCGTGAACCACTGGTGGCAAATACCGCTCTACATCAGCGCGCGCGGCCTGACCACGTCCGCGATTCCCTACCGCTTCGGAAATTTCGAGTGCGAGTTCGATTTCATCAGCCACGTCCTGCGGTTCGCGACCTGCCGCGACGAAACAAGAACCATTGCGCTCGCCCCGCGCAGCGTTGCCGATTTCTATCGCGAGTTTAAGTCGATGCTCGCATCGCTCTCGATAGACGCCAAAATCTGGCCCATGCCGGTCGAGATTCCGAATCCAATCCGCTTCGATCGGGATACGATCCACGCCTCCTACGATCCCGTCTACGCAAATCGATTCTGGCGCGCGCTCTCGACCGTTGACGCGCTGTGCAAAGAATTTCGCGCGCGGTTCATCGGCAAGGTCAGTCCTGTGCATTTCTTCTGGGGGAGCTTCGATCTTGCGGTCACGCGATTCTCCGGCCGCCGCGCGCCTGAGCGCCCGGGCGCCGACGCCATGACCCGCGAGGCCTATTCGCACGAAGTCAGCAGCGTTGGCTGGTGGCCGGGAACCGGCGGATTCGATGCCCCGATGTTCTACGCCTACGCGGCTCCGGAATCTGCGGGCTTTCGCGGCAGCAAGGTTCTGCCCGCCGAGGCATCGTACAACGAGCAGTTCGGCGAATTCCTGCTGCCCTACGACGCCGTGCGCAATTCCACCAATCCTGCCCGCGCAGTGCTGGATTTCTTCCAAACCACGTACGAAGCCGCCGCAATCCACGGAAACTGGGACCGCGCGTCGCTCGAAAAGCCATCCTAGCGAAATTACGAGGAAGAAGTGGAAGTGGAAGCCAACAGCGGAACCGAAGGTAGGACTCGCGGCTCCGCACGCCGCGCATTCCGCGCCAGAACCGACAAATGCCGCCCGCGGAAATGGCTTTGCGCGCGGCGGCCCCACGCGCGAACAAAATAGTAATTCAGCGCGCCGGCCGCCCCCGCGCTCAGCACCGGGATAATCCGCCCGGCCCACTTTTCCGCGACTTCGGCGCCGAGCTTCACCGCCATCCGGTCAATGATCCGCGGAACCAGCCTCTCGACAGCTTGCTTCTCCAGAAAATCGCGCCCGAGATCGAGTCCCGCGGCGCTGGCAGCCGCAATCCACAGTGCGACGGCTTCTTCCTCCGTCGCGTATTCGAATCCGTACAGCAGGCTCAGCTTTTGCAGGGTCCGCAGCGTGATCGCGGAAAGAATCCCCATGTCCGGCACGACGGTCAGGAACCCGCCCATGCCAAGTCCCGCGCCTTCCATCGCCGCCATGCGCGATGCCGACTTGATCGTTCCCGCGGCGATCGGATCAATCACTTCCGGGCCGAGATCGAACATCTCGTCCCAGGAAACGACCGGCAGCCGGTGCGCGCGCCGCACGTGGCGCAAATACTTCGCCTCGTCGACCTGCACCTGCGCGTACGCGCGGCGGAATCCCGCGCCCGCGGCGGCGGAGAAGATTTCCACGAGCGACGACGAATTTTTTCGCTTTGCCATAGCCTGAACCTACTTCAATTGTACTGCCTCTCCGCAGCATCTTCCACGCCCGCGTTCCATACGCGTCGGATTCGATTTGCAAATGATTCGCGGATGCCGCATCATGCTTAACTTCGGTCCAACCGGCGCTGCGCTCAAGGTTTAGCGCGCGCGTACGAGTGCCGCCAGGAATTCCCGCGGCCTCGCTCAAGGAAAACCGGCAGCACGATCTTCAATCGAACCAAGGGGGAAAAGGAATGCGCAGGCCTGCAAGTATCGCTCCGCCAAAAGGAAAACTAGGAGTGCTCACGCCCGGGATGGGCGCGGTCAGCACCACTTTCATGGCCGGAGTCGAGCTGGTGCGCCGCGGCGAGTCCATCCCCGTCGGCTCGCTCACGCAGCTCGGCACCATCCGCCTCGGCAAGCGCACGGAAGCCCGCATCCCGAAGATCAAGGACTTCGTGCCTCTCGCGAAGCTCGACGACCTCGTCTTCGGCGGTTGGGACGTTTTCCCCGACGATGCCTACCAAGCCGCCGCGAAAGCCGGCGTTCTCGACTCCAAGGACCTCGACAAAGTTCAGAAATTCCTCAAGACCATCAAGCCGATGAAGGCGGCCTTCGATCAGGACTACGTCAAGAAGCTTCAGGGGCCGAACGTCAAGAAGGGCAAAACCAAATTCGATCTCGCCGAACAGATCCGCGAGGACATCCGCAACTTCAAGAAGAAGAACAAGCTTGACCGCTTGGTGATGGTCTGGTGCGCCTCGACCGAAGTTTTCCTGAAGCCCGAAGCCGTGCACCAGGATTTGCAGTCGTTCGAAAAAGCCATGAAGGCGAACCATCCCGCGATCGCGCCTTCGATGCTCTACGCCTACGCCGCGATCAGCGAAGGCGTACCGTTCGCCAACGGTGCGCCGAACCTCACCGTCGATATTCCCGCGCTCGAGGGTCTCGCCCACGACCGCAACGTCCCGATCGGCGGAAAGGATTTCAAGACCGGCCAGACGATGCTGAAAACCGTCCTTGCGCCGGCCTTCAAGGCGCGCATGCTCGGCCTCAACGGCTGGTTCTCGACAAATATTCTCGGCAACCGCGACGGCGAAGTGCTCGATGATCCCGGCTCGTTCAAGACCAAGGAAGAATCGAAACTCGGCGCGCTCGAGTACATCTTGCAGCCGCAGCTCTATCCCGATCTCTACAGCAAGATTCACCACAAGGTCCGGATCAACTATTACCCGCCGCGCGGTGACAACAAAGAAGGTTGGGACAACATCGACATCTTCGGCTGGCTCGGTTACCCGATGCAGATCAAAGTCGATTTCCTCTGCCGCGATTCGATCCTCGCCGCGCCAATCGTTCTCGATCTCGCGTTGTTTTTCGATCTTGCCCAGCGCGCCGGCATGCGCGGCATTCAGGAATGGCTCAGCTTCTATTTCAAATCGCCCATGTGCGCCCGCGAGCTTTACCCCGAGCACGATCTCTTCATCCAAGCGATGAAGCTGAAGAACACGCTGCGCTGGATGAAGGGCGAAGACCTAATCACCCACCTCGGCGCCGAGTATTACGACTAGCGGTATATTTCGTCATTCTGAGCGGAGCGTCCCGACGATTCTTCCTCCTGCCGGGGGGCAGGTCGGGACGCGCAGTCGAAGAACGATTTTGCATCGCGCGTTCCTGAGCGCGATGAATCTCTCTTGCGGCTGACACCGTAGCAATCAATTCGCGACGCGCAACACGTCCCCTACAAACCGGACCAGCCTCAATTCCTCTTTCAGGCTCGCGTCCTTCTCCGGATCGACGTGCGAAAACGCGCCCGTAATCAGCACATCGCGTACCTCTGCACGTGGAATATCCTTCGCCAGCCACCAACTTTCTGCCGGCGGAGGACTTGATGTTTCGGGCTGCGCTCGCGCTCATCGGCGCGCGCAGTGTGTCACTGAGCTATTTGCTTCAGAAAGTATTCGTGGACGGTCGTGTCGTCGGTCAATTCGGGATGAAACGTCGAGGCCATCACCCGCCCGCTTTGCACTAGCACCGGATGCCCGGCGTCCTCGGCGAGCACTTCAATTCCCTCCCCGACCGATTCAATAATCGGCGCCCGGATGAACACCATCTCGAGCGGCTCTTTGCGCAGCTTGGTCTTGCCCATGTGGACGTCGCTCGCCAGTTGCCGCCCGTAGCCGTTGCGCAGCACGGTCATATCGAGCAGCCCGAGCGACTCCTGCGCCGGTCCGTGCACCTCGCGCGCCAGCAGAATCGCGCCCGCGCACGTGCCGAAAAACGCGCCGCCCTTCGCTGCAAACTCCTTCAGCCCCTCGAACAGTCCCTCTTCCTTCATCACCTTCAGGTGCGTCGTGCTCTCGCCGCCCGGCAAAATCACGCCGTCCACACCGGCAAGATCCTCCGGCGTCCTCACGTACGTGTGCGCGGCGCCCAACCGATTGAGCGCCGCGGCATGCGCCGCATAGTCACCCTGTATCGCTAGTATCCCGACGTTCATCCGCGAAAACTCGATTCTTCCCCGGTTCTATCTGTGTTTATCTGTGTTTCATCTGTGGCTAAAAAGCAGTGACTACCACCCGCGAGTCTGCAGCAAATCCTTCTCTTCCATCTGCCGCACGTCGAGCCCCTTCATCGCCTCGCCCAGCTCTTCCGACGCTTCCAGCACGACCTTCGCGTCCTTGTAATGCGTCGTCGCCTTCACGATCGCCCGCGCGCGCTTCGCCGGATCGCTCGATTTGAAAATTCCCGAGCCGACAAACACCGCCTCGGCGCCAAGCTGCATCACCAGCGCCGCGTCCGCCGGCGTCGCAATGCCGCCCGCCGAAAAATTCGGCGTCGGGAGCTTGCCGTGCTTCGCTACCCACGCGACCAGCTCGAACGGCGCGCCCAATTCCTTCGCTTCGTGAACCAGCTCTTCTTCGCCCAGCGTGGTCAGCTTCTTCATCTGCCCGATGATCGCGCGCATGTGGCGCACCGCCTCGACGATGTTGCCCGACCCAGCCTCGCCCTTCGTGCGAATCATCGCCGCGCCTTCGCGCAATCCGCCGCAGCGCTTCGCCCAGATTCCGCGCGCCGCAAACGAACGGCACCTTGAACCCGTGCTTCCACACGTGGTGCTCTTCGTCCGCCGGCGTCAGCACTTCGCTCTCGTCGATGTAGTCCACCTCGAGCGCCTCGAGCACCTGCGCCTCGGCGAAATGCCCGATGCGCACCTTGGCCATCACCGGGATCGACACGGTGTCCATGATTTCGCGGATCACGCGCGGCGCGGCCATCCGCGCCACGCCGCCTTCCTTGCGAATGTCGGAGGGCACCCGCTCGAGCGCCATCACCGAGCACGCGCCGGCGTCCTCGGCGATCTTGGCCTGCTCGGCGTTCGTGACGTCCATGATCACGCCGCCCTTCAGCATTTCCGCCAGCCCAACTTTCACTCGCCACAAATTGTTGCTCATCAAATCCATCGTCTTTCCCCTTTCACAAAAATCTTCGCGTCGTCATTCTGAGCGGAGTGACCGGACGTTTTTGCCTTTCGTCCGCCGCGGCGGACGTCCGGTCACGGAGTCGAAGAATCTCTCTTCAGCTGCCGCTAATTTGGCTGCCGCTCGTCACCTTCGACCGAAATTTTTCCCGATCCACTTCCACGAATTTTCCGGTTCCACGCGCCAGCACCGCGCCCGCGGAATTGCGAATCTCGCCCTGCCTCCGCCGAATCCGTCCGGCGCGCTCCACTTCCCAGCCTTCGACCGTCAATTCCTCACCGACTGGCACGGGCTTCACGTACTCGACATTCAGCTCGCCGGTCACGCAGTAATCCTTTTCGAACCGGCTGACCTTGGCCATCACTTCGTCGAGCAGCGTGGCGACGATCCCGCCGTGCACGAAACCCGGCCCGCCCTGATACTCGGGCGCAATCTTGAACACGCCGCGAATCCGGCGCGTGGTGTCATCCTGCTCGAACGTCAGCTGCATGCCGCGCTCGTTCGCGCCGCCGCACCCGAAGCATTTGTTCGCCGGATTCGGTTTCAGCAGCATCGCTTCCCTGGGATCGCCCATCTCCCGATTGGCGCCTTTGCACAAATCCTTGGCAGGTCGCAGCTCATACCTCTCACTCACTCGCCAGCCGTCGCCGGTTGTGTAGGGGCATGATATATCGTGCCCGGCAAACTTTCTTGGCGCGATCAAACCCATCCGGCGAACGGCAGCGTCCGAGTATGTCGTGTAGCGCCCGCCTTCAGGCGGGCATCCTGCACCCTAGATCAACGCCACGCGCGCGCGAAAGTCGTCCCGCACTCCGCGCTGTCGCTTCCGCAGTTCGGACTCAAGCAGCCCCGCGAGCTTCTCAATTCCCTGCGCGATGCGCTTTTCGTCGACCGCCGCGAACCCCAGCCGCAACGTATTCGGCCGCGGCTGCTGCGAATAGAAATATCGGCCGGGCAAAAACAGAATGCCGCGCTCGCGCGCATGAATCAGCAGTTCGCCGGCATCGAATCCCGGCGGCAACGTGACCCACAAGCTCATTCCGCCTTCCGGGTGCGTCCACGAAGTCCCGTCCGGCATGTGCTTTTCAAGCGATTCCTCCATCGCCGCCAGCCGGCTGCGATATATCTTGCGCATCTTCACCAGATGGCGCGCGAAATATCCCCGCCGCATAAATTCGGCCATGGTCGCCTGCGAAAGCTGGTCCGTGTGCAGGTCGGTCGATTGCTTCACCAGGCGCAGCCGCTCGATTGCGCTTTCCGCGCCGATGCACCATCCGACGCGCAGGCCCGGAAACGCCGTCTTCGAAAAGCTGTCGATGTGGATCACGCTTCCCGTCGTATCCAGCATCTTCAGCGACGGCACCGCACTCCCGCGCACGCGCAACCGCGCGTAGATTCCGTCCTCGATCACGGGCACCTGATAGTGCGTGGCAATCTCCAGCAGCCTCCGCCGCTCCGCCACCGGCAGGACGGTTCCTGTCGGGTTATGAAAATCCGGCGTGATCAGCAGAAACTTCACGCGGTTCTGCAGCAGCACCGTTTCAAGATTGTCCACATCCAGCCCGACGTGCCCGGTGCGCGCCGGATCGGTTTCGACGCTCACCGGCAACGCCCGCACGCGCGCGCCCGACAGCAGCGCAATCGCGCCCGGATAGCCCGGATTTTCAAGCGCCACCGAATCGCCCGGCCGCAGGAACGCCTTGCAGACCAGGTCGATCGCCTGCTGGCAGCCGTCCGTAATCAGGATCTGCTCGGCGCGTACATTCAAGCCTTCGCTGCGAAGCTGTTCCAATAACTCGCGCTTCAGCGGCTCGTATCCGTCGGTCGAGCCCAATTGCAGAATCCGGCCGCCCTCGCGGCGCAGAACGTCGTTCGCGCAGCGGCGAAATTCCTCCAGCGGAAAATGTTCGGTGTCCGGCCGCGCCACCGTGAACGCGATCGCGCCCGGCGGCACTTCCGGCATCATGCGGCTCAGGCTTTCTTCGCCGCGATCGTCCGCGAAGAGCGCTTCCCAGCGCATGTCGCCGCCATTGCCGTTCGTGCGCGGCGGTGGAGAAAACTGCTTCACCGGCGCGCCGCAGATGTATGTCCCGCGACCGACGTGCCCGCTGATCAGGCCCTCGGACTCGAGCTCGGCGTAGGCGTTCGCCACGGTCGTCCGGTGAACGCCGAGTTGGCCGGCCAGTTCCCTGCTCGCCGGAATGCGATCGCCCGAGCGAAGCTCGCCGGAATGGACCAGGGCGCGCAGCTGATCGCGCAGCTGAACGTAGAGCGGAATGTGGCTTTCGGGTTGTAAATGAACGGGCAGCATTGGCTCTATCCTACAGGCCAATATAGATTACAGGAACGGGCAGTAAAGAGCCAATATGTCTTTTATGGGAATTATTCGCTGAAGAGCTTCGACTGCGCCTCGATCACCGCGCGAATGTCTCGGGTGGCTCGCGGCGTGCGCCGGGCAACTCCAACTACCCCGAGCACCTTCATCTCCGCCAGCGCCGTTCGCGGAATGAACATGTGCAGCACGTTGCCGTGCAGGTCGGGAGGCGTGAGCCGCACCCCCGTGTCGAGCAGGTCGAGGAGGTTGTTGGCAACGATGCCTTCCATGGCGTCGTCGTCCCGAAACCGCAGCCGAACCCACAGCCCGTCCAGCTTCGGGCGGCTCAGAAACGTCTTGCGCTCCGGCTCAAACGGTTCTTTGAACTCTCGCACAAAGTAGACGGACTTGACGTCGGCCAGCCGGATCGACTCCTGCTCGCCGTCCATCGTCAGCAGGTCGATCGTTTCCGAGCGCCCCAAGTCCGCCGGGTTGAGGTAGCCACGAGCAGCCTTGCGGTTGAGGAGAAGTACGACGACTTTCTTCGAGGTCGAGGCTGGTGTGCGGCTTTTCACGACTTTTCGTCCCTTTTCAGGGCGGGATATTGCCAAGTTCTCGCGGACTATGTTATCTTTAAGATGGCGTTTGTCAAGTTGTTGTTGTTTAAAGGGTTAGCTCCGGAGATCCTCCGATAGATAACCGAGAAAAGCTCCCGAAAATCGGCCTCTTTCGTAGCCCCGGCCACAGCTATCTATCAGAACTATCGAGACTTACATGACCAAGCATCGGTCCAACATCGGCCAGGATGTTTTGGCGGCTCGTAATGTACCCCATTTCCGGCGAGCACCGTCTGTTTCTGAGGTAATGCGAAGGGCGAACGAGTGGAAACGAAGATACGCACATTCCTGAATTGCCTGCGAGTCGAAAAGGGCCTCGCGGACAACACGATTCAGGCCTACCGGCGGGACATCGGGAAGTTTGCCGGCTTCTGCGCCGTGCGCAAGCTCGCCGAGCCCAAGGATATCCAGCGCGGCGACGTGGTGGACTTCCTCGCCACGCTCTACCGCAAGGGGCTCGACAGCCGCTCCGTGGCGCGCCACCTGGTCACGATCCGGCATTTCTTCCGTTTTGCGCTGCTCGAAGGCTACGTTACGGATGATCCAGCAGCCACGATCGAATCCCCTCGATTCCGCCAGAGCCTGCCCGAGTTTTTGAGCATCGAGGAGGTCGACCGGCTTCTGGCCCAGCCGGATCTCAACTCCGTCGTGGGGATCCGCGACCGGGCCATGATTGAGCTGATGTACTCCTGCGGGCTGCGCGTATCGGAATTGTGCGGACTGCGACTCGCCGATTTGCAGGCGGAGTCCGGGTGCCTGCGGTGCATCGGCAAGGGCAATAAGGAGCGGCTCGTGCCCGTGGGCAAGAAGGCGCTCGAAGCGGTTCAGCGCTACCTTCGATTCAGCCGGCCGAAGCTCCTGGGAGAACGCACGTCGCCAAATCTGTTTTTGAACCAGTCCGGCGCTCCCATCAACCGGATCGCGTACTGGAAATTGCTCGGTGAATACGGCCGCAAGGCCGGGTTGCGAAAGGGTCTGACGCCGCACATGCTGCGGCACAGCTTTGCGACGCATCTGCTCGACCGCGGCGCCGACCTGCGGTCCGTGCAGATGATGCTCGGCCACTCGGACATCTCGACCACGCAAATCTACACGCACGTGGTCGAGGAGAGACTCAAGCAGGTTTATAAGGCGCATCACCCGCGCGCCTGATTCCCAGCGGGGCGAGCGACAAGGAGCACGAGTTCATGCCCGATTACATGTACTTGCTCGAAAGCAGGCTTTCGCCCGAACAGCGCGCCGCGCTGGAGCGGGTGCAGGAGCTTTCGCGTTCGCAGGAAACCAACGTCTATCTCACCGGCGGCGCCATCCGCGACCTGATTTCCGGCCAGCCCATTCGCGACCTCGATTTCACCGTAGAAGGAAATCCCGTCCGAATGGTGCGCGAGCTGGAAAAAGGCGGCGCCAAGGTCGTATGGGAAAGCGAAAAGCTTCGCCACTACGAACTCATCTTCGCCGGCGATGCGGACGGCTCGATTTCCGCGGCCCGCGACGACGTCTACGACAAGCCCGGCGGGAAGCCCGAATATCGATTCGCGGGAATCATGGAGGATTTGCGGCGCCGCGATTTCTCGTTCAATGCCATTGCCATTTCGCTCAACGCGCAGTCGCGCGGGCTGCTCCTCGACCCAACCAACGGCCTCGCCGACCTCGAGCGGCAGGAAGTGCGCGCCCTTTCGATCCACGCGTTCACGAACCAGCCCGTCCGCCTGATGCGCATCCTGCGTTACTGCGCGCGCCTGGGATCCAAGATGGAATCGCGCACGCAGGAATGGTTCGAACTGGCGATGGAGCGCAAGGTCTACGAAAATATCGAGGGTGCTGAAGTCGGCCACGAGGTTCGCGCGCTCGCCCGAGAGGACAATCCGACCGCAATTCTCAAGCAATGGGAGTCGCGAGGGCTGCTCGCCGCCATCCACCCGCACCTCCAAAAACGCCAGCCCGACTACGACAGCCTGAACAAGCTTACCCGCGTGCGAACCAACTATCTCTCGGCCGGAATTCGCCCGCGCATGAACGTCGCCGTGACCCGCTACATGCTCGGCCGGCTGAAATCGCGCGAGTCGGCGGCGGCGCTGCGCAACATGGAATTCCGCGCCGCGGAAATCGACGCGATCGCCAGCCTGATTCCCGAAGCGCAAAAAGTGCTGAAGATCCTGAAGGGCCGAAAGACGAATTCGGCGCGCGACGCCTATTTCTACCTGGCTTCGGTGCCGCCCGAAATGCTCGTTTTCATCGAGGTTGAGCTGCCAAATCCCAAGGCTCTTTCGAAGATCCGCAACTACATCCAGAAATGGCGGCCGATGCGGCTGGCGCTGCCGTTCGCCGAGCTCGACGCGCTGGGAGTGCCTCGCGGTCCGAAATTCGACAAGATCATCGAGCAGCTGTTTGACATGCAACTGCGCGGCAAGGCGCGCTCGCCAGAAGATCGCACGAGGGCGCTGCGCAATCTGGCCGGCATCAAGGACGAGCCAAAGAAGAAAGAAGAAAAGGAAAAGGAAAAGAAGAAACCCAAGGGCAAGGAAGCGGCCGCGAAAGCGGGCGAGGCGAAAGAATCAAAAGAAGCAAAGCAAGCCGGCAAGCCCGAACCCGCGGCAAAAGCGGCGCCCGGGGCGAAGGCAGCGCAGCCTGCCGCTGCGGCGCCTGCGCCGGCCACGACTGCGCAGCCGCATCGCCCCGCCGGCAGGCACGCGGCTGCGGCGCACGCGAAACCCAAGCCACACGCTGAAAAGAAGGCGCGCAGGTAGCGCGGGAAGCGCGGTTTTCTCCCGGCGGACTTCAGCCGAAGCGCAGCACCGGTTCTCATGATCCTCAATCGCCAGCGCAGCGTGCGCGTCCCGGCCAAAGATCTCGAGAGATTCTGCAGTCGCGCGCGGCGCGCCCTTCGCTTGCCTTCCGAATCCGTCAGCATCTGCCTGGTCAGCAATTCCGAAATGGCGCGGTGGAATCGCGCGTATCGCGGCAAAGTTGGCCCCACCGACGTGTTGTCGTTTCCTGCCGATGACGCCAATGGAGCGCGGAGGAAGAACACGATTCCCTTCGCGCGCGGCGCGAGCGACTCGCCGCAGTATCTCGGCGACATTGCGATTGCGCCGGCTGTAGCGCGGCGCAATGCGCTTCGCTTCGGACGCACGTTTAGCGAGGAGATGCGCATCCTGATCCTTCATGGCATGCTTCACCTGATGGGCTACGATCACGAAACCGACGAGGGCCAGATGGACCGCCGCGAACGCCGGCTGCGCCGCGAGCTGGGGCTGGCATAGCCGATGGAAATTCTTCTTTTCGTCGCATGCGTGCTGGCGCTGACGGCCGGGCTGATCGTCGCGTCGTATTTCGACCGTGTGTATCGCGAGTTCGGCCGTGCCACGGTGGGCCGCACCCACGAACATCTCGACGCGTTCGAAGCGGAAGTCGAGCCGCGCCTGAGAATGGATCGCGGGCGCGCGACGATCGCGTTCAATCTGCTCGCGCGGCTGTGGCTCGTGGCGCTCGCGGCGGTGACGGTCGTCGGCGCGATTTATTTCGAACCGGACCGCTGGCAGACGACGATCGAAATTGTTTTGTTGGTTGGCGCGGAAGTCGTGATTGCCACGCAGCTCTTGCCGATGCTGCTGATCGCCGGGACGGGCGGTCATTGGGCGTCTCCGTTGATTCCGCTGATGCGGCTGCAGCTTTGGATTTTGTGGCCGATCCTCGCGATGCTCGATCTGGCGGTTTCGGTGCTGCGCCTTTCCGAGGAAGAGCCGGGCACGCCCGCGGCGGAACACCAGGCGATCGAGGCGCTGGTCGAAGCGGCTACCGAGGAAGGCATCATCGAGCAGGAAGAGGCACGGCTGATCGAGCAGGTCGTCGAATTCGGCGACAAGCGCGTGCGCGACATGATGACGCCGAGGCCGGACGTGGTCGCGATTTCGGCGCGCGCAACGCTGGAGGAACTCCGCCGGCGCGTGGTGGCCACGAAATTCTCGCGGCTGCCCGTGTTCGACAAGTCGATGGACGACATCACGGGCATCGTCGTCGCGCGCGACATGCTGGAAGTGCCCGACCGCGACGCGGCGCGGCGGACGGTGCGCGAGCTGACACGGCCGGCGCTGTTCGTGCCGGAGACGAAATTCGGCTCCGAGCTGCTGAAGGAAATGCAGCGCAAAAACCAGCAGATGGCTATCGTGATCGACGAATACGGCTTGCTCGCGGGCGTGGTCACCGTCGAGGACCTGGTCGAGGAGATCGTCGGCGAAATCGGCGAAGAAGATCGCCGGCCGGCGCCCGACGTGATCCGCGAAACCGGCGGCTCGATGGTCGTGCGCGGCAGCGTGCCGGTGGACAAGATTGCCGAGCTTTTCGGCGTAACGCTCGAAACCGCAGCGCAGCATTCGAATGTGTCGACGATCGCGGGGCTGCTGAACAGCGTCGCCGGACATGTGCCGAAAACCGGCGAGGTGGTCGAGTTCGACGGCCTGCGATTCGAAGTTCTCGAAGCGAACCAGCGCAAAGTGCTGCGCGTCCGCGCGCGGCGCGCGACGCCCGCGCCGGTTTCGACCGCCCGCGCGGTGTAACCCCTTAGTTTCCTCCCACGGATCGCCCGAGATCCGGTGAAAGTCGCGTCCGAAAAGTGCCCGGATACCCCCCGACTTATTGTCGAATAGAATGCGCACCGATTGTTTGTTTTCAGCAGGTTACAAACGTTTCTATTCGGCGTGGTTGTCGAATAGAAATGAACTGAAATCGTACCGTCGACCGGGCCCGATTCGGTTGCCCGGCGGCGCAGTCCGTACCTTGGGCGTGGCGCCATTTCGACTCCTTTCCGGGGCGAATTTCGGCCCCGAAGCCACGCTAGCATCGTGTCAACTGAAAAAGTGAAGCTGCGCCTGTGGACTTTTCTGAACCTCTCCGGCTCACGGGCGAGATGGATGGGCGGCATCGCGCCAAGAAACTTCGCCGGGCACAGCATGCTGTGCCCCTACGAAATCGGCGATCGGGGTCGGGCGTAGTGGATGGACGAGCCTGGCTAGGACTCGCACAGGACGCCAATCGGGAGATTGGCGCTCCCGGGGACCCGGCGCCGCATCGCCGATTGGCGACGCCGACGAACGGCTACGGGGATTGTCTGCGGAGGCGGGAGACTTCTTCGCGGAGTTCGCGAAGCTCGCGCTGCAATTCGGGCAGGCGGTTGAAGACGGCGACGGATTTGCGCCAGGCGAGGTTGTCCATGGCGGGATAGCCGGAATAGACGGCACCGGCGGGGACGTCGCCGGGCACGCCGCTTTGCGAGGAGATGGTCGCTCCATCGCCGATGGTCAGATGGCCCGCGGTGCCGACCTGCCCCGCGAGAATGCAGTGGTTCCCTACCGTGGTTGATCCGGCGAGGCCGACCTGCCCGCAGAGCAACGTGTCCTCCCCGACCTTGCAGGCGTGGCCCACCTGAACGAGATTGTCGATTTTCGTGCCGCGGCCGATGCGCGTTTCGCCGACCGTGGCGCGGTCGATGGCGGCGTGGGCCTGGATTTCGACGTCGTCACCGATGACGGCGAGGCCAGCCTGGCGGATTTTGTACCAGCGGCCGTTTGCTTCGCGCGCGAAGCCGAAGCCGTCGCTGCCGACGACGACGCCGTTTTGCAGCAGCACGCGATCGCCGATGCGGCAGTCTTCGCGGACGCATACGTGCGAATGCGCGAAGAAATGGTCGCCGATGCGCGCGCCGCGATAAATCGAGACGAAGCTGTGCAGGACGGCGTGGTCGCCGATTTCGACGTCTTCATCCACGAAGCAATACGGGCCAATGTGCGCGCCGGGGCCGATTTTCGCGGAGCCGGAGACGACCGCCGTGGAATGGATACTGGGGGTGTAACGCGGGGCGGGGTGAAAGAGCTCGATGGCGCGCGCGAAATCGAGATAGGGATTCGCGGAACGCAGCGCGGCGATGGGAGGGCGCGGCTCGCCGGTCGCACAGAGGATCGCGGAGGCGCGTGTGGTCGTCAGCGACGGGCGATATTTGCGATTGACGAGAAAGGTCAGCTGTCCGGGCTGCGCTTCGTCTATGCCGGCGACGCCGGTGATCTCCAAATTGGCGTCGCCATCGACGGTGCAGCCCAGTTTCCGCGCGAGCTCGGCTAGTTTCATGGTTTTTCTCCCAAAGAGCTGAAAGGACAGGCGTTGAAAGTTAGCAGCTGGGAGTTGAAAGTTCAAATTGACGGTCGGCCAGGTGCTGTCTGAGTGTTGCTTAGGATTGACAGCAAACTTGCTTAGGTCAGTGAGCGAGCAAACAGATTTAAACCAACACCCTTGACCGGAAGGTATTGTCACGAACGTAAATCCGAACCAGATATGGGTCGCCCTCCGGGCTGGACGGTTGCAGCACGCCCAAGCAAGCTTGGGCGGCAGACAGCGGTGGCAAGCCGCCCTTCGGCTGCGCCGAGGACAGGCCGCACTCCACATGGGTCGTGGATGAAGGTCAAGTGCAGGCCAGCATTTAAGGACGGGTCCGACGGAAACAGTTTAATTGACAGGCATGATTACGGAGAAGATAATGGCTGCACGGCCCTCTCAGTCACGCTCTTATACCCTAAAGGACGGCATGACGGCGAAACCGGCAAAAGTCGATACGCCGAAGCTCTCGCCCGCCGCTGTCAACTTCTACGCGCAGATGGTGCGCGCGCTTCCCTGGGGAATGACCGTACTCCACCTGCGCAATTCCGCGCATGAATCGACATGGACGATGGTGGCCGCGAACGCGCGCGCGAAGCGGCTACTCGGAAGCAATTTCGACCAGCGTCTGAAACTTCCGATATTGAAGGAAGGCAAACTCGCGGAGCAACCCATCGATGTCGCCGGGGCTATACAGGCCGCGCTCGACCAACGCCGGGCCAAACTGCTGGGCCACATCGCCGAACGAATGGGACATCAGCCGACGGAGATTTACGCAGTTCACGCCTTGCCGGTGGAGCATAACTGCGTGGCAATCGTGCTTCACGACGTCAGCAGCGACGTGAGGCCGAGGCGCGACCAAAGGGGCGCCGAAGCACGGCTGGGGCAGATATGCCGGGCGGCCCGCGCGATTGTATGGACCGCCGATCCCGAGACTTTCGAATTCCAGAGTGTGACGCCGGAAGCGCGAACGATCCTGGGTTACTGGATCGAGCGCTGGCGCAGCGAACCTGATTTCTGGCGTAACCACGTGCATCCCGACGATTGGGAGATGATTCGGTCGCGATGTTCCGAAACTGCGATGGATGGAAGCACGGGGCAGTTCGAATGCCGGATGTTCGACATCGACGGAAAAATTCACTGGTTCAAGGTCCATTTAACCGCGCGCCAGCCGCAAGCGGGCCGCGGGGAGCTGAGCGGCGTGATGGTGGACATCACGGACCAGAAGCAAAACGAACAGGCCGCGCGGGAGCTTTCCGCGCACGTGATGCGAGCAGAGGAGCGGGAGCGCAAGCGAATCAGCCGGGACCTGCACGACAGCGTCGGACAGAACCTGACAGGGCTGCACTGGAGCCTTGCGCGGGTATGCCGCAGCGGCAGCGGAGGCAAGAGGCTGCGCGAAGAGCTGAAGGAATGCGGAAAGATGGTGCAGGTCTGCATGGAAGAGGTGCGCGCGGTGTCGCAGGCGCTGCATCCGCCGGCGATCGACATGTTGGGACTGGCTCCGGCGCTGGAGTGGCAAGCGAAGCGGTTTGCGGAGCAGAGCGCGCTAAAGATTCATTTGGACATGCCGGAACGAATCGATCGAATGGACCCGGACTGCGAAATCACGTTGTTCCGGGTGTTCCAGGAGTGCCTTTCGAACGTGCGGCGGCACGCAAAAACGGACGCTGTGACCGTGAGGATGCGGCAGGAATCGAGCGCGGTGTTGTTGGAGGTGGAAGATAGGGGCGCGGGCGTGCCGGCGGACCTGTTTGAGCGCCTCGCGCGCGGCAGACACGGGATCGGTCTGCTGAAAATGCGAGAGCGGCTTGCGGAACTGGGCGGCACCCTGGAGATCGTTTCCAACGAACCAGGGACGACGGTGCGGGCACGGGTGCCGCAAGTCATGAGACCGGAACGGGCGCAGAGCGAGCATGCTTCGTTACCGAAGGTGATTCGAGCCCGCCGCAAATCAGCGCGACGCTGATACCGAGATTGCGGTCAAACAGGCCCCGCCCGCGCGACCAAGTCGAGCCGCTCGATTTCAGTTCTTGGCTTCATGCGAGACTCGCCGCTACTTTCCGAGAAGCTGGCGGGCGATGACCAGGCGCTGGATTTCGCTGGTTCCTTCGCCGATGGTGCAGAGTTTTACGTCGCGATAGAATTTTTCCGCCGGGAAATCCTTGGTGAATCCGTAGCCGCCGTGGATTTGCACGGCTTCGTTGGCCACGCGCACGGCAACTTCTCCCGCGTAGAGCTTGGCCATGCTCGATTCACGGGTGATGCGTGCGTCAGGGTCGCCGGAGGCGATGGCGCGGTCGGCGAGCCACGCGGCGCGATAGGTCAACAGGCGAGCGGCTTCGATCTGCGTGGCCATGTCCGCGAGCTTGAACTGAATGGCCTGAAATTCCGAAATGGTTTTGCCGAATTGCTTGCGCTGCTTGGCGTAACGCACCGAGCATTCGTAGGCGCCCTGCGCCATTCCCAGGCCGAGCGACGCGATCGAGATCCGGCCACCGTCGAGAATTTGCAGGCTATTGACGAAGCCCTCGCCTTCACGGCCCAGAAGATTTTCCGCGGGCACGCGGCAATCGCTGAAGACCACTTCGCTGGTGTCGCTGGCGCGCAGGCCGAGCTTGTTTTCTTTCTTGCCGGGGCGGAAGCCGGGAGTTCCCTTCTCGATGATGAACGCCGAGATGCCGTGGTGTTTCTTGGCCGCGTCGGTGACGGCCATGCCCACGCAGACATCCGCGTGATGGCCATTCGTGGTGAAGGTTTTTGCGCCGTTGATGACCCAGCTGCCGCCCTGCTTCGCGGCAACAGTGCGCGTGCCGCCGGAGTCGGAACCCGCTTCCGGCTCGGTGAGGGACCAGCAGCCGAGCTTTTTGCCCCGCGCGAGCGGCGTGACATATTTTTCGCGCTGCGCCTCGGTGCCGAATTTGTAGATGTGGTTGGTGCAGAGAGAATTGTGCGCCGCGACGATGATGCCGACCGAACCGTCGACGCGCGACAGCTCCTCGATGATGATGGCGTATTCGACGTAGCCCATCCCGGCACCGCCGTAGCGTTCGGGGAAAATCACGCCGAGGAAGCCCATTTCCGCGAGCTTGGGGATGATTTCAGACGGAAACTTCGAGGCCTCGTCCCACTCCATCACGTGCGGCGCGATTTCGGCTTCGGCGAATTCGCGGACGGTGCGGCGAAGCTGCTGTTGCTCGTCGGTGAGCGAGAATTCCATCACCCGTTTATATCACGGCGGCAAGGCCGAGGACGGCGAGATAGCCGCAGATGAACAAAGGTAAAACACAGATTCGGAAGAGACAGAAGAACAGCGACTTACAGAGCGAGAGAGGCGATGCCGGAGCGGCGGCCCACGGCGCGAAGGACCAAGTCGGCGAGCGCGCGAATCAGCAGCGGCGAATCGTTCAGCGCGGGCATCATGTGGAATTCCTCGATACCGAGCGATTCAGCCAGCTCCCGCGCTTCGACATTGATCTCGTGCAGCGTCTCGATGTGCTCGGTGAGGAATGAAATCGGGATCACCAGCATGCGGCGCTGGCCGTCGCGAGCCATGCGTTCGATGGTGCCCGTGAACGAAGGAGTCAGCCATTTCTGCGGGCCGACGCGGCTCTGATAACACAGCACGTGCGGATTGCTCCAGGAACCCATTTCGCGAATCAGCCGAACGGTCGCTTCGATGTGCTTCGGATATGGATCGCCCTTTTCGACGAGCGATATCGGCAGCCCGTGCGCGCTGAAAACGAGATGAACCTTTTCGGGGTTCGGCAGCTGCTGCAACACGCTGTTGATGCGCTCGACGATTCCGGCGATGTAGTCCGGGTGATCGTAGAAATGATCGATCAGGTAGACGGGAACCTTCGGCTTGTAGAGGCGGTTCCATTCCTTGAGGCTGCTGCCAGTGGTGGCGAAGGAATAGTGCGGGTAGAGCGGAAGCAATACCAGCTCGTCGAATTCTGCGCTCTCGAGCCCTGCGATGGCGTCGGCCGTGTCCGGATGCCAGTAGCGCATGGCCACAATCGTGCGCGCGGGAATATGCGGCTTGAGTGCGGCTTCGAGCGCGTGAGCCTGCTGCTCGGTCAACCGGCGAATGGGCGAACCGCCGCCGATGGCGGCGTAGTCACGGCGCTTGCTTTTCGCACGCGTGGAAGAGATCAACTTGGCCAGCGGCTTGCGCGCGAGAAACGCACCGGGAAAATTGATGATGTCGGGATCGCGGAAGAGATTATAGAGAAACGGCTCGACGGTTGCTTGCGAGTCCGGGCCACCCAATTGAAATAGAACGACGGCGATTTTCTTCGCGGCGGGCATCTCTCAAGTCCCGGATAATAAGATGCCACAATCGAGCGACGCGACTCCAGAAAATCTCGCGCGCCTCGAAAAGCACGCAGCCGCGATTCCGGGTTTCGGCAGCGAATCAGGCCGGCGATGCGTGGTTGACGCTTCCGGCGAATGTGGCTACATTGCAAAGATGCCTGTGAAAAAAGTTCAGGTCGGCCAGGTGTGGAAAAAAGACGGCACCGGCGATTCGTTCCTGGTGACGAAACTCTACAATGAAGCGCTGGCGTCGTTTGCCGTGCTTCGCAAGACAGGCTCGGAGACCGATCCTCCGGTGCGCGTCAAGGTGGTACACACCGGCGGCACCGCCGACCTGCCGGGATACACATACACGCAGCAAGCCGACGATTTTTAGTATTTCCTCCCGAGCAGGTTTGCGTACACGATTCCGCTAAGCTGGATTAGAATAGCTACACATGGCTGCTTCGTCCGGCTCGAACTTCGTTCATCTACATCTGCACACGGATTACTCTCTCCTCGACGGCGCCTGTGAAATTGGCGAGCTTACGGCAGAAGCCGCGCGGCGCGGGATGCCCGCGGTAGCCGTCACCGACCACGGCAATCTCTTTGCGGCCGCGAACTTCTATCAACAGGCCACCACGCACGGCGTGAAGCCGATCATCGGCTGCGAGGTGTACGTCGCGCCGGACAATCACAAGAATCGCGGCACGGAAGCGGAGCGCTCGAACCATCTCGTGCTGCTGTGCGAGAACGACGAAGGTTACCGCAACCTCATTCAGCTCGTCTCGACCGGATTCCTCGACGGCTTCTATTACAAGCCGCGCGTCGATCACGAACTGCTGGCAAAGCACAGCAAGGGGCTGATCGCGCTTTCGGCGTGCCTGCGCGGCGAAGTGGCCGATGCGCTCATGTCGGACAAATACGACCAGGCGCGCGCGAACGCGTACCGGCTACAGGATATTTTCGGCAAGGGCAATTTCTTTCTCGAAGTGCAGGACCAGGGCCTCGAGATCGAAACGCGAATCAATCGCGACCTGGTGAACTTGTCGCGCGAGACCGGAATTCCGCTGGTCGCCACAAACGATTGCCACTACCTCACGCAGTCCGATTCGCACGCGCAGGAAGTCCTGATGTGCATTCAGACCGGCAAAACGATGAGCGACGGCGCGCGCATGAAATTCGCCACCGACCAGTTTTATTTCAAGACGGCGGAAGAGATGGCGCGCGTGTTCCGCGAACTGCCTGACGCGGTCTCGCGCACGGTGGCGATCGCCGACCGTTGCAACGTAAAAATCCAGCGCGTCAGCAATCCCTTCCCTGAATTCAAGGTTCCCGAAGGGCAGACCACAGATTCGTATTTCGAAAAAGTGGCGCGCGAGGGATTCGCGCATCGCGCGGTGCAGCTCGAGCGTCTTTCGCGCGAGGGCCGGCTGCGGCATTCGATTTCGGATTACGAAAAGCGACTTGCGGCCGAAATTCAGATGATTCAGAAGATGCGCTTCGCCGGATATTTTCTGATCGTCTGGGATTTCATTCGCTACGCGCGCGCCCAGGAAGTGCCGGTCGGGCCGGGGCGCGGCTCGGCGGCGGGCAGCCTGGTGAGCTACGCGCTGCAAATCACGGACGTCGATCCGCTGCAGTACGACCTGCTGTTTGAGCGCTTCCTGAATCCCGAGCGCGTTTCGATGCCCGATATCGACATCGATTTCTGCATGCGGCGGCGCAGCGAGGTGATCGACTACGTCCGCAAGACCTACGGCGAGAAAAGCGTCGCTCAGATCATCACCTTCGGGACGATGGCCGCGAAGGCCGTGCTGAAAGATGCCGGACGCGCGCTCGACATGCCCTACGGCGAGGTGGACAAGATCGCAAAGATGATCCCGACGACGCTGAACATCGAGCTTGAAGACGCGCTGAAGCAGACGCCGCAGCTCGATTCGCTGCGGAAAACGGACGAGCGCGTGAAGGAGCTCGTCGAAGTGGCGCTGCGGCTCGAAGGGCTCGCGCGCCACGCGTCCACGCACGCGGCCGGCGTGGTGATTTCGCCGCAGCCGCTCACCGAAATCGTGCCGCTGTATAAGTCGAACAAGGATGAAATCACGACGCAGTACGACATGAACGCGCTCGAGCGCATCGGCCTGCTAAAGATGGATTTTCTCGGGCTGACCACGCTCACCGTTCTCGACGACGCGGTGCGGCTGATCCAGCAGAATCGCGGAGTGACGGTCGATCTGCCGACCCTGCCGCTCGACGACACGCAAACGTACGCGCTTTTCTCGCGCGGCGATACCACGGGCATCTTCCAGTTTGAGTCGCACGGCATGCGCGACATTTTGAAGCGTTATCAACCGACGCGCCTCGAGGATTTGACCGCGCTCAACGCGCTCTACCGTCCCGGGCCGATTCAGGGCGGCATGATCGCGGATTTCATCGCGCGCAAGCACGGCGAAAAGAAAGTCGCCTACGACCTGCCCGATCTTAAGGACATTCTCTCCGAAACTTGGGGCGTAATCCTGTATCAGGAGCAGGTGATGCAGATCGCGAACCGCCTGGCGGGGTTTTCGCTCGGCGACGCGGACCTGTTGCGGCGCGCGATGGGCAAGAAAAAGCCCGAGGAAATGGCCGCGCAGCGCGAAAAGTTCCTCACCGGCTGCCAGGCGCGCAAAGTGCCGGCGAATAAAGCCACGAAAATCTTCGATCTGATGGCGGAATTTGCCGGATACGGATTCAACAAGTCGCATTCCTGCGCGTACGCGCTGCTCGCCTATCAGACGGCGTGGCTGAAGACGCATTACCCGGTCGAGTTCATGGCCGCGATGCTCACGTCGGAAACGGGCAACACGGAAAAAGTGGTGAAGTTCATCAACGAGGCGCGCAGCATGGGCATCACCGTGCTGCCGCCGGACGTCAATTCGAGCGACCTAAATTTCACGCCGGTGGGCGATTCGATACGCTTCGGCCTCGCTGCGATCAAGAACGTAGGCGAGAACACCGTGAAAGGAATCTTGGCCGCGCGCGAGACACTGGGAAAGTTCACCAACTTCTTCGAGTTTTGCGAAGCGGTGGATACGCGGCTACTGAACAAGCGCGTGCTCGAAAGCCTGATTCGCGCCGGCGCCCTCGACGGCCTCGGCGCCCACCGCGGTCAGATGATTGCGGTGGTCGATCGCGCGATCGAGCGCGCGGCGAAAATGCAGCGAGCGAAGGAAAGCGGCCAGCACGGCCTTTTCGGAGGAGGCTCCGCCTCCGCGGCGCCGCAGCCGCCCGCGGAATTGCCCGACGTGCCCGAATGGCCCGAGCACGAAGTCCTCGCCGCCGAATACGCCACGCTCGGCTTCTACATTTCCGGCCACCCACTCGATAAATACGCCGGCCGCTTGCAGGACCTGAAAGCCATCGATCTTTCGACGCTCGAAAGCCGCCGCAACAACGAGGAAATCGTCGTTGCCGGAATCATCGTGCAGGCGCGGCCGATGCGCTCGAAGCGCGGCGCCCGCTGGTCGATTCTGACGCTGCAGGACCGTACCGGAATCTGCGAGGCGCTCGTTTTCCCCGAGGCGTTCCAAAAGCTCGAAGGAATTCTAAAGCCTGCGACGCCGCTGCTGGTGAAGGGCCGCGTGGCGGTCGAGGACGTGGGCACGCGCGTGATCGTTTCGGACGCGCGGCTGCTCGATCAGGTTCGCACGCCGGCTGCAAATGGTGCAGCGAACGGAGCGGCAGCGCAAACCAACGGTACGCCGAGCCTGCTGCGCGTGCGCGTGAGCCGCAATGCGATGGACGCGGGCATGATCGACCAATTGCACGAGCTTTTCGCCAGCCGGCCCGGCCGGTGCAAGATCGCGTTCGAGCTGGTGCAGGACGACGGCTCGGAAGCGACCATCGATTCAGGCAGCGGCGTGCGCGCCGACGGCGACCTGGTCGAGCGCGTGCGCCAGATTTGCGGCAGCGATTCGGTCGCGGTGGTGCAATGAGCGAATCGCCGGAGCAAAAGGAAAAGCACAGGCTCGCGCGCGAGCGCTTGCGGCGCCTGCGCGCACTGGCGAAGCAGCGAAAAGCCCAGGAGCGAGCCAACGCGCGCGCCGCGAAAGCCGCGCAGTCCGCGTCTGCGAATCCCCCCGCGAAACCGAAACAGCCGGCCGCCCCTGCCGCGAAGGAACCAGGTCTCAGCCCGCGCGACGAACGGCGCGAGATCGAAATCAACGCGCTCGAACGCGACATCGCCGAGCTGAGCCGCCTGACGGATCCGACCGACGCGACAGCCGCCGAAATCGATCGCATCCGCAAGGAAGTCGACGAGCTGAAGCGCGACTTTTACTCGCACCTCGCGTCGTGGCAGCGCGTCCAGCTCGCGCGCCATCCCCAGCGCCCGTACACCGACGATTTCATCCGCCTGATGTTCGACGATTTCAGCGAAATTCACGGCGACCGGAATTTCGCGGACGACGCCGCGCTGATCACCGGCATGGCGCGATTCAACGGCCGCCCGGTGCTGATCGTCGGCAACCAGAAGGGACGCGACACCAAGCAGCGCCTCGCGCGCAATTTCGGCCAGGCCAAGCCGGAGGGCTATCGCAAGGCTCTGCGCGCCATGCAGCTCGCCGCGAAGTACCGCCGGCCGATCGTCGTCTTCGTCGATACACCCGGCGCCTATCCCGGCATTGACGCCGAGGAGCGCGGCCAGGCCGAAGCTATCGCGCACAATATTCGCGAAATGTCGCGGCTGCCGGTGCCAATCGTGGTGTCGATCACCGGCGAAGGCGGCTCCGGCGGCGCGCTCGCCATCGCCATCGGCGACCGCGTGCTGATGCTCGAAAATTCCGTCTACTCGGTGATTTCGCCCGAAGGCTGCGCGTCCATCATGTGGCGCGACGCCGGCAAAGCCGAATTGGCCGCCGAAGCGCTGAAGATCACCGCGCAGGACCTGCTCGGATTGAAACTCGTCGACGAAATCGTTCCCGAGCCCGAAGGCGGCGCCCACAACGACCACGCAGCGGCGGCGAGGCTGTTGACGCCGGTGCTTTCGCGCGCGCTCGACGAACTCTCCGCGCTTTCGCCCGAATCGCTCCTTCAGCAGCGCTACGATAAATTCCGCCACATGGGCCAATTCTTCTCCTGAAGACACGGGCAGCCTTCGCGCGAGCCAACCACACCGCAAGCGGCTCCGCCAAGAGCGCTCCTGCGCGTCACAGCGCTGCTTCGCATTCTTTCCGCCAGTAGAGTATTGGGCACGCTCGGCTGCGTTTACGTTGCCGCTTCGCACCGACTCGTTTAGCTTTGGTCAACGGGGGTCCGTTCCATGGCTGAAGGCGAGGCGCCGCTGATGCAGGAAGTTTTCCGGCCGTACGAGAGGCTCGTGGAGATCACCATCCTGGGAAAGACGTTCCTCGTTCCGGAGCGCAATTCCCTTCTCCGCGCGTTTCAATTCATCAGCCCTGAAACGATTCCTTACGGACGCTTCTGCTGGAACCAGGAATGCCAATATTGCCGCGTCAGCTGCCAGCTCTCCGATGACGATCAGTCGCGCCCAATCCTGAGCTGCAAATTCATCGTCTCCGAAGGCATGAACATTTCCGATCTGGCGCCCGAACTTGTCGGCTGCCTGCGCACGAAACTCGGCCAGGCCGCCGTCTCCGTTCCTCGGACCGAAGAAGACGCGTCCGGCTCAAACGGCACAGACGGTGCGAACGGTGTGAATTCCCCAGTTGGCCCGAACGGCGGCGCGAACGGCCAATAGCATTTTCCCGCGCTATTCAAGCTCCCGAGGATGTCATGAGCGGTTTTAGCGTACTCGTCGCCGACGATTCGCCGGTCTATCGCAAGCTCGTGGAGCAAGCTCTTGCGGAAGACTCCTGCCCGATCCTTTACGCCAACAGCGGCCATCAGGCCATCGAGATTTTCGAACGCGAGCATCCCGATCTCGTCATCACCGACTGGCTGATGCCCGACCTGACCGGCATCGAGCTCTGCCAGCGCATCCGCGCGGGCGGGCAATCGTCCTACACCTACATCATGATCCTCACCAGCAATGCCGAGAAGGCGAACGTGGTGAAAGGCCTTTCCGCCGGCGCCGATGATTACCTCACCAAGCCTTTCGATCGCGAGGAGCTTCTCGCGCGCGTCCACGTCGGCCGGCGCCTCATCGACCTCCACCGCCAGATCGAGGCGAAAAATCGCCTGCTCGAGGAACTCGCGCTCACCGATTCGCTCACCGGGCTTCCCAATCGTCGCGCGATCGAAAGCTGGGCCTCGCGCCAACTAAGCGGCGCCGCGCGCCACGGATTTCCCTTCTGGGTCGTGCTCGTGGACCTCGACCATTTCAAAAGCGTCAACGACACTCACGGCCACGACGCCGGCGACGCCGTGCTGAAAAGATTTGGCGACATTCTCCGCGCCAACACGCGCCTTTCCGACATTTCCGGCCGCATCGGCGGCGAAGAATTTATTCTCGTCCTCACGCACACTGACGAAAAAAGCGTCGTCGTCGTTCTCGACCGCATGCGCCAGCAGCTTGCCGCCGGGCCTCTCGAATGGAATGGCGCGACGATTAACGTCACGGCTAGCTTCGGCGTGGCCGGCTTCTGCGGGAAGCATGCTCCTGAGTTCAGCGAGCTTGTCCGCCAGGCCGACGAAGCTCTCTATCGCGCGAAAGACGCTGGCCGCAACCGCATCGAGCTGGTTCCCGTCGAAACGCGCTAGCCCGCAAGAACCTCTCTCCTCCCATCATCATCGCTTGCCGAAATTTCCCGCCCCGTGCGATTCTTTTCGCCGCACAGGAGGCCACGAATGCCCGTTTGCGATGGATGCGGCGCCCAGGTTGACGACGCCCACGTCCGCCAGCGCATCGAGCGGCTCGAACTCGCCACGCGATTCCGTCCGGTTCACATCTCCGTTTTGCTGATCGATGCGGCCCCGCCCGTGCGCGCGGAGGACTACTTCTACCGCGCCGCAAACGACCGCTCCGAGCGCTCGCCCGCCGCGCGCGCCTACTTTGACGCGCTGGTGCAATGCGCCGGCGTCGCGGCCGGCTCGTCCGCGCAGGTAAGCGAAGAAAGCGCTCTCGCCGAATTTCAGCGCCGCGGATTCTTTCTCGTCGGCGCGATCGAATGCGCGCTTGAAAGCCAACCCGGGCCGGCGCGCGCCATCGAACGCGCCGCGCCGGCCATCCTCCGCCGCGTCAATGTCTCCTACAAGCCGAAAACCATCGCGCTGCTCTCTCCACTCACGCAGCCGCTCAAAGCCGTGTTCCAAGCCAGCGATTGGGCCGCGCGCCTCATCCTCGACGACGGCAAACCATTCGACGTTTCCGTCTCATCTGACCGATTGGCCAGGTCACTTGGCCAAAAGGGCAAGGTTTGAAGTTCCCTTCCGCGAATGTGCTAGACTTTTAAAAGTCGGCCGCAAAACTTTGGGGGTACGAGGATGAAAGCGAGCAAGAAATTCCTTGTGGGTTCGGGGATTATTGTCGCTACGCTGCTGGCGCTGGCGTACGTCGGATACACGCAGAGCAAGACGTACTACCACACGATTTCCGAGCTTCCGACGCTAAGCGGCTCGACGCTCCACCAGCGCATGCGCGTTTCGGGCAACGTTCGCGCCGGCACAATTTCGCACAAGGACGGCCGAACGAATTTCGTGCTTGAAGAACAGGGCAAGGCGCTCTCGGTCAGCTACGTGGGCAACGATCCCCTTCCCGACACCTTTAAAGACGGCGCACAGGCCCTCGTTGAGGGCCGCCTGACGTCCGATGGCAGCTTTGTCGCCGAGCAGGTCCAGGCCAAATGCGCCTCGAAGTACGAAGCATCTCCCGTCGGCCAGCCCGCCGCCGGCGGCAGCGGTCCCAACAAGACATAAGTTCCGCAGGGGGAGACCCGTTTGGATATTTTCGGCTCGTTTGCGCTGCTTCTCGCGTTTCTCGCGACGGTCTACGCGTTCGTCGCCGGAATCGTGGGAATCGTCACCCGCCGCACCCTGCTGACCAAAAGCGCCCGCAACGCCGGAATGGCCGTTTTCGGCCTGATCACGCTGGCCGTCGCCTCGCTTGAATATTTTTTCTTCACCGACGATTTCTCGCTCGCTTACGTCGCCGCGCACAGCAACCGCGCGCTTCCGCTCTACTACAAGTTTTCCTCGCTCTGGGCCGGCCAGGAAGGCTCGCTGCTGTGGTGGAGCTGGCTGCTTTCGATCTACGTATTCCTCGCGTTGTTTCTGAATCGCAAAAAACATCCCGAGCTGATGCCGTACGTCGGCGTCACGCTTGCCGGCGTGCAGACCTTCTTCCTGGTGCTGAACAACTTCGTCGCCAGCCCGTTTCATGTGCTGGCTGCCGCCGATTCCGCCGGCGTGATGCACGTAGCCAAAGTCGCGGAAGGCACCGGACTGAACCCGCTTCTCCAGTATCCCGAGATGGTGATTCACCCCCCGATGCTCTATCTCGGCTACACCGGTTTCACCATTCCGTTCGCGTTTGCCATGGCCGCGCTTCTCGGACGTTATCCCGGAGAGAAATGGATTCACATCACGCGCCGCTGGACGATGGTCGCATGGTGTTTTCAAAGCATCGGCGTGCTGCTCGGCGCGCACTGGGCCTACGCCGTGCTTGGCTGGGGCGGCTACTGGGCCTGGGACCCGGTTGAAAACGCGGCGCTGCTGCCTTGGATCACCGGCACGGCGTTCCTGCATTCCGTGATGATGCAGGAAAAGCGCGGCATGATGAAGGTCTGGAACGTGTGGCTCGTCTTCGTTACCTTCATGCTCTGCATTCTGGGCACGTCGCTCACGCGCACCGGCATCGTCAGCTCCGTGCACGCTTTCGCTGAGTCGAATATCGGCGGTTACTTCTTCGGATTCCTCGGCATCGTGCTTCTGGTCTGCCTCGCGGCCTGGTACAAGAATCGCGACTACCTGCGCAGCGACAATCAGCTGGATTCGCTCATCTCGCGCGAATCCAGTTTTCTCTTCAACAACCTGATTCTTCTCGCCGCCTGCTTCGCGGTTCTGTGGGGCACGCTGTTTCCCGTAATCTCTGAATGGGCCACCGGCAGCAAGATCAGCGTGGGTCCGCCGTTCTTCAATAAGGTCAACGTGCCGATCGCGCTCTTCCTGCTGCTCCTCACGGGCGTGGGGCCGCTGCTCGCCTGGCGCAAGACCTCGCTCGACGCCTTGCAGCGCAACTTTGCCTGGCCGCTCGTGGGCGGTTTCGTTGCGGGTGGCGCGGGATTCGCGTTCGGCTGGCGGGAGTTGTATCCGCTGATCTGCCTGGTTCTATCGGTCTTCGTCACGTTGACGATTTTCGCGGAATTCTATCGCGGCGCCCGCGTGATCTCAGCGCGCGACGGCACGAACATCCTTACTGCCGCAGGCGAGCTCACTATGCGCAACACGCGCCGCTACGGCGGCTACATCGTTCATTTCGCCATGGTGATGATCTTCATCGGCATCGCCGGATCCGCGTTCAACCAGGACATCCAGAAGGAAATGAACGTCGGCGAAAGCCTCAAGATCGGGCCCTACACGATTCTCTGCCAGAATTTCGACCAGCCGTCGACCGACAATTACCAGTCCGACCGCGCCACTCTCGAAGTCTTTCGCAACGGCCACTCTACGATGATGCTCTACCCCGAGCGCCGTCTGTTCCGCACGAGCCAGGTCACGGAAACCGTCGTCGCGATTCAGAGCACGGTCGTGCACGACCTCTACGTGGTCTACGCCGGCCGCAGCCCGGATACGAATTTGCCCGTGATTCACGCGTACCTGAATCCGCTCGTGAAATGGATCTGGTTCGGCGGCATCGTGCTCGTACTGGGGACGGTTCTAGCGATGATTCCCGACCGACGCGCCGCGCTAGTCCTGCGCGCCGCAACCGACCGTCCGTGGGCCGCCGACGCAACCGCGCCCAGCCCGGCAGTCAGCGGCCCAATTCACCGCTCGAGTTCCGATGATTAAGTCCACAGGCGCGGATGCTTTTCTTCCTTGACATGTGTCGGTAGCATGGAAGCGATGAGCAATTTGCATCAACTCGGTGCGAACGACGGGCGGCTTGCCAGCCGCCAGGCTTCTGCCTCAGTCTGTCCGGCAGCAGCCCTCAAATCCATGCATTTCTACTCGACACCCTTGCCGAATAGAAATCGCCGTAACTTCATGAAAACACACGGTTGGTGCACATCCTATTCGACACAAAACCGGGGGGGGCTCTGGACGCGAATCGCGTTAGCTCTGGCCATGGTTTCTTTCGTTGTCGCCCCAATATCTCGCGCCGACAACGCCGAGCGCGCCAAAGCCCTCTCGAAAAAAGTCATGTGTATGTGCGGTGGCTGCAACGACACGGCCGGCACCTGCAATCACACTGGAGGCGCCTTCTCCGGCCCCTGCGACACCGCCAAAGCCATGCAGAAGGAGGTCGCCGACCGCGTCAATCGCGGCGATTCGGACGACCTGATCCTGCAATCGTTCGTTCAGGAATACGGCCCGACCGTTCTGCCCGATCCTCCGAAGAAGGGCTTCACGTGGCTCGTCTGGATCGCGCCGGTCGCCCTGCCTCTGATCGCGCTCTATCTGATCTGGGAGGTGGTGCGCCGGTGGCGCCGCCGGCAGATGCTAGCGCCCGCGGGCGGACCGCCCATCTCAGCCGAACTGCTCGATCGCGCGCGCCGCGAAGCGGACAAGGAATCCGATGAGTAACGTTGACATCGCCGTCGCCTGCGTCTTGCTCGCCCTCGCGACCATGATTTTCATCTTCGGCGTGCGGCCCGAACCCTCCGACGCGCAGCCGCATCGCACCAGGCTCGATCAGCTGATGGAGCGGCGCGACGCCATCTACGAAAACCTGCGCGACCTGCGCTTCGAGCATCGCGCCGGAAAATTCTCCGAAGCGGACTATGACGAAATCAAGCAGTCGCTCGAAGTCGAAGCCGCGCGCGTCCTCGCCGAAATGGACATCGCGACCGGCGGCACGCCCACTCCCGCCACGCGCCAGGCCGCCTCGAAAGGCTCCCGCGCATGACGCCAACAAGTATCTTTGTGGGTCGCACCGCCTTCGTAGCGGCCGCCTTCCCCGCTCTGCGGGTCGCGGTCGCCAGACCGCAAAGGCGGGCGCCTTGGGTGGAAGCGCGGAGATCTGGAGCCAGCGCGCCAAAACCTCCGAAACAGTCGCGCCACGCCCCGCTTAGCCGCGGAGCGGCGACCGTAATTAGCCCGGCACGAAGCTCGCCCGCGTGGGCGGGCGCAGCGCAGTGCTGGGAAACGGGAACCAGAGAGGTGCAAGTCCCGGAGGGACGATTGTCTGTGGGTCGCGCCTTTAGGTCCGACATCAGCCACGCCGAAAGAGACGGGCTTCAGCCCCTGAAGTTCCTGGCCGCGCTCGCTATTCTGCTCTTCGCCGCCCTCCCCGTATTCGCCGGCACCGTCACCGGCACGGTCACCAACGGCACCACAAACAAGCCCGCCGCTGGCGTCGAAATGATCCTGATCCAGCTGCAAGGCGGGATGCAGCCGGTCGCCAACACGAAGACCGACGCCAACGGCCAATACGCTTCGATCATCCCGGCCTCGGCGCCGGCCCGATGCTCATCCGCGCGGTCTATCGCGGCGTGAACTATCACGAGCCCGCCACGCCGGACAAAACCACGGTCGACATGACAGTCTATGAGCCGACCGACAAGCCCGGCGCATTCTCCATCACGGTCCACGCCATCATCGTCCAGCCGACCGGCTCCGACCTGACCGTCACCGAGGAATACAATATCTCCAACAAAACGCAGCCGCCGCATGGCCTACTATCGCGCCGACGGCTCGTTCGTTTTTTCGCTCCCGCAAGGCGCGCAGTTGAGCAACGTCGCCGCTGGCGCCGCCAACGGCATGCCGGTCGTCCAGAGCCCCATCGACAAGGGCAACAGTCTGCAGGCCATCGCCTATCCCTTTCGCCCCGGCGATAGCCAGGTGAGCCTGATCTACAAGGTTCCGTATCCCTCGAATCAAGCGACTCTGCGTCTTTCGTCGCGTTACGCTGTCGAACATCTCGGCGTGTTCGCTCCGCCGTCCGTGCAGATTTCCGCGAGCGGCTTCTCACCCGCCGGACAAGCACAGGGGTTCAGCGCCTACACCCGCAACGCCGTCGCGGCGAATACGCCGGTTTCGATCTCCGTTTCCGGCACGGCTCCGCCTCCCACGGACGCCGACGCCGGTCAAGCGGGCGGCGACAACTCGCAGAACCCGTCGGTGAATTCGCGCATCGAGACCGGCAACGAAGTGCCAGCCGCGAGCGTCACCACGCTTCCCGCCCGCATCGACGACCTGAAATGGATCATCGTCGGCGGCTTCGCCGCGCTCTTCGTGCTCGGCGTGATTTTCCTCGTGCGGCAGCCGCAAACCGCGTCCGCCGTCGCGGCAACCGCCGCCGTAGTGCCCGCCGCAGCGCCAGAGCCGCTCCCGCCGCCGGAGCCAGCTCAGAAAAAAGCGCCCAAGGCTGCTCCGCCTCCGCCACCGGCTCCGACTCCAGCCGCGAGTCTCGACCGGGAAGTGCGCGGCAGCCTCGACGAGCTGAAAGATCTTCTTTTCCGCCTGGAACTGCGCCGCGAGGCCGGCACCATCAACGAAGCGGACTACAACGCGGCGCGCGAACGCGTGCAAAAAGCCCTGCGCGATCTGGTGAAGGGTTAGCGATTTGTCCGGCGCGCTCTCGACTCCGGCCCCGTCGCGGCCCGGAACGTCTTATACTTCCGCCGTGCCTTCCGCCAGCATGGGAATTTCATTCGAATCGGTCGAAAAGCGCTTCGGCTCGCTCCTCGCTCTCCGTGGAGTCTCGCTCGCCATCGCACCCGGCGAATTCGTCGCGCTGCTCGGCCCCAACGGCGCCGGAAAAACGACGCTGCTTCGCATCGCCGCGCAGCTTTCCACTCCGACGCACGGCAAAGTCGCATACACCGGAATCGCCCCTACTGGACGCGGTGGAAGCACGGGACTTCAGTCCCGTGAAAATTCGGCGACAAGAACTGGGGCTTTAGCCCTGGGTCTGGATGCTGAAATCTCGAAGAGCCTGATCGGCATGGTCGGCCACAGCACGCTGCTCTACGACGAACTCACCGCCGCCGAAAACCTGACCTTCTTCGCCGAAATGTACGCCCTGAGCGGCGCTCACTCGCGCGTCGAACAAGCCCTCGCAGCCTGCGGCCTCGCCTCGCGTTCCGACAGTCTCGTGCGCACATTTTCACGCGGCATGCGCCAGCGCCTTTCGATCGCCCGCGCCCTGCTGCACGGCCCGCGCCTGCTGCTGCTCGACGAACCCGCCGCCGGCCTCGATCGCCAGGGCCTCGCGTGGTTCGGCGACACGCTCGCGCGCCTGCGCGACGACGGCACCACCGTCATCATGAGCACGCACGCGCGCAACGAATCGCTCGACCTCGCCACGCGCGCCGTCTCGCTCGCCGCCGGCCGCATCGAACGCGACAGCGGCCCGGGAGGCGATCCCCGCCCGCTGCTTGCGGAACTCCGCGCGGAAGCCTGAAATGACCACTGCTCGCGCCGCCGCGATCGTGCTGACCAAGGAGCTTCGCCTCGAATTCCGCGCCCGCGAACTGCTCACCACCACCGTCGTATTCGCCCTCGTCATCGTCGTGCTCTTCAGCTTCGCGTTCGACCCCACGGCCGGCGAATCCCGCCGTTACGGCCCGGGTCTGCTCTGGATCGCGTTCCTGTTCGCGGGCTCGCTGATGCTCAATCCGTCCTTCGCGCGTGAGCAATCCAATCAAACGCTCGACGCGCTGCGCATGGCGCCCGTCTCGCCTTTCGCGATCCTGCTGGGGAAAATGCTCGCGAACCTGATTTTTCTTTCAGTCGCCGAAGCCATCCTCGTTCCGGTTTTTGGCGTGCTCTACAACATTTCGCTCGCCGCGGTCGTCGGCCAGTTGGTTTTAGTCCTCGTGCTCGGCACGCTCGGCGTGGTCGTCACCGGCACGGTCTTCTCCGCCGTCGCCGCGCACGCCCGCATGCGCGAGCTGCTCCTGCCGTTGCTGCTTCTGCCGATCCTCGCACCGCTGTTGATCGCCGCCGTCGAAGCGACCGCGTCCCTTTTCGCCGAGCAGCCCTCGCTCGACCGCGCCTGGCTCGCATTCCTTGCTGGATTTGATATCGTGTTCCTGACCGCTTCCTGGTTGCTTTCCGATTTTCTGCTGGAGGAATGATCTGACACTCGAACCATGAAGAGCCGCGCCCCCATCACCGCCCTCGCCGCCGCGCTGATTTTCTTCGCGGGTTACGCCGCGCTTTTCGTCGCGCCCGACGAAGCTACCATGCACGAAATCCAGCGCGTCTTTTATTTCCACCTCGGCAGCTGGACGGCGATGTTCATCGCGCTCTGCATCGCCTTTGTCGCAAACGTCGCGTGGCTCGTCACCCGCCAGCCGCGCTGGGACTGGCTCGGAGTTGCCTCCGTCGAGCTCGGCGTCGTTTCCTGCACGGCGGGTCTGATCACCGGCGTGCTCTGGGGCCGTCCCGCGTGGGGCATCTGGTGGACTTGGGACGCCCGGCTCACCACCGCGTTCATCCTCTGGATTCTCTACATCTCCTACCTGATTCTCCGCGGCCTCATCGAAGACCCGCAGCGCCGCGCCACGCTTTCGGCCATTTTCGGCATCTTCGCGTTCCTCGACGCGCCGCTGGTCTACGCCTCGAACCGCCTCTGGCGAACCCAGCACCCCTCCCCGGTAATCCTCGGAGGGCAGGACTCCGGCCTCGACCCGACCATGGGCAAAGTCCTCCTCGTCGCCATCTCCTCCATAACCGTGGTCATGATCCTCGTCCTGGTCGACCGCTACCGCCTCGAAAAGCTGCGCCACGAACTCGACGAGCTGCGCCTGGCAGCGGATTCGCGCGCGAACGGACCGAACTCGCTCGCCGCAAAGGAGTTATCGTGAAAAATTTCCATTTCCTTCTCTCCGCCTGGATCGCCGTCTGGGCCGTCTTTTTCGTCTACGAGCTCTCGGTCGCCAGCCGCGTCTCCAAGCTCCGCGACGACATCGAACGCCTCAAACGCCAGCTGAAGGAGGGCTAGCCCCCTAGGATCGCCAATCTCCCGATTGGCTGCCTTTGCATTCGTAGGGGCACGATATATCGTGCCCGGCGAAGATGCTTGGCTCGATCTCACCAATTGTCTCCGCCGTGCTTCGGGTTCTCAGTCGCCCGGAAAACCATCCCGCACCGCCCACCATCAAAGCCCTAGGACGAAAGAACCCTCCCGGCTCGGGTGTATACTGGGGCAGGTTCCTTCCGGAGGCATCGATGAAGAGATCGTTTGCGACCCAATGGATGGCCACTCTCGTCGCGGCAGCGCTGATTATCATTCCCGCGGCGGCCACTGCGCAGGCCCCACAGCCCGCGCCACCGCAAAGCCAGCAGTCGCCGGCCCCCTCCGGGCAACCGACACCTCCGACCACGCCGCCTCCTTCTGCTCCTCAGACGCAGTCCAGTCAGCAGCCCGACCAGCAAACGCCAGCCGCCGACCAGCCGGTTCCTCAAAAAGATAATCCCAAGGTGAAATCCGGCAGCGAATCGGACGTCGACGCGATCGGCAACCGCAAAGTCGGCCACGGCCCCGACATGTATTCGCTCGAGCACGATATCGCGCTCGGCAAGCAGCTCTCGCAGGAAGTCGAAAAGAGCGCCAAGTTCATCGACGACCCGGTGATCAACGAGTACGTGAACCGCGTGGGACAGAACTTGGTGCGCAACTCCGACGCGAAAGTCCCGTTCACGATCAAGGTCATCGATTCCGACGTGGTCAACGCCTTCGCGCTCCCCGGCGGATTTTTCTACGTGAACAGCGGCCTGATCCTCCACGCGGATGAGGAATCGGAACTTGCCGGCGTGATGGCGCACGAAATCGCGCACGTCTGCGCGCGCCACGGCACGCGGCAGGAAACCAAGAGCACGATTGTCCAGCTCGCGTCGATCCCGGCCATGATTTTCATTCCCTACAGCTGGGCCGGCTACGCGATCTATCAGGGCATGAATTTCGCGATTCCGCTGACGTTCCTGAAATTCTCGCGCGCCGACGAAGCCGAAGCCGATTACCTCGGCCTGCAGTACATGTACAAGGCCGGCTACGACCCGAACTCGTTCGTCTCCTTCTTTGAAAAAGTGCAGGCGGATGAAAAGAAGCAGCCCGGCACGATCCCCAAGGTCTTCTCGACGCACCCGCCCACGCCGGACCGCATCGAGGCCATTCAGAAGGAAATCGCCACGATCCTTCCCGCGCGCGATCAGTACATCGTGACCACTTCGGAGTTCGACACGGTCAAGGCGCGCATGCAGATGATCAACGCCAACATCAAAGTGAAGGACAACAACCCGAACAAGCCCACGCTGCGCAAGAAGACCGCGCAGAACAAGGGCGGCAACACCGATCCGAACAGTACCGCGAGCGGCGGCAGCTCCACTTCCTCAGGCGGCGACACGACGTCAACCGACGACGGCGACCGCCCAACCCTGAAGCACCGCACCGACGATTCACAGCAGAACCCCTAGGCCCGTCATCCTGACCGGTTACGAAGTCGAAGGATCTCTCTTCAGCTTTTTCTGTGCCCTTGGGTGAAAGCCTGGGGCTTCACAGTTTGCGGAAAAAGGGCGCCTTTTAGGGGGTCGGAGCTTCTAGCTCCGACATAAATCGCCTGCGCTCAATGCGCTTTAGCGCCTGAGGATACTCTTCATCCGTCTTTTTCCGCAGCCTCTTTAGCCCTGGGAACCTTCACGGACACATTGGCCCCGGCTTCCTGATGCGACGATATTCCGGCGGATGATACTGCACCAGCAGATAACGAGTTAGTCGCCTGACCTGTGGGGGTGCCGCACCCTTCCGGTTGAAGCTGTGAAGAAACCTCCTGAATTTCCGTTTTGCCAAATGAGAAGTCTGCCGTAAGCTCGCGGCATGAGCCAAGAAAATACGAGCAGCAAGCAGCCGTTGATCCGCTACGTGAACCGGCAGCAGATGAGCTGGCGCGCGGTGGATGTGGAGAAGCTCATCGGCGACGACCATCCGGCGCGGGCCATCTGGGAGCTGGTTGGGCGCTTGGACCTGAGTCCATTTTATCGAGCGATCGAGAGCAGCGCGGAGGAAGGGGGACGGCCGGCGTTTGATCCGCAATTGCTGATCAGTTTGTGGGTGTACGCCTACAGCCGGGGGATTGGCTCGGCGCGGGAAGTGGCGCGGCGCTGCGAGTACGACCCAGCCTTCCAATGGCTGACCGGATTGCAGGAAGTGAACTACCACACGCTGGCGGATTTCCGGGTGGAGAAACGGAAAGAGTTGGACGAACTGTTTACGCAGGTATTGGCGGCGCTCAGCAAGGAAGGGTTGGTGACTCTGGAGCAGGTGATGCAGGACGGGACAAAGATCAAAGCGTTGGCGAGCATCCGGAGTTATCACCGCGAAGGAACGATACGGGAACATCTGGAGCGGGCCCGGCAGCGCGTGGCGGAGATGGGCGATCCGCGGAACGAAGAGAGCAATCGGAAAACAAAACAAGCGCGGGCGAGAGCGCGGCAAGAGCGACAGGAACGACTGGAGAACGCATTGGAGGAGATGGAGAAGTTACAGGCGGCCAAGCAGGGAGAGAAAGCCAAGAGCGGGGCGCGGGTGAGCACCGGCGATCCACAGGCACGAGTGATGAAGCAGTCCGATGGAGGGCTGGCGCTCAGCTACAACGCGCAGATTTCGGCCGATGGGGCGCACGGGCTGATTGTGGGAGTGGCGGTGACGCAAGAGGCCAACGACAGCGCACAGTTACTGCCTGCGGTGGATCGCGTGGAAGAGCGGCTGAAGAAAAAGCCGCAGCAGATGGTGGCCGACGGCGGCTACACCACGCGAGACAATATCGAGAAGATGGCCGGGCGAGGGGTCGATTTTCTGGGAAGCATGGAGAAGACGGCGAGCGGGGCGACGGCGCCGCAGCGCCTTCCGCCGAGCGCTTTCGCCTATCAGTCGGAGACGAATCGCTATCGTTGCCCGGAGGGCAAATGGCTGCGTCCCCAAGGGCGTCATAACAACAAGAAGAAACGGGGGCTGGTGGCCTATCGGTACGAGGCCCGATTCAGCGACTGCCAACCCTGCGCGCGCAAACCAGAGTGTTGCCCGGAAAATCAGAGTCAAGGACGCGGGCTATTGCGATGGGAAGAGAGTGCGGCGGTCGTCGCCTTCCGGGGAAAGATGGCCAGCGTGGAGGCGCGGGCGCAATATCGCCGCCGCGGCCCGGTGGTGGAGTTTTGTCACGCGTGGATCAAAAGCAAGCTGGGCCTGCGGCAGTTTCACGTGCGGGGCCTAGCCAAAGTCCAAATGGAGATGCTCTGGGCCTGCCTCACCTACAACCTGCAGCAATGGATCCGCCTGAAGAAGCTAGACACCGCCGCCGCAAGCTAGGGAAAAAAGCGGAAGAACAAATCCTCAGTGATCCGCCACAGCGATCCACAAAAAACAATTCACGCTCCGACTCCCTCAATGAAAACCCAGCAGGTTTCTTCACAGCTTCGTTGTGAAGGGTGCGTGTTTTCGTGTGCAAAGACACTAATGCGCGTGAATTTCGGCCACGCCCAAGCGCTTCAAACCTTCGGAGTAATACTTCCGGTAGAGGATGTCCCACTCCTCGCTGCCTTCGAGGATTTCCTTCTTCTGCGACGCGATCTTCGCGCGCGACTTCCGTATCCACCTGCTCCTCGACCTTCAGCAGCGCCGTCAGAATGTTCACGATCTCCGTGGCGAATCGTGTCGCGGTCCTCGACGAAATCCACTTGCGGGCTGGAAACCAGAAAATCGATGATGCGGTGAGAGAGTCTGACTGTTTTTTCGCGGCTCAGTCGCATGAAGGCTTCCTCCCTATCGGAGGATCAGCTTCCTTTCCCTGGCAAGGTGGCTTTTGATCTTCTTGAACATCTCCTGGTAGGAGACGCCGGTGCGGCGCATTTCGTCGGCATTCTTCGCCATGATTTCCCGCGCTTCTTCGTTCAGCCGGTCCTCGACGGTCACTTCGTCGGACATCACCTGCCGCACCTGCTGCGAGACGTTCTCGACGTCCTTGATTTCAATCATCTTGGCGGCCACCAGCCGTTTCACTATTTCCTTGGCCATGTAACCGACATAATCGCGCGACAGAAGCATTCCGTATCACTCCGCGTAATTACTGCGAATATTCAGTGTAATGGCTGCATGGTAAAAGTTCAAGGCGCGGAATTTCGCGTGTCGCCTGCTCTTCTTGTGGCGTTGCATCGGCGCGTCGAATCATACGGCAACCTGTACCATAGTACAGAAATTCACCACCTGTACTTGTTCTGAACGTTGTGCCAGTTTTCCCCGCGCACAGATTCTGCTAGCGTGGGTCGGGGCAGTTTCCAGGCCCGTTTTCAGACGCATCTGCGTCTCGACCCTCCTGGCGAGGGCCGTGCCGCTCTTTGACAACTGACGATCCGATCAGGATCGGCATCCCGGGCGAGTCGCCGCGGCGACGAGCCGAGGGATATCTCCGCGCTCTGGGATCGCCCATCTCCCGATTGGCGCCTTTCCCGCACTACAGCTCCCGACCCACAGATCGCCAAACAAGGTGACACACCATGCAAGGTAATTTTCGGCGCAACTCGTTGAAAACAAAGAAAAGGGACACACGCAAAGTGACACACTTTTTCGAGGGGGGGGGCGACACTACACTTCAGTCCTTCAGCGGCAAAAGGCGGGTCAATCTTTGATCGCGGCGGAGGCAAGCTTGGCGTACGCGAGGCTTGCGGCGGCGGGCTGCTCGGTGGAAACCACGGCGTTCAAGTGCGCCGTCGCGAACGACGCGAGATGCTCGTTGCCCGACGCGCATTCGCGCAGCAGGCGGCCATTTGCAAAGCCGCGAATCGCAGCGTTCAGCTTTTCATCGTCGCGCGTCCGCAGGAAGAGCGAGAATTCGTGCATGCCGTCGGTGTAGACGGTGTGAAGATACAGGCGCCCGTCGAGCCGGCAGATTCTGGCGCGCCCAAGACGAAAGCCGGAGGTCAGTTCCCCCGGCACGGCGACGTTGATTCCCTGCTTCTGCGCGAGAGTCGCAATCTGCGCGGGATCGGAGAGCCAGCGGCGCGGCGAATGCTCGATCACTTCGGTCTGGTGGTCCTCGGCGGCATCCGCATACACGGGAGAGACGCGGCCGGGAACCAGCAGATAGCCCGCGGCTGCGAGCAGAAACGCGGCAGCAATACCCATCGCGGCTGCGGCCCAGCGCCGGCGCGGCGGCGCGACCCTCTTCACGGCTGCTTCGAGCGATTCATTGGCGAGCATCTCGCGGATGCGGCGGTTCACGCGCGTCACGTCCACGTCTTCGGCGAGCAGCATTTCGCGCAAGCGCGCTTCCAGCCGCGCCTGCGTTTCCAGCTCGCGGAAGCAGGACGAGCAAGTCTTCAGATGCGCGTCGAATTCCGTGGCGCGTTTGGCGTCAAGCTCTACGGCAACGTAGAGCGGCGCGAGTTCGGAAATGTCGGAGCAGTTCATCACAATTCTTTCCCGGCGCGGCCCGCCCCCGCGCGCGCTTCAAAAACTTTCGGCGACGCGGCGGCTAGCAGCCGGTCCCGCATCGCCTGCCGGCCGCGGCTCAGCCGCGACATCACCGTGCCGATCGGCAGCGACAAAATCTCCGCCATTTCGCGGCACGTAAAACCTTCGACGACGGCCAGCAGAATCACCGTGCGGTGCTCGGCTGAAAGCGAATCAAGCGCCACACCGAGTTCCGCCGCGTCGGCGAACGAAAGCCCCACCTGCCGGCTCGGACCCGGTTCCACTCCGGGTGCGTCGAGCGAAACCACAATCGGAGTGGCGCTGATCTGCCGCCCCTGCGCGTAAAACGCGTTGAACAGAATCCGGAAGAGCCACGCGCGAATGTTCGTTCCGGTCTGAAACTGATCGAAACTCCGCCACGCTCTCAGATACGTTTCCTGCACCAGATCCTCGGCCGTGGCGGGATCGGATGCGAGGCGGCGAGCCACTCGGAGCAAGCTCCGGGAATGTGGCAACGCCGTACGTTCAAATTCGCCCTGCCGCGCGTTCACTTTGGTGGCTACCAGTCGTTAGATGGGGCAGGCAATCGGGGAAACCTGCCTGCCCATTGATACCACGGCTGGTGCCTCGGGCGCTACTTGGCGTTCTGTGACAGCCAGGCGAGTACTTCCTCGCTGTGGCCCTGCGGATTGACCTTGATGAACTCCTTCACGATCCTTCCGGTCGGGTCGATGATGAACGTGTTGCGAGCAGCCAGGGTGCCGAGCTGCGGCGCCTGCGGAATGGTCATCGTCGAACCGTACATCGCGACGACTTTTTTGTCCGCATCGGAGAGCATTTTGAAGCTCATGCCGTCCTTGGCGCACCACTCCTTGTGGGATTCGACGGTGTCGACGCTGACGCCGACGACGACGGCATTCTTCGCTTCATACTGCGCCTGATCGCGCTGGAAGGCATGCGCCTCGATGGTACAGCCGGGCGTCTGGTCCTTGGGATAGAAATAGAGCACGACCCACTTGCCCTTGAATTCGTGTAGGCTGATCGGCTTGCCTTCCTGGGAATCCAAAGTGAAATCGGGAGCCACGCTGCCCACGGCTGGCACGGGCTGATCGTCAGCGTGCGCCGCCGGGGCGTAAATCGCCGGATAGGCCGCCGCGACCAGGGCCACCGCGAGCAAAAGATAAGGAAGCATGCGGAGTGCTGCGCTTGGCGAAATCTTCATATCGAAAGTCTCCTCGTTGTCTAATGCGCCGCGTGAAGCGGACCGTACGCTTACTGTAACGCCAAAATGGACGGCATTCATCCCGGCTGGATGGGCCGCTGGGCGCGCCCATTGCTTCCGGAGTTCTGCTATCCTAGACGTTCACGGGAACCCAAACGGGTACTTCCGGAAGATTAAAATCTGACAGCCAAGGACCTTTCCATCGTGAACCCTGCGACTACTTCGGAACGCGCAACGAAACGCGCCTTTAATTTCAATGCGGGACCGGCGGCACTGCCGCTGGCCGTGCTCGAGCGGATGCGCGAGGAGATGCTCGATTACGGCGGGACGGGCATGTCCGTGATGGAGATGAGTCACCGGTCGCCCGAATTTGAGGCCATCAACGCCAATGCCGAGGCCGTGCTGCGGCGGCTGATGGCGATCCCCGACGATTACGCGGTGGTTTTTCTCCAGGGCGGCGGGAGCCTGCAATTCGCCATGGTGCCGATGAATCTGTGGGTGGCGGGAAAGCCCGTGGATGTGCTGCATACAGGGGCCTGGACGACAAAGGCCATCGAGGAGCTGAAGAAGGTCGCGCAACACCGGCTGGCTGCTTCGACCGAGGCGGAGAAATTCACGCGCGTGCCGCGGCAGAACGAACTTGCGCTGGATGCGAACGCGTCCTACGTGGCGATGTGCACGAACAACACGATTGAAGGCACGCAGTTTGGCTACGTGCCGGCGACGGGTGGCGTGCCGCTGGTGGCGGACATGTCGTCGGATATTGCGTCGAGGCCCATCGACGTGCGGCAATTCGGGTTGATTTTCGCCGGTGCGCAGAAAAACCTGGGGCCATCCGGCGTGACGGTGGTAATCATCCGCCGCGACCTCGCCGAGAAAGCAAACGACAAGATCGCCAAGATTTTGCAGTACCGGACGCAGATCAAGGAGAAGTCGCTCTACCACACGCCGTCAACGTACGCGGTTTACACGATGGGACTGGTGCTGGGATGGATCGAGGCGGAGGGCGGGCTGGCGGCGATCGAGAAGCGAAACGCGGCCAAGGCCAAGCTGCTATACGACACGATTGACGCGAGCGGATTCTACAAGTGCCCGGTCGGGCCGGAGTCGCGGTCGAAGATGAACGTGGTGTTCCGCGTGGCGGGCGGGAACGAGGCGATCGAGGCGAAATTCGTGAAGGAAGCCGAAGCGGCGCTGCTTGTCGGCGTCAAAGGGCACCGGTCGGTCGGCGGGATGAGGGCCTCGCTCTACAACGCGGTGACGCTGAAGGCAGTCGAGGCGTTGACCTCATTTATGCGCGAATTCGAGCTCAAAAACGGGTAGAAACGCGCAATTGGGGCTGGATTTCCGCCTGAGGATTGCGAGCCACAAGAGTGTGGTGTAGTTACAACACCTCGCCTTGACATGTGAACCTGCCGTCGTTATCGTGGGACGTTCATGAGCAGTCCCGCGCCAAACCGGATGGTTCCTGTCTCTGTCAGCCAGTTTGCCGATTCCGGCCGCCGCTTGAAATCCGCAGCAGGACAGGCAGGCGCTGCCTCGATTGCCCCCGAAGCGCGTCAGATAGCCAAGGGCGAACCTCCGCTAGACGAGTACTTCAATTCCCTCTTCACCGCATTGGGGCCGCAGCGCTGGTGGCCCGGGAAGACGCAATTCGAGGTGATCGTCGGCGCGATCCTGACCCAGAACACCTCATGGACGAATGTGGAATCCGCGATCGCGAACCTGCGGCGGGAGCGGCTGCTTTCGCCGGGCGCGATCGAAGCTGCGCCGCTGCGAAGGCTGGAGCGCCTGGTCCGGCCTTCCGGATATTTTCGGCAGAAGGCGCGAAAGCTGAAAGAGTTTTGCGCGTTCTTGCGGAGCGAGTACGGCGGTTCGCTGAAAGGAATGTTCGGTACGCCGACGATCGTGCTGCGCGAGAAGCTGCTCGGCATTTGGGGCATCGGGCCGGAGACCGCGGATTCGATTTTGCTCTATGCAGGGCAGCACCCGGTGTTCGTGGTGGACGCGTACACGAAGCGGATGCTCGCGCGGCACGGCTGGACCGGCGAAAACCCGCGATATGAGGACATCCGCTGGATGTTCGAGCGGCAATTCACCGGCGATACGCGGCGATTCAACGAGTTTCACGCATTGATCGTCCACGCAGGCAAGAAATTCTGCCGCAAGCATGCCCCGAGCTGCGGCGAGTGCCCGCTAGGGCGATACATCGAGGAGGGGCGGTAGAGTGCCGCGAACGAGCCAAAAGCGGGAGTGGTGGCCGATCGCGGTCAGCATCGTGGTGGTGCTGCTTGCAGCCGCGGTGATCACGTTTGGTTCGTTCAAGGTGCCGGTCGACACCGAGCAAAGGAACGCCTACCCGATTTTCTTCGCATTGACGACGATCATTGCCGCGTCGCTGCTGGTTTTCGCCCTCATTCTCACGCGCTATTTGCTGAAGCTCGCGGAGGAGCGCCGAAGCGGCCAGCTCGGTTCGCGGTTCAAAGTGAAAATGGTGATGGGCGCGATGGGCGTGTCGCTGCTGCCGGTGGTGTTTTTGTTTTTCTTCAGCTATGCGCTGATCAACCGGACGCTGAATTTGTGGTTTCCGCGGCCGCTGGAAATCGCCGGGGAACAGAGCCAGACGCTGCTCGCGCATTTCGAAGCTTCGGAATTCGACAACCTGAACCGGCTGGCGAAGGCCGCGGCCGCCAGCGGGGCGCCCGACGCGCAGTTCCTCGCGCGGACGCAGGCGGCGGATGCGTGGTGGGTGGTCAGCGGCACAGGCACGGTCGTGAGCAGCGCCGACCTGACGAAGGCGTCGAGCGATGAATCCTCGCCCTTGTCAGCACAATCGTTTGCGCCCGAACTGGTGCAGACCATTCGAAGCGGCGCGCAGATATGGACCGCGCACGGAGAAATGTATCTGGCCGGCAGCGCACCGTTGAAGGATGGCACTCTCTACGTGGCGCGACACTTGCCTGGGGACTTCCCGAAGCTCTACGCGGGCATCCAGACCCAGACGGGCACCTATCTCCATCTGAAGCAGCAGCTGCGCCAGTACAAGAAAATCTTCCTGCTCGTGCTGGGGCTCATTACGCTGATTTTGCTTTTCACCACGACGTGGGTGGCGCTGTTTTTGTCGAAACAAGTGACCGTGCCGATCCAGGCGCTCGCCGAGGCGACGAGGGAAATTTCGCGGGGGAATTTCGATCACCAGATCGACGTGCAGGCACAGGACGAGCTAGGGACGCTGGTGCGGTCGTTCAACCGCATGACCGAGCAGCTGGGCGAAGGCCGGCGCCAGATCAACGAATTCACGCAGAGCCTCGAGCAGGCGATCGACGAGCGCGAGCGAAGGCGCAAGCTGATGGAGGCGATCCTCGAGAATATTCCGACGGGCGTCGTATCGCTTGACGCGGCGGGGAACGTAGCGCGGGTGAACACGGCGGTGGTGACGATTCTGGGCGATGCGGCGCGCAACGCGCACACACTCGTGGAGCTGCTCGGCGAGGAAGCGGCGCGCGCGGTGCTGCACATGATGCGGCGCTCGCTGCGGATGGGCGCAGCGTCGAGCGAGATCGAAATCGCCACGAGCGGCCGGCTGGTGCGGACAGCGGTGACGGTGACGTCGCTCGGGCCGCGCCGGTCGAATCCGGGATTCATCGTGGTGATCGACGACCTAACAGACCTGCTGCAGGCGCAGAAGACGGCGGCGTGGCAAGAAGTGGCGCAGCGGATCGCGCACGAGATCAAGAACCCGCTGACGCCGATCCAGCTTTCCGCGCAGCGCATGCTGCGATACCTGGATCGCGCGGCCACTGCCAACCCCGGCGCGCAGCGGACGGAATTCGAAAAGCTTTCGGCCGAATGCGCCGGACTGATTGAGCGGGAAGTGCAGACGCTTGAGTCGCTGGTCGACGAGTTTTCGCAGTTCGCGCGGTTCCCTGCCGCGCGGCTCGCTGCGGCGGATGTGAATAGTATCGTGGCGAGCGCGCTGGGGCTTTTCCAGGGGCGATTGGACGGTATCTCCGTCTCCACGGACCTGGCCGATTCGCTGCCGGCCGTGAAGGCGGACGCAGAACTGATCCGGCAAGTCGTGGCGAACCTGATCGACAACGCCGCGGAGTCGATGGAGGGCGCGCCGGTGCGGCGGCTGCGCGTTTCGACGAGGACCGAGAGCGACGGGGACGCCGTGGTGATCGAAGTTTCCGACAGCGGGCAAGGAATCTCGCCCGCGGACAAGGAAAAATTGTTTTTGCCGCATTTTTCGACCAAGGGGCGCGGCACGGGTCTGGGCCTCGCGATTGCGAGCCGCATCATCGCCGAGCACAACGGGACGATTCGCGTCGAGGACAACACGCCGGTGGGCGCGCGATTTCTGATTCGCTTCCCCGCAGCGGAAGTCGGCATGTCGACGCAAGCGGGATGAGGGCAACAGCAGGAACGATGGGCAGAGAGATTTGTGAGGACCGGGAGTCTTTGCGGCAATTGCTCCGGAGGGAGCTTCAGCGGCTAAAGCCGTTTTCTGTTTGCCGCGACCCACAAAGAACCTCGTGATCCTCACGCATACTTGGACACTACAAGGGATCCGAAAAGAACCATGGCAAGCATTCTGATTGTCGACGACGAGAGCGGAATTCGCGAGTCGCTGGGCGCGCTGCTGCGCGACGAGGGGTATGAAGTCGAGGCCGTCGCATCGGGCGAAGAATGCCTCGAGCGGGTGGAACGGCAGGCGTTCGACCTCGTGCTGCTCGACATCTGGCTGCCGAAGATGGACGGCCTGGAAACCCTGGAGCGGATTCAGGCGCAGGACGGCGCCCCGGTGGTGGTGATGATCTCCGGGCACGGAAATATCGAAGGCGCGGTGCGGGCGACGAAGCTTGGAGCGTTCGATTTCGTCGAGAAACCGCTGTCGCTCGAAAAGATTGTCGTGGTGGTGCGGAACGCACTGGAATACGTGCGGCTGGACGACGAAAACCGCCGGCTGCGGGCCGAACTCGAAGAGCGGCATCAAATCCTGGGCGCGAGCGTGCCGATGAAAGCGCTACGGCAGCAGATCGCGCTGACGGCGCCGACGACCGGGCGCGTGCTGATCTTCGGCGAAAGCGGCACGGGCAAGGAATTGGTGGCACGCGCGCTACATGCCAGCAGCCAGCGCGCCGAAAAGCCGTTTGTCGAAGTGAATTGCGCGGCGATTCCCGAGGAGCTGATCGAATCGGAGATGTTCGGGCATCGCAAGGGCAGCTTCACGGGCGCGAGCGAGGACAAAGTCGGCAAGTTCCAGAAGGCGGACGGCGGCACGCTTATTCTTGGACGAAGTCGGCGACATGAGCCTGAGGACGCAGTCGAAGGTGCTGCGCGTGCTGGAAGAGCAGCGCGTCGAACCGCTCGGCTCGAATCTGCCGGTGACGGTGGATGTTCGCGTGATCGCGGCGACGAACAAGAAGCTGGAAGAAGAGATCGGGCGGAATGCCTTTCGCGAGGATCTCTTTTACCGGCTGAACGTGATTCCCTTCTACGTGCCGGCGCTGCGCGAGCGCACCGAGGACATTCCCATCCTGGCGGCGCATTTCCTGAAGGAATTCTGCGAGGCGTACGGGAAAAAACCAAAGGAGTTCACGGCGCCCGCGATGGAAGTGCTGCTGATGTATCCGTGGCCCGGGAACGTGCGCGAGCTGCGCAACCTGGTCGAGCGACTGGTGATCATCTGCCCTTCGCCGCGGATCGAGCCGCACCATTTGCCGCCGGAACTTTTCCGCGGGGCTTCGAAGAGCCCGCAGAAGCCGTACGAGAGCCTGCACGAAGCGCGGTCGGCGTACGAGCGCGAGTTCGTGTTGCGCAAACTGGAAGAAAACCGCTGGAACATGACCAAAGCTGCCGCGGCACTCGGCCTCGAACGCAGCCACCTCTACCGCAAGATGCGCTCGCTGGGCATCGCGCCGTCGAAAGCTTCATGATGAAGTTCAACATGGGCAATTACAAGCTGGCAACTCGCATCTTCTTCGTCATGACGGTACTGGCCGCGGGCGCGCTCCCGATTTGCGTCGGGGCCCACGCGCAGACCCCGGCACCTCCCCCCGACAAGTCGCCGAGCGAACCTTTTGTCGTCTTTCTCGGAACCGGCGTTCCCGGGCCGACGCCGGACCGCCAGGGTCCGAGCCTCGCGGTGATCGCGGGCGGCCGGGCGTATCTGGTGGACGTGGGTGTCGGCGTGGTGAGGCAGGCCAACGCGGCGTACCTGAAGGGCATTCGAGCGCTGCAACCTCGGGATTTGAGCATCGCGTTCGTCACGCATCTTCACTCTGACCACACGCTGGGGCTGCCCGATCTGTTTCTGACGCCGTGGGTGATCGGACGCGCGGCGCCGGTGGAGCTGTATGGCCCGCCCGGAATCTCGTCGATGGCGGACAATATTCTGAAGGCGTACGAGCAGGACATTCAAATCCGAATCAACGGGCTGGAGCACGCGAATACGACCGGATACAAAGTGAACGCGCATGAGATCAAGCCCGGCGTCGCATATCAGGATGGCGCGGTGAAGGTGACGGCTTTCGCAGTGAAGCACGGGAGCTGGCCGCTGGCCCTGGGATACCGCTTCGACGCCGGGGGCAAGAGCATCGTCGTTTCCGGCGACACGGCGCCCGCCGAAAGCGTGGTCGAAAACTGCAATGGATGCGATCTGCTGATTCACGAGGTGTACCTCAGCTTGCCGGAGACCGGCGCGAGTTCGGGACGTGACTGGCGGCGGTACATGGCCGAATTTCACACTTCGGCGGCGGAACTCGCCGATATCGCGACGCGCGCGCACGCGAAGGCGCTCGCGGCGACACATCTGGTCGGCCAGCCGGCAGCGCTGGCGGAAGCTCTGAAAAAGGGGTACGCGGGAAGAGTGGTGATCGCGCGGGATCTCGACGTGGTGAGCCCTTAGCAGGCTGCGGAAAAAGGCAGTGAAGAGTGTCCTCAGGCGCTGAAGCGCATTGAGTGCAAGCCTTTATGTCGGAGCTGAAGCTCCGACCCCCTAAAAAGGGCCCTTTCTCCGCAAACTGTTAGGATTCGGGTTCGGGTTCGGGTTGCTGTATTTCGCTGAGTTCTTCGAGCTGGCGGTGCCAGTCGAGCTGGCGGACCATCGCGGCATTCTGGCGCCAGTTGGGCTGCACCTTCACGAATAGCTCGAGAAAAATCTTGGTGCCGAGGATGGTTTCGAGCTCCTTGCGCGCCTGCGTGCCGATTTTCTTCATGGTCTCGCCGCGCTTGCCGATCAGGATTCCCTTCTGGCCTTCGCGTTCGACGTAGATTGTCGCGCGGATTTTCAGCAGATCCTTCTTCTCTTCAAAGGCGTCCACCAACACGGCGATGGCGTGCGGGACTTCGTCGCGCGTGGCGAGAATCGCTTTTTCGCGGATCATTTCGGCGGCGAGGAAGCGCTCCGGCTGGTCGGTGAACTGGTCGGCGGGAAAATACGGCGGTGCCTCGGGCAAGTGCGAGAGCCAGCCGTTCACCAGGGCATCGCATCCTTCGCCGGTGAGTGCGGAGACCGGGTAAATCTCGGCAAAGTCGTAGAGAGCCGCGTATTTCTCGATCGTCAGGAGGAGCAGCGGCTTCTTCACGCGGTCGACTTTGTTGAGCAGCAGAAAAATCGGCCCCTTGAAGCGCCGCACCCATTCGATGGAGAACTGGTCGCCGGGGCCGAAACTCTCCGACGCGTCGACGATCAGCGAGAGCAGGTCGACGCCTTCGAGCGCGTGCTGGGCTTCATCCATCATCTGGCGGCTGAGGACGTTTTTCGCCTGATGGAGCCCCGGCGTATCGATCAGGACGATCTGCGCGTCGTCGCGGTTGACGATGCCCTGGATGCGGTTGCGCGTGGTCTGCGGCCGCGAGGAAACGATGGCGACCTTCTGGCCGACCAGCTGGTTGACGAGCGTGGATTTGCCGGCGTTGGGGCGGCCGACGATGGCGACGAATCCGGAGCGGAAAGGCATCTAGAGGAATTGTACGACAGCGGCGGCTCAGGTGCCGGGTCTTCCAGGAGGAAGGCGGTCAAGTCGCGCGATCGGGGACGATTTTGATGCGCAATTCGCGCGTGCGCGGACCGTCGAATTCAGCGAAGAAAATGGCCTGCCAGCGGCCCAGAACGAGCCGGCCGCCTTCGATCCACACCGTTTCGGAAGAGCCGATGAGCGCCGTCTTGATGTGCGAGTCGGAATTGCCCTCGGCGTGGGTGTAATTGCCGGAGTGTGGGACGAGTTTGTCGAGCGTGGCCTCGATATCACGCGCGACGGCGGGGTCATCGCCTTCGTTGATCAGCACGCCGGCCGTTGTGTGCGGGACGTAGAGATGGCAGACGCCCTCAACGCACTCGGATTCGCGGATCGCGGCCTGAATTTCGGCGGTGACGTTCTTAAGCTCGGTGCGGCGCGAAGTCCTGATCGTCAGGGTGCAGGTGAACGAGCTGCTTGAGCGATGCGCTTGGGCCGCCATCGCCATCAAAGATGCCACCGGGAGGCGGCAAGTTCAACTTGGAAGGCGCGGCCCGCGGATGCTAGTGCCGGTTCTCCGGCAGCCACGGCCGGTGCGGTGGCGAAGCGCGCGGCATGGTGCTGACCGCTGAAACCTGCAACGTCATCAGCGGATCGCCGAAGAGATTCCAGGTGCGGCGCACGTCCGGATCGACGATGCCGAGCTTGGCGGCCAAAGTAACACTGCCGACCGGGAGCCTCGGGTTTGCTTTCCATGCGCCGAGCAGGGCCTGGTTCATGGTCGCCTGCGGCGCGGCGTCCGTGAAACCCGACGACGCCCACACGGCTACGGCGCCGCCGTTGGGCGCGACCATCAGGGAAGTCGAAAGGCTCGTGGCGTACACGTCATGGAAGAACCCGTTCAGGCAATCCATGATCAGGTACACGGGCAATCGGTCGCCGTTCGTGAGGGCGGCAGCAGAAGTGTCGTCGAAGAAATCGGCGAAGGACCACTGCTGTTCCGAGCCGTGGCCGATGTAGTTCACAATTAGAGAGCCGCTATTCAGCGCCGCAAGAATCTGCGGCCTGACGACGCTCGGGTCCTGACCGTCGGCGAGAATTTTCGTCACCGTGAGCGACACCGGGAATTCCGTGCTCGCGGAATTGGCGGTCGTGGTGAAATCCGCGCCGATGTTCTGGTCCGCGATCACCAGCGCCTGCTGGTTCCAGCTGCCCGCGCCGGCGCCGCGTTCGTATCCGGCGATCTTCGATACGACCAGATTTGCCTCGGCCGCTGAGCTGACCGGCAGGCGGCCGATCGGGACGGTGCCGAAGCCGGTCTGTTTGAAATCGGTGAACCAGTCGTCCGAGGCCGTTTTGAACGCAGCCGTTTCAATCAGCCGAGTGGGAACGAAGTCCGATTCGCCAAAGCCGAGATAGTTCCGCGGGTCAAACGACGCATCGCCCACCAGCATTACGGCCTGAGGATGCGTCCGCCAACTCGTGGTTGCGAGTTGGAGATAGTTTTGCAGCGCGAACGGGCTCTTTTCGCCAAAGTTGAAGGCGTCGTAGAGCTGATCGACGGTCACCACGTCAACAGACTGGCCTTGCGATTCGTGCAGCTTCACCAGCGGCGCGACGCTTCCTGCGAAATCCGGATGCGCGATCACGACGAGGTCCGCGCCTGCTTGCGGCTTGTCGAGAGTGTTGGGCGCGTGGAACGCGAGGCCCGCCGGGGCGGAGATTTGACCGCTCGCGAACGCCAGCAGCGTGCGCTCGGTGCTCCGCGCGCCGGGAACCGTGAGCGTGATACCAAAGCCGGAACTGTCGGAGCTAACCGGTCCGGTCAATTGCGTAATCGCGATCGGATCGGTGATGTCGAAGACTTCGACCTGCGCGTTGCTGAAACCCTTGATGCGCACGGTGTCGCCGGCGGTGGCCGTCGCGCGCAGCCAGTCGGAATCGGCCCTGTAGGTGTGCGCGTATTCGATCGTGATCGATTGAACGAGGTTGACGTCGTTGTCGCCATTGAGCGCCGTGAGCGTAACGGTGTTCGAACCGTTTTGCAGAAGCGCATTGCTGACGGCAAGCGATTTGGTCACGTTCGCCTGGTCCGCGTAGTCGATCTCGCCTACCGGCGCCCCATTGACGGCAACCGAAACACCGTGAGCCTGCTGGTCCGTGACGCCCTGCAAAGTCACATTCAGCGTGACCGGTAGGCTCGACGCGGGATCGACGTGCGCGACGATGATGTCCTGATCGACGGGATCGGTGGATACGATCGCCCCGAAGAAATTGTCTTTGTCGATGCCGTTGAGCAGGGCCGCGAAATAGGTCGTGCGCTGCTCGAAGAGAACCGTGAACGGGAAGCTGGCGTCGCTCGCGGAACCTTTGCCGGCGGCGTTTATCGACGAAATTCTCTTGCCCGCGCGCGTGCCGCGCACCAGCCAGTAGACGCGCGTGCCCGAGAACGGCGTGTCGATGCCCGTGCCGTAAAATTCGATGCTGTCGTTTGCGCCAAGCGGGCCCGGCTGGGGGCCGAGGATCAGTATCGGCTGCTCGACGCCTTCGGCATAGAGCTGCAATAGGCGTGCGTCGGTGTTCGGCGGCATTCCGGCGGCAACGAGCTGGTTCCGCGAGACTTGATACCATCCCTCGGCCGTTACGGAAATCTTGACTGCGGCCTCTCCGCTGAGCGAAACCGGAGCTTCGCCCGGCGTCACCTGCGCAATCATTGGCCGCGGCGTGTTGAGCGCGCGCACAATTCCCGGGGCCGCTGGCGTTGAACTCGCAACCGATGGAGTGGCAAACGCTTGCAACTGATTCATCTGCCGCAGCAAGCGCGCCTGCGCAATCGGCCCCACATTCGTTGAGCCAGCTTCCGCGTAGATCGGGCCGTGCAACGTGCGCGTGCCGTTCAAATCCACGTCCTCGAGCCAGTACGAAGAGAGCGAATTGCCCAGCGGGTCGATCCACTGGTAGGTCTTGCCCCGATGCTGGGGTTGTCCGCCGCGCATCAGGAGCGCCGATCCGGCTATGAGCGACGGATTGATCAGGCGGCGGCCCTGCGCGTCTTCACGATATAGGTGGAAGCCGAGATTGCGCGTCTCTTCGCTGGTCTGCCACGAAAGCAGAACGCCGCCGGCCGGCATCGTCTGCGCGCGGAACGACGTAAGTTGGACCGCCGTCGCCGCTTGGATCGTCGAAATCGCGGTCGAGGAGTTGTTCGTCAGGTTCGGATCGCTCGTGGTCGAGGAAACCGTCGCCGTGTTCGAGGACTGCGTCGCCGAGCTGAACGTTGCGGCGTTCACATTGATGGTGATGATGACGAGCGTGCCGACGTTCATGTTGTTGAGCGTGCAGTTCACTGTCGTGGTCGCGGAAGTGTACGCGCAGCTTCCCTGCGACGCGGGAATCGACACGGAGGCGAACGTTACCTGCGACGGCAGTGGGTCCGTTACGGCGACACCCGTCGCAACCGCGGGACCGTTGTTCGTCACCTGCAGCGTGTAGGTCAGGTTCGTGCCCTGATCGACCGGCTCGGGCGACGCGGTCTTCAGGATCGACACATCAGACTGAGTCGGCGATGCGACGTTCGAAGCCGTCGAAGCCGTGTTGTTGGCGTTCGTCGGGTCCGTGGTGCTCGAAGACGACACGGTCGCGGAATTCGTGATGGCCGTTCCGGGCGCGGTGCCGGCAGTCACCTTCAGAACCATCGTGAATGTCGCCGTCGTGTTCGCAGCGACAGACGGATTCGTGCAAGTCTCGAAACCTCCCGAAGGAGCCGGGCACGTCCATCCGGCAGGCGTGCTGATCGAAACGAACGACGTATTTGCGGGAAGCGTGTCCTTCATGGAGACGTTCGCGGCGGCAGCAGGACCGTTGTTTGTCACCGTAATCGTGTAGGTAAGGTTGTTGCCCGCGAGCACGGGATTGGGCGTGCCGGTTTTCGTGAGCGCGAGGTCCGCCTGGCCGGCTGTCGCGACGATCGTCGTGGTTGTCGCTACATTGTTCGAAGGGTTCGGATCGGTGGTCGCGGCAGATACGTTCGCGGTGTCGGTAATCACCGTCCCGGACGGCGTCGCCGCGCCAACTTTTACAACGACGGTAAATGTTGTCGAGGCGCCCGCCGCGAAAGTCGGAATCGTGCACGAGATCGATGTGCCGGAACACGTCCAGCCGGTGGTACCGGAAGTCGCGGCGACGGAAACGAACGACGTATTCGTGGGCAAAGCCTCCGTAAACGCAACCGTGCTCGCCGCGCCGGGGCCATTGTTCGTGACTACCACGGTGTAGGTAATGTTGTTTCCTGCAATCACCGGATTCGGCGTGCCGACGTTGGTGATCAGCAGGTTGGCAGTATTCGCTGCGCCAACGATAGTCAAAACGGTCGCGGAATTATTCGACAGAGTTGGATCGTTCGTGTTGGAGCTAGCGGAGATCGTGTCGGCGATCTGAGTTCCCGTCGCGGTGCCCCCGTTGACATTCACGACGACCGTGAATGTCGCCGCTCCCGATGCACCGGCGGGGATGTCCGCATTTGTGCAGGTTATGACGCCCGTGCCGTTAACAGCAGGGGTCGAACAACTCCACCCCGCGGCGCCGGCTCCCGAAATCGCGATCGATTGGAATGTCGTGTTCGCCGGCACGACTTCGGTCATGGTGGCATCGATACCGTCCACCGGACCATTGTTCGTCACGGTCTGCGTGTAGGTAATGTTGTTTCCCGGCACCACAGGGCTCGGCACGCCGGAATTGGTGACCGCAAGGTCAGCGCTGGCGCAGTATGCTCCGGATTGCGAACCGGGGTTGCCCTGCACCGGTGAGCCGGAGGAGAAGATACCGGGCATCCCGATTGTCGCGCCGTAAGCATCGTCGGCGAGAGTTGACCATCCGGGCGCGCCGCCGCTCACGTTTGCGCCAGCGGGAGCCGACGAAGCAAAGATTACGCCGCCACCGCCGCCTGCGCCGGGTCCGTGACGATTGCCCGGAAATGCTCCAGGCGCCTGTTCCGGCCAGGTTACGCCGCCGCTCCCTCCTACGGCTGAAACGGTGAGGCCGGAGACGCCGCTGTTGTTCGCGAGCACGATAACAGTTCCGCCTGCGCCGCCTCCGCCACCGCCGTCGTTCTCGGTATCAAGCGCGTTCTGCCCATTCGCGGTGATTGTTCCCGTGCCGGTGATCGTGCCGGCATGAATGATGACGATTCCTCCGCCGGCCGTGCCGCTGCTGTTGATGCCGCTGCACTGTGCGCCGCAGTTGTTGTTACCGGTGTCCGTGGTCGGATTCCAGAAAGAGCCGTTGTTCGTCGTGCCGGCTCCGCCGCCGCCGCCCATCACGATCGCATTCGTGGATACCGGAAACGCGGCGCCTCCGAATCCGCCAACGATTCCCGCGCTGCTCCATCCGAATCCGCCCGTGCCGCCCGCGCCGCCATTTCCGCCACCGCCGCCTCCGCTATTCTGGTCGTTTGCCGTCGGATTCGCGTCGGTGGCGCCGCCGCCCGCGTTCCCCGGCGCGCCACGAGCAAAGCTGCCGTTTGGATAGCCCTCGTTGCCAGTGTTAATTAACGCCGTCAGCGCTGCATTCGCGACAGTCTTAGGAGTGCCCGCGATTCCCTCACCCTTCGGTCCATTCGTGGTCTGGGTTGAAAGCGTGACGTAGTCCGTGCTTAGCGGCGTCGGCGGAGTCGTTGCCGCCGTAAGAATCTGGCCGGCACCGCCGCGAAATCCCTGCGCGTCGAGCGACACGACGCCACCAAGCGTCAGGTGCGTGGCAACATCGAGCGCCAAAACACCCCCCACGGAGCCGTTCCACGACAATGCATCCAAACCGGAGCTCAACGTCGCGGTCGTGTATTGCGGCACGCGAATCACCTGGAACGTCGATTGCCCCGCTGTCGGATTCGTGGTCGGAGAAGCCGCGGCGCTGAAATAGGAGTTTACGAGTCCGCCGCCGTTGCCCGACCCTGTGAAGTTGAGAGTCCCGCCGGTCGCAGCGACCGTGCTCGTCGCAGTCACGTACTCGAAGAGCCCGGTGCTGCCCAGGCTGGTCGCCCCCGATCCGGGGTCGCCGGCGACGCCGTCTCCATATACGCCGGAATTCGTCGAATTGATCGACGCATTTTGCATCTGGATGATCAGCAGACGATCGCCAATCGCAATCGGAGTCTGCGCTGCAGGCGCAGCGGCGGCCGCGCCCAGCACGATCGATGTCGCACCCGCCGCGGCGCCTGTTACGCCCGCGCCCGGCGGAAAATACGTATTCACGACCCCAGTCAGCGTGCCACCGGCGCCATCTTTTCCGGGCGTCGAGCAAGTCAGCGGCTCGACGACCGTCAGGATCGTCACCGTATTGTTGGCGCTGACCGGATCGGTTCCCGTCGTCGACGCAGTCGCGGTGTTCGTCATCGTGCCAGCCGTCGCGGAAGACGTGCCTGTCACGGTTATCGTGATGGGAGCGCCCAGCGGATACGCGACCGTCCCCAAATTGCACGTGATTGTGCCGCCGACCACACCTCCGCAGCTCCCCGCCGTGGTCGTTGCCGACGCACCCGTCAGCGACGCCGGCAATGTATCGACCACCGTGACACCGGTACCGGAAGACAAGCCGAGATTCTGGATTTGGATCGTGTATGTGATCGGTGACGACACGAAAACCGGCGCCGCCGATACGTTCATCGAAAGAGCGAGATCGGAATTTCCGGCGTTCTCCACCAGCACCGAAGTTATCGTCGAGTTGTTGGACGCGACCGAATCCGTCGTCTGCGAGGTCACATCGGCCGAATTGAGAATTGTCGTGCCGACCGCGGGAGCCGGCGGCGTCGGCCCCGAATTGATCGTGACCACGAATGTGAACGCTGTCGTCGTGGTTCCGCTCGTCAGCGCGGAGCCGTCCGTGCAAACGACCTGCCCGGTAGCGCCGACAGCCGGTGAAGTGCACGTCCAGCCGGCTGGCGCCGTGATGGAGTTAAAGGTCGTATTGGGCGGCGTCTGTTGGTACAGAACCGCAATCGTCGCCGAGTCTGGCCCATTGCTGGTTACCGTCTCCGTATAGGTAATCGTCGATCCCGGTGAGGCTGCCGTCGTAGAGGCAACCTGCGTCATCGAGAGGTCTGCGCCGGTTACCGTCACGGATGCCGAGCCGTTCTTCGTGCCGCCTGGGGCAGGGCCGGTCCAGCTCACGGTAACGTTATTCGTAATCGTCGATCCTCCCGGTGCTTCCGGCGCTGCTTTCACCACGAGCGTAAATGTCAAAGTTGCGTTGCCCGCGACATTCGCTGTCGCTGTGCAAGTCACCGTGCCTGTGCCGCCCACTGCAGGCTTCGTGCCGCAAGTCCAGCCGGTGCCGGGTGGCGTCATCGACACGAATGTGGTGTTTGGCGGCGTCGTTTGCGTGATTGACGCGCCCGACGCGGCAGTAGCCGTCGTATTCTTGACGGTTTGAGTGAAAGTGATATTCGCACCCGTCGCCACGGGATTCGGAGTTCCGGCGTCCGTAACAGTGAGGGTCGTCTGCGCCGCGGCCGTCCCGGCGTGCAGCAGAAACGCAAAGAGCATGAAGACCGCGGGCACGATCGCGGTTCGAAAGCGGCTCGCCGCGCGCATGCCGCCGCGACGGACGCGATGAGCCTGCGTCTTTACCGAGTGCCGCAAGGCCGTTCCAGGCGACGTCAGCGAGATCGTTTTTCCGTCCCGCTCGATCGCAACGACTTTGCCGAGCACTTTCGCCGCGCACGGATCGTTCTGCTGGCCCGCGTCGCCGCGAGTCAGAATGGCGCCCTTGACCTCATCGAATCCGACCACGCGATGCAGCACGAATCCTTGTTCGCCGCGAGTGAGCGCGATGTCTCCGCGCTGCGGCCTGCCTGCCGAGATCGGCGCGACAACAACGGTGTCGCCGTCCAGCACGTTCGGCTGCATGCTTTGCCCGTCGGCGCGAAATCGCACACGCAGGCTTTCGCCGAGCGCCGCTTCGCACACCACCGCGAATTGGCGTGAGTCGCGCTTTTCGAGCGTCTTAAGCACTCTCACGGCAGATCGCCTCCACGGCGCTTTTGTCCGGCAGAAAGCGGAAGATCGAGCACGGAACTTCCCGCGCCACGCGGTCGAGAAATCGCAGCGTGAATTGCAATCCCGCGGGCGAATGGTGCGGCACGAAACTGCGCGCAAATAATTCCGCCGCCGCCCGCCCCGGCGAAAGCCCGAGCAATTCGGTCTTGCTGCTGTGTTCGAGCAGATAAATTCGCGAAAGCGGGGCGCAAGAGGGAGACGCGATGCCCGCGTCGCCGTGCCACGGCGTTCCGTACATCCAGACGCGGCCATTGCGCAGCCGCAAAATGATGCGATCGTCGCTCAGGATGTGGGCGTTTGATTCCGACCTCCACAGCCGCGCGGTGGTGCTCTTGCCCGCCCCGGAATGGCCCAGAAAAAGATGGCCGCGCCCCGCGTCGTCCACGACTCCCACCGCGTGTGTTTCCACGCCTTCGCCGCACGCGAGGCGATGAATCATCAGCAACTCGTCCAGCGGGTACTCGAGCGGATAGATCGGCTTGCGCGGATCGAAATAAGGGCGGAATAGAACCAACTCGCCACGGCGAAACTCCGGATCGAACCATGCGGCCTTGTAGGGCGACGCGCCAAGAAACGGAGTCGAAAAATAAAATCGATAACCGCCCGATTCCGCGAAGAGACTCCACAAGCCCCCGGAATTGAAGAGTGGCGTACCCAAAGGAGCGTCCAGCGCGTCGGTCCAAGAAACTTGTATCTGAATGTCGCTGCTCGTTGGCTCGATTTCGAAGTCGCGCAGCCCCGGATCGAGCACCATCTCGATATCTTCCTCGCTGAATAGGCCGAAACTCGTGCCGCCGACGCGAAATGCGAGCCTCTGCGCCAGGTTCTGCTTCGCTTCGGCGAAGGATTCGGCGCAAACGATCTCGGATGTAGCGAGCGACATGGTCTATTTGCCTCGATCAGGAACCCGGTGTCTGACAAAACAGGGTGCTGCAGGAAGCCGACGCGGGCCCCGCGGAGCCGGCGATCTTGCAGTGGCCCAAGACAGCCTCCTCCGGCCGCAGGCTCACGCGGATGAGTCGCGGCGCCTCGTAGGGCTTCCGGTCCTGTTTCTCGGGTTGATTTCCTTCCTGCATTACCGATCTCTATTTGCCTTTCATGAGCGATGCGTCGCGCACGACCCGCACCCGCCGCTCGCGCATCCACCGGTCGGCTGCAGGACGTGGAATACGGGCGGCGTTTTCCCGCCGGCCCACAAACTGGGATCCGATTTCTGTTCCCTGATTCGGCGGGCGGAAGCCAGCAAATCGTCGTGTGCCTTTCCGGGCGCGCAGCACGAGCAGTCCCCGTGCTCCGGAACGTCGTATCCCAGCGCGTACGCGCGCAGGTGAGCGACTTGGCAAAGAAAATCGACGGGCGACTCCGGGTCGCCGTTTTCCAGCTCGCCATTCGCCGCGCACATCCCGCAAACCGAGCGAATCTTGCAGCGGTCGCAAATCGTTGGGCGCGCGCGTGGTTGGTTGCGAATCGCAAGCAGCGGCCCTTCCCAGCCCTCCCGAAAGCCTTTTTCGCGGATGTTGTAGCTCTGCTGATGCGAGAGGACGCAGATGCTCATCTCGCCGTTCGGATCGATGGCGCATCCGTTCATCCCGCCTCCGCAGACGTAGCGGTGGCCGTCGTCAGGCGTCGAGGTGACCGGCGTGGAGCGGTCCCACTCAATCAGCCGGCGGTACTCCTGCATGCGATTGGGATCGAAATAATCGAGCGCCACAACTTCCTCGGGCGTCATCCGGACCGCCACAGGGCTCTGTGAACAGTCGATTCGCGGATTGACCAGCGGATCGAACTTGAACTCGACGTGGAAGTCCTCCTCCGCCATCCGCTTCATTTCATACACTTCATGCTGGTTGACGCTGGTCGGGACGGTCTTCAGCTTCAGCGGCAGCTTGCGCTCGAGAAGCAGGCGGATTCCCCGCATGCAGCGGTCGTAGGAGCCCGGGACTTGCGTCAGCGCTTCGTATGTTTCGCGCGTAGCGCCGTAGAGCGTGATTTCAATGGCAAATGGCCGCCATTCGGCCAGATGGTCCGCGATTTTCGGCGTGATCAGCGTGCCGTTGGTGAAAAGCGTGACCAGAAAGCCGCGCTTCTTCGCCTCGGTGTAGATGTCCAGAAAATCCTTGCGGCCGAAGATCTCGCCTCCGGTGTAGCAGATCCACAGGCAACCGGCCTCGACCAGATCATCGAGCAGCTTGCAGTGCTCCGCGAGCGTCAGTTCCTGCGACCGGGCGGCCGCGTCGTTCATCGGAAGGTTGTTGTAGCAGTGCAGGCACGCCAGCGGACAGCGGCGCGTAACCTCAATCGACACGTCGACGGGCGCGCGCTTGCCAAAATGCCGCTCGTGTATCGCGCGGCTAAATGTCGCGTACGTTGATTCGTTCATCCCCAAGCCCCGGCTGCCCAAGCCGTGGTACCGCGTTCGTTCTAGCCCCTGTCGATCAACCCCGCGTCCGTCAGGTCGGCTAGAAACTGCTGGATATCCGCGGCGGCCTTCTCCGCGGACACTTCGTATTCGGCTTGGAGGTGCGCGGCCAGGTCCGAGGCGCTTTGGTTCGCCTCGATCATGGCCCACAGCCTCGTGCCGGTTTCGTTAAAGGTGAAAATGGAATCCATGTCGGCTGCGCCGCAGCGGATTGGCACCACGATGGCCTCATCCGCGACGACCCGCGATACGACGCTCTGGCTGCGGCGAATGCCCGCATCCGAACTGACTGCTAATGTCGGCATGGTTCTATCTGTCCCTCAAATTTCCTAGTACTATGCGCACAAGAAATTCAACTGCGTTAGCCTTGCTCACATTAGCAAGCTCATATTTATAAGCAGATCGATTTATCTAAATTAGGGGTACGTGCTTCGCCGGACAATCGAAAATCGCCGTAGGGGTGCTAAAACGGCACTACCGACCGTATAGCTAGGTTTAGGAGCAATATGCGTGGGTTTTGTCGGATATCCGACAATTCTCATTTTGACTGAACATGGGGGCCTTGCCGTGGATGCTTCCTAAACTGCGCAGGAGTAGTCCTAGAACTAGTGAGCGCCGCCCGAGAGTTCGCGGACGATATCGTTCACGAACCCCTTCGCATCACCGAAGAGCATGAGCGTTTTCTCAAAATAATACAGCGGGTTATCGATACCGGCGAACCCCGGATTCATGCTCCGCTTGATGACCATCACCGTCCGGGCCTTGTCGACGTCCAGGATGGGCATTCCGTAGATCGGGCTGCTGGTGTCCGTCCGCGCAGCAGGATTCGTCACGTCGTTGGCCCCGATGACCAGCGCGACGTCCGTCTGAGGCAAGTCGGAGTTGATGTCTTCCATCTCGATGAGCCGATCGTACGGAATGTCCGCTTCCGCCAGGAGCACGTTCATGTGTCCCGGCATGCGCCCGGCAACAGGGTGAATCGCGAACCGCACATCCACTCCGCGTTTGCTCAACGCGTCGAAAAGCTCGCGTACTTTGTGCTGGGCCTGCGCCACGGCCATACCATACCCTGGGACGATGACCACTTTGCCCGCCGCCGCCAAAATCGCGGCAGCTTCTTCCGCCGTCGCGCTGCGGACCGGGCGGGCCTCCGCCGCTCCGGCTGCCGACGTCTGCACCTGTCCGAAGGCGCCAAAAAGTACGTTGGTGAAAGACCGGTTCATCGCCTTGGACATGATCACCGAAAGGCTGAAACCGGAACAACCGTCGAGCGCGCCTGCCACAATCAGCAGCTTGCTGTTCAGGACGAATCCCATCGCGGCGGCGGAAAGCCCGGCATAAGAGTTCAAGAGAGAGATCACCGTGGGCATGTCCGCGCTGCCGATCGGGACGATCAGCATGATGCCGAATACCAGCGAGACGCCCACCATGATCGGGTAGTAGATCGTGTGGCCCGGATTCAGGACGAGCGCGACGGCCGTCCCAGTCGCCATCGCGAATACCGCGAGGTTGACGAAATTCTGCCCCTTATATGTCACCGGGCGCTGCGGGATGAACTTCACTTCCTGCAGCTTCCCCGCCGCCATCAAGCTGCCCGTGAACGTCAGTCCTCCGAGAATTACTTCGAGCGACAGCACCGACATCGTGAATTTCGAAACGTTCGGGCTGCGCAGGTAGAACTCCGCGGTGCCGACCAGCGTCACGCAGCACGCGCCGAACGCCTGGCTGAGCGCCGTCCGCTGCGGGACAGCGGTCATCTGCACGAGGCCGAGCGGAACGCCGATGATGGCGCCCAGTACAATCGCGATGGCGACCCACTGATACTCGATGATGCCGTGCTCCAAAAGCGTGCCGCCGACCGCCAGAATCATCCCTATTTCGCCGGCCAGTACCCCCCGCCGGGCCGTGGTCGGCGCGCTCAGCCACATCAGCGCCAACACGAATAGCGCCGTCGCGATCATGTAGACGACTTCGATGAGGAAATTCGCCGGAAGCGTCATCGTCAGGATTTTTTCGGGCCGCTGGATTTGAACATCTTCATCATGCGGTCCGTAAGCAAAAAGCCGCCGATGATGTTGCTGCTGGCCGCGACGATGGCGATCATCCCCAGCCAGAATGCGAGCTTGCTCTCGTGCCGCCCGGCCAGAAGAATCGCGCCCACCACCGAGATGCCGTCGAGCGCGTTGGTGAGCGACATCAGCGGGGTATGCAGCAGCGGCGAAACGCGCTTGATCACCTGGAATCCCAAAAAGCCCGCCAGCATGAATACGAATAAGCTGTTGACCAAGATCTCCGATGTCATGTTGCTCGCTCCCTGTCTCCCTTTGGGCCGCTGCTTTACGCCTGCGTCTGCGCCGCCAGCGCCGGCAGCGAGAAGAACTCCCGCACCCGCGCTTGCACGATCTCTCCGCCGCGCGTGCACATCGTCTCCCGCGTGATTTCGTCAGCCATGTTCAGACTGAGCTTGCCGTCCTTGACCAGGTGCGTGAGAAACGCGGTCAAATTGCGCGCATAAAGTGAACTCGAATGATAAGGCACGGTGCTCGCAAGGTTGATCTTGCCGATGATCGTCACGCCGTGCGCAATAATCGTCTCCTCGGACTTCGTCAACTCGCAATTCCCGCCGCGCTCGGCGGCCAAATCGACGATTACCGACCCCGGCTGCATGCTGCGCACCATTTCCGCAGTCACCAGAGTGGGGGCCTTTTTCCCGGGAACAGCGGCCGTCGAGATCACCACGTCACTTTCGGCGACCACGCGCCCGATCAGTTCGCGCTGCTTGGCGTAGAACGTTTCATCCTGCTGCGTCGCATACCCGCGCGCGTCTTGCGCATCTTTCGCCTCGATCGGCAGCTCAACAAAACGCGCCCCCAGGCTCTGCACCTGCTCCTTCACCACCGGCCGCAGGTCATACGCCGAAACAACCGCGCCGAGCCGGCGGGCCGTCGCGATCGCCTGCAATCCGGCCACCCCAACGCCCAAAATCAGCACGCGCGCCGGGGTAATAGTGCCCGCCGCGGTGGTAAGCATCGGATAAAATCGCGGAAGCACGTCGGCGGCAATCAGCACCGCTTTATACCCGGTTGCCGTAGCCATCGACGACAGCGCGTCCATGCTCTGTGCGCGCGTCGTTCGCGGCATCAGCTCAACCGAAAATGACGTCACGCCCGTGCCGGCGATTTCCTGGAAAACCTCCCGTGATCCGAACGGCCGCAGAAATCCGATCAGCACCTGATCGCGGCGCATCAGCGGGACATCGGCCTTGCCGGTCCTGTCATTCGATCCGTAGCACAAAACCTGCGTGATGACGTCCGCAGTCCCAAAGACCGACTTGCGATCGGGCAAAACTTTCGCGCCTTTTTCTGTGTATTGCGCGTCTGGATACCCGGCTTCGATTCCGGCGCCCGCCTCAACAACCACGTCCAGCCCCACCTTCTTTAGGTTAGGCAGCACCGCGGGAACCAGCGCGACGCGCCGCTCTCCCGGATAAATCTCCTTGGGTACACCTACAATCACGAAATCCTCGCTGTTCTGATTCCCTTCCGCGACAACCCGCGTGTCATTCGCGAGAAAGGCCGAAGAGGTAGGCCCGAAGTGGCCAGTGCCGCCGAACCACCCGATAGCCCGGCCACCACGGCACTTCCATTTTATTCGTTGCCGGGCGCAAGTCTAGTGGAAGAATGCAACAACAAGAGTATATGACGACTTCCGGCGAAGTAGCAGCGAGAAGTAACCACCGCAACCGGCTACTGCGTTTGCGGCGTCCCGCTTTGCGGTGCCATGTTCTGCCCGATCGCCGCACCGCTCACAACGAGTTCCACGCGGCGGTTCTGCTGGCGTCCTTCCGCAGTATCGTTCGTCGCGACGGGCTTCGTCTCGCCGAATCCGAACGCGGTCACCGACGCCGCCGAAACCTGCTGATCCACCAAATATTCGCGGACGGACTGCGCCCGCTGCTCCGAAAGTCGCTGGTTGTATTCTTCGGTGCCGGTGCTGTCCGTGTGCCCTTCCACCTGCACCTTGAGCGCGGGATACGCGAGCAAAACCCCCGAAATTTTCGCCAGTTTCTCGCGTGCGCCCGGCTTCAGCGTGTAGCTGCCCGTATCGAAAAGCACGTCGGACATGTTCACGATCAGCCCGCGCGCCGAATCCCTCGTCTGCAAAATCGTGCTCAGCTGCTGCATCAACTGTTTGCGCAATTCCGCTTTCTCGGACTCCGCTTGCGCCGCCGCCTGGCGCGCCCGCTCGGCATCCGCTTCAGCCGCCGCCTTCTGCTGCGCGGCTAATTGAGCGGCCTGCGCCGCCTGCTGGGCGCTCTGCGCTGCAGCCGCTTCCACGGCGGCCTTCTGTTGCGCCGCGAGTTCTGCCGCTTTCTCCGCTTCTTGCTGTTGCGCCAGCGCTGCCGCTCGCGCGGCTTCGGCCTCCGCCTTTTCGCGCGCCGCTTTCTCCTGCGCGAGCTGCGCTTCAAGCTTCGCCTTCTCCGCTTCCTCGGCCTGCTGCTTCGCCAGAGCCTCGCGCGCCTCCGCCGCCTTGCGCTCGGCTTCCTGCCGCTCCTCGTCGAGCCGCTTCAGCGTAATCGACCGCGCATCCTGCGCCGTCTGCACCGCCTCGCGCGCGGTCATATCGACATCCTTGCGCGCCGCCTTGTGCTTCTGCGCTTCCTCCGCCGACTCCAGCAGTTGCTGCGCCTTCTGAAAACTCGCCGTTGCGTACTTGTCCGAACCGGTTGCCTGCGCGATCTGCACCGCATTGCGCGCTTCGTACAGGCTCAGCGGAACTCGCGGGTCCAGGCGCGTGCTCTCGCTGCCCGTCGTGATGGTCGAATAGTCCCCGCGCTGCAGCAGGTCGAATTTCGCATCCACTTCCTCGACGCTGCCCACCGTGTCCGGCCGCACCTCGTTCTCCATCACCACCACGTCGCTCGGCTGCGTCACCGCGAAATACGGCTCGGCCGTCACGATCATCGCGAACGCCTGAAACGCCGCCGCGCCGTCCACCTTTGCCTTCGCGCCTTCCATTTCGAGCTCGCCAAGATTCGACGCGCGGCCCTCCGGCGTCACGGCCCACAGCACGTACGTCAGAAATTGCGGCCCGTATTGCGTCGCCGGCGACAGCTTCTCGAACTTCGCCGACACGCTGATGACGCCCTTCTTGCCCTCTACCTTCGCTTCGCCCTTCGCAAACGGCATCAGCACCGTCCCCTTGAAATCGATCGGCGTGGAGCCCTTTGCATGGCTGTAGTTGATGGCCTTCGTCGTCCTCGCGACCACCGTCACGCGATAAAGAGGACTCGACTGGCTGCCCTTGTCTGAAGCGCCGCTCTGGCCGGGAGGATTCGTCTGCCCCGGCGCGGTGGCCTGCGTCTGCGTGGACGCGTCCTGAGCCTGCACGAACGAACACGCCGGCATCAGCGCGGCGCCCGCCAGCAGCCCCAGCGAAATGAAACGGCAAAACGCATTTCCACGGCTTCTCATACTTGCCCCCATGCCCGATGACAAAGTTCCGTCGAGTAGTTCTGTAATTAAAGGTTAGCAGGAGGCGTGCAACCCGCCGCGCGCTTGCGCGCGATTTGTGCCCAACTTGGCAGCCATTGCCTCGACTTCACCGTCGTTTTCAACCCCTGTGGAGTGCGGCGGCTTGCCGCCGCTGTTCGCCGCCCGAGCTTGCTCGGGCGTGCTGCAACCGTGCAGTTCGGGGAAGGAACAAGTTCCTGATTTCGATCTGAGTCCGGAGACTGCGAGTGTGGCGGTGAGTCCACGGAATAATTGACAACGTGGGGTCTCGGGACTATGTTCTGCGCAACTACGAGCCCGAGAATCAGGTCAAGTGTTCGGAAGTGAGGTGTGCCGTGCCAAATTCCCAGCCATCCGGCCATTTCGGCCGCCGAAATAGAATTGCGCTCGTGATTTCAACGCTGCTGATCGCCGGTGCGATTGCCGCGCTGTCCGTTCGCCCTCTCGGTGCGCAGGGCGCGCCGCGCGTCACCGGGGTCGATCCCGACACTGGCAAAGCAAACGATACGGTCACCGTCGCCGGAGAAAATCTCGAGAAGAGCCACGTCTCCGCCGTCTTCCTCTCCGACGACAAGGACGACCACAAAGCCCCCATCGTTTCGCAGGAAGCCGCCAAAATCGTGATCAAGGTTCCCGACGTGAAGCCAGGCAGCTACAACGTCTCGATCCAGACGGCGAACGCAATCTTCATCCAGCCTGTCAAATTCACGGTTCAGTAGTCTGGTGGCACCAGAGCGTCATCCTGAGCGGAGCGTCCCGACGTCTTTCTTCCCGCCGAAGGCGGGTCGGGACGCGCAGTCGAAGGATCTCTCTTGGGCGCCTCCGACTAGAACCGGTCAGCCGACATAGAGGTCCTTACTTAGCCGTTCCCAGAATCAATTTCTGCATGCGCCAATTCAACAACTCCGCCACATACAACTCATTCTCCGACGGGCACGCCATCTCGTGAATCCACCCGAACTGTTTCAGCTGCTTCCCCGATTCGCCAAGCATCCCAAGTACTTTGCCTTCAAGGCTCAGCTTGTAGATCCGCCCCGGAAATGCATCCGCGCTGAACAGCACCTGATGCGGTCCCGGCGTGATGCAAATCGCCCAGGGAGAACCCGGCGCCATCGTTCCGGTTGTTGCGGTCGGCTTCGGCCCGATCGCCGCTCGCGCGTCGGCCGGCGCGGGAACGTCGATCGTGATCTGCCTCAGAAATTTCCCGTCGCCATCGAACACCTGTATTCGCCGATTGCCCCGGTCCGCCACGTAGACATTCCCCTGCGCATCGGTCGCGATGCTGTGCGGCACATTGAACTGTCCCGGCCCATCGCCCGGCTCGCCCCATGACTTGATCCAGTTTCCGTCCTTGTCCACCTTCGCCACGCGCGAATTGATGTACCCGTCGCTGATGAACGTGTTCCCCGCGGCGTCCCACGCCACATCGGTCACCTGCCGGAACATTCCGTCAACGGGCGGCAGCGGCGGCCGGACATGTTTCACCGGCCCCGTGCCTTCGTCCGACGCCTCTTGCTTGCGCCCGAACACCATCGCCACGCGCCCCGCCGGAGTGAACTTGATCACCATGTCCGAGCCCTTATCCGTGACCCATATATTGTCCTGCGGGTCGATCTTCACCGTGTGCGCGTACGACCACGCATACAGGTTGTGCCCGATCTCGCGCAGGTAGCGCCCGTCGGGTCCGAATTCGAGCAGCTGCGCCGCCGCCGCACCGTACGCCGGTCCGGTCGTATTCCCGCGCGAAAAAACGAACACATGCCCCTTGGAGTTCACCGCCACGCCGGCCACTTCTCCGAAATAAAGATCCGCCGGCAGCTTCAGAAAATCCGCCACCGATTTGTACGGAATCTCGTGCGCCGCCGTAGGACTCTGCTGCGCTAACGCCCCTCCCGCCATCACGAAGAACAGCGTCAATATGACGGGTAGTCTCATCGTCGCCCCCAGTCGCGGGAGTATACTCCGCCGACGGTTTTGTAGGGGCTACGCCCGGCACAAATGCTTGGCTCGACGTCAGCCTTGCCCGCCCGCCGTCGCCGGTTCCGTAGGGGCACGATATATCGTGCCCGGCAAACTTCCTTGGCGTTCGCGAGCCCATCCGTCACCGCTTAGTCGCTCTGAGCCTTTCGTAGCGCCGCCCCGTGTTTGCTAAAATCTCAGCGTGCCCAAATATCCTCGGCTCGTTCGCTCACTCCTTATTGGTTTCGCCTTCATCGTTGCGTCCCCTTCCGCCCACGCCTGGGGCTGCAAAGGCCACGAAACCGTCGCCTTAATCGCCGAAGCGCACCTCACCCCCGCCGCGCGCGCAATGGCATTCAAAATTCTCGCTGACGCTCCAATCGACCCAGCTCTCTCGCGCTACTGCAAGGAACCGAACCTCGACGCCTTTGCGGATGCATCCACCTGGGCCGACGACGAACGCACCGTGAAGCCCAACACCGCGCCCTGGCACTTCATTGACATTCCGCGTGGCGTCGCCGAAAACGCGATGGCTAAATACTGCCCGCCCGATACAGGCTGTGTCACCACCGCGCTCGCAGCGCAGCTTGCCATCCTTCGCAATCGCAGCGCGACCGCCCAGGCCCGCGCCGACGCTCTCCGCTTCATCATTCACTTCGTCGGCGACATCCACCAGCCGCTCCACGACGCGACCAACAACGACCGCGGCGGCAATTGCGTGCCCGTCGCCTTTTTCGGCCACGCGCCGCAAGAAACGAACGTCACCGCGGAATCCTACAGCCCCAATCTGCACTCCGTGTGGGACGTCAACATCATCGACCAGTTGGCGAACAACCGAACGCCGCGGCAGCTTGCCATCAAGTTGAACGAACAATTTCACGACCGCGAGGCCGCATGGAAAGCAGAGCCCGCGAATTTCAAAACGTGGGCGTGGGAGTCTCACAAACTCGCTGAGCAGACTTCGTACGGGCGTTTGCCCGTCAAAATCGCAATCGAAAAGCCGCGCCCAATCGACACCTGCGCCGATGACGACCACATCTCCACGCGCATGTTGCATCTCAATGAAGACCTCGAAGCCGCCTACCAAAACGCCGCCGCTCCCGTCGTCGAAGAGCAGTTAACCAAAACCGGCATCCGCCTCGCCGCCCTTTTGAATTCCCTCTGGCCTTGACCGCCGCCCGAAAGTTTACGGGCGCCATTCTTGCGCGCCGCGTTCGACCTGGTTCCCCGCGCCTTCTAGGGGCCCGGTCGCCAGACCGGCAAGGCGGGCGTCATTGGTCTCACGCCAAGCCGCGGAGCGGCGATTGTAATTAGCCCGGCACGAAGCGCAGCGCAGTGCCGGGAATGAAGCGAAAAAGAGCCGCGAGTCCCGGAGGGACGATTGACCTACTTCGGTTCTTCCGCAGGATGGATTTCCGCAGCCTGAACCGAATCTGTACTTTCGTACAGTGTCCATTTCACCGCCAAAATGCTATCTTCGATTCGCAGTCGTTACGTCCCCGCTTCACCTCAAAGAAGTCCGCGCCGAAGACCAGGAAGCAAAAGCAAACAAGGTTCAACAAAACAGAAGGACACAAAAAATGAAGTCGCGCCGAGGACGCTTGCAAGGCCTTCGCCACCAGTCCGCCTGTCCTGGCGAAACCGCCAGCCTCAAGCCGCCCGGACATCTGTTTCGGATCCCGAACGCGCGGCTTTCCTCCAAACAAAGTGACACACCATGCAAAGTAATTTTCGGCCTAACTCGTTCAAAACAAAGAAAGGAGGCACCCGCAAAGTGACACACTTTTTCGGAGGGTGCCGAACGTACTTTCGCACCCAAAGCTCGCATTGGTTCTCCACAATTCCGCGAACTAACAGTAGAATATTGACCATCCCGAAGGAGATGAATCGGCCATGTTGCGCGTAGGTCTGATCGGCTGGCGAGGTATGGTGGGCAGCGTCCTGCTGCAACGCATGCGAGAGGAGGACGACTTCGCTCGCTTTGACCTTGAGCCGGTGTTCTTCTCGACGTCGAACGCCGGAGGCGCCGCGCCGAAGGAAGCCCACGGCGCTCCGCTCCGCAACGCCTCGAATCTGAAGGACCTTGCCGCCTGCGACGTTCTCATCAGCTGCCAAGGCGGCGAATACACCACCGAAGTCTACGCACCACTGCGCAAGAACGGATGGAAGGGCTACTGGATCGACGCAGCCTCCACGCTGCGCATGAGCGACGACGCCATCATCATCCTCGATCCCGTGAACGCGGACCTGATTCGCCAGGGCCTCGCGCGCGGCATGCGTACCTTCGCGGGCGGCAACTGCACCGTCAGCCTGATGCTCATGGCCGTGAGCGCTCTCTTCAAAGCCGGCCACGTCGAATGGATGACCACCATGACCTATCAGGCCGCTTCCGGCGCGGGCGCCGCCAAAATGCTCGAGCTCGTCAAGCAAATGGAGATTCTCACCGATCCGGCGCGCAAGACTCCGTCAGAAAACGCCCTCGAAGTCGACCGCATGGTGATCGGGGCGCAGCGCGGCCGCGCTCTGCCGACCGCGGAGTTCGGCGTCCCGCTCGCAGGCAGCCTGATTCCCTGGATCGACAAGGACATGCCCGGCGGCCAGACCAAGGAAGAGTGGAAAGGGATGGCCGAAACGAACAAGATTCTCGGCCTTCATCCTCCGGTGCCCGTCGACGGAATTTGCGTGCGCGTCGGCACCATGCGGTGCCACAGCCAGGCGCTGTGCATCAAGCTGAAAAAAGACGTGCCGCTCGACGAAATCGAAGCCATGCTGGCCGGCGCGAATCAATGGGTCCGCATCGTCCCCAATAATAAGGAATCGACGATTCGCTGCCTCACTCCCACAGCGGTTTCCGGCACGCTCAATGTCCCGATCGGCCGCTTGCATAAACTCAATCTCGGGCCGGAATTTCTGGGTGCCTTCACCGTCGGCGACCAGCTGCTTTGGGGCGCGGCCGAACCCTTACGCCGCATGCTCGGCATTCTCCGCGAACACCTCGGCGCGGGTGTATAATCCCGCCACTTTAGGGTGAAACAAAGGACTGCCGGCAGGCGTATACGCATCCAGGAGGATTACATGTACCGAAAATTTCTCGCGATGTCATTTGCGGTCGCCGCGCTCGCGCTGCCGAGCCTGGCGCAGGACTCGAAGTTGAACGGCACTTGGAAGCTCGATAACACCAAGAGCAACTTCGGCCAGTTCCCGCCCCCGACCAGCGAAACCGACACGCTCACCGTCAAGGGCAACGAGTTCAAGCAGGAGTACACCAGCGTTACCGCCCGAGGCGAACAGAAGGGCATGCGCTCGTGCACGGTCGATGGCAAGGAAGTGAATCTGACTCCCGACGACCCGCGCGTTCAGATGGGCGCCATCAAGCTGTCGAAGATGCAGTGCTCCTGGGAAGGAAACGCGGTCGTCTTCCTCGAAACTGCAAGCCTCAACGGCGGCACGCTGACGGACAAGCTGACGTTCTCGCCTTCCGACGACGGCAAGACGATTACCATGGATTCGCACATCACGGCCGCGCAGCCTTTCTCCGATCGCAAGCTCGTATATGACAAGGCGGACGCCTCGGCGGCCGCGGCGGACCCTCCAGCGATGGCGGCCACTCCCGGCGCGGCGGGAATGATTCACACCGGTAGCGGGCAGCCGAATCTTTCCGGCACCTGGAAACTCAACGTGCCCAAGAGCAACTACGGCCAGCTGCAGCCGCCAGCCAGCCAAATCGACACGATCGAAGACAATGAGCCGACCGTCAAGATTGCCATGGATCAAAAGGGCGGCATGATGGGTGATTCGAACACGGTATCGACGGTCGATACGACCGGCAAGGAAACCAAGAATGGCGGGATGGGCGGCGTGGACGCAACGAGCACCGCGCATTGGGAAGGCGTTGCGCTCGTCATCGATTCAAAGATGAGCATGCAGGGCAACGACATGAAGATCAAGGACACCTACACTCTCGGCGGAGACGGAAAAACGCTCACGGAAGTGCTGCATGTCGAATCCGGCATGGGAAATTTCGACATGACGAACGTGTTCGACAAGCAGTAGCTGAGTCAGAAAAAAACTAGGTAGCAACCGCGGCGCGCTCCCGCAATGGGAGCGCGCTTCGCGTTTCAGCCCGCAAAATTTGCCGCGCCGTGTCGACGAAAGCGAGCACCGCCGCCGCTTTCTCGCATTTCCGCCAAGCCACATGCACCGGAATCGTGGCCTCCGGCTCGTCGAGCGGCACCACGGCGACATCGCTCCCGGCCGCCGGCCGGCACGCAATTTCGTCCGGAATAATCCGGATCCCTTTGCGGCAGGTCAGCAGAAGCGCCTGGAGATCGTTGTTGGGAATCGGCTCCACGTCGACGGAACTTATGATCGGGTTCACGCCAGCCGCCGTGTAGAGCTCAAGAGTCTTGTCGTACAGGCCCGGAGCCGTTTTACGATCGAAGAGCAGCAACGGCTCGCCCGCGAGATCCTTGACGCGGAGACATTTGCGTTTGGCCAGCGGGTTCGCCTTGCTGACGTAAACGACCATCGGTTCTTCGAACAGCAGCTCGGATACGAGCCCAGGAAAATCGAAGCACGGCCGAACAAATGCGACATCGATCTCGCCTTCGACCAGGCTTTGGTACTGCGCGAACGAAAGATTGTCCTTGCACTGCACTTCGACGGCGGGAAATTGCTTGCCGTGTTCGATCAGCACGCGCCCGACGCGCTCGCCCAGCGCGGGTCCCACTCCGATGCGCACCAGTCCGGCGGAACCGCATTTCGCCATGCGGACTGAATCGCTCATTCGCGCGGCCTGCGTCACCAATTCTTTGGCCTCGCGCAAAAAAAGCCGGCCGGCGTCGGAAAGAGCGACGTGCTTGCGATCGCGCACCAAGAGAGGAACGTCGAATTCTTCCTCGAGTTGACGGATTTGCCGGCTGAGAGGCGGCACCGTGACGTGTAACTGTTGTGCAGCTTTTGAAAAACTGAGGTTTTCGGCGACCGCGATGAAGTACCGCAGCTGGCGAAGCTCCATTCGATCCCACCCCTTGATGCGAGGTTATATTCCCAATCGGTAACAGATGCAATCAAAATAAGAAATAGACATCGTGTGCGGATCGGGTATTAGTGTGCGCATGGGGTTGGGGTGTTTCGATCCTAGGAACGTGACGTTCGGGTGGTTAACCAGTTTTAAAGGCGAGCCAGAGGCTTGCCAACTTTCACCCGCACGAGTCCGCTAACACACGTTTGCGTCTGAATCTGAACTTGGGGGGATAGGATGAGCAGGCGATTCGCCGCACGCAAGATCGTCGTTTCAGTCTTGGTTTGCTTGGGTTTGGCAATTCTCTGCGCGACGATGGCTCACGCGCAATCCGCCGGAACGGGCGCGATCACGGGAACGCTGACGGACCCGCAGGGCCGCGCTGTACCCGGTGCAACGGTGACGGCTACCAGCACTGCCACTAACCAGGAACGTACGGCGACTACAGGAGGAGGCGGCGATTACAAATTCTCCCTGCTCCCGCCGGGAACCTATCGCCTAAAGTTTACTGCTGCGGGCTTCAAGACGACAGAAGTCTCCGGAGTGACTGTCAGCACCACGGAAACGACCACCGTAGACAGGGTCTTGGAAGTCGGAGCTGTCACTCAGACGGTTACTGTTGAGAGCAGCGTCGAGGCCCTGCAGACGGAAAGCTCGACGCTCGGGACCACAGTTACGGGCAGCAACATTGCTGCTCTACCAATGGCGAACGGCAACTACACGGAAGTTCTTAGCCTGACTGCCGGCACGACGGCGAGCGTAGACAACGCGACGGTGCTTGGCAAAGGGACGCAGGACATCAGCGCGAACGGCGTCGATCCTGGCTCGAACAACTACCAGATGGACGGCGTGGCGGTGAACAACATCGCCAATTCCGGCAGCTCCAACGACGGAACGATTTACACAGGCATCCCGATTCCCAGCCCAGATGCCATCGCTGAGTTCAAGATTCAGACTTCGACCTACGACGCGAGTTACGGACGCAACCCTGGCGCCAATGTGAACGTCAGCACGAAATCGGGCAGCAACGAGTTTCATGGATCTGGGTTCGAGTTTTTCCGCAACACTGTACTCAATTCGAACGACTTCTTCCTCAAGGGAGCCGAGCTGCCAGCCAACGAGCGGCCAGCTAACGTACGCCCAGCGTTCGACCAGAACCAATTCGGAGCAACGGTAGGCGGCCCGATCAAGAAGGACAAGATTTTCTTCTTCTTCAGCTATCGGGGAACGCGTTCAAAGAACGGCGAGGCACCCCAGGGGCAGACGTTCGGTGCCCTATTGGGCGGAATTAACCCTGAGTCGCGCGGCACCTGCCCAGCTCCCGTGGCGGTTCCTGACTTCAGCAGCATTACGACGTGCGATGCGGCCGCTCGGAAATTTGCAACTGACATGGACATCGAGAACATTGTCTCGCTGAGAATCTTCCAGCTTCAGGGCGGCGTGAAGACTACGGACGGCAGTCCCAACTACTACATTCCGAATCCAGGGTCTGTCACAAATTTCTGCGCTGGCGGGGTGTGCAATTTCGACATTCCGGCGATCTACACGGAGAACCAGTACGTCGCCAACAGCGATTGGGTGATCAACAGCAAGCAGACTCTAAGCACGAAGTACTTCTACACCCACAACCCTTACACCACTTTTCTCGGGCAGGGCGGCGGAAACCTCGAAGGCACTCCAGAGAATATTCTTTTCGGCAATCACGCCGCGGTCGTGAAACTCACGTCGCTTGTAACCAGCAACTTTGTGAACGAGGCTCGCGTCTCGTTTCAGCAAAACGTAAATGCGGCAACCATTTCCATGCCGCCGGGCGGCACGCCCCAGGAGCTCGGGATGCAACCGCTGGTTCAGGGTTTCTTCGAGCCTCCCACGTTTCTCAACGTGGCCACTGGGTACGGCATGTTCGGAGGCCTCCTTCCCGACAAGGGGCCCACGAACCAGTTGCAGGCGGCGGATCAGATTTCCTGGTCACATGGGAAGCACAGCATCCGGGCCGGCTACGAATACGAATGGACGAACTGGCCGCTCTCGGATCAGGGCCTTCAACAAGGCCTCATGGTGATGCTCGGATACAGCAGTCTATTGGGCCCTGCCCCCAACACGGGCGGTTGGAACCTCGGCTGTTTGTTCTGCGTGAAGAGCACTTCCGGCACGGGCCAAGGAATCATTCACTTCTACCAACTAAACAACCAGAACACCTACGTGCTGGACGACTGGAAGGTCAACTCGCGCCTGACGATTAACATGGGCTTGCGCTGGGAATACGATGGTCTGCTGAGCGACAAGTACGGCCACCTCACGCAAGTCTGGGAGAATCGCATGGTTGCCAATGCGAGCGTGCCGACGTGCTTGGGCGCCTTCCCCGATCCCTGCGGACCCGGTGGAATCCCGGCGCTGCCGTCCAATCCAGCCGGAGTCCAACAGTACGTCGTACCGAGCAACTTTATTGCGCACTTCGGTGTACCCCCGGCTGGAATCGGGATCGCCAGGAACCGGAACTCGGTTGAGGGGCATGCGCCTTACAGCGACTTCGCGCCGCGTCTGGGTTTTGCCTGGCAACCGCTGAGCAGCGGCAAGCTGGTGGTGCGCGGCGGTGCTGGTATCTTCTACGACCGCGTTGGCCTGGATCGAGTTGTGCACGCCTTCGAGCAGGGATACCCGTATGCGGCTACATATGACTTTGGGTTCCTGAGTCCTCGGTGGGCCCAATCCACGATGCAACAACCGTATCCGCAGATTTTGCTCGTTTGCATGCCGAACGATCCGAATTGCAACAATGAACCGAATGGATTGGGCTTTGCCGCGCGCTGGGCGGATCCGAATACCGGACAGACTTCCGGTCTAAACACGCCGTTGGATCCAAACAGCGTGCACGTGCCCCTCGTACGCGAATATAGCTTGGGGTTTCAGTATGAGTTCGTCCACGGCTGGGTTCTCGATATGGGATACGTCGGCTCGAGTGGTATCAACCTCACCGACTACAACCACAACCACAACGGCGCGCAAATTGTAACGCCCGGTGATGCGATCGACCAGATGTACCACCTCTGCACCGGCGTGGCGCCCAATCAGATTTGCAACACTGCGGGCTTGTTCGGGAACACGGCGTTCCGGGTTCCTGTCGTTGGATACGAACCGATTGGGTTACAAAGCTCGGACAACAACGGGTACTCGAACTACAACAGCTTGCAAATCACAGTCCGGCACCAGTTCTCGCACGGATTCACTTTCCAGTCAGCCTATACGTGGGATAAGAACCTCTCAGACATTTTTTATGCCAACACTGCTGACATCAACGACGCACTGGCACTCCGCACCCCGGCAGGTCTGAATGGGCCTAAGACCGGACAGTACGGACGAGTCTCTTTTGACCGCCAGCAGCGCTTGGCGGTCAACTATAGCTACGATTTGCCGTTCGGCAATGGAACGAGCGGCATCGAAGAGAAATTGATCAAGGGTTGGAACATCTCCGGAGTGACGATCGCGCAGTCCGGCGATCCACTCACATTTATCGACCCCGGAGTTCCTGGCCCGGAGGGTACGCCAGGGACTGGCGGAGCCTACGGTACGAGCACTGGACTTAGCTTCCAGGGAGTCTCGACCGCACAGTTCTGCCCAGGGATGGGTAATGGGAACGTCAAGAACCCAGGTGGAACGAGAGCAAACTTGGGTCAGTACTTCAACCCTGCTGCGTTCAACACATTTACGTGCCAGGCGCCGCTGGTGCCTTTTGGCGGTCCGGGAGCGACCGACTACGGTAACTCGGGGATCGGCATCGTTACTGGCCCCGGACAATTCAATTGGGACATCACAATCATGAAGAACACGCAGATTACGGAACGGGTTCGGATCCAATTTCGCTCCGACTTCTACAATGCGTTCAACCATCCGCAGTTCGCGGATCCCGGAGGCGGGGGGTTTGGCAGCGTCGGGTTTGAAAACATTACGGCGCCAACTTACGGTGTGATCAATCATATGAGCGTGAACCCACGGTTGATTCAGTTCGGATTGCACTTGTTCTTCTAAATCCCAATCCGCGGAGAAGTTGCTGCGGCTGAAACAAGATTGTCGCTGATGCTGAGCCGGATCAGGAATGACGGCTCAGCGCTAAGCGGCAGCGAATGTACCACCCCTAGTACCCACCCCGGGAGCCCGGCGCGGAGACTTCGGTCTTCGCGCCAGGTGACCGCTCCGACTCTTCTTCCCTTGCTCCGAGTGACCGCCGCAGCTTGCAACGCCAATTCGTGCAGCTGAACTTTTTCTGTCCTCTCGTACAGGTGCGCGCTGCACCGCAAGGTGCTATGTTCGAATCCGCACTTTGAAGGCCGCGTGCCGCCTCGCAGCGAAAGCCGCACTGGAAGTCAGCAGCCGCATCGAGAATCGGAAAGGAAACAGGAACAAGGAAGGACAAATGGCAGCTCCGCGGGAGCATTGCCAAAGACTGCATGCTACAAGTGTTTCCCCTGCCGCTCCTCCACGCGCTTCAAGAGCTTGGCAGGCGGGCATCCCTGCGGCTCCCATGCGGCGCGCCAATCGACACAAGTTGCCATCACGCTTCCTCGTAAGTTCCAGAAAACGAACGGCCGGAGCACCTGTCAATCGACACACTTTTTCAGCCTCTTGCTCCCGCATGGCTCCGCGGAAACTCCGTTCTTTTCTCCCAAGCGCGGTGTACACTTCGGGCCGAAGCGGGCTAAGCGAAGCGCAGGGAGGGTGGGGCCTATGAGCGCGCCGTCTCGCACGCCGTCGGCGGAGCAACTCAACGCGCGGAAGGCGTTTTACGACCAGATCGGCCGGCAGCATCTGGCGCCGCTCTGGGAGCGCGTCAAAGGCCTGGTCCCGCGCGCGCCGCAGCCTGCCGCACTGCCGGCGCACTGGAAATACTCCGAGGTTCGCGCATCGCTGCTGCAGGCCGGCGCGCTGCTTTCCGCCGAAGAAGCGGAGCGCCGCGTGCTCATTTTAGAAAATCCGGGGCTCGCCGGAAAATCGCAGATCACCGGTTCCCTTTTCAGCGGGCTCCAGCTTCTGATGCCGGGAGAGAAAGCCCACGCGCACCGGCACACGGCGAGCGCACTGCGGCTTTTCCTCGAGGGATCGAGCGCGTATACGGCCGTGAACGGCGAGCGCACCGTGATGGAGCGCGGAGATTTCGTCATCACGCCCGGCTGGACGTGGCACGACCACGGCAACGAGGGCGCCGATCCCGTGATCTGGCTCGACGGGCTCGATGTGCCGATCGTGAATCTCTTCGACACGAGTTTCGCGGAAGGGAGCGAGTCGACGCGGATTCCCGTGTCGCGTCCCGAATGCGACTGCGAAGCGCGTTACGCCGGAGCGATGCTTCCCGACCATGTCCCCGGCACGAATTCCCTGTCATCTCCGCTGCTCAATTATCGTTACGCGCGCACACGCGAAAGCCTGGCCGCGATGCAGCGCAACGGCCCGACCGATGCGTGCCACGGCGTGAAATTGCGTTACGTGAATCCGCTGACGGGCGGTCCGGCGATGCCGACGATGAGCGCCGCCGTGCAATCGCTCGCGCGGGGATTCGAGACGGCGAGCTACCGATCGACGGACAGCACCGTGTTTGTCGTAGTCGAGGGCCGGGGACGCAGCCAGATTGGGGACGCGACGTTCGGGTGGGCGGAAAGCGACGTGTTTGTCGCGCCGAGCTGGGCGCCGCAGCAACATCGCGCCGCGACCGAAGCGGTGCTCTTCAGCTTTTCCGACCGCGCCGCCCAGGAAAAGCTCAGCATCTGGCGCGAGGAACGCACGAGCGCTTCCTGAGTCCTCGCGATTCCCTGCAAGCGAGCCGAAGAGCAAAAAGCAAATCCCTCACCCCGCGAAGATAGCGGGGATTCGGGATGACACTGGCAAAACGGGGATGGCGCGGCGTGTCGTTGACACCGGCTCGTGCGGGCAGGTAGCATTTTAGAGGAGCCGCTGCAAAACCCATGCAGATTTTCGATTTCGAACAATTTCGCGCCACGCCGCTTTGCCACGAGCCGTATGAGTACCTGATCGTTCCCGGCTTCGTCACGGCCGAAGCGCTCGAAAGAATCAACGCGGATTACCCGAAAATCGACCAGGCCGGCAGCTACCCGCTGAATCATCTGCAATTCGGACCGTCGTTTCAGGCCATGATCGACGCGCTCGAATCGAAAGAATTTCGCAAGGCGTTTGAGGACAAATTTGGGATCAATCTGTCGAATCGGCCCAGCACCATTACGGTTCGCGGCCGCAGCGACACGCACGACGGGAACATTCACTGCGACTCGGCGAGCAAGATCATCACCGTGTTGCTGTACATGAATCCTGCCTGGGACAATTCCGGCGGACGGCTGCGGCTGCTTCGCTCGCGAGACAGTATCGACGACGTAGCCACCGAAGCTCCCGCGGCTGGCGGCGCCCTGGTTGCGTTCCTGCGCTCGGACCATTCCTGGCACGGCCATCTGCCGTTCATCGGCGAGCGCCGCGTGATTCAATTCAACTGGGTCACCGATAAAGAAAGCCAGCGCTTCGCGCTGCTTCGCCATCGCGTTTCAGCCTCGTTCAAACAGTTGTTTAGCCTCGGAAAGTCTTCGCAGAACCCGCCCCGTGCGGTTCCCGGGCGAATGTAACGCGGTTGCGCCTTCGGATTCAGGCGCAATTTTTCGCGGGGGCCCCCGACCGTTCTCCTCACGGGTGCAAGTGGGACCCGATTTCAGTTCATTGCTGCTTGTTGGGTGTGGGGTTGCTGGGCGCGGAACTGGGCACGGGATTCCCGTTAACCCGAACATGGTAGCCCGGCGGCACGTGCGTCAGGGTATGCACGTAACGCAGCTTGCCTTTCTCCAAGCGGAAGAGGTGCGTATCCGGCAATCCGCCGACGCCGAAAGTGCAGAACGCAACAACCGCTCCCATCGTCTCGTCGACGATGAAGCGCCGCGCCACGATGTTCACGCCGGCCGGCACGCCGACCGTGCAGCTATCATCCGGGGCGCCTTTGCCGGTGCGGATACCGCCTTCGGTCCGGTTGCACGGATATCCCCACGGCACCAGATCGAGCTTCTTTTCCAAGAAGGCATCGAGGTAGGCGTTGGCCGCGGCAACCAGAGTATCGCGGCTATCGCGCTGTCCCGGCGGAACCACTCCCCAATCCTCAGTGGGCGACCACTTGTAGTAGTTATCGACGTTGAATAGCCAGTCGCCGTCCTGCGTTACCAGCGATTCGATCTCCGCGATTTTGTCGTGATTGATCCTGAGCCGCGTGCCGAGGACGTACGGGTGGCTTTTGTCCGTAACGATCACTTCGGTAAATGTCTGACACGTTGCCGGGTCAATCAAAGTTCGATGGAAGTCGATTTTCAGCGGTTTCTGAATGACACCCGATTTGATGTCGACGACCTGCATGTTTTCGATATAAGCAAGCCCGTTCGCCAGCGGCATGCCGGAAGGATCGCCCTTGCTTTGAGCATCAATGTAGAGATTGGTCGCAGCTTGCAGGCCGTCCCTCGTGCAGGCCACCTGCGCGAAACTCGCCGCCGGCGCCAGCAGTACGACCGAGAGCACGATCCACTTACAAAGAACACGATTCATCGAACTCCTCCCATTTCATTTGTGGTTTGCGAGGGAGTCTACCACCGAATCACGGGATCTGAACCGGCATCAGGGTACACCAAGTTCTCCGACTGCTGGAGACGCTATGTGCCGTTTGTGCCGTTCGATGTGGCGAGAAGAGGAGTGGCGCGCCCGGAGAGAGTCGAACTCCCGACCTTCTGGTTCGTAGCCAGACGCTCTATCCAGCTGAGCTACGGGCGCACTCGGTAGGTGCGAACTGCTTGGAGGTACTGCGAAGAAATTGTATCACAGGCGGAACTTCGCTTCCTTAGTGACGACGGGTCCGGCGAGCCTATTCCGGCCGCAGAAAATGGAGGAAAGGGTCAGGTGACGGCGCACATCGCTCGTGATCAAGAAATGCTCGAGCACATGCCACTGCCCATCTTCTCCGAGCCGTTCGAAGGCTTTTCTGTAAAATATTCGATCGAGGGCACGGCGTGCCGAATGCGATTTCTTCTCTCGAACCCGGGAATTGCGCAGCCGATAACTCTCGCCGTGCAGCGCATTGTGAAATGCCTTTGGAGGAGCGGCGGGGCAAAACGCACCGCCGTCTCCTCCACGGCGGACGGAAGAGTCAGGCGGTGGCTTCGATGCTCTGGACGCGGATTATATTGTTTGTGGCGTCCAACGTGCCCGTCACCTTGACCTTCTTCCCGTCGAACTTGCTGGCGGTTTCCTGGTCATCGAGCTGATAGGAATTCCTGCTGACATCGTCGCTGAAGACGAACTGATTCCCCGCTTTGGTGATGCTTCCCAGAAACGTTTGAATCTGCGGCTGGTCGGACTTATGGCCGGATTGTTCCGGGCTCGCGGTCACGAAAACGTGGGGCGCGTTCGGTGCTGGGGCCGCGCCAACCACAATGGCGTAGAGCAAAACGACCGTAGCCACGGTTAGTAAAATTTTCCTCATCGCACACCTCAATCGACGACGTGGCTGGTACGTCGAAATCGAGCACGATTTATTCCATACAGTTGGTTTTTATGTCTTGTGCTTTCAGTCAGTTCGCTGGCGGGTATCGGTTTCCGCAGAGGACATTTTTCGAGATTCTGTAGTTTTTGCAATCGGCCGGCATGGCGAAGAAAGGTCACCCACCCAAGATAGGCACATCCAAGCCAGATGGGCATACCGGAAATGCTGTAGTCGGCAGGGCGTAATACCCCTTGCGCCTCATCCGAGCGTGGAGCCCGGCAACGACGATGGGCGATAGTCCGGACGCGCTGTGCCGCCGGAACGCGAAGGCGTCCGCGACTCTTTTCCCCGCGCGATCCACATCCGCAGCCGGTCCATGTAGACGTAGACCACGGGCGTCGTGAAAAGCGTCAGCATTTGGCTGACGATCAGGCCGCCGACGATGCTGATGCCCAGCGGCCTGCGCAATTCCGAGCCGGTGCCCGTGCCAAGCGCAAGAGGCAATCCTCCGAGCAGCGCGGCCATCGTGGTCATCATGATCGGGCGAAAGCGCAGCAGGCAGGCCTGATAGATCGCCTCTTCAGGCGGCTTGCCGTCCTTGCGCTCCGCTTCCAGCGCGAAGTCGATCATCATGATGGCGTTCTTCTTCACGATGCCAATTAGCAGAATAATTCCGATCATCGCGATCACGCTCAGGTCAAGCCGCCAGAGCAGCAGTGCCAGAATCGCGCCGACGCCCGCCGACGGCAGCGTCGAAAGAATTGTGATCGGGTGAATGTAGCTTTCGTAGAGCATTCCGAGCACGATATATACGGCCACGAGCGCGGCGAGAATCAGGTACGGCTCATTCTTGAGCGACGACTGAAACGCCTGTGCCGTGCCTTGAAACGTCGCTCGAATCGAAGACGGCAAGCCAATTTCTCGCGCCGCTGCCTGCACAGCCTGCACCGCGTCGCCGAGCGACGTGCTCGGAGCAAGATTGAACGACAGCGTCACGGCCGGATACGGCCCCTGGTGATTGACCGCGAGCACAGACGTGCGCGGCTCGAAATGCGAAATCGCGTTCAGCGGAATGGGGGGGCCGTTCGACGACTTCAGGAAGATTCCCTTCAGCGCGTCGGGATTTTCCTGAAACTCCGGCGACACTTCCATGACCAAGTGATATTCGTTTAGCTGCGTGAAGACGGTCGCCACCTGCCGCTGGCCGAACGCGTCGTAAAGCGTGTCGTCGATCGTCTGCGCGCTAATGCCCAGTCTCGAGGCGGTGTCGCGATCGATCACGAGTTGTGCCTGCAAGCCGCGGTCCTGCTGGTCGGTTGAAACATCGCGGAGCATAGGCAGCGTCTTGATCTTCTCCAGCATCTTCGGCGCCCACGATTGCAGATCGGCCAGATTTTCGCTCTCAAGCGTATATTGATATTGCGAATTGCTCTGGCGTCCCCCGACGCGAATGTCCTGGTTCGCTTGCAAGTACAGCGTTGCGCCGGGTACGACGGCGAGTTTCTTGCGCAGTCGCGCGATCACCTGATCCGCCGTGATCTTCCGCTCCGAAAGCGGCTTCAGCGAAATGAACATCCGCCCGGTGTTGACCGCTCCGCCTCCGACGAAAGTGATCATGCTGCCGACGGCGGGGTCCGCCATCACGATGTCGCTGAACTGCCGCTGTTTCACGCGCATCGCGTCGAACGACACGTCCTGCGACGCCTGTATGGCGCCGTTGATCATGCCGGTGTCCTGCTGCGGGAAAAATCCTTTCGGGATAATAATGAAGAGCACCACATTGACGCAGACCGTCGCAATCGTGACACCCAGAGTCAGCGCCTGGTGCCTCAAGACCCAGCGGAGTCCGCCGTCGTACGCGGATGCCAGGCTGTTGAATCCGTTTTCGCACAGCCGGTAAATCCAGTTGTGGCCTTCCTTCTTGATCGGCCGCAGGAACTTCGCGCACATCATGGGAGTAGCCGTCAACGACACCACGAGCGACAACGCAATCGTCACACTCAACGTGACGGCGAACTCGCGGAAGAGCCGCCCGACGATTCCTCCCATCAGCAGAATGGGAATGAATACCGCGACCAGCGACGCGCTCATCGAAAGCACCGTAAAGCCGATTTCCTTCGCGCCGCGCAACGCGGCCTGAAAAGGCGTGAGCCCCTGCTCGTGGTATCGCGTGATGTTTTCGATCACCACGATCGCGTCGTCCACCACGAATCCCGTCGAAATCGTCAGCGCCATCAGTGATAAGTTGTCGATCGAATAACCGAGCAGGTACATCACGCCGCACGTTCCCACCAGCGAGACCGGCACGGCAATCGCAGGAATGACGGTGGACCAGACGTTGCGCAGAAAGACGAAAATCACCAGGATCACCAGCACCACGGTAATCAGCAGCGTAATCTGAATGTCGTCGATCGATGCCTGAATCGTCATCGTGCGGTCGGCGGCGATGACCACTTCAATCGCGGACGGTATCGAGGCCTGCAGTTGCGGCATCGCCGCGCGAATGCGCTTCACCGTGTCCACGATGTTGGCACCCGGCTGCCTGAAGACCTGCAACACAATGCACTGCTTGCCGTTCTGCAGCCCGGCGATGCGAATGTCTTCGACCGAGTCCCGCACCGTCGCCACGTCGCCGACGCGTACCGGCGCCCCGTTGCGGTAGGCAATGATCAGCTTGCGATAGTGATCCGCGTCAAAAAGCTGGTCGTTGTCGGTCAGCGTCCAGCGCACGAGGCCGTTCGAAACGCTGCCCTTCGGTTCGTTCGAGTTGACCTGGCCCAGCACGGCGCGCAAATCCTCAAGTCCGATTCCGTAATTCGCCAGCACGGATGGATTCAGTTCGATGCGTACCGCCGGCCGCGCGCTCCCTCCGACGGTCACCTGTCCCACGCCCTGGATCTGCGACAGCTTCTGCCCGATGATCGAATCCGCCACGTCATATATGCGGCTTAGCGGCAGCACGTTGGACCGGAGCGCCGCGATGATCACGGGGGAGTCGGAAGGATTGATCTTCCGATAGGTTGGGAGGCTCGGCAGATTTGCGGGCAGTTGGCCGGCCGATGCGTTGATCGCCGCCTGCACGTCGCGCGCGGCAGCGTCGATGTCGCGATTCAGGTCGAACTGCAGCGTGATCGATGTCGAGCCGGCCAGGCTGCTCGACGTCATTTCGGTCACCCCGGCGATTTTGCCGAATTGCCGCTCGAGCGGAGTCGCAACCGATGACGCCATGATTTCCGGACTCGCGCCCGGAAGGCCCGCGTTGACGGAAATCGTGGGAAATTCGACCTGCGGCAGCGGCGCCACTGGCAAATTGTGATACGCAATCGCGCCGGCCATTAAAATCCCTACGGTCAGCAACGACGTGGCGATCGGCCTGCGAATAAATGGCGCCGATATGTTCATGTTCTCGCTGTCCGCGTCCCTCAGTCGGCCGTGGCTTCCGATTCGGCTGTGTTGCCCACGCGATAGCGCTCGAATCGCCGCGCCAGCCGGTCAAACGCCAGATACACCACGGGAGTTGTGTAAAGCGTGAGAACCTGGCTGATCAGCAGGCCGCCGACGATGCTGATGCCGAGGGGCCGGCGAAGCTCCGAACCGGTTCCCGTGCCGAGTGCCAGCGGCACGCCGCCGAGCAGCGCGGCCATCGTGGTCATCATGATCGGCCGGAATCGCAGCAGGCACGCCTGGTGAATCGCTTCCCGGGGCGACTTCCCTTCTTTGCGCTCGGCGTCGAGCGCGAAATCAATCATCATTATCGCGTTTTTCTGCACGATGCCGATCAGCAGGATGATTCCGATCAGCGCGATCACGCTGAAGTCCGTCCTGCAAACCAGCAGCGCGAGGATCGCGCCCACGCCCGCCGAAGGAAGCGTCGAAAGAATCGTGATCGGATGGATGTAGCTCTCGTACAGAACCCCGAGCACGATGTACACGGTGATCAGGGCGGCAAGAATCAACAGAGGCTCATTCGCCAGCGACGCTTGAAACGCCTGAGCCATTCCCTGAAAGCTCGCGTGCACGGAAAGGGGCAGATTGATCTGCTGCTCGGCTTTCTTGATCGCATTCACCGCCTCGCCCAGCGATGCATTCGGCGCCAGATTGAACGAAAGCGTCACCACCGGAAACTGCCCCTGGTGATTCACCGCCAGCGGCGAATTTCGCTGCTCCACATGCGTGAACGCCGCAAGAGGCACTTGCGTGCCGTTCGACGACTTCACGTAGATATCCTTCAGCGAATCGGGATTCTGTTGGAAGCGCGGGTCCACCTCTAATATGACGTGGTATTGATTCAGCTGCGTGAAGATCGTGGACACCTGCCGCTGCCCAAACGCGTCGTAAAGCGTGTTGTCGATCGCCGCCGGCAGAATGCCGAGCCGAGCCGCCGTATCGCGGTCGATCACCAGGTTGGCTTCCAGGCCCTGGTTCTGCTGATCGGTGGCGATGTCGCGCAGTTCCGGAAGCGTCGCGAGTCTCCCGGCGAGTCGCGGCGCCCAATCGGCCAGTTCCTTCGCGTCGGCGTCCTCAATCGCATATTGGTATTGCGTACGGCTCACGCGATCTTCGATGCTCAGATCCTGCACCGGCTGCATGAACAGCGTGATTCCCGCCACCTGCGCCAACTCCGGCTGGAGCCGGCGAATAATGTCCGTCGCGGACGCGCTGCGGCTCTCCCGCGGCTTCAGATTGATCTGAATCCGGCCGCTGTTCGGCGTCATGTTCGTGCCGTCGACCCCGATAAACGACGACAAGCTCGTGACATCGGGATCCTTCAGGATGACAGCCGCGAGTGCCTGCTGGCGCTGCGACATGTCTGAAAACGAGATGGCCTGCCCGGCGTCGGAAATTCCGAGAATCACGCCGGTGTCTTGCACCGGGAAGAATCCTTTGGGGACGTAGTAGAAGAGGACGATCGTTAGCACGAGGGTCGCGACGGTGACCACCAGCGTCGCCGGCTGGTGCCGCAGCACGACTTGCAGCGTCCGGTCGTAAGAGGCGATCAACCGGTTGACGAAATTCTCCGAAGCCTCGTAAAAGCGGTTGTGCTTCGCCCCGCTCTCGTGACGCAGCAGCTTCGCGCACATCATCGGCGTCAGCGTCAGCGATACGCACGCCGACACAAGAATCGTCACACCCAGCGTCACCGCGAACTCGCGGAACAAGCCTGCCGACGATATCTCCCATGAACAGCAGCGGAATCAGCACGGCGATCAGCGAAACCGTCAGCGACAAAATCGTGAAGCCGATCTGCTCGGAGCCTTTCAGCGCGGCTTCGAGCGGCGAGTTCCCTTCCTCGATGAACCGCGTGATGTTCTCGATCATCACGATCGCGTCGTCGACCACGAAACCGGTCGAAATCGTCAGCGCCATCAACGACAGGTTGTCGAGGCTGTAGCCCACCAGATACATCACGCCGAAAGTCCCCACGATGGAAAGCGGAACCGCAACGCTTGGGATCATCGTGGCGGCGAAGCTGCGCAGGAAGAGAAACATCACCATCACGACCAGCGCGATCGTCAGCATCAATTCGAACTGCACGTCCTTTACGGACGCGCGGATCGTCGTCGTGCGGTCGGTCAACGTCGTTACTTGAATCGCGCTGGGCAGCGAAGCCTGCAAGCGCGGCAAAAGACTCTTGATGCTGTCGGCCACGCCGATAATGTTCGTTCCCGGCTGCCGCTGGATATTCAGGATCACTGCCGGCTTCGTGTTCATCCACGCGGCCTGCGTGTTGTTTTCCGCGCCGTCAATTACGTCAGCGACATCCGACAAGCGAATCGGCCCGCCATTCTTGTAAGCCACGATCAGCGGCCTGTAGGCGTCGCTGGTCAACAGCTGATCGTTAGTCTGGATCGTGAACTGCTGCCGCGGCCCGTTCAGCGTTCCTTTCGCCTGGTCGACGTTTGCCGCTCCGAGCGCCGCGCGCAAATCCTCCAGGCTCAGCCCGTACGACGCGAGCGCCGTCGGATTCGCGCGCACCCGCACCGCCGGTTTCTGCCCGCCGCTAATCGTCACCAGGCCCACGCCCGAAAGCTGCGAAATCTTCTGCGCGAGATTGGTATCCGCGTAGTCCTCGACCTTTGCAAGCGGCAACGTATCGGACGTCAGCGCCAGCGTCAGAATCGGCGTGTCCGCCGGATTCACCTTGCTGTAGACGGGAGGGTTTGGCAGGTCTCTCGGCAGATACGTCGTCGCCGCATTGATGGCCGCCTGCACTTCCTGCTCGGCCACGTCGATGTCTTCCTTCAAATTGAACTGCAGCGTGATCAGCGATCCGCCGAACGAGCTCGTCGACGTCATCTGCGTCAGCCCCGGCACTTCGCCGAACTGCCGCTCGAGCGGCGTGGTCACGGACGACGCCATCACGTCCGGACCCGCGCCCGGATAAAACGTCAGCACCTGAATCGTCGGGTAATCAACTTGCGGAAGCGCCGATACGGGAAGCTGGAGGTAACCGACCGCTCCCGCCAGGAGCACGCCCACCATCAGCAACGCAGTCGCGACCGGGCGGACGATGAACGGCCCGGAAATGCTCACGGGGTCGTTCCGGTCCCAGCGGAGGAATTGGCGGGGGAAGATCGATTCAGATTGGTCTGATGCAGAATCACCTGCGATCCGGGCTGAATCTTGTCCGCGCCGTCCACGACAACGGTTTCGCCCGCGCTCAAACCTGTCGAAACCACGGTGACATTGCCTTCGGTGAAATCCACCTGCACCTGCCGGACCTGCGCCTGATTGTTCGCATCAACCACGTATACGAACGCGCCCTGCGCGCCTTTTTGAATCGCGGCCGACGAAACCACGATCGCATTCTGTCGCGTGTCGAGGAACAGCCGCACGTTCACAAACTGGTTCGGCCAGAGCGCCGTGTCTCGATTGTCGAACTCCGCCTTGTACTTGAGCGTTCCCGTCGTTTGATCGATCTGGTTATCCGGCGTCAGCAGCTTGCCCGTCGCGATCATCGCCCTGTTGTCGCGGGCGTACGCCTCAACCTTCAGCTGGCGCTTCTTCATCACGGCCATCACATCGGGAATATTGTCCTCTGGCAGAGTGAAAACCACGGCGATCGGCTGCACCTGCGTGATCACCAGCATCCCGTTCGCGTCCGCGGCATGCACGATGTTCCCCGCATCAACCAGTCGCAGCCCCACGCGCCCGTCAATCGGCGACGTAATCCCGCAATACGTCAGCTGCAGTTTCGCGTTGTCGATCTGCGCCTTGTCTGATTGGATCGCGCCGTCGAACTGCCCGACCGTCGCCTGCTGCGTATCGAGCTGCTGCCGGGCGACCACCCCCTGCTGCCAAAGCTGCTGGTAGCGGTTCAAGTCGACCTTGGCGTCGTTCTGCGAAGCCGTATCCTTCGCCAACTGCCCCTCCGCCTGATTCAGCGCCACTTCAAACGGACGCGGATCGATCGTCGCCAGCACGTCGCCGGCGCGCACGAACTGCCCTTCCTTGAAATTCACCGACATCAGCTGTCCGTCGACCCGCGAATGCACCGTCACGGTGTTGAACGGCGTGACGTTGCCCAGCCCGCTCAGGTAATACGGCATGTCCCGCTTCTCGACGGTCGCCACACCGACCGTAATCGCCTGGTTCCCGCCCGTATCCTTCGACGCCGCCTGTGACCGCGCATGCATCTGATACGCGATCACGCCGCTCACGATCACTACCAGTAGGAGCACCCAGCCCCAGACGTGGCTCTTCCGCCCGCTGGCGCGCGGCGCCTCGCCCGGCGCAGGGCTCTCGAAACTCGGCATATTCGGCTCCGGCATCCTTATTCTCGCGACTATTTTTCCACAGTTCTTTGACGTGTGGAAGGGTGCGGAGGGTTCACGAATGTATCGTATCGCCCTTTCACTGCGGCCTTCCACTCGCCTTGACCCCGGTGTGTGCGTCCAGTAGTCTGCTAGCGTATCCAATTCCGTTAAAGATCAAATGGCCAGCGATAAAAACGCGACGCAAGCGCCTAAAGGCCGAGTCTTTCTTGTAGGCGCCGGCCCGGGCGACCCGGACTTGCTCACGGTGAAAGCGTACCGCCTCATCGCGCGCGCCGCCGTGATCCTGCATGACGACCTCGTCCCGCCCGCGATCCTCGCTCTGGCCGGCCCGCAAGCCGAAGTCATCAGCGTCGGCAAACGCTTTGGCGCCAACGGCGCCACACAAGCCGAAATCAACGAGCGCATGATCGCCACCGCTCGCCGAGGCCTCGAAGTCGTCCGCCTCAAAGGCGGCGATCCCGGCATCTTCGGCCGTCTCGCCGAGGAAATCGACGCGCTTGAAGCCGCCGGCGTGCCATTCGAGATCGTTCCCGGCATCACCGCTGGCATCGCCGCCGCCGCGGCCCTTGGCGTCTCGCTCACCGACCGCCGCAAAGCCGCCCGCGTGATCGTCGTCACCAATCACCAGGCCCACGCAGAAGCAAAGCCCGAAGCCGCCGACTGGCGCGGCCTCATCCGCGAAGATTCCACGCTGGTCATCTACATGCCCGGCCACGATTTCGCCGGTCTTCGCGCGCAGCTTCTCGCCGCCGGATGCGCGCCTGACATGCCCGCAGCCATCGTCTCCCGCGCCAGCTCGCCCGACGAACGCTACCGCTTCACCACCGCCGCCGAACTCGATAAGCTCCCGCGCATGGATTCTCCCGCCGTCCTGCTCGTCGGCCGCTCGCTCGATCGCGCCTCTCGCCGCGCGAATTCCGGCGCCGCGCTCGCCCTCGACGAAGCCGAACTGCTGCTCACATCGCTCGACGCCTAGAACTCCAATCGGAAGTGCTTCTTAAGAGCTACATAGTCTCTGTGACAACCTCTTTTCGTGGATTGCCGCACGGCGGCCTCGTTCAGCCGCGGAGCGGCGGCCGTAATTAGCCCGGCACGGAGCGCAGCGAAGTGCCGGGGAATGGTAGGAAAACACAAAAGTCCCGGAGGGACGATTGAGGACTATTCTGGGCCCACGGAAAGTTTCACCAGGTCACAGGGCCCTAGCGCCCCGCCCGCCCATCTAATAGGACGCCTGAAGCCATTTCCTAAAATCGCCTCCGCAAACCGCTCTTCATGCTAGATTCATCCCGAAATGATCGACCGCAAGCGATCGGCCGTCGATTGGATCGACGTTGTTTGGCTGCTGTTCATCTTCGGCCTCGCGTTTCTCCCGCCCCTCAACGAAGTCCACAAGCAGCTCATCCTGACGGCTTTCGCGGTGCTCCAATTTCTCGAAGGCACGCTGATCGGGCGCTTCCCGCGCGAAGGCCCCACGATCGCCATCGGCCTGAAAATCGTCCTCGGCACTCTGCTGCTCGACCACACCGGCGACGTGGGCATCAACAGCCCCTACTATCCGATTTACTTCTTGCCAGTCATCACGGCGGCCATCTACTGCGGCCCCGTCGGCACGCTGCTCTGGAGCGCGCTTGCTTCGCTCGCCTATTGCTCGTTTCTGATTCCGGCGCTCGTCGGAATATGAACTCACGCCGGAGGCGGAGGGCCTGCTCGCGCTGCGCATTCTCTTCTTCTTCCTCGTCGGCATTCTCGTGAATCGCTTCGTCGTCGAAAATCGCAAGCAGGTCGCGCGCTACCAGGCTCTCTCGCAAACGCTCGAGGAAACCAATCGCCAGCTCCAGCGCGCCGAAGCCGACGCGCGCCGCTCCGAGCGCCTCGCCGCCCTCGGCCAGATGTCCGCCGGCCTCGCGCACGAAATCCGCAATCCCCTCGGCGTGATCAAAGGCTCGGCGGAAATGCTGGTCCAGAAACTGAAGAACGCCGAGCCTCTCGCGAGCGAGCTTGCCGGCTACATCTTCTCCGAAGTGAACCGCCTGAACGCGCTCGTCGCGCGCTTTCTCGATTTCGCTCGGCCCTCGAATCTCGAATTGCGGCCCGTGCGGATCGCCGGTATTCTCGATCGCGCTCTCGAATCCGTGCAAGCTCAGTTGCCGGAGGCGCAGCGTCCGCGTCGAGCGTCACTACGCGAACGCGCCTGATATTCTAGTGGACGATCAGCTCTGCGAGAGGATTTTCGTGAATCTGATTCACAACGCTTTTCAGGCGATGGAATCCTCAAGCAACGGCAGCGAACGCGTCCTGCGCCTGATCGTCGCTCCCAAATCATCCGGCGTCAAGATCACCGTCGAAGACACGGGCCCGGGCGTCCCGCCCGAACTCCGCGAGCAGATTTTCAATCCGTTTTACACGTCGAAAAAAGACGGCGTCGGCCTGGGCCTCGCAATCGTCGCCAAATTCATCGACGCGCATCGCGGCCGCATTAAACTGGACCCAATTTCTCGCACGGCGCCCGCTTCCGAATCTTCCTCCCGAGTTCCCCGTCATGATCCGTCCCTGGGATCGCCAATCCCCGCCTGCCGATCGTCAGGCAGGTCCCGATTGGCGCCTTTCCATCAATGCTTGGCACGATCGATCCATTCGCAATCGCCGCTGCGCAACAGTTGTCATCCCTCACCGCTTCAGCGGTGAGGGTTCTCTCTTCCAGCTTGAAATTCACCTCCGCGCTTCGGATACACTGCTACTGCGCACATGAAGCCCGAAAAACCATCGATCCTCATCGTCGAAGACGAAGCCAAAAATGCGGCGCTTGCTCGATCTGCAGCTCGCCGAGGAAGGTTTTAATGCCCGCACCGCCGCCGACGCCGAAACAGGCCTTCAGCTGCTCGCCAAAGAGCCGTTCGACGTCGTCGTCACCGATTTCAAGCTGCCCGGCATGAGCGGCCTCGAATTTCTTCAAGCCGTAAAACGCGTCAACGCCGAGCTTGCCCGTAGTGGTCATGACCGCCTACGGCACCGTCGAATCCGCCGTCGACGCGATGAAAGCCGGCGCCAGCGACTACGTTTTGAAACCGTTCTCGCTCGCCGAGCTCGTTCTCGTGATCCGCAAGGAACTCGCCACGCCATCAGCTGCGCCAGGAAAACCGCGACCTGCGCGAAGCCCTCGGCCACCGCTACGAATACAAAAACATCGTCGCGCGCAGCGACAAAATGCAGGCCGTCCTCGCGCTCGTCGAGCGCGTCGCGCCCACGAACACCACCGTTCTCATCGGCGGCGAAAGCGGCGTCGGCAAAGATCTGATCGCGCGCGCGATTCACGAGCATTCCCAGCGCGCCTCCGGCCCGTTCGTCAAGATCAACAGCACCGCCATTCCCGAAACTCTTCTCGAAAGCGAACTCTTCGGCTATGAAAAGGGTGCATTTTCCGGCGCCACCACCAGTAAGCCCGGAAAATTCGAGCTCGCGAACAACGGCACGCTCTTCCTCGACGAAATCGGCGACGTCCCCGCCGCGATTCAGGTGAAACTGCTGCGCGTCCTCCAGGACCGCGAATTCGAGCGCCTCGGCGGCACGAAAACTCTGAAAGTCGACGTCCGCCTGATCGCCGCCACGAATCGCGATCTGCGCGCCGCGCTCGAAGAAGGCACCTTCCGCGAGGACCTCTACTATCGCCTCAACGTCGTCGCCATCGACATCCCGCCGCTGCGCGATCACAAGGAAGACATTCCGGCGCTGGCGGAATGTTTCCTCGGAAAAAGCGCGCGCGAGTCCGGCAAAGCCGTTCAGGGCCTCACGCCGGCAGCGATGAAGCTGCTCATGGATTTCCACTGGCCCGGCAACGTTCGCGAGCTTCAAAACGTCCTCGAGCGCGCCGTCACTCTCTCCACTGGTTCGACGCTCGACGTCGCCGACATTCATATCGACGCCGTGCTTCGCCCCCAGGCGGACTCCGGCTCCGCCGTCTTGCCCGAAGGCATGACCCTCGAACAGTGGGAAGAGGAGATGCTGCGCGAAGCGCTCAGCGCGCCAACGGCAACAAGAGTCAGGCCGCCCGCGCCCTCGGCCTTTCGCGCAACGCCCTACGCTACCGCCTCACCAAAATGGGCGTCCACGATCCCGCCGACAAAGACTAAATCACGCGAATGGATCATCGAACCGTGTGGCAGGGGCACAGCATGCTGTGCCCGGCGATCATCCTTGGCACCTCGTCACTCATCCCAGCTCCGAGCATGTGGAGTGCGGCGGCTTGCCGCCGCCGTATGCCGCGCGAGCTTGCTCGCGCGTGCTGCAAGCATTTCGCCACGCGCAACCCAGTCCGTCACTAGATCTCGGTGGTTGAAATCCACCACCTGCGCTTCAAATCCACCAGAAACGGCGAAGGCCATGAGGGCACTCCCAATCGAAAGGGAGCCCGTAAACCATTGAAGTAACAGTGATTAGAGACAAGCAGCCTGAACTTGCGACTTTGGCACTGCCCCTGCATTATGCCGCCGTGGGTTAGCAGGATTGGGCTCTTATAGCAGGGGAACTCAATGAAAAAACATCTCGCAACATTGACCATCATAACTTTCATAACCCTGGCCTTCATACCGGCGCTGGCGCACGCCCAAGCGCCTCCGCCCCCCGGTGCCAGCGACAATCAGGACAATCAATCCGATCCATATGCGCCGTCGGATTCCAATTCAAACGCTCAGGACAATACCCCGGCGCCCGGCGTCGCGCGCGCCAGCTACCTCAAGGGAGACGTCTCCACCCAGCGCGCTGACAACGGCGACTGGGTCGCCCTGACGCAAAACTCTCCCGTTTCGCAAGGCGACAAAGTTGCGACCGGACAGAATTCCCGCGCCGAACTCCAGCTCGACTACGCCGACGTTCTGCGCATGTCCAACAACGCCACCGCGAACCTCATGACTCTCTCGCGCGGCTCGATCATCGTTCAGGTCGGCCAGGGACTGGTGACCTATTCGGTTCTGCGCGGCGGTGAGGCAACTGCCGAAGTCGATACGCCCAATGCCTCGATTAAACCTTCGGGGCAAGGCGAGTATCGCATCCTCGTGAATTCCGATTCCGAAACGCAGGTGATCGTGCGCCGCGGCTCCGCGGACATTTCCACGCCCGACGGCAGCACGCACGTCGAGCAGGGCCAGATGATCACCATCCAGGGCACGGACAACCCGCAGTACAAAACTGAATCGGCCTTCGCGCGCGACGACTGGGATTCCTGGAACGACGATCGCGACCGCCACATCTCAGACGCTTCGAGCTGGGGCCGCACCAATCGCTACTACACGGGCTCCGAAGATCTCGACACCTACGGCACGTGGAGCGAAGTCCCGGACTACGGTCCCGTGTGGATGCCGTCAAATCCCGGACCGGACTGGGCGCCCTATCGCGACGGCCGCTGGGTCTACGAGCCTTATTACGGCTGGACCTGGGTCTCCTACGAGCCGTGGGGTTGGGCGCCGTACCACTACGGCCGCTGGTTCGTCTATGGCGGCAACTGGGCCTGGTGGCCCGGCCCCGTCTCGGTATATCCCGCTTACTATCCGGTCTGGTCGCCCGCATACGTCTCGTTCTTTGGTTGGGGCGGTGGCGGATTCGGCGGCGGCTTCGGAGTTGGATTTGGTTTCGGCCACTTCGGCTGGCTGCCTTGCGGGCCGGGCGACTGGTATCACCCGTGGTTCGGCCGCTGGGGCGGACGCGTCACCAACATCAACATCGTCAACGTCAACAATTATCACAACGGCTTCGGCCCGCTCGGGGGCAATCGCGTCCACCAGTTCTCGAACTTCCATGAAGCACTCAATAACGACCGCGTGCGCAACGGCATCTCCTCCCAGGCCGGTACCGAATTCGGCCGCGGCGCCGTTTCGCGGCATCAGGAACGCATCAGCGCCGAGTCGTTCCGTCAGGGCAGCATGATGACCGGCAGGATGCCCGTCACTCCGTCGAAGACCAGCTTCAGCCCGTCAAACCGCGTCGCCGGCGCGTCCTCGATTCACGCCGGCAGCTCTGCCCCGCAGCGCTTTTTCAGCGGCGGCTCGCGATCGAATTCCGGCTTCGTCAATTCGAATGGCTCGCGCTCGTCTGGAAACTTCAACAACCGGAATTCGCGCGGCGGGCAATCCGGCTTTAACGGGCAATCCGGTTTCGGCGGCAATCGCAACAGCGTGAATTCGTCCTCGTCGGTTCAGTCGAGCAGGCCCGGATGGCAGAAATTTACGCCTCCCTCCGGCTCGTCGAACCGGTCAGGCCAGGGCTTCGGTGCGGGGAACCGCGCGACGCCGAACAACTCCTTCCGCGGAGGGTTCGGAGCGTTGTCGAACGGGTCCGCGCCGGGGAATCAGACCGGTAATCGGAGTTGGCAGCACTTTACCCCGCCCACGTCGTCGTCACGAGGGGGCTCCTCCAATTCATACAACTCATACTCGCGTCCTCCTCTTAATATGAGGCAGCCCATCGTGACGCCGCGTGGCGGATCGAATTCCGGCAATTCCCGCGGCAATGGATCGAACCCGTACGGATCGAATCCATACGGTTCCGGCAATTCGCGCACTTACGGCCAACCGCATGGCTATAGCGTTCCGCAAGGTGGCTACAATTCACCTCGCGGATACAGCGCGCCTCAGGGTGGCTATAGCGCGCCGCGCGGATACAACGCGCCACAAGGTGGCTATAGTGCCCCGCGCGGATACAACGCTCCGCAAGGCGGATATAGCAATCCACGCAGCGGATTTGGCGGGAACGGCGGCGGCGGATCGCGCGGCAACTACGGCGGCGCCCCGCGCGGTTCCTACAGTGCGCCGCGCGGCGGCGGTGGCAGCAGCGGCGGATACCACGGAGGCGGCGGGCATTCGGGCGGTGGCGGCCACGGCGGCCATCGCTAAGCAAGGCTTAGCGGCTCGACTTGGCGACTCACGGCCCCGAGCAATCGGGGCCGTGGCGCATAAAGACGCAGAAGCCGTCATCCTGAGCGGAGTCGAAGGATTTTTCTTCGAATTGGCGGCACGGGAGCAACCGAGAAACGAATCCCGTGCCGTCGCTTTTAATGTGCAGGAGGGCCTCATGTCCAACTTGCGTGTCGTCATATGGCTTACATGGCTGATGGCTTGTAGACTTCTGGCAGACTTGGTTCCGACCGCTCGAGAACGGCGTACCACTGGAGGAGTCTGATGATCTCCGCATCCTCACGCAGGAAGTTCGGCTCATGCTTCGTGCTCTCTCTGTTTGTCCTTGGACTCGTAGCGCTGTCGCCCAAACTGGCCGCTGCGCAGGACGACGACGATCCTCCGGGCCGCGTCGCGCGCCTCAACTACATGCAGGGCTCTGTTTCCTATCAGGTCTCCGGCGATCAGGATTGGGTGCAGGCCGATCCGAATCGCCCGCTCACCACCGGCGACAATCTCTGGGTGGATCAGGATTCTCGCGGCGAAGTCCACATCGGCAGCACCGCGATTCGACTCTCAAGCCAGACTGGCATTTCGTTTCTGACCCTCGACGACCGCACCGTCCAGCTTCAGCTCGCGCAGGGCGCGATCGAAATTCACGTGCGCAGGCTTGCCCCCGGCGACGATTTCGAAATTGACACGCCGAACCTGGCTTTTACGCTCACACGCGGCGGTGAATACCGCATCCAGACTGATCCCGACGGAGATACCACCTCCATCATCGTCCGCGAGGGCGAAGGCGAAGTGACCGGCGGCGGAGACTCCTGGGAACTTCGCGCCGGTCAGCTCTACGAGTTCAAGGGATCCGACAAACTGTCCTTCGAAGCGTACGGCGCGCCCGGATACGACGATTTCGAAGACTGGTGCCAGTCGCGCGATCAGCGTGAAAACGCGTCGCTCTCTTCCCGGTATGTCTCGCGCGACGTGGACGGATATTACGACCTCGACGAATACGGCGACTGGCACTCCGATCCCGATTACGGCCCCGTGTGGATTCCGCGCGGCGTCGCCGGCGGCTGGGCGCCCTACCAGGTCGGCCACTGGGTCTACGTTGCGCCGTGGGGCTGGACCTGGGTTGACGCGGAGCCGTGGGGCTTCGCGCCATTCCACTACGGCCGCTGGGTCTTTGTCGGCGGGTACTGGGGCTGGGTTCCCGGACCGATCGTTGTGCGGCCGGTGTACGCGCCGGCGCTCGTCGCGTTCGTCGGCGGAAGCGGATTCGGTGTCTCCGTATCATTCGGCGGAGGATTCTCCGGCGTCGGGTGGTTCCCGCTGGGACCGCGTGACGTGTACGTTCCCGGCTACCGTTGCAGCCAGCGGTACGTGCAGAACGTCAACGTCACGAACACGCGCGTCATCAACGTGACTCAGGTGACCAATGTCTACAACACGGTCTACATCAACCGCGACCGGACCGTGATCAGCAACTACACCTACGCGCGGAACGACCGGGCGGTAACCGCGGTCTCGCGAGATGCGTTCGTGAACGCCCGGCCCATTTCCACCGCAAGAGTTCGCGTTTCGACCGACCAGATTCAGAGAGCGCGCACGGTCGAAGACGCACCGATCGCTCCGACGCGCGGGAGCTACATCTCTTCAACCGCGAAGGTGGTCAACAACAGGCCGGCGGTGCCGTTCGCGCAGCGCCCGGTCGTTGCGCGTCTCACTCCGAAGGCTGAACGCCCTGTGAATCAGCCGTCACAGAATCGCCCGGGCTTCCAGCCGTTCGGCAACGCGCAGCGCGGTGACCGTGGAAACAACCAGACGGTCGACCGCTCGAACCGCGGCGGAAACGCGCCCAATGTCACGAATCCGCCGCAGAACCAGCAGACGGTCCGCGGAAACAATCCGCCACCGGGAACCTCCGGCGGTAGCACCCAACAGAACCAGCCGCTCTCGCGCGATTCCCGGCAAACTCAACAACCTTCGCGCGACACGCAGCAGAATCAACCGCCACCATCGACGCAGGGCCAGCAGCAAGGCCAGCAACCCTCGCGCGACGGATACCGTCCGTTCGAGAAGCCGCAGGGCGGAAACAATCCGCCGCCGGGAACCTCTGGCAGCAACACGCAACAGAACCAGCCGCCCTCGCGCGATTCCCGGCAAACTCAACAACCTTCGCGCGAGACGCAGCAGAGCCAACAGCAACAGCAGCAGCAGCGGCCGCAGTATCGGTATGCTCCTCCGCCGAAAGCGCGGGACGAGAACTACGACGTGCATCCGCCGCTGAACCAGCAGCAAACTCAGCAGCAGACGCGACAGGAACAGAAGCAGCAGGAAAACCAAGTCCGGCAAGAACAGAAACAGGAACAGCGGCAGCAGAAAGAGCAACAGAAACAGGACGACAAGAACGACAACAAACACTAACCTTCATCGAATGTTTGTGAATCGCGGCGGCTCCGTTCCACCGGAGCCGCCGTTTTTTTCTGCCTGCTTGTCATGGCTTGATCGCTTTAGGGAGTTGCCGGCTTCGCCGGTGGAGTCGAATCCGGCGCTACGGCAGGATTCGGCGCGGCAGGCGCTTGCTCGAGGGCGAGGTAGGCGCGGCCGAAGGCGGATTGCTGCGTGCCGGCGGCGATCGCGACGGCTTGCACGGTGTAGTGCCCCGAAGGCAATTTCGCGAGCGGCAGACTGATGCGGTAGGACGCGGTGCGAGTCTTTCAGATCGATCGCGGTTGGCGCGAGAAGTGGCGTGGCGTTCAGCTGCACGCCGCCGCGGAAAAAGACAAGGCCCGCGCGCAGCGTGGATGGATCGAGCGGTTCGGACTTGTCGGTTTTTTCCGGGTAGTAGGCCTGGAAGAAAACGTAGAGAGTCTGGGCCTGCGTGAAAAATCGCGTGACGCTGGGAACGATTTTCTCGCCTTCCATTTCGAGCGGCGATTCGGCAATCTGCGCGCGGCTTCCCATGCGCGCGCGTCTGAACTTCCGTGGATTTCGCGACGGGCACGAGCTGGCTGGAGAGCATCACGGAGCTCAGCGTCATGCGCGCGGCAGGGCGCTGCGGAACGCTCAGCGCCTGCTCGAACGTGCCGATTTTTCCGGATTCATTTTCGCGCGCGAGAAATTTCAGGCGGTAGTTGCCCGGCGCGAGCACCACTCCGCCCTGATAGACCAGGTTGCTGCGGTTCACCTGCTGGAATCGCTCTTCGTCGAGATGAACGGTGATCGTGTCGCGCAGCTGCGCCACGCTCTGCCCGGATGGCACGGCGAGAACTTCGGCGGCGAAATCGAACGCGGCTTCGTGGCGGTCGTGCTTCTGGGCCCAGTCGAGCGCGCTCGAAGAGAGCTTCGCGGAAATCGGGACGTACACCTGCTGATCGCTCAGGCGGAACATCGCCGTTTCGACGGCGATCGGGAGATCGACTTCGGGGCTCTCCGAGCGCATGGCGTCCGCAAGCTGCTTGTCGCGGTCTTCTTTTTCGAGATGCTGAAAATCGCGCGGGGCGTAGTAGCCGTTGCGGTAGCGGACGTGCGCGCCGGGCGCGTTCACCTTCACGCGGATGGCGTGCCAGCGGCCGTCGCGCTTCACGTCGGACGGCAGATCGTAGCCGACCAAGTAGTAACCGCTGTTGTCCTGCTGAATCTTCGGGAAGCGCGTCGCTCAGGTCGCCGAGGTCGAAAAACGCTTTGCCGCCTGTGTCGGTTGAGAGCGTGGCGAGAGTGTCGCGCGAATCCTCGCGCTGATCGGTCTGGTGGTAGACGGACGGCGCCGCTGAACATCGACGTGCCGGTCGCGGCGTTCGCGGTGACGTCGCCGCCGGGAGGCGTGGCGAACATGCCGCGCGCGTCGATCGAATAGATCGAGACGTCGGCGCGATTGGCCGCATCGGTGGCGGCGCGCAGCTCGGCGCGGTTTTCTTCTCCCGTCTGCGTGATCCCGCCGGTGAATTCGACCAGCGCCTTTCGTCCCGGAATGGCGGCGAGGACGTTAGCGAGACCTTCGACGGCCGCAAGCTTCTGGTCGGTGTTGAAGACGTTGAATTCGGTCTCGTCCGGCGTGTAGGCGGCGCCGGTGTATTGCTGCACGTCGTATTCGCCGTTTTGGCGCGGCGGCGTAGAGCGGGATTCGGCGATCTGCGAGGCCGCGCCGGGAACGATTTGCGCGACGGCTTTGTCGAGCATGGCGCGATCGTTGGTGAAGTTCGCGAGCACCGCGAGCCGCGTGCTGAAGACGACGACCGAGACGAGATCGGCGGGCGTCATCTGCTGCTTCAGGAATTTCCGAGCGGCGGCGTGCGCGCGGAGAATGTCGTCGGTCTCCATCGAGGTCATGTCGAAGAACAGGACGATCATGCGGCGGTCGCGGACGGTGTTCGTGATGGCATCAGCGGCGCCGGGCCTCTCGTTGTCAACGGGCACGACGATGGGCTTGGCGTTGTCTTCCGCCGCGGTCTCGATTTTTTCGATGTCGGAGTAGGAGAAGCTCGATATTTTCTGCTGACTTGCCGTCGTCGGTGACTTCGAATTGATCGGCGCGCAATCCCTTGATCGGCTTTGCCGGAGCCGTCGGTAACCTCGACATCGATGCGCACCACGTTGGACTGCGCCCGGAGGACGAAGGTGGGATTGGAGGGCAGGTTCTGCTGCTGGGCCGGTGCCGGGGCGGGCGTTTGCGGCTGCTGGGCAGAGGCCGAAACGGGGGCCAAAACCGTGCAGAAAGCCGCCAGAATCGCCGCGAATTGGCGCTTGGTTACCCCCCCGATCTTCTGTCGATTAGAATGTACACCGATCGTTTGTTTGCAATGACTTACGGACGTTTCTATTCGGCGTGGTTGTCGATTAGAAATGGATGAAAAATGTGAGTCGAGTCGAGCCGGGCGAGTGCCGGCGGGCAGTGGCAGAAGCCGAGACACGAGACAGCCGAAGCGCCGGGAGAGGCTTGCCCGGGACCGCTTCGGCTGCGCCGAATTTTGGGCCCACGTTTCCATCATTGACATGTTAGACCTCGTAATGCGGGGCGCAAGTACCTGCGTGTGTAAAGAATTTTCCAAGGCAAATCCGCGCTCCCGACGCAATGCACCGTCGCCAATGGCGCTGCTGGTGCCAAGCATTTGTGCCGGGCACAGCATGCTGTGCCCCTACAAAACCGCGCAAGTCGCGACACGGATTGGCCGATGCCCGATGTTGTCAGGCATCTGAACCAAGAGCCGCCGAGACGGCGGCGCTACGACCTAGAAATTGAAGCGCGCCTGGACGGCCATGGTGCGCATGTTGCCGGCGCTGGTCACGCGGCCGAAAAGCGAGAAACCCTGGCCGACGCCGCCTCCCGCGCCATTTCCGGGCACCCCACAACTAATTCCCGACGCGTTCCCGCCGCCCGAGCCCGTACCCGTGGTGCTGAAACACGGAAGCACGGTGCCGATGCCGTTGTAGTTCGGCGTGTTGGTCAGATTCTGGATCTGCCAGCTGATGTTCAGCTGATGGCGGCGATCGGGGCCGAAGCGAAACGTTTTCGCGAGCGACATATTCCAGTTGAAGCTGCACGGGCCTTCGACCGCGCCGCGCGGCTCGTCACCATAGGTCAAGTTGCCGTTGGAATCGGTCGGCAGGGTGAAGACGCCGGTGTTGAAGAAATTAGAAGTCGAGCCGCCGCAGATTCCCGGGATTCGGGTTGCCGGTCATATTCGGGCGCAGAGAGAAATTGGCACCGGTGCCGTTGTCGGACGCGACGCCGCCGAGCAGGACGGTGAACGGCGTGCCGGTCTGCCATGTGAAAATATTTTGCAGGCGCCAATCGCCGAAGACTTTCTCCTTCCAAGCCGTGATTGGCCCAGCGGCTGCGCTCTCCGAATGGAAGCTCGTACATCGAAACAGCGCGGAACTGGTGGCGAATGTCGAAAGTCGAGAGACCGTACTCGCCGTGCAGGTTGCCGTCCTGCTGCTCGACGGTCGCCGTGCGTGCCGCCGATGGAGCTCGCATCGTCGAGCGATTTTCCCTAGGTGTAGATGCCCTGAAGCATCACTCCGTGCGTGAAGCGGTGGACGACGCGCACCTGGAGAGCGTTGTAGATCGAGTTGGCGCCGGACTGATCGAACGTGAAGCCGGTGGCGTTCTTGTCGATACGATTCGCCTGAATCTGATCGGACGGAGTGCCGAGCGGGCGCGCGATTGGGCGCGCGCAGGATGTCGAGATTGGTTCCCTTCGTTCCGGTGTAGGTGAGATCGAGAATCCAGTTCTGCGAGATGGAGGTTTCGGCGCCGAGATTCCATATCTGCGCATAGCCGGGCTTGTAGTTGGGATCGACGGCCTGGGTGTTCGGGATGAAACCGGTGGGCTGCTGCTCCGGTTGAAACCCGTTCTGGAACGTGAGCGGCGCTGTCGATGTGGTGGTCAGCGTCTGAACGGTATCGACCGGCGCCTGAAAGGCGAGCTCGCGGGCTAGAGTGTTGTAGATCGCTTCGTTATAGAAAATCGAATAGCCGCCGCGGACCACGGTTCTTGGTCTTGATGAATTTCGGCTGCCAGGCAAAACCGATGCGCGGCTCGAAATTCGTGTAATTGCCGTGAATCAACGCGCGCGGCAGGCCCGGCGCCGAAAGCCCGCCCTGGCCGTGGGCGACCGAGCGCAACGTCGGCGAGATTCGAGATATCGAGATTCACGAGGTTGTTGTTGATCTCGATCGGCGGCGTGACGGCTTCGTAGCGCAAGCCGTACTGAAACGTTAAGGTCTTGCTGACTCGGAAATCGTCCTGCGCCTAGGCGGCGAAGCCCCAGCTGCGGAGATAGAGGTTCGGATTGCCGAACTGCTCGGTGGTGTTGAAGGGCAAACCCTGGAGGAAGTCCGCGAAGTCGTTGCCCGTGGCGATGCCGGTGAAGACGAATCCTCCGCGCGGATTGGGATTGGATTGCGTGTTCAGGTCGATGCGGCGCAGCTCGCCGCCGAAGGTCATGGTGTGCTTCACGTGCGTCCAGGTGAGGCTGTCGCCGAGGCGCAGGGTCTGATTCCGCACGAGAGACGGAATCGGATCGTTGATGCCGGAGAAATTCGTGAAGCTGACGAGCGGGATGCCGAAGTCGATGGGCGACGGAGAGACGCCGGTGACGCCGAGGTTCGCGGCGATATCCGCGCCGAAGGAGTTGTTGCTGAGAAGCTGGATGCGGTTGCGGCTCCAGTTCAGGCTCATGTTTTCGACCAGGCGCGGCGACCAGTTGTGCGAAAGGCCGAGCGTCACGCTCTGACTGCAGCGTGGACTGGCTCCCGCCGATATCGGCGAAGTTGCTGAGCGTGCGAGTTCGAAGCGAATTCAGGTTGTAGCCGCCGTTCACGTTCCATTTCGAATTGATGGTGTGAAGGATATGCGTGTTGAGCAGGTCGCTATTGAACGGCGTGGTGGACTGCAGCAGATAATTTTGACCGCCCGTGACGGACAGGTTCGGCTGAGGGATGAATCCGAGAAGGCCCTGCACGGCCGGATTGTTAGCGAAATCGGAGGCCGGTATCTGGTATCCCGTTGTGCCGTCCGGGCAGGCGAATGTGGGAAAAGTTGTCGTTGTCGAGAACGGAGTAAATACCGTGCCGGCGCCGCAGAATTTTCCGCTGCGCTGGTCCAGCGTCGGGACAGTCGAGAACGTGTTTACCGGATTTTTGGCAATGTCGTGCTGGTAGTTGACGAAGAAATAGGTTTTGTCGCTGCCGTTGTAGATGTGAGGGATTTTCAGCGGGCCGCCGACGGTGCCGCCGACGCGTTCGTCGTACGCGCCGATCTGCTTGAGCGGAGTGCCGGTGATCGAGAAGGGCTTGGCATCGAAGGCGGAGTTGGTGTAGCGGTCGAAGAGCGTGAAGCGGACGCGGTTCACGTTCTGGCGGAGGAGCCTGCCGATCTGCGCGCCGTTCGGCCCGCCGCGGCCGCCGGGACCGCCCGGGAATCCGCCGCCTCCGCCGATGGGGAATATTCCGCCCTGGCCAAAGCCGCCCGCGGTGACGTTACCGCCGCCGGGTCCGCCGAAGGGATTGCCCGTGCCCGGTCCTTGCGCCTGCTGCCCGAAGCCGCCCTGGCCCTGGTTGATGACGATGCCGGCAAAATTTCCAAATCCGCCGGCAGAGAGACCCTGCCCGACGGTTCCTTGCAACAGGAACGAGTCGGATGAGCCGCCCGCACCGGCGATCATTCCGAGATTTGCTTCGGTGGCGCCTGCGCCGGGCCCCCCGGCCGCTTCTTCGCCCTGGGCGGCTTCCCCGGTCAGGTCCGTCTGCTGAAAACCTCCTGTGGCCAAGCCAGCGCGCATGGCGTTGAGCAATCCGGGAGGAAGCGGCTGGCCGCGTCCGCCGTTTCTGCCGCCTCGGGCACCCGCACCGGCTGGAGCGCCAGGCGTGCTACTTGCATTCCCACCGGTTGCGTTTCCGTTGGCGCCCGGCTGGCCGCTCGATGCGCTGGCGGGGCCGTTGCCCGGAGGCGCGCCTGAGCCTGAGCCGAAGGACCGCCTGCCGCCGGGGCGCGACGATCCGGGCGGCGCGGCAAGTTCGGCGAGGGTGGCTACGCGCAGCGTGAGCTGAAGCGGAGGAGGCGCAGGGCCGCCGCCGAGTTGAATCTCGAGCGAGGCGGGCAGAAATCCGAGCTGGGATGCTTCGACGATGTAGTGGCCCGCGGGCAGTCCGGAGAATTGAAATTTGCCGGACTCGTCCGTCCAGCTGACGAAGGCTTTGCGCGTGTCGGTGTTGACGAGGCGCAGCGACGCGCCGGGAACGGGCGAGCCGTCGACGGTGCGGACGACGCCGGCGGCGAACGCCACGGGAGTTTCGGCGGGCGCGGAATCCTGCGACGGCGATTGCGCGGGCGGCGGAGTCTGCGTCGCCTGAGACGAGACTGCCGGAGAGATCGCGACGACGAGCGCGAAGAGCGTCGCGATTCTCAGTCCGGTAGCATTCGAATGGCTCGCGTGGCGCAACACCGCCTCCTTAGCTCACGAGTTCAGGACGTGACCGCGATTGCTTTCTTGGACGGCGTCGCACGGGCGCGGGTTACCCGCCGGAGATGATTCCTTTCAAGGCACGCGATAGTTCCAAAAGCTGAGGGGAGGCTTTCGCGCCCGGCGGTCATCTTGTATGATGCCTTTCACCATGCAGGCGCTCATTCGACGACCGTGCAAGCCGCGTCCGCACGACCCGCGGGGCTAACCCGGCGCGCCCGCGCGGGCGCGATCTGCCATCCGCTGGAAATTTCTAAAATTCCCGACGAAGAAAAACGGCTGGCGATTTAGGATTCAGAGTCAATACTCAGGATTGGGCGCGAAAGGGGAACAACTCAAATGGCACACACGGGATCCCAGATGCGGCTCGCGGTGCTGGGCGCGGGGAAAATGGGCGGGATTTTGATCGAGGCGTTCGTGAAGCACAAGCTCGTGGCGCCGCAAAATATTTTCGCCACGGTGCAGCACGCGGGCGCGGACCGCAAGGGCGGCGCGAAATTGCCGGTTACAGTGAGCAGTAATAATCGCGCGGCGGCGAAAAAAGCGGACGTGATCTTGCTATGCGTGAAGCCGCAGACCGTGGGACAGGTGGTCGATGAGATTCGCGGCGAGTTGAACGAAAAGAAGCTGCTGATTTCGATCGCGGCGTCGGTGCCAGCCGCGTACATCGAGAAGCGGCTGCGCGGGAAAGTGCCCGTGATTCGCGCGATGCCGAATACGCCGTCGGTGGTCGGGGCGGGGATCACGGCGATCGCAACAGGAAAACACGCTGGGCCGAAGGATGTGGAGACGGCGCGGAAACTTTTCGATGCGGTCGGCAGGACCGTGGTGGTGGATGAAAAGCATATGGACGCGGTGACGGGATTGTCCGCGAGCGGGCCCGCGTTTATGTACATTATTTTGGAATCGCTGGCCGAGGGCGGCGTGAAGGTGGGGCTCTCGCGCGAACTGGCCACGCTACTGGCGGCTCAGATGGCGCTGGGCGCGGCGAAAATGGTGATCGAGACGGGGCATCATCCCGCGCTGCTGAAAGACACGGTGACGACGCCGGCCGGATGTACCATCGACGGCATTTTGGAGCTTGAAGAGGGAGGCTTGCGCGTCACGCTGATTAAGGCCGTGGTGAAGGCAGCCGAGCGCGCGAAGGAATTGCTGCTGACGGACAAGACCGCCTAACTCTTCGCGAGCAGGACGTTCACTGCTTTCACGATCACTTCGACCTTATCGCCTTTCTTGATGCCGAGTTCTTTCAGCGACTCGATCGTCATCACGGACGCCATCGCGGATGATGCGGGAATCGTGAGCTTCACGAGACACATCAGGCTGCCCTTCTTGATCTGCGTCACCTTGCCGATAATTTGATTGCGCGCTCCTACTTTCATGCTTTGCCTCCGTGGAATATAGTCGCGAGTCGAGCTGGTAACGCGACGACGCGAAACAGGTTACTACGATCCGCGCAGGCGTAGCCAAGCATCAGCAAGGGGCGCAGCAAGCAGCGCCCTACGAACGAAGAACCGGCAGCAGTGGGCTTTCGCAGGATTTCTGGCAGGATCGCGGGCTTGCCGGTAGGATAAAGACATGGACATCGATCGCAAGGCGTTCATCGACAGCCTCGGCGGGAAAGAAGGCGTGAGCCGGATGGACTCCGAGGCGCGGGCGGACGCGCTCGAGTCGCACATGATGTCGGAGCTGAATGGCGCCATCGCGGCGAAGAAATCCGGCGAGGCGCCGCCGCCGAAGAAATATCCCACGGCGGCGGAAGTCGAGGCACAGATCGAGACGCGGCCGTATCGCGCCGGCGTCGGATTCATGATGGTGCCGCGCTCTGGTGGAAACGTGAAAAGGCTTGCGCCGATGCCGGCGAATCCGACGCTGGCGGATTTTTTCAGGCTGCGTTTTGCCGACACCGCGAACCACGTGCTGCAAAGCGCGAACCTGGCGATGAAGAACGGCATGTCCGAGGAAATCATTCTGGCGTGCCTGCTGCACGACGTCGTGCAGGAAATCATGCGAACGGACCACGGCTGGTGGGGCGCGCAGCTTTTCGAGCCGTACGTTTCGGAGAAAGTGGCGTTCGCGATCCGTTACCACCAGGCGCTTCGGTATTACGCCGATCCGTCGGTCGGCTACGAGTATCCGGATTTGTATCGCGAGCTTTTCGGCGTGGATTACGTGCCGCCGCCGTACATCGAAGCGACCTACCAGATGGTCCGCAAGCACAGCTGGTATATGGAGCCGCGCATGGTCGCGGTGAACGATCTCTATGCGTTCGATCCGAATGTGGTCGTGACGATCGAACCCTTCCAGGACATCATCGGGCGCCATTTCAAGCAGCCGAAAGAGGGCCTTGGAAACGACGGCAGCCCGGTGGCGCACATGTGGCGGACGATTAGCCGCCCGGATCAGCCGCTGTAGGGAAATCCACGTAGTACTCACTTCTCCCCGAGCCGTTTAAGTTTCCATCCTTGCCGCAGAAAAACGCCAGCAAGATGCTGGCGCTACGGGTTGATTCTTGCGGTGGCGTGGATTTCGAGGTTCACCGTGTCGGCGACGTGAAGAAGGAACGTGCTCGGGTCGTGGAGGCCCCAGGTCTTGAAGGGCACGGAAAACTGCGTTGTGGCCTGCAGGGTGCCGTTGGGTCCGGGCTGCACCGCAAGATTCAGCGTCGTGTCGTGATCCTGGCCGTGAAGCTTGATCACTCCTGAGATTTCCAGCTGCGAATTCCCTTCCCTGGCGAGCCTCCCTTTGATCTGCGACGGGGTGAAAACGATCTCGGGGAATTTCGCGCTCTCGAGGACTTGGTTGTGCATGTTCTTGTCGCGGCCGCTGTTGTCCGTGTTTCCGCTGGTCGCGTCGATTACGATCGCGCCGCTCGCGTGGCCCGTCGCAGCATCCCACTGAAGTTGCCCGCTCTTGAGTTTGAAGATTCCGTGGACGGTGTGCATCGTGGCACCCAGCGTGAAATTGATTTGCGTGGCGGCCGGGTCAACCGTCACGGCCATCTGCTGCGCACGAACCGGAGAGACGGCGACCACTAAAAGCGCGGTAAACCAAGACAACAGAATGCTCCACCGCAGAGGCGCAGAGAAGTGCTTCGTGATGGCTACGCCCATAGGACCCGCCAGGTCAGGTTCACGATTTCGCCCGCCTTCAGCGATTCCGGCGACGATTGCGTGTGAACGGAGATCATCTTGGCGAAAAGATTCGGGCGCATGGCGAAAAGGCGCAGAACCTTGCGGCGCAGCCAGACGCTGGAGTTCATTACGAGCAAAAGGCGCGTCATGCGCATGGCGCCGTGCGTCAGGCGATCGTGCCCGGCCTGGTAGGCGGCAAGATTCCCGGCCGCGAGAGCGTCGGCGAGAAGGCCGGCCTGCTGAAATGCGAGGCTCACGCCCTGGCCGGACACGGCGTCGACTGTGCAGCCCGCATCGCCCACCAGCGCGATATTCCCGCGCACCACGGCACGGGCCTTGCGAAATGCAAGCATCGAGCCCGCTTCGGTCGACATGGGCTCCGCGCCGCGCAGCCGCCCGGCGACCTCGGGAAATTGGGCCATCGCGCGGTCCATTCGCACGTGCGGGTCGTCGACAAAAACGGAAACGCAGATCTCACCGCTCGCGGTGGGAGTGACAACCATCTGCGATCGCCGCGCCCAGTGGACCTCGATCAATTTTGTCCAGGGAGCGACGGCGTAATGGCGGCGAAATCCGAAGCGGCGTTCGATCGTCCGGCGCGGACCGAGACGCGCGTAGCTGCGCACGACGGAATTCTGGCCGTCGGCTCCGATCAAATAGCGAAATGACCGGAATCTGCCGCCGACCCATGCGCCGCGGGATTCGAAATTCGACGCGGACGCGCCCCAGAGAAGCTCAACGCCGCACTGTTCCGCGCGATCGATCAACATCTGGTGCAGGACCGTGCGGCGCAGGCCGAGAGCGTGGCCCCGCGGAATCAATGCGCTGGCGGATTGCGAGTCGTCGACGAAGCGGAAGCCTTCGAAGGGATGACCGGCGCTCGAATCAAGATGAATTCCGAGGCGGCCGAGAGATTCGACGGCCTGCGGCAGCAGCCCTTCGCCGCACGGCTTGTTGATGGGAGGTTTTCTGGAATCAACGACGGCGACGCGAAGGCCTTTTTGCGCCGCCGCGATGGCGGAAGCCAGGCCCGCGGGCCCGCCCCCAACTACGAGAATATCAGGCCGCAATGAGCGGCCCCGGGAAAGAATCTACCAGCGCGTCTTCTACCAGCGCGCCTACCAGCGCAAAAGAACGAGCTCCGAGCAGAATCCGGGACCCATCGCTGCGAGAATGCTCAGAGTTCCAGGATCGGGACGCCGATGACGGTACACGTCTTCGAGCACGAGCAGTACGGAAGTCGAAGAGATGTTGCCGACTTTTCGCAAACAATTCCACGAGGCCTCGAGATCCTTTTCCGTCAGATTGAGCGCTGTTGCAGTGGCCTCGAGAACCTTGGGGCCACCGGTATGCATGATCCAGCTTTTCACATCGCTGCGGCAAAGACCCTGTTCGGTCAGAAACTCGTCCACGTCCTTGCCCAGATGCTTCACAACCGTGTCCGGCACTTCCGGCGATAGTACGATGTGAAAACCCTTCTCGGAGATGTCCCAACCCATAACGCGTTCGGTATTGGGATAAAAAATAGACTTGGTGGCCAGAATTTCGGGGCCGTTCGAATCCACATCGTCGCCCACGACGACTGTCGCGGCAGCGCCGTCGCCGAACAGCATGGCCGAAATCAAGTGCGCCATGGACGTATCGTCCTTCTGGAGCGTGAGCGAACAGAGCTCGACGGACAATAGCGCGGCAGCCTGATCGGGGTAGGCGCGAACGTAATCCGCGGCGCGCGAGATGCCGGCGGCGCCGGCCACGCAGCCAAGCCCGAAGATCGGAACACGCTTGATATTGGGCGACAACCCCATGCGATTGATCAGCCGCGCATCGAGCGAGGGCGCGGCGATGCCCGTCACGGAAGTCACGAAAATCGCGGAAAGATCGCGCGGCTCGACGCCCGCGCTCACGAGCGCGTGGCACAGCGCCTTTTCGCCAAGCTCCAGGCCGACTTCAATCCAGACGTCGTTGGCGTCACCCCAGGTCTGCATTTCATTATGGTAAAAGGGCAGCGGACGCGCCGTGAAACGGCTGTCGACCTTCATACTCTCGTCGAGGCGGTCGAGGATGCCCGGCTGCGGCAGGCGGTCGCGCCAAAAGTTCTTGAGCTCCGTTACGAGAACGTCCTGCTGGTGGTAATACTTCGGAAACGCACTAGCGACACCGGCAATTCTCATGAATGCAGCTCCTCGGGCATCCGCCCGTGCGGAGGGCATCAAACTCTAAAACGCAGGTCGAGACACATCCCCATCCCAAGCGCCCGAATTTGGCCCCGAATTTTTGTCTGACGAATCCTTGAAACGATCCAGCGACTTCTCAAGAGAGCCGGCGACGTGCGCCCCGTTCAGCGCCAGCTCAGACATCATGGTCATTCGTCCGCCCTTCCCTGCGGCAACTTCAGCCGGTGACACAGGCGTGCAACTCACTCCGGTGAGGCACCGGGTTGCAAATCTGCGTCGTGCAGGGTGCGAGAGAGGCCGCGGTAAAGGAACGCTGCGCAACCCAAAGAACTGACGAGAAGAAGAACTCCAAATCGCCTCGAAAGCAAGCAAATATTTCCTATTCCGAACAAAGCGCAATATACCATGCCGCAGCCCACAATCGAGTGGAAGAAATTGCGCCCGAGGTCGTGATTGGGCACTACATCCGTGGCCAGCCGGGCGATGGGTTTCCAGCCGCGGGCGTCGGGGCGGACCCGCCGGTAGAAGCGCTCTAGGGTGTCGCGGGGCTCGGCGGGCGTCAGCATCGTGACAACAACCCAGGCGGCGGTGGTGAGGGCGGTGGTTACGAGCGTCTGCTTGGCGAAAACGGCTGGTTCGGAGCCGTGGAACGGCGCGGCGAAGTCGATCGTGAGCGAAACCACGAGAGCGGTGGACATCGCGGCGATTTCGCTCCAGGCGTTGACGCGCCACCAGTACCAGCGAAGCAAGTACACGCTGCCGGTGCCGGCGCCGACTTCGAGAAGGACTTCCCAGCCGGAGCGAATGGTCGCGAGTTCCCAGGAGACGCAGGCGGCGAGAACGACGAGCAGAATCGTGATCCAGCGCGAGACTGCGACGTAATGACGCTCCGGCGCGGCGCGATTGACGAAACGGCGGTAGAAATCCGAGACGAGGTACGACGTTCCCCAGTTCAGGTGCGTGGCGATGGTGGACATGAACGCGGCCAGGAAGCCGGCGACAAGCAGGCCGCGCGCGGCTCGCGGGAGATGATCGACGGCGAGAAGGACGTAGCCCGATTCGGGATGCGCGAGCTGCGGGTAGAGAACGACGACGGCCATCGCCGCGAGAATCCAGGGCCACGAACGCAGCGCGTAATGCGCGAAGTTGAACCACAGGACGGAGAGCAAGCCGTCGCGCTCGTTGCGCGCGCTAAGGATTCGTTGCGCGACGTAGCCGCCGCCACCCGGCTCCGAGCCCGGATACCAGAAAGCCCACCACTGCACGCCGAGATAGACGCAGAAGGTGATGACGGGAATGGTCCAGAGCGATTCGCTGGCAAAGCCGCGAGAGAAATCGGGAAAGAATGAAGTGAGATCAGATGCGCCGGGTCCGGCAGCGGCGTGGAGCGCGTCGATTTTTGCGACGAGTGCGTGGATTCCGCCGGCGGCGGCGACGCCGTACCACGCGACGGCGATGACCACGCCCATTTTCAGAACGAACTGAAACAGATCGGTCCAGAGAACGCCCCAGAGCCCGCCGAGCGCAACGTAGATTCCCGTGAATGGAATGAGAAAGAAGATGCAGAGCGCGAGCGCGGCGCGGTCGCTGATGCCGAGAACGACGGCGGCGATCGTGGTCATCGCTTTCGTGACCCAGCCGAGTATCACGCAGTTCACGAGCAGGCCCAGATAGATCGCGCGGAATCCGCGAAGGAATGCGCCGGGCTTTCCGGCATAGCGCATTTCGGCGAATTCAACGTCGGTGAGCAGGCCGGAGCGAACCCAGAGGCGCGCGAAGAGGAAAACGGTCATCATGCCCGCCGGAAGCATCGACCACCAAATCCAATTGCCGGCGATGCCATTGCGGTAGACGAGTCCGGTGACGACCAGCGGAGTATCGGCCGCGAACGTGGTGGCGACCATCGACGTGCCGATCAGCCACCAGGGGGCGCGGCGGCCGGAGACGAAATAGTCGGCGGTGCTGCCGCCGGAGCGGCGGCGAAAATAGATTCCCTGAATCAGGGTGAAGGCGAGATAGGCGGCGATGACGAGCCAATCGGCGAGGCTGAGTTTCATGATCGCGCAGGCTGCGGCCTAGTGTGGTCGAGGGCGAGCGGGGAGTCAAAGAGAATGCTGCGGGAGGCGAGCTTCTCCTCCGAAAAGAAAAACCCCGGGTCTGGAGGAGGAGGCAGACCCGGGGCTCGGGGCACTGCGAGGGACAGCTGGGCCAACAAACTTTTTTCGGGCTAGCTCCCTGCGAGCGGAGCTAGTAATTCAGGTGCCGCAAAAACATCGTGGCGCGAAAAACCAACTGCATGCTGAAAGCGATCACCGTGTCGCGTACCGCGACCAGCTTTTCCGCGTAGGACCGCTCCGCCGAAACGGCAGCGAGCGCGCCGGCAGCGTCATCGAGATCCGATTGCCAATCGCTGCCGGTGAGAGATCTCACTTCGCTCCTTAGTTGAGAACGTAAACCGGGTTGTCGTGCTCAACGCCGACGACCATGGTCTTGAAGATATCGACGTCCCAGCTATCGGCGATGCGGAGACGGACAACGTCGTTCGTCTCAGAGAGCAAACGACCGCGCAGCGGGACTTTCAGATTGCCTGCTACCACTCGGAGGATTACCGGTTGTCCCATCCAGACTTCGTAGCCGCCTTCCATTGTCGTGCCTCCTCAGTTATGGCTGTTGTGAACGAGGCGATTGTGGAATGAGGCGACGACCTGACCTATGGTACAGGGAGCTAAGAATGGTAGGATTGAAGTACTATCGAGTTGCGGAAAGCCATGCCAGACGCTGCGCCCCTCCGCAAGGTGCTGTAGGTGCGTCACTTAGCAATCGGACAGTAACCTGGAAGGCCAAGGAGTCAGGCGCATGGTCGAAGCTCTCAGACACTTACTAGCGCAGGTGTACGACGTCCGCGGGCTGATCGAATGGGGCGGGACGGTGCTGGTCTGCGTGATCGTTTTTGTAGAGACCGGGATGTTCGTGGGGTTCTTCCTGCCCGGCGATTCCCTGCTGGTGACGGCGGGCGTGTTTGCGGGGGCGGGACATCTTCGGCTGGCGTCGCTGCTGTCGCTGGTGACCGTGTGCGCGATCGCGGGCGACCAGCTGGGGTACTTTGTGGGCTGGAAAGCCGGGCAGAATCTCTACCGGCGCGAGGATTCGCGGTTCTTCAAGAAGAAGCAATTGGAACAGGCGCACGAATTTTACGAAACGTACGGCGGGAAGACCGTCATCATGGCGAGATTCATCCCGATTATTCGCACGTTCTGCCCGCCCGTGGCCGGCGCCGCGAAAATGAGCTACCGGCGTTATCTGGCGTACGACCTTGTTGGCGGATTTTTGTGGGTCTGGGGCATGGTGCTGGTGGGATACACGCTCGGGCGGACCGTGCCGAACGTCGACAAGAAGATTCACTTTATCATCGCGGGCGTGATTGTGGTGTCGTTCCTTCCGGCTGCGTATCACGCATGGAAGACCCGCTCGGCGAAACCGAGCGCGGCCGCGAAGTAACTTCCCCTCGCGACAAATCGCAAAGCTCGGAAAATGCAAAGCGGGGAGCCTGGCAGCTCCCCGCCTTGTCCATTCGCTAAGCCGCGGCGAGGCTGAAAGCTTCGCGCGCGGTTCGCGTTGCAGGAGCGGTGTGAAATTCCCGATCCACGGACGATGCACGCGGGAGTCGTGACTCCCTGCCTGCATAGGCTCCTACAAGGCCACTCATACGCCCGCCGGGCGATCCGTGCAAGGAAAAGTTTTCCCGAAACGCGCTCAGCAACTTCGGCCCGGCCGCGATGCCGGGGCGTTCGCAATTCATCTCTCGACGTGCCCGAAAGTACAGGTTTTTGGTCACCTGTACTATTTCTAAACTTTCGGCCAACTGCGCCCGCAAACGGATTCTGCTAGCCTTCTCCGTAGTTCGAAAAACGAATTGACCGCCACAAGTGAAGCTGGCCTTCGCTGCGCTCCACCGAGAGCGCTCTGCTCTTTGACAACTGAATATGAAAAAGATTTGGTGGCCCAGACAGCGCTCTGGGCGCGACACAATTCTCGCGCTTAGGCGAAATCGTGCGCTCGATGGCGCCGAAATTTCGCCTAACAAAGTGACACACCATGCAAAGTAATTCCCGACGTAAGCCGTTGAAAACAAACGATAGGGACACCGTCAAAGTGACACACTTTTTCGAGGGCCCCACGGCGCTAAACACGCCAATGGAGCTATCAGAATTGGCGGGTGACGGCGCCGGTGGCGATGGGCGTGGTGTCCTGATCGAAGATCAGGGCTGTGTTGTCGTCGATCAAGTAGTAGACGATCTTGAACGTCGACGACGGATTCGAGGTGACGATCTGGCCGGTGCCGCGGCCGTTGGCGTCGGGAGCAGCGAGCGAGCTGCCGGTGGTGATCGGATCGGCGGCCGAAGTGGCGCCGAAGGTGTTGATATCGAGAGTGCCGCCGGTCACGCTGCCCGTGGAGCTGATTGCAATTTGGCCGGACGCATCGGGTTGATATGCGGATGAGTTGTTATGAAACACTCCCTGGCCGATGAAACCGACGGCGAAGCTGCCGCCCAAAAGCGATACGCTCGTGGAGCAGGCCGCGGCGGGCGGGACGCACTGCTGATAGGCCGTTGCGGTCGAGAGCGCGTTCGCATCGATTTCGAGAAGCAACGCCGTACCCTGAGAAGTTTGATAGAGCGCAAACTCATTGGTGCTGGTGTTCGGAGTCGCAGGGCACGAGCCGGTGCCGGCGAAGATTTTCAGGTCGATGCGACCGGTGGTCGCGTCGGTGGTGTACGACGAGCAGGAATTGATCGCGGGCCCACTGTTGTACGTGCCGCCGGCGTTTGCGTCGTAGTTCCCTCCCGTGATGGCACCCGCACCGCTTGAAATGAAGACGCCACCGGATGCGTAGGCGCCGACCACGGGGGATGAATTTTTCACAGGAACGAGAACGTCGCCGCCGCCGGCGAAAACGTAATTGCCGGTAGTAAGCGCCGTGGCGCCGGCGGGCGCGGAGAACATGTCTCCAGCGACAAATGCGCTGCTATCGATTTCGATGAGATGCAGCCGAGTGACCAAATTAGGGCTGCTTGGTGTATCGACGGCGTAGAAGGCATAGACACGCGGCTTGGTGACGCCGCCGGTCGCGTTGCTCGTAAGCGTGAGCGTGCCGCGGCCGGTGCCGGTAAAGACGGGATCGAACTGATAGCTGCCCTGGAGCGACGTGTCTCCCGTCGTGACAGTGCCGCTGGCAATGCCGTTGTCGTTCACGTCGAGGATGGTGCCCGATTGCGGAATGCCGCCGGCGCCGTCCGCGGTGAATTTTCCGGCGAGGCCGAGCGGGTTGAACAGTGTGTCGGAACCGAGCACGCTGAAAACGTACGGACCGGTGATAACGGACGCGGAGTTGGAGATCGCATCGAGACTCTGCTGGTCGATCGTGCCGCCGCCGGTGGCGTTGGTATCGAACCGCGTGATCTGGGCGTGGCCGGGCGTGGTGACGACAAAATCCCAGGCGTTCTGGCCGACGTTGGTGACGATCGAGGCGGTCCCCCGGCCGTCCGGCCCGATAACGTATGTCGAAGAAGATCCATTGATCTGGATCGTCTTTACGCCGGTGAGGAAGCTGCTGACGTCTTCGACGCCGCTGGTGATGTGACCGTTGCCATTCGCGACAAAACTTCCGGCCACGGCCAGGAAACCGAGGCTGTCATTCCCCGTATAGGAAAACGCATACGGGCCGGTGAGAGAATGATCGGAATAGGAGACGGTGACCGTGGCGGTAGCGGGCGCATTGGCCGCCGGATCCGTGGCGGTGATCGTCACCGCGCCTCCGGGCGGCGGACTCAGCGGCGCGGTATAGACGCCGTTCGCGTTGATCGAACCGTAGACGCTGGGGTCTCCGGCCGGAGTGACCGACCAAGCCGCGTTGTTGTCCGTCAAGCCGTTGAGCAATGCGTTGAATTGCTGCGTGGCGCCCGCGGCAACACCCGGGGCAATTGGCGTGACAGTCAGGCCGGACCCAGCGCCGACCGTAACGATGGCGGCGTTGGAGGTCACGGTGCCGGGTGTTGACGAGCCGGAGGTGGTTGTCGTCTGCGTGGCGACGGCTGTGACGCTCACCTGGCCAACTTGCGTGACGCCGGAAATGGCCGTGGTCGGAACCGAAGACGGCGCCGTGTAGGTAGCTTCCAACTGGTTATCCGCGAAAGGCACGATGGAACCCACCGTGGCGATGTTGCCGTTTGCGGCGCCGTTCACTTCCCACGTGACGGTGGTCGTGGTTGAAGTCGACGAGTCGGAAAGCTTGACGACCGCGGTAAAGGTCGTGGTCGTGTTCAGAGGGACGGTGATCGTGGTGGGAGTGATCGCGACGGAAGTGACGGTCGTAGTGCCGCTGCCCCCGCCGCCGCAGCCGGCGATGGCGCCGGCTACCGCGATCAAAACCGCGAAGATCCCGAGCAAGCGAGCGCTCGCAAAGCCGCTGTTCTTCTTCGCGCGAGCGCGACTGACGTTCCGCGTCACTAGCCGGACATTGAGCACACCGACAAACTCCGAAGCTTTCACACGCATCACGTACACGTCTCCCCGGGAAAAGGACTGTAGGGTGATTCCCCTACTTACAAAAATGGTTCCAATTTATTTCGAGCGACTCGACGGGAATTCCCGTTCGATTCAGCGACATCCAAGCCAAGCTGCCCCTGAAACCCCATCACCCGGATACGAGATGTCGGCGCGGGTGATTTGGTTGTCACGCCCAGAGCGCGCCCTTAAGGCTTCGCTGTCGCGCAATGCGGGCCGGTCGCAAGATGTGTCGCACCTACGGCGCTTGGAATTGCTACGGCTTCGTTTCCCAGCCCGTTACCGGGCTGGGCTACCTTCTGCCGCACCTCCGGCGATCATCAAAGAGACGCGTCAATCGCAGTTCTCGCGCAGACCCTGTAGCCTACCGGGAAATTGCTATTTGAGGAAGAGGGCTTCGCGAACCTGATCGCGGCCGACGAAGGTTTTCGAGGAACGGAAGTCGGCGAACAGGCCGAGGATTTCGCGATTCTGAAAGACGTGGGCGTGGACCGCGACGGTTGGAGAAGGAATCAACTCGACGGACTGGCCATCGACCACGCGGTAGCGATGGAATCGCTCCGTAGCGCGGCTGTGGAACATGGCGAGCATGGCGCCGCCGGGATGAAGCAGGTGAGAAACCCGCTCCATCAGCTTGGGCGTAACTTCCGGGTCGAAATAATCGAGAAGATCCCAGGCCAAAACGCCGTGGAAACTGCGCTCCGGGTACTGCAGGTTGGTCTCAAGAAACTTCTCCGCGAGCGCCGCCGGAGAAACTCTTTGCGTCTCGGCTCCAACGGGCGCGGCGCGAAAGCTCTCCTCTTCGGCAGAGAGAAAATCCTTCCACGTGCGAAGCAGGTCTTCGGTCGACACTCGATAGCCCTTGTCGACGAAGAAGCTGACCGTGGATTGCCAGACGGGCCCGAGATCGAGAACGCGGCCGTGCGGAACATCACTGATGAGCCAGAGGAATTCCTTGAGGCCATTCGATATGCGGACGTTCGGGGATGGCGCGGCAGCCGTGGTTGCGGGTCCGGGTTTCGCGGGTGCAGCACCGGCCGCGGAAGATGGTGCGACCGGCCGGACTTTCGCCATCCAGTTCATGTTCTGCCTTTACTCGTTTTTTACGCTGGCCTCAACCGGCTGGAGGGTCTCGGTCGCCTGCTGCGTGACGCTTGTCGAAGTTTCGCGGGCTGGAGCCGCCTTGACGGTTTCCACCTTACCACGCAACCGCGCGCCATCGTCAATTCCAATACGCGGCGTGACGACGCTGCCGTTCACACGGCACGATGAGCCGAAATGCGCGCGCTCGCCGGCCTTGAGATTACCATCGACGGTACCTTCGACTACGATCTCGCGCGCTTCGATATCGGCCTGGACGCGGCCGTTGGGGCCAACCGTGATGCGGGCATTGCCGAGGCGAAGCTTGCCCTGCACCTCGCCGTCTATATATAGATCGGCCGTCCCCGAGATTTCACCACTAATTTTGAGGCCGGCACTGATCTTCGATGCGCCGCTGCCAAGAGTTGCGGGCGCGGATTCGACGGCCGAGCGCGCCGGCGCCGGCTGCGGAGGCGCGTAAGACGCAGGCGCTGGACTCGACTTTTCCACAGGCTTCGACGAAGAGACTGGCTGGTTATAGGACCCTGAAGACGGCTTTCCCTCTGACGGTTTTCGCCACATTGGAACCTCCTCTGTAACTGGGGACGCTGCGGCGGGGGCAGCCATCCTCGAGCGGTCCGCAAAATATAGTACAGCCGCAACTAGCTGTAAACAGGCAATGTAGAGGATTCACACAATCCGGCAACCAGCGGAAGCCGAGCAGACGGGACTGCGGCGGAGGTTGTGCGCTCATCTTCGCGGCGCATTTCCCACATGGCGACAAACATTCCCACAAGCTCATGTGCAAAGATTTTCACACCGAGCCGAGTGCGGAACCAATTGTCCGGGTCGAAATCGCTGTCCCGCGCGGCGACGACGCGCAAGACGGTGCCCGATGGAAACGCGCGTTCGCAAATGTAGCGCGAGCGGCGGGTGTGGAAATTCGAAGTGACCACGATGATTCGCTTCCATCCGCGCGAGGAAATGAGCTGGCTGACGGCGATGGCTTCGTCGCGCGTGTTTTCGGCGTGGTGCGCGAAGCGAACAACGGCGGTTTGCGGAACGCCGCGGTCGAGCAGGTCGTGTTCTTCGAGTTCAGCAATGCTGGCGTACGGACGCAGGTATCGTCCGCTGGCAATGACGCGCGGAGCCCATCCGGCCTTGATCAATTCGGCGGCGCGAGTGGCGCGATCGGCCTGGTAATTGTCGTCGCCGAGAATCACGATGGCGTCGGCGGCGACCGGACCTTCGTCCACGACCCACAAGCTGCCGGCCAAATGCAGCAGCGGGTGCCGGGCGAGGTAAACGAGGGAAATCAGGAAGAAAAAGCACAACAAGAACAGGAGACGAAAGAAGATTCCGCCGCGCTGTGACGATTGACGCCGACGGAGAGGCGAGTTGGCGAACATTATTTGCCGGGATCGAGATTGCGCAAGCGTTCGGCGGCGGTTTCGGGCAGGGTGCCGTTGAAATAGACTTCCTTGATGCTGTACGACTTGCTGCGCGTCTCGAGGATCGGCAGGATTTCGATGTGCCAGTGATAGTCGCCCGCGATGGTCGCCCAGTAATCGCTTAGCTCGCCCTTGGTTTGGAGGGTGTTCGGCGCCGTGTGCAGCACCAAGTGGTAGTTGCCGCTGACCTGCAAGAGGCGGCGGAGCGTACGGCCGAGCAGGATGGCGAGGTTTCGGCGCTTTTCCTCCGGCAGCACATGCTCAAATTGGTGCGAGTGGGTTTTCGGCATCAGCCAGGTCTCGTAGGGGACGCGGGACGCATATGGGCAGAAGGCGTAGTAGTCGCCGACGCTCTCGACGATGCGCTTGGTCTGGCGAATTTCCTGGCGGAGGATGTCGCAAAAAACGCAGCGGTCGCGATCGCGATACCATTCGCGCGCGGAGCGAAGTTCATAGAGGATGCGGCGGGGGACGAAGGTTGTCGCGGAGATTTGCGAGTGGGCGTGGGGCCATTCCTCTCCGGCGCTCAGGCCCTGGTTCTTGAATACGGCAATATATTTGAAGCGCGCGTCGCGCTTGAGGTCCTCGATGCGGAGAGCGTAGGCCTCGAGAACTCGCTCGATCTCTTCGTCGGAAAGCTGCGTGAGGGTTTTCGAATGGAGGGGCGTCTCGACGATGATTTCGTGGGCGCCGATCGCGGCCATACGGTCGAAGATGCCGTCCGCGTTGCGGGCGGGGTCGCCCTCGATGCGATAGAGCGGCCGGAAATGCGGGTAAGCGCGGACTTGCCAATTCCCTTGCCGGGGCAGCTGGAGCAATACGGGGCCCTTCAGGTTAGCTTCGCTGCAAAGCGGGCAGGCTTCGGAACGGTCCTTGGCCCGCTCGGGATGTCCGACGACTACCCAGCTGCGCGTGATCGGGTCTTTGCGTAGTTCCATCGAGTGAGTGCCTGCGCGAAAAACGAGGAAGTCATCTTACAACGAAGGCTTGGGAGGCGACAGAACTAACCAGAACCAAAACCGAAAATCTCACCACAGAGAGCACGGAGAAAGCCTAAAAGCCACCCGGCTCTGTCGCAATGCTTACTGTTGAGGTCACCAAAGACGAAAAGCAGATCCCTTACCCCGCCGAAAGCGCGCGGATTCGGGATGACATTCGCACAGATATGTCGTCCCGGACAGGATGTCAACGGAGCGGGCGCAGAGAAGTGGGGCGCAGAAGAAAATGAAAAAAGTTTGCGTAATTTCGTTTACGCAATGGATTTCTAGTTTACACTGCGCACCAAACGTTATTTTGCGGCCGGCCCCGAGGGCATTGGAACCGGCTGCGGCACGGGCGAGGAGAGCTCGAAGTAATTGAGTAAGCTTTCTGCCAGCGCTACGACAACTGCGAATGAGGGCTTACCTCTTCCCCGCGTCCGCAAAATGACCGTGGTGCCGATGATCGCGGCCACCTACTTCATGGTGGCGGGCGGTCCCTACGGCCTCGAAGATATCGTCCAGAAAACCGGCTACGCCGCGACACTGCTGATCCTGCTGATTACTCCGCTGCTGTGGAGCATTCCCACCGCGATGATGGTGAGCGAGCTCGCCACTTCGATTCCCGAAGAAGGCGGCTTCTACATCTGGGTGCGGCGCGGACTGGGCCCGTTCATGGGCTACCAGGAAACGTGGCTGACGATGGCGGGAAGCGTGTTCGAAATGGCGCTGTACCCGAATTTGTTCGTGGCGTACGTCGGGCGTTTTGCGCCGAACCTGGTGTCCGGCTATCGCGGGCTGGCGATCGGGTTCGCGATGATCGCGGTGTGCGCGGCGTGGAATATTATCGGGTCGCGGGCGGTGGGCGAAGGATCCCTGCTGCTGAACGTCGCGCTGCTGCTGCCGTTTGCGATGTTGGTTGTGGTTGCGGTGGCACATGGGCATGCAGCCGTGGCGGGCGCCGGCGCGATTCCGCTGCGCCACGCGGACCTGCTCGGCGGAATTTTGATCGCCATGTGGAATTACATGGGCTGGGACAATCTTTCGACGATCGCGGGCGAAGTGGAATCGCCGCAGAAAACGTACACGCGCGCGATGCTCGGTGCGGTCGTGCTGGTCGTGGCCGGCTATCTGCTTCCCGTCGCGGCGGTCGCGCAACTCGGAATCGATCCCAACAAATGGACCACGGGAGGCTGGGTCGACGTAGGGCGCATCGTCGGAGGCCAGGCCCTCGCGCTGGCGATCACGATTGCGGGGATTCTTGGCGCCGTAGGTTCGTTTGGCGCGCTGATGATGTCGTTCACGCGGCTGCCGGTGGTGATGGCCGAGGACGGCTATCTGCCGAAGATTTTCGCGAAGCGGCATGCGCGGTCGGACGCACCGTGGGTGGCGGTGATTGCTTGCGCGGTATTTTGGGCGCTGTGCTATCCGCTGGGATTCGAGCGGAGCCTGATTCTCGACGTGCTGCTCACCGGGCTGAGCATTCTGCTGGAATTTTGGGCGCTGGCCGCATTGCGTATTCGCGAGCCTGGTTTGGCGCGGCCGTATCGCGTTCCGGGCGGAACGATTGGCGCATTCCTGATCGGCCTGCCTCCGCTGGCGCTGATCATTATGGCGCTGGTGCGCAACGACGAGGAATCCCTCGGCCGCACCAATGAACTGGTAATCGGAGCAGCCATCGTCGCCGCGGGAATCGCGATGTACTTCCTTACCCGTATCTTTCGCCGAGGGAATCAGTCTGCGCAGGATGCGCTACCGTCCGCCGGCAGCCTCGCACCAGAAACTGTCGGCGCCAGCGGAATAGAACGACGGCGCAAGGCAAGCGCGGCGCGGCGCGCATAAGACGCGGAGGGCGAGCCTCGTGTTATTCTGGCCCGCCATGGCGGAAATTTCCAAAACAGACGCTGAGTTCATGCGAGCGGCGCTCGAAGAGGCGCAAGCGGCGGGCGCACGCGGAGAAGTGCCGGTGGGGGCGGTGCTCGTGGCCGGCGATCGGATTGTCGCGCGCGCGGGAAACCGCACGATTGCCGATTGCGACCCCTCGGCGCACGCCGAAATCGTGGCGCTGCGCGAGGCGGCGAAGATCATCGGCAATTACCGGCTGCTCGGGACAACCCTCTACGTGACGATCGAGCCGTGCGCGATGTGCGCCGGCGCCATGGTGCAGGCGCGGATCGCTCGATTGGTCTATGGCGCAGATGATGCGAAGGGCGGCGCTATCCGCTCGTGCTTTTCGATGCTCGATCACCCGCAGCTGAATCACCGGGTCGAAGTCACATCGGGAGTGTTGGCCGACGAAGCGGTGGCGCTGCTGCAGAATTTCTTCGCAGCGCGGCGGTAGCTTGTTATGAGCTCCGGCCGTTATGGCGCTGGCGCGTTTTCTGTTTTCTCCTTAGCCGGCAGCCAGTAGCTCGCCAGAACCGGAACCAAGAACAGAATGGCCAGCGGCGAAGTGATCATGCCGCCGACGACGACGCGGGCCAGCGGTTGTTGGGCCTGAACACCAATGCCGGTCGATACGGCAGCGGGAAGCAGGCCGAGGCAAGCCGCGGCGCAGGCCATGACCACGGGCCGCATTTCCGCCAGTGAAGCGAGCTCAATGGTCGCACGCAGGGACTGCGAGGCCGTCTCTTTCCGTCGAATGCCCGAAACAAACACGACGCCGCCGAGAGTGCAGACGCCGATCACTGAAGCGAATCCGACCGCCGCGGAGATGCTGAAGGGCGTGCCCGTCACCAAGAGCGACAAAATCCCCCCGGTCAGTGCAAAGGGAAGAATCGCAAGGACCAAGAGCGCGTGGCGCAGCGAATTGAACGCCGTGAACAGCAGCCCGAGAATGATCAACAGCGTGATGGGAATGATGACGGCGAGCCGGCGCTGCTCCTTCTGAAGGCTATCGTATTCGCCGGCCCATTCGACGTGATAGCCCTCCGGGAGATGAACTCTTTGCGCCAGGCGCGCCTGAACGTCCTCAATGGTTCCAGCCAAGTCGCGACCGCGAACGCTGAATTTAACCGGGATGTAGCGACGTCCGTTTTCGCGAAAGATCATGAACGCGCCCTGATGCAGCGACACGTCGGCCACTTGCCCGAGCGGCACGTTGCCGCCGGAGGGCGTTGGCAGCAGGATATTGCGAATGGCTTCGGGCGAAGTGCGAAACTGCGGCTGGTAGCGGATGACGAAATCGAAGCGGCGGTCGCCCTGGAGAATCTGGGTCGCTGCGAATCCTCCGATTGCGGCTTGCACCGCTGCGTCAACGTCGGCGGACATTACGCCGTAGCGGGCACTCGCGGCGCGGTCGATCGAGATGACCAACTCCGGCTGGCCCGATTCTTGAAAGACCCCCAGATCGGCCACGCCGGGGATCTGCGCCATCACGTCGCGAATCTCGCCCGCTTTTGCCACCAATGTGTCGATGTCGTCGCCAAAGAGTTTGAGTGAATTTTCGCCTTTGACGCCGGACATCGCCTCCTCGACGTTGTCCTGAATGTTCTGCGAGAAATTGAAATCGATGCCGGGATATTTTTCGAGCTGCGCGTCCATCTGGCTAATGAGCTTGTCTTTGGTCAAACCGCTGGGCCATTGGCCGGGCGGCTTGAGCGAGATCATGAATTCGATGTTATTGAAGGTGGTTACGTCGGTTCCGTCGTCAGGCCGGCCCATCTGCGAAACGACCTGCGTTACCACGGGAAAGCCAAGCAGGATTTCGCGAAAGTCATGGGCCAACTTGGCGCCGGTTTCGTAGGACGCGTCCTGCGGCAGAGTAGCGCGGACCCAGAGGTTCCCTTCCTCGAGTTTGGGCATGAACTCGCCACCGAGAAATAGATACGCGAGCAACAAGGTCGCCGTGAACCCGCAGCCGGCGATCGCGAGCACGGCCTTCCGGTGAGACATCGTCCAGCGAATGCCGCCTGCGTAGCGATTGCTGAGCCAGTTCACGACCAGCGTGCGGTGGCTCCGGATTTTTTCCGGCTTCATCCACGATGCGAGAACCGGGCCGAAAAGAACGGCGAACAGGAACGCACCCACGAGCGCAAATCCGTAGGTCTCGGACATTGGCGCGAAGACTTTGCCGGGCACGCCTTGCATGGTGAAAAGCGGAATCAGGGCCACGATGATGACCAAAACCGAAAACGCGACCGGACGCACGGCCTCCGCGGTTGCGTCCGCGATGAGGTCGAAGGTGTTGACGCTCGAGGTGGCCGCTTGAAAGCGGCGGAAAATGTTTTCGAGGACGATGACAGCCGCGTCCACCAGGATTCCGAAGTCGATCGCGCCGATTGAAATCAGGTTCGCCGAGCGGCCCGAAAAGACCATCAGCGAAAAGGCGAACAACAGCGAACAGGGGATCGTAAGCGCGGCGATAAGCGAGATCGGAATGTCTCCAAGAAAGACAACGAGTACCAGGGTTACCAGCGCGAGGCCGACGATGACGATGTCGCGGACGGTTGATGTGGTGACATGGATGAGATCCGCGCGATCGTAGAGCGTAGCCAGCGTCATTCCGCGTGGGAGCAGACCTTCGTTCAGCTTGCGAACCTTCTGATCGAGCTGGCCGAGAGCGGGCAGAGACTTTTCGCCGCGCTGGAGCAGAACGATGCCCTCGACGGCGTCGTCATCGTGATTGACGCCCACCTGGCCGAGACGCGGTTGCGATCCCTCATGGACATCGGCGATATCGCGCAGATAAACCGGGACGCCGTTACGCGTGGCAATCAGGACATTCTGCATGTCCTGGATCGATTGGAGCAAACCCACGCCGCGTATATTGACGCTCTGGCTTCCCATCGTGAGGTAGTTGCCGCCCGCGTTGGCATTGCTGGAGGAAACGGCAGCGACAACCTGTGGAAGCGTGACATTGAGTTGAAGCAGCTTGCGCGCGTCCACTTCGGCCACATACTGGCGAGTGCTACCGCCGAAGCCGGCCACGTCGACGATGCCGGAGACCTGCTTGATCTCACGAGTGACCAGCCAATCCTGGGTCGCCTTCAGTTCGTTCAGGCTGTAGCCGGGGCCATAGAGCCGATAGCGGTAGATCTCTCCGACGGGAGACTCCGGCGAAAGTTGAGGGCTCAAATTCGCGGGCAGCGAGACCAGCTGAAGCCGGTTCAGGACTTCCTGCCGGTCCCAGAAGTAGTCGCTGTCGTAGTCGAAATAGAGCTTCACGTCGCTGAGACCGAAAATCGCGGCGGAGCGTACATATTCGAGATGAGGAATGCCAAACAGCACGGTTTCAATGGGCACAGTCACCTGCCGCTCCATTTCCTCGGCGGACCAGGATGAATTCTGCGTGATCACTTCAACCAGGGGCGGCGATGGATCGGGATAAGCTTCAATATCGAGGCGGAGGAACATATAAAAGCCGCCGACGATCCAAGCGACAAGCGCCACGATGACCATCGGGCGATAACGGAGCAGCGATGAAACAAGGTTGCGCATCGAAGGTCAGTCCTGACCTGCCGAGCGCAAAAGCAACGAACCGTCCGAGACGACTGTTTCGCCCGCGTTGATGCCGCCAAGAATCTCGACCGCGCCATCGACCGTGCGGCCGATTTTTACCGTGCGTCGCTCGAACCGCCCGCTTCCTTTCGCTACGAACATGTAGGCGTCGTTGCCTTCACGAATGACGGCAGACGCAGGCACGAGGATTCCAGGCGCCGAGGATTTGACGATCCGGATCGCGCCAAACATCCCGGGTTTAATCCGGCCGTCGGAATTCGACAGGATTACCCTGACCCGAAAGGTCCGCGTATTCGGGTCCACGGCACCCGAAACGACGCTAACGCGCCCGAACCAGTGCTGATTGGGATAAGCGTTGAGGGTAACTTGAGCATCCTCGCCCAATCTGGCCGCGGAGAGATCTTGCTCGTAGATGTCACCAAGCGCCCAGATTGTCGTGATGTCGGCGACGGTCGCGAGCGGAGCCGGCGCGGAAAGCGCCTGCGAAAACTCTCCCGGAGCAGCACCGATATCCAGCACGGATCCGGCTCGCGGCGCCTTGACCACCAGCTGAGTCGATGCGTGATCGGGGTCCATGCCAAACACCTGGACCTGTTCGCGCGCGGCCTCGACTTCCGCCTGGGCCTGTTTCGCGTCGCCCTGCGCCTGTTCGAAGTCTCGCTCGGAGATTGCCTTGTGATCCAACAAATCCTGCGAGCGGGCGAGGGCCTTTTGTTTCACCTGGTTGTCGACCAGCGCCTTGTGATAGTCGGCTACGGCGCGGGCAAGGTCGCTGCTCTCGATCGTGGCAAGTATCTGCCCTTTCTCCACGTGATCCCAGGGACGAATTTTCATCTCCACGATCCGTCCTCCGGCCGGAGCGAAAACGCGCACGACCCGGGTCGGGTCGGGTTCGATGTGCGCGGGCAGATCGAGATACTCGGGAATCGTAGTGGTGCGGGCGACCTCCGTCTGGATTCCTTTGGAGTCCGCAGCTACGACTTCGCCAGCGGCCGAATCACTACTTTGAGCGCGTGCTGCCGCACCATCCTTGGCGCTGCCCGAGCTACATCCTGTCAGCGCGAGTACCACGCTAACGAGCAAGATCGTCGACTTCATACGAATGGCTCCCAAGAGACGCCGAGCGATGCCGAAAAGCATCTGAGACTGATCGGCTCGCTCGAAAGTCCGCAATAAATTGTGTCCCCGGTGCGTCGAACGCAGACGCGCTCAATCACCAGTCAACTGCACAAAAATGAACGGAGTAGCTGATTTTCGTTACAGGAGGGAAACTGGCGGGGCTCGGGATGATTCGTAGCTGGGCGACACGAGTGGCTCAAACAACCGCTCAAGGGGCAGGCCTGCGCGAACCGAGCGCGCCGACCCGAACGAGGGCTTTGGCGCCACAATCGCCCACGCAGCACTATGAGCCGTAGCCGCTGCTTGCGGCAAAAGATGGCCGCCGGAATTGTGGATTTGGTCTCGCTTGTTTGCGGAAGACTCCTCGAGCGCCACGATCTCCGAGTGCATGTCGTCCGTCATGGAGACGGCAAAAAAGAGGAGCACGAGGGCGAGGCTGACGGCGCTCCATTCCTGAAGCCAATGGCGGAAGTTCCGGCGGCGCTGATGGATCCATTGAGTCCGCCAAGTGCCCAGGAGGACCACGGCGATCAGCAGCCATACGAGATTGAGGAGTAGTTCCATGGTCATCGTCGCGTGCGGCGACCGCCGTACGCTATCATTCCCCGCGCCTTACGGCAACTTCGGCGACGGGTCAAATTCGGGTCTGTTGATGAATTCAGGCCTAAATCGATGGCGGAGAGGGTGGGATTCGGACCCTATCCACCTATTGAAACGGCGCAAGTTGCTGATTCTGCGTTTCGCTCCATCCGTCAAAAACGCTGGAAACGCCGGTTTGAGGTACACGGCAGGTACGCGGGCCGGTCGCGTGCCCAGAAGTACTGTGCCTGTTCCTAATTTGTCCTAAGGGTCAGTAGACAGCCGCAGGGGAGCTGGCATCATAGGAGTGTAGGAGAGTGCGCGCGTCAAAAACGGCGCGCGAGGTCGAATGGTCCACGTCTTTGGCGTGGGCTTTTTTTTTCGCAGTTGTGACCGAAGAACTTCTTCGGAGAGAGGAGCACGAAGCTGCTAGCGAACCTAAAGACGGCGCTCGCGGCTCGCGGGGTTAGACAGGCGCGGCTCGCGCAAATTGTCGGCATGCCCGAGAGCACGTTGAGCGAATTCATCCACGAACGCTGTGAGCTTCCACCGCATTTCCGCACCCGCATCGCGGAAACGCTTCAAGCAGATCCCGCCTGGCTGTTCTCGCGTTTCAAGCCTCAAATCCCGCCGTTGCGCGGCGAGTCGAACGCCGCCCAAGCGGTGGTTTGACCCTCGCGAAACTCGGACTGGCGGGGATTCGAAAAGGAGCTTGCGAAATGCCCAGCACCAATTTGGACGCGGGCGCATCGGTGGAGTTTCCACGTGGCACGGTCAGCGCTTGCACGCCGGCCGATCGCGCCGCGCTCACGGATTTGTACCGCGCCGTTTACCCCAATGCGGCCGCGGCGGAGATCGCTGGCGACGTTAGAGACGACGAGCTTCCAGCGTGGATCACCTATCGAGACGGCGAAGGCGAAATCCGCGCCGCGATGTTCATTCGAGCGGACGGGGTGGCACTGGTTCTCGCGAGGCCAGAGGAATCCGACGCGCCGGAAGTGAAGACCGGTTTTCTCAGAGTTGCGAAAGAGGCTCGCGCCGCGGTCGCAAAGTACGGCGTGAGCGAGTTGATCGTTTTTCACGCAGCGAGCCTCGAGCCGCTCGGTCGAGCGTTGGAGCGCGAGGGATTTCTGACGAAGCAGCTCGCGATCGCGCGAGTCATGCATTTCGGAGAGCACGGCGAAATAATTCGAGCTAACTGAGGAGGAGGAAGAAAATGGCACCGTCCCTGACACAGCAAGCAGAACTGATCGCGCCGGGGGGCGTGACGGGCGACCCGACGATCGACGAACTGCTGCGGCGCGCGCTGATCGCGCCTGCCCGGCCGGCAGGAGTGCCTGCGGGCGCGACGCCTCCGATTTTGCCGGGCCCGGCGTACGGGCCGAGAGCGGCGTCTGCGCCCAGGCCGTACGATCCGAACGATCCCAACGCGCTGGTGATTCGCCGCGACAACGGAACTGCGGTGCCGGCGCAGCCGATGATCGCGCCGCGCGCCGCGGGCGTGCCTGCCGGCGCGCCGCAGCCGATTCCTCCGGGGCCGGCGTATTCGCAGCCTGTCAGGGCAGCGCAGTCCGCGCCGCTGATCGCTTCAGTCAGCTCCGACGACGCGACGGCGGATCGCGCGAAGGCGATGATTGCGCCGGCGGCGCCGGCGACGGGCCCGGAAATGAATACGGGGGATGACGCCGCGGCGAATACCGCCGCGTCGCTGCGGATGATCGCCGCCGACCAGGCGGCGGGGAGGTCGGTGTACGGCGGGCCGCAGCCGTTGATCGCACCAGCGGTAACACCTGGCGGCACACAGACGGCCGCGCCCGATTACCTCAAGCGGTATCAGGACTGGGAGAGCGCGCGGCCGACGCTCGACCCGAACGCGGGCAAGCCGTCGGTGCTGCGGAGGATCTTAGGGACAGTGGCGGCGGGAGCGGCAGGATGGGGCGGCGGGGCGGAGCGGGGCGGCGGGGCGGAGCGGGGCGCGGAGCTGGGCCGGGAGATCATCGACGCGCCGCGCATGCGGGCGGAACGGGATTTCGACCAGCGCGAGAAACAGTGGGAAGACCAGGGAAGGCTGATCACCGGGGAGATGGGCGCCGCGAAAACGCAGCAGGAGCTAATTTCGCCGAAAACGACGTGGCGTCCAATCGAGGGCACGAACCTCGAAATGAACGAAGGGACGGGCGAGTCTCGCCCCATACCCGGCATGGCAGCACCGTCGAAACAGCGAGACGCCTGGAAGCTGGTCGAGAGCACGAATCTCGAAATGAACGAGGCAACGGGCGAGGCTCGCCCCGTATCCGGCATGGCAGCCCCTCAGCCGAAACGCTTCACAAATCCGTTCGAGGCCTTTGCCTATGGCGATGCGAACGAACGGCAGGCGGCGCAGAATTTCATCGCGCTCGAAGGGAAGCAGAAACTCGCGGACCGGCCACCCTCGGAGGTCGACGAACGCTACCGGCTTTTCCAGCGAGATCCAGAGGCCTACAAAGCCATGTTCGGTGATCGCGGCGGCTCGCTTAACCAAGCGCAGGCCTCGCGCATGCTGAAATACTTCGATGGCAGACGCAAGGAGATCCAGAACGATTTCACGCTCGATGACCAAGCCAAGCAGCAGAAGCTCAGTGAAATCGGCGATCTCGAGAAGCCGTATCTCGATGCCGCGCAGATCGATCCCGCTTCACGTGCTGGCGGGAACGGTAGCGGCAACACCGGGCCGCGAACCGGCGAGGTCGAAGTCATCAGCCCTGACGGACAGCGCGGCTACATCCCGAAAGCGAATCTTGCCAAGGCGCTCACGCGCGGTTACAAGCAGGTCACCGGACAGTGAGCCCCGCGGCCACAGCGACGGCGGGCTTGCAGGACGATCTCGGATTCCGTCCGGCAACGCCGGTCACTGCGGCGACGAGCTCGTCCCCCGATGACGATCTCGGATTCCGGCCCGCGCAGCCTACCCGCTCCGCACGCATCGTGAGCGGCGGCGATGATCTCGAGTTTCGGCCAGCCACGCCAACATCTGTGCCGAAGACGCCGCCGATTAAGCAATTCGATTACTCGGCTGAATCTTTGCCGAGCCGTACAGCGCTGCCGCAGCCCAACCCGATGTATCCGCGGTTGCACGCGGTCCCAGGGATCTTCGGCGAACCAGAACTCACGGAGGAGTCTCAGCGGCGTGTCGCGTCCGAAGAAATCACGCCACCCGGTTCCCGCATCAGGGCCGGCGAGACCGGTCCTGCGGCAAAGCTCGACGAACTGGCCGACTACATCCGGCACGGCGGCGGCCCTGCATCGAGAGCGGCAGGACACACCTACGAGGGCACACAGGTTGGCGTCAGCCCCGGCGTCGCCGATGTGATGGGAGGGCCGGTCGAGGGACCGGTACGAATGCTCGCCGGCGGCGCGCGCGCGTTGGGACCTTACGCCGGTGAGCCAGCCGATCTGCACAGCGAAGTCCGCGGCTTGAACGAAGCCGCCCGCGGAGCTTTTCAGACGGTCACGCTCCCGCTCGCAGCCACGCAGCCGGAATTTATTCCGACAATGGCACCCTACGCTGCCGGCGGCAGCCTAGCGGAAACGGGACTGCGAAAACTCGGCGTGCCCGCGGAAGAAGCGGAACTGGCGTCAAACGTCGCGCTCATCGGGGGAGGGATGCTGCACGGCGCCGGCGAAGTGCGCCCGGAGTACGAAGGCGCGACATTCGACCGCGCAAGAGCCGCGACTGAACCGATTATCGCTGGAGAAACCGCGCCCGATTATCTTGCCCAGCTGCGCCAGCGCATCGGCGACCGGATCGCCGCGACGGAGCGCCAGGAACGCATCAACGCCCCAGTTGATATTCCGAGGACGCCAGAGACGACGGCGGCGCCGCCGATCTTGGCGCGTCCGTCGCGGCGATCGCCAATGGAAGAACTCAGCGCCCAGGCCAAAGAAGCCCGCGCGCCGCAGGAATTTCGGCAGCAACTTACACAGGAAATCTCGGACCAGATCATCAACCGCCTGCGCGACGAAGGATTGTTCGAACAGCCGCGGCCTTCCGTTGTGGACCGCCGCGCCGTTCGTCCCGAGGACGTAGAGCCGTACCAGCGGCCGCGCACGTTCGTTGTCACGCCGGGCGGCACCACTTCCGTTGTGCCACGTGGCCGGGCACTTGAGGACATGCTCGCGGCCGAGAGGCCCGGACGAGCGCCCGCCAGATCACCGGAGGAAGTCGAACTGGCTTTTCGGCCAGCCGAAACGCAAAGAGCGCTGCCGCCGGCGAGCGCAGAGGACCAGGCGCGGATTGAACAGGAGCAGCAGCGCTACGACGCTGCACTCGAAAGGGCGCGCGCCTACGGACAGCCGCAACCGCGTCCAACGGTCGAAGCAGCCAAGCCGCAAGACATCACCGCCGACAGCCGCCGCATGGCGAACCTTGCGATCAGCCGATTCAGCAATCCAGTTGAGCAGCAGTACGCGCGCGAGACGTGGAGCTCGATGATCGGACAGGGACGTACGCCCGTTCCGCCGAGCGGCGTGACGCGCGTCCGGGCGGATGAGATCCGCAACAGCCTCGCGGACATCTCGCGCGGCGACATTACCGGCCGCGTGCCGGATCCCAAAACCGTCTACGCGCCCGACGTGATCGAGGAAGCACGCGCGATGATGGAGCACACGCATGGCTTCCTGTCGCAGCAGGAGCGCCCGGGCCGCTACTTCGCCGACATGGGCGACGAGACTTCGCTCACGGGACAGGGCCCAAAGCTTCCGGTCACTGCGGTGACGTCGCTGCGCGGCCAGTTTCCGTGGTTCGCCAACCTCAAGGAGTCGCCTGGCGATCTCGCGAAGGCGCTCGGCCGCGGCGAAGGGCCGAGCTACGACCGGCTCATCACCGCGGCGGCCGATCACATCACGCGCACGCGCGCCGAAACGCAGCGGATGGCGCGCAGCGTCGAGCCGAATATCGAGAATCTCGCCGGGCAGGTCCGCGCGATCGATCCCGCGCTGGCCGATTTTCTCTCGGACGCGGCCAGCGGAAACCTCAGCACGTGGACGGAGACACACCAACAGCGCCTTGCTAATATCGAGGGGAGAATCGCCGATGCAAAAGCCGCTCTCGAATTCGGACGGGCAATTGACGACCTCGCCAGCGAAGAACGCGCCGGCAATGAGTCCGCGAGTACTGCGGGCAAAGCGCAAGCTTCTGCAGCTCGCGGTGAAGAGAGCGCACGAGCTGGTGAGACAGCAGCGCCTCCAGGGCGCGAAGTAACTCCCGAACGATTCGCCAGCCGTTCCCGCGAAGAACTCTCCGCCGCGACCAGCACAGCCGCCGACCAGTCCCAGGCGCTCCGCACCGACAATCTGCGTCTCGAAGAACAACTGCGCAACCGGCCCGAGGCACCAGCGGAAGAACGGCGCGACGCCCAGGAGCACATCGAGCAAAACCGCCAGATGATCGAGGCCCTTGAGCGCAGCAAAGGTGAGGCGGGATTTGCGACGCTCGATCTGGTGCGCGACGTCCTAAGCGGACGCCTGCCGAAAGAAGCCTGGCAGCGATTCGTTGCCGAACCGTTCATCGAGAAAGGCCTTCGCATCGGCGACAAGTACCGAGCCGTGCGCGAAGCCGATCCCGACGTTGCCGGCGGTCTCCACCTTCTCGACAATGCGCCCGCGTACTTCCGGGCGAAGGCCTCGCAGAGGATCCAGAGCACCATCGGCAACCTCTCGCGCGACCAGGAGCGCCTGTTCACGCTCATGGCTGATGCGGACAGCCGCGAGAACCTCCGCGCGAACCATCCAGCCGAATTTCGCCAGGCCACAAACGACCCGGCGATCCAGGAAGCGCTGCGGAAGTATCGCCCGATCGAGCAGCAGCTCACGGCCGCGCGCCAACGGATGGGCGGTGCGACCCTTGACCGCGACTACTTGCGCCGCGTGTACGACCAGCACGTCTCAGGCATCGGGCAGCCCGAAGCGCGAGGAACCTCCGAGCGAGCGACGACGGCTTTTGACCGCGTGATTCAGCCGCAACGGCTCGGGAACATGAGCCGCGAGGCGACAGCGGAATATCACTACCGGCACGGCCTGCACGAGTTTGGCCCGGCGTTCGGTACGAAGTTTCTGGCTACAAATCTGCGTGGGCTCGAAGACCAGGTGGCGCGTGGCTTCATCGCCAAGGCCACCGAACTCAAGCCTGGAGCCCCCGAGCCGCGCTCGATCACGTACAGGGGCGAGAAGTATTACCGGCCCGACATCGCACGCGACGTGCGCCAGGCCGGGCAGAAGAACGTCAAGGAATACGACCGCTACGACCCCGCCGCGGGCGTGAAGTACCCGCAGAAGGGCGCGAGCAAGTATCTCGGCCCGCGCGACGTTGTGCGCGCCCTGAACGATTACAACGCGGGGCAAGGCGAAGGCCCGGGAGCGGTGCGGCGATTCCTGCAGGAGCAGGTAATCGGCTTCGGCTTCGGCATTCCGCACGTCGCGAACATCCTGCGCCGAGTGACGCAATCGGCCCCGCTCGGTGCGGCAAATCCCGAGGCCTGGGCGCGTGCGTGGAAAGTGGCTTTCGGCAAAGAGCTGCGCGGGCGCGGCATCAGCGGCATGGACGACCCGACGTTCGACCGGCTCATGCAGCATGGCGCCATCACCACAGGCGAAATGGCGAACCTCAAGCGGTATTGGGGCGGGAATCTCAACCCGGCGAATTGGGCGCGTTCGCTTGCCGGCATCGGCCACAAGCTGATTTTCGAGCCGGGCAGTTTCGGCGGACTCGGCGGCGTCGATCAGCGGGCGCGCATCTACATCGCCGACCTGGTGAAGTCGCAGAACCCCGGACTTGCGGACGAGCAGATCGCGCGGGCCGTGAACACGCAGCTCGGCGATTACAACCGCGCGAACTGGACCGACCGGCAGAAGATCGTGGCGAAGTTCATGCTCTTCCCCGGCTGGGACACGAGCTCGATGCGCTGGGTGATCCAGCACCCGATCAGAACGACCGTGCCGCCTGCACTGTTGATCTGGACCGCGAACCAGATCCTCAGCCGCTACGGCCAGAACCGACCGGAAGACGCGAGCGACATCGAGAACATTCACTGGGGCGACCGCTCGATTGGCGTGACGCTCTTGCGTGAGTCGATGGCGCGAAACCTCATGCGCCCGGCGTTCAACTATGCGCAGTCGCGCATCCGTGGCGAGAGCGGCCAGCGCGCCGCTGGCGAAGCGGCCCGCGGCATCACCCAAGGCGCGGGCGGGTTGGTTGGAATGCTGAGGCCAGACATCACGGCCGTAATCGATCTCGCGATGAACCGCCAGAGCCCGTTCGGCGGACAAGAGCTTGTTTCTCAAAACGATCACAACCTACCCGGGCGCATCCTGCCGAACCGCGCGCTCGAGAAGCAGGCGGCTCTCGTCATCCGCCACGCGATTCCGGCTCTCGACCGCATGCTCGATTCCGACCAGGGAATCGACTTCCGCGCATTCGCCGGGAGCAATGTGGGACTACCGAACTACAAATCCGGCGCCGAGCAGCGGTTGAAACGCAACACGGCCGAGGGGATGGACGTGTCGCAGACCGTTTCACGCCTGGCGAAGAGCGATCGCGGCGCCGCGCGGCGTTTCATCCAAGACCCAGACAATGCGGCGTACGCGCTCTTTCGCAACGACCTCGATTCGATGAGCAAGACGCTCCAGCGGCTCGACGACGCGAGAGCCACGATCGGCACCGCGAAGAACCTGAGCGCCGATGAAAAGCGCGAGCGCCTCGGACAGATCGATCGCGCGAGACAGAACCTCTTGCGCAACGCGGACGGGCTCGACCGCCTTCTCTTCGAGCGCAAACAACAGAACCGAGAACGCGCAGCGCGGCCGGCAGGCACCGCCGCAGCCGATCACAGATTCGTCGGGACCGCCGAGCCCGAGCTTTTCAGTGCTCCGTAAGGGGCGCCCTTCACTTCCCCGGTGACGGCGCTTCACTCCGACGCGATCGATGCGGCGGACCGCCGGCGAATCTCCGAAAGAAGAAAGCGAGCGAAACTGCGGCCGTCGTCGCGCGCCATCATCTGCGCGATCTCTTCGCCAAATCGCGCACTGAGGCCGCGGACGGCAAACGTGCGCTTGAAGCGGTAGACGTAGCCGCAGCGCGGATCCTCCGGCGCCGGAAGATCCTCGATGACCCCGTGCGCGAGAAGGTCCGAAATCTCGCGCCGCGTGCAGTGGATGTGAAGGCCCGCGGAGCAGCTCCGCTTCGCGTACTCGTCGAGCGTCACCTCGTGATTTACAACGCAATATCGGCGGGTCGAAATGAGGAGACACCTTTCCAACTCGCCAGCTCTGTTCAGCTCTCCGGCGGGATGGAGGGTGCCCGGCGGGAACTGCCTGGGAGATGAGTCACCGCCGGGCAATTCAACGATGCGGGGGATACAGCGGGGTTTGGGTTAGGAGGGCGGAAGAATCCCGCTCGTGCAAAGGCCCACTGGCGATGCCGCGATTAGGGCACGTCCTTCTGCGCGGCCTCGATTTGAGGTGCGAAAAGCAGGCTGAGTCAGCGCACAGCGGCCACAATGCGCAACGGCTGGCCCGGCGTCAACACGATCTCCCTACAGGTCGCGCCCTTTTCGGCGAGGCGACCCAGATCAAGCCACATTTGTTCTGGAACTTCGATCGTGCGTTCGCGGAAGCCGCAGCGCCCGCAGCGGCGGCGCCGCTTCGTTCGGCGGAGGCGGGAGCGCGTGGCGAGTACTTCCATGCGCCCGCCGCAATTCGGCTGGGGGCAAGTCATTGCTCTGGCTGACGTTAACACGCGGGCAGAGCGCGAACCGACTAGAACCGTAGCGAAGTGTTCCTAAGAATCGGCTGATTCCGACTAGGCCGCTGCGGGCGAGCTGCTTACTTGGGCCGGGTGCGTCGCGTGCGATGGAGCGCCTTTGCAATCGCGGCGCTGGCGTCCTCATCGGAGACTCGCAGATAAGCACCCGTCGAGCTCAGGGACTTATGACCGAGAAACTGACGCACGTTCTCGATTCCCGCATGCGGGATCGTGTGCATGGCGAGGGAGTGCTTCAGGGCGTGGGGATGAGCCTTGTGAGATGGGATGCCGGCAGCCGCGGCGTGCTTCCGCACGATCCGCCAGAACTGAAACCGGCTCACGCCAAAGATCGGCCGCCCCGGCTTCGCTTTTCGCGCAAATTCGATCACCGCGTCACGCTCATCGAGCAGCGGATCGGCGTCTGAGACAAGAGGCTGAATCGTGCGGAGCGAGTGCTTCAGACGTTTGACCGTGAGATAGCCGTCCTGTATGTCCTCTGCGGTGATGCCCCGGTGGAATTCCTTTTGGGGCTTTCCGTTCACGCGGCGCACATACCAGCCGCCACAGACTTCACCGGCTCGCAGCCCGTGATTGAAGGCGACGAGGATCATCAGCCAGTCGCGCTCGCGCGAGGCCTTGGCTGCCTGCAGCAAGCTTTGCAGCTCGTCTTTGGTCAGGGCGTCCATAGTGCTGAATCTGCGACGACATCAGAGTGCAACAGAATGCTGTTCTGTTGCGTTTTTTGATTGTTTTCGCGTGCTTCGAAGGCTAACGCGAGACGGAGCTCGAGCAGTCGCTTCGCTCACGGGGCGCGGAAGTGGTTCATCTGCCAGCGGAAAGTTTACAGGTCCGCGTGCGCTCGCCAGCCGCCGCGTCCAGCCGCCGACCCGGCCGGCGCGCTTGATTGTTTGATTGTTCGAGCCGTTTTCAGACGGACGCGCTGAAAACACGAGAGATACTGCGACCTGTTTTTGATTTCGTTCGGAGGGGTCTGCGGACGAGAACGGGCCTCAGGGCGAGGCGCGCGCGGAACGGAGACGCCGGTTCAAGCGACAGGAGTAGTCTCGGCGACACGGGCGTCGCCAAAAACAACTCTTTTCCGAACCCTCGCGGCCATTCAAATGTGCGCTGAGAACGCGGCACTTCGCGCGGGCGATTCTGCCGGGATTGCCGAACCCTCTGTGCGAGGCTCTTGGGCAACGCGAAGCACCGTGCTCACGCCTATCTTCATCTCGCGCGCAATGCGCTTCCAGCCGTGCCCCTGTGCGCGCAGGGCAGCCACTTTAACGCGATCGACGGCGACTCTCGGACGTCCGAGGCGCTTCCCCTTCGCGCGGGCGTTTCGCAGCCCTGCTTTCACGCGCTCGACGATCAACGACCGTTCAAGTTCGGCCACAGCCCCCAAGACCGTGAAAACCATCTTGCCGGCTGGCGTCGACGTGTCCACGCCTTCGGTCAGGCTCACGAACTCGATGCCCAACGCCTGAAAGGTTTCGAGCGCACGAATCAGGTGCGACACGGAACGGGCGAAGCGGTCGAACTTCCAGACGATCACGGCATCGAACCGGCGACGGTGCGCGTCCGCGAGAAGGCGATCGAGCTCCGGCCGCTTCTCCTTCGTCCCGCTGATTCCGACGTCCACGTACTCGGCTGCAACCTGCCAGCCGCGGCGCTCGCAGTACTCGCGCAACTCACGTGTCTGCATCGTGGCGTCCTGACCGTGGTTCGTCGTGGAAACTCTTGCGTATAGTGCGGCTCTCATCGGCTTTCTCGCTTTCTCCGCGCACGCGGCGCGGTTGCTTCAGGCAGAATGCGCAACGACGGCGCGAGAGCTTCCCGCGCGAGCTTTACCGTGTCCGTGAACGTTGGTTGAGCTTCGGCCGGCGCGTGTTCTCGCAGGATGGCTTCGAGCCTATGGCGCGTGCGGCTACAGCAGACGTGACACATTCCGAGGCCCCCGTAGCCCTTCTCGCGCGTCCCGCAAATCAGGCATCCATGCTTCGCGAAGTAGGAGGACCACTTCTGTTGCTCCGTGACCGTCTGCCTTCTCCTGATCTCGTACGAGATTTCCTTGGCCTGGAAGAACGGCTGGAACACAGAGTCCGAGCCGCGCGAAAGGACCTCATCGACTCGCCGCTCGACGGCCTCCGCGACCATTCGGTTGAAGTCCGCTTCTGTCAGCGCGCGGATGGGCGGCAACACTTCGGCGCGCACGATGCTGGTCTTACTCGGTTTTCGCATCTGAGCCTCCCCGTTCGTGCGGGTGGAACTTCGTGTGAATCTTTTTGAGATCGGCTGCGGTCAAGCTCGTGTAGAGCATCGTCGTCCCGATCCGCTCGTGGCCCAGCAGGTCCTGAATCGCGCGCAGATTGCCGCCGCCTTGGAGCATGTGACACGCGAACGCCCGACGCAGCGCGTGCGGATAGACTCGGCCGAGCTTCGCCCGCTGCGCGAGACGGTGAACGACGTTGCAAATCGCGCGCGCTGTGTACGGACGCGCGGGAATGGCGCGGTAGCCGGGGATCTTCGACGCGATGCGGTCAAACTCTCGCCGTGCCTGGGCAGGTGTGGGCATAACCGGGACCAAGGGGGCGCCGCTCGGCCGGCCCATCGAGCTCGTGCGAAACAGGGTCATTGTCCGCTGTTCCCCGTTCACGTAGAACCGAACTGCCCATGAGCCGCGACGCCGGTATAGTTCGCCGGCCCGCGCCGGGGCCTCAAAGAGAAAGCCCGCCTGAGACGGACGCCACGCGAGATATTCCCGCATCGCCTTGGCCGCTTTGCTCCCGAACAGCACGACGCGGTCTTTACCGCCCTTGCCTTTGTGAACGCGAATCGAGCCGATCTGCCCGTTGGCGAAGTCGATGTCCTCAAGCCGGAGATTCGCCAGCTCGGAGACGCGCACGCCGGTCGAGTAGAGCACTTCGGCAACGGCCTGCTCGAACGGATCGCGCGCCGCGCCAATCAGCCGCTCGACTTCCTCGATCGTCAGAACTCGCTGGACACGGCCCGGAATCTTGCGATGCGCCAGCGCCAAGGTGGGATCGTGCTTCGTCAGCCCCGTCAGGCGGATGAACTTGAAGAACGCCCGCAGCGCGCAGGTCCGCAATCGGATCGTGTTGGAATCGAGGCCCTTCTTATAGAGCTGCCCAAGCAGCTGCCGAAGCGTGTCGCGATCCACTTCGGCGATGCTGGCCGAGCCAAGGGATTCCACGAGAGTCAGAACGGCCGCTTTGTACGCGCGGATCGTGCCGGACGACTGCCCGCGGGCGACGAGGTACCGCTCGAAGGCCCCAAGCAGCTCCCTGTTGGCCTTCGCGTAGGAGCGAACGGGATGTTGCGCTGGAGATGGGACTGCGGATAGTGTTTCAGGAGCCATCGTTGCACCTCCACGTGCGATGGTGGTCAGGGGCGCGTCGGTGTCTCAAGCACCAGCGCGTCCCGCTTTGCTCTATTTCGGCTTGGGACCTGGCTTCAATTGCCCTTTGAACTTCCGAGCGCGTTCAATGTCGGCCTTCGCCCAAAACCGGACGGGCGCGCCACCCACACTCGTCGAGCTTGGGGCCTTGATCTTCCCGGCGGCAATCCAGGCCTGTAAAGTCTGTCTGGAAACGCCGATCAGCTTCGCAGCCTCGCGCGTCGTGTAGGTCCTCGCAGCCATCGGATTACTTTTACCAGAGCATTGACAACCCTGTCAAGCATCTTCTAGAATCGGGCGCACTATGGCTCAGGGGAAACGAGTTCGAGGGGCGAAAGGTCGAACGCGCTGCGCGGCGCCGATCGTGCAGCGGGCTTTTAAGGCGCGGCGATCACGCGAACTTCGCGGGATGGTTGACAGGACATAGCACGGGTGCTATATTCGAGGTGACCCTTGGCGAATGAGTTTTCCATCGGGTACGTGCAGCTCCCGGACCGTCGCCGGCCGGCCAGAGAGTTCGTCGATTCGCTCGATGATGACGCAGCGGCCAAGGTAGACGCGATGATCGACCGGCTGCGTACGTTCGGCACGCAAATGCCGGGGAAATTCGTCACCAAGCTGACGGGCGATATTTTCGAGCTGCGCGTGAAGCACTTTGATCGCATCTTCCGGGTGCTGTTCTTCTACCAGCCCGGAAGGCTCATCGTCCTGACGTCGGGCTTTCAAAAGCAGACGCAGAAGACGCCGCCGGGCGAGATCACGCGTGCCGAACGGTTGCGGGCATTGTGGCTGAAATATCGGAATCAGTACCCGGACTCCGAAGCCGCACGGCGCCGGATTCTCAAGGAGGCAGGCCTATGAAACGAGATCAACACGCAGAGTTCGTGGAGGAGCGGGCGAAGAGAAGCACGCGTTACCGCCGCGCTTACGCGCGCCACGGACGCCGGATCGATCTCGCCATGCTTGTGCGCGAGATGCGCGACGCCGCGGGATTGTCGCAGACGGAGCTGGCGGAACGGGCGGGGACCACCCAGTCCGCGATCGCGCGGCTCGAGGACGCGGAGTACGCCGCACACTCGCTCCAGACCATCGAGAAGATCGCCGAGGCCTGCGGCGTCCAGTTAAAGCTGCACGCTCAGAAGCGGCCGAAGCTCGAACTGGAAGTCAGCCTGGTGTGATCGAGAGAAAATCTGAGCGCGAATGCCACGCTACCTGACAGTTACGTGCAAGAACTGCAAAAAGTCTAGCGCCGTCCGGGAGATCTTCGGCGAGCAGGACGTGGTGCTGCATCCCGCCCAGTGGTACGAAGGAGTCTGTCCCTATTGCGGCGCAGAAATTGCCGCACTTCCCGACGAGCTTCAGGTCGTGAAAACCAGTCGGCGGGCACGTACTCCAAAACCAGAACCTTCTTCCCGCGAGGGCCAGTGACGAAAGGCCACCGATCAGTTCGTGGGTGAAGTTTTGCGAGGTTTCGGCGAAACGCGCGACGCGCTTTCGGGCTTTCCGCCTCTTCGATAGGAACGGCAGCGAGTCGAGCAACGCGCGGCAGCGGGAGCGTCAACGGCATCCCCTGGATTGTACGAGAACTTCGCAGAGACGAGAAGCCGCCGGTTCGTGGCCGGCGGCGGAAAGGTTGATTCTCAGTGAACAGCTCCCAGGGTAACCGATCGCGTTCCCAGAGTCCAAGGCGTCGCGCCGCGCTGAATCGAACCGCGGTTCATGAGAAGCAGAAGACTGCGGCGAAGGCAACGTGGGCCAAACCCGAGGTGCGCGAGAAGCGCCGCGCCGCACTCAGGAAGGCCTGGGCCAAGCCCGGAGCCCATGAGAGGCGAAGCGCGCTGGCGAAGGCAGTGCAGAATCGGCCCGAGGTGCAAGCAAAGGTGCGCGCCGCATCGAGGGGGAGATGGGCCGATCCTGCGATGCGGACGAAGATTATCACCCTGTCAAAGGCAGCGCAGAATCAACCCGAGACGCGCGAGAAGCACCGGGCCGCAGTGAAGGCAGCCTGGGCAAAGTCCGGAGTGCGCGAGAGACACCGTGCTGCGGCGAAGGCAACGTGGGCCAAACCCGAGGTGCGCGAGAAGCGCCGCGCCGCACTGAAGGTGGCACAGAATCGACCTGAGGTCCGCGAGAAGCGCAGCGATTCGGCGAAGGCAGCCTGGGCAGAGCCTGGAGCCCATGAGAGGCGAAGGGCGGCGGCGAAGGTGTCGCAGAGTCGATCCGAGGTGCGGGCAAAGTTGAGGGCGGCGGCGAAGGCAGCGTGGACGTCGGAACGGCGAGCGACCTTCCGCGCAAAGCTACGGACCATTTGGGCTGCCCACAAAGGAAACGGGAGCGATGGCTCCCGATCAACCGAAGTATCGACTCACGAAAAGCATGGCGGAAGCCGAGGACCCGACCCACTAGCCTTCACGGACAGAATCGAATTCAAAGTCGGGAAACTCCTCCAGGAAGAGCTTATTCCTAGATTCCAGCGGATCTGCGCGGACGTGAGCGCGTTGCCTAGGCGGAGTCGCGTCAACCCGAACAAATTGGTGAAGCTGCTGCCGGCGTACTCACCCAGAGAACTCGATGCGGCTCGACGGTCACCTAGCAATCCGAAAACTGCCGCGCGATGGTTTGTTTCCCTCGACACAAAGAGGAGCTACAACGTCGTAGCCAAATACCATCAGATTTACGCTCGGTGGGTCGCCAAGCGCGACCGAAGTTAACTGCGGTCGTGTTTTAAGCACACCCGGGGTTAACTTCCCCCCGTCCGAACGCTTCTCGGGCCAGACTATCCTCCCGCGCACGGATGCCTCAGTCCTCCGACGATCGTATGCGCCAGCGCAGCCAGGCGAACAGCATTCTCGCGATGCTGCGGGCGGCCGGCGAGCGCGGCTGCACGAATGGCGAGCTTTGGGCCGTCGCACACGCGGCGCACTCGCGGATCGCCGACCTTCGCGCGCGTGGCCATCGCATCCATTGCGTGTGTGAAGCACCAGGCCTCTACCGCTACACGCTTGAGCCTTCGGTCACGGATGGACCGTCGCCGTCCCTCTTGCTAATCCCAACAGGCGTGACTTTGCCGCTGTTCGATGGAATTTGCGGGAGCGCTCTTTGAGCGTTCAGCCAACGTCAGCGGCTCTCGCGTTGCCAAACCCTCCTGCGAACTGCGGCGCTACCGCATCTAGCGCGAGCATGCGCAATTGTTTCGCGAGCGGCGGGACCCAGCGCGATCTGGGGCTGCAAGTTCCGGCGCGGCCACTCCGATTGTCACGCGATCTGCGCGACATTCCAGTGGATTGCTATCGGCTACCCGAGGACGGTCGGAAATGGAAATCTGTCGCGCGCGAGAGGATGGCCTTGGCGGAGTGGCTCGCAACCCACGGCGACGCGGACGGCTCCCGGATCTTCGTCAGTGTCGCTTCGATGTCTCAGCACTTCGGCTGGTCGCGCGGAAAAACATTTTGCCTGCTGTCGAATCTCGAATCGCTCGGGCTTTTGGAGAAGAAGGGCCTTCTCCGGCCGCGGGGACCACGGAAGCGGCACATGAACATCGCCGCCTTTCTGACAGCCGCAACGGCTCGAACCGCCGAAGTCCAGGATTCAGGGCCGAAGTCCAGGATTCGCGAGCAGGAGTCCAACGTTACTTTGGACAGGACCGTCCTTTTGACCGAACAGACCGAAAACCCGCGCGGAACACCGCCGCGCGCGTCACCCTCTCGGTTTGACCTCGATCGGGTTGCCGAACAACGCCGCAAAATCGACGCACGTGATCGGCGTCTAGCGGCCGAGGCCGAGTTTCGGCGCGAGGTGCGGATGGGTAGCGGGCCAGAGCCTGCGAACCCATTCCGCTGCGGCTATTGCAGCGCGAGATTCGCGACTGATGGCCAGCGCAACGCCCACGTGGACTTTGAGTGTGCGAAAGGCCCGAGGCTAGGAGAGGCCCAACGATGAGTATGCGGAAAACTAGAACAAGTCGGCGCGTGCCGGCGGTCCCGGAAAAAGACCAGCTCGCCCGGTACCTGGCCGCCGCCGCGATTGCTTACAGGACGGGCGACTCGTTCGACTACGCGATGCGCACGTACGTCAGCCCCGAGCCACAGGTGGGCGAATTTTGGAAACAGTGCGCGGAGCTCGTCGAAGAGGGATTCCGTGAATCGTTCGGCGCGAGCGGCGCCGCCGAACGGAGAGGCGCAGGGCTGATTCAATGAACGCGGAAGGAAGAAACTCGCGAGCCGGGAATCCCCGCGGAATGCCGCGCCCGCTGTTCTGGAAGCTGCCGGCGTGGGTGCTCCGCGCAGCGAACGGAGAACTGGCGCAGGCAGCTCGAAGCGATCGAACGCCGCCGATCCGCACCCGCGCCCGCACGGGGTTCGGCAATCCCGGCAGAATCGGGAGCGCGAAGTGCCGCGTTCTCAGCGCGCATTTGAATCGCCGGGCGGGGTTCGGCAACCACTTGTTTTTGGAGAGGCAGTGAACCAGGCGGACTGAGAACGTGAGCACGAACTCACAAGTCGCGCAGGACTCAGTGCATGGCGCCGAACGCGTTCCACCCGCAAATTCACCCGATCAAACGCCGAAATTCGCCGTTCGCCACTACACAGTTGCAGAGGTCGCTACTATGTGGTCTCTGAGCACCGACGCGGTCCGCAAGATTTTCGAGAAGGAACCGGGAGTGCTTGTCCTGGGCGACGCGCAGCCGAAGCGTGGAAAGCGCCGCTACACCACGCTCCGCATTCCCGAATTCGTTCTCGATCGCGTTCACCGCCGCAAGTCGCAAGTGTAGGAGCCAGCGTGCTGACTATTTACCGTCGCCATCTGAAAAACTGCGAGCACCGCAGTGACAAGGAGCGACGCGCGCAGATCGAGCACAACCCGTCGCGTAGCGACAAGGAGAAAAAGAAACAGCTGGACGAGCTCGGACGAAAGTGGCGGCGCTGCCGCTGTCCGATTTGGGCTGATGGGTTTATCGCAGGCCGCGAAATTCGCCAGTCGCTCAAGGAGACGAACTGGGAACGAGCGATGGAGACGATTCAGACTTGGGAAGCGCGTGGGTTTGTAGGCGACGGCACCGAGCCGGGCCACATCGCGATCGAGAACGCCACGCGGGATTTTCTCGCCGACGCCGAGGCGCGAAAGCTCAAAGAGCGCACGATCTACAAGTACAAGCTGCTGTTCCGCCAGCTCACCGCATTCACCCAGGAGCAGGGCTTTCGATTTCTCGACGAGCTGGACACGCCGGCGCTCCGAAAATTCCGCGCATCCTGGAAGGATGCCAATCTCGCCGCGCTCAAGAAGCTCGAACGGCTCCGTAGTTTCTTCCGGTTCGCGCATGAAAACGGCTGGCTCTCTGGCAACCCGCTTGTGGGAGTGAAAAACCCGAAGGTCAGCATGCGGCCGACGCTGCCTTTCTCACGCGACGAAATGATCGCGATCCTCGAGGAGGCCCAGAAGAACATCGCCGAGGTTCAACCGCAGGGCCGCGACAACGCGCGGCGTCTGCGCGCGCTGATTCTGTTGCTTCGGTACACGGGCTTGCGGATCGGAGACGCTGTGAGTTGCTCGGTCGACCGGCTTATAGACGGAAAGCTGCGGCTCTACACCCAGAAAACCGGGACCCACGTTCACTGCCCCGTACCGGACTTCGTCACGCGCGAGCTCGACGCCATCCCAAAGATGAGCGATCGCTACTGGTTTTGGACCGGCAACGGGAAACTCCAGACCGCGGTAGCTGATTGGCAGGGGCGTCTCGCCATCCTCTTCCGCGAACGAGCGTCGAAGCGCCGATCGCGGCCGCGGCAATTCGAGCTCCCAGGCCTCGTGCCGGCGCGCGCAGCGGAGACAAAGCCGAAAGTGAAAGGTGGCCACGCGCACCGATTCCGCGACACGTTCGCGGTCGAGCTGCTACTCGCGGGCGTTCCGCTAGAGCGCGTGTCGATTTTGCTCGGGCATCAGAGCGTGAAGATTACGGAGAAGCACTACAGCCCGTGGATTCGCGAGCGTCAGGAGCAGGCCGAAGCGGATGTGCGCAGCACGTGGGCGCAAGACCCGATCGCGGTGATGGAGTCCGTTCCCGAAACGAAGGGGACACCTGAGGTACACGCGAAACGGCCCTCCGTTAACTGACAGAAAGGCCGAGAGAAAATATGGCGGAGAGGGTGGGATTCGAACCCACGGTTGAGTTTCCCCAACACTCGCTTTCGAGGCGAGCTCCTTCAACCACTCGGACACCTCTCCGCGTCGTAGCTTAGCAAACGAACCGCGAGGTCACAACCGGAAGTGATACCAGTCCCGGGCCTAGTACGCAAGCTAAGGCGAAGGCGGCGCAGGGGATACCCTATTAGTGGTATGCGGTTTGTATTGACACCGCAAAGTCGAGCGCGTACATTGGCCATGTTGTTCCTGGAGGAAACAGTGCGTTCAAATATCCTCTGTGGCGCCCGCTCCTGCCTGATCGCCTTCGTTATCGTTGGCATGCTGAACCTTCCCGTGATGGCTGCAAGCGCAAAGCCGCTGGGAATGGTGGTAATTGCCGATCACGCCAAAGTTGACAACGCAAATGCCGAAATCGGCGCGGACGTTTTTCCGGGGGACGCACTGTCGACCGAGATGGGCGGTTCGCTGCGGATGAAGATCGGCGCGAGCCAGGTGTATCTGCTTTCCTCCACAGCCGCGACATTGGTTCCGGGCGAGAACAAGGTTCAGGCCAAGATTGCGCACGGAACACTCGGATTTTCTACTACGTCGCCCGATCAGCTGGAAATCGGCACCCCGCTCGGGATCATTCGCGGCCAGGATAGCCAGCGCGTGTTCGCGCAGGTGGCCGTGCTGAGCCCCACGAAGATACAGATCAGCGCATATGAAGGCACGCTGCTCGTCATCGCGCCGAATGGCGACAAGAAGACCATCGAGCAGGGCGAGACGATGGAGGCCACGGCTGCCGCGCCGGAGCCGGGCGGCGGCGCTCAAAACCAGTACGGAGTCGGCGGCTCGGGGGGAACCAATTGGAAGCATGTCGCCGAAGTTGGAGGCATCGGCGGAGCCGTGGGTGTCACTGCGCTGGCCCTTTGGCTTGAGCAGAACGAGAGCTGCTCGAATCCGCCTTGCAGCTCGAATTAAGCGGAGCTGCCGGTTATTCGCTTCGCGATTTTCCGCCGAATGGCAGGAATCGCGGGATTTCCCTGCAATAATCCACGTAGGCTGCGCCGAAGCGCGCGCGCATCTCTCGCTCTTCAAGAGCGATAACGATTCCCATCGAAAGCAGCCACGCGGCCGCCGCGATCCACATCGTGCGCGTTCCCGCCAGAAGACACGCGCCGAGGATTGCGAGGAACGACGCGGTGTAGCGCGGGTGGCGTATCCGCGCGTAGATTCCACGCCGTTGGATTTCACCGGCGCCTGAAAGCTCCGTCTTGCCGACCAGGCGCGCCGTGCCCAGGTCGCGGTGCACGCGCCAGAAAATCCAGGCTTCGAGAACGATCAAGGCGACGCCTGTGGCGAGCGCCGCAGGCGAAGGCCAATCGGGCCGAAACAGCAGTTTGCGAAACGCGACGATCGCTCCCGTAACCGGGAGCCACGAGCAGGCAAGCCCCACGGCGTAAACAGCGCGGGGATAGCGCCGCCAAAAGCGGACCAGCGGGTGCACAACAAACCAGTAAAGCGGAATCGGCAGCTGGAGAAACAAAACGATCGCTGCAAGCCAGGCTGGAAGGGTCACGCGCGCATCTTAATCGAGTCGGCGCCAACGCGATAGGAGAGTCTGAAAGGCGAGCGTGCGGGCCAGCCGCGAAAATCCGCCGCCCGCGGATATAATGGATGGCTTACTAAACCGAATTTATTTCGTCGGAGAAGGCATGGACTCTGGATGGTCAAATGGGAAGCGTTCGCGCCCTGCGATCTGGCTCGCTCTGCTGCTTGGCGCGGTTGTTTCGATCCCGGCCGCGGTCCGCGCGGATGAACCCTATGCCCGCAGCCGCGATTACGATTTGCAGAACATCCGGACTCATTTGTGGTTCGATCTCGACCAGCGCCAGGTGCGCGGCGAGGTGACGGAAAGCGTCGCGGCGCTGCGCGACAACATCTCCGAACTGAAATTCGACTCGGTAGGCCTGAACATCGAGAGCGTCGCCGTCGACGGAAAGGGTGCCAAGTTTTCCGTGACGCCGAACGATCTGATCGTCACGCTCGATCGTCCGGCGGCCGCCGGCGAGAAACACGAGATCCTGGTTCATTATCGAGGCCAGCCGAAAAAAGGACTCTATTTCGTCCTGCCCGACAAAAATTATCCGAACCAGCCCAGGGAAATATGGACGCAGGGCGAGGCGGAGGATACCCGCTACTACATTCCGCTGTATGACTATCCCAACGACCGCACCACATCGGAAATGCTGCTGACCGTCCCGGCCGCGTGGATCACGATTTCGAATGGCCAGCTCATGGGAGTAAAAACCGAACCTGACGGTGAGAGAACCTGGGACTGGAAGCAGTCGCAGCCACTTTCGACGTACCTGATTTCGGTCGTCGCCGGGGATTTCGTGGAGCGCGACGATTCCTGGCACGGGATTCCGCTGCGCTATGTGGTGCCGCGCGGCAAGGAATCGACAATCGGCCCGACGTTCGATGAAACGAAAGAAATGCTCGATCTCTTTACCAGCAAGCTCGGCGAACCATACCCCTGGGCGCAATACGCGCAGACGGCGGTGGACGATTTTGTCGCCGAGGGCATGGAGAACACCAGCGCCACTTCGATCACCACGCATTCGCTCGAGAATCCGGCGCTTGTGGCGGAAGATCACGACGGCGCCGACGACGTCAACTCGCACGAGCTCGCGCATCAGTGGTTCGGCGACCTGGTCACTTGCAAGGATTGGGGAAACCTGTGGCTCAACGAAGGTTTCGCGGATTTCTTTCAGCGCGTGTGGAGCGAGCACCGGTTCGGACGCGACGAATCCGATTTCGATTTTTGGCGCGATCAGAACCAGTGGGTCCGGCAGCCGCGGCTGTTCCCGGTGCCGATTGTCAGCCGCGACTTCGAAGACTCGACCGAGTATCAAGACAATATCTACGACAAAGCCGGCTGGGTGCTGCGCATGTTGCGCGAGAAGCTCGGTGACGATGCGTTCTACCGGGCGCTGCACCATTATCTGGAAGTGAACCGAGGGCAAAATGTCGTCACCGCCGATCTTCAGAAAGCGGTCGAGCAAGCTACCTCGGTCAACGTCGACAGATTTTTCGAACAGTGGGTGTATGGCGCGGGTACCCCGAAATTCGACGTGAGCTACGCCTACGATCCTGACGCGGGGCAAGTGAAATTCACGGTCAAGCAGACGCAAAAAGTAGAGGGCCGCGTCAGATTATTCGATGTCGCGGTGGAAATCGAAATTGCTACCGAGAAAGGCCGCGAAACGCACACCGTCGAGATCAATCAAGCCGGCCAGACATTTACGTTTGCGGCCGACAGTGCCCCGGCCATGGTGATCTTCGACAAAGGCGACAAAGTTTTGAAATCGGTCGAGTTCAAGAAGGATCCGGCGCTGTGGGCCTACCAGTTGAAGAATGCGGAGACCACTCCAGATCGCGCAGACGCGGCCGTGGCCTTGGGCAGCGTGAAAGACGACCCGCGCGCGGTGACCGCGCTCGGCGAGGCGGCGCAGCACGACCCTTTCTGGGGAATCCGCGTGGAAGCGCTGCTCGCTCTCGGCAGGATCGGAGGACCGGAGGCCGAGAAGCAAGTGCTCGCCGCGGTCCGCGATCCGGCGCCGTGGGTGCGCGATACGGCGGTCCGCGAACTGGGCAGTTTCAAGGACGACGTGGCGCTGCCCGAGAAGCTCACCAAGATCGCCGCGAGCGATCGGGCTTACCGCGTTCGCGCGGCGGCGCTCGGCGCGCTGGCGAGCATTCAAGCGCCGGATGCTTTCGAGACACTGGCCGCGGCGGTGAAAACAGAGTCGCCGGATGACGTGATTCGCGAAGCATCGCTGCGCGCGCTTGGCAGGCTCGGCGATATCCGCGCCGTGCCGCTTTTGATGGAATGGTCCGCGCCTGGAAAGCCGATTGGAAGCCGTCAGGCCGCTCTCGGGGCGGTTGCGGAACTGGACAAGCCAAACAGCGCCATCACGAAGATGCTGGTGTCCTGCTTGAACGAGCCGTACTTCGACATTCGAATTGCCGCGATCTTCGCTCTCGGCGCGCGAGGGGATACCGACGCAATCGCGCCCCTCGAGAATATGCTGAAGAATGGCGAACTCACCGTAGCCATCGGCCCATACATCGAGCTCGCGTTGCGATTGCTGAAGTCCCAGCCGATTGCCAGATAACTACGCCGGCGGAATCGGCTACGCGAGAAGAATCCGCAGGTCGCGGAGGTTATTGCCGGTCGGTCCCGTGACGATCGCATCGCCCAAGCGCGCGAAAAGGTTATACGAGTCGCTGCGTCGCTGAAAATCGGCGATATCCAGGCCAGCGGCGCGGGATCGCGCGAGAGTTTCACCGTCCGCAACTGCGCCCGCCGCGGGACTGTTCCCGTCGATTCCGTCCGTGCCGGCGCTGAGCACCGTAATTCCCTTCCCGGCGATTTTGGGGACGCAGGCGAGCACGAAAGCCGCGTTGCGCCCGCCTATTCCATTGCCCGTGACCGGACTGCTCAGCTCGCCTTCGCAAATAACGGCAGCGGGGTGGCCGGGATTCGCGGTTGCATGCGCGGCAAGCTGAGCGAGGAGAAAATTCGCGGCTTCGTCAATCGGCCAGTTGTCGGTGGCGTGATCGCAAATGCAAACGTAACCTTCCGCTTCGCACGCGTGATGCGCCGCGTGCGTCAATTCGTGCGCACCGAGAAAAATCTCGAAATGCGAACGATCGAACGCAGCCTGCCCGGCCTTGGGCGTCTCACGCAGCGAGTGATTCTCGAACGTCTCGCGAATCTTTCGCGGGAAGCGATTGATCAGGTTGTATTTGTGCGCGATGCGTTCGGCGTCGTGAATCGTCGAAGGATCGGGCAGCGTCGGGCCGGACGCCAGCGCGGACTCCTGCCCGGGCGGCACGTCGCTGATACCGAGCGTGAGTTTCAGCGAGCGCGGCGCAGCGGCGGCCAGCCGGCCGCCTTTCGTCGCCGAGAGATGCTTGCGGATCGTGTTGATCTCTTCGATCGCGGCTCCGCAGGTGATCAGCGCGGCGTTCAGCTGATCGAAATCCTCCAGAGTCACCGCCGGATCAAGCGGCTGCTCGACCAGCGACGAGCCTCCGCCGGAAATGAGAAAAAAGACCAGAGTGCGATGGTCGCATCGCGCGAGCCGATCGAGAATCGCGCGGCCCGCTGCAAAGCTTTCCGCATTCGGCAGAGGATGCCCACCGCGGAAAATCTTCCAATTTGGCATTTCAGCCGGCAACGCCGCGGGCACGACCAAAATTCCTTCCGGGCGGAAATCCGGCTCGAGGACGCGGGACAGGCCCTTTGCCATCGCGTACGACGCCTTGCCGAATGCAACCACCACGATTGATTTGAAATCGCGGAGGTCGATTCTGCCATTGCCCGCAGCTATCACCGAGCCGCTACGCGCCAGTTTTCTTTGGATTGTCGCGGGAATATCGATCGCCGCGAGAGTCTCGCGGAAAATGCGCTCGGCCGCCTGTTTCACGCCTTCTCGATGGCGGCGGCGCCGGCGCGCGCTACGTCGAGGTCCTGATCTTCCGACCCCGCGCTCGCCCCGACAGCGCCTATCACCTGGCCGTCCACAATCAGGGGCACGCCACCTCGAATCGGAGTCTGGGCCGCCGGACTTGCAATCGCCAGGCCGAGCACGAGCGGCAGATTCACCTGGTCGCCCGTCAGCGCGGGGCCGGTGGGCGAGCGGCGCAACGCCGCTGCCTGCGCCTTCACAAGCGAAATCGCGATCGACGAAGGCTTGGCGCCGTCCATGCGTTCAAAGGCGAGCAGGTGGCCGCCCTCATCGACGACGGCGATGTCCATCGGCACATGAATCTCTTCGGCGCGCCGCTGCGCCGCGGCGAGCACGGCGCGCGCGCCTTCGAGCGTGAGCTTCGGATGATTCCGCGTCACCAGCGGCATTTCAATTTCCTCCAGCTTTCAGGCCAAGCGCATCCGCATTCAACGCGTTCGGTGGGCGCTTGCCATCAAGTACGGCAGCCGCGCCCGTCGCCGCCATCACCGCCATTTTCGTGCGCGTCTCGATCGTGGCGCTCGCAATATGGGGTGCAAGTATCACGTCTTTGCGCGCCACCAGCGCCGGGCTGACCTTCGGCTCGTACTCGTACACGTCGAGGGCGGCGCCGGCGATTTTCTTTTGCTCGAGGGCGGCGACCAGGGCGGCTTCGTCGACCACTGGGCCGCGCGAGGTGTTGATCAGGTACGCGGTGGGCTTCATCTTGTCAAAGGCGGCTGCGGAAATCAGATGGTGGGTCTCGGGCAGCAGCGGGACGTGCAGCGAAATGAAATCGGATTCGCCCAGAAGGCGATCGATTTCGGCGAGACGCGTGTGAAGCTCCTCTTCCACGTCGAGGGGCGCGCGGATTCCGTCGTGATAGAGCACGCGCATGTGGAAACCCTGGGCGCGGCGCGCCATCCCGCGGCCGATGCGGCCGAAACCGATGATGCCGAGCGTTTTTCCCCAGATATCGCCGCCGAGCAGCTGATCGAGATCCCAACCGGGCCAGGTGCCGGAGCGCATCCAAGCGTCACCTTCCACGAGGCGCCGCGCAACTGCCATCAGCAGAGTCCACGCAAAGTCGGCGGTGGTTTCATCCAGCACGCCCGGCGTATGCGTGGCGACCACTTTGTGGCGCGTGCAGGCCGGCACGTCGATATTGTCGTAGCCGACGGAAACGGTGGCCGCCACGCGAAGCTTCGGAGCCGTCGTCAGCAGCTCTTCGTCCACTTTTTCGGTGAGCAGGCAGACGAGGGCATCTTTCTCCGCGACCCGCTTGAGCAATTCGGCGCGCGGGATGCGTTCGGCGGGCGTCCAATACTCGGCGTCGAAATGCTCATCGAGTATCGCCCGCGCCGCTGGGAATAACGGCCTCGTTACGAGGACTTTCGGCTTGTTCACTAGACGCCTCGCAAAAAAGATTTGTACTGGCCCAGTAGAATACACCACGGCGGGCACGTTCGAGCAGGAGCAGACAAAGTCCAGTGTTCGTGCGGCGCGCGAATTTTTCGGAGCTCGTTGACGCTTCCCGGCGCGGGCGACTATAGTGGCCGCAGGCGCGAACAGGGCAGCTTTCTGGCGTCAACTCAAATGAACTCGCGGCTCCTCCACGATCTGACGAAACTCCTCGGTTCTCGCTGCGTGCTGCACGAGTCTGAGGACTTGATGCTCTACGAATACGACGGCTCGGTCGAGGTCGCCCGGCCGGATTGCGTCGTGTTTCCGCGCGCGACGCAAGACGTGGTGGAAATTGTGCGGCTGGCGGTGCGCCATCAGACTCCGATTGTCGGCCGCGGGACGGGTACTGGGCTTTCGGGCGGCGCCATCGCCCGCCACGGCGGGATCATCGTGTCGTTCGCGCGCATGAACCGCATTCTGGCGATCGACGCGGCAAACCAGCGCGCCACCGTGCAGCCGGGAGTCGTCAATTCCGATTTGAGCGCTGCCGTCGAGCACCTTGGACTCCATTTCGCGCCCGACCCGTCGAGCCAAAAGGCCTGCACGATCGGGGGCAACGTCTCGGAGAATTCCGGCGGGCCGCATACGCTTGCTTATGGCGTAACCACCAATCACGTGCTTGCGCTAGAAATCGTGCTCCCGACTGGAGAACTCTTGCGCCTCGGCAGCGAGGCACTTGATTCGCCGGGGTACGACGTGACGGGGCTGTTCGTCGGCTCGGAAGGGACATTTGGGCTGGTTACGGAAATTACGGTGAAGCTGACGCGTCTGCCGGAAGCGATCAAAACGTTGCTCGCAATCTTTGATTCGATCGACGACGCGACGGAAACGGTTGCCGAGATCACGGCGCGCGGAATCACGCCCGCGGCCTGCGAGATGCTCGACGGCTGGACGATTCGCGCCGTCGAGGACTACGTTCACGCGGGATTTCCGCTCGATTGCGGGGCGATCCTGCTGATCGAGGTCGACGGGCTGCGCGAAGCGGCGGAAGCAGAGGCGAAAGAGGTGGCCGAAGTATGCTCCGCCCATCACGCACGCGAGGTTCGGGTGGCGCGCGACGCGCGAGAGCGGGATCTGCTCTGGAAAGGCCGGAAGAACGCATTCGGCGCGGTCGGACGGCTGTCGCCAAGCTATTACACGCAGGACGGCGTGATCCCGCGGACCAAGCTTCCGGCGACGCTGCGCCGTATCGGGGAAATCGCGAAGAAATACGGACTCCAGATCGGCAACGTCTTTCACGCCGGCGACGGTAATCTTCATCCCATCATTCTTTTCGACCAGCGCAACGAGCAGCAATTCCGCGACACCGTGCGTGCCGGCGACGAAATTCTCGAATTCTGCATTCAGATGGGCGGATCAATCACGGGCGAGCACGGCGTCGGCATGGAAAAGGACCGCCTGATGCCGCTGCTCTTCAGCGAGGCCGATCTCGCGTTGATGCGCCGCGTACGGGACGTTTTCAATCCGGCGAATCTGCTCAATCCCGGCAAGATTTTTCCTGCTTCCAAAGGCTGCGGCGAGATTTACGTACGTCCCCAGTCCGCCCCAGCGGCGTCAAGCGCATCCGCATGAGCGCCAGCGGAGCGGTCGCGCTCTCGCAACTGGCGGCAATTGCGGGCGAATCAAACGTCATCCGCGATCCGGCGCAGCTGGCCGCATACCAAATCGACGGAAAAACGCCTTCCGCTGCAGTGCGTCCCGGATCGAGTGAAGAGGTCGCCGAAATCGTGAGATGCGCCATGCGCGAAAAGCTCGCGCTTGTGCCCATGGGCGCCCGGACAAAGGTTGGAATCGGGATGCCGCCGCGGCGGTACGAATTGGCACTGGACATGACGCGCCTGGACCGCGTCCTTGCGTACGATCCCGGTGATTTGACGCTCAGTGTCGAAGCCGGGATTCCGCTGCATCGAATCGCGAGCTCACTGGCAGAGCACCGGCAATTTCTTCCGCTCGCGGTGCCGTTCATGGACCGGGCGACGGCAGGCGGCACGATTGCCTCCGGAGTCGATTCCCCGCTGCGACAGTCCTACGGCACGGCGCGTGACTTCGTACTCGGCATGGAATTTGTCACCGGCGACGGAATCGCGGCCAAGAGCGGCGGACGGGTGGTGAAAAACGTTTCAGGCTACGACATCCACAAGCTGATGATCGGTTCTCTGGGAACTCTCTGCGTGATCACGCGGATCAACTTTCGCACGTTCCCGCTGCCACGTACGACGCGCACCTTTGTCGTCGTCTTTCGCGGCCCCGGGGGCGCATGCGACTTTCGAAACGCCATCGCGCAATCCATCCTGCGTCCGCGAACCTTGGAAATTCTCGCAGCTGGTAGTGAAGGCGGTGCGGATGCCGATCGGCGCGCGGGACTTTCTCTCGAAAATGATCGGTGGGCGGCCGTCGTTTCTTTCGCGGGCGACGAGCAGGTTCTCGATCGCGATCGACGCGAAATCGAAGCGATTGCCAAGCGTGGCAATAACGGCTCGTTTGAGTCCTTGATGGATATGGATGCGGAGGCCGGGGAAAATGCCACGCGCTTCATGGCCGAATTCCCCGCTAAAATTCTTGAACGCACTCCCTACGCGGCGGTCTTCAAGATCAGCGCGCGTCCAACAGACATAGCGGAGCTTGCAAGCGGCATTCAATCCACTCGAATGCCATGGACGATGATGGTGCGAGGTCTTGGCGTCGTGTATCTCGCCCTGCAGCCTCCGGACGGCAGCGAAGAATCGCTTCGCTGCCTGAAACAGGAGTGCGCTCGAATTTTCGGGCTCGCGGGGAAGCCGGCGTGGCGGCACGTTACGCTGCCGTGGTGTCCTACGGCATTGAAGGGAGAGATCGACGTCTGGGGCGCGCCGCCTGCCGACTTCGCGCTGATGAAAAAGCTGAAAGCTGTGTTCGATCCCGACGGAATCCTAAGCCCCGGCCGATTCATGGGAGGAATCTGAATCGATGGCAGCCAGTCCTCCCGTCAGCGGCTTCGCCGGCGCAGACAAACCGGAGTACGCGGACTATTCGCGCTGCGTGCACTGCGGGCTGTGCCTGAATCACTGCCCAACCTATCGGCTGTGGGGGCGGGAAGCAGATTCGCCGCGCGGCCGGATTCGCCAGATTCAGCTTGTCGACGACGGCCGGCTCGCACTGGGCGACGGGTTCGTCACGCACATCGACCGGTGTCTCGATTGCCGCGCATGCGAGACGGCGTGCCCGTCGGGAGTCGAATACGGGAAACTGGTCGAGGCGGCGCGCGCGCAGATCGAGCAGCACTACCGGCGTCCGCTGGCTTCGCGCGTGGCGCGTGATTTGGTGTACCGGCGGCTGCTTCCGTATCCGCGGCGAATCGCGACAGCTGCGCGACTTCTGCGCGTCTATCAGCGCTCGGGACTGGCAGCGATAGCGCGCGGCACGGGCATCCTGAAATTGGTGGGCTTGCAGGACCGCGAGCGGCTGCTGCCGAGAATCGACCGGCGCTTTTTCTTTGGCGAACTCGGAAAGACGTTTGCGGCGAAGGGCCCGAGGCGCGCGCGCGTCGCCTTCTTCGCGGGCTGCGTCGCGCAAGTTACGTTTAGCGAGCTCAATCGCGCCACGATTCGCGTGTTACAAGCCAACGGGTGCGAGGTTGTCGTTCCCGCCGGGCAAGTCTGCTGCGGAGCTCTCCCGTCCCACGCTGGAGTTCGCGATGTGGCACGGAATCTCGCGCGCCTGAATTTTGCCGCATTTCCGGCAGGCGAATTCGACGCGATCATCACCAATGCGGCAGGCTGCGGCTCGGCGCTCAAGGAATATCCGCATCTTTTCGCAGCGGGAGGCGCCGACCACGAGCAAGCCGCGCATTTCTCCAGCAAGATGCGCGACGTGAGCGAATTCCTCGCGGAGCTTGGCCTGGTCGCATCGCTGCGAAACATTCCGCTGCGCGTCACCTACCAGGATTCCTGCCACCTGGCGCACGGGCAACAAATCCGCGAAGCGCCGCGAAAATTGATCCGCGCGATCCCGGGTGTGGAGCTGGTGGAAATGCGGCTGGCGGACCAGTGCTGCGGCTCGGCGGGGGTTTACAACGTGACGGAAACGGAAGCGTCGCTCGAACTGCTCGGACTGAAGATGGACATCGCGCGCGAAACGAAGACCGATGCGATCGTCACGGCGAATCCCGGCTGCATCCTGCAACTGCGCGCGGGAGCGGCAATTCACAAAACGCAGCACGAGGTGCTTCACGTGGTCGAGCTCCTCGACCGCGCCACCGCCGAAGCAAGCTGATTATTTCTCGCCGACCAGGTAGCGGCAGCCTTTCGGTCCCATTTGCGCCGAATGGACCGCGCCCGAGGGGACGTCGCAGCGATCTCCCACGCGGTATGTTTCCGATTTCCCGCCGCACGTCAGCGTCATTTCGCCGTCGAGAATGATGTGAGCGGTCAAACCCGGATGGGTGTGATCGGAATAGAACGCGCGGGGACTATCCTGCCAAACATAGGTGTGCGTGAACCCTTCCGCGAGAAGCTGTTTCCGGAGTTCGCTTTCATTCAATGAAGCCATGTTCGCTGCGCGGATTATAGCAGCCGCGGTGTAGGGGGGCGCTTGCGGGCGGAGCGTTTACGTGTGGTAGATCCGCCCGCAACCAACTGCTGTGCTACGTGGGGAAAATCAATTCTGCGACGAGGGCAACTACTGCTGGGCGTCAGGCGGAGGCGGCGGAGGCTGCCCCGGACCACCCTTGAATCGTTTTGGTCCGCCGGCGCGCCCCTGGCGAATCGTGTAATCCGACGGAATCTGGAAAAGCGATGCATCCGGCTCCTGCCGCTGGATATTGGTTAGTTGAAACGTCGTCTCGCCCGTGAACGGATCGCTGCGTTTGCTCATGACCACCGTTTGCAGTTCAGGCGAATACCAGCGCTCGTTTGTGATCGCGATGGCGTTCGCGTTGCCGATCGTGCCGGCGGGAATGGTTCGCGTTGTGCGAGTACCCTGCGCCTGCACGCCGTTGATCGTCTGAGTTCCAAGGGAAGTCGTGGTCACGTTGCTCGAGTCCAGCTTTCCACTGGCCTCGTATTCGACATCGCCCTGCGCGCCGGCGCCACCGTGCTTGCCGCGGGGCATCCATCGCAGCTTGCGCGCGATTTTCTTATCCGGCTGGAGAATGTACCGGGCGCCCGCCACGCGATCGTTGATGAACACGACGTGCGGAGCTGACTGCCCGGACGCGCCCCAAGCGCCAATAATAGCCAGCGTCATATCGCGGCGCGTCCGCCCCTGGCTGTCGCGCGCGATAATTCCAGAAGTCGCGCGGTCTATGCGATTGCCATCGGCGAGGACCTGCGTAACCTGCGTGGAAATCGTGGCGCTGAATGGCGCGCCGGTCACCGTCTTCCCGCCCAGGTCGCCTTCGAAGCTGATGAATCCGATCGCGTCGCCTGCTCCGGTCGGACCACCGCCCATGCTGAAGAAAACGTCGCGGCCCGGCGGTGGCGGAGGAGGCGACGCGTCCGACTGCGCCCGTGCATTCGTGCATGCCATCGCCAATGCCAAGAGTAGGGTGCCGACGCCCATTCCGGTTGATGTTCGCATTCGATTCATGACTGTCTCCGTGCTTATCCCCATTTCCTCGGTCTTCAAACTTATTGCCTGCTCGTACCGCCCTGCGGCAGCAGCCGAATCGCCTGCGGCGTTCCGTCCGCGCTGACGATCAGGTCGGCTTGGACCATGCCGTCGCTTTCCATCGCCGCTACCGGCAGGCCGAACGACACCAGCGCCGCGCGCGGCATCTCCACTCGGACCACCGCGCCGTCGTCGAGCGAAGGGGGATCGTCCGCGTAGGGCAACCGGACAAAGGACGTCGCATATTCGGAGTCGTCCGGGTCGACGGCAGTCGCCGAGTTTTCCACGGCTGTGCCGGCGGCGGGTGCGATCGCGGGAACCGCGGGCGATGCCGGCTTGGAGATGACGCCGGCTATCTTCGGCGTGATGCCAGAATGCGTCGCCCAGTGGTGCAGCGAAAAGCCCACCGCGAGCAAAGCGGCCGCCGCCGTGCTGAGTGCCGCGATCTGCCGTTGCACCCTGCTGCGCGCCGATGCGGATTTTTGCCGACGGAACTCCGCCATTACCGCCATCTCAACGCTCGGGGACGCTTGCAGCGGGGCCGCGGCAGCTGCGATTGCGCGCAGGCCTGCGTCAAGCGATTCCACCTCCGTCACCAGGCGCGCACAGCGGCTGCACGATTCTGCGTGCGCCAGCACACCTTCGCGAAGCGCGAAGCCCTCCGTCCCCGGACGTTCGATGTCGTGCACGATGCTTTCGAATTGGGCGCAATCCATGGAATTCACCTCGTCCTTCATTCCCCTACCGCCGAAACTCGCCTCACGGGTGGCGTTTCGCGAAGTTTTTCGACGAGCATCGCCCGAGCGCGGTGCAGCCGCGATCGAACGGTACCGACCGGACACGCGAGCGCCGAAGCCGCTTCTTCGTAACTCATCTCCTCCAGCTCGCACAGCACCACAACCTCACGATAATTTTCCGGCAGCGTGCTCACCGCCCGACGCACGCGGGCGACGGCCTCGACGGCCGCAAATCCGTCCCAGCTCGGCGCAGAGACTAGTGCACCGCGGCCATTTCCAATGCCGGTAACGCCGTTGCCGTTCGCCGCTCGATGGCCGTTTCCATTGGCCGAGCCAAGCTCGTGCAAATCATCAGGGTCGCCATCGAACGCGACCAGCCGCCGATCCTGCTCCCAACGCTTCCGAAGATGGTTTCGGGCGACGCCGAAAAGAAAGCCGCCGAGAGTGCCGCGGGAAGGATCGAATCGGTTGGGATCGCGAATCAGTGCCATGAAAACCTCTTGCGTCACGTCTTCCGCCACGGATGCGTTGCCGGTCATATGCAAAGCGAAACGATAAATCGCCGGGTGCTTCTGCCGATACAATTCCGCAAAGGCATCTTCGTCTCCGCCGGCAATGCGCCGCAAGAGCAGGGCGTCCGTAAAATCGGTCGTCTGGTTCATCTCGTCAAATTTGGACGGCCCGTTCTGCTTCTCGTTAGGTATTCCGAAATTGAACCGCAAAGGTTCCCGAATTCTGCGGGGTACATGGATATAACACCCAGACCAGGGAAATTCCTCGAATTGGCTCGTTTGCGCCCGGTTCGTTTGCGCCCGGTTCTTGACCAAACCGCCGTGCTCCAATAACGTAGGGGCCGGGAATGCCGAAAATATCCAGGAAGACCGAGAGGGCTGCGACAACGGTTTAGCCGGCCCCTCAGACGCCCGTAGGAGGCGCAATGCTGGAGTTTGATCCACACGTACTGGATGAGAAGCCGGTTCCGCCGCCGTCGGAATTCAGCAGCCACGCGCACGTCAAGTCGCTCGAGCAGTATCGGGAGATGTACGCGGCGGCCGAGAAGGACCCCGAGGGCTTCTGGAGCGAGCAGGCGAAGCTGCTCGACTGGTTCAAACCGCCCACGAAGATTCTGGAGTGGGACCCGCCGCACGCGAAATGGTTTTCGGACGGGAAGCTGAACGTCTCGCACAACTGTCTCGATCGGCATCTGAAGCAGAACCGCAACAAGCCCGCGCTGATTTGGGAGGCCGAGGACGGGCCGACGCTTCAATTCACGTTTGCCGAGCTCCATGAGCGTGTCTGCCGGATGGCGAATGTGCTGTTGCACCTGGGCGTCAAGCAGGGCGACTGCGTCGCGATCTATATGCCGATGGTTCCCGAGCTGCCGATTGCCATGCTGGCATGCGCGCGCATCGGCGCGGTGCATTCGGTGATCTTTGGCGGCTTCAGCGCCACGGCGCTGGTCGACCGTATCGCCGATGCGAAATCGAAAATTTTGATTACCGCCGACGGCGGCTATCGCCGCGGAAAAATCGTACCGTTGAAGGAAACGGTGGACACAGCGCTGAAGAATTGCCCGACGATCGAACAATCAATCGTCGTGAAGCGAACCGGGCACGAAGTCGAGTGGCAGGAAGGCCGCGATCTCTGGTGGCACGATCTGGAAAAGGCGGCTTCCAAGGACTGCCCCGCCTCGCAGCTCGATGCCGAGCATCCGCTCTTCATTCTCTACACCAGCGGCACAACTGGAAAACCGAAGGGCGTGCTGCACACCTCGGCGGGCTACCTGCTGCAGGCGACCTGGACCACGCGGCTTGTATTCGATCTGAAGGACGACGACGTCTACTGGTGCACCGCCGACATTGGATGGGTCACCGGCCATAGCTACATCGTTTACGGCCCGCTATCGAATGGCGCGACCATCGTGATGTACGAAGGTGCACCCGACCAGCCGACGAAAGACCGCTTCTGGCAGATCGTCGAACGGTACAAGGTCTCGATCTTTTACAGCTCGGCAACGGCCGTTCGCGCGTTCATGTCCTGGGGCATGGAATGGATCGACAAGCACGACATCAGCAGCCTGCGAGTCCTTGGCACGGTCGGCGAGCCGATCAATCCCGCTGCATGGAAATGGTATTTCGAGGCGATCGGGAAGAACCGCTGCCCCATCGTCGACACTTGGTGGCAGACGGAAACCGGAGCGATAATGATTTCGCCGCTGCCCGGCGCGACTCCGACCAAGCCCGGCTCGGCCACTTTGCCGCTTCCCGGCATTATCGCGCGCGTCGTGAACATGAAGAACGAGCCGGTGCCGCCCGGCGAGACCGGCTACTTGACGATTCAGAGGCCCTGGCCGTCGATGCTGCGCACGATCTTTGGCGACGACGAGCGCTACGCCCGCGAATACTGGACCAGAATCCCCGGCGTCTATTTTGCGGGCGACGCGGCCCAGTGCGATAAAGACGGATACATCTGGGTGCTGGGCCGCGTCGACGACGTGATCAAAGTCGCCGGCCATCGCCTCAGCTCCATGGAAATTGAAAGCGCGCTGGTGAGTCATCCCACCGTTGCGGAAGCCGCGGTCGTGGCGCGTCCGGACGAAATCAAGGGCGAGGCCATCGTTTGCTTCGTCACCTTGCGTTCGGGTCAATCACCTTCGCCGAATTTGCGCGTCGCTTTGATGGAGCACGTCTCGACAACCATCGGCACCATCGCGCGTCCAGCAGATGTGCGTTTCTGCGACATCTTGCCCAAGACGCGCAGCGGGAAAATCATGCGGCGCTTGTTGCGGGAGCTCGCGCACAAAGGCGGCATCTCCGGCGATACCACCACGCTCGAGGACATGGGCGTCATCGAGCGCATCGCGAAATCGCAGGGAAAAGAAGAAGAATAGCGTTGCGCGCGGCGTTTCGGCCGGCCCGACAATACCCGCGAGGCATGGCGATATCCCTCATCGTCGACCCGCGTTTGACAGTTTAATATGTATACGTCCCCGTTACCTCCCGCACGAGCCGGGTGCACAACGCTTTCCTGTTGTATATACTGCACGCCTTCGTGATCGCATGGTTTGGGACGCAGGCAGTCGGGTGTCGACAGGGGGATCAATGCGAAGGTTCGGATGGTTGATAGTTCTGATTGCTGGAGTTGCGGTTTCTTCGCAACGGGTGAGCGCGCAGTCCGACACCGACTGGCCGATGTATGGCCACGATTTAGGTTCTACTCGCTTTTCGCCGCTTTCGCAGATTAATGCGAGCAATGTCGCGAACCTGGTTGTCGCGTGGTCGTATCCGATGCGTCCGGGCGGCACCGGCCCGGCTGGCGGTGCCTTCAGCCAGGTGACGCCGATCGTCGTCAACGACGTGATGTACATGCCTGCCGGGAACCGCGTCGTCGCGCTCGAGCCTGAAACCGGCAAAGAAATCTGGAGCTATCAGCGGCCTGCGGGGCTGGTTTCTGCGCGCGGCGTGGCCTACTGGTCCGGCGATGCCGGTAACCCTCCGCGAATTTTCTTTACCAGCGGCCACAAGCTGGTCGCGCTCCAGGCAAAAACCGGAAAACCCGATCCCAAATTCGGCGAGAACGGGGAAATCACCCTGGACGTTCCGTTCGCCGAAGTCCCCACAATCTACAAGAACATCGTCATTATCGGCGCAAACGTGTATGGTCCGGGCGAAACCAATCTGCATCCGCAGGACGAAATCGCCGCCGGAATACCCGGCGACGAGCGCGCCTACGACGCCCGCACGGGAAAAAAGATCTGGGACTTTCACGCCATCCCGCAACCGGGTGAGGTCGGCCACAACACCTGGGGCGGCGACAGTTGGAAGGGCCGCGGCGGCTCAAACGTCTGGTCCATGACCGTTACCGTGGATGAGAAGCGCGGCATCGTGTATATGCCATTCGGCGGACCCGCCGCGAACTATTACGGTGGCGATCGTCCCGGCGACAATCTCTTCTCGAACACACTGGTCGCCGCCGATGCCAGCACCGGCAAGCTGAAATGGTATTTCCAGACGGTTCACCACGAGCTGTGGGATTTCGATCTGCCGCCCGAGCCAGTCCTGATGGATGTCGAGCGCGGCGGCAAGAAGGTGCCCGAACTCGTGCAGACCGGCAAGATCGGCTACGTGTTCGTCTTTGATCGCGTTTCTGGCAAGCCGGTCTTCCCGATCGAAGAGCGCCCCGTTCCGAAGGGCGACACGCCCGGTGAGCAATACTCGCCGACGCAGCCGTTTCCCGTGAAGCCGCCGCCGGTGGCTCGCGTCACCATCAGTCGCGACGACATCGTCTCGCCCGACGACACCACACCCGAACACTCTCAGGCCTGCCACGAGCTTTGGGACAAGAGCAACTATTACAACGCAGGACCATACACGCCGTGGGCTGTACACAACTCACCTGCGGACACAAAACTAACGCTAATCTTCCCCGGCGCGACCGGTGGCGCCAATTGGGGAGGCGGAGCGGCCGATCCGACGATGGGCTATTTCTTCGTCAACATGCAGAACGCGGGCGCGACCGGGTACCTCGAGAAGAACCCGAAATACAATCCCCAAACCATAGGCACCGAAGTGGAGTACCACCGCGGCAGCGGCGCCGGCAGTCAGTACGGCGGCTTCAGCGCGCCGGCGAAAGACGCCAGCGGCAAAGTGATTGGCAATTGGCCCTGTCAGAAACCGCCGTGGGAGACCCTGTCAGCGGTCAACATCAAGACCGGCGAGATCGCGTGGACCGTGCCGCTGGGAATCACTGAGGAGCTTCCGCCGGCTAAACAGCACACCGGCCGCTCGGGTGCCTTTGCCGGCCCGATTGCCACGGCCGGCGGTCTGGTCTTCATTGGAGCCACCAACGATAACCGCTTCCGCGCCTTCGATTCGAAAACCGGCAAGGAACTGTGGGTCACCAAGCTCGCATACACGGCGACCGCCGTTCCGATCACGTACCAAGGCAGGAACGGCAAGCAATACGTCGCGATTATGGCTGCGAGCGGCGGTAAGGGCAGCGACCAGGCCCTGATGGTCTACGCGTTGCCGTAAACCGCAAGGCCATTCGCTAAAGAGCGCACATTTTCAGCCGATTCAGTCTGTACGGAATCGGATCATTCCGTGGGCGATTCCGCGCACACGCACGGGAACGCTCAAGGAGAGCCCCATTGAAAAATCACAGAATTCGCCGGCTCGCTAACTCGAAAACCGGCATCCGCGTCCATCCCCGCGAGTTCGTATTCGTCGACCGAAAAACCGGCAAGAAACGGTTCGCCGTAAAGCCCGGACGCGACGGCAGCCTGCCGGTCGAGCAAACAAGCAGCCTTTTGGCCATGCACTGCGTGCTTCGCTCCCAAACACCGGCCGACTTTCGTGTGATGGTCGCCGTCGGAAGGAATTTCATGGACCGCGTCGTGCCCCGCACGAAAAAGTTGATCGACACCTGCTCGCCTGCGCTGATGCCGATTCGGATCACCGCGCGCCAGCAGCAGGTTCTTCGGGGTATCTTTCAAAATCTAAGAAACAAGGAAATTGCCGCCAGCATGAACGTCGCGGAACGCACCGTTAAATTCCACGTGGCTGCGCTGCTTCAGAAGTTTCATGTGGGGACTCGCGTGGGCTTGACCGAAAAAGTGGGCGACCTTATGTCAGCCGGAGGAATTCCGAGCAACGTGTTCCCTGCGGAATCCGCCGCTCGTGCCTTCCGCGGGGCGGGACCCGATCCCGGAAATCTGCAGCCGACCCTTGTTCGAGTGGCGGCGGGAGCGAGCAGAGCCAGCCGCTAGATCTCCGCCAATCGCCATCATTGGCCTGCGATCACACAATCTGAGGGACGTGCATCGCCAGCTCTCGCTGCCCCTCCTGGAAAATCAGCGGGAGCAGAAACTCCTGCAAACGCCCGCTTTCCTCAAGCGTCAGCTGATTCAACTGAATCCCCAGGCAATCGTCGCTCAGGACCCGCACGACCGAGCCAAATCCCTCGATCGGCTTCACGCCCGGCGACAGGAACAGATTCACGGACACGTTCGCACCCGCCGCGAGTCTCATCGGGCCTTTGACCTGCATTCCGTCCAAGCTGAGGTCGATGGTTTCAACGAACCATTGCTTCTCGCCAAAACCGAGCACCACCTTCGACCTCAGCGGCACCCGACGGAAGCGCCTTCTTTCGTGTTCGATCGCCCCCTCGGTCGCATGGAGCAGCCTCACCAACCGTGATTTGTCGATCGGCTTATACAAGAAAAAGCTCGCCCCGGCGGAAAATGCGAGTGAAGCCGCCGTAGGACTCTGATCGTCGCTGATCACGATGATGGGCGTGCGCTGGTTCAGACCGGAATCGCGCGCCCTGCGCGTCAGTTCGACCCCGTCGGGCATCGGCATCCGCAGGTCGAACAGTGCAACCGCGAATTTTTCGTTTCGCAGGTAACCCGTGGCCTCCTGCGTATCGGTCAGCGTCAGCGATTCCTGGCCGTTCGCGTTTAATACACTCTGAATGAACTCGCACTCGTCCGCTTCGTCGTCCACCACCAGCGCGCGCCTTTGCATTTAGGCCTCCCGTGCGGACGTTATCGGCCTGACGGTTCCGACTCTGTAGATCTAACAGTTTGCGGAAAAAGGGCGCTTTTTAGGGGGTCGGAGCTTCAGCTCCGACATAAAGGGCTTGCACTCAATGCGCTTCAGCGCCTGAGGACACTCTTCACTGCCTTTTTCCGCAGCCTGCTAAATTGCGCCGGGAAGGCTGGATGTGCGCGGTTTAATGAATGTTTCGCCGTTTGTGCGCCCGTGGCGCTGGCGCACGACAGGAGGGATTCTCGAACGGAGTTGCTTCTTAAGCTCGGAAATCGCCGAAAGGCTTTCGCCTAGCCGTTGGCCGCCCGCGCCCGAACGGTCCGGCCCTCAGCGGGGGGCGGGAGATTCGAACGCGAAGCCCGGATCCGCGGCTCGCCTTCGAAATCGACGATATCGCTCACGCGGTAGGGCTTCTCCCGCTCGCACGCCCGGCAACGCAGGCTGAAGACCCGCGTGGAATGCTCATCGGCGCCCTCCCCTCGAAGCCTGGAATCGACCTCGAGCAAGATGGCCGGCAGCGGGATCGGCTGGCGGCACGACAGGCAACGAACGCCACGGTATGATTGCTGGACCGCTTCTTGATTCATTCGAAAATCTCCTCAGAATTATTCGCCTAGCTTGGGGAGGCGGATAGTACACCGGCGGGGACTGTTAGTCTACCTCAACTCCGGCTTGCAGTTCAGCCCGGAACATGCGAGCTTCTTTGCGCCCGCCCGTTGAACTGAGCGGTGAGTCGCAAACGTAGCTTAAGTGACGGATTCTGAGGCATTAACGGCGTCTTCGCCGTCTGAATTGCGGAGATCGAATTGGCAGACAGCTCTCGGCGCGCGTTTGTGAAAATCGCTTCCGGCGGAATGGTCGCCGCGGCTCTTGGGCTGCCTGCCCGAGCCGCCGATCCAGTCCTCGGCTTGATCTTTCCGCCGGCCAACACGCCCGTCCCGCCCGAAGCGCGCATGATGTATCCCTCCGGCGTCGAGTTCCGCGCCATCGGCGTCGGTCTCGAACGCATGACGCCCGAGGGCTACGACCAGGTCGTTGGCCGTATCGTACCGGCCGCGCAAACGCTGGCCGCGCAGGGCGCGAACGCCATCGCCGTCATGGGCACTTCCCTCACGTTCTACAAAGGCGCGGCGTTCAACAAGCAATTGCAGGACAGCATCTCCAAGGCGACGGGACTGCCCGCCACAACCATGAGCACCGCGATCGTCGAAGGACTCAAAGCCGTCGGCGGGCATCGCCTGGCGGTGGCGACTGCTTACAACGAAGAGGTCAACCGCCGTCTCCGCGCGTTTCTTGACGAAAGCGGATTCGAGATCCTCGTCGTAAAGGGCATGGGAATTGAGCGTTTCGAGGACCGCCCGCCAATCACGCCGGAGGAACTGCTGAATTTCAGCGCCGGCGTGTGGCAATCGGCGCCGAAGGCGGACGCTCTGCTGATTTCCTGCGGCGCCCTGAAGACTCTCGAACTCCTCGCACCGCTGGAGCAGCGCTGCAAGGTGCCCGTCGTGTCGAGCCTTCCCCACGCGTTTTGGGCCGGCGTTCGCTTGCTTGGGCTGACTGGCCGCGCCCCAGGCTACGGCACGCTTCTCTCCCGCAGCTAACCCCGTCCTCTCCCGATCCCTGTCATCCCGAACCAAGCCGCGGAAACGCGGCGCACGTGAGGGATTTGTTTTGCTTCCTTGCTTGCTTGCTTGCTTCCTTGCCTCAGGGTTTCATCATCTTCGCCGCCATGCGCGCGATGAACCTTCGCGGCGCGAGCCGTTCGCCTTCCACCATCAGCCGGTTCTTCGACCCGGAAATCACGCAGCTCTTCCCCGCCGCCAGCCCCTCCAGCCCCACCCGCGCCACCTTCTCCGCCGTCTCCGCGCTGCGGAACGTCCGATCCGGCTGCTGCGCCACATCTTTGAACTCCGTGTCGGTCGAACCCGGGCACAGCGCGCAAACCCGCACCCCATACGGGCGCAGTTCCTCGGCGATCCCCTCGGCGAAGATCAGGTCGAACGCCTTCGTCGCCGCGTACGCCGAAATGAACGGCACGGCTTGAAACGCCGCCACCGATGCCACGATCAGCACGTCGCCGTGCCGCCGTTCGACCATTGCCGGCACGTACAGCCGGGTCAGCTGCACCACCGCCGCGCAGTTCACCTGGACCATGTCGGCCAGGCGCGCCCCGGGAATCTCATGGCCATAGCCGAAGGCGCCAAACCCCGCGTTGTTGACCAGCAACTCCACCTCGATCCGCTTCCGCTCCGTGAAGTTCAAGATTTCGGCGGGCGCTTCTGCCCGCGCGAGGTCCGCGGCAACCGTTTCGACCTGAATTCCGTGCTTCGCTGATAGTTCGGCCGCCAATTTCGCCAGCCGGTCGGCGCGCCGCGCCGTCAGAACCAGATTGGCACCGCCCGCCGCGAGCAGTTTCGCCAGTTCGAGACCGATTCCGGCGCTCGCCCCGGTAATCAGCGCCCACTTCCCAGACCATCTCTTCGCAAAATCAGCGGACAAGGTCACCTCCGAACATCCGAGGCATGAAAACACAACCTCGCCCCGCGCGAAAGGGCGAAATCGAAGGCGGCGCATTGACGTTTTCCACCCAGTGCTGGTTTCGGCTCCCACTGCGGACCCCGCTGCGGAGCAACCCGTTGGAAGCATTTCAAGCGCCGCCGGGGACACCCCGGTTTATTGTCGAGTAGAATATGCACGGGTTCCTTTGTCTTGCGAGATTACGAAGATTTCTATTCGGCGGCCATTTCAAATGGATACACTCACAAAACTCGAGCGCAGCAAGCAGATGGCCCTCATCCGAAGCAAGAACACGAAGCCAGAACTTTTGGTGAGGCGAATCGCACGTTCCGCGGGCTACGGGTTTAGGCTCCACCAGGCGGATCTCCCAGGGAAACCCGACCTCGTCTTCCCAAAAATCAAGAAGATCGTCTTTGTCCATGGCTGCTTTTGGCACGGTCATGATTGCAGGCTCGGACGAATGCCCAAATCCCGAAAGTCTTATTGGACTGACAAAATCGCTCGCAATCGCACACGCGATCTGAGAACCCTTCGCCGCCTCCGGGCGATGCGTTGGCGATGCCTCGTCGTGTGGGAATGTCAACTCAGGCATGCCGACCGTCTCGGCAAGCGGATAGTTCGGTTTCTCGAAAGATGACCTCTCCAGATAGGTATTTTGAGTACGGGAGTCGGTCGCGATAGAGTACAATCTCGGCGGACGACGAGATTCTCTTGCCCCTTCTGCGATGACCCCAAGAGACTTCGAAGAATTGCTGACCGCAGTAAGTCTCAGACTCACCGACGAAGTCCGAGCCAGTTCCGTGTGTCATGAACCAAGCACATTTGAGAACAGAGTTCGGGCCGTTTTGACGGAGCTTGCCAGAGACAAAGGTGTTGCGGTTGATCCATCACCGCAAGCACAGGTGTTCCCGGATATTGTCATGGGCGAGTTTGGAATCGAAGTAAAAGTCGTACACGCGAATAGTTGGCGAAGCATCGCCAATAGCGTCTTTGAAGGAACGCGAGACCCCAACGTAAAGCATATTTATGTTCTGTTCGGCAAGATGGGTGGGAAGCCAGAAGTGCGATGGGGAAGGTATGAGAATTGTGTCATGCATGTCAGAACGTCTCATGTCCCTCGATTCGAAGTCGATATCGATGCGAAGGAATCGCTCTTCGCGAAGTTTGGGATATCCTATCAGGACTTCTGCAAGCTATCAGATCACGAGAAGATGGAACATATTCGCAAGTATGCACGCGGACGCCGCAAGTCAGGAGAAAGGCTCTGGTGGTTAGAAGACAAGCCAGAAAAAGAGCAGGAGCATTCTCTCGATCTCCAGGTTCGTCTGTATATGAATCTGTCCCAATCGGAGAAACGCCAGATTAGAGCAGAAGCCGCGCTGCTCTGCCCACAGATTGTCGCGCCTTCTCGCACAGGCCCCAAAATCAGAAAATATACTGATGCGACCCTTTATATGCTCACTTATCGCGGCGTGTTAGCTCCGCAGACGCGAGACTTGTTTTCGGCAGGCAGTGTTGCGGGCCCAGAGCGAGGCGGGAACTACCTATTGCGAGCCCTAAAAGATATTGAAGCAGAAATGAAGAAAGCTGCCGCGACTTTGGAGGATGCTCTCTTCGTAGAGTATTGGGGCATGGCAGTGCCACCGAAAGAGCGCATCAAGCAATGGCTCGTGCGTGCAGACGGTTTCGCAAAGGGTTGGCGACCTTCGCAGAAACTGTTTCTCGGGCGCAAGTAGTCAGAGTCATCAATCCAAACATTTTCGAACTGCTTGAGCGACATGCCAGGCCAACACGGGAGGCACAGCATTACCTATCTGCCTCTCGGTCTCCCTGAGTTTTGATTCAAAAATAAAGTCGTCTGGAAAGGACTGCACTCTAGCAGCCTCCCGCATGGATATTCGCCTCGGAAGACGGTAGTGGTACTGAATGTTTCCATGACATTCCGCGCGGATTGTATAAGCCGGGCGACCTGCAGCCAACCGGCGGTTACCTTGTTCAGGACTCTTGTTCGCCCGGCTCCAAATGTGATTGATAGCCGCGCATTCCTTTAGACATTCCAAGTCGGCGAGAGCTTCTTTGGCCGACATCCATGTAGCTCTTGTTCTTTCTGGGGAAGGAGGAACAAACGGCTTCGCCTCCGGTGAGATTCCAACAATGAAAACGCGCTCTCTAGTTTGTGGAATCCCGTAGTCAGCCGCCAAATACAAACCGTAGGAGACCTCGTACCCAAGTTCTCTGAAATCGCTAATAATCTGGCGCAGGGACCGCGCATTGCTCTTCATAAGCAGCCCCTTCACGTTTTCAGCTACGAAAACCTTGGGTCTTGTGCGCTTGATTCCTTCGATCATGGCGCGGTACAGGCCGCTGCGTCGGCCGCTCACACCAACCATTTTGCCGTTGACGGATATGTCCTGGCACGGGAAGCCTCCGATCAGCACGTCTGTTTTTCGCGGAACCGACTCGATCGCGTCCCAGACGTCAGCGCAGTGAATGTCCTCGCGTAGGTTACGCCGATATGTCTTGCAAGCAGCTTCGTTGTGCTCGTTTGCCCAGACGATTTCGAACGGCAGACGCTCGTAGGATCGACCAAATACCTCAAATCCACCCAAAAATCCGAGGTCCATGCCACCGCACCCAGAGAACATCGAGACTACCCTGTGCCTCTCCGCACTCGATTTCGCTCGATCGCGGACGAATCCGAATGCGTGCTGCTCGTAGATTCGTTTTGGGTACGCCCGAGGTTCAACGATTCCCGTTCTGGAGCTTTGTATGTTCGGCATGTCCGCTTAAGCCATTCTCCTGAAAGGTTTTCGGCCGAATCAGTGACCATCGATGTCTTGACACTTGCAGCATCACTGCCAAATGAAACTCGTCAGCCCTCTGGCTCGCGGCCTAGAAGTAGCTCGGACTGCATCATGAACTTCTCGGCATCCAGATGGTCACGAATCAATCGCGCGACGAGCGTACTTTTCTTGTAGCCGCCTTGAGCGCAGTATCTTTGAAATCTGCGAAACTCGGCAGAACTGAGGATAACATTGATTGACTTTCGCTTCTTCTTCGCCACAAATCTGCACCTACGCGAGTGTACTCATTAGTGCGCACTTGTCAACAACTTTGTGCAGCCGTGCTGGGTGTGAGCTGGGCCTTTCGGCCCCGTTGTTTTTCCTCGCCGGGTGCCCCAGGTTTTGTGAGCGTGGGGCTCTTCCGGTTCGTCATTCGCGCGAATCGCCGGTCAAGTACTATGGACACGGGCGCTACCTTCTCGTAGGGTGTTTGGGTGCCCTTCCTCAGTTACAAGGGCTTGATCGAAGTTCCGGTGCTTCTCAGCCGGACATAGACGCCGCCAAGGCACGCATCGGGCGGGCGTCCAACGAGAACAATTGAAATGAAGTTGAAAAGCTCACTGCAGCTTGGGCTTTTGGCCGCGTTGCCTCTCTACGCGGTCCGGAGCCACTCGTGTCGCTGGTACTCAAACGCCGTCTCCGTGCCTCTGAGCCTCCGTGGCCAACTCTCCCCAAAGTGTCACACCCTGCTAGGTAAGCATCGGCCTAACTCCTTGAAAACACACGAAATCCGCCCTCGCAAAGTGTCACAGAATTTCGAGGCCCCGCTTCGCCCGCATTTCACAAATCACCACTCACCAGCCTGCCGCGCCGAAACGCCGGGGCGAAAGCGGGCCTGCCTCGCCGAAGCTCCAGAGCGAAGGCGGGTCACGAATCGCGGCTCCAGGTCGACACAAGGTGCCATCACGAATCGCTGTAACTTCCTGAAAACGCACGGTCGGTGCACCCTCAGGTCGACACAACTTTTCGAGGTCCGAAAAACGACGTCTTTCGGAATCGCTCCGGCCCTCCGGCCTGCGCGAAAGCCTGCGGCAGCAAGGAAGGAATCATTTACGACACCCTTTTCGGCAAGGCTGGAAGCCCTGCCCTTCCACCCGGTGAAAGCGTGGGCCTTCAGGCCCACGAAGCACGCTACCAGTCCTCATGGCTTCAGCCATGGGATTTTGCGCAGGCAGGTCGACACACCATGCAAAGCAATTTGCGATCTATCTTATTGAAAACACAGGAAGGCGACCCCAACAGGGTGACACACTTTTTCGCGCCGGAGTCAGGCCACGCGATCGGTGGGCCGGAAGACGGAATCGCGGATACGTCCTCCCTGATGCTTCAGATGATCGAGCAGCCGTTTGGCCCAAACGAATTCGGCGGCCAGAACCCCGAGACCAAGAAGGATGGTCAGCCAGCCGGGACCCGGCGTAACGATCATCACCACGCCGAGAACGAGCAGCGTGAACCCGACAAGAATTTTCAGGAAGCGCTTCGCCTGTTGCAGACTTCTAATCCACATGGCCCTAGCTCACTCACCCATTCACTTAGATGCGGCGCGCGCAATTCCGGCGCGAAATTTCTTACAGCAAGCGCGCTGCCACAGACCGGATCGGCCGTTCGCCGCAAAACCTTCAGCAAAACGCAGGTTTCTTCGCAGGGCGCAGTGTTACCATCTGCGTGCGATTCCATTTGTGGGAAGTTTTTCCGCGTGAAGGATGAAAATATGGAGCTGTTGACCGTTCGCCTCGATATCCCCAAAGACGCAAACCTGATTCTGGGGCAATCTCACTTCATCAAAACCGCTGAAGATCTTTACGAAGCAGTCATAAACACGGTGCCGGGCGCGAAGTTCGCTGTCGCCTTCAACGAAGCCTCCGGTCCGTGCCTGGTGCGCGTGGAAGCGAATGACGACGAAATGAGGAGCGCCGCAGTTGCAAATGCGCAGGCGATCGGCGCTGGCCATGCGTTCGTCCTGCTGATCCGGCAGGCCTATCCCATTAACCTGCTGAGCCGGATCCGGGACTGCTTCGAGGTCTGCACCATCTTCTGCGCCACGGCAAATCCCGTGGAAGTGGTGCTGGCGCAGACGGATCAGGGGCGCGCGGTGCTTGGCGTGGTGGACGGCAGCTCGCCAAAGGGAGTCGAAGGCCCGGAAGACGTGAAAGTCCGGCGGAGTTTTCTAAGAAAGATTGGGTACAAGTTGTAGGGCCGGCAACGAGGGCGGAGTTTCAGCCCGGCGTTCCGGCACAGGCTTGGTTGCTCCGGATTAGAACCGGTAGACGAGGCCAACCGATTCTTTGAGATTGTACTGGTGAGTGCCGAAGAAAAGCGTGGGAACCCAGTCAACCTGAGCGCGAACTCCGAGCCTCTTGTGATGCGGGTTAAGATCGACCCCGGCGCCGACGTCGAACGCCAGCGCATCCATGCTCCCGAACGCCGTCTGCGGGGAGAAATGCGCGCCACCGACCAACCCGTGGCCCCAGACTTCAATGCCTCGGCCAGCGTCCAGGCGATACCGCACGCCTCCCATTCCGACTGAAATGTGCGTGTTGATCCCCTGCTGCGCAGCAAAGGCTGCGACGAATTCGGCATCGCCCGCCCAGTGTCCCCCGTGGGGATAGTAAACAAGCGACATGTTGAACCCGTTCAGCTGGCCGGTGACGCCGGGCAACTCATAAAACGTGAAATGCGTGAACCCGGCGTAGGCTTGCCAGTTGTAGCTCTGAAGCACTCCGTAAACACCCTGCGGCGCAGGCTCAGGGCTGGCGGCGGGCAGCGCGAAGGCAGGCATGGGCGATCCCGCCAGCAGCGGTGAAGCCGAATTAACTTGGGCATGGGCCGCAGAGGCAAGCATCAGGACAGCCGCCCCCAAGAACGCAACGTGTCTCATCGCCTATCTCCCTCAGACGCCGCCCCGGCGTGTCTCCCCCACTCGCTCAATTAGACCGAGTGGAGCGAGGAGTGTCCACAGGTTTGATGAGTAACGACGCGAGGAGATTACCGGTCGTGAGGGCAGCACATCAATTGGTGCCCGGGCGGGCGAGGCGGATGACTAGGCGCGGTAACGCACCAAGAGAAGCGTAATATCGTCGGCCTGAGCGGCGCCACGCGTAAAAGCTTCGATGGATGCCAAAACCGTTTTCTGGAGGTGATCGAGCGACGCTTCGTGCAAATCCGAGAGGACCTCGCGGAGGCGCGGGCCGCCATACATGTTGTCGTCGGGATCCATGGCTTCCGTGACGCCGTCGCTGAACAGGACCAGCGTGTCGCCGGGCACAAGGTTCAGCCGCGCCACCGTGTAGGCGGCGTCTGGCATCAAGCCAACCGGATAAGAACCGTCGGTGAACGGCTCGTTGATCTCGCCGCGGCGAAGCAAAAACGGCGAGGGGTGGCCGGCGTTGATGAACTCGAAGAATCCGTCACGATCGAGGATGCCCAGAAACATCGTGGCGTACCGGGCCACTTCCTCATGCTCGCAGAGGAAATGGTTGATGTGGTTGAACACTTGCGCCGGCTCGATGCCGATGCGGATGCCGGAGAGCGCGCCCTGGAGCATGGTGGTCAGGAGCGCGGCGCCGAGTCCTTTGCCGGAAACGTCGGCGATAATGAAGGCCGTGCGGCCCTCGCCCAGCGGGAAAATGTCGAAGTAGTCGCCTCCAACCGTCAGGCACGGCAGGTTGATGCCGCTGATGCCCGCATGCGGAAAATCGCGAAGGCCGCGTGGCAGCAGCGCCTGCTGGATGTCCCGTGCAATGGCAAGCTGCTGCTCCATGCGCTCGCGCTCGCGTTCGCGCTGGACCAGGCGCGCGTTATCCAAAATGCTGGCCGCCTCGACGCCCAAAGCGTCCAGGATGCGGCGGTCGAGTTTGGAGAAGGCCGCCGGGCGGCGCGAATCGAGATAAACAACGCCGAGAAAGTAGCCGCGCTTGTCATGGATGGCGGAGTCGGAAGTGCTGGCGCGCGACATCGCATAGAGCGGAATCACGACCACGGCGCGAAGTCGCTGAGCAATGATGCTTTCCGCGGCCTGAAGCGAGCCCCCGGCCTGGGCAAGATCCTCGGTGATGATGCTTTCCTGCTTCTCGATAGCTTGCTGAAGGGCAGTCTGGCTGGGAGCAGCTTCCGAGGGCGAAAGCCGTGTGCCGCCGCGCCCATGCGCCAGGCTTACCCGAAGCGGCCCGGACGCTTGCGGTTCGAGCAGATAGCCTCGGTCGGCGTCGGTGACGGCGATGGCGTGATCGAGCATCGTGCCCAGAACGGCCTCGAGCGGCAGCCGCGAATGCAGCAGCGTCGTTGCTTCGAGAAGCAGATTGAGCTTGTGGAGCCCGCCCTGTGGCGTGTCGCTGCTGGTGATGTTCTCGATGCGGCTCAGCAGGTCGGGAATCGACGTATCGTGGAGCGCCGACTGGAAAACCAGCTCGTAAAAATTGTCGACGCCGAAGCTGATCACGTCGCCGTCGTCGAGCCGCCGACGGGTGACTTTGTCGCCGTTGACGAAGAGGCCGTGCCGCTGGCCGCGGTCCTCCAGGAAATAGTGTTCCCCGTCGGAAACGATGGCGGCGCACTGGCGGGAAATACGCGGGTCCCTGAGTTGAAGGTGCTTGGCGGTTTCGCCGGAGCGGCCGATCAGAAACGGCGTTTCTTCGATCCGCACGAACCGTCGCGAGCCGCCGGGAGCGATGACCTCGACGCCGACTTCGCCGCTGGGCGTGTTTTCGGGCATGAACGATCGCGATGCAGGGCCGCCTGAAAGCGTTATGTCGAAAAGCTCTTGATGCCTTCCGCTTCCGTGGACGAAACGTCGAAAACCGTGAGCAGCTTGGTGACCTGCAACACTTCCTTGAATTTCGTCCCCAGGTTGCAGAGGCGGATGGAGGCGCCGCGCGCCGCCGCGCTGTGATGCGTGGAAACCAGCGTGCCCAGGCCTGTGCTGTCGATTAGCGTAATATTGTCGAGGTTCAACAGAATCTTTTTGCGGCCCTCGGCGATCAGCGCTTTGATCTTCTCGCGGAACTGGTTCGTTTCTTCGCCCAGCACGATACGCCCGTCGAGGCCAATCACGGTCACACCATCCATTACTCGCTCGGTCATTTGCAGAGCCACGGTTGTTTCCCCTCTACTTGAAGTTGCTCCGATCGCTTTCGAACCGGAGCGGATGCGCAACGCTCTGGGGCCGGAGATCCCGCGCGGAGGCAACAGCGAGCGGAGTATATACCGTTTCTCGCGCCGCTGAAAAGCCGGGCGAACCGGCATGCCGCGGCGGTTCGTTGAGGGACATTGCGGGAGCAGTTGAGACGGCCCTAGCCATTTCGCGGGACCGCGGCGCGGGCTTGCTGCGGCTGGAATGTTTCAAGAGCCACTTCACCGAGGAGTTTTCGCTGACCCTGCGCCCCGATCTTTCCGGCTTGGGCAATTTTGTGGTCACTGCGGCACCCGAAGCAGAAACCGAGCGCAGCGACCTGGAAAAACTCGCCCAAGCCGGTTTAGACGGATTACCGGCCATCCATCTTGGTCCCAGTCCGGATACCGCGTTATCAATCAGGACTTGGCTCCATCAGGTTGGCGCCGGGACGTTGTGGCCACATCTTCCCTATACAAAGGCTGCAGCAGTCGATAAAGCAGAAACATAGGATCGCCCGATCGAGGGTCCTGTAGACTCGCGCGAAATCGGCGCGTCGAAAGCTGGCTTTCCAGCAATTGCAGTACTCGAAGATGCAGCCCGTACGGAGTGGCCGCACCGGTTTCCCACCGATTTACGGTTGTCCAGGTAACCCACAGGATGTGGGCGAAGTCCTCCAGAGAGAATCCGAGGGCTTTTCGAATCTTTCGAATGCGTGCTGGCGTCATGGTGGTCAAGGATTTGTTTCGGCATCTCCTGGTATTGGACGAGACGCGGAAAAGCGACCCGAAAGGACGCCTTTCCGCTCCGTCGCAACCCGCTAGAAGTGGAAGCCGACCTCCCCGGTGATCGCTCGCGGCGTCACGTAGTGCGTGCCGCTGAACGTCGATAGGAAGTTATACAGTGCGTATTGGTTCGCCAGATTGATGACCGTCACACGAGCGCTCCACTTGTAGCGGTCGCCGTGGAACAGGTCGTCGTCTCCGATCGCAAGATCGAAGAGGTTTCGCTTCTGGACGCGTGGCGGGTTCGTATCGTCATTTTCCGTGTTCGGAGCCGGCACCTTCAAGAGCGTCGAGCCGAACCCGCTTGCTGGGCAGTTGAAGGGCAGCGCCGCCGTTGGCGTGGCATGCACGCCATTGCAGGTGAAACCGGCCTGAAATTCCTGATCGGCCGACATGGGCACGCTCCCGCCATTCGCCACCAGCATGCTCACGTTCGGCACGCCGCCGATCAGCAGCGAGCCGGGACAAGACGTATCCGGACCTCCAAAACACGGCGAGGCACCGGCGACCAAGCCGCTATCAAAGCGCCAGTTGAAACTGATCCACGGCCCGCGTTGCCAGAACTGGTATTGGAAGTGGGTCGTCTCGTTGAATCTTTCGTCATGATCGATTCGGAATGGCACGAATCCGCTGCCAGCTACCGCAGGTATCGTGCCCAAGCCGCCGACCTGCGGCGTGTAAAAGACCGCAGCGACGCCGGACATCACCACGTAGGCGGTGAATCCGTGAAGGTTCGTGACATTCACCTTGGCCGTAAAACCAGGAATCTTCGAGCCGTGCCATTCTATGGGGAAGAAGATGGGCGTGTTGCCAAAGATGCCGAAGTCGTAGCCGCTGTGCGTGTATTTCCAAATATATTCCCCGTCGAAAACCACGTGGCTGCCGAACGCCTGCTGCAACCCCGCGTGAAATTCGTTGCGAAAGCCCGGAGAAATGGCCGCAGTCACGCACGGGATCAGCGCGGCGATTACGTCCGAATTGCAACCTGTGCTCGATAGAACCAGGTTTTCATTGAAGGGAGTTTCAAGAGTCCGCGCGTAGGAAACGCGCAGTACCGTATTGCTCTGCTTCACGTTGTAGGCGATGCCGAGCCGCGGCTCAGCCTGGCTTGCCTTGGTAAGCCCATTGTAGATGTCTCCCCGGATGCCGACGTTGAATGACCAATTGCCGGTTGTGATTGTGTCCTGAACATATAGCCCCAGCTCCTTCACATCGGTGTGGCCAAGGAACGGAAACAGCGTTCCTCCGCGAGTGAGGTCAAACGGGAGAAGCACGGGATTGAACGTGGGGTACAGAGCCGAGTTGGGTGCGTTCGGATTCGTGGAGGTATTGGCTTGGCAGCCATCCGGCGCGCAAAAGCCAGTCGCGGGGGCCGACGCGCACTGTGAGGGGTCCGCAAATCCTTGGACCGCTTGATATGCACCCGGTAGTCCCGTATTTGGGTCAATCAGAGTCGGATTAAACGTGATGCAAGGAGCGTTCAGCGTCGGATCGACGATTCCCAGCCGGTCATGCTCGGTGAGAAAGGTCTGCTGGTAGACTGCCCCGGCCTTGAAGTTGTGGATGCCCTTGACGTAGGAAACGCTGGCCCGCGCTCCCGCGTTGGTCAAGAAACGGAGCTGAGAAACCGATTCTCGCTGAAGGCTCGGTGGCCCCAGATCGGCGAACAGGTTGTCGCTGGGATAGTAGTTGTATTGATCGTGCCGGACGAACACGCCGGCCGTCAGCACCGCATTAGTGCCGAGAAGGCGCGTCCACGTCGGCGCGACGTTGAAAGTCCTGATTTGCGACCGCTGATCCGTCGGACCCACGGCCACGCCGTTGGGACCGATCCCGTTATCGCTGACGCCCATGAGAACGACGCCTCGATTGGGGCCGAACCACGCACTCGCATTTTGCGCGTCGAAGGAATTCGGATTCTGGAACCACGATCGCGTGAATTGCAGGTTCGCGTGAAGGGAGTCCTCCTTGGAAAGCTGATAATCCACGCGGTCGAAGATGTTTTCCTCGTTGCCTTTGTCGTGAAACACCTGAAATTCGGGTGGATCGAGAAAGCGGCCGCTATTCAAACCACTGGCCGAGATGAAGTTTCCCCAATTCTGCCCTCCAAAGCCGACGTTAAATCCGACGCCCGAAGTGCCGAACGCGCCGTACGATGTTGTGGCGGCTCCGTGAGGTGTGGTCATGCCTTGTCCGGAGCGCGTCGTCACGTCGATCACCAGACTGGTTTTGTCGCCGTATTCGGCGGGCGGCGCGCCGTCGATAACCTCGAGCGATTGAATCGAATCGACCGGAATCTGATTCGAGAAAATCTTGCTTTGCTGGTCCGTAATCGGCTGGCCGTCCACCGAAAACGAGTTCTCGGCGTGGTCGCCGAGCCCGTGAAAAAGCCCGTTCGAATCCGCCGCCACGCCCGGCGAAGCGAGAGTCACGAGCGAGCTGACGGACGATGATGCGCTTTCGAGCGGCAACTCCTGAATCAGCTGCCGGTCCACGTCGGTATGCGCCGTCGAATCTGTCTCCAGCAGGTCCCCCGCCGCCTCCACGGTCACGGTGCTGCTCGCGCCAGCAAGCTGCAAATTGATTTTGACGTTGATCGGCACCGACGAGCGCACGTCGATGTCCTGGGCATAGGCAGAGAAGCCGTGCGCGCTGACGCTCAAGTGGTAGGGATTGAACGGCACGTTCGCAAAGCTGAAATCGCCCGATGCATCCGTCGTAGTCGAGCGCTCAAACTGGCTGACCGGGTTGTGAAGCGTCACTGTAGCTCCCGGGATTACCGCGCCGGTCGGATCGGCAACCGTTCCCGTGACGCCGGTTGAATTGCCAGCGTTTTGCGCAATGGCGGCCGGTCCAGCCGCGAGAAAGCATAGTGCAACCAGCAGAATCCCAAGTAATGCAATTCCGATTCTCATGATTTCTCCGTGTATGAATGCGGCCCGGCGCGTCTCCGCGCGGTGGCTCGGAATGAATGTGGAAATGCGCACGCGCCGCGCGACAGGCGCCGCGTGCTGGGAGACGAATATTCAGTTTGGGGAGAGTGCTCTTAAGCCGGAGGGGCTCGCGGGATGCTGGGGGTGCCGACAAAATCGAGATGGGGCGCTAATTCCTCGGCGAGACTGAGACGCGCGGTCGGAGTATTTGCATGCTCGACTACCTGTGCCGCAGGTTGCGGAATCGCGGCGTGTCCGACATGGCAGACCTGGCAATGATCTTCGTCGTAGGCGTGAGCATGCCAGTGGCTGACCGCATGCGTGGCAAGAAGAGCCAGCGCGAGAACGGCGGCGACGGCCAGCAAGCGATTGGCGATGCGTTTCGTCATGTGCCACTCAACGGACAGCCACACGATACCACCGCGAACTCGCCGTTACGAGCAATTATCGGATTGCTAGTGTGCGCAACTCTTGATTCGTCGGATAGCGGGAACTGCCTCTTGCCCGGCGGCGGTCACTATTGACGCGGCAGGCAAGCGTTTGTTACGATTTGTTCGCTGCTTAACCGGCAGCGCTTATCCAGAGTGGCTGAGGGGACAGGCCCTAGGAAGCCACAGCAACCTGGTCCGAGAACCAAGGTGCTAACTCCTGCCCAGTGGGGAGAGATAAGATCCTCAACTGGCCCCTGACGGGGTCATTGAAGATTCAACTCCCAAACTGTATCAAATGAAGAGTGCGGGCCGCCCTTTCCGGCGGCTAGCGTGCTTTTCCATCGCGGCGCAACGGGACCCGGTTTCGGTGTTTTGTAGCGCCGACCTTTAGGTCGGCACATGCCCGCCTGAAGGCGGGCGCTACAACAGGCCCTACGTCCGGGGAGCCCGCGAGCGCAAAGGGAGAGACACAATGAAGTTCGCCACACGCACGATCCACGCGGGTCAACCCTCGGAACCGGAAACGGGAGCCATCGTCGCGCCGATCTTCCAGACCTCGACATACGAGCAGGAAGCGCCCGGCCAGGACAAGGGCTTTTCCTACTCGCGCACGAACAATCCCACGCGTCAGCGCCTGGAGACGGTGCTCGCGGGACTCGAGGGCGTGCCGTTCGCGGCCGCGTTCGCTTCAGGATTGGCCGCCGAGAACGCTGTGTTGCAAGCCTACCTGCGCCAGGGCGACGAAATCATCATCCCGCTCGACGTCTACGGCGGCACCTACCGGATCCTGAACAAGGTCTACCAGAATTTCGGCATCGTGACCAAGCAGATCGATACCTCCGACTTGAAGGCCGTCGACGCCGCGCTATCGCCCAAGACTCGGCTGGTCTGGATCGAATCACCGACCAATCCGCGCTTGCTGATCACGGACATCACCGCGGTCGCCAAGCTGGCGCATGTGCGTGGCGCGCTGGTGGTGGTCGATAACACGTTCGCGACGCCCTGCTTCCAGCAGCCCTTCGAGCTGGGCGCGGACATCGTGGTCCACAGCGTGACGAAGTATCTCGCCGGGCATTCCGACACCGTGCAGGGCGTGGCGCTGGCGAAGGAAGCCTCCGTTTTCGAACCGATCAAATTCCTGCAGAACGCCACCGGCGCGGTGCCTTCGCCTTTCGACTGTTGGCTCACCATGCGCGGACTGAAGACCCTCGAGCTGCGAATGCTGCGCCACGAAGAAAACGCGCGCGCGATCGCCAATGCGCTCAACGGCCACGCGCTCATCCGCCGCGTCTACTACCCTGGCCTCGCGGCTCATCCGGGCCACGACATCGCCAAGCGCCAGATGACCGGATTCGGCGGAATGGTTTCGATTGAGATCGACGGAACCGTTGACGAAGTTGCCGCCTTTGCATCGAATCGGCGTTACTTCACGCTGGGCGAGAGCCTGGGCGGAGTGAAGGCGCTGATCTGCCATCCGGCGACGATGACGCACGCGTCGATTCCGGCCGAGGCGCGCGCGCAGCTGGGGCTTTCGGACTCGCTGCTGCGGCTTTCACCGGGCTGCGAGAACGCCGAGGACCTCGTCGAGGACCTGATGACCGGCCTCGCCGAGATCGCGAGCGCGCGAGCGTCGCGCAAACCGGTAGGCGCCACGGCGCGGTAGTGTCGGTGGCATCGCAGAAAGTCCGCTGGGGAATTCTGGGCGTCGCATCGATCGCGGTGCGACGCGTGATTCCCGCGATGCAGGCGTCCGAGTGCTGCGAGATAGCCGCCATCGCTTCGCGCGACCGGCGTAAGGCCGAGGAGGCAGCGCGCTCCCTCGGCATTCCCCGCGCATACGGCTCCTACGAAGAGCTGCTCGCCGACCGCGACATCGAAGCCGTCTACAATCCCCTGCCGAACCACCTGCACGTTCCATGGTCCATCCACGCCGCCGAGGCCGGCAAGCACGTCCTCTGCGAGAAGCCCATCGGCACAAATGCCGCCGAAGCGCGGCGATTAATCGAAGCGCGCGACCGCACGAAAGTCAAAATCGGCGAGGCCTTCATGGTCCGCACGCATCCGCGATGGCTGCGCGTGCGCGACCTGGTGCGGTCGGGGCGCATCGGCGACCTGCGCGTCATTTCGGGCTTCTGCGGCTATTTCAATCGCGACCCGCAAAACGTGCGCAACACGATGGAGTACGGCGGCGGAGCGCTGCTCGATATTGGCTGCTACCCGGTGACGCTTTCGCGATTCGTCTTCGAGCAGGAGCCCACGCGCGTCATCGCGCTGATCGATCGCGATCCCGAGATGCGCACCGACCGGCTGACTTCGGCGACGCTCGAGTTCCCCTCCGGCCAGTGCGTATTCACGTGCAGCACGCAGCTCGCATACAACCAGCGCATGAGCTTCTTCGGCACCAAAGGCCGCATCGAGATCGACCGGCCGATCAATCCCCCGATTGACGAGCCCAGCCGGATTCTAATCGACGACAATCCCGGCGACCCGACCGGCAAAGGAATCACGGCGGAAGCGATTCCCACCTGCAATCAGTTCACGATTCAGGGTGACTTATTCTCGAAGGCGATACGCGGAAGCTGCGAAGTTCCCGTGCCGCTGGAAGATTCCGTCAAAAATATGGCCGTGATCGACGCGCTTTTCCGCTCGGCGGAATCGGGCCGCTGGGAGAGGCCCTAGCGCTCGTTGCCTGACGGGCGCCGCTAAGGTTTGCGGGCCGTGATGATGCTGTAGCCGAGAATCACTTCGCGATACTGCGCGTCGACGAATCCCGCCCCGGCCAAATATTCCTCGATCTCCGCAATCGAGTAATATCGCCCTTGCGTCGCGGCCATCAGAAACACCGAATGCTCCGCGATCCGCAGCGGCCCGGTCTTCTCGCGATTCAAATGCCTGTCGTGTACGACGACGAGCCCTCCCGATGGCAGCGCCGCAAACGACTTTTCGAGCAGCCGCTTGACGGCGGGCGCGTCCCAATCGTGCATCGCGTTGGACCACAGATGCACGTCGCACTCGCGCGGAAACTCGTCGCGAAACATGTCGCCCGCGGCCACGCCGACTCGCTCGGAATAGCCGCGCCGGGCGATGCATTTCCGCGTCACGCGATCGACGGGCGGCCGCTCGAACACCGTCGCTTTCATGTGCGGATGCCCGGCGGCGATGCAGCAGGCATAAATGCCCGAGCCGCCTGCGATGTCGAGAAGGTGCCGATGCGATTTGAGTTCGAGAGTTGATGCGAGCGCCGGCCCCACATACATGCCGCGCGAGTCCATCGTGCCGGTGAATTCCTCGGCGAACTTGTCGTCCTCCATCGCCTCGGCCCACGGCTTGCGCGTCGGCGCCCCGGCCCAGCCACCCGGCTTGTCGGTGCGCAAGGTCTCCAGCATTCCCTGATAAATCGGCCGGCCCGCGAAATGCGTGAAATAGGGGCCTACGAACCACGGGGATCCTCGAACCAGAAATTCGCGCGCCGTCTCCAACAGCTGAAATTTGCCGTCGCGCTTTTCGATGTAGCCCAGCGCGCAGAAAAGCGTCACCATCGCATCCACGGGCCGCTGAGCAAAGCCGAAGGCCGTGCATATCGACGCGGCGTCCGCGGGCGCTTTCGCCAGCCACGAAAAGAAATCGAGTTCGACAATCGCGGCGGCCACGAGCTCCGGCGCGTAGATTCCGTCGCGCTGATGAAAAATCTCGGTGGGATCAGTCTTGGGCCGGCGAGTCAGATCGTCCATGGAGCTCGCATCATAGCAAATACAATCCGGCGCGCACTTCCAGTTTTCCCGCCGCGCCCCCTTCCGATTTTGATATCTTTGACAGCGAAAAGAGGTCCATCGCCCAAATGCCGATTCGCCACGACTGGACGCGCGACGAAATACGCCGGATCTACCGCCTTCCCGTCCCCGAGCTGATTTTTCAGGCCCAGGTTGCGCACCGCGAATTCCATCGCCCCGACGAAGTGCAGCTCTGCCGCCTGCTGTCGATCAAGACCGGCGGCTGCCCGGAAGATTGCGCCTACTGTTCGCAAAGCGCCCACTACAAGACCGGCGTCGCCCGGCAGGAGCTGATGAATCCCGCCGACGTGCTCGACACGGCAAAACGCGCGAAGGCCGAAGGCGCCACGCGCTTCTGCATGGGCGCGGCGTGGCGACAAGTCACCGACGGACAGGATTTCGACCGCGTGCTCGAAATGGTTCGCGGCGTCGCAGCGCTCGATCTGGAAGTCTGCTGCACGCTCGGCATGCTCACCGAATCCCAGGCCCAGCGCCTGAAAGACGCCGGCCTCAGCGCCTACAACCACAATCTCGACACGTCGCCCGAATTTTACGGCGAAGTCATCTCCACCCGCGTCTACGAGGACCGCCTCCAAACGATTGCACACGTGCGCAAGGCGGGCATCACCGTCTGCTGCGGCGGGATTCTGGGCATGGGCGAGACCGACGACGATCGCATCAGCCTGCTCGAACAGCTCGCGCGCCTCGATCCGCATCCGGAAAGCGTGCCGATCAACTCACTCGTGCCCAACGAAGGCACTCCGCTCGGCGGCGCGGAGGAACTCGATCCGCTCGTGATGGTCCGCGCCATCGCCACCGCGCGAATCCTGATGCCTGCGTCGCGCGTGCGCCTCGCCGCGGGCCGACGCGGCCTGTCGCCGGAAGCCGTTACACTCTGTTTTCTCGCCGGCGCGAATTCAATCTTCACCGGCGAAAGACTCCTCACCACGCCCAATCCCGGCGCCGATGCCGATCATCGCCTGCTCGAAACTCTCGGCATGAGGGCTATGCAGAGTGCGTGAGTCGAATCCACGCGCGAACGGGAAGCAACCGGCGCCGGCAATCCACGAACGTATGGCGCAGGAACTCGACGACCTGCGCGCGCAATCGCAATTCCGCACGCTTGACACGCCTCGCGGCGTCAACCTCATATCAAACGACTATCTCGGCCTCGCAACCGATCCGCGCCTGAAGCAAGCGGTCGCACAAGCTGTAACCGATGCGCACGCTGTCGGCGGCACCGGCTCGCGGCTGCTCTCGGGCAACGCGCGCGAATGGGAAGAAGCCGAAGCGGCCTTTGCGGAATTCGCCGGAACGGAAGCCGCGCTTTTTTTCTCCTCGGGCTACGCCGCCAATGTCGGATTGCTCAGCTCACTTTTGAAGCCGGGTGATACGGTTTTCTCCGACGAGCACAATCACGCGAGCCTCATCGACGGAATGCGCCTGTCCGGCGCGCAAAAGGTGATCTATCCGCATCGTGATCTAGTGTTCCTCGAAAATTCGCTGCGCGACCGCGTCGCCAACGCCGGCGCGAAAATAATCGTCACCGAAACGGTTTTCAGCATGGAGGGCGACGTCGCACCCATCGAAGACCTGCTCCGCCTCGCACGCGAGCACGGCGCTGCCGTTGTCCTTGACGAGGCGCACGCAACCGGAGTCTTCGGCCCCGAAGGGCGCGGAAGCGGCGCCGCATACGCGCGCGAACGCGAGATCCTCGCCGTCGTGCATACCTGCGGCAAAGCGCTCGCGAGCGCCGGCGCGTTCGTGTGCGGTACCAGCACACTTAAGGAGTATCTCGTCAACCGCGCGCGCACGTTCATATTCAGCACGGCTATGCCTCCGTACCTGGCGCGCCAGATTCAGGCCGCGCTGGCTCTCGCTCGCGCGTCGGACGCGGAGCGCGCTCACCTTCGCGAAATCGCAGCGCTGCTTCGAAGCGAACTAACCGCACTAGGTTTCGATTGCGGCGACAGCGCGACTCACATCGTCCCGGTGATCCTGGGCGCCAACGAATCAGCGGTCCACTTCGCCGCCGAACTCCAGCGCAGCGGCTTCGCCGTCCGCGCGATCCGCCCTCCCACCGTGCCCGCCGGCGCCGCGCGCGTGCGATTTTCGCTGACCAGCCGGATTACGCGCGACGAGATTCACCGCCTCGTGCAAGCGACGGAAGCTGCGCGCGATTCCAGGTCCCGCACGGTCTCCTCAGCCGCCAGCGCCGTACATGCCTAACCGTTTCTTCGTCACCGGAACCGACACGGGAGTCGGCAAAACTGTCGTCTCGGCCCTGCTCTGCGCCGCGCTCGACGCCTACTATTGGAAGCCGATCCAGACCGGCACGCGCGAAGGAACGGACAGCCGAACCGTAGCGCGCCTCGCGGAACTCCCGCGCGCCAAGATCCTGCCCGAAGCATACAAATTTGCTCCGCCCGTTTCGCCGCATCTCGCGGCGCGCAACGCAGGCGTGCGCATCGAATTGCAGGAAATTCGAACACCGGAAATCGGCGTGAGGGAAAATCTAATCGTCGAAGGCGCCGGCGGTGCCCTCGTCCCGATCAATGAAACGCAACTGATGACGGATGTGATGAGACATATCGGGCTGCCCGTGCTTCTGGTCGCGCGCACCACTCTCGGCACGATCAATCACACCCTCCTCTCTCTCGCGGCTCTGCGCTCGGCGCGGCTCACTGTGCGCGGCATAGTGATGGTCGGCAAGCCAAACCCCGACAACCGCAAGGCGATCGAGCACTATGGCCAAATCGGAATCGCCGGGGCAATCCCGCTGCTGAAAACAATCGATCGCCGCGCTCTGCTGAACGTCTTTCACAAGAATTTCGACCCGCGGGTATTTCACACGTGAGCCCCAGCCTTCACATCTGGCATCCCTTCACGCAGGAGGCGCTCGACCCGCCGCCGATTCGCATCACGCGCGCCGAAGGCGTCTACCTGCACACCGCCGATGGCCGCAAACTCATCGACGGAATCTCGTCCTGGTGGGTCAATCTCCACGGTCACGGGCATCCGGCCATCGTCGCGGCCATCGCGGACCAGGCCGCGAAAGTCGACCACGTTTTGCTGGCTGGATTCACGCACGACGCCGTTGAAGATTTGCGCGCCGGCCTGAAAACAATTCTGCCGCGCGGCCTCAATCACATTTTCTTCTCCGACGACGGCTCAACCGCGGTCGAAGTCGCTCTGAAAATGGCGGTGCAGTACTGGCAAAACATCGGCCACCCGCAGAAGCGCTCGATCGTGGCTCTCGAGCACGCCTATCACGGCGATACGGTCGGCGCGATGTCCGTCGGCGCCGCGTCCGCGTTCACCGACCCGTTTCGCGAAATGCTGTTCCCGGTGCGCCGCGTCCACTCCGCGTATTGCCACCGCTGCCCCGTGGGAAAAACGCGCGCGACGTGCGCGATCGACTGCGTTGAGCAACTCGAGCGGCTGCTCGAAGGAAAACACGCCGAGATCGCCGCCGTGATCGTCGAGCCTCTGCTGCAAGGCGCCGGCGGAATGATCGTGCACCCGGTCGAATTCCTACAACGCGTGAGAAACGCTTGCAGCCGACACGGCGTCCTGCTGATCGCGGACGAAGTGCTGACCGGATTCGGCCGCTGTGGAAAGATGTTCGCCTGTGAGATCGCCCGGATTGGGCCAGACATCATGTGCCTGTCGAAGGGCCTGACCGGCGGAGTCCTGCCTATGGGCGCGACCATCTGCACGGACACCGTTCACGAAGCGTTCGTCAGCAAGGACCGCTCGCGCACCTTCTACCACGGTCATTCCTATACGGGAAATCCGATCGCCGCAGCCGCCGGCGCGGCGAGCCTCCGCATATTCGAATCCGAGCCGGTATTCGAACGCATTGCCGCCATCAGTCGAATTCACTGCGAGCGGCTCGCGGCGATCCGCAATCATCCCGCCGTGGCGGAAGTTCGATCGATCGGCACTATGGCTGCGGTCGAGCTGCGCGCCGGCGACGCCGGCTACTTTTCGAACTTACGGCCGAAGCTGTACAAGTTTTTTCTCGATGCCGGCGTGTTGCTGCGCCCGCTCGGCAACGTCGTGTACGTCCTGCCGCCATACGCGATTACGCCGGAGCAACTGCACTTCGTTCACGACCGTATTGCCGAATCGCTTGAGCTTTGCAAAACCTGACAGGCTCTGAACCGTCACCCCGAAGCGCTTTAGCGGTCAGGGATCTCTCTTGATTTGACACCGATGTTCATACGGGATACAAAAACACAGCGATGACCGACAAAACACACGGCGCCGATGGCGCGAAACTGCTGGTCGTCGGCATCGGCGGCACCACGCGGCCCGCGTCCTCAACCGACCGCGCCCTGAGAATTGCATTGAAAGCGGCGGAAGAGGCCGGGGCGCGCACGCATATTTTCGACGGGCCCTTTCTCTCGCGGCTTCCCCACTACGCGCCCGAGCATCTCGAGCGCAACGAAGAACAACGCCAGCTCATCGACGTGGTGCGGCGCGCGGACGGGTTGATCGTCGCGACCCCCGGCTATCACGGCGGCGTGTCGGGGCTGGTGAAAAACGCGCTCGATCTGCTCGAGGATTTGCGGGGCGACGACCGCTCTTACCTCGATGGCCGCGCCGTTGGCTGCGTCGTTAACGCGGCTGGATGGCAAGCCAGCGTGAGCACGCTCGCGGCGCTGCGATCGATCGTGCACGCCCTGCGCGGCTGGCCTACGCCCTTCGGCGCCACGCTCAACACGTCCGAAAAACTTTTCGACGCGGCGGGCGCGTGCACGGACGAAAAAGCCGCGGCCCAGCTGGCGCTCGTCGGCAGGCAGGTCGTCGAGTTCGCGCGCAACTACCGACGGGCGGGGGCGCGCTAGGCCGCCGTGCTCCGGGGCCTTGACGCCCTAATCCCTAGGCTGCAGGGATTGCCTTGGAGTCGAGGCCGTAGCGAAACACCGCCGCCACCTCGGCTCCTTCGCGTAATTGAGTGGGCGAGATCACGTGCACATGACCGCCATGCCGGATCGTATAAATCGCGGCAAGATTCAACAGGTCGTCGTCGCCCGGTTCCTGATGGGCGTGAACGTGCACCACGTCAGGCGGGACCAGGCGGCCCCAGCATTCAACTGCCGGCGGCACGAACAGGAACCGGATAAGGCCGCGATTCGCGGCGCTCAGAATTTCCCGAAGATTGCTTGACGCAAGCGGGGTGTTGACATGCCCGGCATAAACGGCAAACGCGCGATCGCATGTTTTTGAAACATTCTCCTCGATAATCTTCCATGCGGCATCGTGAAGCGAGTCAGGCGAGAGAATATCCGGATTGCCGACGACTGCATTTTCGAGGAGATGAGGGTAAGTGTTCGCGACTTTGTAAATCGGGAAGAGGTAATCCACGCTGGCCACGACCAGCGGAGCTTCCTGGCCTTTCAGCGAGTCTGCAATTCCCTGATTGACGTGGCGGAAAAAATGCAGAAGTTGTTCTTTGCGGTCTTGATGGGTGCCATGAAAGATGGCGCCCTTGTTGGTGGAGAACGCTGAAGCTGCCGTATGAGATTCGTATCCCTGCTCGAAAGTCCGGCCTGACAAGTCCTCGCGAAGGCTTTCGGGGATCTCCGCCACGCTCCGCTCGGTCAACCCGTGGTAAGAGCCTTGGTAGAGCTTGACGTGATTCTGGCTCAGGGCCAGCAGAAAGAATCGATCGTCTACAGGCAGAAGAGGCAGCAATGGTCGAATATGGAATTCGCCGCCAACGACGGCATATTCCGGCACCGCCGACAGCAGATGGTAGCAGGCGAAGAAACTCTTGTTCATGAAAATCGCAAGAGTCCGGGTTCGACGATGAGCCAGAGTGCGTTCCTGCAGGAGCTGCCAATTTGATTTCAGGATCGCTTCCGCCGTTTCGAGCGTAAGCCAATCGTCCGAGAACTGCTCCTGGAGGGTGCGAAGCAAAGCTGCCAATCGCGTGACGTCCTGCCTCGATGCTTCGGTTGCGGAAAGCGGCGCCGTGTAAATCGAAATGCAAGGCTGCCCCTGTGAGGCAGCCAACACGGCGTAATCGGGCTTATCGAATTCAATTCTAAGGGTTCCGTCTGTTGTTTTAGCAATCATGGTTGGCTCCTGAGCGAAACGAACGCATCAGTTTCTGTCTGTGAAGTCGATGGCCGAGAGGGGGACGTTTCGCCGTGAATATCCTCGATTTCGGGAGAAAGGTCGTATTGCTTCTGGATCGATTCCGCCAGATCTTCGTACAGATCGCGCGTGTGGCCGAGGCGGTATCGCTGCTCGACTTTCCGTATATCGGAAGCCAGCAGATGGTCGCGAAAGATTTCGCCAATCCACTCCGAAAAATCGCCGCGGCGCGCGTGAGAGTCGAGAACCGAGAGCGGCAGTGTCCTTAGCGCCATAACGAATTCTTTCAGCGTCCGCGCCGGCGGCCCGATCGGAGTGCCGTTGTCGGTGAATACGAATCCCTGCCCCTCCACCAGGCGCATATCGACGTATTTCGCGCGATGGCGGACATGCATCGTCAACCGGCCCGAAAGATTAAATCGCCGGAGATTGCCTCCCGATTCCTCGACCCCGGGCAGCAGAATGGCCTCGTTGACATCCAGGCCCGCAAAAATTGACGGCCAGTCGGATTCGGCGTTCGTAACGCGCGACAGTTCCAGCAGCGCCTTTACTTCGCGGCGGTCGGTCGTGCGTTTTACGACGATGCCCTCAATCGCCTTGCGGATATCCGGATGCAGGTCCGACAGCCGGTATGTAACCAGCGTGTATGCCGCCAGATCGAAATCAATCAGATCCCGGACGTTCGGCTCATGCAGAAAATAGTGGGCCTCATCGACAACGATCCGATGCGGCAAGCCGGTGGTTTTTCGAAGGGAGGCCAGCATCGGCAGGAGCGTGTTCAGATAGTCGACTTTTTCGCGATAGGGCACATGCGACAGGTCGATGACCGCGCTCATGAACGGGTGGCGAAGCACGCGCGCGAGGTCGGTCAGATCACCCGGGAGACGATCGCCTTCAAAAGCGACGACGCCGGGCAGCGATTCAAGCGGACGGTAATCGCCCTCCGCGTCGATGACACAGAGCGTATAGCCCTGAAGGATAAGCTGTTCGCAGATGAGGCCGGTGACCCAGGACTTGCCGGATCGAGGATCTCCGGCGATCAGCACGTTGCGCCCGCGCATCGCGAGCGAAAGCGGCGAGCCGTCCTCCGCCGTGCCCAGAACCAGGCGGGATCGATCGAAGCGTTCCGCGGGAAGCCGCAACGCTTTGGTGGTGCGCCGAATGTAGTCGGCCACGACTTTGGGTCCGTCTCCGGGCAGGACTTCATCCGCGCTCGCCTGCAATACCGGGCTTCCCCACCCCACGGCGACGCCATATTCGCACGAGGCGAGCAGATCGTGATCGTTTTCCGCGTCGCCGATCGCGATGGCGTTGTGCGGCGAGAAACGCAGCATCGTGAGCGCTTCTCGCAAGCCGACACCCTTGCTGATCGCCTGTGGCAGGACCATTAGCCGGCCTCGATTGAACAGGAGGACGAGCGGAAGTTCCAAACTTCGGATTACGTCCAGAATTTGCGGCGCGGCCCACGCATCGGCCTCCACGACGCATTCGCCTTGCGTGAATGCGATCCCGCGCCTCCGCAGTTCATCGATGAATTTCGGCGGCGCCGGGCGGCCAATCAACCTTGTATTTCCGCCGGTCAGCGCCAAAACCGCGCCATTCTCTGCCACGACCGCGTCGACGAAATCCAGGTTTCCAGCCACCCGGCGCAGATCGGCCACGTTCCGGCCCGTCACGATTACGACCGCAATTCCTCTCGCTCGAGCTTCGCCAATCGCCGCGCGCACGTCCGCATCGAGCACATCGTTCTGGGCGATGGTGCCGTCGTAGTCGAGCGCGAGCACGCAGAACTTCATTTGCTGCTGATCTCCATTCCGCTATCAACAATCGTGTATACGCCAGCGCCTCTGGCGCCGATGTGACCATGATCACCCTTCGAACTGATTGAAAACGCGAATATTCCGTGGGGAAAAATCGAGGTCCGCTGGATTTAGCGGCGAATGGCTGCGCGTGTCGATTCGGTGCCGATTCCCGCTTCGGTGGGATCTGCTTTCGGGATCGGGAACATCACCAGGATTCGCGTTCCCGCGCCCGTTCGATTCAAATTTGATCTTGCCTTCGAACTGCCGTACGCGTTCGCGCATTCCGCGAACGCCGACGATCGAGGCGAAAGCGACATATTTTCGCGTTTGGCTACCCCCCGATCTTCTGTCGATTAGAATGTGCACCGATTGTTTGTTTTCAGCAGGTTACGGACGTTTCTATTCGGCGTGATTGTCGATTAGAAATGCGCTGAAATCTGGGCAAAATCAGCCAGGGCTGAAGCCACGGATCTTGCGGGAGCGTGATTCGTGGGCCTGAAGGCCCACGCTTCGAACCCATGCAAGATGACTGTCTGCGTCCGAGCATGCGGTCAATCGTTGCGAGGCGGCGGTCGTAAGAGCACCGACAGGATTGTCGGTGCCACTGACCCGCCAATCGGGAGATTGGCGCTCCCAGGGGCGCACAGAGATCCCTCGGCTCGTCGCCGCGGCGACTCGCTCGGGATGCCGATCCTAGTCGGATCGTCAGTTGTCAAAGAGCTGTTCGGCCCCCGGCCAGCGAGAGCGGACGAGAACTGCCTCGTCGTTACTACGATGGCAGATTGCGGAGCGCGCGTCGACTGGCCGTTAGCTCAACAAAAGTACAGGTGACCAAAAACCTGTACTTCATGTTGGAGGCCGAGCACTAAACTCCCGGCGCCGCGACGGGTTCGAGCGAACCGACGCTGATCGCAGGTTCCAAAATCGTCTGCGCGGTGATGGAACGCGCGACCAAGCAGCCTTTTTCGGCTTTTTCGAGGAGGCGGCCCGCCCGTTCGCGGTCGGTTTCGCGGGCGATCTGCAAACTGGGCCGCAGAATTACCTGCACGAATTTCCACGCGCCGTCGACTCGTTCGAGCCTGGCTTCGGCTTCGACGTCGAGCGAGACAAAATTGAACTTGGACAGATCGGCGATGCTCGAAAAGGTGCTGACGAAGCAGGTGACGACGGCGGCGACGAAGAAATCTTCCGGAGTCCAAACGCCGGAGCGGCCCAGAAATTCCGGTGGGGCGCTGAATTCGATCGAACCCGGAACGGTTGGCGATGCGACTTCGCCGGAGCGAAGCGCCGTGGATTTTGCTCGAATGCGATAGGTATGAACCGTGTCCATAACGGCCTCCCTCACACGCAATATCTATACGCCGGTGCGATGAGGATAGATGTGACCGTGGTCACCCGCGGAAGTGGTTCAAAATGAACTGGAAAGCTTGGGAAGGCTTGATGGCGGAGAGGGTGGGATTCGAACCCACGGTTGAGTTTCCCCAACACACGCTTTCCAAGCGTGCTCCTTAAACCGCTCGGACACCTCTCCGCTGGATGAGGCTTCAGAAGCCTAACAAATTGGCGGCGGAGCGGCAAACGGGAGAACGTGCCGCGCTGAAGACCGCGGCGCTACATACAAACCTTTGTGGCGACGGGCGATCAAGCTGGGTGGATTCATGCGAGCCAAGGAACTGCGCCGGGCACGATATGGATTCGGCTTTGCTCACCACAAGTATCGTGCCCCTGCGAAACCGACGGCCGCGTGGCTGAGGCGGATGGGTTTGGTCGAGGCAGGAATTCTTGCCGGGCGTAGCGGTGCTACGCACCTACAAATGCGACGGCGGCAACGGGGGAGCGGCGTGATTGCAGCGAGATGGCTGGCGGGCTTGGACTCGAACCAAGATTCTAGGCTCCAAAGGCCCATGTGCTACCGATTGCACCACCCGCCAGCGGGGTTTCTATGATAGCAGACATTGCTTTTCTTCCTGGGCCGCTTCGAGGCACTTCTTACGGACGAGGAGCGAAATGTGTCGCACCTACGGCGCTCGACATGGCGACGCTTGGTTTCCCAGCCCTACGGGCTGGGCTACCGTCTGCCGCGCCTACGGCGCTGGGGAACCCGCACTTCCACGACGCGCGCGCTGACTAAACTGATCGCCCCCCTCGGCTCGTCCGCCCCGGCGGACTCGCTCGGGATGCCGATCCTGGTCGGATCGGCGTTGCAATAGGGTTCGGGCGCGCATAGTATCGGCGGCAAACGGGGCCGCTAGCGAGGCGGCCTGCCGACAATTTCGATTCGACTTCGATTTAACGGGGGGGACATCGCCATGTCCAATGCTGCTGCGAAGCTTTCCGCGGAAGACCGGCTCGACATCATGGAGCTGTTCGCCAAGTACGCGTGGGCGATCGACTCGGGTGACGCCGAAGGCGTGCTTGCGTGCTTCGCGGAGGACGCGCTGCTCGAACACCTGTGGCAGGGGAAGCTGGTCGGGCACGAAAAGATCCGGCGGGCGTTCGAGGAGCTGTGGTACGACCGGCCGAGCTGGTGGATCGGGCGGCAGCATCTTGCGAACCATTTCGTGATCGAGCGGGAGGGCGAAGGCGCGCGGGTGAAAGCGTTCTTCTCGATCCTGCAGTACAACGTGGAGTACCGTACGAATTTCGTCTTCGGCATCGGCACTTGGGACAACTCCTGCGTGAAGCGCGAGGGGCGGTGGGTCTTTCAGTCGCTGAAGGTGAATGCGTGGATGGACCGCAATACGGTGCTGTGGGTGGGCGATCCGCGGGCGGCGACCGCGGGGCCGAAGATTGCAGCGGATGCGTCGCCAGCATACGCGCAACAAGCAGTTCCTGCGGGGGGCGTCCACGCAGCGGCGCTAGGAAGATGAAAGGCTTCTCTTAATCGCCACGCGCCGCAGCCACTCCCGAGAGGCCTCAGGGCAAGCCTGAGCTACATAAGAGTTAAGCGGCGGGGCGCCGCGGCTTGCGAACAGCTTGGGGACGCTTCACGACGCGGAGCGGAGCGGATTTCGTCAATTCCGAGGCGCGGCTGAGCAAGCGTTCAAACTCGCGAGCGGCTAGCGCCGTCTTCCAGGTAAGAGTTCCCGATTTCGAATTCATACGCCCCTCGCCCAACCCACCTGCGACATAAGTCGCTTCTATCCGCGGAGGCTATTCCTGGCCCCGAAAGCTGTCAAGGGGATTTCGTTCGAATGCGCGACGGACTGGTCTTGAAGGGACGCGGCAAGCGGGCGTCAGGCCAGCGGGATCGAGGAAAGCAGCGCGGGAAGCGAAAACAGCAAAAACATGGCGCTGAGCAGGTACGTGCCGACCGATGCCAGCCCCAGCGGGAGGATGGCCAGCAGGATGGGGTCGCGGCGGCTGCGGTACATGGAGAGGAGCAGGCCGATCAATCGAGCCTCCATCCACATCGCAAGCGGGGCGTAGAACAGGACCGGCCAGAGGATCGAGGGACCGGTGGGGCCAAAATACGCGGCGCCGAGCATCGGGAAAAGCCATACCACGGGCAACAAGGTCAACCCGGCGGCCATCAGGGCCGGTTTCCTTCTGTCGTCCACAGATCGAGCTTAGTCGATGCTCGGTAAACGAAGCAGGTGACCTTCCGAGCCTGTAGTGAAACGGCTACGGTTGCACCAATGGCTTAGACCCTGCTTCCAGGGCTAAAATCCCTCGGAGTTGCCGAGTCTTTTCGCGGAACTGAAAAGCCGCGCTTCCATTGTTCCCCCGACCAACCCCGTTCCCTAAGATTCTTGGGCAACTTATGTCTTGATTGGTGTATCTTATGGCTCGGGTGCAACCTCCGCACCCTGACCGCTGCGCCAGCGGCAATCCCCACGAAACGGGGAGCTCCGGAAGCATCGCAAGGCAATTCCTCGCGCTGCCATCCGGAATATCACCCTTCACGAAACTGATTTAATTTCGCCGAGGGTCTATCCCTGCGGGAGAGCCAACGCGCTCCCGCCCTGGGAAACAGGAGGATTCCATGAAGCGTTTCGTAGTTCTTTGCGCCGTGCTCACGCTTGCGCTATGGCTGAGCCCGGTGGTGCACGCCCAGGCGAATCAAGTCATCCCCGGCACGCAGGTGCGGCTCACACTGCTCAACGGACTCAGCTCAAGCGTTGCGCATAACGGCGATCCGTTCACGGCGATCGTGGCCGAGCCGGTGTTCGTGGGCAATGAGATGATCCTGCCGGCGGGAGCGAAGGTTCACGGCACGATCACGACGGTCGAGCGTCCCAAATTTTTCTCGATGTTCCGTGGCGGGGCGTCGATGAACTTGAAATTTGATTCGATCGAGGTTGAAAGCCGGATCTTTCCAGCGAAGATGAGCATTCTCTCGATCTACAGCGGCGGGATGGACACGAGCAAACAGCGAAAAGACGTGAAGGCCGTTGAGGGCGAAGTGATTCAGGAAAACCACAGCGTGAAGGGCGATGTGGAAGCCGTAGCGATCGGAACGGCGGGCGGATCGACCGTCGGGTTGCTATTCAGCCACGTGCTGCGCGGGACGGTGTTCGGACTGGTCGGCGGCACGGCGTACATCGTCGCGAAGAAGGGCAAGGACGTCGATCTGCCGGCGCAGACGGGAATGCTGGTGCGGATGGATTCGACGGTGTCGCTGCCGGCGTCGCTGTTGCACAACGCGTCGTATACGTCCGGCAACTGAACGGATGCAATCCAACCGACGAGCCGCTGCCTAAGCCACGATGCGGGCAGCGGATTCTTTGTCCGAGCTTTTGAGGAAACGGTAGAGGCTGGTGCGGCCGATGCCGAGCATACGCGCGGCACGCACGCGATTGCCGTTGCATGTTTCGAGCACTCGGCGGATGTGGATGCGGCGCATTTCGCTGAGCGGCAAAGGGCGCCAGTTTTCGCCCACGGCCGCAGCACCGGCACCCTGCGGTTTTTGCAGGTGCGTCGCGAGTTCGTCGAGCGTCCTGATCAGGCGCGGGTAGTCGAGGGGCTTGCACAGAAAATCGTACGCGCCGTGCTTGATAGCTTCGATTGCCGCATCGACGGAATGCTCGGACGACATCAGTAGCACGTGCGCTTCGGGATTTTTTTGCAGGGCCCTGCCGAGAAACGTGGTGCCATCCATTCCGGGAAGCTTGCAGTCGGCAAGAATCACGTGGCAGACGCCGGGACGGAGTTTTTCGAGAGCGTCCTGCGGATTCGCGACTGGGACCGCGTGGAAGCCGGCTCGTTCGAGTGAGGTTTTCGTGGCGGCCATCTGATCCGGATCAGGATCCAGCACGCAAATGGTCAAGTTGTGCCTATGGCCAAGGTTGGTTGCAGATTGTAGTGGAGTGTTCATCGCCGGAGGCATAGGCAAGGCTGGTGCCAGAGCGATGACCCGCCGGCGATGACATTCTACTCATCGCCTTTTCGTCCACGACGCGAAACACAAACTCGTAAGGCTTCTGGATTGAACGCGTTGATTTGACGCGAGCGTTCCGGCAGCAGTGGCGCACGCGTGCGGTTGGAGGAAGAATCGCGTGAGCGGCCTGGCGATGACGTTCCGAACCGGAACCGCAGTTTCAAACGGGTCCAAACGAGAGGATTAGAAACCCACAGAGAGCGGCTCTCGCAGACGCGCGCGCGCTGAAATCAGCCCCAGCGAGTGCCCGGATAAAGTGCCATGAGGCACACGCGGAAGATCACGCCGAAGACTCGATCGTAGAGAACCCACGCGAGCACCAGTCCCATGATCCCGAATCCTTGATTGCGCGAGAAATCGAGAAAGCGCAGGGCCGCCGCTTCGCTCATCAGGAGCGTGACGCCTGCATTGCCGTCGAGCGGCGGTACCGGCAAGAGATTGAACGTGCCGAGGAGAATATTTAATACGAAAAGGACGCTGAGGAACGTCGCGAAGAACGCTGCCGTGCCGGGAATGGCCGCTTCAGCAACGTGAGTAAAGCCGACCGAGTCGGGCAGCTGAAAATAGTGGAGAGCCATCCCCACGCGGATGCCCACCCCGGCAAGCATGGCAAGCGTGAAATTGGCGGCCGGCCCAGCGAGCGCCATCCATGCGGCGCGGCGAGGATAACGGCGCTCCCATGCGGGATCGTAGGGCGCGCTGGCCCAGCCGTACATCCAGTGCGGCGGAAGAATGTAGGTGATGATCGGGACGATGACCATTCCGAACGGAGAGCGCTGGATGTGCGGAATCGGGTTCAGGCTCGCCTGGCCGCCGTGAAACGCGGTGGGATCGCCGCCGAGATGAGCGGCGAGCGAGTGCGCGCCCTCATGGCACGTCGTGGAAAAGAGAAACACGATGTACCAGATCAGTCCGAGGGCGATGAAATCCGGGGCCATGGCGACCGCAAGACTAGAACGCGCGAGTGGAATGCGCAAGGGTTGTGCGATCCGGCGCGCGACGCGGCGGCGGAAACTTTTCGCGGAGGTCCAGCTTCTTTCGCGGTGGTAGCCTGTGTGCTAGAGTACGCGAAGCGGTCGTGTCGCAAGAAAAGTTGCCGCACGGACCGGCGATCGGTGGAACTTCGGGCTCCGTGCAACGATTCCCCGCGAACCCCGCCAGGCCCGGAAGGGAGCAACGGTAGCGGGTCAGCTTCGTGTGCCGCGGATCACCCGAAGTTCCTCTTATCGCTGCTGGACTGCGAGAGCGTTGCGTGGGACGTGAGATCGAAATCGAATGAGCTATAAAGTCATCGCGCGAAAATATCGGCCGCAGACGTTTGCCGAGATCGTCGGGCAGCAGCACGTGACGCGGACGCTGGCGAACGCGATCGGATCGAATCGCGTGGCGCACGCGTACATTTTTTCGGGCGTGCGGGGCGTGGGAAAGACGACCGTCGCGCGTATTCTGGCGAAAGCGCTGAATTGCGCGAAAGGCCCGACGGTGGAGCCGGACGGGACGTGCGATTCGTGCCGTGAGATTGCTGCGGGGACTTCGCTCGACGTGCTGGAAATCGATGCGGCGTCGAACCGCGGAATCGATCAGATTCGCGAGCTGCGTGAAATGGTGCGCTACGCGCCCGCCGCGTCGCGCTACAAAGTCGTGATCCTCGATGAGGCGCATCAGCTGACCGACGAAGCGTCGAACGCCCTGCTGAAAACGCTGGAGGAGCCGCCCGAACGCGTCGTGTTCATTCTGGCGACGACGCGCTCCGAGGATCTGGTCGAAACGATCAAATCACGCGCGCAGCTTTTTCAATTCCGCTCGCTCACGTTTCAGGAGATTTCCAGCCAGATCGAACGGATTGTGAAGGCGGAGAACCTGAAGATCGATTCGGGCGCCGTGGCCGTGCTCGCGCGAGCCGCGGAAGGGAGCTTGCGCGACGGACTTTCGCTGCTCGAACAGGCGATGGCCTATGCGGGCGATGAGATTTCCGATGCGCAGGTGCGCGAACTGCTTGGCGTCGTCGCTGAAAGCGTGCTGGACGATCTAGTCGAGGCAATCGCCGCGCAGTCGTCCGAGCGCGCGCTTGGGCTGGTGCACCGGCTGCTCGCCGACGGGCAGAACCTCCAGCATTTCTGCCGCGAGGCGATCCGGCATTTTCGGAACTTGCTGGTGGTACGCGTTTGCGGCGCCGATTCCGAGCTGGTCGCCGCGCCGCCGGATGAGCGGCCGCGACTGGCGAAGCACGCCGCGCAGTTCGGCGAAGAGGACCTGACGCGCTTCTTCAATATTCTGCTCGAAACCGATGACGATTTGCGGCGCAAGCCGGATCCGCGTTTGCATCTGGAGCTGGGCCTGCTGCGACTGATCAACGCCCAGAGGCTCGCTCCGTTCGAGGAAATTCTGGCGGAGATGCGCGGCGAGCAGCGCCCGGCAAAATCGACACCAGCGGCTCCTCCGTCGCCGCAGCGAACCGCGGCAGCTACCCAAGCGGTTTCTGGGTCTTCTTCGTCCTCGGGCGCGGCCGCAGTGCGCATGGCGCCGGCGACGGATACAAAACTTTCAACCGCTCCGGCCACACCGGCACCGGCGGTACCGACCGCGCGCGCGGCATCCAACTCTCCAGTGCCCGCGTCGCTGCCGCGCGTTGTGGCGCGCGCTGCGGAAACCGGCGCGGGCGGATTGGGATCGGCGCAGCTCGACGCGATCAAGGCGGCGCTGCAGAGTTCGAGATTGCTTTCGTCGTTTCTGGAGCACGCGACGCGCTGCGAAATTGAGGCAAGCGAGTTCCGGCTTTTCTTTTCCGCGGAGCACCGCACGCTGACGGAGATGTTGCCGCGCGATGCAATGGAGCGTTTGCGCACAGCCGTGCAGGAAGTGGTGGGTCAGCCGCTGCGCGTCTGTGTTAAACTGGATTCCGGGCGAGCAGGAATGGGACGAAGTTCGGAGTTGCGCGCCCGATTTGAAGAAGATCCGATCGTTAGGGCGATGTTGGAAAAGTTCGGCGGCCAGATTTCAAGTGTAAAACGCCCGGGCGAGGAATAACCCATGGAAGTCAAAGCGCTGCAGCAGATGCTTTCGCAGTTTCGGCAGGTGCAGGAGACGCTTGAGAAGCGCATTGACGGGCTTAGCGTCGAAGCCTCGGCCGGGGGGGGCATGGTGTCCGTGAAGATGAACGGACAAAAGCAGCTGACCGAAGTGCGCATCGAGCCCGAGATTTTCAAGGCGAAAGATCAGGAGATGTTGCAGGAACTCATCCTCGCCGCGGTGAACGAAGCCGCGAGGCGCGTGGATGAGGAGTTGACTAAGCAGGTAAAAGATCTGACCGGTTCGGTGCCCGGCATCATGGGCCTGAAGATTCCCGGGCTCTTCTAACTGCTTCCTTCCCCCAAGGTATTTTCCCGGTATTTTTCTGCTCGCTGATTTGCCCCTGGTGCGAACGTCGTCGTGTTTCAAGGATCGTTTATCTGGCGGCACCAGCCGCAAAAGCGCCCGCCCAAAGGCAGCCACCACCCAGCAGCCGCTCGCGTGCGATCAAACGAAAAACGCCGGCAGGATGCTGGCACCACAAAAAAAAGAGGCGCAGCTTTCGCTGCGCCTCTTTCGCTTCCTGTCTCGACAATGTTTACCGCGGCGGTGGCCCCATCTGGAAGCCGGGTTGATGGTGGAACAGTCCGATCAGCACGGTGCCGGTCAGGACGTGCCCTTCCATGGCCTTCTGAACGTCGTCGCGGCTGGCGCCCTTCTGCAAATCGAGCTTCGTATCGAGCGCGAACAGCTCAAACGTATAGTGATGTACCGGTCCCGCGGGCGCGCAGGGGCCGAAGAACATCGGCTGGCCCGTGATGTTCGCAGCCTGCGTTCCCACGGTCGAATCCGCTTTCACGCCCTCGGGAAGCGACGTAGCATCGCCGGGGATATTGAAGATCATCCAGTGCGTGATGTCGTCGAACGTCTTGCGCGCGTGCGCGTCGGGATCGTGCAGCAGAAGCACGAAGCTCTGCGTGCCAGCCGGCGGATTGGTCCACGCGAGTGGCGGCGAGGTCATGTTAGCAGGCGCCGTCATCGCTTTTCCGTCCGGCGAACACGTGTATTTGTCCGGGATGGTGCCGCCGTCCGCAAAAGCCGTGCTGGTCAACTGCAGCGGCGGTGGCGGCGGTCCACCCGGGCCTCTGCCCGGCGGAGGTCCCTGTTGCGCCAGCGCCGGGGCAAAACCGGCGGCCAGCAAAAGCGTAACGATCGCAAGCGGTCGCGCAATTCTCATTTGCATTACGTATTTCCTCCCTTATCCGCTGCTGGAAGAATTCCAGAGTCGGTTCCCCACATTCCCCACCACGAAGCGCACGATTGTAACTCCCGCAAAGCGGCGCGCGCAACGACACACCCGAATGTGAGACGGCGGCGAAGGCGTTTGCGTTTCGCTTCTGGCGAAATCGGGAGGGAGTCTGCAATAATGAACGTCCATGCCCGACTTTGCACCTTCCATTACGCGATTGATCGACGAGTTGAAGCGCCTGCCCGGCATCGGGCAGAAAACAGCGCAGCGGCTGGCGTTCTATTTGCTGCGCGTGGACCGCGCGCAGGCGCTGGCGCTTTCCGACGCCATTCGCGAGGCGAAAGAAAAGATCCGCGAATGCTCGATCTGCAACAACATTACCGACAGCGATCCGTGCCTTTTCTGCGCGAGCCCGACGCGCTCGAAAAACACTATTTGCGTGGTTGAGGACGCGACGAACATCCAGGCCGTCGAGAAGACGCGGCAGTTCAACGGCCTCTATCACGTGCTGGGCGGCGCGCTTTCGCCGCTGCAGGGCATCGGTCCTGAACAACTGAAGATCAAGAACCTGATCGAGCGGCTGAAGGGCGGCGCGGTGGAAGAAATTATCGTGGCGACGAATCCCACGGCCGAAGGCGAAGCGACCTCCGTGTATCTCTCGAAGCTGATCAAACCGCTCGGTGTGCGCGTGACGCGCATCGCCATGGGGATTCCAGTCGGCTCCGACCTCGAATACGCGGACGAAGTGACCATGAGCAAAGCGATGGAAGGCCGCCGCGACGTTTAGCATTTCGACGCGAGCTTGATTCCCCGCCCTGACCGGGCGTATACCAAAGCCATCGGCAATCGGAGGCGCGCAATGCCCTCGCTCGAACGCTACATGGCGCAGTACGATCACGAGCACACGAATCCGTGGAACAAAATGCTGCACGGAATCGGAATCCCGATCGTTCTCGGCGGGATTGTGCTGGCGTGTTTCACGTGGTGGCGCATCGGGCTGGCGCTATTCGTCGGCGGATGGATTTTGCTTTTTGCGGGCCATCGCATTGAGGGTAACAAGCCGGCTTTCTTTCAGGGAGTAATCTATTTCCTCGTCGGGCCGATCTGGATCATGAAGGAGTTGAAGGACGCGCTTTTCGAGGCGTCGCGGCGATCGACTACCGCGCCTTAGTCGACTTTGGCCGGATCGCCGAAAGGACGCCTCGATTAGGCAGTTCCTGGCTCGTCGAAGTTACCCTTTCGCACACCCTGCCCAGCCCCAGCGAACACGCCCAAACGCGGGTGCTACCCTTAAAACTTACCCTTCGGAGGGGCAAGTGGTGGAATCATTGCCAGCGGACGACGCCAGTCCACAGAAGCGCCGCAGCACGCGCATCGTGCAGGCCATCCCGATCACGGTTTCGGGTGTGGATGCGCTCGGCCAGCCCTTCAAGGAACGCACGACGACCGTGATGGTCAACTGTCACGGCTGCAAGTACCAGTCGAAGCACTACGTTCCCAAGAATTCCACGATCAAGCTGGAAATTCCGCGCACCGATCCGTCGCAGCCGCCGCGCCAGATGCAGGGACGCGTGGTCTGGGTGCAACGGCCGCGCGCCGTGCGCGAACTTTTCCAGATCGGCCTCGAATTCGAGGCCGCAGGCAACGTTTGGGGCATCGCGTTTCCGCCGGAGGATTGGTTCCCGGTTCCGGGTGAAGAAGGAGGCGCGGCTCCCGCACCGGCGCCGGCACCTGCGGAATTTTCGATCGACTTTGACAAGATTTCGCCCGCCGCGCCATCGGCGAGCACGCCCGAAGCCGGAGCGGCGAGCGTGCCGCATGCGATGCATCCGGCCGTAGCACCGCCAGCTGCGACGAGTTCGCCCGAGAGCAAAGTGCACGTGATGCCTACTCCCGCGCAGCCACCGGCTCCGCCAGCGCCGACGCCCGCCCATCCGCCCGTCGCCCCGCAAGACGCACAGCTCGCCACCGCGAGGCAAATGGCGAGGATGGTCGCGGAGGCGAAGGAGACCTTGGACAAATCGCTCCGCCGCGACGCGCAATCCGCCATCAACGACGAGATGACGATCGTGCGCCAGCAGCTGGACGTGCAGCTGCATGAAGCCGTCGAGCATGCGATCAAAGTTTCGATGGAGCGCGTTTCGGAGTCGGCGGTCAAAAAAGTGGTGCAGCAGGCGGCCGAACGCACCAATGCCATCGTGGACGAAGCGCGCAAAGCGACCAGGACCGGCGCCGAGAGCTTGGACGCGAAGGTTCGCCAGGCGGTCGAGCAAGCCGTCAGCAATGCGGCGAACCAGGCCGCGCAGCAGGCCGCGGAGCAAGCGGCTGCACTCAACCTGAAAAGCGCGGTGGAGGAAGCCGTCGAGCGCGTGGTTTCGCAGCGCGAGGCCGCGACTCCTTCGCTGAGCATCCTTTCCTCGCCCGAAGCGGCGCAGCAGCATCTCGATCAGTGGAAGCGGAATCTGGAGGAGACGGCGCATAGCGTTCGCGCCCAGACAATCGACGCGGCGCAGGCGGACGTTGAGGCGGCGAAGCAGCGCTGGAATGAGGAATTCGAAGCTGCGCTCGCGGGAGCTTCGCAGAATCTCGGCCAGAAGATCAACGAAGCGTCGCAATCATCGCTGGCGGAGGCCGAGCGCGCACTGGCCGAGCGCCAGTCGGAAGCACGGGCTTCGCTCGATCAATCGGTCGCGAATGCCGAAGCAACCATTGCACAGGTCGAGCGAAACTTAGCGGAGCGCCAATCGAGTGTGCGCGCTTCCCTGGACGAAGCCATTGCGAGCGCGCAGGCAACAATTGAATCGCTTGGGTCGGGTCTGGAGCAGGAGCGGGCGAAGACCGAGGATGCCAAGGCGCAACTCGACGAGGCGGCGCGAGCCACAATCGAGCAGACGCGGCGCAATTTAGAAGATGTCGCCGCGGCACAGCATCAGGAAGCCGTACGCCGCGCCGACCAGGCCATTGCCGAGCGCGCGCGTCAGATCGAGCCGGTGTTGCAGGTCTCCGCGCAGCAGGTATTGGATCGCCTTTCGAGCGAGCTCGACCAGAAGCTTACGCCGAAGATCGACGAAGCGAATCGGGCTGCCTCGAACCTAACCGAGGCCGGCCAGCAGGCCTCGCGCTTGCAGAGCACGATCCGCGAGCAAGTGCAGCAGGCGTCCGATCAGGCCGCGGAGATCGAGGCGATGGTCCGCGAACACGCGCGCAAGGTCGCCGAGGAAGCCGCGCGGGTTCAATCGGCTACGCGCGACCAGGTACAGCGGGAGTCGCAGCAGGCCGTTCAGGAATCGCTCGACCGGCTGCGGCAGGAGTCGGCGAAAGTTCCGGCGGAATTTGAACAGAACGTTCGCGCCACTCTGGCGAAAATCGAGGAAGAGTTCGAGCAGAAGAGCGTGGGCGCGCAGCACGAAACCTACGAGGCGCTGTCCAAAGCCGCCGACTGGTACCAGAAGAAGGCTCACACGACGATGCAGTCGTCGCTGGAGAAGGCCGTCGAACAATCGACATCCGCGCTCCGCGGGCGCGCTGCCGAAATTTCGAGCCTGGTGGCATCGGAGCTCGACCACTATCGTCGCTCCTACGTGGAGCACAGCCAGGCGGAAATAGAAGAGGCGGTCAAGGACGTCGTCGACCGCGGGCGGGCGAAACTTGGCGAGAACGCGGAAATGGCGCACGCCGGTTTTGCCGATCGCGTGCAGAATGTGGCCGGCGAATCGCTGCGCAAGTTCGAAGAAGCTTCACGCCTAGCGCTTGAGAAGGCGCGCTCGGACATGGAATCGAACCGCGAGGGCTCGGTCGCTGCGTTTCAGCAGACTCTGGAAGAAAGAATGTTGCAGACCGTCGAGCAGGCGCACGTTCATTTGCAATCGCAGATTGGGCCGATCATCGAGGCGCTCGAAGAAAACCGCCAGCGGCAACATCAGGAATGGATGGCGCGGCTCAAGAAATCGACCGATGAATCGATCGAGCAGTACAAAGCGCGCCTCGAAAATGCGTCGAACTCGTGGCTCCTCGCATCGGCTACCACGCTCGGGCAGCATTCGCAGGCCGTTCTCGACACGCTCGCCAAGGCCGCTGAAAAGCGCATGCGCGAAAGCGTCGCGGGTGTTTTGGCCGGAATGGGCGATACGCTGAAGGACCGCTTGATGGGAATCTCCTCGAACCTCGCCGCCGAAAGCGACGATGAAGACGATCTTCCTCCAGTGAAGAAATAGCCTCTCGCAAGGTCTCCGCTTCCCGGCTCCGCCCCGATTTCGAATTTCGCCAGCCCGCTCGTATAATGTCGGTCATGGCGAATCATTCGTATCTCAGCGTCTGGCTCAACCGGTTGCCGGAAGATCAAATCCCGGAGCGCTTGGGGGCGTTTCTGGCGACGGTTCCCTTCTCTTCCACGAGACCCGGATTTACCCGCCTGACCATCCGTGCCGTGGATGCGTCCGAAGCTCCCGTGCTCGAGCAGGATCTGCGCGCCACGCCGCTGGACGTCGCCGGAATCGTCGAACTCGTAAGCGAGCAGCTTCACGGCGATTCATCCTATGAGGTCGCCTGCCATTGGGACCTGGCGGGTTTCGACGCGAGCACCGGCAAATCCACGGTCGAACCCCAACCGCTTCATATTGCGTGCCGCGGCGAAGAATACGATGACGGATTCTGGCGCGAGGCCGGCCACTTCGAAGTCAATCTCGGCATCGAGCACTTCTTCACCGGCCACGCCGGCCTGCTCGGCCTGAGGCCGGGGCCGAAATCGGCGCCCCAGAGCGCCGAAGAATCGCGCTTCCTGGAAGCGATGGCCTGGCCCGAGAACCTCGAAAAATACCGGAAGCAGACGCGGGAAAATATCCGCAGGCTTCAGGACTGGGTGCGCCGCATCGAGACTTCCCTGCCCGTGGAAAAGGTGCGCCTCTGGTCGGAAGGCGAAGAAAATTTCGAGGCGCGCCTCGACGAAATTGTCGCCGCGCGCTAGCGCGCAACTGCTCTTTCGCACGCGGGTGCGACAGGATAGAATGATCCGCATCCAGTCAAAACGGGTGGGTTCGGGAATGCAGCGAATGGCATCGGTATGCCCAAGATATTCGGCGGGAAGCGAATCCGAATTCGCCGCGCCCGCGTCTAATCCCCAAAATCCACAATGAGCGCCATCGCACAGCCCGTTTCGACGACCGCCACGCGGCCCGCGCGCAAACCTTCGGGCTGGCAGCACCTGAAGCCGCTGCTTCCCTACGTTGCCCGGTACAAAGGCATGGTGGCGCTAGGACTGACGCTCGACTTGTTGATGGGGATCGTCGGCGCGCTGCCGCAGCTCCTGCAGGGCATCATCATGGACTCGCTAAGCGGGCTCCCCGCTCCGCTGAGCACGTTGAAGGGAATAGCCCGGAGAATTCTTTGGCCGCTGTTGAAGTACTACGCGCCGCTGAACAAGCATGCGCTGGCGATCTACTGCGTCACGATCGTTGTCGCGATGCTGGTGAAGGGAATCTTCTCTTTCTGGACACGCTGGATTCTGATCGGCGTTTCGCGCGAAATCGAATACGACCTGCGAAACGACCTGCTGCACAAGTTGGTCTGCCTCGATCCGGAATTCTACGTTCGGAACCGCACGGGCGACCTGATGTCCCGCGCGACGAACGACCTCAACGCCGTCCGCATGGTCCTCGGGCCGGGAATCATGTACACGGCGACGACGATCGCGACGGCGGTCGTGTCGCTGTTCTTCATGCTGAAGCTTTCGCCCACCCTGACATTCTGGGTGCTGCTGCCGGTTCCGTTCGTCGTGTTCGCGGTCTACTACTTCGGGCGCATCATCCACCGGCTGTCCGAGCGAATTCAGGCGGCGCTCGGCGCGCTTTCCACCCGCGCGCAGGAGAATCTCACCGGTGTCCGCGTCATCCGCGCCTACGCGCAGGAAGAAGCCGAAATCGCGGAGTTCGATAAGGCAAATCGCGAATACGTCGATCGCAATATCCAGCTGATTGGATCGTGGAGCTTGTTCTTCCCGGCGCTGACGGCGCTGATTGGCGTCAGTTTCGTGATCTTGCTCGGCAAGGGCGGCGCGCAGGTGATCAACAGCGGCATTTCACTCGGCACGCTGCAATCCTTCTTTACGTTCTTGATGATGCTCGTCTTTCCGATCATCGCGCTCGGCTGGGTAACGAACATCTTCCAGCGCGGCGCGGCGTCGATGGGGCGGTTGAGCTACATCATGAAGGCCGAGCCCAACCTCGTCGACATTGCTGGCGGCGTCCCTGCCGCAGACGACGGACATCGCCCGAAACCGCCGTCCACGATTCGCGGCGAGATCGAGTTCCGCCATCTGACGTTCGCCTATCCGACCGGCCCCGAAGGCAAGCCCGGCCCGACCGTCCTCGAAGACCTGAATCTGCGGATTCCGGCTGGCACCACGCTCGCGATCATCGGTCCGACCGGCAGCGGCAAATCGACGCTCGCATCTCTGATCGCGCGACTGTGGGATGCGCCCGCCGGCTCGTTGCTCATCGACCGCCGCTCAATTCGCGAGTACCCGCTCGACGAAGTCCGCCGGGCGATCGGCTACGTGCCGCAGGACACGTTCCTATTCAGCGAAACGCTCGGTGAAAACATCGCTTTCGGCCTGGACGAAGCGACCGAAGACGTTATTTCGGCCGCGGCCGACGTGGCCTGCATCTCGGGGGACATCAACGGGTTTCCGCAGCGCTACGCGACGATGGTCGGCGAGCGCGGCATCACGCTTTCCGGAGGACAAAAGCAGCGCACGTCGATCGCCCGGGCGATCGCGCGGAATCCCCGCGTGCTGGTCCTCGACGATTCCCTTTCGAGCGTTGACACGGAAACCGAAGAACGCATCCTGCACGGCTTGCGCAAGGTGATTCACGGCCGCACCACGATTCTCGTGGCGCACCGTATCTCGACCGTTAAGGAAGCCGATCAAATTATCGTCCTGCGCGGAGGCCGTATCACCGAGCGTGGCACGCACGACGAATTGCTGGCCCTGGGCGGCTACTACGCCGACCTGCACCAAAAACAATTGCTCGAAGAAGAGCTGGCGCGAGAATGAGCGATTTCCGCGAAGAAGAGAAGCTCGGAAAGCTGTTCGACAGCCGGCTGTCCCAGCGGCTGATGAAATACCTGCGCCCCTATCGCGGGCCGGTGATCTTCGCCATCGCCATGAGCCTGGCGATCACCAGCATGGACATCCTCGGTCCCTATCTCTTCGGCCACGGCGTCGATAAATACATCACGCCCGGGATGAATGGCGCGATTGACCGCAAATTGGCGGTGCGCGGGCTTAGCGCCATCGCACTGCTGTATCTCGGCTCGATCATGGCGAGCTTTGCGCTGCAATATGTGCAAATGCGCATCATGCAGTGGGTGGGCCAGCAAACGATGTACGACGTGCGCCGCGAGATATTCGGCCACCTTCAGCGCCTGCCAATGAGCTTCTTCGATCGCAGCCCGGTCGGCCGCCTGGTCACGCGCTGTACCACGGATGTCGATGCGCTGAACGACCTTTTCGCCACCGGCGTCGCGGCGATGCTGAACGATTTCGTGTTCATTTTCGGGCTGGCGGTTTTCTTGATTGTGAAGTGGCCGCTTCTGGGCCTTGTGACTCTCTCTCCTCTGCCGTTCATGATCATCGTCACGTACTTTTTCCGCAATCAGGTGCGCGACGCCAACCGCCGCATCCGCACCGCGATCGCCCGCATCAACGGATTTCTCCAGGAACACATCAGCGGCATGTCCGTCGTGCAACTCTTCAATCGCGAGCGCAAAGCCCGCGCGCAGTTCGCGCAGTTAAACCGCGTTCACATGGAGGCGTACAAGGACGCCATCGATGCGTTCTCGTATTTCTACCCGGCGGTCGAATTTCTCAGCATGTCGGGTGTGGCGCTGCTGTATTGGACGGGGGGATCTCGCGTGATCGCCGCGACCGGATTCACGGTCGGAATGCTGATCGCGTTCTTGCAATGGGGACAGCGCTTCTTCCGCCCGATTCAGGACTTGAGCGATAAATTCAACATTCTGCAAGCCGCCATGGCCGCCTCCGAGCGGATTTTCAGCCTGCTGGATGAGCCGGTGACGATCGCGTCCGCCGAGAAAACACGCTCGCTGACGGCGCCGCGCGGCGAAATCGAGTTCCGCAACGTCTGGTTCGCCTATCACGGCGGCGCCAACCCGACCGACGAAGAATGGGTGCTGCGCGACGTCTCTTTCCGCGTCGAGCCCGGTCAGACGCTCGCCATCGTCGGCCACACCGGCGCCGGCAAGACCACGATCATCCAGCTCGTTCTGCGCTTCTACGACATTCAGCGCGGCCACATCCTGCTCGACGGCGTCGACATCCGCGAAATGGATCTGCACGAGCTGCGCTGCCTTTTCGGCATCGTGCTTCAGGATCCTTTTCTTTTCACGGGCACGCTGGAGACAAACGTCCGCCTCGGCACGCCGACCGTCGATCGCGCCGCCACCGAGAGCGCCCTGAAAGAAGTCGGCCTCGGCCCGTTCATCGAATCGCTCGCCAAAGGCGTCGACACTCCCGTAACCGAACGCGGCGGCACGCTCTCGGTCGGCCAGCGCCAGCTCGTCAGCTTCGCGCGTGCTCTGGCGCACGATCCGAAGTTCCTGATTCTCGACGAGGCCACCTCGAGCGTCGATACGAAGACCGAGCTGATGATCCGCGAAGCGCTCGACCGCCTGCTCGCCGATCGCACGTCCGTGGTGATCGCGCACCGCCTGAGCACCATTCAGCACGCGCATCGCATCCTCGTGTTCCACAAAGGCCGCCTGCGCGAACAAGGCTCGCATCAGGAATTGCTTCTCGTGCGCGGGATTTACTATCGCCTCTACCAGCTCCAATACAAGGAACAGGAACTCGGCGTATCGCTTCCCAGCGGCGCCGTTCCTGGATTCCCGCCGCCCCAGCCGCTTACTGCGGACGACTGACCCCGCGCCGCGCGCATGACGCCCCCTCAAATTCTAATTTCCGCTGGCGAAGCCTCCGGCGATATGTACGCGTCCCGCCTCGCACGAGCGTTGCGCGAACGCACCGGCGCGCAATTCTTCGGCATGGGCGGACCGCGCATGGCCGAGGCCGGCGTCGAACTGCTCGCGGATTACCACGAAGTCGCCGTCGTCGGCATCGCCGAGGTCCTGCACAAGATTCCTTCCGTCGTTCGCGTGCAGAATTTGCTCGCGCGCGAAGCGGTGCGCAGAAAAGCCTCGCTCGCAATCCTCGTCGACTCTCCGGGCACGCACATGGGCGTCGCGCGCCGGCTGAAACGCCATCGAATTCCCGTAGGCTACTTCATCGGGCCGCAGATCTGGGCGTGGCGCTCGGGCCGCGTGCGCATCGTGCGGCGACGCGTGGCGCGCATGGTGGTGATTTTCCCCTTCGAGGAAAAGTTCTATCGCGACGCAGGCGTGCCGGTCGATTTCGTCGGGCATCCCCTTGTCGACACCGTAAAACCGTCCATGACGCGCGCGGAATTCATCGAGCGGCACGGCCTTGATCCCAAGCGGCCGATCGTGGCGCTATTGCCAGGAAGCCGCAAAAGCGAAGTGGCCCGGAATTTCCCGGCGATACTTGAGGCGTGCGAGCGGCTCGCGCGGGAAATGGACCCGGCCAGGTCGCCTCAATTCGTGCACGCCGCTGCACCCGGGATCGGCGCTAGCGCCGCCGCAGCCGTGGGCCTCACGCGCGTTGAAAACGCAACGTACGACGTGCTCGCCTCCGCCGATTGCGCCATCGTCGCCAGCGGGACGGCCACCGTCGAAACCGCCCTGCTCGGCACTCCCATGGTGGTTGTCTATCGCGTGGCACCGCTCACCGCGTTCATTTTGCGCCGCATGGTGCACACGCCTTTCTTCAGCATGGTGAACCTGATTGCCGGGCGCCGCGTCGTCCCCGAACTCATGCAGGAGGCCTTCACGCCTGCCGCGGTGGCGAACGAAGTTCGCCGCCTGCTCGAAGATTCCGCCGTGCGCGAAGAAATGAGGGCGAATCTGGCGCAGATCCGCGCAAGCCTGGGCGCCGGCGGCGCCATCGAACGTGCCGCGGACATCTTCGCGCGTATGTTATAGCCTCGCCCCGTGCGGGCAACTGCGCGCGAATTTCTGGTATCTTAGATTGGGAAGGGTGACCGCTCCTTTCGAAAGAGGCTTTTTCCCTTGCCCAAACTCCATCGAATCTCGGCCATTCTCGCGGTATGTCTGTTCGCCGCGGTCGCCGCGCGGGGCCAGACCCCTCATTCGTTTCCATTTCGCGCGACGAATTACGATGTCGAAGTGTTCCTGCATCCGGACGATCAGACCATTCAAGGCCAGGCCAAGGTCGATTTTGTGGCCGAGCAGGTTGCCAAGACGGTCCTCGTGGAGCTGCACCCGGATTTGCACGTCACTTCCGTGAAGATGGGCGGCCAGGCGGTCACCTACGCGCGCGACAATAATTCTCCGCTACTGCTTACCGTCGCGCTTCCCAGCGCTGCGTCGCCGGGCACGCGCGTCTCGCTGACGTTCGACTATTCCGGCCCCGTTTCGAGCGAGGACGACAGCCCCACCCACGGAGTCCGTTTCGCGTCCGTTGAGAAAACGAACGCATATCTGCTGCTCCCCGCCCGCTGGTTCCCGCTTACGGACTACCCGTCGAATCGCTACACGGGCAAATTCAACCTGATCGTGCCGAACACGTTCGCCGTCACCGGCACGGGCAAATCCGATCCGCCAACCACGCAGCCCGGGGTCGGGGTTGGCGCGCAGAACCAGATGTCGTACGTCTTCCACTGCGATCGGCCCGGCCCGAACGGATCATTCGTGGCTGGAAATTTGCAGCTCACTCCCGCGCCCACAGAAGGCTACCAGTTCTCCTTCTACACGCCGCCGTCGCAAGTTTCGACGGTGGGGTCGTACGCGGGCTCGCTTGCGCAGATCATGAGCTATTTCACGGACACGTTTGGCCCGCTCAACGGCGCGCAGGGCCCGATTCCGAGCCTAACCGTCGCGCAGTTGCCCGACGGCACTCTCGGCGGGTATTCCGCTCCCGGCTTGCTGCTGATCAGTGCGCGGCAGTGGACGCCGAAATCCAACGATCGCTTGCTCTCGCAGCTCGCCGCCGGACAGTGGTGGGGAGATCGCGTCCTGCCCGCGACGGCCGCGGACGTCTGGCTGACGGATGGAATGTCGCGTTACGCCGAAGCAATGTACGCCGAACAGTCGGGCGGAGTCGCGCAGCTGAATAAGGCGCTTGAGGATTTCGCCGTGGGGGCGTTGATGTTCGAAGAAGCCACGCCGATCTATCAGGCCGACCACATCGGCGCGTACTCGGATCCCTACTACTCCATTGTCTACGATAAGGGCGCGATGGTTTATCACATGCTCCGCGCCGAATTGGGCGACGACGGTTTCACGTCGCTTCTCAAGGAATTCTACAGGCAGCACGCAGGCAAGACCGCCACCATCGATAGCTTCGAGAAACTGACTTCTACCAGGATTCCCGCCGCGAAACCCGGCGAGCCTCCGATTAATCTCGTTTCCTTCTTCTCTCAGTGGCTGAATTCCACCGGCGTCCCGGAATTCACGCTGCAATACATCGTCTATCGCACGCCGAAGGGTTTCCAGATCGTCGGTACGGTGAAGCAGCAGCTCGACACGTTCCGCATGCCCGTGGAAGTGAAGGTCGATACCGAAGGCAATCCTGAGCTCAAGAAGATTTTGGTCACCGGCACAACGTCGCAATTCAAGCTCGATACTTTCGGCCGGCCCAAGCCCAACGGCATCACCATCGACCCGAACAACAATCTTCTGAAATCGAGCCCTCGCCTGCGAGTCCGCGCCACCATCTCACGCGGCGAAGCGCTTGCGACCCTCGGTAAGTATTACGAAGCAATTCAGGAGTATCAGCGCGCGCTTGACGTCCAGCCCACGAACTCTCTCGCGCACTTCCGCATGGCTGAAGCGATGTTCTACCAGAAAAATTACCAGGCGGCCGCCAATGCGTTCCGGGCCGCGCTCGGCGGCGATCTCGATCCCAAATGGACCGAGGTCTGGGCCCACATCTACATGGGCAAGATCTATGACGTCCTCGGCCAGCGCGAGCGCGCCGTAAATGAATACAACCGCGCGCAGCATCTCAAGGACGACACCGCCGGCGCCCAAGCCGAAGCCGCGCACTACATTAAAACTCCATACAATCCGGACAATACCGCCGCGCCTGCTGCGACCGCCACCGCGAGCGGCAATCCCGCGCAGGCTCCCGCCGCAGCCACCGCCGATGCCTCCACGGACAAACAGCCGACCCTCAAGAAGCGCACCGATAACAATTAGTCAGTTTGATCCCGCTTGGGTTGCCTGAAGTTCGGCAAAAACCCGCTCGAACGCCGCGAGCGCTTCCTTGTCGAACAGAACGAAGTGTACTTTCTCGATCGAGGTCGGTTGTTCGAAGTGCTTGGCCGCCTCGCGCAACATGATCTCCGCGCACTCGCGCATCGGAAATCCGCCGATGCCCGCGCCGATAGCCGGCAAAGCCACCGACTTGAGCCCGTTTTGCGCGGCGATCCGCAGCGCGTGCGCGGTCGAGCTGCGCAGCGATTGCGCGGTCGTAGCGCCGCCAAGCTGCATGCTCGCGGCGTGAATCACGTGGCGGGCCTTCAGGTTTCCGCCGGAAGTGATCGCCGCCCCGCCTACGGGAATCGTCCCGATTTCGTCGCATTCGGCCTGAATGCGCGGCCCGCCCTTCCGCCGGATTGCTCCCGCGAGGCCGCCGCCAAGCTGCAAATCGTTGTTAGCGGCGTTTACGATGGCGTCGACATCGAGCTCCGTGATGTCGCCTTGGCGGATTTCGATGCGTTCGCCGAGTCTCATTCGAGAAAATGCCTCCGCAAAAGATGATTCGGAGTCGGCACACGGACTCTATAGGTGGGCTATTCCTTCTTCGTCGAATCCGACCACCACCCGCCCTCCCGCTACCACCACAGGCCGCTTAATCAAGTTGGGCTCTTTCGCCATCATCTTGATCGCTTCGCGGCGGGTCGGCGGATGCTCGCGCATCTTCTTCTTGCGGAAAAGTTCGTTCCGGCTGTTCAGGAATTCCCTGTAGTCGCGGTTTCCAATCAACTTCTCAAGCTCCGTCGAACTGAGCCTGTCCTTCGCCAGATCGCGGAAATAGAGCTGGAATCCGCGCTTCTCCATGAAGTGGCGTGCTTTGCGGCATGTAGTGCAATTCGGTTTGTGCAGAAACGTGGCTTTCTTGCCTGCTCTCGCGGAGCGTTTGGCCGCACTCGCTTTTCTTGTAGCCATCCCTGTTCTCCTCAATACCGCGGCACGAGCGAATCGACTTCCGTCGTCCACCGATCGATCCCGCCGGCCATCGATCGCGCGCCAGCAACGCCTTTCGAACGCAGCCACGCCGCCGCGTCCATGCTGCGCACCCCGTGGTGGCAGAAGCAAACCACGTCGCCTGCCGCCGCCAGGTGCTGCAGGTTCGCCGGAATCTCGCGCAATGGAATCAGCACCGATCCCTCGATGCATGACGCCTCATATTCCCATTTCTCGCGCACGTCGACCAACAGGAATTTTTCGCCCCGCTCAAGTCGCGCGCCTACCTCGCGCGGCGTCACTTCGATATTCGCGAGCAAATCCTCGTTCATGAGACCGTTCCGCCCTGAATCTGATGCAGGTAAGCGAACCGAGGTTCAGTGCCCACGGAAATTTGGCGCGCGTTTCTCGAAATACGCCGTAAGCCCCTCGGCGCAATCATCGGAAAGGAAGCAGTGCAGTTGCAGGCGGTTCTCTTCGTCGATGGCCTGCTCGAGTTCTTTGTGCGCGTCGCCGATCATGGTGCGCTTCACGTCGCGGTACGCCAGCGGCGGACCCGCCGCGACACGCTCGGCAAGCTTCCGCGTTTCTTCCTCGAAGGACTCCTTGGGAAAAACGCTCGCCACAATCCCGATGCGGCGCGCTTCTTCCGCCGAAAGCTTCTCCGCCGTATAGAAAAGCTCGGACGCCCTCGACAGTCCAACCAGCCGCGGCAGAAAAAACGTGGCGCCGAAATCGGGATAAAGTCCCAAGTGCCCGAACGCCTGTGTGAACATCGCCTGATCGGACGCAATCCGCAGATCGCAGGCCAGCGCCAGGCTCAATCCGCCGCCCGCCGCAGGGCCGTTCACCGCGGCGATCACCACCTTGGGCATCGACGCAATCGCCACGCAGATTTCCTTCCCCATCTCCAGCATCTGCTTGAATTCGCTTACGGCATTGCGACTGCGCGCCTCGCGCATGAAATTGATGTCGCCACCGGAACAAAATCCGCGTCCCGCGCCCGTCAGCACGACCGCGCGCACCGACTTATCTTCGGCCGCGTGCAGCAATCCGTGCACGAGCATGCGGCACATATCGGGATTGAGCGCGTTCAGCTGTTCGGGCCGGTTGAGACGCAGGGTCAGAACCGTGCCAGAACGCTCCTCAAGCACCAAGGGACTTGCAATTTGTCGAGTGGCGCCCATCGCGAAATTCCTCCGGCGTGTTCCTGCGAGGCGGCTAGTCTTTAAGACTCTTGAGCAACGCCGCCAGTTTCTTGAAGTACCGTTTCTTTACCGACAGGGCGGCGCCGGTATTTTGCCCGCTCGTGCCCGGCAGGACGAACACGCGCGCGCCGTACAGCAACTCCTTCTGCAGCCCCAGCTTGCACGCGCGCCCGGTGAATTTTTCATAGACCATCTTGCCGTTGAAGGCAATCACGCGCGGCCGCATCTCTTCAAGCTTCTGCGCCAGCAGCACGCGGCCCTCGGCAAACTCGCGTCGCTCAAGCTCATCCGTCCCGCGCGTCGGCCGCTTCACCAGATCGGTCATGCCGATGCCGAATTCCAGCATCCGGCGATCGTCCTCGTACCCGATCGGCTCCGGAATCACGCCGGACTCGTACATGATCGGCCAGAACTGATTGTTGCGCCCCGCGTAGTAGTGCCCCACCCGAGCCGAGCGGTCGCCGGGATTGGACCCCACCAGAATCATCCTCATCCCCTTGCGCAGATAATCGGGCAGCGTCCTCATGAATTTTCCGGATTCTCCAAGCTGGCGGCGATCACGCTTCGCTCGGTATCATAATACATTCCCGGCGGCATGACCTCGAAAGCTGTGTTAACCTTTCCAATGGAAAAGTTTCCGATGAGTTCATCGAAAATCGGCCCAATCGTGCGCCGCCCGCTCCCTTCGCAGGTCGTGAAGGACGACGAGTCCGCTCTGGTCGCCGCGGCGAAGGCAGGCGACATAACCGCCTTTGAGACGCTCGTCGGCCGCTACGAGCGCAAGATTTTTCGCCTCACCCAGAACATCACCCAGAATCGCGAAGACGCCGAGGACGCCATGCAGGAGGCGTTCCTGAAGGCGTTCGAACATTTGCAGGATTTCGAGGGCAATTCCCGTTTCTACACCTGGCTCGTGCGCATCGCCGTCAACCAGGCGCTCATGAAGCTCCGCAAGCGCCGCCCCAACGTCGTCTCGCTGGACGAAGACGTCGACACCGGCGAGAACATGGTGCCGCGCGACGTCGAGGACTGGGGCCCCTCCCCTGCCGACCGCTACGCTCAAACCGAGCTTTCGGGAATTCTAAGCAAAGTAATCGGCGATCTCGATCCTTCGTTCCGAGTCGTTTTCCAGTTGCGGGACATCGAAGAATTATCGACGGAAGAAACGGCCGAGGCCCTGGGGCTGACGGCGCCCGCGGTCAAGTCGCGCCTGCTGAGGGCGCGCTTGAAACTGCGCCAGGCCCTCAACCAATATTTCCGCCGGGGAGAAAATCAGTGAAGTGTAAAACAATCATCAGCGAGCTCGCCGATTATCTCGACGAAGCTCTCGATTCAACCCTCCGCACGCAAATTGAAGAGCACCTCGGCAAGTGCAAGGACTGCCGAATTGTTGTGGACACGTGCAAGCAAACGATCGAAATCTTCTGCAACTCCGAACCCGCGCCGCTTCCCCCATCGACTCGCACGCGACTTCACGAAGCGCTCGTGAAGCGCCTTCGCCGCGTCCGCGCCTAAAGGCCCGCGGGACCTCGAATCTGCGCAGGAATCGTTCGCAGACCCCCGAATTTTTGTGTCGACCTGCTGCGCGCCGACCGTTTGTTTTCATTGAGTTAGGTCGAGGACAGGTGGCACCTTGTGTCGACCTGGGGGTCGCACTGGCTGGTGGCGAGTGGCTGAGCCTACATCAGCGCACACAGATATCCCTCGGCTCTCGATGGTCGCTCCCTTCGGCTTCGCTCAGGGCGAGCGCGAGGCGGCCTGCTGCGGGGGAGCCGCTACTTCAGAAAGACGCCAGCTGGAAGCTGGCGCTACCCATTCAGTTGTCAAAGAGCATTCGACTCTAGCCAGTAGAGCGGCCTCGGGGGCGGCTACAACACCCCGTCAACGGCGGTGCTTCGGATGCGCCGGCGCGCGTCGGGGCGGAAGCGACAAAGCCCTGACGGCGCGGAAATCCTCGCCGACGGAACTGCTCGTCACAGAAATGCTGACAGATTTCAGGATGCCAATCTACTGTACGTCCGGTCAGTTCCGGTACAGAGGTGCGCGCCTGCACTTTTTCAGTGCGGCTTACCTATGAGTGATGGATGGGCGCCAACGTCTCCTCGCGCACCCTTCACGAATGGCGTGAAGGGATGCGGCACCCACTCAGGTCATCCGAGGCATCAACGGGGTGCGGTGTAATCCGTTCAGCGGTGCCGTAAGGATGCGCCACCCGCCGGCCTCGGGGGCGGCTACAAAACCCCTTCAACGGCGGGCGCTTCTGATGCGGCGGCGTGCGCCGGGCGGAATCAAGAAAGCCCGACGGCGTGGAACAGCGACGCCGACGATGGATATACTCGTCAGCGGGATGATGTCACTTTGCGGAACGCAGGTCTACTGTACGCTCGGTCAGTTTCGGTACCATGGACCGCGACCTGTACAAGCTGCTATTTTCCCGACTTTCGAGTTGGCGATGTGGGCCCAGATTGGCGAGCCCTACGCGAACATCGGCACTTCCCTCCCCATTTTTCTTTCCCGCGCCAGTTCATACACGCGGCCCGCTACGACGATGTCCTCGATGGCAATCCCATTCGACTTGAACAAGGTGATCTGGTCGCGGTTCGTGCGGCCCGGAGTTATGCCGGCCACGATTCCGCAAAGCTCGCGGACCTCTTCCCATCGCTTCGCGTCACCGGCAAACGCCTGGATCAGATCGCCTGCCTCCATTTTCGATTGCTCGACGGAATCCGCCGCGATCACGTCCGCCCGGCCGACCGCCTCGGCGTCGATTTCCGCCTTCTCCGCGAAATTCACGCCGGCCGCATTGATGTGTGTCCCGCGCCCGAGCCACTTCCCCTCGACCACGGGCTTTGTGGCGTTTGTCATGGCGATCACGATATCCGCACCGCGCACCGCTTCTTCAGCCGACGCAACCGCCGCCACCCGCACGCCGGTCCGCTCGGTCATCTCCTTCGCAAACATCTCCCGCCGCGCGGCGTCGCGCCCGTACGCGCGCACCAGCTCCAGCTTTCTCGCCAGCGCCACAGCCTCGAGCTGCGTGCGCGCCTGCAAACCGGTGCCGACAATCCCCGCCACGCGCGCATCCTCCCGCGCCAGCACCTTCGTGGCGACTCCGCTCGCCGCTCCGGTCCGGACTTGGCCGAGATAATTCGCCTCGATCAACGCCAGAAGCTCGCCCGAATGCCCGCTGAACAGCGGCACCAGAAACCGCAACCCGCTGGGCGACACGGTGTAAATTTTCAGGCCGACGTAACCGCCCTTCGAATCCGCTGCAGCCATGTAATGCAGCAGCCCCTTTTCGGCAAGCTTCAGCCTCCGGCGCGGATGCGATACACCCGTTCCGTCCGCGAGCCGACGGAACGACTCCTCCACCAGCTCCATCGCCAGCGGCATGGTCAAAATTGCGCGCACATCTGGTTCAGTTAGTAGCAATGGCATAGGATTGCCCCCATTTCAGGTCAAAGACGAAGTCGAAAAAGCCCGCAGAGGAAAATATCAGAAGTTGAGCCGATAGCGAAGCACGCGCGCCTGGGGCCGGTCCAGCACCAGCAGCTCTTTGCGCGGGCTGACTGCCAGCGACGGCGCCGAACGGCTTCCCTGGCCCAGTTCAGGCGCTAAATCCATATCCAACTTGGGCCGCCCGTCAGCCGACCAGACGTGAAGCATGCGACCATCCGCATCCATGGCGAAGATGTAACCGAGCCCCACCGCAAACTGGTCGCTCAGCTTGCGCGCAACTCCGTCGGCCGTCGCATCGACCAGCGACTGAAACTGCCCGTCGTTCGAGAATCGCAGAATGTGATTCCCCCACGGATCGATGAGATACACGTAACCATCCGGCCCCACGGCGATCGCACGAGCCCGCACTCGCGCGTTCGGCACGTTGGCCGCCGGCTGCCAATTCCGCAGCAGCCGGTAATTCGACCTATAGGTAAAGACGTGCCCGGCATCCGCGTCCAGGACGTGAATCAGTCCGTCTTCGCCGACCGCGACGCCGAGCGAGTCCTCGTCTTTCGGGCGGGTCTTCAGCCGCAGCTCGCGGCGGTGATCGCCTTCGGGAAAGAAGACAAACGTGCTGCCGCGGCCCACGTCGGTGAGGTAAATCGCGCCGCCACTATCGATGGCGATCTCCTGCGGATACTTCAAGCTCCCGTCACCGAAGCAAAGCAGCGGCCGGCCTTCCCAGTTGAATTTTTCGATGAAGCGGGTTCCGGCGTCGGCGAGGTAGATATTTCCGAGCGAATCGGTTGCGATGTCGGTGGGCTGGTCGAGCTGCCCCGGATCGACGCCTTTGGTGCCCCACGACGCGACATACGTGATCGAAAATGGCGGAGGCGCCTGCGCCTCCGCTTGGGAGGAAGATTGGGAGCAGCCGGCGAGGCAAAAAGGCAGCTGCAAGACGAGCATGATCGAGAACGCGAAGAGCGCGCTCCTCCGGCTGCCGCGGCCCACGCCAAAAGCTGTCTCGCCAATACAGAAAGCGATCACTTAGAGCGAACCTCAGGGGCTAAAGCCCAAGTCTTCAGCGCAGTCTTATGTCGGAGCTGAAGCTCCGACCCCCTAAAAACCATTGCGAAATGGCGATTTCTAACCATGCGGACGCTTCCTTCTTTCGGGGACGTCACCCGGCTGCTTCACCCGCCGCACCACGGTCTGATGCATCCGGTAAGCGCGCTCCTGACCGCTGCCGTCCGTCAGATCCTGAAACGAGAACGTGGGATCGCCGCTGGCGCCGCCGGGCCGCGTTATCCTCACCGGTAATTTCCCGCATAGGTCGCTCGCCACGAAGGCCGTCTCATAGCGCTGGCTCTGCTTTCCCCACGTAAACACGCGCATCTGCGTGAAATCGCACGCCTGCCCTTCAGGGCCCTTCGTGCCGACCACCAGGTATTGCGGCTTCTCGCCGCCCTGCAAATCGGTGACCCGATTCAGTTCAAACCACGCCGCGATCCGCATTCCGGCCGAGCTCGCGTAGTCGGGTAGCGGAGGAGGAACGTCGAGGTCCACGAAGCGGCCGAGAATCCATCCCGTCACCGTGGTCTCGTCGCCCAGATGCGCGCGCACCAGCCACCAATCCTCTTTCTTCACGGCCGGCGGCGCCGCCGCGTCGGCATCGTCGCTGTGTGCGGCAGACTGAGCGGTCGCGGCCACCGGCACTTCGACCGACTGCCGCTGGAACAATTCAACCGGGAGTCCCTTGGCCAGCTGCCGCAAGCGCGGAGATTCTCGCCCAGGTCCCACGTGCAGATTGCTGATCACGCGCGTGGACCCGCGCGCCTCGACCGGCGACGCCGCCGCTAAGGCTTCCAGATCACGCATCTTTTGCCACAGGTCGACAGACAGCAGATCGCTCTCCGCCACCCAGCCGACCAATCCGCTGGTCGTGCGGACCTGGGCCTGTTGCTGAAAATGGTCGAGGACGTCCAGCCGGTCGCCATACTTCAGCGTGGCGCTGACCTCGCGAATCTCCGCGCTGCTGTCCCACAGAATCACCTGCTTGTTCCCGGCGTAGGCCACTTCGAGGACGGGCTTCAAATGGTGGAACTTGAGGTATGCGGCTACACAGACCACCAAAACGACCGCGAAGCCGATCAGCAGCTTCCGGATTGAACGGGGCACGGGCATTCGATTTTCGCGCTGAATCTCAATTTTACACCAACGCTCCCGCGCCCTTGCACGGGTACGGTGGAGAAATAAACACACGTGTGTCGCAAAAGGTTCGGGGCAGCGCCGTTCTGCTACTACAATCCGGCACGGCCGTTGCTGTTATTGCACTTTTATCGCCAAGGAGAAATGGAATGCAGGTCCTCGAAAATTTGAAGCCGCTCGGATTGCTGCTGCTGCGCGTCGCGGTCGGCGTGATTTTCATTTATCACGGCTATCCGAAGTTATTCGGCCACACGCGCGAAGCCATGCAGTCATTCGCGCACATGGGCTTCCCGGGTTACTTCGTTTATATTTCAGGAATCGTCGAGTTCTTCTGCGGCTGCATGCTGATCGCGGGGCTGTTTACGAGGCTGGCGGGGATCTTACTCGCGGGAGAGATGGCCGTCGGGCTCTGGGGCGCGCACCACATCATCACGAACCCGATGGCTGTGCCGAACTACGAGTTCCCCCTAATGCTTGCGGTCTCGACGTTCGCGCTCGCAACCGTCGGCGCGGGTCTCATCTCGTTCGATCAGGCCCTTTTCCGCGAAGGCCGCTCGTCCCCGCGCAAGTCCAAATCCAAGGATTAGTGGCTTCGTACAGGCTTGAGCCTACGCCGGCTGCACCGTGTGCGGCGAATTCGGTTGGATAGGAGGCGCTCCGGGTTGAACGGGCGGGGCGGCGGGCATCGGCCACGGCGCCTTCGGCATCACCAGCCACGCGACGAAGTAGCCCAGAAACGCCGGCACCACCGGCACCGGCATCAACACCAGCAGCACCCAGACCACGCGAACCAGCGTCGAATCCAGCTCCAGATATTCGGCGATTCCGCCGCAAACGCCCGCGATCTTGCAGTCCAGCACCGACCGCTCCAGCCGCTTGGCTGGGCGCGGCGGGCTATAGGGCGAAGCCGATTGGCGCGCCCCGCAGTAGTAGCAAAAATTCGAATAGTCGGCGAGTTCTCTGTGGCAGTTTCCGCAAATCATGGCGCCAACCTCCCGGCGGCGGGTCGGTCTCCCCGCGCTCACCTATAGATACGGAGCCAGCCCCCAAAAAGTTTCCCACGGAAAAAGGCAATGAAGAGTGTCCTCAGGCGCTAAAGCGCATTGAGTGCAAAGCGCTTCATGTCGGAGCTGAAGCTCCGACCCCCTAAAAAGCGCCACACGGGCTCTAATACGCGGCGAGGTCCTTCACAGCCCGAACGATATCCGCCGTTTGCGGCAGAATGGCATCTTCCAACGACGGGTGATACGCGCAGAACGTATCCGTCGCAGCCACGCGCCGCACCGGCGCGTCAAGATCGTCGAAAAGCTCGTCCGCGATGCGCGCCGCAATCTCCGCGCCGTAGCCCCACGAACGCATATCCTCATACGCCACGATCACGCGGTTCGTCTTCGTGACGCTCGTCGCCATCGCCTCCCAATCGTACGGGCTCAGCGACCGCAGATCGATGATCTTCGACCGAAACTCCGTCGCGCGCGAGCTCTGCTGCCGCCACTTCCGCGCGATGCACCACCGCGCCGTAGGTGATGATGCTCACGTCCGTGCCTTCGCGCGCGACGCGCGCCTTGCCGAAAGGCACCGTGTAGTCCGCGCCCGGATAGGGCGAGCGATTGTACGGCTGCCGGTAAAGATGCTTGTGCTCGAGGAACATCACCGGATCGTCGGAACGGATCGCCGTGCGCAGCAGCCCGCACAGATCGAGCGCGGTCGAAGGCATCACCACGCGCAATCCCGGAATGTGCGTGAAGATCACCTCGCCGCACTGGCTGTGGTAGATCCCGCCGCCCGTCAGGTACCCGCCGATCGCCACGCGCATCACCGCCGGGCACTTGAAATGTCCCGCCGACCGCCACCGCAAATTCGAAAGCTCGTTGCGGAGTTGCATCATGGCCGGCCAGATGTAGTCGAAAAATTGAATCTCCGCCACCGGCTTCAGCCCGCGAACCGCCATCCCCAGCGCCCGGCCGACGATTGCCGCTTCCGCGATCGGCGTGTTGAAGACGCGCATCGAGCCGAACCGCCGCTGCAGTCCTTCGGTCGCCTTGAAGACGCCGCCCTTCCCTTTCACGCTCGAGAGATTTTCCTCGTGCGTGCAGTCGGCCACGTCCTCGCCGAACACCACGATACGTTCATCGCGCGACCATCTCGTCCGCGAGCGTCGCGGAGATGATCTCGACCATCGTCTTGCTCTTCGCGATCGTCCCGCCGGCGCTCTGGCCCGCAAATTTCGGAGCGACTTCGAATTTCGCGCCCGCCGGATCGATGTCCGGCGAATAGACGAACTCGTAGACCGAATCCGCAGGAGCAGGATGCGCCGCGAGCGCACGGTCGGTCGCCTCCAGCACCTCGCGATCCACGTCGGCCTCGATCGCCTCGCATCTCGTTTTCCTCGAGAATCCCCTCGCGCACCAGGAACAGCCCGAACTTCGGCACCGGATCGCGCCGCGCTTCGGCGTCGCGGTCCGCCGAAGTCTTGTAAAGCTTCTCGTCGTCGGAAAGCGAATGTGAATACGGCCGCGTCACGTGCGCGTGGACCAGCGCCGGCCCGCGCCGCGCGCGGCAGTGCGCCACGGCCCGCCCGAGCGCCGCATAGCTTTCCAGCGGATCGGTTCCGTCGACACTCTTCGAACGCGAAATTGCGGGAAATCCCACCGCGAGCTTGGAAATATTTCCGCCCGCCGTCTGCACCTCGATCGGCACCGAGATCGCGTAGCCGTTGTCTTCCACCAAGAACAGCACCGGCGCTCTCCGCAGCGCGGCCGCGTTCAGCGCCTCGAAGAATTCGCCCTCGCTCGTCGACCCATCGCCGCCCGAAACGAACGCAATCTCATCGCGGTGATAGCTCAGCGAATCGCCCAGCGGCGCCTTGCGCGCCTGATCGAGCGCCTTCGGGAAACTTGTCGTAGTAAAGCGACGCCTCCGCCGCGCCCACCGCGTGCAGCCATTGCATGCCGGTCGACGACGCGCTCGGCACGATATTCAGCCGCCGGCTGCCCCAGTGCGACGGCATCTGCCGCCCGCCGGACGACGGGTCGTCCGCCGCGCCCACCGCCTGCAGGAGCATGTCGTAAGGAGTCACGCCCAGCGCCAGCGTCAGCGCGCGGTCGCGATAGTAGGGGAAGAACCAGTCGTAGCCCGGCTTCAGCAGCAGCCCTGCGGCCACGAGAACCGCCTCGTGTCCCGCGCCGCTGATTTGAAAGAAGATCTTGTTCTGGCGTTTGAGCTGGATTTCCCGGTCGTCGAGCCGCCGGGAAAGGAACATCGTGCGGTAGATGCGGATCAGCGCATCGCGGTCGAGGCCGTGGTACTTCGAGGCGTCAAATCCAGTTGTCTTGACCTTGACCTGAGAGGCCATTCGGATCGCCTCTGCCTCCGGCGGTAGGACGGGCCTGCTGTACAACTTTCAGCCCATTATAGCCAAATTGCCCGCCGCGCAACCAGCGAACCTCCCACCCCGTGCTGCCTTGGGGACCGGCTTTTAGGGGGTCGGAGCTTCAGCTCCGACAATGGAACTATAGAACGAAAGGGCTTCAGCCCCTGAGGTCGGCGTTATGCCCTTTCCTCAGTCGAGCGAGTCGAAAAGTTCCGCGACTTTGGCGTGCTCCGGATCGCCGCTCCGCACCGTTTCCGACTTCACCGACTTAAACGGCTCCTCGTTCGGTATCCGGTCGAGCCACCGCTGGTGCGTCAGCTTCTCATGATCCGAGAAGGCGAGCCGCAGCAGCAGCTTGACGCGCGTCGCAGGCTCTCCGGCGTCGCCTTTCTTCTCGGCCGATTTCTTTCCCGCCGATTTCTTCACGGGCTTGGCGGCCGCGCTATCTTCGCTCTCGCCTTTAGTGGCAACTTCCTCGCGCTCGAATTTCAGCGTCATCTTATCGCCCAGCCGGAATCCCTGCTTCCAGCCGTCGATCTTATGGCGAGCCTGCTGCGCCGCTTCCTCGTTCGTTCCGAAATCAAAAATGAAAATGGATTGGGGCATCTCTCTTCTATATCGGTCGCCGGAGCGGGTGTCAAGCCGTGGAAACGTGCATGCTTCGTAATATGCGCGTTCCTTCGATCGGCAACTCATAAGATTTCTGCCATTCGGCCGTGCGGGCCCCTGTGCTAAGATTCCCCCGAAGATCGAAAGGCGATGGAGTTCGCCTGAACCGTCCGTCATCGGACTGATGACTCCTGGCCGCCGCCCGGCGCCAGGAGTTTTTTTGTTGGCGCAAGCGGCGCGCCGATTCCCGCACCACAAGGAGCACTCGTGCGCATCTTTTTGCTGCTGATATTCGGAGCTCTCGGCACCCTGGCGCGCTACCTTCTGCAAGGCGTCGTCCAGGCGCGAAGCGGCGGGACGTTCCCCTCCGGCACGCTCGTCGTCAATCTGATCGGCTGTTTCCTGATCGGCGGGATCGGCGAATACGCGCTGCTGCATCTTTCCTTTCCGCCCGAATGGCGCATCGGCATCACCGTGGGATTCATCGGCGGGTTCACCACGTTTTCGACCTACTGCTGGGAAACGGTGCGGATGCTTCAGGACGGCCAGTGGCGCAGCGGCACGATCTATGCTCTCGTCAGCTTGATCGGCGGCCTGGTCTGCGTCATTTTCGGCATGCGCATCGCCGACCGGATTTCGTGAGCTTCGCCGGTCGCAGTTGCGATGAATGACGATTGCGATGGCTTTGTGGGTCGCGGCTTCAGCCACGACGCTAATGCCAGCAAGTGAGTCGGGGCTTTAGCCCCTGAAGTTCCTTACAACGACAAATTGCGGCATCAGCCAACGAACAGGAGACACTCCATGGCCGACGTCACCAAGCACGAACGCTTCGAAGGCGAGCGCACCCTCATGCGCATCCACATCGGCGAATCCGACAAATGGCACGGCAAGCTGCTCTACGAAGCCATCGTCGAGCTGCTGCGCAAGGAAAACTTCAGCGGCGCCACCGTCCTGCGCGGCGTCGGCGGCTACGGCAGCTCCAGCGTCTACCACACCGACAAAGTCCTGCGCCTCTCCCAGGATCTCCCCATCGTCATCGAAGTCGTCGAAGCCACCGAGCGCATCGAGCAAATCCTCCCCCAGCTCGATCAGATGATCGGCGGCGGCCTGGTCACGCTCGAAAAAGTCCGCGTAATCCTATACCGCTCTCACAAATAGCCGGTTGTGCTTCACCTGCGGTGCGTGCTACAAACCTCGCGCCACGGAGGGCTCCATGGACAAACAACAACTGCTGCAATACATCGATCATTTCAATCACAAGCGCTACGAAAAGGTAATGGAGTTCTACCACCCCGACGTGCTGATCGAATATCCGACCATGCTCGCCGACCCCAAGGCTCCGCCCGTCACGCGCCGCGGCCGCGAAGGATTTCTCGAGCAGTATGTCCTGCTTCACCAATCCTGCCGCGAAGCCCTCGAAGTCCAGACCGTCATCCAGCAGGGCGACATGATCGCCGCCGAGATGTACACCGAATTTCACTTCTTCAAGGACTACGAAAATTTCTCCCGCCGCTCGATGAAAGCCGGCGACGTCTACATCACGACGAACTGGTGCATCTACAAGGTCGAGAACGAGAAGTTCAAGCACATCCGCGTCGCCCACTTCCGCCTGCACGACCCGAAAACCGCGCGGTTATAGTCTATTGCGCGGGCGTGACCCGAACACTCACCTGGCGCAGAGGACCAGCCGTGTTGCTGTTGATTACTTTCACCTGGCCTCTCACGGCGACCTTCACGGAAGCATTCGATGCCGGAGTCACGGAAACGCCGTCATTCACCTGCGCGCAATACATCCGCAGCGTCCCGTGGTCGTTGAACACCATCCCGTAGAATCGAAACGCACTGCCCGAAGCCAGCTGTTGTGAGTTGAGCAATTGCGTGTTGCTGTCTACGTACACTTGGACCTCGCCAGGATTATTCAATAGCGTGGTCTGTCCCGCCTGCACAGCAAGCGTCGGAAACAAATCGTACGAGGCAAGATTCACGGTATACACGGTGAAATTTCCTGCCGTGGACGTGCCTGAAACCGTCCCGTCAATGGTCTGGGGTATCAGCGTTACTGTCGATACCGGCGTATACGGAAATCCGTTGAGCTTGTTCGAACTGCTCGACAGATATACGTTCTGCCCCGCGACCATGTTCGCGGCATTGAAGCTGGGCGTGAACGGCAGGCTGTTCAGGTTTGCAAGCTGCCCCGAAATCTGAAAAGCCGCGTTGCCAAAGCTGAAGTATTGCCCTCCCCCCACGTGAATCCCCGTAAAAAGAACGCCTTGCTGTTGCCGCCCCAAAATATCGAGAGAAGGCTGAGAGTCGGCCACAAACAGGACCGGACCGGTCAGGAAGCTGGTCGCGTTGGGATCCTCCACCGCGATCCGCGTGGCCGCTAACGATCCATCGGCTTGCACGGCCCCGTCCATATCGACGAACGTCCCCACCGTAAGCCCGGCGAAGCTGTTGATCCCCTGATATGCGGTCCCCGCACCGGTTGAAACCGTGACTGTCCTTGGCGATTCCAATTCCGGATATGCCAGCACAAAGCTGTTGTTGGCATTGTTGATCGACGAAACTTGCCCATTGATCTCGAACGCCTTGCCATTCGCAGAGTTAGTTGGCTGGGACGTAAAGGCCGCCGCAGTGAGATTGAATGTCGGCGTTATTGCGAACGTGAAGTTTCCGTTGGCAAAGTAGCACGAGGAATATGCGGCCGACTGGGCCACCTGCAAATTCAGCGACAGCGCCATCGTATTGCCGGTCACGGTGATCGGCGTGGGCAGGTTCACCGTAATATCCCCCGGAACCGGGTTCTGTCCGCCCGCGTAAGAGAACGTGCTCGTATCGATCCCGCCCTGCGGGGTCAATGTAATACACGAGAACTCCGCCCCATTCATGGTCGCCGTCGCCGCGGTATAGACACCCTGCGGGATGCTTACGGTCACCAGTGGTTCGATTCCACCGTTCAGATGAATGATTTCGGTACCCTCAACCGATGGCAGCAAGTCAACCGTGCTTCCGGACTGGTTGGTCAATTTAAGGTCCTGGATTCCCAAATCGAACTCAGACAATTGGTCATTCGCCGTGCCGGTCAGCGCCACGGTGACGACCGTATTCCCGGTGAACTTCGGCGTGGAACTTCCCCCGCCGCAACTCGCGGTGAATCCGGCTGCGGCGATGGCGATGACTGCCAATACAGCGGGAAAAACCTGTTTGCAGGGGCCCCGACGACAAGAAAACGACGTGGTGTTCATAGCTCCCCTCCGGGCCGGCAAATCACATACGATCTTTCCCAAACCCGTCTAGCCGGGTAGAACAGGCTCTTATACAACATGTGATATTACTCGCTGATAAAGACGTTACGCACCGTATTAGGGTTGCATCCTACATTCCCTATCTCGGGCCTTTGCACAAAAAAAAGCGGGGAGCTTTCGCTCCCCGCTCGCCTTGCACCACGCCAACTCAAATCAACTAATTAGCGATGGCCTCCAAATCCTCCTCCACCGCCGTGGAAGCCCCCGCCGCCGAAACCACCTCCGCCGTGGAATCCACCGCCGCTGAATCCGCCGCTGCGGACGCTACCGCCATGAAAGCCTCCACCGAATCCGCCCGCATGGAACCCGCCTCCGCCGGGAGCAAATCCTCCTCGCGGTCCGCCCCACGCGTGACTAAAACGTCCCGGCGAAGCTGTGTGCGAATCGAAGTGGTGGTACTGATGATAGTAAGGGCCGCCGCCGAATCCATACCCGCCGTAGTACCCGAATCCTCCGAACACGAACGGCGAATAGAATCCCCATCCAAACGGGCTATAGAAAATTCCGTCACCCGGAATGAACGTGTAACCGGCGAACCACGGATCCCAATACCAGCCTGCGCCGTACCACGAACCGTACCCCATACCGCCGTAGTAGTCAGGAGCGATGTCCGCATTGGCTTGCGCCACGTACGAGGACCTCAAGCTGCTCCACTGATAAAGATCGTCCTCGTCCGCGGTCTTGTTGAAGCCCACTGCCTTCAGCTTCGGATTCGTGAGCGTCACATCATGTCCGCCTTTGATCGTCACGCGGCGGTCCGTATCTTGCAGCACGGCCTTTCCGCTGAACACTCGAACGTCGCCCGTGTCGGCATTGAAATCGTAAAAGCCGTTCTTGAGGAGCTGCGTCTTCGAGCTTCCTTCATCGACGATCAGCCTGTTTTGCGAGTGGATGTTCGCGACTTCGACGGTCGCCTCGCCTCGATCGATCGTCACTTCCGTGTCCGTCAGGTTCGGCGAGATCATTTCCACCGCGCTCTGATCGCCGATCCTTAGAAATACACCGGGAGTCAGCAGAACCTCCGCCTTACCCTTCTCGGTGGTCAGCGTTTGCTGCGGCTCCAATCGCGCTACCCCGATCGAGTTCGCATCCAAATTCTGCGATCCGATCGATACTTGCCCTTCTACATAATTTAAAGTTCCCGGGTACGCCGTTTTCGGCGGTTCAGCCGCCCCCAGCAACGGGGCGAACAACGCAACCGCCAGAAACGCCCGTCCCAGGGTATTAAGCCCGAATTCACTCATGCCCCTGGCCCTCCTTCTCCCTACACGCAATTAGATGAGAAAATGCTGGCAAACGATGCCCCGTAACTAACTGATTCCAAATAGGAATAAGATTCGCGTTGCGCCAGCGTGAGTCCTGTGCTACGTTTCAGCGAACAAAAGGCGAAATGCCGCAGATTGGCGAAAGCCTGCGCATTTCGGCGCGATTCGCAATGGAGGCGCTATGGCAGCATCGGCATCCACGCAAGGCTTGGCTCGCAGGCCGCATTCGACGCTCGATACCGTACAGGAAGCGTTCAGCGCCCTCGCCGCGCGCTATCGCAGCGACGAAGTGCTCACCTCGATCAAGCATATCCCCGCCCGCGAAGCCCAGTTCCGCCCCATGCCTTCCTGGGTCCGCCCGGAACTCGCCGTAGCCTACCGCGCCAAAGGCATCGATCGCCTCTATTCGCATCAAGCGGCTGCCGCCGAACTCGCCCGCGCCGGAAAAGATTTTGTCGTCGTCACGCCCACCGCCTCCGGCAAGACGCTCTGCTACAACCTCCCGATCCTCAACGCGATTCTCGAAAACAGCGACGCGCGCGCTCTCTACCTCTTCCCCACCAAAGCCCTCGCGCAGGACCAGCTCACCGAGCTGCACGATCTCGCCACCCGCGTCGAAGACCAGTTCGGCGTCTTCACCTACGACGGCGACACGCCCGGCGACGCGCGCAAAGCCATCCGCGAGCGCGGCCATGTCATCCTCACCAATCCCGACATGCTTCACACCGGCATCCTGCCGCACCATACGAAATGGACCCGCGTCTTCGAAAATCTCCGCTACATCGTCCTCGACGAGCTGCACACCTACCGCGGCGTCTTCGGCAGCCACCTCGCCAACGTCCTGCGCCGCATCGCACGCATCGCGCAGTTCTACGGATCGCGCCCGCAATTCATCTGCTGTTCGGCCACCATCGCCAATCCCGGAGAACTCGCCGGCCAGTTGATCGAACGCAAGGTCGAAACCATCGAGGAAAACGGCGCGCCCGCCGCTGAAAAGCTTTTCGTCTTCTACAATCCGCCGATGATCAATCGCAATCTCGGCATCCGCCGCAGCTACCTCACGGAGACCACGCGCGTCGCCAAGGAGCTTCTCGCCCGAAAATTGCAGACCATCGTCTTCGCCAACAGCCGCCTGCACACCGAAGTCCTGCTCACGTATTTGCAGCAGGCCAATCCCGCCTCGCCCGGCGGCGCTGAACCCATTCGCGGCTACCGCGGCGGCTATCTCCCCGGCGAGCGCCGCGAAATCGAGCGCGGTCTCCGCGAAGGCCGCGTCCGCGGCGTTGTCGCCACCAACGCGCTCGAGCTCGGTATCGACATTGGCTCGCTCGATGCCTGCGTCATGGCCGGTTACGCCGGTTCCATCGCCTCCACCTGGCAGCGCGCTGGCCGCGCCGGGCGCCGCAGCGGTACCTCCTGCGCCGTCCTCGTCGCGTCCTCCGCGCCGCTCGACCAATTCATCGTCCAGCATCCCGACTATTTCTTCGGCCGCTCGCCCGAACACGCCTACGTTCAGCCGGACAATCTCGAAATCCTCGTCAACCACCTGAAATGCGCCGCGTTCGAGCTACCCATCCGCCCCGATGAAAAATTCGGCGCCGTGGACGTGCAGGAACTCTGTTCGCGCCTCGCCGAAGCCGGATTCCTCCATCGCAGCGGCACGCACTGGCACTGGATTCAGGAAGCCTATCCGGCCGACACGGTCAGCCTGCGCTCCGTCACTTCCGACAATTTCGTCATCATCCTCGGCTCGGCCGACGACGACGGCAACACCACCGGCGCGAAGAAAGGCGCGCCCGAAGTGATCGGCGAAGTCGACTTCTCCTCCGCCCTTACCACCGTGCACCCGAAAGCCATCTACCTTCACCAGGGCCAGCAATACCACGTCGATCGCCTCGACTTCGACCAGCGCAAGGCCTACGTCCGCCGCGTCAACATCGAGTACTACACCGACGCCATTCGCTACACCCAGGTCCGCGTCCTCGAAACCGCCGAAGAATCCCGCATTGGAGCCGGAAGTGGCATGGGCAGCGGCAGTTTAGGGGGTCGGAGCTTCAGCTCCGACATAAACGACGGGCGCGAAGCGCCTACCGCTCTGCCGAAGGCGCCCTTTCCGCCCAGCCCGCGCGAGCGGGCTTCTTCCGAATCCTCAGCCTCCTCTGCTTCTTCTTCGTCTCGTGCTTTTGGCGACGTTCTGGTCCGCTCGCAGGTCATCGGCTTCAAGAAGATCAAATTCTTCACCAACGAAAACGTCGGCGACGGCAAACTCGAGCTCCCCGAAAACGAAATGCACACCACGGCCTTCTGGATCACGCTCGGCCGCTCGCTGCTGACCTCGCTTCCCTTCGCGCTCTCCGAGCGCCAAAGCGGCATCTTCGGCCTGCTCTACGCGCTCGAATCCATGGCCTCTCTCCTGCTGATGTGCGATCGCCGCGATCTCGGCACCGCCGTCGGCGAACGCCCCGCGAGCCCGGGAGTCGAAACCGAATGGCAGGACGCTTCCACTGCGCTGAACGCCGCCGATGAAACGAAGGAATATTTCGAGCCGAATCTCTATCTCTACGACGCCTATCCCGGCGGCATCGGCTTCAGCGAGCCGCTCTATCATGTGCACGAGCTGTTGCTGCAAAAAACGCGCGAGCTGATCGCCGGGTGCCCCTGCGATAAAGGCTGCCCCTCCTGCGTCGGCCCTTCCGGCATGAAATCCGAACGCGCCAAGGAAGCCGCCCTCGCCATCCTGAGGCATCTGTGCACCTAGGATTTCGGTTTTATGTAGCTCAGGTCTTTAGACCTGAGGCTTTTCGGCCAGTCTCGTCATCCGAGCCGATCACGGTTCGGGTTAATGGTGGAAGCGTGGGGCTTCAGCCCCACGAAAAAGATTGAGGGCTTAATGGGCTTTAGCCCCGGAGCATCGATGGCAAATTCAACGCTCGAAGAAAGTCCACAGGCGCCGCTTGACTTGACAGGCCTTGCGCCATGCTACCGTGCGAACGACGTATAAGGAGCAAGCCTGAAATGGAGCGCAGGACAGCAATGCTCGGCTCGGGTGCCACCGCCGGCCGCCGTAGGGGCATGATATATCGTGCCCGGCGACCATTCTTGGCTGGGCTTCGCCATCGGAGACCGGTCGAGCGACCGCTCCGTTTAGTCGTCCTTTCGAGGGCATTCTACTCGACAACCGCGCCGAATAGAAATCGTCGTAACCCCATGAAAACAAACGATCGATGCACATTCTACTCGACAATAAATCCCTCCCCCTTTTGCCCCTCATTTCGTGTCCAGGAAAGGCTCCTGCCGTGACCGCTTCCCACCTCCTCGGCCGGCTCAAGGCACTCCGCCCGGCCCCGCGCCGCGCTGCGCCAGCCTCAGCCGTCGACCTCGACGCCCCACCCCGCGGCTATTCGCCCGAAATCCCCGAAGGCGCCGAGCGCCTCGCGGCGCTCCTCGGCGCGCAAATCCGCAGCAACGAATTCGGCGAGCATCTCGCTCTCCGCAAATGGTATTCGGAGCCCGTTACCGACGCACCCGGCCTCGGCGCTCCCGATGGCGACCTCGACCCCGCCGCGCTGCAACTCCTCGCCCCCGGCGCCTCGCGCGACATCTCCGATCCACGCCAGTGGCTTTTTCTCGACACGGAAACCACCGGCATCACCGGCGGCACCGGCACGTATCCATTCCTCGTCGGCATCGCCTGGTGGGACGCGGGCGGCCTCGAAGTCGAGCAGTTTTTCATGCGCGACTACAGCGACGAGCATTCGCTGCTCGTCGCTCTCGCCGATCGCATCGCCGAGCGTCCCGTGCTCGTCACCTTCAACGGCAAATCCTTCGATTGGCCGCTGCTGGAAACGCGCTACCGCATGACGCGCGCCATCCGTCCGCCCGCGCTGCGCGCGCATCTCGATTTCCTGCATCCCGCGCGAAATCTATGGCGCCTCCGCATCGGTTCGGTTCGCCTGGCGGAGCTGGAGCTGAAAGTCCTCGGCTGGAATCGCGGCTCGGACATGAATTCGTGGATGATTCCGGAGATTTACTTCGACTATCTGCGCGGCGGCCCGCCCGAACCGCTCCTACCGATCTTCCATCACAACCAGATGGACCTTCGCGGACTCGCCGCGCTTGCCACGCGCATCCTGTCGCTGCTCGGAAATCCCGAAACGCACGGCCACGACGGCCTCGAGCTTTTCGGCGTCTCGCGCATCTGCGAACGGCGCGGCGATGCCGCGCGCGCCCGGAAACATTACGCGCAGTCCATCGCCCGCGATTTGCCCGTCGAAACCGACCGCGCCGCGCGCACTTCGCTCGCACGCCTCGCCAAGCGCGACGGCGACTTCGCGCTCGCTCTTCAGCTCTGGGAAGGCATACTCGGAAGTTCGCGCGAAGGCCTCGAAGCGTACGAGCAGCTCGCCATCTACTACGAGCACCGCGCCCGAGAGCCGCATCGCGCCGCCGCTCTGGCGAAAAAGGCGCTGATCGAGCTGCGCAATGCCAGCCGCCTCGGCACGATCGCTTCCACCGACTATCGCGACCGGCGCCTCCGCTTCGAGCAGCGCCTCGCGCGCCTCGAACGCAAATCCGCCCGCGGCCTGCTCGATCTGCAATCGGGTGTCAGGGAATGAAATGCCGCTCGATTCCGATGTGCGTGGAATGGTGCTGGAAGACGCGCGCGCCGGAAATTGCGGACGCCTGAAGCATTCGCTGAAGCTCAGGCACGGTGTAAGCCGCTCGCACCGAGTCGCGATACAGCCGCAGCATTTCGCCCGAGTAGTTGCGCCCGTGCCAGCGAACGTACAGCGGGTACGCGAGGCGATTCGGACGGCGCAGATCGCGCAGCAGTATCGCGCTGCCCGGCATCGCCACCCGCGCCATTTCGGAGAGCAGCTTTTCGGGCTCGGCCAGATGGTGAAGCACCGAATTGCACATCACCAGTTCGAAGCTTCCGTCCGGAAACGCCAGCCGGTTCCCGTCGGCGACTTCAAATTCGACGCGCCCGCGAAGCGAATCCTCCGCCGCTGCCAGATTCACCCGCGCCTGCGCGATCATTCCGGGCGACCGATCCACCCCCACGAAGCGCCAGCGCGGCAGCTTCCGCGCGAGCTTGATCACGATTTGCCCCGGGCCCGTGCCGATGTCGAGCGCGCGGCCCGCGTCGCATCCGCGCACCAGCCGCAGCGCGTGCTCGACCAGCGTGTTGTCGATCACATCGAGATGCGCCTGCGCCGCAGCGGACGCGTAGGCTTCCACTTCGCCCGAATCGTCCATGACCTCAGGCTCGGGAACGCGCGGCAAATCGAGGAATGCCATGCGGGAATACTAACGCGAGGCGAAACCGGCTGTTTCGGGAATCTGCGCCATCGATGGGGCGGGGGCTTCCGCCGGCCCCGGCGCCGCAGGCCAGCCCATCGCGTGGTTGATTGCGTCAAACGTCTGCCGCGTCGCGCCCTCCACGCTCAGGCACTGCTGCCCCATGCAGCGCAAAAAAACGCTGCCAGTCGGCGTCTCGAACTGGAAAAAATTCGGCCGGCGGAAAAGATGCGTGCGGTCGGAGTATTTCATTTCCAGCGCTTCGCTGTACTGCCCGAAATAGCGCGCGGCGTCGTCTTCGGTTTCGAGCGCCATCAACCACACCAGCTTCAAATCCTTGCTCTTTCCGTCCTCAAAGACGGCGTAGCGGTCGCCATCCCACGTGGGCGAAAGCTGTGCGGCGCGTGCCGGATCGAGAAATTGCTTCAAGACTTCTTCCATGCCGAACTGGCCCATCACGTTTTCTTCCAGCAGCTTCCAGTCCGCAGGCGCGAGGCCTTTCCAGCCCGGCAGCGTCACCTTCGCGGGGCCGACGCCCTTCAGGTAAAACTCCGGCTCCATGATCTGCTGCGTCGAAACCGGCGGATTTTCGAAGATCAGGTGCAGGTCCTGCCACCCGCTGTGCGCCTTCAGGAACTGCTGGGAAAACGACGTGCCCGCGAGATAGGGAAAAAGCAGCGCATCGCGAATCACGATCGGAGCCTTGGCGAGCTTCGAGTCCTTGTCCATTTCCTGTATCGCATTGGGGCGAATCAGCGCCGTCACGTCGCCGATTTCGCGGATGCTCAGGTGTTCATCGCGCAGCGAGTAATCGAGCATGGCTGCGAGCGCCGTGCCTTCGCTCACCGAGTCGCGCGCGAGTTCCGCATCGTCATTGGGACGCGCGGCCTTGATCCACGGATCGACGTTGAAGGATTGGTCCTCGAGCGCGTGCGTCAGCTCGTGGGACATCACGTCGCGCTGCTCATCCGACGGAATCCAGTCGGCGATGTAAAACTCCTTGGATTTCGGGTCGTAGAGCCCCGCGACCTGCTCGGTCAGCACGTCGAGCATGAACGAATCGAGCGGGAATCCTTTGGGAATCAGCCCGAAAGCTTCCAGGGATTTGTCGTCGGCGTATTTCTGCGCGTCGTTCTTGTCTTCCTTGTCGGTCTGGACAAGGTAAGCGCGAATGTCCTCTTTGGAGCGCAGGCTTTTCTTCAGCGGTTCCTTGATCGGCAGGTGGAGAATTCCGCTCATCTGCTGGAGCACTTCGTCGGCGGCCTTCAGGAACTCGGGATTCTGCACGCCGGTGCCGGCCGGAGTGGTTGGCGTGGTTGCGGCGGTGCCGGGGGTCGACACCGTCTGGCCTGCGGCGAATATGCCGAATGCAAGCACCGCGAGCAAAGAAACGAGTCGCTTCATGACAAGCTCCCAAGCATTAGACGCCGAATCCAGAATAACAGGTTTTCCGCGACATCCATTTTTGAAAGAAATTCTCGAACGGGCGCCGTACACGACGGTACGAGCGGCGGGACCGCGGAAGAACCGATTTGCGCCTTCTTACGACCGCAGGACGCTGGGAACCGGAGCGGCAAGAACGGACTGAACGCTGCGGCAGAACTCCTCAACCGGGAATGGCTTTGCCAGCACGTGGCACCCGGAGTTGCGCAGGATGTGCGCGGCGGAATCGCCCGCATTCGAAGCGGTGAAGACGACTCGCATCGTCAGATCCGCGCGATTCTCCTTGATCCAGCGATACAAGCCCGCGGTCGATTTCTTGCCCGGCAGGTTGATGTCGCACACGACGGCGTCGATCGCATCGCGATTGAGAATTTCAATCGCTTCTTCCGCGGTCCGCGCGATTTTCACGGTGGCGCCGCTGGAAACCAGCACCTCCTGCTCGAGCAACAGCAGCGCTTCCTCGCGGTCGACCAGCAGGATCGTGCCCGGCATCGACCGGTCGCGCGAAGAACCTGGGTCGTTCGCCGCGGCCGAGGATTCGCGCGACAGCGGCAGCGTGATGCGGAAACACGCGCCGCGGGGAGGCGCGTTGCGCACCTGAATTTCGCCGCCGTGCTCTTTGACAATTCCGTAGCAGATGCTCAGCCCAAGGCCCGTGCCTTTGCCGACCGGCTTGGTGGTGTAAAACGGGTCAAAGATCTTGTGCGGATTCGTGACGCCCGGGCCACTGTCCGTGATCTCCGCGCGCAGGCGGTCGCCATGAGCCTCCGTGCGAATCCAGATTTCTCCGGATTCTCCCTTTTCCCGAATCGCGTCCACGGCGTTGTTCAGCAGATTCAGAAACACCTGCTCGAGCTGGTGAAAATCGCCGTCGGTCATCGGCAGGCGCGGATCGAATTCGCGGTGAATCACGATGTTGTGCAGCTTCATATCGAATTCGCGAAGGACCAGTGTGTCTTCGAGAATCTGATTGAGCTGCACGGGCGCGCGGTGCGGCTTCTGCTGCCGCGCGAAGCTGAGCAGGTTTTGCACGATGTGGTGCGTGCGCTGCGCCTGTTTGTAGAGCTTTTCGAGATAGTCCGCGCCGCGCGGGTGAACGAACTCCTCCGATTTCAGAAGCTGGCTGTAACCCAGAATCGCGGTGAGCGGATTGTTGAGTTCGTGCGCGACGCCGGAGATCAGCTGGCCGACCGCGGCCATCTTTTCGCTCTGCAACAGCTGCTCCTGCGTGCGCCGCAGCGAATCGTAGGCCTCGCGCGTTTTTTCCAGCAGCAGCGATTTGTCGATCGTGGTCGCGATCTGGTTGCCGACGGCCGAAAGCAGGTTCAATTCGGCGGTGGTGAAGGCGCGCATATCGCGATTCCCCACCACGAGAATTCCCATCACGCGGTCCTTGGCCCACAGGACCACGACCTGCGACACCTGGATGCCTTCCTTATGGTGCAACTCCCGGATTCCCTCAGGAAGCGCCGGCAACGAACCCGAAAGCAAAGTGGCGCGGGTTTGGCGAATCTGGTCGAGCAGGCTTGCGGCGATCTGCATGGGCGCATTCCGGCGGGCCGATTCGGATTCGTAGCCGACTGCTGCCGCGCGCTTGAGCACGCCGGACGGCTGGTCGAGGAAATAGACGGCTGCGGTGCCAAGCGCAAAGAGCTCGGTGATTTTCAGCAACGCAGCGGTCAAGCCGTCTTCGAGCGCGACCGCCTGGCCGAGCAATTCGCCGATGGCGTTCAGCGCCATCAGTGCGCGGTTGCGCCGGCGGACGTCGATTTCGGCCTGTTTCTGCTCGGTGATATCGAGAAGAAATCCCTGGTAGGCCACGACGGCGCCACTCTCGTCGCGGGTAGCGAAGCTGGACTCGTGAGCCGTGCGAATTTCACCGTCGCGCCTGCGAAACTGGAATTCGAAATCGACGACTTCGCCATATTCCTGGAGCAGGCGCTGGCGCCGCTCGCGATCGGCCGGATCGACGTACAACTGCGCGGGAAGATCGGCGCGCAGCAAATCGTCGTGGCTTTCAAAACCGAGAATGAGCATAAACGCGTCGTTGAAATCGACGAAATGGCCCTCGGGCGTGCAGATAAAGACGCCCTCCTGCACTTTTTCGAAAAGCGTTCGGAACTTGTTCTCGGCCTGGCGGCTGAGCGTGAAGTCCTTGAGGACGTGAATCGTGCCGAGGCGCCCACCTTCGGAATCGTGCAGCGCGGAGTCCGTCGCGAGATAGTAGCCACCAAATGAAGGATCGACTGTGTCGGACTTTCCGGCGACACCTTCGCAGTAGGGGCAGCGCAACCAGCCGGCGCCGCTTCCCCGCCGCAGAACGTCACGCACAAAACGTCCCACGAGCGATTCAGGATCGGAATTCAGATGTTCCGCGAGCGGGCGATTGGCGCGAATGATGCGCCCGTCGGGCGCATGCACCAGAATCAAATCGTCGATCGAATTGAACGTATCGAGCCACTGGCGGCGCGACGCGGCCGCATTCTCGAAGAGCGCCACATTCTGCACCGTGAGCCCGAGAAGGTTGGCGACGTTGACAAGGTAATGCTCTTCTTCCGCCGCAAACGTTCGGGGAGTCGCGGAGCCGATGCCGAGCAGGCCGAGCGGCCCTTCTTTGCCCGCGATGCGAACCAGTACCATGGAGTCGAGCTTTTCGGTTTCCATGCAGCGCCGGATGCTGGCATCCGGCGTATCGCGGTAGGACGCTAGCGGTGTGTCGCGATTCAACACCTCGCTCAGACAGGGGTCCGCGGCAGGAGCCCGCGTGTATTGCCTCCGAAATCTGTCGCTAAACCCAACCGAAGCGCGGGCCGAAAGCGTCGCGGGCTGAGCGGAATGGTCGAGCAGGAAAACGACGCCGTGGCTGGCCGCAAGGCTTTCGACCAGATGGCGCAGAACGCCTTGCAGCGCGTCGTCAACCTTGAACGATTGCGTCGCTTCGGCCGTGATCAGGGCGAGGCGCCGCAACTTTTCGTTCAGGTCTTCGTTGCGGACGCGGCCCGCCTCCAGCACGAGCACCGCCATGGCGATGCCCATGATGATTCCGAACATGCCTTCGAACGAAACGCGGAACAGGCCGAGCGAATGCGCCGCCCATTCCGAACGATCGAGACCATGCAGGCCGCGGAGGAAAAACGCAGTGGCGAGCAGCTTCCATCCCACGCCGCGGTGCCGGTCCTGCGAGCGCCACAGGAGCCAGCCGGCGGCGAGATAGAGCACGCATTCGAAAAGCGACTCTGCGTTTCGCTGGAGATGCGGCATACGCGGAACGGAACCGAGCGCAATGAATGCGCTGGCCGCAATTCCCGCGAGCGGCAAAAGATACTTCAGCGATTTTCCGCGCCCCAGGCAGTCCAGGACAGCCGCGAGGAACAGCGCCGCCACAACGAGCGACAATGCAGGGGCAAAACGAGGCTCGTTCGCTCCGCCCGTCCAGAGCGAATAAATCCGCAGGCCTTCCATGCCGACATACACTGTCCAGCCGGCGAGCCAATAGCGGAAAAACCTTGCGGAAAACCCGGGTAACAGAAGCCAATACAACACCAATAAAATGAACGCCGCAGAGCCCTCCATGAAGGCGACGGCGAGAAATCCCGGGTTGGAAGCAAACGTCATCTGGGCCTGATTCGGCAATAAAAGCGGGGCCGAAACGCGTCTCGTATGTAGGCCAGGGGGTACGAAGGAGCCATTGTGAAAACTAGCACACGGTTGCAAGATACGGCAACAAACGCTCGAGCCCTGTGTGCCGTGGCTTATAATGGCTCATCGTAGGAGTGCGCGCATGTCCACGGAAAAAATCCTGGTCGTGGATGACGAAGAGGCGATTCGCGAAGTCATCTCGACGCTGCTTGAAGCGCAGGGCTTTCGGTGCACGACCTGCTCGAACGGCAAACTGGGCCTGGAGGCCTTTCGCAAGGACTCCTACGACCTGGTGCTGAGCGACATCGTGATGCCCGAGATGGACGGGCTGAAGCTGCTGGGCGAGCTGCGCCTGGACGATCCGGACGTGCCCGTGATCATGGTCACGGCGATGCACGACATTTCGATCGCGCTTGAGGCGATTCGCGCGGGCGCCTACGACTACATTCTGAAGCCGTTTGAGAAGGATCAGCTGTACCTGAGCGTGAGGCGCGCGCTAGAGCATCGCGCTTTGGTGCTTGAAAACCGCACGTATCAGAGCGACCTGGAACAACTGGTCGCCGAGCGCACGCAGCAGCTGTCGATCGCGCTGCAGGATTTGGAGCAGTCCTACGACTACACGCTCGAGGCTTTGGGCGGCGCGCTCGACGCGAAGGATGCGGAGACCGAAGGCCACTGCCAGCGCGTGACGGCGTTTACGATTACGATCGCGCGGGCGATGGGCGTCGAGAAGGGCCTGCTGCGGCATATCGCGCGCGGCGCGTTTTTGCACGACATCGGCAAAATGGGCGTGCCCGACAGCATTCTGACGAAGCCCGGACCGCTAACCGCCGAAGAGCGCGAAATCATGCGCCGGCACTGCGATATCGGATATGCGGTGCTGGAGCGGATTCCGTTCCTGAAGGAAGCGGCGGAGATTGTGCTGTCGCACCAGGAGTGCTACGACGGCTCGGGCTATCCGCGCGGCCTGAGGGGCGAGCAGATTCCGCTCGGCGCGCGAATATTCGCGGTGGCCGACACGCTGGACGCGATGATCTCCGATCGTCCATACCGCAAGGCGCTGCCGATTTCCGCGGCGCGCGAAGAAATCCAGAGATTTGCAGGCAAGCAGTTCGATCCGCGCGTCGTCGAAGTGTTCCTGGCGCAGCCGGAAAGCCTCTGGCGCGAACTGCACGACAGGACCGGCGACCCCTTCCGCCTCACGCAGCTTCAGACCGTCTGACTCAGGCTTCGCAAGTTTCCAGCAGTTTTCCATCGTGAAGGCTCAGTTCCAACCAGAATCGCCACACATAGGCTCGGGAGAACCTCGTCCGCCGATACGCTAAGCTGCACGTGGGCCCCCGCGAAGCCGAAAAATGCAAAGGCCCCGGAAACCGCGACCCCGGGGCCTTCGGCTGGACATCCGTTGTGATTCGTTACGCTAGAACTCGTACTTCAGCCAGAATTTGATCGTACGTGCGCCCGCAATCGTAATTCCCGGATTGTTGTAATTCGGATCCGTAATGACGAAGGTCGGCGTGAAGAGGTTCGGATGATTAAAGGCGTTGAAGAACTCCGCACGAAAAGTGAGCGACTGATTCTCCAGCTTACCTATCGGGAGTGGGAATCGACGCTCGATACTCGTGTCGAAATAGATCTGGCCGGGGCCGAACAGCGAATTGCGGTGAACGTCGCCAGGGCCGCCGAACGGGATGATAAAGTGAAAGCTATCCGCCGGGCCCTCGGTGCAGTTCGCTGCGGTAACAATCACGAACGGGTTGCACGCCGAAGTAATCAGGTAGAACGTGCCCGGAGTATTTTGCAACGGCACGAAATTGCCAGGCGACGGCTCGGTAAATAGGAGCGTACCGTCCTGGCCATTGGTGTTTATGGAGACCTTGCGGTTGCTTAGATCAGGTCGCGAACCCGGATGGCCATTGCCGATGTTGTCAAAACCTACAAGGACATTGTTCGGCCCGCCCGAATCGAGCGTGAGGATCCCGGCCCATTGCCATTGGTCAGTAAGTGCTTTGAGGATCTTGTTGTCGTGGGCGTACGGCATCGACCAAACATAGGATCCCACGAACCGATTCCGCCGGTCGAAAGTCGACGGCCCCCAATCGCCCTTCTGGAAATCCAAAATCTGGGAATATGATGTGAGTCCCGTCGTGGTGAAAATTTCCGACGTATCGTCAGAGAACTTCGAGTAGGTATAGGACGCCCGGAATGTCAGATCCTTGCCAAGACTTCGTTCGAGCTCTAACTGTCCTGAGTTGAACCAAGACTGCCCGACATTGGACCGTATCGCCACTTCGCCGAAGATCGGATTGATCCGGTCCCCGTAATTTACAGTTGGGTTTAGGTCCTGGTTCGCAAAGAGATGCGTGCCGCGCGTTCCGACGTACGAGGCCGTGAGAATCAATTTCCCCGGAAGCTCGCGCTGGACGTCGAGATTCCACTGTTGGGTCACCGGATTGACCAGATTGTTGGCGATCGAGCTCTCGAAGGCCGTTGAAACCGGGGTCGGCGTAATGGCGGCAAGCGCTGCGAGCGAATTCGGTTGTCCGCGGTTAGCGCCCCCTGTGATCGTGGCACCTGTCAGGTTGGGAGCCGATTCGGCCGTGTTGTCAATAATGTTCGAAAACAGCCCGTCGTAGAACACACCGTATCCAGCGCGAATCACGGTCTTTTGATTACCAAACAACCATTTTCCCCAGCGAGGCGTATAAGCGATGCCCAGACGAGGGGCAAAATTGTTGCGGTCCGGCTTCTGAGGAAACGCAAAAGCACTCGGGAAGATTTGGCCAGGAAGACCAAATCCAAGAGAATAGTTTACCGCCGGATACTGCAGGATGTTCTCCGGGGTACCCCAGTATTCGTAGCGTAACCCCAGTGAGACACTCAAATTCTCCTTTACTCTCCAGGTATCCTGGACATACGGCATATACATCGTGACGTTGGGCTGCACGAGCGTGTTTCCGAAATTGCGGTTAATCGAACCGCTCTGGCCCGTAAAGTCGTCGATGAAGTTTGCGAAGGCGCTATAACCCCCACCCGGGAAATACTGGATACTACCTCGTTGATCGAGCGGCAAAAGATCCCTCACCGATACAAACGTGATGTCCGCACCGCCCGTGATCGTATGCCGGCCGAAGGTATACGTTAAAGCTTCTTGGGCCTCGGAGGTCTTGTGCGCGCGCCCCTGTGGGAAAGCGGAGTTAATGCCCAATTCGGGCATATTGCTTGGCGTTTCGAAGCTGATGTCCGGCGTATTGGCCAAGGGTCCCGCAAGAGTCGAAGGAAGAACGTTGAATGTAAAACCGATGTTCGTATAGGAGAAGCGAAGCTCATTCACCAGCCTGGTGCCAGCGATATGGGTCCATTGCCCTTTAAAGATCTGGGACGGGCCGCCCTGGTTCGTATCGAAAGGCGGGAGAGCGCCGGGATTGGCGAAGAAATCTGGTGAAAGCGACGAATCATCACGGAGATAGCTTCCCGTAAGCGTGTCGTTCGGGCTCATGTGCCAATCCAGCCGAATGTCTTCGTTCCGGTCGTTTCCAACAATCGGCACGCCGTTACGCGCGAACAAAGTCATTTCGACAGCCGGACGCGGATTGCCCAACGCATCATTACCGAGCGGAAAGAGGACGGCGGGATTTTGGAGTGTGGGATTGGGCGCCACAAGTCCGCCGAGCGAAGCAAGATACAGCGCAGCATTGGGGTTCGGCAGCGATTGCAGTGTCGAAATACCGGCTGCGTCCGGCAGCAGGAATGTACTGCCGTCGCCGCGCTGACGCGTGCGATCCCATTGCATCGTTCCAAAGAAGAAGAGCTTGTCCTTGATCACGGGCCCGCCCAGATCGAAGCCGAACGTGTTGTCGATGAACAACGGTCTGCTGACTCCGATCAGCTTGTTTGCAGCGTCGTTCGCGCCGAAAAACGAGTCGTTGTTGACTTCCCAAGCCTGCCCGTGAAACGAGTTGCTGCCGCTCTTGGTGATGTAGTTTCCAATCGAACCGCCGCCACGCCCAAATTGGGCGCTATACGAGTTGGTAAGAACTGTAAATTCCTGGATCAAGCCCAAGTTGGTCGGCTGATAAGCCTGCCCGGAGATGCCGTAATCGTTGTCGTCCTGCCCGTCGATCATGAAGTTATTTCCGCGTGGACGAGTACCGTTCACCGAGTAGGTCACTCCTTCGTAAAGAGAAGCGGCATTCACAGCACCCTGTCCGGCAGGAACGTCTTGGACACCGGGCAGCGTGAGTGCCAGCTCGGCAGCGTTAAAGCTGTTGTAGGGGAGGCTCTCAATCTCTCGCGTGCCGAGGCTCTCACCCAACTGGCCCGACTGAGTATCGATCACCTGCTCCGCGCCCGCTTCGACCGTGACCGTGGATTGGACTGCGCCGAGCTGCATCGAACCGTTCACCGTCGTCGTAACACCGCCGCTGATGACGACGCTTCCAACGCGCAGCGCAGCCAAACCAGACGAAGTAAACGTGACGCTGTAAACGCCGGGCTGCAGGTTTTCAATCCGGTAGGTTCCTGCCGAGTCGGTGGTCGTCTCGTGCACCTGGCCGTATGCCGGGCTGACAACTTTGACATCCACGTTGGAGATGACCGCACCCGTTTGGTCGGTAACCGCGCCAACCACAATCCCTTCGCTCGTTTGCGCGGCGGCAATTCCCGCCATTACGAGCAGCGCGAGCGCACCCAGCAGCGCACCAGCCAGACTAATCTTCCGGAGAATCGACATTCGGACGTCCTCCATCCTCAGTTTTTAATCGGTCACGCGCGGCCGGGGTCTTGCTTCCCCGGTTGACCCAGCCTGCGCCCCACTAAAATGCCCAACAACTACGCTATGAAATGCGGATATATGAGCAAGAATTTATAAACCATATGCAAGCGCGGTTCCAGAAATAGAGCGGGATTTTACGGAATAAGTTCCTAACGATCAATAACATGCAGAAGGAGCGCCACAACAATACACAAAAATCCGAAATCTCATATCCAATCGCAGATGAAATGTCATAACAAGTGCTAGGACTCGGCCTGACGCCCCAAACTGGGTCCAAACTGGAAAAGATCAGCGCGCGACGTTTCGGCGCCGATAAATGAATCCGAAGATTCCGAGGAAGAGGCTGACGGCGGGCGCGAGCAGGATCAGGATGCCGTGGCGCAGAGCTTCGCGGCCGGGCGCGGCCGAAGCAGCGGCAGTCTGGTAACACATCGCGCAGCCCTGGGCTGCGACGCGCGCCGACGCGAACGCGATCGCCACCGCGCACGCAGCGGCGGCTTGCGCCAACGAACTTACCCTGTCCCGCAATTCCCTGCCCATCTCACCCGCTCCGCATAGCAGCTTACTTCTCCAGCCACATAAAAAGCACCAGCAATAACCACAGACCATTAATCGCGTGCCAGTAGATCGAAACGGCGCCTGCGGCGGTGGCGCGCGACACCCGGCGCGGCGGCCGCAGCGCGACGGCGACGAGCGCGACGACCCCGCCAAGCACATGGACCGCGTGCGCGACCGTGAACACGTAGAAGAAGCTGCTGCTGGGATTCGTCGCGAGGCCGATGCCAGCGCCGGCAAGCTTGTACCAGACGATCGCGATCCCCGCGACGAAGAAAGCGCCGAGCACCGCCGTGACGCCCCACCAGTGGCGAAATCCGGCGTCATCGCCCGCCAGCAGACGGCTGCGCGAGCGCGCCAGCGCGAAGCTGCTGGCGAGGAGGATCGCCGTCGCGAGCAAAAGAATTCGCCACGGCAGATCGAGCGGCTGCCAGTCGCTAGAAAATCCCCGGCGCACGATCTCCGCGCTGACCAACGCCATGAAAAACATCACCACGCCCGCAAGCAGCATGGTCGCGCCCGTGCGGTAGACGCGCTGCGGAATCTCCGCCGCCACCGTCAGGCGGCTTGCCGTCCCGCGCGCGGCGAAATTCTGCGGCAAAAAGTCGCTCGCTTCGCCCGGGACGCTGTAGTCGTACGGCCCACGATAGACGCACGGAAATTCGCCGCCGAAATTGTCCGGCGGCGGAGGCGACGCGGTGGTCCACTCGAGCGAGGTCGCGTTCCACGGATTCGCCGCCGCGGACACACCCGCCCGCAAGCTGCGGAAGAAATTCCAGAAGAATATCAGCTGCGCCGCAGCAGTCACAAACGCTGCAACGGTAATGAACGCGTGCAACGGCTGCAACCCGGCCAGATATTTCGCGCCGGTCGCGTCGGCATAGCGGCGAATTCCGCCCGCGATGCCCAGAAAATGCATCGGCATGAAGATGCAGTAGACGCCCACGAACGTAATCCAGAAATGCAGCTTGCCGAGCGGTTCGCTCATGACGCGGCCGAACATTTTCGGAAACCAGTAATACGTCGCGGCGAAAATCCCGAAGATCGCGGCGACGCCCATCACGATGTGAAAGTGCGCGACGACGTAATACGTCGCGTGCAGCATCGTATCGACCGCCGGCTGCGCCAGAAAAATTCCCGAAAGCCCGCCGGTGATGAAAAACGAAACGAATCCGATCGCGAACAGCATGGGCGTGTGCAGTTGAATCTTCCCGCCCCACATCGTGCCCAGCCAGTTGAACGTCTTGATCGCGGAGGGCACGCCGATCGAGACCGTGAGCAGCGAAAACGTCAGCCCCGAGTACGGGTTCATGCCGCTGACGAACATGTGGTGGCCCCACACGAGAAAGCCAAGGAAGCCGATGGCGCACAGCGCGAGCGCCATCGCGCGATAGCCAAATACGGGCTTGCGCGAAAAATTCGCCAGCAGATGCGAGACGACGCCCATGCCCGGCAGAATCGCGATGTAAACCTCGGGGTGGCCGAAAAACCAGAACAGGTGCTGCCACAAAAGCGGCGAGCCTCCGCTGTGGTCCTGCAATTCGCCGTTCACGATGAGCCCGCCGGGCACAAAAAAGCTCGTGCCCGCCGAGCGATCGAGCAGCAGCAGAATTCCTCCGGCGAGAAGGACGCTGAACGCAAGCAGGCTCAGGATCGCCGTGACGAACCAGGCCCAGACCGTCAGCGGCATGCGCATCAGCGTCATTCCCGGCGCGCGCATATCGATGGTGGTGGCGATGAAGTTCACCGAGCCGAGCAGCGAGGCGAGGCAAAAAATCAAAACGCCGGCGATCCAGAGCGTCTGGCCCAGACCCTCGCCGGGGCCGGTGACTTCGCCAAGGCCGCTCAGCGGCGGATAGGCGGTCCAGCCGCTGATGGGCGCGCCGCCCGGCACTGCAAACGCAGCCAGAACTACGACCAGCGCGACGAGCGTCAGCCAAAACGAAAGCATGTTGAGCCGCGGAAACGCCATTTCCGGAGCGCCGATCTGAATGGGCAAGAAATAGTTGCCGAACGCGGACTGCGGCGCGGTGGTCAGCACGAAAAAGACCATGATCGAGCCGTGCATGGTCATCAGCGCGAGGTATTGCTCCGGCGTCATGATCCCGCCGCTGATAAACGGCAACTTCGCTGCGGGCCACACGAGATGAAAACGCATCAGCAGCGACAGGACGATGCCGATCGTCACTGCAGCGAGCGATAGGAAAAAGTATTGAAGGCCGACGACTTTGTGGTCGGTGCTGAAGATGCGCTGAAGAATTCCGTTCGGAGATTTCATCGGCGCGCTCACCGGGGCGCCTCCCGCTTGAGAAAGCTCTCGTAGTCGGACTCGGAGACCACGTTCAGGAAGCTGTACATCGTGCTGTGGCCCAGGCCGCACAGCTGCGTGCACACGATTTCGTACTGCCCGATGCGGTTCGCCGTGAAGTGAATCGGGATCATCATTCCCGGCACCGAGTCCTGCTGGAGCCGCAGCTCGCGCACGAAGAAATTGTGAATCACGTCCTGCGAACGCAGTAGCAGCTCGACCGGCCGGTTCACCGGCACGGTGAGCGACGGAACAACGATGTCGTCACGGCCGTTGGAATCGTTCGAGTCGATGCCGAGGGGATTGCCTTGCGCCGCATTCGCCTGCGCGGGATCGAGCCGGCCGAATTTTCCGTCGGCGCCGGAATAACGGAACGTGTAGACGAACTGCGCGGTGGTGACCTCGACCTGAATCGCGTCTGCAGCGGGCGCGGTGTAGCGGTCCATCGCCCACGCCTTGCGGCCCATGATCGCAAGACCCACGAACGCGATCAGCGTGATCGAAGTCCACAGAATTTCCAGCGCGACGTGGCCGCGCGAGAAACGCGCGGGCTTACCGCGGTCCCGAAAGCGAAACACCGCAAACGCCAGGCCTAGTTGCGAAAGAACGAAGACGACGCCCGCGACAAAAAGAGTCCGAGCGTACTGCTGATCGACGAGGACGCCGGTCGAGGTGATCGGCGGAGGCGCGGGGAAAATGCGGGCGCCGAACCCGTACACCGTCGCGATGACCAGCAGAATAAGCACCAGCGCCAGCAGAAAAGCTGCGGTGGCCGAGCCCCGGGCGTGCTGCCTGCTTCGGATCATGTTCGATGCGCGAGGCGATGATATATAACCGTGGCGCGGATTTGTAGGAAGATTGTCCAGCTCAACGGCCATCAAAGACGCGAACCGAAACGCGAGCGCCCACTGCCCGGAGGTGTCATCCCGAATCCCCGCGGGTATTTGCGGGGTGAGGGATCTGCTTTTCGCTTTTGCGAACCTTGATCGAGAAAACTACGCCGGATGCGCTTTCCGCATGCCGGCGACCGAAGCGTCTACGATTTTCTTCAGCGTCGGCAGATGGATATCGGAGAGGCGCTTGATATGGATGCAGGATTTTCCGCCGGAGCACTTTCCCAGCTTCGCCAGCAGTTCCTTGCGGCCTTTGATATCCGGATAGGTGTACACCGCGATGTAGCTTTTTCGAGGCGAGAATGCGATCAGCATCCAGTCCATCTCGCGTCCGTCGGCATATTTGTATCGGCAGGCTCCGAAGCCGACGATGCTCGGCCCCCACATTTTGGGTTTCGATTTCGTGGCCTTCTCCATCATTTTTGCGATCGTCCAGCAGTCCGTGCGGACTTGCTCGTCTTTGATCGCGTTGATGTACGCCTTGGGTTCGGCGCTAGTTTTTTTCGTTTTGATTTCAGCCATCGAAAACTAGAGGCGCCCCAGTCGTGAGGCGTTAAGGTTCCCTTCCCAGCGAATCGTGCCGCGAAGCCGGCGAATACGAGTCTGGGCGACGATCTGAGCGCGCAACTTCAGACCCTCTTTCGCCGCCTTCCTTTTCCTACGTGGCTGACTGCTTTTCGTCATGTGCTTCACCGAGTATCACCAACCGGAATGGAGTCCCACAGCGTTGCGGCGATCCATCGGGGACAAATCGAAAGTTCCCTCGGCTCATCCGCCGCGGCGGATTCCCTCGGGACACCGCTTCCTGGTCGGAAGCGGTGGTGCGGTCGAGTGGATTCGAACCACCACGCTCTTGCGAGCGCCAGCCCCTCAAGCTGGTGCGTCTGCCAGTTCCGCCACGACCGCATTCAGGAGGCGAACGTCGAAATTGTAACAGAAGCGATTACTTCTGGGGAGTCGAGCTCGGCGCAGGCGCGGGAGCCTGTGGAGCACTCTGCGCGGGCAACTGCACCGGAGGCGCAGGCGTCGTTTTCGCCGGTGCCGTTGCGGGATGCGAAGTCTGCTCGAGGATCGAGCCGGTGCCGGGCGCACTGCCTGCCCGTTTGAAGGACAGCGTCAGCGACGTCATCATGAACACGATAGCGCACCAGGTGGTGGCGCGCGAAAGAAACGTGGCCGCGCCGCGCGGACCGAAGGCCGTCTGGCTCCCTGCGCCGCCGAACGCGCCGGCAAGATCGGCCGCGTTGCCGCTTTGCAGCATGATCACGATGATCAGCACGAAACACACGATGATGTGCAGCGTCACCAGCACGGCGGAAACATGCCAGCCGAGCCATACGAGCCCGATTGCCACCGCCATCGCCACAACCCATTTTCCCCAATCCGGCATTTCCGCTCCCGCTTCGCGCCCGGGCTCCAACCCGCCCGATTGACGCGCCAATTAATTCCGCTCAGTAATTCATGCCTCGTAATTCACGCGTCGTAATTCACAATTGCCGCGAACGATTTCGGATCGAGGCTCGCGCCGCCCACCAGCGCGCCGTCGATTTCCGGCTGCGCCATCAAGCCCTTGATGTTGTCCGGCTTCACGCTGCCGCCGTAGAGAATTCTCAGTGCGGAGGCCACCTCGAAAGAAAACCGCGCTGCGGCAAGCTCCCGCAAGTATCGATGAGCCTCGGAAGCCAATTCCGGAGTCGCAGTTTTGCCCGTGCCGATCGCCCAGACCGGCTCGTACGCCAACAGAATACGCGAGAACTCCGCAGGGGTCAACGCGCCCAGGCCGCCTTCGAATTGGCGCTTCAAAACCGTTTCGGTGAGATTGCCTTCGCGCTCGCTCAGGATTTCGCCGACGCAGACGATCGGAGTCAAGCCCGCTTCCAGCGCCGCCTTGGTTTTCGTAAAAACGGTTTCGTCCGTGTCGTTGAAATACTGCCGGCGCTCGGAGTGGCCGATGATCACGGCCGTGCAGCCCGCTTCGACAAGCATGCGCGCGGAAATTTCGCCGGTAAAAGCGCCTTCGGGCCGCCCGTGGACGTTCTGCGCGGCGATGGCGATGCCGCTTCCCTTCGCAGCTTCCGCGGCGGCCACCAGCGCGGTGTAAGGCGGCGCGATCACGATGTCGCAATGGGTGGACGCGGCGACCAGCGGGCGAAACGCCTGAAAAAAGGCGCGCGTCTCCGCCTGCGTCTTGTACATCTTCCAGTTGCCGGCGATGACGGGTCGTCGCAAAGAGAGGGATTTACCTTTCGCTGAGCGCTTCGACTCCCGGCAACTTCTCGCCTGCCAGGAATTCGAGTGAAGCTCCGCCGCCTGTGGAGATGTGCGAAATCTGGTGCGCGAGTCCGGATTGCTCGACCGCCGCGACGGAATCGCCGCCGCCGATGATCGACGTTGCGCCAGCCGCGGTGGCTGCGGCAACCGCGCGCGCCATCGCCAGGGTGCCCTGCGCAAAGGCCGGCTTCTCGAACATGCCGAGCGGGCCGTTCCAGACGATCGTGCGCGCCTTGGAAATCTCCGCGCTGAATTCGGCGATGGTTTTCGGGCCGACGTCGAGTCCCATCAGGTTCTCCGGCGTCCCGGCGATGTCGGTGGTTTTCGCCGCCGCGGTGGAGTCGACCGATTCCGCGAGCACGTGGTCCACCGGAAGGAGCAGGCGGAATTTGCGGCTGCGCGCTTCGTTAAGCAGGCCGCGCGCGAGGTCCAGCTTGTCGTTTTCAACCAGCGACTTCCCCACGGGCTTGCCTTCGGATTTCAGGAACGTGTAGGCCATCGCGCCGCCGATGAGCATCGCGTCGGCGAGCTTCATCAGGTTCTGCACGACTTCGATCTTGTCGGACACTTTCGCGCCGCCGAGAACCGCGACAAAGGGCCGCTCGGGATTCGAAACGGCTTTGCCAAGATACTTGAGTTCTTTTTCCATCAGCAAGCCGGCGGCGGACTGGCGGACGAACTTCGTGATGCCGACGACGGAGGCGTGGGCGCGGTGCGCGGAACCGAACGCGTCGCAAACGAAAACCTGGTCGCAAAGCGCCGAGAGCTTCTTCGAGAATTCCGGATCGTTCTTCTCTTCCTCGGCGTGATAGCGGACGTTTTCGAGAAGCAGCACTTCCCCGTTCTTCAGCGCCTTGCTTTTCGCCTCCGCATCGGCGCCCACGCAATCGGAGGCGAACGCAACCGGCTTGCCGAGCAGCTCGCCAAGCTTTGCGGCGACGGGCGCAAGGCTGTATTTCGGATCGACTTTGCCCTTGGGACGGCCGAGATGCGAGGCGAGTACCAGGCGCGCGCCGCGCTCGATGGCGAGCTTCAGCGTGGGCAGAGTCTCGCGGATGCGGGTGTCGTCGGTGACGCGCGTGCCGTCGAGCGGGACGTTGAAGTCCACGCGGATGAAGACGCGCTTGCCGTTCAGGTCGAGATCGCGAATGGAAAGTTTGCTCATGATCGTTGTCCGGTCGTTGCGCGCGAGCGGCCTGGCGTTAGAGGCTCTTCGCGAAAAGTTTGATCATGTCGCGGCAGCGGCAGGAATAGCCCCACTCGTTGTCGTACCAGGAGAGCACTTTGACGCAATTCCCGCCGACGACCATCGTGAAGCCGGAATCGACGATCGAGGAATTCGGGTTGGAGCGGAAGTCGACGGAGACCAACTGCTCCTCGGTGTATTCGAGGATGCCTTTCATCGGGCCGTCCGCCGCGGCCTTCAGCGCCGCGTTGACGCTGGCGACCGTGGCCGGCTTTTCGACGATCACGGTGAGGTCGACGACGCTGACGTTCGGCGTCGGCACGCGCATGGCGTACCCATCGAGCTTGCCCTTCAGTTCGGGGATCACCAGGCTCAGCGCTTTTGCCGCGCCGGTCGTCGTCGGAATCATCGACAAAGCGGCAGCGCGCGAACGCCGCAGATCCTTGTGCGGCAAATCGAGCAGCTTCTGGTCGTTGGTGTAGGAGTGGATCGTGGTCATCGTGCCGACCACGATTCCAAAAGTGTCGTGCAAAACCTTCGCGACGGGAGCAAGGCAGTTCGTGGTGCAGGAGGCGTTCGAAACGACGTGGTGCTTCGCCGGGTCGTAGGTCTTGTCGTTCACGCCAAGGACGATGGTCGCGTCGGGCTCGGTGGCCGGGGCGGAAATAATCACCTTCTTCACCGGGCCGCGGATGTGCTTGCGCGCGTCGGGGCCCTTCGTGTAAATCCCCGTCGATTCGACGACGATCTGCGCGCCGACGGAGGCCCAATCGAGCTCCGCGGGATCCTTGACCTTGAAAACCTTGAAGCTCTTGCCGTCGACGGAAATCGTGTCGTCCGTGTGGGTGACTTTGTTCGTGAGATTGCCGAGGATCGAATCGTACTTCAGCAGGTGCGCGAGAGTCTTCGAATCGGTGATGTCGTTGACGGCGACGATCTCAATCGCTGGGTCGCCGAGAGCTGCGCGATAGATGTTGCGACCGATGCGGCCAAACCCGTTGATACCCACCTTGACGGCCATGCTTCCTCCTGAGAAGTGTCGAGCACTCACTGCCGGCGAGAGGAGCCAGTAGAAGGTCTATGGTACTGACGGCGTTGGGGTTCGTCAACGCGGTTCGGATTAGAAAACTACGCAGGGACGCGAGGAAGTGAATGTGCCGAGGCGGTTCAAGGCCCCGCGATTCCGTGTCGAGTAGGACAGCGCCTGTGTTCCGCCCCTCGTCGCGTACGTAGTTTCCACAATTGAAAAATCCGTCGAAATAAATTAGCGTCAGTCGGGGCTTTCTTTCGCCCTGCTGTCGGGCCCTTATGTGCCCCGGCGCTCCCGGCGAGCGCCGTACTGCTCTTTGATAATTGAATATGCAGTTGCGGTGAAAGCGTGGGCCTTAAGGCCCACGAAACACGCACCGGATACTTATGGCTTCACAGTTTGCGGAAAAAGGCTGCCTTTTAGGGGGTCGGAGCTTCAGCTCCGACATAAAGGGCTTGCACTCAATGCGCTTCAGCGCCTGAGGACACTCTTCACTGCCTTTTTCCGCAGCCTGTTCAGCCATGGGAACTCACGTGGTGCCACTCACAAACCGCCAAACAAAGTGACACACCATGCAAAGTAATTTCCGGTGTAAGCCACTGAAAACAAAGGGAAGACACCCTAACAAAGTGACACACACTTTCGAGCCCTCCCGGCGTCGCCGACATCGGCGCCAAAGGCGCCAATCCGGGGATTGGCGCTCCCAAGTCAGTTGAATTCTTTGACGCGGATGACGGTGTCGCCTTCGAAGGTGACGAAGGTGGTGCGGGACGGGGGCGTGCCGTAGATCCAATCCTCGGTGTCGTGGCCTTCGGGGTCGCGCTCGCGGACTTTGTGTTCGGGGCGGCCCATGGCGGCGAGGACCATTTCCGAGTCCATGCCGACGATGGCGCGCTCGTCCTTGATGGCCTGCTGGAACTGGGGCGCGAGCGTGTCGATCCAGTTGACGGTGGAAGATCGCTGCTTCGAGAAATCCAGCATCACCGAAAGATCGCGTTTCAAATCGTCCGGGCTCATGTCCGGGACGCCGTGCGGATAGTCCAACACCAGCGTGGCGCCGGGCAGCTGCTGCTCGGCGTAGGATTGCGTCTGCTGGGGAGGTGGCGTCGAGACATTGCCCATGCCGATCTGCAAATGATCCTGCAGGCGAAAATGTTTCTTCCCGCCGCCGTTGATGCGCAGCACGATCTGGTCCGCGTGGAAATCGATTCCGGTGATCTGCACGGTATCGCCCTGCCCGGCTGCGGTACCGTAGAGCCGGAGCGCATCGGCTAGTTTTTTCATGTCGAGCGGCTTCCCGGCTGGAACTTTGTAGCCTTTCTTGCCGCCGGGCAGGGGCTGAACCACGCGCGCGAACTCGCCATCGACGAAGCGGATCAAAAGCAGGCGCGATTGCGGCTGCAAGGATTTCGAGGAGTGATCGCCGGACTGGACTGCAGGCGGATTGTCGGAACTGTCAGCGGTTGCCGGCGGACGTGCCGAAGGCGGAGAAGTCGTGGTCAGCCCGGGGGGAGTTCCATTTCCAGTGCCGGCGGGAGCAGGGCGGAAGGGAGCCAAACCCGGAACGTCCGCGCCCATTGCGAGCGCTACCAGAAGAGCGACGGTGACCTGAACGCCCATGCCTTTCCGCCTATTCTACGGCGAATTGGCCCCGGCGTGAATAGCAAGTTGGTTGCTACCGCAGACCGCGCCCAGCCGCCGGCGCGCGCGTAGCTACCGAAAAAACGGAGCGAATGCGCTGATGACGGCGACACGGAAAGCGTCCTGCCGCGTGATCAGGTTGCCGGTGAGGACGCCCCAGGCGCCCTGCGCGTCGCGGATGCCGCTGCTGCCCGCGAACGCGTCGATGGCTTCGGAAAGCTCCACGCCTTCATCGACGACGGTTTTAACCAGCGGCTCGGGCAACACGATGGCGCCCGATCGGCCGTACGATTCCCTGCCGGATGCGTCGAGAACGCAAGCCCAGTTCTCGAGGAACACCCGGCGCGCGCCGCGCTCCTGAATTACATCAACGCCGCCTTCCAGCCCGACAAAATATTTCCAGCTCTCACTTCGTTCGCGTGCCATGCGGACGAGATTTTCGGCGCGCTGGCGAGCGCCGGTCATCATTTCTTCGCGCGAAAGCGGGGTGTGGCCGACGCCGCTGGGGACACCGACGCCGACGACATCGAAGGAGCCGCCGAGCCGGAACTGCGTGGAGATCGCGGCGAGCGCCTCGCGCACCGCTTCAAGCTTCGGCCTGCGCAGACTGCCTACGGCGACGAGAACCGTTTCCATACGGGAGTCGGCGGGCGTCAGCCCTTCCAGAGGTGAGTTTGCTTTTCGCGGGAGAAGCGGGCGACGAGAAATTCCTTGAGTCCCTCGATCGACGAGAAAACCTGATCGGAGCAGCCGAGCATCCAGGCGTCAATGTGTTCGACCGGCATCGAGGTGACCAGATACACTGGAATTCCCTTGCGATAGGCCGCGGTGAGGCCGGCGGGCATCGCACCGCTGTGCGCCAGCTCCGCGTCCCAATAGCAGATCACGTAGTCGGCGCGATTTTCGAGCAGCTCGATGTCGTAGGCGATTAATTTTCGGACCACGCGGCGGAATCTGTCGAGATCCGTAGTCTGCCAGACGCGGAAATTGGCGATTTCCTCGTCCGTAAGGACTTTTCGCGCGTCCTCGACCGGATCGTAAACGCGGTGGCCCAACTGGTCGCGCAGGAACGGTGAAAGCTTGCGGCGCCACAGCGTTCCGCCGTCCTGCGAAAAATCGATTGGGCCGCAGAGATACGCGAGCATGGGCTTGGGCGGAGGAGACTCTAGCACGGTGCGGCGGAAGGAGCCACCGGCATTCAATCCACCAAACGTCCCAATTCAGTTACGCGACTTGGATGGCTTGTCCCCCACAGGGCATGGTCGCAGCACGCCCCGGCAAGCCGAGGCGGCAAACAGCGGCAGCAAGCTGCCGCACTCCACATGGGCCGAGGTAGACGGGCGAAGCGGCGCCAAGCATTGCGGGAAAAACGCCGGCAGGATGCCCTTCGGCCGCGCTCAGGACGAGCCGACGCTACGAATGGAGCGGGATAAGAGAATCGAACTCTCGCCTCCACCTTGGCAAGGTGGCGTACTACCACTATACGAATCCCGCGTACTCAGTATCGAGCGAACGCCTGAGGCATTTATAGCATGCTGCCATCGGAGCGACAAGTGCAGCGGCGAGCCGCATTCCGGTCCGACCGGACGCGACTCGCCTGTTGCAGCTTGTGGCGACAAGTTGTCGTGGGAAATTAGCGGCGAGGCTAATCCACTTCCGTGATGCGAGTTGCCTTCACGACGGGCGACCGCTTCTGGCGCTCGGCAAAACGCTCGGCGCGCTCACGATCGATATATACGCGGCCGAATTTTTCGCCGTCGTGGTAATACACGGTGACCTGCCAATGGCGGTGCTTGCGTCTGCGGTCGCGGTTAAACCTGCTTGTGCCTTTGTTTTTTGCCTTGGAAGTCTTGTTTTTCACGATGAAATGGCCCTCATTGTCCCGGGACTATGTCAATTTTAATTTGGCCGCGCAAGTAGCAAGAAGAAGGTTAACTCTCATATTATTTACGAATAAAAGTGCCTTGGCCCTCTCCCCGCCTTAGTTCGATGCAGTAGACGGATGACTGGTCTCAAGCCGCCGAAGCTTTTTCCCATTTTGACACGTCTGATAGAAACAAGCGTCAAACGGGGTGGAACATTTGGGCGTGGCCGCGCGTAATATGTGGTTGTAGGGAAGGAGTAAGTAATGGCTGCAAATCTGAGGGGAAACATTCAGATCGAGGATATGGGGAACCACCCGAGACAGGCCGTGGCGGACCTGCGCTGCCTACTGGCCAACGGGGCAAGCAAAGTGGCCGATCCCAAGCGGCGGGGTTTCTACGAAGTGGAAAGCGATTCCCTGATCTACTACATCCACGTATCGCCGGTTACGGGCAAAATCCTGCTGCTCGCGACCTGGGAAAACGAAAGCGTACCGGCGGGCGGCGCAGCCTAAGCTCGCTTAATTCGGGGACACGTCTCCGGCAGAGAGATCTGCCGCACTCACATTCAACTGGTCAAAAAATGATTTCTTCACTTTGTAGAGGGCTGGATCTCCGTCTGCCTGCGCGTAGGCGAAATCGCCGGCAGGTTTCGAGATGCGCAGGTTCAGGTCCCTGCCGTCCTTGCTGGTGAGCGTGACACGCACGGCGGGGTTTGAAAGCTGCGAGAGCTGACTCGGCGCGGGGTGGTCGATCACTTCGTCGGCCTGCATGCTGCCCAGCGGATCGACAAGCTTCCAGATCGCTACCGGCTTGCCTTTTCGATCCGCCGGAGAGTCGAAGACCCAGTCGTCGGCGTCGCCCGGTTTGCGGGTCAGGGCAACGGAGCCGCTCGCGTCCCGGATCTGGATGCTCTGGATGTTGGTGAGATCGGCGTGCAGAACCTGTTTATCGCGCAGGTCGGCGAATTTCTGCGAGAGCTTGGTTTCGACGTCCGCCTCGATGCGGAAAATCATGGGGCGGCCGAGGTCGCGGGCGAAATAGACGGTGCCGTCCTTTTTGCCGATGGCGAGAGTTTGCTTCGCGCCTTTTGAGTCCGTGACGGAAAGCGTGATCGCCGGCGACGCCAGGCCGTACTGCGCGGGCTTGTCCGCAGTTTCGCTTGCCACGGACAACATTTTCGCATTGCTCACCGCTTGCAGGAGCGAATCGACCGCGTCGCGGCCCGCGAGGACGCCCGCGGGATTCGCGAACTTCCACTTATCGTCTTTGTCTTTCGAAATTGCGAGGTCGCCGGCTGAATTCTTCAGCTCGATGGAAGCCGCCTGATCGGGCGCTATGCGGAGGATGGAGCGGTCGCGCATATCGTCGAGAGACTTTGCGGCGCTGGTCGAAAGCAATTGAGGGAGCAGCGAGACGCTTTGGCCGCCGTCGATGACGGCATAGACGTATTCGTTCGTGAAATCCTGATTACCGAGCAGGACCGAATGCTTCGCGCCGTTGGCCAGCTGAAAATCGATCGAGGTTTGAGCCGGGTCGAGTCCGTAGGCTTTGCGGCGGTCGGCGGTGCCGGGTTCGGTCTGCGCGACGCGCGCGCCGGAGAGCTGGTCGACGATTCCGGCGGCGGTCGGCTGGTCGGCGTCCGTCGCGACCGGCTGGACGATGCGCCAGCTGCCATTCTGCTTTTCGAAGTGGATCGGCTTGTCGTCAGATTGCGAAGGGTGCGCAATCGTGAAGGAAACGATGTCGGAGGATTGCAGGGAAAAAGCCGGCGTCGATTTGCCCGCATCCGGCTTCTTTTCGCCGCCTTTTTTCCAGTCGAAATAATAGGCGCCGGCGCCCAGCGCAATGGCGACAAGCAGAACGAGCAGCGTTGTTTTCTTGACCATCATCGCGCGCGCGGGCCTTCTATCGCCGTTTCCACCACAGTGAAATCCCCACCATGATCACAAGACCGGGGAGGAAAAACCGGTCGATCCACGCGAGGGCGGTCGCCTGCGCGAGCGTCAGCGTGATGTGGCGGCTGGTCTGGGGCTTGGGCCGGATCGAAATCAGGTTTTCGTCCTGCGCGAGCCAGTCGATGGTGTTGAGGTAGAGATCGCCGTCGCTGCCCGGGCCGCCGAGGACCTGGTTTTCGGCGAAGTCTGAATCGCCGATGACCACGAGGCGGGCGCTTTTGTCACCCTTCGATTCGCTCGCCGCCACGCCCAGCGACAGCGGGCCCATCTGGTCGGTCTTCGGGTCGTATTTCACCTGGTGCTCGAGCTTCGGCTTGGTGAAGCTTTGCGCCGAAGTCATGAGCAGCTCGACGGAGGAGGGCTCCTGCTTCGCTTTGTCCGCGATGGAAACCGTGCGCGCGATCGGGAAATAGGTCATCTGGCGCTGGAGGCCCTTGGTGATGGGGCTTTCGCCGTAGGTCACGACGAGCGGGATTGCCGGACCCGCTCCAATCAGCTGGCCCATGCCGCTCGCGTCGATCGCCACGTTGTTGCCGACGTTGATGTTCCAGGCCTGGAAAATCGGGTCGAGCTTCGAATCGGTGTCGGGGTCGACTTCGATGAGGACTTTGCCGCCGTCGTCCAGGTATTTTTGGACCATCGCGACTTCCTGCGGGAAAAACGGCTTGGTCGGCCCGGCGATCACGAGCACCGCGCAGTCGGATGGGACTCCGTTGCCGCTGACGAGATTGATCGAGTCGGTGGAGTAGGTTTCTTTTTTGAGGTTTTCAGCCATCTGGGCGTAGCCGTCGACGCCGCTGTCGGTAAGCGATTTTTCGCCGTGGCCGGTGACGAAGCAGACTTTCTTCACCGTGTCACGCGTCACTTTGAGGATGGCGTTGGTGACGTCCGCTTCGGAGATGGCGCCCTCGAATCCGCCTTCCAGCGGCACTTTCTGATCGCCCGAAGCGACGATCACGTCGTTGATCCGCTTGGCGCCGTAATCCTTGGCGACCTCGGGCTTTTCCTGCGGATTCACTTCCTGGAATTTGAAGCGCGGGCTGAGATGCTTGTACTCGGTCATCAAATCGGCGAAGTGCTGCGAGTCGGGCGTCGAATCGCTCGGCCGGGCGAAGCGGACGACGTTCACGTCCTTCTGGAGACCGCTGACGATTTTGCGAGTCTGGTCGGAGAGGCTGAAGAGCTTCTCGCTGGTCAGATCGAAGCGCTTGGAATGCCGGAAGCTGAGAAAATTCAAGACCACCAGAATGGCAAGGACCCCGAGCGACAAAATGATGGCGTTTGAGCCGAGCTGCGAAGATCGCTTCGAGAAAAACACCAGAAGCGCCCCGAATCCGAGCACGACCGAGGCGGCGACAAGCACTCCGCCGCCGATCAGCAGAATCTTGCTGGTGAGCAGCAATTCGTTCTGAATCGAGTAGCGGAGAAAACCCGCGAACAGGCACGCGATCCCGACCGCAGCGATCGATCGTGCAATTTCATTTCGATCCCAGTTCATCCTATGAATCCTCCGCGATCGCGATCATCGCGTTACGCCCGCCGCCAGCGCATCGAATCCACCGAGCGGACGGTCAAGAAAATGAAAAGAACCATGAAGCTCACGTAGTAAGTCACGCCGGCGGTGTCGATGATGCCGCGCGTGAAGTCGTCGAAATGATTGATCACGGACAGGTATTGCAAGACCTGCCCAGTCGGGCCGCTTGCGCCGCGCGTGCCGAAATCGATGGCCCACAAGAGGAGGAACGCCGCGAACGTCATCGCCGCGGCGATGATCTGATTTTCCGTGAGCGAAGAAAGGAACGATCCCAGCGCGAGCAGCGAACCGCCGAAGAGCAGCGCCCCGAGATATCCGCCCAGCACGATGCGGAACGGCGGCACGGGATCGCTGTGCATCCACACGAAAACGAGGCAGCCGGCGGTCGGCAGCAGCATTGCCACGAAAAGGGTCAACGATGCCAGGAATTTGCCGAGCACGATCTGCAGCTCCGTGATGGGCGAGGTCATCAGCAGCTCGACCGTGCCGCGCTTTTTCTCCTCGGCGAAGACGCCCATCGTCACCATGGGAAGAAAAAACAGGAACACGAGCGCGAGGAAATTGAGAAACGCGCGCAGGACCCAGGTGGGCGCATCGGGCTCCTGGTCGTTGGCCACGTTCACGTAGAGCACGAAGAAATAGCCGCTCAGAAACAAAAACAGGCCCACGATCACGTACGCGACAGGTGAGACGAAGTAGTGGCCGAGTTCCTTGCGATAGATGGCGTACAAACCCCGCATCGATTCCTCCGATTAGTTGGACGGCTGCGCGTGGGCGGCGTCGTCGGTGGTCAGTTCGAGGAAGATGTCTTCCAAGCTCATGCTCACTCCGCGCAATTCGTAAAGCGGCCAGCCCTTCTCGACGACTTTCGCGGCCACCAGGCTGCGCAGATCGTGCCCCGGAGACGCTTCGACGGTCGCGGTCAGGTGTCCGTCCGCTCGCGCCGGGTCCACCTGCACGCGGCTCGCGCCCGGAATCTGCGCGAGCAATTCCTGGAGCGGCTTCTCCGGCGCCTGCACTTCGAGCTGAATTCGCTGGCCGCTGTTCAGTTGCGAAGTCAGATTCAGCGGCGTGTCGACGGCCGCGATTTTCCCTTTGTTGATGATCACCACGCGATCACAGGTCATGCTGACTTCCGGCAGGATGTGCGTGGAAAGAATGATCGTGTGGCTGCCGGCGAGGCTCTTGATCAGGTGGCGCACTTCGATGATCTGCTTCGGGTCAAGCCCCACGGTCGGCTCGTCGAGAATGATCACGTCCGGATCGTGAACCAGCGCCTGCGCCAGTCCCACGCGCTGCTTGTATCCGCGCGAAAGCCGCTTGATCAGCTGATTGCGCTTGTCGCCGAGGCTGGTTTTCTCGAGTGCGTCGTCCACGCGCGCGCGGCGTTTGTCCGGCGGAACATTCTTGATCCGCAGGACAAAATCCAGGTACCCGCCAACGGACATATCGGGATACAGCGGCGGGGCTTCGGGCAGATAACCGATGTGGCGGCGGACTTCCATCGAATCCTGAAACACGTCGAAGCCTGCCACGCGCGCGGTCCCCGACGTCGCGGGCATATACCCGGTCAGGATGCGCATGGTGGTGGTCTTCCCGGCACCGTTGGGGCCGAGAAAGCCGAGGATTTCACCTTTGTTTACGGTAAACGAGACATGGTCCACGGCCGTGACCGGGCCGTAGGCCTTGGTCAGATTCTGCACTTCAATCAATGCCTTCCTCCGAATGAACCGTACGATAAAAAAGAGGAAAAATGATTCGCCCAAACCGTATCGAACACTCTCTTATACCAAAAAACGACTAGAAATTGAAAACCTCGCGATTGAATGAAAACCTTTCGAACCGGGCACATGCCGTTTCGACGTCCGAAAAACTCCGAGGGTCTGATCCCAGCAGGAAGATACTGCCCTCTGGGCACAGCCAGATCACGACCCGATCAGGCAACGAGCGCGCGGCCCCGCGCATCCATCACGGCTGACTTATGCCGCTCGATGGGCTCTCGGGCGTGGATGCACCCACATATTTGTAAGATGCGACGCGCCCGTGTAAGGTTGGGGAAACTCAGGCGCCGGAGATGTCGATTGACTCTCTCCGGCCGTTTTGTTATTCAACTCAATTCGCTAGGTGCGCCGGGATACTCTTGGGACTCTCCGGGCTCGGCGGCGTCGCAATCGCTTTCCGTGATGGCCGCACGATTTGGAACGCGTGCGCCTCAACCGAGCGCCATGCCGTGCGAGGGAGCAAATTCGAACATGAGCATTCTGGTGGCTCGATGAAGAGACTGCGGATCGCCGCGCTGCTGTGCCTCGCCTGCGCCGGCATGATGATGCTTTCGGCTTGCGGCGGCGGCAGCTCCTCGCAGATTTCCATTACCCTGGCAACGGCGAACGGCCTGACGACGATGGACGAGACGCCGCTCAACTCCGCGACTCTCAGCCAACTCAAGATTACCGCAGCCGTAGGCGGAGACACCGCCGGCAAGGGTGTCACCTGGTCATTCGAAAAGCAGTCCGGCTGCTCGGGCGACGACCCGAAATTGGGAGTAGGCAGTTGCGGCCACTTAACAGGCAGCGATGCGTTCGATGTCACCTACCAGGCTCCGGCGATCAACGCCACGACCAGCGTTGTCATCACCGCGAAGTCAGTCACCGACACCACGATCACAAAAACGATCACGCTCTCGATCGTGCTGCCGCCGGTTTTTGCGACCACCGAATGCAATCCATCCGGCGTGCTTCCCTGCACGCTGGCAAACGGCAATAATGCCGTGCCCTACACGCAAAATTTCACGTTTACCGGCGGCGTTCAGCCCTACACCTTCAACCTGCTCGGCTCGCTGCCGCCATGCCTCAAGCTCAATACGTCCTCGAGCAGCACCAGTGGAACGATCATCGGCACGCCCTGCGGTGCCGGGACTTTCAATTTCACGATCCAGATTACCGACAGCGGCGGCGCGCCCGCAACCAGCCAGGCATTCGTGATTACCGTGGCCCCGCCGCCACCGTTGACGTTAACGCCGGGTCCGCTTCCGCCCGGCACGATCGATGCGACCTACAGCGGGTCGATCAGCACGCAAGGCGGCGTCGCTCCGCTCGCGTGGACGATCACGTCGGGAACGCTGCCTCCCGGTCTGTCACTGAACGGCGGCACCGGCCAAATCGCCGGCATCCCGAGCGATCAATCCGGCGGGAACCCCAATTTCTATCCGAAGACGTACACGTTCTTCGTGCAGGTGCACGATTCCGCTCTGCCGAATCCACAAACGGCGCCGAGTTCGCCCGCGCAATTTTCGATCACGATTCAGGGCCTGCAACCGCTTCAGGTCACCACGCAGCCGCCGCTGGCAACCGGCACGACCGCGATCGGCTACAGCGCGAGCCTGAACGCGTCGGGCGGGGTCGCTCCCTACACATGGACCGTCGTCCAGGGGCAGCTGCCGGCGGGCTTGAAGCTTTCGTCGAATCCAAACGGCACGGCCACCATTTCCGGCACGCCGATCATCGTGGGCACCTCAACCTTCACCGTGCAGGTTTCCGATTCCGAAGTGAATCCTGGGAACGGGACCCCCGCGCCCGCCACGGCGAACGCGACGTTCTCGATTCAAATCACCGCGGGAGCGTCGAACAATACGCTTTTGGGCGGGACATACGCGTTCCTCTTTACCGGCTTCGATGACGACGGCGGCGTCCAGCTGGTGGGCACGCTCACGACGAACGGCAACGGCACAATAACCGCCGGCGCCGTGGACGCCAATCGCGTCTCGGGCGTGGGCATCGGCGGCGTGATTGTTCCCCCGGGCGGTACCGTCACCCCCGGGAGCACGTACACCATCGGCTCCGACGGGCGCGGCACGATGGAACTGACCATGGCGTTCGGAGCCAATTCGCCGATCGTCGCGGATTACCGTCTCGTGCTCGACGGCAGCGGGAACGCGAAATTCTTCCAAGACTACACGACCGCGGCGACAAAGGATCCCAAGCACACGCACGGCGAAGGCATTTTGAAACCGGTGGCGGGTATCGCCTTCTCTGCCGCCAGCTTTAGCGGAAACTACGCGTTCGGATTTACCGGCTTCGATCTCGCGAAAAAGCCGGCGGCCCTTGCGGGAGTCGTTCACTCTAACGGTACGACCCTGAGTCCGGGAACCGGCGACTTCAACGACGCCGGGACCTATGCGGCTCAGTTTTCAATTTCCGGCAACTTCCAATTTCTTTCGGGCAACCAGGGCGCGGTGTCGATGACTTTCGCTCCCAACGCGCCACAGGAGACGCTGACGTTCGACATTTTCTTCGTCACTCCGTCGGACTTGTTCTTCATGGAGGCCGACAACGACTTGAAGACGGGGCTGCCGACGATGTTTCGGCTCGCGGGTGAAGCGATATTGCAGAACACGAGTACGCAATTTGGCCCGTCGGCGATGGCGGGCGCGAGCGTGGCCAGCGGAACGGGCGTGAACGCCAGCGGCAACGCCAGCATTTTCGCGGGCTTGCTCACGTCGACGCTGTGCAACAACAATGCGCCCGTATCGCTCTCCTACGACGAAAATAGCGGCGGCGCGATTAACGGCGGCACGGGGAATCCCCTGTCGTTCAGCGAGACCTGCGGGATCACGTCCAACGGACGCGTAAGTTTTGCGGCAGCCGGCGCCAACTCGATGAGCCCTCGCGTCGCAGCCGCGTATTTGACTGGATCCGGATCCGGATTCCTGATCGGCAGCGACTCCGCGGTGACCACCGGACGTCTCGAGCAGCAGACGATCACTTCGTTCTCGGCGAAATCGTTCTTCGACGGGTACACGCTGAGCACGCCATTCATTGCGGAAGCCGGCGTGAAGAGCGCGATCGGTCAAACGACGGCTGACGGAACGAGCGCGCTTTCAGGAGTTGTCGACGAAATCGATGCGACGGGAGCGCCGAGTCCGAACTTGGCTCAGATACTCAGCGCCGCGTACGGCAACCCGGCACCGCTCGGCCGCGGCACGCTCGTGACGAACGGCACGAAGCCGAACGGCTTCCCGATGGACTCGGTCTTCTACGTGGTGTCGCCGGGAAGCGTGCGCATCGTCTCCGAGGACACGTCGGACACGCATCCGGAATTAATCCTGCTCGACCATTAATCTCGAGGATGCGGCGCGGCACCGATGCTCTAACAGGCTGCGGAAAAAAGCAGTGAAGAGTGTCCTCAGGCGCTGAAGCGCATTGAGTGCAAGCCCTTTATGTCGGAGCCCTTCGTACCTCAGGATAAACTGAAGCTCCGCCCCCCTAAAAAGCGCCCTTTTTCCGCAGCCTGCTAAAGGTGCCCGCCTAAAGGCGGGCGCTACAGAACCATCGCGCCCGCGGGCGGTTACTTCTTTTCGGGATCTTTCTCTTCCAACTTCAACGCGGCGGAATTGATGCAGAACCGCAACCCCGTCGGCTGCGGGCCGTCTTCGAAAACGTGGCCGAGATGCGCGTCGCAGCGACTGCACATCACTTCGGTCCGCACCATGCCGTGCGAGATGTCGCGCTCCATTTCGACGTTTTCGGCCTTGATCGGCTGCCAGTAGCTCGGCCAGCCGGAGCCGGAATGGTATTTTGCTTCGGACGCAAACAGCGGCTGCCCGCAGCAGACGCATACGTACGTGCCTTCGGCCTCAGTGTTCTCGTATTCGCCGGTGAACGGAGGCTCGGTTCCCTTCTGGCGCGTCACGTGATACTGCTCCGGCGTCAGCCGCTTACGCCACTCCGCATCGTCTTTTCGAGTTTTTTCGCTCATGGCCATTAGATTACACGAGCTCTGGCTCTGGCTCTGGCGCTGATGCGGGCTTTTGAAATTCCGCAAAAAGCGCCTTCATGCGCGGCACCGCGGCCCTCGATTTTGTGTCACCTTGCATGTGTCCCTTTTCTTTGTTTCCAGCGACTTACAGAGCAAATTACTTTGCACGGTGTGTCACCTTAGGAGCCGCGCGAGTGGGGGCATCCTGAGCTCGGCGGAGGTCGTAGGAGCACAGACACGTTCGGCCCCTCTGCTAGCGGGCCTCAGTGCAGGCACCCTTCCTACGTCAGGGCAAGGGAGAGTTTCTGGCACCGGGCGGTCGGCGAACGACGGAGAGATCCCTCGGCTCGTCGCCGTGGCGACTCGCTCGGGATGCCGATCCTGATCGGATCGTCAATTGTCAAAGAACAGTTCGACTCTCGCCAGGAGAGTGGACGAGAACTCCCTCGTCGACATGAGGCTAGCAGAATGGGGAGAGGGGTTCGACTGGCCATTGGGACAGTTTTGGAACTACCTGTCCTTTTTGACGGAGTGGAATCGCGGAACGGAAGATAAGATGCGCCGATGCCGGCATCACCGGCATCGGCGCACCAGGTTGTTGTTTGTGCCATTCGGCTTTCTGTTTGCGCCCCTGTTCGTACTGCTGGGTCATGCCGTTCTTGCGAATCTGTGACTCGACCGCCGCGATATTGCCGGCGCCGTCTGCGCCGCAACTGAAAACGCCGCTATGGCCCCTACCGCCAATGCGCACACGTAGTTCTTGATCTTCATTTTTCCTCCGCGAGCAATTTGGAAGGGGGTCCCGAGTGCTGGCGGAGCGTAGCCCCATATTTCGACCGAGTAAAGGTTTGTACACCGCCCGGAAGCGCAGCGTTGATCGTGCAAATGTTCGCGATGTGTTAAATTCTTTCGTCATGTCGAGGCGAAGTGTCTTCGGATGGGTCGCGTTCGGCCTTGCGATCGTCGCGGCGATCCTGCTTGCCGTGCGATGGCCCCGGGCCGCAGCGCCGGCCGCGCGCGCCGATGCGTGGAACTCGAGCGCCATTCAGAGCACGCTCGCAGGCATCCGCGTGCGCGAACTGGACCCAACGCACGCCGCCGTGGTCTTTTTTTACGACCTCGAGAATCGCACGGATAGCGACTACCGGCTCGCGAGCAGCCCGAATGTCGTGATCATGAGCCGGCTAGAGCCCAGCGGCAGCCTGAGCGGCGACCAGCAGATCAGCCTCGACACGAACGCCTTCGTCCCGGCCAAGAATCGCACGCGGATCGCCATCGAGATGAGCCGCGCGTTCAATTGGCCTTCGCAGCGCGACGCGGCAGCCGAACGCCAGATTCGCCAGCTCGTCGCCGACGAAGTGGCGGGGCTGGAAGATTTTGTTCTCTTCGATCAGGCAACGCGATACGAAATCGATCTCGCGGCGGCTTCGCCGGAGCTACAGGCCGAACCGGCTACGTCCGGTCAGAACTAAGAAGGCCGAAAAGCCTCAGGGGTTCCCGACAGAGACGGTCGGGAACCCCTGAGCTACATAAAACCCCTGCCCTTTCGACTTTCGCCGAGGCGACACTACAGCTTCGTGTAGGAGGCGACGCCGTTGGGGAGGCGGAGAAGAATATCCCCGTTGCGCCCTTGGCCGGTTAGGGCGTCACCACTTCCCACCATTCGCTAACGTGGTTGTTATGCCGGCGACCGAATCAGCGGAGCCTACGACTTCCATGATCCGTTCGAGTTTGTGATGGCCGGTCCGATGAAAAACGTAAGAAAGAGAAATGTCCGCTGCGACGCCGCCCAGAATCATCAGCGTTGCCGGACCACAGTGTTGGGTCGGAAGCCAGTCCTCGTGCCCTCCGGAAGCCAGCGTGCGGCATGTCCCTACCGCATCTAGAGTAGCCAGGCTCAGGTTGGCGCCGTTTGCGACTTTTCCCCATGTGTCGAGGAACCCATGAGTGGCGTGGATTTCTTCCTGCACGGCTTCTGGTTTGTCGGGCAAGGCGTTTTCCGTCACCTTCGACCGGTCTCGCTCTCGACTCGACAGTTGCTGCGCGTCGGCGGCAGAAGCGCCAAGGACGAGGAGCAGATACGCGATGGCCGAATAGACCGACTTGTTAGCCACGATTCCCATGTTTCTTCGGTCTTACGGGATGCATCCACTCCCTTCATTTGTGAAAAAGCCCGCCGGTACGAACACGCTTCCGACGCGGCACATCCGACGGCGAGATAGTGGCGTGCTTAAGCCGCTTTCGTCACTTTCGGCAGTTTGATCTCCAGAAGTCCGTGCTTGAGCGTGGCCGTGGCTTTCGCGCTGTCGATTTCCGACGGCAGATCAATGACTCGCAGGAGATCATCGGTGCGTTGCTCTTGATAGATCGTCTCGCGCTTCTTCTGTTCTTCCTTGGACTCTTTCTTGCCACTGATCGTGAGCCGCCACGGTTCGAGGCTGACTTCCAGCTCCTTGGCGCTGAATTCGGGCGTTTCAGCTTCGACGGCTAGAGCGTCATCCGTTTCCTTGATTCGTAGCTGGAACGGAGGAAGAATCTCGGATTCCGCCTCAAACCAGTCTTCGAGGTCGTGGCCGAACGTCTTCCCGCGCTTCTCAAAAATCTCATAGGCGCGACGTGAGATTTGCTCGGACAGTTTGTTGAAGCGGTCCAACAGGGTCCGTGGTTCGACGATTTTTACCTGGGTGGGTTCGAACGCTGTTTGCGTCATTGCCATGTGCTTTCTCCTTTGGCGATCGATTCCATTGAGGAATCCGATTCCTGGGAATCAGCCCCTAAACAAGTGTCGGATCGAACAATCGTATGCGCCGTTGATTACAGGTTGATGTGATAAGGATCACAATCTGTGCGGCATAAGATCGGACAGGGCCAAGAACAACGTCGACACGGACCGCCGTCGCCCCGGTGCGGAATCAGGGGTTGACTGCCGCACCCTAGCCGCCGCAGCCGAAGATCGGGCGGACCACCCTTGCGTTGACCACCCGCCCGGAATACAATCCTTTCACCGATTGGTTCGTTGCGGAACCCAGACCCGCAACTGAAGGACGTCTCCCGGCACATGTCCAACACCCTCGCTCGGACCCATGACCAACTGCCGGGCTCCGATCGCCGCACATCCATGCGGCAGCCGATACCCTCGCTTGCCTACGTCGAACTCGACGAGGGCAACGGCGGGATTATCCTGAACATCAGCGAAGGCGGCCTTTCCGTTCAGGCCGTGACCGGCTTGATGGACGATTTTCTGCCCGGGGTGCGCTTTCAGCTCTCCGAAACGGAAAGCTGGATCGAGACCAATGCGCGCATCACCTGGACGAGCCAGTCGCGAAAACTTGCGGGGCTCGAGTTCATCGGCTTGTCTGAGGAGTCCCGCAGCCGAATCCGCGACTGGCTGAACCGTGACTCGCTTACTGCAGCGGCCGCGGACGGTGCGTCGAATTCGACTGCGGCCGAGCCGCTCGCGGAAGCGATTGAGACGCGTAAAATCGCGGAATCAGTTACGCAGCCGTTCGAGCCTTTCGTAGCGTCTCAATTTCCGGCCCCTGTCGAGGTGCCTGCGGAAGAAGTTGCCGAGCCGGAGCCGGAACCGGGTGAGCCGAAGATTGAAGAGGCTTCGCACGTTCTGGCCGACCTGCTCACGTCGGTATCCGATCGCGCGCGGGACGCGGCCCCGGCAGCGAGCGCGGCACCGAGCGTGTTGCCCGCGGCGCAGCCGGAGGCGAAGAAGTTCTTCAACATCGAAAGGCTGATCGAGAACCACTGGTCCGTCGTGACCGCGCTTTTGCTGCTCGCGTTGACTTCGCTGGTCGCAGGTTGGGCCGCTGGGCAGGGCGCCCTGGGCCGATATCTCGCTAAGATTCACCTGATTCCATCGCGGAATTTCGTGGATAGCCGTCCGGCGTCGCCGGCAAATCCGGCACGGGGCGCGCGCCTTACCGAAATTGAAGTCGTGAGCGCCAGTAACCAGCGATGGACGATCCCGTTCAACGGTCCGATGAACGCGCCCACGGACGCAACCCGCCATCAGTTGTCGACGGGCACCTCATCCGCCGCAGCCCCGGCACGCAAGCCGGACATGGGATTCCGAACCTGGATTCTCACGCCCCCTTCGCAAACGCGAGCCGCAGCCGGTAACGGCGAGACGAAGGACGCGCCGCCGGTTCTGCAGGAAACTCCGAACGCGAGCGATAATGTGCTCATGCCGACCGGCGGGTTCAGCCCGCACGCCATGGCTGGCACGCCGAATCTTGTGGCGCCCGCGCCGCCGACGCCGACCGGCATCGTGAAGCAAGGCCAGCTGATTCACCGTGTCGATCCAATCTATCCGATCGTCGCCAAAGAGCAGCATTCGGAAGGGACGGTGCGGCTGAATGTGACCGTCGGGCCCGACGGCATCGTGCGCGGAGTCGCGCTGCTCGGCGGGCCGCGGCTGCTGGTGGAAGCAGCCGAAAAGGCCGTGCGCCAGTGGCGCTACGCTCCGACGCTGCTCGACGGCAAACCCGTGGAATTTCAACGCGAAGTGGACCTCACGTTCCGGCTCGCCGCGGCTCCGCACTAGACCGCCATTCCGCGCCCTCGCGTCCTCTTGATATTCATCCCGGCAACCCAGCCCTTGAGCCTCGCACTACGGCGTGATATCCGCAATCAGCTATTTGGATTGGACATCGTGCGCACAAGGCACCTAAAGTGGCCACGAACATATACGAATTCGGCGTTGAGGTGCGCTTTTTGGCGCATGCGACAGCCTCGCTGGCAGCAGGCAGTGCGAGCATCAATCATGCGCTCGCCGCGGCAGGGGTTACGCGTCGGGAACCATTTTGCGTCGTGGCCACGGCGAAAATGGAACACATGAGATAAAAGAAGGAAGACGCCATGGCACAATCAAGCGTCCGACGGAAGTTGGGTGACGGGAACAATGGGAGCACCGCGGAAGTGAGTCAGGGCACCGAAGAGCGCCAGGCGAATTTTGTTTTGACGCTGGAAGAAATTGGCAATCTCGCGCAAGAGGGTGGGAAGCCGGCCGAGACGTTGATGAACGTGGTCGCGCTGATTGCCAAGCGCTTCGAGACCGATGTGTGCTCGGTGTATCTGCTCGAACCCGACCGGGCGAACCTGGTATTGGCTGCCACCGTCGGCCTGCGCCACCAGTGCATCGGCACCCTGCGCATGGGAATCTACGAAGGATTGGCGGGACTGGTCGCCGAGCAGGTGCGCCCGGTTTCCGTCGAACGCGCGAAGGACCATCCGCGGTTCAAATACTTCCGTGAAGCGGGCGAAGAAGACTACCAGTCGTTTGTCGGCGTGCCGCTGATCGATCGCGGCGTGCTCCAGGGAGTTCTCGTAGTCCAGACGATCGAGGCGCGGGCGTTTCGCGAAGACGAAATTCAGGCGCTGGCGAAGGCGGCCACTCAAGTGGCTCCGGTGGTCAGCGAGGCGCGGACACTCGATCGTTTCATCGCGCCGGCGCAGGAACGCCTGTGGATGCTTGCGCGCAATCTGTGGTGGTCGTGGGACTATGACTCGACCAGCCTTTTCAACGACCTCGATCCCGTGCGCTGGCGGGAACTGAATCACAACCCCGTTGCGATGCTGAGCGAAATTCCACTTGCCGAAGTGGAGCGCCGCGCGAGCGAAATGGTCCTGCACAGCCGGATCAACTACGCATACCGCCGGATGCTCGAGTACATGGAGAACGACCGGACCTGGGGCACGCGTCACGCCGGCGTGCTTCGGCCTCGCCCGGTTGCTTACTTCTCCGCTGAGTTCGGCCTGCACGAATCGATTCCCGAATACTCAGGCGGCTTGGGAGTTTTGGCGGGAGATCACATCAAGAGCTCATCCGACCTGGGCATTCCCCTCGTAGGGATTGGGCTGTTTTACGGGCAAGGCTATTTCCGGCAGTGGCTCGATCCCACCGGCTGGCAGCAGGAAGAATATTTGACGACCGACGTGAACCATCTGCCCATGGAGCTCGCCATCGGAACCAATGGGCAGGCCGTGACGGTGCAGATCGAGACGCGCACCGGCATGATTTACGCAAAGGTCTGGCGAATGAAGGTAGGTCGCTGCGACCTGCTTCTGCTTGATTCCAATGTCGTGGGAAACGCGCCGCAGGACGTGGAGCTGACTTCGCGTTTGTACGGCGGAGATTCGCGCGTGCGCATCCGGCAGGAGTTGCTTCTTGGCGTGGGAGGCTTCCGCGCGCTGAAAGCGATGGGAATCACGCCCGGCGTCTTGCATCTCAACGAAGGACACAGCGGATTTGCGGTGCTCGAAGCGATTCGCAATCGGATGCAGGATGAAGGACTGAATTTCGACGAGGCCGTGCACCGCGTTTCGCGCGAAGTCGTTTTCACGACGCACACGCCAGTGCCGGCGGGCCACGACCGCTTTGGCGCGGATCTGATCGAAGAGCACCTCGGGCCTCTTGGCGAGTTCATGGGGCTTTCGCACGAGCGGCTGATGTCGCTTGGCCGCGAGAATCCCGCCAACAACAACGAAGAGTTCTGCATGACCGTGCTCGGGCTGAAGCTTTCGCGGCGCGCCAACGCCGTCTCCGCGTTGCACGGGGAAGTTTCGCGCGCGATGTGGACAGGGCTGTACCCCGGCAAGAGCGAGGACGCGGTGCCGATCGGGCACATTACGAACGGCGTGCATGTGCCGACGTGGCTTGCGCCGCAGATGTTTCGTCTCTACGACCGCCATCTCGGCGCGGGCTGGCACGATCACAGCAGCGAGGCGCGCATCTGGGAAGGCATCGAGAACGTGGACGACGGCGAGCTTTGGGAAACGCATCTGAGCCTGAAGTCGCGCCTGCTGGAATTTGTGCGGCGCCGTGCGGTCGAACAGTCGAAGCGCCGCGGCGAAGCGCCGGAAGAGCTGCGCCGGCTGGGCAGCGTGTTCAGCCCCGATGCCTTGACGATCGGATTTGCGCGCCGATTTGCCACATACAAGCGCGCGGACCTGATCCTGCGCGACATGGAGAGGCTTGCTTCGATGGTGAACGATCCGAAGCGGCCGGTGCAGTTCGTGTTCGCCGGCAAATCGCATCCGCGGGACGATCCCGGCAAGCGCGTGCTGCAAGAGATCGCGCAGATGATGCGGAATTCGCAGTTCGCGGACAAATTCGTGTTCGTCGAAGACTACGACATCAACGTGGGACGCCATTTCGTCCAGGGCGTTGACGTGTGGCTCAACAATCCGCGCCGGCCCCTCGAGGCGTCGGGAACGAGCGGCCAAAAAGTCGTGCTGAACGGCGGCCTGAACCTCTCGGTGCTCGACGGTTGGTGGGCGGAGGCTTACGACGGACTGAACGGTTTCGCGATCGGCACGGGCCGGACGCATTCGCACATGGACGTTCACGACGCCCGCGACGGAGAGGATCTCTATCGCACGCTGCGCGAGGAAGTGATTCCGCTCTATTACGAACGCGACCGCGATGGTTTGCCGCGAGGTTGGATCAAGCGCATGAAGCGGACGATTCGTACGCTCGGGTGGCGATTCAACGCCGACCGCATGGTGATGGACTACACGAAGAAATGTTACGTTCCCGCGGCGGGCGGCACGTCGAGCGACATGAGCACGACGGTATAGTTCCCGCACCGACGCGTTTTCGTTCACATCCGCAAACATCGCGCTGGCAGTTCCCTTCCGCTATAATCGAAACGACGCACCAGTTCAGCGCACGCGAATTTATATCGGATGCCATCATTTACATCATCGGCCGCCGGGCCGGCGAACATGAAGGGCGACCGTCCAGCGCGTTCCGCGATGGCAGGCCACAGCAAATCCTCGAACCAGCCATTCTGGAAAATGCTGCCCCACGTCTGGGAGCTGATCAAGCCGCGCCGCGGGATTTTGGTCCTCGGATTTCTATTGATGGCGGTCAATCGCGTCTGCGGCTTCGCGTTGCCGATTACGCCAAAATATCTGATCGATGATGTGGTGCAGAAACACCACACCGCGCTCCTGCTTCCCCTCGTGCTGACGGTGCTCGGAGCCACTCTGGTTCAAGCCCTGACGTCGTACTCGCTCACGCAGCTTTTGTCGAAATCGTCGCAGCGGATGATTACGGAGCTGCGCGTCAAGGTGCAGGAACACATCGGGCGGCTGCCGGTCGCGTACTACGACGCGAACAAGACGGGCGTGCTGGTCTCTCGAATCATGAGCGACGTGGAGGGAATCCGGAATCTGGTCGGCACGGGACTGGTGGATTTCGCCGGGGGAATCATGACCGCAGTTCTGGCGCTGGGGTATCTCGTGAAGGTCAGCCCGTCGATGACCGCCGCCGCGGCCGTGTTTCTTTTCGTGTTCGCGCTGAGCTTGCGTTATGCCTTTCAGACGATTCGCCCCATCTACCGGGCGCGGCCGAAGCTCAATGCGGAAGTGACCGGACGCTTGACCGAATCGCTCGGCGGCGTTCGCGTGGTGAAGGGCTATCACGCCGAAGACCGCGAAGGAAAGGTCTTTCAAGCCGGCGTGCAGAAACTGCTCGACAATATATTGCAGACCTTGAATGCGACTTCCCTGATGAGCGCGTCGGCGACCGTGCTGACCGGAATTGTCGGCGCGACGATTTTGTACCTCGGCGCCAGGAAAATGATCGATGGGTCGATGACCACGGGCGGATATTTCTCCTACAATGCCTTCCTGATCATGCTCATTGCGCCCGTCGCGCAAGTCGTCAGCATCGGCCCGCTGATGACGGAAGCGCTCGCAGGCCTGGAGCGCACGCGAGAGGTGCTGACTGAAAAGCCGGAGGATCAGGATCCGAATCGAACCGTGGCGCTCGACCGCATCGAAGGCCGCGTTAAGTTCGAAGACGTGAATTTCTCCTACGAAACGGGCAAGCAGATTCTGTTTGACGTAGGGTTCGAGTCCAAGCCGGACACGGTGACGGCGTTCGTTGGTCCCTCGGGTGCGGGGAAATCGACGATCATCGGACTGATCGCGGCTTTCTACGTGCCGTCCTCGGGCCGCGCGCTGGTTGACGGCGTGGATATGTCGCACGTGCGCCTGGATTCGTACCGCACGCAGCTTGGAGTCGTGTTGCAGGAGACGTTTCTTTTCGATGGGACGATCCGCGAAAACGTGGCGTTTGCGCGTCCGGATGCGAGCGAACAGGAAATTCTCGCGGCCTGCCGGATCGCTCGAGTGGATGAGTTCGCCGAGGGATTCGAGAAAAAATACGACACGGTGGTCGGCGAGCGCGGCGTGAAACTTTCGGGCGGACAGAAACAGCGCGTTTCGATCGCGCGCGCGATTCTGGCCGATCCGCGCATTTTGATCCTGGACGAAGCGACTTCGAGCCTCGATTCCGAATCGGAGGCGCTGATTCAGGAGGGATTGAAATTCCTGATGCGCGGCCGGACGACGTTTGTGATCGCGCACCGGTTGTCGACGATCCGTCGCGCCGATCAGATTCTGGTGGTCGAAGGCGGCAGGATCATCGAGCGCGGCACCCACGCGACGCTCTATGCGGAAAAGGGCCGCTATTACGATCTCTACACGAAGCAGCACGGAGTCGAAGCGAATCTGTTTCTCGCCCCTGGCGAAGGTGACACTGCCGTCGAGGATTATCCGGGTGCGAATGGCGATTCCGATTCGGAGAAGCCAACAGGCGCGGCGCTGCCCGACGCTATTCGCATGATCCGCGAGCGGCGCACGTGAAGACCGGCACGCCCGAAACATTTCAAGGAAATTCGGGAGCAGCATAGAAGACATGGCCGAAATCACCATGCCCGTTGCCGGCGAGATGCAGTTCACCGACGGCCTGCCCGCGGACCGGCGCCGCTGGGCCATGGTGAGTTATCTCGTCGGCCTGGCCATGTCCGTGCTGGACGGGAACATCGCAAATACCGCTCTGCCGAGCATTGCGACGCAGCTGCATGCGAGTCCGGCGGCATCGATCTGGGTGGTAAACGCGTTCCTGCTCACCGTCGGCATTTGTGTCGTTCCCTTTTCGTCCTTCGTCGACATCATTGGCTACAAGAAGGTGTACCAGGGAGGCCTGATTCTCTTCACGCTTGCGTCAGTCGGTTGCTCTCTTCCACATTCACTCAACCAGCTGATTGTCGCGCGCATCTTTCAGGGCGTTGGTGCCGCGTGCATCTGGAGTACGTCGGCTGCGATCATGAGGTACACCTATCCGCGCGCGTTGCTTGGAAGAGGGATCGGGCTCGGCGGATTCGTGGTTTTCACTTCCGCTGCCGCGGGACCAAGCGTTGCTTCGGCCATTCTCTACAAGTTCACGTGGCACTGGCTTTTTGCCATCAACATTCCGTTCGGCCTGCTGGCGCTGAGCCTTTCTGAGAAATGGCTGGCGCCGGCGCAAGGCTCGCGGCATCGCTGGGATTTCTGGAGCGCCGTGCTCAACGGCATCACCGTTACTCTGCTGATCAAGGGGATCGATGGCGTCGGGACCGGGCAAGGCGCTCCGGTCATCACAATTGAACTGGCCGCTGCATTTCTCTTCGGTGTTGCACTGGTCTGGCGGCAGAATCATCTGACGATCCCGATGCTGGCGATCGATCTTTTCAAGCGGCCGATTTTCGCGCTGTCCGTGGGTGCATCGTTCTGCGCGTTCATAGCGCAAGGCCTGGCGGTCGTCGTGCTGCCATTTTACTTCATCGACGTGATGCACTATTCGCAGGTGATGGCCGGGCTGCTGCTGAGTCCCTGGCCGGTGGCGGCGGGCATCACGTCGCACTATTCGGGGCGGCTGGCCGATCGAATTCCCATCCGAGTGCTTGGCACAATTGGGATGGCCGGGATGACCTCCGGATTGATTCTGCTTGCGCTGGTCGGCCAGCATCCGACCGTTTGGCAGATTGCGTGGCGCGCGGCACTGGGCGGCGCGGGATTTGGAATCTTCGGCGCGCCGAACAACCGCGCCATGGTCGCCAGCGCGCCCAAGGAACGCAGCGGCGGCGCCGGCGGGATCAGCACGATGTCGCGGTTGCTCGGGCAGTCGGTCGGCGTATCGGTGGTCGCGGTGATTTTCGAGCTGACCGCCCGCGGCGGCGTTTCATTGCATGGAGCGAGCCTCGCCTTGATGTTTGGCGCAGGATTCACGGCGATATCCGGAATTATCAGCGGCGTGCCGCAGCCGCATCTTCATCCGGAGTAGCCGGCCGCGACTGGCAGGCAGGCCACAACCCTCCACAGACCCCAATTTTTATTGAGGCAAAACCATCCATTCAAATTCCTGATAGATTGTATCGACAAAATCTTTGGGGTTTGGGAAGGCGGCTTCGCACCCGAACGCGCTTTACATAAATGCTAAGATGAAGGCTCCAGGAAATTTCTCGACATGAGCAAAGAGCGCCAGGAAAAATACTATCCGCATATCGGCGTGCCCGAAGCGCAAGGATTATACCGCCCGGAGAACGAGCACGACGCCTGCGGACTGGGATTTGTCGCCAACATCGAAGGGCATAAGTCGCACGACATCGTCCTGAAGGGCATCCAGATCCTGGTCAACCTCACGCACCGGGGCGCGTGCGGATGCGATCCCGAAACGGGCGACGGCGCCGGCATCCTGATCCAGATCCCGCATAAGTTTTTCGAGCGCGAATGCAAGAAACTGGGTTTCACGCTTCCGGCGCCCGGCGAGTACGGCGTGGGAATGATGTTCTTGCCGGTCGATCCGCACGACCGGATCCTTTGCGAAGGAATCGTCGAGCAGAGCGCGAAGCAGGAAGGATTGAGCGTGCTCGGCTGGCGCGACACGCCGATCGACGGCAACACGATCGGGCGCGTGGCGCGAAATACGCAGCCCTACATCGAGCAGATTTTCATCCGGCGCGCGCCGGGCATGGATCAGGACGCGTTCGAGCGAAAGCTGTACGTGCTGCAAAAGGCCGCGGCCGCAGCGGTGGCGAAAACCGACCTGAAAGAGAAAGATTTCTTCTACATTCCGTCGCTATCGTCGCGGACGATTGTTTACAAGGGCCTGCTGCTGGCCCCACAGATCGCGCGATTTTACAAGGAACTTTCCGATCCTGAAGTGACCAGCGCGATCTGCCTGGTGCACCAGCGATTCTCGACCAACACGTTCCCGAGCTGGCAGTTGGCGCATCCCTATCGCTATATCTGCCACAACGGCGAAATCAACACGCTGCGCGGCAATATGAACTGGATGTACGCGCGGCAGTCGGTGCTGGCGTCACCGCTATTCGGGAAGGACATCCAGAAGCTGCTGCCGATCGTCGCGCCGGGTGGCAGCGATTCGGCGATGCTCGATAACGCCGTCCAGCTGCTGACGCTCGGCGGGCGCACGCTGCCGCACGTCATGTCCATGCTGATTCCGGAAGCGTGGGACAACGCGCCGGAGATGCCGCCGGACGTGAAGGCGTTTTACGAATATCACGCCTCGCTGATGGAGCCGTGGGACGGGCCGGCGGCGGTGGCGTTCACGGACGGACGCGTGATCGGCGCGAAGCTCGATCGCAACGGGCTGCGGCCGGGGCGGTACGTGGTGACTGCCGATGGCCTCGTGATCATGGGCTCGGAAGCGGGCGTGCTGCCGGTAAAGCCGGAAGATGTGCGCATGAAGGGGCGGCTCGCGCCGGGGCGCATGCTGCTGGTCGATACCGAGCAAAAGCGGTTGATTTCGGACGAGGAAGTGAAGAAACAGCTGGCGGCCCGGCAGCCCTACGCTCAGTGGCTCAAGGAGAATCAGATCACGCTCGACGATCTGCCGAGCCCGACGAACGTGCAGCCGACCAACCACGAGACGATCCTGATGCGCCAGCGCGCATTCGGTTATACCGACGAGGATTTGAAAACGATTCTCGAGCCTTCGGCGTTGAAGGGCGAAGAGCCGATCGGGTCGATGGGCATCGATACGCCGCTCGCGTGCCTGTCCGACAAGCCGCAGCTGCTGTTCAACTATTTCAAGCAGACGTTCGCGCAGGTGACGAATCCCGCGATCGATCCGATCCGCGAGGATCTGGTGATGTCGCTCAACAGCTACATCGGGCGCGAAGGGAATCTGCTCGATGAAACGCCCAAGCAGTGCCATACGCTGAAGCTGCGGCATCCGATTATTTCGAACTGGCGCCTCGAGAAACTGCGCAGCGTGAAGTGGGGCGATTTCCAGGCCACCACGTTGTCCGCTCTGTTTCCGGTGAAGCTTGGCGAGCAGGAATTGTCGATTGCGGTCGAGACGCTCTGCATGCGCGCTTCGGCGGCCGTTAAGCAGGGTTACACGCTGATTATTCTTTCCGACCGCGGCGTCGATGCCGACCACGCGCCGATTCCGAGCTTGCTGGCGCTGTCGGCCGTGCACAACCACCTGATTCGCGAGAAGACGCGCAACCAGGTTGCATTGATCGTCGAATCGGGCGAGCCGCGCGAGGTGATGCATTTCGCGCTGTTGCTGGGCTACGGCGCGAGCGCCGTGAATCCATATCTCGCGATTGAAACGCTCGAGCACCTTCATAAAGGCGGCCACTTCCCCGCCGACAGCTCCTGGGACAAAGTTTTCAAGAGCTACATGAAGGCCACCGACAAAGGCCTGCTGAAAACTTTTTCGAAGATGGGCATTTCCACGCTGCAAAGCTATCAGGGCGCGCAGATTTTCGAGGCCGTGGGACTCAGCAAATCGGTAGTCGACCGGTATTTCACGGGAACGAACTCGCGCATCGAGGGCGTGGACATCGAAATCATCGCGCGCGAATCGCTGATGAAACATGCGTTCGCCATGCAGCCGCTGAGCGAATCGGAAACCGAGCTGCGCGTCGGCGGCGAATATCAATACCGCGTGCGCGGCGAGCGGCACCTGCTCAACCCGACGACCGTGAGCAAGCTCCAGCACGCCGTGCGTCAATCGAGTTTCCCGAGCTTCGAGGAGTTCGCGAAAACCATCGACCGGCAGAATCGCGACCTGCTGATGCTGCGCGGCATGTTCGATTTCAAGCCGAACAACGGCGGGCCCGTGCCGCTCGGCGACGTCGAACCCGCGTCGGAAATCGTGAAGCGCTTCGCCACCGGAGCGATGTCGTTCGGCTCGATCAGCAAGGAAGCGCACGAAACCCTCGCCATCGCCATGAATCGCATGGGCGCGCGATCGAACACCGGTGAAGGCGGCGAAGATGAAGTGCGGTTCAAGCCCGATGCGAACGGCGATCTCCGCCGGAGCGCCATCAAGCAGGTGGCCTCGGCACGTTTCGGAGTGACGACAAACTACCTCGTCAACGCGGACGATTTGCAGATCAAGATTTCGCAAGGCGCGAAACCGGGAGAAGGCGGCCAGCTCCCCGGCCACAAAGTGGACGCAATCATCGCGCGCGTGCGGCATTCGATTCCCGGCGTGGGCCTGATCTCTCCGCCTCCGCACCACGACATTTACTCGATCGAAGATCTGGCGCAGCTGATCCACGACCTGAAGAACGCGAATCCCCGCGCGCGCATCTCCGTGAAGCTCGTCGCGGAGACCGGCGTCGGGACCGTTGCGGCCGGCGTCGCCAAAGCGCACGCCGACGTGATCCTGATCAGCGGCTACGACGGCGGAACGGGCGCGTCGCCGATCAGCTCGATTCGCCACGCGGGAATCCCCTGGGAGCTGGGATTGTCCGAAACGCAGCAGGTGCTCGTCCTCAACGACCTGCGGAGCCGCGTGCGCCTCCAGGTCGATGGCAAGCTGCAAACCGGACGCGATGTCGCCATCGCCGCGCTGCTCGGCGCCGAGGAGTTCGGCTTCTCGACGACTCCGCTGATTACCATGGGCTGCATCATGATGCGTAAATGCCATCTGAATACCTGCCCGGTTGGAATCGCGACGCAGGATCCCGAATTGCGCAAGAAATTCCAGGGAACGCCCGAAAACGTGGTCAATTTCTTCTTCTACGTGGCCGAGGATCTGCGCCGGCTGATGGCGGAGCTTGGCTTCCGCACGGTGGACGAAATGACCGGCCGCGTCGACTGCCTGGCGCAGCGCGAGGACATCACGCATTGGAAAGCGAAGCACATCGACCTTTCCGCGGTTCTCTACAATCCGCCGATGCCAAGCCACGTCGGGCGCCGCTGCACCGAAGCGCAGGACCACGGTCTGGAAAAGGCGCTCGATTACAAATTGATCGAAATGACGCACGAAGCGCTCGAGAACCGCGTGCCCGTCTCGCTCAGCATGCCCATTCGCAACATTCATCGCACGGTCGGTACGATGCTGAGCGGCGAAATCGCGAGGCGCTACGGCTCCGCGGGCCTGCCCGACGACACGATTCAGGTGCAATTCACCGGCTGCGCGGGGCAGAGCTTCGGCGCGTTTCTCGCCAAGGGCGTCACGCTCGCGCTCGAAGGCGACGCGAACGACTACGTCGGCAAGGGGCTCTCGGGCGGCAAGCTGGTGATCTACCATCCGCGCCAATCGGAATTTGTGCCGGAAGAAAATATCCTGATCGGCAACGTGTGCCTCTACGGCGCAACGAGCGGCGAGGCTTATTTTGCGGGCATGGCCGGAGAGCGGTTCGCGGTGCGTAACTCCGGCGCGACGGCCGTGGTCGAGGGCGTGGGCGACCACGGCTGCGAATACATGACCAACGGCTTGGTCGTCGTGCTTGGCCGCACGGGACGAAATTTCGCCGCGGGAATGACCGGCGGCATCGCCTACGTGCTCGACCAGTTCGGCGATTTCCCGGCAGTCCGCTGCAACCGCGCCGAAGTCGATCTCGAGCCGGTCGCCGATCGGAAGGACATCGATCTTCTCTACCAGCTGATCGCGCGCCACGGCGAGCTGACCGGCAGCACGCAGGCGAAATGGATCATCGAGAATTGGGAGAAGACGCTGCCGAAATTCATCAAGGTCTTCCCGCACGAATACAAGCGCGTGCTTGGAGTTCCCCGTGTTTCGCCCGGCGTCCTCGCCGCGCATGCCGGAAAACATTCCGGCGGGCAGGTGATCCGTGGGTAAGGTCACCGGATTCAAGGAATACGCGCGCGAGACGCCCACGCGCCGCCCCGTGCCCGAGCGCGTGAAGGACTATTTCGAGGTCTATCTTCCATTCGCGGACGAAAAGGTCCGTACGCAGGCCGCGCGCTGCATGGACTGCGGAATTCCCTTCTGCCACACGGGCTGCCCGGTCAACAACATCATTCCCGACTGGAACGACCTGGTGTATCGCGACGAGTGGAAGGAAGCGATTCGCGTTCTGCATTCGACGAACAATTTTCCGGAATTCACCGGGCGCATCTGCCCGGCTCCGTGCGAAGCGGCGTGCGTGCTTGGAATCAACGAGCCTCCGGTCACGATCAAGGTGATCGAAAAAACGATCGTCGACCATGCGTGGCAGCAGGGTTGGATCAAGCCCGAGCCTCCCAAGACCCGCACCGGCAACCGCGTTGCGGTCGTCGGATCAGGACCCGCGGGCCTCGCAGCGGCGCAGCAGCTCAATCGCGCCGGCCATCTGGTGGAGCTGTTTGAAAAGGCGGACCGCATCGGTGGCCTTCTGCGCTACGGCATTCCCGACTTCAAGATGGAGAAGAGCGTTCTCGATCGCCGCCTGGAGCAAATGGCGTCCGAGGGCGTGATTTTCCGGCCGAATGCGCACATCGGAGAAAATATCCCCGCCGCGGACCTTCGGGAGCAGTTCGACGCCGTCCTGCTCGCAGGCGGCGCCGAGCACGCGCGCGACATCAACGTGCCGGGCCGCGAGCTCAAGGGCATCCATTTTGCGATGGACTATCTGCCGCAGCAGAACAAGCGCGTCGCCGGCGATCCCGTGCCGGACCAGATTCTCGCCACCGGCAAGCGTGTGGTGATCATCGGCGGCGGCGACACCGGCGCCGACTGCCTGGGCACCTGCCACCGGCAGAACGCGAAATCGGTGCTGCAGTTCGAGATTATGCCCATGCCTCCCGCCGAGCGCTCCGCCACGACGCCCTGGCCGCTCTGGCCGGTGCAGTTGCGCACCGAAAGCGCGCACGAAGAAGGCGGCGCGCGCGATTGGGCCGCGGGCACAACCAAGTTCACCGGCGACGAGCACGGCAACGTGAAGCAGCTGCACGCGGTCCGCGTCGGGCCGCCGCCGAAATTCGAGCCGCTGCCCGGCACTGAGTTCACGATTGACGTCGACCTGGTCCTGCTCGCGCTCGGGTTCACCGGGCCGGTGAAGAAAGGCATGATCGAGCAGTTCGGGGTACACCTGGACGCCCGCGGCAACGTCGCCACCAACGGAAATTATATGAGCTCGGTGCCGGGCATTTTCGCCGCGGGTGACATGCGGCGGGGGCAATCCCTCGTCGTGTGGGCCATCTCCGAAGGCCGCAGCGCCGCGAAAGCTGTCGACGAATACCTGACCGGCGGTTCGCGGAAGAGCTAAGCGCTCATCGCGCGGGCTTCACGTCCGTTCTCACGCCTACTTCAAAATCCAATTGTCGGTTTTCTCGATGAACCGGAATGCGTACTGCGTTGGCTCGCCCTCGCGCATGTCCGCCCGCACGCAGCGCGCCCGCGCCACCCGCTGCCTGCCGTTCTTCGCGAGAAAAACTTCCACGACCGAATCGTTTTGAAGCGGGGTGGCGCAGTAGCACATGAATCCGCTGAGGCTCACGTTTTCGGTTGTGGCCGTTTCCTCGAACTCCGCTCCGTTGCCGTTGGACCCGCGGAGTTTTAGGGGGATTTTCAGCCGGACGCGAACCTCGCTGCGCGGCACCATGGTATGGCGCTTGATCGTTGCAAGACGCGCCTTAAGCGCGTCGAAATCGATCGGTTTCGAAAAAAAGGCGGATGCGCCGAGCGCCGCGCACGCTTCCTTCGTGCCATCGGTCAGCGCACCGCTGATGACCAGTATCGGAACCAGATGCGTCTGGCTGAACGAATGAAGCGTCCGGCACAAATCGAAGCCGGAAAATTTCGGCATGTGCATGTCGAGCAGGATGGCGTCCGGCTTGTGCTCCATCGCCAGTGCCAAAGCTTCTTCGGGATCGGCCGTGTCGATGATTTCGTAGTCGTCGGCGAGATTCAGACGAAAAAGCTTGCGGATCGCTTCATCATCGTCCACAAAAAGCAGTCGTCGCACGCGCGGATTTCTCCTTACGCCGTCTTGATGGTTTCGTTTTCCGCCGCAGGCGGCGACTTGAGCGAAGCCGCCCGGCCTGGAGTGCCTGCGTCCAGCACTTCGCGCACCTTTTGAAGCAGGGTTTCCTCGGTGAAGGGTTTTTGCAGGAGATAGGTTCCCGGCTCCAGCACGCCGTGCTCGGCGACGGCGCTGTGCGTGTAACCCGACATATAGAGCACTTTGAGTCCGGGGCGCATCCGGACCAACTGCTCGGCCAGCGCCCGCCCGTTCATGACGGGCATGACCACGTCGGTCAGCAGAAGATGAATCGGCTCGTCGACTCCCTCCACGATTTTGAGCGCTTCGATGCCGCTTTCGGCGGGGAAAACCCGGTAGCCGTTCTGCTCCAGCAGCGAATGCGCCAGCTTTCGCAGCGCCTCGGCGTCTTCAACCAGGAGCACCGTCTCTGTCCCGTGATGTATTTGCGTCGGCGCCGCGACGGGGTGCGTGTCGGTTTGCTCGACCTTGACCTGCGGCAAATACACGCGAAACGAGCTTCCCTTTCCCGGCTCGCTATCCACCCAGATGTATCCGCCGCTCTGCTTGACGACGCCGTACACGGTCGCGAGCCCGAGGCCTGTGCCTTTGCCCGGTTCTTTGGTGGTAAAGAAAGGCTCGAAGATGTGCGCCATCGTCGCCGCGTTCATGCCCGTGCCGTTGTCCGTTACGGCCAGGACGACGAATCGCCCGGTTCGCGATCCGGGATGGTGACTGGTGAAAGCCTCGTCGAGATTCACGTTCGCCGTGGCAATCACGAGTTTGCCGCCCTTCGGCATGGCGTCGCGGGCATTCACGCACAGATTCATGACCACCTGCTCGATCTGGCTCTGGTCCGCTTTCACGCTTCCAAGAGCCGGGTCGAGTTGCAGCACGAGATCGATGTCTTCGCCGATCAGGCGCGGCAGCATCTTTCCCATGTCCGAGAGCAAGGTGTTCAGATTCAAAACCGTTGGCGCGAGGACCTGCTGGCGGCTGAACGCCAGCAGCTGCCGCGTGAGGGCGGCCGCGCGCTGCCCGGCCTTTTCGATTTCCTCGGCGTGGTCGCGCAGCGGACTATCGGAGTCGAGCCGCTTTTTCAGCACCTGGCTGTAGCCGATGATCACGCCCAGCAGATTGTTGAAGTCGTGCGCGACTCCACCCGACAACCTACCGATGGCTTCCATCTTTTGTGCCACTTGGAGCTGCCGTTCGAGCGAACGCTTTTCGGTCACGTCCTCGGCAAAGACCTCGACGCAGGCCCCTTCGTCGCCCGGCCCCTTCACCAGCAGCCCGCTGCACCGCAGTGTGGTGACGCTGCCGTCCCTTCGCTTCCACTCGATTTCCGAGTCTTTGAAACTCTTTCGCGTCGCGATGACCTCGAAAATCCGCTGAAGTTCTATGGGATCGGACAAGAGATCCTCGGCCAGATTCATCCGGAGAAGTTCATCCTGGGAGTCGTATGCCAGCATTCTCTGCAGCGCGGGGTTCACTTGGAGCATCTTTCCTGCGGACGTCGAAAGAAAAATTCCGTACGGCGCGCTTTCGATCACCGACCGGATGCTGGATTCGGATTGCTTGAGCGCCTCGGAAGCGCGTTTGCGCTCGGTGACGTCCCGATTTACGATGACCAGCTTTTCCGGCACGCCCTCATCGTCCTTGATCACGCTAGACGTGGATTCGAAAACCCGCCAGGATCCGTCCTTGTGGCGAATGCGGTATTCAAGCGAGCCCCCGATCCCGGTCGCCCGCGCCTGGTCCGCGGCCACTTTTACGCGATGGCGGTCGAGCGGATGGACCTGTTCGAGCGATGAGGAGCCCTTCAGCTCTTCGGGCGAGTAGCCGAGAACCTTCTGGTAGGCCATGCTGTTGTAGATTCGGCGGCCGTTCATGTCGACCACCGCGATCATGTCGGCCGCGTTGTCGCTGATCAGCCGGAACAGCTGTTCGCGCTCGGAAAGCTGCCGCCGGATGCGGTGAATCTGCAGCTGCTGATAAACCGTGTAGCAGTCAAAAACCAGGACAAGCCCGATCAACCCGCGCACCGCCTGCGCGAGCGAGAATCCGTAAAAGAACTCCGGCGGGTTCCAGGTCCGCGGCAAGATGAACGAGCCCATCCCGACCGCCAAAAGCATCGTAACGGCAATGGCGGTCGCCCACAGCCACCATTCGCGCCTTTCGATCTTGCGGAATCTGGCTGCAGTCTGCGGCTGCGATTCATCCTTTGACCGGCGCTCGGGCCTCGGCGCGGCGGCTCTAGCCTGTTCTTTGGGCCATTCGGCGGGCCTCACATTGGATTTCGTCGAGTTCATCGGCTCATTAGTCTGCGCTTTTGAATGGACCGGGCACGTTTACAGCCATTGGAGCCGCGCGAACCGGCGCTGTAAGTGCCTGAAGGAATTAATCGGCTGCAAGTAGGCGTGACTTCAGGTTGATATGGCGAGGTTCAAAATGGACTGGCGAGTTCCGGCTGGATTAGAGATTCCTAAAGTCCGAATCCCCAATGCGAGCGGCGCATGCGGGAGCTGTTCGTGTTACGAGCGCTTCGTCTGCAGCTGATGATAGCCGAACTGCTTGCGCGCTTCGTCAAGCCGCTTGCCTTCGCGCACGCTCTTGCGAATGGCGTCCTCGGCGGACGCGATCGCTTCGGCCGTTGAGAGCACTTCGGCCTCGTGCTGCCGCGGAATCACGACCACGCCGTCGGCGTCGCCGCGCAAAATATCGCCGGGCGCGACGCGCGCGTCCCCGATATTCACGGCGATCTGCGTGGCGTCGAGCTGCACGCGGTCTTTTCCGGTGCGCATGGAGTAGCTCTTGCTGAAGACGGGATAACCGAGCTCCAGGCAAAACGCCGTGTCGCGGCAAGCACCATCGATCACCGTGCCGGCAATCCCCCGCCGGTGCGCGATCTCGGTGAGGATGTCGCCCCAGACGGTCGCGTTCTCGCGGCCGCCATTATCGATCGCGATCACCGACCCCGGCGCGACGTCGTCAATGAACTCGCCGACCGTGCCCGCCGGTTTCCCCACCGGCCGATACAGCATGGTGAAGGCGCGGCCGGTCGTGCGAAAGCGTGGGTCGCGCGGCTTGATGTTAAGGCACTGGCCGGGGATCCCCAGCCGGTCGAGGGCGTCGCTGATGGTTGCGGTATCGAGCTTGCTGGCACGCTCTACCGCCGCGTCTTCGTTTGGTTTTGCGTTTGGATTCGGCAAGGAACTCTTCCCGGTGAATTCGGCTAACTGCGCAGCATATTTTCGTAATTCGCGCCCATCACTTCGGTGATGGGTTTGCCCTCGCGCAGGGCCCGAGCCATGGCCGCTTCGCGCGCGAAAATTTCCTCCGCCGTCGCCAGAACGCGCTCGATATTTTCCGCGGCGATGAAGACGACGCCACTCCCGTCGGCGATCGCATAATCGCCGGGATTCACTGCGACGCCGCAGACGGTGATCGGCCCGCCCGTGGCCAGTTCGACCAGGCGGCCGCGCGCCGTAAACGTCGTCACCCCCCCGCCGAACACCGGAAAATCGTGCTGGCGCGCTTCATCAATGTCGCGCACCGGTCCCTCGGCGATTACGCCGGCAACGCCGCGCAGCTTCGCGCCAAGGCTCAAAATCCCGCCCCAACTCGCCGCGTTTACGCCGCTGTGCTGTTCCACCACGATGATGTCGCCGGGCTGCGCGGCCTCGATCGCGGTCGTGCTGACGTGGCGTGGCTTCCCCGCTGGAGCCTCGCCCACGCCGAGTTTCACGGTCAGAATCCGTCCAGCGATCCGCCGCGACGAAGATAGCTGCCCGATTCCCGTTACCGCGCCTTTGAGATGCAGCTTGTCGAGCGCGTCGGATACGGCGCAGCAATCCAGCTTCTTCAGCCGCGAAACGAAATCACCAGCCGCCGCGCCCATGCCTTCTCCCGTCGAACCGAATCGCTACTGCCAGTAAACGAAACCCATAGCGCTGCCCGTGCCCGCCTCAGTACGGTAGCACGCCACGTAATCAACCAGCGTCATCTTCTTGCCCAGCGCGTTCATGCCGACCGACAGCGGCATCCAGTTCCGTATCTCGCAAGTGTTCCCCAGCAGAAAGCTCTCCGGAATCGCTCCAAGCGCCGCTTCGTCGGCGTTCTGCATCGCCTTGATGACCCGCTGGTCGAGATCTTCGTCGATCACAAAATGAGTCAGGCCTCCCGACGCGAACACAGCCACCTTCGCGTCTTCCTTCCAGCTTTCGATGGCCTTCATCAGCGCGCGCCCGAATTTGATGCACCGCGGAATCTTCGGCCGGTTATTCGGGATGCCCGCGTTCAAGAAGACCGGAACGGACGGCGGCGGATTGTCCACCATGATGCGCCGATAGAGGAAACCAAACGCGTGCGGGATTCCGTGATCGTGGCCGTTAACTTTCGGCAGCCTCGACGACTCCGACACGTCGAACTCCTGCTCGATCAGCGAATTCACCAGATGCACGCCGAGGTCCGCCGAGCCGTTGTAAACCGCGCCGCCCGGAGGACAGTGCCCGATCTCCGCAATGGCGATGCCCGGAGGAAATTTCGCCTTGGCTTCTTCCGTCTCCGGAATGTTCTCGATCTTCGCGCCCGTGTATACGAGAAACGCCGGCGTGTTGTCGTCCGTGAAAAGCTCGCGCTGATCGTTGCCGATGATCACGACGACGTCCGGCTTGACCTCCGCGAACTTGGCGGCCATTTTGTCGAGCGCGCGCTGGCACTGATCGAAGCGCTTCTTGCATTCTTCCGGCGTGATGGCTGCCGCAAAACCGGGCTTGCGCGCCTCGATCAGTTTCGGAAAATCGTAGGCTTGCCCGCGATAGAAGTGCTTCGGGTTCTTCTTGTCCGCGCCCGCGCGCAGATGCCACATGTCCGGCGGCGTCGAAAGCATCGGCCCGTGCGACGATCCCATTCCCAATACGACCTTGGCCATAAATCTAGTCCTCCACCCCTGCCACCAGCGACGGCCATTTAAACTCTGTGCAGCCGCCCCGTTTCTTCGTCAGGGCACGACTTTAGTCGTGCCGTCACCGCCAACGAAATGAAATGCGGCTTTACAGTTTGCGGAAAAAAGGCGCTTTTTAGGGGGTCGGAGCTTCAGCTCCGACATAAAGGGCTTGCACTCTATGCGCTTCAGCGCCTGAGGACACTCTTCACTGCCTTTTTCCGCAGCCTGTTTAGCCGCTGAGGGCGGCTTGTGCATTTGCAACCTAAACTCCATCAACCCCAGACCCGCCGCGCGGTATCGGCCACCAGCTTCATCTTGGCCCACTGCTGTTCTTCCGTGATCAGATTCCCCTGCATCACCGATGCGAACCCGCACTGCGGGCTCAGCGTGAGATTATCGAGCGGCAAGTATTTCGCCGCCTCGTGAATCCTGTCCACGAGCTGGTCTCCATCTTCCAGCTCCGGACGCTTCGAGCTGATCAGCCCGAGCACCGCGATCTTGTTCCGCGGAATAAACCGCAGCGGCTCGAACGTCCCCGAACGCGAATCGTCGTACTCCAGAAGAAACCGGTCAACATTCAGCGTTCCGAACAATTTTTCCGCCACCGCGTCGTAGCCGCCCTCGGCGTACCAGTGGCTCTGGCTATTCCCCCGGCAAAGATGAATCGCGAGCGTCACGCCCGGCCGCCGCGCTGCCTCGAAACACGCGTTGTCCGCGCGAATCGACTCTTCAAACCACGCCTCCGGCTCGACCTGCATTTCCGTCCGAATCCATTCGCGCCACTTCGGGTCCATGAAGTAGCTGTAGCGCGGCGCATCGATCTGGATGTACTTCACGCCCTCCGCCGCCAGCCGCTTCATCTCCGTTTTCATGATCTCGACGATGTCCCACAGCATCGCCGAATACGTCAGATACGCCTTCTCCGACCGCCCGCGCTTGTACGAGATCGCCGGAAACTGCGTGGCGCTCGGCAGCGTCATCTTGATCGCACCCGGGCTGTGCTGCTTCATGAACGGCAGCTCGTGCCCGGTCAGCGGGCGCATGGCACGCAGCTTTTCGACCACCACGCCGGCCACCCGACCCTTGCCCAGCCTTGGCCCCGCCGGCGCCGCCGTCGCCCAACTGCGCGCCACGCCATCGCCAAAATCAAATCCCTCGACCGCGTCCGTGAAGTCGCCCATGAAATTCGACCGGCGAAACTCGCCGTCCGTGAAAATGTCGAACCCCAGTTCCTTCTGTTTCGCCAAAACGCGCAGAATGCAGCGATCCTCGACCTCGCGCAACCGCTCCGCGTTTGGCGGCTCGGCAAGCCGTGCGTCCAGCAGTTCCTTGGGACGCAAAAAGCTTCCGACTTGATCGGCTCGGTATTCGACGCGCATTCCGTTACTCGCCTTCCGCAATCAAACTGAACTTCGTCGCGCGGCCATTCTAGTCTCGTAAGTTGAGAACTCGCCACATGGTTTTCAGGGGGTCGGAGCTTTAGCTCCGACATCAAGTCGACCTCTTCGATGGGCTTTAGCCCCTGAGGTCTGGCTTTTCGCCTTGGATCCCTGATCCGCCGGTCTAATTGGCGGTTTTTGCGCTGACGTTGAGCTTGAACAATCTCTTTGCGTTGTCTTCGAAGATCAATTTCTTGTCCGCGTCGCTCAGCCACGTGAAGCTGTCGATGTAGCCCTTCACGTCGTCCAGCCACTTCCCCGTTTTCGGGTCCTTGGCCGTGCCGACGCCGGGTCGCTCCGTGCCGAAAACGCAGCGGTCCGCGCCCACCGTCTTGATCAGCAGCTCGCATGCCAGCGGCGTGTAAAGCACCGTATCGTAGTAAAGCTTCCGCAGGTTGTCGTAGAAATTGCTCTGCGTGCCGCGCCGCAGCGTGGGCGCCAGGAAGCGCCCGGCGTGATACGGCACCGCGCCCCCGCCGTGCGAGCACACGATCTTCAGCTTCGGAAAATCCTGGAACACGCGCGAATTCATCAGCGACACGACCGAAATCGTTTCCTCGTTGATGAAGTGCGTCGAGTAGCTGTGCCGGACCGATCGGCAGCCCGCCCCGTGGATGTAGCCCGGCACGTCAAGCTCCACAAGCTTCTCATACAGCGGATACCAGTATTCGTCGCCCATTCCCGGCGTATCGTAGTTCGTCGCCTCGCTCGGGTCGGGATTAATCAGGCAGCCCACGAACCCGTGTTCCTTCACGCAGCGCTCCAGCTCCGCAACGCAGTTCTTCGGGCTTACTCCGGGCGATTGCGGCAGCCCGCAGACTCCGCGAAAAACATTGGGAAACAGCCGGCACTGTTGCGCCACCATCGCATTGCACTCTTCGATGAACCACTGCGAAACCTTCGCCGGCTTCTCGGCCATCATCATCTGGTAAGGACGAGGCGAAAGCAGCTGGATGTCCGTGCCGACTTCTTTCAGCAGGTCGAAATGCGATTTGCCCGTTCCAAACGTGGGTTGCTTCAGGAACGCGATCATCTCGTCATCGCTCACCTCGACCTTGCCCCGGCCGTGCGATCCGCGATGCGACAGTATGTTGGCCTTGAAGACGTAGAGCGAATCAGGCGCGGTCAGGTGACCGTGGACATCGATAACCATTGCTTTCCACCCCCGTGGAAAATCCTGCTCAACCTACCACTTCTCTTATCGCCGAACACCCGCTATGTCAACCGATTGTAGCGCAGTTCGGAGTCCGCGTGAGAACGCGAGAGTCTTGTGGGTCGTGGGTTTACCCACGACATTAAGCGCCGACAAAGGAGACGGGCTTCAGCCCCTGAAGCTCCTTTAATCTGCCACACAGGACTCTTTAGCAGCCACGCGCCCATTTCACTTCATATCATGTTGACGTAGCCTCACCCACATCATAGGCTGCGCGATGCCGAACTGAATTTCGCAGGTCTCACGGAGCGCGTGCGTATGAGCGACTGGAGCGAGCACCACTATATCTTCGGAGATTTGGCTCTGCGCGAGCGGCCGCCAGTTTCTAGGAACCCATAAGAGGGTCGATGGCAAACGCGGAAATTTCGGACGAACAGCACGCCGGCGCAGCATCGGAGAAATCATCCGGCGCTGCGCGCTACGCGCTGGTGATGCTGACGATCATCTACACGCTCAATTTCCTCGACCGCACCGTCATCACCATCCTCATCGATCCCATCAAGCGCGATTACCACCTCTCCGACACGGCGATGGGGTTCATCACCGGCGCAGGGTTTGTAATCATGTATTCAATTCTGGCCGCGCCCGTTGCTCGCTGGGCCGATCGCGGCAATCGCCGCTCGATCCTCACCTGGGGTCTCGTGATTTGGAGCGGCATGACTGCGCTCGCCGGTATCGCCCGCAACGCACTTCAGCTTACGCTCGCGCGTTTCGGCGTTGGCATCGGCGAAGCCGCGGGCACCGCGCCGTCGGCCTCGATGATCTCCGATCTTTTTCCCGGCCACCAGCGCGCCATGGCCATGTCCGTATATCAACTCGGCCCCGTCTTCGGCGGATTTCTCGGCGCCTTCATCGGCGGCTGGGTCAACCAATACTACGGCTGGCACCGCGCGTTCCTGGTCGCCGGCCTCCCCGGCCTGCTCGTTGCGCTGATTTTCCGCTTTACCGTGAAAGAGCCAGTGCGCGGCAACACAGAGCACGCAAAAGTCGACACCGCCCAGCAGCCTTTCTGGGAAACGCTTGGGTTCTTGCTCCACCAGAAATCCTACATGCTGCTGCTCCTCGGATTGTGCTTCACCACGTTCACGCAATTTGGCTTCGGCAACTGGACCGCGCCTTTTCTCGGCCGCATCCGCCACCTGAATTCCGCGCAGATCGGCACCTATCTCGGCACCGTCCGCGGCGTAGCGGGCCTGATCGGCACACTGCTCGGCGGTTATCTCACCGACTGGTTCGGACACCGCGATCCGCGCTGGCGCCTCTACGTCCCCGCCATCTGCTCGATACTAGCGGCCCCTGCTGTGCTCCTGTTCCTGTTCTCGCCGAATCCGGTTCTCTCGCTCGCCGGCTTTGCGCTGATCTCGGCGGCCAGTCCGGTCCACGTCGGGCCGATCGTCAGCGTCTCGCACTCCGTGGTGAAAGTCGGCATGCGCACGTTTTCAACGTCCGTGCTCTACCTCATCTCCGAATTGATCGGGCTGGGTGGCGGCACGCTGTTCATCGGCGCCTTCAACGACCTCTTCTCTCGCCAACTCGGCGTCAACGTAATCCGCTACTCCATGGCCACCGCCGCCGCCACCACGCTCATCGGCGGCACGCTTTTCATCATCGCCGCCCAGTTCCTCAAGCAAGACGTACCCCGAACCTTGGCGGAATGACGCCAAAAGTACAGGTTGTACTGCGGTCTAAATTACTGAAAACAAAACAATGGATCGGCGTCTCAACAAGGTGACACACTTTTTTTCGAGGGGGCGGAATTGCTTCCGCGACGGCCCACATGATAAATTTCTGAACCTCAGTGGCCACGGGGGGAACTTGGTCGATAAAACTCTAGCAACATGCAAGGAAGCGGTAGCGCCGGTCTTCGATGGCGCAACGATTTTGCTCGGCGGTTTCGGGGATCCCGGCTTGCCGGGGCAGCTCCTCGAAGCGCTGCGGCTGCAAGGCGCGAAGAATCTTACGGTTGTGCACAACGGCTCGGGCGGCGGCACGCACTCGCTCGGCGGCCTGATCCACGACGGCAAGGTCAAGAAGCTCATCGCGTCGTTTCCGAGCAATCCCGGCAACCAGTCATTCCAGGAAAAATACCTGAAGGGCGAAGTCGAACTCGAACTGGTGCCGCAGGGCACGCTCGCTGAGCGCATTCGCGCCGCCGGCGCCGGCCTCGGTGGATTCTTCACGCCGACTGCCGCGGGCACCGACCTTGCCGCAGGCAAGGAATCCCGCGTGATCGACGGCCGCGAGATGATTTTCGAAAAGGCGCTCCACGCCGATTTCGCCTTCGTGCGCGCGCACAAGGGCGACCGCCTCGGCAATCTGAACTACCGCATGGCCATGCGCAATTTCAACGTGCCGATGTGCACCGCCGCGAAGTACGTTGTCGCGGAAATCGACGAGCTCGTCCCGGTCGGCGGTATCGACCCGGAGGACGTGCACACGCCGGGAATTTTTGTCGACCACGTGGTCGAAGTGGTCCGGCATCCGGAATATCTGAAAATCACCACGGAGGGAAGGTAGCCCATGTCGCTCACACGAAACGGAATCGCCTATCGCGTCGCATGCGACCTGCCCGAGGGCAGCTACGTCAACCTCGGCATCGGAATCCCGACCCTCGTGTCGGACTACATTCCCGCGGGTAAGGACGTGTTCTTCCACAGCGAGAACGGAATTCTGGGCATGGGCAAGCTGGCCGAGCCGGGCAAGGAAGATCCCGACCTGATCAACGCCGGCAAGCAGTACGTGACGCTGAATCCCGGCGCGAGTTTCTTCGATCATCCCACGTCGTTCTCGATGATTCGCGGAGGCCACGTCAATTACGCCGTGCTCGGCGCGCTCGAAGTGGCCGCCAACGGCGACATGGCCAACTGGCGCACGCCCGGCGAGAAAGTTCCCGGCGTGGGCGGCGCGATGGATCTCGCCTTCGGCGCGCAGAATATTCTGGTGACCATGACGCACGTCACCAACAAGGGCAAACCGAAAATCCTGAACAAGTGTTCCCTGCCGCTCACGGCCCCGCACTGCGTCAAGCGCATTTACACGGACATGGCCGTCGTCGACGTCACTCCCGAAGGCCTCGTGCTCCGCGAATTTGCGCCGGGCCTTGATCCGCAAGCCGTGCAGGCAAAGACCGAAGCTCCCTTAAAAGTCGCCGCCGACTGCAAGGAAATGAATCTTCCCGCGAAGTTCCACGTCGCGCAGCCAACAGCGTAAGACACGGAGAAATTTCTTGCTGCAAGCCATCGACATGCACGCCCACATCCAGACGGGCGAGCGCGCCAAACAAGGCTGGGGCCAGGTCGCCAAGGCCGGCCTGCCCATGAACACGGGCAAGTGGCGCTCCGATCCCGACGGCATGGCCGAGATGTATCAGGCCAACAGCATGATGGCGGTCATCTTCGACGTGGACGGCGAAACGCGCAGCGGCGTGAAGATGGACAACGGCGAAACCGCCGCGTGGATGAAGAAATACCCCGACACCTTCATCGGCTTCGGCAGCGTCGATCCGTGGAAGGGCAAGATTGCGGAAATCGAGGTCCAGCGCTGCGCTGACATGGGCCTACGCGGGATGAAATTCCAGCAGGCCGCGCAGGGATTCAATCCTAACGACGAGCGCTTCTTTCCGATCTACGAAAAAATCGTCCAGCTGAACCTGCCCGTCATTTTTCACACCGGGACGACGGCCGTGGCGGCCGGCTCGCCCGGCGGCAAAGGGATCACGCTCGAATACTGCAAGCCGATTCCCTACATGGACAATCTCGCCGCGTGGTATCCCGAAATGCGCATCATCATGGCGCATCCCTCGTGGCCCTGGCACGACGATCAGCTGGCCGTCCTGCGCCACAAGGGCAACACCTACATGGATCTTTCCGGATGGGCGCCGAAATACTGGCCGGAGTCGACCGTCCACAACATCAACACGCTCGTGCAGGACAAAGCCTTCTTCGGCACCGATTTCCCCATGATGACTCCGGAGCGCTGGCTTGCCGAATTTGCCGAGCTGCCGCTCAAGGACACCGTCCGCCCGAAGATTCTGCTGCACAACGCCGCCAAGCTCCTCGGTATCGAAATTCCCGCCGCGGCTCCCGCGCACTGAACTTTCTCGTCATTCTGAGCGGAGCGCGCCGGTGTCTTCTTCTTCCGTGCTCGCCGATTCTGCGAGCACGCCGGCGTGCGGAGTCGAAGAATCTCTCTTCCGATCGACCAGAACCTGTCTCATGAATGGTTCTAGGGGGGCGGAGCTTCAGCTCCGACATCGCCGGCCTGCACTCCATGCGCTTTAGCGCCTGAGGGATTTCCTTCCTTTCCTCCCTGCCTCCTTGTTTCGTTGCCTCCTTTGCTTCCTCCGCCTCCTTGCCTCAAGCCGTATAATGCATCCGTGACCCAACAGAAAACGCCGCACATGACCTGCATGGAGGTCTGGGGCGACAGCCAGCTCACCGAGCGCGGCATCGAAATGGGCGGCCTCGACGCCTGGGTCTACAGCAGGCCGTACGGCCAAGCCCAGCGCGGCGGCGACGTCTATTTCGCTTCGAGCTGCGCCACGGGACGCATCAGCCGCCTGCTGCTTGCCGACGTTTCGGGGCATGGGCATTCGGTCGCTGCGACGGCGGCCGACCTGCGCACGCTGATGCGCCGCTTCGTCAACCGGCTCGATCAAAAGGAATTCGTGCGGCTGCTGAATCAGCAGTTCGCCGCGCTCTCGCGCACCGGAACGTTCGCTACCGCGGTGGTCACCACGTTTTTCGCTCCCAGCCGCCGTCTGCTGATCTGCAATGCAGGACATCCGCGGCCGCTTCTCTACAGCGCCGCGAAGCAGGAATGGAGCCTACTGGGCTCCGACGGCTCGGGCGAAAGGCGCGCGCTGCAAAATATTCCGCTGGGGATCATCGACCTGACCGAGTACGAGGAATTCGACGTCGAGCTCGCGCCCGGCGATTGCCTGCTCAGCTACACCGACGCGCTGATCGAATCGCGCGACGCCGACGGCGAAATGCTCGGCGAGGAAGGCGTCCTTCGCATCCTGAAGCTGTTGGGAGATGTCGAGCCGGGCAAAGTCACCGAGGCTCTGCTGAGGGAAATTCGCGATCGTTATCCCGAAAATCTTTCCGAAGACGACGTGACGGTAATGGTGATCCGCATCAACGGAAGGCAGCCAAATGTTCCGTTCCAGGAGAAATTGGCCGCCGCCGGCCGTTTCCTCAAGACGCTCGTCCGTTCCGTCAATCCCCGCGCGGAACGCGCGCCGGTCCCCGATTTCACGCTGGCCAACGTGGGCGGCGCGATCATCCCCGCCCTCGGCCGCCGCTGGCGCGGCAAGAAGGTCCCGCAGTCGTAGCGCCGGCGTCTCGCCGGCTCTTGTGCTCTTCGCCGCGCCCTCCGGCCTCGCCGTTGCCTCGCATTACGCTGTCATCCCGCCTGCCTAGACGGAGGAAGGGAACCCGATTGCGCCCCGCGCGAACGGCGCGAGGGATCTGTTTCCCGCCTTCGCAGCCCCGGCGTTAGCCGTTGCCGTGGGTCCGATTCCCATGGCCGGCACGTTTTGCTGACCCGCTACGATCCGGAACTTCCCAGAACCGGACTTCTGGCCAGGAATAACTTCCCGTTGGCCCGTCACTCGGGAGCGATCACGGGTCGGGCTCGAAGCGCAGCACACCGTATTCTGAAAACATGCTCGAACCCGCGTTCTCCGGCATGTGTCAGCCGGACGGCTCGGGTGTCGCGCATCGGAACCAACCACCCCACGTCAATAAAACGAGAAAGCAAGGCAGCGCCGACGGCGCCTCCAATGTGGTGGTGGCGTTCTGTCCAATCCAGACACTTGTAGGCAAAGGAACGCCTCTGCGCGCGCAGTGAGTCGGTATCGATGTCGAGAGTATGTAGAAGATGTTTGCCCGCTTGTGTCAGCATGAATGAATCTTTGCGATGACGGAGCGCACCTCTTTTCAAAAGCTCGTTTCGCAAGGCAATGGCAAGCACACCCGCGAGGTGGTCATAGCACGTCCGGGCAAAACGCATTTCAGGCACGGCGGAAGTGCCAGAGTGTTGAGCGAGCGCCCCCAGGGCTTCGATCGCCACGGCAACATCGGCGTTCTTAAGACGGAAAAGCCGTTGTCGCCCGCAGCGTTCGAAAACAACCAAGCCACCCGCGAGAAGCTTCGATAGATGCGAACTCGCAGTCTGCGGAGATGCTGCGGCCACCGTCGCCAGCTCCGATGCGGAATGGCCGTTGCCGTCCAGCAGAGCAGTAAGCATCTGAATGCGCCCGGGCTCGCCGATCAACCCTGCAATGCGTGTGATCGAACTGACATCCATAGTTCAATTTACATTTAAACATACGTGCCCTCATTGGCGCTAGTCTTCCCACTGGAGGAGAGACGACATGAAGGACCTGACGATCGTTTTGGATAACCGTCCCGGCGCACTGGCCGAGATGGGGACGGCCCTAGGTCGAGCCGGGGTGAGCATTGAAGGCGGGGGTTCGTGGGTTGTCAACGGCCAAGGTGTAGCCCACTTCCTTTTTGCGGATGGAACCGCTGCCCGCAGTGCGCTGGAGACGGCAGGCATCCGGGTCGTAGCGGAACGGGAGGTGCTGGTCCAACGGCTGAAGCAAGCTGAACCGGGTCAGCTCGGCAAGATCTCGCGAAAGATGGCGGAGGCGGGTGTCAACATCGAGGTACTCTACAGCGACCACGATCACCAACTGATTCTTGTGGTGGACGACATAGCCAGGGGGCGAGCAGTTGCTGACGCATGGGCGCGTGAACAGGTGTCGCCCGATGATCCGACGTAGGTTGGAGGGGACGCCGAGCAAGGAGCATATCGTGAAACAGCACCTTTATGAGGTTCGAGTGGATTGGACCGGCAATGATGGTGATGGCACGAAGACATACAAAGGTTATCGCCGGGACCATGCAATCGCCTGCGAGGGAAAGCCTCAGATCCAGGGTTCAAGCGACCCTGCCTTTCGTGGTGATCGATCCCGTTACAACCCCGAAGAGCTCTTGGTTGCAAGCCTTTCCGCCTGTCACATGCTTTGGTATCTGCATCTGTGTTCGGTGAACAGCGTGACCGTTCTCGACTATCAGGATTCAGCTTCAGGGTTGCTGGAGGAAGATAATGACGGTTCAGGAGAATTCGTCCGAGTGACGCTGAAACCTACCGTGAAAGTTTCTCGTGGCGATGAGCGAGCCAGAGCTCTCGAACTTCACAACGAGGCCCATCGCCTTTGCTTCATTGCGAAGTCGGTGAGATTTCCAGTTGAGATCGTCCCTGAAACCATTGAAGCAGCAAGGGAAGCACCCGGGTAGTCGGCAACTCGGAAACTATTCAGAAACGGGGTTCTGGAACATCGGTCAAATTCCTTGTCTCGTGCCAACCCAATCAGCAGCGAATAAAAAGAGCGATGTTCCAGTTGCGTTCCAGTCGGCCGCGTTTTCCGATGTCCTGGCGTTTTGAGCGTCGTGTTTTTCTGTGACCTTGGTCTTTTCAGGATGGCCTCGAATCCGGCTCCCCTCGTCTTTTTCCGAGGTGGTCCTGTAACCGCAGTTCCATTGCCAGAATCCGAAAGACCAATTAACGTGAATCGGGGCTTTTTCCAGCTCCGCTATTGGACGCGCATGCGTCCCGGCGCTACTGGCTAGCGCTCGACTGCTCTTTGACAACTGAATATGACGATCCGATAAGGATCGGCATCCCGAGCGAGTCGCCGTGGCGACGAGCCGAGGGATCTTTTCGTGTGTGCTCCAGCCACTCGCCGCTGCTCTCCAGGTCGACACAAGTTGCCATCAGCGCTCAGCGTAACTTGCTGAAAACGCACCATGTGGCAATTTCCAATCGACACAACTTTTCGGGGGTGCTCTTCAGGGTTGAACGTAGCGCCGGGTCCTTCAGCCCGGCAGCTTTGACGGTCCTAATCGACAACCGCGCCGAATAGAAATGCCCGAAAGTTGTTGAAAACAAAAGATCGGTGCACATTCTAATCGACAATAAATCGGGGGGTCTCCGAACGCTATTTCCCGGCGGCGGTATACGGCGGCCGCTTCTGCAGTTCCGGTGAGAGCGTGGGCCTTAAGGCCCACGAAACACATTCGGCGTCACCCTGGCTTTACAGTTTGCGGAAAAAGGGCGCTTTTTAGGGGGTCGGAGCTTCAGCTCCGACATAAAGGGCTTGCACTCAATGCGCTTCAGCGCCTGAGGACACTCTTCACTGCCTTTTTCCGCAGCCTGTTTAGCCATGGGATCTGCATCAGGCACCGCTCACAGATCGCCAACAAAGTGAGACACCATGCGAAGTAATTTCAGGTGTAAGTCCCTGAAAACAAAGCGAGCGGCCCCCCACAAAGTGAGACACTTTGGGGAGGGCCACGTCGCCCTTGATGGTGTTCGGAGTTTGGCTGTATACATAGAGCATGAAAATCTTGCGCTACTTCGTAATGCTCTCAGTGCTGTTGTCGCTGGCGCATCCATCGCGGGCCTTCGCGGCGAATCCTGACCTGGAGACTGTGCTGACTGCCTCGCGCCAGCGTATTGAGAAATTGGACTACCGCTCGACCGGGCGACTCACACGGGTGGAAGGCAATGGCAAGCGCACGAGCTACAAGTTTGTCGCCAAGGCTCGCTGGTTTCCGGATGGTCTGCGTGTGCTATGCGAGATCTCGGGGCCTGGCTCGGACAAGACGCGCCTTCTTTTGCATATGACCGTGAGCGGGCACGTGACCATCAAGGCGGTGCTTCCCGGCGAAAAGGCCGCCAGCGTGTTGCCATTCGAACGCTGGAACGACCCACTCGTGGGAACAGACTTCTCCTTTGAAGACATGGTGGAGAACCAGTTCTTCTGGAAGAATCAGGAGCTCCTGGCACCGGAGAAATACGGCACACGGGATTGCTTTGTCCTTAAGAGCAAGTCCGACTCTCAGGATCGGACTTACTACGATTCGGTAACATCGTGGCTTGACCGCGGCATTTTGTTCCCTGTGCATGTGGTGAAGACGCTTCGCGGGACGGGACAGCAGAAGGAATTCATTTACTATGGGCTGCGGCAGGAAGGCGGCGCCTGGTCTGCGGCGCAAGTGGAGGCAAAGCTGCAGGGCAAGCCCGGCTCCTCGATTCTTCTAATCGAAGGGGGCTCGCCAAAGGCAAATCTTGGAAGCAAGGACTTCGATATCAGCCAGTTCGGCGCTCAAGAGGAGAAAGTGAAATAAATCGAATCGCCTAATTAGGCTGTTGCAAGGCCCTGCGCTTTCGCTGGAGCATCCACGGTGTTCGCGTCATTGCGTAAGGTCCTTTTCAGACGTTGCCGGGGCTCCACTTAGGCCAAAGGGCCACCAATTCCAGTCGCCAGCCAGTTGCAATAGTGCCGGGCCGACAACCATCCGCACCACTGTCGCATCAATGAACACCGCCACGGCGAGCGTGAATCCCAGCATTTGGACGACCAGAAAATCTCCCAGGGTGAATGCCGTGAAGACGGCAATCATAATTGCCGCGGCGCTCGTGATGAGCCCAGCCGTCCGCGCCAGGCCCTCGACCACCGCCGATCTTTCGGATAGACCGCGCCGCCGTTCTTCGAGGACTCGGGCGACCAGGAAGACCTCATAGTCCATGCTCAATCCGAAGACGATGGCAAACGAGAGAATCGGCACAATCGGGTAGACGGTGCCGGTCGGTCCGTCGAGCCCAAAGAGTTTGCTACCGTGGCCTTCCTGAAAAACGACAACTAACGCACCGAATGAAGCGCCAACGGACAGCAGATTGAGCAGAATTGCTTTGACAGCCGCAAATAAGGAACGTAACCCGATCAGGAGCGCCAGCAAGCTCCCCAACACGACGCTAAGAGTCACCCTCGGCAACCACTGATGTACTACCGAGTCATAATCCGCGTCGAGTGCGGGAACGCCGCCGACGCGCAGCACGGCGCCGGGCACGCCGGTTATCGCGGCGACATCGGAGGAGCGCACCTCTCGTACCCATCGTATCTGTTCGTTGGGCGAAAGAGTCGCAGTGGGCAGCAACTCAATCAGCGTAGCTTGGCCATCGGTGCGAATAAAACTCTTGCGGATTGACTCGGGCACATCGTTGACATCATTCGCAGTATCAGACATTCCCGTGAGGGTCGGGAGAGATAAGACCTCCTCCGCTCTAGGGTCGCTCTGGAAGCGTCTGGTCAACCGACTGACGGCAAGCCAGCCAGCCGGCGAGAGCGGCGGAGACTGCGGCGGCAACTCCAGGACCACTCGGAGGGACTGCACAATACCCGACCGCCCCATGCCTTGAAGCGTGTGCAGTGCTCGCACCGACTCGGCTGTGGGCGGGAGCGAGTCATGGTCAGGAATCCCGGGAGAGATTCTCCGTGCCTGGAATGCAAGGATCAGTAGCGGGACCCCGGCGACAAGCAGAGCTGTCCAGGGCCGGCGGGTTATGAAGCTGCCCCAGCGTACCCACCGCTCGCTCGCCGCGGATAGGCTGCCCCGCCTTCTGAATCGTTTGCCCGGAAGGCGCACTCTGGCGGCGTTGATGCGATGCCCCAGCAGACCAAGCACCCAAGGCAGAATGAATGTACACAGCATGACACTCAAAACGGTTACCAGCAGGCCAGCAATCCCGATGGAGCGCAGTTCGCTGATGGGCACAGGCAGCAGCGCTGAAAATCCGATTGCAACTGTCGTGGCCGAGATTATCAGCGTCCGCCCCGCTTGCCCGGCGGCAATATCGGCAGCGTCGCCGGGATCATATCCCTCGGCCAATGCTTCGCGAAACCGGCTCACCATCAGCAATGCATAGTCAATGCCCAAGCCAAGGCCGAGCATCGTCGCCAGATTCTGCACCAGAATCGACAGATGGAAATAATGCGCAAGTAACGCAGCCGCACCCATCGCCATCGAGATGGAAAGTACTCCAATCCCCAGCGGCAATAGCGCGGCCGCAAGACTGCCGAACGCCAGCAATAGCAGCAGGAGAGTCACCGGCATCGCTCGTTCCTCGGCATGGTTGACGTCATCAGCGCTGACCTTACGAAGATCGAAGGTCAGTGGCGATTCGCCCGTAATCTCCAGTTTGATATGGGGGTATTGCGACCTAAGCTGATCTTCCATCCAGTCTGCTCTTGCCCTCAGTTTGGGGACCAACGCCTCGACGGCTTTATCGTGCGGGTCCAACCCGACGATGATCAAGGCCCCGCCATTGTCCCCGGTGAACAGAGGATCCGGCCAATCCACACTCGAGACGGCACCCGACACTCCAGGCACACTTCGCAATGAACTGGTTAAGAAGCTCAATGCATCTGCGCTCTCTGCTGAATCCGGATCGGGAATGCCAGTGATCACCAGAACCAGGCGGTGGGCGTACGGAGACTGGAAACGCTGCGCGAGTTCCAGGTCAACTTTTCCGGATTCTCCGCCCTTGATGTGAACAGCTGTCTCCAGGCGACGTTCGATCTTGTAGGAAAAGGGCAGCAGCGCAAGCGCCATGACAAACCCCGACATCGCCAACCAGAATCGGCGGCGAGCGGCATCACGGCCAGTCTTCAAGCCTGGCATTACCATGGAAGATCCACGTCGTTCCCTGTCCGTCGCAGAGCAATGAAATGACTTCGGTGATCCGGCACATCCATAATATTAGGATCAAGCTGGATATTCACTGCGGTTCTTCCTTGAGCTTAGTTAACGATAGAGAACTGCCCGTGAAGTCTTTGAATCGAGGGACGTGGCTGACGAAGGCTCAATTATATGATTCCGCCAATCACTCATCAAGGAACAAAGTAGGAAGCTCAAAGAGGATTAGTAATGGGAAACGCGCTTGTATTGACTTAGTTGAGCGTCAACTTCCGGATCGTCGACTACACGGAAGTTATCCAGAAACGGGGTTCTGGGACATCGGTCAAATTCCTTGTCTCGTCCTAACCCAATCAGAAGCGAATAAAAAAGCGATGTTCCCGTTGCGTTCCAGTCGGCCGCGTTTTCCGGTGTCCTGGCGTTTTGAGCGTCGTGTTTTTCTGTGACCTGCGTCTTTTCAGGATGGCCTCAAATCCGGCTCCCCTCGTCTTTTCCGAGGTGGTCGCAACGATAGCGGCACGGGGAATACGCTGAATTGCGCGAACCGCTACGTCCGAAAGATGATTATGGATTGCCTTCACTTCTGGCTTGAGGAAATGCACGTAGACGGCTTTCGGTTCGACCTGGCTTCGATTCTTACGCGGAACAGAGAGCGCAGCCGCCATGGTGGAACGGCGGTGACACAAGAAATTCGCTCATCAGAGCGGAAACGCTGGCCCTTGTGTGAGGGCCGTTTTATTGATTATTTTGGTGAGCCGGGGAGGACTCGAACCTCCAACCCGCTGATCACTCAAGAAACGTTATGTAGTTGGCTTTTCTTGCATTTCCTTGCGCGCTGTAGAACGGTTCTTGATGGTGTTCGGCGGGGTTTTGTTCCCAAACTTGTTCCTGCATTTGTGGAATGAACCCTTAGAGTGAGACACGAATTGGAGGCGAAGGTCAGCTTTCCATCGGTTTTCATGTTCGCCTCTACTAGACACTCGCGAGTACTGCCTTGCCCTGCTGCTGTTGTTGCTGCTGCGAAAGTTCGACCTGCTGCTGAACCTGCCTCCTAAACTCAAGGGGATGCGCCACGTTCTTAAAGGGCTCCGGGCTTCCACCCGTTCCGCGAACCACAACGGTTCCGTAACCGAGCATTCTTCCTAGGAGGCCCTCTTCGACGCCGATGCTTTCTACCTTTGAGAGCAACACCTCGAAGCTTCTCCTGCTGAGGATCCCGCCCTTAATGATCGCCCGCCTGTTGGTGACGGCCATCTCGACCGATCTTTTGCGAAGAACAGCGTAGCCGACACAGGCGGCCGCGATGAGAATTACCAGAATGCCGCCCCATGCCGCCGGTGCACCATCCTTGTCACTTAAACCGCCGATCAGAAGCGGAAGCCCGATGAGTCCAAAGAAGCCTCCGACTATGATCGGTGCGACCAGCACGATCAAATGTAGGCCGGTCTTGTAAAGTACCTTCTCCCCGGAGATGAGGTTGCTTTCCACGTAGCTCATTTCGTGTTTCTCCTCAATGATGTCGGATGGGTTCACCTACGACAATCGTAGCCTCAAGTAGGCGTCTGGGCTGTATCGGTTCGCCCGATGTGCCTAAGTTCTAAAGACATCACTAGGGCATTGTCTGACCTGCCGAAACGCTAGCGACGCTCTTGGCAAAAGCGGTCAATCAGTTCCCATAGGAATCTAACGACCTCGATGATAAACGTCCAAGTTTCAAGGGTCATAAGTAGTCCTCCTACTTACGGCGTGAATAGTCTATTTGGGTAAGAATCAGGGGACGCGGTATGGTTTAACCTTGGAGTCACATCACGACGGAACCCTGGCATGCCCGGTGGTTGAGTTGCAGGTAGGAACAACCTAGGAAAGCTTGATGAGCGTGGAGTTGATCGGCGGTATCGTCCTTACGACCGTGATTGCATCGCACGATTGGATTGATCGTCTCAATGCCTCTTCTACGGCTGTTATCGCTCTGTTCACAGTCCTGCTGTTCTACGCCGTCATTCGGCAAATTCGCACGGACAAACAAGGTGAACGGGCGTGGGTCGCCGTCAAGAGAGTAGGCAATCCGCCGGACAACTGGGTTGCGGAAGTGAGTAAGGGCTATGTACCGGGCATCGTTTTCGATTTTGAGGTACACGGGAAAACCGTCGCCAGAATTTCAGAGTCGCGGTTTGCCCTGGCAATCGTTCCGGTCCGCGGCGGCACGCCGATGCCCGAGCCGGATCTTCCATTGCCGCCAGACTATAGTGCCGCTGACTCGTACAGTATCGCGGGAGAAAACCGGATGGTCGTGCCGCCAGACGGCACTTTTCAGATAAGATGTTTTCTACGTCCGTTCCCTCCGACCGAAAAACAGCTCGCAGAGCTTAGGGACCGCGCCGTGCTGATGTGCGCTTACGGGTACGTCAAGTATCTGGATTCCTTTGGGAAGAACAGGGAAACAAGGGTCTGCTACGTCTATGACTTCATTTGGGGTGGCGTGCTGACCTCCCCGGACGGAACTATTCTTAACCCGTCTGGTTTCCGCATTGGCGATCTGCCCGAATACAACAAAGCAACCTAGCACAATCCGATGGTGAGCTTATCGCTGCGGGTAAAATGGCGGTAAAATTGATTGCCATCGCCCGAGCCAATCCTCAGTTTTCCCAATGAAAATGGTGGACGTGACCGGGATCGAACCGGTGCCCCTTGCTTGCAAAGCAAACTTGAAAACACTATGCGGTTGTCTCGTCTTGCCTTTACCTATGTCGTGCTGGCCGGTCTTCTACGGTGTTTGGCAGGTTTTGTTCCCGAGGTTGCGCCCACGTTTGTGGGCTGAACCCTTCGAATGAGACAGAAATCTCGGTACAACAACACTAACGTTCAGTTACCGCTTCGATGCGTGCTGTAGCGGAGAGGAGCCAGGAGGAAGAAGTCGGTTCAGTCAGGCGTACCTCGACGATGAGTCGGACTTTCGCGTAGCTCAGGCGCTCGGAGCGAAATTGACCGTTCGCGAGAGCCGTTTCCTGCCGGTTGTGAACTGAGCGGGTCTGCGTGCGACAGAATCAACCACACCAAGGCTAGAAACTTTCGAGAGCAACGCCTGGCGAGAGATTCCCGACTAAGTCTCCTGGTTTCAAACCAAACCTTGGGTCCCGCCCTGTCTTCAACGCTGACTCCGAACAGTTGCCTTCGGTGACGATTGCCATCGGGTATCAGCTCCTCATAGCCTTAATAAAGTCTGATAATAACTGCAAAATTCAATTGACATGCACGTTAACTAACGGTATACGTCTGCGCGACCCACTGATCTTGTGGCTGCTCCTTTTGAACATCTCGGAGGTCTGCGCGTGCGCCAAGCGGTCGTCAGCAAGTTTGTCCTTGGGTTGTTCTTCCTCCTTTCTTTTGCCAGCGAAGTATTGGCGGCCGCACCTACTATCACGAGTCTCTCAATCACCACGGGAGCTGTCGGTGCGTCCGTCACGGTGACTGGCACGAACTTCGGCTCTCCTCAGGGGACCAGCACCATCAAATTCAACGGGACAACAGCCACAGCGACGACTTGGACGGCTACGAGTATTGTCACAACGGTTCCCGCGGGGGCGACCACGGGGAATGTTGTCGTAACCGTATCAAGCACCGCCAGCAATGGGAAGAGTTTTACGGTGGTCGCTGCTCCGAGCATCACGAGCCTATCGATCACGACAGGTGCTGTTGGGGCTGCTGTCACGGTCACGGGAACGAATTTTGGGTCTACGCAGGGAAGTGGGACGGTGAAGTTGAACGGGACGACAGCGAGTGTGAGCACTTGGAGCGCGACGAGTATTGCCGTGACGGTGCCGAATGGGGCGACGACCGGGAACGTGGTGGTGTTTGCGAGCGGCGTGAATAGCAACGGCTCAAGCTTCACGGTTGTTCCAGCACCGAGTATCACAAGCCTGTCGATCACGACAGGGGCCGTCGGCGCGGCAGTGACGGTTACTGGAACAAACTTCGGCTCGTCTCAGGGGACCAGCACGGTCAAATTCAACGGGACAACAGCGACTGTGGGCACTTGGAGTGCAACGAGCATCGCAGTCACCGTACCCACGGGAGCAACCACCGGGAACGTCGTGGTGCACGCGAGTGGGGTAGACAGCAACGGCAAAAACTTCACTGTACTACCGACGCCGTCCATTACGAGTTTGGCACCAACTTTTGGTCCGGTTGGAGCCTTCGTGACAGTGACCGGAACGAACTTCTCAACGACGCCATCGTCGAATTCCGTAACCCTCAACGGCACAAGCGCGACGGTCACGAGCGCGACTACCACCGCTCTGACTGTGGTGGTGCCATCGGGCGCGACGACTGGAAACGTAGTCGTCGCTGTGGCTGGCGTATCCAGCAACTCAGCGAGCTTCACAGTCCTGCCAACGCCAACCATTTCAAGTCTTTCTGTTACATCGGGACCGGTTGGAGCGACGGTCACAATTACCGGAACGAACTTCTCAACGACGCCACCTTCGAATTCGGTAACCTTCAACGGCACAAGTGCGACCGTCACGAGCGCGACCACCACCGCTCTGACCGTAACGGTGCCTCCATCTGCCACAGATGGGCCAGTCACCGTAACCGTCAACGGAGTTCCAAGTAACGGCGTCAATTTCACGATTCAAATCCTTGCCTCAATTGCGATTACGCCCCTAAATTCATCTATTTTTGTCAATTCGCCGCAACAATTCCTGGCAATCGGTAGATATACCGACAACACCACTCAGGACCTCACCGCAGTTGCGACCTGGACTTCGTCGAATACCAATGTGGCGACCATAAATAGTGCCGGTTTGGCGAGTGGTATCACTAGCGGCCAGATAACCATTCAGGCGACTTTCGGAAGCATCAGTCAGTCGGTTTCCCTAACGGTGGGAGTCCCAAGCTTTGTTCTCACTGGCAGCTTAAATGTACCGCGGCACAATCACACGGCTACGGTCTTGAGCAATGGAAAAGTTCTAGTCGTGGGAGGAACGGAGTACACAGTTGGTGATACCGCTACCGCGGAACTATTTGACCCGTCCAGCGGTATCTTTTCGACGACTGGCTCGCTAAGTGCTCCAAGGAGCCTACACACCGCAACGCTTCTCAATAACGGCAAAGTCCTGATTGTTGGCGGGGAAGGCGCGAATTCTGCGACCGCAGAACTGTATGACCCTTCAACGGGAATCTTTTCGAATAGTGGGAGTTTGCCTGCATCTATCGTCTTCCATACAGCCACTTTGCTCAACAATGGAATGGTTCTGATTGCCGGTGGTCTTGACGGCAACTACAACGACAACACGGCGGAACTGTATGACCCAGCCACCGGCATATTCACGCCCACCGGCAATCTAAACACCGGTCGGACATACCATTCGGCGACTTTGCTGGCGTCGGGAAAAGTTCTCATAGCAGGAGGCGAAGATATCTATGGTGATGCCTTTTCCAGCGCTGAAGTCTACGATCCGACGACCGGAGCATTTTCGTCTACTGGGAGCCTGAACTCTGCTCGGTTCGCTCACAGTGCCACGGCTCTGAGCAACGGGATGGTTTTGATCGCTGGTGGCCAGAGTACGGGTCAGTACACCGGCAGTTCGAATTTCATGACCAGTGCGGAACTGTACGATCCATCGACCGGCGTGTTTAGTGTTACGGGACAGATGGGCTCCGCGCGAGCCTCACACACGGCTACTTTACTCAGTAACGGCGTCGTACTAATCGCTGGCGGCGCGGGCTGGCAGATCAATTTTGCTAGTGCGGAGCTATATTATCCGTCGACGGGCACGTTCGCGTTCACCGGGAATATGAATGACAGTCCTTACCGTCAGTCCCGTCACGCTCGTTTCGGTCACCATCAATCCACAGTATGGAACCGTTGTGGCGGGAGGGACGCAGCAGTTTTCCGCCATCGGAACCTATAATGACGGAAGCACCCAAAATCTGACTTCGTCTGTCATTTGGAGCTCTAGCACAACTGCCGTCGCTACAATCAACACCGCCGGTCTTGCGACAGGTGTCAGTGTTGGGACCACGAATATTCAGGCAAGTCTAGGGGCGGTACAGACATCAACTTTCTTCTACGTAGCGGTCCCGCTGCTGTCGATGTCGATGTCGCCCGGAAGCGCCCAAATTCCCATTGGTGGTGCGTCGCAGTTGACTGCCATTGGAAACTATTCGAATGGAAGCACGAATATTAGTTCGCTGAGTTACTGGAGTTCGTCAGATACGAACGTCGCGACTGTCAGCAGTAGTGGCTTGGTCCGCGGGATTTCCAGCGGTACCGCAACGATTACAGCCTCCTATACCTATTTTTCGAATACGTTCACGAGTTCCGCAACGATAACGGTAACTACGCAATATGCGCCGCCGCAGATATCGGAGTCAACGTATCCGATCCCGAATTTGGCCGGCTGGACTCACCAGAATACCGTTGTCACTTTTGTCTGCACTCCGGGCGGACTACCGATCGCCAGTTGCACGGGCCCGCAAACGCTTACGAACGAAGGCACTAATCAAGTTGTGACCGGAACGGCCACGGATACCGCCCAAACATCGGTGTCAACTAGCGTGACGCTCAACATTGACAAGACTCCGCCTGTGCTTGCAGTTTCGTCCCCAGCTGATCGGACCATATTCACCTCTTCAAGCATCACCATAACGGGGACCGCGTCCGACAATCTATCGGGTCTATCTTCAGTAACCTGCAATGGCCAGACGGCGACGATGAACGGGGTGACCTTTTCGTGCAGCCTCACCCTCCAGGTTGGCACTAATTTGGTGATTATCAAGACATTAGATCTGGCCGGTAATGTATCGAGCCTGATCCTCCATGAATTTCTCGCTGGTGTGCTTTCTAACCCAAATTCTCTTCAGATCACGCCTGCCAGCATCAACATACTGGTCGGCGGCACACAGCAATTCACGGCCGTCGATAATCTTGGCCGCCCACGGTCTGACGCGGCATGGACGGTGAGCAACACCAACGTGGCGACAATCACACCGGACAGTTCCCCCATCCTCAGAGCGATCGCGCCAGGCCAGGTGACCTTGACTGCGAACACTGGAAGCGCTTCGGCACAAGTCCAAGTAACAATCTCGCCAGGCGGACCGGTTGCGACAGGCACCGTTCTCTGGTCTGCTCCATTGGTGCCTGGATATTCTCCTCTGCAGATGGTTCAAGCCATGCCGAGTCCAACCGGGCCAAACGTGTACTCCATTCAATCCACAAACAACGGTTTGCAAACGTTGGTTCAGGCGTTCACAGCGGACGGGCAACAAATGTGGCAAACTATTTTGCCGACGGTGAATACGAACAGCATGGCCGACGGGTTTGGAGGGCTAATCGTAACCGAGAATAACAACTGTGATGGCCCCAATCCGATGAGCGTCGTCGACTTGGACGGTGAAACCGGCACTGCGATGTGGCAAGTTACGGGGCAATCAAGCTGCACGGTCAACCCGCCGCAGATCGCTATTCGACAAGATGGCGGTGTCGTTCTGTCAGCACCCGGCAATACATCCGGATTCCCGGAACTAACGGTGCTGGACGGGCCAACTGGTCAGCCGATTTCGTATCCCCAGGTTCCGGAATCGACTTATACCGACCAATTCGGAAATACCCTTAGCGGGTATTCGCCCATCGGTACCCCCATAGTCGATTCGGACGGGACGGCTTACGTGGAATATGAAGTCCGACAAATCGACTACGCAACTGTGGTCTCAGCTACAGTTTCGCTCTTAAAGATCGCGCCAGATGGCACCGTGACGACAATCCCTTTGAGCTCTACTACAAACAACTCAAACTTGTTTCCCGGCACCGTCGTTCCAGATGGTCAGGGTGGAGTAGTTGCCACATGGGTGATCAGTCCCGCGTCTGCCTACGCGCCTCCTCCTCCGCATCCCTACCAGGCGGCCCATGTGACTTCGGGCGGGATGAATGTGTACGACATGCCCGTACCCGTGGCGCCACAGAGAGTCATAATCGGAACCGACGGCTTGCCCTTGGCGCTACCGATTGTAATTGACGAGAACGCCGCTGGGTATGTCTCCTATGGCCCCGATACAGTTTCTTTTGATCTTAACTCTGGAGCCCTCGCTTGGGATCATCAGACCAATCCGCAGAGCACGTTGTCCGTTATGGCGGCCCTTTCGGGGGGCGGCGCGACCGTCATCGATTCCCAGAATGGAGTCGTCCAATTAGATAGCGGCGGCAACCCGTCACAGGCTACCGGAGCTCTGCCCAGCGTGCCCCAATATTCCTGGGACGGAAACCAGCTTGTGTTGCAAACCCCCCAGGGGACATCCGCCCTGCAGGCGCCGCCAGTGGTCATTGCCCCGTCGACATGGGCATTGTTTCACGGCAATCAATCCGGGAACGGAGTTGCTATTGACCAGGTGCAATCAAATCAGCAACAAGGATTTGAGCACCAGCTGCCGCCGTCAGGTTCTAATTTGTATTCAAACTATAACTCTTTGGAGCTGCTGACCGCGGCTTCACCGGATCTGATCTTCAGTCAATACATTCAGACTTTTGCGGGGGCACACCAATTGACTAATGGCGTGGGCTTTATGCCGGACGACACAAACGTAACGGGCCCCAATCAGATACTTAAGGTTACCCTAGCAATGCCTTTGCGCCTTGGACAGGCTCCCTTTAACATCGAAACGGAGCGTTTCGATCCCACTGCACATACCATTTCGGTAGTGACTCTGACAGGTCACCCTCTCGCAGGTTGGCGATATTGGAGAGTGTATTCTATTGGAACCAACGATGTCGTTATAGAAACCGGTGCCGTCGATAGACAGGGACCCGGACTCAAGAATTTTGCAGGATACTGGTTGTTCCAGGGGTTCCAAGAGAAGATGTGGCGGGACTATTTGCAATTCATCCTTTTTGACATCCACAATTGGGACCCCAGCGCGGTTCAGGGTTCTAATCCCCTCTATAATCGGATAACCGGTGAGTTTGAGCCCACGACACCTTCCCAAGTTGATATCTTGGAGAACGTATGTGAATCGGCTGCGTGCAATTGAGGATCACTCAAAAGATGTTCAAAAAGACCGTAGTCATTGCTGTTTCGGTGCTGGCCCTCGTGATTCTTGGGTCCTTCACGAACTATTATCTGCTCGCCGCGTCGAGCGTGGATCTACTGTGGAATGCCAATGACGTTTACTTGTTCTCGGGGGTTGTCGAGCGTGGGTACCGGATCAACTACCTTCTGTACCCCATTGAAGCGATCAGGGAGTATTTGGGTGCGGTCCCTTCGCCAGACAATCAGCGCTTTTCTGTCGTGGTACTGCGAATAGGCTCCGATGCCGTTCAACGATACGACATTGAGGACGTCCACCTGGGTTCAATTCATGTCTTTGAAAATACCATCTACGCGAGCGACATAAAAAACGCAAGACTCATCAAATGGACAGGAGCGCAGTTCGTTCCAGCCAACTCTGACGAAAAACAAAGACTTGGAGCGAATATCAACAGGTTCCCAGCCCCCAGTTTCTCTAATGTTGGCGGATGGTCTGCGCGGCTAGGTCCAGATGGCGAGTACCGTATCCAACTGGCGGGAAAGACGCTCACGCTGCTGATAAAGGGCGGCGCTGGTCAGGACGTCGCTTCTATCGACCTGACGCGCCCCGGTGAGGCTGCCCAGACGATATGGTCGCTTGACCAAAGGCGACAAAAGGTTGGCAAGGATCAATACGAACAAACCTTCAAGGGGCATTGACGCTCCCAGTTGTTCCTAACTTAGATCGCGGCCGGTGTGAGGCGCGAAGGCTAACTGACACCATTAGTCCCAGTTCCGAAGAGAACGCGGTGACCGGGGGGCACCTAGAACCCGTGACCTGCCCCCTGCTTCCGCACGCGTCATACTACGACATCTGAGCCGCTCCCGTTTTGTGCCACAGCCGGAACTAGAGAATTTGGGCAGTTGAAGTCCATTTCCCCTCGTTTCATGCGGGTTTCACGCGCTCTGCTGTCTCGTGGCCTCAGATGTTTGCTGTGCGCACTCGGTTTGAAATTGCTCCGGCCCACCCGATTCGACGGTGCAGCTCGCGGAAGAATACGGCAACCGTAGCGGTAGCCATTGTGGTTCGACAAGGTCCGCTGAGCGAAAAGAGAACGATCTATCGCTCATTTCTCTGCTATTCTATGAGCGATAGAAAGGACTCCTATCGCTCATGGTCTGGAACTGGCAACAACCCGACTGGCCTGTCTTTACCTGGAACCGTTCCCGCCTAGAGGCGGCGGAGCAGCAGTTCCTAGTTGGCGGGGGTGTGCTCGTCGGGACTGCCAAGCACCTTGGAAACGAGGAGCGCGACCAACTGATGATCGAGGCGATGAGCACCGAAGCGCTCACAACTTCGGAGATCGAAGGCGAAATTCTGGACCGGACCAGCGTGCAATCCTCCGTCCGCAGGCAGCTCGGACTCGGTACAGATGCTCGCCGGGTGCGACCGGCCGAGCAGGGGATTGCGGAGATGACGGTCGATTTGTACCGATCCTTTGCCGATCCGCTCTCTGCGGAGATGCTATCTCGGTGGCATCGCATGGTCATGAGTGGCAGGCGGGATCTGAAAGATATCGGGCGGTATCGTACCGGCGCTGAGCCCATGCAGGTCGTGTCACATGCACTTTACGAGCCCAGGGTCCATTTCGAGGCGCCGCCTTCGACACAAATGGACTCCGAGATGGCGCGGTTCTTTGCCTGGTTCCACCGAACTGGACCGCGTGGCGAAGAGCCTCTGCCTGCCCTAACGCGCGCCGGAATCGCGCATCTTTACTTCGAGTGTATCCATCCATTCGAGGACGGCAACGGACGAATCGGGCGAGCAATCTCCGAGAAGTCCCTGGCGGAGAGCCTAGGGCAACCGACGCTGACGGCGTTGGCGGCTGCCATCCTGGCCCGGCGTAAAGCTTACTATGAGGCGTTCGAAGCCGCGAACAAACACAACGAAATCACGGCTTGGCTGGCGTGGTTCGCAGGAGTCACCATCGAGGCCCAACGCCGTACGATAGCGCTGGTTGAGTTCCTGATCGACAAGGCGAAGCTCTTGGACCGCCTGAAGGGTCAGCTCAACGAGAGGCAAGAGAAGGCACTTCTGCGCATGTTCCGCGAAGGCCCGGAAGGATTCAAAGGGGGGCTCACCGCCGGGAAATACAGCACAATCACCGGGGCATCGCCAGCCACAGTTACGCGGGACCTGGCCGACTTAGTCGAAAAGGGCGCGCTAGTTCGAGCCGGTGAAAGACGGCATGCTCGCTACGATCTGGCTGTTCCATTGCGCCCGGTGAGCCACGTGACGGTCAATGACCAAGGGCAACTAGTTGAATCATGACCGTCGCGTCCAGCCGGCCCACCCTTGTCGCCAAATCCGCCGAGCACTGCCCCTTACACATTTGTCCCACCTAATTCCCGATTCATTCCAAGAATGCGATATTCTTCAGCCCAACCCGGAGAGGTGCAAAGCGCAACCCTCCGGGCTTGAGTCTTTCTGCTTGACAAATAGTGTAGGGGTACACCACTATTCAAAAGAAGACATATTCGACGATCCAGGTTGCAAAACTCCTTGGAATTGCCTCAGGGACTTTCCATCGCTGGATTCGAGAGAAGCGCGTCGAAGCACCTTCCCTTCAGACTGTACTCGGCATGAAGGTCCGTATTTGGTCCGAAGAAGATATCGCCAAGGCGAGGAAGTACAAAGCCGAACGCTACTGGGGCAAAGGCGGTCGAAAGAAGAGGACAAAGAAATAAGGCATCAAATAGACGGGACGCGCCCGTGCTTCTAACACGAACGCGCCCCTAACCAAGTCGCACGTCTGAGGTGCAACGATGGCTGCAACAGAAGTTATCCGGTTCCGTTTCTGCACGCAAGCAGTGCGCCGCGCGCATGCATCTAGACTAAATCCCTCCTTCCTGTTTGAGCATTCGCCGCCGGTGGCCTAGCCCGCTCCACTATTTCTCCGATTGACTGTCCCTCTCATTTCACCGGGATACGTGTGCCCGATGCCTCACCAACGGTTCTACAAGCCCGCTCCAATCGCGGGAGGAAAGGAAGGTTCGAATGAAAAAGGCCCATCTGTACGAAGCAGTTCTGCTGGTGAACCGCGGAATCGACGAAGCCGTTCAGGGATTGGAACGGCTCAAGCGCGCTAAGGATTCAGGCCTGGACCCCGCCTGCTTCGACGAAAAGGTGACGCTGTTCGAGACTCACCGGGCGTCGCTCAACAGCTACTTCTGCAACAACGTCGGTCGGAACGAGGACAGGGACGTGGCCCGATTCGAGCGCAAGCACCGCGAGTACGAGCAGAACGCCCTCGACGAAATCCAAGTCTATCGCGACCTCCAGGCCGTCGAGGACCGTCGGCGGATCGAGGGCAAACCACCCAAGGTGCGGTTCTTTACCGAGGAGGAGCAACGGGAATGGGAGCGGCAGTACCCAAAACCGCCCGAGGATGGTGGCAGTGATGCCTGCCGTGGTGCTGGGGGACAGCCGTGAAACTCCATCTCTTGCAAGAACTTTTGGATTTGAATCAGGCGTTCGAGAACGTAATCCGTGGGCTCGGACGAATGGAAAAGGTAACGCTATTCGACAAGGAACAGCTCCGCTACACGCGCGCGGAGGTTGAGAGTGCCCGCGTGTACGCCAACCGCGAGTTCTTCGACAAGTTCGAAGAGATCGTCGAGAAGGATGCTGAGTGGGCCTACGAATTCTGCCGGGCCTACGACCAGAAGATCAAAGACCCGTTCGATTTCTACCTCGAAATCAAGGAGCGCGAGGAGGCCCGCAGGAAGAAAGGACTGCCTCCCCGCGTTGTGCTGCTTCCCGATTGGGACAAGGACGACGAGCAATGTTACGACCAGAAGCCCGCCAAGAAACCGACCGCAACCAGGCGTAGGAAGGCTCCGAAGAAGCACAAATCAAGCTCCGAGAAGGCGGCAAGGCAAGTCAAAACCGGCGTCACTCGGGCGCCAGGAAGGAAAATCGTGTCATGACGAAGCGCAAATCACCTGCGAAACCAGACGTTCCGCGACGTGTGCCGGGCAAACAGTATCCCGGTGTCAGAGGGAAGATCGTGGACTGGGCCGAGCACGTTTTTGAGGAAGGAATGCTCTACGTGCGTGTCCGGTTTACCGACCAGACCGAGTTGTGTTGGGTACTCCAGACCGCCCACGTGATCCTGGAAGCCGACCTGGGTGACTGGAAAACCGGAGACTTCAAGCAACTGGCGGTATTCGTACAGAACGAAACCGACGTGGAGTAACGCGCGTTGGAACTGTGCGGAAGCGAAGCTGCTACGCAGGGCATTCTGCGACCACGAATCCAACTCTTGCGACCGCTGCCTTACCCAACTTCTGGCGCGTTCCTGATGCGTTTCAGACGCTCGGGAAAGCCGGTCTGCGAAGCAACCTAGTCGAGAAAGGGCGAGGAATTTCTCGCTAGCGAATCAGTTTCTCCCCGCGAGCTCGCGCTCGTGTTGGAAATGAAACGATTTGTAACAACGAGTCGTTGTCGGACTCAACTTCCGGTTTGCGTCCCGTCTTGCTGTCTCGCAGCGCCTACCTGGTACCACCGAAAAAATATTTCACTAGTACCCGGCCTATTTTTCTTTTCGCTGGCAGATTAGTAAGTAGAGGGGTTTTGTGCCGGTTACTGTGCATGCGCTCAGTGACGGAATGAGTGGCCGGACAACAACCCGCGAGCGACAGAAGAGGGTGAAGCGCACATCACTTTGCAACTTCACAGGGTTCTTCACCCTTCACTTCACTCGTGCGTGAGTCGAAGCCGAAGAAAACGAAACACATGATCGACCGAAGAACAGACCGAAGAGACGCGGCCCAAACCCGTCGGAGGCGGGAGCGACCCCACCTCGTGACGCACGGTGCGTCACGAGGTTTCGTGGGGTCGCTCCCGCCTCATCGCGCAGTTCGCGCGATCTGGGGAGGGCCACGTCGTAGTTCGGAAGAAAAGACATTAGTAAGGCCCATGATTCAAATCTTTGACTGAAAGGAGAACCACAGAAATGCCACTGTTGAAAGCACCACTGAAACAACCAAAGACTACCGGCCTGCAAGTCCGCATCGAGGACGACGTGAAGCTAACCCTTCACAAGTACGCTGAGTTTCTTGATGCGAATCCGTCGTACGTCGTGAATGAGGCTCTCAAGCACTTGTTCAAGCGCGACGATGAGTTCAAGCGTTGGATGGACAACAACACCGATAAACACCCTGAACCACGCCCATCGAATGGCACTCCGAAGGAGATAGACAGAACAGCATGAAACCGAGCAACACCCAATTCGGTATGCGTAAGACCCCAGCGTCCCTGCGACAGCATGACTCGCGCGTTGCAGTGCAGTCGGCCCGAACCTCATCGGCACGCCCCTCACCAGCGATTTACGAGCGGCTGCCAGCATCATCCGAATCATCCTCATACGAATCGCCCATGCGATCCCCGAGCAATGCCGCGCACGCCGCGGCCACAGGTGGCGAGGCACGGCACGACCAGCACCTCCTGACAGTTCGCGAAGTCGCAGACTTACTTCAAGTACCCGTGTCATGGGTCTACGGACGAATGCGGAAACGGTCAAACGATCGAATGCCTGGCTATCGTTTGGGAAAGTACTGGCGCTTCGACCAGGCGGAGGTAATCGCGTGGTTAGCGAGACAGCGCGCAAATGCCTAGCCCCCAGTTTGACAATGCGAGTAAACTTGCGATCAGCGCAAGGAAATGCGGACGAGCCAACGGAAAGGAACCAATGGCACGCCCGCGGTACCAGGATGGCAGTTTGTTTATTCGAGGCAAACGCACGAAAGTTTGGGTAGCACGCTGGAGGGAGGACGTGTTTAGGGACGATGGAACGCTGAACCGCACACAGCGTACTGTAGTGCTCGGTTCCCTAGCCGAACTCTCACGGCGTGAGGCCCGCTCGCTTCTTCAGAGGCGGGTTTCTGAAATCAACCAAGGACGGCATCGCGCACGGCCCATAATGACTCTTGAGGGGTTCGCTAAGGAGCATTGGCAGGCCGGAGCTTTGCTTGCCCTCAAGCCAAGCAGCGCTCGTTACTATAACTTCCAACTCGACAAACATGTGTTCCCTGCTCTAGGGTCGTTTCGATTGTGCGATGTGACCCGCCCCGTCGTTCAGCAGTTCTTGCTCGAGCGGAAACGCAATGGGTACTCAAGCTCGACCGTCCATGGGATTCACACCATTTTGGGCAAGGTGCTCCAGGCGGCGGTCGAGTGCGGCTACCTTGAGACTAATCCTGCGAGGGGTGTTCAGATCGGCGAGAGGGAGCCCAAACGGGAACGGAAACTCTTGTCACTGACAGAGATCCGAAACCTACTAACGAACCTCACCAATCCGTGCAGCACAATCGTGGTCGTGGCCGTACTCACGGGCATGAGGATTGGTGAGATTCTCGCACTCCGCTGGAAGCGACTTGATTTCTTGCGGGGCACCATTGAAGTTGCCGAGTCATTCTCCAATGGACGATTCGGCACGCCCAAGACGAGAAGTAGTCGACGGGTGATTCCGATGAGTACCTCATTGCGAGAGTATGTCCAGGCACACAAACTCGGGTGCACACGAACGGGTCCCGAGGACCTGGTCTTTTGCACAGCGACGGGAACGCCACTCAGTGATAAGAACCTTTACAACCGCGTGCTCGCACCAACCTGCGACCGCATCGCGGTCCGTAGAGTTTCGTGGCATTCCTTTCGACACACTAACGCGACGTTGCTAGGTGAGGTGGGCGAATCTATCAAGACTGCTCAAGCAATCCTCGGTCACTCCGACCTGGAAACGACGCTCAACACATATATGCATGCAATCCCGGACTCGCAGCGACGTGCGGTCGAGCGAGTAGCGGGGGTTTTGTTCCCAGATGTTCCTAAATCGGGTCCGGTCTCGGAGGAGACCGGAAGGATCAACTGATTGCCTTGCAGTTAGTTACGGAGAAGAAGTGGTGAGCCGGGTAGGACTCGAACCTACAACCCGCTGATTAAGAGTCAGCTGCTCTACCATTGAGCTACCGGCCCAGCAAACCTAGATTCTAACACGACGAGGAACGTTCGCAGCGCAGAGGAAAATGGCCTCGCGCCGCGAGAATTCCCCAGTTGCGCCGTTCATTGACAGAATCTCTAATCGACACCCTTAAGAGGCTGCGGAAAAAGGCGGATAAAGAGTATCCTCAGGCGATTTGTGTCGGAGCTAGAAGCTCCGACCCCCTAAAAGGCGCCTTTTTCCGCAAACTGTTAAGAGAGATTCTTCGACTGCGTAACCGGACGTCCGCCGCGGCTGACGGAAATACAAGTCCGGTTACTCCGCTCAGAATGACGGGGAAGCAGAAAACAGGCGGAACCGCTATTTCGTGCGCAAAGTCGCGGCGATTTCCTTGGCCACTTCGCGCGCGCGGACCAAATCTCCGGGCCCGAGCGAAATGGCAGCCACCCGCGCGTGCCCGCCTCCGCCATATTTCTCGCAGATCGACGCCAGGTTGACCTCCGGCGGAATGTCCTTCCACGGACTCGTGCCGACGGAAACCTTCGCGCGCGCCGGCGAGGAACTCACGCCCACCGAATAGACCGCGTCGGGATACAAGTAGTACGGCACGAATTTGTTGTAGCCTTCGAGGTCGAGATCGCTCACGTCAAAATAGATCACGCCGCCGCGAAAATCCCCGCGCTCGCGCACGATGTCGATCGAACGCTTGTGCCGCTCCAGCAGCGGGCCGAGATGTTTTTTCACCAGCGGCAGCCCCACCATCTCGTCCAGCGGAAGCTCCGCCAGATCGGGAATAATGCGCGGCACAAGGTAAGGCTCCGGCGCAGCTTCAATCACCATCGCCAGCTGCATCGCGGGATCCTTAAGCCCGACGGCGTCCTCGGCCGAAGCGAACTGCGCGCCGTCGATGATGTCGCCCCATTTGATCAGCTCCGCGAGGGGCTTGGCGTCGAATCCGAACTTCGAAGAAGCGATGTCCGCGAGAAACTTGGTGCAGGATTTGTAGGTGGGGTCGTAGAACTTCTTGCCGGAGCGATCGTGCCTGAAATGTTCGGCGTCTTCGGGTTTGAGGAACGCGCTCTGATGATGGTCAAACCACCAGGTCAGCAGAGGCGAGCTCGAATACTTGAAGTCGACGATGGCGTTTTCGTCGCCGTCGAACGTGCCGTCCTCAAACGGCGCCGACGCCTTGTGGGTCATGCCGGTGTAAAGGAACTCGGCGTCGGGATTGATGCGCTCGCGATAAAAGCGGGTAAAAATGGCAGCGGACGAGGCCCCGTCAAAACATTTGTCGTGGAAACAGATCCGGACCTTCAATTCGCGCCCCTTTTACAAGCCCCCCGGAGCGTTTCCGCCCCGAATGTAAAGTCAAATAACATGGCTGCTCCCACTGCCGTTGTCAAGGGGGAACGCTTCAACAACTAAGTTTCCGAGGACGCAGCAGCTTATTTCGCGCGGCGAGCGCCATTGTGGCAATGGCACTCAACCGCGTGATCGTTCACCATGCCGACCGCCTGCATGAAGGAATAGCAGATCGTCGAGCCAACGAAGCGAAATCCGCGCTTCCTAAGGTCCTTGCTCAGCGCGTCCGACTCGGGCGACGTGCACGGAACGGCCTGGCCCTTCCTCCACGAATTCTTCTTTGGCTTGCCGCCGACGAATGACCAGACGTATTTATCGAAGCTGCCGAACTCCCTCCGCACGGCGAGGTAGGCCTGGGCATTCGCAATCGCCGCCGCCACCTTCAGCCGGTTGCGGACAATTCCGGGATCGGCGAGCAGCTTGCGAACTTTGCGTCTGTCGTACCGCGCGATTTTCGCGGCGTCGAAGCGGTCGAACGCCCGGCGATAGTTCTCGCGCTTCCGCAGAATCGTCTCCCAGCTCAGACCCGCCTGCGCGCCTTCCAACACCAGGAATTCAAATAACCCGCGATCGTCGTGCAGCGGCACGCCCCACTCCTCATCATGGTAGCGCACCATGATCGGACTGCGCGCCCAATGGCACCGCTCGCGTCGGTCAGCTTCGGGTAGTTTCACCGGCAAGAAATGCCTCTCGGCGCTAGCGTGAAAGACTTCCGGCAGGATTTTCGCCGCGAGTTCGACCAGCGGCGCGCTCCGCGGCAAGCGCCAGGCACCGCGGGCACAGGCAGCCGGAAAATTGCGCGCGCAGCTCAGCCGCCGCTTCGGCGTTGAGCTTCACGTCGGCGCACCAACAGGTTTTCTGCGCCGCCATGCAGCCGAAACTTGCGCCGCAGACCGGGCAGGTCTTCTGCTGCGCCGCTTCGCCAGCCGCAACCGCGTCAGCTTTGCCTATGTTCACTGCCATCGCCTCATCGCCCGCCCTTGTAGCACACCACCTGGCATGCCGCCAGCCTGGGGCCGGCGCGACGGGTGGTGAAAGCAATCTTCGTGTCGAACGGGATCGCGCCTAGGAAGTGTGGCGCTCGATGATCTTGACGATGTTCTCTTTGGGCTGCGCGCCGACGATCTGGTCAGCCACTTGCCCGCCCTTGAATACCAGCAGCGTGGGGATGCCGCGGATGCTGTATTTTCCCGGGACGTTCATGTTCTCATCGACGTTGAGCTTCACGACCTTGACCTTGCCCGCATGCTCGCGCGCGATCTCTTCGACCGTCGGCGTCAGCATGTGGCACGGGCGGCACCAATCGGCCCAGAAATCGACCACCACCGGCTGCGTCTTGCTCGCCTCGATGACGTCGGCTTCAAAGCTCGCGTCCGTTACCGCCTGAAGAATGTCTGACATGGTTTCCTCTTATTTTGTGGCGTGTCTCCGGCCCGCAGGCCGTTCCATGCGCCTCTACTTAGATGTTCCAGCGACCCGCGGGATTCTGGCCCGCTTAGCCGCTTCGTATAGTGTGACATACGCCGGGGCCGAGGCCTTCCAGGAATAATCCTTGGCCATGCCGTTCGCCTGAATCGTGTGCCACACCTTCGGGTCCCGGTACGCTTTCAGCGCCGCGCGAATGGAGCCCAGCAGCGCTCCCCCGTCGTACTCGTCGAACTTGAAACCCGTTCCCTGCTGCGTCTTCGCCGAAAAATTCTGAATCGTGTCGTCCAGCCCGCCGGTCGCCCGCACCACGGGAACGGTGCCGTATCGCAGGCTGTAAATCTGATTCAGCCCGCACGGCTCGTAGCGCGACGGCATCAGGAACAGATCCGCTCCCGCCTCGACCTTATGTGCGAGTGAGTTATCGTAACCGATTTTCACGCTCACGCGCTCCGAATATTTGTCCGCCAAGCCCTTGAGAAGCTTTTCGTATTCCGGCTGTCCGGCGCCCACCGCGACGAGGGCGACATTCTCCTTCATCAGCTCGGCGGCAACGTCCGCGATCAGATCGAAGCCCTTCTGGTCCACGAATCGCGACACCATTCCGATGACCGGCCGCTCGATATTCTCTTCGGGCAAATGAAACGCGGCCAGCAAATCCTTCTTGCACTCCTTTTTGCCCTCAAGATTGTGCACCGAGTAGTTCTGCGCGATCAGCGAGTCCGATTCCGGGCTCCACGCGCCGTAATCGACTCCGTTCAGGATGCCCACGAGCCGGTCCGCGCGATTTCGAATTACTCCCTCGAGTCCGCATCCGAATTCCGGCGTCTGAATTTCCTTCGCATAGCGCCGGCTCACCGTCGTGAGATAGTCCGCGAAGATCAGCCCGCCCTTCAGGAAATTCACCTTGCCGTAAAATTCCAGCGTGTCCATGGTGAAGAGCGTTTGCGGCAGGCCGATGCTGCGCATCGCCGCCTGCGGAAATACCCCCTGGTAGGCAAGGTTGTGGATGGTCAGGATCACCGGCAGCGACCGCACCACCGGATCGGTTGCATGCTGCGTGCGCAACAGCACCGGCACCAGCGCCGATTGCCAGTCATGGCAGTGAACCACGTCCGGCAGCCATACGCGCTTCATCACCTCGATTGCCACGCGGGAAAACTCCGCGAAGCGCTCGGCGTTGTCGGCGTAGTCGCCCGTCTTGTCGCCGTAGAGCTGCGCGCGATCGAAGTACGGCGGGTCGTCGACGAAAAAATAGCGGACGCCCTTTACCGGCGCGGCTTCGGCGATCGCCGGAAAACGCATTTTGTCGCCGAGCGTGGCGCTGACGCTCGAAACCAGCACCGACGCGACCTTGTTCCCGTGATAGCGCGGCAGCAAAACCGCCACTTCGTGACCCAGCGCGTGCAGCGCGCGCGGCAGTCCTTCGATCACATCCGCGAGCCCGCCGGTTTTCGAGTAAGGCAGCCCTTCCGAGGATACGAAAAGTATTTTCACGATTTTTTGGCCGGAATAAAAACGGTAGCGGAGGCCTCCGCGCCCGTCAAGCCTGTCGGAGCCGCGCACATTGAGTCTGTTACTGCTACCGTGCGCACGGGCGCATTGCTACACTCATGCGCCTATGACGCGACAACGGCTGGGCCAGCATTTTCTCAGCGCGCCCGGATGGCAGGAGCGCATTCTCGAAACGCTGCCGCGCGGCCCAAGCGAAACGTGGATCGAGATTGGCGCGGGTCATGGCGAAATGACGCGCCATCTGGCTGCCAACGCGCGCCGTGTGATCGCCATCGAAACCGACCCGTCACTCTCCGCGAAGCTGGAAGAAGCTGTTCGCGTAAATCCGCGTGAATGGTCCGGCGTCGAAATCGTCCCCGGCGACGTGCTCACGCTCGATCTCGCAAAACTCGCGGGCGGCGAGCAATTCCGCATCTACGGCAACCTGCCCTACTACATCACGTCGCCAATCCTGCACCAGCTTTTCGGCTATGCCGGCCGGATCGCGTCGATCCACATCGTGATCCAGTACGAAGTCGCCGCGCGAATCGTCGCGCGCCCCGGCCGCCGCGAATACGGATACCTTTCCGCGGCATGCCAGTTCTACACGCACCCCGCCATCGCGCTAAAGATTCCACCGGGAGCGTTTCGCCCGCCGCCAAAGGTCCATTCAGCTTTGGTGGAAATGACGCTCCCCGGCGAACGCACATTGCTGGGGATTAAGGACGAAGCGAAATTCCTGAAGTTCATCCAGCTCTGCTTCGGACAGAAGCGAAAAACCCTGCGCAATAATCTGCGCACCATCGCTTCCGACGATCGCATTCACGAGGCGTTCGAAACCTGCAGCCTGCGCCCGGACGCGCGCGCCGAACAGCTTTCTCTCGCGCAGTTCGCCGCGGTCTTCGCCGCGCTCGCGTAAATCCGCGACGAAAAACCTCGTACCGAATCAAACTGTGGTCTTTTTGTCTTCCAGAGTGGCGCGCAGCCGGTCGGGGAGATCGGTCATGATTCCGTCAACACCGGCGTTGATGACGGAGCCCATCTTGGCCGCTTCGTTCACGGTCCAGGTGACCACCTGCAGGTCCGACCGATGCGCCTGATCCACCAGCTCGCGCGTGACCAGGTCCGCGCGCGGGCAGAGCTGCCGCGCGCCGACGTCCAGCGCCGCTTTCACGAAGTCGCGGTTCTCGCCCTCGACCAGCAGCCCCGTCATAATCGACGCATCCAGCCGCCGCAGCGCATCAAGCGTCGAAGGGTCGAACGAAATCACAATCGTGCGCGCCGCGTTCCCCGCCCCGGCCAGCGCGGCCACCAGCGCGTGGTGCATTCCCCAAGCCGAGTCGTATTTGATCTCGAGGTAGAAAACCACGTCGTTCTCGCGCGCGAATTCCAGAATCTCCTCGAGCGTCGGAATCTTCTGCCCCATGAACTGGCGATCGAACCACTTCCCGGCATCCAGCTGGCGCAGCTCCGCCAGCGTGTGATCGCGCACGGCGCCCTTCCCGTTGGTGGTGCGCTCCAGCGTCTTGTCGTGTATCGCCACAAACCGCGCGTCCCGCGTCAGGTGCAGGTCCGTCTCGATGAACTGCGCCCCCAGCGCCACGGCCCGCTCGAAGGCCGCGAACGTGTTCTCCGGCGCGTGGCCGGAAGCGCCTCGATGCGCGATTATCCAGGGAACTCGCATGTGTGCGAACATCGTACCAGATTCAAACAGTGCGCCAGATTACTCGGCCACGCCGCGTTCTTAGAACGCCAACGCGTGTCCCGTACTAGGACTCCTAAACCTACTTAGTTGATTCTTCAACAAGCGCTTAGGCAAATTCCTTCTTACTTTGCCCAATCGCCGTACTACTCTCCGCCCAGTTCGAGCCGCGCCACACGGCCCCGCTGACGGCAATCGCTATCTCTCTGCGAAGATGGCAGATAACGACACCGCCGCCAACGAGCGCCACGCCTCTTTGGTCGGCAGATTGCCCTTGGCTTTTCCTAGGCGAAAGCGTATACGACCGCTGTAACTTGGGAGGCTTCGTGGCGCTGTTTGTATTGGTGCTAGTAGGCGTTGTGGTCGCGCAGACTTGGTTCGATTGGCGCGACACGAAGAAGGCTCGCGTCGTGCCCGAGTGGGCGAAAGGCATGGCGCTGGGGGGCCTGCTCGCCGTGCCGCTCGCCGCAGCCGCGGCGGTCTTCAGTATTTGGCTGCGCCAGGATTCCGGGCAATTGAGCGATGCTTTCAGCTCGCGCGCCTTCTGGCCGGAGCTGATCCTCGTCCTCGGCGCGATGGGCGCCCTGGTGCTAGCCGTACGCAGGAAGAGCCTGCGCTTCATGTTGCTGCTCGCCGGCGTGGTCATCGCCGCCTTCTGGCTCGGCCTCACCCTTTAACCTGCCGCTGCTTGGGCGCGCGCACACCAGCCGGCACCGGCGTCATCCTGAGCGGAGCGTCCCGACGCCTTTGCTTTCCTGCCGCAGGCAGGTCGGGACGCGGAGTCGAAGGATCTCTCCTGGATTGTCGCCGATCGATGCGGTGCCCGATCCAGCCATTCGCCCGGACACTCCCCCGCTTCCGTCATTCGCCGGTAAATTCCCGACATTCGCCGAATAGTCCGCGACGCCCCGAGTCATTGCCGCTACTCTGCCGCCATGTTCAGCCACGAATTAACGCAGGAGGCGATGGCAATGACGGACGCGAGACCCCAGTTCGTTTCCGATGGACGCACTCTTCGCATGGCGCTTCTGCTGCCGGCAGCCGCGCTGATTTTCCTGGGAAGTGTGTTTCAATTGGGCATGCTCGGTTACGGGCAGCTCAATCCACACGATCTCTGGCCGGCCATGATGATCTTCCAATCCGCCTGGGACCTGTTCGCCTCGAATCTCAATGCTCCCGGGCTGGCGAACATTTTCCTGTTCTGGCCGCTCCTGCTGGTGATTTGCGGCCTGTCCATTCTGTACGCGCTAAAACCCGCGAATCGCAAGCCGGCGCGCCCGGTCGAAATCCGCAGGAGAATAAGCTCTTGGTAGACCCGCGCAACTCCAACCGGCATTTCCGGGTTGGGGTGGTGATCCTCGTTCTGGGCGTGATCCTGCTGCTCGACCAGATCGGGATCCTCGACGCCGGCAGAATCTTCATGTTCTGGCCGCTGGCGCTGATCCTTTTCGGTTACTACAAATTCACGCATACGAGCGCGATGGCCGGTCGATTTTGGGGCGGTTTCTGTCTGCTTCTCGGGATCTCCTTGCAGGTCGAGGAGTTCATGTATGGCCACATCCGCTTCGACACGGTCTGGCCCGTTCTGCTGATCTGCGCGGGCATTCTGTTGATCCTCAAACGATACGAAGCGCGAAATTACGGGGAGAACATGCCTCCGGGCGCCGAACCGCCCCCGGGGCCCACGATCGATGTGCCGCCGGGCGCTCCGCCCAGCTGCCCGCCGCCGGGAGCGGCTTCAACGCCTCCTCCAAACCCGACGGGAACGTCGGGTTCGGCATTTAACTTCTACGGCCCGGCACAAGCGAAGTCGAATTTCGCCGGCGAGCCCGCCGGCCATCGTTGGCCGAACCGGGACTTTGACGAACGTATGCGTGACTTCGGCCGCCGCATGGACGATTTCGGCGAGCGCATGCACAAGCAATGGCAGCATCCCGGCAATTTCCAGGACACGGGCGGTTACGCACAGAGTGCATCGCCTCGACTGAATGAAGTGGCCATTTTTTGGGGCGGCAAGCGGCGCGTCGTATCCAAGAATTTTTCCGGGGGCGATGTCGTCGCAATCTTCGGCGGCTTCGATGTCGATCTGCGGGACTGCGAAATGCAAGGCAACCTGATCGTAATTGACGTCGTCAGCATTTTCGGCGGCGGCGACATTCACGTTCCACCGGGCTGGGAAGTCGTGATGGACACGGTTGGAATCTTCGGTGGCTGCGGCGACCGCACGCACCATCCCGATCAGCCGGCGCCCGGAGCAACGAACCCGGATGGTTCGCCCGCCCCGCCCCCCAAGAAGCTCATCGTCAAAGGCGTCGCCATTTTCGGGGGATTCAACATCAAGAACTGACCGCGCGCATGCACCCCATTCTCGCCCAACTCCGCCGCCTACTCTTCTACCTCCTCGGCTGGATTCCTCTTGCGGGGATGTTCACCTATCTTCTGGCAGTGCCGGGCGGCCTGACCTGGCTCGAGGCCGCCACCGTCGCGTTCGCTCTTTGCCTGCTCTACGCATTCGTGTGCCTGGCGGCCTGGTATCCGTGCATGGCCACTCCGCTCGAGCGTTCGAGCATCTCGCGGTTTCTGTTCACGCATGCGGCTGGAGCGGCGGTGGCGAGCGGGATTTGGCTTTTCGCGGCGCGTGTGCTCGGCAGGATACTCACGGGAGTCGACGCGTTTCACGGGATCGACGTCCGGCTCACGCAGGATTATCCGCTGATCTTCGGCACCGGCGTTCTTCTCTACCTGCTGGCCGTCGGATTTCACTACGTGCTGCTTGCCGTCGAAGCGTCCCGCGAAGCCGAAGCCCGCGTGATGCAGGCCAGCGTGCTCGCGCGCGAAGCGGAGTTGCGCGCGCTGAAAGCGCAGGTGAATCCGCACTTCCTATTCAATAGCTTGAATTCCATCAGCGCGCTGACGGCGTCCGACGCGTCCAAGGCCCGCGAGATGTGCATCCTGCTCGGCGATTTCCTCCGCCGCACTCTGGGCCTCGGCGAAAGGGCCGCGATTCCCCTGGAAGAGGAAATGTCGCTGATTCACGCGTTTCTCGCCGTCGAAAAGATTCGCTACGGCGCCCGCTTGCAGATGGAGGAGAAAATCGACAAAGACGCGCTCGACGCGGAGATTCCCCCGCTGCTGCTTCAGCCGCTGGTTGAAAACGCCGTCGGGCACGGCATCGCCAACCTCGTCGAAGGAGGATGGATCCGCCTCGCAGCCGAGCGCCGCGACGGCGAGATCGCCATCGTCGTCGAGAACCTGTTCGATCCCGACGCGCCTCCGCGCCGCCGCAGCGGGGTCGGCCTCGCCAACGTGCGGCAGCGCCTCGAAGCGCGTTACGGCAACCGCGCGAAATTCGCCACCAGCATCGACGGCGCAACCTTTCGCGTCTCCATCAGTCTGCCGGTAGAGATAAAGGAGCGGGTATCGTGAGCCTCGCAGCGGGCAGGAAAATCCGTACGGTGATCGTCGACGATGAGGACTTGGCCCGTCAGGTCCTCCGCGAATTTCTTTCCGCGCATCCGGAAATCGAAATCGTGGCCGAATGCGCGAACGGCTTCGAAGCCGTGAAAGCGGCCGCGGATCTCGATCCCGATCTCCTTTTTCTCGATATCCAGATGCCCAAGCTGGACGGCTTCGAGGTTCTCGAACTGATCGGCGCCAATCGCGCCGTGATTTTCTGCACCGCGTACGACACGTTTGCGATTCGCGCCTTCGAAGTCCACGCGGTCGATTACCTTCTCAAACCCATCGGCGCCGAACGTTTCAACGCCGCGCTCGAGCGCGCCAAGGAGCGCCTCTCCGGCAAAGCTCCTTCTGCTCCCCTGCCTGCCATGGAGCTTGCCGCGAGCGCGCGGCCGCCTTCTCAGTATCTCGACCGCATTCCCGTGCGCGACGGCACCAGCGTCTTCATCATTCCCGTCGCGAAGCTCGATTACGCCGAGGCGCAGGACGATTACGTCGCGCTCGTCTCCGGCGGCAAGAAACATCTTAAGCAACAGGCCATCTCGAGCCTCGAAGCGGCGCTCGATCCTTCGCGCTTCCTGCGAATCCATCGTTCCTACATCGTGAATCTCGAACGCGTCGTCAAAATCGAACCGTTTGGCAAGGACACGCACGTCGCCGTGCTCGCCGGCGGCGTGCAACTGCCCGTCAGCCGCGCCGGCCACGCGCGCCTCCGCGCGTTTCTCGACCGCTAGACGTAGCGCCGCCATCCTGGCGGCGTTTTTCTGAGGCAACAAAGAAAACTACCTCAAGTCCGATGCGTCAGAACCTCGCCGCCTCTGCGCGAATCCCCCCAGCATCGGCCACGCCCCAAACCGTAACCCCTCGGCGCACGCCCTTACGAAATCCCTTGCAGCCAAGCCCCGCCAATACGATTCTGGTCCCGCAGGACCCAGCCATGCATATCCTCGTTGCCGACGACGACGCCAGCAATCGCGAGCTTCTAACGGAGCTTCTGCACAATAGCGGCCATTCCGTCACCGCCGTGCACGACGGCCGCGAAGCCCTCGCCGCTCTGGCCAAAGAGCAATTCGAAGTCGTTCTGATGGACGAAGAGATGCCGCGCATGAGCGGCCTCGAAGCCGCGCGTGCCATCGTCCAGGCAACCAAAGCCGGCGAAAAGCGCCCCATCATCGTCGGAATTTCCGGAAACTCCACGAAAGAGGATGAAGAGCGCTGTCTCGCCGCCGGCATGGATGCGTTTTTCGCCAAGCCGGTTCGCGCAGCGGAACTTTTCAGCGTGCTCGCCATGCTTGCGCGGCGCTCCGCTCCCGTTCCCGAGCCCGCCGAATCCGAAGCGGCTGAATTGTCCGCCGAATCCTTGACCGCCCATCTCGACCGCGTCACTGGCGGCAACAGGAAAATTGCCCGTTCGCTCGTAAAAACATTTCTCGCCGACGCGCCGAAAAGGCTGGTGGTGATTCGCCGCGCGGTGGCGGAAAAAGATGCCGGCGCGCTCGCCGCTGCCGCGCACGCGCTGAAAGGTTCGCTCTCGCTGATCGGCGCGCCAAAAGCAGCCGGTACCGCGCGAAACCTGCAGGCCATGGGCCGCTTGGGAACGCTCGACGGCGCCGCCGCGGAGTTCGCGGTGCTCGAAAGCGAATTCGCCCACTTGCGGCGTGAATTGCAGGCGCTGCAGGGAAAATCGGCACGCCCAAAATCGCCGAAAGCCAAACGCACTCGCTCGCGTCCCAAGGCCCGCCGCGGGAAGTGATGCTGACTAACCCGGCAATGCCTCGTCCGAGGCGCTTGCCGCGCGGTTGGTCCGCGCCCATACTGGTTTCACTATGCGGGGACACTCACCTGTTTTGACCACAGCGCTGCTTCTGCCGCTCGGCGCCGCTTTGCTCGCGCCGCTCGCGGTGCATGCCGACGACCTGAAACTTAAGGACGGCTCGAAAATCTCGGGCACCATCGTCGGCTTCGAAGAAAATTCCTTCAAGGTGAAGACCGGCTACGGCTTCGCGATCGTGCAGAAAGACCAGGTCGTCTCGATCTCCATGTCGGACGCGCCGAAGGCCGCTGCCGAAAAGACGTCCGGGCCGGCCGCTGAAAAATCCGCGCCGGCTGAAAAAGCGCCTGTGATCGCGACTCCGAAATCGGAATCGCTGAAACCCATCGCTCCGCCGCTGCCCGCAATGGCCGGCTACGAATCGGAACCGGCCCCGAAACCCGCGCCAGCACCAGCCGCTTCGAAAGTCGCGGCGAAGCCCTCCGCTGAGCCGGCGACCGTTGCCAAAACGACGCCGGTGAGCACAGCGAAAGCTGCGACTCCTGCATCGGCCAAGACCGCGAATGCCGCGCCGGCAAACGCCGCAGCAGTTCCCGCAGCAAGCGCCGCGCCGCCGAAGCCGCCCGCGCCCGAACCGATCAAGGAAGCGGTCAACGGCAACATCTACACCAACGAAACCTATCGCTTCCACATGTACAAACCGCCGGACTGGGACGTGATCGCCACGGCCCCGGCCGTGCTGCCCGGCGCGATCACCGCGATGGGCACCGGGGACGACATGACCTATCTGCTGATCGGTCAGGAGCCGGCGGGAAAATCGCTCGCGACCGACATGGACACGACCGAGAAGCGCCTGCGCGACGTGATGGCCAATTTCCGCGCGCTGGACGAAAAGCAGGTCACTATTTCCGGGACGTCCGCGACCGAGCATCGCTTCCGCGGCAGCGTGGACCAGCACGATTGGTCCGGCGTGGTGGTGCTGGTGCCGCGCGGCGCCAAACTCTTCACGATCTTCGGCATGACGCGGGCCGACAACGACCTGGTCCAAATCCAGGAAAACGTGATCGCTCGCGCAATCTCGAGCCTGCAATTCACCGACTAACAGCGCAATCGTTTTCCCTTACCGCGACACATATCGTTTCGATTCGCTATGTTTGAAGCGGCCCCGGAACCGGCGGCGAGGTGCTGGGCGCGCTCGGTCGCCAGCAGCTGCTCGAAGGGCCCGGATCGCCGGAAGCCAGCCGCGAAACCATGGTGTCCTCGGGCGAGTCGTCGCTCAGCGGCTCGTCGAGGCTGCGCGGCCGGACCCGCCGCAAGTGGTCGAACGCCAGATTGCGCGCCAGCGTGAAAAGCCAGGCGTCGAAATCGCGCGACGTGTCGAAGCTCCGGATCTTCTCCGCGACGCGGAGCCAGGTCTGCTGAAACAGATCGTCGGCGTCGGCCGGCTGCCGCACCAACCGCAGCAGGTAGCGGTAAATGCGATTCTGATACCGCGCCATCAGCGTGGCGAGCGCGTCCGGGTCACCGCGCCTGAGCTGCAGAACAGCGGCGTCGATTCCCAATCGCCCCTCCCAGACGCTCGCGACCGAGCCTGTCATATCCATACTACGCAGCAGCCCGGTGAAAAGACGCACGCGTCTTCACGCCTTGGGGCCTTTCCAAACTATTGTATTTCTATCATTTGCGGATACCAGACAGCAGTTCACGGACTGGAGGGGCCGCGCAACAGTAAAAAGACCTTCAGCGGCCAAAGCCGTTCCAGGTGGTTGGCGAGAGGCGTCCTCTTCAGAAAACGCCAGCTGGAAGCTGGCGCTACGGGATGCGGCGCGGACGCGAAATCCTAGAACTTCGTGACTTCGCTGAAGTGGAAGTTGCGGACCTTCATCGGCGGCACAACCATTTCGAAGGATTCTTCGCCGGCCGCGCGCACCACGGGTCCCATCATCTCGACGTTGGACAGCATCTCGATAACGCTTTCGTTGAAGCGGAAATTGCGGACGCCGCCCGAAACGCGGCCGTTTTCGATGAGGAACGTTCCGTCGCGCGTCATGCCGGTGAGGATCTTCTCGTAGGGATCGACTTCGCGGATGTACCAGAGGCGGGTGACGAGAATACCGCGCTCGGTGGTGCGGATCATTTCCTCGGTGGACTTGTCTCCGCCGGAAAAAACGAGGTTCATAGGCGCTTCGCCGTATTCGTTCGGAAGCGAAAAGCCATGGCCCGTCGGCTTGGCCTTCATTTTTTTCGCGGTGGCGCGCGAATAGACGAGATTTTTCGGCACGCCCCGATCGACGAGCAGAACTTTCTGGCGCGGAACACCCTCGCCGTCGTGCGGCGGGCCGCTTTGCAGCGGGTGATAGGCGTCGTCCCAGATCGTGATGTTATCGCCGAAAACTTTCTTGCCGATGCGTCCCGTGAGGCAGGAGCGCTTGTCGAGAACGGACGTGGCGGCAAAATCGTAGAAGAGGAATCCGACCAGATCGAGCACCGCGGCCGGGCTCAAAATCGTCGTGTAGCGGCCCGCGGGAATTTCGCGCGGCTCGCGCGAGCCGGCGGCCGTTTTCGCGGCGCTTTCGGCGAGTTCCTCGGGATCAATCTTGCGGATATCGGGCGAATTGGCCTTGGCCCAGCCGGAGGAAGTGGCTTCGAGTATGGTTATGGAAAACTCGGCGCGAGTTTGCTCGTAGTGCGCGACCAGCCCGCGCGAATTGGCCATCACGGAGCGCGACCCGCCGCTCGAAAAAATACCCGCAGCGGTTTGCTTCGCCTTGTTCGCCGTTTTGCAGACGCGCGTGACGGCCTTGGCGCGATCCTCGGGCGTGGTTCCGGCGGTTGAGGAAAAGAACCGCGAGACCTTCTGGTATTTCTGCTTGCCGATCATCGGCAGCAGGTCGGGATTCCTGGGCTGGTTGCGCGCTAGCGTCATCGCGGTTTCGACCGTGCGGCGAAGAGATTCATCGTCGGTCTTGTTGGTCGTGGCGCGCGCGGTGCGGCCGTCCACGACGGCGCGGACGGAGATGCCGAGCGTGTGCTCGGCGACGTTCTGGTGAATCGTGTTGTTGGCGAAGCGCGTGAGCGCGTCGGTGGTCGCGCCGACGTCGACTTCGGTTTCGTCCGCATCGCTGAGTTTGAGAATTTTCTCGGCGACGCGCTCGAGGTCCTTGAGTGAAAGTTGGGCGTTTTTGGACATGGCTAAAAGGGAGCCCTCACATCAGCCGAAGAGAGATCCTTCGACTCCGCGTCCCGACCTGCCTGCGGCAGGAGGAAAAAGCGTCGGGACGCTCCGCTCAGGATGACGAGCGTTTGTTGTTGGATGACGAAATTGTAGATAGTCATGGTCATTTCGCGAAGGCGACGCCGACTTTGATATTGCGGAAGCGCGCGGGTGCGGCGCCGTGTCCCGTACCCATCACCTGCTGGGGCTGGCCTTTTCCGCAGTTCGGCGTGCCCCACAGAGTCCAGTAGTCGCGGGAGCAGATTGCGTCGCAACTGTTCCAAAATTCGGTGGTGATTCCGCTGTAGCTGGGGTTCTTGATCATGCGGCCTTTCTTGCCGCCTTTGATTTCCCAGCCGATCTCGGTTGAAAACTGGAAGTGGTAGCGCTTGTCGTCGATGGACCAGGAGCGATTCGTTTCCATCAGGATCGCGTCGTCCGTGTCGGCAATCAGGTCGTCGTATTTCCACGTGCCGGGATTGATGCTGATATTTGTCATGCGGATCATCGGCAAGCGGTTCCAGCTTTCGCAGCGAACCGTGCCGCCGGAGCGTTTTTCGCCGATAGACGCAGCGGTTTCGCGGCTGCTCAGGTAGCCGGTGAAAAGGCCATTGGTGATGATCGGCGTGCACTGCGCGGCGACGCCTTCGTCGTCGTAGGCGAACGTGCCGAGGCCGGGACCATGTTCGAGGCGGGCATCGGCGACGACGTTGACGATATCCGAGCCGTATTTCAATTTGCGCAGCTTTTCCGTGGTGAGGAAACTCATGCCGGCGAAATTCGCTTCCATGCCGAGAACGCGGTCGAGCTCGACGGGATGGCCGATCGATTCGTGAATCTGCAAACCGAGCTGCGAGCTGCCGAGAATGATGGTCTGCTGTCCTTCAGGACACTGCGCGGCGGAGTGCAGCGCGACGCATTCCTCGGCGAGGCGTCCCGCGTTGCCGACGAGGTCGAGCGATTCGATCAGCTCGTAACCCTGAAGCATGTGCTGGCCGCCGAAGCTATTCGGGTACGAGCGCTTCTGGATTTCGGTGCCGGCGAAGCTGGTGGCGACTATCCCGGCGCCGGATTGCATCTTCACCTGGTGAATCGAGGAGCCGGTGCTGGAGGCGAAGAGCTGCTCGATGCGGCGAAAGGACATGGAGCCTTCGGCGACGGTGACGCCCTTGACGCGGCGCATTTCCTTGTCCGCGGCGAGGAGCAAATCGATTTGCGTTTCGACCGGAATGCGGAAGGGATCTTTCAGGAACGGATTCTGCCAGGTATCGACGTGCGTTTCTTCGGGCGCGAGCGAAACGTTTTCACGCTTGGCGAGAGCGGAAGCCTTGGCGATGGAGACGGCTTCGGCGGCGCAAGCCTGTACGCCTTCCTTGGTGAGGCGGTCGGTTGAGGAAAAGCCCCAGGCACCGCCGGCGATCACGCGGATGCCGATGCCGAGCGATTCGGATTCGGCGAGCGTGCCGACCTCGCCGTTCTTGGTCGAGATGTCGCGATGCCGGATGTCCATGACGCGGACGTCGGCGTAGGAAGCGCCGCGGCGCTTGGCGGTTTCGATCGCGAGATGGGCTAGATCGTGCATGTGGGCTTTGTGATTGGTGAGTAGTGAGTGGTAATTGGTGAGGCCGTAATCGCGAAATTCACGAAACCATCTTAGAGGAAAGTGGAGAGAGTGCAAGGGTGAGGTTGTGCAAAGAATCCGAACCGGGCGTGTGGTTCGATTGACGGCGCTCGTGGGTGCTGACAACCAAAGCCAAAGAGCCTGATGTCTGAAAATGCCTCAAAGGGACCTTGCACATGCGCAACTTCTCCGGTTCACACAGCGAGTCTATCGTGGCATCATAGTTACCGTTACATCCGAGATTCGCGAGACGAGGCAGTTTTCAGCGAGGCTAGCTAGATGGGTGTGCCGGGACCGGTATCGCAGATGTGGGCGGTTTCGTCCTACGTCGTCCGCCAGAAGCTGAAGGGGCGGAAACAATACCCGCTCGTCCTGATGCTCGAGCCCCTGCTGCGCTGCAATCTCGCCTGCGCCGGCTGCGGAAAAATCCAGTATCCCGCGCACGTCCTGAAGAAGCAGCTCACGCCCGAGGAGTGTTTCCGCGCGGTGGATGAATGCGGCGCGCCGGTGGTCAGCATCCCTGGCGGCGAGCCGCTGCTGCACCCGCAGATCGTCGAAATCGTGAACGGGCTCGTCGCCCGCAAGAAGTACGTCTATCTCTGCACCAACGCGCTGCTGCTCTCCAAACGCCTGCACGAGTTCACGCCCAGCAAGCACTTGTCATTTTCCGTGCACATGGACGGCCAGCGCGACCACCACGATTTCTCGGTTTGCCGCGAAGGCACCTACGACAAGGCGGTCGAGGGAATCCGCATGGCGCTGGCGCGCGGCTTCCGCGTCACGACCAACACCACGCTCTTCGACGGCGCCGATCCGCAGTCCGTGCGCCAGTTTTTCGACGACATGATGGATCTGGGCGTCGAAGGCATGATGCTTTCCCCGGGCTATACCTACGACAAAGCTCCGGACCAGGAACATTTCCTGAGCCGCAAGAAGACGCGCAACCTGTTCCGCCAGATTCTTGAGCAACCGGTCGGAAAAGTGGAGCTTCAACCTGAGCCCGCTGTTTCTCGAATTTCTGATGGGCAAGCGCAGCTACAGGTGCACACCCTGGGGCATGCCGACGTACAACATCTTCGGCTGGCAGAAGCCCTGCTACTTGCTTCAGGACGGCTACGCGGACACGTTCGACGAGCTGTTGCGCGAAACGAACTGGGAAAATTACGGGACCGAGAGCGGCAATCCCAAGTGCGCGAACTGCATGGTTCACAGCGGCTATGAAGCGAGCGCGGTGAACGACACGTTCAGCTCCGTCGGCGGATTCCTCGCCACCGTGCGCGCCACGCTCTTCAACAAGTACAAGGATCCCGACGCCATGGGCGGCGTGTCCGGGCAGCCCACGAAGGATTCCGGCCAGCTCGTGCAGATCACCGCATCGCCGAAGGCCTAGGATTCGACCAGCCATGTCTGAAATCCACAGAACCTCGCCAGCCGAAGCGGACGACGAGCGGCTCGGATTCGTCCACGAAAATATCGAGGGCTGGATTCCGTCCGTTTCGACGGAAGCTGAAATCCGCGATGCGCTCGAAAGGGCATTCGACTACCGCGGCGATCTGACGATCACGCTGAAGTCCGGACAGAAAATTGAAGGCTATCTCTTCGATCGCAAGATCAAAGGGCCGTCTCTCTCGGAATGTTTCGTGCGCCTGATGCCGAAAGACAGCGCGGAGAAAATTTCGATCGCCTATAGCGACGTGGCCGCGCTGGCCTTCAGCGGCCGCGACACCGCCGCCGGAAAGAGCTTCGCCGCCTGGGTGAAGAAGTACAACGAAAAGAAGGCCGCCGGCGAAAAGAATATCGGCATCGACCCCGAATCGCTGGACTAATTCCTGCCGCAGTCGCCGGAAAAGCCCCAAAAAAAGAGAAGACAGTGAGACGACGGAGATCGCAAAGAGATCTTTCGCGCCGGCCGTCCGAAGGCTTGCTATACTACGCGTTCGTGAAGGCCTTCTGTCCAGCGCGGCGACATCTGTTCGTCGTGTGCGCCTTAGCCATTGCGCTTGGGGCGCTTGCGGCGCGCGTCGCCGCCCCGGTGTCCGCGGATTCGAACCAGGCGGCCTCCGCATCCAGCCCCGCCTCGGTCGTACGTCTCCAGATCGACGGCGACATCGAACCCATCCTCGCCGGATACATCGTCAACGGAATCCAGGCAGCCAATCGCGAGCACGCGAGCCTGGTCCTGATCACGATGAACACGCCGGGAGGCCTCGACACCTCCATGCGCGCGATCATTCAGGCGATCCTTACGTCGCAGGTTCCGGTGGTCACCTACGTGAACCCGACCGGATCGCGCGCGGCATCCGCGGGTTTCTTCATCCTGCTTTCCGCCGACGTCGCGGCTATGTCCCCGGGCACCGACACTGGCGCGGCTTCGCCGATCATGGAAATGTTCGGCCAGCCCGCGAAGATCGACGACACGCTGCACAAGAAGATCACGAATGAAGCGACGGCTTACCTGCGCAGCTACACCGCGAAACGCAACCGCAACGCCGATCTGGCCGCGACGGCCGTGAGCGACGCGAAAGCGTTCAGCGCCCAAGAAGCGCTCGATGGCCGCCTGATCGATTTCATCGCCAATTCTCCCGAGGACCTGCTGGCCAAGCTCGACGGCCGCACCATCACGCGCTTCGACGGATCGAGCCTTACGCTCTCGCTTTCGCACGTCTCCGAAGTGCCCATCGGCATGACCATGCGCGAAAAATTCCTCTCGCGAATCGTTCAGCCCGATATCTTTTTCATACTTCTGATCGCCGGAGCGCTGGGGATTTACACCGAATTCACGCACCCGGGTCTTTTCGCGCCCGGCGTTTTCGGCGCGATCGCGCTGGTGCTGGCGATCATCGCCATGCAGATGCTGCCTGTGAACGTGGCCGGTTTGATGCTGATTGTGCTGGCGCTGGGGCTGTTCGTTCTCGAAGCGAAATACCCGACGCACGGCGTTCTAGGAGTGGGCGGAGTGATTTCGATGATTCTCGGCGCGCTCTATCTGATTCGCACGCCGTGGACCGGCATGGGCGTCAGCTTTGGGACCGCGCTCGGCGTCGCGCTTCCCTTCGCGATTATCGTGATCATCCTGATGCGGCTGGTCTTGCGCTCACGCTCCTGGAAGCCGGCGACGGGCAGGGAAGAGCTGCTCGCCGAAGAAGGCGAGGTCACCGAGCCGGTTGGCGCAGCCTCGGCCGAGGGCGCCATTATCGGGATGGTGCTCATCCACGGCGAGCTGTGGCGTGCGGCGACAGCGGAAGGCCAAACGATCCCGAAGGGCGCGCGAGTGCGCGTGCGAAAAGTAGACGGGCTGACGCTCGAAGTCGAGCCGGTCGGCCCCCGGCCCAGTTAGAAGAACAGGCAAGAGAATTGGTTCCCGGCGCCGCAGTTTATGCCGGCGGTGCAACGGAGGAAGCAAAGATGAATCTCGATTTCGGAACGCTTGGGATTGTGGCGTTCGTCGTAATTTTCCTGTTCTGGTTCTTCAACTCGATCTACGTGATCAAGGAGTGGGAGCGCGGCGTTGTGTTGCGCCTCGGCCGAATGCTTCCGGAGGCCAAGGGTGCCGGTTTGCAGCTCGTTCTTTATCCCATCGACAAGCTGACGCGCATTTCGCTGCGCATTGAGACGCTCGATGTGCCGCCGCAGGACGTCATCACGAAGGACAACGTCTCCGTGAAGGTCAACGCGGTCTGCTATTTCCGCGTGGTCGACGCGAATCGGGCGCTTTCGCAGGTTCAGAACTATCTTTACGCCACTTCGCAGCTCGCGCAGACCACTCTCCGCAGCCTGGTCGGCCAGTTCGAGCTGGACTCGATCCTCTCGGAGCGCGAAAAGGTAAACTCCAAGCTGCAAACAATCCTTGACCAGGATACGGAGCCTTGGGGCATAAAGGTAACGAAGGTTGAGGTCAAGCAAGTCGATATTCCGGAGTCCATGCAGCGCGCCATCGCCAAGCAGGCGGAGGCCGAGCGGGAACGCCGGGCGAAAATCATTCACGCCGAGGGCGAATTCGAGGCCTCGGCGAAACTGGCGGATGCGGCGGAAGTTCTGGAGAAGCAGCCCGCCGCGATTCAGCTCAGGTATTTGCAAACGCTGACGGAAATCGGCGTGGAGAAGAACACGACGATCGTCTTCCCGCTGCCGGTGGACATTATTTCTCAGTGGGTCAAGGCGTTCGCGGAAAAGAAATAGGAGAAGATGGCGGGAAACGGAAAACGCGGAGGCGGTGACCGGGTGCTCGAAAGCAGGCACCTGGTGAGTCTGTTCCTGGGCGTCGTCCTCCTGTGCGGCGTTTTCTTCACGCTCGGCTACGTGATGGGCCACAACCAGTATGGCGGCCCGGTGCATGCGGCTGAATCGCTCGATAACGGCGAGCCGGCCAGCCATCCGTCGGTGAAGCCGAAGGCGGAAGCCGGTCCGGTTGCTGCGGCCACTCCGGCGCCAGCTCCCGCTCCCGCGAATAATGAATGGGATTTCTATTCGAAGAAGAGCACCGAGGATCAGATCGCTCCGGTCGCGAAGCCGTCGGCAACGAAGCCCGCGCCGATGCCGGCTGTCGCTTCGCGTCCGTCGGCGACAGCGCCCGTTTCGAACGCAAAGACGGTCCCGGCGGCGGCTCGATTCCAGGCGCCGCATCTGGTCAAGGGCTCGATCGTTCTCCAGATCGCCGCGCTCACGCATGAAAGCGACGCGCTGGCCATGGCCGACGTTTTGCAGCAGAAGCATTTCCCGTCCTTCGTCGTGACGCCCACGACCGACAATTTCTACCGCGTGCAGGTCGGCCCGTATCCCGACGAGCGCGCCGCCGAATCCGCCAAAGCCGCGCTCGATCACGCCGGCTTCCTCGCCATCATCAAGCGCTAGCATCGTATTCCCAAATCCACTACAGTCGTTGCTTCGCCTGACATGACCGGGGAGCCGCATCCAAAGACGCTGAATTTCTCGTGGCACACCCGCACGATCCTCGCCATCGCCAGCGGCGCCACGCTCGCCCTTTCATTTCCCAACTACAATTTGTCTCTGCTGGCCTGGGTTTCGGTAGGGTTGCTCGTTCTCGCGTCGTTCCGCGCGCGGCCGGCCGTCGCGCCGCTTTACGGTATTGTCCAGGCGCTGTTTTTTTACCCGATGAGCCTTCCGTGGATGGACGTGGTCATTCGGCAGTACGGGAACGTCGACGCGCTGACTTCGGCCGGGATTCTCGGTTTGGTCGGCATCGCGGGCGGCATCATCTGCGCGGTTTTTACCTGGGGAGTCGCGCTCGCGTCGCGCAAGAGCGCGCTGTTGACCCTGGCGCTCGCTCCCGATTTGTGGGTGGCTCTGGAATTCGCGCGCTCGCATCTCCCGATTTTCGCGTTCCCGTGGAACCTGATCGGCTATGCGGCCAGCGGCAATCTGGCGCTGGTCCAGCTCACCACCGTGACCGGAATTTATGGGCTCAGCTACGTCGTCGCCGCCTACGGCTCGCTCGTCGCGTATGCGATTCTGTCCGGACGCCAGCGCACCTGGAAAATCGTGATCGCGGCGACGGCCGCGCTGATTTTCAGCGCTCTCGGTGGCCGCTACCTAGTGCCCAGCGAAGCTCCGCGCTTCGTCGCGCACCTGGTCCAGACGAATTTCGAGCAGTACTACGAATATCCGCCCGACTGGATGCGGGTGCACGCCGGCGATCTGGACCAGCTCGAGCAGATCAGCGTCGAAGCCGCGCGCAAGACGCCGGGCCTGGTCATCTGGCCCGAATCGCCCGCGCCGTTCAGCTTGCAGGACCCCGACTTCGCCGCGCGTGCTCGCAGAATCGCTCAGGAATCCGGCGTCGATTTTCTGGTAGGCGCCGAGGATTGGAAACGCGACGCAACCGGGAAGTGGCTCGCGACAAATAGCGCGATTCTCCTGAATCCCTCCGGCCAGCGCATCTTCACCTACGACAAGATTCACCTCGTGCCGTTCGGCGAATACGTTCCGCTGCGCCACTGGCTTACGTTCGCCGGCAAGATCATCGCGGACCTCGGCGATTTCACGCCGGGGACGCAATATGGCGTCGGCCGCCTGCCCGAAGGCCGGTTCGGCACGTTTATCTGCTTTGAAGCTGTCTTTCCCGATGGCGTGCGCCGCTTCACCGCTGGCGGCGCCGAGTTGCTGATCAATATTTCGAACGATGGCTGGTTCGGCCGCTCCGCCGCTCCCGCGCAACATCTGATGATGGCCCGCGTGCGCGCCGTCGAAAATCGCCGCTGGCTGCTGCGCGACACGAACAACGGCTACACGGTTTCCGTCGATCCCTACGGCCGCATCGTCGCCGCCCTGCCGACGGACGTTCGCGCCCAGCTCGACGCCCCCTACGATTTCCGCCAGGACATGACGCTCTACGCCCGCTTCGGAGATTGGTTCGCCTGGCTCTGCGTGCTCGCTTCGATCGCGCTGCTGATTTTGTCGGTTAGGGGAGAACCCACCACAGCCAGGTGACGCGCGCGCCAGCCTAACCATCTGTTGTTCGCCGGTCAATTAGTGACATCATAGTGCGAGGTCCGAACAACGAAGTGCAGGGCGCGATTTCGGCTTGAAACCGGTCCCGCGGAGAGGAGCATGTCGTGCATGGAATCAAATTTCTTCGAAGTCTCCTGCTGGTGGCGCTGATTTTATTTTCCGCGAAGACCGGGTTTGCGCAAGCGAATTCCGGCAAAACAAGCAAACCCCTCGTCGTGAACGGAAAAACGATGGACGCGGAAGTCGCGCAGATCAACGGCCACTCGTACGTGGATCTTGAGACGCTGGCTCAGCTGACCAACGGCGTGGTCACCGTGGAGCCTAATCGAATCGTCCTGACGATTCCTGCCGCGAGTACCGCCGCCCCGACGAGTGCCGCGCCTCCTCCCCCGGAGGGCCTTTCAAGGGATTTCGCGAGCGCGGGAGTTTCGGCCCTGGCGGACATGAGGGAATGGCGCGGCGCAATCTCCATGATGATCACCTATGGCCTGGTCGTGAGTGCGTCGTGGTCCACGGACTATCATGACCGCGTCGAGGCTGATCTCTCGCAGGCCACTGTTGCCGCGACCACCGAATCGGACCAAAACGCGCTTCCTCTGCTTCGGAACGAATTCGACAAACTGAACTCCTGGGCCAACGAGGTTCTTACGGCGCGCCGGTCTCTCAACGGCGCGAAAACGGTGGACCCGAATGCCCTGAAGAACGACCCGTCGCTCGCAAAGATCAACGAGTGCGGCCGGTTCTTGAACGGGATGATCGTGAGCCGCGTGTTTTCCGACAACGCAAGCTGCCACTAAAAAGCCGTCGCGTAACGCTAACGGCGATCGCGCCAATCAAACCTCAGGGGCTAAAGCCCGACTTTCCGGAGCGTTTTATGTCGGAGCTAAAGCTCCGACCCCCTAAAAACCGTTTGTAAAAGTGCGACTTCCGAGTTTCGATTTTCGAATTTCGCCTTTCGTGTGTAGAATTTCAATATGCCCGAGCATATCGAAGATCTTCAGCAACGCTACGCCGAGCTCCAGAAACGCATCGAGCTTGTGCGGAGCTATCTTTGACGCCTCCGCAATCGAACCGCAGTTAGCCGCACTCGAACAGAAAATCAACGCGCCCGACTTCTGGCAGGACCAGGAAAAGGCCCAGGCCACGATGCAGGAGCGCAAGGCGCTCGAAGAGCGCGCGAACGCTGGAAAAGCGCTCAGCGGCAAGCTCAGCGATCTCGACACGTATTTCCATCTTGCCGAGGAGGAGTCCAATCACGATCAGCGCGATTCGCTCCTCGAGGACATCGCCAAAGAAATCGCCTCCGCGGATACTTTCGTCTCCGACCTTGAAACCAAAACGCTGCTCGCCGGCGAAAGCGACCGCCTGAACGCCATCGTGACCATCAAGCCCGGCGCGGGAGGCACCGAATCGCAGGACTGGGCCGAGATGCTCCTGCGCATGTATCTCCGCTGGGCTGAACAGAAAGGCATGAAAGCCACGATCCTCGATTCAACGCCCGGCGAAGAAGCGGGGATCAAGTCCGCCACGATCGCGGTCGAGGGCGAAAACGCGTTTGGCATGCTGTCGGGCGAAAGCGGCGTGCACCGCCTGGTGCGCATTTCGCCGTTTGACCAGCAGGCGCGCCGCCACACGTCGTTCGCCTCGGTCTTCGTAATCCCCGAAATCGACGACAAAATCGAAATCGTGATCCGTCCCGAGGATCTGCGCATCGACACATTCCGTGCCGGCGGCCATGGCGGCCAGAACGTCAACAAAGTCGAATCCGCCGTCCGCTTCACGCACCTCCCGAGCGGCATCGTCGTGCAGTGCCAGAACGAGCGCAGCCAGCACAAGAATCGCGAATCGGCGATGAAAGTCCTTCGCTCGCGCCTCTACGAACTGGAGCTCGAAAAGCGCCGTGGCGATCAGAAGAAGCTCGACGCCACCAAGTCCGATATCAGCTTCGGCAGCCAGATCCGCTCCTACGTCATGCAGCCCTATCAGCTGATCAAGGACCACCGCACCAAGGTCGAACGCGGCGACGTCCAGAAAGTCCTCGACGGCGACCTCGACCCCTTCATCCGCGCCTACCTCCTCTACCGCCGCGAAGCCGCCTAGGTTTTCAAGCGTCATTCACCGCCGCATTTTGCTGTTCAGCCTCGATTTATCCCCTTTCCCTGCACTTTATTGACACACCTAGGCCCCCATGCTAGCGTTGCTAGTTTGAGTGGGTTCGAAGCGCGCGGTTTATACTCGCAGGTTCCGTCTTAATTCCGGGGAGGACACGGGTTTGGCACATTCCGACGAGAAATTTCTGTTTACCTCTGAATCTGTTTCCGAAGGGCATCCCGACAAGATCGCCGACCAGATTTCCGACGCCGTGCTCGACACGGTTCTCGAGCACGATCCCATGGGCCGCGTCGGCTGCGAAACGATGCTGACCACCGGCCTTGTGGTCATCGCCGGCGAGATCACCATCAAGAAAGAGCACCGCGGCTGCCTCGAATACGAGCGCATCGCCCGCAACGTCATCAACGACATCGGCTACAACCGCGCGAAGTACGGCTTCGACGCCGAAACCTGCGGCATCCTTTCCGCCGTCAAGCCGCAGTCCCCGGACATCGCCATGGGCGTCGACACCGGCGGCGCCGGCGACCAGGGCATGATGTTCGGCTACGCGTGCGACGAAACTCCCGAACTGATGCCCATGCCCATCCAGCTCGCGCATCAGCTGATGCAGAAGCACGCCGAGGTTCGCAAAAAGCACGAAGTCGATTTCTTCCGCCCCGACGCCAAGTCGCAGGTTTCGATCGAATACGTCAACGGCCGCCCCGCTCGCGTCGACACGGTTGTTATCTCCACCCAGCATAGCGACAAAGTTTCCAATAGCGACCTCCGCGAGGCCGTCATCGAGAAAGTCATCAAGCCGGTTCTTCCCGCCAGCATGTTCGACAAGACCACAAAGATCCACGTGAACCCCACCGGCCGCTTCGTCACCGGCGGTCCCATGGGCGACGCCGGCCTCACCGGCCGCAAGATTATCGTGGACACCTACGGCGGCTACGGCCGCCACGGCGGCGGCGCGTTTTCCGGCAAGGATCCCTCGAAGGTCGACCGTTCCGCATGCTACATGGCTCGGTACGTCGCGAAGAACATCGTCGCCGCGGGCCTCGCGCGCAAAGTGGAAGTTCAGCTCGCCTATGCCATCGGCTTGGCCGAGCCGGTTTCCGTGATGGCCGATACCTTCGGCACCGGCACGATCCCGAACCACCAGATCACCGAGCTGATTCGCGCCTTCTTCAAACTGACGCCCAAGGGCATCATCGAAGCGCTCGACCTCCGTCGTCCCATTTACAAGGCGACGGCCGCCTACGGCCATTTCGGCCGCACCGGTCCGGGCTTCACTTGGGAAAAGACCGACAAGGCCGACGCCATCCGCAAGGAAGCGGCTTCGCGCGGCGCAGTGGCAGTGTCTCGCTAGATTTTTTCGTCCCAATAAAAATCAAAGGGAGCATCTCGTGGAAACAGCAGTCAGAGTAAAAGGCGATGTGAAGGACATGTCTCTTGCCGAGCAGGGCAAGCGCAAAATCGAATGGGCGAATTCGCACATGCCCGTTTTGCAGTTGATCCGCAAGCGCTTCATCAAGGAGCAGCCGCTGAAGGGCATTCGCATGGCGGCCTGTCTGCACGTCACCACCGAGACGGCCAACCTCGCCATCACGCTGCGTGACGGCGGCGCCGATCTCGTCGTCTGCGGCTCGAACCCGCTTTCCACGCAGGACGACACCGCGGCGGCGCTGATCAAGGACTACGGCATCCCGACGTACGCGATCAAGGGCGAGGACCACGCCACGTACTACGCGCACATCAACGCGGCGCTGGACCACAAGCCGCAGATCACCATGGACGATGGCGCGGACCTCGTCACCCAGCTTCTTACCAAGCGCACGAATCAAATTTCCGACGTAATCGGCGGCACCGAGGAAACCACCACCGGCGTCATCCGCCTGCGCGCCATGTCGAAGGACGGCACGCTGAAGTTCCCGGTCATCGCCGTCAACGACGCGCTCACCAAGCACTTCTTCGATAATCGCTACGGCACGGGCCAGTCGACTCTCGACGGCGTCATTCGCGCCACCAATCTGCTGCTCGCCGGCAGCAGGCTTGTCGTCGCCGGCTACGGCTGGTGCGGACGCGGCGTCGCGATGCGCGCCAAGGGCCTCGGCGCGGACGTCATCGTCACCGAAATCGATCCCACGAAGGCAATCGAAGCGGTCATGGACGGTTTCCGCGTCATGCCCATGAACGAAGCCGCCAAAATCGGCGACATTTTCGTTACCGTCACCGGCAACAAATCCGTTCTCTCGCACGAGCACTTCGAACGCATGAAGGATGGCGCGGTCATCAGCAACTCCGGCCACTTCAACGTCGAAATCGACATCCCGGCGCTCGAGAAGCTCTCGAGCGGCCACAAGGAAGCCCGCCCCTTCGTCGAGGAATACGCGATGAAGGACGGCCGCAAGGTCTATCTCCTCGGCGAAGGCCGCCTGATCAATCTCGCCGCCGCCGAAGGCCATCCCGCGTCCGTGATGGACATGAGCTTCGCCAACCAGGCGCTCTCCGCCGAATATATGGTCAAGAACGCCAAGGATCTCAAGCCGCAGGTCTACTCCGTCCCTGAGCACCTCGACAAGCAGATCGCCAAGCTCAAGCTCGAGTCCATGGGCGTGCAGATCGATAAGCTGACGCCGGAGCAGGAAAAGTACCTCGCCTCCTGGGACGAAGGAACGTAGGAAGCTTTTCTTCGTAGGGGCGCTGCTTGCTGCGCCCTTTCTTGCGAGCACGGCCGTTAACATGTCTTCGATTCGAAATGGGCGGCCTCGGCCGCCCATTTTTTGTAGGGGCACGATATATCGTGCCCGGCCCAGGCGCTTGGCAAGGTCGCGCCATTTGAGGTCTTGCGGTCGCTCCCGCTTTCGCGCCTCCTGCTGGTAAAATCCCCTCGCTTATGCATCCGCGGCCCATCGGCCTCGTTCTCGCTTGCGCCCTCGTCGCCGCAATCGGCGCCCGCCCGTCCGCGCTCGCCGCATCGCAGGATCAACCTCCGGCCGCGACCGCACCTCCTCCCGCGCCGCAAGCCGACGTCCCCGAACTTCGCTTCACCGGCGAGGCTACCCGCGGCCAGCCCTTCACGCGCGACGTCGGCCACAACCTCTCCTTCCGCCTCACCCCTGCCACATCCGACGAAGGCGGCGGCTGGGTCATCGAAATCCTCCCGCCCGTCGAGCCGGCCGGCGATCCCGTCGAATTCGCCGCCATCGCGACGCCGCCCTACCACGCTTACAACGACCGCTACATCGCCGCCGCCTTCGGCTACTCGGCGAAGGAAGCTCTCCAGGCCCCGCTGCGCAAATTCAATTTCGTCCAGTCCGTCGACGACGAAGAGCGCGCCAACGAAGTCGTCAACGCCGCGCTCTATCCCAGCACGGTCGGTGAAGCCGAACGCGCCCGGGTCGCCGCCGAATCGGCGGCGCTGATGCTCGGCACCGGCCAGCTCCGCATCGTAAAGTCGCGCCTCGCCTCGGGAAAAGATGGCGCGCCCGACGTCATCGCTTGGATCAAGTTCGAAGTTATCTTGAATTTCGCGCCGGGACTCACCTTGCAGCAGGTGCTCGCCCCGCACCCGCCCGCCCCGAAGCGCTGACGACGCTGGCAGCGCGAATCTCCCGATTCGGGCGGTCGCGCGCCTCTCGCCAACCGCCGTTGCCAATCGATTCTCGTCGCGATAACATTCGTCCCGCTTTCAATCCGTATTTTCGGGGGGAATCATGGCGAGGCGCGTTCGGAGTGCGTGTGTACTGTCGTTTGTATTCTTGATGGCGCTGGCGGCTCCGAATGCGCGCGCTCAAGAGCATTGGGTCGCCACCTGGGCGGCTTCTCCGCAAACGCCGCGGTTCTCGTTTCCGCGGTTTCCCGCTCCTCCGCCGCGGGCGGCCAACGGTCAGCCCGCGCCCGCTGCTCCCGCTCCGCCGGCCCAGGGCAATCCGCCTCCCCCGCCGCTCTTTGCCCCTCCGCCGACCATCAACAACCAGACCGTGCGCATGCTCGTTCACACCAGCATCGGAGGCCACCGCGTCCGCGTCCAGCTGTCGAACGCGTTCGGTACCAGCGCGCTCCAGATCGGCGCGGCTCACCTAGCTCTCCACGACAAGGACTCGGCCATCGTCGCCGGTTCCGACCATGTGCTCACCTTCAGCGGAAGACCGTCCGCCGTCATTCCACCGGGCGCCGAAGTGCTCAGCGACCCGCTCGATCTCGAAGTTCCCGCGCTCGGCGATCTGGTGATCAGCCTCTACATTCCGGTCGAGGCTGCCATTCCGACGATCCACCTCACCGGCCTGCGCACCACCTACATCTCGCAGCCCGGTGACTTCACCGCCGCCCCCAGCATTGCCGATCCAACCACTCGCGAGCTCTGGTACTGGATCGACGGAGTGGACGTCGTCGCGCCCGCCAAGTCCGCCGCCATCGTTGCCTTCGGCGATTCCATCACCGACGGCGCCACCTCCACGCCGAATACCAATAGCAGCTGGCCCAGCCAGTTGGCCGCGCGCCTCGCCGCGAACAAATCCACCGCGAACGTCGCCATCATCAACGAAGGCATCTCCGGCAACCGCCTCCTCAACGACGGAGCCGGCGTCTCCGCGCTCGCCCGTTTCGACCGCGACGTCCTCAGCCAGCCGGGCGCGAAATGGATGATCGTCCTCGAGGGCATCAACGACATCGGCATTGGAAGCCTCCCCGGCGCTCCTCCGACCGAGCATCCGTCTGTGGACGACCTGATCGCGGCCCACAAGCAGCTCATCGAGCGCGCCCACATGCACGGGATCAAGGCGATCGGCGCCACGTTGACTCCCTTCGTCGGCGCGGCCTACGCCACCGACGCGGGCGAAGCGCTGCGCGAGGGGTTAAACAACTGGATTCGCACCAGCCATGCCTACGATGCGGTCATCGATTTCGACGCCGCCGTCCAGGACCCCGCCAACCCCAAGCAGATTCGCCCGTCCTACAACATCCGCGACCACCTGCACCCCAATGACGAAGGCTATAAAGCCATGGCCGCCGCCGTCGACCTGGCCCTTTTCAGGACCAAGTAGCCTGGTCTTGCCATTCCTGGGATCGCCAATCTCCTGATTGGCGCATTCGTACTTTGTGGGTCGCGGCTTTAGCCGCGACATAAAGCGTCGTCAAAACCTCGGGCTTCAGCCCCTGAACTTCCTACCGGGCAAATTCCTCGCCTAGCGGGCCGGGCGCGACCGCATCGGCCGCTACGCCTTCTTCGCCTACGCCGCGCTGCTGATGCTCGCCTACATCGGCGACCGCTTCAGCGCCCCGCCTGACAACATGTCCGAGGTCGTCTGGTCGGGCCTCATCGCCAGCGTCGTCCTCATCTCCTGGGCCTGGCGGTTCGACCACCACCGCGCAGTGAAGCAGTTGCTGTAGGGGCGTAGCACTGCTACGCCCGGCGAACTTTCTTGGCGAGACTCTGGCCACTCAACTTGATCGCCCGTCGCCGAGCTTTTCTTGATTTACTGCCAGATGAACGCATGCCGAACGCCGTTCGCGTCGGAGTAAAACCCGGCCACTGCTCCGCTCGCATTGATGCTGCGAGGAACAGTACCTTGGTTTACCGCTGAAAGGGGAAGCTGTGCCGCTTCCGGATCATCGAAGCTGATGAAGCTCCCGTCTGGCTCGCGAAGATATGCGTGTCGCACCAAGTTGACGTCTCGGTAAGTCCCCACCACCGCGCCGCTATCGTTGATAGCCTCTGCCAGAGAGCTGTGCGCGCCGGACTCGGGAGGATCGAATACCGTGTACGTCCCACCCGTAGTCCGCACGAGGCTGTGGGTCGTATTGACCCCGTTCACCACGCCGACGTTGATCCCGCCCGCGATGGTGCCGCTGGTGTTCATATCGATCAGCGCGGTCCCTTCATTCGTCGCCGTGCCAGCGCCCGGCGCGTCCAGGGTCGTGATGCCGCCGTTCGGATCGCGGAAGAAACCATGGGAGACGTCGACAGTATCGACGTACGTTCCGGCCACGGCCCCGCTTGCATTGATCTGGGCGGGAATCACGATTCGAACTTGGCTACTGTCGCCGGTCGGGTCGAAGGCCGTGAACGTGCCGTTAGGCGCCCGCAGATAACCGTGAGCGCCGTTCACATCCACGAATCCGCCGGCCACCGTGCCGCCGTCGTTTATGGATTGTGCGCCCGAGGTGCTGTTCGGCGGATCGAACGTCGTGATGTTGCCGTTCGAACTGCGCACGAAACTGTGTTGGTTGTTTTGCGAATCGAAGTAGAACCCGGCGGTGTCGCCGGACGCGTTGATCGCCTCAATCTCGGTGCCCAGATTTCCGTTCACCGGAGCATCGACCACTGTGATCATGCCCGCGGAATCTCTGACGAATCCGTGAACGATGCCGCTAGGGTCGATAAAATACCCGGCCACGTCCCCGTTGCCGTTGATTTCCAATCCAAACGTGCCTTGTTCGCTGTTCGTTCCTGCCTCGGCAACATCGATTGTCGTAAACATTTGCGGAGGTGGTCCCCCGCCGCCCGGCATGCCCGATGAGCCGCCGCAGCCGATCGTTTGTACGCCGATCAGCAGCACGCAGGCGATCATAACTGCCTCCCAGAGGGCTGTGCGCGCGCGATTCTTCTCGAATGGGATAATTCTCGGCCAGCTGACGTCGCGGTCCACGGCACCCTCCGGAGCAAACCAATTTGCATTGCCCGTTCGAGATCGAAAGGACCGAAATTATACACACGATTACTACATTTGTAATGTGCAAGCACGCCGGCCGGCTGGTAGCTAGATCAGTTTGTGCAGCTAGAAACTATATTTCAATCCGAATTGCAGAATGCGCCCGGGAACCGCGCTCGACGTGATCTGACCAAAAGTGGTCGAGTTACGATTGTTAGCCGGCGGGTTGTACTGAGTGTGATTGAACAGATTGTAGAATTCCGCGCGGAACTGGAGACTGCCATCCTCGCGAATTCCTCCAACCTTGGTGTCCTTGATGATCCCCATGTCGAAATTCACCTGCGTGCAGCACTTCATAATTCCGACGCCGGAATTGCCGAAGCCCGTACCGCAGTCGAAGAAACCTTCTTGCGGGCAAGGGCCGCCGCTGGCTGGATTAGTGTCGCCACCAAACGTGGGCACTCCCGTGAAGGCACCGGGGTTGATAAAACCCGTGGGACTCACGACTCCGCCCACTATGTCGCATGGCAGGGGAGCTCCGTTACCTCCGAGAACCACAATTCCTAGCCGGCACTTCATGCTGCCGGAGGTGTTAAGAGGTGTACCGGACTTACATATCCCCAAGCTATTGCAATTACCCGGATTGGCGAGCTGGGCCCGAATGATCGCACCGGTCGCCAGAGAGCTGCCGTAATACAACGTGCCGCCTGAGCTGTCGACTACGGTGAACGGGGTGCCGTCCTGAATCGTTGTAACACCAGAAACGGACCAGCCGCCGATCACCTTGTTGTGCCACCCTTCGCCTTTAAAAGGCAGATCGTAATTGTAGTTAACCACGAGACGCTGAGGACGGTTGAATGCCGCCAAGCCGTACTGCTGACGGAAGTTCAACGGGTCGTTCATGGAAGCGCTTCCGGAAAGCACGTTGCCCGGCGTGGCAATGCCACCGCCAGACTCGCTGGCGTTGACGTCCGTGATGAGCTTGCTCCAGGTGTAGGAAGCCTGCATCGTGAGGCCGTGGGAGAACTGATGCCGCAACTGCATCTGGAGGCTGTTGTAGAGGTGATTTCCGTCTGTTTCCACTTGCTGCAAACCGGACGGAGCGACGCCCAGATAGTGCACGCGGCCCATGACGTTTGACGCCGTGTTCGTCAGAACCTGAGTGGAAGGATTCGTGTTGGCCGAATCGTTCATCGGGAACGAGCTGGCTGACTTGATCATCAATTGATCGACGACGTCGTTGGCCGTCGGTCCATTTGGCGCTCCGGGAACGAGGTAAGCCAGATTCGGGGCGCGATTCCAATCGAACAGGTGGACGCCATGCGTGCCAACGTAGCCAACGTCGAGCACCCAGCCGTGCGCAAACTCGTACTGAAGGTCGAGGTTGTATTGCTGAACCTTCGGAGTACGCATCGCTGGGTTGTCACCTGAGGTGATGATGCCCGTGCCGTTGCCGCCGAAGAAGTCCGCGATCGCGGTCGCACCGTTAACAGGATCTCCCGCTGTCACCTGCAGGGTTCGTGGAATGAATCCGAGGAACTGCGGGCATGTGGTGGGCGTGCAGAACGGATTCTGGAACGTCTGACCCGGGGCCGTGCCGATGCCGGTGGCATAGGGCGGTTCGTTGCCGAGGATGTTATCCCCTAATAGGTTTCCGTACATGCGGTCGAAGAACATGCCGTATCCAGCACGCACGACGAATTGCGAGCCAAACGGCTGCCATGCCACGCCAATACGCGGAGAAAAGTTGTCAATCGGCGGCCGCTGCAGCAACGTCTTGTTGCTGTTGACGAGAATCCCGGTCGAACCGAACTGCCCGACGAGGCCGTTGTAGAGAGCCTTGTTGTAGTTACTTTGCACGATGTACCCAGCGAGCGTGCCGCCCGGGTTGTTCAAGAAGAAGGAGCCCGTATCCACGAGCCCGGCCGCGCTTGCCGCGAAGTTGGTAAAGATGCCCTGATTGTCCGAGGGCCATCCGTCAAGCTCCCAGCGCAGGCCCAGGTTTACGGTGAGCTTTCGCGTCAGCTTGACGTCATCCTGAACGAAGGTCGAGTACTCGTTGATGCGCCAGTGGTGAGGATTCACCGAGCCGGCTGGCAGCAAGCGGTTCGTGAGGTTCAGGAATATGCCATTCGGAACGCTCGGGCTGCTGGTCATCAGGTCGGCGGTATTGCCGCCGTTGATCCAACCTCTTTCCCTGTCTGGTTGCGACCAGTTCCACTGGATGCGCTGAATGTTAAAGCCAGCGCGAATCGAGTGCTTCCCGTGATTCCAGGAGATCTGCTCGTTGCCGAGGAATGTGTTCTGGATGCTGTGGGTCGCGGAAAAGAAATTGCCGCCCAACTGCCAACCTCCCCAGTTTGATCCCGGAAATCCGAAAGTGCCGATGACAGGGATGAGCCTGTCTTCGAGGTTCGGGACAGTCTTGTCCGGAGAGTTTGCGCTGCAGGGGACGCCGTTGTTAATCGCGGGAATGATGTTGACGTCACACGAATTTACCGTCACGCCGTCGGTGACGTTCAGGAACAACCGCTGGAACGAGAAAAAGGCCTCGTTCACCAGGTTATTCGTAAGGACCGAGGTCAGCTTTGTAACGAGCGACTGAGAACCATACCGGGCATCTTCCGGTGCGCCCGGGTAGCAGCCGCCAAGGCAGCTGAAACTCTGGGTCTGTGGGTCCTTCGAGAAAAAGTATTTTTCGGAGAACGTATGCTTGCGGTTCAACACGTAGTCGGTATTCAGCAAATACTGATCTTCATTCGCCTGCGTTGCCTGCGAAATCGTTGTCGGTGAAGCGCATGATCCAGTGGCAACACACGAGGGCACGCCACTCGCGTTGTAGCGGAGGCTGGGAACGTAGTACCCGTTGTTGAAGCCACCTCTTACTTGAGGAATCGATTCGGTTGCCTTCAACAGGTTGATGAATGACTGATTGATGTTCGACCCGTTGTTCGCCACTGGTGTGGCGGTACCGAAGCCGAGGAAGCTCAGAAAGTCGTTCTCTCCGCCAAACGCGCATCCAAGATATTTTCGGTACGTCGAAGCATCGCATGGCCGGCCTATGATGCTCCCGGGCGTCGTACTGCCGAAGTTGGCGTTCAGCGGGTTTTGAATGCCGTAGTCGAGCGGGATAGTGTAGCCGGCGCCCTGGTCAGACCGGGCATTCGCAAAGGCAACGCCAGGTTCGTTAAATGGCAGCAGGCTGACGGAAGTGATACCGGTTGCAAATCCGTTGCTTCCAATTCCGTTCAGCTGCCGGAGACCCTGATACGAACCGAAGATAAATATCTTGTCTTTCTTGATCGGTCCCCCGAAAGTGCCGCCAAACTGATTTTGTTTCACTTCTGGCGGTTTGTTTGGAAGACCTTCCCCTCGCTCCGAATTCTTGAAGAAGAAATCATTGGCGTTGAAGACGTTGTTGCGGTTGAACTCCCAAATCGCGCCGTGATACTGGTTCGTGCCGCTCTTGGTGACAACATTCACGTTCGCGCCCGGATTCTGGCCGTAGGCGGCGTCGTATTGTGACGTCTGGACCTTGAACTCCTGAATCGAATCTGGATTGGGGATGCCGATTCCGGCGTAGCTTCCGGACTGCGCCGCGCCGCCGCTGCCGTAGTTCGTGATCACGGCGCCATCCATCATGTACGTGTTCTGGTCGGAGCCGGAACCGTTGACGTTGATGTCCTGCGTTCCGTTTCCGACGGCTGTTGCCGTGGCGACGTTGGCGACGACGCCCGGCGAGAGGTCAATCACCTGCGTATAGTTCCGGGTGCTGAGGGGCAACTCCGTCACGGTTTGGCCGGAAACCAATCCTCCGACGGTGGCGTTTTGCGCCTGAATGGTCTCCACCGTCGACTCAACAGTGACTTGCTGCGTTGACGAGCCGACTTCGAGCGCGTGGTCCAGCAGGTGGGTTTCCGTAACGTTTACCGTCACAGACGGGACTTCGACCGTCTTGAAGCCATTTGCGGAGAACTTCACGCTGTAATTTCCGGGGGGCAGCAGGGAGATTTTGTACACGCCGCTCGCGTCCGTGGTTACGGAACGAGCTTGGCCCGTTGCGAGGCTCGTGGCCGTCACGGTTGCGCCGACAATCACGCCGCCGGAGGGATCGGTCACCGTCCCGGACAGCGCGCCGGTAGAGGCGCTTTGCGCCAGCGCGGGAGAAGCAGGAATCAGGAGACACAGCAGGCAAACCAGGAAACCAATCGAGGCACACTTCAACGCAAGCGCGAACGTTCGCACCATTTTCCCACCCCCCAAATTAGGATAGCTGCACTCCCACCAGTGCTTCTTGCTGGCGCCTCTACTACTACGAGTTTCAATTCGTTGTCAAGCGCAAACAGCTCTTTTGGCGGATTTTCTTGCGTGACGTTCGCCACATTAAATCGTATCGAGTTCCCGGCTCGGAGCGGCACAGAACAAACTCTGGACGCCGCTTGATCTCGCCATTGATAATGGTTGGCCGCCGAATCGCGAAAGCGGATTGTCGCGCGGACCATCCATGCGCCCGATGCTTGCGGCGCGGGTAAGGACACGGGAACACGAATGTCGGACCAGAAGCTGACCACGCGCGCGGAAGATTTCTCCGAATGGTACAACCAGCTGGTCCTTCGCGCGGAGCTTGCCGATTACGCGCCGGTCCGCGGCTGCATGATCGTGCGTCCCTACGGCTGGGCGCTGTGGGAGAACATCACCGCGGCGCTCGACAAGCGCTTCAAAGCAACGGGGCACGTCAACGCGGCTTTTCCGCTGCTGATCCCGCGCAGCTTCATCGACAAGGAAAAATCGCACGTCGCCGGATTTTCCCCCGAGCTGGCCGTGGTCACGCACGGCGGCGGCGAAAAGCTCGAAGAGCCGCTGGTGATCCGGCCGACGTCGGAAACGATCATCGGCCACGCGTATTCGAAATGGATTCAGTCGTACCGCGATCTGCCGATCCTGATCAATCAATGGAACAGCGTGGTGCGCTGGGAGCTGCGCACGAAGCTGTTTCTGCGCACGCTCGAGTTTTTCTGGCAGGAGGGTCACACCGCCCACGCCACAGCCGAAGAAGCGGAGATCGAAACGCGGCAGATGCTCGACATCTATACCGATTTCGCGGTGAACGAGGCCGCCGTGCCCGTGATCCCCGGGCGCAAATCGGCGGCCGAGCGCTTTGCGGGCGCCGACCAGACCTATTCAATTGAAGCAATGATGGGCGATTGCAAGGCGCTGCAAGCGGGAACCTCGCACAACCTCGGCCAGAATTTCGCAAAGGCTTTCGAGATTCGCTACCTCGATAAGAACGGCGTCCTGCAGCACTGCTGGACCACGTCGTGGGGCCTCTCCACGCGGTTCGTCGGCGCGATCATCATGGTGCATGGCGACGATCAGGGGCTGATTCTGCCGCCGCGGCTGGCGCCGCATCAGCTGGTGATCGTCCCGATCTACAAGACGGACGAGGAACGCGCCGCCGTGCTCGCGAATGCGCAGAAGCTGCGGCGCGAACTGATCGATTCCGGCATCCGCGTGAAAATGGACGAACGCGAAGGCATGAGCCCGGGTTTCAAGTTCAACGACTGGGAGATGCGCGGCGTGCCGCTGCGGCTCGAGCTGGGGCCGAAAGACGTCGCCAAGAGCTCGGTGGTGCTGGCGCGGCGCGACCGTCCGGGCAAGGAAGGGAAGGCCTTCGTGCCGCAGCAAGGAATTGCCGCCGCCGTGGCGCAGACGCTCGAAGAGATTCAGAAATCGCTCTACGACCGCGCGCTCGAATTTCGCAAGGCGCATACTGCCGAGCCGGGGGATTATCCTGAATTCAAGGCGGCCGTGGAAAAGGGCTTCGCGTTCTCTTGGTGGTGCGGCAGCGGCGACTGCGAAGAAAAGATCAAGGAAGAGACAAAAGCGACCATGCGCTGCATTCCGCTCGAGCAGCCCGGCGGCTCGGGCAAGTGCATCTTCTGCGGCAAGCCTGCCTCCGAGAAGGCGATTTTCGCCAAAGCCTACTAACTCCCTTCGCCGTCTGCCGTCCCATCTCCGCGGTTACTCATCGCGAACACAGGCGCGTCGTCGCGCATACGTGCGCGCGCTGGCGTGGTAGCTTAAAATCACGACGAAAAGCACTTGGGAGGAGCACTGCTTCAATGGTTCGATCGAAACAATCAGGCGAACGAGGCGGTTCCAGGCTGAACCTGCTGATTACGCTTGTTATCCTGGGCTCGATGGGGTACGCAGGCGTCAAGGTCATTCCCATTTACGTCGAGAACTATCAATTTCAGGATTCGATCGAAGCCGAATCGCGATTTGCTCTCACCGGCTATCCCAAGAAGGGCCCTGACGACGTGCGCTCCGACATCTACAAGAAGGCCCAGGAGCTGGGACTCCCGGTGAAGTCCGAAGACATCCGCGTCACCATGAACAGCGGCAGCGTCGAGATCGACGTCGACTACAGCATCACATTCGATCTAGCCGTCTACCAGTGGACTCACGATTTTCATCCCCACGCAGACAACCATACCATTTAGAATTGAATTCATCTAAGTAGGAGGCCGCTCAGCCCGGCCGTGCCTTGACGCGCCCGGCGCCGCGTTCGCGCCGTACTGAGGAGATTGCTTGCGCATTCGAATAGCCCCGGGCTTCTTGACATCGCGGTTTGGAATGGCGCTGCTGGCGGCACTGCTGGGAATCCTGCTCGCCGTCACCACTGTCGTTACCTACTATTACATCAAGTTCGGCCACATGATCGACCAGCGCCTCACTGGCCAGATTTACCAGAACACCTCGCGCGTCTATTCCGCGCCCGGCCACATTTTCATGGGCGAGACACTGCGCGCCGGTGAACTCTCGACGTATCTCTTGCGCGCCGGCTACCAGGAAAGCGCGGTCGAAGGCTCGCCGGGAGTTTTCCGCGTGACCGGCTCGGCCGTGGACATTCGGCCGTCCGCGGATTCCTTTTTCCAGGGCCACAACGCGCTGCGAGTCGATTTCACGGGCGCGGAGGTCACCGGCATCACGCAGCTTTCCGACGGCACGCAGCTCGACTCCGCGCAAATCGAACCCGTCGTGCTTACGAACCTCTTCGACAGCTCGCGTGAAAAGCGCCGCGTGGTTCGCTACGAGGATTTGCCGCCGGTGCTCATCCACGCGCTGCTGGCCGCGGAGGACAAGCGTTTCTTCGAGCACGGCCCGCTCGACATGGTTCGCGTCTTCGGCTCTGCGCTCTACGACATCCGGCGCGGCCAGAAGGCTCAGGGCGCCAGCACCATCGATATGCAGGTCGCGCGCACGTTCTTTTTCACCACCCAGCGCGTCTGGAGCCGCAAGCTTTCGGAAATCCTTATGGCTGCCGAAATCGACGAGCGATTCTCGAAGCAGCAGATTCTCGAGCTTTACGCCAACGACATTTATATGGGCAATCGCGGCAGCTTTTCGATACGCGGGTTCGGCGAGGCCGCCGAGGCCTATTTCGGCAAGGACGTTCGCGAGCTAAACGCCGGCGAAGCCGCGTTCCTCACCGGAATCATCCGCGCGCCGAACCGCTACTCCGCTGCCGAGCGCCATCTGGACCGCGCCGAGGAAGCGCGCGACCGCGTGCTCGGTCAAATGGTCGAAGATGGCTACCTCACCGCCGAACAGGAAGCTGCGGCCAAGCACGCCAAGCTGCATTTCGTGAACGGCGGCCTCGCCAGCAGCTCCGCTCCGTATTTTGTCGACATGGTGAAGGACCATCTCCTCGAGAAATATTCGGAAAGCGATCTCGAAAACGAAAGCTATCGCATTTACACGACGCTCGATCCTGATCTCGAGCGCGCCGCCACGGACGCGGTCCTGCTCGGTGCGCAGAATGTCGACAAGCTCCTCGCGCATCGCTACGCCGTCTGGAAGAAAAAAGGCGAGGCTGTCCCGCAGGTGCAGATCGCCATGGTCGTGCTCGATCCGCACACCGGAGAGATTCGCGCGCTCGTCGGCGGCCGCGACTACGGCGAAAGCCAGCTCAATCACGCGCTGGCGCACCGCCAGCCGGGCTCCGTATTCAAGCCGTTCGTCTACGCGGCCGCGTTCAATAACGCCGCGCAGGGACTTCAGCCGGTCGTGACTCCGGTTACCACCGTCGACGATACGCCCACCACCTTCGAATTCGATGGCAAGGAATACACGCCGGACAACTACAGCCAGGAATTTTTCGGCACCGTTACCGTGCGCGACGCGCTGATTCACTCGCTCAACGTCGCGACGGTCAAAGTCGCCGAAATGATCGGCTACCAGCGGGTGGTCGATCTCGCGCGGCAGATGGGACTCGGATCGAACATTCAGCCGACGCCGGCGGTCGCGCTCGGCGCCTACGAAATGACGCCGATCGACGTCGCCGCCGGTTACACCGCATTCGCCACGGGCGGCATCCGCGCCGAACCATTGTTCATCCGCAGCGTCGTTTCGGGGAACGGCAAGGTCGAGGAAACAAACGAGCCGACCACGCGCCCCGTCCTCGATCCGCGCGTCGCCTATCTGACCACGAGCCTGATGGAAGACGTGATCAATCACGGCACGGGCTTTCCGGTGCGCCAGCTCGGCTTCGAGGCGCCGGCCGCCGGAAAGACGGGCACGTCGCGCGACGGTTGGTTTGCCGGCTACACGTCGAACCTGCTCTGCGTCGTCTGGGTCGGCTTCGACGACAACCGCGATCTTGGCCTCGCCGGCGGCGCGGCTGCCGCGCCGATCTGGGCTGAGTTCATGAAGCGCGCCGTCGCTCTGCCGCTGTATCGCAATACGCAGGATTTCGAGCCCCCGGCTGGAATCGTCGAAGAGGCCGTCGATCCGCAGAGCGGCCAGCTCGCGACCACATCTTGCCCCGAGGTAGCGCACGAGTATTTCGTCGGCGGCAGCGAGCCGACGCAGTACTGCGAGCTTCACGGCGGGCAAAACGCGCAGGCCGGGGGCGGCGGCTGGCTTTCTCATCTTTTCGGCAAGGAGCAAAGCGCTCAGCCCGAGCCGGCGGTCAATACCACGGGCCAGCCTCTCAATAGCGCTGAAAATCGCCCGAAATCCCCGCAGTCCGCGAAGCCCGGCCAGAAGCCATCCGCTTCCGATACCGAATCGGCACAGGATCCCGAGAAGAAAAAAGGACTCATCGACCGGATATTTGGTATCTTCGGAGGAAGTAAACAGCCCGCGGACAACTCAAAACCCAAGCAGCCGTAGGAGCGGTCGCGCCGGCTACAAGGAGCAGGGCCATGACGCGTTTAGCCCTCTTCGCAATTCCGCTCGTTTTCGTTGCTGCAACGGTTCAAGCCCAACAAGTCCCGAACGGCCCGCTGGGCGCCACTCCCACCGGCACTGCCGAAAGTCCCGCCGTCTCCAAAATGACGCCCCGGCAGAAGGCCGAGATGAACGCCGAAATCCTGATGGCGCGCAAGGAATTTGACGCCGCCGCGAAGGCTTACCAGACGATTCTGATCGACGATCCGCACGACGCACGGATTCTCAATCTCGCAGGCATCGCTTTTCAGCAGCTCGGTGACCCGGATCGCGCCGAACACTACTACAAGCTCGCCGTGAAGGCGGACAAAACCGATTCCAACGCGCTGAACAATTTGGGCACCGTGGAGTTCTCCCAGAAGCGCTACGGCAAGGCGATCAAGTACTACAAGCAGTCCATCTCGAAGGGGAACGCACTCGCGACTGTTCACGCCAATCTCGGCTACGCCTACTGCAGCGTCAAGGAATACGCGAAGGCGATGCAGGCATTCGGCCAGGCGCTGGCACTTGACCCTGAGGTGTTCGATCACAAGGGTGGTGCAGGCACCGTCTTGCAGCAGCGCTCGTCGCCCGATCCGGCTTCGCTGCATTTCACGCTGGCAAAGTCCTACGCGAAGATCGGCGATGCCGAACGCGCCGCGCGCTACCTGAAAATGGCGCGCGACGAAGGATTCAAGGATTACCGCTCCGCCGGGAAGGATCCCGATTTCGCGAAAGTCATCAAGGACCCGCGCGTCCAGGAAGTTCTGCTCGTGCAACCTGCCTACGCCCCGCAACCGCAGAAACCCACGACGAACTAGAAGCTGTCTGGCTCTGTCGACGCCCTGTCCAAACGGCGCACACCAGTACAAAAATGTCGTCTCGCATCCTCGGGGCATACCGGTACAAATGTCATCCCGAATCCCTGCCGGTTGCGGCGGGGGTGAGGGATCTGCTTTTCGCTTTTTGTGACCCTGAACGGTTACGACTCCTGGAAATCTTCCCACCCGATGATGCCTGAAGCGCCGGAGGCGCGATTGTCATTAGCCCGGCACTGCGCAGCGCAGTGCCGGGAACGCGAAGAGCAAAATCGGAGTCCCGGAGGGACGATTGAGACCTGTACTTTTCCTGTACCTCGAGTCCACGGGCTCTTTTCACGGGCTCTTTTCGCGGCTCGCCAGTACTGATTGCTTTTGCTAAGATGAGCGCAATTATGGCTATCGACACGCCCGACCTGCGCCGCATGAGCCGTTCGCTCGAGGAAACCGATCCCGCTATCGCCGCCGTGCTGCGCGAGGAGGTTCGCCGGCAAGCTACCGGCATCGAGCTGATCCCTTCGGAGAATTTCGTCTCCGAGGCGGTGATGGAAGCGATGGGCTCGGTCCTGACGAACAAGTACGCAGAGGGCTACCCGGGCAAGCGCTACTACGGCGGCTGCGAATTCGTCGACCAAGCCGAGCAGCTCGCCATCGACCGCGCCAAGGAGCTGTTCGGCGCCGAGCACGCGAATGTTCAGCCGCATTCCGGCACGCAGGCGAACATCGCCGTTTACATGACGGCGCTGAAACCCGGCGACACGGTGCTCGGCATGAATCTCGCCCACGGCGGCCACCTCACGCACGGCCATCCGCTCAATTTTTCCGGCATCAACTACAAGTTCGTGCCGTACGGTGTTTCAAAAGAGACCGAAACGATCGACTATGACGAGGTCGATCGCCTGGCGCGCGAGCACAAGCCCAAGATGATCGTCGTCGGGGCGAGCGCGTATTCGCGGATTTTCGATTTTCCGCGGATGGCGCAGATCGCGCATGCCGTTGGCGCGCTGTTGTTCGTGGACATGGCCCACATCGCCGGCCTGATCGCCACGGGCATGCACCCGAGCCCCATCCCACACGCCGATTTTGTCGCTACGACCACTCACAAGACTCTGCGCGGCCCTCGCGGCGGCCTGATCTTGTGCCGAGAAAAATTCGCCAAGGATCTAGACCGCGCGACGTTCCCCGGCATGCAAGGCGGCCCGCTGATGCACACCATCGCGGCGAAAGCGGTGTGCTTGAAGGAAGCGGCGGAGCCGGGCTTCGTCGAGTACCAACGCCAAGTCATTGCGAACGCCAAGGCTCTCGCAGCGGCCGTCGCGCGGCGCGGATTTCGGATCGTCAGCGGCGGCACAGACAACCATCTTTTCCTCGTCGACGTGAATTGCCGCGGCCTGACCGGAAGCGCGGTACAGCCGGCGTTGGATCGTTCCGGCATCACGGTTAATAAGAACTCGATTCCGTTCGACCCGCTGCCGCCGCTCAAAGCCGGCGGCGTCCGCATGGGCACGCCGGCGGTCACCACGCGCGGTATGCGCGAGCCAGAGATGGAGAAAATCGCCGGCTGGATCGCGGAAGTGCTCGGCCATCTCGGCGATGCCGCAACGGAACAGCGCGTGCGCAAGGAAGTCGCCGGATTCGCCGCGCAGTTCCCTCTCTACGCACGCCGCCTGGAAGCCGCCGAGGCGGCTCTCGCCGGCGTTCGCGCGGCTCGCTGACTTCGAGGAAGTTTCTAATCGGTACTCGTCCGTGCTGGCTGTTCCGTCACTTAGATAACCTTTAGGCGTCACTCATCCTTTTCAACGGCGAACCGATAGACAATTAGAGGATGGGTTTGACGTCCGCCATTGATGAGCGTTTCTCCGGCCCTCTGACGCGCTTCGAGCGCGAAGAGGCCAGGCAAATCCAGTATTCGCTGTTGCCCGCAGGTTCGCTGGTAGGTCCCAAGTTCGAGGTCGCATTCCGGTTTTCCCCTTACGCGGGCGTCGGCGGCGATTTCGCCGATTTTTTTGAGCTTCCCGATGGGCAGGTGGGCCTGTATATCGGCGACGTCGTAGGAAAAGGACTTCCCGCGGCTCTCTACGCGGCGCTCGTAATGGGCCTGCTGCGCGGGCTGCACAAGACGGGCTCCGGCACGGCCGAATCGCTTGCGCTGCTGAATAACCGCATGCTGGTGCGGCCGGTGACCGGGCGATACGCGACCACGCTGTATGCGAATTTCGATCCCGCTTCGCTTACATTGAAGTTCTCGAATGCGGGCATGCCGCAGCCGTTGCTCGTCTGCGAAGCGGGCTGCATGCCGATCGGCGAAGGCGGACTTCCGTCCGGCATTTTCCCCAACGCCACGTACGACAGCCATGTCGTTCAACTTCACCCCGGCGATGCGGTGCTGTTTGCGTCGGACGGGCTGCACGAGTTGCGCGACCGCAACAACAAGGATTTCAGCTGGCAGCGTCTGCAGGACACGTGGCTGCAATGCCGGAGCCGGAGCGCCGAGGACTCGCTGGGACTGCTTTTTGAGGAAGCGCGGCAATTCTGCGAGGGTGGGAGCGACCAGCAGGACGACATCACTGCGGTGGTGTTGAAGGTTCGCGGCTAGACGATTTCGATTTCGAGTTCCGTCGCGCGGCCATCGCGAATCGAAAACGCGCGCACGGGCTTGGGCGCGTCAGGCTGCGGCGAGATGACGAGGTAGGTTTCCTCGGAGTAGTAGGCCAGCTCGATGTCGCGCGCCGAGGGCTTGTTGTCGCCGTTCGGATGAGAGTGGTAAATCCCTAAAAACTCAAGGCTTGAGGCGCGAAATTCTCGCATAAGGCGGATGATTTCCTGCGGGGCGATCTCGTAGTTTTTCGCCGGGTCGCTTGCGATATTCTCCCCCGAAAAGGCGCGCGTCATCACGCCGTCCGTCCCCGCAAGCAAACCGCAGCACTCTTGGCCCGGCTCTCGGCGCGCCTGTTCCTTAATCTCCGATAAGACTTCTTGCTGGATTCGCGCCGATGGCGTCACGCACGGAGTTTATACCGCTGCGGCTGTGCGTCAAAAGGCCCGGCCAGCCCACAAACTCGTGTTCAGCACACGACGGCGAGCGATGGCTGCGTAGGGCGCCTTAAAGGGCGCCCCCAAAACGTGCTTTTGGAGGCATGGAGCATGCGCACTTTGCGGCAGGCAAAATGCGCATTCTTCATTACGCCCCTGCTTTGTGTGCCTGGCGGCGGAGGAACGTCGGCACGTCGAGATCATCCGCCGGCATTTCGGGCAGCACGTCGGTGACGTTGCGCGCGACCTGCTGAACGACGTTTGTCTGCGGCGGAGCCACCGGCGTTTCGCGTCCCGATTTCCACGTCTTCGGCAGATACGACGGCCGCGTTTGAGTTTTCTTGGCGCCTACCTCGCGGAATCCCGCGGCGATCACGGTGATCTTGACGGATTCCTTCATGGCGTCGTCCTGCACCGCGCCGAAGATGATGTTCGCGTTTTCGTGCGCGGCTTTCTGGATGATGGACGATGCCTCGTGAATTTCGTGCAGCGACAGGCTGGACGAGCCGGTGACGTTGATCAGGATGCCCTGCGCGCCGTTGATGCAGTTGTCTTCCAGAAGCGGGCTGTTGATGGCGCGGTTGGCGGCATCGATCGCGCGGTTCGAGCCGGAGGCGACGGCCGTGCCCATCACGGCGTAGCCCTGGCCGGACATGATCGTCTTCACGTCGGCAAAGTCGCGATTGATGATGCCGGGAATGGTGATGATGTCGGAAATTCCCTGCACCGCTTGGCGAAGAATGTCGTCGGCGATGCGGAACGCTTCGAAGAAGCTGGTGCCCTGCTCGACGCATTCCATCAGCCGCTCGTTGGGGATAACGATGACGGTGTCGACGCAGCCGACGAGCTCCTGAAGAGCCTGCTCGGCCTGCTGCATGCGGCGCTTGCCTTCAAAGGCGAACGGCTTGGTGACAACCGCGACGGTCAGCGCGCCGAGTTCGCTCGCGAGGTTCGCCACGACCGGAGCCGCGCCGCTGCCCGTGCCGCCGCCCAGGCCGGAGGTGACGAATACCATGTCCGCGCCGTCGAGCGCCTCGAGAATTTTTTCGGTGTCTTCGAGCGCGGCTTTGCGGCCGACCTCCGGATTCGCGCCAGCGCCAAGACCTTTGGTAAGCTTCGCGCCGAGCTGGAGCTTGACCGGAGCCTGCGAAAGCTTCAGCGCCTGGAGGTCGGTATTGGCGGCGATGAATTCGACGCCCTCGACCTTGGCGCGAATCATGCGGTTGACCGCGTTCGATCCGCCGCCTCCCACGCCGATGACCTTGATTTTGGCGCCGTCCTGCGCCTCTTCACTGAATGAAACACGAAAGCCTGATTCTTTTGCTGCCATGCGTCCTCCCCCAGTCTTGAACTGTGCTGCCACTCGCCATCTCCATCACGCCGAAGTTCTATGCCCCCGCAAACATAGCCTTCAACTTGCCCATGAACCCCGCGGGACGCGCGCTCGCGAAGCGCCGCGTGCGCGCTCCGTAGAGAATCAGTCCCACAGCGGTGGAATACTCGGGCCGGGAAACCTCTTCGCTCATCTCCGCGAGACCTCGCGGAACCGCAATCCGCACCGGAAGGTTGAAGAACTTCTCGGCCAGCTCGGGCAAGCCGCGGAGCTGCGAACCGCCGCCGGTAAGAACGATTCCGGCGGGGATCTGCGAATCAACGCCTCCGCGACGCATTTCGTCGCGGATGAGCATCAACAATTCCTGCGCGCGCGGCCCGACGATATCGGCCAGCATGCGCGCGAACACGGTGCGCGGCGGACGGTCGCCAACGCTCGCGATTTCGATGGGATAGTCTTCCGTGAGCGCCTCGCGGAACGCCTGCGCGTGGTCGCGCTTGATCTTTTCAGCTTCCGGAATCGGCGTGCGCAGACCTACCGCAAGATCGTTGGTGAAATGATCGCCGCCCACGGGCACGGCGGCGGTGTGGCGCACCACGCCGCCCGCGTAGGCGATCAATTCCGTGGTGCCACCGCCAATATCGAGCAGGCACGCGCCGAGCTCGCGCTCGTCCTGCGTGAGGCACGCTTCGGCCGCGGCAAAGGGCTCGAGGACGGTGTCGTCCACGCGAACGCCGGCGCGGTTCACGGCGGTGACGATGTTCTGCGTGGCAGTGCCGGAGGCGGTGACGATATGGACGTTTGCTTCCAGGCGCTGGCCAACCATGCCGATCGCGTCGCGGATGTTGTCCTGCGCGTCGAGCGAAAATTCCTGCGGCAGGACGTGCAACACTTCGCGGTCTTCGGGAAGCGTGACGCCCCGCGCGGCTTCGATGGCGCGGCGAACGTCATCGCGCTGCACATCGCGCGGTTTCGCGCCTACGGCTATTCCTCCGCGGCTATTGACTCCGCGGACGTGGCTACCCGCAACACCGATCATGGCCGATTCGACGGGCACGCCGACGATCGTTTCCGCTTCTTCGACCGCCCGGCGAATCGAGCTGACCGCGAGGTCGAGGTTCACGATCTGGCCCTTGCGCCAGCCTTTCGATTCCGCGGCGCCGAGCGCGGCGAACTTCACGCCGCCGTCGTCGTCCATTTCGCCGATCAGCGCGCAGGTCTTCGTGCTGCCGATGTCGAGCGCCACGATATGCCGTTCTTTCTTCGTCAAATCCGCTCCTTGTAGTCCAGCCTCACGATCTTCCCAAGGCTCATTTCGGTTTCTTTACGATCTTCACGGGCCGCGCAACGGCGTGCTTCGCCGGCGACGGCTGCGGCGGCGCAGCAATATGTTTCGTCGGCCGCAACTGCGCAACGGCGGCCGTGTCCTGATTGACGACTGCTTCACGGTTGAACCGCAGGTCGACCGATTCAACCGGTCCCGCCTTCGCTCGCCATTGGCCGATATCCTCGACGAGCGTCTCGTACTTACTGGCGAAATCGCCGTCGCCGAAATGCACGAGCACAGGCGCGTCGACCTGGCCTGCGCCGGCATCCGCCCCGCCCAGGCCCGTGAGCGTCGCCCGCACGTCGTGATCGTCCGAGAGATCGACTTCGCTGACCTGATCGAGCGCTCCGGCGCGCGCCGAGTCGATTTGCTGGGCGAAGCCGGAGTAGAGCTGCATGCGCTTCTCGCGATCCTCGAGCGCCATTTCCGAGCCGATTCCGGTCACGACGGGAAAATGGAAATTGCCTTCGAGCGGCCGGTCGAGGATCACGCCGTGAACGTCGACCAGCGCCATATCGCTTGATTCGCGCACGAATGCGATCGGCGCGCGCTCCTTGATTTCGACTTCGATGCGATTCGGCAGCGCGCGGCGCACGGTCGCCTGCTCGATCCAGGGCAGCGATTCGAGCTGCCGCCGTCGCTCGTCGAGCGGGATCCGGAGAACGCTCTTGCCGCGATCCGCCGCGAAGATTTCAAGTACACGCACGGGCGCGACATAGTGATTCCCGGACAGAGCGACCTGCTCGGGGTGAATCAGCGCCATCTCGGGCGAGAACAGAAGAAAATTTCCCGCTTCGTAGGCAACAAACGCAGCCGCGGCGCCGCCAACGACCCACACACTCACGCGGAGATACGTGCTCCAGGCCTTGCGGCCGAATTTGCGCCGCTTGATCTCGAGCGGCTTCTGCCGCCGAAGATACTTCGGCTCCTCGTCCGCGAGCACTTCCTGCGGATAGGCGTCCGCGTCCATGGCTCTTAGTTTCGCCAGACGATCACCTCGTTTTCGAGCTCTACTCCGCTTGCAGCGCGCACGCGCGCGCGAACGTCGTCAATCAATTTGAGCATGTCCGCGCAGGTAGCGTGTCCCGCGTTCACGAAAAAATTCGCGTGCCGGTCGCTGACCATGGCATCGCCCGCGCGGTGCCCCTTCAAGCCGAGTTCGTCGATCATGCGCCCGGCCGAGCCGCCCGGGGGATTTTTGAAAATGCACCCGGCGCTTTTCTGGTTGAGCGGCTGGCTGGCGCGGCGCTTCTCGTTGCAGACCTTAATGCCGGCGAGTATTTCCTTGAACGGCTTCGACGGTAGCTCGAGCTTCACACGCAGCATCACGTCTTCGGGAGCGAAGGAGGTGTGGCGGTAATCGAAGCGAATGTCGCTCCCTCGCAGAGTCTCGATTTCACCGGTCGCGGCGCGGTAGAGCTCGACCTCGCGCACATGCGGGCCGATCTGCGTGCCGTAGGCGCCCGCGTTCATGCGCAGCGCGCCGCCGACGCTGCCGGGAACGCCGATGAGGCCTTCCATGCCGCCGAGGTCGTGCTTCGCGCAGAACGTTACCATGCCGCCGAGATCGGCTGAGGCATCCACGTAGGCTGCATTCCCTTCGACGCGCATTCCCGGATTTGCCTTCGGTAGATGCAACATCACCCAGGGCAGCTCGCCATCGGCGATCAACACATTCGTGCCGCCGCCTAGAAATTTGTGCGGGATATGCTCGTCCGCAAGCAGGCGCATCACCTCGGGAATCGTTTCGTAGCGCGCGAGCAGAATTTCGTCCGTGGTGCCGCCGATGCCAAGGGACGTCTGGTCGGCCATGGAGACGCCCTGGCGCACTTCGGCGCCCAGTTCCTTGAGGCGCGCTACCGCTTTGTCGCTAATCCGCATGCCGGTTGATTGAAACCCTCGCATCGAGAAGCATTGCCAATTCTTCGGTGACGCGGCCAACGCTGCCCGCGCCAATCGTCATCACCACGTCGCCCGGGCGCGCCTCACGCAGCATGAATTCGATGCCGCCCTGGAGCGTGCTCGAATAGACGACGTTCTTGTGGCCACCCGCGCTGATCGCCTCGGAAAGTTTTTCGCCGGTGATCCCGTCGATCGGCGCTTCGCCCGCGGCGTAAATGTCCGTGATCACGACCACGTCCGCCTGATTGAACGAGCTCCGAAATTCGTCCCAGAGATGCTGGGTGCGCGAGTAGCGGTGCGGCTGGAAAAGCACCAGCAGGCGCTTGTAACCGCAGCCGCGCGCCGCCTCGAGCGTGGCGCGAATTTCCGCGGGGTGGTGGCCGTAATCGTCGATGAGCGTGACACCGTTGAATTTGCCCTTGATCTCGAATCGCCGCGCAACACCCGAAAAGGATTCAAGGCCATCGCGAATGAGGTCCGGCGGAACGTTGAGCACGAGTCCGACGGCGGCGGCGGCAGCGGCGTTGCGCACGTTGTGAATTCCCGGGGGCGCGGGCAGCTCGAACACGCCCAGATCCTCGCCGCGGAATTTCAGCCGAAATTCGCTCGAAAGCCCCTTGAGTTTCACATCGGCAATAAGCAGATCGGCTTGACTCGACGTGCCGTAAGTGACGACGGGCCGATTGACGCGCGGCAGGATGGCCTGGATGTTCGGCTCGTCGAGGCAAAGCACCACGGAACCGTCGAACGGCACCCGATTAATAAATTGCAGAAACGTTTCCTGAATCTCTTCGAGCGAGCCGTACTGGCCGAGATGCTCGCGATCGATGGTGGTGACGACGGCGATGACCGGCGAGAGCAGAAGGAACGAGCGGTCGCTTTCGTCCGCCTCAACGACCATGTAATCGCCCTGGCCGACGCGCGCGTTGGCGCCAGCATGGTTGACACGCCCGCCGACGACGAATGTCGGGTCGAGTCCCGCCGCCGCGAGCACGGCGGCGACCATCGAAGTGGTGGTCGTTTTTCCGTGCGCGCCGGCAACCGCAATGCCGTATTTCAGGCGCATCAACTCGGCGAGCATTTCCGCGCGCGGAATTACGGGAATCTTCAGGCGGTGCGCTTCGACGATTTCGACGTTGTCCGGAGCAACAGCGGAAGACACGACGACGACGTGCGCGCCGTGAACGTTTTCGGCCTGATGGCCTTCGTGAATCGTGGCGCCCAGGTTGCGCAGGCGCTCGGTGACCGAGGTGGCCTTCAGATCGGATCCGGAAACGGCGTAGCCGCTCGAAAGCAGAACCTCGGCGATGCCGCTCATGCCGCTGCCGCCGATGCCGACAAGATGAATGCGCTGGAAATTGCGCAGCGTAACGCTCATGGCCGGATCACCCCTTCGATCACGTCGACGATGTCCTCAACCGCGCGCGGTTTGGCGAGCGATCGCGCACGCGATTCCATCTCTTGAATTCTCCGGGGCTGGTCCAGGAGGGAAAAAATTTCCGCGGTCAGGTGTTCCGGCGTCAGTTCGTCCTGCGGAAGCAGCCGGGCCGCGCCTGCGTCCTGCATGACCTGCGCGTTGCGGGTCTGGTGCGCGTCCGTCGAAGCTCCAAAGGGGATAAAGATGGCGGCGCGTCCGGAGGCGGATACCTCCGCGACAGTGATGGCGCCCGACCTGCAGACGATCAGGTCGGACTGGGCAAACCTCTCCGCCATATTTTCGATGAAGGGGACGACCTCCGCTTGAAATTGGCGCCGAGCATAGGCTACGCGCACTGCATTATAGTCGCGTTCGCCGGTCTGATGCACGATGAAAAGCTCATTTTTTCGGGCCGCCAGCCGGTCGAGCGAATCGATGATCGCGCGGTTGATCGGCAGAGCGCCGCGGCTGCCGCCGGTGATCAGCAGTGTGAAGGGCGCGCGGTGGTCTTTCGGCGATATGGCGAAGAACTCCTTGCGGATTGGAACTCCCGTGACGACGGCTTTGCGGCCGAAGCGCGCCGCGGTCTGTTCGCTTGCGACGGCGAGGCGCGTGGCAAAACCCGCGAGGACGCGATTGGTGAATCCCGGCTCGACGTTCGGCTCGAAGATGACGGTCGGGATGCGATGTATCGCGGCAAGAAGCATCATCGGACCGGAGGCATAGCCGCCGACGCCGAAGGCCGCGCCGAAACGGTGGCGGCGGATGATTCGCTCCGAATCGAGCAGGCCCGCGGGCAGCATGGCCGCGTTGCGAAGAAGTTTTGCGCCGCCGATGCCTTTCAGGCCGGCGACGCGAATCGTTTCAAGCGGCATCCCGGCCTGCGGCACGAGTTTTGCTTCCATCCCGCGTTCGGTCCCGACAAACACGACGCTTCGTTCTCCTCTGCCCCGCCCGAGCCATTCCCGCGCGACGGCCAGCGCCGGGAACACGTGCCCGCCGGTGCCGCCGCCCGCGATCAATAAGCTGTTGGCATCCCTGCTCACGTCTCGTCCGCGTGCTGACTAATGTTGAGAAGCACGCCGGTTGCCAGCAGCATCAGGAGCAGGCTCGAGCCGCCGTAGCTGATGAACGGCAGCGGAATTCCCTTGGTCGGCAGCAAGCCGAGCGTCACGCTCAGGTTGATGAGCGCCTGGCCCATCACCATTGCCGTGATGCCGATGCCGAGGAACTTGCCGAACGCGTCCGGAGCCTTCATCGCGGCGACGAATCCTCGCCAGCCGTAGACGGCAAACAGCGCCAGCACGACGATTGCACCGATGAAACCGGCTTCCTCGCAGATCACGGAAAAAATGAAGTCGGTGTGCGCCTCGGGCAGGAAGAAAAGCTTCTGCCGGCTTTCCATCAGGCCGACGCCGGTGAATCCGCCCGAGCCGATGGCGATAAGCGATTGCGCGAGCTGGAAGCCGTGGCCCTGCGGGTCGGCGCCCGGCGAGAGAAAAGCCTTCAGGCGCTCGAGGCGGTATGGCGTGCTGGCGATTGCGATATAGACGAGCGGCAGAGCGGCGACGGCGGCGCCAACGACGTAGCGATACGAAATCCCCGCGATAAAGAGCATGGCCGAAGCAATGAAGAAAATCATGCAGGCGGTACCCATGTCGGGCTCTTTGTACACGAGAGCAACCAGGAGCAGGACCGTGCCGAGGGCGGGCAGCAGCGTGTGCGTAATATTGTTGATGCTTGCGCCGCGCGGTTCGCGACGGCTCTCGAGAAACCACGCGAGATAAAAGATCACCACGAGCTTCGCGATTTCAGACGGTTGCAGGCTTAGCGGGCCCATGCGCACCCAGCGGTGCGTGGCGTGCGAGCGGTCGAGAAAGAAAACGGCGATGAGCAGCACCAGCGTCACGCCAAGCGCGGTGAAAATCACGCGGGGCTGGCGCAGCTTGCGGTAGTCCGTGTTCATGAGCCAGAACATGCCGGCGATGCCGAGCGCGACCCAGACCAGCTGGCGCAACAGGAAGTAGTAAGCGTTGCCGTGCCATTCGCGGGCGGTCATGGCCGAGGCGCTGAACACCATCACGGCGCCAATCAGGCACAGCGCGAGCGTGACGCCGACGAGCTGACGATCGTGTTGCAGGCTGCGAGGCATCGATTATCCTTTGTGCGCCGGTGCGGAGGCGGCCGAGCGCTTTTCGAGTTGCGCGACAAGCTGCTTGAACACGCGGCCGCGCTGCTCGTAGTTTTCAAACTGGTCGAAACTGGAACATGCGGGCGCGAGCAGGACGGTGTCGCCCGGCTGCGCGCGCTCGGCGGCCATTTCGACAGCGCGCTCGAGCGTGCCCGCGCGGACGACTGAGACGGCGTCGCCCAGGTCCGCCGCGATTTTTTCCGCCGATTCGCCGATCAACAGCACCGCGCGGCCCTTGGCGCGAAGGGTGCCGGCAAGCGGCGTGTACGGAGCGCCCTTGTCCCTACCGCCGAGAATCACGATAAGCGGGCCGGGAAATGCGTCGATGGCTTTGAGCGCGGCATCGACGTTCGTGGCCTTGGAGTCGTTGTAGAAACCCACGCCGCCGACTTCGGCCACGAATTCCAGGCGGTGATCGACGCCGCGGAACGTCTTCACGCCGCTCGCGATCGCAGACGGAGTCGCGCCCGCAAGATAAGCTGCCGCGCAGGCGGCCAAGACGTTCTCGACGTTGTGCTCGCCGCGCAACGGAATGTCGCTGCGCTTGCCGATCGGAGTCTCCGAGCCGTCGAGGCGAAAAATGATCTGGTCGTCGCGCAGGAAGGCTCCCTCGGCCACGCGCTTCTGCCGGCTGAACCAGAACACATGCGACTTCGACGGCATGCGCTTGGTCACTTCCGAATCGTCGGCGTTCAAGATCGCGAAATCGCGCTCGATCTGATTCTCGAAAAGCCGCATTTTCGCGGCGGCGTAATCGGCAAACGACGCGTGACGGTCCAGATGATCGGGAGTGAGATTCAGCAGCACGCCGATCTCGGGCCGAAATGCCTCGATGCATTCGAGTTGAAAACTGCTGATCTCGGCAACGGTGACCGTCGAATCGGTCGAGCGCTCGACCAGCGAAATCAGCGGCGCGCCGATGTTCCCTCCGATCAGTGTGGGAATTCCGGCAGTCTCGATGATGTGAGCCACGAGCGACGTCGTCGTGGTTTTTCCGTTCGAGCCGGTGATGGCCACGAGTTTCCCGCGCAGGAACCGCCAGGCAAGCTCAATCTCGCTCCAAACCGGAATGCCGCCAACGTGCGCGAGCACCATCGGCGCCAGATTCGCCGGCACGCCCGGGCTCACCACGATCAGGTCCTGCTCGAAGAAAATGGAAGGCGGGTGCCCGCCAAGTTCGAGTTTCACTCCGGCCGCGTGCAGTTTTTCGGCGGTTTCGCCGAGCGCGCTCTCCGGTTTTTCATCCGTGGCCGTCACCGTCGCGCCATAGGCCGCGGCAAAAAGAGACACGGCGACGCCGGTGCGGGCCAGCCCCACGACCAGCACGCGCTTGCCCGCTAAATCGAATCCCGGCCTCAACTCAGCTCACTCCTCGCATCACCGCAACTTCAAAGTCGTCAGCGAAAACAGCGCGAACACGAGCGCCATAATCCAGAATCGCACGATCGTCTTCGATTCACTCCAACCCATCAGCTCGAAATGATGATGCAGAGGCGCCATCTTGAACACGCGCTTTCCGGTCAGCTTGAAGGAGGTCACCTGAATAATCACCGAAAGAAGCTCCAGGATGAAAACCCCGCCGATCGAAAGCATCAGGATTTCCTGCTTCAGCATGACGGCGATCGTACCGATCGCGCCGCCGAGGGCGAGCGAGCCGACGTCGCCCATGAACATCTCCGCCGGATGCGCGTTGTACCAGAGGAATCCGAGCGACGCGCCCGCGAGCGATCCGCAGAAAATCGTCAGCTCAGCGGCCTCGGGAATTCTTTGAATCTCGAGGTAATCGGCGAAGCGAACGTTGCTCGAAAGATAGGTGATGACCGTCAGCGCGACAGACGAGATCAGCACGCAGCCGATCGCGAGCCCGTCCAGACCATCGGTCAGATTCACTCCGTTTGAAAGCCCCGCGATCACGAGCACCAGGAAAAGCACAAACGGGACGTACGCCAGCGCCCACAGGAATCTGTGATTGAGCAGCGAATCGATCACGAGATCCGGATGCAGCTTCTTCAGGAACGGCACGCTGAGCTCTGTCGAATACGTTCCCTTCGCCTGCAGTCCGACGAGCATTGCGCCCACGAACGCGCAGGTGAGCACCTGCAGCGCGAATTTTCCCGCCGCGGTCAGTCCTTTGTTGTGCTTCTTGACGACTTTGCTGTAATCGTCGATGAAGCCGATCGTGCCAAACGCCAGCGTGGCCACGAGCGCGATCACCACATACGAGTTTCGCAGATCGGCCCACAGCAGGGTCGGAATCACGATCGCCGCCACGATCAGCAGGCCGCCCATCGTCGGCGTTCCCGCCTTGGACTGATGCCGCTCCGGGCCCTCCTCGCGGATGTATTGCTTCACCTGCATGGCGCGCAGCCGCTCGATCATCCACGGCCCCAGCAAGAGCGAAAGCAGCAGCGCCGTCAGGCTCGCCACAGCCGTGCGCACCGTGATGTAGCGGAACACGTTGAGCGCGTTGAGGTGCCGCCGCAGGGCGAAGAAGAACAGGTAGTAGAGCATTTCAGTTGCGGCCCTTCCGGCCAGCTTCCAAGGCCTCGGGCGAACGTTGAATTCCCAGGCGAGCGTGCCGCGCGTCGATTGCTTCGAGAATTCGCTCCATGCGCGTCCCGCGTGAACCTTTCAGGAGCAGCAGGTCGCCGCGGGTAATGAACTGGGCCAGAAATTTCGCGGCATCCTGAGAATTCTCGAAGAATTGCGTGCGCTCCCGCGGATGCCCCGCGGCAATCGCCGCATCGACGAAATCGCGCGCATATCCCTGCACGCCGAAGATCCAATCGATCTTGCCGAGAGCCGTCGCGGCGCGACCGCACTCGCGGTGCAGATCCTTGGACGAATCGCCCAGCTCGAGCATCTCGCCCGCGGCGACGATGCGCCGCTGATGCCCCGGCGTCGCCGCGAGCAGCCCGATCAGCGCGCTCAATGCCGTGGGACTCGAATTGTATGAGTCATTGATCACCGTGAAGCCGCCTTCAAAGCGCACCACCTCGCCGCGCTTGTCCGCCGGCGTAAGCGTCGGGAAAACGTGCTCGGCTTCCTCCGCGCCGATCCCCCAGACGCTCGCGGCGGCCAGAGCCGCCAGGGCATTCATCACGTTATGCCGTCCGATCAGAGGCAGTCCGAGCCGCATGCGCCCTCCGGGCCACACAAAATCAAACACCGATCCCTCGATGCCGCGCTCTTCGATAGCCTCGGCGCGAAATTCAGCCGCCGCACTGGTTCCAAACCGAATGACGCGCCCGCGCGCCACTTCGGAAAATTTGTTCACGCGCTCGTCATCCGCGTTCAGCACGGCCGTGGCATTCGGCCAGGCCAAATTCTCGATCAGCTCGCGCTCGGCCAGCGCGATCTCGTCGATCGACTCGAAAAATTCCAGATGCTCCACCGCCACGCGCGTGACGACGCCCACATCCGGTGACGCGATCTGCGCGAGCCGCGCCAGCTCCCCCCGGTGCGACATCCCGAGTTCCACCACCGCCGCGCCGTGCGCGTCATCGATCTTCAGCAGCGTCAGCGGCAGGCCGTACTCGTTGTTCAAGTTTCCCTGAGTCTTCAGCACGCTGAACCGCGCGCCCAGAAGCGCGGCCAGAATCTCTTTTGTGGTCGTCTTTCCGACCGACCCGGCAACTGCCCCAACCATTCGCCCTGGCTTCGTCCGCCGCCAGATCTCGCACGCCCTCGCTCCCAACCGCTGGAGCGCTTCGAGCGTGTCGTCCACGGCATACAGCTTCGCCTGAATCTCGGCCGGGTACTCATTGAACCGGTCGCCCGCCACCACCCCGGCGGCAGCGCCCCGCTCCATCGCTCCGGCAACAAAACCGTGTCCGTCGTGACGCGGTCCGCGTATGGCGATAAACAGTTCCCCGGGTTGAACGGTTCGCGAGTCAATCGACACGCCGGCCACCCCGGCCAGGGGGTTGAGCCCCTTGGGGCGCGCGACACCCAGTACATCGGCCAATTGATCCGCGGTCCAGCGCATCGCATCTCCAACGAGCTTGGCGTTATCGCCCTCGCTTATTTCCCAGCCTTCTTCGCATAACCCTTACGGCGCAGGATCGCCCGCGCCTTTTCGCGGTCGTCAAACTCGATCGTGCCGTCACGCAGCACCTGATACGTTTCGTGCCCTTTTCCGGCCAGCAGGACGATATCGCCCGGTTGGGCTTCCTCAAGAGCCAGGGCCACGGCCCGCTCCCGGTCCGGCTCGATCTGGTACCTCGCATTCACCTTCTGCAATCCCACCACCACGTCGTTGATAATCCTCAGGGGGTCCTCGCTGCGCGGGTTGTCGCTGGTCAGCACGACTAGATCGCTCAGCGATCCCGCCGCTTCGCCCATCATCGGCCGCTTGGTGCGGTCGCGCTCGCCGCCCGCCCCGAAAACGGTGATGATCCTCGCCGCGGGACCCAGTTCGCGCGCGGTTGAGATCAAGTTTCGCAGCGCGTCGTCGGTGTGCGCGTAGTCGACGATCACGAGAAACGGCTGGCCCTCGTCAATGCGCTGAAACCGCCCCGGAACAAGGTCTAAATTCGCGATGCCCTCTTCGATTTTTGCGTTCGGGATATCGAGCCCTATCGCTGCGCCCATGGCGGCCAGAATGTTGTAAATATTGATGCGGCCCACGAACGGCGAATGAACTTCAATATTTCCTGCAGGCGTTTGCGCCGTGAATTCCAGGCCGTGAAAGCTGAGCGAGAATTTCTTCGCCGTCAGATCGGCAGGCCCTTTGAGGCCGTACGTCATCGTGCGCTTCACAAGCCCCGCCAGCTCCGCTCCATACGGATCGTCCGTGTTGATCACGGCCACGTCAGGCGCGCCCGCGCCGGTGCCTTCAAACAACAGCCGCTTGGCTGCGAAATATTCCTCGAAGGTTTTGTGATAGTCCAAATGATCGCGCGTCAGGTTCGTAAAGATCGCAGCCGCGAATTTGCAGCCCCACAGCCGGTCCATCGCCAGCGCGTGCGAACTCGCCTCCAGCACGGCGTGCGTTCCGTCGGCGTCGCGAATCTCGGCAAACATTTGCTGCAAGTCGAGCGATTCCGGCGTCGTGTTAACCGCGACGCGGCTGCCCGCCGGCGTGCGGTATCCGGTGGTGCCGATCAAGCCCGTGGTGCGCCCCGCCGCCCGCAGGATCGAATCGACCAAAAACGCCGTGGTGGTCTTCCCGTTCGTGCCGGTCACGCCGACAAGCTTCAACGCATCGGCGGGACGCCCATACCAATTCGCCGATGCACGCGCCAGCCCGCGCCGCCCCGAACCCGGCGACAGGCCAAACCATGTAACGGCCTCCGGCATCCAGACGGGCCGCCCGGTCCACGCTGCGTCCGAGGCAATCGCGATGGCGCCCCGCTTCAGGGCATCCTCGGCGAACTTCGTCCCCTCCAGCTTTTCGCCATGCAGCGCAAAGAAAATGCTTTCGGGAGTGGCCTTGCGGCTGTCATAGACCACCGACCGAATGTCGCCATCCAGCGATCCGCTCACATGGCTGACTTCGACGCCTGCAAAAAGTTCCTTATATTTCATGCTGCGCTCTTCCAGTTTCATCCGGAGGCCGGCGTTTCTCGATTCGGGCCGCTGCTTCAACGTTACGCTCAATTGCCGTCACCCCGCACCGACACAGGTACGATTTCTCCCGGGCGCCCGAACCTGACCGTCACCTGGCTGCCCGGCGCTACCTGCGTGCCGGCCGCCGGAGTCTGCTCGACGGCCACGCCGCTGCCAATCAACGACGGCACCAGTCCCAATCGCGAGCACTGCTCGGTCACGCCGCGAACCGACTGGCCCGTCAGGCTCGGCACTACTACGGCAACCGCACTCGGGTCTCCAAACGCGACGGTCGCCCGCGCAGAGCCGGGCTGCTTCGTCTTCGCGGCGGCTGCCTGGAAACGCGCCTCGGCCGATTCCGTGGCGGCATCGCGCCGGGAATCGGGGCGGAGCGCATGCTGGTTCTTCGCCGTCTCGATATCCGACGGCGCGGGAATGTCGTGCGGCTCGTCGCGATACGCCAGCACCTGCTCGGCGATCCGTTTGAATACCGGGCCGCCGACTTCTCCACCGTGATGTGGCCCGACCGGCGAATCGAGTACCACCAGAATCGAGATCACCGGGTTGTTCACCGGCGCAAAACCCACAAAAGAAGAATTGTACTGCGTGGCCGAATAGCGCCCCGTCGCCGGATCGATCTTCTGTGCCGTACCCGATTTTCCCGCGGCGGTGTACCCGTCCAGGCGCGCCGGCTTTCCCGTGCCCTCCAGGACCACGCCCTCCATCATCTCGCGCACGGTTGCCGCGGTCCGAGGATCCGTCGCTTGTTGAGGCGCCGCGAGCGGCCGCAGCGCACCCGGCTCCCCGCCATCGATTTCTTTCACGATGTGCGGGCGGTAGAGCGTGCCGCCATTTGCCACCGCCGAAATTGCGGACACGATCTGTATCGGCGTAACGCTTACTTCCTGCCCCATGGCCAGCGATCCAATCGAACTAGCCGACCAGTTCTCGATCGGCCGCAGCAGCCCGCGATTCTCGCCGGGTAGCTCGATTCCGGTCGGCTGCCCTATGCCGAATGCTCGAATCGTGTCGTAGAAACGCGGGGCGCCCAGCCGCAACGCGATCTTGATCGCGCCCACATCGCTTGAGTGCTCAAGTACCTCGCGCACGCTCAGCACGCCGAATTTCTTCCAGTCGTGGATCAGCCGCCCTGACACCATGATCTGCCCCATCTGGCAGTCCACGAGTTCGCTGGGCGTCGCCACGCCGTTCTCCACCGCCCCGGTCAGCGTGATCACCTTGAACGTCGAGCCCGGCTCGTATGCCGACGCAACCGCGCGGTCGATGCGCGATTCCGGCGAATAACTTCCGGCGTCGTTCGGATCGAAGGCCGGCCAGTTCGCTACTGCCAGCAGCTCGCCCGAATTCGGATCCTGCACGACCACGGTGCCGGCCTTCGCGTGCGTGTCCGAAATCGCGCGCGCCAGTTCCTTTTCCGCGATGTACTGGATCGTCTCGTCGATCGTCAGCGCGACGCTCGCGCCCGGATCGGCGGCCGATTCGCGGCGGTCGTACCAGCGGCGGTGGCCGTCCGCCATCACCATCATTTTGCCCGGGCGCCCGCGAATCTGCTTGTCGAGCGAGTATTCGATTCCGCCGATTCCCTTCTCGTCCACATCGACGTATCCAAGAACGGATGCGGCAAGCTCGCGCTGCGGATACACGCGGCGGTTCTCCTTCTGAAAGAACACGCCTTTCAGATTCATGTCCGTGATGCGCCCGACGATTTCCGGCGAAAGCTTGCGAGCCAGGCGCACGGGAGTCTTGGCTTCCCGAATTTTTTCCGCGAGATCGTCTGCCGGCACGGCCAAGACTCGGGAAAGCAACCGCGAAACCGTCTCAATGTCCGTGATTTCCGCCGGATCGCCGAAGACGGAATCCATCGGCAGGCTCACCGCGAGTTCGCGGCCCTTGCGGTCGTAAATCGGCCCGCGCATCGGGCTGATTTCGAAAATCCGCTGTTGCTGGCGCTGTGCTTTGGCGAGGTATTCGCTGTAGGAGAAAAGCTGCAGGTAACTCAGCCGGCCGATGACCACCGCGATCCAAACCACCGCCAGGACCCAGACCACCAGCCAGCGGAGACGTGGATTGCGCTGCTCCATGGACTCCGGCCTACCCTATCGGAAACGTGTTCCTGCGGCGATCGCGTCCGATCCGCCGGAAAAGGCCCACCGCAGCGAGCCGCAAATTCTTTCCAGTTTCGCCAGGATCTGAAATTAAACCTGAAAATGACTCTGAAATCAGGGCCGGGACTGCAGCGCGACGGTGCGCGCCTGCGCCACTACGCCTTCGTTGGCGTCATCCACCGGCGCCACCTGCCCCGGAACGGGAACCGTCAGCCCCAGTTGGTTCCGCGCAATCGCATCGACGCGCATCGGCGAACGCAGCGTGGCCACTTCCAAATGAAACTGCTGATTCAGCTCTTCCGCTTTCGCGCGCTCGCTATCGAGCTGCTCGATCTGGTAGCGGATCTGGATGCACTCGAAATGCTGCCAGGCGTACAGCAGCAGAAATGCCGCCATCGCCGCGCCGGCCGCCACGCGCTTCCAGAAATCCTGTACGCGCGCCGGATTCGCCGGCCGCACCAGTCTCGAATTGTCGATCTGCTTTACCGTGTGGTATTCCGTGATGTGGCTGTGCGTCAGTTGTTCCTTCATTGCTCGCTCCCGGCCGTGCGGCCGTCCATCCCATCGATCTTTTCCGCCACGCGCATCTTCGCGCTGCGCGCCCGCGGGTTCGCGCGGATTTCTTCCTCGCTTGGAACGATTACCTTGCGCGTGAGCACGCGAAAACTTCCTTCGCGCTCGAGCTTCTGAAACGCGCGTTTCACGGGACGGTCTTCCAGCGAGTGATAACTGAGGACGATCCATCGTCCTCCCGGAGCTAAAGTGGCAGGGGTCCGCGAAAGAAACTGCTCGAGTTCCTCCTCTTCTCGATTCACCGCATTCCGCAGCGCCAGAAACGTTTTTGTCGCGGGCTGCAGTTTCTGCCTTCCCCTTGCTTTACGGACCCCTGCCACAATCGTTGCCAGGTGCGCGGTGTCGCGGATTGGCCGCGCCCTCACGATCGCCCTGGCGATTCTGCGTGAATCCCTCTCCTCCGCCTTCTGATAGAGGAGGTCGGCCAGCTCCTTCTCCGACCACTGATTCACAATTTCGTCCGCCGTCAGCGGCGTATCGGGGTTCATCCTCATGTCCAAAGGAGCGGCCCAGCGGAACGAAAATCCGCGCTCAGGGCTGTCCAGCTCCAGACTCGAGACCCCCAGATCGGCAAGTACTCCGTCCACCAGCGGCAACTTCAAATCCGCCGCCACTTCGCCGATCTTCGAAAATTCCGCGTGCACCAGAACCACCTTTTCTTCGTACGGCTTCAATCGCTCCCGCGCGATTTCCAGCGCCCGCGGGTCCCGATCGATCGCCACCAGCCGTCCCGTCGTGAGCCGCCGCGCGATTTCGATCGCATGCCCCGCGGTTCCCGCCGTCGCGTCGATATACGTCCCTTCAGGCCGTATGCGGAGCCACTCCAGAACCTCCGCGGCCAGTACGGGCGTATGCACGACGCTCAAAGCTACGCGCCCAATTCGTCAAACGCCTTGATGTCTTCCGCCGAAACAGGATTGCGCTCCAACTGATCGAGGAACCGCGCGTGATTCCAGACTTGCAGGTACGTCAAGTTCCCCTGCACGTCCACTTCGCCCTTGATCGCCGCCGATTCCCTCAAAATGGATGGAATCAAAATCCGCCCCGCCCCATCCATTTCGACCACTTGTCCGTAATAGTTCGTCCGTGCCAGAAATTTCTGCCGCGCCGGGTTGTAGGACGAGCGCTTCGCCAGCTTCTTTTCGATTTCTTCCCATGCTTTCATAGGATAGATGCGCGCGTGATCGCCCGTTGCCGACGTGACGTAGAAGCGCTTGCCCAGGCGCCGCAGTTCGGCCAGGAAGTCCGCGGGAATTTTTACCCGCCCCTTCTCGTCCGCCGTCGCCAGATAGTTGCCCCGCAGCATGTATGCCCTTCAGGATTGCGGCCGGTGTGTGCGCCCTACGCTTCACTCGCCTGTTCGCCTCACCCACTGCCCTACATCAAACGCCACTGTATCCCACTTCCTCCCACTTTGGCCCCCGATTGTAGTGTCGCCATTTTTCTTGTCAAGGGGAATATCGCAAATTGAGAAAGTTTTTTTGAATGGGGGCGATTCGCGCTCAAAAAATTTCCATGAGCCGCGATCGGGAGAAACCACAAGCTGTTGTGGAGCGATTTCCCCGCTCGACGACGGCTAGCGGTCAACGCCTGCAAAAACTCATAATTGTTTTGTAAGAGTCAATACGCGCGCGGCATGATTTCGGGCGGCGGGAAATTGTGGAGCGATCCGAAGCCTACGGCTGAGTCCCCTCTTGGCCTACCGGCGATGGGTTTCGCAGCGAATTCAGCTCCCGCAACATCGACTGCTCGTCCGGGTTCAAGCCTTCCAGGAACTTCGGATCGTTCAACGCAGCCTGCTGCGTCGCCGGACTCATGTTCCGCAGCATCCCCAGATGACGGTTGATGACCTGACGGCGCTCCAGCGGCATTGCCTGCCATTTCGGCAACAGCGTGTTGCGGACATAGTCGCGCTGCTCCGGCGTCATTTGCTCGAGGACGTGCTCCCGATTGATGGCTTCTGTTTTCTGCTCAGGCGTCAGGTGATTCCACTTGTCGAGATTCTGGAGAATCTGTTGCTGCCGCGCCGGGGGAAGCCTTTTGAACTGTTCGTTATTCTCCAGAAACTGTTGCTGCTGCTCGGGCGTCATGTCCCGTACTCGCTCAACCCATCTCGGAGGCAAACCTTCCATCGCGCGTTCATTGGGCTGGCCCTTCGCGCCCTGCGCCGCCGCTTCTCTGCGAGCCTGTTGACGCGCGCGCCATTCGCGCAATCGCTCGCCGTTCTGGGCCGAGGCAGCCGGCGCCAGCAAGCACAGCGTTAGCGCGACAAGCGATCCGAATTGTAGTAAGCGTCGCCCCATGAGTATCTAGCCGCTAATCGTTGCTCTCCGTCTGATTCGAGTCCGGCTTCTGCGCCTCCGGCGACTTTGCCGGAACAAGCTGCGACAGAGCATCCATATTCGTCACCACGTCGTAGTTCTCAAGCACGCCCAGATCCTTCACGGCATCGAAATTCTGATCGCTCGAAGTTGTCGCAACCGCAGGAATCTGCGACGGCACTGGCGCGGGCGGGCGATTCGCCGGCAGCTTCACCATCCATACCGTCAGCGCCACAAGCATCGCCGCCGAAAGGGCCAGCCGCGCTTGGGGCACAAACCATGCGAACCAACTCACGCGCTGGGGCTCGGCAGCCACGCGCTGCCGCATGCGCGCGTCAAATCCAAACGACGGCTCAATCGCCGGTACCTCGCCCAATAGGTTCGATATGCTGCGAAATTGCTCGACGCGGGTGCGGCACGCGGCGCAGCGCACCAAATGCGCTTCCACGTCACGCCGCTCGGCCGCCGTCGCGAGCTCATGCGCATACGCGATCAATTCCTTTTTCACATCTTCGCACTTCATGATGGCCTTCCTTCCCCTCCGCGAGGCGCTGCCGGCTGATTCAGCAAGGGAGCCAGCTCCACCCGCAGGGTCTCGTAAGCGCGGAATAACATCGACTTCAGCGCGCCCTCCGAGCAATCCAAAATCCCCGCTATTTCCACGTAATCCATCTCTTCATACTTATGCAGCACAACCGCCGCGCGTTGCTTTTCCGGCAGCGACCAGATCGCGCGGCGAATAATTTCCACCTGATCGCGCTCGATCATGCGCTGGTCAATGCGCAATTCGCGCGCCGGCAATTCCATGGGCGCCGAATCTTCCCCGTCGAGCGGGGCATCCAGCGATATTCCCATCCTTTGGTGACGGTTGTCGCGAACCGAATTGAGCGCCAGATTCGTCGCGATCCGGAACAGCCAAGTGGTGAACTTCGCGCTCGGCGTGTACTGTTTCCGCGCCCGGTAGACTCGCAGAAACACTTCTTGCGCCAGATCTTCCGCCGTCGCCTGATCGCGCACCATGCGATTCAGGAAATTGACCAGCGGCGACCGATACTTCTGCAATAAGAAGTCAAAGGACGCCTCGTCCCCTGCCTTCACGTCCAGCATCAGTTGGACGTCGCTTCGAGCCATAGCCTCCACAGTTTATCTAACACGCTCAGCACCATAAAGTTGCATCCCGGAACAGCGTTCCCAACCGTAATCGGTTCGCGGGATACGGCATGCAACTTACTGCATTAATTGGACTTGACTCGACATCTACCGTCGGCCCTTCCCTGGGATCGTCAATCTCCTTTTCCCGCAGTTGCTCGGCGTACCGCCTCACGTCCAGTTCGCCCCGGCACCGCGTGAATTTGTAGGGGCACGATATATCGTGCCCGGCGCTCGACCTTGGCTACGCGCCACCCATCCACCTCGCGTGTCGCCGCCGATCCTTCGCCATTTCTCGAATGCTTCGCCGTGCGTTCCGGCATAATCAACTAGCACATGTCCGAATCCGCCATCGCCGACAACCCCGCCTCGGCGCCCTCTCAAGTCCGCGCCCTCACCGTCTGGTTCATGGCCTCCAGCACCGGCGTGATCGTCGCCAATATGTATTACATCCAGCCGCTTCTCGCCGACGTCGCGCGCACCTTCGGCCTCACCGTCACAAAAATCGGATTCGTCGCCATGCTGGCGCAGGTGGGAACGTCTCTCGGCATGCTCCTCTTCGTTCCCCTCGGAGACACGAAGGAGCGCCGCTCGCTCATCACGGTCCTGCTCGTCACCGCAACGATCGCGCTCACGGCCATCGCGACATCGCAAAACGCCGTATGGCTGGCGCTTGGCTGTTTCGTGCTCGGCATGACGGGTTCGTCCGTGCACATCTTCGTCCCGTTTGCCGCGCACCTGGCCCCGCCCGAGCAGCGCGGACGCGTGGTTGGCTCCGTCTTCAGCGGCATCTTGCTGGGCATTCTGCTTGCGCGCACGTTCAGCGGCAGCGTCGGTGCGCATCTCGGCTGGCGCGCGGTCTACGCAATTGCGGCGGCGCTGATGCTCTGCATCGCCATCCTGGTGCAGTTTCTCCTCCCGCACAGCAAGCCGACGCTGAAACTCTCATACCTCGCGTTGCTCAAATCTACCGGGCAGCTGGTTCGCGACTATCCCGCGCTTCGCGAATCGGCGTTTTTCGGCGCGATGCTCTTCTCGTGCTTCACGGCGTTCTGGACCACGCTGGTCTTCTTCCTCGAAAAGCCCCCGTATCACTACGGCAGCGAAGCCGCCGGACTTTTCGGCCTCGTTGGCGCCGCCGGCGCGGCGGCAGCGCCCATCGTCGGCCGCTTCACCGACAAGCGCGGTCCGCGCGTCGCTATCGGCGCGTCTCTGTTGTCGGTGCTGGCCGCGTACGTCGTGATGTGGGCGGCAGGCACCACGCTTGCAGGACTGATCATCGGAGTGCTGCTGATGGACATGGGCGTTCAGGCCGGCCACGTGGCGAATCAAGCGCGGATCTACGGCCTTGCGCCCGAGGCACGAAGCCGCCTCAACATGTTCTACATGGTCTGCTATTTCGCCGGCGGAGCTGCGGGGACATTTCTCGGCGCCTATGCGTGGCGATTGCGAGGATGGCCGGGTGTCTGCGGATTCTGCCTCGCGGTCGTGCTAGTTGCGCTCATGGTCTTCGCTGCCACTCACCGGCGCAGGCCCTTGGGATCGCCAATCTCCTGATCGGCGCCCGGGCTTTTCGTCAGCCGGCTAGATGTGAAGAATCGCCTTCAGGCCCACCTACGATCTCAAGTGTGAGCTTTCTCTGCGGTGCGGGGGGCATCCTCCGAGTCGATCGAATAATCGACGACCGTCAGGACGACACTCTTTACAGTGCGACTACAATTCTTGAACTCAATAAGGTCGAGCGCTTCCCGCCCCTTGACACGGAGTGCCTCGGAAACGAGGGCATGAACGAAGGACTGAGTTGCGACAGAAACGCCTTTGAAATCCAGCACGACTCCACGACTGTCACGGACAGCAGGCAGAATGTGATTGGTTCGGATCTGACGGGCCGCGTCTTTGTCCTCGGCGAACGTCCCCACGAGTCCCAGAAGTTCGACCCTTTCTCGTCCGTTCGATCGTTTCATGTGAATTTCACTCTTCTTTCGACTTCGCTGGCCGCGTGTTTCGGAGAGATAGCTCTGCGAATTGCTCTCATCGTAGCCTCGAAGCTACCTACCCGACGAATCCCAATATCCACCGCAACCACTGTGCCATGCCACGGGGGCAGGCCAGCCACTAGGTCATGGCGGTCCATCTGAGGGTCCGCGAATAAGGCAAACTGCTCGGATTCCCGGACCCGTCTGAGCCGGAAGGCTGCATCTCCGGACATTATAGCAAAGTATTCGTGTGAGGCCTTCGCGATCGACTTTGTGAAGAACAATCCGACCCCGGCATTGTCGGGGCGTCCATATGGGCCGGCGATCGCACCAGTGATGCCAGGGCGCAGGGCACCGATCAAAGCGTCTCGATCGTTCTGAAAATTGTGCGATCGTCTCAAAGACTGGAGAATGCCGATGCCACAATCTGCCACCCCAATCGAAACGCGACCTGCATCGGGATAGAATTGCGCGCAAGCATATGCGGCATCACCACCGGCGTGCTCAAGGACGTTTCTAATAGTCTCGCTGAGACAGTAGCGAACCGCTTCTTCGTGCTCCGGTCGATGCAGCAGGGGCGCAACGTCAGCGAGAAAAGCCTTCAAGTCCTCGCCTCGCTGAATCTTACGAAGCGGAATGAATCTTCCAGCTTCTTCATGCTCTTCGCGTTGTGGGCGGTAGTCAATGCCCAACTGTCCGAACAGTCCCATACGCCACGCATAGTCAATGCCTTGGAAGTTGAAGTCCGCACAACGGATGGCGACGTGACGAGAAGTCCAATAGTTGCCCCATGCCGCTAGCATTGCCAATGCAAAAGGTTGTAGGTACACAAACCGCGGGTGAAAATGCAACACGAACTCATCGGGGTTTTCCGGGAAGAACTCGTTTCGCCTGAGGAAGTTTCCAAGCGCGTGCAGCGACGCCTGATTCGGAATGTCAATATTGTGAGGCATCGGATTCCGGAACCATTCTGACTATAGCAAAGCGCGGGACGAATTCGTTGCCAAGCGTGTGAGTCGCCCTAAACGCGGAAAATCGCCTTCAACGCCACCAGCACGAGGACTCCTGAAAACACCAGCACAGCCATGCCGACGCCCGGCTCGCGGTTCACTTCTGGAATCAAATCCGACGCCGCCACATAAAGCGTAACCCCCGCTGAAAACGGCAGCGCATCCGCCACCGTATTCCGCAGCGCGAACATCAGGGCCATGCCCGCCAGCGTTGCCGCGCCCAAAATCGCCGACGACCCGAACGCCGCCATGCGGCTCTGCCCGCTCGCCAGCATCAGCGACGCCACCGTGAACCCCTCGGGAATCTTGTGCAGAAAAATCGCCACGAAAATCACGCCGCCCAGCCACGTCGACACCAGCAAGCCCGACGCGATTGCCACGCCGTCGAAAAACGTGTGGATCACGAGGCCGAGCAGCGCCGCGTAGCTCGCGTGCGCGTGCGAGATTTCCTTGTGATGCGTCTCTTCCCCGAAATGAAAATGCGGCGCCAGAGTATGCTCGAAGAAATGCACCAGGAAATATCCGCACAGCACGATCAAGAACACCGCGCTCGTACTGTGAAAGAACACGGAGGACTCATCGCCACGCAGCTTCACCGACTCGGGAATCATCTCGATCATCGCAGTCGCTAGCATGAACCCCGCGCCGAGCGCGATGAAGTACTTTAAATAGATACGCGACCACTGCCGGTGCGAGATCAGCAGTCCGCCCAGCAGATTGGCGCCCGCCGCCACCACACCCAACAGCAGCGCCAGCAAGATCCGTGTTGTTTCTGCGCCCATTGTCCGTACGGTTTGTGGGTCGCGCCTCTAGCCGCGACGAAACTTCCGCCAAGAAAGAAAGGGTTTAGCCCCTGAGGCCCGTTCGTGATTCCCTACCCGCCATGCCGGAACAAGATCACGTCGCCATCCTGCACGATGTACTCTTTTCCTTCCAGCCGCACCTGGGCCTTTTCCCGCGCCGCCGCAAAGCTGCCCGCCTTCAGCAGATCTTCCCAGTTCACCACGTCCGCCTTAATGAAATTCTTCTCGATGTCGCTGTGGATCGCGCCGGCCGCCTTCTGCGCTGTCATCCCGCGTTCGATCGTCCACGCCCGGCATTCCGGCTCGCCGCAGGTGAGAAACGAAATCAATCCCAGCAGCCGGTAGCTCGCCTGGATCAGCCGGTCGCGCCCCGATTCCGCTAGCCCGTAAGCCTTCATCATCTCGGCGGCTTCCGCGTCGTCGAGTTCCGCCAGCTCCGCTTCGATCTTCCCGCAGAAAGGCACCACCGCCGTCTGCAGCTTGGTCGCCAGCTTTTCCAGCTTGTATTTCTCGACCACGCGATCGATGTCCGGCGCCTCTTCGTCGCCCAGATTCAGCACGTAGAGCATCGGTTTGCGCGTCAGGAACATGAAGCCGGTGAGCATCTTCATTTCTTCCGGCTTGAATTCCAGCTCGCGCAGCGGCGTTTCCGCTTCCAGCGCCGCGCGGCAGCGATTCAAGAGTCCCAATTCCGTCTCAAGAATCGTTTCCTTCTTTTTCTTCAAATCCTTCTCGACGCGCTCGATCCGCTTCGCGCACTGCTCCAGATCATTCAGAATCAGCTCGAGATCCACGTTTACGATGTCTCGCAGGGCGTCGATCGATCCGCCCTCGTGCGGCACCGCCGGATTCTCGAACAGCCGCACCACGTGCGCGAGAGCGTCGGCCTCGCGCAACGGCACGAGCGACGCCGAATTCTTCTCGCGGTCTTTCTGCAATCCGCCGATGTCCACATACTCGATCGTCGCGTACGTGATCTTCTTCGGCTTGAATACCTCCGCCAGCTTCGCCACGCGCGCATCCGGCACCCGCGCAATCCCCACGTGCGCCTGACCAGGCACGCTTCGTCCGCCCGCCGCGGGCGCCGCCGCCCGCGTCAAAATACGGAACAAGCTCGTCTTCCCTACCAGCGGCAGCCCGATAATCCCTGTTTGCATAAGCGGACGATACTAGCACGGCTGTGCGAAGCGCGTTCATACCGCTGTAACGAAGCTTCAGTAGGATGTCGTCCTCTCTCTTCTTGGGATCATTTGAAATGGTCAATGGCAAAACTCTGCAGCCGCACGAAATCATTCAGCAACTGAATCAACTCTGTTCCGAAATGCTGAGTCTCGAAGCGTCGAACCTCGTCGACTTCGCCGCGATTCATCCCGACTACCGCCCCAGTGCCGCAAACCTGGTCCACTATCTCTCGCTTCGCCAGCACGACATTCGCTCGCTTCAGCCCCAACTCGCCGCGCTTGGCCTTTCGTCGCTGGGCCGCACCGAACCCCACGTTTTGGGCGCCTTGAACGCCGTTGTAAAAGCGCTGTGTCGTCTGGACGGAACGGAAGAAGCTTCCGCCAAAGTTCCGGACGGCACTCTGGATATCGGCGCGGGCGCTGAGCTGCTAGACAAGCACTCCGAGGCGCTGCTGGGGCCCACGCCCAAGGGCCGCAATGTCCGCATTATGGTCACCATGCCGTCCGAAGCGGCCGCCGATTACGCCCTCGTCCGCGATCTCGTCCGCGAGGGCATGGACTGCATGCGCATCAACTGCGCGCATGACGGGCCAGAAGCGTGGTCGGCAATGATCCGCAACCTTCGCGCAGCCGAAAAAGAAACCGGTCGAGCCTGCAAAGTCTCCATGGATCTCGCCGGCCCCAAGCTTCGGACGGGACCCGTCGAGCCCGGCCCCGCCGTTCTGAAACTTCGGCCCAAGCGCGACGATTTCGGCCGCGTCGTTACCCCAGCCAGGATATGGCTCACGCCCGGTTCTCGTCCCGAGGATGCTCCCGCGCACGCTGACGCGACGATTCCGCTTCCCGTGAAATGGCTCACGCAACTGAAGCCGGGAGACCGCATCCGCTTCACCGATGCCCGTGGCGCGGCGCGCTCGTTGCGCATCTCGGGCCTCGACGGCAACAACCGCTGGGCCGAGTGCGACCGCACGGCTTACGTCGTTCCCGGGCTTATCTTCGAAATCCAGCCGCGGGCAGGCCGAAGAATCGCCAAGGCGCTTCGACTCGCGCGTGTCGGCGCGGTTCCCCCCAAACAGCAAACGCTTCGCCTAAGAGTAGGCGACTCGCTCGTGCTCACGCGCTCGCTCAAGCCCGGCCGTCCGGCGAAGTACGACAAGAAGAAGCAGCTCGTCAGTCCCGCGCAAATCGGCGTCACCCTACCCGAGTTTTTCGACTGCGTGAAGCCCGGCGAGCCCGTCTCGCTCGATGATGGCAAGATCGGCGCGGTGATCCGCGCGGTCACGCCCGAAAAAGTCACCGTCGAAATCCTGCACGCGCGCCCGTCGGGTGAAAAACTCGGCGCGGAAAAAGGCATCAATGTCCCCGAAAGCCAGCTTCGTCTTTCTCCGCTTACCACGGACGATTTGAACGCGCTGCCTTTCGTCGTGCAGCACGCGGACATCGTTGGCTATTCCTTCGTGCGGACCGAAGCGGACGTCCGCGAACTGCAAGCGCGGCTCGCGGAACTCGGCGGCGAAAACCTCGGTATCGTCCTGAAGATTGAAACGCGCGAAGCCTTCGATCAGTTGCCCCGCCTGTTGCTCGCCGCGATGCGCAGCCGCGCCGTCGGCGTAATGATCGCGCGCGGCGACCTCGCCATCGAATGCGGCTACCAGCGCCTCGCCGAAGTGCAGGAGGAAATTCTCTGGATCTGCGAGGCCGCGCACATGCCCGTCATCTGGGCGACGCAGGTCCTCGAGTCGCTGGCGAAAACCGGCGTGCCTTCGCGCTCGGAAATCACCGACGCCGCCATGGGCGAGCGCGCCGAATGCGTGATGCTCAACAAAGGGCCGTACGTTGTCGCCGCCGTCCATGCTCTCGACGACATTCTCCGCCGCATGCAGTCCCACCAGGAAAAGAAGCGCTCCATGCTGCGCAAGCTCCACGTCGCCTCCGCCTTCCACGCCGCCGCCGGCTGATCGCGCGGTAGTTTGTAAAACCACAGCGCGGCATATATCATTTCGGGCGCGACGTCCCGAGGTGCTTCGATGAAATACCTTTCGCTGGCTGTAGTTCTTCTGCTCGCGCACGCGGCTTCCGCGCAAGACTGGGCCGAGGCCACACTCGAAAAGTCTCCGCGCCATCGCGAATGGGTCACCGTGAAGCACGATAACCGCGCCGTCGAAACCTTCGTCGCCTATCCCGAATCGAAGGACAAGCGCCCGGTCGTCGTGGTCATTCACGAAATCTTCGGCATGACCGACTGGGTCCAGGATCTCACCGACCAGATCGCCGCGGCCGGTTACATCGCCGTAGCACCCGACCTGCTTTCCGGCATGGGACCGAACGGCGGGCGCAGCTCGTCGCTCGACCAGAGCAAGGCGATGGAAGCGGTCAGCCATCTCGATCCCGATCAAGTGACCGCCGACCTGAACGCCGTCGCCGACTACGCCAAGAAGCTCCCCGCCTCGACCGGCAAACTTTTCGTCGTCGGGTTCTGCTGGGGCGGCAGCCAGAGCTTCCGCTACGCGACGAACCGGCCCGATCTTGCCGCCGCGTTCGTTTTTTACGGCGGACCGCCGGACAAAGACGCCATGGCCCGCATTCACGCGCCCGTCTACGCGTTTTACGCGGGCAATGACGCGCGCGTCGACGCCACGATTCCCGACGCCACCGCCGGAATGCAGGCGGCCGGCAAAGCCTACGAGCCCGTCACCTACGACGGCGCCGGCCACGGCTTCATGCGCGCCGGCGAAGCGCCCGACGCCAACGACGCAAACAAGAAAGCCCGCGCCGATTCCTGGGTGCGCCTGAAATCTCTTCTCGACAAAAACTAACACCGTGGTTGCCACTGCCTTCGCCTTTGTAGGGGCGTAGCACTGCTACGCCCGGCAAAAATCCTTGGCTACGTTGCTGCCACCCGCCTCGATCAAAAGTCGGCGCGGGTTCATGTAGCTCACCCCGCTTCGTGGGGTGAGGCTTTTCGGCCCAGCTTTTCGGCCTTCTTTTGCTTTGTGGGTCGCAGCTTCAGCTGCGACATAAAAGATGCGGGCGAAGCCCGCTACCGCTGCGCTGGTTCTATCGCAGCATGTTTCGGTTCGATTGTGCCAAAGCAATCCTCGCGTTATTCTTCTGAGCGTCAATGAACGCCGCGACCAGCACGATTCCCCTGCCGTTCGATCACGTCGAGGCTCACGCGCGTCTTTCGCGCATCGACAAGCGCCTCGCCGCCCTGATCGAGCGCGTCGGCCAATTTCAGTTCAAGCTCGACGAATGCGACAGCGTCTACGAATCGCTCCTCGAAGCGATCATGCACCAGAGCATCGCCGGAAAAGCCGCGCAGGTGATTTTCGGCCGCATCAAGGCGCTTGGCACGGATGGCCGCTGCCCCACGCCAGAGGAACTCCTGCGCGTGAGCAAGCAGAAGCTGCGCAAATGCGGCCTCTCGAACGCGAAAGTCGCCGCCGTCCGCGATCTCGCGCAGAAAACGATCGACGGCGTCGTGCCCACGATCGAGGCCGCCCAGAAAATGTCCGATCAGGAACTGGTCGACCGGCTGATTTCCGTGCGCGGCATCGGCGCCTGGACCGTCGAAATGTTTTTGATCTTCCGTCTCGGCCGGCCGGACGTGCTGCCGATCCACGACTACGGCGTGCAAAAGGGCTGGGCGATCACCTACCGCAAGAAAAACATTCCCAAACCGACGGAGCTGCTGAAATTCGGCGAGCGCTGGCGGCCCTACCGCACCGTTGCCAGTTGGTACATGTGGCGAGCCGTCCAGCTCGCTGGCCCCGCCGCGCGCAAAATCACGAAGCCCAAGCCCGCGAAGAAGCGATGACTCCCCACGTCACAGCCGATCGATAAACATGAAATACGAGGTGGTTATGTAGCGCCGGCCTTCAGGCCGGCATCGTTCGCTGGAAATAGCCTCGCGCGTCATCTTTAATGAGCGCCGTAGGCGCGGCAGAATGTAGCCCAGCCCGGCAGGGCTGGGTAACAAAGTCCCTACGACCCCAAGCGCCGTAGGTGCGACACATTGCGCCCATCTCTCACAGCCGATCGAATAGGGAAAATACGAGGTGGTTGTGTAGCGCCGGCCTTTAGGCCGGCAGCCGTTCGGCCCCTACGTCACAGCTGATCGATAAAGAGGAAATACGACGACGACCAAAGCCCTGTAGGAATCGATCGCTGGGCGCGCGTCGTGAGAATGATCTTGAAAACTTCGCTTTCGCCCGCAAGCTCGTCGATAAACGCGCCGCCGACGGATGACGCGTCCGGCTGGATCAGCGCCAGATTGCGCAGCACGTCGTAAATAACTTCGCCGGCGGGCGCCATCGGGGTCGAGAAGCCGTTCGTGCGAAATTGCATCGCGGAGTGAATTTCATTGAAGTGCCACGCGATACACGCGGCAAGCGAGACGGCGCGCTCGAAGCGCTCGGCCTGCTCGGCTTCGGCGCGCTGCCCCAGATCGGCGCGCGGCGGCCCAACGAACGGATCGAGCACCAGCATGACGCGGCGCTCATCCTCGCGCGCGAATTCCCGCACCACCAGGCGGCCCGATTTCGCGGTCACCTTCCAGTCGACGAACCGCGCGCTGTCCGTCGGCACGTAGTCCCGCAGCGAATGCAGTTCGTGCCCGCGCCCGCGAAAGAAGCTGGCCATTTCACCGCTCAGCAGCGGCAATACCTCGTAAAACTGATCGGTCGGCTCGACGCGCGGATACACCGCGATCTCCAAATTCGACGGCACCTCCCGCGTCTTCTCGAAAAACCCGAAGGGAAACCGCGTGCGAATGCCGAACGAATCCTGCCGGTAAACGCCCCGGTGCGGGAATCGCAGCTCGACTTTCTGGCGCACCGCGCTCTGCCGCGGAACGTACGGGAAGAAAACCGGCCGCGCGAGAATTTCCGCTGCGGATTTCTTCTTTCCGCCGATCACGCGTAGAGAAAACGATGGCCACATTTGCTTGTCGTTGCGCAGCTCCATTTCCGCTAACACCGGCTGCTCCGCGAAAATGTGCTCGGGCAAGTCGAACTTCATCTCGACGCCGGTGAGTACCACGCGCGAAAGCACGCCCGAAATCAGGATCCCGGCCAGCAGGCACGCCAGAATCAGGAAAAGCAGATTGTTGCCCGTGTTGACCGCCGCGAGCACCAGGATGAACACCGCGCCGAGGTAAATCACCCCGTCGCGCGTCAGCCGGTAGTCGATCTGATACGCGATCCAGCGGAGACTCGTGCGCCGCGCCAGCGCCGGCACGATCGCGACGGCCACCCACGCGGCGATCCCGAGCGAAATCAGCGTGGTGATGCCGGCGAACCAGATGCGCCCCTGCTGCGCGGCCGCCGCCGAAAGCAGCGCGACGAAAAACGCCACGGCCAGCGCCAGCATGGCAATCCCAAAATTGCGCCATCCGGCCCGGTCGCGGCGATTCCACATGCGAGCGACGATGGAATCGTGCGTCGTCATCGGGGGACTCGATGCAATCCGAGGTTCTTAGGGGGTCGGAGCTTCAGCTCCGGCATAGGTCGCGCCCGAAAATGGGGCTTTAGCCCCTGAGGTCCCGTTCGCTTAATCGCCGAGAGCATTTGTGAGATGGCTTAGCTGCGTTGACAGCCTCTCCTGGGAGCGTTGTATGCCAGCGTCATCCCGAATCCCCGCAGCTCTTGCGGGGTGAGGGATCTGCTCCCCGCTTTTCAGCAGCGACGCCGCGTTGTTTGTGATGTCAGGCATGCACATCTCGATCACCGCAACCGACAGCCGGCGCGAGAGACTCGCATCGTTCAGCCGCGGAGCGGCGGCCGTAATTAGCCCGGCACGGAGCGCAGCGCAGTGCCGGGAAAGCCGAAAAACACCAACCGCAAGTCCCGGAGGGACGATTGAGGGTTTCTGTAACCTCTCAAGTTCGGTCACCGCGCGTCCATTGAAACCTTCAAGCTTAAACGCCCGCGCGGCCATGCGTCACAAAGGAACGCGGGTGGTGTCGAGAATTTCGCGGAGAATCGCTTCGGCCTGTTCGGATTTTTTCTGCGTGGAAACGTAGCGCGAACTGACCACCACGCGGTGCGCGAAAACCGGCACGATCAGCTTCTTGAAATCGTCCGGCAGGCAGTAGTCGCGGCCTTCGAGAAACGCGCGCGCTTGCGCCGCCCGATGCAGCATCACCGTGCCGCGCGGGCTCACGCCGAGCGAAAGCTGTTCGCTGGTCCGGGTGCGGTCCACGATTTCGAGCGCGTAGTCCAGCAGGCTTTCTTCCACCTTGACCTGCGAGACCGCTTCCTGCATCGCCAGCACGTCGGCCGCGTCCATCACCGGCATGATCTGCTCCGCGTGTCCCGCGGCGGAATGATTGCGTAAAATTTCTTTTTCGCCCTCGCGCCCCGGATAGCCCATGCGGATGCGCATCAAAAAACGGTCGAGCTGCGATTCCGGCAGCGGATACGTCCCGTGGTGCTCGATGGGATTCTGCGTCGCGAGCACCAAAAACGGCTGCGGCAGCGGATGCGTGTGGTTGTCGACGGTGATCTGCGACTCGTTCATCGCTTCCAGCAGCGCGGACTGCGTTTTCGGTGTGGTTCGGTTGATTTCGTCGGCCACGATGATATTCGCGAAAATCGGGCCCGGCTTGAATTCGAATTCCTGCCCGGCGGGATTGTAGACGCTGACGCCGATCACGTCGCTCGGCAGCAAATCGGAAGTGAACTGAATCCGCTGGAACGAGCAGTGGAACGATCGCGCCAGCGCCTGCGCCAGCGTCGTCTTGCCAACACCGGGAACGTCTTCGATCAACAGGTGCCCGCGCGCCAGCAGCGTCGTCAGCGCAAGCTCGATCACATCCTGCTTGCCCTTCACCACGCGCCCGATCGAGCTCTTCAGGTCGGCCAAGCGCGTGCCGAATGTGGCGTTCTTCGGATTCGTCGCGGTTTGCAATTCCCCGGTCCTTCTGCAAATATGTAGCGACGGCCTTTAGGCCGTCATAGCTGTGAGTCATGACGAGCCGCATGGCTCATCATCGTTCGTCGGGCGACTAGCTCAGTGGTTAGAGCGCTCCCCTCACACGGGAGAGGTCCAAGGTTCAAGTCCTTGGTCGCCCACCACTCCTCGCCTCGCTTTGATTCTCCCATTACTTGGCGTGCTGCCCGAAATGATGATTTGTACAGGTGTGCTCAGAAAGTGGCTGTGTTTGGTTTAGACTCGAAGGCGTCCGCGCCGGTTCTTAGGGGGTCGGAGCTTCAGCTCCGATATTAGCCATTTGCCGAAAGAGGGGCTTTAGCCCCTGAAGAAAAAATGCTGAAGCGAATCATCCAAAGCACGTGCGTCGGCATCGCGAGCGTCGTGCTTTCAGCGTTCGTAGTCGGATTCGTCGGCTTTTCGCTCGCGGCCATGAGCGCGCCATCGAACAGCCCCGACACGGGCCAGGAAGTCGGTTGGGATCTTGTGACGCTCGCCCGCGGCCTGCCGCTGTGGGTTTGGCTGTTCCCGCTGGCGTTCTTCGCCATCGGATTTTTGATTGGCTACCTCTATTTCTCGAAGCGACAAAAGCAGCGGGAAATCCGATGATGAGCAACACGTTTCGATTCGTCAGACTTCTTGCCCTCGGCACCTGGGTCGGCTCGATCATCTATTTCGTCGCGATCGTCACACGCGGCGCATTTGCCGTGCTGACGCGCGATCAGGCAGGAGCGCTCGTCGGCTTTACGCTTGCGGGGCTGCATGAGACGGGGATCATCGCCGCGATCGTATTCTTGATCGCGACCGTGGGCCTCGAAATGTCCTTCAAGTCGCTGGCCCGCCCGGCGGCGATCGGCGTCGTGGCGATGCTCCTCCTGACGCTGGTGTCGCAGCGCATGGTGATCCCGCGAATGGAAACTTTACGCCGCGAGATGATGTCGGTCGACGCAACGCCGCCGAGCGATCCTCGCCGCGCCGAATTCGACCGCTTGCACGGCATGTCGGTCGATCTGGAAGCCGGCGTCCTCCTGATCGGCCTCGTCGCCCTCTTCCTCACCGTCCGCGAAAGTTCACACCCCTCGACGCACCCGTAATCGCCGTAGCCTTGGAATTGAATGTAGCGCCGAGCTTCAGCTCGGCAGCCCTCCGTTGCCATGCCCCGAGGCAATGGAAGCAAAGCCGGACCTTTCAGCCGCGGAGCGGCGACCGTAATTAGCCCGGCACGAAGCTCGCCCGCCGTGTGCGGGCGCGGCGCAGTGCCGGGAAGGAGAACGAAAAAAGCCAACAGTCCCGGTAGGGACGATTGAAAGGGGTACTCGTACCCGGGTCCTATGGACACAGCTGGAAGCTTCCTATAGCGTGGTTTTTGCCCTTCCTCTGTACAAGGGCACGTTCCGCGTTCCGGTTCTTTCCGAACTGGGATGTTAGCGCCGCGTCCCTCGAACGCATAGGGACAACTCGGCGCCCAAGCGAGCACAACCGATGAAGCGTTTGGCCGTTTCGCAGTCGCGAAAAGCGAGACGCTATTCCCCTGCCCGACGCGCCTTTCACGAATCGCCCCAGGCCCACAAACCTCGCATTTCGAACCCCTCCTGCCCCCTTGCCTCCCCACCTTCTTGGTTCTCAATGCAGATTAAGTGGGACACCGTCTCACTTCTTTCTCAGTCCAACCCGTTGAAAACAAAGCATCGCCACACCCAAGAAGTGGGACACTCTTCCGCCCGGCGACGCGCAGACAACGCTTCCGCCGTGTGCCACAATGGCGCGGCCATGAGGGCCCTTCTCTCGGAACGCGCGCGCGCCAATTTCCAGCGGCGGCTGCTCGCATGGTTTCAACAACACCGGCGCGATCTTCCGTGGCGCGCGAGCCGCGATCCGTACCGAATCTGGATCGCGGAAATCATGCTCCAGCAGACGCGGATCGCGGCGGTGCTGCCGTACTACGAGCGCTTCCTGAAAAATTTCCCCACGGTTGAATCGCTCACGCACGCGCCGCAGGAAAAAGTCCTGAAGCTCTGGTCCGGCCTCGGCTATTACAGCCGCGCCCGGAACCTGCATCGCGCAGCCAAGAAAATTTTCACGCGGCACAGCGGAAAATTTCCGCGGTCACTTGACTCGGCTCTGGCGCTTCCGGGCATTGGCCGCTACACCGCCGCGGCCGTGCTGAGTATCGCCTACGACGAACCCTTCGCCGTGCTCGACGGCAACGTCGCCCGGGTGCTCGCGCGGCTGGGCGCGATTCGCGGCGACTTGCGCGAGCCGCGTCGCTGGCGCGAGCTTGGCGAACTCGCGCAGAATCTGCTCGCGCCCGAATCCGCCGGCGACTGGAACCAGGCGCTGATGGAGCTCGGCGAGATCGTTTGCACGCCGCAAATCCCGCGCTGCGCGGCTTGCCCGGTGGCGCGTTCGTGCCGCGCGCGCGCCATGCAGCTCACAGGTGAGATTCCGGCGCCGCGCCGCAAGCGCGCGCCGGTGAAGATTCGCATAGCCGCTGCGATACTGCGCGATCCGCGCGGGCGGACCATTCTCGTCCGCGATCCTGGCGCTCACGACGACGTGCTTTTTTCGCGCATGTGGCAGTTCCCCGCCGTTGAGGTGGCGCGGAACGCGGAAGCCGAGTTGGCCGCGCACGTGCGCGAAGTCTTCCAGCTGAATGGCGCGCCGCTCAATCTCGAACCGCTGCCTGCCGCGCGGCACGGCGTGACCTTTCGCAACATCACCCTGCTGCCGTTTCTCGCGAGGGTGGAGCAGCTGCCGGTGCGGCCACGGACTCGCGTCCTGGCGCTCCGTCGGCTCGCGCAGCTGCCCGTGTCCAGCGCCACGCACAAAATCGCCGCCGCGGCAATGGCGTCGGACTCGCGGCGTATTAGCCCTTTCGCCTCCGCCCGGCGCGGGTCACCCCGTTCGCCCCGTCCCGCGGTGCTAGGATCGTAAAATGGCTTCCGCCGCGCAAACCACAGCGTCTACGGGCGCGCCGCCGCTCCCGGCCGTGCAGCGATACTTCGAGGTGTCGCTGTTTCTGCTTGTTGCGACGGGCGTGCTTTCCATCGTTTCGACCGGCAAGCTCGACCTCCTTTCGGCTCTGATCCCGTCCGTCGCATTGATCTACAAAGGCGTGCGCATGCAGCGGGGGCACGGCCCGGAAATTTCGCCGCGCGCGGCCACGTGGCTGGTGCTCTGCTATTTCCTGTTTTTTCCGCTGGACCTGTGGGTGCTTTCGCGCGGGCTGGCCGAGGGCGCGCCGAACCCGCCGCTCTACGCAGCGCTACTGTCGTCGATTCACCTGATACTTTTCGCCACCATCGTGCGCCTGTATTCGGCGCGGTCGAACCGCGACTACGCGTTTCTTGCGGTGCTCGCGGTCGCCTCGATGCTGGTTTCCGCGATTCTTACCGTCGAGACGGGCTTCCTGATCGCGCTGGGAATTTTCCTTGTGCTGTCGGTTTCGACGTTCGTCGCGCTGGAAATTCGCCGCAGCGCGGCCGGAGCCGTTTCGCCGCCGTTCGAGCCCGGTTCGCCGACCTCGCGGCGGCTGAATCGCGCGCTCGGATTGACGTCGCTATTGGTCGCATCGGGCGTGCTCGCCGTCGGAATCGTGCTCTTCTTCTTTATTCCGCGATTCAGCACAGGGTACCTGAGCTCGCTCAGCCTGCAGCCGAGCCTGCTGACCGGATTCAGCGACAGCGTCACGCTGGGCGAAATCGGCGAGATCAAGAAAAATCCCGCGGTGGTGATGCGCGTACGCATCGACGGCGATCCCGCGCGCGTCGCGGACATGCACTGGCGCGGAATCGTGCTGACCACTTTCACCGGCGATAAGTGGTTCACGCCTCCGCAGGACGAGACCGTTCTGCAGCCGGATGCCGCGGGAGAATATTTTTTAGCCGCGCCGCCGCGAGCCGGCGACCGGTTTAATGCGCTGCATTACACGGTGCTGATGGAGCCGATCGCGACCGACGCAATTTTTGTCGCACCGCCCGTGGAAACATTGCGCGGCAAGTTCGGGTTCGACGGTATCCCGCCGGCCGGCGCAGCTTCGAGCCGAGGATTCCCGCTGGCCGCCGGCGCGGCAGCGAATCGCGGCTATCTGTTTGCCGACCGGACAGGTTCGCTCTTCAATCCGACGCACAACAACTCGAAGATTCGGTATGAAGGCACGGCGCGTCTGTCGCTCGTTTCGCCGGCCGAGCTTCGCAGCGCATCGACGGACTACCCCGAAGAGATTCGCGAAACGTATCTGCAGCTGCCGCCGGCGCTCGATCCGCGGATCAAGCGGCTCGCCGAGAACGTCACCGCGCGCGAAACGAACGCCTACGACAAAGCTGCGGAAATGCGGCGCTACCTGATCCAGCACTATTCCTACACGCTGAATCTCACGGCTCCGACGGGCCGCGACGCCGATCCGCTGGCATATTTTCTTTTCGTCCGGCGGGCGGGACATTGCGAGTACTTCGCGACAGCGATGACCGTGATGCTGCGCTCGATCGGCATGCCGGCGCGGTACGTCACCGGATTTTTGCCGGGCGAGTACAACGACATTGGCGGCGACTACATCATTCGCGGCAGCGACGCGCACGCGTGGGTCGAGGTGTACTTCAACGGCTATGGCTGGATGACGTTCGACCCCACGCCGCCGAGCAACGAGCAGCGCGGTTTCCTGAATCGCTTCGGGCTTTACTGGGACTGGTTCCAGCTGACCTGGAACGAATGGTTCGTGAACTACGATTTCGCGCACCAGCTGACGCTCGGCAGAAACATGCACGATTCAACCCGCAGCTGGAACGAGCGCATTCATGCGTTCTACCACCGAGAAGAAAAGGCCATTCTGCAGCGCATCCTCGCGCTCGACCGGCGAACCGAAGCTTCGCCATACTTTCTGCCGGGCGTCCTGGTGCTTCTCCTCGCGCTGCTGTTCGCGTTGCGCGGCCGCTCGATGATTCGCTACGTGGTAACGCGCTGGAGCCTGCGCGCGCGCCGGGGAGGAGATCTCACGGCGTCGCTCGCGTCGCTTGAGTACGCGGAAATGCTGCGTTTGCTCGAAAAGCGCGGCTGGAAAAAGATGGCGTCGCAGACGCCGCTCGAATTCGCCGCGGCGATTCCCGCGCCCGATCTTTCCGCTCCGGTCACGCAATTGACGGAGATGTATCAATCCGCGCGCTTCGGCAACCATCCCGCGCCGGTCGAGCAGATGTCGTCGCTGCTGCGCTCGATCCGCGATTCCCTCCGCACGCGCAAACCCCTGCGTCGGTCGAATCCGATTTGAGTAGCGCCAGCGTGCTAGAATTGGCCACCGTACTCCTTCTTTCGCATGAGCTATCGCCGCCGGATCGAAATCGCGCTGATCATTCTCGCCGTCGTCTTGCTGGCGGGGACCAGCGGCTTTCACGCGATCGAGGGATGGTCGTGGTTCGACAGCTTCTACATGACGCTCACCACGATGACCGCGCTCGGCTACGGCGGAATCAGTCCGCTCACGCATTCGGGCCGGGTCTTCAATTCGTTTCTGATCGTCTGCTCGGTAACTGCCGCGGGCTTCGCGATTGCCACGGTTTCGCAGGCGCTGCTAGAATTCGAGTTCGGCAAGACCCTCGGCCGGCGCCGCATGGAACGCGAACTCTCCAAGATTTCCGGACATTACATCATCTGCGGCGCAGGCCGCGTCGGCCGCACCGTTGCGCGCCAGCTTCTCGCCCGCGACCAGGCCGTCGTGATGGTTGAGAGGGATCCGGTCCGCGCTCGCTGGGCGGAAGAAGAGAAGATCCCCGTCGTCATCGGCAACGCGTCAAGCGAAGACAATCTGCGGAAGGCGCGCATCGATACCGCGCAGGGCTTCGTCTCCGCCGTCTCTACGGACGCGGAAAATATCTACATCGTGCTCACGGCGCGCGGACTTCGCCCCGACCTGAAAATTCTCGCGCGCGCGAGCGAGGAAGAGGCGACTTCGAAATTGCTGCGTGCCGGCGCGTCGCAGGTTCTTTCGCCCTACCACTTTGTCGGCCACCGCATGGCCCAACTCCTGCTGCGCCCCAACGTTCTCGATTTCGTCGACGCGGCGTTCGGCAGGGAGCGGCTGGATTTCGAGATTGGCGAGGTGAATATCTCCGCAAAGTCGAGTCTTGTGGGGAAGAAGCTCGGCGATTCGGAGATTCCCCGCCAGGCCGGCGTCATCGTCCTCGCGCTGAGGAGCAACGACGGGACGATGAAGTTCAATCCCGCGCCCGAATCCGTGATCCATGCGGACGACTGCCTCATTGTGATCGGCGGCGACGAACAGCTGCGGCGGCTCGAGTCGCTCGCATCGTAGGCGCCGCCGTCACCTCCCCTGCCACGTCCCCGCGCTCATGCTAGAATTGATCGTTTCGAAGCTACTCGAAGGATCGCGCAGATATGCCCAAAGTCGGATTCGTCAGCCTGGGATGCCCGAAGAACCTCGTCGATAGCGAGGTGATGATGGGAATTCTTGCGCGCGCGGGCTACGAACTCACGCCGCGGGCGGGCGACGCGGACGTGCTGGTCGTCAACACGTGCAGCTTCATCGCGCCGGCACAGCAGGAATCCGTCCAGTCGATTTTGGAGATGGCCGAGTACAAGAAATTCGGCCGCGCGCAGAAATTGATTGTCGCCGGGTGCATGGTCGAGCGCTACCGCAACGAAATCCGCGAGCAGATTCCGGAAGTAGACGCGGTGATCGGCACCGGCGAAGTGGAAAAGATTCTGGAAGCTTGCCAGGGCGAGCTTGCTGCGCAGCCGGCCGCCGATGGAGCAGGTTTGCCGGAGTATCTCTACCACGACCTCACGCCGCGCGTGCTGGCCACGCCGCGGCACACCGCCTACATCAAGATCAACGAAGGCTGCGACCATCCGTGCAGTTTTTGCGTGATTCCGCAGCTGCGCGGCAAATTCCGCAGCCGGCGGTTCGAGTCGGTGGTGAGCGAAGCGCAGAATCTGGCCGCGGCGGGCGTGCGCGAAATCAACCTGATCGGCCAGGACACGACTTTTTACGGCGAAGACCTCGGCCTGCGCGACGGCTTGCCGACGCTTCTCGAGCGGCTGGCGCAGATCGAGGAGCTGCACTGGATTCGCTTCCTCTACTGTTATCCGAACCGCATCACGCCGAAATTGCTGGAGACGATCGCCGCGCATCCGCGGCTGGCGAAATATCTCGATATTCCGCTGCAGCATGCGAGCCGCACGGTGCTGGCGCGCATGAGGCGCGGATCGAGCGGCGACGCATTCCTGAAAACGCTGGAGAAAATCCGCAAGACGATTCCGGGCGTTTCGATCCGGACATCGTTCATCGTCGGATTTCCGGGCGAGACCGAAAAGGAATTTCAAGAACTGTGCGATTTCGTGCGCGCGGCGGAATTCGACTGGATGGGCGTGTTTTCCTACTCGGATGAGGACGCGGCCAAAAGTTTCCAACTCGAAGACAAAGTCGATGCCAAGACCATCGCACGCCGCAAGAACGCGCTGATGGCGCTCCAGAAGCAAATCTCGCGGCGGAAATTGCGCCGCAAAGTAGGCGAGCGCATGCAGGTAATGCTCGAAGGACCGTCGAAGGACACCGACCTGGTGTGGGAGGCGCGTCTGGAAGGCATGGCGCCGGATATCGACGGCAAGGTTTACATCACCGAATTCGAAGGCGTGAGCGACGCAGCCGATTTGCCCGCACCGGGCACGCTCGCGACCGTCGAGATTGCCGAGACGAAGGATTACGACTTGATCGGCCGCGCCGTCGAGTTTGCCGCGTCGAGTCGAGAGCAAATTCCACCACCCGCGAAAAACCTGTTCCCGATTTTGGCGTCGCGCTGAGTCGATAGGATGTCTCAACGTGCTCGGTGAATTAGGCCGTTTACCTCAGGGGCTAAAGCCCAAGCTTCTGAGGGCCCTCCAGTCGGAGCTAAAGCTCCGACCCCCTAAAAAGCCCTTTATGGGATACGTTGTAGCCATGAGTAGGTTGGCGAAAGCGCTCGTGCTGATCGGGATCATTGCGCCATGGGTTCACCCAGCGTTTGCACGTGACCGGGACGTGATCCTCACGACGGACTGTGGCGCGGAGATCGACGACCAGTTTGCGGTTTCCTACCTTCTGCTCGTTCCGCACGTCCACGTTAAAGCCATCGTCACCACGCATGCGCCCAATTTGCCGAAGGAGGCTGAATCGTCGGCGGAGTGTGCGAAAGAAATCATCCAGCGGCTGGGCGTCGCTGCGCCGCCTCCGGTGTTCGCGGGTTCGAATGTCGCGCTAACCGGCCGCGCTCCGTTGCGGAACACGGGTGTCGATTTCATGGTCGATACTGCACGGCACTATTCGGCAAAGCACCGCCTGATCATCATCACGATCGGCGCGACGACCGATGTGGCGTCGGCATTTCTGGAGGATCCGGAGCTCGGCGAGCGCGTTGAAATTCTCACGATGGGGTTCGATTCGTGGCCCCGGGGCGGCGATCCGTGGAACATCAAGAACGATCCGCTCGCGTATCAGGTGATTCTCGATTCCGCCGCGCCGATCACGATCGGGGCGAGTTCGGTTTGCCAGCAGCACCTGCGGCTCGATGATGAAAGCGCGGCGGAGATGCTGCGAGGTCACGGGGAATTTGCGGAATGGCTGAACGCGCAATTTCAGCGCTGGCTCACTTCTAACGCGGACCTCGCCGCGAGCGTCGTGAAGCCACACACATGGGTCATCTGGGATACGGTGACCGTGGCGTATTTGCTCGGCTTCACGAAGACTGTCACGTATGCCCGCCCGGCGCTGAACCTGACGGACCAAACATTTTCATTTCAAAAGACCCGGAAGACCGTGCATTGGATCACGTCGGTCGATCAGCAAAAGATGTGGCCCGATTTTGTGCACCGCCTCGATCGCGCAAACGCGCGGCGGTCAACGCCAACCGCGAACAATTGATTCGCAGCCGCCATGTAATGTAAGAAGGTACCGCGCGCGCGAACCCAAACTAACGATGAGCACCCGAGTCGACCCACGAGCAACCAGCGTTCCGGTGCCGGAACCGAACCTCACGCCGGACGAGCTGATTCAACGCGCAGTGGCGCTGCGGCCACGGCTGCGTGCCGAACAGGACGAAACCGAGCGGCGCGGCGTGCACTCCGAAGCGCTTCACCAGGAGTTTCGCAAGGCGGGCTTCTATCGAGCGATCCAGCCCAGACGATTCGGCGGCTACGAATTCGACCTGAGGTCTTACTATCGGCTGGCCATCGAGCTTTCGCGCGGCGATCCATCGACTGGATGGTGCGTAATTCTCGGCGCAGGGCACGCGCTCATGCTCGGCTCATATTTCAGCGAAGAGGCGCAAGCCGCCGGTTTCGGCCCCGAGGGAAATTTCCACGGGCCGTCGGTCGCTGCGCCGAACGGCACGGCCATTCCGAGCGATGGCGGCTGGCTGGTGAAAGGCAAATGGGCCTACGCGAGCGGCGCGCCTTACGCCACGCACTTTCTGCCGACGGTGCTGATTTCGGACGGCACGGCCGGACCGCCGCGCGCCGGCATCGCGCTGATCCCCCGCGCGCAGTGGACGATGCTCGACGACTGGGGCGCGATCCTGGGAATGCGCGGCAGCGGATCGAACTCGATCGTCGTCGAGGGCGCGCAGCTGCCCAAGAGCCATGTCGCCTCTCTCGACATGCTCAACCCCGACATCGCAAACGGAACTCCCGGCTCGCGCCTCCACGGCAATCCCATGTACGCGGGCCGATGCCTCGCTTTCTTTCGCGCTGAACTCGACGCCATTCTGGTCGGTCTTGGCTTCGCGGCGCTCGACGAGTACGAGCACCTCACGCGCACGAAGAACACGCTCTATCCGCCGATTCAGCCGCGCTACACGCATCCGGACTACCAACGTTACTTGGGCCTCGCGCTCGGGATGCTGGACGCGGCTGAGCGGCTGGTGCTGAGCTCCGCGGACGTCTACATGGAATACTGCCGACGCGGCTTCGAAGGCGGCAAGCCGTTCTCGCTCGAAGAGGACCTTCAACTGGTTGCCAGCCTGCAACACGCCGGGCGGCTGGCGTGGGAAGCCATCGAGCTGATGTTCCGCACGTCGGGATCGAGCGCGGCGAAGGACGGCGAACGCATGCAGCGGTATTATCGCGACGCCTCGATCTATCGCGGGCATCTGTCGTCGCAATTCGAGAGAATGGCGCACTACCTGGGGCTCGTCCACCTCGGGCTCGATCCCGGCGTGTCAACCGAGGCGCGCAGCGGGATTCCGCCTGCTGCCGACTCAAGGAAATAGCCTCACCCGCGGTGCCAAGCCGACGGGGTTGCCGCCCGCCTATAAATACCGCTGTATCCGCAATTTAGCCCCAGTTCCAGACTGTGATCCACGTCACATGCTCGTGTGGGGGATGTCACGGCGCACCGGCAACTGCTGTGAGAGGATCGTTGCGCCGATAAGAATCGTGCAGCTGCTAGGCGGCTGAGGGAGGACACCATGGGCGGAATTCAGGCTCCACTTTCATACCTGTTGATGGCGTGCGGCGCGACGACGGCTGTGCTGATTGTCCTGATCATCTACGGAAATTCGCTGTCAGTTAGAGAAGAAGATCAGATCTATCTGAACAAGGGCGACGAGGCGATGCTGGCTGCCGATCAACGGATTCTCGTCGGGAAGATGGACCGGCTCGAAAAGGTGATCTTCACGCTCGCGGTGATTGCGGGAATCCTGGTCGTGTCCAGCGCCGGCGTGTGGATCTGGATGGGGCTGAGATAGCAAGGCGCGCGGGTGGCTGGCAGTGTGCCCTCTCAAATGACGCCGGCGACGCCGAGATTCATCGCCGGGCATAGCATGCTATGCCCCTACGAAACCGTTTGCGGTATGCTCATCGAATGAAGGCGAGCTGCCCCATCTGCAAAAGGCCGACCGACTCGGAATCGCACGCCGAATTTCCGTTTTGCAGCGAGCGATGTCGGCTGCTCGATCTCGGCAACTGGGCCAGCGAAAAATATGTGATCAGCTCGCCGGCCTTCGACGAATCCATGTTTGAAAATCTCGAGAAGGATATTTCCGGCGCGGATGAGGACTCGCAGAAGTGACCGCCGCCGGCCCGCCGCCATCCAATCCTTCGCAACCGCCCGCCGTGGGCCGCCAGCCGCGCTTCGCGCTCTTCATCGCCACCGCCTGCGGCCTTGGCTATCTACCCAAAGCGCCCGGCACCTGGGGCTCGCTCGGCGGCCTCGCGTTGATCACAGCCACGGCGATGTACGCAGCTACCATTCCGTTTGGCGACTTTCGACGTGACTACGATCCGATCGTCCACTTGTCCGCATTCCTTTTTACGTGCGTTATCGGAGTCTGGAGCGCCGGTCGCGCGGCGCGGTTCTGGGGCGAGAAGGATCCCCAACGCGTGGTGATTGATGAAGTCTCGGGACAGTACCTGACAATCATGGTGGGTTGTGGGCTTCCGTACTTGGTGACTCCTCGCCTATTCAGGTTCTCCCAGCTCGGGAATATCACCTGGCATTCCGCGCTCGACTGGAAATATCTACTTCTGGGTCTTATACTTTTTCGTGCGTTCGATATTTGGAAGCCGTTTCCCGCGCGGCAGGCGGAATCGCTTCCCGGCGGCTGGGGGATTATGGCCGACGACTGGGTCGCCGGGATTTACGCGGCCATCGGATTGTGGATCGCGCGGGCGGCGGGGCTATAGACGCGGCGCCAGCTGCCAAGCTGAAGAGAGATCCTTCGACTGCGTGACCGGACGTGCCGCAGGAGCGGCACGATGCAAACCGTCCAGTCACTCCGCTCAGGATGACATTGAGTCAAAGTTGCCTGTGAAGATGAACGGCGTCCCAAAAATCGAAAGTGTGAAACCGGGTGCGGCACTGCCGGGCGGCGAGATCATGCTCACGGGCAGCGGCTTCGGATCGCGGAATCACACGCGCGCGCAGGTGCAGTTCGGCACATCGGAAGCGACCGTGATGCTCGCTTCCGAAAATCGGCTGATCGCCTGCGTGCCGGAGGGCGCTTCGGGCGGAGCCGTCCGCGTGAAGATGGGCAGCATCGAAAGCTCGCCGTTTCCCATTTCGCTCGGCACGCAGATCGCGGACAACCTGCACCCGGTCGGCAATCCGGCCGTTGATGCGAGCGGAAACATCTACGTCACCTTCAGCGGCCAGCGCGGACAGAAGGTTCCGGTCTCGCTTTACAAAATCACGTCGAACCACGTCGTGAAGCCCTACATCACCGACCTGATGAATCCCACGGGCCTGGCCATCGATCGCGACGGCTTTCTTTTCGTTTCCTGCCGGCACGAAGGCACGATTCATCGTGTCTCGCCCGAGGGCCACGCGATGCAGTGGATCGAGGGCATGGGCGTTGCGACCGGCCTCGCGTTCGATCGCACGGGAAATTTGTACGTCGGCGACCGCAGCGGCACGATTTTCAAAATCGGTCCGGACCGCGAGATTTTCGTCTTCGCCACACTTGAGCCGTCGGTCGCCGCGTACCATCTCGCGTTCAGTCCAGCGGGAGATCTCTACGTCACCGGGCCGACTACCTCCAGCTTTGAGCGCGTCTATCGGATCACGCCCGCCGGCGAAGTCAGCACGTTTTACCGCGGTCTCGGGCGGCCGCAAGGGCTTGCGTTCGACCGCCAGGGCAATTTGTACGTCGCCGCGTCGGTTGGCGGCCGCCGCGGAATCGTGCGCCTCACTCCCGACGCCAAACCCGAGCTGGTGCTCGCCGGCAGCAATATCGTCGGGCTGGCGCTGATGCCGTCGCATCGCGCGATCGTCACCACGCACAACGCGCTGTACACCCTCGACTGGGACGTCGAGGGCCTGCCCATGAACGGCTGATTACATTTCAAATTTCTCTGTCGCTTGCGCTGGTTCGCCTTCATCGAGTAAAACTCTTAGGACATGAAGGCCGAGATCATCGCGGTCGGTTCCGAACTTCTCACGCCGTTTCGCCTCGACACCAATTCCCTGTTTCTCACGTCGGAGCTGAACCAGGTCGGGCTGCGTGTCGTGCACAAAGCAGTGGTCGGCGACGCGCCCGACGAAATGTGCATGGCGTTCCGCCACTCGCTCGACAGCGCGGACGTGATCGTTTCCTCCGGCGGGCTCGGCCCCACCGACGACGACCGGACGCGACAGACCGTCGCGGACCTGCTGGGCCGCAAGCTTTACGTGGACGAGGAAGTCCTGCAGTCGATCCGCGAGCGTTTCCGCCGCTTCGGCCGCGCCATGCCGCAAATCAACGAACGCCAGGCGCTGGTGATCGAAGGCGCGACCGTGCTCAAGAATCCGCGCGGCACCGCGCCCGGCCTTTGGATCGAGGCGAGGGGGAAGATCGTCGTGCTTCTTCCCGGCGTGCCGGCGGAGCTTCGCGCGCTGATGGAGCAAGAGGTGAAGCCGCGCCTGCTGAAACTGGGGCTGCCGGAGCGGCTTTACACGCGCGAGCTGCGCATCACCGGTATTTTCGAATCCGACGTGGAGCAACGCGTCTCATCGCTCTACGCGCAGTACCCCGAAACTGATACGACGATCCTCGCGGCGCCCACGGGAATTCAGCTTCACCCGCGCGTCTGGTCGGACAATCCGGCGAAGGCCGAGGCGATGCTCGACGAGATGGTGCAGCGCATGTCGCTGGCGCTCGGCGAGCATCTCGTTTCCACGCGCGGAGAATCGCTCGAGCAGATCGTGGCGAGGCTGCTCACGGAAAATCACGCCACGATTGCCGTCGCCGAAAGCTGCACCGGCGGATTGCTCGCCGAACGGCTCACCAGCATCGCCGGCAGCTCGGCCTATTTCCTGGGCGGCGTGGTCTGCTACAGCAACGAGCTGAAAACGAGCATGGCGGGCGTGCCGCCGGAGCTGATTGAGGCAAAGGGCGCAGTCAGCGCGGAGGTGGCGCTGGCGCTCGCGTCGGGAATTCGGAAGCGCACCGGCGCAACGCTCGGCTTGGGAGTGACCGGGATCGCCGGACCCGGCGGCGCGACGCCGGAAAAACCCGTCGGCCTCGTTCACATCAGCATCGCGGACGAGCGCGGCGCGCGCGAAACCGCGATTCAGTTGCCGGGCGACCGCGAACGCATCCGCATGTTTTCGACGCAGCGCGCCATGGATCTCGTGCGGCGATATTATCTCTACCCCGCGCACGGGCGCGCCTAGCGATGCGGCTTTTCGTCGCGCTGGAAATGCCGGAAGCCGTGCGCCAGGAGCTGATCGATTTGATCGCGCGGTTGAAGCCGCTGTGCCGCGGCGCGAAATGGGCGCGGCCGGAAGGAATGCACGTGACGCTGAAATTCATCGGCCACGCGATAGCCGACACTGATGCTGACAAGCTCGCGGCAGCGCGCGCGGCGCTGGCTACCGTCAAATCGGCCGCGCCAGTAGAAATGCGTTACCGTGGAATCGGATTTTTCCCAAACGCACGCCGGCCGAACGTATTCTGGTGCGGCATTCAGGCGTCGCCAAATCTCGCGCCGCTCGTCTCGGATATCGAGCAAGCGCTCGATCCTCTCGGAATCCCGCGCGAGACGCGCCCCTTTGTCCCGCATTTGACTCTCGCCCGGTTCAAGACTCCTCAAGGCGTGAACGCGCTGGCCCGCGCGGCCGAGGAATTTGCCGAGCGCGATTTCGGCTCCTCGCGCGAGACGGAGTTTCATCTATTTGAAAGCAAACTGAAATCCGATGGCGCGGAGCACCGAAAAATCGAAAGCTACCCATTCGTGAGGACCGCGGCGTGAATCCGTACGCGCTGATTCCCGTCGCATACCTGCTCGGATCGATTCCGTTCGGCCTGCTGATCGTGAAGGCCATCGGCGGCGGAGATATTCGCGCCGCCGGCAGCGGCAACATCGGTGCGGCCAACGTCGCCCGCAATGCCGGCGCGGTCGCCGGTGTGCTCACGCTGCTGCTCGACGCAGGCAAGGGCTACCTCGCGGTCTGGCTCGCATCGCACGAGACCGGCGGCAACGCCCGCTGGATGATCGCTGCTGCCCTGGCAGCCGTCGTCGGGCACATCTTCCCGCTGTGGCTCGGATTCAAGGGCGGCAAAGGCGTCGCGACAGGCCTGGGCGTGATGCTGCCGATCTGCTGGCAAGCGGTGGCGGCGGCAGCTGTGATTTGGCTGCTGGTTGTCGCCTTCTGGCGATACTCTTCGCTCGGTTCGATCTCGGCGGCGGCGGCCATGCCGGTGCTGGTCTATCTTTTCTACGCGCCACCCCACGCCCCACCGACGTTCATCAGCCTCGGCATGTTCCTCATCGCAGTCCTCGTGATCGCCAAGCACCGACAGAACATCGGCCGCCTCATCGCCGGCACCGAGGCCCGCCTCGGCCTGAAGCGCTAGGAAACACGGCGACATAGCCGCCGCCATCCTCCTCACCCGCCGTGGCTTATTCAACACCGCCAGTACCATAGTCCCGTTGTACCCGCGCCATGCGTCCGATACCATTTTCAGGCGGGAAACCATGCCCAAACAGGCCCCCACGCGCTTTACCACCCGACGATTGCGCATCCTGTGGATCGTCATGGGCGCTCTGCTGCTCGTCAGCGTTACGCCCCTGTGGCTCTACCACCGGCAGGCGCTGCACCTGAGTGAAGGCAAGCTCCAGGACACCGAGCGCGTCCAGCAGAGCGAGATCACGCGTTCGCTCGCCAGCGAGACTTTGCAATTCGAGCAGAGCCTGCGCGAACAGCTCCTCAGCCAGCGCCAGATGCTCGCTCTTACGGGCTGGATCCAGGACGTCAACGACCCCACGCACGCGCCGCAGCTTGCCCGCTTGCTCCAGACTTTCGTCGAGAACAATCCCGACATCCTGTACGTAACCGCGGTGAACAAAGAGGCCAAGGGCCCGTCGGCAGGCAGCGTCAGCGCCGACCGCGACCCGTTCGTCGAAGCGGTCTGGAAGCGCGCATTCACCTCCAGCATGCAGGGCTTCGATTCACTGAGCGAGCCGTTCGCTCTTGGCGAGGGCAACCGGCCGGCGCTGGTTGTTTCCGTGCCCCTGCTTGCAGACGGCCAGTTCGCCGGAATGTTAAGCGCCGTCGTCTCGCTCGACCGGTTGCAGGCGCGGCTGCGCGACGCGAGCGTCCGCGACCGCAAGGTTTACATCGTCAACGTACACGGCCAGATCGTGGCCTACCCTGACTCACCGGAGATGGTCCCCGGGCGCGACGTCACCTCCATGTCGCCGCTCACGAAGCAGGTCGCCGATCTGCCGCGCGAGTTGCGTGCAACGCAGACCACGAATTTTCAGGCACCATCGAAGGATGGCCGCCACTCGATCGAAATGATCGGCACCTACAGCACGATTCCAGAGCTGGGTTGGGCCGTGATCGCGCAGCGAAGCCTGGACGACGCGCGCGTCGACGCGGGCGTCACGGAACTAACCAATGAAGCGTTGCGCTTCGTTGTGGGCGTCACGTTCGCCGCGCTGGCCCTCGGATATATTTTCGCGCTCAAAATCACCGGCCCGATTCGCAGCCTCGTTGAGTCCGTCCGCGCGATCAGCCGCGCCGAATTTCACGAACGCGTGCCCGTCGCCGGCACCGCCGAAATCGGCGAGCTTTCCGAAACATTCAACAAAATGGCCGGCGACATCGAGGATTACGTCGACAAGCTGAAGCTTGCGGCGGGCGAGAACCGCGAGCTCTTCCTCGGCTCCATCCGGATGCTCGCGGCGGCCATCGACGAAAAGGACCCGTACACCCGCGGTCACTCCGGCCGCGTGGCGAAATATTCGCTGATTCTCGGCGACGGCCTCGGCCTAGATGCCGAAGAGCTCGACCGGCTGCGCATCTCCGCGCTGCTGCACGACGTGGGAAAAATCGGCGTCGACGACCGCGTCCTGAAAAAACCCGGCAAGCTGACCGACGAGGAATTCGAGTTGATGAAGCAGCACACCGTGAAGGGCGCGAACATCATGCGTCCCGTCGCGCAGCTCAAGGACATGCTTCCGGGCATCGAGCTGCACCACGAGCGCATGGACGGCGGCGGCTATCCCTACGGCCTCGCGGGCGATTCGATTCCGATGATGGCGCGCATCATCGCCGTCGCGGACACGCTCGACGCCATCACCACCAACCGCCCCTACCAATCCGCGATGGATTTGGACTACGCGCTCGAGCGCATCCGCTCGCTCGCCACGACGAAATTCGATGCAAGGGTGGTCAGCGCGCTCGAAAACGCCATCGCCGCCGGCCGCCTCCGCCTGTCCGCCACCCTCGTCGAAGTGTAAGTTTCAAATGTAGCGCCGCGGCCTTTAGCGCGGCATGCCGCCCCATCCCCTGCTAAAATGGTTTGCTCCACGAACACACGCGAACATCCATGATCTCGCTCTTCGGAAAACCCGAGCCGACCGTTCTCGAGCGCCTCAAACAATCCGTCACCAAGACGCGCACCGAGCTTTCCGCGCGCGTCGAGCAGCTGCTCACCGGCAACCGCCCGGTCGATCCGCAGCTGCTGAAAGAGCTCGAATCCGCGCTGCTGAGCGCCGACATCGGCGTGCGCACCACGAAAGAAGTTCTCGCCGCGCTGCGCCAGCAGGTTAACGAGCACAAAATCGATGACGCCGACGCGCTACGCCAGGAATTGAAGCGCCAGATCGTAAAAATCCTCACCGTGCCCGCTCCCGCCGCGAGCTCCGATGGCGCGAACGCTCCCGTCCCGCGCGTCCTTTTCGTCGTCGGCGTCAACGGCACCGGCAAAACCACTACGATCGGCAAGCTCGCCAATCGCTGGAAAAAGGAAGGCGCCACGGTCGTCCTCTGCGCCGCGGACACCTTCCGCGCCGCGGCCATCGAGCAGCTCGAAGTCTGGGCGCGCCGCTCGAATGTCGAAATCATCAAGCAAAAGTCTGGCGCCGATCCTTCCGCCGTCATCTATGACGCGATCTCGGCCGCGCAATCGCGCTCCGCGGACATCGTCATCGTCGACACCGCCGGCCGCCTGCACACGAAATCGAACCTCATGGCCGAACTCGACAAGATGAAGCGCACGGCTGCAAAACTCGTTCCCGGCGCGCCGCACGAGGTCTTCCTCGTTCTCGACGCGACCACCGGCCAGAACGGCCTCAACCAGGCGCGCGAATTCTGGAGCCACGCGGGCGTCACCGGAATCGTGCTCACCAAGCTCGACGGCACCGCGAAGGGCGGCATCGTCGTCGCCATCGCGCGCGAGCTGAATCTCCCGATTCGTTTCGTCGGCACCGGCGAACAGATCGACGATCTCGTTCCTTTCGACGCGCAAACCTATGTCAATTCCCTCTTCGACTAGGCCGTGCCCTTCTGTTGACCGTCATTCTGAGCGGCGGCACGCGTCCTTGCCTTTTCCGCCGCGCAGCGGCGGACGCGCGCCGCAGTCGAAGAATCTCTCTTCGGGTTTGGCTCAATGACGACCGAGTCGCCATTACACGACACCTGGATGCAGTGCGCTCTCGATCTTGCGCGCGACGGCATGGCTCTCTCGCATCCGAATCCGCGCGTCGGCGCCGTCATCGTGAGCGACGGAATCAAAATCGGCGAGGGTTTTCACGTTTATGACAAGCGCGATCACGCCGAAATTGTCGCGCTGAAACAGGCGGGTGAAAAAGCCCGCGGAGCTTCGCTCTATGTAAATCTCGAGCCCTGCTGCACCACCGGCCGCACTGGCCCGTGCACGAAAGCGATCATCGCCGCCGGCATCGCGCGCGTGTATATCGGAATGGAAGACCCAAATCCAGCCGTCGCGGGCCGCGGCCTGGACGAATTGAAGAACGCGGGCGTGGAAGTTCACGTTCTCGATTGGAACCGCGAACTCGTGCGCGAAACGAACGAGGATTTCGCAAAATGGATTCGGACGACACTGCCCTTCGTCACCCTGAAATCCGCTCTCACCCTGGACGGCCAAATCTCCGCCCGGCCCGGCAAATACACGCCGATCACAGGGGACGCGGCGAGACAGGCGGTTCAACGTCTTCGTCATTCCGCTGACGCGCTCGTTACGGGAATTGGCACCGTGCTGGCGGATAATCCACTGCTCACCGATCGAACGGGCGAGCCTCGCCGCCGCAAGCTCCTGCGGGTAATTCTGGATTCGCGTCTGCGCCTTCCCCTGAAATCGCGCGCCGTAAAATCGGTGGAAGGTGATGTACTCGTCTTCACGACGCAATCGCCGGCATCGCCCAAAGCCCGAGCGCTTGCGCGCGCGGGCGTCGAAATCGTTCGCACGCCTGCCCGCCGCGGAGGGCGAAACCGGCGGGGCCACGTCTGCTTGGATTCCGTGATGACGGAACTCGGCCGCCGCGAAATCCTGCATGTCCTTCTCGAAGCCGGCGCCGAACTGAACGGCGCCGCGCTCGAAGCCGGCATTGTCGACAAGCTCGTTCTCTTCTATGCTCCCAAACTCATGGGCACGGGCGGCGTGCCATTCGCGGGGATTTCAGCAACGAAATGGTTCTCAAAACTGCCCGCGCTTCAAAACGTAACCGTCAGTGAGCACCGCCCGGATTTCGCCGTCCAAGGATATTTTCACGATGTTTACGGGAATCATCGAAGCCGCCGGAAAAATTGACGCGCTCGACCGCCGCGACGGCGGCGCGCGCCTGCGAGTCAGCTTGGTCGGCGCTCCCGCCATCTCCGCGGATTTAAAGCTCGGAGACAGCATCGCCGTCAACGGCTGCTGCCTGACCGTTGCCGAATTCTCGCCGGCTCATTTCTCCGCCGATCTTTCGGGCGAAACCCTCCGCCGCACGTCCTTCGGCGAAAAGAAACCCGGCGATATCCTCAATCTTGAGCGCCCGCTTGCCGCCGGCGCGCGTCTTGGGGGCCATTTCGTTCAAGGCCACGTCGATGGCGTCGGCCGCGTCGCAAAACTCGCATCCGAAGGCGATAGTTGGTGGCTTTCGGTCAACGTGCCGGAGGAGTTGCGCCGCTACGTGGTAGAAAAAGGTTCGATCGCCGTCGACGGCATCAGCCTCACCGTCGCCCGCTGGCGCGACGGCGTCGCCGACATCGCCATCATCCCCTTCACCCACGCCCATACCAATATTCACGCGATGTCCGCGGGCAACGCCGTGAATCTAGAGTGCGACATACTCGCCAAATACGTCGAATCGCTTCTGCCTAAGCGTTAGGCTTACGCCGGTTCACGGCAGGTGGTTTTCGTAGGGGCACTATATATCGTGCCCGGCGCTGATCCTTGGCGCGATGCAGACCATCCGACTCGATCTCGCTGACTCTACGGCTCGGTGGAAGCGCGGGGCTTCAGCCCCGCCACAAAGGAGCACACGGTAAGACCGGCTTTAGCCGTGGGGATTTCCGGCCCTCCGCTTCTGCCTCTCCGCCCCATACTCCTCCCACGCCAAAAACACGATCAACAAATCGAACACGGCAAAAACAATCAGCGGAGTCGCGTGCGTATGCGCGTAACGGAACACGCCGAAAACCGTGAACGCGCTGAAAATCACGATCGCCAGGGGATACGCCCAGAGCTTGTTCATCCACAGCAGGATGGACAGCACCACCTTCACTAGGCCGTGTGTCAGCAGGAAAATTGACGCGAACAGCGGATCGCTGTGCGCGATCTTGTCCGACGTGTGCAACAGGTGCTCGGCGAGAAAATCGTGCGGGTCACGCAATAGCTCGTGCTCAAATATCGCTCGCAGCGTCGAACCCAGCGCCTCCGGCTTGATGAACCACAGCAGCACGCCACCCACGGCCTCGAGCAGGCCGTCGATTCCCTTGATCGTGATGCCGGTGCGAAAACTGGCGCGGAAAAAGCGTGGTGAATTCATGAGCGATGGTGAGCAATCGACGCGTTGGAATTGGATCCGATTCCGATTCAGTCCGCGGCTTGCATGGCTGCTTCTCGGCGTTTCGCGCTCCAGCCGCGATAATAAAGAATAAGCCCGATCGCGATCCCGCCGATCGTCCCTCCGATCAGCTTGAACTCAAAAAGCCACTTGTTCGCCTCGCCTGCGGACGGAACGAAAGACAGAACGATCGCCGCCACGACCACAGCCATCGCCAGCAATCCCGCCAGCCATACTCCGAATTTTCCGCCGGGAATCAGCACCGCGTCTTTATTCCCTTCGCGGTTCCCGACGTACGCCAGCCGGATTACCGCCGCGTAAATGTAAACGAATGGAATGAAGTATAGAATATTCGTCGCGTCCACCAGAAAGTAGTAGGCGTTGTTCGCCGTTTCTTTGTATTGCGTGACCAGCAGGATCGCCAGCGAAATTCCCGCCTGCACCAGCATGGCAATCCACGGCGTCTTCCACTTCGGATGAATTCTCCCGAACGCAGCCGGCATGTAGCGGTCGATCCCGACGACAAACGGAATCCGCGCCACGCCCGCCACCGTCGCGCCCACCCCGCCGGCGTTTCCGAAAACCACCATAATCGCCGCGAAAATTCCGAAAAACGCGATCTTCAACGTCGTCGAACCTGCCGTCAGCGCCTGGAACACGCCGGCCTTCGGATCCACCACGTTCGCCGGCAGTATCGCCAGCAGCGCCATCGTCGCCGCGGTGTAGATCAGGACGATCGAAATCGCCGACCCGATGATCGCGCGCGGAAACGTCGTCCGCGGATTGCGAATCTCCTCGCTCATCGACGACGCCAGCTCCAGCCCGCTGTACGCGAACGCGATCTTCGGCCAGAAATTCAGCGTGTCCCAATTCCACTGCGGCAAAATGTTCGCCCACGTGAAATGTGTCGCCGCTCCGTGCGTCCACCACAGGTAGAAACCCATCCCCACCAGCATCAGCAGCGGAATGTACGTTCCCACGCCGCCCGCGTTTTGCAGCCACTTGCCGATGCCCACGCCGACGATATTCAGCGCCACGGCCGCAAACAGCAGCAAGAACGAGCCGACCAGCAGAAACGTCCGATTCTGCGCCAGGTGCGCGCCCCCGCTGCCGCCCACGTAGGCGCACATCGCCACGCTCGCCATCAGAAGTCCCGGAAAATAAAAGAACGTGTACACCCAGTACGTCCATCCGGCCACGAACCCGTGAAATTCGCCGAACGCCTTCTTCGTCCAGACGTACAGCCCGCCCTCTTCCGGAAATCGCGTGGAAAGCTCGGTAAGAATCATCGTGGTCGGCAGGAAGAACAGCGCCGCCGCCAGCACCCACAAGCTGATCGACGACGGGCCGTTGTTTGCGGCCACGGCGATCCATCGCGGCCCAAGCACCGACGCCACGTTGAATAGCAGCAAATCCCACGGACCGATCGCGCGGCGCAGCTCGTGCTTGGGATCGGATGAGTTGTGTTCGCTCACGCGGTCGCGTCCAGCGCGGGAATCAGCTCGTCCTGTTGCAGGAAATTGCGAAGGAAAGGATCGCGGGAGGCTTCGAGTTCATTCCACGTGCCGAAAAACGCGACGCGGCTGTCTTGCAGAAAAATCACCCGGTCGGCCAATTTCTTGCAGAGATGCGTATCGTGCGTGACCACGATCGACGTCTTGTGCAGGCTCTGCTTGAGCTTCAAAATTAGGTCGCTCACGTGCGCGGCCATCAGCGGATCGACCATCGTGGTCGGCTCGTCGAACAGAATCGCGTCGGGATTGTCCGCCAATGCCCGCGCGATCGCCACTGCCCGCTTCGTGCCGGTACTCAAGTCCGCGGGCAGCCGGTCAGCGAACTCGGCGACTTCGAGCATCTCCAACAACTCCCTGACCCGGCGATCGACTTCCTCTGGCGGCGGGCTGTCGCTGCGCCCCACCAACGGAAACGCCACATTCTCGGCCACGGTGAGCGAATCGAACAGCGCGCCGGCCTGAAACACCATCGTTACGCGCCGCCGGATTTTCGCAAACTGCGCTTCGGTCCAGCCGGTCACATCCTCGCCCGCTACCACAATGCGCCCGGCGTCCGGATCGAGGAATCCCAGCAGCAGCTTCAGCGACACCGACTTACCCACGCCGCTGCGGCCCATGATCACCGCGGTCTCGCCCTGATCGACGAAAAAGCTCACGTCCTTCAGGACGGCATTGTCGTCAAACGACTTCGAGACGTTTTGAAATTCCAGGTAGTGGCCGCTCATTTTTCGCCGGAGCCGAAGTCCACGCCTTTGCCGAGTCGCGCCCGCGCTTCCTCGTAATCCTCGGGCGAGTTCATATTCTTGAACAGGTACCCATCGGAATCAAAGCGTTTCCATTCCGCGGGTTCGATCACTGCGATGCGCAAATTCTTCAGCGCGTCCGTCACTTTTCGCGTGCCCAGCGTCAGCGCCGAACGAATCGCCGGCTCCGCGCGCTCGTGGTAAAGCGCCGACAGCGGCTCCGCTCCGCGCGTGTTCATCGCCAGTACCGCGTCGGCCTCGGACGCGAGCGCCCGCGAAATCAAATGATCGAGCCACGCCTTCGTCAGGTACGGCAAATCGCACGCCACCACCAGGCTCCACGGCGCGCTCGACACTCGCAACGCCGTCGCGATCCCGCCCAGCGGCCCCGCCCCGGGCCAGTCGTCCGCCACAGTCCGCAATCCCAGTCCGCGAATCGCCGCCGAGTCCCCTACCACGGTCGCGCTGCCCGCCACGGACTCCACCAGCCGCGCCGTCCGCAAAATCAGCGGCGCTCCGCCAATTTCCAGCAGGGCTTTTTCGCGCCCCATCCGCGAACTCTCCCCGCCTGCCAGAATGAAACCCGCGACTTGTCCTTCTATGTTCATTTGTAACTAATTGAATATAGTATGTTTATATCGCAGCACGACCAGGTTTGAGCCCCGCGTCCACATAAAATATCCTTTGACACCCCATCAATGTTTGCTATATTAGCACTCGCCTTTCGAGAGTGCTAAGGCACTTCCGTCAGGCAACACTCAGCAAACCATCCCGTCTCGGCGGGACCATCGGAGGAATTGCAAAAATGGCTGTCAACATTACTCCTCTTCACGACCGTGTGGTCGTTCGCCGGCTTGAAGAGAAAGAATCGGTCAAGGGCGGCATCATCATCCCCGACACGGCAAAAGAGAAGCCGCAAGAGGGCGAAGTGATCGCCGTAGGCGCCGGCAAAATCAACGAAAAGGGCGACCGCATCGCGCTCGACGTGAAGGTCGGCGATCGCGTCCTGTTCGGCAAGTACAGCGGCAACGACATCAAGATCGACGACGAGGAGTACATGATCCTCAAGGAAGACGAAATCCTCGCGAAGATCGGCGGCGCGGCCAAAGCGGCCGGCGGCAAGAAGTAACTTCCCTGCTCCGTCGCAATCGCGGCTCGCAGGCAACTTGCCCGCCGGTAGGCGGGACACCTGAGAAAGAATCGAAAGAGGAGACATCGAAATGGCTAAGCAGATCATTACTGGCGAGAATTCGCGCCAGGCGATCCTACGCGGCGTCAACCAGCTGGCCGACGCCGTCAAGATCACCCTGGGCCCCAAGGGGCGCAACGCGGTCATCGAAAAGAAATTCGGCGCGCCGATCATCACCAAGGACGGCGTCACCGTAGCGAAGGAAATCGAGCTTCAGGATCCGCTCGAAAACATGGGCGCGCAGATGGTGCGCGAAGTCGCCAGCAAGACTTCCGACGTCGCCGGCGACGGCACCACCACCGCCACCGTGCTCGCGCAGGCCATCTTCCGCGAAGGCGTGAAGACCGTCGCGGCCGGCGCCAGCCCCACCGCTCTCAAGCGCGGCATCGAGAAGGCCGTCGAAGTCGCCGCGGCTGAAATCTCGAAGTTCCACAAGGACGTCAAGGGCGACATGATCGCGCAGGTCGGCACCATCTCCGCCAACAACGACAAGCAGATCGGCTCGATCATCGCCGAGGCCATGAAGAAGGTCGGCAAGGACGGCGTCATCACCGTCGAGGAATCCAAGACGATGGAAACGACACTCGAAGTGGTCGAAGGCATGCAGTTCGACCGCGGCTACCTCTCGCCCTACTTCGTCACCGATCCCGAGCGGATGGAATGCGCCATCGAAGACGTCCGCATCCTGATCCACGAAAAGAAGATCAGCTCGATGAAGGACCTGCTTCCCCTGCTCGAGCAGATCGCCAAGATGGGCAAGCCCCTGCTGATCATCGCGGAAGACGTCGAAGGCGAAGCGCTGGCCACCCTCGTGGTCAACAAGCTCCGCGGCACGCTTCAGTGCGCGGCCGTGAAGGCGCCCGGCTTCGGCGATCGCCGCAAAGCCATGCTCGAGGACATTGCCACCCTCACCGGCGGCAAGGCCATCACCGAAGATCTCGGCATCAAGCTCGAGAACGTGAAGGTCGAGGACCTCGGCAAGGCCAAGAAGATCACCATCGACAAGGACAACACCACGATCGTCGAGGGCGGCGGCAAGGCCTCCGAAATCGAGGGCCGCGTCCGTCAGATCCGCGCGCAGGTCGAAGAGACCACCTCCGACTACGACAAGGAAAAGCTCCAGGAGCGCCTTGCCAAGCTGGTCGGCGGCGTGGCCGTCATCAAGGTGGGCGCGGCGACCGAAACCGAGCTGAAGGAAAAGAAGGCTCGTGTTGAGGACGCCATGCACGCCACCCGCGCGGCGGTCGAAGAAGGCATCGTCGCCGGCGGCGGCGTCGCTCTGGTCCGTTGCATCGCGGCGCTTGAGAAGCTCAAGCTCCAGGAAGACGAGGCCATCGGCGTCAACATCGTCAAGCGCGCGCTCGAAGAGCCCATGCGTCAGATCGCTCTCAACGCCGGTCAGGAAGGCGCCGTGATCGTCGGCCGCATCCGTGAGTCGAAGGACGACAACTTCGGCTTCAACGCGGAAACCGGCGAGTTCGGCGACCTGGTCAAGGCGGGCGTCATCGATCCCGCCAAGGTCACCCGCCTCGCTCTCCAGAACGCCGCGTCCATCGCCGGCCTGATGCTCACGACCGAAGCCCTGATCGCGGACATCAAGGAAGAGACGAAAGCGGGCGCTGGCGCGGGCGGCGGCATGCCCCCCGGTGGCGGCGGCATGGGCGGCATGTACTAAACGTCGTTTAGGGGGTCGGAGCTTCAGCTCCGACATGGAAGCCTCGATGTTTGGGGCTTTAGCCCCTGAGGTAATCACAGGGGCGGCTCGATCCCACGATCGGCCGCCCTTTGCTTTTATTGCAGCGGTTTCGTAGGGGCACGATATATCGTGCCCGGCGCAAATGCTTGGCACGACCGATCCATTCGACGCGCCGTAGACGTTGCCAACGATCTGCCGCCTTCTGGTTCTTGCTTTTGTGCGCTCTCCTATTTGACACATCGTGCCCGGCGATCATGCTTGGCACGGCCGATCCCATTCGACGGGCTGCGGACTTTGCCCACGATCTGCACGGGCTTACAATCACCCCAATGCGCGATCAAACTTTTCTGCCCAGGCACCGTTCCGTTCGTCTCCCCCCTGTTCGATTACGCGCAGCCCGCCTCCTATTTCGTCACCGTCTGCGTACACGACATGAAACCTCTCTTCGGCAAGGTAATCGGGAATGATGTTGCCCTGAGCGAGACAGGCCGCATCGTGGATGAATGCTGGCGTTCGATTCCCCACCGATTTGTTGGCGTCGAACTGGGACCGCACATAGTCATGCCGGATCACCTGCACGGCGTGGTGATCATTCGCCCACCCGCCGCGGAAAAACCGGCGGCAAACGCCGAATCCAGCGCTGCGGCAAATAGCGACAATATCGCCAAGGAATCTCGCCGGGCACGATATATCGTGCCCCTACAACCGCAAAATCCCGTCCGCGAGTTTGCCGCTCCGATTACCGGCGCGGCAACGTCAGCGCCGACCAGCACAGCGTGCCGATCACCGGGACGACGCCGGCGAACAGGAAGGCGTTGGCGTAGTGGTGCACATCGAACATGTGCCCGAGGCTCGGCACCACCAGTCCGACCAGAAACGACCACGATCCGGCGCCGATGCCGGCGACGAGTCCGATCTGCTCGCGCGGGTAGGCCAGCGCGCTGGTTCGCAACGAGACAACCACGAAACCAGCGGCGATGAACATCGACCAGAACATGATTCCGATGACCACGGCCGCGCTGTGGAATCGCGGAACGGCGACGAGCGGCAGGCCGAGAACCGCAAAGCTCCAGAACAGCCACGACGGGCGCGGATTCCCCGCGGCGAAGCGGTCGGTGAACCAGCCCCAGAAAAAGTATCCGATTTCCCATCCCAGCGGCGGGAGCCAGAAGACAAGCCCCACTTCGCGCTGCGTGAGGCCGAGGACGTGGTCGAGATAAATCGGCGCGAGATAGAGAATGATGCCGAGTGGGAGCGCGCCGAGACCGTAGGCGGCCACCAGACTCCAGAAGCGGCGTTCGAAGGGATTGGGAACCACGATGCGGTGCGTCTGCGTGGCGCGCGATTCGGCCGAAAAGTCGACGGTGCTCCGCCAGGCGAGCACCCACGCAAAACCCGCCACGCCCGTAACGATGAATGCAGCTCGCCAGCCGTAAGCGAGCGCGATGGGCGTGACGATCAGAGGCGTGATGATCGCGCCAAGCGATCCCCCGCTGTACGCGATGGCGAGGCCGCGCGATTGCTGGTGCGCAGGCAGCCAGTCGGACGCGGTGCGCAGGCCGCCGGGAAACGTGGCGCCTTCGCCGAAACCGAGAATGGCTCGTGCCACGGCAAAGCCGAGAAAGCCCGAAAGCACGGCGTGCGCGCCGCAAGCAATCGTCCAGATCGTCACCGCCACGGTCATCCCGCGGCGCAGGCCGATGCGATCGAGAATCGCGCCCCAGACCGGATTCGCCAGCATGTAGGCATAGCTGAACGCGCTGACGATCTCGCCGTATTTTTGGGCGTTGAGTTTCAGGTCGGCGAGGATCATCGGCGAAAGGACGGCGAGGATCTGGCGGTCCATGTAGCTGAGCAGCGAGCACGCCATCATCATGGTGACGGGCCACCACGCGTGCCAGTTAGTGCGCGAGAGGGCGCTATCGATCGGCGATGAAGGACGCTTCGTTGTCAGCATTGGCTGGTGAGGGAGCCGTGATGATATCGCAGGCGAGCTAGTGCGAGGCGCTGTCTTTTGGTTCCGGATTCGCGTTGCCCATGTCGAGAACGACTTTCCATTTGCCGTCTTTCTGCTTTTTCCAGATGGTCGTGTACTTGCCATGCTCGACCGAGGGCCTGCCGTCTTTGCCGACGGAGCTGAATTCGTAATTCCCAAAGGTGTAGGCGAGATCGCCCGAGGCCGAAACGTCGATGTGGACGGGCGACCAGGTGAGGCGATTGTTCTTGTCGTCGAGGAAAGTCATGGTCTTGGCGATCGATTCTTTGCCGAGGATCATTTGGGCGCCGTTGGGAAGCTCGACGGCGTCTTCGGCGTAGAAGGACATGTAACCGGCGGCGCCTTTGTCGGCTGCGGCGGCCATCATGGCGGATTCGAACGCGCGAATTTCTTTTTCGCGTGCGGTCACGGTGGCGCGATCGGGCTGCTGAGCAGAGACAGACGATGGCAGCAACACCAGCAGAATGGACGCGAACAGCGGCGAACATATCTTCATGGGACGCTCCGTTGTGAATATGGCGAAGGGATTCTACCTGAGTGAGCGCAGGCTTGCATTTTGCGCTGCGGCGCGCGAAGCTGTGCAGCCGAATATCATGAATAGCCGGCCCAAAACGGCAGAAAAAACGCCAATCGGGAGATTGGCGCTCCCGGGAAAAGCTGAAGAAAGGAACCATCGATGAAACCTGCTGCAAAACCGATTCGCCGGATTGCGACGGAAGAGGCGTTTTCCATTCCGGAAGTGGCTGCGGGGCTGCGCGACGTGGCGCGCGCACCGGGCAACAGCCTCGATCTGATTCTGGTGCAGCGAATTTATGACGCGAAAGTGGATGACGTGCAGGCGCGCTTGCTGCCAAGGCTGCTCGACCTGGAAAAAGAACGGCTGAAGGACATGGACGCGAACGGCGTGGACATGCACCTGCTCTCGCTCACCGCGCCGGGCGTGCAGATGTTCGACGCGGATACGGCGACGGATCTGGCCGAACTCGCGAACGACAAGCTCGCGGCGGTGATCAAGAAGCATCCGACGCGGTTCGCGGGCCTCGCGACATTCGCGCCGCAATCGCCCAAGCGCGCGGCCAAAGAGATGGAGCGCGCGATGAAGAAGCTGAAGCTCAACGGCTTCATCCTGAATTCGCACACGCAGAACGAGTATCTCGACAATCCGAAATATTTCCCGATTCTCGAGGCCGCCGAGGATATGAACGGCTGCATTTACATTCATCCGCGCGCGCCTTCAGACGGGCTGGCGGCGCCGTTTCGCGAATATGGCCTCGATGGTGCGCAGTGGGGATACGGGATCGAGGTTTCCACGCATGCGGTGCGCATGATGGTGAGCGGCGTGTTCGACCGGTTCCCGAAACTGAAGATCTGCATCGGGCACATGGGCGAGGCCGTGCATTTCTGGCTCTGGCGCCTCGATTACATGAACAAGAACGCGCAGAACCGCGGCTCTGCGCCGAAGCTGAAGCTCACGCCCAGCGAATATTTCAAACGGAACTTCGTGATCACCACGAGCGGGCAGGAGTCGCACCTGGCGCTGGATTTTTCGATCAAGGCCCTGGGGATCGATAACGTGCTGTGGGCGATCGACTATCCGTACCAGCCGACGGCGCCGGCGGTGGCGTTCATGGACTCGGTGCCGGTGACGCCGGCGGAGCGGGAGAAGCTGTATCACGGGAATGCGGAGAGGATTTTTCACATCAAGCCGAAGTGAGGCGCAACGTTACTTGCGGATAAAGAAGTAGGCGGACATGGCGAAGCCGATGGCGATGACCAGCCAACGGACGTGCTGGGGGTTCATTTTTTGCGCGACCCAGGCGCCGCCGTATCCGCCGATGAGCGCGCCGACGAGCATCAGCAGGGCCTGCGGCCAGACGATGACGTGGGCGAAGATGAAAGTGGCCAGCGCAACGCCGTTGACGATGCTGACGAGCAGGGTCTTCATGCCGTTCATGGCATGAATGTCTTCCATGCCCATCAGCGCCAGAAGAGACAGGAACAGAATCCCCACGCCCGCCCCGAAGTAGCCGACATAAATCGAAACAAGCAGCTCGAGGAAGAGCACGCCGGCGAGAAGTGCGCGCGGAGTGTCGGCCCCGCCGACGGCTTCGCCGGATTTCAGGTTGGCGCGACCGCGAATCCAGCTCGTGATCCGTCCGCTGAAGACGAAGAGCAGCGTCGCGCCGAGCAGGAGCCACGGGACGATGCGCATGAAAGTGGCCTGCGGAGTGATCAGGAGGATGCGCGCGCCGAGGACACCGCCGATGATGCCGGTGACGGTCAGCGCAGGAAGCAGGTGGCGCGTCTGGGGTGTGAAGGCTTTGCGATAGGCCACGGTGCTGGCGACCGTGCCGGGCCAGACGGCGGCGGTGTTGGTGGCGTTCGCTGGGATGGGCGGGATCCCGGTGAATATCAGCGCGGGGAACGTGATGAAGCTGCCTCCCCCGGCAACGGAGTTGATGGTGCCCGCCAAGACGGCGGCGAAGAAGAGGAAGATTGGGTGGCTGATGTGCAACGCGGAAGAATACATTGCTGGCGAGGCCAAGTCACGCGTCGGCACTACTACATTGACAGGAGAGCTTGACCGGGGCGCAGCAAGCAAAGCCACAACAAAAGCCGACGTTTGTCCGCAAACGCTTCGGTTCCTTGCCCGCGAGGCTGGATTGGTATAGTGTTCACAATCCTGTAACATTCCCACTGGAGGCGAGAGTTTGAGACCGGGACTACTGCGCAGGATCCTGCCGCGAGAGAAGTCGTTTTTCGAGATGTTCAACCAGCAGGCGGAAAACGTCGAGGCAGGCGCGATCGCCATGGTGGAGATGCTGGAGCGCTTCGAAAACGCCGAGGCGGGCGCGGACAAGGTCGAGGGGTTCGAGCACATCGGCGACACGATCACGCATTCGATTCTGAGGCGGCTGAACCAAACGTTCGTGACGCCGTTCGACCGCGAGGACATTCACGAGCTGGCAAGCAAGATCGACGACGTGATCGACCTGGTGGACGCGGCGGCGACGCGCATCGTGACGTATCGCGTGCGGGAGCTGCGGCCGGGTGTGGTGGACCTGGCGCGGACGGTGCGGCTAGCATCGACACAGATCGTGGCGGCGGTCCGGCTGCTGGACAAGGGAAACAACATCCTCGATCACTGTATCGAGATCAACCGGCTGGAGAATCTGGCGGACAAGCAGTGCCGGGATTTGATCGTAAATCTGTTCGAGCAGGAAACCGATCCGGTTGAAGTCATCAAGTGGAAAGAAATCATCGAGACCCTGGAGTTCGCCACGGACAAATGCGAGGACGTGGCGAACGTCATCGAGACGGTCACTCTGAAAAACGCCTGAACTCGTGTTGATCCTTCAGCCAGTTCTTATGCACAAGCGAATCGCACGGCCCGCGGATGCCATTTCCGCGAACGGAGCCACGGCGTGAGCCCGTTCCATTTGCTGATCGTGATCGTGGTGATCAGCCTGGCGTTCGATTTCACGAACGGCTGGCACGACGCGGCGAGCTCGATCGCAACCGTGGTGTCGACGCGCGTGCTGCGGCCGGTCTGGGCGGTGGTCTGGGCGGCATTCTGGAATCTCGTCGCGCCGATGTCGTTCGGGACGGCTGTGGCGGCGACGGTCGGCAAGGGATTGGTGCACCTGGAACTGGTGAGCCAGCAGGTGCTGCTGGCCGGCCTGCTGGGCGCGATCCTCTGGAATTACGCGACGATCCGGCTGGGAATTCCGTGCAGCTCCTCGCACGCGCTGATGGGCGGCTACGGCGGCGCGGCGATTGCGGCGGTGGGGTTTCGCGCGATCATCGTTCACGGATGGATCAAGCCGGTGATATTTATTTTCATCGGGCCGATGATCGGCCTCGCGGTCGGAATTCTGGTGACGGTGGCGACGAGTTGGATCGTGCGGAGCCAGGCGCCGCAAAAAGTGGACCGCTGGTTCCGCAGGCTGCAGCTCATTTCGGCGGCGGCGTTCAGTTTCAGCCACGGCACGAACGACGCGCAAAAGAGCATGGGAATCATTACTGCCGCGCTGGTTACCGGCGGGGTGATGCCCACCTACAAGGTGCCGGATTGGGTTATCATTTGTTGTGCGCTGGCCATGGCCGGGGGAACCATGGCGGGCGGGTGGCGGGTGGTCAAGACGATGGGTCAGCGGATCACGAAGCTGAACCCATTCGGGGGGTTCGCGGCGGAAACGTCGGCGGCGATCACGCTGATCGGCACGGCCGCGGCGGGGATTCCAGCGAGCTCGACGCAGGTGATTACCGGCGCGATATCGGGCGTGGGCGCGTCGCGGCGGCTGACGGCGGTGCGTTGGGGAGTGACGCGGCAGATCCTGTGGGCGTGGATTCTGACGATTCCGGGCGCGGGGTTGATGGGCGCGGTGTTCCATTTTGTGTTCCATTTCGTGTTCCTACACTGGATGCGATGAGATGAGCGAAAACAAAGCGCCGTTCGCGACGATTGAAGAGGCCGTCGAGGACATTCGCCAGGGCAAGATGATCGTGCTGGTGGACGACGAAGATCGCGAAAACGAAGGCGATCTCACGATGGCGGCCGAAAAAATCACGCCGGAAGCGATCAACTTCATGGCGAAATTCGGGCGCGGGCTGATTTGCATGTCGCTGACCGAGGAGCGCTGCGAGGCGCTGGAGCTGAAGCCGATTTCGGCGCGGAATACGTCGATGTTTGGCACGCCGTTCTGCGAACCGATCGACGCAAAGCGCGGGACGACCACCGGCACAAGCGCGTGGGACCGCGCAACAACGATTTTGACGGCGACCGATCCGCACACGAGGCCTGAGGATCTGGCGCGGCCCGGGCATGTCTACACGCTGCGCGCCCGCAACGGAGGCGTGCTGGTGCGCGCGGGGCAGACCGAGGCGTCCGTGGACCTCGCGCGGATCGCGGGGCTGAATCCTTCGGGCGTGATCTGCGAAATCATGGACGAAGACGGCACCATGGCGCGGATTCCGCAGCTGACGGAATTTTGCAAGCTGCACGGGCTGAAGCTGGTGACGGTGGCGAGCCTGATCCGCTACCGCATGCAGCACGAGCGCAACGTGCGGCGGATCGCGGAATCGGTGCTGCCGACGAAGTACGGCGATTTCCGGATGATCGCCTACTCGAGCGACGTGGATCACGAGATTCACGTGGCGCTGGTGCGCGGCGATTTGGCGAATGTTCCGCCGGGTGTCGCTGCTGAAGGCGCGCCGCCGCTGGTGCGCGTGCACTCGCATTGCCTCACGGGCGACGTGTTGGGGTCGACGATGTGCGATTGCCGCGAAATGCTCGAAGGGGCCCTGGAGGCAATCGCTGACGAGAATCGCGGAGTTTTTCTCTATTTGCACCACACCGGCCGCGGATTTCGAATCGACTCGCGGACCGAAGAGAGCTCAGCGTTGCCGCAGATCATGTATCACCAGCGCGAGCAGGTGGAGCGCGATCCGGGGGTGCAGCGCGTGATCCAGCACGAAAGCGGAATCGGCGCGCAGATCCTGAAAGATCTGGGGCTGGTGCGGATCCGCGTCCTCACGAATTTGCCGAGAAAGGTTGTCGCCCTCAAAGGCTACGGCATCGAGATCGCCGACCAGGTGCCGCTGAAGATCAAGCCAGCGAAGACAAGCCACCAGGTTATCTAGCGCGTCCGGCTACCGGCCGTAAACCAAAACCACGAACGAATCGGGCACGAGAGTCGGAAACGGACGCGGATTCGCGGCCGTGGGCGCCGGCGGCGGGCCGAAATCCGCGGTGACGAGATAGATTTCGTGAGTCTTCGGGTCGAGTGTCATGGTTCGCGCGCCGACCTTCGTGGGTACGTCTTCGACGACGGTGAATTTATCGGGCGAATCCTCGTGAACCACGGTGAGCGTGCCGCTCTGGCCATTGGAGGCGAACGCGAAGCCGGTGGAGGGATCGAACGCGTCGGCATCGACGCCTTCGCCGATCGCCGGCGTGGCGACGACCTTGCCGGAATCGGCGTCCACCACGGCCATCATCTTGTTGTCGCAGCCGGCGAAGAGCCGGTGGTTCTTCGTGTCGATCGCCAGGCCGGAGGGCTCCTTGCACGGCGCGAGCGGCCAGTGGGCGGTGACGACGAGATTCCGCGAGTCGATCTGCACCTCTTCGCTTTTGTCCTCGACGTTGACGTAAATGTGTCCCGCGCCATCGGAGACGGCGAATTCGAGCTTGCCGCCGACCGGAATCGTGCCCACAACCTTTCCGCTGACAGCGTCTATGGCCGTAACATCGCCGCTGCGGCCATTCATGGCGAAGACGCGTTTCGTGGCGGGATCGTAGATGATCGCGTCGGGATTCGTCCCGGCCTGCGCGTGGCCGACCACTTGAAGCGACTTCAGATCAAAGATCGAAACCGTGCCGGCGCGCCCGTTGGAGGTGAAGCCGTTGCCACTCGCCGGGGCCAGAGCAATTCCGTGAACGCCCGCGGTATCCGGAATTTCGCCGAGGACTTTCTCGGAGTCCACATCCAGAACCACCACTTTCGTGCCGCGGGAAACGAACAGTCGCCGCGTGGACGAATCGAATGTGATGTAGTCCCAGAATCCCTCTCCGCCGAGCTTGATGGTCTTCAGCAGATGGTAGCCGGAGGGACCGGGGACCGCGGCCGGCGCGGCGGCGGCACTCGCCGGCGAAACCCTTCCGAGTGCGACGACTGCGGCAAGAGCGCAGAGCACTATCAGGCCGGCGGCAATAATCGAAAATACGCGACGTGGAGTTGGCATCGAAGTCTCCTCAACAGGCGAAGCTAGCGCCCATAAGTTGCGGGCACATCGTATGACGCGGGAACCAGAGCGTCAAATGAAGCGCGGATTAACAGCTGTTAATGTGAAGGTGGATGCGCTGGAGGAGATTTTTTCGGCGGAGGCGGCGCGCCGACGGTGATGTAAGGGCGCATCTTATTCAGTTTCCCCTCGGAAATGCCGCGAATGGCGAGCAAATCTTCCACCCGGCGAAAGCGGCCCGACTTCGCGCGGAATTGGATGATGGCCTTCGCGGTTGCCGGGCCGACGCCGGGAAGTTCCTGGAGTTCTTTCGCGGATGCGGCGTTGATGTCGATCTTGTGCGTGGGCGGATTTTTCGCGGCGACAGCTGGCGCGGTGACGGCCACGAACAATATTGCGACGCAACACAGCCGAGCCTGCACGGCGGCTCGTCGAGACCACAACGCGCGTCTCACACCAGCTCATTCCCTTTGGCGTCGTATTCGGTGACGGGACCGAAGAGCGCGGCTTGCTCGCCGATGTGGGCGCGGTCGCCGACCACCACGATCTGCGCGTTCGCCGAATCGAAATGGCGGCGCGCGGCCGCGAGAACGTCGCCCGCCGTGAGCGCTCGGATTCGCTCGCGATACGTTTCGAGATAGCCCTCCGGCAACTGATCCAGATACACCGTGGCCAGCTGGCCGAGCAGGCCGTCCTGCGTCGCAACGCCCAGCGAGAAAACCCCGGTCAGATAGCTGCGGGCGCTGTCCAGTTCCTCGGCGGTAACGGGTACACTGCGCATCCGGTCGACCTCGTAGAACATTTCCGTGAGCGTGGCGGCAACGACGTCGTTGCGCACCGCGGCCCGCACGGTGAAATAGCCCTGCTGGCGCAGCGCGTTGACGCCGCTGCCGGGGCTGTACGTATAGCCCTTCTGCTCGCGAATGTTCAGCACCAGGCGCGAATGAAACGCGCCGCCGAGAATCGTGTTCGCCAGGATCAGGCTGTACCAATCCGGATGGCGCCGCGTGATGGAAAGATTTCCGAGCAGCACCTGCGTCTGCACGGTGCCGGGGCGATGCACCAGATGGACGCGGCGGCCTTCCTGATGCGGCGGAGCGGGAGACGCGGGCGGTTCGGTCCGGTGCGCCTTCCATGCGCCGAAAATCTTTTCGATTTGCTCCAGCATTTCGACAGCTGAGAAATCCCCCACCACGATCAGCACCGAATCGGCCGGAACGTAGTGCTTCTGGTGAAACGCGACGAGCTGGTCGCGCGTGATTTCCGCGATCTGCTCTTCGGTAGGCGCTACCACCGCATACGGATGCGCCCCGAAAAGAACGCGGCGAAGGCGCTCGCTCGCGAGGAAACCGGGAGTCGCGCGCTCGATTTTCAGTTCTTCGAGTCGCTGGCGGCGCTCGCGCTCGAATTCATCGATGGGAAACGATGCGTGGCGCGCGAGATCGGCCATCAGTTCCAGGATGCCGGAGGAAAACTCGGCAAGGCCGGAGGCGGAGATTGCACTTGAATCCGCGCCGGAGCTCGTTCCGAGGCCCGCGCCCATGCGGCGCAGATCCTCTTCGATCTTGCGGCTGGGCCTTGAGGCGGTTCCGGAGCGAACGACGGTGGCGGTGATGTCCGAAAGGCCTGGCGCCGTGTGCGACACGACCGCATTGCCGCTGCGAAAATAGAGCTGCGCGGAGATCTTCGGAAACGAGCGCGACTCGACGAGAACGACCTGCAAGCCGTTCGATAGCGTGGTGACCGTGCGCTTCGGCCACGCGACCGGACTCTCCGGCCCCAGCGCGGGTGGATTCGCGCGAACCACGGGGGACGCGACCGGGGTTGTCATCGCGCACCTGCCAGAGCCGCGGGCCGGCGAAGCAAAACGGCGCGATTTTGCGGCACCAGATATTTCCTGGCAAACGCCTGAATTTGCTCGGGCGTCACGGCCAGGAAGCCATCGAGGATCGTGTTCACCTTGTGCGGGTCTCCGTCAAAGAGCGTGAAGCAAGCCAGCAGGTGCATCAGGCCGAAGCGCGGCATCGGATATCCGCCGCTTTCGAGCATCGAGTAATAATCCGAGCGGAATTTGACTTTCACGGGGTCGAGCTCCTCGATCTCAATTCCCTTCTGCTGAACTTCGTCGATCACTTCATCGAAGACTGCAACCGTGCCTTCGGACGTGAACTCCGGCTTGTGATAAATGCGCGTGACCATTTGCGTGGGTCCGTTGGTTTCCAGCAGGTCCGCGCCGCCGTCGATGTCCACCGCGATCTGTTCGTCGAGCACCAGCTTGCGATAGACGCGCCCGGCGCGCCCGCCGTGCAGCACGCGATCGAGAATGCCGGCGACGTACCAGTCGGCTGAGCCGCGCGGTGGCATCGTGTACCCGATGGCGATGGCCGGAAGCGGCCCGAGCTTTTCTTCGACCTCGCCGCGGCGTTCTTCCGTTTGAGCCGGTTCGGAGACGTCCGCATGCGGCAGCTTCGGCTGCGGCGGAATATCTTCGAAGTATTTCTTCGCCAGTGCGAAGGCCTTGGCCGGCTCGAAATCGCCGAGCATGAGCAGCACCGCGTTATTCGGCGCGTAATAGGTGTGGAAGAATTTCTGCACGTCGGCGAGCGTGGCGGCGTCGAGATCGGCGAAATCGCCGTAGAAATTGTGCGCGTTGGGCCAGTTGCGAAAAGCGACGGGCGGCAGATCGAGCCACGGAAAGCCGCCGTAGGGCTGGTTCATCACGTTGACGCGGACTTCCTCTTTCACTACGTCGCGCTGGTTGCGCAGATTTTCATCGTCCACCTTGAGCGCGCGCATCCGGTCGGCCTCGAGCCACAGGACGCGCTCGAGCGCGTTCGACGGCACGGATTCGAAATAGTTCGTGATGTCGTAGTTCGTGGTGCCGTTGAGCATGCCGCCGGAGGAATTGATCAGCCGGATGTGCTCCATCTTCCCGGCGTTTTCCGAGCCCTGGAACATCATGTGTTCGAAAAGGTGCGCGAAGCCGCTGCGGCCGTGCGGTTCCAGGCGAAAGCCGATCTGGTAATAGACGCCGACGGTGACGAACGGCGCGGATTGGTCGGGCGAGGCGACCACGCGCAATCCATTGGCGAGAGTCGTGTGCTCGACGGGTATGTGAAGATGTTTTGCAGGTACGGTCAAATCTGGTCTCCCTTAACGACGAACGGCAAGACTGACGAAGTCTAGCCTTGGATGATATGTAGCTCAGGTCGTCCCGACGGTTTGTGTCGGGACGGCCTGAGGCTTTTCGGCCCCGTCCTGCCTTTGCCTTTTCCTCTAAACGTCAAGCGCTTGGGCAATTTTTCTTATTTCCTCGGCCGGATGGTCTCTCACGAGAACGCGGCCCGCCAGCAGCGCCAGCGCGGCGTACGCCTGCTGAAATTCGCGCGGATATCTCCGCAACGCCCGCGCGTGCCGCGCGACGATCGCGTAATCCTTGCGCGAAAGCGGGCCGGTCCACGCCTCGCGCGGGCCGAGCCGCTCTATATTATCGAAGATTTGCCGCAATAACGGTACGAGCGTTTGCATCCCCTGCTCGCGCGAGAGGCCGATGCGCATCAGCATCTGCGCGCCCGCCTCGATGATCGGATAAAGACTGCCCGCCGCCATCACCGCCGCGGCGTGGTAAATCGGCTTATCGCGCGTGTCAATGACGATGGGGATGCCGCCGAGCGATTTGGCGATCAATTGCGCCATGCTGCGCGCCTTCGGATCTCCTTCCACAGCGAAAACCACTCCGTTTAGATTCGGCATCACCTCGCCGCCGAACGCCTGCATGGGATGCAGCGAACCGACGGCGGCGCCGAGCCGCGCGAACGGAGCCAGAGCCGTGCGGTCCAGCGTGGCCGCCGTGTGCAGAACGATTTTCCCCCGGCATCGGGCGCCGGCGTTTCGGGCAAGCGCTTTGGCAATGGCCGGCAGAACGTCGTCCGCCGTGGTCAGGAAAATTACATCCGCGGCGAATACTGCATCGAGGTCCAGCGCCAACTCCCTGGCTGCTCCTACGCGCCTTTTGCGGAAGTAAAGCCCCACGCCTCCGCTGAGTATCATGGGCGCGCCCGCCCCGATGGCTACGACCGCCGCGCGCGCCGTGGCCCGTGAGCGCGTGACGACGGCGCCGATGCGCCAGCCGCGCTCGCGCAACCTCCGGCCGAGCGTTCGCCCTACGCGACCCGCGCCTACGATGGAAAGTGTGCGTTTCATGCGGAATGGTAGGATAGCCTGATCGCTGCAACTTATGTCGAGGGTTTTATGTAGCTCAGGGGTTGCCGACGTCTTCCGTCGGGAAGCCCTGAGGCTTTTCGGCCCGGTTTCCGGTTTCCGGTTTCCGGTTTCCGGTGGCGGGTTCTCGGAACTGCTCTTGATTTATGTAGCTCACCCCGGTTCGTTGGGGTGAGGCTTCTCGGCCCGGTGAAAGCGTGGGCCTTCAGGCCCACGAAAAGCCGCAACGTGCCAGCACGGGCTTTAGCCCTGGCCTCGCAGTTCGCGAGCAGAGCGCCGTAGGCGCGGAACACGGTAGCCCAACCCGGAAGGGTTGGGAAACAAATCTCGTCGCAATCCCGAGCGCCGTAGGTGCGACACATCTGCGGTTAACGCTCAACCTTTAACGTGGAGGAAATTGCGCGTTGCATATTTTCTGGATGATCGTGACGGGAGCAGTCGCGCTGGCCTGGATCGCGACGGTCATCGATCTCGCGATCGGCGTTCGGACCATGCCGTGGCTGCGCGATGTCGAACCGCTCAGGGATAGCGAATGCCCGAGCGTCTCGATCCTGTTTGCCGGACGCGATGAAGCCGAAAAGATGCCGGAAGCGATCGGCACCATGCTGTCGCTCGATTATCCGCGCTACGAGGTCATCGCCGTGGACGACCGCTCCGAGGACGCAACCGGCACGATTCTGGCGGCCGCGGCAAAGAAAGACGCGCGGCTGAAGCCCGTGCGCGTCGATTCCCTGCCCCCGGGCTGGCTGGGCAAGCCGCACGCGCTGGAACGGGCATACGAACGCTCGACCGGCGAATGGCTGGTGTTCACGGACGCGGACGTCCATTTTCGCCCGGACCTGCTGCGGCGGGTGATTGCTCTGGCACAGAAAATGGGATGGGACCACGTGACGCTGCTCGCTTCGCCCAAGCTTTTCACCTTCGGCGAAAAAGTAGCCATGATGTTTTTCGGAATGGCTTTCTTGATGGGCACGCGGCCCTGGCGCGCGATCGACCCGAAATCGCGCGGATATACCGGCATCGGCGCGTTTCAGATTGTCCGGCGCAGCGCGTACGAAAAGGCCGGCACCCACCGGCGCCTGGCCATGGAGGTTGTCGACGATCTGAAACTCGGGAAAATCGTCAAGGAGGCCGGCTTCCGCTCGGGTGTGGCACGCGGAGAAGATGCAGTGAGCGTGCACTGGCATGCGGGGCTGGCAAACATCGTTCGCGGCACGACGAAGAACTTTTTTGCCGCAACCGGATTCAAGCTGCGGATTCTGGCATTGCAATTCTTTGGCACCCTGCTGATGTTCGTGCTGCCGGTGGCGGCGCTGCCTTTCATGCGCGGCTGGGCGCTCGTGTTTGCGGCGATTTCGGCGCTCCTTGCGCTGATCCTGGCCTCAGGCGCTGCGAAAGGGATCGGCGCGTCCCCCGCCTACGGGCTGACGTACCCCCTCGGCGCCGTAATCATCTGCTGGATGCTGCTGCGCTCCACGGTGGTGACGCTGTGGCAGGGCGGCGTCACCTGGCGCGGCACGTTTTATCCCATCGAAGAGCTAAAACGAGGAGTGGTGTGAGAACTTTTTACGCAATGCTGAATTCGTGCAGATTCGGGGGCCAAAGAACCACATAGTTCTCGCTGGTCAATTCACGGTAAGCAGCTCGCCAGTCATATTGAATAGCCTGCTCCCCGATACACTTCCGCGCTCTCTCGAAAGTGGATGCAGGTTCATAGGTTAGTACGAAGATATTGAACTCGGACTGCCCGAGGTCGTGACCATCGACTTCTGCTTCGCCGGCCAATTCCTGAATCAGAGCGTCCTCAAGAGTTACAAGCCGGTCGAAGTCATCGACGGAGTTCGCGGTAAATTGCAGAACTAGCTGGTATCTCATGTTCTAGCTCGTTTCTACGAGTCTACGTAGTTTCCACAATAGACAAAATTTCCCGAATGAACTAGCGTGAGTTGGGGTTGTCTTTCGCCCCGCTGCCAGACTCGTCTGTGCAGTAGCCGTCGCGGCTTCTGCCGCCCTCCCTCCTAGCGAGGGTTGAATGCTCTTTGATAACTGAATGTACGACGACGGTTTGAGTGGCGCCGACAATCGTGCCGGTGCTCTTACGACCTCGGTGTGGCCCTTATGCGCGGAAGAATGTAGCTCTAGCCATTTAGGCACTAGCCACCGCCGTCCAAGTCGACACAAGGTGCCATCATGCTGCGCCGTAACCTGCTGAGAACAAACGGCCGGCGCAATTCTAGTCGACACAAAAAATCGAGGGGACGCGCTGATCTTCAGCGCCCGGTTTTGGCGGGCGCCGAGGCCGACGGATCCACCGGGGTGGCCGCGATCACTCCCAGATCGCGCTGCTTCAGTGACCGGATGCGGTCGCGGAGGGCGGCGGCGCGCTCGAATTCGAAATTCTTGGCGGCTTCGCGCATCTGCAATTCGAGCTGCGCGACGGCCTGCTGCAATTCGTGCTCGCTGGTGATTTCGCCGACCGCGACTTCGTCCGCCGGCACGGTGATGTAATCGGCTTCGACGATGCGGGCCAGCTGCATGTCGACCGAGCGCGTGATCGACTGCGGCGTGATGTTGTGCTCGCGGTTGTAGGCCTCCTGCTTGGCGCGGCGGCGGTTGGTTTCGCCGATGGCCTGCCGCATCGAATCGGTCATCGTGTCGGCGTAAAGAATGGCGCGGCCTTCGATATGCCGCGCACAGCGGCCCATGGATTGAATCAGCGACGTGGCGCTGCGGAGAAAGCCTTCCTTGTCCGCGTCGAGAATCGCGACGAGCGAAACTTCCGGCAGGTCGAGCCCTTCGCGCAGCAGGTTGATGCCGATGAGCACGTCGAATTCGCCGCGGCGCAAGCTGCGAAGGATGCGCACGCGCTCGAGCGTCTCGATTTCGGAATGCAGATAGCGGCACTTGACGCCGACCTCGGTGAAATACTCGGCGAGGTCCTCGGCCATGCGCTTGGTCAGCGTGGTGACGAGCACTCGTTCGTTGCGCGCCGCGCGCACTCGGATTTGTTCGAGTAGATCGTCCACCTGCCCCTTCACCGGGCGGACTTCCACCTGCGGATCGACGAGGCCGGTCGGGCGAATCACCTGCTCGACCACGACGCCACCGGATTTCGTCAGCTCGTACGGGCCGGGCGTCGCGGAAACGTAGACGACCTGGTTCACGCGGTGCTCGAACTCCTCGAAATTCAGCGGGCGATTGTCGAGCGCGGAAGGCATGCGGAAGCCGTAGTCGACAAGCGTCTGCTTGCGCGACCGGTCGCCCGCGTACATGCCGCGAAGCTGCGGGATGGTCTGGTGCGATTCGTCGGCGAAGAGCAGGAAATCCGACGGGACGTAGTCGAGCAGCGTCGGCGGCGCTTCGCCCGGCAGCCGGCCGGACATGTGCCGCGAGTAATTCTCGATGCCGTGGCAGTAGCCGATGGTGCGCATCATTTCGATATCGAAATGGGTGCGCTGCGTGACGCGCTGCGCTTCCACGATTTTTCCCTGGCGCATCAGTTCGGCGCGCCACCAGTCGAGCTCTTCGTAGATGGTCTGGATCGCGCGCTCTTTTTGGGCGGCGGGCAGGACGTAGTGCGTCTTCGGATAGATCGGCAGGCGCGTGATTTCGCCTTCGCGCGAGCGGATCTGGCCCGTGAGCGGATCGATCTTGCGGATCGCTTCGATCTGGCTGCCCCAGAGCTCGATGCGCACGGCGAGCTCGTCATACGGCGGATAGATTTCGATCATGTCGCCGCGCACGCGGAAGCTGCCACGGCGCAGATCTTCGGTGCGTTCGTACTGGATTTCGACCAGTTTGCGCAGAATCGCTTCTCGCGCGATGGACTGGCCCTTTTCGAGCATGAGCATCATGCCGTAGTAGGCTTCGGGCGAGCCGATGCCGTAGATGCACGAAACGGAAGCGACGACGATGACGTCGCGGCGCTCGAAGAGCGAGCGCGTGGCACTCATGCGGAGCTTGTCGAGCTCATCGTTGATGGTGGCCTCTTTTTCGATAAAGGTGTCGCTCGCGGGAACGTAGGCCTCGGGCTGGTAGTAGTCGTAGTAGCTGACGAAATATTCGACCGCGTTCTGCGGGAAGAAGGATTTGAACTCGTGAAACAGCTGCGCGGCGAGCGTTTTATTGTGCGCCAGGACGATCGCCGGGCGGTTCAGCTGCTCGATGACCTTGGCCATGGTGAACGTTTTGCCCGAGCCGGTGACGCCGAGCAGAACTTGATGGCGGTCGCCGTCGTTGAGGCCGCGGACAAGCTGGGCGATGGCGGCCGGCTGGTCGCCGCGGGGCTCGTAGTCGCTGGCAAGCTTGAAATTCATGGCGGGCCGCCTCTGCGCCGAAAATAGGGGGTCTCGAAACTTTTTATTATACGCCTTTTGTCAAAGCCAGGCGGCGGGTTGGAAAGCGTCACCAGCCGCCGACGCCGAAGAGAGATCCTTCGACTCCCGCGTCCCGACCTGCCTGCGGCAGGAATGAAAAAGCGTCGGGACGTTCCGCTCCCTTCCTTCGTCAGGGCGGGCAGGATGACGGCAACTACGGTTGGGCGGGAACGAAGGTGATTTGGGACTGCGACTGGACTTTGCCGACGTGGCGGATGCTCGATCCGGTGCTGGCGCTGGTGACCTGGTAGTCCATATTTTCCGTGCTGGATTGCGTGGAGCTGACGAGCAGGCCTGTCGCTAGCGAAAAGGAATCGAGGCTTTCGCCCGAGCCTGTCCACGTGCCGGAGGTGCGCAGGCCGTTGCGGCGATATTCATCCGGCGTGGCGTCGGCGTGAGTCGAACCCTGGCGATTGATTTCGAATCGCGTCAGGACTACGCCGCATTCCCCCGATACGGTATCGGCCGCGGGCGAGCCTGACGATCCTGTCCGCGCAGTCGAACCGCACGGCTCGTTGCGCAGATAGGTTGATGCGCCGCGCCAGGTGAGGCCCGAGAGGAGCGCTCCTTCGACGGGGCGCTCGCGTTTCCATTTCTGGCCGATCGCGACACCGTTTTTCGGGAACGTCGCGCCGGGAGAGACGCTCTCAAGCCAGGAGAGCGCCGGATCGGTGGCCTTTGGCGATTGGCCGGCAGCCGCAGCCGTCAGATCCTGCACGTTCGTCGCCTTGCCGTCCGGCTCGAGGGTGAGTTCGAAGGTGCGGCCGTCGAGGCGATTGTAGCGGCTGGTGAATGCGTTGGCAGAAAGATCGAGCGCGTCGGCCTCGGATTCGGCCGCGGATTTTTCGTAGGTGGCGCGGAGGCGGACGCTGCCATCAGGCGAGACGCTGAGCACTTCGAGGCGTACGACCATGTGAATCGAATTGCTCGATTGCGAGCCCCCTTCGGGATTCACGATGGGAGCGGTCGTCTTGCCGGTGGATTTGCTGCTCGATTCGATGCGATAGCGGATCACCTGGCCGGGGGTAAATTTCGGCGCGAGGCGCACACGATCGGCGGAAGCCGCGGCCATCACCGCCGCGAACAGAAACAGTGCGGAATAAACTGTATTGGCGAGCCGCAAACGCATCGAACGGACGCTAGCACACGGCCAATGCCGAGGCAAATGGACGCAGGAATTCACAGCTGCTTCAAACACAGAACGCACTGAGGAGGCACAGAGGGCACAGAGAAAACCCGACCGCCGAGTTAGCGAGAGCGGCGTGGAGTGGCGGGAGTTGTGATGAGTTTGGGCGCGGCGAGGGTGCCGGCGAGCCGGAAGGACCTATCGGAGACGTCTTCATTGCCATGAGCGCTTGAAGCGGATCGAAAGCGTAGATCGAGGTTGCGTCCAAAATCGATTGTGCCGGAACCTACGGCTGGCGCGTTTGTCCCTGAAGCCAAAGACAAGGTTTGAAATTCAATTTTCCGCTGCGAGCAGGAAAACGACGCATCGGCGGAGACAAATTTCGGAAGGGCGATGTTGAAGAACTGGAAGGCATTCGCCGTCGCGTTGCCCTGGCACGCGAAGGACGCGATCAGGCTGGCGCGATTTGCGCCGGCTGCAGTGATTGAAATTTGTCCTCCCGCGGATTTCGCGGTGATGCCCGCGAGAGCAGGCGTGGCGGCGGCAAGCGCGGCGGCGTCGATTCGCGAAAAGTCGAGATCCGCATGATATGCCGGCACCGCGAGTAAATCCGCGTCGAGCGAGCCGCTGACCTGCCCGCCATAGAACTGGCCCGTGGCGTTGGCGAACGTGATGTGGCGGCCTTCGATGCGGAGATCGCCCTGAAGCTTGCGGACGACCAGCGGCGCAAGCGTGAACTGTTCGAGCACAAGGTGCCCGGCTGCACCGAGATTTTCGGGCGCGGCGGCAGCCGTGGGGCGCGAATTCAGAAATGGCAGCATGCGGGCGAGAAAGCTTTCGCGCCAGGCGGGATTGATCCAACGGTCGAGGTCGGCCGCCGAGAGGCGGTCGCCCGCGAGAGAGAATTGCCAGGCAGGAGCGGAATCCACGCGATCGAACGTGCCGTTCCAGTGCGCGCCGAAGGTGTCCGCGGAGGCAATCGCGACATGGCGCGACCCGGGCTTCCATTCGCTGACGGCGTTGATATTGCCGATTGGCTGATTCAAAAACGGAACCCGCAGCACGGCGACGCCCGGACCCGCGCCCCAATTGATGGAACCGACTGGCGGCGTGCGCCAGGGATATTCGGCGCCCTGCCAGCGCAGGTCGGCGCGCACGGGCCCGGAAACATCCCAGCCCTTCGCGAGATTCCAGCCCAACACGGAGGCGGCCGCGATGACGTCGTGCACGTCCGAGACGTTCGCCGATATGTGCATCGAGTTGGAAACCGTTCGACCCGGCTTTGGCGTGGATTCGAAATGGACGGCGTCATCGGGCGCGCTGAAGCTCAGGGCGACTGGAGCAAGCGAAACGGCGCCGTGGTCATAGCGAAACCTGACTTCGCCGAGACGCGCGGGCCGGCGCAAACTCGGTTCGGACAATTCGGCGCCCTCGCTCGAGATTTCGGCGTCGACGATGCGCGGAGGCCATTCCGCAATGGCCGCGTGAGCGTGGGCGTAGCCGCGCACGGCGAGATTCTCCGCCGTGCTGCCATGAAACGCGGTCGCCCATGCCAGCAGATCTCTCACGTCCATGTCCGCGTCCGTGTAGACAACTTGCACAGGCACGATCGACTGTTTGACGAGCTGAGTCTCATGGCGCCAATAAAGACGGCCATTCGCCTTAGCGTGAGAATGCGGGGCGTCGAGCGTCGCTTGCGTGATTTCGAGATACGGCGCGGATGGACTCCACGCGAGATGCGCATCCAAATCGAGGGACGGATTATCGGGTCGCGGGGCGAAATTCCACCGATGAATTTGCTCAAGTTGGGCGCGAGTCTTGGCGGTCCAGCCATCTCCGTTGTCGGCCGTGCCGGCACTTATTTGCAGCGCGAAGGCGCCGCGAATTCCATCGTCGTTGCCGCTCGCGAGGCGAAGCACGTCAGAGAGCGAGGCGTCATACCAATTGACATCGAGCGCAGCGGGCCGGAGGCGCGAGGAAGTCCCGCCCAGATCGCCGGACAGATGAATCGTGCCCGCTTGCTGCATGACGACGGCGGCGCGCCAGGGAGTGGCTTCGAGATTCATGCGCCAGCGGCCGGGGCGATCGGTTTCGACGGTTCCCTTCACGCCGACGAAGGCGAACGGAAGCTTTTCGTTGCCGTTCTTGAAGTTGATGCGGCCGCCATCGACTTCGACACGCCGGAAGCTGAGCGGAGTCGACGGAAACGCAGGGCCCACCGGAACGCGAGGCGCCGGGCGCGGCGCCGGCTGCGGGAGCCATTGGGTAAGGTTCCAGTCGCCGTCCGGGTTGCGAACCAGATTCAGGCTCGGCTTGGTTAGAGCAAGCGTGCCGAATTCAACCCGCCCGCGAAGCAGGCTGGTCCAGCGCAGACGCACGGTGATGGAATCGGCGCGGAGAAAATATTCCTGGCCGAAGCGCGGGTCTTCGCCGACCGTGACGGAATTTGCTTCAAGAGCGAGGCCATCCAGCACGCTGAAATCGTAGCTGCCCACTTCGACCGGCCGGCCGAACGCGGACTGAAGGCGCGCGGTCAGGAGATTGCGCAGGCCCGTATGCTGGATCGCCAGCGAAATTCCCTCCGAGACGATCCATAACAAAACGACGAGGAGCACGATGCGCCTGATCCATCGAACGGACGCGCGGGTCCGCGGCGGCGCCGGCTCAACAGCTTCGTCGCGAGGAATCGTTTCCGTGAAGGTATCCGACATCGTGGACTGCGGCAGCTTCCGGCGATTGCGTCCGAAGAGGTCAATCGTCCCTCCGGGACTTTCGGCTCTTTTTTTTCGCTGCGTTCCCGGCACTACGCTGCGCTCCGTGCCGGGCTAATTACGGTCGCCGCTCCGCGGCTTAACCACGCCGTCGCACCGCCGCATGCAAAAACGCAGTCGGAGCTGAAGCTCCGCCCCCGCCCCCAAAAGCCTACGGCGTGCTAGGGAAGCTAGTGAACCTCGCGCAACATCCGGTGCCAGCGAGTGCGGCTCGTGAGATGGATCAATCCATCCTCGATGCCGTGGATAGTGCCGAGCAGACTGCGATCATTGTAATCCTCAGCGGTCGCTTGGACAGACCAATAAATCAGCATGGGGCGGCCCATGATGGCGCGGCGGTCGACGAAACCCCAGTAGCGGCTGTCCCAGCTGCGGTCGCGATTGTCGCCCATGACGAAATAGCGATCGGGCGAAACGATCAGCGCGGCGTTGTGGACGGAGTTCATGATCTGGTCCGCCCATTCGGGACGCAAGCCAAACCGGGAAAAATCGTCGTTCACCGGCGGGAAATTGTCGGCGAAGGAATCGTCCTGGGTGGGATCGTGGACAACGTAAGGCTCGCTGAGCAACGACCCATTGATGAAAACGCGCTGGTTGATGATGCGGATGCGGTCGCCGGGAAGACCGATGACGCGCTTGACGTAGTGCGGATGATCGTCGAAGGGAAACTTGAAAACGATGATGTCGCCACGGCGGACGGGGCGGTACGGCAGGAACTTTTCGTACCACGCGCCCGTGCCGCCGAAGATGAATTTGTTGACGAGCAGGTGGTCCCCTACGAGAAGCGTCGGCTCCATCGATTGCGAAGGGATTTTGAAGGCCTGCAGGATGAACGTGGTGCCGAAAAGCGCGAGAAGAATGGTTACGAGTAGAGATTCGAAGAAGTCCGCGTAGCTAGCGCGGACCGTGCGCGGGCGCGGCGGCGCAGCGGCTGGCGGAAGATTCTCAGCCGATTCGGGAAGCACGGCTCCTGCGTCGATTGAGCTCATTTAGATAATTCTACTGGTTTGAGCCAAGGACTCCAGAGCCAATCTCGCCGCGGCCTGCTCTGCTTCTTTTTTGGTACGGCCGGCGGAGGCGGAGAGTCTGCGGCCCTGGTGCCAGACTTCGACTTCAAACGTCTTGTTGTGGTCAGGCCCCGATTCGCTGTGAACCTTATAGATGACGACGCCCATGCCGCGTTGCTGGAGCCATTCCTGAAGCGAGGACTTGTGGTCGGAGCGCTCCAAGCCATCGACGCCGTCGGCCAGGGCCGGCTCGAGCAGGCTGCGGCGCAGAAAGGCGGCAGCGGCGGGCAGACCGGCGTCGAGGTAGATGGCACCAACGATCGCTTCATACGCATCCGCGAGCAGGCGCTTCTTTTCGCGGCCACCCGTTTTTTCCTCACCGGGGCCAAGGCGCAAATGCCCGCCGAGGTTCAGGCGCTGAGCGGCGCTGTGAATCGAAGAGGAGCTAACAAGGCGGGCAAGCCCCTTGGAGAGCTGGCCGGCGTCCCATTGCGGCGACGAAGAGAAGAGATATTCGCTTGCAACGAGACCGAGCACGCGATCGCCGAGGAATTCCAGGCGTTCGTTGTCGATGTCGCTCTTGTGCTGGCGGTGCGACCGGTGCGTAAGCGCACGCTCGAGACGCTCGGGCTTCTCGAAACGGTGGCCAAGCACCGTTTCCAGCGCGCCAAGCTCGTCTGCTGTCATTGCCGGGTTGCCTTTCAAAGCTACTTCGGTTGCGCCGCCTGCTTCTTGGAATTGTCCGCGCTCTGCTTGCAGCGATCCTGCAACCCGCCGGCGATCTGCGAACATTTCGTGTAGGCGTCGGCGGCCTCGGGATAGCGGCTCTGCTTGTCCAAATCAAAACCCATGACGTAGTAGTCGGTTTGATCGGGCGCCGGTGAAGCTTGCGTGGCTTGCTGAAGCTCGGAAACGGAGTCGACCCAATTCTGCTTGCGGAAGTAGATGAGACCGAGGCCGCTGTGCGCCTCGCTCAACAGCGTGGCTTTGGATTGGGCGAATTGGTCGTCGGTGAGCCCCGCAGGCTTCGGCATTGCGCCAGCCACTTCGATCGCATGCTTCTCGTACTTCTCGGCCTTGTCGAGTTGCGCCGACGCGTCGGGCGCGCTGGGGTCAAACGTATGCGGGATCACCCAGCCCACGATGGCGAGCATGGTGACGTCGTCCGGATACGCCGCGAGGCCCTTGTCCGCTGCGGCGTAGAAATTTTTCCAATCCTGCTTGACGTAATAGGCCTGGACAAGAGCGGCATAGACGGACTCGGCGTAGTGACTCATGGGGTATTTCGCGAGGAAGTCGGTGCCGAGCTGGATCCGCGTGTCGGGCGCAGAGCCGCCCGCTTCAAAGAAGGCCTTGTAATCGGCTTCCTCGGCGGGATCAATTTTCGGAGCGGGCGGCTGCTGCTGGTCGCCCTGCATCGCGCGCTGCTTCATTTGTTGATCCTGCGTCTGCTGGTCTTCCTTGCCGGTGACGAAATTCGGATTGGTGCCCTGGGCGAAAGAAGCCACGGAAAAACCGAGGCCGAACGCTGACGCCAGCGCGAAGATTGCCATTCCGTTAAAAATGGGTCGAGCCCTCATGTCCTGTGTCCTTCCTCCGTGGGATAAACAGCTCACTGCCTGGGCTGAACGGCCTGCCGCATTGCTTCGTCGGCGCTTTGCTTGCAGCGGTCCTGCAAATTTCCGGCTGCCTGGGCGCAGCGACCGAATGCGTCCGCAGCTTCGCCAAACCTATTTAGATTCTGCAAATCGATTCCGAATACATATAGATCGGTCTGGTCCGGGCTCGGGTTGTTCACCATGGACTGCTGAAGCTCCGACGCGGAGTTGGCGTAGTCCTCGCGGCGAAAGTATACCAAGCCAAGGGCGCTGTGCGCCTGAATGGCCTTCTGCGCTTTGGATGCGGCGAACTGCGCATCGGTGAGCCCGGCCGGCTTGGGCATCGCGCCCATCACCTGAATCGCGTGCTTCTCGCAGGTCTCTGCCTTGTTCAATTGCTCCTGCGCGTTGTCGTCATGCTGGTTGTAAACATGCGGGATCACCCAGCCGACCGTGGTAAGCACGTCCACGTCGTCGGGCTTGAGCGCCAGCGCCTTGTCCGCGGTCGCGTAAAAGTCAGGCCAATCTTGTTTCGCGTAGTAGGCGTTGACCAGGCCGGCGTCGACGGCTTCGGCGAAAACACTCGTCGGATATTTCGCCAGGAAAGCATTGCCGAGCTGAATTTTCTTGTCGAGGAGCTCGGAGTTGACGTGGAAGAAGGCGTCGTAAGCAGCTTGTTCTTTCGGATCGATCTTGACTCCGGGCTGGCGCTGCACGTCGGTCAGCTCATGCAGCTCGGTCTGCTGCATGTCCGTCGACGGGCCGACAGGGGAGGCCTGCGACCTGCTGCCAGCCATGCCCTGTGCATGGCATGGCGCGACGACAAGAGCGGCTGCAAAGGCAACGAAAAGGGTACGAGATGCGGAGTACGTCGATGAGATTTTCACAGGAGCCACCCCTCCTATTCTAATCGCATGTTCTTGGATCGGACCTTTAACATGACACGCCCGGTTCACTGCTCGGGTTGCTGGGAGTCGCCGGGCCGCGCCGGCGGCTTGTAAGCCGTCTCCACGCCGGCCTGCGCCGCGACGCGCGCGGCTTCCGGAGCGCCCGCAACAGCCAGCGCCGCCTGGTACTCATTCACCGCCAGCTCGCGTTCGTCCTGCAGATCGTCGATGCGGCCGAGATATACGTGCGACCAGGCCAGAATCGACGGATCGGGGGCGTTCGACGCCGCACCGGAGCCGGACACGGGCGCATTTCGCACGGCGACGAGCTCTTCGAAAAGGTCGCCGGCACGTCGCGCGTGTCCGGAGAGCACCGACGCAATCGCGAGCCCGTACACGACGCGTGGATCGTTCGGGTACTTGTCGAAAGCGGCTTGAAACGTGGCGGTGGCGCCCTGCGCGTCCTGCACGGCAATTTGGCGATTGCCGTCCGCGATCCATTTTTCCAGCTCGGAGGGCGGCTCGACTGCGGACTGAGCGCGCTCGGGGGCGGCGGGGACAGCGTCGGCCGCGGCAAACGTGATTCCCTGCGCGCGCTTCTGTTCGGCTTGAACGTCGATGCCGGTGATCAGCGTCGGGAAATAGTAGGACATCGCCGGCGCGTCTTTTTCGAATTTCTGCAGTTGCGCGACGAGGGGACGCACGAGGATGAAGCCCGTCTGGTCATCGTTTTTCAGCTCGGCTTCCAGGCGATCGCCGGAGAGGTGGCGCAAGCGAAACTCGACGGCTTTGATGAGGCACTCATCCATGAACGAAACGAAGTCGTCGCGGAATTCTACCGGCAATTGAGGCGCGCGTGCGGCCGCAGGAAGCAGTGCGCGCTTCGTATCCACAACCGGGCGATAGCGCAGCACCATGCGGTCGAGGACGTAATGCAGATAGGCGTGCTGGATCGTGTCCACCGAAGTGTCGGTGACGCTGCCGACGACGATCGCGTAGGCATCACCGGCGTTGCGGAAATTCGTGCGTGCGCCGACCAGCGGCTCGACGTACACGGTGAACGAGCGCCCATTCGACGGCTTCTGCAGCTCGCGCAAGTAAGCGTCGGAGACCATAACGATGTGCCGCAGCGCGGCGCGGAAATTGACGATCATCGGCTGGGCTTCCGGCGCGACCGATTCCCAGCGCGCGTTGAGTTGCGCCTCGCGGTAGAAATCGGTAAGCAGAGGCTGAAATCCATCAATGGTGAGCACCGACGGCGGAAGCAGATCGCGGTCCGCCAGCTGAAAAACCGGAGGCGGGCCGGAAACGAGAGCGAACGTCATGAAGGGCGTGAGCGTTTCCGTTGGGCTGGCCAGTTGATGGTCGCGATAAAACTTGCGGATCGCGTCGGTCGCGGGCCCCTGCAACTGGAGCAGCTGCTGGCGCAGCGCGAGGCGCGCGGGCATATCGCCGAGGGTGCTTTCGTCCGCGTCGAACCCGGCGGCATCGAGCGCGCACATCGTCGCGAAGATCTGCTGGCTGGATTGGACGCTGATTCCGTTGTCACTTGCCGCGACAGCCTGTTGCGCCTGCGACTTGCGCGCCGACGCGCCAAACGCGACGACGGCCGCTGCGAGCAAGAATGTGAGACACGGACGCGCCAGGCGATGCGCGTCGTTTCGGATGGGCCGATTGTTCAACTTTCCCCTGTTTTAGGATTCCGTTCGAACGGCGAGAGATGCCCCAGTTTTAACCGCCCCACATGCGGAACCCACCAATACGCTGAAACTTTAGCGAGACGCAGTAACGGAGTCAAGAATCGCCGGCGCGCCGTGACGTTAGCCGCGGACGCGGACTTCGCTGAAGCTGAGCAGAACGCGTCCGCCGCCCATGGGCCGTCCAAAACCCAGCTGAGGACGGAAGCGGGAGAACAGGAGAACCTGATCGATCTGGCGTTGCGCGGCTGCGTCGTTCGGACCCGAAAGGATCTTATAGAAGACGACCTCGCCCTGAGCGTTCAGCGTCGCTTCGATCAGGAGAGGAGTCACATCGAGATTGCCGTCGGTTACGCCGCTGCCCGGAACCGGGAACGGCGCCAGGCTTTCGAGTTGCGCGGGCTGGACGAGATTGAGCGGAAGATCGTCCGCCTGCACGCGGCCGAGAGGCATGCCCACCAGCATGCTCTGCACGACGAGCAGGAAGACGGCGATCGCCGTCAGCACGCCGCCGGTCGCCGGAACCGCCAGAGGCTCGAGAATATTTTGCGAGATCAGCAGCGCGCGCGACCAAAACCTACTGATAAGGGCCCAAGGCGAGCGCGCTTGAGATACGCGAACGCGAATCTGCGTGACGAGTTCTGGAGGCGGCTCAATCGGCGCGACATTGGCGAGATGCGTGGCCAGCAGGCGGTAGCGCGAAAGCTGCTCGCGGCAACCGGCGCATGAATCCAGGTGCACGCGCAGCATGACGCGCTCGCGCGAGCGAATGCCTCCATCGAGGTAGCCGGGAAGAAGGCGTTGTGCTTCGCGGCAGTTCACTGGCTTCCCCCATGCATTTCGGCGACTCCGCCCGAATCCGCACCCGAGGCGTCAATCGGTTCCGGCCGCGCGTCGAAATGAGCGCTCTCGCGACGGCGCAACGCGCGGCGCGCCGCAAGGCTCAGCGGCGCAGCATTCGTGCGCGACTCGTTGCTCGAAGCGTGATGCAAGTCTGACTGCGCGGCGAGCAGCAGCGGATCGAGGATTTCCTTGAGCATGCGACGGCCGCGCATGATTCGCGATTTCACCGTGCCCACCGACACTTCCAGAACTTCGGCGATCTCTTCGTAGGAAAGGCCTTCGAGGTCTCTGAGAATGACCGCGCTGCGGAACACCGGCGGGACATCCGCCAGCGCGCGCCGCACGGTGGCCTGCACCTCATGCGCGGCGCACTGCTCGAACGGCGTCGCTTCTTCGTCCTTCAGCTCAAGTGCCGGGCTGTGTTCCGTGCCCTCGGCGTCGATCGAGGTTTGCAGACGGTGATGCCGCCAGCACCAGCGACGATGGTTCAGCGCCTGCCGCACGGAAATGCGGTAGAGCCACGTCTTCAGCGAGCTGCCGCCTCGAAATCCGCGAATGCCGCGAAAGACGTGCAGGAAAACTTCCTGGGTAACGTCGGCGGCATCGGCGCGGTCGGACAGGATGCCGTAGACGAGGTTGAAGACGCTCGAATGGTAGTAAGTGACCAGGTAGTCGAATGCGGAATCGGAGCCGGCCTGCAGCTCGGTGACGAGCTCGCCTTCGTCGCGTACCCACGGCAGACTGTGTGCCAGTTCGCCCATTGCGCGTACCGCGCTCCTCGGGTGATCCCGATGTAAACCTTAGACACCGGACCAATCCAGTATGTTACAAGAATAGCAAAAAAATGCGTCCAAGGAGAACAGGACCGTGGTACTGATTTGGTACAGGTGCCAGAATCCTGCCTAACTAGCTCATTACCAATGGCTTATCCAATTACTATTGCCGGGAGGCTTTCTTGGCCGAAAACGAAAATCGTCTAAGGCAGATTCTCTCGAAAAGGTCGATTCGAACGGAAGGCGATCCAGCGAGAGATGGTGGAGCCGATGGGATTGTAGCTCGCTCTTTGAAGAAAACCGAAGAAAAACCACTAAATTCCAGTGTTTATTGCCACTTACTGATTTTTCCAATGTCCCTTAGAAACCCTTAGAGGTTCTTTGGACACCCGTATAATGCCCTATTCTGGCAACAGTTGGCAACAGTTGACGGCGGCTGGCACTTCAAGTTTGTGAACCACGGTGGCCTGTAGCCCACGGGATCAAACCCCCTCTAGTTCCGGAGATTAGCTACGGATTATCATCTGATTGGTTCGCAGGGTACTCGCCCGCAATCGACCACACGGTATCAGATAGTTTTCGGCAGGTATGGCAGGGAACAGCTACATGTCCGATCAAGGCAATGCTCAAGAGCGTCTGAAAACAGCGCAAGAAGAATGCGAACGGCTTCGTGAAGAGAATGCGCATCTCCGTGCGATGCTCGGGATCAATCAATCGCCCCCCAACGAACCAACTCCCCAAGCCGCCACGGCCCCAAAGGTTTCGTCCACCACCAGAAGTGGGGTTTCCACGCCAGAAGAGAAGATCTCGCTCTTTCGAAATCTGTTTCGTGGGCGCGAAGACGTTTTCGCCATTCGGTGGGAAGGAAAAAGTGGCAAATCGGGTTATTCACCTGCTGGCATCATGGACTGGCGTGCCATCCATGTCGCGAGACCAGAAGAGCGAAAGAAGGTTGCTCGCAAAACCAGGATGCTCCAGCCACTGACGGATCACGCGATTCGTAATCATCTAACCGGAAAACACACGGTCGGCATTTATCCACTTCTGCCTGACGACACTTGCTGGTTTCTTGCAGTGGATTTCGACAAGAAGTCCTGGGTAGCTGATGCAGCCGCATTTGTTGCAACATGCAGGCAATTCCAGGTCCCCTTGGCTGTCGAGCGCTCGCGATCAGGAAATGGCGCGCATGTATGGATATTCTTTGACCGTCCGGTATCTGCTGCCGATGCGAGAAGGCTGGGATGTGCCTTGTTGACACGCACCATGGAAAATAGGCATGAAATCGGCCTTGATTCATACGACCGCCTTTTCCCCAACCAGGACACCCTGCCCAAAGGCGGTTTCGGAAATTTGATTGCATTGCCATTACAAAAGCGTCCCAGAGAACAAGGCAACAGCGTGTTCCTGGATGAACTGTTTCAGCCCCATCCTGATCAGTGGAGGTTTTTAGAGTCCGTCCAGAGAATGCCAATCGATCAACTCGCTCGAATAACTTACGCGATCGCTCCCGAGGGGAATCCCGTCGGTGTGCACCTCCATTTGCCCGATGAAGACGAGGAGGAAGCTCCTTGGCTCTGGCGCCCGTCTCGGAAACGGAAGGAAAGACAAATCACCGGTCCGCTGCCTCCGAATGTTCGTGTGGTGGCGAGCAATCTTATCTATATCGAGAAAGAGGGCCTACCGTCCGGGATGGTAGATCGCCTGATTCGCATCGCTGCTTTTCAAAACCCTGAATTTTACAAAGCTCAAGCGATGCGGCTCTCGACCTACGGTAAGCCGCGGGTCATATCCTGCAGTGAAGTCTTCCCCGAGCACATTGGCCTTCCGAGAGGGTGCATGGAAGAAGTAGTCCGTGTTTTCAAGTCACATCACATCAATGTTGAAGTTCATGATGAACGAACCGCAGGGCGGCAAATCGACGTTTCTTTCCACGGTGAATTGCGGCCTGAACAACAAGACGCCATCGAGCGGGTGCTTGCTTATGACCAGGGCATACTATGTGCGCCAACGGCTTTCGGAAAGACAGTGGTGGGGGCTTGCCTTATCGCCAAACGGGCGGCTAACACCCTGATCCTCGTGCATCGGCGTCAGTTGATGGACCAATGGCGTGAGCGATTGGCGGCGTTTCTAGCGTTGCCGATTGGGCACATCGGACAGTTCGGGGGAGGGAAAGCTAAGAGAACCGGTTTGATTGATGTTGCTGTAATCCAAAGCTTGCAGCGTAAAGGAGCAGTTGAAGATTTCGTCGCGGACTACGGCCACGTGATTGTGGATGAATGTCATCATCTGTCAGCAGTCACGTTTGAACGAGTCCTTCGCGAAGTCAAAGCAAAATACGTTTTGGGATTGACGGCAACACCGACTCGAAAAGATGGGCATCAACCCGTCATCTACATGCAATGCGGCCCGATTCGTTTTAATCTCAGCGCGAAGAAAGCTGCCGAGTCTTCACCACTCCAACATAAGGTTTTCCCACGGATCACTGATTTCGGTTGGAATCAGCCTGATAATGAGACGGCCATCCAAGATATTTATGCTGCCCTCATTGTTAGCCAAGAGAGGAACGACCTTATCATCCGAGACCTTCAGCAGGCTTTGTCCAGCGGACGTTCACCACTTGTTCTGACAAGTCGGACGGGACATCTCGATTATTTGGCTGGACGCTTGAGTGGAGTTTGTCCGCACATTTTCATTTTGAAGGGTGGGATGGGCGCCAAGCAGAGGAAGAAACTAGCTGAATCTCTCGCAGACGTTCCTCGCGATGAACCGCGCGTGATCCTAGCGACCGGAAGTTACCTCGGCGAGGGATTTGACGACCCGCGTCTTGATACGCTTCTTCTTGCAGTGCCGATTTCGTGGAAAGGTACGTTACAACAGTACGTGGGCCGCTTGCATCGCCTCCACGAAAATAAGAGCGAAGTCCACGTCTACGACTATGCGGATGTGATGGTGCCTATGCTGGCTCGCATGTACAAGAGGCGGCTTGCAGGGTACTCTGCACTTGGCTATACGGTTGCCGAGGTTGTACGGAGTTGATGTCGCGACTGCAACCTGGGCTCTATGATGAAGAGAGGAGAAAAGTGCATCACTGCAAGTTGTGAAGATATAAGAAGAATTCGGTGCCTTGCCCGGAGGGATTCGGACCCGCGATACGCTGCTTAGAAGGTAAACGCAGATACGTTAAGTAGTTGGCTCGTCTAGCATTTTCCCATGTCATGCATCATGGTTTTGCACGGTATTCGGCAGTGTTTGTTTCCAAGTTGTTCCCAGACTCCACCCCTCTGATGAGACAGTTTTCGATGGGCACACTTGCTTCCTTTGACCTGCCCCGCATTTTGAGACAGCAGCTGACTTGAGTCCGAGAAGGTCAAGGCTTCGATCCTTTTCCAGAATCCAACCCTTCTGGGGCATCGCCGCCAGTCTCGGCTCCTGACAGGTATGCGATCTGTGCAGAAAGTGTTGACCACCTATTTGTGTACTTTGTCCAGTTCCCCATATTTTCGAGGACCAAAAACGCAATCCAGACGCACGCGGGAAGAATGAACCACCAATGCCGCATAGAGCGGACGAAAAACGTGCTCACCAAAAGAAAGAAAGCAGCTGTTTCCAGATTGAACGTCAGGCCAGTTCGCACATAGGAATCAAATGAGCGGTTCTCTTTCCGTAGAATTAGTTCATGATAGTGCTGGTACCAAGCAGCCCAATTTGCATCATCCGTTTCCAGTTTGTTTCTCACCCCATCCATTTCTTGCAACGATTTGGTCCTCAAATGTTCGGGCAGCCCTGCCTGAAAATTACGCTGAAGATCAAAAGCTACTCTTGATTCCAGCAGCGTGTCGTTTGGCGCACGATCTCCAAGGCGTTTTCTTGCTAGCATGCGCCAGATAGGGTCTCTCCAGGGAACTGCATCATGGGCGTGTCTCTTCTGATAACTGGGCCGTGATCTCACAGCGTCAGTAATCGCGCCCGCTACCACCAGCGCCATACCAAGGATGATGCCCAGCAAAATTGAAAGGGTGTTTCCGATGACAAAAGCCACCAACAAGATTAGACTGATTTTCGTTCTGTATCCTATAAAATCGACCTTGAAGAATCGAGCGAATGAACCACTGGCAACTATTTCCAACACGAACAGAACAGCAAAACCCGGAATAACGCCAGCAGCATAGTGAAGTAGCTTTTCCAGTGGATATTTGGACCAGTTCATCTCGAAGACATCCTAGCATGTGTTATTGCTAGAGGATGAGAGGGGACATGCGTTGAACCACTCCTGCGATTTTCCCGGCTGCAAATGTCCTGACTATCGGCCTGTGAAAGAATAGAACTTGGCGGTGGCAGGGGCGGCCCACATTCTTTGTGCATCTCTCGCGGTTCCTCTGCACAGCCGGGCGCAGGCCACGGCCTACATTAAAATGAGATAGACCAGCATTGCGAGCCATCCACCAAAGAAGAGCCAAGGAATCCCACGGCTTGTTATGAGAAGTGGACTGAAAATTCGGCGTTCGCGGGGAACTATCTGCTTCTGCCGTAATTGTTCATCCGGCCTGCTTATTCCCGCTTCGCGCAATGCACGTATGTACGTCACGGCGTTTTTGGCCCACATGGCCCAAAGAAAATCAACTAACAGGACCATAACCAAAAATATAAGTTTCGCTCCCCGGCTTGCTGGCAACCCCACGGCCACGGCAATAAAACCATTAAAACTAATGAATACCAATGTTCGATTCACGTGGAGGTTGTCTTCATGATTTGCCCGGTCATGATAAATTGACACTTCCTCGGGTGTAGCGACTTCCGATTCGTCATTCGTCGCTGAGCGCGTGGGCACAGTCTCAGAGATAGTTTTGTCCTTTTGAAGTTTCATCTGATTGGTGTCTGACATTTTATGCCTGCCCCTACCCGCCTTCGCTCTTCATGCCTCCCGGCTATAGAGATTCCCGGAACGACCTCCACGCGAATCGCGCGAATTGAAGTGGGTTTGTGCCGTACGGACGTTTCGAGAAGAAATGTACCCATACCCTCCAAAGTATGAGTGCGAACCACGTGAAACCAACATCTCCAACAAGTCCCAAGAATCCCCCCAGCCGTGTGTCTTCCGAAGGTTTCACCGAAATATGCAACCAAAGCAGCGAAGCGTATATGGCTGCGATCATGAAAAGCCACAACCAATCGGTAATTTTTCTAAATGTGTCAATCCCCTCGTGGGCCTTCTGTATTTCATTGATATCGATCTTCAAGATTTGGTCCACCAGCGCTTGACATTGTGATCCAGCAATCCACATCGTTGAGGCCAACATCAAGCCTCCACCTACACTCTTCGCTAGCAGAATTACAGGCGGCAACTTGAACCATCGTTCGAATCGCGACCATTGACCTTGGGGTGCAGCAACCAGAAGTGGGACCCAACCTTTTTTCCAATTCACGAACCAACCGCACCACAGTTGGGATTCTTTGTATTTGTACGCATCGAGTTCTTTGAACGCCTCTGTGAAGTTGAATATGTGGTCGCCATCATCCTTGTACTCCGACTTCAATACCTGCGGTAAGTCTTTGACTATCGGATGATTCTTATATCCGGGAAACTTCTTGGCTTCGGCACCGTGTCAATTTGTTCCATTTTGTTCTTGCTTCTTCCCGACTACTTCGTCGCTCGATATTTTCTGATTCTGAACCGGGCTTGCTTCGAAAACAGTGACTTCATCATCGCCGAAGAGCACATTGTAGGTCCCTTGGCTTAGGATTCCCTTCCCAGTTTGAAATTCACAGAGAAGGACCCCTCCATTTGCCAGCAGCACAGTTCTTCTGTCTTTGCGCGTCAAGAAGTAAAGAAACACATCATCTGAGCCGCATGCGTAGTCTCCGTTTGCTGCATCCCAGTTAACTATGACAATGTCAAAATCATCAATCCGAACTCGCTTCCCATCCCACTTCTTCTTTAGCTCCTCCCTGGAATCAGAGATGCTGAGTTTCTCTGGCGGATTTTCCACCAAGATTTGGTCCCAGAAGCAACTCCGTGCTGGTAAGTTCTTTGAGGGCACCGTGCGGTCGACTAGCACAGTGATCTTTTTCCTAGAAGCTGCGCTCGCTGTCATGGCTAGCCTCACGTGTGTTGGCGTATTCATTCGCGAGGAATAGAAATCTCAGCCCTGCTCGATGACATAACTGCGGGTAGGCTATCACGGATGTGTGGAAGCGGTGTAGGCTCTGGCCGAGTCCACAGAAGAATATGCCGTTCGACGAATTCCTCGACGCGCTCGCACCGCCACTCGAACGTAAACGACTAAGCACCTGGGGGAAATGGGCTTCCATGCGAGGCGCTTGCCGTGACAGTGCAACGCTTTGATGTAATCGATTGATATCAAACGGTGTCGGCGGACATCTCTTGATATAACAAGGTATCGTAGATCACTTCTTATCGTCCCCTTAATGTACCCAGATGTAGCTTTGTTGACGGATTTCTCAGAGCCCGTCCTGTCCAACTTCCAGGTTGCCGACAACACACCCGGAATGTGCCGGGTGTGAACGGGACTTCTGCATGTGGCGTTATAAGCGACGCTTACTTGGAATGAGGGTAACTATTGATTTCGCGCGCGCCAACGCTCACTGGGCACGCGCGGTGCATCAGTCTAAAGATCGCAACCGTGATGAATGCTTTGCATTGTCCCGGCGATTTGCGTTAACTTCCAGAGAAAATAACGAGCGTGGATGCGGGGAACGTAAAGGGAGTAACTCCTCTGTGAAATTCTTAAGCAACGGTATCGGCGAGTTGGTTTTGGAGAAATTGAGCAAGGCAATTGAGGCTCGCCTTGCAGTTGCTTTTTTCAACCCAAGCGACGGAATGCTGGATGTGCTTCAGGGGATCAAGGAGCTTAAACTCATCGTTTCAGAGGAGTTCTCGGTCAACAATCCGTACAAACTTGAGAGACTAAAGATCGCCACGTTACGTTCGGTTCCGCCCGATGATGCAAACGGAAAACTTCATGCCAAAGTCCTCATCGTGAAGCTGCTTGACGGCTCGTGCTGGACTCTTCTGGGATCCGCGAACCTCACGTACCAAGGGATGTTCTCGAACCAAGAGGCGTGCGTGGTGATCGAATCCGGTAATCCCGCGGATGAAACATCCGCGCGGGAGATCAGCGGTTGGTTCGATTCGCTTTTCCAAAGTGCCAAATTCCTCGACCTTCATCAGGCAAAATTGATCTTCGATACTCGATCTCAATATCGGCTTGTGCCAAGGACCTCACCGGAATTGGAAACAGACGCTGGCTATTGGGCTCTGAAAACCACGTCAGGCTCAACTGGCAAACAACATTGGCCGAAGTTCTTGGCGGAAGGCGCAATTGCCGTCGGGTGGAATAGTCTTCCCCTCGATCCGTCAAAAGTTTCTGATGTGCAGCTCCGCGTTGCATTGAAGAAGAAATATGACTATTCGGATAGGGAGGCGAAGGTGGCTGCGAATCAAATTGGAAAATTCGTCGGACTAAAGACGGGTGACAGGGTCTTGCTCTGCCGAGGCTACGCTCCAGTGCAAGAGAAGGATGTTCACATTCACGGTGTAGCCAGGGTGACCGGCCCCTTTCGTGCCGAGGCATGGAAGAAGGGGGATTGGAGATTCAAGCACGACGCTGTGATCCAGGAAATCGATTTGGACCTCCCGAGGGACGTAGTGGCATCTGCGTTGAGAAAGCAGTCTCTGAGGCAGACGATCCACGCCTTGGAGAAGGCTGATTTTGATCGCCTCGTTAAGACGCTCAAGGAGTTCGGCGTCCACATAGAGGTTTAGACCCACCGGGCAGTCCCTCTTGCCGTGTCAACCTGCCGCTGATCATCCGTGACGGGTGCGAAGCAAGGAAGGATAAAGCTCGCAGCCATTGAAGTGCGTGAATTTCGCCGAATGATGGGGCGACGGCTGATCTGAGTCGGTTCAAGCTCTGTGGAAGCGGGGCTTGCCAACCGCTCTCGCAGAGGACTTTCTCGCGTTCCTCCGATTCGGGGATAGAGAAGTCGTAAGCGATTTCCATTTTCACAAAGACGTTTTAACCTGGAACGTGGGATGAGCGGAAGCGGAGGCAACATGATGGATGAAGAGCAGTACAAAACAATGATCGTCGAAAAGTACCAAGGCGACTTTGACCATTGCTATCGTTTGCATCAATTTGTTCAAGCCGCGCTCGTGAATAATAAGTGGTTCACGAAAAATCATCACGACGCTGCGGTCCTATACATTCGACCGCGCGCGTTCAAGGCGTACGATTCTGTCCGTCGATTATGCGAAGTTGCAGCGTGCGAAGACGCGGCTGTCGTCCTGCGCTCGCTTGTAAATCTGAGAGCGGTCGCAAGATGGATTTCGCTGGTCGATCCGGAAAAGCGCTCCAAAAAATATCTGGGTTGGTATTGGATCGAGCGGAACGAACGAGCGACGGAAAGTCCGGAGAAGTTTTCCGCAGCGGAGATCGCAAATATCCAGGCACGATTCGACGTCGAGAAGACGCAATTCGAATTCACAAATAAGAAGGGCAACGCTTTTGCGAAGACCTGGTATCAACCTGAAGCGATGACAATCTTTGATCTGTTTAAACAGGCGGGCATTGAGGAGGTGTACCAGAACGCGTATCGACCGCTGTCAGCGACGGAGCATTCCGACGTTATGGCCTACTTGCCGATGTTCGCGAACGCGAAAATGGTGGACGGAGAAACGAAACTCGAGGTGCAGAGCGACGCCAATGTCGCGAAGTACCTTCAGGCTGCGTTCCTATCGTTTGCCGACATTTTGCGGACGTGTGACATGACGATACCGCTCGCGGAAGGAACGGAGTTGCGTGACATCGTGATTGCGGGAATGGAATTTTACAAATCCAAGTCGCTTCCGAAAGCGGTTTCGTCGGAGCCGGATCTGACAGATCCGCCGAAAGAGTAGAAAACGAATCGGATTCCCATGCCGCAAGAAGAATAGAGTGTCGCGCTGTGATTGCTTCACCCGTCCGGATTCACGGCGGGCGGCGTCAAAAACCCGCCCAGTATGACACCGTTTGCCATGCGCTCCGCGTGGACGCTGGCCAGTCGCGCCTGATCGAGGTCGGCCAGTTGTGCGATGTCCGGATGGTTCGCCAAAACGGTGAGCAGTCGATCTTTCGTCAGTCCCTTCGATTGATTGTGAAAAAAATCGTATAGCTGGAGCGGCGTATCAGCGCGTGTGCTCCGGGGCCTGACGACGCCAAAAAATGTATCGGGGTGACGCTTCCAAGCGGCAATATCTTCCGGGGAAAGCGGCATTTTGCAGATCACGGTTCTGCCATCCTTAAGAGTGAAGCCACAAAATGCGACGCTCTCACTTTCCACAACATCTGCAAACGTCAATTCTGCTGACTCCTGGGCGCCAGCATCGTCGGTGTTAACCATGTACCGATTGCCGATCACGATCCGCTGGGATCGGGCGTCGAATGCGTATTCCGGAATTTCTCCGCCGAATGTGGACGGAATCCCAGAATGATCGTGGAGTGATTGGAGCAAGTTGTGCATTTCAACAAACAAAGAGGTTTTCAACATACGCGGCCGATTCAACGTGTCAGCTTCACGATATACTTGGTTCAATATGTTCGACCAGAAAAAGTGGTCTGTCGCCTACATCAAGTTTAAGGGCTACTACGCGAATATCCCACCCTGGATCAAGGCTACCGAGGTCGCCTACTACCACGAGCTGGTCTCGGCCCTCGAAGAAGCGTCCGGGGAAGATCTATCCCACTTCAAGATTCCGGCCGACCGCGTCAAACCAAGGGCAATCGGCGCACAGCGAGGGTCATACCGTGGCGGTCCGGGACACACGATATTTTCCTCAGAGTCCTATTGTGACGACGATTTCTTTAAGAGCCAACTCGACGCGTTAAACGAATATCTGAAAACGCTCGCGCCGAAGCCGTTGGCACCGCGTAGCAAATACGACGAGCTCCAAGACTGGCAGCTCGAAGAACTCATGGTAAGCCGCCGGATCAAGCCGGAGCGGGATCTCATTAACGGCCGAGAAGAATGGGTAGCGCCACGTGAGTACATCATCGCCGCACTTATCCGCCAGGACAGCCTCTCGGAGCGGCCCAGCTCGACCGTCATCAATAACTACGTCACCGACTCCAATTTTATTCAAAACAGTCCGGGAGCGAGCATTACGGAAGGCCTTGATCTAAAAAGCGCCGACTTCGCCACGTTCGTCGAAAACCTCAAGACCATCGCTTCGAGCGAAAAGCTCTCACCAGCCGAACGCGGCGAGATAAACATGCATATCGGCACCATTCAATTGCACATCAACTCTCCGACCCCAAGCGGCACCATTATCAAAGAATCTCTGAAATCCATAAAAGGGATCTTCGAAAAGACCGCGGTATCGCTGCTCACTTCGGGCTTTCTCGCAAGCCTAAATGCAGTGATCGCCAAAATCTCTTAACCGTTCAAAACCTCATCGGAAAGACCCGTTTCCTTTGTCAGCCTAAGCCTTCAATGACCCATCTAAAACGATTGGGCCACGGCCCGTGAACATTCGGATCGTTCACGACGATGTATGTTCTCGGCGGCAATTTCAGGCTCATCGAGATCACGAGGAGGTCCACGATGGTTCCCCACACCGATTCAAACAATTTCTCAACCGCCGCATTGTCGTAGAACTTCTTGAAATCCATCCGCTCGCCTTCCTGATGCTCAACGAAGCCATTCCGGAACTTCGAAAAATCGTTCTGCCACTCAACGCGCGTCTGCCGTAGAAAATCCTCTACTCCGGGTTGCAGAGCCGGCCAATCAGCCCTAAGTTTTTTCAGGCCTTCCTCGAACTTCGTGTCCTTCTGATAGAGAAACCCGATGTCAAAACCCATTATCTCCGCCGTTCGCTGAGTGAGATCCTTGTACGCTTTCCAGAGTTTCCGCGCAAAGTCCTCGTACGGCTGCAATCTGTCTGCAATCGGTAAACTTGCCGTCTCGGGCGCGCGGATCGTTCGCAATTCCATGTACGCAGGGATAAGACCATCGTTCATTATCGTCAAAATGGCCCCCTTCGCTTTTTCCCGTTGCTCTCCAAGGATCAGCGAGCCTTCCAGGATAGTTATAAGCTCCAGCATCTCCCGGATGAACGCCTCGTCCGTCCCTACGTTCGCGAAATGTACCGGCTTCCAATCTCTCGGATGACTCATAGCTTCCATGCCTTCTCGATCTCGGCCGTGAGACCGTCCGTTGTATCCCTGACGTGGCGGCTTTCAGTCCTACCCGGCCCGACCAGAAAAAAACTCTCGCGTTCGCCGAGCGCCGCCAAGCCGTAACAAAGGTCACGCCTCTGACACGCGAGGATTTCGTACGGCCCATCATGGCATAAATACAGTGTGGAATTTGGTAGGGACAGTGGGGATCGAACTACTAAGGGCATTGAAGGCGCGCAAGTTATTGATTTTGCGAAACGGCAAAAGGGAGAAAAAGGGCAAAAACGCGGAACCAAGGTACACGCTGGGTACACGGAGTATTCTCCGAATGAGTCTCGCGCAGAGCCGACCAATGGCTCCGCAACCTACACTTCTTCTGCGGAGCACCGGATGCAAGACGTATGTGACAGTCGCCCAACGTCATTAATGGACCCAAAATAAAGTGGTTTCTTCGTTCCATCATCTGCTACTTCAAATGCGTATTGATAGTCTGTGAGGCCGCTTTGAGTCTCTTTTAGGAAGTACAGCCACCGATGAGCGGGATTCGACACTCCGCGTACGACCTCCGAAAGGTTGGCTGCAACTCTTGCAGAACGCAGCAGCATCGCGCCAGCGAGCTGACATAGGGATTCACATTCTACCCTCGCGGTGCCGCCGATACTCCAGGTCTCCACGCCGTTACTCATTCGGTTCCAGTCGGCTCTTATGCCATTCGGAAGTTTTTCAAATCGTGATGCCAATGCTTGCCAGTCAGATGCCGCAGATGGTGTGGAGGTCGGAGAGCTGGTCGGTTCGCGCAAGCTGGTCAACTGCTTCTCAATTTCCTGCACGTCACGCCTTATGTGTGCGATCTTCTCCAGGCGATAATCGCTTTCGTCCTTCCCAATCTTCATTACCGGAATAACTCGGATTCCACTTTCCTCTGTCTCCAGCAGAGGTTGCAGCTCGGCCTCTAGTTTTTGCCTTTCTCTGAGCAGAGCAAGAACCGGATCACTCACACTTGGCTCCAACTCCTTCCGGGTTTCCGCCAACGCGCTTCGTGCTTTCTCTGCTTCCTCTAGCTGGTCATTCCACGCCTTATGGCAAGCGATGAAGAAACCCGCCATCGCCATCGCCCAATAGACCGATGGCTTTACCGGATGGCCAGTGCCTTGCCAGAGGCCAACTGCGCCGACGAAGACGCCGCCCGTCACGAGCACGCCCCAATGTCTGCCAACGGCTCTAAGAAATTTTAGGAAACGTCGCATCGAATCCCGACCGATGGAGCAGATCTTTAGCGGTTATCGGATAACTTATCACATTGGTGAGCGGGTTTGTGCATCGGCTCGCAATCCTTCGGTTCACGACGGGGGCCGCGCGGACGGCGGAACCGGGGGGCTGGTTGCTCATAACTTCTTCGCTTTCTTGTCTTGGATGATCTTGGCGATGGTCGCTCCGTAAGCGGCGGAGCCGAAGTTTTTCTCTATGGCGGACTTGTAGGCCGCGGGGTTCAGCTTCCCGGCAGAGAATCTGGATCAATGGTCGGAAGCAGGAGCAAGGTATTGAACCCCGCCCCCGAACCGTGGGCTTGCGCCGCAGCTACTTTGCGCTCCATCGTGTCCGTGTCCCGCTTGCGCGAACGAATCCCCCAATCCAGGTTAGAATCTGCGCGCTTACCGCCTTTGTAGTAGGAAACAAGGGATACATTCGTGCTGCCTATGACATCACGAATGGACGGAGAAAGTTACCTTAGGCCGCCTCAATATACTGCTGCGGCATAGAAATCTTTCCAGTTAAACGGTCGTAATGAAAATAACCGGACAGAACCCAGCTTCTCACCGAAGACCTACTGTCTTGACCTGTGTAGTTGACGCGGAGATGAAATGACGGACTCATCTGCCCAGCAAACTGCATGTCAACAAAGAATGCCATGATGTCGTTCGGATCATGCAGGCCATTTTCTAGAATCCAACTATCAACCCAGGTCCCCGGCCCAGACCGAACTGGCTTGGGTACAGAAAACCTCAAGACCTTTGTACCGTGTCGAATATCTTGAACAGAAAGATTCACGGCAGGCATATCGGAACTGTTGTACAGAATGAGCATGGTCCGATTGTCAATATTCATGAACTCAGCTGTCAGCTTTGGTTGGCCCTGCTTGGCAAGCTCGTCGGTGTATCTCTTATGTTCGTCTCGCCAAGCGAGGAATGCGGCGACGTAGAACAGTGCCACGCCTGCGACAATGCTCGCGGCAACTATCCAGTGATTCGTCTTACCTCGCCACGCGGCGTAAACACCAAGCCCGGTAAAGACGGCGCAGCTCATCAACGCCCACCAGTGCTTCAACCAAGCTCTCAAGAAAGAATCCATGCCGAACGATACCGCTAAGTGATTATGCAAGGCAACGGCGTGTGATATATACGAGGGAACCTCACAACAAGGAGACGCCGACATGTGTACAGTCCCCTCTTGGACGCTGGAACATCTGGACCGAATCTTGGCGTTAATCGCCGTAGTCGTCGCCGCCTACGCGATATGGGATGTGCGCGAGCTGTTCAAGGAATTGGAGAGACGCGATCAGAACACCGAGACGCGGATACGCCAGGAGATGCTGACGCATTTCGCTTCTCATGCCACGTTCGCTTATGCCTCGCAGTTCATAGACTTTATCGACAGCGAACTTGGCCCGGAAGCATCCATTGCCCTGTTGCAAGCATTTCACACCCAGAAGTTATTGGCTCCCAAAGCTACCAAGGAAGAACTCAATGCGTTGCAGAAGTCGACCAGAGAGCAAGTGGGCAAAGAGGCTGTGGAATGGGCGCGGCTCATCGTCGCAAGCGGCGGCGGAACGATGAAACCTGATTGGGACCTTCCGCCGAAGCAATAGCGCGAAACAGGTCTCAGAAGAGACGCCTGTCAAACTTCTTAAATTCCTTCTTGCTATTCAAGGACTCGACAGCGTTGAACTCAATACGGCCCTACCAGTACAGCTCTTTATTGACGTTCGCTAGCACACTACCCAGGCTCAAACTCTTGAAGAAGGGGTGCCAATTTGGCGGAGCGATAAAAGCCATGCTTCCGCCCTGCGGCCAAACGGGAACGACGGCACCCGCCAGTCCCGCCGCTCTAGAGTGTGCCTGGAACTCCTGCATGATTTGATGTTGCTCGTCTGAAGATTTATTGCCAAACGAAGATTCCACAGGAATGATAACGAGGTCTACTCCCTGTTCTCGCAGATGAGCGACCTTGAACCTTGGCATTTTGCACCTCCGATTTACTGAATGCTTGCCAATGCTTCTTCGGCACTCCCGAATCGACCTGACCAACCGCAGGAAACTCCGTCCGTTACTCGGAGAATTTTCCATCGGTAGTTCATCTCGGCAATAAACGCCTGTTCGCGGTCTGGCATTCCGACAACCCTAAACGCAAAAGCCTTGCGATTGTTATTGAGGTCTGGACCGTCGAAGGAATACATATATGCGTGAAGAGTCAGCATGATGCTCCGCCGAGAATCCGAGCCACTGACGCAAGTGCTCCAGAAAACTGATGTATGTCCATACGGGTCCGAACAGACAGGTTTCGTATCCCGGCCTCTACGGTTTCACGCAAAGTCGCCCGCTCCTCTGCTGAAAGGTTGGGGAATTTCTGCACCGCTTTACGCACCGCCTCCGACCACATAGAAATGTAGCCAGCGGCATTGTTTCTCTTTGCCACGGCACGGGATTCCTCGGCAATAAGTTCTTGGAGATAACTTCCAGGTGTAATCGCTTGTTCGTTCATGGCAACAAGCCCGCGATCTGTAACAATGTCCCGCACTGCGGGCAAGTCTTGCTGACTTGTTGGTCGATGTAGTGCCCTACGGCCAATCCCGCCAACGTACAAATCAGCGAAACCATCGGGTCCTTCACCGCCCGTGTTCCGAGCGCAACTCCAGCCAACCCCAATGTGATCTTGCCTCCGATTTGCTGAGCGACGGTGCGTTCGATAACACCACAGTTAGGACAGAATGCCTTGATTGCGTTCATAAATGGAACACCCCCATTACTGGTATACCAGTTTCCATCGTACTCCCGGTCGGGGCGAGGGTCAAGCCCACGCATTCAGAGCGAAAGAGTTCTGCGAGTCCGGCTAACGATGCGCCATGAAAAACAGCACGCCCAATTCCACTTCCTCTGGCTAACGAAAGGAAAAGGCTGTATAGTTTTGTTAGTAAATCTCTAACGAAACGATGGTTTTGTGATGGCGACGCCAACCAAACCCAACAGCCGTCTCGGGACTTACGTCCTCAAGACCTTCAAGGACGAGTCTTTCCGGGCGTACGTGCCTCCGCCGTTGCCACCGGACCCGCCGCTGGCTCTCCACCCGCTCTTGCCATTGCTTGAGCAGGCAAACCAGGCACTAGGCCGCCTGGACGGACTCGCGTCCATTCTGCCCGATCCCTCGCTCTTCATTTATCTCTACGTTCGGAAAGAAGCCGTGCTCTCTTCGCAAATCGAGGGCACACAATCGTCGTTCTCTGACCTGATGCTATTCGAAAACGCCGAAGCCCCCAGCGTGCCGCTGGAAGACGTTCAGGAAGTTTCAAATTATGTCGCTGCGATGAATCACGGGCTTCGGCGACTCCGCGAGGATTTCCCGCTCTCTCTGCGATTGATACGAGAGATTCACAAGATTCTCTTGTCCAAGGGACGCGGCAGTCAGAAGCGCCCAGGGGAATTCCGGGAAAGTCAAAACTGGATCGGAGGCACACGACCGGGCAACGCAGCATTTGTCCCGCCACCACCTGAGAAAATGATGGAGTGCATGGACGCGCTCGAAAAGTTTCTTCATCGCCCATCAGAAGACTTGCCGATATTGGTGAAAACGGCTCTCGTCCATGTGCAATTCGAAACGATACACCCATTTCTAGACGGGAATGGAAGATTGGGCCGATTGCTGATCACATTTTTGCTGTGTGTGGCTGGCGCAATCCGTGAGCCCATTCTTTACCTCAGCCTGTATTTCAAGACGAACCGGCAGAAATACTACGAACTGCTTGGCCGCGTCCGCACCCACGGGGATTGGGAGACTTGGCTCGAATTCTTTCTAACCGGCGTGAAAGAAACCGCCCAACAAGCAGCCGATACATCACGAGAGATACTCACGCTCATCGAAAAAGACCGCCGCAAGATCGAGGAGCTCGGCCGTCCCGCTGCATCCGTCTTGCGCGTTCACCAGTACCTTCAGCGCAAGCCGATCATCACGATCCCGGCGGCGGCCGAGCAGCTCTCCCTCTCTGCTCCCACTGTGGCGAAGGCTTTGCAGCACATGGTGAAACTCGGCACCGTTCGTGAGACGACCGGCAGACAGCGGCATCGGCTTTTTACGTATCATCGCTACTTGGAAATTCTCAATCGAGGCACCGAACTACCGAAAGTGAACCGCTGACAACGGTTTCATTGCTTAGGACTCAATGACGCCAAAAACTTTCGAACTGATGTTTCTTTTCTCAACTTCTTGAGTTCTTCTGAATTCAAACCACAAATAATCTTGTATGCGCTATCTCGTTCAGTCTTAAACTTTTGCAATTTTTCAATGAAATCCTGTTCTGTAGGTAGCCTCCCGTATTTTTCATACCATCTGCGCGCGAATAGCACGATTGGTGCAATTTCACCGCTTTTGATTTCGTTGCAACCTCGCGGACCCGCAGCCCTCGGCTGCTTTCCACAACACGGTAATACAGCATCCCAGGTGTAATCTCCATTTTCCTCACGATCTAGTCCGCCTGCCGCCCGTGGCAGTGGACTGCCACAATAAAAACATTCGTCAAAAGCCACTATCGCGGCATACTGTTGAAAACTCAAATCCCATTTGTGTCCGTTAAATTTAGCTTGGGCACTTCCTAAATTGTATTTTCCACCTAATGTTCGACTTCGTTTTTTCGCGTGTTCGTTTTCACACACTCGGCAGCGGCCATAACCACCGCTAACTACAGAGGCTGAGGCATTTTCTGATGTTAGTAGTTTTTTACATCGACTGCATTTGCCCTTCATCATTTACGGTCCCCGTCTGAAGTGTTACCCGTCCTGTGGCTGCGATTTGGCGACATCGGACTTCGCAGGGAGTTAGAGCGTATAGATCCCAATATTATCAAAGCTTTGACTGCGCTGTGCATCATGCCCATGCGGAAACTCTACGAAATCCACGTCCCGGCGCGGGCAACAATGTGCCACGCCCCCGTTTCCTTTGAGAGATATAGGTAGGTTCCTTCTCCGCACAGGCCGCAGTAGGTTAGCTGCGCGTAAACTACCGCATGCCGTCCGCCAAGATCGAACCCGACGCGTGAAAGGGTAATGACACCCCAACTTTTCCGCAGAAGCCCGCTGAGTTCAACGGCGTTGGGAGAATCGATTTGGCCAGGACGATGAACCCTGCCCAGTTCACTCTGGCTGACCATTCTGAACGGGTGGGGAAGGCGAAACTTTGGCGGGACGTGAAACCGGAACACATTTTTTGCCGTATAGCTGCCTCTCGCAGTCAGCGGAAGGCCCAATCTCGCGGAATGGAAGTTGGAAATGCCCAAACGTCCCACAGGCTGTGTAGTGTCCAGAATCACGTAGTACGAGACATCTGCGCCGCTAAAGGCCTCGCGAATCGCGGCCTCATAGACCGCATATTCCTCGGAATTCCACTGCACGGCCCAAATGGCCAAGCAAACCGCCACTAGTAGCAAGCCTAGCGCCAAGGCCCAACGAGTTGGCCGTTGGTGGATCATCCTTTCAATCAGACACCACGGTCCGCCAGTCAGTTCCCCCCCCAGGCGGGTGCTCCCTTTGTTTTGGAGACCCGCCTGCACTGTTGATTGGCACAAAATATCCGCGCTGCATCAGTGGAGCCCGGCACGAAGAAATCACCGAATGGATCGGCAGAACATTTGCCCCTGAAGTTTTCGATTACTCCAGGAGCTATTCCCCTGATCGGGACCATGCTGATCGAGTGTCCGCAATTCTCTCAAGCACCCGAGCGGGACTTTGAACGCCTGGTCAGATTGAGAAGTTCAAGAAAATCTTCATTTGGAAGAGGTGGCCGCTTGTCGATATGCGACAGGTAGCGCGATGAGTCTGGCCCCCAGTCGAAATATAAGCCACAATCTGGCTCCGCGAGCTGGGCTGCAACCTCGCGAGAAATCTCCAGAGTCTGCGAGAAGAGCATCATTCTCTCTCGGTCTCCGAGCAACTGGGCGAACACTTCCATTCGGTAGCTTCCCTCAGTGAAGCAGAAAGCGCTTCCATCTCTGGGAGCTAGAAAATGATGATTGGCTGATATCCCCGCTTCGCCAACAAACAATCCACTACCGCGAACCAACCGTTCATCGCCGTAGACCCAAATGTTGAAATTGTGATGCGTCTCGTTTCGTGAAAGCGCAACGTGCATGCTTTCCACGACGCGACCTCGTTTCGATGTCGCGAAAAGCAGTGTTCGCAAATAGACTTTGGGTAGGGGCGCATCGTCTCGTGAACGTGGAGTATCCGGCCCGAAATATATAACCGTTGGCTGGGTCATTTTGACCGTGCCACGGCGAAAGAGTGTCAACCATGCCGTTATTGACGAAACGCCAAGCGCTAGAACAGAAACGGTAATTGAGAATGGGTCAGGCATAGGTCCACCGTACTGTAGAACCTTTTTGGCGAAACGGGAAGGGTCGGGTAATAGGAACGCTTGGTCAATTTGAGACACTACCTGACCTTGTTGGACCTTCGATTTATATCCAATTTGCGATACTCTTTGAAGAGTTGCGGAACTGCAATCACGGCCAGCGTTTGCCTTGACGCGATTTTGTTGTTGACAAATCTGACAGACTGTCGTATTAGATGAATGAAAAAATATTCGACGGTGGAAGTCGCAAAACTGGTCGGCGTCAGCAGAGATACGCTGCACCGTTGGATTCGAGAAAAGAAGGTTTCTGCGCCTCCGGCCGAATCATTCGGTGCTTTCCGGGTGCGCCTCTGGACAGTAGCAGACATAGAAAGGATCAAGAAATATAAGGTCGCCCGGTTTTGGGGTAAAGGCGGCCGAGAAAAGAAAAAGAAACGAAGTAAGTAAAGTAGCGGGACGCGCTGGTGTGTCTAGCACCAACGCGCCCCTGACCAAAGTCGCACGCAGAGGTGCAACGATGGCTGTAAGAGAAGTTATCCATTTCTCATTTTGGGTGCAACCCTCCTCGAGACAGTTGTTTCCGGCTGAATCCCCGCCTGATCCAGTCGCCGAATCTCCTCCGTAGCTAAATCGCTGAGAATGTCTCCGCCTTTTGGTCGGATTTCCGGCCCTTGCGCTAATCGTGTGCCTCGATAAATGGAACGGCACAGTTGACGCTCCTGACAGAGCGAAATGCTTCGAACCTGCGAGTTCTCCCTCTCGCACCGGAAAGGATTTAGTCCGATGGATGTTCGTGTTTATGAAGTTTTGCTTCACTTCAATCAAGGATTCAGCCAAGCTCTTGCATCCCTCGACATCATAGAAAAGCTGGAGATGGCGGCTCCCGATTACGTCAGCAAAGTCCGCACCAATCTGAGCGAACTGCGCGCGGACGCCAACAACCATTTTACGTGCAAGATTGCTCAGAAAGAGCAGGAGGAGGAGAACCACTTCTACGGGATTCGTCGAAAGCGCGAAAAGGCCGAGGAAGATCCCAACGACATCTACCACGATGTGAAAGCCCGTGAGTGGCTTCGCCGTGAAAAGGGACTGCCACCACGTGCCGTGGTTCTCCCCTGGACTCAAGCTGATGACGACCGAATCATCGCCATGCAGAAGGCTGCGGCGTCAACGCCTCCTCCGCAACCAGAACCGCCTCGGACCACTGGCAACGCCAACCAGGAAGGTCCGCAAGGAGGTAGCGGGACATGAAACAAACTGTTTACGAACTTCTTGCCCTACTCGACCGCAATCTCCGCGAGTCCGTAACCCTCCTCAAACGGCTCACTGCCTGCCCTGGTCAGAGGTCCGACGTGCTCGGGCCTCTCTCGAACGAGGTTCAATACGTGAGAGCACAAATCGGATTTGAGGTGACAAGCGAGGCGAACGACTTTGAACAGGCGAACCAAACGTATTGGAGCCAAATTCATCACAAGTACCTGCAATGGCTCAAAGACCCGGACGACGTGTTTTTGGATGCCGAGGAACGCGACGAGCAGCGAAAGAAGCAGGGCCTTCCTCCGCGGATCATCGTTCTGCCCTGGTCTGCTGAGGAGGAAGAGAAACTCCTTGCCGCCAAGAGGGCACAGGCTGCCAAGCAACGCAGGGCACGGAGGAAACGAGGCTCCTCCTCTAAAGCGCTTTCAGAAAGGAAGAAGCAATGAAGCTGCATCTCTTCCAGGAACTACTTGCCTTAAACGAAGAGTTCGATCATGTCATTCGTGCACTTGAGCGCATGGAAAAGGTGCCGACCTATCGAAGCGAGATGATTCGGTGGGCCAGGGCTCATGTCGAGAGCGCCCAAGTAGAGGCGAATCGGCAGTTCTTTGACGAATTTGATGCGATCGTCGAAAACGATGCACTTGCGGCCTACAAATTTCTGAGTGAGCACAAAAAGAGGATCACAGACCCTGATGATATCTATCTTGAAATCAGACACCGAGAAGAGGCACGCAAGGCGAAGGGACTCCCTCCGCGATTGATCATCCTTCCCGATTGGGATTTCAACGATGAGAAGCGCTACGAAGTGGAGCAGGAAGAGAAACAAAAGCGCACTGCAAAGAGGCCTCGAAAGACGACGAGGAAGCGCAAAGCAAAGCGTGCGAATCCGTCGCAACCATCAACCGGCGATTCACGAATCGAAGCCGCGCCGACGCAAGGGGAGGATTCCAAACAATGACGAAACGCAAGTCACCTGTGAAGCTGTCCCCTCGGAAAATTATCCACGGCAAGCAGTACCCCGGTATCCATGGCAAGGTCGTGGATTGGACGGATCATGCATTCGAGGAAGGCATTCTCTATATCCGCGTCCGATTCACAGACAAGACCGAATTGTGTTGGAGGATTGTCGCTTCCACCGTAATCGAGGAAGCCGATCTGAGCGACTGGAAAACGGGCAATTTCAGGCTGCTAAAAGTATTCGTGCAGAACGAAAGCAATGGGGAGTGATTGATGCACCGTAACGTCGCGCGCGCCTACAATGCTCTCTGGGCAGAGCACAAGCGCGTGCGCATTGCCTGGATGAAAATCCTGGCGCAGGGAGACCGGACTTTGGAACGGAAGCTAGTACGAGCAGACCTTGAGGATCCAAAACACCATGATGAAGTTCTACGGTACGAGGAGCGCCTTTCGCGTCCACAACGGCGGCGGGTTCTCCGGCTGAACAAGTACGGTACAAAGATTGAGTCGGTCATGGCTACGTTGCTGAAGCTGCAAAGCAGCACGAAGGGCCCAAGGTGGGCGACCGTAGGAGCAGGTGGCACGCCTAGCGGCCAGGACTGAGGTCTCGTTCGATTGTTCGTTCCCTCTCCAGAGTCGGAGAGGAGGCTGGCTTGCTGTTTTCAGCGACCCGTGGTTCTGCTGCGCGTGTGGACTCCAATGCAGATCGATGTGAGACATCGCGGCCAAGCCCTTCGGCAAGAGCACTTTTATCGTTGGTATAGATTTGCGCGTCGTAGCGGCCACGCGACACCGCGACGTATGCCAAGCGACGATTGACGAGCTTCTCTCCCCCTTGCTCGCTGTCTACATGGATGAGCACGCGGTCGGCAGTTTGCCCCTGGCTGCTGTGGCTCGTCACGGCATAGCCGTAGTCGAGATGTGGATTCTCCCGAATGTTGAATGCGATGGCGCGACCGGAGTCGAGGCGGATTCGGAGGTTGGCACTCTCATCGATCTTCTCGATAGTCCCCAGCTCACGGTTGGCAACATGTTGCTCTCGATTCGGAGCGGTGAATTGTATGCGGTCGCCTTCACTGAGCGCTCGCTCCGCCTCCCGGTAGAGTGTCACGCCTTGCAAACGGCGAGGGTCGTAGGCCAGACGCTGCCCATTGCCCCGTTCCACAGTGACGTAGTTCTGCTTCTCATCGATACTTTCGACGCGTGCATACTCGCCTGGCGCAATGCCGAGCGTCTTACTGCCCTTGGCGTACCGAACCACATTGCCGGGTTCGTATTGGACTGCCCACTGACGGTCGGCTCCAGTGACCTCCTGCCGGGCGACCAGGACTTTCATCCGATATTCGAGGTACGGGATCCGGTTGGTATCCTGCATTACGTAATGGATTGCTTCGTTGATTGCCACCCGTGACTGGTTGTCAGGGGACACCACAAGCGTGCCCTCAGGTTGCTTTTTGTATTCATGCGCGATTGTAGCGATACGCTCGTCACGGTCCGAGATCTCATGCACGCGACCGCCGGCGTCAAGTTTCTTCATCGCCTCTCTGACTTGCCCTCGCGAGAGCTTTTCTACAATTTCCTTGAGCGCCGGGTCTTTCTGCCGAACGATTTCGTCCAGTCGAGCTGTCTGGATTCCGGCTTCCTGCAACTGCTGATACGGTTTGCCCGCTTCAACGGCTTGGTGCTGGCGTGTGTCGCCAACGAGCAACACGCGGTCGTCTTTCTGCAACCGGTGGAGGAATTCGTTCATTTGCCTCGTGCTCGCCAGGCTCGATTCGTCCAGGATGTAAAGTCGTTTCCGTTCATCGTGCCCCTCATAGCTTTGGGCAAGATGCCGTTGCAACGTGTTCGATTTGATTCCACTTTCTTCTAGTTTTTGTGCTGCACGAGAGGTGGGCGCTAATCCCTTGACGATGTAGCTCTCTCGCTCGGCAGCTTCGCGGATCGCCGCAAGAGACGTGGTCTTGCCCGCGCCTGCCACGCCTTCGAGTGCCGTCACTTGATCTCGACTCGACAAGATTTGTTCCACAGCCCGGCGTTGCGTGTCGCTCAGATGGCCATGCGCTTGCCGCATAGCCCAGCGCGTGCCAAAAGTCGCTAGCGCCGCATGCCGGTCTTGTCCTGCGCGCATGGCGTTGATCGTGTCCCGTTCGTAGCCGATCATCTCTGTGGTCGTAAAAGCCCGGTCGGGCGAGTTGCCATGCGTTTGTACTTCGACGAACTCACCAGATTTGATGCGCTCTTCGAAGTCGGCTTTCACCTGGGCCAGCGTCGCTCCACCCATGGAGCGCCTGAGCGCATCGGTCAACAGAGCTCGCTCATCGGCTACGGCATCGCGTTCGAAGTTTCGTTCTTTTGCGAAGGTCACGGCCGAGTGCGCAGTCTTCGATTCCGCATCTTGGCTAATGTCACGCGCTCTTCCTTCGGCCTCCGCCTTCACGTGCTCAGGTTGATTCCCAAACTCAATCGCCATGTCCTTGTGCCGCTGCTGCATCTCTTCATGCGAGAGCCCGATCTTTGCCTCGCGCGTGTGATGAGCGGCGATCTGCGCAGCGGCCGCGCCGCGCTGGTTCTCCATCGCCAGATGCTCTTTGATCTGTTTCCGGCGTGGACTCGAAGCGTCGAGATACTCGCGGCTATACCCCTTGATTTCCGGCTGACCGCTCTTGCCGTGCTCGATCTCGTAGCCCAACTCTTGTAGACGGTGCGCCAGTTCCGAGCGATAGACGGCGGTCGCGTACTGCTGCGTGCGATAGAGTTCCTGCGGTTGAAGTGGCCGTGTTTCTCCATTGGCCGTTTCTGTCAGATTAAAGAAGACGACGTGCGTGTGAAGCTGCGGGGCTGCATAACCGTTTACGGGCCGCGCGCTGTCGTGCTCGAACTTTGCGGCAACCCAATTTCCGGTTGTCTCCGGCGGAAGATTTCCTCCTAGCCGGGCCTGGACATATCGCTCCATCTCGTCCAGCGCGACTCCTACACTGGCTCGATGGGCCTCCTGGACGCGTTCGTCGCCGCCCACAAGCGCCGTCAGCGATACACTTTTCGGAGCTGAGAACGTGGCATCCCAGCCCGCGCGGTGCTCCATCGTCTTGACCGTTTTGCCTTGCTCGTCTACATATTCACGCGCCGTCTGATGGCGAACCAACTGCTCGCCGCTAGCCGGATGGTGGCCGTCGCTGAGCCGCCGAAATTGTTCTTCTTGGACGCCACCACGTAAGCCCCACTTCTCGGCCAATTTCCCGTGCCACTCGCCGCGTATCCGGTCGCCCTCGCTGTAGTAGTTCTCCTGCGCGTTGCTAAACTCTTCCTGATGATAAGAACGCGCTTGGCCCGCACTGAGCGGCTTGGAAATGGTGAGCATGATCTTTATTCGAAAAAGCGCCTCTCGGTGGGTGTCACCGCGTGCTCCAACTCTGGTTCATGGCTCGGCGTTTGCTCTTGTGGCACTGATTCCTGTTGCGTGCGGCTCCCTCGGGACCCGCGATCTATTCCCGCATCAGCGGCTGCTCTCTTAACTGGTTCTTGGGGCGAGGGCTCAGGCTTCACCGAAACGTGAGGATTCTCTTTGCGTGGAGGAACAGGGAGCTTCTTGTGAAGACCGAACATCCTGTCCAGCGTCGTGCGTTTCTCGTTCACTAAACCAAAGCCCTGAAAGCGCTGCTTGGGATTGTGTTTTGCCACATTCATCAAATCCGGGCCACTTGGTCTCTTCCCATAACGCAGCGCAATAGAACGTTTGCGGTCCAGATAGGTCGCCGGCAACAGGCCCGTGAAAAACAGAAGCAGCCCGGCCCATAAGGCTGGCCGCACAAAATCCATAAAGGTTTGGTTCTGATAAATCCAGTTGCCGAGGTAGGCGTGCATCTCAGAGTTGTTGCAATACCCGCGATGAAATTCGAGGCGCATCGCGCCATGCTTCAAGGCTTCCTCGGTGAGTGCGAAAGTGTGCTCCCCGCTTTCTGTGACTGCAGGCACTACATCACTGTCGAGCGCCAATCGGCTCCCCCTACGCGTAACAACTTGCAGGAGGGTGTACCAGCCGTTGTCCCGAACAACGCCGGCTATCTGCGAGGCCAAATAAGCGGCAAAATAATGTCGTTCAAGGGGCGTCCAGACACGCCTGTAACGGAAGCCTTGGACCCCCAGAGTTGCCACGACGGAGAGGAGCACGAGGACATAGGTGTATACCGACGTAGTGCTCGGTCCTACGGTGCTCTTTGCTCGACCCCATTCCATGCGCATTGCCTTGCTCCGATTGGGTTGTCTCTCAGCCCCTCTGTGGTCCCGTAGCTGCGCTTGTCAGCCGTTCCATCGCTTTCGCCAACTTACTCGCGTCGGCCCGTTTAATAATGTCGTCCATAGCCGCGCTTGTGAGCTGCTCCCGATTAGCAATGCTGAATAGGATATTCATCAGGATCATTCGCAGGGCCATCAGTTCCGCCACAATAGTTTGCTCGGCGGGACTAGGCTCAGCTGCCTTCAGCAATACTTCGCGCACCCACTCACTGATCGTCTGATCGCCCGCCAGTACTTCAAACTGCGCGTACTCCTCTTCGGTAACTTTGGTGCTGATGGATTTGCTCCGTGGAGTAGGCATGCAGCACTCCTCAGTTCTGAATCAAAGGCAGGCAATCGGGCGGGGCGTGACGCCCAACGGAATCAATAAGTTCCCATACGGGAACCACGGCTTGGAGAACAGGAACCACGGCGAGCGGAAAGCTGCTAGCCGCCGCGTTTGCAGTAAGTTCCCGCACGGCAACCGCAGTTGCCATACAGCACCGGAAACGGGGTGACGTGTCCGTCCAACTCCCGGTGCCGAAGGCACCGCTCTTCTCTTGATCGGCCAAAAGCCGACGACGCGGCCCTCGGCGGGGCCGCATCCAGCCACGATGGGGAGGGTGAAGGACATCACAGCTCACCGTACTCCAGTGTCAGCGCGTCCCAGGCCATGCGGATTTCGGGAAGCTCCCACGCGCGGCGAAACAACGCTTGGACCGATTTCCACTCCTTCTCGGAGAGGCCGAACGTGATGCCATTCTGGTGGGCGCGGAACCAGTAGTCCTTGCCCTTGCCTTCCTCGGACGCTGCGACATAGCCCAGAAAGTGCGCCCCTTCCCATCGGCGTTTTGGGCTGTCCGGGCCAAGCGCCGCAAGCATGGCACGGAACTCGGTAATCTTGGGGTAGCCGTTGACCGGGTACATCGGGCCGCGCGATCCGGGGAAGCTCAAGAGTAGGAAGAGGTCGCTGCCTTCTCCTCGATTGAACGAGAGCGTGAATTCCCCCTCCTTGATGGACGGAATCGGGGGCTGATAAAACGAGTCCTGGTTCATGGACTTCGCTCGCAGCGGCTCTTGGGTGAGGCAGTAATGGCCGCGTGCGGCGAGTCGCCACAGAACCGGCCAGTAGGGACGGAGTGCGCGGTTCACCGCGTCCGCCCCAGGAAGTTTCTCGTCATCCAACAGGACATGTAGATTGCGGGCTGCGAGGAAGGTGTCCCACTTTACCGCCGAATCGCTGAGGCGCTTGCGCGTCTCGGCTACAGTTCGCCGGACAATGTCCGGAGTCGCGTGCTCAGAATCCTCTGGTCCCTTCGCCTTTGCAGGCCGGGACTCGGAAGGCAGGTTGCTGACGTAGTAGGGGTCTCGTGTGGAAGCACGTTCCGTCCTCAGTTCGTAAACAGCCAGGAACGCGTCAAGCACCGCAATGAGAGACTCGCTGGATACCGGGTTCGGCGTCCTATCGGAGTAGGTTTCAAGTCCTCTCTGCACAAAATGCGCCAGCAGTATCCACTCGGCCCTCGACAGGATGTGCTGGGACTCTCCTTTCCTGCGAATCTGGAGCAGTGCTTCGGTGGGATTCTCCATCAACTCTGCCACCTCGAAGCGATCCCCACGAGCAGACTCCAGGATCTGTTTGGCGACCTCCGAAGTCGAGACACTCTCTCCCGTCTTCGAAGACAAGATTTCCTTGGCGCGCTCCAGGCGCGTGCGCAAGGCTTCGCTGATACGAAGCGAGATCGTTTGCTGCTGTAAGGGCTTCTCGGTTTTTTCTGGTTTCTCGGGCATCCGGGATACCTCCTTTTCTTTAGCCTCGTCAATAGTCTTACACCTTGACGTTCTGTTTGCAAACACAGTAGACTGTCGTGGACGTGAAGTCAAGTTGAAAACGAGATCAAGGGGACTCAAGAGAAACGGCAATGAAACACCGCAGTACCCAACTCGCCACGCGCAAGAACCCAGACTCGCCAAGAGTGCATGGCTCGCGCCTCTCACCAAATTCGCCGTCCGCGGCGGCAGAGGAAATCAACCGCACGGATGACAGAAACGGAGTTTCCTCATCATTGCTACCGAGGGTGGGAACTTGCGAATTGCCTCTCACCGAAGTCGAGGCGGCAAAGCGGAGTCAGCCACATACACAGTCGGTTTCTTCAAGTCTGAGTAAAGCAGACGAATCGGAACCATGCTCCTCTTTGATGACGCGAGTCTTATCGCGCGGCGGCGCGGATTTCTACCAAGACGAAAAAGTTGACCTGCTGGAATCCGCACGGGGCGCCGTCGCCAAAAACCCAGCCAGCGAACAACGCGAGGGAACAGCAATCGAAGGAGTCCAAGCCGAACGTCGCCGTACGCGAGGGAAATGGAGTGTTTCGCCTCTGTGGGAAGCCAAGATTCTCCTCGGCGTATTGAAACAGCAAGGACTGGCGGGCAAGGGATTGATTGAGGCGTTCGAGAAGTGGGCACCGAGAGTTGCAGGCTCTTCAAGAGCCGACATGAGCAGGCTGTACCGCGAGCAGACTGGACGCGAGCTGTCTGACTACATCCTCGTCCAACAGGCGGACAAAGTCGTCCGCTACAACCAGCTCCCTCCCGATGCCGAGGTTGTCCGGCGCGCACTACTCAACTCATCCAGTTCTCCGGCGTCGGAAGCCACGTCAATTTGTTCAGCACGCTTCAAAGCTCGTCTGAATCTCGGGATGGGTAGTGCGGCAGCGTTGGAAACGTCAGGCGACGTGTCGGGAATTGCGGAGGGACAAGCCTGTGTCCAGCCGCGAAAGACAGAAAATGGGGCGAAGAAAAGAGAGACACTAACGGCGTCAAAGCAGCATCTCTTGGACAACCATGATCCAAACGTCCTTCTGAGCACGAACGAACTAGCTACTCTCATCGGTTTCAGGCCGAAGACCATCCGCCGTTGGGTCTCCCGAAGATTTTTGAGCTACATCCGAGTTGGGAACCGTTTTCGTTTCCGGCTTGCCGCTGTGGAATTGTTCCTTGCGCAGCGCGAGGTGCGTAAGTGAGAGCCCAACACGTGGAATTGAAGCAACATCGCCGCTGATGTTTCAATGGTTAGAGCGTATTGCATAACCCAGCTAAGTTATTGATTCCATTGGCCTGAAATAGGGTTATGCAATAGCTTCTAAGCAGAATAACTCCCGGACACGCATGAAGAACAACTCGCCAACGTCTACCGCGTCGGCTTGTATCCAGAATCCACTGCTTCCGAAGGTCTCTTGGGTGATCCCCCGCGACAATCCGCTCCCGTGCCACGGCTATCAATTGGATGCGGTTGACTATTTGATTTCTCGAATTTCTGGAGTAGCAAACGCATTCTCAAAACCGATGGAAATTGACGAACCCTTCCGAACATTGTTCACGAGCGCCGGTCTGAAACAAACGATGCATGTTCCGATTTTGTGCCGAACGCTCGGATAAACGACACCGGCTGACCCTCCCTCTAGAAGTTCTCTGGCCAAATGTTGTGATGCGCTGTAGCTGTTTGCGTCCAAACAATTTCCAAAGCGGGTGTCGTTGCGGATGTCGTGAAACGTGCCCCGAAAATCCGCGAGGAAATCGACGTAAGTAAAAGTCTCTTTTTCTTGCCAGCTGATCTCCTGCAGTTCCTTGCTCTTGTGGTATGCCACTTCAATCTCCGAGGTCTCGCGGGTGAATGCCGCGTACCATGCGCCGCGTTCCGGCCCGTTGAAGCGGCTTCCGAAGGGACTGGCATGCGTGAATGCTGCGTTGACAATGTGCGAGTAAGAAAGACCAAAGACCAGTTCCCGTACCGTAATACCCGGAAGCAGGCCAGCTTCTCCGAGGAGGCGGTCGTTTGTAGCTCCCTCAAGTTCGAATAGTGCGTTCAAGTCCTCGGCATCATCAGTCAGCCGCGTAAGAACGCTCTCGTCCTGGTCGCTATAGCGTGAGGGGATTAAACGATGCGTGTCATCACGAAGAACATCGGAAACGAGGGGTAGCACCTATCGCCCGCCACGGCGAGAATCCAGAAGTTGCCGCACGCGCAACATCGCGGGCAGCCCACCTTTGATCATGTAGGTAAGGGGAGTCTCCCCTTCAAACATTGGATTTTCATTCGGCAATTGAATCCAACGGTCGGCGAGCTTCTTGCTGTAGAGGATGTTTAGCCCTTTGAAGATCCCGGTCAGAATAGAAATCCTCGTCAATCGGTCTTGGTCCAGCGTACCGCGCACCTTTCGCTTCAACTCGTAAAATGCACCATTGGACATACCTCCGAGCAATTGACGGGCGTCTTCATCGCGCAATTCCCAAAGGTCGCGAATTTTCAAGAACGCTTTCACTGCCGAAGGTCCCAATCGCTTCTGGACGTCCCTGCTCGAAAGATCGGCTGGCTTTTCCCAGGCAATTCCTGCGCTTAGTTGATTGACGGTCGCCACGCTGGCCTCCTCGCACTTCTCCATATATGGAGCACTATACATCCATTATTGGATACAAGCAATCTCTTCTTTGCGCGCCGGGTCGGCAACTGCGAGATGGAGGAAAGGCTTGCAGGTCGCGACCATAGAGAACGTGTCCGCCTCGTTGATGCGAGCGCGGTGTCTATCAGATTTTGTGTTCGCCGAGCGCAAGTAGATTTGAGTGGTTGTGATGTCGGAATGCCCAAGTTCCTGCCGCAAGGTTTCGATGTCAACGCCGTGCTGGTGCCGCCGGGTGGCGTACAACACGCGAAAGGCGTGGCAGGGCTTCTTCGGTTTCTTAACCTCGTAACTCGCATCGTTCGCCTTGTCGATGAGACCGTTGATGATTCGATCCAGATGCTTGTCCACCGTCTGTGTCGCGGGCGATGGGAAAATCAATGCATCATTGGGCGCGTTGCCGCGATACTTCTTGAGGCAGGCGAGCAGCGTATCGCTAACGGCGATGGTCCGCTCTTCATAGTCTTTGGGCTTGAAGCCGAATTTCGGTTTGAAGCGAACCGAGACGGTCTTGTCCTCCCAATTGATGTCCATCCACTCTTCGACCGCAACTTCGCCGATGCGGAAGCCCGTCCCAACGAGAAAGCGGATGAGAGCTTCCTCGACACTGTCCGCAACCTGGATCATGGCCGCGACCTCTTGCTCCGTGTAGGTTGCGTACTTTTTGTTCTTGTTCCGTTTGTCTACGTTGACGGGCCAGTCCTTTTTCTGCACCCAATCTTCTCTCGCCACGTACTTGCCGATACGACGGTCGTTGAGAAAAACCATCGCTTTGAGAAAATAGTTGAAGACGGTTGACTCGCCGATTGGCTTGCCGGTCTCTCTCGATGGGCGAGTCCGCAACTCGTGAAGAAAGTCGAGCATGTCGTCGCGGCAAATCTGGTCGAAGTACGTTTTTTTGCAACTTGCGACGAACAGGTTGACGGCGGTGCGATACCCCAAGTAGGTCTTACGTGATTTCTGCTTGCTGCGCTCGATGTACTCTCGCGCGGCTTCGACGACCCTCCTGCGAGGCGCGGCGGTGGGAGTACTGGACGGCGTTCCAGCGTGCAACGCGGCAGTGCATTCGAGGGGTTGGCCGTCCTCCATTCGGATCAGGGCAGTGTGAGCAACAGCGGCATCTTTGCCGATCTTGATTGGCGTGCGCTTGCCGCTGCTGCTCGGACGGAGGTAGTAGGTCGCTCCTTCGATTGGAATCGGACGATGATTCTTCGAGAACTGCACGTTGACGAACGGAAATTTGCCGTCACCTGCGTTGACGCGTGCGATGAGAGTGTAATGGGCCATATCTGTTTTCCTCGCAAAGAGTGAAAGATTCATGTTTGAATGCAAGAGGAAAAAGCAGATATGGCAACAGTAGCTGGTAACAGTTAGCGGTTTGTTGGGATAAGTTCTTTGGATTCTTCAATTGGTGGAGCCGAAGGGATTCGAACCCTCGACCTCCTCGATGCCATCGAGGCGCGCTCCCAACTGCGCCACGGCCCCACCGAAGGAAAGAAACGGCAAATGTCTTTATAGCATCCGGCGGCGGAGAGCGTCAAACCTCGTACTCTTCATGGTTTCGTCGACGCATGAACACTGCGGCAAAAATAAGCGCGGAGCGCGGGCCGTTACGGCCTAAAATACCGCCCCATGCCCAAGATAACTTTTCTCGGTGCGGCCGGCACGGTGACCGGCTCGAAGTATCTGATCGAAGCGGACGGCAAGAAGCTGCTGGTCGATTGCGGCCTGTTTGAAGGATCGAAGGAGCTGAAGCAGCGCAATTGGGACCAGCTGACGGTCGATCCGGCAACGATCGATTGGGTGCTGCTGACCCACGCGCACATCGACCATACCGGCTACCTGCCGCGACTGGTGCGCAACGGCTATCGCGGCCCGATCTATGCAAACGCGGCCACGCAGGAGCTGTGCGCGCTGCTCCTTCCCGATTCAGCATACATTCAGGAAGAAGACGCGGCGTACGCAGCCCGCAAGGGCTACAGCAAACACAAACCGCCGCTGCCGCTCTACACCGTGGTGGAAGCCCAAGCAACGCTGAAGCAGTTTCGCGTGATTCCCCGCGCGAACGACTTCACAATCAGCCCGCAATTCTCGGTACGCTCGCACGATGCCGGACACATCCTCGGCTCGTCCTGGCTCGAGTTGACCGTCACGGAAGGCGGCAAGAAAACGCTGATGGTTTTCTCAGGCGACGTCGGCCGCTACGACCAGCCGATTCTGAAGGATCCCGAACCGCCCACTCGCGCCGACTATTTGCTGTGCGAATCGACCTACGGCGACCGCGATCACCCGGCCGGTGCGGTGGAGGATGAACTCGCGAACATCATCAACCAAACGGCCAAGCGCGGCGGCGCGGTGGTGATTCCGGCGTTTGCAGTGGGCCGCACGCAAACATTGATGTACTACCTTCGCGACCTGGAAGAACGGCAAAAGATTCCGCGGCTACCGGTATTCGTAGACAGCCCGATGGCCATCAGCGTGACGTCGCTTTACATGAGCCATCACGAAGATCACGACGCGGAATTCTCGAAGCTGGAGCAGCCAGGCATCCACGATCCGCTGAACTGCCACGAAGTGCACATGACCCGCACGGTGGAAGAATCGAAGAAGATCAATGACGTGGCCTCGCCGTGCATCATTATTTCGGCCAGCGGGATGATTACCGGAGGCCGTATCAAGCATCACCTTGCGAAGCGGCTGCCGGACTCGCGCAGCACGGTCGTGATCGTCGGTTACCAGGCGGAGGGCTCGGGAGGACGCATTTTGCTCGACGGCGCGAAATTTCTGCGCATTCACAACGAGCAGATTCCCGTGCGCGCGCGGATCGTCGAGGTTGGACAGCTTTCCGCGCACGCCGGAAGAACCGAACTGGTGCGCTGGCTTGCGGGATTTCAGGCACCCCCACGGCAGACATTTTTAACCCATGGCGAACCGAGCGGGCTTACTGGGCTGCGCGATGCGATCGCGAGCCAGTATCGCTGGCCGTCGGTGACGATACCCGACTACCTTCAGTCCTTCGATCTCTCTTGATGCGGGCTAGAGAGATATTCTTCGACTCCGCATCCCGACCTGCCTGCGGCAGGAAAAGAGTATGCGTCGGGATGCTCCGCTCAGAATGACGATTACTTGGTGCGCAGTTTGGCCAGGCGTTCCGCCGCAGCCTGGAACGTCGATTCCCTCTTGCAGAACGTGAAGCGGAGATGCGTGCGCCCGTCGACGGGATCGCTATAGAAGCTCGATCCGGGAACGGCGGCGACCCCGATTTCCGTGACCAGATACTTCGCGAAGGTCACGTCATCGGGAAATCCGAAAGCGGAAATATCCGTCATGATGTAGTACGCGCCGTGCGGCTTGAAGCAGCGAAAGCCGGCCCCCGTCAGAATTCCCATCAAACGATCGCGGCGCGCCAGATATTCGCGGGCGATCGATTCGTAATAGCTCGCCGGCGAATTCATCGCCACGGCCCCGGCTTCCTGCAAAGGCGCGGCGGCCCCCACGGTGAGAAAGTCGTGCACTTTGCGGATCGCCGCGGTCACCTCCGGCGGAGCGATGGCCCAGCCGACGCGCCAACCCGTGACGCTGTAGGTCTTCGAGAGCGCGTTGATGGTGATGGTGCGGTCGCGCATGCCGTCGAGCGTGGCGAGCGAAATGTGCTTCGCGCCATCGTAGAGCATGTGTTCGTAAATTTCGTCGGTAATGGCGAACGTGTTCCACTCCACACAGAGATCGCGGATGCGCTCGAATTCCGCTCTCTCGAAGACTTTTCCGGTGGGATTATTCGGCGTGTTGAGGATGATCGCTTTCGTCTTCGGCCCGAACGCGGCGGCCAGCTCGTCAGGATCGAACGTCCAATCCGGAGGACGCAGCTTCACAAATCGCGGAGCGGCGCCGGAAAGAATCGCGTCGGGGCCGTAGTTTTCGTAGAACGGCTCGAACACCACGACTTCGTCGCCAGGATTGATAATCGCCATCATCGCCGAGATCATCGCTTCGGTCGAGCCGCAGCAAACCGTGATCTCGCGCTCGGGATCGACCGCCACTCCCTGCGTGCGCTCGAAATTCCCGGCGATCGCGTCGCGAAATTTTTTCGCGCCCCAGGTGATGGCGTACTGATTGATGTCCGCGGCGATGGCTTCCTGCGCGGCGCGCTTGATTTCCGCGGGCGCCGGAAAATCGGGAAAGCCCTGCGAGAGATTCACGGCGTTGTGGCGCAGCGCCAGCCGCGTCATTTCTCGGATCACCGATTCGGTAAAGCGTTCAGCCTTGGATGAAAGCTTCGGGCTAGCGGCCGCTGCGCGACCGGGTTGGACGGGGTTCATCTGGTTGAGCTCCGTAAAGCCGGCGATAAATGTCCGCGTTGCGCGTCACGATCTGCACGTACTGGCGCGTTTCGGTGAACGGAATCGAGTCCACGAATTCAGCGCTCTCGCGATACGACTGCCCCATCGTCCAGAGCGTCACGCGGTCTTCCCCGGCATTGTACGCGGCCAGCGCCGATTCCGCGCCGCCAAATTGTTTGACGAGGTTGGCGACGTACGTCGTGCCGAGATGCACGTTGTAGTCTGGATCGACAAGCAGCGCGTGCGAATAGTGAATCTTCTCCTGGCGGGCCAGCAGGCGCGCGGTCGGTCCGATCAGCTGCATCAGGCCGATCGCGGCTTTTCCGGAGCGCGCTTCAGGCTCGAAGGCCGATTCCTGCCGGATCAGACCCGCGACGAGCATTGGGTCAACTCCCGCTTTCGCGGACCAGCGGCGGATCGACGATTCATACGGCAGCGCATACGCCACCCGCCAAACGTCGCGCGGCACTTCCGAAAATGGCTGCGATTCGAGCTGCGGGAAAATCTGGCGCACGGTCACGATCGCGGCGCCGTAATGGCCCGCGGTCACCGCCGATTGCGCGGCCTCCAGCAACAGGCGCGGCTCGCCGGTCGCGGCGTATCCCGCGCGCAACTCAAGCTCCGCGGTGGAGTCGAACGCGATCGAGCGCAGCGCGTTGGCACGCGCCTGCCGGCCTGCCGCGGCCACGGGAATCGGCCCATCGAGCTTGGGAATCGCCGCAACAGGCGGAATCAGGTCGAGCACGTCGGATTTTTGAACCGGCCCGGGGCCCAGCGCCCGGTTGCGTGGCGCGGCCTGCGCCTGAAAGTAATTCTGCGGGTAGCGCTCGGCCAGTTTTGCATAGTAGCCGCGCGCGAGCGGCGCGACGCCCGCCTCTTCGGCGAGGCGGCCCAGCCAATAGAGCGCGTCGGGCGCGTAGGTCGATCCGGGAAATCGCCGCAAGTGATCTTCGAGCATCGCCGCAGCTTCCGGCTGGCGCTTCAGCACCGCTGCCCATGCGACGCGCCACTGCGCCGCGGAAGCGTTCGTCGACATCGGGAAGTCTTCCACAAGCCGTTTGTAGTAACCTGCGGCGCGGTCGCGATCCAGCTGCACCCAGTAGTAGTTCCCCGCCAGGAAAAGCGCCGATTCGGCCCAGTGGCTTGCCGGCGCGCGCGAAACGACGCCTTCCACAGCCGCGATCATCTGCGGCTCCTGCTGCTGCGCGCGGTAATATTCGGCAAGAGCGTCGAAGCGCTCGGCGTCTACATCGGGATCGGTGATTTGCAACGCGGCCATCGCACCGGGCGCCGAACCGAGCGCGACGCCGCATTCGAGAATCCGCAGTTGCGCGCGCTCGCGGTCGGCGCCGGAGAGTTCCGGCAGCAGGTCCACGTATTCGTTGCGCGCATCACGCCAGTTTTTCGCGCCGAAAAGCATGCCGGCATGCGCCAGCCGCTGATCGAGCGCGAGCGCCGGAAGATTCGCGCCCATCGTGCCGCGCAAGAAGCCGAGCTTCGTCGCGGCCTGCCGCGCCTGTTCGCTGGTGGCGAAGCGCATGTAGACGGCCTGGTAGTCGGCGATCGCGTCGAGCGTTTTGCCGGCCTGCTCGCGAGCTTCGCCGCGGAGCAGCAGCAGCGCGGGCCGCTGCGTCGTCTGCGAATACGCATCCAGCGCCGCCGCGGCTTCAGCGGGCTGATTCGCGGCGAGCGCCGCAGCGCCGAGCGATTGCAGCGCGGCGTCGGTCAAAACCGAGTCGGGATATTCCTTGCGAAAGCGCTTGAACTCGTCGAGCGCAACCGCGCTGCGACCCTGGGCTAGGTCGGTCTCGGCCGCCCAGTAGAGCGCATTGTCCGCGAGCAGCGGATCGTTTTGCGCTTTCGCGAGCCACTTCGCGGCCTGCGCGTAGTTTCCCTTGCCGTAATCGTAGTAGCCGAGCGCTAAAGCAGCCCGGATACCCAGCGTGCCCGAGGATTTTCGCGATGCAACCGCGCTGAGCTGCACATACGCCGGAGCAGCATTCGGCTGCTTCAGCGCGCGCGCAAGTTTTTCAAGCTGCTGTTCGGTGAAAACGGCTTTCGCGGGACTTACGGGCGCTTTCGTTCCGGTGTTCGGAGCCGCTGCACAGGCAGAGCACACCAACAGCACCGCCGAGGCGGCGCAGAAAGACCGGCCCATTGTCTTCATACCAATATCTTAGTGCCGCAGAACGGGCGAGGGATACGGATATTCTCCGAGGGCGTCGGCATCTCCCCCGGCGAGGATTTCCAGCATCCAGTGGTGGAAATAATCCACGGGATGATCCTGAATCGCGCGGAAACGGCGGTCGTACTCTTTGCGGGCTTTGTCAATGTCCGAACGCAACCGATGGCAGAGGTCTTTGTTTTCGCGGCCCAGGTCAACGTCCTTGGGACGCAGTAATTTGATGTCCTGCATGGCCACTTTTGCGACGCGGCTGGCGCGGCGATGCAGATCGCGAAGCTCGGTGGGGAGACTCGATACGTCGAATGCAACCGCTTCGGCGGCAGCGGCAGCGTCCACGCTCGCGGCCTGCTCGGAAACAGCCACGTCCTCGATCGCTGCGGCGTGCACGGGAATTTCGGCAGTTTCCTCAGCGGCCGGCTCTTCCGCCCAATCCGACGTCGGCTCGGGCGGCGGCGTTACGCGAAGCGGCGGCGCCTCCGGCGCGACTGGCTCCAGTTCCATTTCCGCTACCGCGGAAGCCCTGGCGCCAGCGCTCTCTTGGGTGCCATCGCGATCTCGCGGATTCAGCGCAACGGCGACGAAATTCGAAAGCACGGAAAGCCCGGCGGCCAGTGCCGAAGCGGCCGTCTGCGCGCGCAGCATCGCCGGCAGCGCGTTGCTCGGCCTGCTCGACGAGCACGCCGCGACCAGGTCCGCGTAGGCCTGATGCAGCTCGTCCGCGGTCCGCTGCAGCGGCGCCAAATTGTCGCGCAGCGCGCGGGAAACAGCTTCTTCCAGGGCCTGCTCCAGAGATCCTTTGCGTTCTTTCAAACGATTCCCTGCCTTCATCAAATTATGGAAACGGGTTCCGGGGGTGTCAACTTAGATTCCCCAAAGTGGTTCCACGCCGTACCGTCTCTCGTAGCGCCGGCATCCTGCCGGCGGTTTTGACTTTGGTCTTGTAGGGGCACAGCATGCTGTGCCCGGCGAAAATGCTCCGCCCGTGTCGACCTGCTTGGCGATGCTGATGCTCCCGAGGTTTCGCTTGCCTTCCCTGCCCCGCGTTCGTATCTTCGAGGCGCCAATCGGGGGGTACTCGCGCGCTCGATGTTGACCGCCAAGCAGGTCCAGGAACTCTTCAAGCTGCAGCCGTTGCAACCTGAAGGAGGCTACTTCGCGGAGTCCTACCGCTCGCCTCTTTCAACCGCGATTTATTACATGCTGACGCCGGACACTTTCTCCGCGATGCACCGCTTGAAAGGCGATGAAATCTACCACTTCTATCTCGGCGATCCGGTCGAGATGCTGATGCTCAAGCCGGACGGCTCAGCCGAAGCTCTGCTGCTCGGCCAAAACATCCTCGGCGGGATGCGCGTGCAACACACAGTCCCGGGCGGCACGTGGCAGGGTTCGCGCCTCGCTCCCGGCGGAAAATTCGCGCTGATGGGCACCACCATGGCGCCCGGCTTCGATCCCAAGGATTACGACCCCGGCAAACGCGACGCCCTCAGCGCGCAGTATCCCGCCTACGCTCCGCTCATCGCCTTCCTCACCCGGGTGAGCTAGTCTTGGGCAGAAGCCCGGGCCTTCAGGGCCGGGAACAGCCGCTCGTCAGGATCATGGCTTCCCAGTTTGCGGAAAAAGGCGCCTTTTAGGGGGTCGGAGCTTCACCTCCGACATAAGGTTCCTGTACTCAATGCGCTTTAGCGCCTGAGGACACTTTTCTTCGCCTTCCTCCGCACCCTCTTCAACCATGGCGCCCTCAAACTACGACACCCTCAAGCCGCCGTTTTGCTTCGTGCCCTCGCTGGGTGCTAAAATAGGGCTTACCTCGGGGGCGACACGGTTTCGACGGAAACTGCCGCTGCTCGAAGGCATGCCGGGTACCGCCCGCCCGCAACAGGGTGGAACAACACAACTGGCAACTCACAGTTGGCTCTCGCAGCCTAACCAAAAGTAAGCTGCGCGTCTCCCCAGGCGTCGCCTGCGCGCTTGGGATGAGGCGTCACACAGTAGGCTGGCCGTCGCGTTTCGGTCCGTAATTCGGCGGCGAGATCATCGGACTAGCCGGGAGCGCGTCTTGCCCGCTCTGAGTTCTTCCGGCGAAACCTTCGGAACGGGCTAAGCATGTAGTCTTCGGGTCGCAAGGTTTCTCGGACGGGGGTTCAACTCCCCCCGCCTCCACTTCTCCTGCGCGCGGAGCGCTCAGGAGAAGTGCCCGCCGTAGCACGGAACTTTACGGCAGGCGTTATCCACATCTATTCAGCCCGTGCTACGATCCACAAATTCGAATTGAGCAGGCGGAGGCGGGCTCATGTACTACGCGTACATTCTTCAGAGCAAGAATTTCCCCGGCCAAACCTACATCGGCTCGACCGCCGATCTGCGACGCCGTCTTGATCAGCACAACTCTGGAAAATCAATTCACACGAATCGGTTCAAGCCCTGGGTTCTGAGAACCTACGTCGCGTTGCCCGAAAAACATCTCGCCGAGCAATTCGAAAGCTACTTGAAAAGCGGTTCCGGCCGCGCCTTCGCCAAGAGGCACTTGCTGGGGAAGAACGAGGAGACGCCCTGAATCATTGAGGATCTGAGACGATGGCATTTCGATTGAACGCGTCTGATGTTCGGGGAGGAGCCGATATCCCCAAGAAGTTCACCTGCGACGGCGCGGATGTTTCCCCGGCGCTGACGTGGACCAATCCTCCAGAGGGAACCAAGGCGTTCGCCATGATTGTCGACGATCCGGACGCGCCCGCCGGTACTTGGGTCCACTGGGTGATCTACGACCTTCCGCCCGATGCGCGCGACTTGCCCGAAGCAGTGCCGCACGAGCAGCAACTCGCCAACGGAGCGCACCAGGGGCGAAACGATTTCGGAAAGATCGGCTACAACGGGCCATGTCCCCCGCGCGGCAAAGCGCATCGCTACTTTTTCAAGCTATACGCTCTGAGCTCCAAAACAAACCTCAAGCCCGGCGCCAGCAAGGGCGATCTCGAACGCGCCATGAAGGGGCACATTCTGGCGCATACCGAGCTGGTCGGAAAATTTCGGCATTAGCCGCCCTGCAGCCGCTTTCCCAATTCCTCCAGCTGCCTGCGGTATTGTTCGAGATCAATGGGCTGCCGGGCCACACCCGATTGCATCGCTGCGCGCGCCACGGCCGAGGAAACCCAGACCAGGGCGCGCGGGTCGAAGGGTTTCGGAACGATATACTCCGGCCCGAACTGCAGTTTGGCCACCCCATAGGCCTTGCAAACCGAGTCCGGCACCGCTTCCTTCGCCAGTGCGGCCAAAGCATGAGTCACGGCAAGCTTCATCTCTTCGTTGATCGCGCTGGCGCGCACGTCCAACGCCCCGCGAAACACAAACGGAAATCCGAGCACGTTGTTTACTTGATTGGGATAGTCAGAGCGTCCGGTGGCAATAATGACGTCTTGGCGGGCGGCGCGCGCGGCCTCTGGGCTAATCTCCGGATCCGGATTCGCGAGTGCAAACACGATGGGACGAGGCGCCATGACCTTCAGCATGTCCGGAGCAACGCTGCCTTTCGCCGAGAGTCCGACCAGCACGTCCGCATCGCGCAGGGCTTCGGTCATTGTTCGTAGCTCGGTTGGCCGGGCAAATCGCTCTTTGTAAGCATTCATGCCTTCGGTGCGGCCGGTGTAGAGCACGCCTCGCGTATCCACCATGAGCATGCGTTCGGGCTGTACGCCCAGGCGAAGATAATGGCGGGCACAAGCAAGTCCCGCTGCCCCGGCGCCTACGGAAACCACCCGCGCTTGCTCAATCTTCTTTCCGACGATTTCCAAAGCGCCGAGCAACGCAGCCCCCGAAACCATGGCGGTTCCGTGCTGGTCGTCGTGCATCACGGGAACGGACATCGTGTTGCGCAAGGTTTCTTCGATGAGAAAGCAATCGGGCGTCTTGATATCTTCAAGATTGATGCCGCCCACAGTGGGCTCGAGAAGCTGGCAAAATTTAATGACGTCTTCCGGTTTTTCCGAATTGACCTCCAGGTCAAAAACATCGACGTCGGCGAACCGCTTGAACAGTACGCCTTTCCCTTCCATGACCGGCTTTCCAGCCAGCGCTCCGATGTTGCCCAGGCCCAGAACCCGCGTGCCGTTGGAGACCACCGCGACCAGGTTTCCCCTCGCGGTGTACTCGTAACTCAGCTCAGGCGACTTGGCGATCTCGCGGCAAGGTTCCGCCACTCCCGGGGTATAAGCCAAACTCAAATCCCGCTGGGTGCGGCACGGCTTGGTTGGAACGACCTCGATTTTCCCCTTGCGGCCGCGACGATGGTAATCAAGTGCTTCCTGTTTGGGCGAACTCATTAGAGATGTCCTCGATTCACGTTCCGCAGTCGATGTTGATTGCCCTTACATTCTTGTCCCGCGCAATGACCGCCCGATGTGACCCTTGTCACCGCGTTCACCCTGGGATTTCGTCAAGGTACCAGAGTCCATCGTGGTTTCGGATCAACGAGTGGTCAGTAGACAAGAACAGCAGATCGGCACGAATCGTCGGAACGAACCGGAACCATTGCGACTGATGATGCTGGGTGACTGCATGCTCGGGCGCATGGTCGATGAGGTTCTGCAAAATCAGCCGCCCGCGTATCCGTGGGGCGATACCCTGCCGATACTGGCGAGCGCCGACTGGCGAATGTGCAACCTGGAGTGCGTCATTTCCGATCGCGGTGTGCCTTGGTCTGAATACGAGAAGGCCTTTCACTTTCGCTCTGCCGCCAGGAATATTGCCGTACTTGAGGCGGCGCAAATTAACGCGGTTTCTCTAGCCAACAACCATACGCTCGATTACGGGCATGACGCGCTGTTCGAAATGCTGGACATTCTGAACCGCGCAGGAATTGCTCATTGCGGCGCCGGCGCCAATCTCGAGGACGCGTCGCGCGTCGCGGTTTCCAGCGTGCGCGGAAAGAAAATTGGGCTGCTTGCCTTCACCGACAACGAGCCCGGCTGGGAAGCCAAAGCTCGTCAACCAGGAGTGTTCTACGTTCCCGTGGACCTGGAAGATCGCCGCGCACAGAACCTGATCGAGATCGTCCGCTCTGAACGAGATGCCTTGGATCTGTTAATTGTATCTGCGCACTGGGGAAGCAACTGGGGCTATGCGCCGGAAACCGGGCATGTCGCTTTCGCGCATGCGCTGATTGACGCCGGAGCGTCCGTGGTCTTCGGTCATTCTTGTCACGTCTTTCGCGGTATCGAGTTCCATCAAGGCCGGGTGATTTTCTACAGCGCCGGTAATTTCGTGGACGATTACGCCGTCGATCGAGTCGAGCGCAACGATGAAGCGTTCATCTACGTTCTGGAAACGCGGGACCAAACAGTAGAAACGGTGCATCTCGTTCCCACCTTGATTCGCAGTTGTCAGGCGCGCCGCGCTCAAGGACTTCGAAGGACCGCGATGATCGAAACGATGCAAGGGCTGTGCGACGGCTTCGGCTCCAAGGCAGACTGGAATTCCGCTCACCAGTGGTTGGAAATTAGCCGGTCGAGGCAACGACTGTGATATGCACACCGCCGGAAAGATTGGACTTCCACTTACTGCCTTCGTGATGCCCATCACTGCGGTCAGTTGAGGAAACCACTAGAAGATGCTATATGGACTCGCACGAAGGAAACTCGATTAGGGTAACCGAACGAAGAGCATCAGTACGTAGAGACAATTTCCAGAAATCCGTCTCTTTGTTTGAAATCCGGAAGTAGAGGAACAAAAAAATGAACCTCCCACTACAAGTGACATTCAGAAATACCCCGGCTTCGAGCGCCGCGGGGAAGTGGATTCAAGATGAGGTGGAGAATCTCGAAACCTTTTACGGCCGGCTTATGGGTTGCCGTGTCATGATCGAGGTCCCTCACGCGCATCATCGCAAGGGTGCGCCGTACCACGTTCGAATCGACCTGACGGTCCCAGGCGGAGAGCTGGTTGTAAAGCGCGAGCCAACTCTCAGCAAGAGACCGCGACAGCGCGGTGAGGTTCAGTTAAAGAAGCAGTCGGAACTGGACACGCGCCACAAGGATCTTCGCCTCGCGATTCATGACGCCTTCCGTGCAGCGAGCCGCCGCCTCGAGGATTACGCGCGAAAGCGAAACGGGCGCGTCAAGACACATGAACCTTCTCTGGAAGGAAAGGTAAGCAGGTTGCAACCCGACGAAGGCTATGGCTTTCTGCTGACGCCTGATGGGCGGGAAGTCTACTTTCACGAGAACAGTGTTTTGAATCGAGGGTTCCAGCGTATGGAGATCGGCACACGCGTCGCCTTCTCGGAAGAGTCAGGAGAAAAGGGGCCGCAGGCCAGCACCGTGCGCATCGCGGCGAAATCCGCCTCTCGGCGAACCGCCTGATCGGCAATAGTCTGAAAGAGCCGAGTTGATCTGGCCGCGTCCCCGATTCTCGTCCCCTGAATCAAAGACAAAGGAAAACACCATGCCCAGCATCCACGTCTCAGTTCCACATCAGATCTCGCAGGACGAAGCCCTCAAACGGATCCAGCGAGCTATCGCTCAAGCGAAGGATCAAAATCCCGACAAGGTTCGCGAACTGAAGGAAAACTGGAACGGCTACGCGGGAACCTTCAGCGCTTCGGCCATGGGTTACTCAGCGAGCGGAAGCGTCGCCGTGAATCCATCCGACGTGGTTGTCGAAACCACGCTTCCCCTAATCGCGTCTCCATTCAAAAGCACGATCGAAGCGCAGATCCGCGAAACGTTGGCGCGTCTTCTTGCATGAAAAATCAGACCGAGAGTACTTAGCTGGAAGCTTTGGTCCCCGTCTTTTTTAGTCTCTAAGCGCCGTAGGCGCGCCAGATGCTAGCCCGGCAGGGCTGGGAAACAATCCGTCCTAAGCCCCGAGCGCCGTCGGTGCGACGCAATCCTCCCGAGGAACATGCATACATCATCCTAAAAGTCAGAAAAGGACAGGTTGAACGAGAACTGAACTTCCGGCCAGTAGACGCGTCGCCCGCAATCTGTCAGCGTGACTATGATGGGGCAGTTCCCGTCCGGCTCTCCTGGCGAGAACCGTACCGCTCTTTGACAACTGAATATTTCCTGGGAGCGCCAATCCCCTGATTGGCGGTTCTTGTAGGGGCACGATATATCGTGCCCGGCGAAAATGCTTGGCGTTCCGGCACCCATCCGCCTCGTCCGCGCGTCCGCGCGTCCGCGCAGATTTCGTTGCATGGCATGCCCACCAATCACTCGAACAAAGTGACACACCCTGCAAAGTAATCTCTCACGTATCTCGTTGAAAACAAAGGAAAGCAGTACAAACAAAGTGACACACTTTTTCGAGGGTCAGCGCGCACCGTCCTCTCGCGACCGTGGGCGGATCGCAGGCGAGGAATGCGGAATTTAGCTCTGGCCGGGCTTGGCAGGAACTTCTTCCGTCCGAGCAGGAGTCGCCGTCAGCGTGCTAGATTCCGCCGGAGCCGCAAGCTCGCAGCGATTGCGCCCCTTGTCTTTCGCCGCGTACAGCGCGCGGTCGGCCAGCCTCAACAGCATCTGCGCATCGCCGCTTCGAGCGCTCGTGCAAATGGCGGCTCCCAGGCTCGCGGTCACGCTCACTTCGCCCGCTTGCGTCGGCACCGGCTTCTCCTCGACTACGCTGCGAATTCTCTCCGCCAGCGCCAATGTGCCTCTCGCATCCGCCTCGGACGCAATGATCAGGAACTCCTCGCCGCCGTAACGGCCCAGCGTGTCGTAGGGGCGAATGCACTCCTTCATCCGCCGCGTCACCACCTGAAGCACTTCATCTCCGCAAAGATGGCCGTAGGTGTCGTTGACGTTCTTGAAATGGTCGATGTCAGCCAGGATCACGCCGAACGAGCGCTGCTCGCGAACCTGCCGCGCCAATTCGTTGCGCAGCGCGTCCATTACCGCCGCGCGGTTCCAGATGCCTGTGAGCACGTCGTGCGTCGCGCGGAACCGCAGCTCCTCGCGCGCCAGAATCAAATCGTCCTGCAGCGCCAGAATGCGCTCGCCGACCAGAAGCCGCGCGCGCAGTTCCTCGGAGTCGAACGGTTTCGTCAGGTAATCGTCTGCGCCGAATTCGAGTCCCCGCAGCAGATCGCGCTTCTCGCTGCGCGCCGTCAAAAGCAGAACGTAGATATACGGCCGGCTCTTGCGCTCGCGAATCCGCTGGCAGATCTGCACGCCTTCCATCCCCGGCATCATCCAGTCCAGTATCGCCAGCCGCGGCGCATCGTCGCTTTCCAGAATCCGCGAAGCGGCCGCCCCGTTGGTTTCGACGATAACGTCGTATTCCCACTTAACCAGGATGCTTTTCAGCAGATGGCAGGAAACGGGATCGTCCTCGGCAATCAGGACCCGCTTCTTCGGCTTGGGATGGTTACCCATTGCTATTCAAATCGGCATCGGTCGACAGGGACGTTACTTCTCGCGGAGAATTTCCAGCTCGGAAAACAATCGCTCGATCTCTTTCTGCAGGACTTTGAACTGCTCGCCGGCGCTTGCAATGTCCTGAGAGCCAGCCCGCTTTTCCAGCTCCATCGCCGCTTCCGAAACGGCCACGGCGCCCAGATTCGAAGCCGCTCCGCGAAGCGTATGCGCGCTGCGCTCCACCACGCGCAAATCGCGATCGTCAATCGCACGCCGCATTTCGGCCGCCACTCCCGGACACTCTTTTCTGAAAACTTCCACGAGTTCGTTGTAAAGCTCGCGATCTCCGCCGAGCCGGTCGAGCGCAGCCTCCAGGTCCACGGCACCGCTTTCTTGGGCGGTCGTTGCCGACGGTTCCAGCCGCATTTGCCGCGCCGCCTTGCGGCTTCCGACTTTGTCGAGCGCCGCCATCAAGTCTTCCGTGCGAATCGGCTTGGTCAGGTAATCGTCCATGCCCGCGGCGAAGCAGCGCTCGTCATCGCCCTTCATCGCGTGCGCGGTCATGGCAATGATCGGAATGCGCTCGCCCGTCGACCGTTCTCTGTCGCGAATCACGTGCGTCGCTTCCCAGCCGTTCATCTCCGGCATCTGCACGTCCATCAAAATGGCGTCGTACTCGCCCTTTTCCCATGCTTCCAGCGCCTTCTTGCCGTTAGCCGCCAGGGTGACGGTGTGGCCGAAGCGCTCGAGCAGGCGCAGCGCGACAAGCTGGTTGACGGCGTTGTCTTCCGCAAGCAGCACTTTCAGCCGGTTCTGGCTTTCGCGCAGCGTGTGCCGCGTCACGAGCGCGGGCTTTTCGTTGTCTCTCGCGCGCGTGCCGAGCGCCGTCAGAATCGCGTCCATCAATTCCGCCTGCCGGATCGGCTTCGTCAGGTACGCCGCAACGCCGAGCTCGCGGCAGCGCATGGCATCGCCGCGCTGTCCCGCGGAACTGAGCATCATGATCGTCGCCGCGCGGAAACTGGGATGGCGCTTGATGTATTCCGCCAGAGCGAATCCGTCCATCTCGGGCATCTGCGCATCCAGCAGAATCAGCGGGAAGGTTCTCCCGATCCCCTTCGCCTCGGTCAGCGTGACCATGGCCTTGGCGCCGCTATCGGCCGTGGACGGAACCATGCGCCAGCCTTCGAGCATTTTCACGAGGATATGGCGGTTCGTTGCGTTATCGTCCACCACCAGGACGCGCATGTCGTGCAGCGTGTCCGGGTCGCACGGCACGACCATTCGCGTCGCCGCCTTCTGAATCCTGAAATTCGCCGTGAAGTGAAAACGGCTGCCCTCGCCGAGTTCGCTCTCGACCCAGATCTTCCCGCCCATCAAATCGACCAGTCGCGAGGAGATCGTCAGGCCGAGCCCCGTGCCGCCGTACTTGCGGGTCATCGACCCGTCCGCCTGGTGGAATGCTTCGAAGATCGCCGCCTGTTTCTCCGGCGGGATGCCGATGCCGGTGTCCTTCACGGTGAACCCGAGCTGAACTTCGTCTTTCACGTGCGTCATCAACTGCACCGAAAGCACGACTTCGCCCTGCTCGGTGAACTTGACGGCGTTCCCCACCAGATTGAGGATGATCTGCCGCAACCGCCCCGGATCGCCGACGATCGCGTCAGGAACGTTCGGTTCGATTTCGAACGCGAGTTCGAGACCCTTCTGGTGCGCGCGAAGACTCAGCGTTTTCATCGTGTCGCCCAGGCAATCGCCAAGATTGAAGTCGATCGCGTCGATGTCCAGCTTGCCCGCTTCGATTTTCGAAAAGTCGAGAATGTCGTTGATCAGCGAAAGCAACGAATCGGCGGAAATTTTCGCCAGCGTGAGATATTCGCGCTGTTCGGAATCGAGTTCCGTATCGAGAACCAGCTCCGTCATGCCCATGATTCCGTTCATGGGCGTGCGGATTTCGTGGCTCATGTTGGCGAGGAATTCGCTCTTGGCGCGGTTGGCCGCTTCGGCCTCTTCCTTGGCCCGCTTCAGTTCTTCTTCGGTCTTTTTGCGGTCGGTAACGTCGATGTTGACGCCGATAATTTTGGTGACGTTTCCATTCTCGTCCAGCACGGCGCCTTCCGCCGCCGCGAGATACCGGATCGTCCCGTCGGGACGCCTGATGCGGAAATCCACCGTTGCGCGCGTTTTCAGGTCCATGACTTTCTGCAGCGCGCCTTCAGCAAGCGGCAAGTCCTCGGGAAATACCGTGCGGCTCCACTGTTCGTACGGATTTTCCGGCATAAGCTTGAAACCGTAAATCTGGGACATGGTGTCGTCCCACGTCATCAAACCCTTTGCGACATCCCACTCCCAGACGCCGACGGCCGCTACGGATGTCGCCAGAGAAAGCCGTTCCGTCAGAAGCAGGAGTTTGGTTTCAGACTCCTTGCGCCTCGTGATGTCGTAGCCGATGCCGAGAAAACCGGTGATCTTGCCGTTCGCGTCGTAAATGGCGTTGATGAACACCCTCACGATCAGGCGGGAGCCATCTTTCCGGACGAAGGTCCACTCGCGTTCCTCGGTCTCGCCCCGGCGCGCCTGTTCAACGAACACCGAATGGCCACTGATGGGCCGTCCATACTTTCCGCTCAGCTCTTTTCCCCGGAGTTCCATTTCGGACTCCAGGTGAAAGATTGCCGGAGTCTGCTTTCCGACCATTTCTTCGGCGGTGTAGCCAAGCATCCGTTCGGCGCCCGCATTAAAGACGGTGATAAGGCCGTCCGGATCGGTCGCCACGATGGCGTTCAGCGTCGAAGCGTCCAAGAGGGCGCGGAGCCTCGAATTCGCTTCGCGAAGATCCGCGAGCTCGTGGCCAATATCCGTGCACGGCTCAGCCTGTACGGTCGACATATCAGAATTTGTACGCATTGTTCAGAAGCTACTACGGGAAGAAGGTAGGCCTAGTACTAGGCGATACTGTAGGGTGCGCAAGGAGACAATACCTTGCTCTGACGGCTAAGAATCCACAGCGGAAGCTTGGCGTTTCTGTCGCTGATGGCTTAGGATGTACGGCGCTAATCTCAGGCGATGAAGGGGCTAAGTTGTTCAAAATAAAGGGCGCTGTCATCCAATCTCCTTTCGAGGCCATCGCTCCAACATACCAAGGAGGATCGAAATGAGGGGATATACTCGGAATGGCTTGCGCGGACTCTTTGGGCTGATTGGGCTTCTCTTGCTCCTCTGCTGCTCGGTAAACGCAGCAACTCGGCCCGGAGTCATTCGCGTGGAGGTCGATGCGACCCAGGCCCCGCAGCGCATCCTGCATACTCGTCTCACGATACCTGTCGAACCCGGTCCTCTCGTGCTCCTTTTCCCGCAATGGATTCCGGGCGAGCATATGCCCGACGGCCCGATCAACAACATTGCCGGACTGAAATTCACTGCGGCGCGCAAGCCGCTTCCCTGGCGGCGCGACCTGCTCGATATGTTCGCATTCCACCTGACGGTGCCCGCCGGCGTGACCTCACTGGACGTGAGATTCGATTTCCTGATTTCGGGCGCGGGTTCCGGCTACTCCGCCGGCGCTTCTTCGACTGCCTATATCAACGACCTCAGCTGGAACCAGGTAATTCTGTATCCGCGGGGCTACGCTGCCAAGGATCTAACATACGCCCCGAGCTTGAAGTTGCCTGCCCGATGGAAATTCGGCACGGCGCTGCCCGGCGCGAAGCAAAACGGCGACACGATCACTTTCGATCCGACCTCGCTCAGCACTCTGATTGACTCGCCGGTTCTATCCGGGCGCTTCTTCCGCGCAATCCCGCTTTCGCCGGGTCAAGATACTCCGCACGAGATCGACCTCGCCGCCGACAGCGAAGCCGGCCTGGCCATGCCGCCCGAGACAGAAGCGGCGCTTCGCAAGCTGGTCGTCGAAACCGGCGCGCTTTTCGGCTCGCGACACTATCGCGATTATCATTTCCTGTTCACGCTCAGCGACAACACGGCGCATTTCGGGCTCGAGCATCACGAATCGAGCGACGACCGCAGCTACGAAAAATCGCTCATCGATCCCGATTACCGCGCCGAGGGTGCCGCGCTGCTCCCGCACGAATTCGTTCATTCCTGGAACGGCAAATACCGCCGTCCCGAAGATCTCGCGACGGCAGACTACCACCAACCGATGCGCGACGATCTGCTCTGGGTTTATGAAGGCCTCACCGAATACTGGGGCGACGTGCTGACCGCGCGCAGCGGCCTGCTCAACAACGATCAGGCGCATGAGATGTTCGCGCAGCTGGTGGCCAACTACGACCACGAACCGGGACGGAATTGGCGGCCGTTGCAAGACACCGCCGATGCCGCCGTTGTGCTCTACGACGCCGACCGCGACTGGGAAAACTGGCGCCGCCAGGTCGATTTCTACGACGAAAGCGTACTTCTCTGGCTCGATGTCGATACGACCATTCGCCGCCTGACAAAAGACAAGAAATCGATGAACGATTTCTCCCGTTCGTTTCACGGCGGCCCGGGCGGACAACCCGCGCTGAAAACCTATACGTTCGAAGACGTGGTGGCCGGGCTCAACAGCGTCGCGCCCTACGATTGGTCCGGTTTTCTCCGCACGCGTCTCGATTCGATCGCGCCCAAGACGCCGGATGAGGCGCTGCTCGCCAGCGGCTGGCAGGTGATCTACAACGACCAGCCCAACGAGATCGAACGACTTCAGGACGTCGTGCACAAATCCGCGACGCTCATGTATTCCATCGGATTAATCGCAAAGGATGACGGCACTCTCGAGCAGGTGCTTTACGACGGGCCGTCGTTCAAGGCCGGACTCGGCCCCGGAATGAAAATCACGGAGGTCGCCGGCAGCAAATTTACGCTCGACGCTCTGCGAAGCGCCGTGGCGGCTTCCACCTCCGCGCCCGTTCAGCTCAAAGTCAAGAATGGGCCTCAGGAACAGGTCTACACGATCGATTACCACGGCGGTTCGAAATATCCGCACTTGCAGCGCGCGCCAAACCACGCGGACATACTCGACGAAATTCTGCATCCGCTGGCGCAGTAATTTCGGCCCGCGAGGCCAATTTCGGCACGCAGGAGGCAGCATGAATCGCACGAGACAATCCAGCCGGGCGCAGGCCGCGGTTCGAGGCGCCGTTTTGCTGGTCGTGCTACTCGCGACCGCGTCAGGCGCGCTCACCGCTCGCGCGCAGTCCGCTGAAAAGCGCGCCATCACGTTCCGCGATTTGATCTCCATGCATCGCCTGAGCGATCCGCAAATCTCGCCCGATGGCCAATGGGTTTCCTACACAGTCGCCACGCCGGATTTCGACGCGAATCATCTGGTCAAGAATATCTGGCTGGTGCCCGTCGCCGGGGGCGAGCCGCGCCAGCTGACGCACGGCGGCACCGATGAGCGCGCTCGCTGGTCGCCGGACGGCAAGAAGATCGCATATCTCTCGTCCAGCAACGGAACGGCGCAAGTCTACACCATCGCCTCCGAAGGCGGCACGCCGGTCAAGATCACTTCCCTCTCCGGCGGCGCGGACAACGAGATTCTGGTCGCCTGACGGCAACTGGATCGCATTCACCTCGACCGTTTATCCCGATTGCCGCGACGACGCCTGCAACGCCGCGCGCGACGCGGCGCGAGAAAAAAGCAAAGTGAAGGCCCGCGTCTACGATCACCTGCTCTATCGCCACTGGAAAACCTGGTCCGACGGCAAGCGCAGCCATCTTTTCGCGGTCCTGGCCAATGGAGACTCCCCGCGCGATCTCACTCCCGGCGCGGACTACGACGTGCCGCCATTCAGCCTCGATGGCGCGGAGGCGATCGCGTTTTCTCCCGATAGCCAGGAAATTTGCTTCACGGCCAACACGGACAAAGACGAAGCGACCAGCACGAACGGCGATCTTTTCCTCGTGCCCGTCGGCGGCGCGGCTGCGCCGAAGCGCATCACGACGAACCCCGGGAACGATTGGGGCCCGGTCTACTCGCCCGACGGAAAATGGATCGCCTACCGCGCGCAGCTCCAGGCCGGGTACGAAAGCGACCGGTGGCGGCTGATGCTCTACGACCGCACGAGCGGCAAGATCACGAACCTCACGGAGAATTTCGATCGCAACGTCAATTCGCCGGAATGGTCCGCCGACAGCAAGACGATCTACTTCCAGACGGAGGACAAGGCGCAGCTCCCGATCTATTCCGTCCCCGCGAGCGCCGGGAGCACGCCGAAGATCGTTCTGGGCGACAGCGCAAATCCCGATTTCACCATCAGCCGCGACGGCCGCACGCTCGCGTTCACGCGCACGACGATGACGATGCCCGCCGAGGTTTTCGTCGCGAACTCCGACGGCAGCGGCGTCCGCCAGCTCACGCACGCAAACTCTGCGCTTCTCGCGCAGCTCGATCTACCGCAATCGGAGCCTTTCTGGTTTGACGGCGCCGAGAAAACGCAAGTCGAGGGTCTGCTGCTTCGCCCGCCGCATTTCGACGCGTCAAAGAAATACCCGTTGCTCCTGCTCATTCACGGCGGCCCGCAGGGCGAATGGGACAACGACTGGGGAGGCTATCGCTGGAACCCTCAGACGATGGCCGCGCCGGGCTACGTCGTGCTGATGATCAACCCGCGCGGATCGTTCGGCTATGGACACAAATTCACTGAAGAAATCAGCCGCGACTGGGGCGGAAAAGTTTACGAAGACCTGATGAAGGGCGTCGACGCCGCGATCGCGAAGTATCCGTTCATCGACGGCTCGCGCCTGGCCGCCGCCGGAGGCTCCTACGGCGGCTACATGGTCGACTGGATCGCCACGCACACCGGCCGCTTCAAATGCCTGATCAGCCACGCTGGACCGTGGAACCAATTCAGCATGTACGCGACCGAAGAGCTGTGGTTCCCCGAGTGGGAAATGGGCGGAACGCCGTGGTCGAATCCGGAGATGTACAGGAAGTGGTCGTCGAGCGACTATTCGGGCGCCCTCGGAAAATTCAAAACGCCGACGCTGGTGATCGCCGGCGAGCTCGACTTCCGCGTTCCCTACACGCAGAGCCTGGAATTTTTCAGCGCGCTGCAGCGCCAGGGCGTGCCGTCAAAGTTGGTGGTTTTCCCCGACGAGGGCCATTGGATCCTGAAGCCGCAGAACAGCGAGCTCTGGTACGACACGTTTCTCGGCTGGCTGGGGACGTACCTGAAATAATTCGACGAGCTCCTGCGAATCGGAAGAGGACGGGCGCCAGCCCGTCCCCTCGACCGGCGCGCGTCAGTCGATTTGCACCGCCTGATCGTTTCCTCGAAAACTCACTTGCGTCACGCGGCCGGAATCGGAATCCACTTGCGAGTCGCGGGCCTTGGCCGGAAGTTTGACCCAATGACATGCCGCTGTGCCGATCACTTTGCCGCGCTGGAGGATGCGCAGCTCGTTCTGCCCGTCGGCTGCTTCAAGGGAATACGTTCCGGGCTTCAATTGCGTTTGACCGATCGTCACGGGCGAGTTTGGCGAGTAGTTTGCAGAGTTCGTACCTGCAGCCAGCACCGGCAATGCGAGAAGAAGTGTCGCGAGTACCGCTAGAGCTTGAATTCGTCGAATGCGCATGTTGGTCCTTGCCCCCTGGGGATTTTTGTCCAGCGAACTTCGGTCACAATCGCGGCTCGCTGGAGAACACTGCTCGTTTTTCATTAAGAAGCGTGCAGACATCCTCTTAATTGGATGTGCGAGTTCGCGTCGAGGTTCCAACTACTGGGAATTTTCTCGCCGGCCGGACCATGTTCCAATTCGGGACGCGCAGGAATAGAGGCTTTCAGAGCGGCCGGCCGTCAAGTTCGTCCGTAGTTTTGCGGATTGACGCCAGAGCCCGCCGGTAGCATCGTTCCCGCTCTAATTCCCTCGGAGGGCTTCGATGCGGCCATCGGGGAGACACTGTCTTTGCGCGTCGCTCGCGCTACTCGCCTGCCTGGCGCTCGCCTCGCGAACGAATGCCGAAACTTTGACCATCACCAGCTCGCCCGTTGGAGCTTCGATCGAAATCAACGGCATAACCGCCGGCACGACGCCCTATAAGATCGACTACCCCTCCGGATATTTTCACAAGCCCCACACGGTTTTCGCCTCGCGGCTCGATCACTCCATGACCGTGAAGATATCTCTCGACGGCTACATCACCGAGCAAGTCACGGTCACACAGGGGCCATTCGAGTGGGTCGCGATTAATGGACGCCACCATGGAAGTTATTTCCTGCTGAGGTCGCCGCGCTTCGATATCAAGCTCGATCCCGTCTACCACGGCAGCGCGACGATCGACGCTTCCGGCCACGACGGCCCGCTTCGTCCGATTTCTGCCGCGGCCTTCCGCGCCGCCGGCGAAAACGAAACAGCCGCGCAGACCGGCACCGTCACAATCGCCACCGACCCGGCTGGCGCGGAAATTTACGTCGATGGAAAATTCGTGGGGCAAGCGCCCTCGACGATCCGTCTCGCAACCGGCTCGCACAGAATCGAAGCAAAATCTCCGGGGAGCCTGCCGTGGTCCCGCGACCTCGAAGTCTTGGCGGACAGCCAGCTCACCCTGCATCCCGTCCTCACCACATCGCCCTGAATCAGCCGGGCGGCCCACTCTGCCTCAACGCGCTGTCACGACCGTCCCCAGCGGGCGCATTTCCCGTGCTATCCTCGCCCGTGAAACCACAACCATGATTCGCCGCCACTCCATTCGCGCGCAGGCGATGCTCGCGCCGTGACGCAGATACCCGAAAGCCACGCGCCGCAGGTCGCCTCGCGGCGCTACGCATTTCTCGTCGCGGCGGGAATTTTCCTCAGCCGCGTCGCCGGCCTGATTCGCGATCGCGTCTTCGCGCACTATTTCGGCGACTCCGACGTGGCCGATGCTTTCCGCGCCGCGTTCCGCATCCCCAATGCGCTTCAGAACATGTTCGGCGAAGGTGTGCTCTCCGCTTCCTTCATTCCCGTGTACGCAGGGTTGCTCGCGCGCGATGACGACGAAGAGGCCCGCCGCGCCGCGGGCGCCATCGCCGGCATTCTGGCCCTCACTGTTTCGATCCTCGTGCTGGTCGGCGTGCTCGCGACGCCTTATCTGATCGATCTCATCGCGCCCGGATTCCACGGCGACAAGCGCGACCTGGCGATTCAGCTGGTGCGCGTTCTCTTTCCCGGGGCGGGCCTGCTGGTTCTTTCGGCGTGGTGCCTCGGAATCCTGAATAGCCACCGTCGATTTTTCCTTTCCTACACCGCGCCCGTTATCTGGAACGTGGCGATGATCGCCACAATGCTCGGCTACGGGCGCCGCGATGCAGCGGGCGTGCTTGCCGTAGTGCTGGCCTGGGGCTCCGTCGTCGGCAGCGCGCTTCAGGTTCTCGTGCAGCTGCCCATCGTGTTGCGTTTGCTCCGCGGCCTCCGACTCTCGCTCGGCCTTCACTCGAAAAACGTCCGCACCGTCATACGAAATTTCTTTCCCGTGTTCATCGGGCGCGGCGTCGTGCAGATCAGCGCGTACGTCGATGTCCTGCTCGCGAGTCTCGTCCCGGTTACCGGCGCAGTGGCAGCGCTTTCCTACGCGCAAACTCTTTACACGCTTCCCGTCAGCCTTTTCGGCATGTCCGTCTCCGCCGCCGAATTGCCGCAGATGTCCGGCGCAGTCGGCAGCGAGGCGCAGGTCGCCGACGCGCTCCGCGCGCGCCTCAACGGAGGGCTGCGCCAGATCGCTTTTCTCGTGGTCCCCTCGGTCGCGGCGTTCTTGATCCTGGGCAACGTTGTTGTCGGTGCAATCTATGAGACCGGGCACTTCGTGGAGGCGGACGTTATCTACGTCTGGGGTATTCTCGCCGGGGCCACCGTGGGCCTGCTCGCCTCGACGCTCGGCCGGCTGTACGCGTCCACGTACTACGCGCTGCGCGACACGCGCACGCCGCTGTGGTTTGCGCTGATACGCGTGGCACTGACAACCGCTCTCGGCTACTTCTTCGCGCTGCCGCTCCCGCGCCATTTCGGCATCGATCCGCGCTGGGGTGTTGCCGGTCTGACAATCTCCGCGGGAATCGCTTCCTGGATTGAGTTCCACCTGTTGCGTCGAACTCTCAATCGCCGCATCGGCGCGACCGGCCTTCCCGCCGACTATCTTGCGAAAATCTGGATCATGGCGCTTATCGCGGCCGCCACCGGCTGGGAGATTCACCGCCATTGGATGCACCTCCGCCCGATTCCGCTTGCGGTGATTGTGTTGTTGCCGTACGGAGCGATCTACTTCGCGGGGACCTGGCTCGTGGGAATCGCGGAATCTCGCGCGCTGTTCAGCCGCTTCCTCAGCCGCGCGCGCATATCACGCTAGCCTGAGCGCAGGCACACAAGTTCCGTCGCGCACCCGGCCCTGCTGTGAAATTTTGTCTGTGGGTTAAGCCACTCGCAGCTTGCGGAAAAAGGCGTCTTTCAGGGGGTCGGAGCTTCCAGCTCCGACATAAATCGCCTGCGCTCAATACGCTTTAGCGCCTGAGGACACTCTTCGTGCCTTTTTCCGCAGCCTGCTAGAACTTGAAAACAATTCCGACGGAAACGTTCGGGCTGTACTGATACGTGCTGAAGAACCGCGTCCCCACCATGTTCGCGCTCGCGCGATACGCGATGCGCCGCTGGTGAATGTTCAGGTCGACCCCGCCACCCACTTCGTATGCGAACGCCCCTTGGCTGCCGAACGGTGTCTGCGGCAGGAAGTGCGCTCCGCCGACCAACCCATGTCCCCAGACTTCGAGTCCCCGCGGCGCAGCCCATCGAAACCGCGGGCCGCCCATCGCCTGTACGTATTTCGACGTGTCGCCCAAAATAGAGCCCCAGGTGCCAATAAATTCGCCGTCAGCGCCGATCCATTTGCCTTTGGGGTAGTAGACAATCCCGAGATTGATGCCGTTCATGTCCGTCTCAACGTGCGGAACGACATAAAAGCGGAAGAATGTATATCCCGCCGTCGCCTGCCAATTGTAAGTCTTGAAAACGCCTAGAACGCTGGGCGGCTCCTGATCGCTCGATTTCGTGCTGGGATCGCTGCCGCCGGCGGCGTCAAGCGCGTTCGCCGCCATCGGGGTTGGCGCTGTCTCCGCCGCGGAAAGTGGATTTGTGTCCGTGGCAGCCCCAGATGCGGCTGTGGCGGCCACGGGCGTGAGCGGTAGTGGATTTTCGGAAACGGCCTGCGCATTCGCGCCAGCCGCAATAAGAAGGATTGCCGCGCATAGAAATACGGTCTGCTTCATCGCCTATCTCCCCAGGAGCTGCCCACAATGCTCCCCGCGTCTTTAATTTGAGCCACATTGCCCCGGTGTGTCCACACTAAATTCAATGTTGAGAGAGAGAAAGTTACCCGCTAGTTGCTTCACATTGTGAAACGCGCGATTGAGGCGTATGATTCGCCGCCAGATTAAAACGCATTCGCGCAAATTTGCGTGTGATAAAATGTTTTGGATTGTTGTTCGGTCGAACTTTGTATGCATGATATCTATATGATTCGTATGGAGTTGGAGGCGACTTCGGATGAGTAGCAGCAAGAACTGGGACGCTGACAGGGCTCTCTCGCGCATTCAGGAATTCGAGCGCCTTCCCGGCGCTTTGCTTCCCATCCTGCACGCGCTCCAGGAAGAGTTCGGCTACATCGACAAGGCTGCGATTCCGCTGATCGCCAGCGCTCTGAATTTGTCCCATGCCGAAGTCCATGGCGTTGTCAGCTTCTATCACGATTTTCGCCGCGAACCCGGCGGCCGGCACACCATGAAAGTCTGCCGCGCCGAATCCTGCCAGGCCATGGGCTGCGAAAGCATGATCCGCCACGTGGAACATCGCCTCGGGGTGAAGCTCGGCGAGACCACCGAAGATCGCAGCATTACGCTCGAGCCCGTTTACTGCCTCGGGAATTGCGCTTTGTCTCCCGCGGTCATGCTCGACGGCAAACTGTACGGGCGCGTCTCTTCGGAAGTCGCCGATTTCCTGATCGACGACGCCCAGAGGCACGCATGAGCGTGAAGATCTACGTTCCGGGAGACGCCGCCGCGTTATCGGTCGGCGCCGACGCTGTTGCGAAAGCAATTGGCGACCAGATCGCTTCACGCCGGTTAGATGCAACGGTGGTCCGCAATGGGTCGCGCGGGATGTTCTGGCTCGAGCCGCTCGTCGAAGTGGAAACTCCTCGCGGGCGGATCGCCTACGGTCCCGTCGCCACCAACGAAGTGCCTGCTCTGTTCGACGCGGGCTTTCTCGAAGGCAAGCCGCACAAGCTTCATCTCGGACTTACGGAAGAAATTTCGTACCTGAAAAATCAGGAACGCCTCACCTTCGCGCGCTGCGGCATCACCGATCCGCTTTCGCTTTCCGATTACGTCAGCCACGGCGGGTATCGCGGGCTCGACCGCGCCCTGAAACTCACCCAGCTGCAAATCGTCGACGAAGTGACGACCTCCGGCCTTCGCGGGCGCGGCGGGGCGGGTTTCCCAACCGGCATCAAGTGGAAAACCGTCCTGAACACCGCCGCCGATCAGAAGTACATCGTCTGCAACGCCGATGAGGGCGATAGCGGCACCTACGCCGACCGCATGATCATGGAGGGCGATCCATTCGTCCTGATCGAAGGCATGACGATCGCCGGATTTGCCGTCGGCGCCACCGCCGGCTACATCTACATTCGCTCCGAATACCCGCACGCGTTCCGCCAGCTCCAGCGGGCCATCGCCATCGCCTACGAAAAAGGCTATCTCGGCGAAAACGTCGCCGGCAGCGGCAAGCGATTCGATCTCGAGCCGCGCATGGGCGCCGGCGCGTATATCTGCGGCGAGGAAACTTCGCTGCTGGAAAGCCTTGAAGGCAAGCGCGGACAGATTCGCTTCAAGCCGCCGCTTCCCGCGATCAAGGGGTTGTTCGGCCAGCCCACCGTCGTCAACAACGTGATCTCGCTCGCCACCGTGCCGATCATTCTCGATAAAGGCGGGCAGTATTATCGCGACTTTGGCATGGGAAAATCGCGCGGCACGCTGACGATCCAGCTCGCGGGAAATATCAAGCGTGGCGGCCTGGTCGAAAAAGCGTTCGGACTTACCCTGCGCGAAGCAATTTACGATTTTGGCGGCGGCACGGCTTCCGGCCGCCCGCTTCGTGCGATTCAGGTCGGCGGTCCGCTGGGCGCGTATTTCCCGGCCTCGCTGCTCGATACGCCGCTCGATTACGAAGCTTTCGCCGAGCGCAAAGGCATGCTCGGCCACGGCGGCATCGTCGTGTTCGACGACACCGTCGATCTCGCAAATCAGGCCCGCTTCGCCATGGAATTCTGTGCGGTGGAAAGCTGCGGCAAGTGCACGCCCTGCCGCGTCGGTTCGACGCGTGGCGTCGAGGTAATCGACCACATCATCGCCAACGAAGACCGCGCGAAAAATATCGAGCTGCTCAACGATCTCTGCGAAGTGCTCACCGACGGCTCGCTCTGCGCTCTCGGCGGCCTGATTCCCTACCCCGTGCAGAGCGCGATTCGCTATTTTCCCGAAGATTTCGATAAGCCGGCGCCTGTGCCTCCTCCGCACGCAGCCGGCCGGACCCAGGAGAGACCATCATGGCGCTGATTCGAGAAATGGATTACGGAACGCCCAAGCGCGTGTCCGAGACTCTCGTATCCATCGAGGTCGACGGCAAGTCCGTCACCGTTCCTGCCGGCACCTCCGTCCTGCGCGCGGCATCCGAAGCCGGCGTGCAAATCCCGAAGCTCTGCGCCAGCGACAATCTCGAGCCCTTCGGCTCCTGCCGCCTCTGCCTCGTCGAAGTAGATGGCCGCAAAGGCAGCCCGGCGTCCTGCACCACTCCCTGCGAGCAGGGCATGAAAGTCCGCACGCAATCGGACAAGCTCGCAAAACTTCGCCGCGGCGTGATGGAGCTCTACGCTTCCGACTATCCGCGCGAAATGTTCGAAAACGCCGCCAGCGGCAACACCGAATTCCAGCAGATGATCACCGCCGTCGGCCTGAAGGAAGTCCGCTACGGCTACAAGGGCAAAAATCACCAGAGCCCCGAAAAGGACGATTCGAATCCTTATTTCGAATTCGACCAGTCGAAGTGCATCGTCTGCTCGCGCTGCGTTCGCGCCTGCGAAGAAGTACAGGGCACGTTCGCGCTCACCATCGACGGCCGCGGTTTCGCCTCCTTCGTATCCCCGGGCGGCAAGCCCTTCATGGAATCCGAGTGCGTCTCCTGCGGCGCCTGCGTGCAGGCCTGCCCCACCGACAGCCTGCTCGAAAAATCCGTCATCGAAGGCGGCCGGCCCGATCGCACGGTCGTCACCACCTGCGCGTATTGCGGCGTCGGCTGCTCCTTCAACGCCGAACTGAAAGGCAACACGGTCGTCCGCATGACGCCGAGCAAGGAAGGCAAAGCCAACCACGGCCACTCCTGCGTGAAGGGCCGCTTCGCCTGGGGCTACACCACTCACAAAGATCGCATCCTCAAGCCCATGCTCCGCGCGAAGATCACCGATCCTTGGCGCGAAGTCACCTGGGACGAAGCCATCAACCACGCCGCCAGCGAATTCAAGCGCATCCAAGCCAAGTACGGCCGCGATTCCATCGGCGGCATCACGTCTTCGCGCTGCACCGACGAGGAAACCTACCTCGTCCAGAAAATGATTCGCGCCGCCTTCGGCAACAACAACACCGACACCTGCGCGCGCGTCTGCCATTCGCCCACCGGCTACGGCATGAAAACCACGTTCGGAACGTCCGCGGGGACGCAAAATTTTGACTCCGTCGAAGCAGCCGACGTCATCATGATCATCGGCGCGAATCCCACCGACGCGCATCCGGTCTTCGCGTCGCAAATGAAGCGTCGCCTCCGCGAAGGCGCGCGCCTCATCATCGTCGACCCGCGCCGCATCGATCTCGTCAAGTCGCCGCACGCGAAGGCCGATTATCATCTTCCGCTTCTCCCCGGCACGAACGTCGCGATGATCAATTCGCTCGCTCACGTCATCGTCACCGAAGGCTTGGTCAACGAAGCTTTCGTCAAGGAACGCTGCGACCTCGCCGCCTTCGATCTCTGGCGCAAATTCGTCGCCGAGCCGAAAAATTCGCCCGAAGCGATGGAGAAATTCACGGGCGTGCCCGCCGCCGATGTCCGCGCAGCCGCGCGCCTCTACGCCACCGGCGGCAACGGCGCCATTTACTACGGCCTCGGCGTCACCGAACACAGCCAGGGCTCCACGATGGTCATGGGCATGTGCAATCTGGCCATGGCCACCGGCAACATCGGCAGGAACGGCGTCGGCATCAATCCCCTGCGCGGGCAGAACAACGTCCAGGGCTCCTGCGACATGGGCTCGTTCCCGCAAGAATTTCCCGGCTACCGCCACGTCTCCGAAACCGCCGTGCGCGAATCCTTCGAAAAAGCATGGGGCGTCAAGCTTCAGGGCGAGCCCGGCCTGCGCATCCCCAATATGATCGACGCCGCCATCGACGGCACCTTCAAGGGCCTCTACGTTCAGGGCGAGGACATCGTCCAGTCCGACCCCAATACGCAGCACATCTCGCACGGTCTCGCGTCGATGGAATGTGTGGTCGTGCAGGACCTCTTCATCAACGAAACCGCCAGCTACGCGCACGTCTTTCTTCCCGGCGCTTCGTTCCTTGAAAAGGACGGCACCTTCATCAACGCGGAGCGCCGCATCAGCCGCGTCCGCAAGGCCATCGAGCCGATGGCCGGCCTTGCCGACTGGGAAGTCACCATGAAGCTTTCCAACGCCCTCGGCTACCCGATGCACTACAACCACCCGTCCGAAATCATGGACGAAATCGCGCGCCTAACGCCCACTTTCGCCGGAGTCAGCTTCGACATGCTCGACCGTGTCGGCAGCGTGCAGTGGCCCTGCAACGAAAAAGCTCCCATGGGCACGCCGATCATGCACATCGGCGGCTTCGTCCGCGGCAAGGGCCGCTTCATGATCACCGAATTCATTCCCACGGATGAAAGAGTCAACGCGCGCTTCCCGCTGATCCTCACCACGGGCCGCATCCTTTCGCAGTACAACGTGGGCGCGCAGACCCGCCGCACCATGAACAATCGCTGGCACGACATGGACGTTCTCGAAATCCATCCGTCCGACGCCGAGGACCGCGGCATCAACGAAGGCGACCTCGTCTCGCTCGCCAGCCGCGCCGGAGACATCACTCTTCCCGCCCGCATTTCCGAGCGCATGCAGCCCGGCGTCGTCTACACCACGTTCCACCACGCCATGACCGGCGCCAACGTCGTCACCACGGAATTTTCAGACTGGGCCACGAATTGCCCGGAGTACAAAGTCACGGCCGTGCAGGTCCAGCTCGCGCGCCACATGTCCGAATGGCAGGAACATTACATCGAGACGCGCCGCCTCACCACGCGGATCGAGAAAGAATCCACCGCGAACGACTGACAAGGTTTGAATGTAGCGCCGGGGCTTCAGCCCGGCAGCTTTTGTAGGTTTCGCAGCAGAGAGACGGCGGGGTTTGAACCCCTAATTGATCGAAAGAACAACATGGAACCCGACTACATGGTCCACATGGCGAACCAGATCGCCCAGTTTTTCGCCAGCTATCCGCACGACGAAGCCGTCGCCGGCGTCACCGACCATTTCCGGCAATTCTGGGAGCCCCGCATGCGCAAGCAGATCGAGGAGTACGTCGCGAAGGGCGGCGCCGGCCTCCACCCGCTCGCCGTCGAAGCCGTCAAGCGCCTCACGCCAGCCTCTGCCTAACGCGGCGCCGGCTCGCTCGGAGCGAAGGCATTCTGCCGCCGCTAAGCCGCGGAGCGGCGACCGTAATTAGCCCGGCACGAAGAAAAGCGTAGTGCCGGGAAAGGCAAGAAAAACGACCTTCAAGTCCCGGAGGGACGATTGACCGCATTGCTTCATCGTCGGTGGCGCGGCCCAGCCGCTGATGTTTTCTACCGCTTTCAATTCATCCCCGCGCGAGCAAATTCATCAGAAATCCGGAACTCTCAGCTCTGAACTTTCGGCTGAACTTTGCAAAACTCCACCACCCGCGCCTCCGACCAAAACCTCTCCCCGCCGCCCTCGTCCGAAATAAACCCGCAATGCCCGCCAAACTCCGTCGCGATCAGCCGGATGCGCGGATTCTTCCGGATCGCCTCGAGTTCAAAAGTCGCAAACGGCACGAACGGATCGTCCTGCGCCGTCAGCATCAGCGTCGGCACCCGGATCTCCTCCAGCGCGTGCATCGCGCTCGACCGCGCGTAATAATCGTCCGCGCCCGCAAATCCGCAATAGCGCGCCGTGATCGCTTCGTCGAAATCCCGCACCGAACTAACATTGGGCAGCGCTTCGAGCGTATAGATTCCCCCAAACATGCGCGCCTTCCGCCGCATCCGTCTTTTCAGCCGCCGCACAAAATGCCGGCTGTAGACGAAGTTCCGCGCCTCGCCCAGCGCGTCCACGCACGCCGCCAGATCGAAACACGGATTCACCGCCACGATGCCGCGCAACTCCTTCGGCGTCGCATCCCCGAACTCGCCCGCCATCTTCAGCACCAGGTTTCCGCCCATCGACCAGCCTGCGAAGAAAATCTCGGGGAGACCGTCGCGCTCGATCAACTCCAGCGCCACCGCGCGCAGGTCCGCGCTGCGCCCGGAATGATAGAGCGTCGGAGTCAGGTGCTCCGTGCCACCGCAATTCCTCTGGTTCAGCCGCACCGCGTTGAACCCCGCCGCGAACGCCTTTTCGGCGCAGCCGCGCATGTACCCGGAATTGCTCGATCCCTCGAGCCCGTGCAGCAGCACGATCGTCGGATGCGCGCGCGGATCGTCCTGCCAGTGGCAGTCGCCGCGTACGCGCGTTCCCTTCTCCACTTCGAATAATCGGGGCGTTGCCGGCGGCAGATGCGGAAATTTCCGCGGCCAGAAAGCCGCCGCGATGGTCATCAGGTGCGCGTTGCGCAGTCGCCGATGCGGCTGGAAATCTTTCATGGAGCCCTATGGTAGGCAGTCCGCGCCGTTCTGGCAACGACTCTGCTGCGCGCGCTCGGACGGCGTCGCTCAGCCGCGGAGCGGCGGCCGTAATTAGCCCGGCACGAAGCGCAGCGCAGTGCCGGGACGAATGCGAAAGAGAGCCCGAAGTCCCGGAGGGACGGTTGAGGGGCTCAGGTGCGGATCGCGTCGGCAACCTCATCAATCGGCATCTCTGCCTTCAAACCGGTAATTCTTGACTGCTCATCGCAGACTGCGATACTGGAATCGTCGAAAGAGAATTAGGACGTTTATGAATTATTGATTGGCCGTCGCGATTTGTTGGAACTCGAGGCGTGGCCGCGACGCCAGAAACTCGACAATGAAAACTCTCGGAAGAGTCGCAGTCGAAATCGGATTCATCATCTTCCTGTTCTATTCCAATCTCCTCATGGGGGAATTCGAACGCTCCGGCGCGGCTCCCCAGAAGGGGCTGCTCTGGGCCATCTCGGACATCTTCACCAGGTCCAATCTGGAGATCGCCGTGGTTGCCGCGGCGATCGGCTACATTCTCGTTGAGCTTCTGCGGACCCGCCTCTGGCCCGCTTCCAATCGGCCGACATTCGGGCTATTCGATATCTCGACGCTTGAGAGGACTCAAATCGTGGGTACTGAGGTCGAAGAAATAAAGAAGCCGTGAAACCCGGTCGTTTTCAGTAACCTCTGTGCCTTCTCAGTGATCTCTGTGGTGGAATTCGATCCTTCGTTTAACAGCCCGCGCCGAGGGCGCCTTTTAGGGGGTCGGAGCTTCCAGCTCCGACATAAATCGCCTGCGCTCAATGCGCTTTAGCGCCTGAGGACACTCTTCTTTGCCTTTTTCCGCAGCCGCCCTAGCCGAATATCCGCATCCACGCCCACTCGACGAACGTCACTCCGGCGTAGCCCGCGGCCAGATACGCCGCCAGGTAAAAAATCAAAAATGCGCTGGCCGTGAACGTATCCTTTTTCGAGAGCCGCCTCTCCGACGGTTCTGGCGACGCGACCAGCGTCGCCATCCTGAGGACGGCGGCCTTGGCCGGACGAAGGGCCAGACGGCCGGGTTGAATCGCCCCGTGTGACCGCGCGGCCATCGGCGGCAGCAAACTTCCCGCATGATTTGCAATTCCGGCTGGGTCGTTCATGCCGCGAGTCTAATCGCAGCCGCAGCCGCAATCCAATTCAACTTTCTACTCGAAAGAATCAGTTTCCTATATGGGCGATATAAGCGGGAAATAAAAAGAGGTGCGCACATTTTGGCGGATGTTCGCCAAGCCGTCCGATGTTGTATGCCTTGTGGGTCGCGGCGGAACTCGTCCCGAGCGCACCGAGGGAGCCACGACCTAGCAGTTTGCGGAAAAAGGGCGCTTTTTAGGGGGTCGGAGCTTCAGCTCCGACATAAAGGGCTTGCACTCAATGCGCTTCAGCGCCTGAGGACATTCTTCACTGCCTTTTTCCGCAGCCTGCTAGGGGCGTGGCATGCCATACCCGGCAACCGATCCTGGCACCCTCTTTCCGTTGGTGTTCGTTTCGCAATTCACAAGCTGCAAGACGCGACTTACGAGTCGCAAACCATGCATTTCTACTCGACAATAAGAAAAAGTAGAAACGCCCGTAACTCACAGAAAACAAACGATCGGTGCACATTCTACTCGACAATAAATCGTGATGTATCCGAACCCAATTTCTCGCCGAAAATGCAGCGCAAGGCGCCCGTGGACCTCTGGCTTTCTTGCTCGTGCGCCCTTGCATCCCTGCTTCCCGTCCCCAATCTTCACGTCATTTCTATTCGACAATCGCGCCGAATAGAAACGTCCGTAACTCGCAGAAAACAAACGATCGGTGTACGTTCTATTCGACAGAAGATCGGGGGGGGCGCCGAACGCAATTTCGCACCGCTTCCCTGCCTCGGTCCCTCCGATCTCGTCTCCTTGCAATCATCTCTCGAAGCCACTACAATGAATCGATTGATGAAGTCCGTCCTCTACAAGGGAACTTTTTCAAGCCCGGCGCACCTCGCTGGGCTTTCGTGTTTATGGGGAGATTAGCCCATGCCTAGAGAAACCTTGTTTGTCACCACCCGGGAAGAGATCTCGGGCGAGCGCCACTTCGATTACGTCATCCCGGAGGGGCTGACGTTCGACGACGTCCTGCTCGTGCCCGGCAAGTCCGACGTGCTGCCCGCGCAGGCCGACACGCGCACGTTCCTGTCGCGCCGCATCGCGATCAACATTCCCATCGTCGCCGCGGCCATGGACACGGTCACCGACGCGCGTCTCGCGATCGCGATCGCGCGCCAGGGTGGCATCGGGTTCGTTCATCGCAACATGTCCATCGAAAAGCAGGGCGAGGAAATCGACCGCGTGAAGCGCTCGGAAAGCGGCATGATCGTCGACCCGGTCACCATCGGCCCGGAGATGTCCGTGCGCCAGGCGCTCGACATCATGAACAAGTACAAAGTTTCCGGCCTCCCGGTCACGCGCGGCCATCGGCTCGTCGGCATTCTCACCAATCGCGACTTGCGCTTCGAGCGCAGCCTCGATCAGCCCGTCAGCAACATCATGACGAAGGAACATCTCGTCACCGTGCCGGTCGGCACCACCCTCGAAGAAGCCGAAAAAATCTTGCAGCGCCACCGCATCGAAAAGCTTCTCGTGGTGGACTCGGATTACAACCTCAAGGGCCTCATCACCGTAAAAGACATCCAGAAAAAACTCGAATACCCCAGCGCGACCAAGGACGAACAGGGCCGCTTGCGCGTCGGCGCGGCCATCGGCGCCACAGGTGATTTCCTCGAGCGCGCCCAGGAAATGGCCCGCCAAAAAGCGGACGTTCTCGCCATCGACACGGCCCACGGCCACACCACTCGCGTGATGGACGCCATCCGCGCGGTGAAAAGCAAGCTGCCCGAAATGGAATTGGTCGCCGGCAACGTCGCCACCGCCGAAGGCACGCGCGACCTAATCGCGCTCGGCGTCGACGGCCTCAAAATCGGAATTGGTCCTGGATCGATCTGCACCACGCGCATCGTCACCGGCGCCGGCGTCCCGCAGATTACGGCCGTCGCGGAATGTTCGCGCGCGGCGCATGGCAGCGGCGTCCCCGTGATCGCCGATGGCGGCATTAAATTTTCGGGCGACATTACCAAGGCCATCGCCGCCGGCGCTTCCGCCGTGATGATCGGCAGCCTGTTCGCCGGCACGGAAGAGTCGCCCGGTGAAACGATTCTGTACCAAGGCCGCACGTTCAAGTCGTATCGCGGCATGGGATCGCTTGGCGCCATGGAAGCGGGCTCGGCCGATCGCTACGCGCAGGAAACCGCCGAGCGCGGAAAATCCGTTCCCGAAGGTATCGAAGGACAGGTTCCCTACAAAGGCTCTCTCGCGGGCTTGGTCGAACAGCTGGTCGGCGGGCTTCGCAGCGGCATGGGCTATTGCGGCGTCAGAAATTTGAAGGAACTTCAGGAAAACAGCCGCTTCATCCGCATCTCCTCCGCGGGCCTGCGCGAAAGCCACGTCCACGACGTGATCATCACCCGCGAGGCGCCGAACTACCGGCTCGAGTAATGACGCGCCGCGCCTCCGGGGGGTTTTAGAGTGGAATGGCTGAAGCGGTGGTGGCCGGCGCTGGCGTGGGCCGTGGCGATTTCGCTGTTTTCAACCGGCGCCTTCACTGCCGACCACACCAGCCGGATCATCGTTCCCATACTCCACTGGCTGCTGCCGCATGCCGCGAAAGCCACGCTGTACCAGCTTCACTTCTACATCCGCAAATGCGCGCACTTCACCGAATATTTTATTTTGAGCCTGCTGGTTCTGCGCGGGATTCGCGCCGGGCGTCCGGGCACGCGGTTCGCGTGGGCGCTCGTCGTCATCGCCATCGTTGCATGCTACGCCTCGCTCGATGAGCTGCACCAGCGATTCGTCCCCGGGCGCACTCCGGCGATTCACGACGTGCTGATCGACACAACCGGCGGCGTCACCGCGCAGCTCGTTGCCGCGCTCGCGATGCTGCTGGGGCACGTGCGCGATCGGCGCAAGCTCGCGGAAGCCGAAAACGCGGACGCCTGAAAAGCAAAAGTCCCGGGCTTGAACCCGGGACTTTCGAAAGCGCGGCAACAACTTTCGTTGCGGCGAGTTATTTTGCGGCGACGGCTTCCTTCTCTTCTTTTTCTTCCGGAGCCGTTTCCTCGGCGCGCTTGCGCGGCTTCTTTTCCTTCTTCTTCAGTTCCGAGCCGATGAATTCCAGAATCGCGAGCTCGGCGCCGTCACCGATGCGCCATCCGGTGCGGATGATCCGCGTGTAGCCGCCGGGACGCTCGGCGAAGCGAGGAGCAAGGTCGGCGAAGAGCTTCTTCGTCGCGCCCGGGGTCATCAAGAACGCGGCGGCCTGGCGGCGCGCATGGAGAGAGTCGCGCTTCCCGAGCGTGATCATCTTCTCGGCGATCGGGCGAGCGGCTTTTGCGCGCAGGATCGTCGTGTGGATGCGCTCCTTCTCAATGAGGTTCGTCACCAGATTGCGCAGCACGGCGCGTCGATGCGCAGGCTGCTTGCCGAGTTTGGAGCCTGATCTAAGGTGTCTCATGGTTCAGCTGCGGCTTAGACCGCCGAAGCATCTCCTTCCGGCGGCATCGGCGCGGTCTGGCTGGGAAGCGGCGGCCAGATCACGCGGCCGTGATCGTCGAACTTCATTCCGAGGCTCAGGCCCATCTTGTGGAGGATGTCCTTGATCTCGTTGAGAGACTTGCGGCCGAAGTTCTTGGTCTTGAGCATTTCGGATTCGGTCTTCTGCACGAGTTCGCGGAGATTCTGGATGTTGGCGTTCTTCAGGCAATTGTAGGAGCGGACGGAAAGCTCGAGCTCTTCGACCGAACGATCGAGGAATTCGAGGCGCGGATCGGCGTAGTTCTCGACCGCTTCCTCGGGAAGCTCGGGCTGCTCCTCGAAATTGATGAAGATGCTCATGTGGTCCTTGATGAGCTTCGAGGCCAGGCCGATGGAATCCTGCGGCGTGATCGCGGCATTGGTCCAGACTTCGAGAGTCAGCTTCTCGTAGTCGGTCATCTGGCCAAGGCGCGCGGCTTCGACAGCGTAGTTGACCTTGCGCACGGGCGAGTGAACCGAGTCGATGGGGATGTAGCCGATCGGCAGATCCTCGTCGAAGTTGCGGTCGGCGGCGACGTAGCCGCGGCCGTTCTTGACGCGCAGTTCGAGCTCGAGCTTGCCGCCTTCGCTGACGGTCGCGATGTAGACGTTCTTGTCGAGCACGGCGATGTCCGCGTCTTCCTCGATCTTCGCGGAGGTCACCGGACCGGGCGTATCGACCATGAGCGTGATGGTCTTCGACTGGTCGCTATTGAGCTTGAGCGGGACCTGCTTCAGGTTGAGGATGATGTCGGTCGCGTCCTCGACCACGCCGGGAATCGGCGAAAATTCGTGCAGCACGCCTTCGATTTTAACGGCAGTGATGGCCGCGCCTTCGATGGAGCTCAGCAGAGCGCGCCGCAGAGCGTTGCCGACAGTAGTGCCCCATCCGCGCTCAAACGGCTGCGCGGAGAATCTTCCGTACTTGTCGGTGAGCGTCTCGGGTTCCGCCGCCAACCGCTTCGGTTTCTGAAAGCCCTTCCACATTTTTGCCCTTCCTTCCGGCCCGCTAAGAACGGGCCCGCTAACATTTCGAAAAAATCCGAATCCGAAATTACTTGGAGTAGAGCTCGACGATGAGCTGCTCGTTCATCGGCGGCGTCTGCACGTCCTCGCGACGCGGCATCGCGACAACGCGCGCCTTGAAATTCGCGCGGTCGATATCGAGCCACGGAGCGATACCCTGGCTCTGCGCCAGATTGCGCGCTTCGAGAACCATGGCGTTTTCGTGCATCTTGTCCTTGAGCGCCACTTCATCGCCGACCTGCACGAGATAGCTGGGGATGTTCACCTTGCGGTCTTTCACCCGGATGTGGCCGTGCAGCACGAGCTGCCGGGCCTGCGCGCGCGATCCGGCAAGTCCCGAGCGATAGACGACGTTGTCCAGCCGCCGCTCGAGCATGACCATCAGGTTCGAGCCCGTGGGGCCCTTGGCGCGCTCCGCCTTCTCGAAATAGGTGCGGAACTGGCGCTCGAGCAGTCCGTAGGTGCGCTTCACCTTCTGCTTTTCGCGCAGCTGGATGCCGTAGCCGACCATCTTCGGGCGGCGCGCCTGGCCGTGCTGGCCGGGAACGAAGTTGCGCTTTTCGATGGCGCATTTTTCGGTAAAACACCGGAGGCCTTTCAAGAAGAGCTTCTGCCCTTCGCGACGGCACAGCCGGCAAACTGCTTCACGATGTCGAGCCAATTTCTATTCTCCTTCGTACGTCCCAGGGCTGAAGCCCTGCTTAATTCCGTTCGTCTTTCGCGGGACTGAAGTCCCGCGCTTTCACTAAAACCCCTGCCGGGCTGAAGCCCGGCGCTACCAACCAAACCCGGGCCGAAAGACCTCAGGTCCAAGAATCGGACCTGAGCTACATAAAACTTCAAACCGAAACCAAGAGGGCGCAGCAAGCAGCGCCCCTACAAAACCCAATGCCTAGACGCGGCGGCGCTTTGGCGGGCGGCAGCCGTTGTGCGGCACGGGCGTCACGTCCTTGATCGCGTTGATGTGCAATCCCGACGACGCGAGCGCGCGGACAGCGGATTCGCGTCCGGCTCCCGGACCCTTCACGCGAACCTCGACCGATTTCATGCCGTACTGATCGCGCGCGACGCCGGCAGCGGTCATGGCCGCCTGCTGCGCGGCGTACGGCGTGCCTTTGCGCGATCCCTTGAAACCGGAGGAGCCGGCCGAGGCCCAGCTGACCACGCGGCCTTCGGGATCGGTGAGCGTGATGATCGTGTTGTTGAACGTGGCCTGGATGCAGACGAGGCCGTGCGGCACGATCCGCTTCTCTTTCTTTTTGCGAAATTCCTTCTTTCGCTTGGCCGGTTTTGCCCCTGCTGCTGGAGCTGCGGCTGCGTCCTTCGGTTCTTTTGCCATGTCGCTCTATTGGACCTTTCAAAATGCCGGGCTGAAGGCCCCGGCGGTACATTTAAACCTTAACCTGCGCTTCGTTCTTCCAGGGCTAAAGCCCCTTCTCAATACTCCCGCTTTCGTGGGGCTGAAGCCCCACGCTTTCACCTGAAAGCCGCAACATCCAAACCGGGCCGAAAAACCTCAGGTCCAAAAAGCGGACCTGAGCTACATAGAACCCAAACCTTCAAACCAAGAGGGCGCAGCAAGCAGCGCCCCTACAAAACCCACAACTACTTGCGGGCCATGGTCTTCTTCTTGGCGGCGACGGCGCCCTTGCGCGGACCTTTGCGGGTGCGCGCGTTGGTATGCGTCCGCTGGCCGCGCACGGGAAGATTCCGGCGGTGACGCAGGCCACGGTAGCACTGAATTTCGATCAAGCGGCGCACGTTCATCTGCGTCTCCTTGCGGAGATCGCCTTCGACCTGGCCTTCGGCTTCGATAGCGGCGCGCAGACGCGTCACTTCCTCTTCGGTGAGGTCCTTGATCTTCTTCGTGAAGTCGACATTCGCTTTTTCGGCGAGCGAACGCGCGCGCTGCTGCCCGATCCCATAGATGGCCGTTAGGCCGATCCAGAGCCGTTTGTTCGGCGGCAGATCCACACCTGCAATACGTGCCATGCTTCCTCCCTAACCCTGGCGCTGGCGGTGTTTCGGATTCGTGCAGATTACGCGAACCACGCCGCGCCGATGAACGACCTTGCACTTCATGCAGATTTTCTTGACCGATGCACGAACTTTCATTTCAAGACTCCGTTCTTACGACTGCGGGAACTTCAGGGGCTGAGGCCCCTTCCCTGTTCGATGCTATTAGGTCTCGCCTAGAGGCGCGACCTACAAAGCTTTCAAACCTGCCGGGCTAAAGGCCCCGGCGCTACATTCAAACCTTGACTTCCCAGGGCTAAAGCCCGTCCTTCAAGGGTGCTGCGTTCGTGGGGCTTAAGCCCCACGCTTCCACCGAAAACCGGGCTACAAAACCGGCTACGCGCTACTTGTAGCGGTAGACGATGCGGCCGCGCGTCAGGTCGTAGGGCGAAAGCTCGACGGCCACTCGATCGCCGGCCAGGATGCGGATGAAATTTTTCCGCATCTTGCCGGAAATGTGCGCGAGCACCTGATGCTTGTTTTCGAGCTCGACGCGAAACATGGCGTTCGGAAGCGGCTCGATGACCGTGGCCATCACTTCGATGGCATCTTCCTTGCCGCTGCCTTCGCCCGGTTTTTTGTCCTGCACGGGTTTCTTCGCCATGCGCTCCTGACTTCAGGGGCTAAAGCCCCTCTACGTTTGGCCCGTAGGTCGCGGCTGAAGCCGCGACCTACAAACCGGGCGCAACAAGCAGCACCCCTACAACCACTTCAAGATGCCGGGCTGAAGCCCGGCGCTACATTCGAACCTTAAATTCCCAAGGCTAAAGCGAAGCCGTGCCCGCTACAGAACCGGGCCGAAAAGCTACGTTCAACCTAAAGCCTCACCCCTCAGGTCTAAAGACCTGAGCTACATAAACCTTTACCAGCAGGGCCCGGTTGCTTCGCGGGGCCGCGTCAGGATCCACGGGCCGTTGCTCGTGACCGCGACGGTGTGCTCGAAGTGCGCCGAGTCGCTGCCGTCAGTCGTCACCGCGGTCCAATCGTCGTCCAGCACGCGCACGCCCGGGCCGCCGGAGTTCACCATCGGCTCGATGGCCAGGACCATGCCCTCCTGCAACCGAGGGCCCTGGCCGGGGCTGCCGTAGTTCGGAACCTGCGGCTCCTCGTGCATCTTGGTGCCGATGCCGTGGCCGACAAATTCCCGGACCACCGAAAACCCGTTGCCTTCAACCCACTGCTGCACGGCGGCCGAAACATCGCCCAGCCGGTTGCCCGCCCGGACTTTCTCAATCGCCCGATCGAGCGACTCGCGCGTGACGCGCAAGAGCTTCTCGCGGGCCGGTGCGATCTTGCCAACCGGCACGGTCAACGCCGCGTCGCCGAAGTAGCCCTCCAACTCGACGCCGAAATCCATCGAGAGGATGTCGCCCTCTTTGATTCTGCGCGAGGCCGACGGGATTCCGTGCACCACCTCCTGATTGATCGAGGTGCACACCGAACCCGGATATCCCCGGTAACCCTTAAACGCCGGACGCGCGTGATGCTCGGCGCTATAGGCCTCGGCGAAATCGTCGAGCTCTTTCGTCGTCAGACCCGGGCGAACCATGGCGCGCATTTCCTGAAGCGCTCCCCAGACGACCAGCCCGGCGCGATGCATCTTTTCGAGCTCCGCCGGCGATTTACAGATGACCATCTCGCCCTTCCACGCGCTTCACGATTTCGACGAGCGCGCGGGTAACCTCATCCACACTCACCGACGCGTCCACCACCTGCAAGACGCCCTGGCGGCGGTAATAATCCGCGAGCGGCCTGGTGGCCCGCTCGTACGCCGCGAGGCGCTGCGAAACGACCTCGGCGGTATCGTCCCCGCGCTGCACGAGCTTTCCGCCATCGTGGTCGCAGATGCCGTCGACCCTCGGCGGCGCGTCGTAAATATTGTAAATCTCGCCGCCCACACTGCAGGTCCGCCGGCCGGTCAGCCGCCGCAACAGCTTGTCCTCGCTGACCGCCAGATCCATCACGACCGGCTTGCCGAAGCCGGCCTTCCGCAGGATCGCGTCGAGGCCTTCGGCCTGCGGCAGCGTCCGCGGAAAACCGTCGAAGAGGCAACCGTTGACGCAATCAGGCTGCGCCAGCCGCTCTTCGACCATCTTCATAACCAAACCGTCCGGAACCAATTCGCCGCGCTGCATGATCGGCCCGACAATCTTGCCAAGCTCGGTCCCGCGGGCCACCGCATCCCGCATCATGTCGCCGGTGGACAGGTGAGGAACGCCGAACTGCCGGGCGATCCGTTTCGCCTGGGTACCCTTGCCCGCACCCGGCGGGCCCAGAAAAATAAAAACGCGTTTGCCGGCCATCGTCTCCGCCCGACGGGCGCGATCAACCGCGACGACTGCGCACGCGTCCTTTGCGCACGAAGCCTTCGTAATTCCGCATCACGAGCTGCGCCTCGAGCTGCTGCACGGTGTCCATCGCGACGCCGACGACGATGAGCAGCGAGGTGCCGCCGAAATAAAATTGCACGTTGAGGCCGCTGAGCACGAAGCGCCACATGTGCGCATCGAACCAATTGCCGCCAAGCCACACCGGCAAGTGCTGCAGGTGAACGCCGGAGATCATCCACTCCGGCAGCAAACAGACGATCGCGAGATATACGCCGCCCACGAGAGTGAGCCTGGAAAGAATGCGGTTGATATATTCCGACGTGTTGCGCCCGGGACGAATGCCGGGAACGAACCCGCCGTTTTTGCGCATGTTGTCGGCAAGCTCCGTGGGATTGAAGATGATGCCCACGTAGAAGAACGCAAAAAAGATGATCAGGGCGACGTAGAGAACGGTGTAAAGCGGCTCGCCCCAGGCGATGGCCTTGCCGAATTTCTGAATGGCGAGCGAACGGGCGCCGAAAATCAATGCAAAGGTCGCGGGCGCCGTGAGCAGCGAACTCGCGAAAATCGGCGGGATGACGCCGCCGGAATTGACGCGCAGCGGGAGATAGGTCATCTGCCCGCCCATCACTTTGCGGCCCATGACGCGCTTGGCGTACTGCACGGGGATGCGGCGCTGGCCGCCTTCGACGTAGACGATGAAGGCTACGACCGCGAGCATCAGCGCGAGCAAGGCGATGACGGCGATGGGCGTGAGCGGGCCCCATTCCTCGGTGCGGATCTTCGACCACAAGTCGGACACGGCCGGCGGCAAGCCGACGATGATGCCGGTGAAGATGATGAGCGACATGCCGTTGCCGATGCCACGGTCGCTGATCTGCTCGCCAAGCCACATGATGAAGGCGGAGCCCGTGGTCAGCGTCAGCATGGTCATCAGGATGAAGCGAATGCCGGGGTGGTAGACGAGCGGCGAGCCGGACATCGACTGCGCTTCGAGAGTGCGCGCGATGGCGAAGGACTGAAACGCGCTGAGAACGATGGTGAGGTAGCGCGTGTACTGCGTGATCTTGCGGCGGCCGAGCTCGCCCTCTTTCTGCAAGCGCTCGAGATAGGGCCAAACGACCACGAGCAGCTGAAGAACGATCGACGAGGTAATGTACGGCATGATGCCGAGCGCGAAAATCGTGAGCCGGCGAAGATTGCCACCACTGAACAGGTTGAAAATGCCGAGAGCCGAGCCCTGGTACTGCTTGAAAAGCTGCTCGAGCGCGTCGGTATTGATGCCGGGCGTGGGGACATAGCTGCCGAGCCGATACACCGCCAGCATGGCCAGCGCAAAGAGCACACGTTTGCGCAGGTCGGGCGTGCTGAAGATGTTCCGAAAGGCTTCGAGCAGCTTTCTCATTTCAAAACTTCTGCGGTTCCCCCGGCCTGCGCGATCTTTTCCTGCGCCGACTTGCTGAAGGCGTGCGCGCGGACCGTCAACGCGATTTTGAGTTCGCCGTCACCGAGAACTTTCACTTCGCCCTTTCCGCGGACAATGCCGCGCGAGGCGAGCGATTCGGGAGTGACGGTGTCGCCGGCGGCGAAGGCGTTGAGGCTTTCGACGTTGACGACCGCGAACGATTTCGAAAACGGCGCGGAAAAGCCGCGCTTGGGCAGGCGGCGGTGCAGCGGCATCTGTCCGCCTTCAAATCCCGGGCGGCGCGAATAGCCGCGGCGGGACTGCTGACCCTTGTTGCCCGCGCCGGCGGTCTTGCCGAGCTTCGAGCCCATGCCGCGCCCGACGCGGACCTTGCGGTGGCGCGAGCCGCGCGGCGGCTTCAGATTCGAGAGTGTAGGTACGTTGGCCATTGCTTAAGATTCCTCGATTTGAACCAGATGGTGGACTTTCGCGATCATGCCGCGAACCGCGGGCGTGTCCGGACGCTCGACCACCTGCTGCATCCGGCGGAAGCCCAGGCCGCGAATGGTCTGGCGCATGTCGCGCGGGCAACCGATGAAGCTGACCACCCACCTGATTTTTAGCGTGCCGCCCGATTTCTCTTTCGTCGTCGCCATAATTTATTGGACCCTGGTTGAGTCACGCGGCTAGGAGGCCGCTTCGTCGGCTCCTTTGCCGCGCGATTCGGCGACGCGCTGCGCGTCTTTCAGATGCAGCAGGGCGTCGAACGTCGCCTTGATCACGTTGTGCGGGTTCGAGGTGCCGAGAGACTTCGTCAGCACGTTCTGAATTCCCGCCACTTCCATCACCGCGCGCACCGGGCCTCCGGCGATGACGCCGGTGCCTTCGGGCGCGGGCTTCAGCAGAACCGATCCCGAGCCGTACGAGCCCAGCACCTGATGCGGGATCGAAGAGCCCTTGAGGTTCAGCTTCACCATGTTCTTCTTGGCCTGCTCGATCGCCTTGCGGATGGCCATGGGAACTTCGCGGGCCTTGCCCATGCCGAAGCCGGCGTGGCCACCCTGGTCTCCCACGACCACAAGGGCCGAGAAGCTTAGATTTTTGCCGCCCTTCACGACTTTCGTGACGCGGTTGATCGAGACAACCTGGTCTTTCAGGTTGGCCTGATTCGCCTGCACGGGGCGGCGAATCGACAGCGTGTCTTTGAGCTCTTGTTTCGACATAGTTGTTAGAACTTCAGGCCCGCCTCCCGGGCCGCTTCCGCCAGCGCTTGCACGCGGCCGTGATACTGGTAGCCGCCGCGATCGAATACGACTTGTTCCACGCCCTTGGCGCGGGCGCGTTCGGCGATTTCCTTACCGACAACTTTCGAGGCGGCGATGTTGCCGCCGCCCTTGAGCTTGGCGCGCACTTCCTTGTCGAGCGAGCTGGCGGAGACGATCGTGCGCCCCGAGGCGTCGTCGATCACCTGCGCGCGAATGTGGCGGCTCGAGCGGTGTACAGCGAGCCGCGGCCGCTCGGTGGTGCCGATAATTCTCTTGCGCATGCGCACGTGAATGCGCCGGCGATGCTCCTCGCGCGATAATCTTCGAACTGGTGCTGCCACGCTCGTTCTCCTTTTCGCCCGGCTTTAGGCGGCCGCCGTCTTGGCGCCGGCCTTGCCGGCCTTCTTCTTGAGGCGCTCGCCGGTGATGCGCACGCCTTTTTGTTTGTACGGATCGGGCGGACGCAGGCGGCGAAGATTTGCGGCGACCTGTCCGACCTGATTTTTGTCCGCGCCAGTGACCGTCATATGCGTCTGCTTTTCGACCGCGATCTGAATGCCCTCGGGAATCGGAAACTCGATCGGGTGCGAATACCCGAGCGCGAGGACGACGTTCTTGCCCTTCACCTCGGCGCGGTAGCCGACGCCGACGATATCGAGGTCCTTCTTGAATCCCTGCGTGACGCCGGTGACGGCGTTGGCGACCAGCGCGCGGGCCAGGCCGTGCAGCGCGCGGAATTCCTCGGCTTCGCGCTTGGCCGTCAGCGTGCCGTCCTTCTGCTCGAACGAGATCCCGCGCGGCACCTTGACGGACATCTTGCCCTTCGGGCCCTGGACTTCCACCGCGCCGTCCTTGATCTGAATCTTCACGCCGGACGGCACCGGGATGATTTTGTTTCCAATTCTCGACATGGCTCTCTCTGTGCCTCTTCTATCTCGCTTCGCTTACCATTCGTTGCCTACCAAACTTCGCAGAGCAGCTCGCCGCCGACGCCTTCCTTGCGCGCCGACGAACCGGTCATCAGCCCGCGGGGCGTCGAAACGATGGCGATGCCCATGCCGCCGACGACGGGCTTGATTTCGAACTTGCCGACGTAGCGGCGCGAGCCGGGCCGCGAAACGCGCTTCAGATCGGTGATCACGCTGCGACGGTCGGGCGTGTAACGCAGGAAGACGCGCAGCGTCTTCTTGCCCTTCTCCTCGACGACCTTGTAATTCGCGAGGTAGCCCTCTTCCTTCAGGATGCGTGCAATTTCAACCTTCATCTTGGACGAGGGCATCTCGACGCGAGGGTGCTTCGCGAGCGCCCCGTTGCGGATGCGCGTCAGAAAATCGGCGATGGGATCGGTGGTCATTCTCTCTTCCTTACCAGCTGGCCTTCACCACGCCGGGAATTTCTCCCTTGAGCGCGAGGCCGCGGAAACAGATGCGGCACATCTGGAACTTGCGAAGCGTGCCGCGCGCGCGCCCACAGATCCGGCAGCGATTGCGCTGGCGAATCTTGTACTTGAGCTTGCGCTTGGTCTTCGCGAACTGACTGGTTCGAGCCATGCTTGGTGATTCTCCTTACGCCGCGCCCTGGGCGCGGAACGGCACGCCGAGCAGCTTCAGCAGCTCGCGGCCCTCTTCATCGCTGCGCGCCGTGGTGGTGATGGTGATGTTCATGCCCTTGATCTTGTCCACGCGCGTGTAGTCGATTTCCGGAAACACCAGCTGGTCTTTCAGCCCCAGCGTGTAGTTGCCGCGGCCGTCGAACGAATTCGGCGGCAGGCCCTTGAAGTCGCGCACGCGCGGAAAAACGACGGCCGAGAGCCGGTCGAGAAATTCGTACATGCGTTCGCCGCGCAGCGTGACCATGCAGCCGATGGGCATGCCCTTGCGAATCTTGAAATTCGCGATCGACTTCTTGGCGCGCGTGATCACGGGCTTCTGTCCGGCGATCTGGCCGAGTTCGACCGCTGCGGTGTCCAACAGCTTCGCGTTCTGGCTCGCTTCGCCCAGGCCGATGTTCAGCGTGACCTTCGAGACACGCGGAACGGCCATGGTGTTCGTGTAGCCAAAACGCTTGGCCAGCGCCGGAACGGCTTCCTTGCGATATTTTTCGTGTAGTCGGCTTGCCATTTATTCTATGCCTCGACTCCTAGTTCTCGAACGTCGTGTCGCACCGGCGGCAGACGCGAACTCGCGTGCCGTCCGGCAACTTCGTATGGCCCACGCGCGCGTGTTTTCCGCATCCCGGGCAGACCAGCATCACACTCGAGATATGGATCGGGCCTTCCTTCTCCACAATGCCGCCGCGAACGTTTTTCGACGGATTCGGGCGCGTGTGGCGCTTGATGATGTTGGCGTGCTCGACGGTGACGCGGCCTTTCTCGCGATTGACCGTCAACACCTTGCCCGTCTTGCCCTTCGAGCGACCGGCCATGACTTTAACCATGTCGCCGCGGCGAATGCCGAGAATCGCCGTCGAATTTTCCTTTGTGTTGGCCATCGCTACCACACTTCCGGAGCAAGCGAGACGATCTTGGTGAACTTCTTGTCGCGCAGCTCCCGGGCTACCGGCCCGAAGACGCGCGTCCCAATCGGCTCATTCGCATCGTTGATCAGCACGGCGGCATTGTCGTCAAACCGGATGTAGGTGCCATCCTTGCGCCGCTGTTCTTTCCTGGTGCGCACGACCACCGCGCGCACCACCACGCCCTTCTTGACCTGGCCATCCGGCGTCGCTTCCTTCACCGCCGCCGTGATGATGTCGCCGAGGCCAGCCTTCAGCCCCGCGTCGCCTCCCAGCGGCAAAATGCACGTGATCTGGCGAGCGCCGGAATTGTCGGCCACCGTCAGCCATGTCCGCATCTGAACCATTGTCGTGCTCCCTTGTCCCTTGTCGCGGCGTTGGTCGCGGCCTTAGGCCACGCGCGTCGAGCGCTGCAACACTTCCTTCAGGCGCCACCGCTTCAGCTTCGAAAGCGGGCGCGTGGAAACGATCCGCACCGTGTCTCCGACCTTCGCCTCGCCGGTTTCATCGTGCGCGTAATACTTTTTCGCCGACCGCACGACGCGATGATAGAGCGGGTGCTGCGTCGCGCGCCGCACCTTGACGACGATCGTCTTCTGCATCTTCGAGCTGGTCACCACGCCGACAAGCTCCTGGCGCGTGCCACGCTCGCGTGCAACTGCGTTGGACGCTTGAGTTTCGTTTGCCATTACTTCTTCTTCCTCAATTCGGTTTCGCGCAGAAGCGTTTTTACCCGCGCGAGGTCCTTGCGCGCCTCGCGCATTTTCTTCAGGCCCTCAGCCTGTCCTGCCGCGATCTGAAAGCGCAGGCGGAAAACCTGTTCGGCCAGCTCGCGCTGCTGGTTTTCGAGCTCGCCGGCGTTCATTTCGCGAAACTTTTCGATTCGCCGCGCCATTAGAGCTCCTCCGCACGGGTGACGAATTTGGTTCGGATCGGCAGCTTGTTGGCCGCCAGTTCCATGGCCTCGGTCGCCGACGCGAGATCCACGCCCGCCATTTCAAACATGATGCGGCCGGGCTTCACTACCGCGACCCAGTGCTCCGGTGGACCTTTGCCCTTGCCCATGCGCGTTTCGGCCGGCTTTTTGGTGAACGGCTTGTCCGGAAAAATGCGGATCCAGAGCTTTCCGCCGCGCTTGATGAATCGCATGATGGCCACACGCGAGGCTTCGATCTGGCGATCGGTAATCCACGCCGGCTCGAGCGCCTTCAGCCCGTAGTCTCCGAACGCAAATGAGCTGCCGCGCCATGCCTTGCCGGTGCGCCGTCCGCGCTGCTGCTTGCGGTACTTCACTTTCTTCGGCATCAACATAATGTCTGGCCCGTTCCCCTATGCTTCCACGTTTGCCGCCGCGGCAGCTTTTCCGCGCGCCGGCACTTTTTCGCCCTGATAGACCCAGCACTTCACGCCAATCAGTCCGTAGGTCGTGTGCGCCTCGGCGGTTCCGAAATCGATGTCCGCGCGCAGCGTCTGCAGCGGCAGGCGCCCCTGCAGGTACCACTCCTTGCGCGCGATTTCCGCGCCGTTCAGCCGGCCGGCGACGCGGACTTTGATTCCCTTGCAGCCGAATCGCAGCGCCGAATCGACGGCCTTGCGCATCGCGCGGCGGAACGCCACGCGCTTTTCCAGCTGCAGCGCGATCGATTCCGCGACCAGCGTGGCATCGAGTTCTGGCCGGTGCACTTCCTGGATGTCGATGTGCACCTCGCGCTTGGTGCGCTTCTGGACTTCGCCCTTGAGCTTGTCGATTTCCGAGCCCTTGCGGCCGATGATGATGCCCGGGCGCGCGGTGTAAATCCGGACGACCAGCTTGTTGGCCGCGCGCTCGATATCGATGCCGCTGATGCCGGCCGACTTGAGCCGGTCTTTCAGCTGCTTGCGAAGAATCACGTCTTCGTGGAGCAGGTCGGCGTATTCCTTCTTCGCGAACCAGCGCGACTTCCAGCCCTTGTTGTAGCCCAGCCGAAAACCGTACGGATGTGTTTTCTGACCCAAAACCGCCTCCTACTTCTTCTGCGCTTCCTTCGCGCGCTTCTCGATTGCCTTGCGAGCCTTGCGGACCGCGCCCTTCACGCCCTTCGACGCAGCCGCTTCAGCCACCGCCGCAGCCGCGCGGTGCTCCGCGGCCTTGCGATGCTCGGCCACCTCGACGACGATGTGGCTGGTCCGCTTCTGATAGCGGAAGCCGCGGCCCATCGGCGCGGGGCGCATGCGCTTCCATCGCGGGCCTTCGTTCACGAAACAGCTGGTGACGAACAGCTGGTCGACGTCAAGCGACGCGCCGGCGTCATCCGCCTTACGCTCGGCGTTGGCGATGGCGCTGCGCAGCGTCTTTTCGATTTCCTTGGCCACACGCTTCTTGGTGAAGCGCAGCGTCTGGAGCGCGTCTTCGGCGCGCTGCCCGCGGATCAAATCGATCACCAGGCGCGCCTTCTGCGGCGAAACGCGAGTGAATCGCGCGTTGGCCATGCCCTGAATTTGTCCTTGTGCTTCCGTTGCCGTCGCCATGATTGCCTGCCTCGCCTATCCCTTTCCGCCTGGACCCGCACCGCCCGGAGCACCCGCTCCAGCAGGAGCCGCCGCAGCCGCCGCGCGCTCGAGCGCGACTTTCACGCCGTGGCCCTTGAAGCTGCGCGTCGGCGCGAACTCGCCGAGCTTGTGTCCCACCATCTGCTCGGTGATGTACACGGGAATGAATTTCTTGCCGTTGTGCACGGCGATCGTGTGGCCGACCATGTCCGGCAGAATCGTCGAACGGCGCGACCAGGTCTTGACGACCTTCTTTTCGTTGCGCGAATTCATCGCCGTCACCTTTTCCTGCAGGTGATCGTCGACGAATGGACCTTTTTTGAGCGAGCGCGGCATCGGCTTCCCTATTCCTCCACCCGGCGCAGCTTTACCCACTGCGCGCGGCGCATCTTGCGGAATCCCCGCACCGGGCCCGAGACGCGGTGCGACTTCGGGCAGAACGGGCACACGAAGCGGGTCCCCTGCGCGTTCGGTACGTTTTCAACGATCACCGCCCAGCCGGGCCGGCAGATGCGCATCATGACCTGCGGAGCGGGACTGAGCCTGGACGCAAGCTTCGACGCCGGCTTCACGGCCGCCTTCACCGCGGGCTTGGCCGCAGCCTTCGCCGCGTGCCGCCGCACGCTCTTTCGAGCCGTGCGCCGTGCTGTTCGCCGAGTTGTTCTTGTTCTAGTGGCTGTCATATCAAAGCTCTCATTTACCCGCCGCGCCGGGTTCATTTTTGCCGCTTCTCCCACTACGGCTTGCGCCGCTGAACGATCATGCGATCGCTCTTGCGTTTCTTGCGCGTCTTGGCGCCCAAGGTCGGGAATCCCCACGGGGTCTGCGGGTGATTGCCCTTCACGCGGCCTTCACCTCCGCCGTGCGGGTGATCGACCGGGTTCATCGCGACGCCGCGGTTGGTCGGCCGCTTGCCGTGCCAGCGCGTGCGTCCAGCCTTCCCATAGGTGACGTTTTCGTGGTCGAGATTGCCGAGCTGGCCGACGGTGGCCATGCAATCGACGCTGAACTTCCGCACTTCGCCCGACGGCAGCTTCACCAGCGCGAAATCGCCCTCTTTGCTGAGCAGCTGCGCCGCGCCGCCCGCCGCGCGAACCACCTGCGCGCCCTTGCCCGGGAAAAGCTCGAGGTTGTGCACCATCGTGCCGGGCGGAATGTGGCGGATCGTCAGCGCGTTTCCGGGCAGGATGTCCGCGCCTTCGCCGTTCTGCACCGTCATGCCGACTTCGAGGCCAATCGGCTGAAGGATGTAGCGCTTCTCGCCGTCCGCATAGTGCAGCAGCGCGATGCGCGCCGAGCGGTTCGGATCGTATTCGATGGAGGAAACCTTCGCCGGGATTCCGGTCTTCTCGCGGCGGAAGTCGATGGTGCGGAACCGCCGCGCGTGCCCGCCGCCGCGATGCCAGGAGCTGATTTCTCCCTGGTTGTTGCGGCCGCCGGTGCGCTTCTTCGATTCCGTCAGCGACTTTTCCGGCGTTTCCTTGGTGATCTCGCTCTTATCGAGCATGGTCAGGAAGCGCCGCGACGGTGTATAGGGCCTAAATGTTTTCAGTGCCATCGTTTCCTCTTGCCTTCGAACAGGCGCCGCCGCCCGTTCGCCTTCCCCAGACTACAAATTCTCCGCGTACTCGATCATCTTTTCGCCCGGCGCCAGCCGCACGTACGCTTTCTTCCAGTCGCTGCGAAAACCTTCGGCGCGACCCCGCCGGCGAAACTTGCCGTGATAGATCGCGGTGCGCACGTGGTCCACCTTGACCTTGAAAATGCGCTGCACCGCTTCCTTGATTTCCGTCTTCGTGGCGTCGTGGACGACTTCGAACACGACGGTGTGCTGCGTCTCCTTCACACCGAGTCCCTTCTCGGTGATGATCGGACGCCGGATCACGTCATAGAGCCTGGTCGCCATGGACTAATCCTTTTTCGCCTTGGGCTTGGCGGCTTTCGGCTTCGCGCCCTTGGCCGCCGCCGGTTTCTTCGCCGTTTTCGGCGCGGATTCCTTTTTCGCTTCGGCCTTGGCCGGTGCGGCTTTCTTTGCCAGCGCGGCTTCCGCACCCGCTTCGCTCGGCGCCGCCGCCCCTTCGGAGCTGGCCGAAAGCGCGCGGCTCAATTTTTCCGCCGCGTCGCGCGAGAGCATCAGGCGATCGTGGCGCATCAGATCGTAGGGTCCCAGCTCCGTCGTCGGCACCAGCGTCACGCCTTCAATGTTGCGGCTGGCGCGTTCGAGGTTCACGTTCGCGCCGTTTGCGACGAGCAAAATCGTGCGCGTTTCCTTATCGAGCTTCGTCAGCGCTTCGCGAAACGGCTTGGTCTTGTGCGAATCGAGCGACCAGCCGTCGACGATCGTCAGCTTTTCCTGCGCCAGCTTCGACGACAGCGCCGAGCGCAGCGCGCCGGTGATCATCTTCTTCGGCAGCGCGTAATCGTATTTCCGCGGAACCGGGCCGTGAACCGTGCCGCCATGCCGCCAGAGCGGCGAGCGGATCGAGCCGATGCGCGCGCGGCCCGTGCCCTTCTGCTTCCAAAGCTTCCGGCCCGAGCCGCTGACTTCGCTCTTGTCCTTGGTCTTGTGTGTGCCAGACCGCAACCCCGCGAGATGATGGCGGACGGCTTCGTGCAGCAGGTTCTGGTTCACCTTGGCCGAAAACACGTCGTCGGCCAGCTCGACCGTGCCGACCTTCTTGCCTTCCAGATTCTTTACGTCCACAACGGGCATCGTCGTCTCTCTGTCCTGTCGTTCTCTGAATGCTTAACGCGCCTTCTTGGCCCTGCGAATCACGATGTAGCTGCCCGCGGGTCCGGCGACCGAGCCGCGCACCAGCAGCAAATTCTCATCGGCGTCGATCTTCACCACGCGCAAATTCTGCGACGTCTTGCGCTCGTTGCCCATGTGCCCGGGGAAATGCTGGTTCTTCCACACGCGCGACGGGAACGAGCTCGCGCCGATGCCACCCGGAGCGCGGTGGAACATCGAGCCGTGCGAGCCTTCACCGCCGCGGTAGTGCCAGCGCTTCACGCCGCCCTGAAAGCCCTTGCCCTTGCTCACGCCGCTCACGTCGACGTATTCGCCGACCTTGAACCCGTCAACCAGGACGCGATCGCCGACCTTGGTTTCGTCCTTCGAATCCTCGATGCGCATTTCGCCGACGTAGCGCATCGGCGCGGCGCCGGCCTTCTTGAAATGCCCGGTCTGCGCCTTGTTCACGCGCTGCGGCTTGATGAATTCAACCAGCCCCAGCTGCACCGCGTCGTAGCCGTCCTTGTCCTTCGTGCGGCGCTGCACCACCACGCACGGTCCTGCCTGGAGAACGGTGCAGGGCACCGCCGTCCCGTCGTCGGAGAAGACTTGCGTCATCCCCAGCTTGATTCCGAGTATGCCGTTCACTCCCATGTCTCCGCTCTTTCCTACTTGACGCTGTGTTCGCGACCGAATGCCTTGATTTCGACGTCCACGCCCGGCGGCAGATCGAGCTTCATCAGCGCGTCGACCGTGTCCGGCGTCGGCTCGAGAATGTCGATCAACCGCTTGTGCGTGCGCATCTCAAACTGCTCGCGCGATTTTTTGTCCACGTGCGGCGACCGCAGGACCGTCCAGCGGTTAATCACCGTGGGCAGGGGAATTGGCCCGGCTACGTCCGCGCCGGTGCGCTTCGCGGTGTCGACGATTTCACGCGTCGATTGATCGAGAATGCGGTGATCGTAAGCCTTCAGCCGAATCCGAATTTTTTCTCCGTTGGACATGTTTTACTCGATGATCTCCGCCACGGCGCCGGCGCCGACGGTGTGGCCGCCTTCGCGGATCGCGAACCGCAGCCCCTTCTCCAGCGCTACCGGCGTGATCAAGGTGATCTCCGCGCTGACGTTGTCGCCCGGCATCACCATCTCCACGCCCTGCGGCAGCTTCACGTCCCCAGTCACGTCCGTCGTCCGGAAATAAAACTGCGGCCGGTACCCCGTGAAGAACGGCGTGTGCCGCCCGCCCTCTTCCTTCGTCAGCACGTACGCCTCGGCCTTGAACTTCGTGTGCGGCGTGATCGATCCGGGCTTGCACAGCACCTGCCCCCGCTCCACTTCGTCTTTTTCCGTACCGCGCAGCAGCAACCCCACGTTGTCTCCCGCCATCCCCTCATCCAGCAGCTTGCGGAACATCTCCACGCCCGTCACCGTCTTCTTCATCGTCGGACGGAAGCCCACAATCTCGATTTCCTCGCCCACTTTCACCTTGCCGCGCTCGATTCGCCCCGTCACCACCGTCCCGCGGCCCGAAATCGAGAAAATGTCCTCGATCGGCATCGCGAACGGCTTGTCCACGTCACGCGGCGGCAGCGGTATGTACTTGTCCACCGCATCCATTAATTCCAGGATCGACTTCTCCCACTTCTCGTCGCCCTCCAAAGCCTTCAGCGCCGAGCCCTTGATCACCGGAATCGTGTCCCCCGGGAACTGATACGACTTCAGCAGCTCGCGCACTTCCAGCTCCACCAGCTCCAGCAGCTCCGGATCCTCCACCACATCGCACTTGTTCAGGAACACCACGATCGACGGCACGCCCACCTGCCGCGCCAGCAGAATGTGTTCCCGCGTCTGCGGCATCGGTCCGTCCGTCGCCGCCACCACCAGAATCGCTCCGTCCATCTGCGCCGCGCCCGTGATCATGTTCTTCACGTAGTCCGCGTGACCAGGGCAGTCGATGTGCGCGTAATGCCTGTTCGCCGTCTCGTACTCCACGTGCGATACCGCTATCGTGATCCCGCGCTCCCGCTCTTCCGGCGCGTTGTCGATCGAATCAAACGCCCGGAACGACACCTTCGGGTTGTTCTTCGACAGCACCTTCGTGATCGCCGCCGTCAACGTCGTCTTCCCGTGGTCGATGTGCCCGATCGTCCCCACGTTCAGGTGCGGCTTGCTTCGCTCGAATTTCTCCTTCGACATGTCTCTCTCCGCTCGATTAGCGTTCGTTGATGAACTTGAAATTCACGCCGTTCACTTCTTGCCCTTGTCGCCGTTCTTCCCGCCAATGATATCGTCCGAGATGTTCGGCGGCGCTTGCTGGTAATGCGAAAAATGCATCGTAAAGCTGCCGCGCCCCTGCGTTCTGCTTCTGATATCGGTGGCATACCCGAACATCTCGGCCAGCGGCACCTGCACGTTGATGATTTCACTTCCCGAGCGCGATTCGCGTCCCTGCAATTGCCCGCGCCGCGAGTTCAGGTCGGAAATCACCGGCCCCATGTAATCTTCCGGGACCACTACTTCCACGCGCATGATCGGCTCGAGCAGTTTCGGGCTCGCCTTGCGGCATCCTTCCTTGAACGCCATCGACCCTGCGATCTTGAACGCCATTTCCGAGCTATCCACGTCGTGATAGCTGCCATCGATGACGGTGACAGCAAGATCGACCATTTCGTAGCCCGCCAGAACGCCGCTATCCATGGCCTCTTTAATTCCGTTTTCAATCGGCGGGACAAATTCCTTTGGAATCGATCCGCCCACCAGCTTGTCGATGAACAGCAGCCGGTGTTCCTTGTCGAAGCGCCACTTGCCGCCCTTGCCGGCGATCTGCTTGACCAGCTCATCCAGCTCGTCGGTCGACATCTCGTGCATGTCTTCGTGCCCTGCATTCGGCAACGGCTGCACGATCAACTTCACGTGGCCGTACTGTCCGCGTCCGCCCGACTGCTTGATGTGCTTGTGCTCGCCTTCCGCGGCCTTAGTGATCGTCTCGCGATACGCCACCTGCGGCCGGCCCACATTGGCCTGCACGCCGAATTCGCGCATCATGCGGTCAACGATGATTTCAAGATGCAGCTCGCCCATTCCTTCGATCAGCACCTGGCCGGTGTCATGGTCCGTGTGGACGCGAAATGTCGGGTCTTCCTGCGCCAGTTTTCCGAGCGCCGTGCCCATCTTTTCCTGGTCGGCTTTGGTCTTGGGTTCGATCGCTACGGAAATGACGGGGGCGGGGAAATCGATGTTTTCGAGGACGATCGGCTTTTCTTCATCACACAACGTATCGCCAGTCGTTACGTTCTTGAGGCCCACGCACGCCGCAATATCTCCCGCTTCAACCGATTCGATCTCTTCGCGTTTGTTCGCATGCATGCGCAGCAGGCGGCCCATGCGTTCGCGCACTTTGCGCGTCGAGTTATAAACCGATTGCCCGGTCTTGAGCACGCCGGAATACACGCGGATGTACGTCACGTGGCCGACGAACGGGTCGGTCATGATCTTGAACGCCAGCGCCGAAAACGGCTGATCGTCCGCCGCGCGGCGCAGCTCCGCCTCGTTTCCGTCGAGCGTGGTGCCTTCCACCGGCGGCACGTCGACCGGCGACGGCAGATAATCGATCACCGCGTCGAGCAGCGGCTGCACGCCTTTGTTCTTGAATGCCGAGCCCGCGATCACCGGCACCAGCTTCAGCGCGATCGTCGAGCGACGCAGCGACGCGCGCAGCTCCGCCGGCTCAAGCTTATGCTGTTCGAGATACTTCGCCAGGATGGCGTCGTCGTGTTCCGCGATGTATTCGACCACTTTCTCGCGATGCTCTTTGTAAAACGCCTCGCTCAGGGCCGTCGCCTTCACCGCGGTTTCCAACTGCGGGCGCGTCTTCAGATATTCCGCATCCCACAATTTTTCGAGCGGGAGAACTTCATATTCCGCGCCGAGCGTTTCATCCTTCCAGATGATGGCGCGTTCCTCGATGAAATCGATGATGCCGATGAAGTTGTCTTCGCGTCCGATGGGGAAAGTAATGGGTACGGGGTGGGCCGAGAGGCGCTGGCGCATCGAGCGGATCGAATGGTCGAAATCGGCGCCGATGCGGTCCATCTTGTTAATGAACGCGATGCGCGGCACGCGGTACTTGTCCGCCTGTCGCCAGACTGTTTCCGACTGCGGCTGCACGCCCGCGACGGCGTCGAATACCGCCACCGCTCCGTCCAGCACGCGCAGCGACCGCTCCACTTCCACCGTAAAGTCCACGTGGCCCGGCGTGTCGATGATGTTGATCCGGAAATTCTTGTCGAAGCGCTTCCACGACGCGGTCGTCGCCGCGGACGTGATCGTGATTCCGCGCTCGCGCTCCTGCTCCATCCAGTCCATCACCGTGGTGCCTTCATGCACTTCGCCGATCTTGTAGGTCACACCCGTGTAGAACAGGATGCGCTCGGTGCAGGTGGTCTTTCCCGCATCGATGTGCGCCATGATCCCGATGTTGCGGATCTGATCGAGTTGTACTTGCCGTGCCATGTTCGAATTCGTGTCCTACCAGCCGTCTTTTACCAGCGATAATGCGCGAAAGCCTTGTTGGCGTCCGCCATGCGGTGCACGTCCTCTTTCTTCTTCACCGCTCCGCCGCGTCCGTTTGCGGCGTCCACAATTTCCTCGGCCAGCTTTTCGGTCATCGTCTTGCCCGAACGCGACCGCGAGTACAGAACCAGCCAGTGAATCGCCAGCGATTGCCGCCGGAACGGGTTCACTTCCACCGGCACCTGGTAGTTCGCGCCGCCCACACGCCGCGACTTCACTTCCAGCGTCGGCTTGCAGTTCTCGATGGCCTTCTTGAACAGCTTGAACGCGTCGTCGTTCGTCTTCTTCGCGACCTGGTCCATCGCGTCGTAGAAAATCGTCTGCGCCGTCGAGCGCTTCCCGTCGTACATCATGCTCGAAATGAACTTCTGGACGAGATCGCTGTCATAGACCGGATCGCCCGGAATCTTTCGACGAAGAACCCAACCTTTGCGTGGCATCTATTCGTTCTCCCGCTTACTTCTGCGCGGCCTTGGGCCGCTTCGCGCCGTATTTCGAGCGCGCCTGCTTGCGATTTTCAACTCCCGCGGCGTCCAGCGTCCCGCGAATCACGTGGTAGCGAACGCCCGGCAGATCCTTCACGCGGCCGCCGCGCACCAGCACGATCGAGTGCTCCTGCAAATTGTGGCCGATGCCGGGGATGTACGTGGTCACTTCGGCGCTGTTCGTCAGCCGCGCGCGGGCCACTTTTCGCAGCGCGGAATTCGGCTTCTTCGGCGTTTGCGTATAGACGCGAACGCACACTCCGCGCTTTTCCGGACATCCCTCGAGCGCGGGCGATTTCGTCTTCGTCCGAATCTGCTCGCGCCCGTGGCGCACCAGTTGTGAAAACGTCGGCACTCTACCCTCTCAATTTAGCGATTGTTATCATCGCGCGACACATCGCCTCACGCGTCGCGCCGCCCACTTTTCCGCGCAGCCCAAACCATCCCGCGCAGAGTTCTGCGGGTGCATGAACAGAAAAGGTCGCCAAACCTGAAGGAGCTACCAGGTACTCCGCGTTGACGCTTCACCCCGAGGAGTGAACTGCATCTTCTATTACTGCGGAGAGGCTCGCACGGCTTTGCGGGGCTGGCGCCCCATTTCGGCCGCTCTTCACATGCCCCGTTCCGCTTCTTTGTTCCGGGGCCGGAAGACTTCCCTTTCACCACCAGGCCCGAAGGCCTCAATACAACCGCGTGAGTATAGGTAAAACAACAAAACTTGTCAACCCGATACCGTGTGGAAATTAACGCCCAAAGCCTTTCGCATCCGCTACATCCTGCAAAGTGCTCACTTCGCCGAGCACGCTTAGTGGCTGTCCGTCAGCACCCGACTCGGCCCCCCGGAAACGGTTGCACCCCTGTTATGTGGGAGAACCTGGGATCCCGCCAACCACTCGCGCAAGCCCTGGATTCCACGTATCGCTCACAAAATGAGATGTTTAGTACACGTTTTGGGTTGCCTTCTATTTAGGTCCTGGTACCAGCTTTACCGTGCGGCACCGCGCCAATTCTCCCGGTAGTTGGAAGTTACTCAACCCGCTCGCCATCCCCGCTTTACCGCTGTTGCCAGCCAACCTACACTTCACTGGGTTCGCCTTTGCCTTGGGAGCGTGAATGAATCGTTTTCTGACAATCCTGCTATGCGCGCTGGCCTGGTCCTCCGATTCCTTCGCGCAGACGAAGCCAACGCCGAATCATCCGCCGGCAACTGCGAAAGCGAAGGCCGCAACGTCCGCACGAAAGCCCGCACCCGACTACTCGAAAGAACCATTCGTCATTGAAAGCTATTCGACGACTGCTCGTTTCGAAAACGACGGCACGGGCGAGCAGAATCTCGTGGTGCGCGCGCGCGTGCAAAACGATACGGGCGCGCAGCAGCTTCGCGAACTCGTCTTTCCGTACAACTCAGCGAATCGGCAAATCGAAATTCGTTACGTGCGCGTGCACAAAGCCGATGGCGAAATCGCGAACGCCGCGGCGGATGCCGCCAACGACGTGCCGGTCCTTGCCGAGGCCGCTTACGCAAACCTCAAAGAAAGACGCATCTCTGTTCCGCCACTCGCGCCCGGCGACACGCTCGAGTATGAAATCTCGACGCGGCTCGTCACGCCGTTCGCGCGCGGCGAATTCTGGTTCGCGTATGCGTTTCAGTCGAACGCCATCGTGCGCGACGAGCGCCTCGAAATCAGCGTTCCCGCGGGCCGCAAGGTTATCTTGAAATCCGCTCCGGCTGCGCCATTCGAAACCACCAGCACGAACGGACGCACGATTTATCGCTGGAAGCACGCCAATCTCGCGGTCGCGTCGGGCGATTCGGCGAAAGAACAAGCCGACCGCCAGAAATCGAAGCCGCCGGATGTCCAACTGACGACGTTCGCAAGCTGGGACGCCGTAGCGCGATGGTACGCGCAGCTCGAGCATGGCCGCAGCGAACCCACTCCTGAGATCCGCGCGAAGGTGGCCGAACTAATTCAGGGAAGTTCGGATATCCTCGCGCAAGCTCAGTCTCTCTACGATTACGTCGCGACGAACATCCGCTCAGTCGAACTTCCTCTCGGCCAAGCCGGATGGCAGCCGCACTCCGCCGCCGAAGTCTTCGCCAACAAGTACGGCGACCCTGCGGACAAAGACATTCTGCTGGCGACGATGCTTCGGGCTGCCGGAATCGATTCCCGGACCGCCGTGTTGCCGTACACGCGGGCGCTCGACAGGTCCGTCCCTTCTCCCGCGCAATTCGATCATGCCGTCACCGCGTTTGCGCACGGCGCGGACACGATCTGGATGGATTCGACCACCGAAGTCGCGCCTTTCCGGTTTCTCGCGGCGCCGCTGCGAAATAAGGCCGCGCTGCTCATTGCGCCCGATGGCACGGGCAAGATCGCCCAAACTCCCGCCGATCCGCCGTTCGTCTCCGCGCAGCGGGTCGACATCGACGGCCGCGTCAGCGAGCTCGGCAAGCTCACGGCGCATGCGCATTATTCGATGCGCGGCGATACCGAGCTGGTGCTGCGCCTCGCATTTCACCGCACGCCGCAAGCGCAATGGAACGCGCTGGCGCAAACGATTTTGTCGCTCGATGGACTGCAGGGCGAAGTCACAGCCGTGGAAGCGGGAGATCCCACCGCGACGCACGACCCGTTTGAGATGGACATCGATTTCAAGCAATCGAATTTCGTCGGCTGGTCGAGCAAGCGCGAAAGTGTGCCGCTGCCGCTTCTCGCCATCGGCTTGCCCGATCCGCCGGTGGATTCGGCAAAGCCGGTCGAGATCGGCAGCCCGCTCGATGTCGACGTCAAGCTGAAGCTCGATTTCCCTGCCAGCTTCAACGCTCAGCCGCCCGTGTCTTCGTCCATCTCGCGCGACTACGCCGACTTTCGATCGAACTACCGCTTTTCGGATCGCACGCTGACGGCCGAGCGATCGCTCAATTTCAAGATGCGCAGCCTGCCTGCCGCGCGCGCGGACGACTACAAGGATTTCTCCCGCGCTGTCACCGCTGACGAAACGCGCACGCTGATCGTGGTCAATACTTCCTCCGGCGATCCGGCAATTCCGCCGTCTGCAACAGCGGACGATCTCGTCGAAGCAGGCCTTGCCGCTCTGAATGCCGGCAACGCGGCGTCGGCCGCGCCGCTGCTAAATCTCGCCGTCGAGATTGACCCGCAGCAAAAGCAAGCCTGGAACAACCTCGGGCTTGCCGATCTGCGTCTCGGCAAATTCGACGAAGCCGTTGCCGCGTTTCAAAGGCAGCTCGAAATCAATCCGGCCGATCCGCATGCCAACGACTATCTGGGCCTCGCGCTCGAGCGGCAAGACAAGAACGACGAAGCCGCCGCGGCATTTCGCCGGCAGACCGAAATCGATCCGCTCGACGCTTCCGCCCATGCCGCGCTCGGCGAAATCCTGCTCGCGCAACATGACTACACCCACGCCGCGACGGAACTCGACAAAGCCACCATTCTTTCGCCGGAAAACGCCGCGCTTCGCGTCAGCCTCGGCCGCGCATATCTGAATACGGGTGATGAACCGAAGGCGCTTGCTGCGTTCGAGAAAGGCGCCGCGCTCTCTCCCACTGGGCCCGTCTGGAACGACATCGCGTACAACCTCGCCGATAGCAAGGTCGATCTCGACAAGGCGCAGCAATACGCCGAATCGGCCGTTCGCGCCACCGTCGCCGGTATCGGCACGATCGACCTGCAACGAGTCACGCAGGGCCAATTGCGAAAGGTCTCGAGCCTCGCGGCCTGCTGGGACACGCTCGGTTGGGTCTATTTCCAGAAGGACGATCTCACCCCAGCGGAACGATACATTCTCTCCGCGTGGACGCTCGACCAGAACGGTGAAATCGGCGACCACCTCGCGCAGATTTACCAGAAGCGCGGTCAAAGGGACCGCGCCGTCAAAGCGTACGCGCTCGCGCTCGCCGCTCCGCGCTCGAATCCCGACACGCGCGCGCGCCTGACGCTGCTGCTCGGCTCGAATTCCGGAATTGACGATCTCGTGTCAAAAGCCGCCTCGGAACTCGCCGCCATTCGCACAATTCCCGCGGGAAAGCTGTTCGGCGAAGACGCTCGCGCCGATTTCTTCATCGCGCTTTCGCCGGGAGAAAAGGCCGCCCACGCCGACACTGTGCGATTCATTTCCGGCAGCGAGGCGCTGCGTTCGTTGGCGGAAAAGCTTCGCGTGCTGAATTACGGAGAGATGTTTCCCGGCGCTGCGCCGCTGAAAATCATTCGCCGCGCAACGCTCTCGTGCACCGAAAAGAGCGGCGAATGCGCCCTGACCCTGATTCCCGGGGAGGATGCGCGCGCCGCCGAGTAGCGACTGTTTCTACACTTCCGCGCCGATTAAACGGCCGAGCCGGCCGACCACTCGCAATTTGTCCGTGCGATTCTTGAAGTAGCGCTCGTTGAGTTCGTTTGCGCCAAGATCTTCGATTCCGTGGAATCCCATCTGCCTGAGCCGCTCCGCAATCGCCGCAGGCTCGAAGAACGTGCGAAACGGTTCGCCCGCCGCCGCGACGCGATGCATCATGGCGCGCATCGCCATTCGCCCCAGGAAACTCAGGGACTCGATCGGGACCGCGTAGTCGAAAGCGACTCCGCCGCCGGGCGGCGTCGATGCGACGAATTTAAGCGTCGACGCGATCGCATCCTCGGTCAAATACATCGTCACGCCGAGCCACGAGAAAAATGTCAGCTTGCTCACATCGAAGCCCGCGAGCCCCAATCCCTCGGCCAGCGTCTGGTGCTCGAAATCGACCGGCGCGTACGTCACCGACGCGGGAATCGCAATGCCGGCTTCGTGCAAATTGCGGCGCTTCCATTCCTGCGTGGCGGGAAAATCGGCTTCGAAAACGCGGAGCCCTGAATCCCCGTACGGGTTGCGGTAGGCAAACGTGTCGAGTCCCGCGCCCAGAATCACATATTGTCTCGCGCCGCGCGCGATCGAACGCGCCAGCGCGTCTTCGGCAAAGCGGCTGCGCGCCACCATGAATGCGCGAATGCCCAATCCGAACTTGCCAAACGCGTCGGGTTTCTCGGTTTTCAGCTTTTCCGCCGCGCGCGGCCCGATGATCGCCATGGCCACCGGATCGTCGAGCACTTTGGGGTTGTCGAACAATTGGTGAGCGGCGCGGCGCATTGCCACGCGCAGGGCGGTTCGGCTGGGACGCGCCTCAATCATGGTCGGAATTCAATGCGTCCGGCAGAAGCATGAAGAAAGAACCTTCACCCGGCCAACAGCGCCGGGTTCAGGATGACGATCCTTGTCGGATCGTCACTTAATCTCGAGGACTTCTTTTTCCTTCGCCGCGGAAAGATCTTCGATTTTCTTCGTTTCGGAGTGAGTGACCTTGTCCAGCTCTTCGAGCGAGCGCTTCCTGTCGTCTTCGCTGATCTTCTTGTCTTTCTCGAGCTTCTCGATCGCTTCTTTGATGTCGCGCCGGATGTTTCGCACGGCAGTCCGATGATCTTCGAGCACTTTGTGGATGTGCTTCACCAAATCCTTGCGGCGATCCTGCGTCAGCGCCGGGATCGGGACGCGCACGACTTTCCCGTCATTGGTCGGGTTCAGGCCCAGGTCGGACGTGCGAATCGCTTTGTCGATCATCGGCACCGCGCCCGAGTCCCACGGCGCGATCACGATGGTCATCGGGTCGGGAACGTTCATCGTGCCGAGCTGGTTGATCGGCATCGGCGTGCCGTGATAGTCCACGCGCACGCTTTCGAGCAGCGCGATATTTGCGCGGCCGGTGCGGACCGTCGCAAGGTCCTTGCGAAAATCCTCGACCGCTTTTTCCATGCGAACCTTCGCCTGGACGAGAGCGTCTTTGTCTGAGGTAAACGTGCTCATCGAAAAGCTGGCCTCCGCAATCCAGTGATTTACGCCGCGGTCACGGTCGAGCCGACTCGCTCGCCCACCACCACGCGCTTCAGGTTCCCCGGCACGTTCATATTGAACACGACGATCGGCATCTTGTTGTCCATGCACAGCGAGATCGCCGTCGAATCCATCACCGAGAGACCTTTTTGCAGCACGTCGAGATACGTGATCCGATCGAACATCTTCGCCGTCTTCACTTTTTCCGGATCGGCGTCGTAGATTCCGTCCACGCGCGTGGCCTTGAGGATCACCTGCGCCTTGATTTCCATCGCGCGCAGCGCCGCCGCGGTGTCGGTTGAAAAATACGGGTTGCCGGTGCCGCCCGCGAAGATCACCACGCGCTGCTTTTCCATGTGCCGCGCGGCGCGGCGCCGGATAAAAGGCTCGGCGACTTGGTGCATTTCGATCGCGCTCATCAGCCGCGTTTGGCACCCGGCTTTTTCAAGCGCGTCCTGCATGGCCAATCCGTTGAGCACCGTCGCGAGCATGCCCATGTAATCGCCGGTCGCCCGGTCGATGGTGAGCCCGTGCTGGCGCGCGCCCCGAAAGATATTGCCACCGCCGACGATCAGCGCCACTTCCACGCCAAGATCGTGGACCGATTTCACCTCGCGCGCGATGCCCTGAATGGTCTCGGCGTGAATTCCGAAAGCGTCCGGCCCGGAAAGCGACTCGCCGGAAAGTTTTACGACGATGCGATTGTAAACAGGCGTCCCGCCGCGCGGTTTCGCGTCGCGTATCTTCCGCGCTTTCTTCATTGTGTTGGTGGGCGCCATGGCTCGCGGCATTCTAGCAGAGAATCGGCGGATGTGGCTGACGTCCTGGCCGCATTCTCAGAGCGATTCTTCTACTGCGCGACCGGACATCCCGCACGAACCGGACGAAAGGCAAAATCGTCCGGTCACTCCGTTCAGAATGATGGGCTAACGAAAAGAGGGCGCAGCAAGCAGCGCCCCTACACGGGCAGAGAATGCGACGCTACGCCTTGGAGACCGGCTCGGGTGCGCCGGGATCCTCGGAGGCGGATGCGGGCGAAGAGGTCGCGTCGGTTTCGCCGACTTTGAAACGCGAAAAGCGGCGGATGGCGATGTTCTCGCCGACCTTGGCGATCGCCTGGTCGACAAGCTCCTTCACCGTGGTGCCTTCGTCCTTGATGAAGTGCTGCTCGTAGAGGCAGTTCTCTTCGTAGAATTTTTCCATCTTGCCGGTGACGATCTTTTCGATCACGTTTTCGGGCTTCCCAGTGGCCTTGGCTTCTTCGCGATACGTCGCCCGCTTGTTATCGAGGGTCTCCGGCGTCACGTCCTCCCGGCGCAGGAAGAGCGGATTCAGCGCGGCAATGTGCATCGCCACGTCGTGGCAGAGTCCTTGAAAAGCCTCCGTGCGCGCCACGAAATCGCTTTCGCAATTGACCTCGACGAGCACACCGATCTTCCCGCCTGCGTGGATGTAGCAGGAAACGAGCCCCTCCGACGTGGTCCGCTGCGCCTTCTTCGCGGCCGCAACTTGACCCTTCTTTCGCAGGACGGTAATCGCCTGCTCGATATCGCCGCCGGCCTCGATCAGCGCCGCGCGGCAATCCGAAAAGCCTGCGCTGGTCTTGTCGCGCAGCTCCTTCACGAGTTGTGCGGATGGTCCCCCGCTCTTTCCAGGTTCGGCTGTGGCCATGACTTTGCTCAATTCCTTTTCGTTGGATTTCGAAGGCCCGGTTTCCCCGGGCCATTACGGGTATGCCGTTTGGAGACTATTGGGCGGCCGGTTCGTCGTCCGCGGGTACCGGCGCCAGGGTTTCATCGGCCGACGTCGCCTCGCCTTCGACGAAATCGCCTTCCTGCTTCTCGTATTGCTCGTAGGCGCTCGTGTCGACGTATTCCGGCCCTTCTTCTCCGGCTGCGCCTTCGGCGGCCTTCTGAGAGGCGATCTGCGATTGCTCGAACGATTGCCGTCCTGAAACAACCGCGTCGGAAATCTTCGAAGTGAACAGGCGAATCGCGCGCAACGCGTCATCGTTCCCGGGGATGACCCAGTCAACGAGGTTCGGATCGCAGTTCGTGTCGACGATCGCGACGACGGGAATGCCCATCCGCCGCGCTTCGCGCACGGCGATCACTTCCGCGTTCGGATCGATGACGAACATCGTGTCCGGCGGCGTGGTCATGTTCTCGACGCCCGCGAAATTCTGTTGCAGGTGCTTCAGCTCGCGGTCCAGGCGCGCGCCTTCCTTCTTCGAAAACTGCGCCATGCGTCCGTCTTCGGACATCGCCTTGAGCAGCTTGAATCTCTTGATGGACTTTTGCAGGGTGGCCCAGTTGGTCAGCGTGCCGCCAAGCCAGCGGTGGTTCACGTAGAACATCCCGCAGCGCTGCGCTTCTTCGGCGATCGCTTCCTGCGCCTGGCGCTTCGTTCCGAGGAACAGGACGCTCTTGCCTTGCGCCGCCTGCTCGGAAACGTATCGCGCCGCTTCGCGGAAAAGTTTCAGGGTTTTTTGCAGGTCAATAATGTGGATTCCGTTGCGCTCTCCGAAAATATATTCCTTCATTTTCGGATTCCAGCGCCGCGTCTGGTGGCCGAAGTGAACTCCCGCCTCCAGCAACTCTTTCATCGTAATTTCAACTGCCAAATGACCTCCTAGTGGAAGGGATGCTTTCGATCCCGGCGAACCGGAACAGCATCCTTTTCTGCCGGATCCTCACCGGCCGTGAATTGGGTCCAGCCTCAAGGGCCGAACCGATTTACTGCTACAACCGTCTCCCTAGCCTTGTATCGTCCAGGGCTGAAGCCCGTTCTCAACCCGGATTCCTTTCGCGGGGTTGAAACCCCGCGCTTTCACCGGGGCCGAAAGCCCTCACCCCTACGAACCGGGGTGAGCCATATAAAATCGTGTCGGCCCCCCCGATTTTGTGTCGATTAGAAGGGAGCCCGATCTTTTGTTTTCAGCAACTTACGGCCATTTCTATTCGGCGCGATTGTCGATTAGAAATGGCTGGTTCCCGTTACCGCTTGCTGAACTGGAATCTGCGCCGCGCGCCCTTCTGCCCGTACTTCTTCCGTTCCTTCATGCGCGGATCGCGGGTCAAAAACCCATTCTTGCGCAGGGCCGGTCGCAGCTCCGGGTTCAGCCTCGCCAGCGCGCGCGAGATTCCCATGCGCACGGCTCCGGCCTGCCCGCCGACGCCGCCGCCCTTTACCTGCGCCCGCACCTGGACCTGGTCGAGCATCTGCGTGAACTTCAGCGGCTCAACGGCAGCCGTGTGCCACGCGACGTTGCGGAAGTAGTCGTCCACCGGCCGCCCGTTCACCGTGAACAGCGCCGGCCCCGGCTTGACGTACACGCGCGCGATGGCTTCGCGGCGCCGTCCGGTGCCGTAGAAATGTTTCTTGGCTGCTTCCGCCAGCGAATTCGGTCCTGAACTCAAATTGCCTCCATTTGCCCTTCGCCGAGCGAAGGGTTTACGTCAGATCTTCCATGCGCGCGGTCCGCGTAATGGCGGATTCCGGCAAGCGCATGAATTGTTAAACTCCGATTCACGAGGTTACAGCGCGAGCGGCTGAGGCTTTTGTCCGGCGTGGCGATTCAGCGCTTCACTTCCGGCATAGACACGCAGCTTCTTGGCGCGACGCGCGCGGAGCTTGTTCTTCGGCAGCATGCCAAGCACCGCTTCGCGGATGACCTCTTCCGGCCTCTTTTGCATCAGCGAACGGATGGAAACTTCCTTCAACCCACCGGGATATCCGCTGTGGTGCCGGTAAACCTTCTGATCCATCTTGTTGCCGGTCAGCTTCACACGCTCTGCGTTGATCACGACAACGTGATCGCCGCAATCGAGAAAGGGCGTGTATTCGGCCTTATCTTTCCCAATCAACACGCGTGCGATATGCGTCGCCAGGCGCCCGAGCACCTGCCCGTCCGCATCCACTACAAACCAATTCTTCCCAACCGTCAGCGCTTCCGCTTCGCGGCCCTTCGGTACGTACGTCCCCATGTCCTTCAGTCACACCTTTCCGTCTAAAGACAATTCTCAAGTGTAGGCTACGCTTCAATTCCTGTCAACGAAGAGTCTCGGATTGTGGTTGGTCATTTTGAAGAGCGCAGGCTGGATCATAGGCCACTTGTCCGGCAAGCGCGTTAACCAGAACTTAGCGCAGGAGTCGTGATCAGTCGCGGACATCGTTCGCGCGATCGTGGGTTGTCATGTAGCCGAACAAGCCCGCCACGCCCCAGCGTCCCTTCTTGTAGGTGATAACGTCCATTTCCACGCTGTCGTTGATGTACTCGCCGCATGTCGTGTACCGGCTCGCGCCCTGGAAGGCGTGTACCTTTTCAACGGAGGCATGGATGATACGGCCCCCGGGCGGTCCGTCAGCAAGGTCCCATCCCCAATTGCCTAGACGGAGATGCGGCCAGAGGGCACGATACGCTTCGAAGTCGACGTGAGTGTGGTCAAGCATCTCCTGCGTATAGCTCTCAGTAGATAGCCGGGTTTTCACGCCTTTGACTCGAAGCCCTTCGAGCGCCTTGTAGTGTCCCTGCGCGGCGACTTCCCACGACGCTCCGCCGGCGCCCACACCCAGGTTCAGACCCAGTTGACGGATGGGACCCCATACAGCCTGCTGGTCGTTGTTCATATAGGCTAAGCAATGATCCTGACGTAGGCGTTTTGCCGCCGTGATGCTGTCGTTATACGCGACGTGAAGCATGTTGGCAGGCGTGAAAATCGTGGACATCGCCTGGATCGCCCACTTCCCGTCATTGTTAGTAACGCAATAGATTCCTTCGCATCGCAGGAGCTTGTAGCCTTCGGGACTGTAGCGGTTGTAATTCAGCGACAAGTTCACGGCCACCGGGTTGGAGTTGAAGATCTCAATGCCGTCCAGGACGTCGTAGCAGCCGGGCTTCAGGTAGCCGTCATGATCGGTGAACCGTTCCGGGTGTTCGGTCATGTTCATCGATGCGGGCGCGTGGGCCATGAGTTCGTCCGGGCTGCGGATCACGGCCGCTTCGGTCCGTTCAAACGTGCCGAACGGAAAGTGGAGCATCTCCGCCATGCCTTTCAAGTCCCTCTGGCCCAACGCGGCAAAGTACTGCGTCATTACTCCCACGGCGGCTGGTATGGACTCCTTGTAGCACATTGGAAACCGGAGGTCGGGAACGCCACGAGGCGACATGCCGGGGGGTGGCATCAGATTTGGCTCTGCCGTCTCCGCCTGCTGCGCCGCTTGAGCCGGCTGGCCGAGTGCCGATACCGCTCCTGCAGCGCCAAGCAATCCGGCCGCAGCGGCACTCTTCATGAAATTTCTACGGTCTGTTTGGACCTCACCGCCCTGTGCAACTGTATCTCTCCCGTTCTCATCAGCAGGCATGACCGTTCTCCTTTCACGTCCCTCCCCGCCGGGCGACACTTTCAACTGCTAGTGAAGATCGCTGTATACGATGCGACCGCCGACCACCGTGAGCACAGATTTTAACTGCTTGATCCCTTCATCCGAGACTCCCTTACGATCGAAATAGTCATCGCTCAGGACGGCCAGATCGCCGAGTTTGCCCGTTTCGATCGACCCCAGATCGTTCTCCTCGTGGAAGAACCAGCCGTTGTCCGCCGTGTACATGCGGAGGGCTTGTTCGCGCGTGACCTGCTCGCCCGAATTGATCAGCACGCCGGTGCAGTCTTTGCCAGTCACCATGTAATAGATCTCGAACCAGGGATCGAGCACGGAAATGTCACCCGCGTCCGAGCCCGCGCCGACGTGAATCCCGCTCTCGATGAGGGTGCGATAGGGCGGACCCGCCGGTTGTCCGGCAGGCGTGCCCTGGCTGCCCTGAAGATATTTCCAGCCATGGAGTGCCATGCCTACGCCGATCGCTTTCATGGACTGGAGCGTCCGCGGGTCAATAGCGGGGACGTGCGCGATCGACCAATGCAAGCCGGCAACCGGCGTGACGGCGTTGACCTTCTCATAGTTTTGGGCCGTGAACTGGACTTCAGCTAGAGACAACGTGTGTTGTTGGTAGGTCCAGCCGTGCTTGGCGACCAGTTGCAGCGCCGTTTCGTAGTTGTCGGGGTGCTGCCCGCCGGCAAAATTGACAAACCAAGGCGTCGCAAATTCGCCGATCCCCGAAACCCGGAGCATATCGTCGCCAAAGTCAGGGAAAACATTGAGCAGGCGCTGGGTCAAGAGCGGCAGCGCCATCGTCTTGTCCATCGAGATCATGAAAAGCCGAACGCGCTCGTCGAGTTTGTGCTGGTGGTCCAGCGCGAGAATCTGGTCATAGACGGTCCAGGGATTGGCGCTAGCAATGCCGGGGAACGTAAAGCTATCCTGCAAATCGGGGCTGTCAGGGTCAGCGAAGACTCCCATATCCGCGCTGGTCGTAAGACCGTAACGCAGCACATACGCCTGCGCGTCCTCGGCGCTGCGAATCCTGTCCTCGGGAGTCTGCATCTTGCGCAGTGCGCCCAGAGCAGCATTGGCGGCGGGCCCTTCCAAGGCGCCAGTGGAGCTGACGGCAATGCCGTTACTCTCGAAGAATTTCTTACCCAGGCTGTTGGTAACCGCGGGACCGAACGTGGCGAAGAATACGGGATGATCCGGCACGGCTTGATCCAATTCCGCCAAGGTCGGCATCCGGTTTTCCGCGAAGAGCCGGGGAGTCCAGTCGCCAATCGCGGTCACCCAGGCGCCGGCGGGGACCGTTCGGGCGCGCTCCTTGAGCAAGGCCATCGCCTGCGGGATGCTGGTGGCAGTTTCAACCATCACGTCATAGCCGGGACGCTGGCTGAACAGTACGAAATGGTTGTGATTGTCGATTAGACCCGGGACGACTACACGCCCGTGTAAATCGATCACTTTCGTGCACGGATTCACTTTGCGATTTCCCAGCGGACCGACATACGCGAAGCGTCCCTCCTGAATGGTCACTTCGCTAACGACGCGATTCTGCGGATCCAACGTGTGAATTTTGCCGTTGATGAAGCGCAGGTCGCGTGACCAGGAGCAGGCGTCCTGGCCCGCGGCGGGAACCGCCGTCGCCAGCACAGCCAGGAACATCAGCACTGGAAATCGCATTTTGCTTTCCTCCGGAAATTTCATAATGGTTTCTGTTCGCCGATCAGCGAAATCCGCTGTCTTGACAATAGGTCTCGGACGTCATTCTGATCACGCCGTTGCTGGTGGTCAATACTTAACGTATGGGGACGGCGCGACAGGTCCGCCGGCTGATGCCTAGAAAGAATTCAAACAAACCGACATCAATGCTGCGTTTTCAAGCTGCTTTCCAGGCAAGCGTCGAGCGCGGCATCCATTTCGTTCTTGCTGGACCCGGAATTTAGAATCTTAAAGTCACCGCCCTTTTCCTTAATCTCTTTAAGTTCGGCATCCGTGAACCGCTTCTTGCGCTTGATGCGGTCCGGCAGGGGGCCTTCGACATATCGATACTTCTTGCCGTCTGGCTGGAAGACCGCGCACGGCCGTAGCTGCATTGCGAAAGCGTGCCAGCCTAGTTCTGATTCTGACGGAAACGGCCAGTTCGGGATCGGCCCTGCATAAACATGCCAGTCGAACGGATTCGACGGGATCGGCCCTCCATGAACATGCCAGTCGAACGGATTCGATGGGATTGGCTGTGGGTGCGCGGGTTGCTGGTCCTGTTGTCCGTAAACCGGAATGCCAAGTGCCAACATCGCTGCGAGCACCAGGATATGTCGCATGGTTCATCTCCTTCGAACCTCTCAGCCCCTCGGTAGCTGTTCAAGACGAATGAAAAGTCGGCCAGTTCTATGAGCTTGGGAAGCGCATTCCTATCGAAAAGGTTGTGTTTGTGAATTCAGGTGAACATAGACCAGCGTAAAGTCCCGATTGCGTCGGATTACCGGACATCTTGGTCCCAGTATCAACTTTTCCAGTAACCGGGTTACACGCCAATTAGGCAAATTCCGGTTGGGCCGACCGGAGCGATTGTCACTTCTGGATGAAACTGCTAGCCTGCTGCAATCAAGGAGACAAGATGAAAGTCGCGAAGGATGTTACCCAGCTGATCGGCAAAACACCACTCGTCCAGTTGAACAAGGTCGCGGACGGCTGTAAGGCGACCGTGCTGGCGAAACTGGAGAGTTTCAATCCGAATGCCAGCGTGAAAGACCGCATCGGCGTGAGCTTGATCGCGGAGGCCGAAAAGGCGGGGGAAATTCATCCCGGCAAGACCGTGCTGATCGAGCCGACAAGCGGAAATACAGGGATTGCGCTGGCGTTTGTGGCGGCGGTGAAGGGCTACAAACTAATCTTGACGATGCCGGACACAATGAGCCTGGAACGCCGCGTGCTGCTGAAGGCGTTCGGGGCCGAGATCGTCCTCACGCCGGGCTCCAAGGGCATGAATGGCGCGATCACCAAGGCCAAGGAGTTGCTGGCCGCTACGCCGAACGGCTTCATCCTCCAGCAATTCGATAATCCGGCGAATCCCAAGATCCACTTCGAAACGACCGGTCCGGAGATATGGAACGACACGGACGGCAAGGTCGATATTCTGATCTCCGGTATCGGAACGGGCGGCACCCTGACTGGGGTGTGCCAATACATCAAGCCGAAAAAACCCTCGTTCAAGGCCGTTGCCGTTGAGCCGACGGAAAGCCCAGTGCTCTCGGGCGGCCAGCCGTCGCCGCACAAGATTCAGGGCATCGGAGCGGGATTCGTGCCGAGCATTCTGCGTAAGGACTACATCGACGAGATCGTCGGCGTATCAAGCCAGGACTCGATCGACATGGCGCGCCGGCTTGCGCTGGAAGAAGGGCTCCTGGTGGGGATATCATCGGGCGCCGCTGTCGTTGCGGCATTGCAAGTGGCACGGCGCGACGCGAACGCCGGGAAACTTATCGTCGTCATCCTTCCAGATTTCGGCGAAAGATATCTGAGCAGCGTCCTGTTCGAAAGCTTGAAGAACGAAGCACAGCAGCTGACTGCCGCACCGATGTGAGCGGGGAGGGAGCAGTGCCCGGATCGATACGAGAGGATATTGCGTCGGTTTTCGATCGCGACCCGGCCGCCAAATCCGTACTCGAAGTCCTGCTGTGCTACTCGGGGTTGCACGCACTCTGGTTTTATCGCTTGAATCACTGGCTGTGGAACCATGGCATGCAGCTGCTTTCCCGCTGGCTTTCCCAGGTGGCGCGCCTGCTGACCGGGATCGAGATTCATCCCGCGGCGCAAATCGGGAGACGCCTGTTTATCGATCACGGCATGGGCGTCGTTATCGGGGAAACTACCGTGATCGGCAACGACGTAACCTTGTATCAAGGCGTGACGCTCGGCGGAACCGGTAAGGAAAAAGGCAAGCGGCATCCCACGATTGGGAATGGAGTTGCGATCGGCGCAGGCGCGCGCATCCTGGGAAACATACGAATCGGAGACAACTGCCGAGTAGGCGCCGGCTCGGTCGTGCTCCGGGATGTGCCCGACAATTCCACGATCGTTGGCGTGCCTGGCCACGTCATATTGCGGGCCGGGCAGCGCGTCGTCATCACCGACCCGAAGCAGATCCAGGATCCCTTGTCTGAGGCTCTCGCGGCCGTGGCAACCCAGGTGAAAGACCTGAAGGAACGTCTTCAGGAGTTGGAGGGAAGCAAACCCGCCGACTCACGCGCCGCCGACGAACTCCAAGCCATCATCGATTACCAGATTTAGTCAGCCAAGTCGGATTACCGAACACGTACCGCACCAGAACTCCGCTCCTCCGATTAGGGCGCTGATCAGAGATTGGTTTATCCGCGGGCAATCCAGATAGCAGAACTGCGCGTGGGCTAGAGCTCGGATCGAACCAGGCGCGGGTATTCAGGAGTCCATTGCATGGCGGCGATGCGATCTTGCAACTCGTCAGGTGGCGTGGGCCGCGCAAGGCCTGCGTGTTGCGCCTCGATGCCTACCGCAAGAGCGATCTTCCGCGCAATCATCGGGAGATCCTTCAACGAAGGAAGCAAACTGGCTCCAGAATCAGACAGCACGGGCGAGTTTTCACCCAACGCGCGCCCGGCCGCCATCATGATCCGATCCGTCACTCTGCGCGCGCCGGAGGCGATCAAACCGAGACCAACTGCCGGAAACACGTAGACGTTATTGCACTGGGCGATCGGAACCTTCCGGCCCGCGAAATCCACGGGCGCGAATGGAGAACCCGTGGCGACGATCGCGCGGCCGTCGGTCCACCGCATCAAGTCTTCTGGAACGGCTTCGCACCGGTCCGTCGGATTCGACAGGGGAAAGATAATCGGCCGGTCAACCTTGCTCGTCATTTCCCGCACAATAGATTCGGTAAAGGCACTGCGGAGCGTCGACAGGCCGATCAAAATCGTCGCGTCGATATTGTGGATCACAGTAGCGAGATCAATGGCGCCGGACGAAAGTCGCCGCCATTGCGCGAAGCGTTCTACTGGCTGGGCGTAGACGCGTTGCTCGGGAGCCAGGTCGGTTCGATCCGCGTGCAGGATGCCGCCCCGGTTGACGATCCAGAATCGTCGCCTAGCCTCTTCCTCGGACAGCCCGCTATCAACAAGCGCCATGCGCAAGTAATCCGCCACGCCGATGGCGGCAGCGCCCGCTCCGTAGAAGACGATCTGTTGGTCCTTGAATCGTCCGCCTGATGCTTTGATTGCCCCAGTGAGCGCGCCGAAAACGACCGTCGCCGTCCCCTGAATATCGTCATTGAAGGTCAGCATCTGATCACGGTATCGATCGAGGAGTGGCCGCGCGTGGGGATTGGCGAAGTCCTCCCACTGCAGGCAGGTGCCAGGCAACTCCTGCTTCACGGCCTGGACGAAAAGGTCGACGAATTCGTAGTAGGCGTCGCCGGTGATACGCTCGTGCCGCCAACCGAGGTACTCGGGAGCTTTCAATCGGTCTTCGTTATTCGTTCCCACATCAAGCACGACCGGCAAGGTTTGGGCCGGGTGGATGCCGCCGATCAACGAATAGAGAGCAAGCTTTCCAATCGGTATCCCCATACCTCCCACGCCCTGATCGCCGATTCCCAGGATCCGCTCACCGTCCGTCACCACTATGACGTCGACATCCGGGTGTGGCCGGTTGCGCAAGAGGCTGGGAATCGAGTCGCGAAGCGGGTAGGAGATGAAAAGGCCGCGTGGGCGACGGTAAATGTTGCTGAATTGCTGGCAGCCCAGAGCAACCACCGGCGTATAGACGATGGGCATCATTTCCTCGATATGGGCGTACAGCAGTTTATAAAACAAGATTTCGTTCGTATCCTGGAGCGCACGCAAGTAGATGTGACGCTCGAGATCGTCCGTTTTGCGACGATAGGCTTCATACGCGCGTGATGTCTGTTCCTCCAGCGATTCGATCTGCGGCGGCAGCAGGCCATGAAGACCAAACGCGGACCGCTCTTCGTCGGTGAAAGCGGTGCCTTTGTTGAAGATGGGTGTATCAAGCAGATGCATACCACGAAGGCTCGTACGCAGGGTGGGAACGCTCATGTTGAACGGAACGTCGATAGAATACCAGAACCCCGTGTCTTTCCCCCAAGCTTACGGCTGGTGCAAGACGGCTAATGCTCGATTAGCCGGATCACCGGACATGCCGGTTAGCGAGTTAGTCAGTCATTCGGGCCAAAACCAGCGTCAGTTGCGCGACAGATACTGGTCAAAAAACCGAAGGAACAACTCGATCGCGACCAGCCACACGACACCCGCAAACACCAAGCCGATAGATGAAAGCAATCGGAAAGAGCCCTCCAGACCGCCCGTGAGAAATCGCATTTGCGGAAGGCCCAAAATCGCGAGAACTACCAGGAGCCAGCCCAGAGACCTAGCAACCAACGTGATAATGCCGATCACCGTTCGTTTGCGGGCCATATGCAGTGCTCCGGTTACCGCATCTTACAGGAGTTGACCCTAGTGCTCTGTGACCGGCGTCACAGCAATACTCCAAAATGGAGTTCATCTGTCACTATGGGGAAGGGCGAGAGGTGTGCGATGACGCAAAATCGACAAGAGGCCCTGCTGAATGCGCTGAAGCTGCAACTGGAGTTTTGCGAGCAAGGTGGATACCAAACGTTAAGGGGAAGGCTTCCGGCACGCGCGAGCGAGAATGATCCGATGACAATGCCCTTTTTCGCAGAACGAAAACGGGAGTCACGCAGGGAGTATTCCGTCTTCCAGGATTCTCCTTCGTGCCTGAACTATGGCTTACCTACAAGAGAGCATCCGTGTTCGGAGTGCTGGCTCATCGATTTCGTCCCGGCTGAGAGGCGAGCCGAAGCGGTCCCGTGTCACCATATTCCGCTGAACGAACACGGAACTACGGTAGCGAGCCTTGGGGGGCCGGCCGACGCACCGGACGTTCAGCAGGCCGTGCGCGGCTGGCTTCGCCGGATGATTCAAGAGCTTGAAGGAGCGCCTGCGCAGTCGCGGCAACGAGCGGCGTCAGGCTCAGGGTAGGAGAAATGCAAACTGCCGATGACTTGGCACCGAGGTGACATGTCCGGCCCGCGTTGGTCAGGCCGGACTACTGTTACAGCGACGGTGTGCGGTCTGGCGCGATGGCATCAGCCATGCGGAATACCGCAGCGAGCACTTCAAGAATGACGCGGCAGTAGAGAATCCAAAAGAAATATCCCACCAGTGCACCGAGGAGCGCGAGTAGTCCTTGCACTGGGGCCTGTTGGAATGACAGCACGACCCAGGCAACGCCGGCGACGAGCCCTACGAGCAGGTGTATGGCGTATAGAAATTTCAGCATCCTTGGAGTTGCGTATGTGCGAAAAGAGAAATCCATCAGCCCTTCCCACATTCCTTTTGCTTCGGGCATTCCTGCCTCCTTGAGACGCGCCTACAGATTACAGCGGTCACCGCCTTCTTGCTCAGACAGGCTAGCAGGCGGCTCCGACCGATATCAGCTATCTATCGTACCCGTCGTGGCCGTGATCACCATGTCGGCCATGATCGTGGAAGTCACGGTCTCGGTCGTGATCCCAGTGGTGATCGTGCTCAAGACGGCCGCGATCTCCGTCCCAGTAACCCATAAAGAACCGTTCGCCGTCGTGATGCGGCGGAACCCAACGAGCTCCCTCGTACGGTGGTCGAGTCCAATAGCCTTCATGCCACCTGTAATGCTTCGCCACAGGATACCAATAGCCCTGCACCCACACGCATTCGGGATCTGGCCTTGGGGGTAGAACCAGAACGACCTGGGGCGGCGGTGGCGCTCCGATTACGATTCCAATGGAAACCTGCGCGTCAATCGCCGAGACCGTGGCTAACAGCATCGCGGCAAGCACCATCGTTTTCATCAATGTCCTCATGTTGCTTCGCCTCCCGGACTCCATCATACGCACAATGGGGCGCAATACTCGGGCAGTGCGATTTGCGATTGCGAAAGGCATAGCTGGCCGCGCGTACAGGCGGTGCCCACACTGCCGCATCGGGAACGCCTGATACCCGGCTCCTGATTGGTGGCACTACCGGAGATGTGTTCATCGACGCCCGAGGGTGAGAAACACGGCCAAAGAAGTGGCGCCTAGTTGCGCAAGCTGCAGGCCGATAAACCGCCCTCGCGAAGGGCGGGCCGCCGCCAAATTTTGGCAATCATTTATCGCTCAATAACCCGCTCGTAACAGCATCGCAGTAAATTCGCGCAGGAGTGTTCGGCGTGACCTCGATTTTTATTTCCCTGGCCACCGCGAACCCGTCGCAACCGGAGGTTTTCGACCGGCTACTCCGCAGAGCCGCCGCACATTGCTGGCTCGAACGATTCAAAAGCCAGACATCGAAGGGAGCTTTCACCGTGAACTACGATCGGATTGGGGAGACCGCAGGCGCCGTGTGGGAAGCTCTTTCGAAGGAAGGACCGCTCACCTTCGCGGCTCTGATGGAAGAGGTCAACGCGCCGCAGAGCCTGTTCTTCATGGCCATCGGCTGGCTTTCGCGCGAGGACAAACTGCATTTCGAGCCGAACGGCGGGGATTACATCGTCAGCCTGGCGTAATTCGCGCACGTGCGGGCGCAACCGGGGGGCGAGCCGCACTTGGCGGCCCGCTCGCCGGTCGCAGCGTGTGTGCTTAGTCCGAGGAGCTGGCCGTCGCCGTGGCGCGGGGCGTCCGGGAGAACGCGGGCTTGTCGAGATCGCGACTCTCGCCGGAATCGGCGGTCTTGTCGATTTCGATCGAACCCTTGAAGTAGGCGCCGTCCTCGATCATGATCCGGGCGGTGGTCAGGTCGCCGACCACCGAGCCGTCCTTCTTGATCTCGATGCGGTCGCGCGCGCGTAGATTGCCCTTCACGTTGCCGTAGACGACCACTTCGCGTGCGATCACGTCGGCGGTCAGCTTCGCGCTGGCGCCGATCGTCAGCTTGCGGTCCTCCAGCTGAACCAGCCCTTCGACGCTTCCGTCGATGGCCAGGTCTTCATTGCCGGTAATCTCGCCCTTCACGTGCAGGCTCGCGCCGAGACGTGCGGTGCCGGTCGATGCCGGGTACGACGAATCTATAGGTGCCATTGTTTTTGCCTCCCCAGAAAATGAGTTTCCTGTTGGTGCAGTTGTTCTAGGCTGCTGCGGGAGCGGCGACCTAGCGGGAGCCTCGGGCTTCTTGTCTCCCCACATTTACCCTCCTTGGGCCGAACTTCGCCGGAACCAGCGATTTTATTGTGGACCGGGGCTATCAATCTATTCCGGTGAACGAAGCCCGCCAATGTCAAAATGGGACAGCTGTGTCCGTTGCATTACTAGACTGGCGTCCGATACACGTGCGATGAGAGTTTCGATTTGCTTTCGCAAATCGATCGAGGTTGAGGGCGTGGGGGTAAGAGTCTAAAGCAGAACGCGGTTTATTTCCACTCGTGTTTCTAGTCGATGACATCAGGGACGCGATTCGCGGCATCCTTCGGCTTCGATCAGGACAAAGGACGCAGGAGACAGAGCGGAATCCAGGGCTAAAGCCCTTTCTTTTTTTTAGGCGTTTTTCGCGGGACTAAAGTCCCGCGCTTCCACCGAAATTCGCGAACATACCCACGCGGCTATGAATATTTGCGGAGAACGCCAACCACTTTTCCCTGGATCTTCACGTCCGTGCCGGGCACGACGATCGGAGACATCGAGGAATTGGCGGGCTGGAGACGGATCTTGCCACCCGGCTCGCGATAGAATCTCTTCACGGTGGCTTCGTCTTCGCCCACCAGCGCCACTACAATCTCGCCCGGATTGGCCACCTGCGTCTGCTCGACGACGATGAAGTCGCCATCGAGGATGTGATCGTCGCGCATCGATTCGCCCTTCACCTGCAGGACGAAGGTGTTCTGGCCCTTGGCGAAATCAGCCAACGAAATCGTTTCGCGGTCCTCGACGGCCTCGAGCGGCCTGCCAGCGGCGATCCTGCCTGCCAGCGGCAGCTCGATCACGTGGCGGTCCAGGATTTCCTCGCGGACCTGCTTGGGAAGCTGGGTCACCTCGATCGACCGGCTCTGGTTGTAGCCGCGGCGGATAAAGCCTTTTTTCTCGAGCGTGGAGAGATGCTTGTGCACGGTCGCGAGTGAAGTCAGCTTCAGCGCGTGCGCGATTTCCTCGAAACTGGGCGAGTAGCCGTTCTTGTTGATGAATCCGACGAGGTAGTTCAGTACTTCTTTCTGACGTTTTGTCAGTGCCATTCGAGTCCCCCCACAGCCTCTGTCTTAAGCTCTCACTTTAGGCGAACCAAAAGCGAAAGTCAATGGTACGTTGGGACAGTTCTGGGTCAGGCTGAAACTGGCCTATTGGTTGTCTATGCAGGCGATCGCGCGCCTAACCAGTTAGCAGGTTTTGTTTTTCTTTCGCTACAGGCAGGCCACCGGGTTACGCGCGGCGGAGATCTTCCGCATCGCTTGCGCAGGTATTGCGACCGTCACGACACGGCCATTTCTTCCATGCGTTTGCGGTCGTGGATGGTCACGGCTGTCCCGTTGACGGTGATCAGCCGGCTGCGCTTGAAGTCGCTCAGGACTCGCGTGACGCTTTCGCGAGTGCTGCCGATCAACTCGCCGATTTCCCCGTGGGTCAAAGCAACGGTAATTCGAAGGCCGCTTTTTTTGTCTTCGCCCAGTTTTTCCGTCCAATCGAGCAAGATTCTGGCGAGCTTCTGGTGAATGGAAGCGAGGCCCATCACGCGAAGACGATCGCACGCTCCCTCGTAAGAGGATGATACGTGCCTGGCGATTTTCGGATAGACGTCGGGACGGTGCCTGATGAACTTCAGGAAATCGGCCCGGCGAACAAACGCGACCTGCGAAGGCCGGAGAGTCTCGGCCGTGACTTCATAAGGCGCACCGCTGATGGCGGCCGCGAGCCCGAGCGCCTCGCCGGGTTTCGCGATTCGCAAAATCAGGGTCTTACCATCGCGCGAACACATCGAGAGCTTGATTTCCCCATGGCAGAGGACAAATACGCCACGGGAAGGTTCGTTTTCCATAAACAACAGGGCGTCAGCCGGATACGCAGCTAAAGAGGTTAGCGCGTCAAAATCCTTCAGAGCGGCGCCGTCGAGCTGGCAGAAAAACCCGTCGCGCCTGAACTGACATTTCCGGCAGTTTTCGCTTAGTTCGAAACGATCCGGTCCTCGCATGTGACACCTCGCATCTGGCGTCAGACTGGGACGTCGGTTGCGCTCGTCGCCTCCGAACGGCGAGAGCTGGGTATATGTGGGATGACTCCGACCGCAGACCAGGAACCTTGAAAGCCAACGCTAGTCCTTTCCAGCGCGCATTGCAAACGCTGATATCATATGATATCAGACCGAAGATGAGCGACCGCGCCACCCTCCTGATCCGCTGTTCCGTTGCGGAAGCCGCGATGATACGAGATCGGGCAAGGGCGGAACGCCGGACGCTGGGGAACTATGTTCTGAACATTGTCGCCAGAGCGTTACGGTTCGAAGAAAAGTTTAGCTCCAGGGGCATTCGGTCTTTTCGTCGCGCGCGCAGTGGCAAGCGCGATCGGGCCGCCTTGCCGAGGACAGCAATTCTCTTACGATGCTCGGTTGACGAGCGCAGACGCATCCATGAGGCCGCCGAACGAAATGACATTACGATCAGCGGCTTTGTGCTGCGTTGCCTCACGATTTCCTGGAGGGCGAAAGCTGCGGTGAACGCCAAGGCTCTGTAGGGTTGAGGTTGAATGCCGGCGAGCGATGGCGGGAAGACTGCACACTACTTGGCCGAAAAGGCCAGCAGCACGTTTCCGGAATTCGTGCCCGTCACCGCGTAGCCCGAGCCGATGAAAAGCATTCCGTTCGCGATCGAAGGCCCGATGGACGCGATCGCTCCGCCCCTCGCCGGTACTTTGTTCACCGTCTCAAAGGGCTTGGCCGTGTCGTATTCCCATAGAATGTGACCGTCGGCCGTCGAAAGCGCGTGAATTTTTCCGTCAGAACCCGCCAGGAACACGACGCCGGGCATCGCCGTGGCCGCTGCGGAATTGACCACGCGCGCCGCGCCAGTCTTGGGAAATGACGCGCGCCACACGATCTCGCCAGTCGCGAGCTTCAACGCGACCATTCCGCCGGACTGCAATCCGTAATAGACATTCTGGTCGTCCGCGGCGCCGCCCCAGACGATTCCGTTGAGCCGCGCGAAGAACGTGTTCGCCTGGTCCTTCGGTATATCGACCGCGTGAACTTTCCATACGACCGCGCCGTTGCGATCGGGATCGAGCGCCGTGACCGTGCCGTCCTTCATTCCGAAAACGACCACGCTTTTCCCGCCGGGCAGATCGCGCAGGATGGGCGAATTGCCGATGTCCTGATCGGGGCCGTTCACTGAAGGGCAATTGTCCGTGCGCTGATCGCCGTTGCAGCCGCCCATGAAGGCGTCGCCGGCCTGCGCCTGGTAATGCCACAAGATTTTTCCGGTTTTCAGGTCGAACGCCATGACCGAATCGGTGGTGTCGGGCGCAGGTTCCGTTTGCCCGTCGCCGGTTCCCGCGTAGATAGCGCCGCGCTTCACGTCAATCGTCGGCGAATTCCAGATGGAGCCGCCCGACGGGGCGTACTGCTGCACGCCCCTGGAATTTTTCCGCACGGGAACCGGCGTGGGCACGACGTAGGTCTTCCAAACCTGCGCGCCGGTATTGGCGTCGAGCGCGGCCACGCTTCCCCGCCCCGTGCAGCAGGAATAATCGAGGTTTGACGCCGAAAACTCCTCGGATGACGAAACCGGGACGTACACGCGCCCTTCGAAAACCTTGGGCGCCGCGGTGATGCGTGCGACGAAGTGATCGTCCACGCGCGCGGTCCAGAGTTGCGCGCCGGTCCGCGCGTCGACGGCGTAGACGTTCGCGTGCGCATCACCAAAATAGGCGGCGTACTTCGTCTTGCCATGACCCTTCACGCGCGCCACGCTAACCGCGGGCCGCACGGCGCCCTTCGCCTGATACGACCAGTAGACGCAGCCGCTCGCGGCGTCGAGCGAATAGACGTAACCGATGTCGCTGCCGACGAAAATGCGGCCGGAAACGACGGTTGGCTGGCCGTACGCGGAAAGACCGGTCGGATAGCCGAAGGCCCACTTTAATTTCAGCTGCGGCACCTGCTCGGCTGTCAGGCCCGCGCCTTTTGCGGTCTGGAATCGTGAATTTACGACATCAGGGCTCCAGCCATTCCACTGGGCCGCGCCAGAAGGGTCTCTCAGAGGCGGGTTGGACGCGCATTGGTTCGGCATGTCCTTCGCGTCGCCTTCTTTCAAGCTGCCGAGTGGCCGGCCGCTGAGGAACGTCGCGAGCATTTTTCGCTGATCCTCGGTGAGCGAGTCGCCTTGCGGCTTCATGAGGCCGGTGGTCAGCGCGTCGTAGATCCTTTCCGGAGGCATTTGGCGGATCGCGTCGGGCGCCGGCGCTAGCGGGACATTCGGATTGCCGTGGCAGCCCATGCAGTGCGTCTGGAATGTGCCGATGCCGGTTTCCGTGCCAGCGTTCAGGTTTGAGGCCTGCGGGGCAGGCGGAGTCGCGGGCGGCTGCTGCGCGCGCGCTACGCTGCCATAGCCGAGGCAAACCAAAATTCCCGCTGTCGCCACGGCGACAACACGAACCATTCTCTTCATGTCCGCGATTTCCCCTGGCGCTGCTACTTATCGCTGATGCCGCCCCACGCCGAATTCAGATGGTACTGCAAGCCGGAGCCGACCATTTCGATCCGGCGAATCTTACCGTCGGTGATCTTGAACGCCTCGGTCACTTCCAGGCTCGACGGACGATTGAAAATATTCCCCATCGAGACGGTCTGGCCGTTCGTCAGCGTGATCGTGTGCACGGTACCATTCTGATCGAACACGACGTAGGCCCAGACGATGCCGCGCTCCTCATCCACAAGCGGAAAGCGCCGGTGATGGATGCGCGTGACCACGGCGTAGTAGCCGCTCTTGAACTGCGCCGTGCAGCCCAAGGCAAAAGCATTAAAGGCTGCGTTGGGCGATAGCGTGGGATTATTCGTGGTGTGAACTCCGTTTTCCATGCGGTCGCAATCGTCGGCGAAAGGATACACGCCCTTGCCGTCGTTGTTTTCGAGTCCCGCGAAATACATGTTGGCGGTGTTGATCAGCTGCGCGCGAGAAACTCGCTTTGCCGGCGGAATGGTCTCAAACCAGATCGGCTCGGGAGTGCCCTTGTCGTAGCCTTCCATGTTGGAGGGACCGCCGCCGCCCTGGCGGTAATAGGTGGTTTCAATCTCGGTGATCCTGCCGAGCTCGACGCGCAGGCGCATGCCCATGATCAGCAGGTGATCGCCCTCGTGCATCGTCACCATGCAGCCGATCTGTTCGGCGACCGGATCGGAGAAGCAGTGCTTATACCCGCCGACCTGCGTGGCGGTGCCCCAGAAGCCGTCGCCGACGTCCATGACTTGATCGTTTTCGGTGTACTTCACGTCCTTGGCGAGCGGCAGGCGCTTGGGGTCGTGCGCCACGAGCGCGGAGAGGTACTGCGTGGCGAGGTCTTCGAGGCACGCGCGATCGCAATCAACTGCAATGGGGCCTACTGCGGAGACTTTCGGCGCGAAAACTCCACCCAGCGCCAACGCGAAAATCGCCACTCCGGCCATGAATCCGATGACGCCAATCTTTTGTCGCATGAACCTTCACCCCCCTGAAATCGAAACGCGGTGGCTGACAATACCGCGAGTGGTGCGGGGCGTCAACTTGTCCGCCGCGGATTCGATCGCTCGGAGAATTCTGAAATGTTTTTGACAGGCCGCGCGTATCATCTACGGCCGTCCGGAGGCATTGACGCACCCATGAGCTTCGCCGCTGCGGAATGGGAATTTCGCGCGCGCTTCTGGTTCATCTTCGGAACCTATTGGGCCGGATTCCTGCTGTATCGCGTCGACCATGTAAACGTGTGCGCCGCGATAGCCCGGTTTGCGTACCGCCACCAGCCGGGCGCAGGCGCGCGAATCGATCACCTGGTCGTCGTGTTATTTGCCGTGGGGACGGCCATGGTGGCGGCCGCCGCACTGATTCGCACGTGGGCCGCATCCTATCTGCACAGCTCGATCATTCATGACGCGGCCCTGCATGGCGAGCAGCTGGTTGCCGACGGGCCGTATCGCCATCTGCGCAATACGCTTTACCTGGGAAATATGTTCCTCGCCGTGGGCGTCGGCTTTCTTGCCAGCCGCTCGGGCTTTGCTGTGATCGTGCTGGGAAACTTGATTATCGTGTACCGGCTGCTTCTGCGAGAGGAAGCAATGTTGCTGGCATCGCAGGGAGAAAGCTACCGGCGCTATTACGATGCCGTTCCGCGCCTGTGGCCATCGCTCACACCGCGAATGCCGGCAAGCGGCGCAACACCGAATTGGATGGATGGTTTTACCGGAGAGCTGATGATGTGGGCGGCGGCTGCGGCGATGGTGGTCTTCACGATTACGCAAAGCATTCCCTATTTTTGGCTGGTCTTCGGTGCCGGCCTGGCGATTTATTTCCTGCAAGCCCTTTTCCGCAAGCACCGCCGGCCGTCTCGTGATCGCGGAGCATTTTGATCAAGTACGTTGCTGGTGCATCCTCAAAAGCAGTTCTCTACAAATTCCCCGACGAGTTGGTTCATCGGCGAGGATTTTCGAAAGTACTTCAATAGCTGATTCCGTTGGCCTTTAGGATGTACCCGCGATCCGATTGCGGACGCCCATGCAAGCCAATCTGAGTGTCCTGTCCGAAGTTGTTCTTCGCGAAGATCGGCGAGGCCGAACCGCTTCTCCGGCATCTCGAGTATTTTTGCCCGACTAATTTCAGTCGCGTTACGATGCTCATAGAGAGCCATCAACAGATCGCCCGCTTGAGGCGTCTGCAACAAGTAATCCTCAGCCATTACGCCAAACCAAAACAACTGAAACTCAGTAATTTGAGCCGGGCTGGCTAGATGCTGCTGCAAGGCGACAGCAATCTCTTTCTTGTCCTTGACGTTGCGGCAGAAATAATACAGTCGCTTTGAGAGACTCGGGAAGTCGCGGATGAGGTCGGGAATAAATTCCACTACGTCGGCGGAATAGTCGCGCATTAGTGTCAACACAAGTTCAGCGTCTTCTTCCTGAAGATTGTCGCCCTTTAAAAGTGAAAGCAAATACTTCTGCTCGTCTTCCGTTAACTCGTCTATATCTTCATCCTCCTCGTCGGACTCTTCAGCGTAGCCGCCGCCAGCCAACAGTTCCTCACGTCTTCTTTGGAGGAGTTCAATCTTCATGTCATCCATGTTCGAGGGCAAATCGACAGATGGACTGCGGCCTTCAACAACCTTCGACTTTTCCTCGTTGAGAGAAAGGCCTCGATCGTTGAGCAACGATTGAATCATAAGGAAGTCGGACACAACTGTCTTAAGGTCGTCATCAAACAACCACACGTCATCCATCATCCGGAGTGACTGAGTGGAACGGATCCGGTTTGAGTTTTCGAGAAAGCCAAGAAACGCGGACCCAACCATCTTTGCGGGGTAGAGACCCTGCGGCAGGCAGTTAATCGATCGGCCGCCAGCGGTTTCTCGAAGGAACTTCCCAAACACTCTCACATCTTCGTTGTCCGCACCCGCATCCTCGTACCATCGAGTTAAATCATGATGATAAATTCGATTAAAGTAGGCAGTTACATCGAGGCAAGCGTAGTTCCTGTATGCGCTCCGAAATTTAGCGATGCTTCGCTTGAACTCCGAATATGACTTAAGAATCGGAACCGGCTCGCCCGCCAAAATCCGATAGCCGAACACGATCCGGCTTTTGGCTTCCGGCGCCCGAAAGATCTTTCGATTCCGATAAATGAAATCATAGAAGAAAAACTCCGCGACGGGATCAAGCTTCACTGTCGGGCGAAGAAACCAACCTCGCTTAGTGGCAAAGACCCGGTGCTGGTTCTGAAATCCACCATCCGTAGCCAGTCGTTGATTCTGAACGAATTCGAGAATTTTGTCGGAGTATTTCTCTACGAATAGCTTGTTTATTCGCAAGGGAAAGAGAGTGCTGTCGTAATCCCAGAGGAAAAACTGCTTGGATGTTGTAATAGCCATTGTCCGCTAGCACGGTTATTATCGATTCTAGCATGGGCACGAAACGGGGATGGTCGTCTTCACGATTAAGCAAAGCATTCCCTATTTTTGGCTGGTCTTCGGCGCCGGCCTGGCGATTTACTTCCTGCAGTCCTTCCTGCGCCAGCGCGCGAAGAAATCCGCAGTGTGACCGCCGTCACCGCCCCAAATTCTTAAAAATGAGATTACCTTTCCGTGGCTCGGTGGCTCGGGAGCTTCCGTTTGTGTTACGCTTTTCGCATACGAGATTGAGCGACTTTCGCGCCCGCGCTCGGGGGAACGCCGGCTCGGCATCTCGCATGGTGTTGCAATCATCTAAAGAGGTGGATATCTCATAACAATGTCAACAATCTCGGTTCAACCCAGAGAACGAAAACGCGAACTCAAAGAGCGGGCGGTCATCCGATTCTGCGGCGATTCGGGCGACGGAATGCAGATCACCGGCAGCCAGTTTACGAACACCGTCGCCCTCTACGGCAACGACCTCGCCACGTTTCCCGATTACCCGGCTGAAATTCGGGCTCCCGCGGGCACGATTCCGGGCGTCAGCGGATTTCAGGTGCACTTCTCGTCGAGCGATGCGTATACGCCCGGCGACGCCATGGACGTGCTCATCGCCATGAATCCCGCGGCCCTGAAAGTGAACCTCGCCGACCTGAAGCCAAACGGAATCCTGATCGTCAACCTGAACGATTTCGGCGAGACCGATTTGCGCAAGGCGCAGATGACGTCGAATCCTCTGGAAGACCATACGCTCGACGGCTATCGCCTGTTTTCGGTCGAGCTGACCAAGCTGACCCGCGCCGCGCTGAAAGACACCGGCCTCGACGCCAAGAGCATGGATCGGTGCAAGAATTTCTTCGCGCTGGGCATGTGCTACTGGCTTTACAACCGCTCGATGGACGGCACGCTGCGCTGGATCGAGGACAAATTCAAGAGCAAGCCCGTGCTGGTGGAAGCGAACCGCCTGGCCATGCAGGCCGGCTACAGCTACTGCGAGGCGACCGAAGCGTTCCAGATCAGCTACGAAATTCCGCCGGCGAAGCTCGCGCCCGGCGTCTATCGCAACGTCAGCGGCAATTCGGCGCTCGCGATGGGCTTCGTCGCCGCGTCGCAGAAATCGGGACTGCCGCTATTTCTCGGGTCGTATCCGATCACGCCGGCTTCGGACATCTTGCACGAGCTTTCCGCGTACAAGAATTTCGGCGTGATCACGTTTCAGGCTGAAGACGAAATCGCGGCCATTACCTCGGCTATCGGCGCGGCGTATGCGGGCGCGCTCGGGATCACCACAACATCCGGGCCGGGCATGGCGCTGAAGACGGAAGCCCTCGGCCTCGCCGTCGCGGTCGAGCTACCTCTCGTGGTGTGCGATGTCCAGCGCGGCGGCCCTTCCACCGGTCTCCCGACGAAAACGGAACAGGCCGATCTCTTGCAGGCTCTCTTCGGCAGGAATTCCGAGGCGCCGGTTCCCGTTCTCGCGCCGTCCACGCCGGGCGATTGCTTCTGGATCGCGCTCGAAGCGAGTCGCATCGCAATCAAATACATGGTGCCCGTCATCATTCTTTCCGATGGCTATCTTGCGAACGGCGCGGAGCCCTGGAAGATCCCGGAGGTGTCTGAGTTGCCGGAGATTCCCGTGCGTTTCGAAACGAATCCCGTCGATTTCAAACCGTACCGGCGCAATCCGGAAACGCTTGCGCGCCCGTGGGCCATTCCCGGCACTCCGGGACTCGAGCACCGCATCGGCGGCATCGAAAAGCAGGACGTCACCGGCAACATCAATTACGAGCCACTGAACCACGAGCGGATGGTTCGCTTGCGCGCCGCGAAGGTCGAGGCGATCGTCCAGGAGATCCCGGACGTTGTTCCCGCGGGCGATCCTTCGGGCGATTTGCTGATCGTCGCGTGGGGCTCGACGTACGGCCCCATCACCGCCGCGATGAAGACCGTGCGCACCAAGGACCATCGCATCGGCCATGTCCATCTGCGCCACTTGAATCCGCTGCCCAAAAATCTCGGCGAAGTGATCGGGCGCTACGACAGAGTTCTCGTCCCGGAAATGAACATGGGGCAGCTCGTGATGCTGCTGCGCGCAAAGTATCTCGTTGACGCACAGGGCTACAACAAAATTCAGGGCAAACCGTTCAAGAAATCGGAAATCGAGCAGAAGATCGAAGAGATGCTCGAGCAGTAATCGCGCTGTTTTTCATTAGGTTCAGGAGCATGAAATGAGCACGGCAACTTTGCCTACGTCGTTAACGAAGAAGGACTTTCAAACCGACCAGGAAATCCGCTGGTGCCCGGGCTGTGGTGACTACGCGATTCTTTCGGCGGTCCAATCGGTTTTCCCCGAGCTGGGCGTGCCGCGCGAAAAGTTCGTGGTCATTTCCGGCATCGGGTGCTCGAGCCGCTTTCCGTATTACATGAACACGTTCGGGTTCCACACGATTCACGGGCGCGCGCCGGCGGTTGCAACGGGGCTTAAGATCGCGCGGCCGGACCTGGAGGTCTGGGTCGTGACCGGCGACGGCGACTCGCTTTCGATCGGCGGCAATCACACGATCCACATGCTGCGCCGCAACGTCGGCCTGAAGGTTCTTTTGTTCAACAACCGGATTTACGGCCTCACGAAGGGCCAGTTCTCGCCGACCTCCGAACTCGGCAAGAAAACGAAATCGACTCCGTACGGCAGCACGGACCGCCCGTTCAATCCAATCTCGCTCGCGATCGGCGCGGAGGCGACGTTCGTCGCGCGCTCCGTCGATGTGTTCCAGCAGCATCTGAAAGATACGCTGCGCAGGACGGCCGCGCACAAGGGCTCGGCCTACGTGGAAATCCTGCAAAACTGCAATATCTTCAACGATCACGCGTGGGAATCGCTCACCGAAAAGGACGCGCGCAGCGAGCACGTCATTCAGCTCGAGCACGGCAAGCCGCTCATCTACGGCAAGAATCACGACAAGGGCATCCGGCTCAACGGCCTCGAACTCGAAATCGTCCAGCTCGGCAACGGCGTCACGGAAAAAGACCTGCTCGTCCACGACGAGCGCCATCCGCGCCCGGCCTACGCCTTCATGCTCGCGCACATGGAGCAGAAGCCCGGCTTCCCCACTCCCATCGGCGTGCTGCGCGCATGGGACAACGTGCCGAGCTGCGAGGATCTGATCATGTCGCAGATTCGCGAGGTGCAGGCCAAGCGCGGAACCGGCGATCTGTCGAAGCTACTGCACGCCGGCGACACCTGGGAAGTGCGCCCGTAATCGCTGAGCGCCGAGCCGCCTCTCAGCGGGCAGCGGAAGCGCCTGATTGGGTCCGGTTCTGCGCCACGGCCGTGCGCTCAGCCGGGAGCACAGGCATTTCGGCGAGAGCGTGGTCGCGAGCGGCGGCGAATTCGCTCCAGTCGCGCTTCGAAACCGGGTCGGACGGCGGTAGAGGCAGCCTCTCAAAGTTCAGAAATTCCCCGCGAAGCTGAATCCGAAAATCGAGGTGCGGGCCGGTGGCAAGTCCGGTCATACCCACGAGCCCGATGCGCTGCCCCTGCTCGACACGCTCGCCGTTGTGCACCAGAATCCGCGAAAGGTGCATGTAATAGGTGGTGTAGCCGTTCGTGTGCTGCACCTTCACCAGATTGCCGTCGCCGCCCTTGTAACCCGCAAAGACCACCCGGCCGTCGCCGATCGTCTGCACCGGAGTGCCGGTGGGCGCGCCGTAGTCGATGCCGAGGTGCGCGCGGTATTCCTTGAGGATCGGATGGAAGCGGTGCAAGCTGAAATGCGACGTGATGGGCGCGGCGAATTTCAGCGGCGAATGCAGGAACGCCTTCTTCATCGATTTGCCGTCAGGCGTGTAGTACGCGGGAACGCCCGTCGGCCCGCGGAACAAAATGGCGCGATAGGCGTGGCCGGCGTTGTTATATTCCGCAGCCAGGATGCGCCCGTAGGCGATCGTCTCGCCATTGTCCAGAATCTTCTTCTCGACGACCACGCGGAAGGTGTCGCCCGGGCGCGGGTCGGTATAAAAATCCAAATCCCAGCCGAATATTTCGGCCAGGCGCATGGCGAGCTCGGGCTCTTCGCCCGCGTCGGTGACCGCCTGAAAGAGCGATCCATCGACCTGGCCGATCACGCCGACTTCGTCGGTATGCGAAGGAATCGTTTCGATGGTCGAATGAAAGTCGCTGCCGCTGGGCTCGATGGAAAGTACGCGGCCGGGCTCGATGTTGTAGCGCACTTCGCGAATTTCGCCGAGGACGGAGCGTCCGATGTCGAGCTCGTTGCCGGCGCGCAGACGACGCATGTCGAAAACGGGCTGCGCGGAGGCGATTATGCGCGAGGCGGTCGGCGAATCGATGCCGAGGCCGTTCAGGAACGCGGCGAAGGTTCGTCCGGAAGGCAGCGTGCGCTTGGTGAACCGGACGAAATCGCGCTCGATGTGCTGGGCTTCGTCGCGGGCGCGCGAAACCTCGGCGGCGAATTGGCGGTCCGCCTGATAGCGCTCGTAATACGACGCGCCGATGCATCCTGCGGCGACCAGCGCAATGGCCGGCCACAAAACCAGTCTCTTCACGTTCGCCATAAGCCAGCAATGCCCTCGAGTAATCTCGGCGCGCCCCCACGCCGGAGAGTTTGCAGAGTAACGCAACCCCCGCGCGATAGAAAAGCGAAAAGGTGACTCCTGATTCGTGATTGTGACGCCCGGCACGGACTGAAACACGAAGATATGGAATAAGGGGTGCATGAGATTGTCACTCGTTCTGGCTTGCATGCTCGCGGGGATGTTCGCAACCGGGACACCCGCGCCCGCGTCGGATTTGAAGCCCGAGACAGCTGCCGCCTTTGACCGATACGTGCGGGCCACCGAAGCTCGGATGCGGGACGATTTGCAGAACGACGGCTTTCTGGTGATCGACCGGTTGCCTCCCTCCCGGCGGCACAAGGCGTACGATCGCGTGCATGACGGCAATCTTTACATCCAGCAGCTTCACACGCGAGAGGAAGGGCACGGGATCGAAATACCGGGCGGCATGATTCATCACTGGGTGGCGGTGATCTTCGTGCCGGGCCGGACGCTTTCGGAAGCGCGTGAGGTCCTGCAGGACTACGCCAGCAATCAAGATATCTACAAGCCTGAAGTCCGCCGGTCGCAATTGCTGGAGCGAAACGGCGACGATTTCAAGATTTACTTGCAGTTCTACCAGAAGTCCATCGTCACGGCGGTCTTCAACACGCAGATCGATGTTCACTATGAAGAATTGGACAGCACGCGGTTCCAGAGCGCGTCTCGTTCCACTCGCATTGCCGAGGTCGAGAACGTGGGCAAGAAAAACGAGAGAGAGTTGCCTGTTGGACACGATCGCGGCTTTCTGTGGCGCCTGAACAGCTATTGGAGGGTCGAAGAACGGGACGGCGGACTTTACCTGCAGAACGAATCGATCGCGCTGACGCGGCGGGTGCCTGCGATCATGGCGTGGATCGTGAATCCACTGCTGCAAAGCATACCGAAAGCCCTGCTTTCAAAGCTGCTTTTCGGCACGCGCGACGGAATGGCGAAAAGCAAAGACAGCTCAAGCACCATCCATGATGCGCCGCTCCTTCAACCTCGCTTCAGGGAGGCAGCAGCGATGGCCGCGCGGCGCGTTTACTTTGCCGGCTTGACGACAGTGATCGAGTGAAGCATGCGCACCCAGCGGGCGGGGCGCTTGTCGTGCGGCGCGAGCAGAACTGCGGCAAGCGCCGAAAATTTCATCCGGCGATGATACCCGCGGCCAAGGACCAAGTCGAGGAGGCGTCCCGGAGCGTCGCGGGAGTCCAGCCGTCGCCGCGACGCTAAACCCTCCAAACGTCACTCTTTGTACGATAAGCCACAAACGAAATCTTCCCGAAATTGGCGGGATGCTAAGCTAAATATTCGGGATTCGGCCCGTTCCACAGGCGCTCGCAGGCTCGAACTCTGCCTCAGGCCCCGGGTGTTCCCTCCGGGACCGAATCGACCGAAACAGCGGGTGATTGGCATGAGTCCTTCGGAAAGCGGAGCGACGAATTCCGCGACGACCACCGCCACGGGCTTGGACAAGCGCCGAAGCACGCGCGTGGTCCAGGCCATGCCCATCAAAGTGCATGGCGTCGACGCGCTGAGCGAGCCTTTCACCGAGCGCACGATGACGGTGATGGTGAGCTGCCACGGGTGCAAGTACCAATCGAAGCATTACGTGCCGAAGGGCTCGATCGTCACGGTCGAAATTCCGCGACGCAATCCGAACGCGCCGGCGCGGATCATCACCGGCAACGTGATCTGGGTGCAGCGGCCGAGCCACGCGCGCGACCTGCTGCACATCGGACTCGAATTCCAGGTGGCCGGGAATGTCTGGGATTATCCCTCGCCCCCCGACGACTGGTTCCCGCTGCCGGGCGAGCAACCGGTCACGCTGGAAGAGGAAGATATTGTTGAGCAGCCGCAGGCGGCCCCAGTGCCTGCGCCGGCAGCGCCGGTGACGCTGACCGCGTCGTGGGACGCGAGCGAAATCCTGGCGATCGCCGGGCGCGCCGAAGGCCACGAAGAAGACATCGCCACGGCGATGCAGCAGGCGAAGACCGCGGCGCAGGAAGCAAGGGCTGCGGCGGCCGAAGCGGCGGTCGAAACGCTCAGCCTGATCCGGCCAAAGACCGATCCATCGCTTCACGAGACCATTGAGCACGCGCTAAAAACGTCGATGGAACGGCTGTCGGCGTCGATTGTGACGGAAGTGCAGCGCGCGAATCAAGCGGCTGCGGAACAGCTGGACGAGAAGATCAAGAAGGCTGTCGCCGAAGCGCTCGAAGAATTGCCGGGCAAGCGTCCCAATCGCGGCAAGCACAGGCGGTAGTGACACACCACGCGGTTTGATCCCCCACAAATTATCGAGATGGCGCGGTAGAAACGCGCGAGCATTCGTGCTATTTTCTGCGGCGCGAATCACGCGGACACGCGAGGACGTATTCCGACTTCTGGGGGTGATGAAATGCGAAGTAGATCGTTGGGATTGATTGCGGCGGGAATTCTCCTGCTGGCGGGGGCTTCTGCTCATTGGGCGGGCGCGCGGCCGTCGGCCGCGCAAGCCGCGGCGAGCGAATGCAATTCGACGTGCCTGACGAACATGGCCGATCAGTACGTGGCGGCGATGGTAAAGCACGACTGGTCCGGGCTGCCGCTCGCGCCGGGCTACAAGTACACGGAGAACACGGCGGCGATCCAGCTCGGCGACGGCCTCTGGGTCGGCGCGTCGGAGGCCCCGACGACATTCAAGATTTACGCTGCCGATCCCGTGTCCAAACAGGTGGGCCTCTACTGCGTGATGAAGGAGTTCAACCAACCGATCATCCTGGCGCTGCGGCTGAAAATTGAGGGAGGAAAGATCACCGAGATCGAACACGTAGTAGTTCGCACGATTCGTCCGGCCGGCCTGCCGAACCTGGTGACGCCGCGGCAGGGATTGCTGCAGACGATTCCGGTGTCGCAGCGCCGCTCGCGCGACGAGATGTACCGTATCGCGGACTCCTATTTCGACTCGATCGAGCAGAGCAACGGCGATCTCGCGCCATACGCGGATGATTGCGTGCGCCACGAAAACGGCATGCAGACCACCACGAACAAAACGCCGTCGCCGACTCCCCTGGATTCTGCAGTGACCGGACCGGGAACGAATTCCGCGATGGCCAAGCTGCTGGCCCTGGGCTGCCACGACTCAATGAACACGCACGGGTTGAGCTACATCACGAAAATTCGCCCGCGCAGGCTGATCATCATCGACGAGGAGCGCGGGCTGGTGTTCGGTTTCCCCATGTTCGTGCACCGCGGCAACGTGCGGCAGATCAAAATCGTCGGCGTCCCGGGAGTGGACACGATCCCGATGAATTTTGGTCCGATCGATTTGCAGGCCGCGGAAATTTTTGCCATCCGCGACGGGAAGATTCACCAGATCGAGGCGTTGGGGTATCTGTTGCCCTACAACTCGAAAACGGGCTGGGAGTAGTTCCCTACCAGTTCGGGTTGCCGCAGGCGTAGTTTCCGGCGTCGGTAGTGTCGCCGCTGCCCTTGTAGATCGCGGCCTGCGGATAGGGGCACAGCGGCCGCGAATTGTCGATGACGTTGCTGGTGGAATGCGCGGCGATCAGCTTGTCGGGCGCCGTGCCGTTTTCGCGCCAGCGCTCGAGCGCGGTCAGCGCGTCAAACGAGTTCGGTCCCGCCCCGCCCTGGCAGTGCGTCATCCCCGGAACCATGAAGAGCCGCAGGAACTCCTGCGTCTTCTGCGCGCCGCCTATCGCCGAAACCACGCTCTCGTAATAATTGACGCTGTTTTCCGGCTGGATCCCCTGGTCCGCCCAGCCGTGATACATGATCATCTTCCCGCCGTGGTCTTCAAAAGGCTTCAGGTTCGGATCGATCGCGTTGACGATCGAGCCCAGCTTTTGGTCGGCCGTTCGCGTGTCGCGGTCCACGTCAAACGTGGCGAAATCCCAGTTCGGGTTGTCAAAAACCATGAACCTGAAAAATCCCACGCCGATGGTATTCGTCACAGGGCCCGCCGGCGCCCAGAGCAGCTCGCTGCCCGGCTCGTACCCGGGGAAAATCTGCTTGCCGTCGTTGTACTTGGCGCCTGCGTAGATCAGCTGCACGGTGTGAACCTGCGCCGCCGTCAGGCAAGTGGGCGCGTCGGCGCCCGGGCATTGGATTGTTTTCGGATCGAACTTGCAGACGCGCGGATCGGTGAGGATTCCGTCCGTCACTCCGTCTTTCGCGTCGCACGCGTCCAGCACCGCTTTGTGGAGATACGGCATTTTGGCGGCCGGAATAAATTCGGCGCCGTTATCCCCGTCCTTTTGCCTGACCCAGCTGGTGTAAACGCCGCCCGCCTGAAGGTGCGTGATGTAATTCGCGGGCGCGCCGGCGACGATGCCATCGTAATCCGTGGGATAGCGCTGCGCTTCGGTAAGCCCCTGCTTGCCGCCGGTCGAGCAGCCGTTCCAGTAGGAGAGCTTCGAGGGCTTGCCATAAAACGCGGCGATGATCAGCTTGGAATCGACGGTCATCTCGTGGACTGCGCGGTAGGACCAGTCGACCAGTTTTTCCGGATGGCCGAGCGCCCAGCTTTCGTCGTTGCCGCTCGCGTGGCCTGTGTCGGTCGACGCAGTTGCGTAGCCTCGATTCAGCGCCGCGGCGAGCGCGCTATAGCCGATCTGCCCGATGAAGCCCCCGTTGCCGACCGCCTCGAACTTCCCGTTCCAACGCGCCGCGACTGGCAGCCACACTTCGAAGCTGATGTGCGAATCGCTGGTCGGGGCCGAGAATGCAACCACGCGGCAGAAGGCATTTGAAACCGTCAGGGTGCTTGCGGGACCGATGGGGCTCGGCGGCAGCGGGATCGTAAGATCGGGCGGCGGATTGATGCTGGTCGCGGACGTCACAGTGGCATTCGGAATCGTGAGCGAGGTCAGGCTCTCGCACGATTGCTGCGCCGCAGCGCGCGCGGGAGCGAAAACAAGCACCCCCAAACAAACCGCCAGCCACACCAGGTTCCGAAACTGCCTCATGCGAATCCCTCCAACCGGAGTTTGCAAATCAGAAATTCCGCGTGAGACGTTACACCCCGCCGGAGGCACAGCGCAAGAGCGGTATCTTAGTGTGAGCTACTAGCGAGATGTGGAGGTGCGTCCGTCGGAAAAACCGGCGAACTCCGCGGTCCGCGGCGTCTCGTGGTTCGCGAAATAATTCCGCGCGTAGAGATCGCGGTAAATCCGGCCGGCGATCTGCGAGGCGTGCGGCCCGCTGATGATGCGGCTGCCGCCATGTAGCAGCACAACAACCACGATTTTCGGATGTGCCTGGTCGGCGTAGGAAGCGAACCAGCCAAGACGCCCGCCAACTCCTTCATCGTTGCACGTGCCGGTCTTGCCGAGATCCTGTTCGCCATCGGGATCGTAGCTGCGGCGCGCCGTGCCGTACATCACCGCGGCGAGCATGCCTTCGCGCAGGTCGGGAAGCAGCGGAGCGATATCGAGCTGCTTGCGGACGCGCGGCTGAAAATTCTCGCGCTCTTCTTCGCTGCGCGGATACTGCAAATAGAATTGTTGCCCGCCATTGGCGAGCGTGCCGACCAGCGACGCAAGCTGGAACGGCGTGATACGGATGCCTTCGCCAAAGCTGGACATGCGCGCCGCGCCGCCAAAGACCGGCGGCTTGGAAGGAAGGAGGCCGGGCTGCTCTTGGGGAATGTTATAGCCAACGCGCTGGCCGAGTCCCAGAAGCTCGTGATATTTGATCAGGCGGTCGAAGCCGAGCTCCGAACCAACCTGCTCGAAGTATTTGTTGTTCGAATGCGCCATGGCCTCGGTGAGGTCCATGTAGCGGCGATTGCTTACGCGAATCATCGTGTCGCGCGTGATCACGCCTTCCTGAAGCGCGGCGAGCGCGACGAAGGGCTTGATCGTCGAGCACGGTTCGAAGCCGGCGGAGAACGCCATCTTCTGATTCACCACGGTCAGGATGCGGCCCGTGGTCGGGTCCACGGCAACAACGGAACCCTTCTCATGCCCCAGAGCGTCAACGGCCACCTGGCGAACGATGGGATCATCGTTGGTAGTGATGTCACCCTTTGTGGGATCAACATATTCGACGACGCGGTGGCGCGTCGTGTGGCGCACCGGATGCGCGGGGTGCGCAGGCTTCCCGGCAGGCTGGGCGACGGCGGAACTCACTCCCGCCAAGCCTGCGAGGCACAAAATTAAGACTGCGTAATGGAGAGCTGGGATCCTTCGCATGTCAGTCCTTCGATGCCGTTTCCTGTCTGTGCGTTAGCCAAGCCCAGTCTATGAAACCATGGTGCGGCTTCGCAACTATTTTGCTGGAATTATTTTCCATGACCGCATCGATCGGCACAACTGGTCGAAGGGACAGTAAACGAGCAGTTAAACGATGCTGGACGTTCAATAAGAGGATTCTAATGCGATGTTTTCAGCGCGCGGAGGCTGCGCGCGGGAGGCCCGCATCGGCGACGACCTCGTCAATTTGCTGACGGTGGCGGTCGCCGTGGCCAGCGACCAAAAGCACCCACTGGTAACAATTCACCTGACCAAAGCGCGGATGCGGGAACGCGTATTGGCGCAGCGGAACGTTTGTCGATGCCACGAATTCAGACAGACGCTTGCGCGCCGCCTCGAATTCTCCGATCAGCTGATCGTGCGGCGTTCGGCCGGTCGGTACGATGCGCTCGGGCGCCGTCGCGCGGAAGCTGCGGTCGGTAACGGTCTTCACAAGCGTATCGTCGGTCATGTCCGGCTTCGGCGATCCGGCCGCTTCCTTCAACGCGCTGTTGATGTTGCCAAGCACCATATTCTCCACCATCGTGATGTGCTCCAGGCACTCCGCGACGGACCACCGATCGGGCGCAGTTTTGTACTGGAGCTGGGTGGGCGAAAGATTCTTGGTTGCGCGCAGCAGGTTGTCGCGCGTTTCGCCAAGATAAGCCGCGGCTCGCTGGCGTTCTGCTGGTGTCATGGCCTCCCCCCGGAAACGTTTTGTTGCGACGCCCCACGCTTGCTCCCTCAGCGAAAACGACCGCAAGCATGGGGCACCAAGACCCGATCTGGCGTCTTCTACCGGGCGGCGCGGGCCTGCCCGGCAGCAGCCGCCTTCACAGCCGGTTTTTCAGCTTCGGCGGCGCTCTTCTTCGGCTCCTCCGCCGTCAAGCCAAGAATCTTGCGCAGGTCGTGCTCGATTTTGTCGCGAATGTCGGTGTGCTCGCGCAGGAACAGGCGCGCATTTTCGCGGCCCTGGCCCAGGCGCTCGCCCTTGTACGAAATCCACGTTCCGGATTTCTCGAGCAGGTTTTTCGCCACGCCGACGTCGAGCAAGTCTCCTTCGCGCGAAACTCCCTCTCCGTAAATGATGTCGAATTCGGCTTCGCGGAACGGCGCAGCCACCTTGTTCTTCACCACCTTCGCGCGCGTGCGCGAGCCGACCACGCGGTCGCCGTCCTTAATCGACTGAATGCGGCGAATATCCACGCGGATCGACGAATAAAACTTCAGCGCGCGGCCGCCCGTGGTAGTTTCCGGATTGCCGAACATCACGCCGATCTTTTCACGGATCTGGTTGATGAAGACCAGGCAGGTACGCGATTTCGAAACGATCGCGGTCAGCTTGCGCAGCGCCTGCGACATCAGCCGCGCCTGCAATCCCATCTGCGGATCGCCCATGTCGCCTTCGAGCTCGGCCTTGGGCACCAGCGCGGCGACCGAGTCCACCACCACCACGTCCACGCCGCCCGAGCGGATCAGCGCCTCCGCGATTTCCAGCGCCTGCTCCCCGTTGTCCGGCTGCGAAACCAGCAAGTTATCGATGTCCACTCCCAGCTTCCGCGCGTACACCGGATCGAGCGCGTGCTCGGCGTCGATGAACGCGGCGATGCCGCCGGCCTTTTGCGCTTCGGCGATCACGTGCAGCGTCAGCGTGGTCTTGCCGCCCGACTCCGGGCCGTACACTTCAATCACGCGGCCGCGCGGAAACCCGCCCACGCCCAGGGCCGCGTCGATCGAAATCGAGCCGGTGGGAATGACGCTGACGGGAACCAGTACGTCGCGGTTCCCCAAACGCATGATCGAGCCTTTGCCATACGACTTCTCAATTTGCGCGATTGCCAGTTCCAAATTTTTAGTTTTTTCGTCGTTCATGATGCACCTCGTGAGGGCTTTCGTTTAGTTCTCGCCTGCGGCGAGCGGCCCGATTCTACCAGAGTGGCCTCAACCCGGCCCGGAATGCTTTCTGGGGGAGCATGGTAGCACAAGGCGAAGAAAAAGCAAAAGGTATTTGCCGGCAGCTCCCGCTTATAACGCCCTGCCCAAGGTAGTTCCTCGGGTGAAGTTGCTCTTGCGGTCGAAGACGGAAGATTCGGGGCGGGCTAAGCACCGCCCCTGTCGACCGTCAGCGACTCAGTCCACGCGAATCGACGACAGCAGAGCGAACAAGACCCCAGGCGCCGAAAGCTGCGGAGCGGCGGTCGCTATTCCGGAACGCTGAAATCGTACAGGCGCCCGGACGCAGCGCCGCCCGAGCGGTTGCCGCCGTGGGCGCCGGACATCGTCGACGACGTGCCCGTCCCCATGAAGAACGCGTATTCGCCGGGTTTCAAATCCTGCAAGAGAGTGACCTTGTAGGTGCGAATGCCGACGTGCACGGCAGTGAAGTCGATCACCTTGTCCCGCTTCACGCCCGATTTCCCCCCGGTCACGCCGCCGAACGACCCGATCTGAAATTCGCGCCGGTCGCTTTTCTTATTGAGGATCAGCAGCACGTAATCGAGCGCATCGTTCCCGTCAGGCACATAAAGATAAAACGTCGGCCGGCGCTCCTTCACGATGTTGCCCGAATGCGCGCCGAATACGTACGCATCCCAGTGCTGGTTCCGCATCCCGTCGGTGAAATAGCTGCCCGCGCGTCCGCCGACTTTCGTTTGATCGAGCGCGCGCCCCTGAATCAATACGAACGTCGGACCATCCTTCCAGTACACGCCCACTTCCGGCGGGGGCAAATTCGGATCCATGGTCATCGGCGCGACCGCGGCAACCACAGGCGCCGGCGGCGGAGCAGGATTGATCATCACCTTGATCACCGCATCGGACACGTTGCCGTCCTTCAGCGCCTTCAACCCGTCGACGCTCGTGTCAAACACCGCCGCATCCGCGCCGGCAGATCCCGTCGCGCGAATCTTCGCGATGATCACGTCGTCAGAAAGCCCCAGCTTGACCATGGCAATGACGTCCTGGTTCGTGAGCCGTTTCCCGGGCTCCTGCCCGCCCGCGGCGGACACGAACATCACGCAGGCAATCGCAGCAACGCACGCCAGCTTCTTCATGCGGGACCTCCCAATTCCTACTTCGTCAAGCCAGGACGAAAGGGATCATTGACGGCGATCATATAGGACGCGGGACCGGGCGCTACGCGGTTGTGCGAGTCGCACGGCGAGAAAATCAATACTTGTAGAATCCCTGCCCGGATTTGCGGCCCAACCGCCCGGCGGCCACGTGCTCCTTCAGCAGCGGGCACGCGGCATACTTGTCGTTGCTGAATCCGCGGTGCAGCACTTCCATGATGTCGACGCAAACGTCGAGACCGATCAGATCGGCCAACTCGAGCGGCCCCATCGGATGATTCATGCCGAGCTTCATCACCGCGTCGACCGCTTCCGGCGTGGCCACTCCCTCCATCACCGCGTAAGCCGCCTCGTTGATCATCGGCATCAGCACGCGATTGGAGACGAATCCCGGCGCGTCGTTCACGCCCACCGGCTTCTTCCCCAGCTTTTCGCACAGCGCCATCGTGGTCGCAAACGTTTCGTCGCTCGTCGCGCGCCCGCGAATCACTTCCACGAGGGCCATCACCGGCACGGGGTTGAAAAAGTGCATGCCGATGAATTTCTCAGCACGCCCGGTTTCGGCGGCCAGCTTCGTAATCGAAATGGAAGACGTGTTGCTCGCCAGGATCACGCCGGGCCGCAGGATCGCGTCTGCCTCTTTCAGCACGCGGACTTTCAGCTCCAGCTGCTCGGGCACTGCTTCCACCGCAAAATCCGCGGCAGCCAGCGCGGACATGTCCGTCGTCGGCCTCAGCCGCGCGAGAGTCTCCGCCTTTTGCGCGGTGGTGAGCTTTTCTTTCTTCACTTCGCGCTCAAGATTCTTCGAAATCGCCTCGAGCCCGCGATCGAGAAATCGCTGCTCCACGTCGCGCAGGATCACGCTGTAACCCGCGCGCGCGAACACGTGCGCGACGCCGTTGCCCATCGTCCCCGCACCCATCACCGCCACTGTCTTGATCGTCTCAGCTGACATGCTTCGAGTTCCTCCCGTCCGTCGGCATGCCCGGTGCGAACTCGATCTTGATTGCTCCGGCGGTTATCGTGCCCGTCACGCCGTAAACATCGTCGAGCGTGAGCCGCAATCCTCTATCCGTGCGCGTCACTTCGAGTTCCATCAGTGTGTTCTGATGATTGAATCCTTCCAGCCGGACTTGATCGAGATCATCCATGAGAAACGAAACGACAACGTGTTTTTGCAGCACATAGAAGCCTTTCGTGTCCACTTCACGCGTCATTTCCCACGTATGAATCCGCATCCGCGAAGCGCCGCTGCGATTCAATTCGATGCTCAGCACCTCCGCATCATGAAAACTGGGCCAATACCCAAACCATTCGATCAGCGCGTTTGCGCCGCCTATGTCCTGAAAAGCTTCTTCGCGGGCATCTGTAGCCATCGGTCGACCAAATCATACTCGAAAATGCTGCAAAGGCGGCATCCACGCAACTGCAAGCCAAATTCGGGTATACTCCCGGCTCGCCGCGACTCGTGCGCTCCCCCGTGGTTGCACTTCCATTCCGCGGCGTCGAAGGGAAACCCGCCATGAATTCGAACCTCGTATTCGCGTTGGCATTGGGCATCGGCGTGATCGCCGGTCTCCGCGCGCTTACCGCGCCGGCGACGGTGTCGTGGGCCGCGCATCTCGGCTGGATCCACCTCGGCGGCTCGCATCTTTCGTTTATGAGTTCGATCATCGCCGCCGCGATTTTCACGCTCGCGGCCATCGCCGAAATCGTGAACGACAAACTGCCGAAGACCCCGCCGCGCACCGCGCCGCCGTCGGTCGCCATTCGAATCGTGATGGGAGCGTTCGCCGCGGCCACGCTGAGCGCCGGAACCGGCGGCTCGGTGGCGATCGGCGCGCTGCTCGGCGCTGTCGGCGCCCTGATCGGCACCTTCGGCGGCTACTACGTGCGCACCGGAACCGTAAAGGCGCTGCACTCGCCCGATTGGCCGATAGCACTCCTCGAAGACGCCATCGCCATCTGCGGCGGCCTCTTCCTCGCCTCCCGCCTTTGAATTTGTCCGCGCAGTTATGTAGCTCAGGTCGTTCCGACGTTTCGTGTCGAGACGGCCTGAGGCTTTTCGGCCCCGCCTTTTCTTTGCCTTTGACGCCCGGTTTCACAAAGCCGCCGCAGACGTCGTTCGCCGCGCCGACGCAGGCAAGGACGTTTCCGAGGAAACCATGCTCGGCGCCCACAGCGAGTTCATGTCCGCGACGTCCGGTGTGGTGCAAGCCATCGTCGCGATGAAATCGAAGTCGTAGCGCCTTCGCCGCAACCGGCCGGCTCAAACCGCGCCTATTCCGGCGGCGTGCCTTCGACTACCTCGCGCACGATCTCTCTCGCGCGCTTCTCGTACTCGGGCAGCACCGACACGCGCACTTTGCCTCGGTCCTCTTTGAGAACGCATCCGACGCCGACGCCGGAAAGAGACATCTTCAGATAATCCGCAGTCTGCCCGTCATCGCCCGACCATACTTCCGCCGTCGCATCCTCCGGATCGAAATCCCCCACAATATCGTCGGGAATTGGCTCGCTGGGCGCGTCCGATTCAGCTAGTTCAACGGAATCGGCCGGGACCTTGTCGGCGTCGGTGCTCCGCTTGTACGTCGTGCGGCCTAGACCAAATGGATTCACTCGCCCTTCATCCGAAGCAGTAAGTTCGGCCTCCTGCTCCATCGTGCCGGAATCGGCGAGAATTTTTGCAAGTATCGACCGGGACGAGGCGCGATCGCGCGACTCGATCCAAACGAAATTGGCACTTTGCGCGAGATTGGGAAGCAGCCCGAATTCCTTGTCCGTGATTTTGTGAGATATGTGGGCCGCTTCCAGCGCATCGTCGATTTGATCCGTGAGCGCCTCGCTCACGCCGGACCAGAGGAGCTCGAGCCCTTCGGCGTTCCTCGGCACGTCCGCGCCATCGCCCGCTTCGTCGGCCGGAAGCTCCGGGACCAGATCCACGCCGCAATCGGCGCACTTCGTGAATCCGGCGCGATACTCGGTTCTGCAGCTGGGACAAAACATATTGGAGTGTGGAAACTCTACATCCGCTCGACGGCGAGGGCGACCGCATTCCCGCCGCCGAGGCAGAGCGCGGCGATGCCGCGCTTCAGGTTGCGGCGCTGCAATTCGTAGAGCAGCGTCACCAGTATCCGCGCGCCCGATGCGCCGATGGGATGCCCGAGCGCGACCGCGCCGCCATTCACGTTGACCTTCGCGGGATCGAGCTTCAGCACACGCGTCACGGCGATCGCCGCGACCGCGAACGCTTCGTTCAGCTCGTACAGGTCGACGTCCTTCGCGCGGTCCCAGCCGGTTTTCGCCAGCAGCTTCTCGACCGCGTCCACCGGCGCCATCATCACCCACTTCGGCTCGACGCCGCTGACCGCCTGCGCGACAATCCGCGCCATTGGGGCCTTGCCGAGGCGCGCGGCGTTCTTTTCGCTCGTGACGACCAGGGCCGCCGCGCCGTCGTTCGTTCCCGGCGCGTTCCCCGCGGTCACCGTGCCGCCCTCTTTTTTGAATGCGGGCTTCAGCTTCGCGAGCGCTTCCAGCGAAGTGTCTTCGCGCGGCGATTCGTCCGTTTTGATCGCGACCGGCGGGCCTTTGCGCTGCGGCAGCTCGATCGGCACGATCTGGTCGCTCACGAAACACGATTTCGTGGCGCGCACCGCTTTCTGGTGGCTTTCGAGCGAGAACTGATCCTGCTCCTGCCGCGAGATGCCGTATTTTTCAGCAACCAGCTCCGCCGTCTGGCCCATGTGGAAGTTTTCGTACACGTCCCACAGGCCATCGACGATCACCGAGTCGAGCAGCTCGGCATTGCCGAGCCGAAATCCCGCGCGCGCGCCCTTCATCAGATACGGCGCGTTGGACATCGACTCCATCCCGCCGGCGACCACGATTTCCGATTCGCCCAGCGCGACCGCCTGCGCGGCCAGCCCGACGGCTTTCAGCCCCGAGCCGCACACTTTGTTGATCGTCATCGCCGCGACGCGCGGATCGAGCCCGCCCTTTAGCGCCGCCTGCCGCGCCGGATTCTGCCCCAGCCCGGCCTGAATCACGTTGCCCATGATCGCTTCGTCAACTTGCCTCGGCTCGATCCCCGCGCGCCGCACCGCTTCCGCGACAACCTTCGCGCCAAGCTCCGGAGCGGTAAGCGGCGAAAGCCCGCCCATAAATTTTCCGATCGGCGTGCGCACCGCGCTCAAAATGACGGGATTTTCCATTGTTCATCTCCTACGAGAAAAAGCGGGCGCAGCAAGCAGCGCCCCTACGAAGATCAATTGAGATTCGAGTATAGGCTCGGCGGATCGGGTGGTCAATTTGAGCGGGTTGTCGGGCACCGAATCCGTCCGCGCCCCCCTCGAAAAAGTGTGTCACTTTGTTGGTACCCGGATCTTTTGTTTTCAGTGAGATGCATCGCAAATTACTTTGCATGGTGTGTCACTTAATTCGGTGATTTGTGTGCGCTGGGAACCCATGCAAAGCCCATGGCTGAAGCCAGGACTACTGGAGGCGTGTTTGTGGGCCTCAAGGCCCACGCTTTCACCGGACCTGCAAAGCGGCATGGCGTGCGGCCCGCTCTTTTTTGTGTCGACCTGGCTCCGGCGCGCCGTTTGTTCTCAGCGAGATGGAGCGACTCCTGGTGGCAACTTGTGTCGACCTGGAGTGGTATGGCGCCACACGAAGTCCCATGGCTGAACAGGCTGCGAAAAAAAGCACGAAGAGTGTCCTCAGGCGCTAAAGCGCATTGAGCGCAGGCGATTTATGTCGGAGCTGGAAGCTCCGAACCCCTGAAAAGCGCCCTTTTTCCGCAAACTGTGAAGCCAACGTCACCGGGGTGTGTTTCGTGGGCCTCAAGGCCCACGCTTTCACCGGAACTGCGTATTCGATTGTCAAAGAGCTATCGGCGCCGGGCGGCGGCGTGAATGTTGAAATCGCCCGGCAAGCCAAGGCAGAAGCCCCGGCTCGGCGAGGCGGATTTTCGTGGGCCTCGCAGGCCACGGTTCCACCTCAGCACCGCGCAACTCGCGTCAAGCGAGCGGACAGCTGTTGCCGTCAATTCCACATTTCGCAGATTGCGAGAGAAACGTCTACTGTCCTTGCGTTCAGTTCTAGGCCAGCCTGTACCTTTCTCGAATTCAAGACGAGAAAAAGATCGCGAGGACAAAGGAAGAAGAAAAAAACCGGCCGCCTGAAAGGTGATTGGATAAGGGCGTCGGCTCCTTCGAGCGAGTAGACTTGGCGCTGCTAGACGACCAAGGCTCGGAGGGAAGGAGCCGAGCGATGAAGATTATAGGATGCGATTTTCACACGCGCCAGCAGCAGATCGCGATGCTGGACACCGCGACGGGAGAGTTGGTCGAGCGGCAGTTGCAGCACGAGAACGGCGAGGCAAGGAGGTTTTACGAGCAGTTGCCGAAGCCGATTCGCGTGGGGATCGAAGCGACCGGGTACACGCAGTGGTTCGAGCGGATGCTGGCGGAACTGGGGCACGAATTGTGGGTCGGCGATGCGGCCAAGATTCGCGCCTCCGTGGTGCGCAAGCAGAAGACCGACAAGCGGGACGCGGTGCACATTCTGGATTTGCTGGCACAGGATCGGTTTCCACGAATCTGGATGCCAACGCCGGCCGAGCGGGACTTGCGGCAACTGGTGTTGCATCGCGTGAAGCTGGTGCAGATGAGAACGAAGGTGATGAACCAGCTGCACGCGATGGCCATGGGCCAGGGGCTTTGCCGGAAGAAGAAGCTGTGGAGCAAGGCAGGGCGTCAGGAACTGGAAGCGTTGCCGTTGGGGCCGTGGGCGGCGCGGCGGCGCCAAGAGCTGCTGGCGATGCTGGACCAGTGGGAGAAGCCGATTGCGGAACTGGATCGCGCGGTCCAGGAGCAAGCGGGGGCTCACGGCCAGGCGGTTCGACTGATGACGCATCCCGGCGTGGGACCGGTGACTTCGCTGGCCTTCGTGCTGACGCTGGGGACGGTCGATCGTTTTCCGCGGGGCCGTCAGGTGAGCAGTTATCTGGGGCTGGACCCGCGCACACAGCGCTCGGCCGATCGTGTGCGGGGCGGGCCGATCAGCAAGCAGGGCAGCTCGACGACGCGCTGGTTGCTGGTCGAAGCCGGACAGACGGCGGCACGGTTGGATCCGGAACTGCGGCGGGTGTATCAACGATTGAAGTTCCGTCGCGGGAGTCAGATTGCCAAGGTGGCCGTGGCACGCCGCCTGGCGGTGAGGTTGTACTGGATGCTGCGCACGCAGGCCAATTACGGAGAGCTGATGGCGCGGCTGGTTCGCATGCGGGGTAGCTCGGGTAGCGGCCTGATGGAGATGAGTCCATCGCGAAGGTGAATGAGCGCCCTGCCTCCTCGGGAAGCCGGGGAGTTTGAAAACAATCCTGGTGGAAAGACCGAATAGATGGCTGATGGAACCAATCGTTCCATCGCACGATTGAAAAAGCGAGCCTTGGTCGGCTGATGCAAAAGCAAAAGATTTCTGGCGAGAAAAAAGAAAGAACCGGACCGGGCAAATTCCCAGTCCCTGATCAGAACCACACGTGTGTATTGACAACGCCGACGCCCTTATAGACGGCCGCTACGAAAGCAACCGCTAGGAGCCATCTCATAAATGCTAAAGACGATTGGGTAAATCGAGCCTCAGGGGCTAAGGCCCGACTTTCAAAAGCGGTCTTATGTCGGAGCTAAAGCTCCGACCCCCTAAGAGCCATTTATGAGATAACTTCTAGTGCTGTGGAAGCGGCGGATGATTGGCGAACATGTCGCATTGTTTCTTGGCTTCGTTGTAGGGCTTGTAGAGCGTGGGAGGCTCGTCGGGTTGGGCGGCAAGCACCCCGCGGACGGTGCCATGGTCGGGGGCCTGCGCCCAACTCGTTTCATAGCGGTTGCGAAAGACGGGGACGAGATTGGAATGCGCGATCCTCCAGCAGCCGTCCTCCTTCACGTAGTCGATGTAGAAGGTTCCCCAGATCCACGAAGCCGAGCGGTCCGAGCCGGCGGCGCCGGGCGAGAGCCAGTGGCTTCGCGCGGACAAGCCGTCCTTCGCAATTTCGATCACCGGATTGACGGCCATGTGGAGGATGAAGAAGCCCGGGATGGTCTTGGTCACTTCGAAGGAACGGTACACGGCGCGCACGCTATCCAAGCCGCGATAGACACCGCTGTCGGAAAATTCGACCGAGACGTCGGGGAGATTCTTGGCGAAACATTCGTCGACGATGCGATCGAAGCGCTGCTTGAAGAGGTAATGAATGTAGCGGGATTGCAACTGCTGGATCTCGAGCTTGTCCTCGAGCAGCTGCACGCGCGCGAGCAATTCCTGCACCGTGCGCATCACGTCGTCTGTGTTTGGAGCCATGCAAGTACCTCCTCGTCCGGGGGCTGACCGCCTTTCGTATCTCAGCGTGAAAAGGCGCGCCCTGAAGGTTATCTCAGAAATGCGCGGGCAGCTCAACCGTCCCTCCGGGACTCGCGGACTCTTTCTTCCTCCTTTCCCGGCACTGCGTGCCGGGCTCATTACAATCGCCGCTCCCCGGCTCAAAGGCAAAAGCGGCCGCTGCGAAACCGCGGGCCAAAAGGCCTGAGGTCTGAAGACCCGAGTTACAGGCGGCAAGTCACTGCATGCAGCGAGCGTGGGATTCGCACGAGGTTACGCGGAAGTCGCAAGAGCGCAGACAAGATTGTCTGTGCCACTGGACGGAGAACCCGCCAATCAGGAGATTGGCGCTCCCGGGCTACGGCAGCGTGAAGGCGACGAAGGCGTTGCCGGAGGCGGCGACGACGTATTGCTTGCCGCGGAGCTCGTAGGTGATGAAATTCGAGCCGGATTCGGTGCCGCCTACGCTGAAATCCCAGAGGAGCTTGCCGGTCGCGGCGTCGAGCGCGAAGAAATTGCCTTCGTCGCTGCCGGAGAAGACGAGGCCGCCGGCGGTCGAGAGCGTGGAAACTTCCGAGGGCGCGAGCGTCTTGAATTCCCATTTGCGCTTGCCGGTGGTCGCATCGAGCGCGCGGACCGCGCCGTAAGCGTCGTCGCCGCCCAGGGTGATGCGGCCGCCGCCGCCGAAGCCGGGAAAATCCACGCGATCTTTTCCCGAGATGGTGTAGGCGCTGATCTCGCGCGACGATACGTAGAACATTTTCGTGAGCGGGCTGTACGACGGGCTGTTCCAGTTCGTGCCGCCGTGGCCGTCGGGGAAATTCAGCGTGCCTTTGGGCGTCGGCTCGGTATCCGGATTCAGGATCGGGCGGCCGTCCTTGTCGAGGCCCTTGGCCCAGGTCTGGGTGACGAACGGCGTGCCGGTGACGAACGCGCCGGTGACGCGATCGAGCACGTAGTAGAAGCCGTTGCGATTGGCGACGGCGAGAAGCTTGCGCGGCTTGCCGTCGATCGTGGCGTCGAAAAGCACGGGAACCTGGATGGAGTCCCAATCGTGCGTGTCGTGCGGCGTGAACTGGAAATGCCATTTCATCTTTCCAGTATCGGCGTCGAGCGCGAGGACGCAGTTGGTGTAGAGATTGTCGCCCGGGCGCAGCGAGCCGTTGTAATCGGGCGCGGGATTCCCGGTGCCCCAGTAGATGAGATTGAGTTCGGGATCGAACGAGCCGGTGCCCCAGGCGCCGCCGCCACCGATGCCGGTCATGTCCTTGCCCCAGGTTTCCGAGCCGGGCTCGCCGGGAGCGGGAATGGTGTAGGAGCGCCAGAGGCGTTTGCCGGTTTTCGCGTCGTAGGCGTCGATGTAGCCGCGAATGTCGACGTCGCCGCCGGAAATTCCGATGATCACTTTGCCGTCGATCACGCGCGGCGCGGCGGTGAGCGCGTAGCCTTTGCCGTTGTCGTCCACGTGCGTGTTCCAGCGTACCTGGCCGGTGGCGGCGTCGAGCGCGACGAGATGCGCGTCGAGCGTGCCGACGTAGACCGTGTCGCCGAAGACGGCAACGCCGCGGTTGGAGCGGTGCACGCCGATGGTGTAGAGCTTTTCGGGCAGGCGCGGCGTCCAGGTCCAGATTTTCGTGCCGAGGCGCGCGTCGAGCGCCGTGACGGTGCTGGGCGGCTCGGTGATGTACATGACGCCGCCGACCACGACGGCCGAGGACTCGATGGGCGCTTCGCCGAGGTGGTTCGGCTGGTAGATCCACGCGGGCTTGAGCGCGTGAACGTTTTCGCGGTTGATCTGCGCGAGGCGCGAGAAGCGCTGCGAGCTGTAGTCGCCGCCGTACATGAGCCAGTCCTGCGGCGTCGAATCGGCGTGGAGCAGCTGGTCGTACGTGACGCCTTGCGCGGCGAGACGTAGCGTAGCGAGCGCGATGACGATGGCGGTTGTGATGGCTGCGATTACGAATTTCTTCATGGCGCCGCCTTCAAAGTTGTGAGATACGCGATGAGGTCGTCCATCTGCGCGGCGGACAAAGTGTCCTTGAAACTCGGCATAAAGGATTTGCCCGGCTCTTTTTCAAGCGATGCGAGATCGGGCTTGCGGAAACCGTGCAGTTTTCCCTGCGCGTCCTTCAGCACGATCGAGAAGGAATCTTCGCCGACGCGCATGCCCTCGGTGGCGTGGCCGTCTTTTTCGACGGCGCGGAACATCAGGTATTGCGTCCAGCCGCTTGCGGTGAAACCGCCGGCCGGCTTCGGGAGATTCGCGCCGGGATCGATGAGGCGCGCTTTGAGGTTCGCGGGGCCGCGTTGCATGCCGATACGCGAAAGATCGGGGCCGATGCGGCCGCCCTGCCCGTTGATCATGTGGCAGGCGGAGCAGCCGGCTGAGTTGTAAACGGCTCCGCCCTGTTTGGGATCGCCGATGGCCGGCGGGGGCGGCGCGGAATCGAGGGAGCGGAGCCAGGCGACGATGTTGGCCGCGTCGCGCTCGGTAAGGGTGTAGGAGCTCGGCATGCCAGTGCCGGGGATTCCGCGGCGGATGATGCCGGCGACGGCCGCATCGCCGAGCGCCGCGGGAACACCGTGGAGATTGGGCCCTTCTTCGCCGGTGGCGTCAAGGCCGTGGCAATTGACGCAGTTCTGCGAGAAAAGAATCTTGCCCTGCTCGGGATCGGGCGGCGGAGCAGGAGCGGCTTGCGCGCCGCCAGCGGGCGCTGCGGCTGCCGGCGGCGCCTGAGCCGCGGCGGCAGAAACGTGGAGCGCAAATGACATGAAAGCGCACGCCGCGAGTACCGCGGCGGATCTGCGGACCTGCCTGACTGAATTCACCCATTCCCCCCCGGTGAAAAAGTGCGGCAATTGATATAACACAGGATATGAGACGCGCGCGACGGAGATCCGTTCCGAAAATGGTGAAGGAAAAGAATGAATTGAAGTTCAAGGCATCCAAGTAAGCGACGAGAGGCAGTGAGCGGCGCGGCAGCAGGAAGCGTTCCAGGGCTAAACAGGCTGCGGAAAAAGGCAGTGAAGAGTGTCCTCAGGCGCTGAAGCGCATTGAGTGCAAGCCCTTTATGTCGGAGCTGAAGCTCCGACCCCCTAAAAAGCGCCCTTTTTCCGCAAACTGTAAAGCCCGGTTAAATCCGCGTCGCTTTTCGCGGGGCTGCCCTTCGGCTTCGCTCAGGATAAAAAGCCCCGCGCTTCCACCGTTCCCTTCGCCTTCCGTTCGCCAGAGGCAAGTCTGCTACAATCGCGATACGGGATCATGACCGAGAAGCAAATTTCGGTGGCGATGGAGGGCGGATTCCCGCTAAATGCGGAGCAGCGGCGCGCCGTGGAGCACGGCGAGGGTCCGCTGCTGGTCGTGGCGGGCGCGGGGACGGGCAAGACGCGCGTGATCACGGAGCGGATTCGCACGCTGCTGGAGTCCAATCCGGAGCTTGCGGGCGAAAACATTCTGGGGCTGACGTTCACCGACAAGGCCGCCGGCGAGATGAAGTCGCGCGTGGTGAAGGCGGCGGGAGAGCGGGCCAAAGACGTGTGGCTCAGCACGTTTCACGCGTTTTGCCTGGAGAAGATCCTGCGCGCGGCGGACGAGGAGATTCAGGCGCTCGACGAAATCGATCATCGCATCCTGCTGCGGCGCAACATCGCGGACCTGGGGCTGGTGCTTTTCCGGCGGCTGGCCGAGCCGGCAGAATTCTTGAAAGATTTTCAGGCGTTTTTTTCGCGCTGCCAGGACGAGCTGGTGACGCCGGACGATTACCAGCGCTACGTCGAGGGGCTGCGGCGCGAGCACGAACTGCGCAAGAAGGCCTACGAGCCGGACGCGCTGTCGATCGCGGAAGAGGCGGTGGCTAAGCAGGAGGAGCTGGCGCGCGTTTACCGGGTGAGCGAGAAGCTGCTGCGCGAGCGGAACCTCTACACCTTCGGCGCTCAGCTGCTACAAGCGGTGGAGCTGTTGCGCGCCGACGCTGATCTGCTCGCACGGCTGCGCGAGCAATATCGCTACATTCTGGTGGACGAGTTTCAGGACACGAACATCGCGCAGATCGAGCTGCTGTGGCTGCTTTCCGGCGACCGGCGGAATATTTTCGCGGTCGGCGACGACGACCAGGCGATCTACCGGTTTCGCGGCGCGTCGTTTGGGAGCTTCACGATTTTCCTCGAGAAATTCGCCGGAGCCGGCGGGGCGCTGCCTGCCACCGCGGCCGGGAAGGCGAAACAGGCACTCGTGTCGCTTTCACAGAACTACCGCTCGTCCAAACGGATCCTGCGCGTGGCGGGCGAAATGATTTCGCACAACGAGAAGTCGCCGCTGCTGCCGCCGAAGAATTTGAACACGGAAAATTCCGAGGGCGAAAAGATTCGCGTGGTGGAATTCGCGGCGTTTGAAGAGGAGGCGCACTGGGTCGCGGCGGAAATCGAGCGGCTGCACGAAGCGGGAGCGGCGTGGAGCAGCTTCGCGGTGCTCTATCGCAAGCATTCCCACCGCGCGCAACTGGTGGCCACGCTGCGGCGGCGCGGAATTCCGTTCGTGATACGAAGATCGTCGATTCTGGAGAGCACGCTGGTGCGCGACCTGCTGGCCTGGATGCGCCTGCTCGCGGCGCCCGCGAACAACGTGGCGTGCGCGCGGGTACTGGCGGCGCCGTACTGGAGACTCGAGCCGCGCGATCTGGTGCGGCTAGCGGAGCGCGCGGATAAAAATCGCCGCCGGCCGCTTTGGGACGAGGTGGAAGCGTCGCACCGCGAGCCGCCGTTCGACCGCGCAGGCGTGCGGCTAACGGAGCTGGTCGAACTGTTTGGCCAGTTGCGGCAGAGCGCGCGGAGCAAAACGGCGGGCGCACTTCTGAACGAATTGATCGCGGCGCTCGGGATCGGGCCGGTGGCGTCGGAGATGGAAAAGCAGCATGTCGACCGGCTGGTCGAGTTCGTGAAGGACTGGCAGCGGAAGAATGAGGCGAAGCAGCTGCACGATTTCATCGAGTACATGCGCTACTTCGACGAACTCGATGGCGACGTGCAGATCGAGGAAGAGCTTTCGGACGACGCGGTGCAGCTGATGACCGTGCATGCGGCGAAGGGGCTGGAGTTTCCGCACGTTTTTATTCTGCGGCTGAGCAAAAGCGACTTCCCTTCCGGCGCGCGGCGGCCGAAATTCGAATTCCCTCCCGAGCTGATGAAGGAGGAACAACCCGAGGGCGATTTTCACATTCAGGAGGAGCGGCGGCTGTTTTACGTGGCGCTGACGCGGGCCCAGCGGCGGCTGACGCTTTCGACGATCGTGAACCGGTCGAAGAAGCCGTCGCCCTTTCTCGACGATTTCCTGATGAACGCGAAAATTCAGCGGGCGGATACGGCGCAGTCCGCGCCGAGAGTGAACGTGCCGCAGACCGATGAGATTGAAATTGCGGGGCCGACGCCAATCGCGCCCGATCGGACGCTTCTTTTCCCGACGTCCGCGGAATACACACGCGGCGTATTCTCGGTGGCGCTGTGGGCCAAGGCGTTTCGTCCGCCGCGGCCGGAACCGCTGCAACTGAGCGCGTCGGCGATCGACGCGTACGAACGCTGCCCGATGAAATACCTGTTTCAGTACGTCTGGGGCATTCGCGGCGGGCCGCACGCGCAGATGACGTTTGGCAACGTGATGCACGCGACGGTTCGCGAATTCGTGGCTGAGAGGCGCAAGCGCGGGCGCATGCCGCTCGAGGAAGTGATCGCGATTTATGAGCGCGAGTGGAAATCGGCGGGATTCCCGGACGATTACCAGGAAGGCGAATACCGCAAAGCCGGGCGCGAGCAACTCGAGGCGTTTTATCGCAGCTTCACGGACGCGCCGCCGGACGTGCTGCATCAGGAGAAGGCGTTCGAACTGCCGCTGGAACACAACGTGGTCGATCACGGGCCGCATGGACCAGGTGAATCGGCTGGGCGAGCGCGAGATCGAGATCGTGGATTACAAGACCGGACGCCCGCGCACCGCCGAAAAAGCCGAGGAGGATTTGCAGCTGAGCATCTACGCGCTGGCGGCCGAGGAGCTGCTCGATCAGGCGCCGGGGCGGCTGGTGTTCTACAACCTGGCGAACAACGAGGCGGTGGAGTCAACGCGGGATGCGAAGGCGCTGGCGGCGACGAAGGCGACAATTTCCGAGGTGGCTGACCAGATTCGCGCGCGCGAATTTTCGGCGAAGCGCGGGTTTGGATGCGGGTATTGCGATTACAAGCCGCTGTGCCCGGAGCACGAGCAGCTGATCACGATTCAGGCGGCGGTGAAAAAGAACTAGAGTGGCGGTGGTTGCATCGGCTGGAAGAGAGATGCTTCGACTCCGTGGCGGGATTGGCACTTAGCGGCTAGCGGCCGGGGGTGATGGCGCTTTCGTAGTAACCCTCGCGGGATTCGACGTTGAGGTCGGGGCGCTTCACGCGGACTTCGATGGGGTGGTAGTCCTGGCCCTTGGCGACTTCCTGCGGCGAAAACGTGAGTGTGTATTCGTTGCGGGCCTGCTCGGTGACCTCGGAATAAAGGCGCTCAAGATCGGTTCGATTGCGCGCGTAGTAGGTGTCGCCTCCTGTATCGGCCGCGTATTTTTGGAGACTCAAAGCCCCCTTCTGGATCAGCTTTTTCCCAACCGGAACCGTATAAGACACCGAGATCGAATACAAAGAAACATCGGAAACCAGAAGCGAGCGTAGCGTTTCGTCGAAGCCGTGCGCGTTGTTGCCGGAATCGGTTTCGTCGGAGATCAGGAAGATGATCTTGCGGCGGTCGCGCCCCCGGCCTCGAAGCATTTGGCTCGCCGCGAAGATCGCGTCGTTGAGCGCGACGACGCTATGGAATCTCTGCGGAAGATAGAGACGCGCGCCGTTCGGATTCGGAGGCGTAGGAACCTCCGGAGGGGGAGTCTCGCCAGTCGCCGGAACGCCCGTCGGCATCGCAGGATCGGTGTAAACGGTCTGGTCGTGCGAGCCGATTTCGAAGCGCCGCAGCGTGGTGAAGAGAGCGTCGTTGTTGTAGGAAAAGTCGGAGACCGTTTGCGGCAATTCGTCGTAGACGACCAGCGCGACCTCATCATTGGGGCCAAAACCGCCGGAGATGGCGCTGAGGCTCTTCTGGACCCGTGGGGCAACGCTCTGGTTGAGATCGTTGTCGATAAGAACTACGGCGGAGAGCGGGACGGGGTCGGAGGAGAAGGTCGCGACCTTTTGCTCGACGTTATCCGCGAGGATGCGAAAATCGTCGCTTGTCAAATCGCCGACGAGCTGGCCGTGATTGTCCTTCACGGTGACGGGGACGATGACGACCGGCGTACGGACGACGATGGGCCGCGCACCCTGCTGCTGGGCGGGCGCAGGCTGTTGAGCAGCGGCGGCCTGTGCAGGCTGCTGCGCCGGCGGCTGTTGTTGCGCGAACGCTCCCGCCGCGGCGCCGACGACGAGCAGAACCAAGCCGAAGAGCAGAGTGCTTCGCGTCATCGAGGTGCCTCGTCTTGTGGCTGGGGGCGGCGCATTTTCGAGCCTAACTAGCGGCCGGGGGCGATGGCGCTTTCGTAATACCCCTGGCGGGATTCGACGTTCAGATCCGGGCGCTTCACGCGGACTTCGATGGGGTGATAGTCCTGGCCCTTGGCGACGTCCTCGGGCGAAAACGTGAGCGTGTACTCGTTGCGCGCCTGTTCGGTGACGGCGGAATAGAGGCGCTCGAGATCGGGCTGTTTGCCGGCGTAAAAGGTGTCGCCGCCAGTGCCCGCCGCGTACTTATCCAGCTCCGAAGCGCCGCGCTGAATCAGCGATTTTCCGACGGGCATCGAGTGGGTCACGGAAATCGAATAGACGGACACGTCGGAGATCAGCAGCGAGCGAAGCGTCTCGTCGAAGCTGTGCTCATTATTGTTGGAGTTGGTGCCGTCGGAAACCAGGAAGATGATCTTGCGGCGATCGCGTCCGCGCCCTTTGAGCATTTCGCCCGCGGAGAAAATCGCGTCGTTGAGCGCGTTGGTTTTCTTGTAGCGGTGCGAGCCGTGCAGCTGCACGCTGGCCGCCGGAGGCGGACCGCTGCCGAGCGGAGCGCCGTTGGCGGGCGGCGGGCCAGCACCACCAAAACCGGGTGAGGCCGGACCGTCGATCACCTGCTGGTTGTGCGAGCCGAGAGCGAGGCGCTTGAGCGTGGTAAAGAGCACGTCGTTGCTCTTCGAAAAGTCCGCGACGGTTGTCGGAAACTGGCTGTAGGTGACGAGGGCGACCTCGTCGTTGGGCCCGAAGCCGGCGGCGATGGTGGTGAGGCTCTTCTGAACCTCCGAGGCGACGCGCTGGTTGAGGTCGTTGTCGAGAACGACGACAGCGGAAAGCGGGACAGCCTCGGAGGAGAAACTGACTATTTTCTGCTCCGCGTTATCGGCGAAGATGCGAAACTCGTCCCTGGTGAGGTCGCCGACCAGCTGGCCGTGGCTGTCTTTCACCGTCACGGGTACGTACACGAGCCGGGTGATGGCGGTGAGCGGCCGCGCGCCTTTTTGCTGCGCGGGCGGGGCCTGTTGCGAAGCGCCCGGCGGCGTCTGCTGGGGCGGCTGTTGCTGCGCGAACGCCGCGGCCGTGGCAGCGACGAGCACGACCAAGCCAAGGAGTAGAATGTTTCGCGTCATCGAAGGGTCTCGTTTATTTCCCGCGGTGAATGCCGCGCTTGCGAGATTTCCGCTCGCGCCGGACTTTGCGGCTCGAACATCCGGCGGGGCGTATATTGCATCGTATCCGTCTGACGTATTCCCCGAGGAGATTATACAATGCGGCTGACCAGCATCGCGGCAGCTATTCTCATCCTGGCCCTGGCCAGCTATTCGGCGCTGAGTTCGCTTGCGGCGCACGCCGCAGCCGCTCCCCAAGGAGCGCCGCGCGGCCCGATGGGACCTCCGGGCAGTTCGCCCAGCAACACGCAAACCGAAACCGCGCCGGCGCCGCAGGAACCTCCGGAAATGCAAAACCCTCTCGAAGTCAAGACCGCCGTGGTGAACGTGTTCGCCACGGTGCGCGACAAGCACAACGGGATCGTCGGCGATCTGACCCAGGACGATTTCAGAGTCTATGAGGACGGCGTGCCGCAGAAAGTTGCCTACTTCTCAAAGGAAGTGAACCTGCCGATTTCGCTGGCGCTGATGATGGATACCAGCGGGAGCATGTACTACATGCTGAACGCGGAAAAGGACGCCGGGTCGCGCTTTGTCCGCGAAGTAATGCACAAGAAGGATGAAGCGATCGTGATGACGTTCGATACGGACGTGAACCTGCTGGCGGATTTCAGCGAGGATCCCGTCGTGCTGGCGCGCGCGATTCGTCGCGCCACGATCAACGTGGACGCATCGGGAATCGGCGGCACGGGCGGAACGATTCCGAACAGAAACAGCGGCGGAACGAACCTCTACGACGCAATTTATCTGGCGATCCACGACGAGCTGGAGCCGGAAGTGGGCCGCAAGGCGCTGGTGATTTTGAGCGACTGCGAAGACAACGGCAGCAAGATGTCCGAGCACGACGCGATCGAATCCGTGCTACGGGGCGATGCCGTGGCGCACGTCATATTTATCAGCGATCCTGGGGCGTCCGAAGGTTACGGCGGCGGAGTGGCGCAGGAGCTGGCGCAGCAGACCGGCGGCCGCGTGATCTACGTGCACAACGAGAACAGCCTCGAAAAAGCGTTCGACATCATCACCGAAGAGCTGCGGTCGCAATACGTGTTGGGCTACTACCCGACGAACGAGAAGCACGACGGAACGTTCCGGAAGATCAAAGTAGAAGTGACGCGCCCGGATACGAAAATTTTGGCGCGCCGCGGTTATTACGCACCGGCGAGATAACCCCCCGAATTGATTGCTTCGCGCCCGCCGCAATCAACATCCAACGGAGATTCTTCGACTCCGTGACCGGACGTCCCGCAAGAGCAGGACGGAAATACAAGTCCGGTCACCTCCGCTCAGAATGACTTTCCAGCTAAACAAATTTAGTTGCCAAGAGGGACCGGAGGCGGAGCCGTGCCGTAGTAACCTTTGCGCGTGTTCACGATCAGGCCTTTGCGGCTGGTCTGCACGTCGATCGGGCGGTAGGCGCCGATGGCCGGCGGATTCGACGGTGCGTAGGCGATGAAATACTGGCTGCGAAGTTCCGTGCCGATGTCGAGAAACGATTGCGCGAGATCGTCGATGCGATACGGGAAGAAGGCGTGTCCCCCGGTCTGATCGGCGAACTGTTCGAGGACTTTGTCGCCTGCTTCCAGATGATATTTGCTCGGCTTGCTCGCGTCGTCGACGGCAAGCCAGTCGGTGTTCGTGCTCACGGAAAACACGGCCGCCTCGGACTTAATTGAAGCGTCGATCGCATCGGTAAGCGCGCGATCGCTTAGATTGTCCTGGCCGTCGCTGATCACCACAACCACGCGCCGCATATCCTTGTTAGTGCCCTCGGGCTGCGGCGCGTGCATGAGCTTTTCGGAAGCCATGCAAATCGCGTCGTTGAGCGCGGTGCCGCCGCCGGCGCGTTGCGCGCGAATGGCGGTCATGAGCTGGTCGAGATCGCCGGTGTAGTCCTGAATGACCTCGGGCTCGTTGTCGAAGGTCATCAGGAACGCGAGGTCTTTGTTGCGCCGGATCACCTTGTTCAGAAAATCCACCGCGGCGTCTTTTTCGAATTCCAGGCGCGGGCGAATGCTGTTGGAAGTGTCGAGCAGCAGCGCGATGCGCAGCGGCAGGTCCGTTTCGCGGCCGAAGAATTTGATTTCCTGCGGCTGGCCCTGCTCGATGACCTTGAAATCGCCCTTGTCGAGATCGGTGATGAAGTTGTGGTGGCGGTCGGTCACGGTGACGACCAGATGCACGAGCCCGGTCGTGGTGGTCAGCGGGGCCGGTTGCTGGCCGGGCCGCTGCGGACTTTGCGGCGGAGCGGGAGGCGCGGGCGAATCTTGAGTCCACGCGGTGCCCGCCGAAAGAGCGAGCAGAACAAGCAGCGCAATTCGCAGCCGAAGATTCATCGTGGAAGGCACTCCCGGTGCCTGATTATAGAAACTCCCGCAGCGCAGCGTCAATCACGGCTGGATCGGCCTTTGAGGCGCGGCCGAGGGCCGCAAGGTAATCCGCCAACGCCGGCGGAAGCGGCACGCGGGTTTCGATTTGCTTGCCGGTGCGCGGATGCGTGAAGGCGAGACGCGCGGCATGCAGGAAATTTCGATCGAGCGGCGGGAGAAGCTCGCTGCTGGCGCGTTCCTGCCGCGGCGCGCCGTAAAGCGTGTCGCCCACAACCGGGCAGCCGAGCGCCGAAAAATGGACGCGGATCTGGTGCGTGCGGCCGGTGTGGAGATTCGCTTCGATCAGTACGAATCCGGGGAGCCTAAGGCGCGCGCGCCAGTCAGTACGCGCTTCGCGGCCGTCGCGGCGGCGGGCGGTCATGCGGGAGCGGCGGCGGAGATCGCGCGCCACGGGCAGCTCGATCGTGCCCGAGTCGCCTTTGAGTTTTCCGTGCAGCAGCGCGACATAGGTCTTCTGCACGAGGCGGTCGCGAAAATCCTCAACCAGCTTGCGGTGCGCGGCATCGGTACGCGCGATCACGATGGCGCCGGACGTTTCTTTATCGAGGCGATGCACGATCCCGAGGCGCAACGGCCCGCCGACGGACGAAAGCCCCGCGGCGCCGAAGCGATGCAGCAGCGCGGCAACCAGCGTCCCGGACGTGACGCCCGCGCCGGGATGAACGATCATCCCGGCCGGTTTGTTGACGACGGCTACGTCCGCGTCCTCGTAGAGAATGTCGAGCGGGATCGGTTCGGGCTCGACGCCGGGAGGCGGCTGGTCCGGAATTTTGATCGAGACGACTTCGCCCGGTTCGACGTGGTGCGAGGCCTTGCGTGCGGCGCCATCGACCTCGACGCGGCCTTCGTCCATCAGCGACTTGATCCGCGAGCGGCTGAGCTCGGGCAGCTGCGCGACGAGGAAAACGTCCAGGCGCTGGCCGGCGTCTTCGGGGGTGACGATAAATTCCATGAGTGGGGAGAATACTCTATTACGAGCGGCCCGCGGCGGCGCGCGCGGTGGTCGCCGGCTTGACGGGAGCCGAAGCGCCATGCCCCTTGCGCAGCCACAGGAACCCGCCGGTCAGAATCAGCGCGACGCTGACCAACTGCATCAGCGACACGCGATCGTGGAACATCAGCGTGCGGCCCGGATCGTCGCGGAAAAATTCGATCGTGCCGCGCTCGATGCCGTAAAGGATGAAATAGGCGCCGATGATTTGGCCGGTGAGCCGCCGCTTTGTTCCCAGCCAAACGAGCAGGCCGACATTCAGGAATTCGGCGGCGGATTCGTAGAGCTGCGTGGGATGCAGTGCGACGTTCAGTGGAGTGCCGCTGATCTTTTGTGCGGTGGGATTCGTGAACGTCACGCCCCAGGCAGCCGACGTCGGCTTGCCGTAGCAGCAGCCCGCGGCGAAACAGCCGATCCGGCCGATCGCATGGCCCAGCGCGACCGGAGCCGCCGTGAGATCGAGCACGGTGAGCATCGGCATCTTCTGAAAATGCGTGTAGAGCGCGGTCCAGACGAGGCCGCCGACCAGGCCGCCATAGAAAGTTCCGGCCGATTGAAACGTGGCCATGCTGAAAATTTCCCGCGGGTTCGCCGAGTAGTAGTCCCAGGCGCTGAGGATCAGCCATATTTTCGAAAGCCCGAGCGCGATGAGGATTCCGTAAATTGTGAGGTTCCAGATCTTATTCGGGTCGAGGCCGAACCGGGGAGCGCGATGACAGGCGAACCAAAGGCCCGCGAGAAAACCCACAGCGGCGAGGACTCCGTAGGAATAGATGGTGAGCGATCCGATGTGAAAGAGGATCGGAAGCATGGCTAGGCCCGTTCCCTGCTCGGATGCCGCCAGTCGCGCAGGAGTTCGAGGATGACCAGCCCGGCGCCGATCACGATCGCGGAATCGGCCAGGTTGAAGGTGTACCAGTGATAGTCGCCGACGTGAAAATCGATGAAGTCGGTGACGCTGCGGCGCAGGATGCGATCGAGGACGTTGCCTGCGGCCCCGCCGAGGATCAGCGTCATCCCGTACTGACCCAGCCAGGCCCCCGGCGCGGCCCGTGGCGAGCAGCCAGACGATCAGCCCGATGACCGAAACGGAAAACACGATCAGCAGCGGCGCTCGCCAGCTGGAATCCGAATCGGCCAGCAAGCCGAAAGCAACGCCGGGATTGCTGCTGTGCACGAAATTGAGCAGGCCCGGAACGAGCGTGCGGCTCGAGCCGGCCGCGGTCCATTTTTCAACGGCGTGCTTGCTCAACTGGTCCGCTGCCAGGACGACGGCAGCGAGCAGAGCAAACCATGGCGCGCGGCGCGGAAGATTTTCGCTCACGATTTTCGGCTCACTATAGCGCGCTCACCAGGCGCCGGTCACAACGCGGCGCTTCCGGCTTTGCCTTTGTCACGCGCGATTTCATCGACCGCCGCCAGGCAGCGCTCGCAGAACGTCGGGTGAACGGAGCTTTCGCCCACATGGACAGAATAATTCCAGCAACGGTCGCATTTCTTCCCGTGCGCGCGCTCGATGCTAATCGTCACCTTTCCACCTGGGCCCGACTCCATCATCGTGGCGGCGTCGGTTGACAAATTTGGCGTAACCTCGACCTGCGACACGATTAGCAATGCGCGAAGTTGGTCCCTGTAGGTGTTCAGGAGGCGCAAAACATCGTCTTTAGTCTGAGGCTGAAGATCGGTGCGCGGGTAAATTGAAACTCTAGCCTCCAGCGCGCTGCCGATAATCTTGCTGGCTCGCGCGGTTTCGAGCGCGTTCAACACCTCTCCTCGGATTTCAAGTAGGGCCTCCCAGTTTTTCGCGCGGGCTTCGTCGAACGCGTTTTCGAAATGCTCGGCGGCCGGAAAGTTGGCCATGTGCACGCTGGGCGTCGCGGACGCGGGCTGCGGGAGATGCTTCCACACTTCCTCGGACGTAAAGACGAGAACCGGCGCGATCAATCGGACCAACGCGCGGGCGATGTGGTGCACGGCGGTCTGCGCGGAACGCCGGCCGCGGCTATTTGGCGCAAACGTGTAAAGGCGGTCCTTGAGCACGTCGAAATAAAATGCGCTCAGATCGACGCTGCAATAATCGTGCAGGGCGTGATAGACGCGGTGAAATTCGTATTCGTTGTACCATTCGAGGCATTGGCGCACGAGCGCTCCGGTGCGCCGCAGCATCCACGCGTCGATTTCCCACATGTCCGCGTCGTGGACCACGTTTTTCGCCGGATCGAAATCGAACAGATTCGAGAGCGCGAAGCGGAACGTGTTGCGAATCTTCCGGTACGATTCCGAAAGCTGCGTCATCATCGCCGGCGAATTCCGCATGTCCGCCGTGTAGTCCTGCGAGACGACCCACAGCCGCAGCAGATCCGCGCCCCATTTCTCGCAGATTTCCTTGGGGTAGAGGGCGTTGCCGCGCGATTTCGACATCGGCGTGCCCTTCTCGTCGAGCGTCCAGCCGTGCGTGACGACCTGCCGATAGGGCGCGTGGCCGCGCGTGCCGATGGCGTTGAGCAGCGAACTCTGGAACCATCCGCGAAACTGGTCGGGCCCTTCGAGATAAACTTCGGCGGGCCAGTGCAAGCCGTTTTCTTCGCTCAGCACGGCGAGATGCGTCGACCCGGACTCGAACCATACGTCGAGAATATCGGATTCTTTTCGCCACTTCGCCGCGCCGCACGAGCACTTCGTGCCGGCCGGCAGCAGCTCTTCGGCTGAATGCGTGTACCACGTGTCCGAGCCTTCGCGCTCGAAAAACGGCAGCACGTGGCGCAATGCCTTGAAATCGCGGAGCTGCTTGCCGCACGCGTCGCAGTAGAAAACGATCAGCGGCACGCCCCAGAAACGCTGGCGCGAAATGCACCAGTCCGGGCGGTCGGCGACCATCGTGTGCATGCGGTCGCGTCCCCAGCCTGGAATCCATTTCACTTTTTCGATTTCGGCCAGCGCGTCTTTGCGCAAGTCTTTCTGGTCGAGGCCGATGAACCACTGCTCGGTGGCGCGGAAGATCACGGGATTGTGGCAGCGCCAGCAGTGCGGATAGCTGTGCTGGAGCTTGCCTTCGGCGACCAGCGCGCCGCGCTTTTTCAGCAGCTCGATGATCGGCGCATTGGCGTCGAACACCGTCTTGTCTTTGTATTCGGGCAGGCCGTCGATGAAGCGGCCCTCGTCGTTGATCGGTGCGTAGGCTTCCAGGCCGTATTTCTCGCCGGTGCGGAAGTCGTCCGCGCCGTGGCCGGGCGCGGTGTGCACGACGCCGCTGCCCGCGTCGAGCGTGACGTAATCGGCGAGCACGGCAGGCACGCGAATATCGAGAAACGGATGCTGAAATTCGATGCCTTCGAGCTCCTTGCCAGTCCACGAGCCCCGGACTTCAGCAGCCTCGACTTTCGATTCTTCCGCGAGAGCCTTCAGCCGCTCTTTGGCGAGCAGCAATTTGCCGGCGGGCGTATCCGCAACGACGTATTCGAATTCGGGATGAAACGCGAGCGCGCGGTTCGCGGGAAGCGTCCACGGAGTGGTCGTCCAGATCAGGCCGCTGACGCCTTTGCCGAGCTTGGCGGATTTGTCGTTTTCGACGACCGGAAATTTCACCCACACCGATGTGCTGGTGTGATCTTCGTATTCGACTTCGGCCTCGGCGAGCGCGGTGCGGTCATAAATGCACCAATAGACCGGCTTCAGCCCGCGATAGATGTAGCCCTTCTCCAGGAAATCGAGGAACGCGCCGGCGATCGAGGCTTCGTCGTGCGGGTTCATCGTGAGGTACGGATCGTTCCAGCGGCCGAAGACGCCGAGGCGCTTGAATTCGACCTTGTGAATTTCGACGTAGCGCGCCGCAAACTCGCGGCACATGCGGCGAAACTCAGCGGGCGAAACTTTGGCCGTCTTGCCGCCGAGTTCCTTTTCTACTTGCGTCTCGATCGGCAGGCCGTGGCAGTCCCAGCCGGGAACGTACGGCGCGCGGAAGCCGGCCATGGTCTTCGACTTCACGATCATGTCTTTCAGGGTCTTGTTGAGGCCGGTGCCGAGGTGGATTTCCCCCGTGGGATAGGGCGGCCCATCGTGCAGGACGAACAATGGTTTCCCCGCGCGCGATTCGAGGATGCGGCCGTAGAGCCCCATCTGCTCCCAGGCGGCAAGCTGCTCCGGCTCGCGCTGCGGGAGCTGCGCCTTCATCGGGAAATCGGTTTTCGGGAGATTCAGCGAGCCTTTTAGATCGAACGGTTCGGCCATCTTGTGGGTCGGGAAGCCCTTTCTTCAAAGCCCGGGCGCGTCACGTGGCCGGGCACGGCACCGTACAAGTTTGCGCCGTAGAAACTCAAAATTGTCGTTGCAGCTCGTATGTTACAATGATTGTTGAAGCGTGTCAGCCGTGCCCCGGCCCCGGACATCCTTTTCCGCACGGTTGCGTCTAACATTTGGTGGTACGGCGGTGAGGGACGCAGGTTACTGAAATGTCGGACTCTAGCTTCCGGTTGAATCAGACAATTCGCGACGCCCAAGACCCATCGCTGCGGCTGGGGCGATTGCCGTCCCCCTCGCGCGAATCGAGCCTGCGCAGCCTTTTCTCCAATCTCAGGGACTTTCTCGTCGAGCGCCCAGTCAAGGTGAAGGCCGGTACTCCAACCGCCTTCGACGTTCCCCGATTTGGCACGGGAATGGGCGAAAACCTGAAGGAATTCTTCCATTCGGGCCCCCGGGGCGACGTCCGGTCGGCGCTGCTGGTCGATTGGCACGAAGAGCCAAGCCTCTGGCAGAACCTGCGCGACATGATCGCGCCGCGGAAGCTGCCTCCGCTGAAGACCACCAGCCGGCCGATTCCCGTCCCCGAAATCTGGTCGAAAGACAAGAATTTCAGCCGCATGCAGGTCGTATCGATTCTGGTTCACGCCGCGTTTATTGCGCTGATCGTCCTTGCTCCGCTTCTGCTGACGGGCACCATCACTGGGCCGGTGACGAAGGCGTCTAACCCTGAGGTCGCCACGGATCTCACGATTTCGCCGTACAAGAACATTCTCAAGCCCGCCGCTACGAAGGCCGGCGGTGGCGGTGGCGCGGCGGACAAAGCTCCCTCCACGCGCGGCAAAGCGCCGAAGTTTTCGTGGACGCAAATTTCGCGGCCGATGGTCAATCCGCCGAAGGCGCAGATTACAATGACGCCGACGGTGCTGGGCAACCCGGACATCAAGCTGCCCGACGTTGCCGCTAACAACTGGGGCGACCCTCTTTCGAATCGCAATACCGGTTCGCTCGGGCAAGGCCACGGGAACGGCATCGGCAACGGGAATGGCAATGGCGTCGGTCCGGGCGAAGGCTACGGCACCGGCGGCGGCACTCCCAACGCCGGGACCGGCGGCTACGGCACGCCTGCGTGCCTCTATTGCCCCCGCGCGGACTATAGCGACGAGGCCATGAAGGTGAAGGTGCAGGGCGTCGTCGAACTGGTCGCCATCATCACGCCGGACGGCCGGGTGACCGACGTGCACGTCGCCAAGGGACTCGGACTCGGACTCGACGAAAAAGCCATCGAAGCCGTCCGTACGTGGCGGCTCAAGCCGGCGCTGGGCCCGGACGGCCGGCCGGCTTCGGTACGCCAGGTCATCGAAGTTCAGTTCCAGCTGTACTGACCTTCGCGGCGGTCCGCCTTGTTCCTTCGAAAGCGAATCTGACTTTCTGTTCGGCATCCCACGCCAGCAGTAACCAACTGGCCCCATCTCCCTCGGCGCGCGGGCGCATCTGATACGATGAGCGGCATGAAGAAGACGATTTGGGCACTCGTTTCCCTCTTGGGACTGGCATTAGCATTAGCGTTCGCGCCTCACGCAGCGGCGCAAGACGCCTCCATTGAATTTGTCGCACAGGCAACTCCTTCCGCCGGCCTTCAGGAACCGGTGCGCGGATTTCCATTTTTTCTCCTCAGCAAGAGCTTCGCCGACATCGGTAAGGAAGCGGCGGAGACATATCCCAAACCCGACATGGACGCATTCATCGCGAAGCTGGACGTTTCGCCCGAGCTGAAGGCATGGATGAAGAAAAACGATTGGGTCGTCCTCAGCGGAGAGGACTTCATCCACAAATTGCACGCCGACGACATTTTGACCGTGCCCGAATTCAAGAAGGCATACCTCGATCGCAATTCCGGCGACCAATCGGCGGATTTTCCGGAACCGAAGTTCAAAACTTCGGACGAAAAGAAAAACCCCGCGAAGTTCAAGAAGCTCTCCGACGATTATGTCGAGGCGATCCGCCACTACATCCAGCAGCATCCGGGCAGCATCAATGGAATCGATCTCGGCCTCTCGGAGATCGACCCGAGCCCGAAATGGAATCTAATTCTGGGGACGCGCGCGACAGCAATTCATCAGCGCACCCTGGACCTCGCCCAATCAAACTATCTCGTAGCCCGCGCGGAGACGAATCTTCAAGGACAGGGATTCATACGCGGGCTCGCGCCGGGGAATTACTGGCTGAGCACGCTTGATGTGCCAGTGATCGTCGGTGACGCGCGGCCGCGGTGGGATGTTCCCGTGTCGCTGCGGCCCGGCGAAACGAGATACATCTCTCTTTCGAACTCCAATTCCGTCCGGGCGCAGGCGTCGGACTAGCACTTCTTCCTGCCGAGGTTCCGCGTGTCCAGTGCCGCTGACATCGCCCCGTTAATCCGAGGACTCTGTGACGCCGATCCTGCGAAGCGGGGCCTTGCGGCATCTGTCCTTTTCGAGCACGGCTCCGACATGGTTCAACAGGTCAAGCAGGCATGGCTGGCGTTTCCTCCGCTCGCAAAGCTGCTGGGGACCGCCATAACGACAGTGGGAATCGCTGTAGAACCCGGCGTTTTCGAGCAAATTCGCGCGGCGAACGGGTCGCCCCGCCTCGCGGATGTCCCTCCCGATCAAGATGCTCGCGAATTTGAGCTGGAGTTTCCCGGCGGCGTGCGCCTGGACATCCTGACGACGCGCCAGCCCGGTGGCGACGGCGCCATCGCAAAATATCTCCGGAAATTCGGCGAAGGCATCCAACAGGTTGAGATTGACGTGAATGATGTAGACCGCGCGACCGAGCTTCTTCGCGCTCAATTCGCGCTGCAGCCGGTCTATCCCGCCACCCGCGCGGGAGCAGACGGCACGCGCGTCAATTTTTTCCTGGTTCCCCTGCCCGACGGCAAGAAGACCTTGATCGAGTTCGTCGAAAAACACTGACTCGCTATTCCCCGCTCTGCTCGATCAGCTTCGCGACCAGCGACGTCCACCCGGTCTGATGGCTCGCGCCCAACCCCACGCCGGTCTCGCCGTGGAAGTACTCGTAAAACAGAATCAGATCGCGCCAATGCGGATCGTTCTGAAGCATTTCGTCCGTGCCGTAGACCGGCCGCCGCCCGTCCCGGCGCAGAAAAATATGCGACAGGCGCCGCGAGAGTTCGCCCGCGGCATTCCACAGCGTTCGCTGCTGGCCCGAACCCGTGGGGCATTCCACTTTGAATTCGTCGCCGTAGTAGTAATGAACGCGCTGCATCGATTCGATCAGCAGGAAATTCATCGGAAACCAGACCGGACCGCGCCAGTTCGAATTGCCGCCGAAAAGATCGGTCGTGGATTCGGCCGGCTCGTATTTCACCGAATGCCGCTGGCCGTCCACGGCGATTTCGAACGGATGATCGAGATGAAACTTCGAAAGCGCGCGAATGCCATACGGCGAAAAGAATTCCTTCTCGTCGAAGACGTAGCGATAGATCCGCTCCAGCTTTTGCCGGTTGGCGATCGTCAGCAGCAGCCGCGGGCCTTCCGGCGTCATCCGGCTCATGTCCACGTGCGTGCCCACGTCCGGATGATGCCGAAGGAACCATTCCATGCGCTTCTTGAACGATGGCAGGCGCGCAAGATCCTCGGGATCAAATGCCTCCACGGCAAAAAGCGGAATCAGCCCCACCAGCGACCGCACTTTCATCGGAATCGTCTGCCCGTCCGTGCCGAGATGCAGGACGTCGTAGTAGAAGCCGTCCTTCTCGTCCCACAGGCCGATTCCCTGGCCGCCCATGTCGTTCATCGCCGCCGAGATGTAGACAAAATGCTCGAAGAACTTGCTGGCGACGTCCTCGTACGCGGGATCCTCGTGCGCCAGCTCCATGGCCATCGAAAGCATGTCGAGGCAGAACATGGCCATCCAGCTTGTGCCGTCGGACTGCTCGATGTAGCTTCCGGGGCCCAGCGGGCGCGAGCGGTCGAAGACGCCGATATTATCGAGGCCCAGAAAGCCGCCTTCAAAGACGTTTTTGCCCTCTGGGTCCTTGCGATTCACCCACCAGGTGAAATTCAGCAGCAGCTTGTGAAACACGCGCTCGAGAAACGCGCGGTCCGGCTTGTTCTGAATACGCGAAGAAATTTTATAAATGCGCCACGCCGCCCAGGCGTGCACCGGGGGATTCACGTCGGAGAAATTCCACTCGTACGCCGGCAACTGCCCATTGGGATGCATGTACCATTCCCGCAGGAACAGCACGAGCTGGCTCTTCGCGAACTCGGGGTCGATCAGCGCCATGGCCACGCAATGAAAAGCCAGGTCCCACGCCGCGTACCACGGGTATTCCCATTTATCCGGCATCGAAATGACGTCGGAGTTGTGCAGGTAGTTCCACTCGTGGTTCCGGCCCTTATATCGCTGGGCATCCGGCGTTGGCTGCGTGCGATCGCCCTTTAGCCAGCGCGTGACGTCGTAGTGGTAGCTCTGCTTGCCCCAGAGAAGCCCGGCGAATGCCTGCCGCTGCACGAGCTTCGGGTCGTCGCTCGTCCCTAGGTGAACGCGTTTCTCGTAAAATTCGTCCGCGTCTTTCAGCCGCCGCGCGAAGGTGCTATCGAAGGGGGCCCCGAAATATTTCCGCTCCCCGGCGTCGCCTTCGGCGGGATTGTGATCGAGCAGGCGCGCGCGGATGGTGCGCCCCTTGCCCGGCGCAATTTCCGCATAGTAATGCGCCGCGGCCTTTGTTCCCGTCAGCGCGGGATTCACCGCTGACCGTTCGCCCGAAACAACGTAGCGATGAAACGCGTCCTTTACGTACGGCGTGCCGCTCTTCTGCTGAAACAGCCGCTCCATGTTCGTTTCATTGTTCGTGAAGAGCAGTTCCGGCGTGCCTTCCATCAGCAGCCAGCGCTTGGCGTAGTGATACTCGTTCATTTCCAGCAGCGCGGCGCCCGGCGGCGGATCGATGTGATAGACCTGCGGCGGATCGTAATTTTCGCCCCAGGCCCAGCGGTTCCGGAACCACAGCGTCGGAAGAATGTGCAGACGCGCGGGATCGGGCCCGCGATTCCAGGCGGTGATGCGGATCAGCACGTCTTCCGGCGAGGCTTTCGCGTATTCGACGAAGACGTCGAAGTAGCGGTTCTCGCGAAAAATGCCGGTGTCGAGCAGCTCGTACTCGGGATCGTGCCGCGTGCGCCGTTTGTTTTCGGCGACTAGCTGATCGTAAGGAAAAGCCGCCTGCGGATACTTGTACAGAAACTTCAGGTACGAACTGGTCGGCGTTGCGTCGAGATAGTAGTAGCACTCCTTGACGTCTTCGCCGTGATTCCCTTCCTGGTTCGTCAGGCCGAAGAGGCGCTCCTTGAGGATCGCGTCTTTTTCGTTCCACAGCGCGATAGCGAAGCAGATGTGCTGATGGCGGTCGCAGATGCCGCCGATACCGTCCTCGCCCCAGCGATAGGCGCGCGACCGCGCATGATCGTGCGGAAAATAATTCCACGCGTCGCCGTTTGCGCTGTAGTCCTCGCGCACCGTTCCCCATTGGCGTTCGGAAAGATACGGCCCCCAGCGATTCCAGCGCGCTGTGCGGTCGTCGTTGGCCTGTAAGCGCTGTTCCTCGTCCGTCATTTCTGCGTCTTTCAGAGGGAAGCTAGGAGCTCGGCTCCGGCGGTGAATTCAGATTGCTCGCCGAGTGCAGCTAACTGTATCGGTTCGAATGCGGCGTGGCAAGACGAGCGGACTCCGGCCATTCCTATCCTGCACCGCGCCTGGGAGCGCCAAACTTGTCCCGAGCGCCGCCGAGGGATCTCCCGATTGCTTGTCCTGGGCGCAGCCGAAGGGGTGCTTTTTAGGGGGTAGGAGCTTCAGCTCCGACATAAAGGGCTCGCGCTCGATGCGCTTTAGCGCCTGAGGACACTCTTCTTGCCTTTATCGCGCCACCCGGCAGCCACCCGGCAGCCACCCGGCAGCCTGAGCGGAGCGTCCCGACGCTTTTTCCTTCCTGCCGCAGGCAGGTCGGGACGCGCAGTCGAAGGCTCTCTCTTCAGCGCCGGCCAGATGTGATGTTCCAAGCGCCGTAGGCGCGACACATTTGCTGGCCTGTTCGGCGCGATGCAACCCATGCACCGTCAGCTTGAATAGCGGTGGAAGCCGGGGTTTTAACCCTGGCTCCTCGCGATCAGATTCTCCGCATCCTCCACCCCGCACTGGCGACTATTCGCTCGATTCTGTATTCTCGGACCATCAAATTCCCCTGCGCGGAGTCCGATCCTGGCCGGATTGACAGCCGAAAGTCCCAAATCTGAAGCGCAAACCGGCGCGGCATCCTCGTGGCGCTTCGGCCTGCTGTGCGTTTGCATTGCGGCGACGGCCGCCGTCGCACCCATGTTTTTTCTCGGCAACGCTTCCGGGCACGATTTTCAGTTCCACATCGCGTCGTGGATGGACGCCGCAGGCCAGTGGCGCGAAGGCGTCGTCTATCCGCGATGGGCGGAATGGGCCAACTGGGGGTTCGGCGAGCCGCGCTTCATTTTTTACCCGCCGGCGTCGTGGATGGTCGGTGCGGCGCTCGGCACGCTGCTGCCATGGGCGGCGGCGCCGGGAGCTTTCATCTGGCTCGTGCTGGTCGGCGGCGGAATGGCGATGTGGAAGCTTGCGCGCGAATGGCTTGCAGCGCCTTACGCGACCGTGGCCGCGGTTTTGTTCGCGGTGAATCCGTATCACCTCGTGATCGTTTACTACCGCAGCGCTTTTGGCGAGCTGCTGACCGGTGCTCTCGTGCCGCTGGTCGTCTACGCAGCGCTGCGCGCCACCCGTGGCGAATGGCGGTTCGTCCCGCTGCTCGCCGTCGCGTTTGCGGGCATTTGGCTCTCGGATGCTCCCGCGGCTGTGGTCGCGACGTATGCCTTGGCGTTGATGTTGGTCGTGTTGTGCGCTCTGCGTCGGAGCATTTGGCCGATCGTGCCGGGCGCCATCGCCATGGCCGGCGGATTCGGCCTTGCCGCCTTTTACATTCTGCCGGCGGCGTGGGAGCGGCACTGGGTTCAAATTGGCCAGGTTGTTGCCGATAACCTCTACCCGGCTCGGAATTTCCTTTTCACGCGCGCGAACGATCCGGAATTCATCGCGTTCAATTGGAAGGTTTCGTGGGTCGCCGCCGGCACGATGGCCGTGACCTTCCTCGCGGCGATCGTCGCGGCTCGAAAGCGGCATGGCTTCAACGAACTTTCTTGGGTGCTCGCCGCGCTCGCGGTCGCGTCTGCGCTGCTGATGTGGCCGTTCACGAATTTTCTCTGGCGGCTCCTGCCGGAATTGCAGTTCGTGCAGTTCCCGTGGAGATGGCTCGAGCAATTGGCGGTCGCGTTCGCATTTTTCGTCGCGGCGGCGATGGCCGGGGTGCGGCGGCGCTGGGTGCCGTGGCTGGCCGGCGTTGCCGTGTTCGTTGCGATTGCCGCGGCGGCCGCGGCAATGATCCAGACCGCGTGGTGGGACAGCGGCGACGTGCCCTCGATGTTCGCCGCAATTCATTCAGGCGGCGGATACCGCGGAACGGACGAATATGATCCAGTCGGCTGCGATCGGTACGAATTGCCGGGCGATCCCGACGACACCGAGCGCGTCGAAGGCGTTTCCTCCCTGCCGGCGCAGCAGGTCGAAACGCTCGATGCCGAGTCGGGCGAAGTCATCCCGGCTTCCGGCGTGAAGATTCACGTCGAGAAATGGTCTGCCGAGAATCGCGACTTCACGGCCGAAGCGCCCCAGCCCGTGACGCTGGCGGTGAGGCTGCTGAATTATCCCGCTTGGGATGTCCGCGTGGACGGAGCGGGAGTTCGTCTGGGCATGGTGCACGACACCGGACAGATGCTGGTGCCAATTCCGCAAGGGGCGCACCGGGTCAGTATTCGTTTCCGACGGACGTGGGATCGCCTAACCGGCGACGCGATCTCGATCATTTCCGCGATTTCGCTGCTGGCGTTCGTGAGACGGACAAAGAGGCGGACGGCGTAAGCTTCTTCAACGAGCCATAGCTATCCTCTTTGGCGTGATCTACTGGCTTGCCGAGCGCGATCCGATCTTGCGGCCCATGACGATTCTGGTGCTGCTCGCCTGCCTGTCATTTCGGATGGAAGAACGCGCCCGCGAAATTGCCGGCGTGCCGCTGACGCTCGCGGCAATCAAGCTCGCCTACCGGCCGCGTAACCTGCCTTCAGAACGCGTACGACGCGCGCAAACGCTTGCTCGTCGTTCGCGCTTGCGCCTTTTAGGGGGTCGGAGCTTCAGCTCCGACATAAGTCGCCTGCTGCTCAATGCGCTTTAGCGCCCGAGGAAACTCTTTATTGTTTTTTCCCGCATTCCGTTCAGCCGCTGAGGTTGCCGATTTTGCATTGCCATACACACTCTTCAACCCCGGAAGTTCCCAGCAGCGCCCTCCTGTCCAAAAGTACAGTTTTGGGGCCTCCTGTCCCAAAGTTATCCCTTCGACCAGTCGCACACCTTCACCGCTTCTGCTAGCCTGCTCTCGTAGTCTTGAAAGAAGAATTAACTGCTACAAGCGAAGCTGGCCTTCGCTGCTCGGACGATCCGAGCACTGCTCTTTGACAACTGACGATCCGATCAGGATCGGCGTCCCGAGCGAGTCGCCGCGGCGACGAGCCGAGGGATCTCTCCGTCCAGTGGCACGACACTCCTGTCTGATCTCTTACGATCGCCGGCTCACGACGATTGACCGCACGCTCGGAAAATCCCGCGCAACCACGAGATTCTAGCCACTCGCCGCTGATTTCTACTCGACACTCAAGCCGAATAGAAATCGCCGTAACTCGATGAAAACAAACAATCGGCGCACATTCTACTCGACACAAAATCGGGGGGGGAACGACGCTTGGGGCAGCTACTTCAGCGGCCGGTGTTTGAACTTCTTCTCACCCTTGGCGTAGGGGCCGACGGTGTGGCCGTTCCCGATGAGCTTGTACTTGTACGTGGTGAGGCCTTCGAGGCCCATCGGGCCGCGGGCGTGGAGCTTGCTGGTGCTGATGCCGACCTCGGCGCCAAGGCCGTAGCGGTAGCCGTCGGCAAAGCGCGTCGAGACGTTGTGATAAACGCCGGCCGAGTCGACCTCGTTCATGAATCTCCGAGCGGCCTCGGCGTCCTCGGTCACGATCGCGTCGGTGTGGTGCGAACCGAAGCGGTTGATGTGCTCGATGGCCTCTTCGAGGTCGGCGACGATTTTCAGCGCGAGAATCAGGTCGGAATATTCGGTCGCCCAGTCTTCTTCGGTGGCCGGGATAATTCCCTCTTTGGGCAGGAGTGCCATCGTCTTTGCGTCGCCGCGGATCTCGACCTTCGCGTCCTTCAGTTTTGCGACCATGCGCGGCAGGAATTTCCCGGCGATGGCCTGGTGGACCAGCAATGTCTCGGCCGCGTTGCACACGGCGGGATATTGCACTTTCGCGTCGTAGGCGATATCGATGGCCTTTTCGAGATCGGCTGCGCGGTCGACATAGACGTGGCAGATTCCTTCGCTGTGGCCGAGCACGGGGATCTTGCTGTGCGCCATGATGAACTGGACCAGCGCGTACGACCCGCGCGGAATGATCAGGTCCACGTCGCGGTCGAGCGCCAGCATTTCCTTCACGTCGGCGCGGCTCTGGAGCAGGTTGATCGAATCCTGGGGAACCGCCGGGAATTTTTCCAGGCATTCGCGCCAGATCGTGACCAGCGTCTCGTTGGTCTGCGCCGCTTCCGTGCCGCCTTTCAGCAGAATGGCGTTGCCGGATTTCAGCGCCAGCGACGCGAGTTGGGGCAGCGCGTCCGGCCGCGACTCGAAAATGACGCCGATCACCCCGAACGGGCACGATTCCTTGTAAAGGACGAGGCCGTCATCGAGCTCCATGGCCGAGAGTCTGCGGCCGAGCGGATCGTCCAGGCGCGCGACCTCGCGGATTTGCGTGGCCATCTGCGCGATGCCGCGTTCGGTGACCTTGAGGCGCGCGAGCATCGCCGAGGTCATTTTCCCGGCGGCAACTTCGCTCTCCGCGGCGCGGCAATCGCGCTCGTTCGCTTCGAGAATTCGGCGCGCATTGGCTTCGATGGCCGCCGCGATGGCCAGCAAGACCTCATTCCGAGCGTCCGCCGAAAGCTGTGCGAGTGCGCGCGAGGCTTTTCGCGCCCGCGCGGCAATCGATGCCACGGAAGAATCGGAGACTTGCAGCGGCGCTGTGCTTGGCTGGCTCATGATTTTTGCAACAGCACGATATTGTCGCGGGTGACGAGCACCGGCGCGGGCGCGGCATCGCGTCCGCCGCGGCCGGTCTTCTTGCCGGAAAATTTCTCGGCGTCGCCGCTCGCGCAATTGGCGATGCCCCGCGCGAATTCGTTCCCCTCGGAATCCACGATGCTCACCACGTCCATCGAGCCGAAGGGGTTTTCCACGCGCACGATGCCCGACGCCAGCAGGCTCGCCTTGCCCTGCGTGATCGCGCGGTGCGCGCCGGCGTCGACAACCACGCGCCCACGAACGCCCGCGGCATAAGCGATCCAGCGGCGCTTTCCGCGCATGCGCTTGGCGGGCAGAAACGTGGTGCCGATCTGGTCGCCGGCGAAAACGCGGTCGATCGCGCCGGGCACGCTGCCGTTCGCGATCACGGCCGTTCCGCCGCAGTTCATCGCGATCGTTGCCGCTTCCAGTTTCGTGCGCATTCCGCCGCGCCCGCTCGCGGAAGGCCCGGCTCCGAGAGACATCAATTCCGGGGTGATTTCTTCGACGAGTGGAATCACTTCGCCCGCTTGGCCATTTTCAGACGCCGAGCGAAGCAAGCCGTCGACATTCGTCAGCAGCACCAGGGCGTCCGCATCGAGCCCGCTCATGACCAGCGCCGCCAGGCGGTCGTTGTCGCTGAACGCCACGCCGCGCGTGCCGGGCCCGCCTGCCGGCGAGGCAGGAGCGACGGTTTCGAGTTCCGCCGTCGAGACCGTGTCGTTTTCGTTCACGATCGGAAGCACGCCGAATCCGATCAGCTTCTCCATGGTGTGCTGGAGATTCGAATAGCGGCCCCAGTTCGTGAAATCTTCTTCGGTGAGCAGGACCTGCGCGATCTTGATTTCCCATTTCGCGAAAAGATTCTTGTACGCGTCCATCAGGAGGCTTTGCCCGACGGCGGCGCACGCCTGTTTCGTCACCAGGTCTTTCAATCGCGAGGGGTGCAGACCCAGCCATCCGCGCCCGAGTCCCACGGCACCGGAGGAAACCAGGACGACCTGGCGTCCCACTTTCATCAGCGCGGCGATCGAACGCATGATCGGCTCGACGCGATCGAGGCACAGCGCGCCGTCGTCGCCCGTCACGGTCGAGGTGCCGACCTTGATGACGATGCGGCGCGCGGAGCGCAGCAATCGTTCGCGCTCAGCTTCCATTTTGTGATCTTCTCGCACTCGATTCGATTGTACCGAAATCGAAGAAAAGCCGTCTGGCGTTTGTGCGGATCAAGCGGCGTGAAGGGCCAGAGCTAAAGCCCGAGTCTAATCGGCGTTTCTTCGTGGGCCTGCCCTTCGGCTTCGCCCAGGATGAAAAGGCCCACGCTTCCACCGGGCCGGAGCCGCCGACCCTGTTCCGGGTTGAACCATGCGATTGACACAAGGAAAGAAAACGATTGGATATCCCCGCTAACATGCTTAGTGTGAATGACATAGATGGGAACTGCGTTCATATTAATGGGAAAAAACATGCATGTTGACAGGTATTTCGAACCCCTGTAAGTTTGCTTGCGAAGGACGGGAACGTCCGTTCAAGCAGTGTTTTGCGGATAGTCAGATATCTGAGGGGCTGACCAGCCGCCAGTCGAGATGTATTCGGCAGACGAGGCCCCATGGATAAGGTACTTCGAAAGATTCTGCTGGTCGCCGCAGTAGCCCTTGCCAGCTTTGCCCCCTCTGCGTTCGCCGACAGCACCGTGTATTTCAACGGCAGCTATTCGTTCGCAAACAACGGCTACGGAATCCCGCCATATGGCGGCACCCTCGACGGCCAGCCCACGCAGTTCTATTGCGTCGATTTCAGCCACGATATCAGCGGCGGAATGAGCTGGTCCGCGCTGGTCACACCGGTGACGCCGGGCGGGAACTACAGCGGCACATTGCTGGGAAATCCCGGCAGCGCGACGTATCAGGGCAGCAACGCCGCGGCAGGAAACGACTACTTGGTGTTTGCGTGGATCCTGACGCAGATGGGCCAGACGTCCGATCAGACGACGCTCGCGCAAGATCAGTGGGCGATCTGGAGCGTTACGGACGGCGGCTACGATCCTTACGGCATGGGGAACGCGCTCTGGATTTTCGGCCAAGCCGACCTAGCAATCGCCGGAGGATTCAACGGCACCGGTTGGGAAATCCTGACACCCGATAACGGAACGTATGGCCAGGAATTCATGGTGAACACGCCGGAGCCAGCGACCTTGCTGCTGCTGGCGCTGGGACTCGGTGGATTGATGTTCTTCAAGCGCCGCAAGGCGTTGCAGAACTAGACTCAGGAATCGCGATTTGCGGCCGGATCGAGATGCGGAAATTTCCGCGGTCTCATCCGGCCGTTTCCATTTTCTATCCGCAACTTCGTTTGCCCGAGACCGCGGCGCTTCGCAGGAACAATTTGTTAGGCGGCGAAGGGAAAGCATGTTATGTTCTAGTTGCGTTTGTTGCTCTTGTAACACCTTTGGTTGAAGGGGCTGCAAGTTCACACTTGCGGCCTTTTTTGCTTTACGGCTGGAGGCGGTCGAGAAGCACAAATAGCTTAAAAACAAAGTGAGTACATCAGTGAGAGAACAAGGAACAGTGAAGTGGTTCAATGCCAGCAAGGGATTCGGGTTCATTCAGCGCCAGTCCGGCGAGGATGTTTTCGTCCATTTCTCCGCGATTCAGGCGGAGGGCTACAAATCGCTGAACGAAGGCCAGGCGGTTGAATTCGAAGTAACCCGTGGGCCGAAGGGCCTGCAGGCAGCGAACGTCACCAGCCTCTAGTCCATGCAAGAGGCGGGCCGGCAGCCCCGGCCCGCCTTTTCGCACGAGTAGCAAGGAATCCCACCCCAGTTCATCCCCTCCATTTGTAGCGTCTCAGGCTTCTTAACAACGCAGCACCGAGCAAGAATTTCGCGCGCTCATTCACCTGTGCTATGAACCGCTCACTGTGTTGACCATTTGTGCCGATTCGCGCGATGTGGCAGTTGAGCGCCTCAGTGCAGGTGTAAGATACGAATTGGGCCCTCCTAGCGCATTCGCATGCCGCGGGACTTCGAGCTTGAGACGGCGATTTGTCGCGCTGCGCAAGCTCGCGGCCCAGTAAATTCCACCAGAACCTGCTGATCCAGGGAGAGTTTCATGGCCGAGATGAAGGGCCCAACCAACGCGGAGAGCGACCGGCGGCGCTCGCACCGCGTGAATATCGCCATGCCCGTGCTTGTGCGTGGAAAGAAAGGCACTCAGTCCTTCGAGGAAGACACGCAAACGATTTCGGTGAGCGCGCACGGCTGCATGGTGCGGGTCACGAATCCGATTGCGCGCGGGCAGGAAATCGCCATCGTCAACAAGAAGACCGCCGAGGAGCTGCCCTGCACCGTGACGTTCCTCGGGCAGCGGGATGGCGGCAAGACGGAAGTGGGCGTCGAATTCGCCGAGGCGTCGCCGCTGTTTTGGCGCATCGCGTTTCCGCCGGAGGACTGGGATCCCGCGGAGCGCAAGCGTTCGGGCGGACCGCGGCAACCGATGGGTCCGCTTCCCAAGCCACAACGCTAGTGGCGTCTCAAGCTTCCGAGACCGCCGTGCTGCCGGAGTTTTCCCGATTTGTCCGCGAATATTGGCTGAGATTGCTGGCGGTTTCGCTCGTTCTCGTTATCCCCTGCTTCTGGCATCGCGAAATCGTATCGTCCGATCTGGGGAGCCATCTCTACAACGCGTGGCTCGCGCAACTAATCCGGCTCGGGCAACTGCCGGGATTGTGGATCGCCCGCCAGCACACGAATGTCCTCTTCGATTATCTGCTGAGCGGATTCGGCGCGATATTCGGACTACATACGGGCGAAAAACTTGCGGTGGCGCTCTCCGTTTTGATTTTTTTCTGGGGACTTTTTGCTTTGGTTTCGGCGGCTGCGCGCCGCGCGCCGTGGTTTCTCGCGCCCTGCATCGCGCTCTTTGCATATGGGTGGACGTTTCATCTTGGATTGTTCAATTACTACCTCTCGCTCGGCTTCGCGTTTTTCGGTGTGGCTATCTTGTGGCGGGGCGCGAAGCGGGAATGGATTCTCGCAGTTGCTTTCGCTGCGCTCACGCTGGTGGCGCATCCGTTGGGCGTCGTGTGGCTGATTGCCGCGGGCGCATACGTGCTGATTGCAAAGAGGCTGCCGCATCGCGGGCTTCAATTGGCTCTCCTCGCTGTAGCAGCACTGCTGCTCTTTGGCGTTCACAGGTACTTGTGGAGCCATTACAACGTGTATCCGGGGCCGGGGCCCGCTTACGTTTTCAGCGGGCTCGACCAGCTGTTTCTTTTCGGATCGCACTACCACATCCCGGAATACGCGCTGTTGGCGTTTGCCGTGATTGCTCTGGTCGCGGACATCATTCTCCGCCGACGCGAGCCGAAATTCTGGTTGCACTATGCGATTCCGATTCAGCTTTACGCCCTCGCGGAGCTGTCGGTCCATCTCTTGCCGGGCGGCATCCACTTCCCGCCTCCGACGGCCGCGCTGGCGTTGGTGACCGAGCGGTTGACGTCAGTGTCGGCCGCACTGATCTGCTGCCTGCTGGGCGCAATGCAGCCGCGCAAGTGGCATCTCGCAGCCACCGGAATAATCGCAGTGATGTTCTTCGCGTTCATCTATGAGGACACGGCGGCGGTCAATCGAATGGAACAACAGGTTGTACAGCTCGTCAGCCAGTTGCCGCCGAATCAGCGCGTGATGGGCACGATACTGAGGCCACCGGAATCGCGCGTGCTGATCCAGCACATTTTGGATCGCGCTTGCATCGGACGCTGCTGGAGCTACGGCAACTACGAGCCAAGCACGGGACTTTTTAGAGTTCGCGCACGGCCCGGGAATCCGTACGTGCTGAGCAGCTACGACGACGCGGTGGACATGGAGAACGGCGAGTACACGGTGCAGCCGGAGGATTTGCCGGTGTACCAGGTCTATCAGTGCAGTGCCAGCGGCACGGAACTGTGCATTCGATCACTGGAAGCGGGCGAGGACAACGACCGCCTCGGCGTGCATCCGGACGAATGAAAGCTCAATAGCCCGGAGTGCTGCTGCCCGGACGCGGCGCCCGAGCGGCGGGCAAATGGCGTAAACGCGCGTTGGCTGGGTGCCCTTTCCGAACCGCCTTTGCCGACTGATTGAGCAACCCGAACACCACTACGGCTCCGGGCGTACCGACGTACACCTTCCCGTTGGCGATCATCGGCGTGACAAACTTACAATTGGAATTGGTTGAGAAGGTATCGCGGTTTCCGGCCTGGTTGCTGTTATAGAGCTCGTTGCTCACGTCCGTTGCGTCGAACGCGTGGAGCACGCCCGTGCTGCCATTCTCGATCGCCCACACGATTCCGTTCGTAGTCCCATTCGCCGAAATACTCGGGGTGGTACCGGGATATCCGAACGATCGAGGACTCTCTGACGAAGGACTTGTAGCGAGTTTGGCGTTCGAAATCGGGTACGCCTGCAAATTGTTGTCAACGGAACCATAGTAGATGGTGTTGTTGAAGTACGCTGGCGCCGACCACACGCCCCCACTCAAAACGCCAGAGAGCTCCTGATAGATACCCGAATCGTGGCTGGTGAATTTCCCCATGTTGTCACGGTTCACGATGTACATGTTCGAATCTTTTCCCGCGCCGACAGCAAGATGATGAATTGTGTTGGAATTGTCCGTGATATCGGGCAAAACCACGAGGCCGCCCGAGCCGAGATCGGTATCGGCAGTCGATTCGGTTTCCGCCGTGCCCTGTGAGTTGTTCATCGCGAAATAGTCCGCGACGGTCAAGCTGCTTCCTGAGGGAGTGAGTTTCATGAACGAATTGCCGTAGTCGGCTTTGTTCGGGAAGCCGCCGCTCAGGTTCGTGTCGAACGTTCCGTTGCCGACTAGGAGATAGATGTTCCCCGCGCTGTCCGCGCCCGGACCATCCCCAGCCATCCAGATTCCGCCCTCTTGCCCACCCTGGGTGTTGCCGTTCGCGGTGAGGTTGAGGACGCTTACCTTCTGCAAATTGGATTCGTTGAATCCGATTACCCAGCTCGTGTAGTCGGACGCGTCACAATGTGAAGTCCAGGTGGTATAGATCACGCCATTAACAAGCAGGAGCGCAGCACGTTCTTCGTACGACGCCGGATTAAAAGTCTGCGTGCCTCCGGAGCTACCTGTGCCGGTGCCCGGCGCCGTGGCTTGAATGTCGGTCGCAGTCATCAAATCCGCGCCGGTCGTAAGATCGAGCGCGTGAAGGCGCTGGTGATAGTTGCCGCCGGGGTCCTTCGTCATCGCCACAACGAAGATTGTTCCGTGCGGACCGGCACTTAAGTCGATCACGGGTGTTGAAGTGACGCCAATATGCGGCTGGACCTGATTGCAGCCGCGATCGTCACTAAAGGTTTCGCCTGTCGGAGCGACGGGAACGTTCCACAGCGGAGAGCCAAGAGTATCCGCGTCAAATGCATAAACCCAATCGTCCTCTGTCGCGACGTAGAGAACGTTGTGCATCGCGCCATTGATGGTCAGGCCCGGGACATAGAGTGTTTCCGCGTCAACCAGTCCGGTTACCGTTACTGATCCCAGTTTGCCGAACGTTGTTTGGTTGACGCTGGCCGTCGTTAGAATCGTCTCGCCCGCATTGAGTCCCGTTCGTCCGACGTCGTTATGATAAGTGAGCACACTAATCGTGCCGGCCACCACGGGATTGACTGTGAGCGTCGCGGCATTGCTCGTCGCCGGAGGATTTACGCTGTTGCTTACGATTACGCGATATGTCGATCCGCTTTGCGCGACCGTCGTATTCGTGACCGCCAGGCTTGCCGAAGATGACGCTGAGCCGACATTCGAGTAAGTCGACGAGCCGCTCGGGGCGCTTTGCCACTGGTAGCTGAGCGGCGCGGTGCCTGCCGCTACGACAGTGAACGTGGCCGTCTGGCCCGCAGTCACGGTTTGATTCGTCGGCTGCGTCGCGATCGAGGGAGCAACCGGCGAGGAGGAGTTGACTGTTAATACTGCGGCGTTACTTGTCGCAGCCGGGTCGACGCCGTTGCTCACGACTACTCGGAACTGCGTGCCGCTCTGACCCGTCGTGGTGGCCGGCGTTGTGTAGCTGATCGAGTTCGCCGCGCCGGCGATTGCCGTGAAATTCGATGAGCCGCTGGGCGCGCTTTGCCACGCGTATGTGAGGGGCTGCGTACCCGTCGCGCCCACGGTGAACGTGGCCGTGGCCGGCGCTGTGACGGTCTGGTTGGCGGGCTGCGACGTAATCGTGGGTGCCGTGCCTACTGACGGGTGCGTTCCAGTGGGACACGCGCTCATGCCCAGCAGGGCGACGAGCGAGAAGAGTACGCTCAGCTTCAATCTCAATTGCAAATCCTCCGCGGTGACTTTATCGATGTCGGCTGGGCTGCCGAATCGGCATACTCGTGGTTCCGGAGGGTCGGGACGCTAACCTGTAAATCAAGCGTGCTCAAAGATTTTAGCCGCGATCCGGTTCAATTGCACCTGTACCTGAGTATAGCGTCGGTACAGGGAGCCTTTCGTACCAAGAAGCCTTAGCGGGGCTTTGCTTGAGCCGCGGGATTGTTTTGTCGGTCCTATGCGGTCTCGGCCGTCGCCGGTTCGTCGCGTCGCGCGGGAGCAGTCTTGGCTTTTCCGCGCCGGTCGATCAGCCAGTCTGCCAGCCGCCACGCCAGAAGGATCGCAACCCAAAATCCGTAGAAGAGCGGCTTGCGGACATCGGATTTAACCAGCCAGTAGTAATGAATGACCCCGAATGTTGCGATCACGTAGACCAGCCGGTGGAGCATCTGCCAGCGCTTTCCGCCCATGCGGCGAATCCAGCCTGCCGTGGAAGTGACCGCCAGCGAAATCAGCAGCAGAAATCCCGTGAACCCCACAGTGATAAACGGGCGTTTCAGCACATCCGGCCACAACTCCGACCAGACGAAATGATGATCGAGCCAGATCCACGTGGTGAAGTGCAGGCAGACGTAGAAAAACGCGTACAGCCCCATCATCCTGCGGAAACGAATCAGCTGCGGCAGGCGCAGCAGCTTGCGCAGCGGCGTGATCGCCAGCGTGATCACCAGAAATCGCAGCGTCCAGTCGCCCGTCCTGTGGGTGACGAAAGCGATGGGATCGGCCGAGAGATCGTTGTGCAGCGCGCGCCAAACCAGCATCGCAAGCGGCACCAGACACGCCACAAACACCACGACCTTGGTCAGTTTGCTGGTCAGGACGGAATTCAGCACCGTGGCTCCGGTCAGAAATTCTTGCGCAGATCCATGCCGCTATACATGCTGGCGACCTGGTCGCTGTAGCCGTTGAACATCAGGGTCGGAATCCGCTTGGTGAATAGTCCGAGACCCGGCCCGAGACGCCGCTCGCTCGCCTGGCTCCATCGCGGGTGATCCACTTGTGGATTCACATTCGAATAGAAGCCGTATTCGTTCGGCGCATAAATATTCCACGTGGAGGGCGGCTGGTCCTTCACGAATCGAATCTTCACCAGCGACTTGATGCTCTTGAACCCGTATTTCCACGGAATCACCATGCGAACCGGGGCGCCATCCTGATTCGGGAGCGTCTCGCCATACATTCCCACGCAAAGCAGCGTCAGCGGGTTCATCGCTTCATCGATTCGCAATCCCTCGACGTATGGCAGCTGAATCCCGGCCCGGCTCGCCAGCGGCATCTGACTCGGATTGTAGTACGTCTCAAAAGCCACGTATTTCGCCTTCGGCGTCGGCTCGACGAGCTTCGCGATCGTGCTGAACGAGTAGCCGATCCACGGCACCACGATCGACCAGGCCTCGACGCAGCGATGCCGGTAGATGCGCTCTTCGAGCGGCGCAATCTTCATGATTTCGTCCATCGTGAATTTGCGGGGCTTGGCGACTTCGCCTTCGACCGAGACGGTCCACGGCGAAGTCTGGAAATTCGTGGCGTATTTCGCGGGCTCGTCCTTGTCGGTGCCAAACTCGTAGTAATTGTTGTAGGTCGTCGTCTTTTCGATGGGCGTTTCGGTTTCCGTGGTGCTCCCGGGCCATTTCACCAAGTTGTTCAGTTTCACCGGCGTTGATCCCGGACCTGCGGCTGAAACCAATCCCGGCAGCTTCTTGTACGCCTCGACGGCAACACCCGTCGCCAACAGTCCCAACAGGAAATTCCGGCGGCCCATGTACAGGGTCTTTGGCGTGACATCCGCGTAGGTCAAATCCGGCTGGCGTTCAATAAGCATGAAATTCCTCCCGCCCCGTTCCTGATAATACTACGCGCAGTGACACGGATTGGATGTATGAACTATCGGTGAGATTCAGGAAATTGGGTCTAACTAGTCGACAATTCAGCAAGTAAGGCGTCCCGAACCCGCAGCTGATGCGTGGGGTCGAGCTTCTTCCCGCCGGACGTGAGATAGAACGCGTCGATCGCCATCTGCCCTTCGGTTTCAATCACGGCGATTTCGATGTTGCAGTTCTGCCGCGAAAGCTGCGAACTGACCCGGTAAAGAAGCCCCAATTGGTCCTGCGCGATTACCTCGACCAGCGTGCTGTGCGCGGAGCATGTGTCGTCGACCTCAACTTTAGTCTCCACCTTGACCTTGGGCGCCGTGTTTTTCTCGGACCGCAGCCTGTCGCGCAACATACGGTCGAGATCGGCCTTGTCCATCACCACGTCGTGGATGCTGGTTTTGAAGCGCTCCCATTCCGGCAGATTCAGCTCGAGAGTCTGAAAACGGTCGGTGAAAAAGAACGTGTCGACGACAACTCCGGCGCTGTTCGAGAAAGCAGCGGCTTTCACGATGTTCATTCCCCACGCCGCCAGGGCGCCCGCCATTCGCGCAAACAAAAACGGGCGGTCCGGCGTCACGACAGTGAGTTCGTACCAGTGCCGCCCGCGCGTGAGCTCGACCTGCACGGGATCCTTGTCCAACCGTCCCGCCATATCCATGTGGCGGATTACGTCGCTTGCGCCCTGCGTGCGCAGGTAGCGCTTGGGCAAGCCATCGAGGAAGCTATCGAGCCTTCGACCCGCCGCGGGAGTGAGCGTGCGGAGATGCGTCATCACCTCCTCGTCGGCGTCGCCGTGCAGGCGCTCGTCCACGCTGCGCATCAAGTAATTCGCGGCGCCGATATAAAGCTGCCACAGATTCTCGGCCTTCCACGGCGTCAGCGCCTCCGGATTTACGGCCTTGATGTCGGCATAGGTGAGCAGGCAAAGCATTTTCAGCCGTTCCGGATTCCCCATCATTTCGGCGATTTGGCGAATCGCGTCCGGATCGAAAATGTCGCGCCGCAGCGCGGAGCCCATCGCCAAATGGTGCCGGATCAGGAAAAGCACCGTCTCGCGGTCGGGAGCGTCCAGATCGAGCCGCTCCATGCAGACTTCCGCAATTTCGAGGCTGCCGACGACGTGGTTGTCCGGCTTTGTTCCCTTGCCGGTGTCGTGCAGCAGGAGCGCGAGATAGAGCAGGTCCGGTTGCTCGAGTTCGTCAAGAAGCTCCGAGTATCCCTGGTCCCACTTGGATTGAGACTTCCGCAGTGCGTGCAGATTCTCGATGGTCACGAAGCTGTGTTCGTCGACCGTAAAGCGATGCGAGTAATCGCGAATAACCAGCGAATCGATCGCTTGGAATTCCGGCAGCAGCGGCGTAAGCAGGCGCAGCGAGTGCATCGTGCGCAGCGCCTCCGCCGCGTGCGGGGCTACCAGAATTTCCTGCAAGTAGTGCCACAGATGCGCGCCCTTGGGCGGCGACGCAGCCAGCGCCAGCTGGACCTCTTCGATCTGATGCTCGGCCGAGGAGCTGAGGCTCAAGCCGTGCCGGGCCATGAACCGGAACATCCGCAGTGGAAGCTCGGGATCGCTCAAGGTCTCCTGGTTCTGCAGGAAAATTCTGCCGTCGACCACGGCGAACTCGGTGTTCGAAAGCCGCGACCGCAAATTCTGGAATTGGCGATAGAGCGACGGCCGCGCCGCAGGAAATTCTTCGAGCAACTGCAAAGCGACGCGATGAATCAACCGCGCGTGACCGAAATAGATGCGCATCCAATCGGACGCCGTGAGCACGCCCTCGCCGGGCGCGCCAATTCTTTGAGCGGCTGCCTCGTCCTGAGCCAGCCAGGCGAGCGTGTTATCGTCTCGGCCGTGGCGGAAATGCAGGAAGCAGCGCACGGACATCAGGAAGTCGAGCGCCGCGTCGAACCGTTCCCGGAGCCAGAGCGGCAGCACCGCTTTGTCGTCCGGCCACGCACCCTGCTCTTCCATCGCAGCGATGAGCGCCAGCCAGTGCGCCAGATTGTAGTCGCGCAGTCCGCCAGGGCCGTCCTTCACGTTGGGCTCTAGGTGAAAGACGGTGTTCCCGAATTTATTGTAGCGGCTGTGGGTCAGGTCCGTCAGGCGCTGGACGATCGCTCGCGACTCGCGCGACACAAGCTTCAGAATCAGCTGGTCGTGCAGCCGCGAGAACACACTACGGTCGCCCGCGAGATACCGGCAATCGAGCAGCGAAATCGCGAATTCCACGTTGCTCGGATCGAATTTCTCGCATTCGGCGAACGTGCGCGTCGCGGGACTCAGCTTGAGCCGCAGATCCCAAATCTCCTGCGAGAAACTCGAGATGCGCTGCTTGAGATCGCGATCGGGGCCGCCGCCTGCGTGCAGGAACAGAATGTCGATGTCGGAGTATGGGAAAAGCCAGCGTCGGCCGTAGCCACCCAGCGCAATCAGCGCGACATTCGCAGGGCCATTTTCATCCGCAGAAATGAACTGCTTCCACAATCGAAGCGCCACGGAATCGATGAGGGCGGCGCGCCCGTGAACCGCGGCGCGGCCGTCGCCCTTTGCGCTGAAATCCTCGCGAATGCGCGCCGATTCGGCCGCATGAAACTCGCGCAGATTGCTTCCCGATGTGTGTGTCGTGGACATACGTATAATACGTGGCTCTGACTCTGGCTCCCGTCTGATGCTGCCGATCTCATTCGCTGAACTATCCGGCGCCCCTCGCGCCTTGCAGGCATACCGAGCGGCCTCTAGAGCGCGCTGTCGCCGCGTTCGTCGTTGCGAATCCGAATGGCGTCGTCGATCTTGCTGGTAAAAATTTTGCCATCCCCGATTTTACCCGTTCGCGCCGCAGTCATGATCGCCTGCACGACTTTCTCGACCATGTCGTCGACCAGCACCAGCTCGATCTTCACCTTGGGGATCAGATCGACCGTATATTCGCGGCCCCGATAGAATTCGGTGTGGCCTTTTTGGCGGCCGTGTCCCCGGGCCTCGAGCACGGTCATACCCTCGACGCCGATTTCGTGCAGCGCCTCTTTCACCGGGTCCAGCTTCGATGTCTGAATAATCGCTTCAACCTTAGTCATCGTGGTTTGCCTCGGCCTCGCAATTGCTCGATTACGCCCGGAAGAGATTACGCCCAAATACCCCTACTGGCTACGCCGATGTCTCCCAGTAGTAGCCTTCCTCGCCATGCTGGGTCAGATCGAGGCCCTGGCTCTCATCCTCTTCGTCAACCCGCAATCCGATGACGAGATCAACGATCTTGAGAACGATCAAGGTTCCCACGATCGCTATCGCCCAGGCTATTGCGACACCCACGAGCTGATTCAAGATCTGGTGAAAATTTCCCTGAATCGCGCCGGACGGAAGCACGTTGCCGCTGCCGTCCTTAAAAATCGGATTGATCACGCTCGAAGCGAAAATCCCCGTGAGCAGAGCTCCGATCGTCCCGCCTGCGCCGTGCACTCCAAAGGCATCGAGCGAGTCGTCGTACCCGAAGCGCACTTTGAACGCGGACGTCATCCAGAAGCAGAAAACGCCGGCAATCAATCCGATCGCCAATGCTGACATCGGACCCACGAAGCCAGAGGCCGGCGTGATTGCCACAAGACCGGCTACCGCCCCGGAAATCGCGCCGAGCGCACTCGGTTTCCCTTTTCGAATCCACTCCGCGGCGCTCCATCCGACCACGGCCGCCGCCGCGCCAAAATGTGTCGCGACGAACGCGCTCGTAGCCAGGCCGCCCGCCGAGAGCGCGCTGCCCGCATTGAAGCCAAACCAGCCGACCCACAGGAGGCACGCGCCAATAAAACTGATGACCACGCTGTGCGGCGGCATCGGGTGCCTCGGATAGCCCAGCCGCTTGCCTAGATACAGAGCGCAGACGAGCGCCGAAACCCCCGACGTGATATGCACCACGGTCCCGCCCGCGAAATCGAGTGTCGGGAACCGGCCGCCGAGAGACGCGTTCAAAAGGCCGCCCTTGCCCCACACCATGTGCGCCATCGGCGCATAGACCAACAGCGACCAGAGCGTCATGAAAAGCAGCATCGCGCTGAACTTCATCCGCTCCGCAAACGCTCCGCTGATCAGCGCAGGCGTGATGATCGCGAACATCAGCTGAAAGATCATGTACGTCTGCGCGGGGATCGTCGCCGAGTAGTCGGCGTCGGGCTGCACGCCTACCCCGCTGAGAAATATATGATGGAAACCGCCGATGAAGCTCGTGCCCCGGCCGAACGCCAGGCTATACCCCACGATCGCCCAGACCACGCTGATCACCGCCATCATCGCGAAGCTATGCATCATCGTGGCGAGCACGTTCTTCTTGCGCACCAAGCCGCCATAGAACAGCGCAAGACCCGGGCCGGTCATCAACAGCACAAGGGCCGAGCTCGCCAGCATCCAGGAATTGTCAGCGGAGCTCTTGGCGTCCTCGACGGCTCGTTCGAGCGCAGCAACCCGGTCCACGTGTATTTGCGGAGCAACGAGAGCCAGCTCCGCACCGGAGGACGCCAGCCTAATGGGAACTTCCGCCGCCAGTCTTGCCGGCGCACACGAGATCATCAATAAAACAAGCGCAAATCGCCGCGTCCAGTCGTTTCGCATCAGGGCCGCCTCCTCCACCGGCGGAGGAGCGCCCGAACACACTATGAGCGCTCCGGCTGCCTGCCGGTAGTCTAAGTTTTCGATACGTACTATCGAGAATCGCGATTGAATCCCAAACCGCGCAAATTATACACGCGTCGGCTCTTCGATGATGGCCTGCCGCTAACTTCGTGTTTATGTATCTCTTATAAGGTCCCGCTTTTCGGCCGAGCCTTTCGCGCAACTTTCCGCGCGGGGTCGTGTTTCACCCGATGTACGGCCTCCACGCCAGCTTTCGGGGGGCCGACACTTGAAATGAACGGCATCTTACTGAGAGGAATACGATCATGAAGACTCGCGAATTCATTCTGAGTGCGGCGGGCCTGATTGCTCTCTGCGGCGCGCCTGCATTCGCTCAGCAACCCAGCACGAATTCCACCGCCACGCCGGGACCCATCGCGCAGCGGAAAGACGACCAGCAGGATCGCATCGCACAGGGCATCGACAGCGGGCAGCTCACCTCCGGCGAAACCAAGCGCCTGGAAACCGGTGAGGCCGCTGTTAACAAGGAAGAGAGCAACATGCGCTCGGACGACAGCGGCCATCTGACCGCCGCCGATCGCGCCACGCTCGACCGGCAGCAGAACCACCTGTCCAATCGCATCTACGACGACAAACACAACGCGCGCACGGCTCACTACGGCAACAATGAGGTCGGCCAGCGCCGCGAGAACCAGCAGGATCGCATCGCGCAGGGCGCCCAGAGCGGGCAGCTGACAGCCGGTGAAACCGCGAGGCTCGAAAGGCAGCAGCAGGGCATCAATCGCGAGGTCGCTGCGGATCGGCAGGCCAACGGCGGCCATCTGACCGGGGCCGACCGCCGCACGATCAACCAGAGCCAGAACCGCGCTTCAGGCAACATCTACAGCAAGAAGCACAATGGGAGAAGCACGCGCCCCTAGTCGGGATCGTGTTGAAGCAGTTCGGAGAATCCCCCTGCGCCGGGGGGATTCTCTATTTTGGGTAACCGTGCCGATGCTTCTGCCGCCACTCCCATTGCGTTCGGAGTATCGACGCCAGATCGGACTTCACTGGCTTCCAACCCAGCACCTTGGCCGCTTTGCGCGCATCGGCCACCAGCTTCGGAGGATCGCCGGCGCGCCGCCCTTCGATCTTCGTCGGAATCGGTTTTCCGGTGACCTTTCGCGCGGTCTCGATCACTTCCATCACCGAATACCCGTCTCCCGTTCCGAGATTCAGACAATCGGATTCGCCTCCGCGCCGCAGATGTTCGATCGCGAGCACGTGAGCCTCCGCGAGATCGGCGACGTGCACGTAGTCTCGAATCGCCGTTCCATCCGGCGTCGGATAGTCCGTTCCGAAAACGGAGACTTGCGGCATTTCGCCAGCAGCCGTCTTCAGAACATTGGGTACCAGATGGGATTCCGGCTCGTGAAGTTCGCCGCATCGCTCCGTCGCTCCGGCGGCGTTGAAATAACGCAGCGAGATCGACTTCAGCCCGTATGCGGTGTCGTAGCTCGCCAGCAATCGCTCCATCATCAGTTTCGACCAGCCGTACGGATTCACCGGCCACTGCAGACACGATTCGGAGATCGGAATCTCCTTAGGTTCTCCGTACGTGGCGCAGGTGGACGAAAATACGACTCGCCGGACTCCACCCTTCATCAACGATCCGATCAGCGCGACGCCCTGCTCCACGTTGTTCTCAAAATATCTCGCCGGCTCGACGACCGATTCGCCTACGTACGCGAGCGCGGCGAAATGAACGCATTCTTCAATCTTGTGTTCTGCGACAATGCGTTCGACGAGCGCCCGATCTCCCACGCGCCCCTGATAAAGCGGCACATCCTTGTCGACGGCGCCGCGATGCCCCCGATAGAGATCATCGAGAACGACCACGCGCTCGTCCTTGGCCCTGAGCCGCTCGACCGTCGCGCTCCCGATGTAGCCCGCCCCGCCCGTTACCAGAATTGTCATGCGCTCCCGTCCGCCAATCGTCTTGATTTACGATCCCGATGCGTCTTCGGCCCGACTCTGGGCGACGTTGATGATAACAGGCGAATCTAATATGGCCATGCCGTTCCAGTGTAAATGCGGCGTGAATCCGCACGGCAACTTCTCCGCCGCCCCGCGCGTAGTAACATAGAGAGCGCGCGAATGCCCACGAACCCTTCCAACAACGGCAAAGTCGCCATCCGACTCCAGCAAGTCACCCGGCATTACCAGATGGGCGGGACCCTCGTCCGCGCGGCCGACAACGTAACGCTGAATATCGGCGCGGGCGAGTTCGTCGCGCTTCTCGGCAGCTCGGGCTCGGGCAAATCGACATTACTGAACCTGATGGCAGGGCTCGACCGGCCCACGTCCGGCGCAATTTTTGCCAACGGCCGCAATCTCGCGGAAATGACCTCGGAGGAATTGGCGCAGCACCGTATGCACACCATTGGCATCGTTTTTCAAGCTTTCAACCTTCTTCCGCGGATGACGCTCGAGGAAAATGTCGAGCTTCCACTTCGCCTTGCCGAAGTCGAGCGAAGCGAACGCACCAGCCGCGTCCGCGAAGTCGTCGACCGCGTCCGGCTGAGCGCCCGGCTCTCGCATCGCCCCACCGAGCTTTCCGGCGGCGAGCAGCAGCGGGCCGCTCTCGCACGCGCGCTCGTCAACCGCCCGACGATCCTTCTTGCCGACGAACCCACCGGCAACCTCGACAGCACAACGGGCGATGAAATCATGAACCTGCTGCGAGAGATCAACGAATCACTCGGCATGACCATTGTGATGGTGACGCACGAGCAGCAGCGGGCGGAAAGATTCGCGCACCGGCTGATCCACATGGGCGACGGCAAAGTGATCAGCGACGGAGGCCGTTCGTGAAGAGCCGGGACATGGCTGAACTCGCCCTGCGCAACCTTCGCGAGGCAGTCCTGCGGAATTCGCTGACGACGCTGGGAATCGCAGTGGGGATCACCTCGCTAGTGGCCCTGGCGTCGCTCGGCGTCGGGCTGCAGAATCTCGCGACGGATCGCCTGTCGCGTTCTGGTCTTTTCGACGCGATCTTCGTGACGCCAAAAACGAACAATCCCGCCTTCGGCCGCGCGCAAGATCCGAGCCCGGGTCCGGACACTCCGCCTGCGCCGCTGGATGCCGACGCGCGCCAGAAATTCGCGCAATTGCCGAACGTCGTCGACGTCTATCCCGAAATCCGCTTCCCCACCGAAATTCACTTCGACGGGAAGCCTTTTGCAACCGTGGTTGCAGGCGTGGCGCCGCTCGACCAGTCCGAAGGCTCGTTTGACGGGATGAAAGGAAAATTCTTCTCGAGCTCGTCCGCCGATGAAGCGATTCTTCAAATCGACTTCGCACGTCAGCTTTCTCCGCAGCAACCTGATGCGCTGATCGGAAAAGACATCACTCTGCGCTATGCCGAGCGCCAGGCGCTTCCCGCGGACCCGGCATCCAAAGACTCCGCTTCAGCCGGATTTTCGATCGTGCCGAAAGATGAACAACTCCGGATCGTAGGCATCGTCGAGACCGAACCAGCCGGCGGCTTTGGCCCCTTGGGCCGCGGCCGGCTCTTCATCCCCATGCAGGTAGCGGAGAAATTGCGCGCGGCGCAGGCGAACGACCTCCGCGACCTGCTGCGCGACACGCCCAACAAACGCAACTACGAAAGCCTCACCGTTCGCGTCAGCGGCGCGTCGAAAGTGAAAGACGCGGAAGCCTCCATCAAACAGATGGGATTTGCCGCGTATTCGCTGCTCGATGCGACCCAGACCCTGCAGCAAGTGTTCGCCGTATTCGACATCTTTCTCCTGATCTTCGGTTCACTCGCGCTTGTTGTGGCGTCGCTGGGCGTGATCAACACGCTGGTCATGGCGATTCTCGAGCGCCGCCGCGAAATCGGCATTCTGAAGGCGCTCGGCGCGGCTGATCGCGACGTTCGCCGGCTCTTTTTCGTCGAGGCCGGCGCTATGGGGTTGCTCGGAGGAATCCTCGGCGTAATGATGGGCTGGCTGATCAGCCGCGCGATCAACTTTGGGACCAATATTTATCTTGCGCGCCGCGACCTGCCGCCGATCAGCGTCACTGCCGTTCCATGGTGGATGGTGGCGCTCGCCATTTTGTTTTCTATCGTCGTGAGCCTCGCGGCCGGGATGTACCCCGCTTCGCGTGCGGCGCGCCTCGATCCGGTTCAGGCCCTGCGATATGAATAGTCTTGTTCGCGCGGCATTCGCGGCTCTGATTTGCTTGTCGCTCGCGATCCTCTCCGGCGCGCCCGCCGCGCAAGCATCCCCTCGCGTGGAATGCCGCTCCGCCCCGAGCAAGCTTCTCGGTCGCAAGGTCCCGTTCTGCGTCCTGCTGCCTCCGAGCTACGATTCCGACAAGGCGCGCCGATATCCCGTCGTTTACTTCCTCCACGGCCTCGGGCAAAACGAACAAGCCATGATCGACTCCGGCGGCTGGAACCTCACGCAGGACATGTGGGAAGAAACGCAGATCGGCGAATTCCTGATCGTCGCGCCCGACGGCGACCGCTCCTTCTTCATCAATTCGCGCGATGGAAAGCGCCCGTACGAGGATTTCCTGATCGAGGAGTTCTTGCCTTTTGTCGAAGCGCATTACCGGACCAAGGAAGGGCGGCACAACCGTGGAATCGCCGGTGTCTCCATGGGCGGCTACGGCGCGCTGCATCTTGCCCTCCGCCATCCCGACCTTTTCGGCGTCGTCAGCGCGAATAGCGCCGCCCTGATCTCGAACCCGCCGCAGGGGAACGTCGATTCGGATTCAGCCGCGGCGATTTCGCGCGCGCTCGGCGGCGCATTCGGCGCGCCTTTCGACCGTGCTTTCTGGGAGCGCAACAGCCCGTTCACGCTGGTGCGCGAAAACCCGCCTCCCACCGGGCTGCGAATCTACTTCGATTGCGGTACGGAAGACGATTTCGGCTTCAACCGCGGCGCGCAGGAATTCCACGACCTGCTCGCGTCGCGCCACATCCCGCACGAATTCCATCTCTATCCTGGCGGCCACGACATCAACTACTTCGCCGAACATCTGCCTGAATCTCTCGAATTCCAGTCGAAAGCCCTCGGTGCGGCTCCTGCGCCGAAATAGCCCGCCGCTGCAGATTAAAACGTCAGCTTTGCCCCCAGCTGGAATTCACGCTTCGGAAAATCCGACGTGAACCCCAGCGGCGCGCTCGGCGAAATCCGCGCGCTTCCGTGCACGTTGAAGGTCGTCGCGCCGTTCCCTCCCAGCGCCACCGGCAGCCCGAACGCCGGGCCGACCACATTGTTCACGCTCGCGTAATTCGTGCGATTCGCCAAGTTGAACCCCTCGGCCGTGAATTGCAGCGTGGCTTTCTCCGTCAGCCGGTACTTCCACGCCAGGCGCATGTCCCAATCGATGAAATTCGGCCCGAGACCGGTATCGCGGCGCGCTCCGATCGGCCGGTCGTTGGTCGAATGGTTGTCGCCGTTCACTTCGCTGCCCGCGAGCAGATTGAACGGATGGCCGCTGTTGTAGGTGAAAATCGGCGCAAGCTCGAAGCCGGAAAGGATTTTCTCCTGCCACGGGCTGTCGAACACGCCCGCGATCACCACTTTGTTTCGCTGGTCGAATTCGGAAAGCGCTCGCTCCGCGTTCAGATTCGTTTCGTCCTGTGGCGCGTAGTCGCTGTTGAAGTCCGTCGTGGTGTCGAAAGCCTTGCTGTAGGTGTAGTTCGCCATCAGCGTGAAATAGTCGCTGTAGCGCTTCTTGATTTCGAAAATCGCGCCCTCATACAGAGCCGAGCCAGCCGAGCTGTATTGATTGTTCTGCGCGATCAGCGGATTCACGAAACAGGTGAACGGATTCGCCGCGCACGGCGAGGGGACCGGATGACCAGCCTCCGCGCTTGCGATCAGGCTGTATGGATCGACGGAAGAATTGGTATTCCAGTCACGGTACGTGGCCGTTTTTCCGTTCGCCAGCGGCAGCGTGACCTCCGGCGCCGGAATCAAATTCGTATCGAGCGCGACGGGCAGCCGGATCGTGTGCGAATAGATGAAGCTTGCCGAAACCGAAAGGCCCGGCGTGATTTCGCGCTCGATCCCGAATTCCGCCTGTTGCGAATAGGGATCCTGATAATGCCGCGGGTTGCTGAAAAGCACCGCAACCGGCGGAATTGGACCGCTATTCGTGATCGGCACCCCAATCAGCGGCGAAAGCGCCGCGGGCGTGATGCATGCTGCTGCCCCCGGTGGAGGAACGGTGCATTGCACCGCGCCCTGCGCGAAAAGCCCCGCAAATACCGTGGCCGATGTGATCGTCGGATTCGGATTTATGAAGTCCGCCGGGGTCGCGGGATAGCCGGTGAGCGGAACAATATAGATTCCAATCTTGCGAATGCACGGGCTCGTGCCTCCCGGAGGAACAAAATTCTCGATCCCGCACGTTCCGACGGCATTCTCGACCTGGTTCCCCGGGCCTTGATTCTCGACGGCGCTATTATTCTGATTTAGCAGCCCGAGCGCGTTCACCACGCTGGGAATCTGATAGTACGTCGAGCCGTAAAAGATGCCGTACCCGCCGCGAATCACCGTCTTGTGATCCTTGAACGGATCCCACGCGAACGAAAGCCGCGGCGCCACGTTGTTCACGTCGCTATTCAGCGGCGCGTATTCGTTGTCGATCTCGTAGCGCAATCCCAAATTCAGCGTCAGATTCGGCAGGATCGTCCACGAATCCTGCCCGTAGAACGCCGTGTACGGCCGCGTGTAGGCGTAGATCGGATCGCCGAACCCCTGCTGTAGCAGCAGCGGCGCTCCAAGCGACGCAGCCTGTAGCGGCGTGATCGTCGCGGGAAACGCCGTCACCCCGCAGAGCACCGGGTCGGAAAGGCACGGACTGAGCGCATTGCCCGGCAGCGAACCATAGATGAACCGCCCCGGCATGTAGATGTGCGCTTCCGTGTGGTTGCCGCGGATCAATTCGTAAGCGCCGAATTTCCAGGAGTGGTGCCCACGAATCATCGAGTAATTGTCCGCGAACTCATAGCGGCGCAAGATCGCCTTGTTGGGCAGAAAAATATTTGTTCCTAGATTTGCCACGCCGGGAATTTCCAGCCCTACTTCCCCCGGCGCATTCGGAATCACGCCGAAATACGAATAGTTCCACTGCACGCGGGCTTCGTTCTGTGACGTCGAGCTGAACTGATGGAACCACGCGCCCTCGATCGTGTTGTCGTAGTCGTGCAGCGAACTGCCCGCCGACAATCCCGTCAGCGACTGCACGTCCGGATTCTCTTCAAGGTCGTGGCTGAAGTTGTACCGCAGGAAGACCTGGTTGCTGTCGCTGAACTGGTAGTCGAGCCGCACCGATGTTTGATATTCCCGCGTGTTGTACGGGAAAAGGCCGCCATTGCCCTCCAATTGGCCGATCAGGAATTGGTTTACGAAGTTTTGGCCGGTCAGCGGCAGTCCAGTCGTCGGACTGACAGTCAAGGCGGTTTGCAGCAGGCCCGCGCACATCGCCGCCGTAAAGAACTCAATCGTAGGCGGAGCGCCCGGGTTAGCTTTGGTGAGACAAGGTACCGACGTAGCTCCTTCACCGACCAACGCGGTGACGATTGCCTGCTGTGCGGCCCGCGGATCGCCCGGCGCAAATGCCGTCGGCGCCGCGGCCGTGGGCCCGGCAAAGATAGAACTGTTCGTCAGCAGCGGAACCGCGTTCTGCGAATCCTGGTGCAATCCTTCGAACACGAGGAACAGGAACGTCCTATCTTTCTGGATCGGAAAACCGACCGTCGCGCCATATTGCTGCCGGTTCAGCGAATTCTTCACCGGCGGTCCGACCGCGTCGAATGAAAACGGAGCGCCCGCCGGCAGCGCAGGTCCAAATGAAAACGGGTCGCGCGCATCGAAAATATCGTCGCGGAAGAATCCGTAGACGCTGCCGTGCAGGTCGTTCGAGCCCGCCTTTGACACAATATTCAGCGATGCCCCGCTCGCTCCGCCCAGATCCGCGGAATAATTGCTGCGATTGATCTGGAATTCCTGCACGGCGTCCTGGCTCAGGTTCAGGCGTACGCCGCCGGAATCATCGTTCGCTTCACCGCCGTCCACCGTCACGCTGTTGCCGCGGCCGTTGCTTCCGTAGAACGAAAGCCCGCTCTGCGGGGTTTGCTTCACGCGGAAATCCTGATCGCCTGCCAGGCGCGTGGAATTGGAAACGCCGGGCGCCAGCAGCGTGAACGTCAGGTAATCGCGCCGGTCGATCGGTAAATCGGTGATGTACTGGTCCGTAATCGTGTTGGCCTGGCTGCCGCGCTCCGTTTCAACCACAGGCGGCGCGGCAGTAACTTCCACCTGAGTGCTCCCTGCGGCCAGCTTCATTTGAAAATCGATCACCGTGGTATCGCCAATCGTAACGACCACACCTATCTGAATCTCCTTCTGAAATCCCTGGTTTTCGGCTGTCACGGTGTAGGTCGCCGGCGGCAGGCCAGTCAACTGGTACGCGCCGGTCGCGTCGCTCACGGCCGTGTGCCGGATTCCTCGATCCGTCTGCGTTGCGACGATGTTCGCCCCTGCGATCACAGCGCCCATCGGATCGGTCACCGTTCCCTTGATATCGCCCGACGCGCCCACACCCTGCGCGCGCGCCACTCCGCATGCCAGGATCAAGCCAAGCATTACCATGAATAGATTCTTCATTGACGTTCCCCCCGTGCGAACCTTGGGCCGCTTCGTGGAGATTCCGAAATGGAGTTCGAGAATCGGCGATGCCCCCATCGCGATCCGTTTTCCCCCGCGTTGCGCGCGACAGTAGTCCTTTGATTCATTCGCCGTCAACTGAAACTTTGCCGGCGCGTGAAAACCCGAGCAGCCGGGCCTCGAAAAAGTGTGTCGATTTGCCAGGGCGCCGATCGTTTGTTTTGTTGGAGTTGCGAGGGAACCTGCTTTGCATGGTGTGTCACTTTGTGCGACGCAATCGGGGAGATAACTCGGCTCGTTCGCCACGGCAGACTCGCTCGCTTGCTGCGTCCGTGCAAACGGGATGACGACCGATCTCCCAGTCTCGACAAGAACCGAAGGGGCGGAAGTCCCGAGCGATGGAGGGCCGGGCGGAGTGGGAGCGATGGGGTCTTGCCGGCGTCCTCGCGGTGCCATCGACCTTTCCTTTCTTTCGTCCGTCTTTGGTCTTTGCTTTTTTGCTTCTTACTTCTTCGGTTTCACTGCGGAGTTTTTTCCGGGGTAAGTCGGTGACATTCGGACTGCGGATTCGACGATAGCATTTTGCGGAGCGAGTTGAACCTGTACGAAAGTACAGAAACAGTGCAGCCTGTACGAAATTCTTCGCTGAGCAGGCCCACGGCTACAGCGCAAGATGCGTCGCACTTACGGCGCTTGGGATTCTACGGCTTTCTATCCCAGCCCTGCGGGCTGGGATACCGTCTGACGCGCCTACGGCGCTCATTGAGGAGACGCGTCAATCACAGTTCTCACAAAGACTCTGAAGCCCGATGAATGCATCCGGCCCGAAAGACCTCAGGGCCTTCCGACCAAAACCGTCGGGAACTCCTGAGCTACATAAAGGCCCGGGCTAAAGCCCGGCTAATCGCTGGGCGTTTTTCGTGGGCCTGAAGGCCCACGCTTTCACCGCGAGGGCTCGCGCTTGGGCCGCCCCGCTGGCGTGCCGGCCCAAATTAGAGAGACGCGTCAATCGCTGTTCGCCGAACTAATCCGTCGCTCCCGCAGCCTTCCGGTCGAACTCCGCGAATTTCCCGCCGGTTTCCGCCAGTTTCTTCAGCAGCGGCGCCGGCTCCCAGAGCATTCCATGCTGCTTGTGGAATTCGCACACGCGGTCGTAGACCTTCTTCACGCCCACGGTATCCGCGTACCACATCGGCCCGCCGCGGAAGCCCGGGAATCCGTAGCCGTTCAGGTAAATCGTGTCGATGTCGCCCGCGCGCAAGGCGTATCCTTCCTCCAGAATCCGCGCGCCCTCGTTCACCAGCATGTAAACCTCGCGCTCGACGATCTCTTCCGCGGAGATCTGCCGCTGCGGAATGCGCGACTCGGCGTTCCACTTCTTCACCAGCGCAATCACCTCGGGATCCGTCGTCGCGCGCCGCTCCGCGTCGTATTTGTACCAGCCCGACCCGGTCTTTTGCCCGAAGCGCCCCATCTCGCAGAGCTTGTCTTCCACGTAGGGTTGCCGCGCACCCGGCTTTTCCAGGTGCCGAAACTCCTTGCGAATCCGCCACGCCACATCGAGCCCGCCCAGATCGCCGACCGCCAGCGGCCCCATGGCCATACCCCACGCCACCAGCGCCGCGTCGACCGCTTCCGGCGCCGCGCCTTCCTCCACCAGGAATTGCGCCTCGCGAATGTACGGCAGAAACATCCGGTTGCCCACGAACCCGCGGCAGTTCCCGACCAGCACCGCGACTTTGCCGATCTTCTTCGCCAGCTGCATGCACGTGGCGATCACTTCCTTGCTGCTTTTCCTGCCGCGCACCAGCTCCAGCAGCCGCATCACGTTCGCCGGGCTGAAGAAATGCGTGCCGATCACCGATTCGGGCCGCGAAGTCGACGCCGCAATCTCGTCGATGTCCAGCGTCGACGTGTTGCTCGCCAGAATCGCGCCGCGCTTGCAGACGCGATCGAGCTCCGCGAACACTTGCTTCTTCAGCGCCATGCCCTCGAACACCGCTTCGATCACCAGGTCGGCGTTCGCAAAATCGTCCCAGCTCAGCGTCGGCTTGATCAGCTTCATGCGTTCGTCGACGTATTCCTGGGTGAACCGCCCGCGCTTTACCGACGTCGCGTAATTCTTCTGGATGTTGGCCAGCCCGCGATCGAGCGCCGCCTGGTCCGCGTCCTTCAGCACCACGGGAATTCCCGCGTTCGCGCACACCATCGCGATGCCGCTTCCCATCGTCCCCGCGCCGAGGATTGCGACGGAATTCACCGGGATCACGGTCGTCTCTTTCGGCACGTCCGGAATCTTCGCCGCCTCACGCTCGGCGAAAAACACGTGAATCAGCGCCTTCGATTCGTCCGAGTAGAGGCACTTGTTGAAAAGTCGCGCCTCTTCCTCGCAGCCTTTTTCGAAAGGCATTTTCGTCGCGGCTTCGATCGCGTCGATCGCCGCCATCGGCGCGGGCAGCCCTCGCTGCTTCTTGCGCACCGAGTCGCGCGCCGCCGCGAAAATCGGCGCGTTCTGCTCGGGCGTGCCCAGTTTCGCATTCAGCTCGCGCGTTTTCGGCGCAGGCTTGCCCGCCACTTTGCGCGCAAACGCCACCGCACCCTTCAGCAGATCGCCTTCGATCAGCTGATCGATGATTCCAGCTTCAACCGCTTCGCCCGCCTTGATGTTCTTGCCGGTCGTGCACATCTCAACGGCCTTCGCCACGCCCGCCAGCCGCAGCAGGCGCTGCGTGCCGCCCGCGCCGGGAATGATTCCGAGGTTCACCTCGGGCTGGCCCACCTTCGCATCCGGACTCGCCACGCGGTAATGGCACGCCTGCGCCACCTCGAGCCCTCCGCCGAGCGCGTTGCCGTGAATCGCCACCACCACCGGCTTCTTGCAGTCCTCGATCTTCAGCAACGTCGGCAGCAGATTGATCCGCCCGCCCTTGCCCGACGTCATCTGCACGAACATATTGATGTCCGCGCCGGCGATAAACGTCCTCCCGCCGCCGATCAGCACCGCGGCCTTCACGCTCGCATCCTTCTCGATTTCCGCGAGCGCTTTCTCAATTCCCTGCGGCACCCCAGGGCTCAACGCGTTCACCGGCGGATTATTGATGGTGATGACCGCGACATCGCCTTCTTTGCTCAGCTGAACCAGATCGCTCATTTGTGTTTGTCTCCGCGCGGAATACTATTGCGTGCCGTTCACGTCGTGCAATGAATTTTAGGGGGTCGGAGCTTTAGCTCCGACATCAAACCGACGGCGCGAAGCGCCTTCCTATGCGCTGTCTCATCGGCAGCAAGTACTCGCGATCGGCTCTGGGCTGTGATTTTGAATCGGCTGTTCTCACAAAATCTGCACAACCGCAGCCGGCGCCGACAGATTCACCACCGAAATCCGCGCCGCCACCTGCCGCGCCATCGCGTAAATGCTCTTCGCCCCCGGCGCATCCTCACCCAGCGCCGCCACCGGCTTCCCCGTGTCCCCGCCGATACGAATCTGCGGATCGATCTCGATCTCGCCCAAGAACGGCAGATCGAAAGTCTTCGCCATGCGCTCGCCTTCGCCGTGCCCGAACACGTCGATCTTCCCGCCGCAATGCGGGCAGCCGAAGTAGCTCATGTTCTCGACCACGCCCAAAATATCGACGTGTACCTGCCGGAACATCTCGATCGCTTTGCGCACGTCCGCCAGCGCCACCACCGATGGCGTCGTCACCACAACCGCCCCGCTTACCGCCACAGTCTGAATCAGGCTCAGCTGCACGTCCCCGGTTCCCGGCGGCAGGTCCGCGATCAAATAATCCAGTTGTCCCCACCGCACGTTGCGCAAAAATTGCTGCATCACGCTGTGCAGCATCGGCCCGCGCCACACCAGCGGCTTGTCCCCGGGATTCAGCAGCCCCATCGAAATCATCTTCACGCCGTAGGCCTGCACCGGAATGATCGTTTTCTCGTCGAGCATCTTCGGCTGCTCGGCCGTTCCCAGCATCACCGGCACGTTCGGCCCGTACACGTCCGCGTCCAGCAATCCCACCGACGCGCCCATGTTCTTCAGCGCAATCGCCAGATTCACGGCCACGGTCGTCTTGCCCACGCCGCCCTTGCCGCTCGCCACCGCGATCAGATTCTTCACGCCCTCGATCGGGGCCTTCCCCTGCGGCCGGATGCCCGGCGGCACCGACGCGTCGAACTTCAAATCCACCGCCGTCACGCCCGGCACTTTCGCCAGCGCCGCGCGCACATCCCTCTCGATCGTTTCGCGCAACGGGCACGCTGGCGTCGTCAGCGTCACCAGCAGCGACACCGCTCCGTCGCGCACTTGGACGTTCTTCGCCATCCCCAGTGTCACCAGAATCCTTGTGCAGCTCCGGATCGATCACGCTGCGCAGCGCTTCAGTGACTGCCGCTTCCGTGGGACCGCCTGCCATCATTGTTCCTTTCTGCAAGAAACGCGCTGTTTCTTAGGGGGTCGGAGCTTCAGCTCCGACATGCAGTGCCGACCAAGAATGTGGGGCTTTAGCCCCTGAATTTCCTGGGAATGCATCCTAAGAGTCTGACTTTGCTTGCCACCCTTAATCTTGGTCCTCGTACTCTTCCGGAACGTCGTTTTCCGGTACTTCGTGCGTGTGCACTTCCTCTTCGTCCGCTACATCCTCGACGCCCTTCACCGCCTCGGCCTCGAACGCGTTCCCTTCTTCAAGCAGTTCGCCTACGCTCTCCGAATCCGCTCCGCCGCGGTTCGAAAGCCCCTGCAAATCGCCCGACTGCCCGCCCGAGCGCAGTCCCAGCCCTGCCGGTTCAAATGCCACGCGCGGAATCTCTTCGCGCTTGCCGCTCGTGCGCCGGCGCTTGGCGGCTCTTCGCGTCGCGGCGGCTTTCCGCGCGGCAGCCTTCCGGTTCACCGCCTTCTTCTTCGGCGCGGCCTTCTTTGCTTTCTTGAGTTTCTTCTTGTTCTTCTTTTTCTTTGCCATGCTGGAAGTCTACCACCGGACCCGCGTTTTTCAGCCGCAAGCAAACCGGCTCCTAATGCTTCCCGGGTTTTCTCTGCGGTCTCTGCGTCTCTGCGGTGAATTCCTGGTTTCGCTTCTTGCCTCCCGGCGCCTGTGTTATAGAATCACCGCGATTCGCTTCATCAGAGGTGGGGGAAACATGCGGGCCATTGGCCGGGCACTGCTTTTCGCGTCGTTTGCCCTTTTCGCATCGGCGCTCTTGCCCCAACCCGCCCGCGCCCAGGTCGATCTCTCCGGCACCTACTCGCAGACCGCCAGCCCCGACAACACCACCGACCCTTTCATCGGCGATTACACCGGCCTTCCCATCAACGACGCCGAGCGCCTCCGCGCCGACAGCTGGACCGCCGAAAAGTGGGACCAGGAGCAGCACGAGTGCGAGCCTCACCCGGCCGACTACGCCCCGCGCGCTCCCGGCGGTTTGCGCATCTGGCCCGAACTCGATCCGCTCACCTACGCCGTGCTCGCCTGGCACGTCGAGGCCTTTACCAACGGCACGGCGCGCACGATCTATATGGACGACCGGCGGCAGCCATCGCCTTACTCCGCCCAGACCTGGAACGGTTTCTCCATCGGAAAATGGGAAGGCGACAAGCTCAAGGTCACGACCACCAACCTGAAAGAGGGCTGGCTCCGCCGCAACGGGCTCGCGCGCAGCAACAAGGCCACGCTCACCGAATATTTCATCCGCCACGGCGATTTCCTCACCATCGTCTCGACCGTGAAGGATCCCGTCTATCTCACCGAGCCGCTCGTCCGCACCGAGCACTGGTACTTGAATCCCGGCTACACGCTCGCGCCTTTCATCTGCACACCGCGGGACGTCGTCGACAAACCTGCCAGCTGGGTCCCGCACCACCTGCCCGGCACAAATGACTTCCTCAAGGAATTTCCGTCGAACTTCGGCATTCCCGTCGAAGCCGTTCGCGGCGGCGCGGAAACCATGTATCCGGAATATATCCAGAAACTCGCCACACTCCCGCCTCCACCTCCGCCGTCACCCGCGAAACCGAAATCCGGCGCGGGCAAGCCATGACGCGGATCTTCGTCGCGCTCTCGATATTCGCGGCAGCGATGTCACTCGTCCCGGCACCGGCTCAGCAAGTCCGAGCATCGGAAACATCCGCCGTCCAGCTGCTTCACGTGCAGGGCCGCGTCCACATGCTCGTCGGCGCCGGCTCTAACATCACCGTCCAGCTCGGGGACAACGCTGTCGTCCTCGTCGACACCGGCCTGCCGCAGATGAGCCCGCAGGTTCTCGCCGCCATTCGCTCGCTCTCGCAAAAGCCCATCGAGTTCATCATCAACACCAGCGTCGACGCCGACCACACCGGCGGCAACCACAACCTCGCGCAAGCCGGCCATTTCATCTCCGGAATGTCAGGCGAAACTCCGGGCGCATCGATCGTCTCGCAGATCGCCGTTCTCAACCGCATGACCGCCGCCTCAGGAAAAGACGGCGCCGCGCCGGCGGAGCTCTGGCCCACCGACACCTACGACACCGACCAGTGGGCGCTGTTCAATGACGAAGCCATCGTCCTCGAGCACCCGCACGCCGCGCACACCGACGGCGACAGCCTCGTCTTCTTCCGCCGCTCGGACGTAATCAGCGCCGGCGACATCATCACGCCCGATCATTACCCGGTGATCGACACCGCGAAGGGCGGCTCGATCAACGGCGAAATCGACGCGCTCAATCGCCTGCTCGAAATCATGGTTCCCCGCGCCGATGAGGAGGGCGGCACCTACCTCATCCCCGGCCACGGCCGCATCTGCGACCGCGCCGCTGTCAGCAATTACCGCGACATGGTCACCATCATCCGCGATCGCATCGCCGACTCGGTGAAGAAAGGCCTGTCGCTCGAGCAAGTGAAAGCCTCCAAGCCCACTCTCGATTACGACGGCATGTACGGTGCCAACTCCGGCCCCTGGACCACCGACATGTTCATCGAAGCGGTCTACCGCGACCTCAGCGCCGCCAACGAGAAAGCGCAGCCGCCACAAAAAGCGGCCAAGCCTGCAAAAGGCTCAGCGAAGCCTTCGGAGAAACACCAGTGATTTGGAGCCGATCGACATCCCGTCATTCTGAGCGGAGCGTCCCGACGCATTTTCCTTCCTGCCGCAGGCAGGTCGGGACATGGAGTCGAAGAATCTCTCCTCGGCGTACGGATTGGCTATGATTCGCGTCAACGAGAAGGTTCCTAGGGGGTCGGAGCTTTAGCTCCGACATTAGAGTTCAAGAAAATTGAGGGGCTTCAGCCCCTGAGGGCCAATGTTCAGTCATCTTATCCAAATCGGAATTCGAACCCGGCCTGTTGTTTCCTGCGCGCTCGCGCTAGCATTCGCCCTGCTCGTTTCAAACCGCGCCGCAATTGCTCAAGCCCGCCCGGGAGACCAGCCCCCCTTCGGCCCGCCTCCATCCGCGAAAGCTACCGCGGTCGTCGACCTCACCGGCTACTGGGTCTCGATCATCGACGACGAATGGCGCTGGCGCATGATGACTCCCGCCAAAGGCGACGCCTCTTTCGTCCCGCTCAACGCCGAAGCTCGCCGCATCACAAACAACTGGGATCCCGCGAAAGACGAGGCCGACGGCAACGCCTGCCGCGCCTTCGGCGCCGCCGGAATCATGCGCCTCCCAACGCGGCTCCATATCATCTGGGCGGACGACAAGACTCTGGAAATCGACACGGACGCAGGAATGCAAAAACGCCTATTCCATTTCGACGGCTCGAAATGGACAGGAGGCGAGCCCGACTTGCAGGGTGATTCCGTCGCCTCGTGGCAAAAGCAGGCGCAATCCCAGGGCTTCGGCGGGCCCTCGCGCGTCCCGCCGGCGCCGGGCGCCGGCAGCCTTAGGGTCATCACCACGCACATGAAGCCCGGCTACCTGCGCAAAAACGGCGTCCCCTACAGCGCCAACGCCGTGCTCACCGAATTCTTTGACCGCATCGAACTCGACGGCGTCCCCTACCTCATCGTCACCGGCATCGTCGAAGACCCGCAGTACCTCACCGCGCGCTTCATCACCACCGAGCAATTCAAATTCGAGCCCGACGCCTCGAAATGGAACCCCACGCCCTGCAAAGTCCCGCCACCTCTCGCCCCGTTCCACCCCAACGGTTTCTAACGTAGCGCCGGCGTCTCGCCGGCGTTTTTCTGATGCGAGGAGCGCTAGCCCGCCCATACAGCTGGGCTCATGTAGAGTGCGGCAGCTTGCTGCCGCCGTTCGCGGGCGAAGCTTGCTTCGCCCGCTCCCCGCAGTCCGAACGAGCTATCGGGATCGGCCCCTCTCGGCCAATTTCACTTCTTCCCGTATGCCGCGCTATACCACTCCCACGTCCGCTTCAATCCCTCTTCAAACCCCACGCGCGGCTCGTACCCCAGCACTCTCTTCGCGAGCGAAACATCCGCCTGCGAATGCAAAATGTCCCCGCTGCGCACCGGCTGGTGCTTCACCTGAATCTTCTTGCCCGTCACTTTCTCGAGCAGCTTCACCACGTCGTTCAGCGTGATCCGGCTTCCCGTCCCCCCGTTGAACACCTTGCCCGACGCTCCGGCGGCCTCGCACGCCCGCAGCGTTTCGTCCACGATATTTTCGACGTAGGTGAAATCCCGCGACTGCTCTCCGTCGCCAAAAATCACCAGCGGCTTGCCCTCGATCGTCGCCAGCATGAATCGCGAAAGCACGCCCGAATATTGCGAAGTCGGATCCTGCCGCGGCCCGAACACATTGAAATACCGCACCGACGCGTTCTCCAGCCCGTACACGCGCCCGAAAACCTGCGCGTACAGCTCGCCCACGTATTTGGTCACGCCGTAGGGAGAAATCGGCTGGGCCGGCATCGTTTCGGTCTTCGGCAGCGTCGGCGTCTCGCCGTACGCCGCCGAAGACGCCGCGTACACGAACCTCCGCGCCTTCGCGTCCCGCGCCGCCACCAGCACGTTCAGCGTGCCGTCGATGTTGTTGTGGTTCGTGTCGAGCGGATCCTCGACCGACCGCGGCACCGACGTTCGCGCCGCCAGATGAATCACGTAGTCGGCCCCGCGGCACGCCGCCTGCACCGCCGCCAGATCCGTCACGCTGCCCGTGCGCAGTTCGATCTTGTCGCGAACGCCCGCAAGATTCTCTTCCTTGCCGCTCGAGAGATTGTCGAGCACCACGACCTGGTGCCCGCGCCTCACGAGCTCGTCCACGATATTCGAGCCGATAAATCCGGCGCCGCCCGTCACCAGGTACCGCATCCCGCTCCTCCTCTTTACTCGTTGGTTTTGTAGGGGCATCCGCCGCGGCGGATGCCCGGCGCGGATTCTTGGCCAATTGCCGCCCACCCGCCTGGACGTCGTCATCCTGAGCGCAGTCCCGCGCGCCTTTGCCTTTCCCGCGTACTTCGCGGGCGTGGGACGCAGTCGAAGGATCTCTCTTCGGCGCCTTCTACGGCCTCGGCATCGCCAATTCCACGCCTGAATTCTCGCAACGCCGTGATGATTGTCGCGCGGCTTTCGGGTAGGCTTGATGTTGTATGAAAACGAACTTTCGCGCAATCCGGATTCTCGGCGCATTCGCCGCTCCGCTTCTCGCGCTGATTGCCTCCGCGGCTGGCCCCCCGAAAGACCAGCCCATGCCGTTCCGCCCCGGCGAAACTCTCAACTATCGCGTCTCCTGGGCCGCATTTTCCAATGCCGCATCGGTCCAGCTCAGCGTCCCCGAGCGCCGCACGCTTTTCAGCTGGCAGACCTGGCATTTCCGCGCCGTCGCGCACACGCTAAGCCCCGTCTCCTCGCTGGCCCCAGTCGACGATCAATTCGATTCCTACACCGACGCCGCATCGCTCGAAAGCCGCCAGTTCGAATCGCATCTCCACGAGCTCGGCAAGACCACCGACCAGGTCCAGCATCTCGTCCCCACCGGCCAGCAGCCGAAATCCCCCGGCAGCGTCATCGTTCTTCCCGGCACGCGCGATGCCCTCGGCGAGCTCTACACCCTGCGCGGCGTCCAATGGGACCGCATTCCCGAGCTTCGCATCCCCGTCTACGACGGCCGCGACGTTTACGAAATGCGCGCCCGCCGCGACTCCGCTCCCGAGCCTGTCAACGTTCCCGCCGGCGCCTTCACCGCCTCGCGCGTTTCCATCAGCGTCTTCCAGAACGAAAAAGAAGTCTCCGCGATACACATCGCCGTCTGGCTGGCGAACGACGCCGCGCGCACACCCGTCGTCATCGAGGCGACGTTGCCCTTCGGAACGCTTCGCGGCGAACTGACTCCCGCGCCAAAATAATTCTCTGCGGAATTGTGTTTGGTCTTACGGTGGAAGCGTGGGCCTTTTTTATCCTGAGCGAAGCCGAAGGGCAGCCCCGCGAAAAGCGACGCGGATTTAACCGGGCTTCACAGTTTGCGGGAAAAGGGCGCTTTTTAGGGGGTCGGAGCTTCAGCTCCGACATAAAGGGCTTGCACTCAATGCGCTTCAGCGCCTGAGGACACTCTTCACTGCCTTTTTCCGCAGCCTGCTAATGGTGAAAGCGTGGGCCTTTTAGGCCCACGAAAAAGCGGTCATGGAAAAGGGGCTTCAGCCCTGGGTTTTGCGGGTTTCTTTGTCGAGGGATAAACGAAACTGTCTTCGGCTGGCGAGGGCGACTAATCTTCCGGCGTAACCCAGTCATCCGGCGGAAAATCGATCTGCCAGAACGACCCGCACGGCGCCACGAACTCAATTCCCGTCTGCACTTTGCCCGCGCTGGCGTTGCCGAGATGCACCACGCGGCACTCCATTGCTTTCCGCGTCGAACGGTTCGATACAGTGATCTGCTGCCCCGGCGTCACCCGCGCCGCCAGCGAAATCAGCGCCCCGTGCGCGTTCACCACCAGCGTCCGCGTCTCTTCCGCGAAGTCCTGCTGTTCCTTGTCCTTACCGCTCACCTGGATCGGCACGCTCAGCAGCACGCGCATGCTCCGCCGCCGTCCGGGATCGAGCGTCAGCGGAGGCCTTTCGGTCGAAATCGTGGTGGGGCCCGCCATAACCCCAACGGTAGGACCACAGTACGCCGCCGCCAATAGGACTAAAGTCCTATCCGCGCCTTCCCGGTAAACATGAGATGGCGGATCGACGGCAACGGCACGTCCGGCATCCGCACGTAAACCAATAGCTGCACCGGTGTGATAGACGTGGTTCATCATCGGCCCTTCTTCTCGACTCGTTCCTTCGCGCTTTGTTTGGCCTTGGAATGGCGAGAAACGCGGCGCCAGGGGGTCTAACTTTTGTGTCGACCTGAGATGGTGCCGATCCTTTGTTTTCAATGCGTTGGAGTGGTGCTTAGGTGGCACCTTGTGTCGACCTGGGCGGTGTAAGTTGTGACCCGTATTCGGCATGCGTGTCGAATAGAAATGGCTTCTTCTTGTGGCGGAGAGCCTGGATTCCGGACTCGCTGCGGACTTCGTCCTACGCGGCTCAGGCGACGGGACGCACAAACCGCGACGCGAGAGCCTCCGAGCGACTGAGACCCCTTCCTTCGTCAGGGCAGGTTCGCTTCGCTCAGTGTGAACAGGCAGGACAGGCGAGCGGAGGCACAGGTCGGCGGCGGTTGGTGCGAGTCCCGCCAGTCGGCGGGCGCGGCGCTGCGTCGCCATCGTTGCTCCTTTGCCGGTGCGTCATTTTTCCGGGCCCGGACGATCTCGCCGGGCCACAGGTCAGGCTAGCGCAATTCGCGGGGAAAAGAAGCTGGTCGAAAGGTTAGAAAAAGTACAGGTGGACAATTTCCGGCAATTTGGGCAGCGGCGGCGCGGGTGAGGTTGCGGGGGTTATTGGGATCGTCGGGCGGGAGGATCTTGGCGATGGCCCGCATGGTATCCGAGGCGATCCAGTCGTCGTGGTTCATGTTTCGCGTTCTCCTTCGGGCGGGAACAGAAGGGGGCCCTGAGGAGGCGCTAGCGGAAGGAGGGGCGTGTTAAGGCGACTCGCGCCTGTGGATTTCACGCGGGCGAATCATCGCGGCTTGAGAAGGCTAGGAGACTTCCGATTCAGGCGCAGAGATGTGACGCGGAGAAGCAGGAGCTCGCTGAAATCAAGCCTTGAATGTGCGGCCTATTGTCCTCCCGTCTCTTTGGCCGCGGCTAACACTCCCATCAGGGAACATGCAGCCTTTGCCCTATCCTTGCGCTCTGAAATCTTGGCGTCGAGATATTGGCCACCCAGGACTATTGGCGCAGAAACGCCAAGAAATGGTGCGAGGGCCGGCACCAAGGCCGCTGCGACCGTTATCCAAGAACCGATCGCTATGTTGCGGTACTTGTGCGAATACTTCTCTTCGATGGTGGCAATCTGCTTGTCGTGCGCCGCGAGGAGAGATGAAATGGACCGGGAAACTTCGGAGGTGATCCGGTCTAGGTCGCTAACTGCGGCGCCATGAAGCTCCGAGACCCGTTCTTTCAGGCTCCTCCGGAATTGTTCGTTTTCGTTATTGCGGCGAAGGTCCACCAAGGCCTCGACGGGGACGTTACCCAGCCAGTTCAGATCTGGCTGATTGATGGCGCGGACCGTCTTGATAGTTTGTTCATTCAATGCGCCGCAAGCTTTTAGCTGTTCTTCAAAGAACCTGCAGGACATCGAGTAGTAGTGCCACTGAGACGGAAAGCAAAGCATCGGGCAACATGACAGTTCTTCTGCGTTCTCCAGAAGATGAGACTGCGGCGCGATGCGTTCCATCAGAGCGTTGAGGACTATGGCACCCCGAGGCAACCGCAGAATGGCCCCTACGTGATCGTCTGATCTCCACTCCTTAATAGTTTCGATGTATGTATTCAATGCCGTCAGTAATGGCTCGCCAACCGAGCCGTTAGGCGCGACTAGAAGATGGTGCTCGTCGACTTTCGTTAGGAATTCAGTCTCATTTGCGATAGAGAATTTATGAAGATCTTCGAAGTCCGAAAAATCGCGCCCCAAGTAATGGGACAGAATTCCCAACACCAGTCTATTGATCCGATCCTGGGTCGTTCGGTCGCTTCTCTCTAGCGATTTCTCGTAGCTGGGAAAAACGACGACCGCCGGGTAAGGCAGATCAGCGTCCACAAGTGGCTTGAGATGAAGGAGCGCGAATGCGGTCTCGAGAAACAGGACGTGTCTGAAGCGTTCTTCACTACGCGGGTCTTCGATCCACGGCATGATCGGGTCGGGAATCAGCACCGTATCTGCGTAGAGTGCCACTTTGCGGACGGAATCGAACTGCGATTCGCCAAACCTTGTGCCTCCTCCCAGCACGAAGCTGAGGCCGCCCAGACTCTTCGATTGGGTGAATAACTCAACTCCATACTGGTGGTAGAACGAGCCCAAGGCTTCGTGGGCATACGAGTAGGCGTCGGGCAAACGCGGAGCAAGCTTCTGAGCCTCGGATCTGATTCTCGATCCGAACGAGTCAAACGTAGCAAAGCTCGTCGGGCTGCAGGTGGTTGCCCGTTTGAAGAACTCTGCCAGAATTGCGAAGAACTTCCTTTGGATTTCTGTGATTCGGTGCCCTTCACCCATTAAGACAACTCCTAGCGCAAGGATAGAGTATCGAACGCCGATGGAAAAGAGTCGACAGCGACCCGCAGCCGACGGGGTATCCGCTACCCTGTCCCGTGGCAAAGCGGGGACGGTGCCTACAAGGCAAGATTGCGATGGGTAACGCCCCTACAAAACCCGATAGGACTGCGATATTCTGCGGGCGCATACGTCATGGTCGACATTCACTGCCACATCCTGCCGGGGATCGACGACGGGTCGAAGTCGTTCGAGGAATCGTGCGCGATGGCCGAGATGGCCATCGAGGACGGCATCACGCACGTGATCGGGACGCCGCACGCCCACCCGCAGTACAAATTCGACTACGAGCGCACTCGCCGGCTGCGCGACGAACTCCAGGCCAAATTCGAAGGGCGGCTGACGCTGGCGACCGGCTGCGATTTCCACCTGAGCTTCGAAAATCTACAGGACATCCGCCACGACGCGTGGCGCTACACGCTGAACCAGAAAAGCTACCTGCTGGTCGAGTTCGCGGACTATTCGATTCCGCCGTCGCTGGACCAGGCGCTGCACGAGCTGCAACTCGCCGGCCTGCGTCCGATCGTGACGCATCCGGAGCGCAACCCGCTGATCCGCGCGCAGCCCGAGCGGCTCTACAAATGGCTGCGGCAGGGCTGCTACGTGCAGGTGACGGCGAACGCGCTGCTCGGGAAGTGGGGCGAGTCGGCGCAGGAAATCGCGAACGTGTGGCTCGACATGGGCGCGGTCCACTTCGTGGCCAGCGACGCGCACAACACCACGTCGCGTCCGCTGCGACTGCGCGAGACGTACGACCTGCTGGCGAAGACGCGCGGCGAGGACGTGGCGCGCGCGCTGCTGACCGATAATCCGCTGGCGGTGTTCGAGGACAGGCCGCTGCCGTGGGTGCCGGAGCTTGCGGACGGCGTCGGGTGGGAAAACTCCGAAGGCGCGCGGCCGCGGCGGAAGAAACGGTTTTTCTTCTTTTAGGTTTGCGTGTAGCGCCGTGCTTTAGCACGGCAGCCTTTGATTCACCGCAGAGACGCAGAGTCCACAGAGAAAACCAAGATGCCGTGCTAAAGCACGGCGCTACATTTACATCCCAGAATGACGAAGAGCCGGCGAGACGCCGGCGCTACTTTTTCGAGGCGCGGGCGGCTTTGTCGAGCGCGTCGGCGAGCTCGCGCCACGAGAATGAATCGTCGACGCGCGCGCCGGGAATTTGCGCGGCGATTTCGCGGGCCAGCGCGTCCTGGCGCTCGGCGGTGGCTTCGGCCATCAGGGGGTCGATGCCCACGTCGCGCAGGGCCTGCGCGGCTTCGCGCATTTCGGCGGCGCGGCGCTTGCCGTGTTCGGCGACGCGGCTGATGAGGTAGTCGGGCAGCTTGTCGTGCCAGCCCATTTCGGGGAAGGTGGCCGCGAGCGATTTCAGCACGGCGTCCTCGGCGCCATAGCGGCGCGCGGCGAGCATCGATTCCGTGGCGATCGCCTCGAGTCCCTTGATCACAACGCTGCGGCACATTTTCACGGCGGAGGCGACGCCGACGCGGTCGCTGGCGACGCTGGCATTGAGCCCGATCGCGGGCAGGCGCGCGGCAAGATCGGCTGCGTGCGCGCCGCCGAGCAGCATGGGCACTTTCAGCCGCTGCGGCGGCAGCGCGGCCATCACCGCGGCTTCGACGAAATGCGCCGGGGACTTCGCGAAATGCTCCGCCATGCGCTGCTTGGTGCCGGGCGAGACGGAGTTGATGTCGAGAAACGTCTGGCCGGCGGCGAGCAGGCGCGCGGCATCGATTGCCACTCCGAGCGCGGACGACGCGGTGACAGCGGAGATGACGAGCTGCGCATCGCGCGCGGCGTCGGCGAGGTTTTCACCGGCGCGCACTCTCGAGCCGCGGGCCTTCGCGAGCATCGCGTCACGCGCGTCGGGGGAATCAAAAAGAATGTCGTAGGTGGAAATTTCCAGGCCGCGCGCGGCGAGATCGTGACCCAGAATGCCGCCGGCTTCGCCGAAGCCGATGATGGCGATGCGGTGAATCGGTTCGCGGGGCGTTCGCTCGGACATGGCTCTATTTTACGTGTGAAAGGTGACGGAGGCGACGCGCTCGGCAAAGCGCCAGCCATGTTGCGTGCGCACGTAGCGGTCGTAGTAAGTACCCATCATCTGCATGGGCGCGGCCTGGCGGCCTTCGGGAGTTTCCGGCTCGGACGTATCGGAGGTATAGAGCAGGACGCGGCAGCTGCCGATCGCCGTGTCGTTGGTTTCCATGCGCACGCGGAAATTGCTGATCAAATGATTGGTGAGGCGGTTCTTCGGGAAGGATTGAAACCAAGCGACGATATTATCCGCGCCCTGAATCACTTCTTGCGGAGGGACCGGCTTCGTGAACGTGGCGTCCTCGGCGAATATTTCAACGAGCCGCTCCCACGCGCGGCTATCGACGATTTCCGCGTAATCGACGCAGAGCGCGTAGCAAGCCGCCTCGGTGTTCCGCATTTCCGCCTGGCTGAATTCCGTCATGTGGCACCTCGCAGCCCGAATTTACCACGGACGGAATGGCGCAAGATGCGAATGTGCTGGGGCTCGCGCCGGAATGGCGTCGAGTCAATCGTCCCTCCGGGACTCGGGGCTTCGTCTGCCACCACTTCCCCGGCGCTCCGCTGCGCTGCGTGCCGGGCTAATCACAATCGCGCCTCCGGCGCTCCCAGGAAACTGCCTCCCGAGGTGCGCCGCCGGAGGTTAGCCAGCTCAGCGATATTCGAGGCCGAGCTCCTTGAGTTTCGGGCGCAGATTGTAGATGTCGAGCCCGAGTTCGCCTTTCGCGAGGCGCGCGCGAACGGCGTCTTCCTTGTCGATGCGCGCCTTGGATGCGGCGGCAACGGCGGCCGCTTCGGTGCGCTTAACGACGACAACGCCATCGTCATCGGCGACGATCACGTCGCCTGGATCGATATGCGCGCCGGCGCAGACAATCGGCACGTTGACCGAGCCGAGCGTGGCCTTCACGGTCCCCTGCGAGCTGACCGCGCGGCTCCAGACGGGAAATTTCATTTCGGTGAGAGGACCAACGTCGCGGACGCCGGCTTCGATAACGAGCCCCTTCACTCCGTGCGCGCGAAGGGAGGTGGCGAGCAGCTCGCCGAAATAGCCGTCTGTGCAGGGCGAGGTGGGCGCGACGACGAGAATGCTGCCCGGCGTGCAGACTTCGACGGCGACGTGGATCATGAGATTGTCGCCGGGCGCAAGCGAAACCGTGATGGCCGGGCCCGCGATCGCAGCGCCTGGATAGATCGGGCGCATGTATGAGGCGAGCAGGCCGGTGCGGCCCTGGGCTTCGTGAACCGTCGAGACACCATATTTTTCAAGCGCGGCTACGGCATCGGCCGGCGGAAGATCCACTTTGCGGACAACGATCGACTTACTCATGAAAGCTCCTTGGAGATGTGCGGAAGGATTCTAGAGGGTGCGCAAGCGCGGCGTCAATCGCAGGCGCGAGCAGGCGATTCGTCCCTCGGTGGAGCGATGCGCTGTAGGGACGGGTTTGAAACCCGCCCTACGGGCGAGATTCCGACTTACCGACAATTGTTGCCCAATGTCGGAGCTGAAGCTCCGACCCCCTAAAGAGCCTTCGTGAGACGGCTCCTAAAATCCGCTACGCTTGAATCCAGCGGCTCGCACGCGGATAAACGCGCCGGGCGTTGAGGGCGTAGATCCGGTCCTTGTCGCCTGCGTTCAGCTTCGAATCGTCCACATAGCGCCGCGTATTGTCGTAATGGTCGTGCGTTTCGTCATTGACCACGCCGGGGAACGCGCCGTCGCATTCCGAGCCGAACAGGATGTTGTCGAGCGGCACCGCGTCGAAGAGCATCTGCATGTTCAGATCGTTGTAGATGCAGGTGTCGACGAAAACGTTGCCGTTGCCGAGGATCTCGTCCGGGCTCGCCCAGCTGTTGTATTTCGCGATCGCCCGCCAGCGCCCGATCTGGCACGGCAACGCGCCGCCGCCATGCGGGATCAGAAAGCGCAGGCGCGGAAAATCCCGGAACAGATCCTTGGCAATCATGAGTTGCACGAAACCCGTAATGTCGGCGACCAGATATTGGACGGCCGTATGCGGGAAGTTCTTATTGATCGATTCGCTGCCGTGCAGCACGAGCGGCACGTCCAACCCCTGCGCCGCCTCGAAAACCGGATAATTGTGCTTTCCGGTGAAGGGCTGGTTTTGCCAGCGGCCGCCGGTTCCGTCGGGATCAAAATTGAACGCTATGAAACCTTCCCTGGTCCAACGCTCGATCTGTTTCGCCACCTGCTCGGATGGACACGAAGGATGTTGTCCGAGCATGCCGACCGGCGCAAAGCGGCCGGGATTCAACTGACAGGCGCGAAGGATAAGGCCGTCGTTGAGATCGGCCCAGATGGCGTTCTGTTCCGCGGTACCTTCATGCGTCGCCATGGCTTTCGCGCGGGGAGAGGCGAACGCGACATCGATGCCGCGCGAATCCATCAAGCTGACTACCTGTTCCAGACTCTTTTTGACGTCAGCATCCGAGATGTCGGGGAGGACATCGGGATTTTTTCCGGAAAGCTGCGCCTGGCGAAAGCCCTCCACTTCCGGGTGACGGGCAAGACGGACGAAGTGTTGGTGAGAATCGATAATCATAGTCTTTAGTCTCGGGTTGGGATTCTAGAAGGGCTGAAAGCTTGCGTCAATCGGTGCGCGCGAACACTCTTGGGTCAACTTCGGAGGACAACGGGTGGTCGCCGGCCACTTGATTTCATAACAATGTCGGCTCCCTCGGCCCGAGTAGACTGTGGTTGCTTGACGACCAAAGGCTCGGGAGGAAGGAGCCGAACATGATGATTATAGGCGTGGATTATCACCCGAGCGACCAGTACATCGCGTTTGCAGACACAGAGAGTGGTGAGAGCGGCGAACGGCGATTGAACCACAGTGATGGAGAGGCGGAGAAGTTCTATCGGGATCTTGTGTTGCGGGGAGTCAGCGTGCGCGTGGGGATGGAGGCCACCGGCTACTCACGTTGGTTCGAGCGGTTGCTGACGGAACTGGGTATCGAGGTCTGGATTGGCGATGCCGCGAAGATCCAGACGAAGCGAGTCCGCAAGCAGAAGACCGACCGTCAGGATGCCCAACTTCTGTTGAAGCTGCTGCTGGAAAATAACTTTCCTCGCGTCTGGGTACCGAGTCCGGAGAATCGGGATCTGCGGCAACTGCTCTGGCATCGGCATCGTCTGGTGCAGATGCGAACGCGGATCATGAATCAGCTGCAAGCGCTGGCGATGAACGAAGGGAATCGACGGAAGAAGAAGCTGTGGAGCGAGCAGGGACGAGCACAGCTGGAGAAGCTTCCGTTGGCAACCTGGGCCAGCCGGCGCCGGCACGATTTGCTGGAGCTGCTGGACCGGATGAATCCGACCATCGAGGCGCTAACCGCAGCCGTTGAGCAAGAAGCGAAGAGACGGCCCGAAGTGCTGCGACTGATGACGCATCCCGGCGTGGGTCCACTGACAGCACTCGCCTTCGTGACGATCATCGGAACTCCGGAGCGGTTTCCTTGCGGCAAGCAGATCGGCAGCTATGTGGGGCTGATCCCTACGGAGGACTCCAGTGCCGGACGGCAACGGCTGGGACACATCAGCAAGCAAGGCAACTCACTGCTGCGTTTTTTGCTGGTGGAAGCAGCGCAAGCAGCCGTGCGTTACGACCCGGACTGGCGTCGTCGGTATGTTCACCTGGCGATGCGGCGAGAACGTCGCATCGCCAAAGTGGCCATGGCCAGAAGACTCGCTGTTCGGCTGTACTGGATGTGGCGGAACGGTTGGGAGTATGCGCAGTCGGTAGAGTTCGGTTCGCACGCGGGACAGCTCGTAACCGGACATGGCGTGAACTAGGGCGCCGTCCACTTGATTGGGCATCCCGCTCCCTCTCGCGAGGGAGTTCGAAGAAGTAATCATGGTCGAAGTTTGATCGGAGAGATGTTTGGGTCGGACTGAAGCCGACCGACAGATTACGAGCGAGCCGCAGTCGTCAATGCAAAGGCCCCACGAAAGCGAAACAGGACACTTCTTCGAAGTGAACGGAGAAGTGCGCTCAAAAAGAGTTTGACAGAGCCGACATTGTTAGAGATGTCCGGTCAGCACGTTAGTCAGGAGTTGGCCCACATCGCAATAGGGGGCAGTCTCGTCCGATCATCGCGAATGGCGATTGGCAGAGATAGGCGCACAGCGTATAAAGGGGTGCAATGCCCACTCGCTACCTTCGGTTCTTTGCCAGTTTTCTATTGTTTGTTCCATTCCACGTTGATGCCCAGGAGATGACCGTTGAGATTGGAAACGTTCAACTGGCTCGCTCTCTAGCCGCGGTGGTCCACGATCCGACAGGTTCTCCAATTCCGGGTGTTTGGGTTGGAGAGTTTAGTTCGGACTGGCAAGAATCGCTCCGCTCAACAAGAACCGATACGGCAGGTCGCTTTACATTTGCCCCCGTAAAGGGCCGCGGCGTTTATTATCTCGAACTCAGATTGAGTGGATTCGATCCACTTCGCGTTCGCGTAAAGTTGGACTTGAAGCGTGGCAAGAATCTACAACTCACAATGCAAGTTGCTACTTAGCCGCAACTACTAGTCATTCGTGCGCTAACTCCTGTTCGAAGTAGAGCTTCATTTTCCCGGGTAGCGCACAGTGGCAAGAGCACTCTATGGAATCCTGCGAACCATGACCATTCTTGCCATCCTGCTTAGGTTCTGCAAAGGGCGGGATGAACCGTCCGACTTGCAGTAAGAAACGGTAGCTGAAGGTGAGCGAGACCGTCCATGAATAAGAGGTTTGGCGTTCATCCTGACGTGCTCAAGCTGGGCCTCGTAAGCTTCCTCACGGATGTCAGCTCCGAGATGATCTTCTCTATTTTCGCGATCTTCTTCACGACCATTGCCGGGGCGTCGAGCGGTTTGCTGGGCCTGGTTGAAGGCTTCGCCGACTTCTCGGCATCATCGCTGGATTATGTCGCCGGCTGGTTGTCGGACAAGACCGGCAAACGCAAGACATTCGCTCTTGCCGGATATGGCTTCTCGACGGCTGCAAAGGTCATTCTTCTGGTCGCTAATTCCGTTGTTGCGCTGGGTCTCTTCCGCGTCATCGAACGCATGGGCAAGAGCTTCCGCGGCCCGCCGCGTGACGCGTGGCTGTCGTCTATCGCCGCCAAAGATGTCCGAGGATATTCGTTCGGCGTACACAAGGCATTCGACAAGGGCGGGGCTATTCTCGGTCCGCTGGTTGCCTATGGATTGCTTTCGTGGCGTGGAGAAACGGCCTCATCGTTTCGAACGTTGTTCTGGGTCGCGTTTGTCCCCGCCGTGCTTGGCGTTTTCGTGCTTGGCTTGATCAAGGATCCACCGGGCGTCCAACACAAACACGAAAGCATCTTCGTGGCATGGAAAACGTTGAGCGGCGGGTTCAAACGTTACCTTGTCGCGGCAGGGATTTTCTCACTCGCCTACTTCAGTTTCGGCTTCCTGCTTTTGCGCGCGAATGCTGCCGGTTTCTCCGTCAGGGATATCGTGTTGCTTTATGCGTTGTTCAACGTCTCTTTCGTCGTCGCCGCGCCACTCATCGGCAGGCTCGGCGACCAGATCGGAAGGACGCGTATTGTCGCGCTGAGCTACCTGCTCTATTTTGTAATGAGTCTCGGGTTCGCGTTCGCAGCGACAAAGTGGCAGATCATCCTCTTATTCGTCCTATATGGCGTCTTCTATTCGATTGACGAGGCCCAAAGCAAGGCATTCATCGCGGATGTCGAGCCCGAGCGACGCGCGACGGCGATAGGCGTCTACAATTTCACAACCGGAGTTATCTACGTGCCTGCGTCACTCATTGCGGGGGCGTTGTGGGCGCTACATTCAAGCATCGTCTTCATCCTGGCGGCGTTTCTCTCGCTGACGGCCGTCATTGCCCTCGTATCCTTGCACCCCGCACGGCAATAGGAAGCTGGCGAAAACTTGCATAGTGAAGACCGACGCCACCTCACAGGCGCGTAGCTTCCTCAACTCGCGATGCCCTCGGCCCATGCGGCGAGCGCAGAAGTGACTTCGGCGGGGCGCTCCATGGGCGCCATGTGGCCGCAATGTTCGATGATGGCGAGCTGCGAATTCGGAATTGCGGCGGCGATTTCGCGATGCGCGGCGAGCGGGCTCCACGTATCTTCGCGGCCGCACAGAACGAGCGTGGGGCACTGGATGGCTGAAAGCATTGGAGCCGCATCAGGGCGATTGAGGAGCGCTTTGATCTGCGCGGCGAAAATTTCCGGCGTCTTGCGGCCCATCATCTCGATAATCGCGCCGGTGAGGGCCTTGTCCGCGATGCGATCGGAATGAATGATGTTCGGGATCCAGAACTCGGCCATGGCGCGCATGCCTTTCGTGCGAGCCATGTCGAGCAAAGCGGTGCGCGCGGCCGTTTCGCGCTTGCCTGCCTCGCCGCCGGCGAATGGGCGATAGGCGGTGTCGAGTAGCGCAAGCCCCACCACGCGCTCCGGCGCGCTGCGCATGATTTCGAACGCCGCGCGCCCTCCCATGGAATGACCGGCGACCGCGAAGCGTTCGGGCGCGCCGGCGATCGCGACCTGCGCCATCTTCGCGATCGAATCGCTCAAGCCGTAGTCTGCGACGCTAACCGAAGTGACTTGCGAAAGCGCGCGGACCTGGTCCCGCCAGACATCGGCATCGCAGGCGAGGCCAGGGAGAAAAAGAAGATGCGGAAGGCGGGACACGGATTAGCGCGCGCCCGCCATGCCACGCAGCGTCATTTCTTGCCGGCCACTTCGACCACGGGCGTGCCGTAGGTGTGGAACGACTCGATGGTCCTGAGTCCCCAGGCCTGACCCTTCTTGCGCTCGGCTTCGGTCCAGCGAATCGGCTTCCAGTCGGGAGCGAGGATCAGGCGCGCACCGGCGTTGGCGATCTCGACTCGATTGCCGCCCGGCTCGTAGAAGTACAGGAAAAAAGTTTGCTGGATGGCATGCTTGTGGGGTCCAGTTTCGATGTGAATGCCGTTCTCGAGGCAGATGTCCGCGGCGATGAGCACTTCTTCGCGGCTGTTGACCGCGTAGGTGACGTGGTGCAGGCGACCGCGCACGCCCGTATGGTCCTTCGAGTAGGCGAAATCGTAGCTCTTGTTGGTGCAGGTCATCCACATGGCCGCTTCGACGCCGCTATCGAGCACGATCTGCTCGGTGAGGCGAAAGCCGAGATATTTCTCGAAGAACTTGCGATTGCCTTCTATGTCAACGGCGAGGCCGTTCCAGTGATCGAGCCGCCGCACGTTGACGCCGCGCCCAGGAAACCGCTGCGCCTGATTCTTGAGCGCTGGTTTGAGTTCGGGCGGCGCGTCGTACCACTGCGTTTCGTAGTAGAGCTCGATCTTGTGGCCGTCGGGATCGTGACAGACATAGGCGGGGCCGTGCGCGAGGTCGCCATCGTTCCAGCCAACTTCAAAGCCGGAACCTTTCAGCACGGCGATGCGGCGTTCGAGCGCCTGTGGGCTGCGCGCGCGATACGCGACGTGGCCGAGGCCCGCGTGCTTCGAGGCGGTAAGCTTCAGCGAGTGGCGCTCATAGTCGTCGTAGGCGCGGAGGTAGACGGAATCGCCTTCGCGGCCGCTTTCGGTCATGCCCATGATGTCGACGAAGAAGCGAACGCTCTCCTCGAGTTTGGGCGTGAGTAATTCGAGATGGCCCAGGTGGGCCATGTCCATAATGGGTTCGGGTTGCATACATTCCTTTGGCGGTTCAGGCTTTGCGCCCACACCGCGACCTAAATCGTTAAATTCGATGGCAAAATTATACATAGAACGCAGCTTGGAACGGGAGCAAGTTTCGGATCGCGGCAGCATCCGGAACGCAAGCATGGTTATACGCAAAGGTACGTACGTAAAGCTGCGCAACTATCGAACAATGATTACGATACGAAGCAATAGGCGTTGACTCCGCTTCGGAGTGCCATTAGCTTGCGATCATCGGCGGAGTCTAATTTCCCTCCCCGGTTCAATCCAGGGCTCTCATCAGCGCATTGAAATGCGGCTGTAGGGCTCGAGGCGCCAAGCGTGCCATGGTAGTCAATCAATCAAGCCATTTTCAGGACATCTCCGAAAGCGAGGCCCTCCTCGCCAAGGCCGAAAAACTCGCGAACTTGGGAAGCTGGGAGCACGATCTTGTCCGCGGAACCCTTATCCAGTCCGCGAACCTCTGCCGGATGCTTGGCACCGATCCGATCATCAAAAGCAACCCGCATGATTTCTTCTGGGGCCTGGTAGATCCCGAAGATCATGACCGCGTGAGGAGCGTCGTCCGGCGCGCCATGGAGACGCGGGAACCCTTCGAGTATCAGGCTCGGTTCGTTCTGCGCGACGGCAGCAAGCGGATCATGCTGGTGCGGGGAAAACCGGTGGTTGATTCGGAAAACCGCGTGATCAAGCGAATCGGCGTGGCGATGGACATTACCGAGCGCATGGAATTCCTCAGCGCGATTCGCGAGAGCGCAGAGACCTATCGCGACCTCGTCGAGAACAGCCACTCATTGATCTGCACGCATGACCTGAGTGGAAAACTGCTGTCGATGAACGAATTGCCGGCGAGGATACTGGGATATACCCCGGACGAACTGGTTGGCCGCCGCATCCCTGACCTGCTGCCTGCCGATGGCGAAGCTCTATACGCCGAATATTTGGAACGCCTCCAGCGGGATGGCCATGCAACCGGGCTGCTAGCGCTACGCACGCGTTCCGGCGAGCGGCGGGTATGGGAGTATCACAACACGCTGCGAACCGGCGGCGTTCCGGAGCCGGTGGTCCGCGGAATGGCGCACGACATCACCGAGCGATTCGAGATGGAGAAGAAGCTGCGGAGGAGCGAGGCGCTGCTGGCGCAGGCGGAGAAACTGGCCGATATCGGCAGTTGGGAGCTCGACGTCCAGAGGAAGACGCTGACTTGGTCGGAGCAGTTCTTTCGCGTGCTGGGGCTCGCCCCTGAACACGGCGCGGTTCCCTACGGGCGAGGAATCAGCATGATCCACCCGGACGACCGGGAACGGGGGATGCGTGACGCGGAGAGTTTGAAGACGCCCGGACAGGAATTTGACAATGAATTGCGTTTTATCATCGCCAACGGTCAGGAGCGCATCTTCCATTCTCGCGCCGTTGCGGTGGGTGACGCCACGGGGCGCGTGGTGCGCATCCGCGGGATGTCGAAGGACGTGACCGAGCGAAGAATCGAAGAGCATCGATTGCGAAAAAGCGAGGCGCTGCTTTCGCAAGCCGAGCAGATGGCGAATTGCGGGAGCTGGGAAGTCGACCTCAAGACGCGCAAGGGAACGCTTTCCAGGCACCTGATGCAGATGCTCGGACTGCAGTCGGAAGAGGAATTTGGACCCAACACCTACTGGGATCGCGTTCACCCGGAGGATCGGGAACGAGCGCGGCGAATCATCGAAGAGGCGATCGCCGAGGTCAAGCCGTTCGAGCACGTTTCCCGCTATCTTCCGCCCGAGGGCGGGGTGCGATTTCATTACGCGAGGGGAATCCCCGTCGCAGGAGCGGACGGAAAGGCCGAAGTGTCCATGGGCGTGGTGCAGGACATCACGGATCGAGTGCGATCGGAAGAGGATCTGCACAACTTGCTGCGAAGACTTCTCACCGTTCGCGACGAGGATCGCCGGCGGCTGGCGCGGCAGCTCCACGAATCGGTCGGACAGACCCTGGCCGCCCTGACGATGAGCATGGGGCGGCTGCGCGAGTCGCTTCCCGGGCACGGCACGCCGTCGCATGCGCTCTGGCTGTCGTGCAACGACCTGGCGCGACAGGCGGCGCGGGAAACCCGCGAAATTTCCTATTCCATGCATCCGCACATGCTCGATGAGGCCGGCCTGGGCTCCGCGCTGCGATGCTACGCGCGCGATTTCGCCGATATGAGTGGAATCGACGTGAGCGTGGAGGTTCCGGACGGATTCGCGCGGCAGTCCCGCGAAATCGAAACGACCGTTTTCCGGATCGTGCAGGAAGCGCTCACGAACATCCACCGGCATTCCGGCAGCCGGACCGCGAGCGTTCAGCTGACTTGCGAGAATCGGCAGCTCCGAGCCGAGGTCAGTGACGAGGGCTGCGGATTGCCCGCGGCGCCTTCGAGTTTCCTCCTGTCGCATCTGGGTGTGGGCATCACAGGTATGCGCGAGCGCGCCGAGCAATTGCACGGTGTACTCGAACTCCACAGCTCACCCGGCCGCGGCACGACCGTCCGCGTGATTCTGCCACTCCCCGCAGCGCGACAAGCTTCCGCTCGATAGCCGGCGCGACATTTTCGCTGGCGCAAATTTCAGTGGTGGGCGCGCACCCGCGACGACATAGCTATTCGAACTGCCAGCCTGCTCCGCATCGATGAGGTCATTTCGCGCTGGCCGCACGTCAACGACACTAATATTGTCGGCGGCGGCCAGACCAACGCCTTCTTCCATGGCGGCAGCCTGAACTACGGCGTCAGCGTCTCGATCGATAAATGAACTTAGACGAGGTCGTGCCCATCGCTGAGCTCGCTAATTGCAATTCCGCTTCGGGAAGGACTATAACTAGGGGCGCTAGTGCGCAGTTAGCGGGGGTGGAAATGAATCGACGCAAAATGCTGTCGCTGCTGGGCCTTTCGCCGGCGCTGCTGGCGGGCTCAGCCGCGGAGGCCAAAGAAAAGAACGCGAAAGCCGCGGCGCCCGTAGCGCCCGCCAAAATCACCGCGCTGAATCCGAAGGGCCTTCCTCCTCCCGTACAACTCGTTCCCATGGCGCCGCGCCTCGCGAGCCTCGACGGCAAAACGATTTTCCTCGTCTCCGACGGCTTTCCCGGCGCGGATCATTTTCTCGACCAGGTCGGAAAATGGTTCAAGAAAAACATGCCGAGCGTCACCACCGAATATCGCCTGAAGGCTGGAGCCTTCGCCGACGACGACCCGAAGCTGAACGCCGAAATCAAAGCCAAGGGCAACGCCGTAATCATGGCGATCGGCCATTGAAGCACCTGCACCCCAGCGACCGTTGGTCACTCCATAAAATTTGAACAGATGGGATTCCCCGCCGCTCCTTTGGTCACAATCGCGTTCAAAGACCTCGCGAAATCCAACGCCGCCTCGCGAGGAATGCCGCTCGAGCGCATCACCTTCACGCCGCATCCGGTCTGGGGCAAGACCGACGCCGAGATGTACGCCTATCTCGACGGAAACGACCCGGTCAGCGGCAAGCCCCTGATGAAACAAGTGGTCGACTCGCTCACGCAGCCGCTCACCGCCGACGAAAGGAAAACCGGATCAGTCGAAGTCTCCACCGGTCCGGCCACCTACACCGACACCGCCGACGCGCTGCAACAATATTATCTCGACAACGGAATGACGGATTTCATGCAGATCGTCCTTCCCACCGACGAGCGCCTCGCGGCCATGCTCAAAGGCACAAGCCACAAGCCGGACGAAGTGGTCGGCAAAATGTCTCCGGCGCGCGGGTCGTATCCGGATTGGTCGTTCACCGTGAAACACGTGGCCATCAACGCCGTGATGGCCGGCGCGAAGCCCGAATATCTGCCCACGATTCTCGCCATCGCCGAAACTGGCCTCACTTCCCTTTCCAGTTCCACGAATTCCTTCGCCACTGCGGCCGTGATCAACGGCCCGATTCGCGACACCCTCAACATGAACTACGGCATCGGTGCCATGGGCCCGTTCTCGCAGCCCAACGCCGCGATCGGCCGCGCGTGGACCATGCTGTCGAAGAATCTCTCGAACTCCGGCATTCCCGGCCAGACCTATCTCGGCACGCTCGGCAACGGCGTCAACTACAACAACCTGATCATCGCCGAAAACGAAAAAAACAGCCCGTATACGCCGTTCAGCGTGCAAAAAGGGTTCAAGCCCGGCGAGAATGTCGTCAGCGTCTTCGTCGGCTTCAGCATCTCGCAGGGACAGGGTGGCATCGGCCTTGGCGTCAAGCCCGTGCCGCAGTATCACGAAGCCATCGCCTACAACTGCATCCCGTTCGGCCCGCTTTTCGGCGCGCTGATCGTCATGGATCCGCTGGTCGCGCAGGGCCTCGTCGAACTCGGCTACAAAACGAAGGAACAGCTCGCCGACTGGCTCCAGAAAAACTCGCTCATCTCGGCGAAAAACGCGCGCTCGACCCTTTTCGCCCAGCGTTGGGTGCCGGACCCGAAAACACCGGACGACGCGATGATCCCGTACTACCAGCGCCCGGACGCGTATAACTTCGTGGTCGTCGGCGGCCAAACGAATCCCTACCACATGGTCGCGAACATGAGTTATCGTGTGAGTATCTTGATCGACAAATGGGCGTGACGTCGATCCGTGCGCGTAACTTTGGGTGGGGCTGAAACGTACTAACTTCAGCAGGCGTCAACATATGTGGCTCGCCGTGTGCCCAGCACGCGGTTTAGAACTCGCAACCGGGGGGAAGTTTCCGAAATGCACAAATCAACTGCAACGAAGTGGCTTTTCGCCTTCGCGATGGCGGCTGTGCTGGTTTGCGCCGCGGCGGCGCAGCAGTTCAAGCCTGTGGACGACAAGATGTTGAAGAACGCCGCCAAGAGCGGCGAAGAGTGGCTGAGCAACGGCCGCGACCTTGGCGATACGCGCTACAGCCCGCTGAAACAGATCGACACGACGAACGCCAAGCGTCTGGGCCTCGCCTGGTCATACGATACCCAATCCTCATTCGGAACCGTTGAGACGACCCCCATCGTGGCCAACGGCATACTGTACGGGACGGCGCCTTGGAGCGTGGTCTACGCGCTGGACGTCCGCACCGGTAAAGAGCTTTGGCGTTGGGATCCGAAGATCCCCCATCAAAATTTCCCCCCAGGAACCGTCGGCAAACCCGATAAAGTCCGCACCGGACCGAGCGTTTGCTGCGGCCCGGCCAACCGCGGTGTGGCGATTTACGACGGCAAAATCTATGTCGGCACCCTCGCCGCCCGGCTGGTCGCTCTGGATGCGAAGACCGGAAACGTCGTCTGGGATATCCCCACCGCGGACGTAGACAAGGACTACAGCGTCACCGGCGCGCCGATTATCGCGGATGGAAAAGTCATCATCGGCAACGCCGGCGGCGAATACTCCGCGCGCGGCTACGTTTCCGCCTACGATCCCGAAACCGGCAAGATGATCTGGCGCTTCTACACCGTGCCCGGCGATCCCTCCAAGCCGTTCGAGAACAAGGCCATGGAAGTTGCCGCCAAGACGTGGACCGGCCAATGGTGGAAACTCGGCGGCGGCGGCACCGTGTGGGACGGCATTTCCTACGATCCCGAGCTTGACATGCTCTACATCGGGACCTCGCAGGGCGGCCCGTGGGTCGGCAAGTATCGCAGCCCCGAAGGGGGCGCGAACCTCTACGTCTGCTCGATCATCGCGCTTAAGGCCAAAACCGGCGAGTACGTCTGGCATTTCCAGACCACGCCCGGCGATGAGTGGGATTACGACGCCACGCAAGGCATGACCCTTGCCGACATCAAGATCAACGGCAAGATGCGCAAAGTGCTGATGCAGGCGCCGAAGAACGGCTTTTTCTACGTGCTCGATCGTAAGACCGGCGAATTTATCTCCGGCAAGCCGTATGTAAAGGTCACTTGGGCGACCGGGCTCGATCCGAAAACGGGAAAGCCGGCCGAAGCGGCGAACATGCGTTACGACACCGAAGACAGGACGGTTTCGCCCGGCCCTGCCGGCGGGCACGCGTGGCAGGCCATGTCGTATAACCCGAACACGGGACTTGTCTACCTCCCGGCTCTCGATAGCGATTTCCGTTACATCGCCGCTCCGGAGTTCAAGCCCGAAGTCGGCGTCTACAGCTGGGGCATCGTGTTCCGGCCGCCACCGGCTCCCGTTGCGGGGCAGGCCGCCCAGCTGCCGACTCCGCCGGGAGGATCGCTCGTCGCCTGGGATCCGGTCACGCAGACCGAGCGCTGGCGCTTGAAGCAAATGAATGGCAGCGGGACACTCACGACCGCGAGCGGTCTCGTTTTTGCCGCGTCGGACGACGGGCAATTCAAGGCCCTCAGCGCGGACAAGGGCGAAGAGCTCTGGTCCATGAAGCTACAGCCGGGAATGGCCAATCCCGCGACGTACATGGTCGACGGAAAGCAGTACGTCTCCATCCTCGCGGGTCGCGGCGGCCACGCACACATGTTCACGTTCGCGCTGGATGCGAAAGCACCGATGCCGGAACTTCACCCGAGCGCTGCTCCATCTCCGGCCGCTCCAGCGACAGGCGCGGGCCCGCATTCGGACGTACCGCAACGGAACTAGCATTGAAGCCTCTACGCGCCGCCATCAGCGAACCGCTGGTGGCGGCACGTCGGCCCATGTAGCTCACCCCGCTTCGTGGGGGTGAAGCATTTCGGCCAAGTTTTTGGTGAAAGCGTGGGCCTTTTAGGCCCACGAAAAAAACGCTTGGCGAATGGCCGGGCTTTAGCCCCGGAGACTTGAGATTCAGACTCCTCGTAACACTGCAAGAATTTTTGCGGGTCGCGGCTTTGTAGCCCGCGCCGCCGCGCTATCGCTGATAACGCTGACGTTCGCGTCCCACAGCTCGCTGCCTGCTCAAATTCCCGAAGCTCGCTCTCCTAACTCGTACGCAACCTCCGTCCGCACTCAGCTCAGCACGATTATCGTCTTCGGCGACCAGTACAACGGCGGCGACGAACTCTACGACGTAAAAATCACCGTGGCTGAAGTTGTGCGCGGCGAAAAAGCCTGGCAGATGGTGAAAGCTGCGAGCGATGCGAACGCCACGCCCGCCCCGGGCATGGAATATCTGCTCGCCCGCGTGAAATTCGATTTTTCCGCCCGCGTGCGCCCCGAGCATTACAGCTACGCGCTCGACCCATCCCAATTCTCAGCCATGTCTTCCGCAACCGCGCCCTACGCGTCCGCCAACCTCGCCGCGCCCGTGAAGCCCGAGCTGCGCGCCACGCTTCATTCCGGCGATTCCGCCGAGGGATGGGTTGCATTCCTGGTTCCGCGAGGCGATCATACGCCGCTGATGATGTTTCGCGAGGACGTTGGCTCGGTCATCCATCAGGGCGACGCCTCCTTCTTCAAGCTCTACTATGAAAATCCCGCGGCGACGGCGAAGACCAAATCCTTGTAAAAACTTGGCCGCCGCTCTCCACATGCGTCATTCTGAGCGGAGTGGCCGGACTTGTATTTCCGTCCGCCGCGGCGGACGTCAGGCCACGCAGACGAAGAATCTCTCTTCGGCGTTCATAACTCCGAGGGGCCTCGTTGAGCACAACTATCGATAAAATCCGCTCCGTCAACCTCCGCCGATCCGGCGCCACCATGGAGCGCCGCGCCGACGGCTCATTCATCATTCGCCCGGATGAAAAACTCGAAGACTACCCGCGCGTCCTCACCGAGCGGCTGATTCAATGGGCCGCCGCAGCGCCCGGACGCGAGCTTGCCGCAAAACGCCACGCCGGCGGCCCCTGGCGTTATCTGCGCTACGGCGAGGCGCTGGAAAAAGTGCGCAGCCTCGGCCAGGCCTTCCTCGATCGCGGGCTTTCTCCCGACCGGCCCATCGCCATGCTTTCCGACAACGACCTCGAGCACCTGCTGCTGATGTATGCCGGGCAGCACGCCGGCGTTCCCACGGCTTCGATCGCGCCCGCGTACTCGCTGGTGTCGACCGATTTCGCCAAGCTCCGTCACGTGATGAAGATTCTGCGGCCGGGAATGATTTTCGTCTCGAATGCGGAGCACTTCCGCCGCGCGCTCGAAGCCGCGATCGATCCCGGGATCGAAGTCGTCTACACCGAAGCGCCGATCGCCAGCCGCCGGATGACTTCGTTCGATGAACTCGTCTCGACGCCGCCAACCTCGGCCGTCGACGCCGCGCACGCCGCGATCCAGCGAGACGACGTCGCCAAGTTTCTCTTTTCCTCCGGCTCGACCGGCCTGCCGAAAGCCGTCATCAACACGCACCGCATGATCTGCAGCAACCAGCAGATGATCTTGCAGGGATTCCGGTTCCTGGGCGACGCGCCGCCGATCGTCGTCGACTGGATGCCCTGGAACCACACCGCCGGCGGCAACCACAACACCGGCATGACCGTGTACAACGGTGGCACGCTCTACATCGACGAGGGCCGCCCGACGGCCCACGGCATCGCCGAAACCGTGCGCAACCTGCGCGAAATCGCGCCCACCGTCTACTTCAACATGCCGCGCGGCTACGATCTCCTGCTCGGCTACTTTCGCGACGACAAGCAGCTGCGCGAGAATTTCTTCAGCCGGCTGAAATTCATGTTCTATGCCGGGGCGGCACTCTCGCAATCTCTCTGGGACGCTTACCGCAAGCTCATGATGGAAACCTGCGGCGAGCGCGTCCTGATGGCCACCGGGCTCGGCGCCACGGAAACTTCTCCGATGGCTCTGCAATGCACCTGGGATTCCGACCGCGCCGGCGCCATCGGAATTCCCATGCCGGGCGTGGAAGCCAAGGTCGTGCCCCACGGCGACAAAATGGAAATTCGAGTGAAGGGTCCGAACGTGACTCCCGGCTACTGGCGCGATCCCGAACTTACGCGCAACGCCTTCGATGAAGAGGGCTACTACAAATTCGGCGACGCGGTGAAGTTTGTGGACCCGGAGGACATCAACAAAGGCCTGCTCTTCGATGGCCGCTTCGCGGAAGATTTCAAATTGGCGTCAGGAACGTTCGTCAACGTCGGCCCGCTGCGCAACCGCATCATTCACTGGTTCGCGCCCTACGTGATCGACGCCGTAATCACCGGCCACGACCGCAATTTTCTGGGAATGATGCTCGTGCCGAATCTCGAAGCCTGCCGCGCTCTCGCCGGCCTGCCGCACGGTGCAACCGCCGCCGACACTGCGCGCAACGAAGCGGTCACCAAGAGATTCTCGGAACTGCTCGAATCCTTCGCCGCCGAAGCCACCGGCAATTCCAACCGCGTCGAGCGCGCGCTCCTGCTCGAAGAGCCGCCTTCGCTCGACCGCGGCGAAATCACCGACAAAGGCTCGCTGAACCAGCGCGTCATCCTCGACCACCGCGCCTCCCTCGTCGAAGAAATCTACGCCGAAAATCCACCCGCGCGCGTCCTCCGCATCCGCCAGCCTTAGTTTCACAGCTGCGCGAGCAACTGCTTGGCACGGTGTCAACCTGGCGCGCCCGGAGAGATTCGAACTCCCGACCCTCTGGTTCGAAGCCAGATGCTCTATCCAGCTGAGCTACGGGCGCGTGCCCTCCATTCTACTGCGAATCGTTTTGCCCGCGAGGCAAGAAGAATCTTTCCTCACGCCGCTCTAGCAGTTTGCGGGAAAAGGGCGCTTTTTAGGGGGGCGGAGCTTCAGCTCCGACATAAAGGGCTCGCACTCAATGCGCTTCAGCGCCTGAGGACACTCTTCACTGCCTTTTTCCGCAAACTGCTGGAGGATGTTTTGACGTAGATTCGGGACTCCACGAAAATCGCGTTTCACTTGCAATGCCCGCCGATTCTAGGGAAACTACCGCCAGAATTCGCATACGTATGGGGGGTGAGAATGCGCAAAAGGTCAACGCAGTCGAAAAGATCCACGAGCGGCTCCGCCATCAACCGCCGCAAGTTCATCGGAACGCTCGCCGCCGCCGCCGGCAGCTCGGCCGTTGCGGGCACGCTATCTCCGTTCGCACCGTCTGCCAACGCGGAAACCGTCCATTTCGTGAATCCTCCGGGCCTCGGCGGCGCGGGCGTCTTCCGCTGCGAATGCGACATCCGCGATTGCGACGTCGAAGGCGAAATCCCCCTGAACATCGACGGCGCCTTCTACCGCGTCGGCCCCGACTGGCAGTATCCGCCGATGAAGGGCAATATCCCGTTCGACGGCGAAGGCCACGTCAGCATGTTCCGCATTTCCAACGGCCACGTCGATTTCAAGAGCCGCTATCCGCGCACGCAGCGCTACAAAGCGCAAGCAGCCGCGCGCCGGCGCCTCTTCGGCATGTACCGCAATAAATTTACCGACGATCCCAGCGTCGCCAACGTCAGCCGTGGCACCGCCAACACGCACGTCGTCTATCACCACGGTCTGCTCTTCTCCTTGAAGGAAGACAGCCCGCCGGTGGCCATGAATCCGCACACCCTGGAAACCGTCGACGACTACTACACCTTCGGCGGCGGCCTGCACAGCCTCACGCACACTGCTCACCCGAAATTTGATCTCGCCACAGGCGAAATGATTTCCTATGGCTACGAGGCCAAAGGCCTCGCCACCGACGACGTGTACGTTTTCTCCGCAAATGCCCAGGGCCACATTACCTGGGAGTGCTGGATCAAAGTTCCCTACGTCGGCATGATCCACGATTTCGCCGTCACCCAGAAATACATCGCGTTTCTGATTCTCCCGATGGCTACCAACGTCGAGCGCATGAAGCAGGGCCAGGTGCACTTCGCTTGGGATTCCACGCTTCCGACCTGGTTCGGCGTTCTCGAACGCGGCGGCGCCGGCAAGGACGTCCGCTGGTTCAAGGGGCCCGAACGCTGCGCGACCCACGTCATGGGCGCCTTCTCCGACGGAAACAAGATCTACGTCGACATGGACATGGCGCTGAAAAATCAGTTCCCGTTTTTCCCCAATCTCCACGGCGAGCCATTCGATCCGAAAGCCGCGGCCGGCACCGTGCATCGCCTCTCGGTCGATCTCTCGGATAAAACTCCGCGCGATTACAACATGGAAGAGCTCTACCCGCAGTCCGGCGCTCTTCCGCGCCAGGACGATCGCTACCAGACAATCCCGTACAAGATCGGCTTCATGCCCACTAGCGATCCGACCAAGCCGATCAATCCCAAGCTTGGCAACATGGCGTTCCGCCCGACGAACTCCTACACCATGTTCGACCACTCCACGCGCAAGACACGCCAGTTCTGGGTCGGCGACGATTCCAGCCTCCAGGAATGCTGTTTCGTCCCGCGCAGCAAGGATGCGCCCGAAGGCGACGGCTATCTCGTCGGCGTGGCGAACCGCCTGCTCGAAGGAGGCCGCTCCGACCTGGTCATCGTGGACACGGCGCATCTCGAGGACGGCCCCGTCGCAAAGGTGAAGCTGCCGTTCAAGACCTACAGCCAGGTCCACGGCTGGTGGGTCTCCGGCGCCGACCTGCCCAAGGTCTAACAGTTTGCGGAAAAAAGGCGCTTTTTAGGGGGTCGGAGCTTCAGCTCCGACATAAAGGGCTTGCACTCAATGCGCTTCAGCGCCTGAGGACACTCTTCACTGCCTTTTTCCGCAGCCTGCTAAAGGTTCATGTAGCTCACCCCGTTTCGTAGGGGTGAGGCCTTCGGCCAAGTTTCTGGTGGAAGCGTGGGCCTTCAGGCCCACGAAAAACACACCGCCAGAAGATCGGGCTTTAGCCCTGGTGCGCACAAGCCGCGAAGGGCGCGGACGCGCTGGAATTATTCCAGCGCCGTAGGTGCGGCATATCTTTGGGGCTTGTCTTCCTGCCGCGGCGAAACAATCCGCGTTCAATTGCGTAATAACTCAACAAATGCCCATGGCGAACCCGGCAACCTACGCTCCTCACGCATACGAATTCGAGAAACGCTCCTCGCTTTCTTCCGGCATGGCGCTTGTCTGGGCCATCGCCCTCGCCAAGCTTCTCTTCCACGTCTACTTCAACAATCGCTACGGCTATTTTCGCGATGAGTTCGACTACATCTCCTGCGGCAAGCATCTCGCCTGGGGTTACGTCGACCAGCCGCCGCTGATTCCTTTTCTCTCTCGCGTCACCCTTGCCGTGCTCGGCGAGTCGCTCCGCGCCGTTCGCTTCATCCCGGCGCTGGCATCCTCATTACTGATCGTCCAAACCGCGCTGATCGCCCGCGAGTTCGGCGGCCGCCGCTTCGCTCTTCTCTTGAGCGCCGTGACCATCGTGATCGCGCCGCAGTACCTTTCCAACGGCAGCCTGCTGACCACGAACTGCCTCGAACCGAACCTCTGGATGGGCTGCGCGTATTTCGCCATTCTCGCCGTCAAGCGCAACGACCCGCGCTACTGGCTCTGGTTCGGAGTCATCGCGGGTCTCGGCCTCGAAGAGAAGTACACGATCGCACTCTTCGGCTTCGCGATTGTGGTCGGCCTGCTCCTCACCGAACACCGGCGCGTCTTCCTGAATAAATGGATCTGGCTCGGCGGCGTCGCGGCATTCCTCATTTTTCTCCCGAACCTGCTCTGGAACATTCATTACCACTGGCCTTTCCTCGAGATGATGCACAACATCCGCGCAGAAGGCCGCGACGTGGTCCTCGGTCCCGGCCAATACTTCATTCAGCAGACGATCCTCATCCACCCGCTCACCGCGCCCGTTTGGATCACCGGCCTTCTCGCATTTTTCTTCTCCGCGCGATGGAAGCCATATCGCTTCCTCGGCTGGGCTTACGTTGCCTGCTACGCGGTCTTGTTCGCCCTGCACGGCAAGAGCTACTACCTCGCACCTGTCTATCCCATGTTGCTGGCCGCCGGCGCCGTCGTGGTCGACTTTGCGCTCGATCGTCCGTCGACCGTTTGGCTCAAGCCAGTCATAGCGATCGTGCTGCTGGCGAGTGGCGTGCGCCTCGCTCCCGTCACAGTGCCGGTTTTTTCGCCCGACCATTTCCTGGCCTACGTGAAGGGTTTGCCTTTCAAGCTCCCTGTCATGGAATACGAGCACCAGCGCGCCGTGCTCCCTCAGTGGTACGCCGACCAATTCGGCTGGCAGGAGATCGTCGACGAAACCGCTCTCGCCTGGAACCAGCTCGTACCGGCCGAGCATGCCGACTGCGCCATCTTCGCGCAGGATTACGGCCAGGCCGGCGCAATCGACTTCCTCGGCCGCCGCGCCGGATTGCCGCCCGCCATCAGCGGCCATCAAACCTATTTCTTGTGGGGACCGCGCGGCTATTCCGGCAATTGCATGATCGTCATCGGCGACAGGCGACAGCGCCTCGAGGAGCTCTTCGACTCCGTCCAGTACGTCGGCACTTCGGCGGACAATCCCTACGCGCTCGAAAAAGAAATCTCCGTCTACATCTGCCGCGGATCGAAGTTCGGAACGCTCCAGCGGGTCTGGCTGCATCTAAAGAAATGGCGCTAGCCTGGGAGCGCCAATCTCCCGATTGGCGTCTTGCGTCGATGCTTGGCTTATTGCCAGTTCGCCTGGAACGCTCTTGGCGGCGTCTTTCCCAGGTTGCGCTGTCGCACCTCATCTGATATAGATTCGGTTCGAACATACGTGCTCGCAATTGACCGGGGTGGGAATCTTTGGGGGAATAATGCGCAAGAAATTTGTCGTCCTCTCTGCACTCGCTGTCCTGATGTCCGTTTTCGCCATGGGTTCGTTGAATCGCGTGACTGCCGCGCCAGCTCGAGCCGGAGATTGCGACCGCGCCTGCCTCAACGGCTTCGTCGACAAATACATGGCCGCTGTCGCAGCGCACGATCCGTCGAAACTGCCGACCGCGGCGAACGTCCGATACTCCGAGAACAACGTCGAGATGAAGCTCGGCGAAGGTTTGTGGCAAACGTCCGACGGCTGGGGCTCCTACAAGGTCTACGTCGACGATCCGCAAACCGGCCAAGTCGGATTTCTCGCCATCGCCAATGAGGATGGCCATCTGTCGTGTTTCGCCGGGCGCCTCAAGGTCGCTAACAAGAAAGTCACGGAAATCGAGATCATCGCCGCGCGTCCGGACCGTCCGAGCCCGGCTACTGCTAACGGAATTCCTGTGGGTGGCCCGGAGAACCTCCACGACAAGCCGCTGTTCAACGAGGACGAGCCCGCCGGCGAGCGCGTATCCCGCGAAAAGCTGATCCAGCTTGCGAACGGGTACTTCGACACAATCCAGCTGAACACCGGCAAGATCTACACGACCTTCGATCCCGATTGCCAGCGCATGGAAAACGGATCGATCACCGCCAACAATCCAAACGCGACAAACCCAGTGGCCAAGATGGGCTGCCAGGCGCAACTCGAAACCGGCCTGCTGAAAATCGTCACACGCGCGCGCGATCGCCGCTTCGTCGTCGACGAGCAGCGCCAGATGGTTTTTGTGGCGACGTTTTTCGATCACAACGGCACGGTGCGCCAGAACAAGCTCGTCGATGGCTCCGTTCGGACTATCGGGCCACCGTTCGATCGCCCGTATACGTTCCTGATTTTCGAGCTGTTTAAGATCAAGGACGGCAAAATCCGTCAGATCGAAGCCGTTCTCAATACGGTCCCGTATTACATGCCCAGCCCCTGGGTGAAAGCTTCGAAGTAGCTCAGGAGGCGACATGCGACACCTTCGCAACTTTCTTGCCTTTGCGGCAGCGTTGATTCTGGCTGCGCTCGCGGCCGTTCCGGCGCGAGCGCAGTCTGCGGCGCCGCCCGCGGATTACGATCCCAACTTCAACTACGACTGCGATCGCGCCTGCCTCAACGGTCTTCTCGACCAGCTGATCGCGGCGATGGTCGCGCACGATTCCTCGACGCTGCCGCTCGCGCGCGACGTGAAGTACACCGAAAACGGCCAGCTGCTGAAAATCGGCGACGGCTTCTGGGGAACCGCCAGCGGCCTGCCGACCTACAAGATTTACGCCGACGATCCGCAGGCCGGCCAAGCCATGTTCATGGGCGTGTTGCCGGAAAACGGCGCGCCCGTGATTCTGTGCGTGCGGCTGAAAGTCGAGCTGCACCGCATCGCGGAAATCGAGGCGCTCGTCGCGCGCAAAGAAGCCGGAAGCATCGCGCGGCCCGAAAATCTGGTCACGCCGAACCCGATCTTCGCCGAGAGCGTTCCGCCCGCGCAGCGGCGCTCGCGCCAGAACATGATCGCGATCGCCAACAGCTACTTCAACGCGATCGAAAAGGGCCACGGGTCCTTCGTGCCGTTCGACGCGAACTGCAATCGCATCGAATCCGGCGTGCAGACCACCAACAACGCCGCGCTGGCCACGCAACCGGATTCCGTTCTCGGCCTTGGCTGCGCCGACCAGATCAAGACGCGCAATTTCCAGCCCGACACGCTGATCCGCGACCGCCGGTTCGCGGTGATCGATGAAGAGCGCGGCCTCGTCTTCGTCCTCGGGTTCTTCGACCACGACGCGACGCTGCGCTCCTGGACGCTCGCGAACGGCCGCACCGTGAAGCAGACACGCACTGGTCCGTGGACCTGGGAAATCGCCGAGATGTTCAAAATTCAAGACGGAAAAATCATGCGCGTCGAAGCCGTGGTGAATACCGGCATCTACGGCATGAAGTCCGGCTGGTAAAAAGCCCCCAAAACTCAGCGTTGCAGGTGGTGGTCGAGGTTGTCCATCCGGTGCGCATCGTCTTCGATGCAGATCGGCGATTCCTCAAGCTGCTCGGTGGACGGCTTGATGAGGCGCGGCGCCTGCGTCCAGGGTTCGGTGAGCACGTTCGGATCGTCCACGGTGATTTGATAGGCGAGATTGTCGCCGACCTTCCAGAAGCGCTCGATCACGTGCATCGTCTGCGTGTGGAAGTAGCCGTTCTCACCAAACCACGTGTCCTCGACGAAATTCGTCGAGTCGACCACGAGCGTGTTGCCCTCCCAATGTCCGATTGAGTCGCCGTAATACGTCGGATCGGCGTCGGCGTTGTGCGGGCGCCCGTCCATGTAGACGATGCGATAAGGATCACCGGAAATGTCTTCGTACAGGAAGATCATTTCATTCGGCAACTGAATGATCTGGCGGGGCGAGCCGATGCGCGGGACGCCCGGCTTGCCGCAGAAAAACACTTTGTCGAGCTTCGCCTCGTGGTCGAGCAGATATTTGACCTTTTCCTGGTGCTCCGGTTTGTAGGAAGGCGCCGCGGTGAACGGAAGCGAACCCGGCACCGAAGTCTTGGCCGGCATGCGGCCACTCAAATCGACCTGCGCGTAGGAAGTCGATCCGTTCTCGACTCTCTTGAGAACGGGCGCTGGGAGGGCGATCGAAAAGGCCCAGATTCCGCTGAGGTCGGGATGCGTCGCTGCGGCGTTCGCCGCCTTGTTGGCGGCTGCCGTGGAATGCTCCTGTGCGGACGCCGAAGCGGCCAGGAGGATTCCTGCTGCCATCGCGCAAATCAGTTGAAGTCTCATTTCGCCGTCCCCCCGTCGTTCACTTCGTTCGGGCTGACCATGGCCAGGGAATTGCCGTCGGCAAAGGTGATTTTCTGGAGGAATCCGTAGGCCGATCCGTCGCGCGCGCGGTTTCCTTCGACGGTCACTGTCTGGCCGATGGCTTTCTTGAAGTCTCCGCTGTTCACGCCCACGCGGCGCAGAAACGCCGGCGGCGCGCTCTCGAATTTCCAGTTCTCGACGCCGCTGCCGTCGGCCTTTTTCGCGTCAATATAGATGGCGATGTGGGGGTTGATCCATTCGACCTGCGTGAGCGTGCCCGTAAGCACGAACTTCTTCGACATGTCGAAGATGGACGAAGGCGAGTGGTGCGCCCGGGCGGTGCCCGCCGCCAACAGGATCGTGCACAGCATCAAAATGGTGGATAGTTTGTGCTTCAAGCCGCCCCCCTGTTCCTTGCTTTCGCCGGAGTGTATCACAATTGACCGCTGCACCTGCTGGCGGCCGGATCGCCGCAACTTCGGCAAATTCCGGGTCGTATTCGCGTGAAATTCGTCTCCGGAGACCCCCGGTTTTGTGTCGAGTAGAATGTGCACCGATTGTTTGTTTTCAATAGGTTACAGGCGTTTCTATTCGGCGCGAGTGTCGAGTAGAAATGCACGGAACGGAGGCAGGGAATCAAGGAGTCGGGAAGGCAACGAGACGGCCTGGGGGCGTGGGAGAGGCTGCGTCCCTGGCCGGCCAGTCTGCTCGTCATGGACTGCTCCTTTCTTAGCGCCCGCCTACGCCCAGCGGGCCTCGGCGCGGCAAGCCCGCTGCGTTTTGCGCGGCGCTCACGATCCACGCTAGCACGCTGTCAAGGGATTTTGCGGAGCTGCGCCTGTGGACTTCCACGAAAAGCCCCACGCTCCCGCACTAGGGACCCGCAAGAGCATACTCCGACGCAACGTACTGTGATGGTATCCTACCGTAGCATCTAGAAGTAGGCGCACGCATGACAGACATGCGAAACTTGGGCCACGCGCCGCAGAACCGGTCGAAAGGAAGGTTACCTCGCGCACCCTTCTGAGAAACGAAGGGCTGCGGCACCCCCAAAGGTTGAGCGAGGCTCGAATGGAGGCGGGTGTGAGTTGCGCGGGAGTGCTCGTGGATGAATCCAAGAACACCAATTAAGCGTGCGCCACCCGCCGGCACGTGGGCGTGAGGCGCGCCGTAACAAGCACGCGAGGTGTGGGGCACCCGGCACAGGAGCAGCGTGCGAATGCGGCACAAAAAGCCTACGGCAACGAGATCAAGAAGGCGGTGAAGCAGATCGAAAAAGATCGTAAGAAGAAGGAGAAACAATGAGTATCTGCAAACTGTTCTCGACGATCTTCGGGATAGTAATGCTGTTATCACTTACAGCGCAGGCAAACGCACAGATGACCGAGCAAGCTGCGCGCGAGCAGGCTAGCAATATCACCCGCTCAGAACTGCATTCCGCAGTCCATTTCAGAGCCGATCAGTTCCTCGGCATCCAGAGGGACGAGGAGTTGGAACAGACCCTGGCGGTCGCTGTGGGCGGGCAGGCTGGTTTAACTTTTATCTACAAAGTTAGCCCGGAAGGAGTGGAGCTTAGAGAGAATGCAGTTGTTTACCATACCTGGACCGATGTCGATCCCCTATTCATCGTCGCGGTCAACCCAAGGGATGGGAGCGCCTATCGCATACACGGCTTCGGGCGCGGAGAGTCTTTAGCTGAGTTCGAAAGACTGATGACGGCGTCGAAAATGAGGGCGTCTAGCCCAGATCAAGCCGAATCCCTCGCAGATTTCTACCGAGCAGTGAATCCGGAGAATCACGAAACCCTAAATCCAATCTTAAGCCTCCTGGAACTGAAGCAAGCGGCAGAACGGCAATGCCAAAGTGGAGCGAAGTCGTTCGGAGCCGGCGAAAACGCGTTTACATCCTGGTGGCAGCATGCGGAGCCGCTGTACGCCGCGCTTTCGTTCCAGCAAAAGGCTGTCCCTCACGGCAACGGCTATCTCGTGGAATGGATCGTCTTATCATCGCCTTCCGCTGAAAACTGTGGCGGCGCTCCTCTACGGGCGCAGCTTGAGATCAACTCTGATGGTCAAGTCGGTAAACTAACCTTCGCGGTGCTCTGATCTGACCAGGGATGCACTCTGGTGCCATCGCCCAGTTGTCAGACTTTTCGAGTGTCGGGTCGCACTTCGAACCAGAGGGTCGGGAGTTCGAATCTCTCCGGGCGCGCCACTCTTCAGACATCTGCTCCGCGCACCAGTACTAAGCGGTATCGCGAGACAGTTAGGCTAATCTGGATCAGGCTTAGGTCGATGAAATCAGCATCCCCACTACAGGTTTTCGCGCCAGGCCTTCACTTCGATGCGTGAGCAGGAACATAAGACGCTCCTCGATGCAATCGCTGAATGCCCCCTGGTTAGCGACGGAGCCATGGGAACGCAGCTGCACGCGGCCGGCCTGGAGATCGGTCACTGCGCCGAACAGTGGAACCTCACTCATCCGGACCGGGTGCTAGAGATTCACCGCGCGTACGTTGCAGCGGGCGCCGACTGCCTGATCACTCAAACATTCGGTGCATCAGCAATCAATCTCGGCCGCCACGGTTTGGCAGATCTCGCGGAAGAAATCAACACAGCGGGGGTCAACATCGCGCGACGCGCGCTCGGCAGCCGTCGAGGATACGTTCTGGGAGGCATGGGGCCGTTCGGGGGATTGCTAAAACCCTTCGGCACAGTAAAGGCGGAAGAGGCGCGAGCCGCTTTCGGGCAGCAAGCAGCCGCGCTCGTCGCCGCGGGTGTGGATGGCATCATCATCGAAACGCAGACGGCACTCGAAGAACTCGGCCTGGCGATCGAAGCGGCTCGCGAAGCGGGCGCTACCTGCATCATCGGATCGGTGGCATTTGACATCACACGCAATGGCCGTGACGCTCGCACGATGATGGGTGTCACACCGGAAAAAGCCGCGGAGTTCCTGCAAGCGTCAGGCGCGCACGTCGCTGCCACAAACTGCGGCACGGGCGTGGACGTCGAATGGATGTCGAAGATTGTTGCGCGCTACCGAAAGGCGTGCGACTTGCCGCTGATGGCCCAGCCAAACGCGGGCAAGCCAGTGCTCGAGGGCGGACATTGGGTCTACAAGCAGTCACCCGAGGAACTGGCGTCGGGACTGGATGGTCTTCTCGACGCGGGAGCCAGAATCGTAGGGGCGTGCTGCGGGAGCACGGCGGCGCATATTGTCCTTTTTCGCAGAATCGTAGACCGCAGGATCGCTGAACAACAATCCCGCCGAGCTGATCAGGGATCTTAGCAGGCTGCGGAAAAAGGCAGTGAAGAGTGTCCTCAGGCGCTGAAGCGCGTTGAGTGCAAGCCCTTTATGTCGGAGCTGAAGCTCCAACCCCCTAAAAAGCGCCCCTTTCCCGCAAACTGTTAGAGCTGACACCGTTCCCCTATCGATAGATACCGTATTCCTTGCATGTGTCGATCATCGGGCGCACCTCTATCGCGCGTGTGCGCCCACTGACATCATGCGGCCTGAGATAGCAGATGAAATGATGTGCTTTACATGCCGTCACTTTGGGGGTACTCTCCCGCCTCACATAAGGTTATGGGGTTTCGGTTCCTCAAGAATCCGTCCGCTATCGCCCGAGTTTCGCGGTCCCGCAATCGGCGACGAACGGCGTCGCTCGGCTTCGGCAGCATATTCTTGCTATCGCTTTATGCATTCGGCGTAATAGGTCACGCCGCGCAGGCCCCGCTCACCAGGCATCAGCCGAACGTCATTGATCGAAGTCGCGTGCGAAAATACCGGCCAGACAGAGTTCTGGTGCGGTTTCGACCGGGCGTTTCCAGGCAAACGATGCAGGCTACCCATATTGCGCTCGGCACACGCGTGCTGAGCGAGCCGGCAATCGTAGACCGCCTTCAACTCGTGCAGATTCCCAGCGGGTCAACGGTCGAGAACACGGTCCGTAGCTTCCGTCGCAATCCAAACGTGCTTTATGCCGAGCCTGACTTTATCGTTTCCGCTCTTGAAACGCCGAACGATCCCCAATTTCCCAGTCAATGGAATCTTCAGAATACCGGGCAATCAGGCGGCACGCCCGGCGCGGACATTCATGCGACTCAGGCTTGGAATCTTTCCACGGGAAGTTCGAGTGTCGTTGTAGCGATACTCGACACGGGAATCGATTACAACCACCAGGATCTCGCGGCGAACGTCTGGACAGCGACAAGTTCGTTTTCGGGCACCGATCAGAACGGCAATCCAATCGAGTGCAACACGGGCAGTCATGGACTCAACGTTGTCGCGGGCACATGCGATCCAATGGACGACAACGGCCACGGAAGTCATGTGTCTGGAACGATCGGAGCAGTCAGCAACAACGGAATTGGCGTAGCCGGCGTCAATTGGGCGGTACAGCTCCTGCCGTGCAAGTTCCTCGATGCCTCCGGCGAAGGTGACACTTCGTCGGCAATCTCCTGCCTTACCTTGATCCGGCAACTGAAAGACAGCGGCGTCAACATCGTTGCGACCAACAACAGTTGGGGCGGTGGTGATTTTTCTCAGTCGCTGCAGGACGCCGTTACAGCGCAAATGCAGGACGGGATTCTGTTTGTCGCCGCCGCCGGAAACAGCTTTTCCGACAATGATGTGGTGCCGACGTATCCCGCTAACATCGCTGTCCCAAATGTTATCTCGGTGGCGGCGACAGATCGGCACGATAATGTCGCGACCTTCTCAAACCTCGGCCGGCGAACCGTCTACCTCGGAGCGCCGAGAGTCGACATCCTAAGCACGACGCCAAATAACACGTACAGGTTGGACAGCGGAACTTCCATGGCAACCCCTCACGTCACCGGAGTGGCGGCACTGCTGGAAGCGCAGGATCCTTCGCGAGACTGGCGAGCTATCAAGAATTTGATCCTTGCCGGAGGCGACTCAATCCCATCTTTGCAGGAAACCGTCAGTGGCAAGCGGCTCAATGCATACGGAGCGATGACCTGTTCCAAGTCGGCGCTGGAGTCGCGCCTCCAGCCCGTCTCGGACGTAATTTCGGGTACCGTCGGCGGTGGTATTACCCTGTCGGTTTTGAATATCAACTGCGCGAATCCGGCTGGCAATGTAACCGTGCAAGTTTCCCCCGGCGGCGCAACCATCACGCTGCTTGACGATGGGAACGGCGCGGACCAGGCCGCCGCGGATGGCGTCTACACAGCACAATGGACACCATCGGCCGAAGGCAGCTATACGCTCACTTTTCCTGACGGAAGCACGGTTGACGTCGAGGTGTTGGGAACGTATGGAGTCACGCAAGTCCCATCGAACTATCAAACGTTCACGGGAACGAATCTGAATCTCGGAGACGATTCCGTTGCGACTGTTACCTCTCCATTTCCGATAGCCTTCGGAGGCGGAAGCTTCACGCAGTTGTACGTCAACAGCAACGGGACAATCAGTTTCACCGATGCATTCTCCGACTATTTCAACTGGTCGCTTGCTCCGGGCGGTTTTCCTGACTACGAACAGAGGCCGACGACCCTTGTCGCCCCATTTTGGATGGATCTGTACCCGGTTCAAGGATCGGAGCAGAACGTTTTTTGGGAAGTCACGGGCGCTGCGCCAAACAGGCAGTTGGTTGTCGAGTGGCGAAACGTTCGCAGCTTCCTCTGCCGGTCGGATAGTTCGGCAACCGTCACCTTCGAGGTTGTCTTCCAAGAAGGAAGCAGCAACGTTCAGTTCAATTATGCCGACACGGTATTTGGAGACGACTGCTCGTCTCAGGACTACGGGCAAACAGCTACGATCGGCATCCAGCCCTCGCCAAGTACTGGCGTGAACTGGAATTATTCGCTAGACGGAATCTTCCCTGTCATGCTGACTGCGAGCGGCACGTCCATCTTGTGGCAGAGTCCGCCTCCAAGCGGCCCTGGCAATCCTGTCCCGGCGTTGACATCGATGTCCCCGACGAGCGCTCCGCTCTTCAGTCCGGCGGTCACACTTACGGTGAATGGAACAGGATTCATTTTGGGTTCGGTCGTCCAATGGAACGGAATCGGCATGCCGACGACCTACGTGAGCAGCACTCAACTCACCACGCTGTTGCCACCGGAGCTCTTCGTTCCGTTCTCCGTATATTCCAATGGATTGCCGCCGCAGATTACCGTGCTGAATCCGTCGCCCGGCGGCGCCTCCAATGGGCTGCCCTTTACGGTTAATGGAACTCCAGGCGTACCGTCGATCACGCAGGTTTCGCCATCGTCAGCGACGGCCGGCAGCTTTGGATTCTACATGAGCGTGCAGGGAAACAACCTGTTAGCGTCTAGTCTCTATTGGAACGGTCAGCCGCTGCAGTCGTCGCTCGTTTTCGACAACACGCTAATGACCGCAGAAATACCTTCAAGTCTTCTCGTGAATCCGGGCACCGCGCAAATTACCGCGGTTTCAACCGGCCCTGGGGGCGGAACTTCCAATGCCGTTCAGTTCACAATCAACGCGCCGAATCCTACTCCCGCAGTGAGTCAACCCAGTGCCGTACAACCGATGGATGCAACGGGGAAGAGTTCTTCAAAAGTCGCTCTGCCGCAGCCAGCACGCTTCTTGGGATGGAAGTATGGTCAAAAACTCGGGCCGGCATACTTCAAGCGATTCTCGCGTCCATACGGGGGAGCGCGTCCGGTACCAAAGCCGAGCACAGCCTTTGCCAACTCGTCGCCAAAATCGAACATCAGTCTTACGCAGCCGCAAACGCTGCCGGGATTCGCATTTCATCCAGATCTCCCGGCGGGCTATCTGCCAACCAGTGTGGCGACCGGCGATTTCAATCGCGATGGCAAGCTCGATTGGGTAATCAGTGATGGCGGCAGCAACGATCTGTGGATTTATTTTGGTAATGGCGACGGCACGGCGCAGCTGCCGGTAATTGTTCCTCTGCAAGGCTCGGCGCCATTGCAGGTAGTAGCCGCCGATCTACGGGGCACAGGAATTCTAGACTTGATCGTAGCCGAGGCTGATAGTCAGACCGTTGGCGTACTACTTGGCAATGGGGACGGCACATTTCAACCGGAAGTGACTTACTACGTTCCGGCACCCCCACTATCGCTTGCAGCCGCCGATTTCAATAGAGACGGCCGCATTGATATCGCGGTCGGTATGGCCGGCGACCCGACGACGGGCCCAATTGCAACGTTACTAGGCGACGGCACGGGGAAATTTGGGCCGCCGTTGACGCGTGTATCAGATCAGGGAGGAGTGTCTTTCGCCCTCACGATGGTGATCGCCAAGGATTTGGACGGCGACGGCTATCCCGATCTCGTGGCCATGGATCAGGGTGGTCTGAGTGGCGCGCACTCGTACTTGAACCGCGGCGACGGCACGTTCAAACACGCCGACTTTTTCTTTCAGTCTGTCAGCAACCCTGCTGTGACGGATACGGTGACGAGTATCGCCCTCGGCGACATGGACGAAGATGGCTGCGTGGACGCGGTGGCGGGGGACACGCTCGGAATCATCAGATTCTTTAAGGGAAACTGCGATGGCACGTTCGCTGTTTTTGGCGGCTCAATCGGAACCGGGGCAGGTGATGTCCCCGTCAGCATCGCACTCGCAGACATGGACGGAGACGGGCATTTGGACGTCGTCGCCGCCGGGGCTTACATCGGTCTGGATCCGCTTTATGGACAGGAAGCCTCGAATCTCGTCTCGGTTCTCAAAGGCGACGGTAAGGGAGATTTGGGCCTTCCTAAGGTCTACCGGAGTGAGCCGTCCATGTATGGCTTGGCGCTCGGCGACTTGAATGGCGACAATCATCCCGATGTGATCGTGGCGAGCCTGGATACTGACACGGCCGCCGTTCTCTTGAACGACGGCACAGGAGCATTCACTGCACCCGTCGGCGGGTACATCGGATACATTCAAGACAGCCCCGGAAATTCCGTAAATGCAGGCGGCACAGCCAATGCACCTTATTCAGGCTTTCTAGTCAGGGACATCGACGGGGACGGAAAGCTGGACCTCGCGCTGATCGAACAGGAGCAGTATGCGGGCGATCCTTGGAATCTGGCGGTGATGTTGGGAGATGGCACGGGTCATTTCGGTCCGGTTATTCGCACTCCGATCGCTGACACTGAAAGCCGAATACCAGGCTACATCCTTGGCGATTTTCGAAACACCGGCCGACCTGATTTAGTCACATCGGAATACAACTCTATCAGCTATAACAATCTTGGCTTGCTGTTTTTCCCAAATGCGGGCGGAGGCCGGTTCGGGCTGCCACAGACGATTGCGTCCACATTGCCAAACAGCGGGATTCTCGCAGCAGGCGATTTCAATAAAGATGGCAAGCTCGACTTTGCCATAGCTTCCGCGGGTCCGTCCGGCACGAGCATTGGTTTGACGACCTTCCTCGGCAATGGCGACGGAACATTCCAGCAAGGTTCCACGCAGACTTTCGGCGCTGGCAACCCGCGATCGATTTATGCAGGAGACTTCAATGCCGACGGCAAGCTGGACGTGCTTGTATGGACCTACGCAAACTCCAACGGTGCGCAGAATCAGAATGTCTACGAATTGCTGGGCAACGGCGATGGAACATTCAGTCCGGCGAAAATGGTCCTGTCGAACTTCGGATATTTCACCGTCGCCGATCTCAACCACGACGGCTTGCCCGATATCGTTGAATACAATGAGCCCCTTCTTATAAATCCGGCGACGACGCCGGTGGGCATATCGGTCTACTTGGGGCAGCCGGATGGAAGTTTTATATTCAGCCAGACGTACCAGTCATATAGCGACATTTATACGTACTTATATCTTTTCGACAACGGCCAGCCCCAGCAGCCGCTCTCGCCGATGGTGGCTGACTTCAACGGAGACGGCAACCCTGATATCGGCGTATTCCAGTTCCAATCTGGTTTTCCTCAGCCACAGAGCTATCTGCAGATCCTTGCTGGCAATGGAGACGGAACGTTCACGCCTACCTACAACGTGACCCAGTTTCACAAAGCATTTATTCCCACAACTGCGGCGGATGTGAACGGGGACGGACGAGCGGACCTGATCGAAGTCGACGGATGGCCGTCTTCCTTCCACGTACTTCCCGCGGCGCCGGGCCCCGCCGTGCAGCTCTCGCTTCCAACGACTCCCATCGTGGGTACGCAGGGAACGCTGACCGCAAACATCAGTTTAGTATCCGGCACAGGGACGACCGTTGCACTTTCGGCCAGCGATCCGAACATCCAAATCGCTCCAAACGTCACCGTTCCCGCGGGCAGCTTGAGCGCAAGCGTTCCATTCACAATCGGTCCCGGCTACAATTCGGCGAAGGTCTTCGCGCTAACCGCGCAATTGGGAACGTCGACCGCTACTGCTTATTCCTATCGGACAAACACCGCGCTGGCAGGCTTTCATCTGTACTCAAACTTTTCGACAGAAACCGCACCGCCAACCGGCGCCACGCAGGACTACGCCGTTCAAATCTCTTCCTACGGCGGATACTCGAGCACGGTTCAGTTCTCGTGTCAGGGTTTGCCAGCCGGCGCGACTTGCCAATTTGGCTCCTCATCATTGGCACTTCCTACATATCAGCCCATCGGCACTTCGCTCCAAATTGCATTAGGCGCGAACGCGCAGGGTGGCACATATCCGTTTACCGTCACGGCTACGGACGGCGCTATCACCCAGCAACTGGCCCTCACACTGAATGTCGCCGACTTCACCCTTCAGCTGACCCCGAGTTCGACGACCGTCGTGACCGGAAACTCTACTAATTTGACGCTAGTGATCGGCGCAATCGGGAATTGGTCCGGGATTATCAACGTGAGTTGCCAGACCTCGCCGGTTCTCCAAGTTGGATGTTCCGGGACCGTCGGCACATTCCTGGTTGGCACGTACACAGCGACGTTTTCGGCCTATCAGGCGTCTCCCGGCACGTACACCATGACCGTCACGGCAACGGCCGACGGCGTCACTCATACGGTGTCGGCTACCGTCCAAGTACAAGGGAGTGGGGGCGGCGGAACTGGAACGGGAAGCGTCTCGCCGACTTCCGCGACAATTTCGCCGGGCGGTTCGGCTCAATTTAACGTTGCGTTGAATTCACAGAATGGCCTTGCGGGCCAATTCGGTTTCAGTTGCCCCGGCCTGCCGTCCAACGTCTCGTGTACGTTCAATCCTTCGTCGGGCATGCTCAACGCGAACGGCACTTTGACAAGTACTCTCACCATTGCTGTCGCTTCAAACTCGGCCCGTATCCTCATCTCACCATGGCAGAACCATCGAAGTTTGTGGGCCGTTACCGGATTCTTGCTGCTGACGCTGTTCTTACTCGCTGCGAGCGGACATTGGCGCGAGCGAATATCGCTGCAGGTGGTGCGCCCTCTTGTTGTCCTATCGTTTGCGGTATTTCTCATTGCCGCGTTGGCAGGCTGTGGAGGAGGAGGTTCATCCTCTCAGCAACCGCCGCCTCCGCCGACGGTGGTCAACGTTGCGGTGCAAGCTGCATCACCGACTCTTAGCGTCTCGCTCGGAAGGGTCACGGTACAGATTCCACAATAATGGTCCTAGCAGGCTGCGGAAAAAGGCAGTGAGGAGTGTCCTCAGGCGCTGAAGCGCATTGAGTGCAAGCCCTTTATGTCGGAGCTGAAGCTCCGACCCCCTAAAAAGCGCCCTTTTCCCGCAAACTGCTAGAAGAAGCCACACGGAGGACGTCTCAACGTACCCGTGGTTCATTCCCGATCAGAATCGAAGCGGCCTCCCTCAAACCGTTGTAGGCTAGCCGACTCCATCCGCCATCGGTGATCACGCCGGAAAGCAAAAGGGCCACTCGCGTTTCTCGCTTCTGAGCCAGCCAGGCAGGTGGTAACGTCGAGCAAGCGAGCGCAGAAGCGAATACTCCATTGAAAGCCCGCCTCGTGATTCTGCTCACGCTCCGGCGCTCCCGGAAACTATGGAAAGTTGATGGTGCGTCAAAATGCAGGGTGCCATTCTTTTCAGGCGACTGATTTTGAGGCAATCGCGACGGCTTCTTCCTATTCATTTTTTCGATGGGAACGTTCAGATCTTTCGGTGCAATCCGCAGGTCCGCGGCGTTACCATCACGATGGACCGCCTTCGGATCTGGCGGGGCGCGGTCGTCTGTCCGGGGCGCCTCTTCTTGGGCACCGTTCCTTCCCAGGGGTGAGTGGCTTACGGAGGCCGAGATGATCCGGGAGTGCGTTTCGTTCGGTTCGAGTGACGTCCAGCAAAACACAGGCCTTCTAGCAGGCTGCGGAAAAAATCACTGCGGGCGTTGGTATTTCTTGTTTTCTTGGGTGGAGCATGATCTTTTACTTGCGTTGTTTCTCGGTTCGAGGTGTTGCCCCGTCGCGCAGCGGCGCGTTTCGCGGCCCGGCGGGACGGTTTACGCAGCCGCTGCCGTCAGGTTGCGGATGCGCACCAGATTGTAGACCGCTGTGGCGAAGGTAAACATCCAAGCCACCCGCTCGCGTCCTCGATAGCGTGTCTGCCGCAGCAACCCCACCGTCGTCAGCCACCCGAACACTTCCTCGACCCGTTTGCGTTTCTTCTGACTCACCTCGTAGCCCGCGTGCCGCGTCGTCCGCCCATCGATCGCGCTCCGGCGATTTCGGTTGTTCTGCGCCAAGTGCGGCGTCACTTGTAATTCCCGCAGATCGCCCACGAACTCCCGCACGTCATATCCTTTGTCGCCTCCCAGCATCACGCGCCGCTGCCCGCCTGTCCGCGCTTCGATCATCGCTCGCGCCGCTTCCCGCGCCTCCTTCCCCGTCGCCTTCGTCACCCGCGTCTCCACCACCAGCCCGTTGCGATTCTCCGCCAGCACATGCCCCAGATAACTCAACTTCGCTTCGCTCCCCGCACTCTTCTTATACAGCCGAGCCTCCGGGTCCGTTGTGGACACGTGCGTTTCGTTGCTCCGCTTCTCTCCGTGAAAATCCACCGTCGGATTCCCCGGATCGTCCGGAAGAGTCTCGCGCTTCGCGTCCTTCTTCTTTGCTCGAAAACTCTTCTGCCCGCCCATGCCTGCACCAGCGTCCCGTCCACCGTGAAGTGCTCGTCGGAAAGCAACTCCTTCGCCCGCGCCTGCGCGATCACCTGCTCGAAAAACGCTTCCGCGATCTCTCCCTCCAGCAGCCGCTCCCGGTTCTTGGTGAACACCGTCACGTCCCATACCCCGTCGTCCATGCTCAAGCCCACGAACCACCGGAATAGCAGGTCGTAACCCAGTTGCTCCATCAGCAGCCGCTCGCTCCGCACGCTGTAGAGCACCTGCAGCAGCAGCGCCCGCAGCAATTTCTCCGGCGCAATCGACGGCCGCCCGTAACGCGAGTACAGCCGGGCGAACTGCGGCGACATCTCCTCCAACGCCGAGTCCACCATCGCCCGCAGCCGCCGTAAGGGATGATCGGAGGGAATTCGCCTCTCCGGTGAAATGTAGCTGAACATGCTCTCTTGCTGTTCGTCCTGTCCGCGCATGCCTGCTTAGACGCGTCGCTCCTTCATCCGGTCGCATAAATCTGCCTTTTTCCGCAAACTGTTAGGGCGCGCCATCCTTTGGTTTTGATGCGGTGCTAAAGACCTCTACGGCATGTCTTCGGCCGCCACCCAGTTGCCATGCACTTGCGTGCGCAGGCGCAGCGGAAGATTGATTCGCGCGATCGGCCCTCGCCCAATGTGTTCGGCCTCGAGAATCAGTACATCGGAAAGATTCTTGTCGTGAAGGTCGGCGACCAAGGCGAGATAGCCTTCGTGGCCGGGCTTTTTCGAGGGGATGTGAACAGGTTCCTGAAGAGTCGTCGGGCCGTCGAGGTGCATCGACTGATGCCTGCCACTCTTCATTTCAAGACGCGTGAGAGTATTGAAGCCGACTCCGACGGGACCGGCGACGAGTGGCGGACCGTTCTCCAGATCAACGCGCTCGTAATATCCTACGGAGTAGTCCGTCATGCCGTCTTTCGCGGCCACGCGGGGTAGATCGCCGCCGGGCCCCAGATCGTATTCCTCGAATTTTTCGCCGGGCTTCGAAGTGTCGAACGTCCACCGGACGACTTTGGAACTCATGTTTTCGGGGGTTGGCGCCACATGAGAAGCCTCCTGTATGAACGGGAAAGGCGGCGCCTTACCCAGGCTGAGATCGACGTGCACGAACTTGCCCTCGGTGTAGGCGTTAAAGATGTGAAACGCAGAGGATGCAGGCTTCCGGAACCAATGCATCTGATCGACGGAGCCGTCCCGGGGCATTATGCCGATAAAAGTGTCCTTGTCGGGCTGCCACACCCAATGAGCCCCGCCCGCCTTGATTCGATCGAGCTCAGCGACGGTGGGAAACACCGGGAAGACGACGTGCTCTTTGGTCACCGCGAAGTCGTGCATCAGGGAAACGTACGGCACCTTGAACCAGTCCTCGCGGACAAGCTGTCCTTCCTTGTCAGCCACGCAATAGGCTACGTCCGGTGTGGCAAGACCTGCCGCTTCGTAGCCGAAGAAGTGAAGCTCGCCCGTTTCCGGATCCGGTCGGGGATGCGCGGTCATCGTTTTGCTTCTTAGTTTGCCGTTGTAGTTACAGACACCTATGGTTTCAAGCGTTTCGGGGTGCAATTCCATGGCGAGACCGTCTTCCTTGAGGGCGAGAAGTTTTCCAGCATGAAAGACGGGCGTCGTATTGTTGGCGCAGCGGTTTATCCCTTGCACGCTGGGATCATCGGTGTATGGATTGCGGTAGAGCCCGAAGAGGCTCCGACGCGCGGCGCGGTCGGCCTTCAGGCGATCGGTCTTGACATAGCGCATTCTGAAATCGACATGGCCGTTTTCAAAGCGGAACATGCTGATCATGCCGTCGCCACTGATGTATGTATCGTGGCCGAGCATCGGGGGATACTGCGGATCGGGCGTGGCCCTGTACCAGGAGCCGTTGATTTCCGCCGGAAGATTGCCCTCCACCACGAGATCGAAGATGTCGCACTCAACTCGCGACGGCGCATTGTGGCCGGCGTAATCCATCATGTCGGGGAATCGCGTTGTCACAGCAGCCTAGCCTCCTATCGCTCTCTGAGGGCCAGAGACTTCTTGCAGTATTTTCACGGGCGAGACACCCGTGCGCAAGTCCTTGGGCGGGTCCCTGCGGCGGATACTCCGCCGCAGGGCGATGCCCGTCAGTTAACTTACCTTGCCTATAGTCTAGAAAATATACTTTAGCCCAAATTGAATGAGCCTGGGGTTGACGCTGGTGCTCGTTATGTTAAATCCCGAACCTGTCGCAGTATTGGGATTGGAGAATTGTGTATGGTTGAAGGCGTTATAGAACTCCGTTCGGAATAGCAGCGATTGCCCTTCCGTTATCTTGGTCAGCTTGATTAGCGCGATGTCCCAGTTGAACTGTCCGGGGCCGAGAACCATCCCGACTCGCGAATCGCCGAAGCCAGTGCCGTTGCCGTAAATTCCTGCCGTCGGCGGTGCACAGAATGCGGCCGTATTGAGATAACCCTGTTGCGCCGCAAACTGCGATTGAATTGAACCGGGATTCTTCAGCGGAATACTGCCTGGACACAACTCGGCTCTGGCATTGGGGATTCCGTAGATTGAACCGGCTGTGGCATCGGTAATCGTCAGAGGGTTGCCGTCCTGAACCGTCGTTACCCCCGCCACGCTCCATCCGTTCACCAACTTGCCGGTGATTCCCGCACGTTCGGCGATTTGAAGTTGGTATTGATAATTGACGCTCAGCCGTTGCGGCCGGTTGTAGAACGAGGGGCCATATTGCTGGCTCAGGTCCTGCGGATTGTTGCTGTTCGCGCCAAGATATCCGCCGGTTGCAGCGTCGGGAACCAAGTCGCTAAGAGACTTGCTCCACGTGTAGGAAGCCTGCATGGTTAAACCGTGTGAGAATTGCTTCTGCAAGGTGACCTGAAGGCTATTGTAGTTGGAGATGCCCACGAAGTCCGTTCCCTGCAAGCCTGCGGCCTGATATCCGAGGTAGGGCACGCGGAGACCAATATTCGCTTTCGTGTTGGCGGTCTGCCCGTTAATCGGGTTGGCAGGTGTCGCCAACTGCGCCGTATTGTAGTTGCGGTAGACGTCCATCAGATTGATGCCACTGGACCCCACATAGCCGACTTGCAGCACCCATTTGGGAGCAAACTCGTATTGCACGTTGAGGTTGTATTGCCGGACCAGTGGAGTGTGGATGGTCGGGCTGAGGAAATTTGTATTGAGCTGCGAGCTGGTCCCCGTGCAACCTGTTCCGTCCGGGGCGCACGCCAGGTTGCTGTAGCGTTGCAGAAAAGTACCCAAGGGATAATTCGGAAAGGGGTTCTGCAACGTGAAGGTATTCGGGGCGGGGCCATAGTTGAGCGAGACTCCGTAGGGAGAGTTGCCCTGGAATCCGTGCACGAAAGCGTCAAACCACACGCGATCGTAAAATAGGCCAAATCCTCCACGGACGGCCAGCTTCGGGCTGCTCGTCGGTTGCCACGCAAATCCAATTCGGGGGGCAAAATTCGAGTACGGCGGATGGTCCGCAAGGGAATAGCCGCTCCCGGTCTTTTGAACGCCATCCGGCAAGGACGGATTCCCGTAACGCGTCGTGTAGTTATTGGGAACCACGTAGCCAACGTAGTTCGCCGGCGATCCGGTGGGCGCGGTCGGGACTGGAACCGACGCAAGAAGGCTTGGCCAGATGTTAGTGAGGTCACCGTATTTGTCGTGAAGGTTCCCGTCAAACTCCCAGCGCAGTCCGAGATTCAGAGTCAGACGCGAGTTCAGTTTCCAGTCATCCTGGACAAACGAACTGGAGTCGTTCAGGCGGTAGCTGTGCAGCTGCTCTCCATTCGGAGCGCCTCCTTTGTTGCTCAGATTCAGGTAGATGTTACCGGGCCCTCCGACCAGGAAGTCCTCGAAGGTCCCCATCAATAGAAATCCTCGCGCGGCGCCAGCGGTAACAACATACTGCACCCTCTCGTACTCGAACCCCGCGCGAATTGTATGTTTGCCATGCGTCCACGCAATCTGATCCGCGTATTGGAATTGGTTCGTGATTTCGTGGGAAGGGCTGAAGGCGTCAAAAAGGTGGACGCCGTCCACGAGAGTCCAAATTCCCGGCGGGTATTGCTCTCCGGCAAATGCGGGAGTCATGCCGAGGGCCGCGGGAGTGGTGTTGTCCGGAGGCGTGTCGCTGTTGGTGCCGAGGTTCCGCTGAAAGGAGATGTGCGCCTCATTTGTGAATGTATTGGTCAGCAGCGATGTGAGCTTGAGCACGGCGTTGTGATTTGAATAGAAGTTCGTTTGAGGCTCGCCGGGCAGGTAACCACCGAGCGTGACCACCTGTGGATTCCGCGTATAAAAATACCGAGTCTGCAGGGTCTCCTTGGAATTGATCAGATAGTCGCCATTCACGATAAATTGATCCTCGCTATATCGAGCGGGATCACTGAAGTTGCACAAATATGCGCCCGCCCCGCCTGGTTTGAGCCCGCAACTGGAATCAGCGGAAGGCGTGGGAATGTAATACCCGTTGCCGCCGGGACCGGGCAAGTTCAAGATTGCCAGGGCCACGGGGCTGATGTTTTCGGGACCCCGATTGGCGCCGCAGCTAGCGGCGGGGCCATGGACGGGCGTGCCGAACGTGAAAAACGGGAATGTGGCGCACGCCGCATTTGCCAAATCAGTGGCGAATTGTGGTGTATTCCGGGGCTCGTTCGGAATGCCCGGCAGCACGACTCCCGATGTCAGGCCCTGACCCGCGACGCCGTTCTTCGACCGAGTGCCTTGATAGCTGCCAAAAAAGAAGAGCTTGTCCTTCTTGATGGGTCCGCCCAACACGCCACCGAACTGATTTTGATCCAGCGCCGACCGCACGTTAGGCGGCAGTACGGCATTGGGAGTCCCCCGCAGCTCCGCGCCCTTTAAGAAGTAGTCATTCGCGTTGAGAACCGTATTGCGGAAGAACTCGAACGCGTCGCCATGGAATTCATTGCCCCCTGACTTCGTGACAACGTTGACATTCGCACCCGGGTTTCGACCATAACTGGCGTCGTAGGTCGAAGTCTGAACCTTGAATTCTTCGATTGCGTCGGGGCTGGGAATCCCGATCCCGGCGGCAACGCTTTGATCGCCGCCGTTTCCGAGATTGCCCGCGTTGTTGATCGCCACTCCATCCATCTGATAGTTGTTTTGGCTGGGATTGGCGCCATTGACGCTGGTGATCTGCGTGCCCTTGCCCAGGAGGGACGCGTTATTCACCGAGGCGCTGACGCCGGCGGAGAGATCGAGCACCTGCGTATAGTTGCGATTCGTAAGCGGCAGGGCGGTTATGGTGTTGGACCCCACCAGAGTGCCGAGCGTCGATGTAGCCGTGTCGACTGCCGCGGCCTGCGCCTCCACGGTGACAACCTGCGTCTGGCCACCCACTTCGAGCGTCTGATTCAGTACCGTGGTTTCAGTCACGTTGACCGTCGCCGCCAGGCTCTCGACGGTCTTGAAGTGCTCCGCCTCGAACCTGACGTTGTACTTGCCGGGCGAGAGCAGCGAAAACCGGTAAGCACCATCGTTTCCCGTCTTGGCCGTGAAGGACCGGCCCGTGTCAACACTGGTAGCCGTTACAGTCGCATTGGGCACGACGCCGCCAGAAGTATCCGTAACAGTGCCAGTGAGCGAACCGGTACCCGCCGATTGAGCCCGAAGTGAACGGGCAACGGCAAGTGCAGCGATGAACGCCATCAAAAGGATGGCAGCTGTTCGGAAGCTCGGAAGCCGCTTGGAAGTCATGAGTTTACCCTCAGTAATGGAATTTTCGCGCTTGGCTAGCACCCAGCTAGAGCGCAAGAACGGGACCAGTAGAGCAATGCGATAGTTTGGCGCTACGGCCGGAGAAGGTCTTTTCTGGCAGCGAACGAACGGCTTTAACCAAGGAGAACAGCTGACGCGTGCGTTCCATGCAGCGTTCGCTCAATCCCGATGGCAAGAATCTGTCCCGCAGCTATTGACAGGGAATAAATTCTTGTAATAGATTCCGCACCAGTTATTTGCGCTCTCCTTGGGGGAGAGAGCAGGCTGGCCTGGCGACTCGGTCACCTGTTTGGCCATAACCACCATTTGAATCCGGTCACGAAGAATTCCCGTGTCGTTGCTCGGTCGCTCGACCATTCCATCAGGAGTGCCGGTCGCCGGGGACGCTAGACTGGAAAGGCCCGAGGAGTACAAACGTATGGGTTCATTGCGACTTGTTTCCACCGACAATGTCAACCCGTCTGAACGACCCCTTCTTATTCGGGATACTCTCCGGAATTTGTTTGGCCGGAGCGGTTCCCACTTCTTCAGTTCGACTTGGCCTGCGGTCGCCAGATTTGAATATGGAAACATTGGAGATATTCGCGTCTGTAGGCTAACTGGAAGCGGTTACGGATGCGAGCTAACGAGCGCGAGCGGCAGCGATGGGTGTCTGGAGATATCGATCGAATTAGAGGGAACGGCCTATTTTACACATGCCGGCCGAAAGCTTATTCAACCGCCTGGCCAATGGACCGTTTTCGACACGGCCAAGCCATTCGCCATCTCGGCGCCTGAGGGGTCTGAGACCCTGATCTTGACGCTTCCGCGAGAGAAGCTTCTTGGCAGTCGCAGCAATCTTGACGAGCTGATCTTGCGTCCCTTTTCGAAAGCCTACGGAATCGGAAGAGTGGTTTGCGATTTTGTTTCGACCGTCGTGAGTGAACTCCCGAAATTGGGTTCGCGCTCCGAGCCGGATCTCGCGGATACCGTTTGCCATTTACTACGCCTCTCAATCGTCGAATCCCTCGGTGAGGGCGACGGACGGTCGCACAGAGAATTCCTCAGGGAACGCATAAAGACCTATATTCTGAGCGATCTTAGAAACCCGGAACTCAGCATCGATCGGATCGCCGCCGCTCTTCATTGCACGAAACGGTATCTGCACAAAGTATTCGAGTCAGAAGGTGTCTCACTTTCGGATTACATATGGCAATCGAGGCTGGATCGCTGCCGGAATGAACTCCTCGACGCGAAACACAAGGATAGGTCGGTTACCAACATTGCCTTCTCCTGGGGCTTTAGTAGTTCCGCGCACTTCAGTACGGCGTTCAAACAAAGGTTCGGAATCCCTCCAAGCTACCACCGCGCCGAAGAACAAAACTAAAGCGGCCCTGTCGTTCATTCGTCTCGGCGGCACACACTCGGCATTCACCGCCAGCCGGTCTGCGTGCCGTATGGCTCGTTCGCAAGATTGAAGGCTTGGAGGAGGCGGATCTTCCCACCCTCAATTTTAAACACTTCGTTGAGCACGCTGTTGCGCGGGTTGCTGATGGCCGGGGGAGCTGGCACCTCTTTGCCGTCCCGCACCCAAGTCTTGCTGCCGGGAATATCAAACATCCCCATGGCCACGACTAGGCCGCGCGCTTCGTCAACGACCGGAAAGCGCCGATCGCGAACTCTTGGAATGTAGGTGAAAAGCTTGGCTTGAAACTGTTCCTGGCAGCCAAGGGGTGGAAGTCCCTCCGTGTTGGTTGGATTGTTCGTAGTCAATTGGCCGTTCTCGATTCGGTTACAGTCCGGTGCGAATGGGACGTGTCCAGGCTGGTGCTCAATTCCATCCAAGTACGCGTTGGCGGCCGCGATCAATTGTCCGCGCGACGAACGCCGCGACGGTGAAACTGTATCTTCCAGAAAGGGCTTGATAACGGCCAGCAGTTGCAGGTCGGGCGTAACCTCGAAGCCATCCTGAGGCGGCATCTTCGGGTTGGTGCCATGAGCGACAATGGTTTCAACCTCCGTGATCTTTCGTCCAGCCACCTTTAATCGGACGACGAGCGGTGAAACATACGCCTCCTGGATGACCCCAAAGTAAACAGTTTCGCCGGTGCTGGGGTCCGAAATCGTTTCGCCATAAAATTTCATGCACTTCGTCGTTTTCCATATGCCTTCGCCCATGCTGACAGTCTTGGTGTTTTCCGTAAGCTTGGCACCGGTCGCCATTGGCAGATCCGAAGGATCATGCTTTCCAAGTGCAGTGAGGTATTGGTCCATGAATCCGTCAAGGCAAGCTTGATCGCATCCAGTGTCTGGTCTCGGGCTGGGCGCGGCGAGTGGTCGACTCGCAAACGCGGTCAAAAAGACGAAAACTAGCAACGCACTTACTGTCGTAGAATGCCGTTCTTGCACTATTTTTCCTCCGCAGCTCGACAAAGGCGCAAAGGGTATATCAGAAGGGTTCATCGTTCGCAATGCATTCTGTCCGAGAAGCTTGTTCCCTCTCAAGAAATTTCTTTGTTCGCCATTGCGAAAGATGTTTGTTCGCACCGCCAACTACACTACGGGTCTTTCGCTGCCATTCGCTGGAGTTCGCTGGGATGCAAGGCTCCGCTCATACTCCCCACAGAGGAGACACGAGATTGATAAAGCGCTGCTTGTGGTCGGCCGCAGTGGCCCCGCTCTTCGCCGCAGTATCACTCCTCGCAACGGCGGCGCCGTCCCTCACTGCCCAATCGGCAGTTTCGACGAGTTCTACCGGGTCCAAGGCCCAATGTGATCGCTCCTGCTTGGAAGGAGTGATGAACCGCTATCTGGATGCGATGGTGGCGCACGATCCGTCGAAGGCGCCGCTCGCGCCCAACGTGCAGTACGCGCAGGATAACGTCCCGCTGAAAATCGGCCAGGCGCTGTGGGCCACGGCCAGCGCGCGCGGAAAATACATCCATTACTTCGCCGATCCCGAGCAGGGCGACATCGGTGTAATAACGGTCGTCGACGAGAGTGGAGTGGGAGCGATCCTGATTGTGCGGCTCAAAGTGCAAGGCGGGCTGATCACCGAAGCCGAACAGTTCGTGGCGCATGATCCCTACGGTGCAGCTGAGTACGAAAAACTCGGCAAGCCCGATCCGGGATGGCTGACGCCCGTCCCGATGGACCAGCGCGAGACGCGCGCGGCGCTCGATCAGGCCGCGTACATGTACTACGAGGGCTTGCAGCTGAACGACGGCAAGGGCATCTACGCGTTCACGCCAGATTGCAATCGCATCGAGGACGCCGTGCGCACGACGAACCAGCCGCGCCCGCAGAATTACGGCCACTCGGACCAGGACATCAGCGACTTCACCACGATGAATTGCACCGACCAGTACAAGCTCGGCTTTCTCGGCTTCACCACGGGATGCCGGCACCGGCGGTTTCTGGTGACCGACGTCGAGCGTGGCGCCGTGCTCGCGTCGGCATACCTCGATTTCGACGGCACGATCACCGAAGCGCACTTGACCGACGGGCGCGTCTGGAAAGTGCCGCCGTATTTCATGACGCCGCGAACCAATCAGTCGAACGAAGCGTACCGGATCGAAAAGGGAAGCATCCGCCTGATTGAAATGACGATGTACGAGATCCCCTTCAACATGGAGCCCGCGTTTTAACCGGGACGAGACCAGACATGATAAACACAACGATCAAAATGCTGATTCGCGTTTCGATGCTGGCTTGGATGCTGGTGGCGATTTGCAGTGTGGCTTCTGTCGCGTTTGGCTCGCCCAAGAGTGCCACCCCGGACGAAGGGAAGAACCTCACGCGCGCACCCTATCCGCTGGCGGCCGCCGTGCCGGGCGAATGCAATCGCGAGTGCCTCTACGCGTTTGTCGACAAATATTTCAACGCAATGCTTTCGCGCTGCCCGTGCAATCTCGCCGTGGCGCCGGGCGCGAAGTACACGGAGAACGAGCTTGCCGTAAAGCTGGGCGAAGGCATGTGGAAGACGTTTTCCGGGCGCGGGACGTATCGCGTCTATCTGGCCGATCCTGCGAGCGGCGAAGCCGGATATTACGGCGACATCACGGAAGACAATGGCCTGCTCGTGGGCATGATTGCGTTGCGGATGAAGGTAAAGGATCACCGCGTCACCGAACTCGAAACCATCACGGTGCGCGAGCAGAAGCGGCCGAAGGGCGGGCTGGGAATGAACACGGCAGGGGTGATGACGCCCCGCATGCTGAATGAGCTCGATCCCAGGGGATTGGTTTCGCCGGATGCAGCACTGCTGGAGCCGCTCGACGCCGCGGAAACTCGCGAGCAGTTGGTGGGCGCGACGCAGGGATATTTCGACGCGTACGCTCAGAGCAAGGGCTCCGCCGCGCCGTTCGCCTCGCAGTGCTCGCGCAGGGAAAACGGAATCGCGGCAACGAACAGTCCCGACGGGCCGGTGGCGGATCCGGCGCAGCCGGCGTTCCATCTCTTCAGCGGGGGCTGCGCGCAGGAGATCGACCGCGGATTTTTCAGCGCGCTGGCGAAGGTGCGGGACGCGCGGCCGCTCGTGGTCGACGAAAAGCAGGGGCTGGTGCTGAACCTCGCGTTTTTCGACAACGAAGGCGACGTGAAGTCGGTGGCGGTGGCGGGAGTGGGAAACGTGGCGGTGCCCGCGGAGTATCGGCGCGCGTTCACGTTCATGGCGCCGCAGCTTTTCAAGATCGAGGGCGGCAAGATCCGCGAGATCGAGGGGCTTTCGTGGGCCGTACCTTTTGGCACGACGTCCGGCTGGCACGAATAGGGCGGACAGGACACATCTAGAACGAGGCAGGCCCCGATTCGAGATAGCAAGTGCAGCTACGGCCGACGATTCTCCCTCTACCGTAGTCGATTTCGTAACCGCGATCGCCTCCTGGAGCCGACAAGTTCAACGAAAACCAGGGGGCTGGCTGCAGCAGGTTCAACCAAAGGTAGGTAAAAATCAGCGAAATCCACTAAGTTTCAAGAACGGATTGCATCTGTCTTCGAACCAGAAGGTCGGGAGTTCGAATCTCTGCGAACGCGCCATATTCTTCACTCGTCTAGAGAAGCTTACGTCTTCCGTGCGTTTTCCTTCGCTGCAGCATGACTACCGAATCCGCAAGAATTCGACATCCCGCGTTCGGAGATGAGGACCATGCTTCCTGGTTCCTGTCGGGGTCGACATTGGTACCGTTCTAACTCCGTAATAGCCCTAAATTAATCCGTAATACAGGAATCCCCGAGCCGGAGTTTGTCCGCCCGCGAGAATCACCTTTGAATCTAGGGCGAATCAACTGGCACTTCTATACTTTCGCCCGAGATTTAGCGTCGCGCGAGGGCCCCCATGAGCCTCATTCGAGTTTTGGTGGCAAACCGACCGAGGTTGATTCGCGAATTGGTCACGGGAACGATTTCCGACCAGCCGGACATTGAAGTGGTGGGCGAAGTTCAGCAGGACAGCGAACTGGAAAGCGTCGTTGAAAGCAAGCGTCCGGACGTTTTGATTGTGGCACTCGATCGCACGAAAGAACTTCCGCATACGTACCGAGCGATCTTGCGCGACCACCCGGAGATGCGAGTGATTGCGATTGCGCCCGACCGAAGCAGCTCGATGTTTTATTGGACGTCACTGCATATCGGGTCGCAGCAAATCGAGACTTCCGAGGCGGGAGTACTTGGCGCCATTCGCGCCGATACGTCGCCAGCCGAGAGATTTCAATGACGGACAAACTACGGACATGAAGCCAACGCGGAACACCGGGACGCAAATCCGCAGGCGAGGATTTGCGATTGTGACGATGACGGCTGTTTTTGCTGTCGGTTCGCTTTTCGCGCAATCAAGTCGACCAGTTCCGGTTCCCTCCTCTGATCTTGCACGCGAGAACCTAAGCCACGTATCGGCCTCCGCTGCCGAGATCAAGGCGGTGCTGCTGAAAGACTCGGGCCTTCTCGTCGAATTAAAGCGATGGGTGGCAAAGGACGCCACCGATCATGGACAGGTGATCAGCGATTCGGACCTGACAAATGACGCGATCTTCGACAGATTGGAAACGGACAGCAAATTCCGCTCGCTGGCGACGGAGATCGTCCAAGGTTACGGATACCTGCAGCCCGAAATCAACCCGGACTCGGAACTCGGCAAGCAGCGCGTACTACTGATCCAGGAACGGACCAAATGGATCGCGCAACATGAGGAAGAGGAACTGACAGCCTCGCGACGGCGCGACCTGCAACAACTCCAAGAAGCGAGCGCTTGCGATTCCGATGCCGCTTGTGAGGAAAAGCAAGCCAAGCCGTCGCTCGAGCCAACGCGGCCTTCAGGGACCGATACCGGCGGCGAACCTTCAAACGCGCCCGGCGCACCCTATCCGCTCAATCCGGCGACTCCTCCGAATGAATTCGCGCCACCTTCTCCCTCCGGCGGACGACTGATGCAAGTGAACGGCGATGGCTTGAACAATTTTCCGATGGGTTTGGGCGGGAGTGGGTTCGGCCAGAGCAAACCGTTGTCTGGACTGGGCGACGACTCGGAGAAAGACAGCGGCGGAGGGGAGCTGAGGCAGAGGCTATCGAGCGATCCCGTCGCTCAACTGAACGCCGAATTCGCAATGCAGAATGGAGTGGGCGGTATTCCGGGCTCGGCGAACGGCCTTGCGCTCGACGGACTCGATTCCACACGTGAATCCCTCGGAGGCGGAGACCTTAATTCCGCGCAAGCGGGTTTGAACCGGTCTGCCGGGCTGCCCCCGGTAACGCCTGTGGGGCCTGCGAGCCGTCGCGCGCAACAGAATGCAATGCTCCAGCCAGTCGAAATGGTGCGAAAGCAAACACCGTACGACGACATTCCGTCGTTGTATGACATGTACCTGCAGGCAGTCCCGCGACCAGCGACACTTCGCCGGTTTGGTTCGGAAGTTTTTCAAAACGGGACGCGCGATCCTCAGTTGATCCCGATGGACCTGCCGGTTGGCCCGGACTACGTCGTGGGCCCTGGCGATGGGCTCTCAATAGATGTCTGGGGTGGCGTGTCGCAGCGACTTTTTCGCACGGTCGACCGCGAGGGGAGAGTGAGTATTCCGGAGGTCGGCCCGGTGCTGGTCAGCGGAAAGAGTCTCGCGGACCTGCAGCAGGATTTGCAGAGGCTGCTGCGAACTGAATTTCGCGACGTGTCGGCGGAAGTTTCGTTGGCGCGGCTGCGGACGATTCGCGTGTACGAGGTGGGCGACGTGGCAAATCCCGGCGCATACGACATCAGTTCGCTTTCGACTCCGCTGAATGCGCTGTTCGCCACGGGAGGACCGACGCCGAAAGGTTCTCTGCGCATCGTTAAACATTACCGGGGAAATCAACTCGTGCAGACGGTCGATCTGTACGATTTGCTGCTGCACGGTGTAAAGGGCGACATCGTGCGCCTTGAGAACGGCGACACGGTCATGGTGCCGCCCGTCGGACCGCAAGTGACGGTGGAGGGCATGGTGCGGCGGCCTTCGATTTACGAGCTAAAGGATGAAAGGAATCTCGCGTCCGTGCTCGAGCTGGCGGGAGGGTTGCTGCCCTCCGCCGCGCTGCGGCACATCGAAGTGCAGCGGCTTGTGGCGCATGACAAGGAAACGATGCTGAGCGTGGATATACCAGACGGCGCCGATCCGGCAGATGTGACGAACAAGCTCGAGTCGTTCGAGATTCATGACGGCGACCGGATCCGGGTGTTTCCGATCGCGGCGTACAACCAGGATGCCATCTATCTCGACGGGCACGTGACGCACCCGGGCCGCTATTCGTATCGCGAGAACATGCGGGTCACGGACGTAATCGGGTCATACAAGGACCTGCTGCCCGAACCCGACGCGCATTACGCGGAGATCATTCGGCTGAACGCGCCGGATTTCCACCCAACGGTCGAGAGCTTCGACCTGGCAGATGCTCTCGCAAATCCCGCCGAAGCTCCCGTGCTTCGCGCGATGGACACGGTGCGAATCTTCAGCCGGTTCGACTTCGAAAATCCGCCCAGTGTTTCCGTCTGGGGAGACGTGCGACAGCCGGGAACGTATCGCACATCGGGACAAATCCGGCTGAGCGACGCCGTGCACTTGGCGGGGGGATTTGCGCCGGACGCGCAGAAAGAAGATGCGCAGGTTTTCCGATATTTGCCCGACGGCAAATTCAAGATTTTCAGCGTCAACCTGAATCAGGCGCTGGCGGGCGATCCCACCGAGGACATTGCTCTGCAGTCGCGCGATCGCCTGCTGATCCACCGGAATCCGCAAGCCGCCGATCCCGCGACCGTTTACGTGCAAGGCGACGTCGTGCGCCCCGGGCGCTATCCACTCACGACGAATATGACGGTCGGCGATTTGATTCGAATCGGAGGCGGACTGAAACCGAGCGCCGATACGGAGATGGCTGATTTGACGCACTACGCGTACTCGGAAGCTGGGCAGCTCAGCGGGCAGCACGAGTCAGTTTCGATTCATGCAGCGCTCACCGGAAACGCAGATCCCACCGCGCCGATTCACAATGGCGACGTCCTGACGATCCGGCAGCTGCCCGGATGGAACGATCTGGGCGCGTCGATCACGGTAAAGGGCGAGGTCAAGAATCCCGGCACATACGGCATCCAGCCGGGCGAACGGCTCAGTTCGGTGATCGAGAGAGCCGGTGGCTTCCAGCCGAGCGCGTATCCCTACGGCGCGATTTTCAAGCGAGTTCAGGTGCGCGACCTTGAAGCGAAAGACCAAAACGAAATGCTGGTGCGGCTAAAGAGCGAACAATCGAACCTGCAAATGCTGCCGGAGACCGACCCTGACAAGAAACGCGCGAAGGACATGGCCCTGGAACAGTGGCAGACGGCCATCGAGGAACTGGGCGCCAATCCGCCTTCGGGGCGACTGGCCATTCACATATCGAGCAGCGTGAATCGCTGGGAAAATACGCCCGAGGACGTGGAGTTGCGCGCCGGTGATTCGATCGAGATTCCGAAGCGGCCGGGATATATCACAGTGACCGGGCAGGTGTTTCATCCGACCGCCGTGTCGTACCGCCCGGGAAAAAGCGCTCGCTGGTACTTGAGCCAGTCGGGCGGTCCCACGCAACTCGCGAACAAGAAAGCAATCTTTGTAATCCGGGCGGATGGATCGGTTCTGGGAACGAAAGCGGGCTTGTGGAGCGGAGATTCACTTAGCGCAGAGCTCAGGCCGGGTGATTCCGTAGTCGTTCCGGAAAAGTCGGTGGGCGGCGGGCCGCAGTGGCAGACGATATTCCTGGCGGCGCAAGTGGCATCCTCGGTGGCCAGCACTGCGTTTATTGCGGCGCATTACTAGAGATTTAGAAATGGGTCCAACGTGGAGGGCAGTTGTGCTCAGCGTGGTCTTCGTCACAGCAACCGGAGCAATGAGCGCGATCTGCTGGGCGAGGCCGCAGGAGCGGCCGGCCGATCGTGCGGGATCGCCCGCCGCGAAGACGCAAAGCGACGCCAGCGCACGGAAAGCTCTCGATAAACACGCGGATGATCCTCAGGAGTACGATAATTCGCTAGGCCCGCGCTTCATCGAACACCTTGCAAAGGATCAGGCTGGGATCTGGACTTACCCTTCCCGTCTTCGACTCCCGGATGCGGAGTGGGTAATGCCTTTCGCTTTGACAACGACCGGGCTGTTCGCCACCGACGCCGAGTTCAGCAAGCATCTTTCAAGTTCTCCGAGCCGCACCAAATACAGTAACGATCTCGCGAATTTCGGGATTGGCGCGATGGGGGGCGTGGCGGGCGGGCTATGGCTTCTGGGGGAAATAAGTCACGACGATCGCGAGCGCGAAACGGGATTCCTGGCGGGCGAAGCCGCGCTCGACAGTCTGGCAGTCGTCTACACGCTGAAATATTCGTTCGGGCGTGAACGACCGCTGCAAGACAACTTCCAGGGGACATTCTTCAGCGGAGGCGACTCTTTCCCATCCGAGCATGCCGCTGCAGCCTGGTCGGTTGCGACGATCGTCGCGCACGAGTATCCCGGTCCACTCACACAGATTCTCGCTTACGGCGCGGCTACGGCGATCACGGCCTCGCGGCTGGAGGCGAAACAGCATTTCCCCTCCGACGTTTTGATCGGAAGTGCGATCGGATGGCTCTCCGGCCAAGTGGTGTACCGATCGCACCATGATCCTGCGCTCGGGGGCTCGACCTGGCAGACTTTTTCGGAAGCGCGTTCCTACATCGAAGAGCAGCGGCCGCGCAGGAATATGGGAACGACATTCGTGGAGCTGGACAGCTGGGTCTATCCGGCGATGGACCGGCTGGGCGGGCTCGGCTACGTTCACACAGCCATCGAAGGACTGCGGCCGTGGACGCGAATGCAGGCCGCTCGCCTGGTCGAAGAAGCCACCGAGAACCTGGAGGACCACGAGATCGCGGGAGACGGCGCCGCGGAGCTTGTTATGCGGCTCCGTGGCGAGTTTGCTTACGAGATTGAAAGGTTGGGCGGCGGGCGCAACGTGGGCGCGAGCCTTGGCTCCGCATATACGCGAGCCGTCTCGATCAGCGGTCCGGCGCTGACCGACGGATTTCATTTCGGGCAAACCGTTTCGTATGACTTCGGCCGTCCATTTGAGCGCGGAGCGAATTTACAGGAAGGCGGATCGTTTCGCGCGGAGGCCGGCCCGATCGCGATCTATGTGCGCGCGGAATATCAACACGCGCCCGGCGCTCCGGCTCCTTCCGATGCCGTGCGCAACTTCATCGCGCTTCGCGACATGGTGCCCGAACCTCCCGACGTTCCCGTCAGTCCCCTCGACCGGCCGCGATTGCTCGATGCGTATATCGGAGTGAATGTCGGCAACCTTCAAATCCTTGCCGGAAGGCAAAGCCTGTCGTGGGGACCAGGACCCGGCGGGTCGCTCATCTGGAGCGACAATGCGGAGCCGGTTGATATGGTGCGGCTCGTCAATTCCGAGCCCGAGCGATTGCCCGGCTTCCTCAAGTATCTCGGTCCGGTGACCTTGGATCAGTTTCTTGGGCGTCTCGAGAGCAACGGGTTCGTAAAAGACCCGTTCATCTACGGCAACAAGATCAGTCTGAAGCCGTTTCCCAACTTCGAGTTCGGCTACGAGCGCACCGTCACGATTGGAGGAAAGGGCGGGGACCCTTTTACGCCCGGCAACTTCCTGGATAGTTTCTTCGGCTTGGGGTCGAACGGCTTGGCCGGGCACTCCGTTCCCGGCGACAGTCATGTGCAGGTCGATTGGACTTTCAATGTGCCGCACGTCGGGAATTATCTGGTTCTGTACGGCGATTGGTACTCGGACGACGATCCGATTCCCTTCCGCGCGCCGAGCCGCACAGCATTCCGCCCCGGACTTTACATCACGCATTTTCCGGGCATTCCCAAACTCGACTTTCATTTTGAGACCACGAATACGACATCCGCGCTCGTTGGAGTAGGCCAACCGAATACCGGAGATCTCAACTATTGGAATTTCGTTTATCGGGACGGATATACCAACAACGGATTTCTCCTTGGAAACGTGGTTGGCAGGCTGGGCGAAACGTATCAGGGTTGGCTGACTTACACGCTTTCGCCTCGCGACACGCTGCAGGTGATTTACAAAAACAGCGGAGTCGGGAGCGCGTACGTGCCAGGCGGAGGCGCTTGGCAGGACTACGGCGTCAAAAGCGAAATCTACCTGAATTCGGGAATCTATTTGAAGACGCAATTGCAGTACGAACACATCTCGCACTATCCGATTCTGTTCAATGGGCCTCAGAACAACGTTACCGGGATTCTGGAGTTCGGGTTTTCGCCGGACTACAAGAAAAGATAGGCAGCCCACGAAGGCTGGCGCAAATGCAGACATCGACAAAGAACGCGAGCACGGTGATCCTGACCGATCCAAGTTCGCACAACATACTCATTCCGCGTTGGGATGAAGCCGCCAAACCCGATCGTACTCTGATCAAGCTGCGATTGCTTTGGGCGCGACAAGAAGTTTTGTGGCGCTGCCTGCTCATCGGCTTGGTCGCTTCCGCCGTGATTGCGTTCGTAATTCCGGCTGGTTACACGACGACCGCGCAGCTAATGCCTCCCGACCCGCAAACGGGAGCCGGGCTCGCCGTGTTGGCGGCGCTTACGGGCGGACAAAATGGCGGTGGTGGTCTCACTTCGATCGCAAGCGATCTTCTGGGTGTCAAAACCAGCGGATCGCTTTTCATTTCTGTGCTACGCAGCCGCACGGTCCAAGACCGGATCGTCGACAGCTTTCACTTGAAATCGGCGTATTGGAAAGGAACCCAGGCAGGAGCCCGAAAGAAACTCGGGAACGATACGGACATCTCCGAAGACCGGAAAAGTGGAGTCATTACTATAAATGTCTTTGACCACGATCCGAAACGCGCCGCGGCCATCGCCGGTGGCTACATCGATCAGCTTAATGTCTTGATGGCACAGCTGAATACTTCGGCGGCACATCGGGAACGTGTGTTTCTGGAGGATCGCCTAAGGCACGTCGACGCGGACTTGGAAGAAGCGGAGAAGAATTTCAGCCAGTTCGCCAGCAAGAACGCCGCGATCGACATCAGCGCGCAGGGAAAAGCAATGGTTGAAGGAGCGGCGGAACTTCAAGGCGAACTTGTTGCCGCTCAATCAGAACTCGAGGGCCTTCGCCAAATCTATTCCGACAACAACGTCCGTGTGCGCTCTACTCAGGCGCGCATCAATGAGCTTCGTTCGCAGTTATCCAAGCTGGGAGGAAAGTACGACGAAAACGGCAATTCCGGTGACTCCGGTGCTTCCTCTGAGAATTCTTATCCGACCTTGCGACAGTTGCCCATCCTCGGCGTGCCCTATGCGGACAAGTATCGCCAACTAAAGACTAATGAAGCGATTTTTGAAACGCTCACCGAGCAGTATGAATTGGCGAAAATCGAGGAAGCGAAAGAAGTTCCGTCGGTGAAAGTGCTGGACCCTCCCGAAGTGCCCGAGCGCAGATCTTCTCCGCCTCGAGCCTTGATCATTATCGGCGGAACTCTATGCGCAATTCTATTGGGCGGAACCTGGATTTTGGGCGCGGCGCAATGGAACGAACTGGATCCCAGCACTCCGGGAATGATTTTTGTCAACGACGTCGTGGGAACGATCCGATCGAGATTTCCAGTAAAGGTTTCCAAAGATGGAGCGGGAACCAACGGTTCCGGCGGCCCGGCGAACAGTGCGCCAAGCGCAGCCGACGATTGATTTGCATTGGCCGTAACACACAGATAGCACGTGGGTTATGTCACGAGCATCCTGTAAGTGACGGGGCGGAGCTGTCAGTGAGGTTGGTCGACGCGATGAGTATCGAAAACTCAATTCCGCGATGGTACGCGGCTTACACGCGATGCCATCACGAGAAGACTTCCGCAGAACAGATGAGTAGGCGTGCAATCGAGTATTTCATCCCCACCTACGATGCCGTCCGACGCTGGAAAGATCGCCGGAAACGGTTATCGCTGCCGCTCTTTCCCGGATACGTTTTCGTGCGGATCGCCTACGATCAGCGGCGATCTGTATTGGTGATTCCGGGCGTGGTTCATCTTGTGAGCTTCGGCGACCGGCCAGCGCCGATTGGCGATGACGAAATCGAGAACCTGCGAACGATATTGACGCATCGCGTCGCGGCGGAGCCGCACCCGTACCTGGCCGTCGGCCGCAGGGTTCGAATCGTCCGGGGAGCGCTGACCGGACTGGAGGGCGTGCTGGTCCGCAAGAAAGGCCGCGTGCGCTTGCTAATCTCGATCGAACTGCTCCGCCAGTCCGCAACGATTGAAGTCGATGCTGCTGACGTGGAGCCCGTCGCAGGTGCGAAACGACCGGATAACACCTCTGCTGGAATTCTGAGTTTCGCCGCAACATCTGCCAACCAGAGCCGCCCTTGCGAATCCTAATTTTGGTCGATTGCTACTATCCGAGCACAAAATCGAGCGCCAAGCTCGTGCACGATCTCGCCGTCGAGATCCGCCGCCGCAGCGATCAGGTCGTAATCCTCACACCGAGCGAATCAGCCAGGGAGACGGCCGAAGTCGCCACGGAGGAAGGTATTACCGTCGTTCGGGTGAAGAACGCCCGGATCAAAGGCGCGAACAAGGTGCAAAGGGCGATTCGAGAAGCGCGCCTTTCGGCGAATCTGTGGCGGGGAGCAAAGGACTTTCTGCGGCGGACTCCTTGCGACCTGATTCTGTTTTATTCGCCGACGATTTTCTTTGGAAACCTCGTGCGCAGGCTAAAGAGACTCTGGCGCTGTCCGTCGTACCTGATTTTGAGGGATATCTTTCCCGAATGGGCCGCCGATGCGGGCCTAATCAAAAAAGGGTTGATTTACGAGTTCTTTCGAAGAGCGGCAATCAAGCAATACAGAGTCGCGGACGTGATCGGTGTCCAATCCCCGGCCAATCTGGCTTACTTCGCGCGCTGGTTTCCCCAAAGCAAGTTTCATCTGCGCGTCCTATTCAACTGGACGTCTCTCGAAGAAGAGGTCCTGCCGCGAACGCACTACCGCACAACGCTCGGCTTGCAGAATAAGAAAGTGTTTCTGTACGGCGGAAATATTGGAATCGCGCAGGATATGGACAATATCCTGCGTCTGGCGGCTCGCCTGGCGTCGCGTCGCGACATTCAAATCCTTCTAGTGGGAGATGGCACGGAAGCCCCTCGATTGAGAACGGTCATTGCACAGCGGCAGCTAACGAACATTCATGTTCTTCCGGGGCTTCCTCAGCAAGATTATCTCTCGATGGTGTCAGAGTTTGATTTTGGCTTGATCTCACTCGACGCACGGCTCACAACGCATAACGTACCCGGAAAGCTCCTGAGTTATCTGTACTGGGGGCTTCCGGTACTCGCGAGCGTAAATCCGGGCAGCGATCTTTTTGCAATCTTGGAAGACAATGGCGCTGGCTTTTGCATCCTCAACGGAGACGACGACAAGCTCGATCGAGCGGCGCTTCGCTTGGTGGATGACGACACGCTCAAAGAAGAAATGCGAGTGAACGCACGTCGCTTGCTTGAGAAACAGTTCTCAGTTGAAAGCGCGGTCAGTCACATCTTTAGTCACTTAAGGGAACTGACTTCGCCCGCCGTGAGTGGCGACGACATCCTCCCGGTTCGAATTGCTCCAGAGTTTCATTCGCAAGAGATCCCGCACAAACAGTAGTACCGATCCCGTAAGAATCGGCTCGCAGCAAGGTCCAATAGAAATACGGAGACGATAGTGATTGCCTTCATCTACGTGCTTTGCTTCGTGTTCAGCGCCCTGCTCTCGCTGATCCTTACATATTGGGTTCGAGGATATGCGTATTCGCGCGGATGGCTTTCCGGGCCCGCGTCGGATCGTCACATACACAAGAAGTTGGTGCCCAGACTTGGGGGAATTGCCATTTGCGGATCATTCATTTCCGTAGCCGTTCTGGCGATGCTGCTTCCGAGACCCTGGGGCCTGCACTTCTCGCTCCCCGCTCGCGCGGTCGCCAGCTTGTGCGGATCGATCGCGACCATTTTCATCCTGGGCCTATACGACGATATTCGAGGAATCGGTCCGTACGCGAAGTTTGCGATTCAAGCGGTTGCCGCGACTCTGCTTTACGCGGGAGGCATTGGAGTTCAACGACTGGATCTTTACTCCGTCGGGCACCCTCTAAGAACACTTGTCGCGTTGCCGCTAACCATCGTTTGGGTGCTTCTGATCACAAACGCGTTTAACTTGATCGACGGCCTCGATGGTCTGGCCGCAGGTTCGGCATTTTTCTCGACGATCGTCTTGTTTGTGATGTCGCTTTTCGTACCGCACTCGGCGGTAGCCATGTTAACGATTGTGCTCGCGGGCGTGATTCTCGGATTTCTGCCATATAACTTCCATCCCGCCTCCATTTTTCTGGGGGATTCAGGCAGCATGTTCATTGGGTTCCTGCTTGCCGCGCTGGCGCTGGCCGGATCGGAAAAATCCCCGATCATGATCGCGGTAGCGATACCCGTACTCTCCTTCGGCCTGCCGATTCTCGACGTCACGCTGGCGATCTTCCGCCGCTTTCTGCGCGGAACACCGCTATTCTCGGCAGACGCCGACCATATCCATCACAAACTGCTGAAGCGCGGATTATCACAGCGTGATGCCGTTCTCATTCTGTACGCGGTGACCGCGGTCTTTGCCTTTTTGAGCCTAATCGTATTGCACGATGCAACGCTGATTGCATCGGTTCTGGTCATCATCGGCCTTGGTATTGGGCTTGGCGTGCAATATCTCGGTTACGCCGAGTTTTCCGAGGTGCGGCGCTTCGTGCGAAGGACCGCTCTGCAAAAGCGTATCGTCGCAAACAATATCGAAGTGCGCCACGCCATTGAGGCCTTGAACTCCTGTGCGGATGTCGATCTGCTCTGCAAGATCTTGAAGACTACGCTCCAGTCTCTCGGATTCGACGGATTTCGTATTGGACATCCATCGGCTGAGGCACTTGCTGGCGCAACGTCCGTTTCGCTTCAACGCGCGAAGGAAAATGAGATTCAATTGTTATGGGAAGACCCATGGAAAACCGAATCAAAGGTGGAATTGCGCTTCGATTTGACAGCCGACAATCACCGCCGTCTCGGATACTGCGCCCTGTTGCGCTCCGCCGGCGACAATCCGTTTCTCGTTGACCTCAATATTCTGATCTCCGACTTCCGTGTGGCGCTCTCGCGTGCGGTAGTCCGGGTTGCCAATGGCAACCAAGTCCGCGTACCGAGTTCGGCGGCCAAGAAGATAGTTCACATAAAAGCGGCGAGCGCTTCGGAATGACTACATACCCATGGATTGGGCTTGAACGGCTTCAACGACGCTCAAGCGGTCATCGACACCGACCTTCTGAAGGATACGGTGGACGTGATTCTTGACGGTTTGCTCGGACAGATTCAAGTGATTCGCGATTTCCTTATTGGTCATTCCGCGCTCGATCAGGGGAACCAGTTGCTGCTCGCGTCGAGTCAGGCCAAGTCGGGATCGGATATGGCTGTTCGGGGATCCTGCCGTGCGCACCAGGAAGTAATCGTAGAGCAACCGAATGTATCGTGGAGGGCAAACACCTTCCCCTTGTGCAACCGCACGTATCGCGTTGACGACTTCGACCGCCGATGCATCTTGAAGGACATAGCCAAGAGCACCCAGTCGTATCGCGGTGAGGAAACTCTTTTGGTCGTCTTCCATCGCCACCAAGAGATAGTTACGGGATCGACTAGCGTGAGGCTGGGTATGCGCAGTTTCTTGAAGAAGCAGCAGAGAATCAAGAACGATCACATCGGCAGTTTGTTCAGCGATTTCGCGCTTCGCCCTGTCGGACCCGACTGGCGAAAAGTCGACTTGAAAATCCGTCTTCTTCCCAACTATGCGGGCGACAGATTCTCGCAAAAGGCGGTTACAGCAGGAAACGAGAACATTTTTGCGCTTATCCACCGGCGAACCCCTAATCAGAATCTCGGCTGGACGTCCTCAGTCATGGGGCTGGGATTTTATACACTCTTAATAGACTACCTATTAACGATAAATGATAACTTACCATTTTGCGCGCGGTTCGAGAAACGGAAACCTTCGCCATAGTTAGTCCAGTCTCCACCGCAGCGCGCTCGAGGTCTCGCGCTTTCCCTGCATCTCTTCCGGTGGATGCTATGACGACCGGGAGCGTTTGCGGAATTTCCCGAAAATGTTTACGCGCAAGCAACCCAATCGTTCACTTGAGTTCACGAGCCTTTCGTACGCCATCATTGGATAAAACAGCAGCCAATGCGCCGCTCCGTAACTGGGTTCTTTTTCAACCATGTCGATACGCTCCGGCGAGAAACCCATCTCGCGGGCAAAGCGAAGCAACTGCCGGCGGTCGTTCGCCCGGTATACCGTCGGCCACGGGTCATGAGCGCCGTCATCCAAGACCCGCAATTTGTTGGCCACACGAAGATGAACCGAATGAGGAAGCAAGCTTGAGGCCATGGTTATGTAATGCCAACGGTTAGGAGTGCGGAAGCAATAGGCTCCGCCGGGTTTCAAGACACGGAAGACTTCACCAAAATGAGTGTGTGGATCGGCGACGTGCTCCAGAACATAGTTTGATACACACAAATCGAACGATTCTTCCCGAAATGGGAACGTGATGCCGTCGTAGACATACGACTCCGAGAGGTAGGGATTGCCCCGGACTTCGTCCGAAACATCTACGCCGACGACGGTGCCGAGGGTTGCGAGAAACGCGGTAGTGGGATTCGCGGGGCCAGATCCAATCTCCAAAATGCGCTTGCCATGACCGAAGCCTTCGGCACAGATACCGTGAAACGCTTCCGTGCCGCCGATATAGCCTGGCTTTGATCGGTAATAGCGATCGAATAGGGCTTGTGTTCGCATCGCTGAAAGAGTTTACCAGCAACTTATGCTTACCGCGATTGAACCCGACCTAGTTGCAGAAAATGCGGCGCGCCCTGGCTCACGTTTCCAGGTTGGGCTGACGCTGAATCTGATTGGCGCGGTTTTTAACCAGGGTAGCACTTTCATTTTCAACATCATCGCTGCGAATCTTCTGGGCCGCGAAGCATTCGGCGAGTATGGAATCGTCGCAAGCACGCTTGTGACGCTGAGTCAGATTTCGCAGCTTGCCTTCGGTTACACGGTGACGAAATACGTCGCCGAATTTCGCTCCTCCGATACGGACAAAACCGGACGCATCATCGGCATGATTCTCGCAATCGTATCACTCGCTGCTCTGTTGGCCACTTTGGGCCTCTTCGTAAGCGCTCCGCGCCTCGCAAATTCCGTCTTCAAAGCGCCGGAACTGTCGCTTGGTTTGAAAATCGGGTCGGGCGTCGTGTTTCTCAACGTCCTGATTGGCATCTTCATGGGGGCTCTGGCTGGGTTGGAAGCTTATCGTGGGCTCTCGCTCGCTCTGGTTCTTTACGGGATGATCTACCTGGCTATCTGCGGTGCAACGACCTGGAGGTTTGCTCTCAACGGAGCGTTTTGGGGATTGTTCGTCAGCGCGATCATTGGATGCGTGCTGTTGCTCCGGGTGCTCCTGTCGGAATGCAGAAAAAAGAATATTCACATTCGGCTTGCGACTTTTCCGCAACTTCGCCCGATCCTCGTGAACTTCGCGCTGCCTGCCGCGATCGGCGGACTCACGTATCTTCCGGCGATCTGGTTTGGAAACACGTTGCTGGTCCGACAGCCAAATGGATACGCGCAAATGGCGCTGTTCAGCGCGGCGTTCACACTGATGACGGCCGTCCTTTTTATCCCCAATAACACCTATGTTGTCGGCTGGTCCCTTCTTAACCACCACAAGGGCCTGGGCCGATCGAGCGGCTACCGGAGCACGTTCAAGATGAATCTTGCGGTTGTCGGAGCAGCTGCGATCGCGGGAGCTCTCGCGCTTGCCGCCGTTGGGCCTGAGCTTCTGCGCTTGTTCGGCAAAGACTTTTCTGCCGGATACACAATCTTGTTGGTCGTGCTCGCAGCCGCGATTCCACAAGCGATTGCCCTGGCGCTTCTTCAACACCTGCAAAGCCAGGAACGAATGTGGTTTTCGTTTTGTCGCGTGATTTTGCCAAGGGACTTGTTGATCGCAGCGCTGGCATTCTACCTGACGCCTCGCTACGGCGCGATCGGCCTCGCTTCGGCATATGCGGCAGCGTGGACGATCACCCTCTTAGTCGTTGGTCAGATTACCTACAGCAGCGGTGTTCGAACGTCGGAGATCAGAACTTCAGGGCTCCCTTAATTAGCCGCTGTTTCACTGCCATCTATGTCCAACTACCTAAATTCGGCTTTGCCTGTTCTGCTTCCGCTCTTATTCATTCTCGCGATCGAATGCGCATTCCTTCGCCTTCTCCGGCATCGCGACCAACGCATTAACTGTTTCGAGCTGGGAGTCTTCTATTCCGGAATCATCCTCACCTACGGCATCTTCCCCGGCATCGAGTTTCTGTTTGGTGGCCTGAGCTTTTCGGTCTTGAGCGATTATCGGTTGTATCGTGCCAATCCTTCGCCGGCTGACGCAGCGCCGATCTTTTGGTATTACGCCGCCTACCTGGCTTGTTTTGCCGTCGCTTATTACCTATTCCGCAGCCCTGAACCGTCCAATCCGCAACCGGTATCGGGACTCAACCGGAAGCTATTGTGGGTGCTGGTCGTTGCCTATGCGTGTAGCTACGTTTTTTTCGCCGTACTGAAAGCGATCTTGAACCTTCGCACTCCGGAAACGTACAGTGATACTTACCTCCTCTATAGCAACCTGCCACCGGTTGTGCAGTTCTTGGCAAATCACATGATCGGCGTCGCTTTGCTGCTGCGGCTTGTGTTGATGGTGTGTCTCGTCCTCAACTATGGAAAGTACAAGCGGTATATCTATCTGTGGCTGCTCAGTGAATTTGCCGGCATTGCAATCTTTGGAATCGGCTCGCGCACCGGCCTGATGCTGTTGCTGCTGGCCTTCGCCATAACCTACAGCACTTTTGTCAAACGACTGAGCTTGCGCACAGTGTCTTCAATTGGACTGGTATTGCTGGTTCTATTTGTTTCCTTGGGGATAGCGCGGGCCGTTTCGTCCGCGGTTGGGGACCGTGACTATTCCTTCTTCGGATCGAGCAACGAATTCGATGCGCTGTTCGCCAACGCCTACGACCTCGAGCAGCTAAAAGCTGAAGGTAAAGTGGACGACATCATTCCCCGGGTCTATTTTGCGGACATCACCCGAATGCTGCCCGGTCAACTCTTCCCTTCGGCTCACATCGATCCTTCTCAATGGTACGTTCAAACTCTTTACCCAGACTATGCGGACCAGGGCGGCGGCTTTGCATTTGGCGCAATCTCTGAATCAATCGTCGGTTTCGGCTGGTTCGATGTGATCTGGCGTGGCCTGCTGGTTGGCTGGGCGTTCGGAGCCGTTCAGCGAATCTATGTAAACGGAAACCGCTCTTTCTGGAACTATGCCTTCTATCTCTGGGCGACCGTGTTTTCGTACCAGACATTTCGAGTGACAACGCTGAATCTGTTACCTCGGGCGCTCGCCATGCTGATCTTGTGGCGGTTCGGCAAATTCATAGCGAACGTTGGTCGATCGTTCCGGCGCAACTCGCCCAACCTCAATTCGACTTCCACGGCTCCCGGGTTGTCCGGCGGAGCCTGACAACCCGCAAACATCAGCTTGAGTGAACACATTCCCCAATGTGCGGAATCGTCGGCATAGTTGACTTTGGCTCCAACATCGATCCAGAACTTCTGCGCAAGGCGGCGGACACGCTGCGCATGAGGGGCCCGGATGACTCCGGAGTGTGGGTCAGCAAGAATGTCGGTGTGGCCCATCGGCGATTGGCGGTCATTGATCTCTCGCCTTTAGGTCACCAGCCCATGGTTTCCGCCGATGGCCGCTACGTCATCGTCTTCAACGGCGAAATCTACAATTTTCGCCACCTTCGAGAATCACTTGGCGGGAACACGGTCGAATGGCGCAGCCAGAGTGACACGGAAACGATCTTGGCAGCCTACGCGAAGTGGGGTCCGGCTTGTGTCGAGGGTTTTCACGGGATGTTCGCCTTCGCGATCTGGGACCGCCTGAAGCAATCAATGTTCGCTGCGCGCGACCGCATGGGCGTTAAGCCGTTCTACTATCACCATTCGCCGGATTGTTTTGCATTCGCGTCCCAGCCGCGCGCATTGCTTTCCCTAAACGCCAACTGGACTGAACCGCTCGACGACCAAGCGCTGCGATTCTATATCGAGAGCGGCTACATTCCTGCGCCGTACTCGATCTTCGGTCACATTCGCAAGCTCGCGGCGGCGCACTGGCTCCTGCTAGATGAGTCCGGCCTGCAAATCCGGCGCTATTGGGACTTCCGCCAAATCGTTCCGGAGCGTGCGTGGGAAAAACGGCGCGAGGCCGACCTGCTCGACGAACTGGACGAACAACTGGTCCGCAGCGTGCGCTCGCGGATGATCAGCGACGCCCCTTTCGGCGCTTTTCTTTCCGGAGGAATCGACAGCTCAACTGTAGTCGCGATGATGGCCCGAGATTCGGCGCATCGTGTAAAGACTTTCACAATCGGCTTCGAAAACCCGGCGTACGACGAAAGCCCGCACGCCGAAGCCGTGGCCCGGCATCTGGATACCGAGCATTTCTGCGAGCGAATGAATGTCGATGATTTGTTGAATTTGAAACCCGCTTTTTTGCGGGAGTTTGACGAACCATTTTTCGACAGCTCCGCCTATCCCACGATGGCGGTTTCACGCCTGGCGCGCAAACATGTCACGGTATCGCTGAGCGGTGACGGCGGCGACGAGCTTTTTGGCGGCTATCACTATTATCAAATCGCTCGCATGCTTGACGGACTCTACAGATTGCCTCTCTCTGCCAGAAAAGCTCTAGCCCGCGCGGTCGCGCTTTCTCCGGCGCACAAGATGAAGCTTCTCTCGGCCCTGCTCTGCCAGCGCGACTTGGTGCGCGGCTTCTGCTTCACGCGCGGCATCGCCAAGGATTTCAATGCCCTGCTGAACCACGACGTTTTGCAACACACGATCGGCATGAATGAGCTGTTCGCTGAAACGGCGCGGTGTCTTCCGCCAGAATTGAAAGGGCCGGAAATCGCCATGCGCCTCGATGCTTTTTACACTCTTCCCGATGATTACCTCCAAAAAGTCGACGTTTCGAGCATGGCCTTCTCGCTTGAAAGCCGCGAGCCGTTGCTCGATCAGGACGTGGTCGAATGGTCGATGAGGCTTCCGCTGAAATGGAAGCTGCGCCGCGGGAACAATAAGTACCTTCTTCGCAGACTTGCCTACCGCTATGTTCCGCGCCATCTGCTCCACCGGCCGAAGAAGGGATTTGAGGTGCCGATCGCCGACTGGCTAAGGGGTTCCTTAAAAACCTGGGTACACGACGGTGTCCACGATCGAAAGAATTTTGAAAGGATCCCATTCGATCAGACCCGTTTGATCGAGCTCGCGGAGATCCACCATTCGGGAGCGAGACAAGCTCATCCCTTGCTTTGGGCCGCCCTGGTGCATATGGATTTTATTCGCGGCTTGCCTGAATACTCGAAAGCGGTGGTTTCGGCCTAGCCTCGTCATGAAACCGGCCAAAACAATGACGGTTTTGATTAACGCGCTGTCCGCGCGGCAGGGCGGCGGGCAAACATACCTCGCCAACCTGCTTGACCATCTCCCGGCCGATCTCCCTTCTACCGTTTATGTCCTCGCGCCGGACACGCTGACGCTGCCGGCCGATGACGAGCGGATCCGGAGAATTCCCGTGAAATGGCCCGCAGACAATCCGTTCGCTCGGGCGGTGTGCGAAAAACTCCGTATGCCTGCGCTGCTGTCTCAGCTCAAGGCGGATATCTTGTTTTGTCCCGGAGGCATCATCGGTAATCGCGTTCCGCGGGGCTGCAAGACGGTGACGATGTTTCGGAACATGATCCCCTTCAGCGAGATGCACGCGCGGCAATATCGTCCCGGGTACATGCGCGTCCGCAATTTTCTACTTAAACGAGCGTTTCTCCAAAGCATGCTCGGCGCGGACCTGGTGATCTTTTTATCGAATCACGCGAAAGCGACGATCGAGACTCACGTCGGCGCCAAACTCCGGAAATCCGTAACGATTCCGCACGGCCTGGCGCAGACATTCAAGCGATCCTCAGTCTCGCAGGCGGCGTTCGCTGCGACTCTTCCCGCGGAAGGTTACCTGCTCTACGTTTCAACTCTCGACTATTACAAAGCTCAAATTGAAGTCGTCAAGGCGTACGCGCTGCTGAGGGACAGACGCGTCACAAAAGAGAAGCTACTGTTGGTCGGCCCCGAATATCCGGAATACGGCAAATTGGTCCGCAAAGAAATCGCCGATCTTCGATTGAGTGACAGCGTATTGCTTACGGGTTCCGTGCCGCACTCGGAGATGCCCGGACTTTATCGCCACGCCGTAGTGAACATATTCGCCTCGGAATGCGAGAACTGCCCAAACATCCTGATCGAAGCGCTGGCGTCGGGCCGGCCCGTCCTATCGTCGCACTATCCTCCCATGCCGGAGTTTGGCGGCGACGGCGCCCTCTATTTCGACCCCCGATCGCCGAGCGATCTGGCTGAGAAGTTGGCCGCGCTGCTCGACAATCCGCCTCGGATGAAGGAACTCGCGGCTAAGGCCGAGACTCAATCCCGTCTTTACGACTGGGAGTCCTGCGCTCAGAGGACCTGGCAGTCGATCCACCAACTCGCTCGAAACTAATTCGACATTTGCCTATGGATATTCTGATTCTGGGTGGCACGGGAATGCTTGGCCACAAGCTCTTCCAGCGCCTGAGGAAATCGCATCCGGATACGTGCTGCACGATTCGCGGATTGATTCATGACGATCCGCTGAACAACGTCGACATGTTTCACGCCGGTCATGTGATCGAACATTGCGACGTCGCTGACTGGCCCGGCTTGCAGCGGCTCCTCTCCCGGCTCAAACCGAATACTCTCGTTAACTGCGTCGGAGTCATCAAACAACGGCCCGAGGCAATGAAACCGCTCTCCACCATCGAAATCAACGCCTTGCTGCCGCACAGGCTCGCGTCGATGTGCCAGTCGTGGGGTGGGCGACTGATTCACTTCAGCACGGACTGCGTCTTCAGCGGCCAGCGCGGAAACTACACCGAGGACGACCTCTCGGACGCACACGATATGTACGGCCGCAGCAAGTTTCTCGGCGAAGTCGCCGCGGACGGGGCGATCACGCTCCGCACCTCGATTATCGGGCGGGAACTGGGCCATCGCAAATCGCTCCTGGAGTGGTTTCTAAAACACAATCACCAGCGCATTTCGGGATACACGCGGGCAATGTTCTCCGGCGTCACGACGAATTATCTTTCACAGGTCGTCGAGAGCTTGATAGCCGACTTCCCACAGCTTACGGGTCTCTATCAGGTTACCAGTCCAACTATTTCGAAGTTCGGCCTGCTTGGACTTTTGCGCGACGCCTACCAGTTCGATGTCGAAATCATTCCCGACAACGAGTTCTTTTGTGACCGCAGCATGAAAGGAGACAAGTTCGCTCAAGCCACCGGCTACGTCTGTCCTGACTGGCCGTCGCTTGTTGCAGAGCTTGCGAACGATGACACTCCCTACGACAAGTGGCAATAATTCGCAATTCACGATTTTCGACGGAAAGACAATCCTGATTACCGGCGGCACCGGCTCGCTCGGCAAGACGCTCGTCCGCAGGCTGCTTGGAGGAAGCGCCGGCCATCCCGATAAAATCATCGTGTTGTCACGCGACGAAGCGAAGCAGCATGCGATGCGGATGGAGTATCAGAACAAGCTGTCGGCCACCGATGAGATCATCTACCGCAACTTTCAGCGTCTCCTCGAATTTCGGATCGGCGACGTTCGCGATTTTCATTCGGTGAGCCAGGCTGTGCGGGATGTCGACATTGTGTTCAACGCCGCGGCGCTGAAGCAAGTCCCCACGTGCGAGTACTTCCCCTTTGAAGCTGTTCGCACGAATATCGAAGGTCCGGAAAATATCGTCCGAGCGATCCATGAAAATTCATTGCCGGTCGAAACCGTCGTCGGCGTCTCTACCGATAAGGCGTGCAAACCGGTCAATGCGATGGGCATGACCAAAGCTCTTCAAGAGCGCGTCTTCATCCAGGCAAACATTCGCTGCCCGAAGACTCGTTTCGTGTGCGTCCGGTACGGAAATGTCCTCGCTTCGCGCGGCTCCGTAATCCCGCTGTTTCACGATCAGATTCGCAATGGCGGGCCCGTGACTATCACGACCAAGGATATGACGCGGTTTCTGCTGAGCTTGAACGATGCCGTCGACGTCATTCTTGCCGCCGTTCAGGGTGGCGCACCGGGCGAGACCTACATCCCGCGAGCACCTTCGGCGCGCGTAACTCACATTGCGGAAGCCTTGATCGGCGGCCGCCCGATTGAGACCCGAATCGTGGGGATTCGACCGGGAGAAAAAGTGCACGAGATTCTCGTCAGCGAGGAGGAGGCCATTCGCACAGTCGAACGCGGCCCCTATTACGCCATCCTGCCGATGCTGCCTGAGTTGCACAGAGACAGCGGTGCCGTGAGCAACCTCACGAAGGAATACAGTTCGGCAGACGACATCATAAGCCTCGAGGAAACGGCCCGATTGCTTAGGAGTCAGCGGCTGATGATCGAGGATGTGAGCATCGACTTCAGCGAGGTACTCCGTTGAAGGTCCTGACCATCCTCGGGACCCGGCCCGAAATCATTCGCCTGAGCCTGGTCATCAAGGTTCTCGACAAGCAGTGCGATCATGTTCTCGTCAACACCGGCCAGAACTACGACGATCGTCTCAGCGGCTTGTTCTTTCGCGAACTGGACGTGCGCCAGCCGGACATTTCGCTCGGAGTGAGCTCTTCGGGTTTTGGCGAACAGGTTGGCAAAATCCTCTGTGGCATGGAATCGGTGCTGCGAGAGCATCGGCCGGATCGCGTCCTGATTCTGGGCGACACCAACAGCGGCTTGTCGGCGATCGTGGCCCGAAGATTCGGAACTCCCGTGTATCACATGGAGGCTGGCAACCGCTGTTACGATTTCCGCGTGCCGGAAGAAGCCAATCGCCGGATCATCGATCATCTGAGCTCCGTTTTGATGCCTTATACCAACCGCAGCCGCGACAATCTGCTCCGTGAAGGAATCGGTTCGAGCGACATTTACGTCACCGGCAACCCCATCTATGAAGTGTTGCGCAATTTTGAAGGCCGGGTGGCGTCCAGCGACATTCTCCGCGAGTTGAATGTCGGCGAGAAGCGGTTCTTTCTGGTCACGATGCACCGCGCCGAAAATGTGGACGTCGAAGAGCGCCTGCGAGGCGTCCTCGACGGGCTCTCTTTGCTCTACGAGCAATATCGGCTTCCCATCATTTGTTCCGTGCATCCACGGACGCGATCGATGGCGGAGAAATTTCGAATTGCTTTCGATCGACCCGGGCTGGTTTCTTGCGAACCATTCGGATTTTTTGATTTTGTGCGCCTGGAACAATCCGCCTTCTGCGTGATTTCCGATAGCGGCACGGTGCAGGAAGAGACCTGCATCTTGCGCGTACCAAACGTGACGATCCGGGACGTGACGGAACGCCCCGAGACCGTCGAATGCGGTTCCAACGTGCTCGCGGGTTGCGACTCCCGCAAGATCGTGGAACTCGTGGACTTGGTCACATCGAAAGCTCCGAATTGGCAGATCCCTCCCGAACACCTCGCCCCAGAAGTGGCTAACACGGTTGCGGGAATCCTGCTCAGCCGCCGCTAATTTCTTCGGGTGATGACTCCCGAGAAGCCGAAGGGCAGCTCCGACATAAACCGCCCGCGCTCAATGCGCTTTAGCGCCCCAGGGCACTCCTCATGCCTTTTCTGCGGACTGCTAGCTGCCATCGACAGATACTCATGCCCGTAGAGATGTCATCCCGAACCCCGCGGTTTTGGCGCGGTGAGGGATCTGCTTTTCGCCGTTGTGACCTCTGCTGCTCAGGCTCTCACAGCCGCGGAGCGGCGACCGTAATTAGCCCGGCACGAAGCGCAGCGTAGTGCCGGGAAAGCGCTACAGAATGAGCCGCGAATCCCGGAGGGACGATTGACTCGCTCCGCCGCTACAGAAAGCTTTCGCGCTTTTCGCGGCTTCAGTCTCTTCCCATTTCGGGAATCGACACCGCAAAAATCGCATCTTTCGGCTGGACAAATTCGCCTCCAACCTCAATCGGCCCATGTGTTTGTGCTAATCGACAATGCTGTGTCGACTTGCATCGTGTGATAGGGTGGGAATTGAGAGCTTTTCTGACGATCCGATTAGGATCGTCATCCCGAGCGAGTCGCCGCGGCGACGAGCCAAGGGATTCTCCTCGGGAAAGCTCAACGGCCCTGCTGGCCAGGGCTACCAACGGCTCTTTGACAATTGACGATCCGATTAGGGTCATCCCGAGCGACCAACGGGAGCCGAGGGATCTCTGCGTGTGGGCTTGTGGCGGTGCCTTTCCGCTTCTGCGGTTCCGGTGAAAGCGTGGGCCTTTTTACCCTGAGCGAAGCCGAAGGAAAGGCCCACGAAACACATCCGGGCAATCGTGGCTTCACAGTTTGCGGAAAAAGGTGCTTTTTAGGGGGTCGGAGCTTCTAGCTCCGACATAAATCGCCTGCGCTAAATGCGCTTTAGCGCCTGAGGATACTCTTCATCCGCCTTTTTCCGCAGCCTCTTCAGCCATGGGACTTTAGGTCGCGCCACACTCACAAATCAGCAAACAAAGCGACACACCATGCAAAGTAAAATGCGGCGTAACTCGCTGAAAACAAAGGATGGGCACCCTCGCAAGGTGACACACTTTTCAAGGCGTCGGAACTCGCCGCTATCAAAGGACGTGACTTCATGGCGACTCCCTCCAATAGACCTTAACGCTGGGCAGACGCCGTCGCTTCGGATTTTTCTGCCGATCCGAGATAACGAGTGAACCACTCGGCAGCGACTCGCGCGACCTCCTCCAGCTTTCCGGGCTCCTCAAATAAATGTGTTGCGCCGGGAATGATCAGCAGTTGCTTTTCCGCGTGGCGCATTTTCGCCATCGCTTCCTGGTTCATGCCGATCACTGGCCCGTCCTCTCCGCCGACCATCAGCAGCGTCGGCGCGCGGACGGAACCCAGAGCTCCCGCGGCGAGATCGGGCCGGCCTCCTCGAGAAACCACGGCGGAGATCGCTTCGGGAAGCTTCGCCGCAGCGACCAGAGCCGCGGCCGCGCCTGTGCTGGCGCCGAAATAACCCAGCTTCAGCCGCTTCAGGCCGGGCTGGTTCAAGACCCAGCGGGTCGCGCCGATCAACCGCTCGCCGAGCAACTCGATGTCGAAGCGAAGTTCGCCCGTGTATTGATCGACCGATTCTTCTTTCTCCGTCAGCAGGTCGAACAGCAACGTCGCAATCCCTTGCGACTGAAGGACGCCCGCGACGTAGCGGTTTCGCGGACTGAGGCGGCTGCTCCCGCTGCCGTGCGCGAAGAGAACGATGCCGGCGGCGTCTCGCGGCAGCGCTACAGTCCCATGGAGTAAGACGTCGCCGATATTGATCGAAACATCTCGCTCCACACTGACCCGGTGATTCGTTTCATGGCGAGCCATTGGCGATCTCCTGTTTCGTTCTTTCAGCCCTTGGGCGCAAACCTCGCTAGGCTCGCTGATGAGCGACCCGCTGCGAAGTGCGGCGAAGCAATTCGGTGACTTCTTCGTCGGCAACCTGCGTGAAGTCTGAATAGAAATTGCCGATCGCGTAAAACTCCTCTGGCATGTGCACGCAGACAAGCTCGTCGACTTCGCTCCTGAGCCGGTGGCAAGTGGAAAGCGGGGCAACCGGCACCGCAACGACGATTCGAGCGGGTTTCAAATGGCGGAGCGCTTCGATTGCCGCCAGCATGCTCGATCCGGTAGCGATTCCGTCGTCGACGAGTACCGCGATTTTACCCTCGAGTTGCAGCGGTGGCCCGGAACCGCGATACAGGCGCTCACGCCTTTCCAGCTCGCCTCTCACGCGTTCGGTAATTTGCTCGATTTCCTGCTTCGAGATGCCCACCGACTCGATCAAGTCGTTATCGAGCACGCGAACGCCGCCGGTTGCGACGGCGCCAAACGCCAATTCCTCTTGCCCCGGAACGCCGAGCTTTCTCGACACAAACACGTCGAGCGGAGCGCCAAGCGCCGTTGCAACTTCGGCAGCAACCGGGACGCCGCCGCGCGGAATCCCCAGCACGATCACATCGCTGCGTTTTGCGTACGCATGCAGCCGCCCAGCCAATCGGCGTCCCGCATCCACTCGATCGTCAAAGATCATGTTCTTCATGCCTTCCCTGACAGCGAGCCACGAACCCTAGCCAAACGCTTCCTGAGGCGCCGCCTCTTTCTTTTCTTCAGGCTCCTCCGTCAGCGTCGCTTCCGCCAAAAGAAGCACGCTTGCGACCGACACGGCGTTTTCAAGTGCGATTCGCACGACTTTGGTCGGATCGATGATCCCGGCTTCGACCAGATCCACATACTGGCATTGGGCGGCATCGAAGCCGTAATTCCCTTTTCCTGAACGCATGCGGTCCACCACGACGCCGCCGTCGACTGTCGAGTTTTCCGCGATCTGCCGCGTCGGAGCTTCCAGCGCGCGCCGCAAAATCAGCAGCCCAGTGCGTTCGTCGCCCGTGCACTTCGCTTCCTCGGCCGCTACCGTATCGATGAGGCGCAGGAGAACGAGACCACCTCCGGGCACGATTCCCTCGGCCAAGGCGGCTTTCGTCGCGTTGATCGCGTCCTCAATCGCCTCCTTGCGGTTCTTCATCTCGGTTTCGGATGGCGCGCCGACGCGAATCACCGCCACGCCGCCTGCAAGTTTCGCCAGGCGCTCTTGCAGCTTCTCCTTGTCGTAGTCCGACGTGGTCTTGTCGATTTGCCTGCGGATTTCCGCGCAACGCCCTTCGATCGCGGACTTCGTTCCTTCTCCGCCGACAATCGTGGTCTTGTCCTTATCGATCACAATTCTCTTGGCGCGGCCGAGTTCATTCAGGGTCAGGTTTTCGAGTTTCATGCCGAGCTCTTCGGCAATCGATTTTCCGCCTGTCAGGATCGCGATGTCCTCCAGCATCTCTTTCCGGCGGTCACCGAATCCGGGCGCCTTCACCGCCGCGGAAATCAGCGTGCCGCGGACTTTATTCACCACGAGGGTCGCGAGGGCCTCGCCTTCGACGTCTTCGGCAACGATGAGCAAAGGCCGTCCTGCTTTCGCCACCTGCTCCAAAAACGGCAGCATGTCCTTCATATTGCCGATGCGCTTCTCATGTAGCAGGATCAGAGCGTCCTCGAGCACGACTTCCATTTTCTCGGCGTCCGTTACGAAATAAGGGGAGATGTAGCCACGGTCGAACTGCATTCCTTCGACGACTTCGAGAGCGGATTCCGTGGTCTTCGATTCTTCGACCGTGATGACGCCTTCTTTGCCAACCTTTTCGTAGGCGTCGGCGACCAATTCCCCGATGCTCGGATCGTTGTGGGCGGAAATCGTGGCGATTTGGACTTTCTCACGCCGACTGGAGACGGGCCGCGAGAGCGCCTTCAGCGCCTGAACGGCCACGCCAAGCCCCCTGTCGAGCCCGCGCTTCAGATCCACCGCGCTCGCCCCGGCCGCCACATTGTGCAAGCCTTCCGCAAAAATCGCATGTGCCAGGATGGAAGCGGTGCTAGTGCCGTCTCCTACGCTCTCGCCGGTGCGTTCGGCTGCTTCGCGAATCATCTGGGCGCCGAGATTCGCTTCGGGGTCTTTCAGCTCAATCTCTTTGGCGATGGTGATGCCGTCGTTGCAGACGATCGGCTTTCCCCATTTCTTTTGAATAAGCACGCACTTGGACTTGGGACCGAGCGTGATCCGTACGGCGTCCGCGAGCTGAGTCGCACCGCTGAGGATCTTCTCTCGCGCCGCGGAACGGAACAGCAGTCTCTTCGCAGCCACTTCGACTCTCCTTCAGTTCGCGATAAGCACTGATTGTCGGCTTCGTGACTTCGGCCCAATTTCTCGTTAAAGTCCTTCTCGCTACTCTCTTTTAATGTCTGCTCCCTCAAATCGGCGGTGATGCCCGTCACATAGTCTTGTTACGTGCGCCACAGAGGATAGAGGCGCCCGCGGCCGATTCTCTGGGCGTAGTTTCCAGGTGCGTAAGTCCCGGGATTGAATCGAAAGGACTAAAAAGGTGGACCCAAAGAAGGAACTGGCGCCTCTACCAGCCGAAGTTCTGTACCACCGCTGTGACCCGGCGAGGTTCAGGTTCAAGGATACTTCGGAGCTCGAAGACATCTCCGAATCCATGGGCCAGGAACGAGCCCTGGAGGCTATCCGGTTCGGAATAAGCATGCCGCGACTGGGCTTCAACCTTTTCTTGATGGGCCCCGCCGGCACCGGCAAGCACGCGACGGTTCGCGACATCCTGGCAAAGCGGGCCGCTGCGGAAGCGACGCCGGACGAGTGGTGCTACGTCAACAACTTCGGGCACCCCGAAACTCCTCTAGCTCTCAAGCTCCCACCGGGCATCGGCTCTCGCCTGCGCGACGATATGGACCACCTGCTACAAACACTTCGAACCGCGGTTCCCGCAGCGTTTGAGACCGAGAATTATAGAGCCCGCAAGCACGCGCTCGAGCATGAGGTCAAAGCAAAGCAGGAAAAGGAACTGGAGCGGCTCCAGCAGCAAGCCGCGGAAAGCGGCGTCGCGCTGCTCAAATTGCCATCGGGTTTGGCGTTTGCTCCGGCGAGAAACGGCGAGGTTCTAAGCCCGGAGGAGTTCGAGCAACTTCCTGAAGCGGAGCGCAAGAAGACTCAGGAAGCAGTCTCCGGTCTGGAGGAGAAGCTTCACTCCCTCCTGCGCCAAATTCAGACTTACGAGCAAGAGGGCCGGGAGAAACTTCGCGAGCTTGACCACTCGGTGGCTACCTTTGCCGTAGCTCATTTGATTGAAGAAGTTCGCCAAAAATATATCGATCTGGCCGAGGTTGTGAGTTACCTGACCGAAGTGCAGAAAGATGTCATTGAGAACGTCGATGAGTTCCTTATGCGGCCAGAACATCCGCTGGCTGCGCTCATGGGCATCTCGCTGTCCGAGGGCTCCAGAGGTTCCGCTTTCTTCCGCCGGTACCGAGTGAATGTCCTCATCGATCACAAGGGCAACCAAGGAGCGCCGGTGGTCTATGAGGATCATCCGACATACCAGAACTTGATCGGTTCGGTCGAATACATGGCGCAACTGGGAGCGCTGACGACCGATTTCAATCTTATTCGTCCGGGTGCGCTGCACCAGGCAAATGGCGGCTACCTGGTGCTCGATGCTCACAAACTGCTTCTGCAACCCTACGCCTGGGAAGCGCTCAAGCGCAGCCTTCATTCCTCGCAGATTCGCATCGAGTCGCTCGGCCAAATGTTGAGCCTGGTGAGCACGGTGTCGCTTGAACCTCAACCGATTCCTTTGAACGTGAAAGTGATTCTGCTTGGCGAGCGCATACTCTATTACTTGCTGAGCGCTTACGATTCGGAGCTGAGCGACCTCTTCAAGGTCGCTGCGGATTTCGAAGAGTATCTTGATCGAGGCGACGAGAAAGATCTTCTATACGCGCGCATGATTGCGAGGATGGCGCGAGAGGAAAAACTCCTTCCAGTCGATGCCGGTGGAGTCGGGCGTCTAATCGAGCAGAGCTCTCGCCTCGCCGGGGATTCGAAAAAGCTGTTCGTTCACCGCAGGACTCTCGGCGATCTGTTGCGCGAGGCTGATTTTTGCGCCCGCGAACGCGAAAAAGGAACCATCACCGCCGAATCCGTCCAGCAGGCCATCGACGCCCAGATTCGCCGAAGCGATCGCATCCGCGAGCGTTTCCAGGAACAAATCTTACAAGGCATCGTCTTAATCGATACGCAAGGCGAGAAGGTTGGCCAGGTCAACGGCCTGTCCGTCGTCGACTTGGGTCATTTCGCATTTGGCCATCCGAGTCGCATCACCGCCCGAGTCCGGATGGGAAAGGGCGAAGTGATCGACATCGAGCGGGAAGTCGAACTGAGCGGGCCTATCCATTCAAAAGGAGTGCTGATTCTTTCCGGATTTCTCGCGGGGCGATACGCCGTGGATCAACCTCTGTCACTCTCGGCGACGCTGGTATTCGAGCAATCGTACGCCGCGGTCGAGGGGGATAGCGCGTCGTCGGTCGAACTATACGCCCTTCTCTCCGCACTGTCGGGAATTCCCATCAAGCAGTCGCTCGCTGTAACCGGCTCGGTAAACCAACAGGGGCAAATTCAAGCGATCGGTGGCGTGAACGAAAAGATCGAAGGATTTTTCGACCTGTGCAATGCCCGCGGCCTTTCCGGCGGGCAAGGCGTGATCATTCCAGCCTCGAATGTCCGGCATCTGATGTTGCGACGTGACGTGGTCGATGCTGTGCGCGCGGGGAAATTCCAGATCTACGCAGTGGAGACGATCGATCAGGGGATCGAGATACTGACAGGCGTATCGGCAGGTGAAGCCGATGCCTCCGGCAAGTTCCCGGAGGGAAGCTTGAACCAGAAAGTCGAGGCGCGTTTGATGGAATTCGCCGCGAAACGGCTCGCTTCCGCACAACACAAACCGATCGGCCTCGAGGCCTGAACCTCGCGATCAGCCGATCCAGTGAATCTCCGGCGGAATGCGCCCATGGGATTCCGGCCATGCTTTTGGATGTCCAAGAATTAACGGCGCAACCACGCGAAATTCCTTTGGCACACCAAGTTCCGCTTTCGTCGCCGGCAAGTCGAGCCAGGGGCGCGACAAACCAATCCAGCAAGTGCCCAAGCCCTCGTCCCGTGCAGCCAACATAAAGTTTTCCGCAGCCAAGCAGCAATCCTCAGCAGATTGCGCCTCGTGGTTTTTCGCCAGCACTATCACCAAAGCAGGGGCGCGATACAACATCACGAACTTTGGATCTTCGAGCATTTGACGCAGACGAGATTCAAATCCCGTCTGTGCGAAGTTGGCGAGCGTCCATTCCTTGGCGCGACGTCCGTACTCGTCGATGCGCGCCCGATCCAGGAGAACCGCGAAGGCCCAGGGCTGCAGGTTCATCGCACTTGGCGCGAGGATCGCCGAGGAAATCAATCGTTCGATGGTGGAACGATCTATTCGGGCGTCTTCGTACTCCCGCACCGCTCGGCGATTTCTGAGAACTTCAGTAGTTTCCATTCGCTCGCTCTCACGCGATTCGGATCGACCACTTGAATACTGAAACCCGCGTCCAGAGTATTTGTACCACGCCCAAACCGCTGCTTCTGTGACCGGAATCACAAGCGCGGGCGAGTTGGTGCATGTACGATAAATTGTTGATGTCAGCTTCGCTTATCGGCACCCGCCGGCCCGCCATCGCTATCCCGACGGACAAAAGCAACTGCATGACGAGCAGCCGAAACGCCTGGCCTCTTTGGTGGCGCCAACGGGAAGAAGGAACAAGATGCGCTCGCGCCGACCGTGCCAACTAACTTGCCTCGCCCTTCTGCTGCTTTCTTCAGCGGGCTGCGGCGGGTACTCCAGCAAGCCGACCGATGCACAGGGTGCGATCGAGTCTCAGGGCGATCCTTTACGTTCAGGCGAACTGACACCCGATGGACGAGCACTGCTGCGCCATTACGTTGATACGGCGGAGCTGCCCGATCTTCAGTGGCCGAATTTTTCGCAGTACCAGAGTGAAGTAAAAGAATTCTATGACGCCTTTCCGAACGAACTCCCGTGGGTCCGAGGAGGCAAACCGACTGGTCAGGCGCTTGCGATCATCGGAGCGCTAAAGAATGCCGAATACAAAGGACTCCAACCCGAGGACTACGACAGTCCGCGCTGGGATGCTCGCCTGGCCCAAATTGGGCAATCACAGGCCGGATCGGAATCCGACCTTGTCAGATTTGATCTGGCGCTTACTGTCTCCACGATGAGGTATGTCTCGGACCTGCACATCGGGCGAGTGAACCCTCGGTCGTTTCACTTCGATCTGGAAATCGACCATACCAAGTTTGATCTTTCTGAATTTCTGAAAAAGGAACTCGTCAACGCGCAAGACACCGATGCCGCCATCCAACTGGTCGAGCCTCCGTTTCCTGCCTACCAACGAACGGAAACCGCGCTGGCAAATTACATAGAACTGGCTCGCAAGGACAATGGCGAACTCCTGCCAATCCCCGCGCAGACAGTGAAACCAGGCGCTTCGTATCCCGGCGTGCCGCGGCTCGGAAGGCTTCTGGCTCTGCTGGGGGATGTTCGTGCGGATCTCGGACAGACGGATAGCGCCTATCAGGGCGCTCTGGTCGATGGCGTGAGGCATTTCCAGGAGCGACACGGACTCGAACCGACCGGCCTGATCGATCGGGCCACGCTGAGAGAGCTTAATACGCCGCTCCATCGCCGCGTCAATCAGCTTCAGCTCACATTGGAACGGATTCGGTGGCTGCCGCACAAATATGCTCGCCCCCCCATTGTCGTCAACATCCCGGAATTCCGCCTCCACGCGGACGATGAAACTTTTCATTGGGCGTTCTCGATGAAAATCGTGGTGGGCCGGGCCTACAAGCATCAGACGCCCGTGTTCGCAAGCGAGATCAAGTCGGTGATATTTCGCCCGTACTGGGATGTTCCATCGAGCATCGTCAAGGCGGAATTCCTCCCGCATCTCGACGAGAACCCGAATTATCTCGCGGAGAACTCCTACGAGGTTGTGGACAAACAGCGCACTGTGGTCGCCGAGGGAGTCGTTGACGAACGAACCAAGGACCTGCTCCGTGCAGGATCTCTGCGCATACGGCAAATACCAGGACCCGACAACGCCCTGGGCTTGGTGAAGTTCGATATTCCGAGCGCGTACGACGTCTACATGCACGGCACGCCGGCCACGGCTCTATTCTCGCGATCGCGGCGCGATTTCAGCCACGGCTGCATCCGGGTGGAAGACCCCGTAAAACTCGCGGAGTGGGTGCTTCGTGACATGCCGGAGTGGGACGAGGGAAAGATTCGAGCCGCAATGGACGGCGATGTTACGTTTCGAGTGAACCTGACAAAGCCTATACCGGTCCTGATCTTCTACAGCACTTCTGTCGTGATGGAAAACGGAGACGTTCATTTCTTTGATGACATTTACGGGCATGATTCCGCTCTCGAGCGAGTGCTAGAGGAAGGATATCCGTACAGGGAAGATGCGGAACTCCCAGCGGGACAATGAAGATCTACCAGCGGCGGACTCGTCCAACGTCCACGTGGACGAAGCGCGATTCGGGATAGAAGCCGACGCCTCCGCGACCGAGGCCCAGGGCGGCGTCGCGCAATTCAGCAGTAGGCACGCCGGGGATGCGAATATCGATCGCCTCTCCGAGCATGTGCAAACTATGCGAAGCAACGCCGACTGTCGTGTGCCGGAGAAACTCGTTGCTCCAAGGCGTGCGATAGCCGCAAACGATGTCGATTTCAGTCTCAGGCTTTCCGACAGCCACGGTCAGATCGTGAAGCAGGTCAAACAGACGCTGATCCAGTTGAATAACGTCACCCGTCCGGTGATCGCGCAGGAACTCGTCGAGGCGAACGATCGCGGAAGGAATGTACTGATCGCCGTGGCGATAAACCACGTCGATTTTCTCATTCGTGTGCGTGTGGTAGAGCCGCAGCCGATAATCCGGCGCTGGGTTTACCGGCTTCCCTGCAGCCAGCGCTGACGAAAAGACCACCGAAAACACGATCACTAGGCTCGGGACGGACCAAGAGTGCCTTTTGCGATCCGAGGCGGGTTTCAAAGCAGTTGGAGCAGAAACTTGTTCCAGCGGCATAAAGTAAATGCTCTCATACGCCGCGCATTTTTCGAAACGTTATCTTATCGGAGGTTCCTCTGGACTGCATTTGCGGCGCAGCCATCACAGTTTCTTCACCATGTGCACTTCCGTCCCGCCCTTTTCGAAATGAACTTCGTCCATGAATGCCTTCATCATCAGAATGCCCCGGCCATGCTCCGCGCCGAGGTTTTCCGGACGCGTCGGGTCCGGCACGGCCGCCGGATCGAAGCCCCTGCCCTGATCGCGGACTACGATTGAGACACTTTTCTTCGGCTCACAGCGACAGGAAATGTTCACCGTCTTCGCCGACTGCTCCCGATTTCCGTGAATCACGGCATTCGCCAGCGCTTCAAAAAGGGCTACCTCAACGTCCTGCTCCTTGCCGGGCAGGCAGAACGAACTTCGGATCTTGGCGACGATCTTGTCGACCGTGGGCGCGATCGAGCCAATCTCACTTGGCATATCCAATTTCATCTCCGTGACCATTTCGATCCAAAGTCCTCCGCTGCTTATTTGTCGCCGCCCTCACCTGGCTGTAACGATCTGTGCTTTTCGGTATTTGCAGGACTATACCGCACTTGTGGGCTGAACGCGCGTGCCATGAAAACGAAATCAGAAAAGGCTCAAGTACCCACCCTCATTGGCAAAATCATTGGAGGCATTTCACTGGTGGCGAACGCGCGCTATGCTCGCTTGACGGCTTCCTTTAAGCTCTGGCGATGCTTCCAGAAATCCTTCCATAGGTCGCCGACATGCTTGAGCCGGGCAAAAATCGTTTCGCAATTGAAGTCGCTCGGCCTGAAACCTTTCTGAAGCTCGGCCGCCGATACGGGCGCCGACACGGGCGCCCCGGCCATTGGGCGCAGCGAGTAGACGGCCGCTAGCGGCTTGCCGAGAGAATTCTGCAGCGCATCGATCAGCACCGTTCCCTTCTTACGCTTGCTCACGGTTCGCTCCGAGGTGACCAGGCCCGGCAGTTCCGCCCGCACTCGCTGGCCGATCGCCCCGGCAAATAGCCGGACCTCATCGTAGGTGTACTCCGGCTCGAGCGGGACGAAGATGTGAATCCCGGACGCTCCCGATGTCTTCACAAAGCTGCGGACTCCGAGGGATTTCAATTGCGCCTCGATCGAGCGCGCGATGGAAAGCACCGAGTCGAAAGGCGTGCCGTCCGTCGGGTCCAGATCGAAGAAGACGTAATCGGGATGAGCCTGATCGTCGGCGCGGCTCGACCATGGATTGTGGTCGATGCATCCGAGGTTCGTCAGATAAAGCAGATCGGCGGCGTCATCGACTAGAAAATACGGAATCTCTTCGCCGCGATGCTCGGACTCGATCTGCACGGTCCTGATCCATTCGGGTCGCGAGCCAGACGCTTCCTTCTGAAAGAAGAATTTTGCGTCGATGCCATTCGGATAGCGCTTCAAAACCATCGGCCGGTTCTTCAGGAACGGAAGCATGTACGGCGCAATTCGCAGGTAATAGACCAGAACGTCGCGTTTTCTAAGCTGGGGCCCCTTCGGAAACCACACCTTATTGAGATTGGTCAGGCTCAGGCGCTTTCCGTCGAGTTCAACCTCGATCGATTCACGCTTGCCGCTCGAAAGCTCCTTTTCGAGATCGTCCGACGGCAACTGATTTCGCGAAGTTGGCGCAGATCGAGGCGATACGGGCGCAGCGGCCTCCTCTCCTTTCCCGCGCTCCGAAGAGCGCTCCGTCTCTTCCAGCGCCGTTTCAGTTTTCTTCGCGGGATGAGCGAATTCCTGATCGCTCATCGTGCAGTCTCGCGGTTCCCGGTCCTCTTGAAATCCCATGAAGACCGGCGCCCGGAGTTTTCTGTCGGTCGTCCAATTGGCATATTTGATTCGGGCAACAAGGCTCGGTTTTACCCAGGTGATCTTTTCTTTCAAGCGCGGTGCAACGCGAAAAGGACTCTTGTCGATTGCGAGTTCCGACAGCGTCTTGAACGTGCGGTCGAGCGTTTCCTGCGTGAAGCCCGTTCCGACACTGCCGACGTACTCCAGTTGATTCTTTTCATCGTAAAGCCCCATCAGGAGAGCGCCGAAGTGCTCCCTGCTTTTCCGTGGAGCGGTCCACCCGCCGATCACGACGTCGGTGTCGCGGACGATCTTGAATTTCAGCCACTGCGGCGTCCGTTTGCCTGCATAAAAACTGTCTCGTCGCTTGGCAATGATTCCCTCGAGCCCCTGCTTCTGCGCCACCTCGAACAATTCGAGGCCCTTCTCGACCTGATGGTCGGAAAAACGGACGCGTTCGGAGGGCGATAGAATCTTGCGGAGCTCTTCCTTGCGCTGCTCCAGAGGGACGCCTCGCAAGTCGTAGCCGTCGGCATAGAGAAGATCGAAGACGTAATAGGTCACCGGCGCCTTTTGCTGCAGCGAGAGTGGAGGATTCAACACGCCGAAGCGCGGCTGAATTCGCGCGAATTCGGAGCGCCCCAATTCATCGAGAACCACGATCTCGCCATCCAGAATCGCCTTGCGCGCGTTGATCCGCTTCGCCAGGGCCCTCAACTCGGGATATTCGGCGGTGATATTCCTCGCGGAACGGGAGCGCAGTTCGACGTCTCCATCGCGGATGTACGCCAACGCTCGCTCGCCGTCCCATTTGATTTCGTACAGCCAGTCCGGATTTGAAAACGGCTTGTCGGCAAGCGTCGCGAGATCAACCGCCATTTGATCCGGCATCGGCGCCTTTTTCGCTCCCGGAAGTTCGCCGAATGCTTCGATGTGAACGCGTGAAGCTTGCGGCTCCGATCGATCCGAGCCGTCGCCCGCAACAGATTTGGCGACGATCGCGCCCGTCTCGGAATCGCTCTTGCGAATCAGCAGCCATTCATTTCCGCGCTGGGAATTGCGCATTTTGACCAGGCCGAACCGGCCCTGAAGCCGCTGCCCGTGAAGAGTAAATTTCAAGTCGCCGCGCTCGACTTGTTCGGCCGCGCTTGGGGGACCGTCGACCTCGAAAGTCCCCCGGTCCCAGATTTGCACCTGCCCCGCGCCGTAGTTCCCTTTCGGAATTTCGCCTTCAAAGTTCGCGTAGTCGAGCGGGTGGTCTTCCACGTGAATCGCCAACCGTTTCTCTCCTCGTTCCTCGGGAGGTCCTTTCGGCACGGCCCACGATGCGAGAGCGCCATTGATTTCGAGCCGGAAATCAAAATGCAGCCGGGTTGCCGCGTGCCGCTGGACAACGAAAATCGGCTGGCGCGATTCGTCGCGGCGGCCTTTTGGCTCAGGGGTCTCGCGGAAGTTTCTCTTGCGGCGGTATTCGGAAAGCGGGCGCATACGCGGTCAGTATAAGTCGAGTTTCCGAATCGGCCGCAATGCTCGTTTTTCCCATTCGCCGTCCGCAAAACCACATTGCCTGGAACAACCGGTTTTCCTGCATTGCGCGTCGCGCGGTTACGCACGAAAGAGACGCGCAGTAGGGTCTTTCACCGATAGCCGTGTAGAATGCAGCGCATAACCTCTCGAGGGAGGACATTCAATGGCCGCAACCGTTTGGAAAGGAATGATTTCTTTCGGACTGGTGTCGATTCCCATTCGCCTGTACGTCGCAGCGCGGGCGAAGCGGACGTACCTGCACCAGATCCACAGCGAGTGCAACACGCGGCTCAAGCAGCCACTGTTTTGTCCCACCTGCAACCGCATCGTCGATCGCTCCGAAGTCATCAAGGGCTACGAATACGAAACCGGGCAATACGTTCTCGTCAACGCGGACGAGATCAAGAAAATCACGCCGCCCTCGGGAAAAACGATGGAGATCATCACGTTCCTCAAGGAGAACGAGGTCGATCCCATTTATTTCGATTCGTCCTATCTCGCGCTGCCCGAACAACATGCTGAAAAGCCCTACGCGCTGCTGCTGAAGGCGCTCGAGGACACGAAGAAGGTCGGCGTCGCCAAAGTCATGATGCACCAGCGCGAATATACCGTTTTCATTCGCGCGCGAGCGTCGAGGGCTACGGACGAAAATACGACGCGAAGCTGCGCCCGGAGGAAGTGAAGCTGGCCGACCAGCTGGTGCAGAGTCTTTCCGCGCCCTTTAAGCCCGAGCAGTACAAGGACGAATTCCAGGAACAATTGAGCGCGCTGATCGAGTCGAAACTCAAAGGCAAAGCCGTCACGCCGCCGACAAAATCCCTGAAGAAAGCCCCCGTAATCGACATGATGGAAGCTCTGAAGAGAAGCCTCGCGCAAGATGCCGCGAGAGGCCGCTTGAGAACGGCTTCCGCTCCGGGCCCAACGCGAGCGCGAAAAAAGGCCAGCTAACTTGGGGTGGTCTTGACCTGCTCCGCGCCGGCCTGGCGCAGCGAGCGTTCCAAATCCGCGCGCGCGGATTCCGCGGGACTCATGACGCCGATCAAGATTTTGCCACTTGAAATTGCCGGATCATAGGGAGCGGGACGCCGCCGGGCGAGGCGAGCAGTGATCAACAGCGTGATCACCGTAGTGATCACGGCGCCGAACATGGTGAGCTCGTAGGTCACGATCGCGGTCGGAAAGGGAGAGACGCGCGGCATGTTGCCCACCGTAATCGGGTAGGCCACCTGCGTATAGCGCGCGAGCAGGAACCCGCAGGTTCCGCCGATGATTCCGCCGCAAACTGAAAGCCAGGGCATTACCGTCTTGTGGTCCGCGCGCGTGAACGAGTACTCATCGTGAGGTTCGGACGACATCACCACAATTTTTTCCTGCGCGACGCCCGCCGCGCGGAGCGCGCGCACGCCGCGATCAGCCGAGTCGGGACCGGGGAACAAGCCGTAGATGGAATCGATCGCAGCCATGCTAGTCGGCTCCTTCCTGCGGGACGGGAGCGAGCGCCGGTGCGTGCGCAGGCGCCGCCTGTGGCCCGGACTTCAGCTCCCAGATGGAAATGATCGGGACAGTCTTGGCGAACAGCATATAGAGCAGCGCCATCGCGGAGAACGTTCCCACGGTGATCGTGATTTCAACCCAAGTGGGCCGGTACGTGCCGAAGCTATACGGCAAATACTTGTGCGAAAGCGACGGCACGATGATCAGGAAGCGTTCGAGCCACATCCCGATGACGACGCCGATCGAGGCGATCACGCAACCGGTGATGGTCCGCAGCTTCTTGATCGCCAGAATCGGGAACGGAATCAGGAAATTGCAGACCACCATCAGCCAGAACAGCGGCGAAAACGAGCCGGTCTGGGTGACCCAGAAAACGGTCATCTCCGAAGGATCGTTGCCGTACCAGACCGTGAGGCGCTCGGCGAAAACGAAATAGAACCAGAGCAGGCTCATCACCAGCAGCAGCTTGCCGAGATTTTCGAAGTGTATGCGCAGCAGGTATTCCTCGAGATGCAGGAACTTGCGCAGCAGGGCCATGGCGATGATCAGCGCCGCGATGCCGCTGAAGATCGCGCCGCAGACAAAGTACGGCGCAAAGATCGTCGAATGCCAGGTGGGTACGGGCGCCATGGCGAAATCCCAGGAAACGATGGTGTGCACGGAAACCGCGACGGGGATCATGGCGACGGCCATGATCTGCATGGCGGTCTCGAGCCGGTGCCATTGCTTCGGCGTGCCGCGCCAACCGATCGCGACGACCGAATAGATTTTCTTGCGCAGCCCGGTGGCGCGGTCGCGGATCAGCGCCATGTCCGGAATCATGGGCAGCAGCAGGAACGTGACGCTGCCGATCAGATACGTGTTGATGGCGAAGAAATCCCACATCAGCGGCGAGCGGATGTTCGGCCAGATGCCGCGCTCGCTCGGGTATGGGAACAGCCAAAACGCCAGCCAGGGCCGGCCGAGATGGATAATCGGAAACATAGCGCCGATCGACAGCGCGAAAACGGTAATGACCTCGGCGCAGCGCGTTACGGGCCGGCGCCAGGTGGCGTTTGCTAGGCGCAGAATCGCGGAAATCAGCGTGCCGGCGTGGCTCATGCCGATCCAGAAAACGAAATTGGTGATGTAGAAGCCCCAGAAGACCGGGCGGCGCAATCCCGACACGCCCAGTCCCGCATAGACCTGCCATCCGAACGTGCACAGCGCCGCAATGACGATGCCGCCGAAAAAGGCGAGCGCCGTCCAATAGCGCGCTGACGCACCTTCGAGCGGCCGCAGCAGATCTTCCGTTATTTGCTCAGGCGTTTTCGTTGCCATGCCATGAATCCCTTTGTAGATACGTGACCTTCGGCATCGTGCCCAGTTCGCCGAGTAGCTTCGTACCGCGATTCCCGCGCGCGAGGCGCGAGACTTCGCTTTCCGGATCGCTCAAATCGCCGAACACCATCGCCTTCGTGGGGCAGGACTGCACGCAGGCCGGCTGAATCTCGCCGTCCTTCACCGCACGCTTTTCCGCTGCGGCCTGAATTTCCCCCGCCTTGATGCGCTGCACGCAGAAGGTGCACTTTTCCATCACGCCGACTTCGCGCACGGAAACGTCGGGATTGAGCTGCAGGTTGAGCGGCTTTTCCCACTCCGGATTGTAGAAATTGAAAAAGCGCACGTTGTAGGGGCACGCATTCGCGCAATAGCGCGTGCCGATGCAACGGTTGTAAACCTGGCCGTTCAGACCCTCGATCGTGTGGTAGCTGGCGAAGGTGGGGCAGACCGGCTCGCACGGCGCGGCGTCGCACTGCTGGCAGAGCACGGGCATGAATTTCGTCTTCACGTCGGGGAATTCGCCTTCGAAGTAGCGCTCCACGCGAATCCAGTGCATGGCGCGGCCGCGCGCGGCCTGATCTTCGCCGACGGTCGCGATGTTATTTTCCGCATGGCAGGCCACGACGCACGCTTCGCAGCCCGTGCAGCGGTCCAGATCGATCACCATGCCCCATTGATGCGCCATTCGTTTACACCTTCCTCAGCGATGCTTCAGGTCCTTAGGCGTTTCTTCCATGCTTGCGCCGAACATCACGAGTTTGCCTTCGCCGACGCGCGAGAGTTTGACGCGCGTGGCGGCCCAGGCAAGCGACTCAGTCCCCGCGACAGTGGTGGGCGCGAGAATCGAGATGGGATTCGCGCCGCGGCCCGTTGCGAATCGCGTGAAATCCTCGTGGCCCTGGCCGACGGGCATTCCGATCACGTCCCGCGCGATTGCGGGCGTGACGAGCGCCGGCGCCTGCAGCTTGCCGTGCGCGGAAGCGACTTCGATCACGTCCCCCTGCTTGACGCCGAGTTTTTCGGCCGTGCGCGTGTTGATCTCAATCCACGTGCCCCACATGACGCTCGAAAGCGGGTCGGGCGCTTCCTGCATCCAAGGCAGGTGCGCGAGCGAGCCGTCGTAGAACATCTGCGAAGCGAAGGGCAGGAAGTGGAACGGGAAATCGTTTGCGGCCCCGTCGAACTGCGGATCCGAATACTTCATCGGCGAACCGGACGCTCTTGAGCCTATCGGCGCGGATGATTTTTCGTCGACGCTCCACCAGCCGCCTTGCGCCTGGGCCTTGGACCAGAAATCGTCGGCGTCTTTCGCAGCCTTGCTTCCCTTCTCCTTGTAAAGCTCGGTAAAGGAGGCTTTGAGAGCCTCGTCGTAGGTCTTCCACGGCAGAGTTTTGGCTGCATCGCCGCCGAGTTGCTGCGCCACTTCAAGCAGAACATCGGGCGTGGAGCGCGTGTTGTGGAGCGGAGCCATCGCCGGCGGCGCCAAACTGACTACGGTATGCGCGGAGCCGGATTCGGGCGCGTCGTCGAGCCAGGATTCGAGCGGCGAATGATCGGGCAGGATCAAATCCGCGAGCACGCTGGTTTCGTCGACGAAACTTCCGAAGCTTGCGATAAAAGGGATCTTTGCGAGCGCGTCGCGGACGCCCGTTGCGGCCGGCTTCCCGAAGACGGGATTCGCGCTAAAGAGCAGCGCCACTTTCGCCGACATAGCGGCTCGCAGCAAATCGCCGGAGTTCTCCTTCGATGGCGCGGATTTCGCGGTCGCGGCCGGCGTGAATGATATTCCGCCGGGCTTGCCGACGCTGCCGAGCAGAGCGTTCAATGCGTTCACCGCGCGCGCATTGAAGAGTCCGTTCGTCTGCGCCGTGGCGGCGTCACCGATCAAAGCGACGGCTGGGGAGGTCGCGGCGGCTTCGTGCGCGATCCGCATAATGGTAGACGCAGGCACGCCCGACTGCTTTTCGATCTTCTCGGGCGCGAAGTCAGGCAAGCCTTGCGACCAACCGTCAATCGAGGTTCCCGCTCCGCCCGCGGCGGCGGCAGGACGCAGCTTGTCGCGAAGGATGACGTGAGCGAGACTCAATGCAAACGCGCCCTCTGCTCCGGGTGGGCAGGCGATGAATTCGTCCGCATTCGCGCCGGTTTGCGAGATACGCGATTCAAAATGAACGAGCTTCCCGCGCTGGCCCGGCCGACCTTTGCGCATTTCTCCGTAACCGATCGATTGCGCAACCGGCGAATTCCAGGTGCCCAGAAAATCGGCGCCGAAAGAAATGACGTAGTTCGATTGCCCGAGATCGACCGTCGGCAGAGCCGCAACACCAAAGCTTTGCAGGTTCGCGGATTTTACGACCGCGTTGTCGAAGAATTCGAATTCGACCGGTGCAGCCTTGAATGCGCCGGCGAAATTCGAAAGCACCGTGCGCCGCTGGCCCTTTAGCGGAGCCGTGAGAATCGCAAGCTGGCCCGGCTGCTTCGCAGCGAGCAGGGGCGAAAGCTGCGAGACGAGCTGCTTGATCGCGTCGTCCCAGGTTATTTCCTTAAACTGGCCGGAGCCACGGTTGCCGGTGCGCGCGAGCGGCGTCTTGATGCGGTCGGGGTGATAGGAGACCTGCAATTCCGCGTGGCCGCGCGGGCAGAGCTTGCCCTGGTTGACCGGATGCGCAGGATTGCCCTCGATCTTTTTCGCCAGGCCCATTTTCAGGATGCCAAGCTGGCCGTTGCGCACGACTTCGGCTTCGCCCTGCATGACACGCACGAGCGTGCCGCAGCCGGCCGGGCAGAGGGTGCAGATACTGGGCTTCCAGGTGGCAATTCCCGGGAGCATATCCTCTTCGGGGACGAAGCGGATGAGCTGGTGGTCGGGATTGCCACAGCCTTCGAGGGCCGCGACTGCGCCGCTGGCCGCCGTGATCTTTAGAAAGTCTCTACGCTGCATAGAGTCCCTGTGTGGAGCAGTTAGATAGCTGAGGTGCGAAAAATCGTGCTTCGGGGCGCGCGAAGATGGCCGAAATTGAGCGTCGGATACCCCCCCGACTTTGTGTCGGGTAGAATGCGCGCCGATTCTTTGTTTTCAAGGAGTTACGGACGTTTCTATTCGGCGTGAGTGTCGAGTAGAAATGCCCTGATTTGCGCCCGGCGGACGGGTAGGCCCGTGGCTCGTTAACCGCAGCCAAACCAGGGCTAAAGCCCGGGTTGGCGCTGTGCGTGTCTTCGTGGGGCTGAAGCCCCACGCTTCCACCAGAGACGGCAACGCGGCCCCCGAGGGGCCCGTCCTGCTCTCCGAATTGGAACATTCTTTTCATCGTACCCAGTCTAGCGGGCGCAGGCTTGAATTCAATTGCGAGCGCCTGTGGACTTTTTCCCCGTCCCTATGTCGGGACCGACAAGTTAAAAATGACACGTGACGCAATCGACCGGCGCGTTGTTCTGCCGGTGGCATTCGACGCAAAATCCCATCGTGAGATCGACCTTTCGCTCGGCGACCGTCTGCGTGTGCATGTCGCCGTGGCATTTCGCGCAGTCGACGCCCGCGCGAATGTGCGGCGCGTGGTTAAACTTCACGTGCGAGGACGGCAGAAATCCGTACACTCGCTGCCAGGGGATGTCTTCGCCACGCGCTTTGTAGGCCGCGAGCTTCTTGATTTCCGGCTTGTCCGTGGCGATGACCTGGTGGCAGGTCATACAGAAATTGACACTCGGGATGCGCGCGTCCGGCCCCTGATCCACGCCGACGTGGCAATCGGTGCACTGCATGCCGTTGGCGAGGTGAACCTTGTGAGTGTAGGCGATGGGCTGCACAGGCTTGCTGCGGCCGCCGAAAAATTCCTTCACCGCGTCGGCCACGGTGCGATGCGCGGGCGTAAAGATGGGCGAGGTCTGCTGCCCGGACGGCTGCGACGGCGCGCTGGAATCCTGTGCCGGCAACGTATGGCTCAGGAGCGCCGCCACGAAGGCGACCGCGCCGAGAACGACCACTCCACGAATCCAACGATTCACACCGATTGCGGGCAAAGACGAATCATCCTTCCGAAAAAGTTTCCCGATGGCGGACCCGCCATACTACACGCGCACTCTTGAACTGTAAACTCAGAATTCGAGTAAAATTTAACCGCCAATCCTTCCATCACCGATGCCCGCGTATTATGATCGGTCGGTGGACTCGCGAATAGCATGGCCCCCCAGCCACTCGAGTCGCGGAAGGGCGGAGCCATGGCGTTTAATGTATCAGTTCGGCAGGTCAATGCTGTGACGCTCGTCACCATTACTGGATCGGTGATGTGGGCGGAGGCCGAGGCGCTGCACGAAATGTTTCGCGACCTGCTGGCCAAGGGGCAGAAGCGGATTCTGCTGAATCTGAGCAGCGTCAAGCATCTGGACAGCTCCGGAATCGGGGCGCTCGCCTGGGCTTACGTCACGGTTCGGAAAGCCGGCGGCGAACTCAAGATGGTACACCTGAGCAAGCAGGTGCAGCACTTGATGGAGCTGACGAGCCTGTACAGGATATTCGAAGACTTTTCCGACGAAGAATCGGCTCTGGAGAGCTTCCACTAGCTTTTGGCTTCCCTCCGCGAGATTCCTCACGTCTTGATTTTCCGCTTGACCAAAGGCGCGATGCCGCCCACCCTTTCACCGTTCCGTACCCATATTGGATCGGCATACGTCTGTTTCATCCGACCGGGGGAATCGATGACCAGGACTTCGTTCCGTGTGCTGTTTGCATGTCTTGTAGCTGTGGCGCTTGCGTCGGCAGGCTCGCCTGCTTCCGCACAGATGCAGAATTTCACGCCGGTGACTGACGAAATGCTCCGCAATCCGAGCCCGAATGACTGGCTGATGTACAGCCGGACCTACGACGCGTTTCGTGACAGCCCACTCGCGCAGATCAATACGAAGAACGTGAAGAACCTGCGCATGGCGTGGGTGCGGGGGCTGGAAGCGGGCACGACCGAAACGATTCCGCTCGTGCATGACGGCGTGATGTACGTGATTGCGCCGGGCGGGTTCGTGGATGCGCTGGACGCGACCAACGGCGACCTGATCTGGGAATACAAGCGGACGTTCAAGAATCCTCAACTGGGCACTGCCGAGCGGACCAAGGCGCTGGCGATTTACAAGGACATGATCTATTTCACGGCGGCGGACGGATACGTGGTCGCGCTCGACGCGCGCACGGGCAAAGTCCGGTGGGAGACTTTCAAGACCGACACGCAGAATACGTCCGGCGCGCTTGTGGTGGACGGCAAAGTGATTTCGGGCGGCACGTGCGGCAAGGGAAGCGACAGCTGCTTCATCGAAGCGGACAACGCCGACACGGGCGAGAAGGTCTGGCGATTTTTCACCGTGGCGCATCCGGGCGATCCGGGGTACGCGTCGTGGGGCGGGTCGGACAACTCGCAGTCGATGGCGTCGACATGGGGACTGCCGGGCAGCTTCGATCCTGGCCGCAACGTGCTGTACTGGGGTGTCGCGAATCCGATGCCCGATCAGCGCATGGCGCGGCACAATGGCAACCCGGACGGGACTTCGCGCACGACGCCCGCCGACCTCTACAGCAACAGCACGGTGGCGCTTGATCCGGCGACCGGCAAGCTGATCTGGTATTACCAGCATCTGCCGGGAGACGATTGGGACACGGACCATACGCACGAACGGACGCTCGCGCGCGTGGCGTTCAATCCGAATCCGAAATTCGTCAAGTGGATCAACCCGACGGTGCCGCGCGGCTCGGTGCACGACATCGCGGCGATGGTCGCGGAGGGCGGGACGGTGTTCGTGCTGGACCGCAACAACGGTCAATTCCTGTGGGCCATGCCATTTCCCTACGACGATCCGAACTACATCATGTCGGACGTGGATGTGAAGACGGGACAGACCACTCTGAACTGGGATCTCGTCTACAAGAAGCCGGGCGAACATCACATCATGTGTTACTGGAATACGCGGAGCTACTGGCCGACGGCATACCACGAAGCGACGCAGTCGCTTTTCGTGCCGTACATCGATAATTGCCGCGACATGACTCTCAACGGCCCCGGAGTGAAAGGCGGGTGGAAAGTGATTCCCCGCCCCGGATCCGATCCCAACGCGCTGACCGGGCTGGCGCGGATCAATCTTTCGACCGGCGAGATCATGCGGTTTGACGTAGGGCGTGCGCCGAGCAACGGCGCGATGCTGACCACGGCGGGAGGGCTGGTCTTTCACGGCGACATGAGCAGGCGGTTCCGTGCGTTTGACGTCAAGACTGGACGAAAACTATGGGAAGGGATTGTCGGGGGCAACGTATCGGTGAGCACGATCACGTACGCGGTGAACGGAAAGCAATACGTCTGCGTGATGACCGGGTACAACCCGAAGGTGCCCGAGCTTTCGGCCGAGGTTCCCGACATGCACACACCGAATAACAGCAACGCGATCTACGTATTTGCGTTGCCGTAACGAAACGCAAGCCTGCTGCGTCTTACTTTATGAGATTGCTGAGTGTTATGATGCGCCAAGCATCCGGATGCGTTTTGGGGTGGAAGGGGGATCAGGAAACACCATGAAGATCAATCGACGAAAACTACTCTCGCTGATTGGAGTTGCGCCCGCGGCGTTGGCCGGCTCTCCGGCACTCGCCGGTGATAAGAAGAAGAAAACCGCGCCAGTCGTTCACGGCCAGGAGAAAGTCGAAGCCCTCAATCCCAAGGGGATGCCGCCCGCGGTCCAGCTGGTCCCCATGGCACCGCGTCTGGACACCCTCGACGGCAAAACCGTTTTCCTCGTGTCCGACGGCTTCGCCGGAGCGGACCGCTTCCTCGCGCAGATCGCCATCTGGTTCCAGAAGAACATGCCCAGTGTGAAGACGGTGTACCGTCTGAAAGCCGGGTCGTATTTTGATGATGACCCCAAGCTCACGGCGGAAATCAAAGCCAGCGGCAACGCCATGATCATGGCGTACGGGCATTGAAGCACCTGCACCCCAGCGACCGTCGGTCACTGCGTGCAAGTCGAAAAGATGGGTTTCCCGACCGCCCCACTGGTCACAATCGCCTTCAAGGATTTGGCGAAATCCAACGCCGCCAGCCGCGGCATGCCTCTCGAGCGCGTCTGCTTCCTGCCTCACCCGATGACCAACAAGTCGGACGAGGAGATGTACAAGGTCCTCGAGAGCAACGATCCGGTCACCAATAAGCCGCTAATGCCGGAAATCATTGCCGCGTTGACGCAGCCTCTGACCGCGGACGAGAAGAAAACCGGCACCATCAGTCCGGATGTTGGCCCGCCCACCTACGTGGGCACTCAGGATGAGCTGCAGCGCCTGTACTGCGACAGCAACCTGACCGATTTCATGCCCATCATCCTTCCCACCGAGGAAAAGGTGGAAGCGATGCTGAAGGGCACGAGCCATAAGTCCGACGAGGTGATCGGCAAATTGAGCGCCGCCCAAGGCGCGCAGCCTTCGTGGACGTTTACGGTCAGACACGTAGCCATCAATGCGGTGATGGCCGGCGCGAGTCCGGAACACTTGCCCGTGATTTTGGCGATCTCTTCCACGGGGCAGCCATCGCTGTTCAGCTCGACGTCCTCGTTCACCCGCATGGTGATGCTGAATGGTCCCATCTCCGACCAAATCAAGATGAACTACGGCATCGGCGCGATGGGCCCGTTCGCCGAACCCAATGCCGTCATCGGCCGCGCGTGGACCATCCTTTCAAAGAACCTCGGCGGCTGCGGCGTGGCGGGACTCACGTACCTGGGCACCCTGGGATCGAATTTCAATTACAACAACCTCTGCATCGCGGAAACGGAAAACAGGCTGCCGGATGGCTGGAAGCCGTTTCACGTGCAGAAGGGGTTCAAGGCCGACGAGAGCGTGGTGAGCATCTTCAGCGGCTGGAGCCTGAACAACGTCGCCTGGTTCCCGAACATGCCCTACCACGAACTGATCAAGAACTGGCTGACGCATTTCTTCTCGTTCGGGACCAGCGCCGCCACGCTGCTGCTCGATCCCACCATCGCCCGCGAGGCGAAGGACAAGGGATTCAACTCGAAGGAAGAGTTGAGCGACTACTGGTCGAAGAACTCGAAGACGCCGGCATGGCTCTACTGGGACACGCACAAGAACGAGTTGAAGCAGGCCCAGGCGGGCGTCGAGCCGTATGCCTCGTATCTGAAGATGGGGGACGCCGACCTTCCGTTCCAGCGCTTCTACCGCCGCGGCCGTCCGGGCGCGCCGCCCGATCCCAACCCCAAGTCCTCCATTGAGGTAATCGTGCTGGGCGGGGAAACAAACACGTACTGGGCCGGCGGCGATTTCAGCTATGTGACCAGCGCGTCGATCGATAAGTGGCGATAGTCCGGGAATAGCGGTATTGGCGGCTCCGAACGCGGAAGAGATTTACAGCGTCGGAGCCGCCGTTTTTCTTGGCGTATTGAAGAACGGCAACTCGCGCACGGTTGCGCGGACTTTGTGCCGCACTGCCTCCACGGTCAATTCCATCTGAAGCTCCGCGCCGGGCTTCGCGTGCTCTCGCCCGACGGTCGCGAGCGCGATCATTTTCTTTAATGTCGGCGACCATGTCGTCGATGTGGCTTTGCCGATCTGAGCGCCGCCACGATACACAGGTACTGCGATGCGCGATGCCGTGCTGGGGACCTGAGGAGCCAGCCCCATGGCGTCGTACAGCCGCTCGACATCGTCCCAGTTAATGTGGAGGCCGACGAGCGACCGCTTCGCGCCACGCCGGTTCTCTTCCTGCAGTGCGGCTCGTCCGATAAAGCTCTCTTTCTTGAGATCGACCAGCCGCCCCAGCCCGATTTCATACGGCGAATATTTCTGCGATTCGATCAGGGCCTTCTTGCTGCTTGTGTAATCGACATCGATCAGAATCAGTCCCGCTTCGACGCGCGCCACATCCAGCGCCAGCATTCCCGCCGGATGCAGATCAAACGCGCGGCCATGTTCCATCAGCGCGTCCCAGACTTTCGGCGCGTCATTCCACGGAATCCAGATTTCATAGCCGAGGTCGCCCGTGTAACCCGTGCGCGAGATCTCCAGGTAAACGCCCGCGATTCTTCCGCGCGTCACCCGGAAATATTTCAGGTTCGCGATGCCGGCATCTGCGGCGGCTTGCAAGAGGCAGGCCGACGTTGGGCCTTGGATCGCCAGCGCCGCGAGCTCCGCCGAGATGTCTTCAATCTTCACGTTAAGGCCGAGCGCGTTCTGACGAAGCCAGCGCAGATTCGGCTCCGCCGCCGTCCAGCGATACACTTCGTCGTCCAGCCGCGAGATCGTGCCGTCGTCGATCACTTTCCCCTGCTCGTCGCACCAGCAGCAGTAGATCGCGTGCCCGACGGCGGCCTTCGCGACGTCGGCGCGTAATCACGCGAGAACGAAAGCGAAAAGAAGCGGCACGCCGGCCGGCAGTGGTGTCGCGGACGCAGCTGGAACCGTGCGATGGTGCGCGAAGAAAGCGCCGAAAATTAGAGCGAAGAAAATGAGCGCCGTCGCGGCGCTCGTGATGTGCTGGAAGCGGCTTCCCCACCGAACGCCGCGCCATTGCAGCAGGGCGATCAGGATTGTTGTGACCGATGCGGTGACGATCGGATGACTCAGCCTCGGAGAAAGATCGCGCGAGTATTCCCCGATCAAAATCGCAGCCGCCGCTACCGCGCTGCAGTTGCTGACCCAGTCGTTCCATCCGACGACGAAGCCGAGGTAATCCCCGTAGGCTCGCCGCGCAATCGCGTAATACGCACCCGAACTCGGAATCATCGCCCCCACTTCCGCCAACGACCACGCCCCCAGCAGCGAGTAGACCGCTCCCAGCAACCACGCGAGCATGATCAGCCGCTCTGAAGGGAGGCGCGACGCGATCTGCGACGGCGTTCGCATGATCCCCGAGCCGATGGAGCTGCCGAGCGACACGGCTATGCCGAAGGTAAATCCGAGGATTCGCAGCATGGCGCCGCCGGCAGACGACCCGTTTCGCGGCGCTTCGGCCAAAGACATTTCCTACCGGTGGAACAGGCCGATCAGCACCGAACTCCCGAGCACATGGCCCTTCACCGCGTCCTGGATCTGCTCCCGGGTGGCGCCGGAAGGCAAATCGAGCTTCTGATCGAGCGCGAGCAACTCGAATGTGTAGTGGTGCGGCGCACCGGGTCCGGCGCATGGACCCTGATAGGCCGCTTTGCCGGTGATGTTCGTGCCCTGCATGCCGCCGCCAGCGAGAGGCGCTTCCGGCGCGACGTTCTCTGGAAGCTGGGTCGCATCACCGGGAATGTTGAAGACGAGCCAGTGCGTAATGTCCGTCGGCGCCTTGGGAACGCGCGCGTCGGGATCGTGCATGATCAGCGCGAAACCCGCCGTGCCCTTGGGAACGTTCGTCCATTGCAGAGCCGGCGAAATGCCGGTGGAGATGTTTCGCGGGCCGCCGGGCGGCGGAAACGTGGCCGAACACGTGTACTTGGTCGGGATGGTCGTCAGATCCGCGAACGACGGACTCGAAATCAGCAGCGACGGTGGCGGCGCGGGCGGCGGTGTCGCGGGTGCCTGCTGCGCGAATGTGGTCAGGCCGGCCGAAGCAACCAGTAGCGCGAGTGCAACAAGAATACGAGCGATTGCAGCCTTCATTGATTTCCTCCCCTTGCTTGGACAGCAACACACTTCGAGATTTAACCGGTGCCTTCAATCACCGAGCCGTCCGGCGTCCGAAATTCGTTCGGATGTTCGTCGGTGATCGGATGCTTGGCCGCCAATGCTTCATCTACCTCGATTCCCCATCCGGGCTTTTCGCTGATCCACGCGTAGCCGTCCTTGATTTCCGCCGCGCCCTGGTAAACATCCAGCGCCAGCGGCGAGAAATCGAAATGTTCGTGAATTCCGAAATTAGTGTTCGTCAGGTCGAGAGTCAGGTTGGTCATGCGGCCGATGGGCGAATTGGGCGCTCCGTGCCAGGCGAATTTCACTTCGTAGTTTGCGGCGAATGCCGCGATCTTCCGCGCGGCCGTAAAGCCGCCGATGTGCGACACGTGGTGACGGATGTAGTCGATCAGCCGATCTTCGACCAGCGGCTGCCATTCGTGGGGATTGTTCCACAGTTCGCCGATGGCGAGCGGCGTGGCGCACTGCTGCCGCACGATCCGGTAGTGGCCGGCCTCCTCCGGCGAAAAAAGATCCTCGCAATAGAACAGCCGGAACTGCTCCACGTCCTTGCAGAATTGCGTGGCGCGAATGGGATCGAGAAGCGAATGCACGTCGACTCCCAATCCGATCTCCGGCGGCATCTCTTGCCGGAAAGTTTCGAACGCCGCGAGAATCTTGCGCGTCTCCTTATCGCGATCGAATGGCGTCGAGCCGTCGTCGAATTTAGGCTGGCCGTACAGCGTCGTGCCGGCGCCGTCCCGCAGGAACATGGCTACGAGGAGGTAGCGGCAGCCTTTCTCGACGAGCTTCTTTGAGTTTTCGACGAGTTGCCTGCCGGGATCGTCACCGCCGCCGAATCCCACATGAAGATAAACGTCGGCTGCGTCGCGAAGCTTGCCGCCGACAAGTTGATACACGGGCATGCCGGCCTGGCGGCCTTTGATATCCCAGAGCGCGTCGCACACGCCGCCGATCGCGCAGTTGAGCACGAAATCGTTTTTGTAGTAGGAGCTCATGTAGCAGAGCTGCCAGATCTGCTCGATACGGTCGGTAGTGCGACCCATGACCAATGGCTTGAGATATTGCTCCACTGCGGCGCGCACCAGTTTCGCGCGGCCACCGGGAAACGTGGCGGTTGCGCAGCCATATCCGTAGAGTCCAGCCTGATCGGTCGTTACCTTGACGACCATCGAGTCGTTGTTCGCGCCGCCGCCAACTTCGATGACGGTCACGTCTCGGATCCGCGGCGCAGGCATGCCGCGCGTGGCGCGTTCCACCGCTGCCTGAGCTTCTTGTTCTTTTTGTGTCGTGGCGGCTTCGGCTGCTTGGCTGCGGAAAACACTTGCCACGGCAGCGCCACCGCCGAGCATCGCCCACTTAAGAAGAGCACGGCGACCTGCGACGTTGTCGACCGATTCCTTCCCCATTTGGCCGCTGATTTCTTTGTCTCTCATGCGCACCTCGGCGCCATGCACCGCGGATTGTACCCGCAAAAGGTTTCTGGCGAGAAACAACCATGGTGAAGCGCCTGGAATGCAAGATCCAAGATATAAGGACGGGCTACTGGTCTCAGTGCGACGGAGACTCGTTCGTGTCGGGGCCACCGTGGTCGAGGCCGAACGAAGCGTTGTCTTTCGGCAAGATCAAGGTCCTGATCTCCTTCCCGCGTCTTCGACCAACGCCAACTTGTGCGACTTCTCTGTTCAGAGCCGCCCCATCAGGAACAGAACGAGAATAATCAGCAGGATGACTCCGAGCCCGCCGCTCGGGTAGTAGCCCCAATCCCGGCTATGCGGCCACGTGGGTACGGATCCGACGAGCGCGAGCAGCAGCACAATTACAAGAATCGTTAGCAGCATGTGGGCCTCCCGCTATCGATTGCAAATAATGTCCCCACAAATAAAAAGGAGGAGAAGAGGGTTGACGCCGCCCCCAGCCCTCGAATCCCTATAGTATCCTTCTTCTCCCGCCAGCCCACATGATCGCCAATCCCTCCGGAATCAACAATACAGTCAATCCTTTACCCCTCGCCTCAACTCCCTGTAGGGGTCTCCCGGGGGGCTTCGTTCCGCCAAACGGGCAGTTTCCCGCTCGATAGTGGCGCCGGCACGCCTTGCACGATGTGCCGCCGCTTTCTTACGGCGTTCACGGCATGGTTTCCCTCTTGCGCCGCAAATACTATGGCGTCCGTTGAGAATTGGTCGGCGCCTGGCCCGGCCGCCTCAGAGAAGATGGCCGGCGCGGAAGACATTTCCTCGACCGAAGAATCGTCCGCCGATTCCAGCGCGAGCCGGCAGCGCGAACTAGAACCTATTTCGCAATTGTTTTTAGGGGGTCGGAGCTTCAGCTCCGACATGAAGGCTCGCGGAAGTTGGGGCTTTAGCCCCTGAGGTAGAAAACGTCGGAATCGCTCGATGCATTTATGTGATGGATCCAAGCCTCAGGCTCGGAGGAAAATCATGTACTCGCGAACTCGGAGGCCGCAAACGATCGGCGTGTTTGCGGTAGGAACCGCGCACTGCCCATTCGTACAGTCCTATAACTGTACTTTTTAGTTCTTGCGCCGCTCTCCGCATCGTGCCAGCCTGAGTGTGTACTTCGGGGCTCTTACCCCCGCTGGAGAAGCAACGTGTTCATAGCCGTCGCCGCAGACGTCGCCACATTCCCCGCACTACACCCTTGCGCCTTCACTCCCCGAAAGAGACTCCTCCGTGACCCACTCAACGCTTCCTCGCCTTGCATCGCCAAACCAGAAAACCGGTCCTAGACTTTCCGGCCGCCAGCTCGCTTCGCCCAGTTGGAACGCCAAGGAAAAGCGCAGGCAGAAGTATCCACTCCACCAAAGCCTCTGCACGAATGACAAACCCGCCTGCCGGACGGGCAGGTCACGGCGTTTCTACTCGACACTCACGCCGAGTAGAAAGCGCCGTACCCCGCTGAAAACAAACGATCGGTGCACACCCTACTCGACACAAAGTCGGGGGGCTCCGTTGCTTTCGCCACTCACCAATCACTACTCACCAATCACTACTCACCAATCACTACTCACCAATCACCAAATTAAGTGTCACACCATGCAAAGCAACTTGCCACCTATCTCATTGAAAACAAAGCAAAGCGGTACCCGCAAAGTGACACACTTTTTCGAGGGCCCGGAATCGGATTCTCTGGAGGTCGCTACGGCTTCAAGGAAGGGGTCCGCCCGGCGACGGGCTTCAATGCACAGCCGCAGGGACGGGTCGTCGCGGGCCCACCCCTCGGCGTTCGAGCTGCTCCTACGCTGTTTTCCTGCCTGCCACCAGCACCACGACTCCACCGATCAGAGCGAGCGCGCCAAGGATCGGAGGCAGAGGAATCGTGTGGTGCTCTTCCTCGGTCGCCTGAATCGGGCCGATGTCCAGCACCTTTTTGTGCGTGGTGTAGGTAATTCCCTGATAGGCCAGCGAAACAATGCCGAGCACGATCAGGATGATCCCGATCAATGGTGCGGTTCTCATAAGTTCCCTCGCAACACGCCTTCGTTTTCAGCGGGGTTAACGCGGATCGATTGCGGCCGGGCTCAGGCTCGCCGCGCCAGGCCGCCGACCAGCGACACCAGGAACAGCACCAGGAAAATGAAGAACAGGATTTTCGCGATTCCCGCCGCAGCGGCCGCGATCCCTAGAAAGCCGAAGATCGCCGCCACAAGGGCCACCACGAAAAACACGAGCGCCCAACGCAACATAAATCCTCCTTGTCCGGATCGCGCGATCTCCGAGAACAAGCCTCAGCCACCGCTCTCCTCGAACGGCTCCTTTCTATCTTACGCCCTTGCGCAGGCCCATACCCGCAAATCGGTAGCGGCAGTGGTTGAACGGACTCGAAGCGACGCGGCAGATTTTAAAAATGCGGCCGCAGACGAAAGTTCTAATCCTCACCATGCACGAATCCGATTCCGTGATCCGCGGAGTCCTCGACGCCGGAGCCCGAGGCTACGTTCTCAAGACGGACGCCGGCCGCGATCTGGTCTCAGCGGTCGATTCCCTGCGCCGCAACAAGACGTTCTTTACGTCGCGTGTCTCGCAGATGATCCTGGATGGCTTCTTGAAAGGCGACTCCCGCCCCCAGGACACTCCCGGCGGCACCCGCCTGACGCCGCGGCAGCGCGAAATAGTCCAGCTCTTGGCCGAAGGAAAAAGCAGCAAGGAAGTCGCCGTGGCCCTCGACCTCAGCGTGAAGACCGCGGAAACGCACCGCGCAATATCATGCGGAAGCTCGACTGCCATTCGGTCAGTGAAGTGGTCCGCTACGCGATTCGCAACAAAATCATCGAAGCATAAGCGACTCTAGCAGTTTGCGGAAAAAGGGCGCTTTTTAGGGGGTCGGAGCTTCAGCTCCGACATAAAGGGCTTGCACTCAATGCGCTTCAGCGCCTGAGGACACTCTTCACCGCCTTTTTCCGCAGCCTGCTAGGTTCTCTATCCTCGAAGCGGATTCGCCGTCCGCTTCCGGGGGTGACGGCTGCGACTATTTGTCTGTTCCCGCCCGCCGGACTTGTGTAGGATTTCGTTGACCCGACCGTGAGCGCTCCTCCCATCGCGTCGAGTGAACTATCCGCGCCGTCAGCTGCCGCTTCGAAGGGACTGACGTCCCAGGAAGCCGCCTCGCGGCTCGCGCAGTACGGCCCGAATGATCCCACCCCGGTAAAGCACGGCGCCGCCATCCTGGAGCTGCTCGCGCTATTTCTGAATCCGCTCGTGATCATCCTGCTCGTCGCGAGTCTCATCTCGCTCGTTCTGGGAGACGCGGCGGACGCAGCCATCATCCTCGTGATGATCCTGCTGGGCGTGGCCATCAACTTCGTTCAGACCTATCGCTCGCAACAGGCAATCCGGAAGCTTCGAGAGAACGTCACGCCCACGGCCAGCGTCCTGCGCGACGGAACATGGCAGGAAATCAACCGCCACGAAGTCGTGCCGGGCGACATCGTGCGCGTCGCCGCCGGCGACTTGATTCCGGCGGACGGCAAGCTCATCGAGTCGCGCGATCTCTATGTCCAGCAGGCAGCGCTGACGGGCGAATCCATGCCCGCGGAAAAAGAAGCCCGCGCCGGCACGGATAGCGCGCCGCCCAGCGCCGACCAGCAGAATTTCGTTTTCCTCGGAACATCGGTCGTCAGCGGAACAGGCACGGCCGTGGTTCTGCAAACGGGCGCGCGAACATCCTTCGGCGCCATCGCCGAGCGCCTGGTGATGCGCCCGGAGGAAACCGAATTTGAGCGCAGCATGAAGCGCTTCGGCCATCTCATCATGCGCGCGGTGTTTTTCCTGGTGCTTTTCATCCTCGTCGTGCGCGTGGCTCTGCACAAAGACGCCTTCGAATCCTTCGTATTCGCCGTCGCGCTCGCCGTGGGACTCACGCCCGAATTCCTGCCGATGATCACGTCGGTCACGCTGGCGCGCGGCGCGGTCCGCATGGCGCGCGAGAAAGTAGTCGTGAAGCACCTGCCCGCGATTCAAAACTTCGGCACCATCGACGTCCTCTGCAGCGATAAGACCGGCACCCTGACCACGGGCCAAATGAGCCTCGCCTCCGCAGTGGATTATTTGGGAAAGCCCTCGGACCGGCCTCTCGATCTCGCCTATCTCAACAGCAAGTTCGAAACCGGCATCCGAAGCCCTCTCGACGTCGCCATTCTTGCCGTCAGTCGCCCCGACCCGGACGAATACAACAAATGCGACGAAATTCCTTTCGATTTCAACCGCCGCAGGCTCTCGATCGTCGTGGAAAAGAAAGCAGCGGGCGGAGCGGATCGCCTGCTGATCACCAAGGGCGCGCCCGAAGGCATCCTGGATCTTTCCGAGTCGTATGAAACGGACGGCAAAATAGTTCCCCTAGATCCCGACTCCCGCCGCCGCTGCCGGCAGACATTTGACGATCTCAGCGGCCAGGGATTTCGCGTCCTGGCCGTCGCGCATCGCGATGTGCAATCGCGGAATGCCTTTTCGACCGCGGACGAGCATTCGCTCGTGCTGGCCGGATATCTCGCGTTTGCCGATCCCCCCAGCCCCGATGCCGCCGAATCGCTCGCGGCCATGAAGCGCGACGGCATCGAAGTGAAAATCATCACCGGTGACAACGAACTGGTTGCCCGCCATATCTGCGAGCAGGTAGGACTTCATGACCCAACGATCGAGCTCGGCGACGAACTCGACCAAATGACCGAGCCTGCGCTCCAGCACGTCGCCGAGCAAACCACCGTGTTTGCTCGCGTCTCTCCCTCGCAAAAGCACAGGATCATCCTGGCGCTGAAGCACCGCGGCCACGTCGTCGGCTACATGGGCGACGGCATCAACGACGCGCCCTCGCTGCGAGCCGCCGATGTCGGGATTTCAGTTTCGTCTGCCGTGGACGTGGCGCGCGAATCGGCGGACATAATCTTGCTCAAGCCCGGACTCAAGGTGCTGCACAACGGAATCCTCGAAGGCCGCCGCGCCTCGGCAAATGTGCTGAAGTATCTCCTGATGGGAACGAGCTCCAACTTCGGAAACATGTTCAGCATGGCGGGCGCGTCGATGTTTCTTCCCTTTTTACCGATGCTGCCCACGCAAATCCTGCTCAACAATTTCCTCTATGATACGGCGCAAATCACCATTCCGTCCGATAACGTCGACGACGAATACATTCGCGCCCCGCGCCGCTGGAATATGAAATTGATTCGGGACTTCATGATCTACATCGGGCCGATCAGCTCGATTTACGATTTCCTGACGTTTTACGTTCTACTCCACTTCTTCCACGCCACCCAGCCTGAATTTCATACGGGGTGGTTCGTCGAATCGCTCGCCACGCAAACGCTCGTGCTTTTCGTTATCCGAACGATGGGAAATCCGCTGAAAAGCCGCCCCAGCGCCCCGCTGGCGGCCACCACGATCCTGATCGTCGCCCTCGGCATGTTGATTCCATACCTGCCGTTGGCGAGCCATCTGGGATTTACCCCCCTGCCGGGCCGGTTCTTCGCATTCCTGGCGGTATCGACGGTCACATACCTTCTGTTGGTTGAGATGGCAAAGCGTCTGCTCTTCGCACGCGCGATGGCCTGAAGCGGTACACCCGCGCAGTCCCCGTCACCAAAGCTGAATGAATGGCTGGATTTGCCGATCAAGCCGACATGGGGCTGCGGCCACATACAAACCTGGCGCAGTACGGTAACCAGCCGTTTACAAAACGGCGACGGATCGTGCGCTATAATGATCCTTGCCAGCCCCTTCAGCGGCTCCATCGCTGAACTCCTTCCACCGGAGCGTGCATATGGCCTCAGTTACCTCAGCCGGTCCCACCAAAGTTTCGAAATCTGATATGCCGCTGTCGTCCGAAGAATTGCGAAAAATGCACGCCTACTGGCGTGCGGCAAATTATCTTTCGGTCGGCCAAATTTATCTTTACGCAAATCCCCTGCTGCGCGAGCCGTTGAAACTCGAGCACATCAAGCCCCGCCTCCTTGGCCACTGGGGCACCACGCCGGGCTTGAACTTCATCTACCTGCATTTCAACCGGCTGATCAAGAAGCACGATCTCAACGTGGTCTATATCGCCGGGCCGGGCCACGGCGGACCGGGCTTGGTGGCCAACACCTACATCGAAGGCACTTACAGCGAAGTCTATCCGGACATCGCGCAGTCCGAGGAAGGCATGCGCAAGCTTTTCAAGCAGTTCTCATTTCCGGGAGGAATTCCCAGCCACGTCGCTCCCGAAACACCGGGCTCCATTCACGAAGGCGGCGAGCTCGGGTACTCGGTCGCGCACGCCTACGGCGCGGCGTTCGACAATCCGGACCTTCTTGTCTGCTGCGTGGTCGGGGACGGCGAATCCGAATCGGGTCCGCTGGCGGCGAGCTGGCATTCGAACAAGTTCTTGAATCCGGCGCACGATGGCGCGGTGCTCCCGATCCTGCACCTGAATGGCTACAAGATCGCGAACCCGACGGTCCCCGGCCGCATGACCGATGCCGAGCTGACCCAGCTTTTCAGCGGGTACGGCTACAAAGTCTATTTCGTCGAAGGCCACGAACCGGAAATCATGCACCAGCTGATGGCCCACACCCTCGATCGGATTCTTGAGGAAATTCACGTGATTCAGAAGGCCGCGCGGAGCGGCGGCAAAGACCCGGGCCGCCCGATCTGGCCCATGATCATCCTGCGAACTCCAAAAGGCTGGACGGGGCCGAAAGAAGTTGACGGCAAACCGATGGAAGGAACCTGGCGCGCACATCAGGTCCCTGTGACCGACTTCGCGAAGCCCGGGCACTTGAAGATCTTGGACGACTGGATGCGGAGTTACAAACCCGAGGAGCTCTTCGACAAAAAAGGAAAACTGATCCCGGAACTTGCGGAGCTCGCGCCGGCCGGCGACCGGAGAATGGGCTCGAACCCGCATGCCAATGGCGGACTGTTGTTGCGGGACCTGGTCATGCCCGATTTCCGGGAATACGCGGTGAAAGTCACGAAACCCGGCACGGAACTCGAGGAATCCACGCGCGTGCTGGGCAGGCTCCTGCGCGACGTGATGAAGCAAAATGAAGATTCGAAGAATTTCCGCGTCTTTGGACCCGACGAAACAGCTTCAAACCGCCTCGATGCGCTCTTCGAAGTGACCGACAAGATCTCGATGGAGCCCTTGTTGCCGACCGATGAGCATCTGTCGGCCAACGGCCGCGTCATGGAAATCCTCAGCGAGCATATGTGCCAGGGCTGGCTTGAGGGATATCTGCTGACCGGCCGGCATGGGTTCTTCTCCTGCTACGAGGCGTTCATTCACATCGTCGATGCGATGTTCAATCAGCACGCCAAGTGGCTGAAGGTGACTCGCGGCATTCCGTGGCGCAGGCCGATCGCCTCGCTCACATATCTGCTCACCTCGCACGTGTGGAGGCAGGACCACAACGGATTCACGCACCAGGATCCGGGATTCATCGATCACGTCGTGAACAAGAAGGCGGACGTCGTGCGCGTCTATCTGCCGCCGGACGCGAATACGCTGCTCTCCGTCGGCGACCACTGCCTGCGCAGCCGCAACTACGTGAACGTGATCGTAGCGGGAAAGCAGCCCGCGCTGCAATATCTGGACATGAAATCCGCGATCGAACACTGCTCGGCCGGACTTGGAATATGGGACTGGGCGAGCAACGACGACGGCATGGAGCCCGATGTAGTGATGGCGTGCGCCGGAGATATTCCGACACTCGAAACGCTCGCTGCCGTTGATCTGCTCCGACAGCATTTTCGGGACATCAAGATTCGCGTGGTCAACGTGGTCGATTTGATGACGCTTCAGCCGTCGAGCGAACACCCTCACGGGATTTCTGACAGCGAATTCGACTCGATGTTCACGCTCGACAAACCGGTCATCTTCGCTTATCACGGATATCCGATGCTGATTCACCGTCTGACCTACCGGCGACACAATCACCAGAACATCCACGTGCGCGGGTACAAAGAAGAAGGCACTACCACCACGCCGTTCGACATGACCGTGCTGAACGACCTCGACCGCTTCCACCTGGCGAGCGATGCCGTCGATCGGATATCGCGTCTCCAGCCGGTGAGCGGTCATTTCAAACAGTACGTGCGCAACAAGCTCGTCGAGCACAAGCAGTACATCATCGAGCGCGGAGACGATCTCCCGGAGATCAAGGACTGGAAGTGGCCGTACTAGTCGATGAGAATCCTTGTCCTCAACGCAGGTTCGAGCAGCCAAAAAACGTGCCTGTATGAAATCGGCAGTGCCCTGCCGCAGGATCCCCCTGAACCTTTGTGGGAAGGCAGAGTTCAGCTGAACGGTGAGCAAGCCGAAATCCGCGCGAAGAATTCGCAGGGCGCTCGCGTTGAAGATAGCCTGAGGATTCAGCCGCAAACAGGCTCCGGTTCCGTCGCTCAGGTCCTCGGCGAATTGTGGTCGGGAAAAGCGCGAGCGGCTTCGCCGCCCGAGTCGATCGACGTCGCAGCCCACCGGATCGTCAATGGCGGCGCCGACTACCGCGATCCGGCTCTGATCACTCCGAAAGTGAAAGCGGCGATCGCGGCGATGGCCTCGTCTGCGCCGCTTCATAACTCCATCGAGCTGGCTGGAATCGAATTCGTCGAGAAGCGATTCGGCGGCGTTCCCCAGGTCGCGGTCTTCGACACCGGATTCCACAAGACTCTCCCGGAAGCCGCGTATGTGTATCCGGGCCCGTATGAATGGCTCGTACAGGGAATTCGCCGCTACGGTTTTCATGGCATCAATCATCAATACTGCTCCGAGCGTGCCGCGCAATTGCTGCGCAAAGATCCCGGCTTCTTGAAGATCGTCACCTGCCACCTGGGAAATGGATGCTCGCTCGCCGCCGTGCAAGGCGGAAAAAGCGTCGACACGACGATGGGATTCACTCCACTCGAAGGGCTGATGATGGGAACGCGCTCAGGCTCCGTCGATCCCGGGATATTGACCTACCTCATGCGGCAAGGACTCACCGGCGCGGAGCTGGACGAAATGCTGAACGGCAAATCAGGGCTGCTGGGAATTTCCGGAGCGTCGAGCGATTTGCGCGAGATCGTGCGCGCGATGAACGACGGCAACGCGCGCGCGAAGCTCGCATTCGATATTTTCGTGCATCGCTTGCACTCTTCGATCGGTGCGATGATCGCGTCGCTCGGCGGCATCGACGCGCTCGTGTTTACCGGCGGAATTGGAGAGAACTCCGCAGAAGTTCGCGCGGCCGCTTGCGCGAATTTCAGATTTCTGAAACTCGAGCTGGACCTCAAGCGGAACGAACGCGAAACTGGCGATCGCGACATTGCCAGCCCAACCTCTGCGGTCAGGGTTCTGGTCATTCGCGCCCAGGAAGATTGGGCGATGGCCAAAGAAGCCTGGAAACTGGCCTCTTCGCGAACGACAACCGCACCCTGACGAAGACCTAAAGGCGCAGAGTGGCGACGACAACAGTGGGATCGTCCGTCCGGCGAACTTCGAAGCCGAAGCGGTTCGCCAGCGTCCCCATCCCCGAGTTTTCAGGAAGAATGTTCGCGACAATTTCCGGAATTCTTTCGGCGCGGCCCACCTCGATTAGCCGGCGAAGCAGTTCGCCGCCCAGGCCACCGCGCTGGTAGCGGTCGCCGACCAGAAGCGCGACTTCGGCTTCGTTTCCCGCCCGCGATTTCGTCAGCCGGCCGACCCCGAGGATTTCGTGCTGCGTGCTTCCCGGGACGGCTCGGTCCGCGACCAGCGCCATTTCGCGGTCGTAGTCGACGAAACATTTGCGGATCAGGCGTTCGTGCGCGACGCGCGTACTCAATTTCTCCATGTGGAAATAGCGCAGGAAAACGGTCTGGTCGGAAAGCGTTTCGTGGAACTTCACCATCATCGGTTCGTCTTCCGGGCGAATCGGCCGGATCACGACTTCGGTTCCGTCCTTCATTTTCCAGCCGGAGACGTATTGCACCGGATACGGCCGGATGGCGGAGACCGGAAGGTCGCCATCCGCAACTTCTTTCGGGTGCAGCACGACGCGCGCGTCGAGAGCGAGCAAGCGGTCGGGCGACGCGAGCAGCGGATTGATGTCGATTTCCTTGATTCGCCGCTGCTCGACGACGAGCTGGCTGAAACGAACCAGCAGCTGTTCGAGCGCGGCGATATCGACCGGCGCGCGCCCGCGCACACCCTTGAGCGCGCGAAAGATCTTCGTCTGCTCCATGAGGCGCTGTGCGAGCGTGGTATTCAGCGGCGGCAGCGCGAGCGCGCGATCGCGATAGACCTCGACGAGCTGGCCTCCCGAACCGAAAAGAATCACCGGTCCGAATTGCGCGTCGACGGAGCTGCCGAGAATAATCTCGTATCCATCCATGCGCACCATCGGCTGGACCGTGACGCCGAGGAACGCGGCTGCGCCGGCCCTGGAAACGACCGAGGATTGGATCGATTCGAACGCCTCTCGAACGGCAGTTTCACTTTGTAGATTCAGCTTCACGCCGCCAACGTCGGTCTTGTGAGTAATGATTTCGGAATGAATTTTGAGCACGACGGGAAACCCGACAGCGCGTGCGACGGAAACAGCTTCGTCGGCAGTTCGCGCGACCTTCGTGGGAGTCGTGGGGATTCCATACAGCGCGAGTACATCTTTTGATTCCACTTCGGTCAGGAGCGTGCGGCCGGAGTTGAGCACGCGCCCGAGAATCTGTTCCGCCTTCTGACGAATTGGCTCGCGCGCCTCGGGCTGGTCGGCAACAGACGGCGTTTCGTACAATCCGCGAATGTTGTAGCTGTAGCGCCACATGTAATTGAAAACGCGGGCCGCCGTGTCCGGATAGGCAAACGTGGGAATTCCCGCAGCGTTGAGGATTGCGTCGCCTTCGGCAACTCCCCTTCCCCCCATCCAGCTTGCGAGAATGGGCTTGCTCTGCCGCTTGGCGTAGGGCGCCAGGCGTTCGGCTACTCGCGCGGGATCGGTCATTCCCTGCGGCGCGAGGATGACGAGCAGGCCGTCGCTATTGGGATCTTTCGTGGCAATTTCGAGCGCCCGCGCGTAACGATCCGGATCGGAGTCGCCGAGAATATCGATGGGATTGTTGTGGCTCCAGTGCGGCGGCAAAAGCTTGTCAAACGCATCCATGGTTTCGCGCGAAAGCGAAGTGAGCGCTCCACCCGTGGCGATGAGCGCGTCGGTGGCGAGAACGCCCGGCCCTCCGGCGTTGGTCAGGATCGTGAGCTTGGGACCCTGCGGGCGCGGCTGCTTGCCGAGCGCTTCGGCCATGTAGAAGAGGTCCGAAATATTCTGCACGCGAAGAACGCCGCACCGGCGGAACGCTGCGTCAAAAACTTCGTCATTGCCCGTGAGAGCGCCGGTGTGCGAACTCGCGGCATGAGCGGCAACTTCGGAGCGACCCGCCTTGATCACGATGATTGGTTTGCTGAGCGCCACCTCGCGCGCGGCGGAAAGAAACGCGCGCGCGTCGCCGATCGATTCCATGTACAGCAGAATGCTCTGCGTGTACGGATCCTCGCCGTAAAACGTGATCAGGTCTCCCCAGCTGACGTCGAGCATCGAGCCGGTCGAGACGACCGCGCTGAATCCCACATTGGCCAGAAAACTCCAGTCGAGGATCGCGGTGAGCAGCGCGCCGCTTTGACTGAGAAACGCGACGTTTCCGGGCTTGGCGATGTCCTGGGCGAATGTCGCGTTGAGCCCCACGTGCGGGTTCATCATGCCGAGGCAATTCGGGCCGACCACGCGCATGTTGCTGCGGCGAATTTCGGCCTGGATCTGGCGCTCGAGTTCGGCGCCTTCCGCGCCGCGTTCCTTGAATCCCGCGGAGATGACGATTGCCGACCGCACGCCCGCCGCCACGCATTCGCGAATCACGCCGGGAACGGTCGGCGCGGGAGTGACGACGACGGCGAGATCGATCTTTTCCGACACTGCGGCGATGTTCGGGAAACAAGGAACGCCGAGAACCTCGGAACGCTTCGGATTGATCGCGTAGATTTTGCCCGGGAATTTTCCGTTTGAGAGATTGGCGACGACGGTGCGCCCGACCGTGCCCTCGCGATCCGTGGCACCGATGACCGCGACGGTATTGGGCGCGAAGAAAGAGTCGAGAGCCGAGCGACGATTCATCGTGAGTTCACTGCCGGCGTCAATGGTCGAGTCAAGTCTCATGAATTTTACGGGAGGAGCGTCCCGCTTGCACGATTAGAAATCGGCAGATCCGGTAAAGGTGTTGACCGTGGCGGAGGAAAAGATGGCGCGCCCGGAGGCCCCCCCCAGCCCTCTGCTTAGAAGATAGATCCAGAATGGCTATCCTGTTGTTTTGCTTGTACTTGGCTCTGCGTACTTCTTGGATCACGGTTTTGCATGGTATTCGGCAGTTATTGGACTCAACTTGGACCCGACTTTCCCTACCGTCCCGGACAGACACTCGGTCTGACACAGCCCAGAGTACCTGAGTTTGCAAAAAGTACTCTAGCCGCAGGCGCTTTTCCGGTTTCGCTAACGTTCCTGAAACGTGCGTAGGTCCCGCGGGCGCGCATTCGTTGATGGCGTACAATCCTGTAAGCCCATGCACGAAGATCGAGTCATTGCTGCCCAAACTTCCGCGAACGGCCTCACAACGGCAGAGGCACAGGACCGGCTTCGCGAATTCGGCCCGAACCAGGTCGAAGAAGAACGGCGCCATCCACTGCTCTCTTTCTTCGCCAAATTCTGGGCACCCGTTCCCTGGATGCTCGAAGCCACCATTCTGCTGGAGGTCCTGGTTCACAAGCTGGACGAAGCCGTCATCATCGGTGTCTTGCTGCTGTTCAATTCCCTCCTGAGTTTTGTCCAGGAAAATCAGGCAAATCGCGCTCTCACTCTCTTGCGCAAACGGCTCTCCGTACAGGCGCGAGCGCTGCGCGACGGCCGCTGGCAGCTTATCCCAGCCGAACAGCTTGTTCCCGGGGATGTGATTCATCTGCGGTTGGGAGACCTTGTCCCGGCGGACGTCCGCCTGTTTGACGGCGTCGTAGATGCCGATGAGTCGGAGTTGACCGGTGAGTCTCTGCCCATCGAGAAATCCGCCGGGGCGACCGTTTACGCTGGCTCGCGGCTCAAACGCGGCGAAGCTACCGGCGAGGTGACAGCAACCGGACGACACACCTACTTCGGCAAGACCGCGGAGTTGGTAAAGACCGCGAAGACAGCGAGCCACTTACAGACGATTATCTTTGCGATCGTAAAGTACCTCGTCATTCTTGATGCTGTCCTCGTTGGTGGCCTGCTCGTCTACGCCTTCTTTGCGCATCTACACTGGTCGGAAGTCTTACCCTTCGCTCTTATTTTGTTGGTGGCCTCGGTGCCTGTCGCTTTGCCCGCAACGTTTACGGTAGCTACCGCGCTTGGCGCGCTCGACATGTCCCATCACGCGGTGCTCGTGACCCGCCTTTCCGCTATCGAAGAAGCGGCGGCTATGGATGTGCTGTGCACGGATAAGACTGGAACGATTACTCAGAACCGGCTTGCGGTGGCGCAGATTTGTCCGATCGGAGATCGAAGCGCAGAAGAAGTGCTGCGCATGGCCGCTCTTGCCTCCGATCCAGCGACTCAGGATTCGATCGATTTGGCCATTTTCGAGGCAGCACAAGAGAAAAATGTACTGAACGCTGTTCCACGGCGTCTTCAATTCATCCCATTTGATCCGGCCACCAAGCGCTCTGAAGCAATCTACGAGCAGCCGGCGGGCACACTGCGGGTCATCAAGGGCGCGCCGGATGCGCTTGTTTCTCTGGTTCGCCACGGAGGAAGCATTACAGACGAAGTCGAACGGCTCGCAGGGCGAGGCGCACGAGTTCTCGCCGTCGCTGCCGGTACAGAACCCTCGCTTGAGCTTGTAGGTCTCCTTGGGCTTGAAGACCCCATCCGGGAAGATTCCGAAGCGCTCGTGCGAAATCTTAAGAGCATGGGCGTGCGCGTCATTATGGTGACCGGAGATGGACCCGCGACCGCCCGTGCCGTCTCGCTGCAGGTGGGCATCGGCAATCGCGTGGGCTCTGCGGAGAGTTTGCGAAACGGTGCTGGGGCAGCGACCGAACAATACGATGTCTTCGCAGGAGTCTTTCCCGAAGACAAGTTTCGTTTGGTTGAGGCGCTTCAGCGGCAAGGGCACGTCGTCGGTATGACCGGTGACGGCGTGAATGACGCTCCTGCCTTGAAGCAGGCTGAGGCGGGCATCGCCGTTTCCACAGCGACCGATGTGGCCAAGGCCGCCGCGAGTGTGGTCCTCACGGAGAGTGGCCTCGTGGGAGTGGTCCGCGCCATCGAAACCGGTCGCAGAATCTATCAGCGAATGTTGACGTATACGCTGAACAAAATCATCAAAACGCTCGAAATCGGGGTTTTCCTCAGCGTTGGCTTGATTCTCACCGGACAATTTGTGATCACACCTCTGCTCGTCGTTCTGCTCCTGTTCACCAACGATTTCGTCACCATGTCCATAGCTACCGACCGCGTATCGTTTTCGACGCGGCCCGACCGTTGGAACATCCGCACGCTGATGCTCACAGCCGGCACACTCGCCGGCCTAGTTCTAATTCTTTCATTCACCGTCTTTTTTGTCGGCAGGGACGTCCTTCATCTACCGCTTCGGCAGCTTCAGACCCTCGTTTTCCTCATGTTGGTTTTCACTGGCCAGGGCAATGTTTATCTCGTGCGCGAGCGCAATCGTTTCTGGCATTCGCTCCCCAGCCGCTGGCTGATCTTGAGCTCGGCCGCTGATCTTGTTGTGGTCAGTTTGATGGCCACGAGCGGCATTCTCATGGCTCCGATTTCCTGGTCTTTGGTTGCTTCGTTGCTTGCCATCGTGTTGGTGTTCCTATTTGTAATCGACGGCCTGAAGGTTCACGTCTTTCGCAACTTCGGCGTGCGGTGAGAAACGCGTCGGCTCGCGCCTTGAACGAAATGGTTGCGTTGGCGCGTGGTCCCCGAAACTACTCACGTTGCCTGATAGATCATCCCTCGGAATTCGTGGTCAATCATCGGCCGGAGCCAGAGGCTATTCTGATGCCGGGGTTTTAACTTCTTTGGGTTCCACAGATTCTCCATTTTATACTGTGCCTGGTTTCCAAAAACGACAAGTTCGCCCTGTTGAATGCCGGACTTAATCTCGATTTCATTCGCCGTTTGAGTGCCTAGCATAACGCTCCGCTGTTCGATCCGGTTACTTCCGTTAACCACTAAAACGGTGCCGGAGAATTCGCCGGTAACTTGGACTGCCTGAACCGGAAGCACAACCACGTTCTCTGCTCCGTGCAGCGGGATTTCAACCGAGGCGTACATTCCGGGAACGAGTTCGTATGTCGGGTTGGGTACGGTCACCTCGGCGTGCATCGTTCGCGTGGCGAGGTCAACCTGGTCTGTGAAGAGGGCAATTTCCCCCTTGAATGTTCTATCGTGTGTTCCGACTTTTACATCGATGACTTGGCCGACGTGTATCTGGCCGAGAACTCTCTGCGGTAACGGGATCACGAGGCGGAGCAGGTTGTTCTGCGAGAGATGACACAGAGGCGAGGCGTCTTTGTCGGAGGAAGTCGCCGCTGGCAGAAGAGCTCCAGAATAGGCATCAATACGGGTTACGACGCCATCGAACGGCGCCGTCATTCGAGTGTAGGCATAGAGCGCCTGATCTTGCTTTAACGCAGCCTCGGCTTCGATCAGTGCCTCATTCGCCGCGTCCAATGAAGCCGTTGCGGCCGATACGGTTGCGCTGGCTTCCCGGTCTTTTCCTTCCGCGACGTCAACTTCCTGCTGCGCGATCAGCTCCGGCCGCTTCTCTTGCACTTCCGCAAGTCGTGCATATGTCAGGTGCGAAACCGTATAGGCGGACTTCGACCGATTGAGATCCTCCCGCGACCGTGTTACTTCGTGTCTGCTGCGGCGAATTGTCGCCTCATCCCGTTGAAGTTGGTGTTTGAGCTCCGGGTTGTCGAGTATTGCCAGGAGATCGCCCCTCTTTACGTGCGTTCCCCAATTGATGTAAAGCTTCTGGATATAACCGGAAACTTTCGCGTAGACATCAACTTCCTGGTAGGGTCGAAACTCCGCGGCGATCTCAAGATGGTTTGCGAGATTTCCGCGGGTCGCCTTGACAACCGGAACGAGATGAGCGCGTAGGGGGCCTCCAGCGTTACGGCGGTCGCCGCAACCGGCCACAAGAACAATTACTGCGATCGACAGTGCAAACCGGCTCTTCGGGTTCATGAAGGCACCTTACTAATTCATTCAAGTTCCCGCGCTCTAGCGGCGCACCCGCAGCCCCTAACGACGTCGTCCGCGGGACCACACTGGAAACCCTTGCTCATTGCGCAGGACCAGCTTCTTGTCGCCCTTGGTGATCTCACGCGCCAGCAGCGCATCTGCATCGCCGAACTTCACTTTCGAACCCGTGACCTCAATCTGGTCGTCTTTCGCAAAACTCATGTTGTTCTTCGCGAGGAACCAAGAAGGTCCGACGTGTACGTCGAAAGTTGCATTTTCCGTCTTCAGCTGTAGATGCGTGCCTGCCCAACCTCTGGCTCCTGTCACTTGATTCACGGCTTCTACCGTGCCCTTGACCGTGATCTCGGTCGCTGCGTTATACCTTGGCGCGGGCCTGGGGGGCGGTGCCGTGGTTTGTGCACGAACTAGCGAGCCAATGCCCGTCGCAAAAACGATCGCCAGACAAATGGCTAACACGAATTGTGAAATGTGGTGCTGCTTCATTTCTTTTCTCCTTCCGTATACCAGCTCCTCAATCCGAGGCCATCGCCCCTCTGGCGATGTCGATTCTGCTAATTCTTCATTCCTCGTTCAATCGCCGTGCCTGTTCGGAAATGCGCAAAGTCTCCTGACACCTTTTGAATTCGGCTGCGATCGAAAAATCCTTCGCCTCCCATGAGACGCGACCGGGCAAATTCTCACAGTGATACAGGTCACATTTCACCGTGACCATAGACACGGTGGCGCACCTTCCTTGTCGAATAGAGTTGTATCAGAATTGAGAGGTTCCAATGAAATCACGAGTCCTGACTTCTTCCTTGTGCGAGAGGAGGTTCTAACGAAATGGCGCGCGCGGTGGTCTTAGGCGCTGGCATTTCAGGCCATACGGCTGCGGCCTTCCTCCGGAAGTGGCTGAGGAAAAATGACGAAGTGGTGGTGGTATCTCCGCTTTCTCACTACAACTGGATTCCATCCAATATCTGGGTGGGCGTGGGCCTACTGCATCGTGAGCAAGTAGTCTTTCCGCTCGCTCCCGTTTACCGCAATCACGGCATCGAGTTCAAGCAGGCGCGAGCGCTAGCGCTATATCCGGAGGGCACAGATACCAACGCTTCTCCCGCTGTCGAGATCGAGTGGACTCTGGACGGTAAAGCGGGCGAGCGAGAGCGCGTGAACTACGACTTCTTGATCAACGCCACTGGCCCGAGACTCAATTTCGGCGCAACCGACGGACTGGGCCCAGGAAAGCACAGCCTCTCCGTTTGCACCGCCGACCACGCGCAAGAGACCGCTGGCGTCTTTCTCAAACAGATCGAGCGGATGAAGCGTGGTGAGCGGAAGCGCTTCATTGTAGGCACCGGACACGGGACCTGTACCTGTGAGGGAGCGGCGTTCGAATACGCCGTGAATTTGGAATTCGAACTTCGCGCCCACGGTGTTAGAGACAGAGCGGAGGTCATCTATCTCTCGAATGAATACGAACTTGGGGATTTCGGCATGGATGGCCTGCGAATCAAGCGCTCAGGTTATGTGACGCCAAGCAATATCTTCACCGAATCTCTGTTCGCCGAGCGCGGCATCGATTGGATTACCCGTGCGCACGTCAAAAAAGTGGAAAGCGGCCGCGCCTACTACGAAACACTGGAAGGCGAGGATCGGGAAATTTCATTCGATATGGCCATGCTTCTCCCACCCTTCTCAGGAGTGGGCCTGAAGGCATTCGACCGCAAAGGGGAGGACATCACGCCGCGCGTGTTCGCACCGAGTGGTTTTATGAAGGTGGACGCCGACTACCTACAGAGACCCTACGAAGAGTGGCGGGCACGCGACTGGCCGCGCTATTACCAAAGTCCCGCCTTCAAGAATCTGTTCGCCGCGGGTATAGCATTCGCGCCGCCTCATCCGGTCTCGCGCCCGCACCTGAATCCTAGAGGTACTCCAATTTTCGCTGCACCGCCCCGCACCGGCATGCCCTCTGCCATGATCGGCAAGGCGGTGGCGCGCAGCATCGCGGACATGATTCGTGGCAGCGACAAACCAACGCACACAGCCTCAATGGCGGAAATGGGAGCGGCGTGCGTTGCTTCGGCGGGTGCAAACCCGTTCACCGGCACCGCTGCTTCGATGATTGTCTTCCCCATCGTACCGGACTACGAACGATATCCGGAATACGGCCGCGACCTGGATTACACCATGGGGGAAATCGGCCTTGCCGGACATTGGATTAAGATCCTGCTTCACCACATGTTTCTTTATAAGGCCCGCCTGCGGCCAGGCTGGTCTTTGATTCCGGAGTAAACGATGAGCGAGCAAGTATCTGAATCCGCGCAACAGAAAGCACAAATGAAGCCTGCCTTTTACGCCACGAAGCCAACCCCCATGACTCTGTTCATGCGAACATTTTTCCCGTGGCAAGTCTGGCGATTCGCGTGGATCAATCTCAAAATGCTCGTCATCATCCGCAGGAGCCACAGGAGCCGTTAATCGCCCTTTCTCGACTGGCGAGGAGAGGATATGAGGAAGCATTGCGCAAGCGAATTCCCTGTCTTCCGGCATTCGACCGCCCTACCGCTTTGGCTTTACAACGTAGCCAAGAACCGCTGTCTGATCGGCCGACGCCATGGCCTGAACGGACAAACGGCAAGAATCGGGAATGAAGATCACCTCGTCTTCGGCTAGAGAGAGATCACACCCGCCACGATCAAGCACAAGGACGATATCGCAACGACGATCCATAGAATTACACCTTGCAGCAGCGGGCGCACACCTACGTGCTTCAATGTGGCCCTGGAGAGTCCCGTCCCGATCAGAAAAAGCGTGGCGGTCAGCCCCAACTTCCCGAGGTTGCTTAAAATGCCAGATACATTCTTCAAGGATGGCAGGTATGTGTTCAAGATGGCGGCGAGGCAAAACAGCAGAATGAACCAGGGCCAATGAATTCGCCTTTTCGAACGCGTCCATACGGCCGCGCCCGCTGAAACAGGCACGATCCACAATGCGCGCGTCAGCTTGATCGTCGTCCCTACGACGAGTGCCATGGCTCCAAAGCGCGACGTTGCACCCACGACAGAGCTCGTGTCATGGATCGCTAGCGCCGACCAAAGACCAAACTGTTGCTGAGTCAAATGAAGGGCCCAGCCGATGGCTGGAAAGATCAGCAAGGCGATCGAATTCAAAATGAACACAGTACCCAGGGAAACCGCTGTTTCCTCCTGACCGGCCTCTATAGCCGGCGCAACCGCAGCGATGGCGCTTCCTCCACAGATGGCAGTACCGGCGGTAATGAGAAAGGATGTCTTTTGATTTACACCCAACAAACGTCCCGCGATTAGCCCGAAACCCAGCGCGAACGCGATACTCCCAGCCGTGTACGCCAGCCCGCTCCTCCCTGCGTGCAGCACATCCTGCAGATTCATTCCAAATCCCATGCCTACCACAGAGGCCTGTAGAAGGAATCTGGAAAGATTCTGGCTGTCGACGTGATAGGGATGGAGGAACGAGAAACCGTAGACAAGGCCCAGCAAAAGAGCTACCGGCGGTGAGATCACGCCACTGGCGCAGAGAATCAACCCCACAAAAAAGAGCGTCTTGCTGGTCAAAAATGCCTCCTGGAAGCCCGGCTAGAAAGGCGACCTATGCCTTCTAGCTTGAAGTCAGTATCGACGGGTAAGGAGACACTCGTCCAAGCAGCAATCCTTATGAGTCTTCACTCTTGCTTATCAGGAGTCCTGCGGGCGATTGGTGGAGCGGGCGCGGACACCACGTAAGTATTGGAGGAAAGCCCCGGCCAAACCGCCGGGCTGAGGACCGGGCAATCGGATGATGGAAAACCTGCGGCGGATGTGAAGGCCGTTTACTTGGCCGACTTGAAGCGTCCTGAGTTTTAGTTCCTTCTGAATGGCACGCGCCGAAACGAAACCCACACCGAGTCCAGCCTCCACCACCGCCTTGATCGCCTCGGTGGAATCGAGTTCCATTGCAATGCGCAGTTTCTTCAGGGGAACCTTTGCCTTCCGCAATGCGGTTTCCACCACGCGACGCGTTCCTGAACCCTGCTCGCGAAATATCATCGCCTCAGTGGCCAATTGATCCAGTGAAATAGCCTGGCCGGTCCACTCATGCTGTGCGGGAAGGATCATCACAATCTCATCGGCGAGAAATAACTCGGTCCTGACTCCCCTGCGCATGACGGGCCCTTCCACCAATCCGAGCGGAATGCTCCCTTTCAAGAGCGCATCCACAACCTGCAAAGTGTTGCCGCTCACAACGGAGAGAGAAGCCCGCGGATTCATCCGTCCGAATTCCCCTACGAGCTTTGGCAGAAGGTATTGGGCAATCGTTGTGGACGCCCCAATGTGCAACTCGCCGCTCTCCACACCGCTGAGCGTCGCGAGGTCTTGCTCGGCAGCTTTGGCCAACGCCGCCAGTTTGGTCGCGTGCTTCAGAAGACGGCCGCCTGCTTCGGTGAGAACGATCCGATTCCCGCTGCGGTCGAAAAGCCGGATCGACAGTTCTTCTTCCAGCGCCTTGATTTGAAGGGTGACGGCAGGCTGAGTCAAAAGAAGTGCCTCGGCCGCCTCCCGGAAATTCAGCTTTTCAGCAACCGTGCGGAATACCTTGAGGCGGAAGTTCTCCATGGCCATGGGTTTCGAGTCCCTCCCAATCTCGGTGGAACCATCGGGACACTCCATCTTATTCCTGCGGTTCTCTTCTTTCCTGTAACACATTCATTTGGCGCAGAGAGACCGCAGCCTGCGGGAGGAACCGATGATCACCGCTAAGATTCTGCTTACTCAACCACTTGGGGCAGAGCGGCAGTTCGCCGCAACAACCGGTAGCGAGCACCACATGCTGCTTGACGATGCGGCCGGGGGCACAGGACCAAGTCCATTGAGTTAGTCGCAGTTGGCCTGGCCAGCTGCACGACATGGCAAGCCTCAATGGCGGAAATGGGAGCGGCGTGCGTTACTTCGGCGGGTGCAAACCCGTTCACCGGCACCGCTGCTTCGATGATTGTCTTCCCCATCGTACCGGACTACGAACGATATCCGGAATACGACCGCGACCTGGATTACATCATGGGGGAAATCGGCCTTGCCGGACATTGGATTAAGATCCTGCTTCACCACATGTTTCTTTATGATGAGGCCCGCCTGCGGCCAGGCTGGTCTTTGATTCCGGAGTAAGCGATGAGCGAGCAAATATCTGAATCCGCGCAACAGAAAGCACAAATGAAGCCTGCCTTTTACGCCACGAAGCCAACTCCGTTCAAGAGCACATTTAGCTGGGTGCCGTTCGCCTCCGCTACCGTGTAGTCTGTTTCTCCACGAGAGACTTAGTTTCCTGGATCCGCGCCCAGAGCTGGCGGAGTCTGCGCATCGCATTGAGCCCTTTTAGTTCGGTGAACTCTCTTAGTGTCTGCAACACGACGTTGTCGTCCGGCAGCATCCGAAAATCATTCCACGGTGTTCCCATGATCGTGTCGAAGCCGAGCGGAACCGCAAGCGTCAGAAACGCGTTTTCGACGAGTTGCCGGAGCGGAAGATTGTCGAACTTGAGCGGCGGGAGCATGTTTCCGATGTTGGTCAAACCGCCCATGATATGGATGCCGTTCAAATCCGGATCCTGACGGACAGCTTGGATCGCTTCGAGCGCCATTTTCGTAAGCCCCTCCAAATCCGACACGAGGCTGTGAATCGTGACATCGACGAACATGTCTGCGCGGCTGACGCCATGGTCCCGTGCCAGAATCGCGCTCATTCGCTTCGCCAGGCCCAGCACTTCGCTGGTCAGCTTGTTGGATTTCGCCGCGCCATCCTCCAGACGTTCCGACGCCATCAGCACGACCTGAAACGGGCGAATCTTGAATAGATCGAGCATCTCAAGACGCGTTTCGGCAAGCGAATTTACCAATGGCTTGCGGCCCTTGGCTTTCGCGGGATCGTATGCTTTGAGGCAAACCTCCTGCACGCCCTTGTCCGGGTAGTCAAAGCATAGCGGCACGTCGACGGCTGCTTGCAACGCCTTGATCACTTCCGTTAAGAAGTGTGAATCCTTGTAGCCCCGCGGTCCAATGGTGACGTCGATGCCCCACGCTCCGGCTTGGACTTGGCGTACCGCCAGTGCCTGTAGGCCGGCAATATCTTCTGCTTCGAGCAGGGCCTTCGTGGCCTTGAACCCGGGATTAATGCGATCTCCAATGATTCCAACGCCTGGTATCGCCATGGTTTGCTCCTCTCAATTCAGTTTCCGAGCGGGAAAGCGCATCGCGTGCATGAAACACCTGTTGAAATGCGCCGACCCGGCCAGCTCCATATAGTGACTTCTTGCCGCAATGCTCTGCGCCGTGGCACGATGCGGATACGACACCAGCGCGAGCTTCGCGCCGATGCCGGCTGCGTTGCCGATTTGCGCGAAGCGATCGAGCGGCAAATTGGGCAGCATATCGATCGCCACTGCGCTTGCGAGATCGATGTAGTTGCCGAAGGCCCCGGCGATAATCACCTGATCGATCTGCTCTTCTTTTACCGCGGCCTGTTCGAGCAGCACGCGAATCCCAGCACGAATCGCGCCCTTAGCGAGCTGCACCGCCCGCACGTCGCGCTGATTGAATACGATCGCCGCACCCTGCGCTTCCCTTTCGTCAGCGAGCACGAACTCGGGTTGGCCATCACGCATGCGCACCCTGGGATGTTCTTTTGTCATGCGACCGGTCGGACTCACAATTCCCGCCAGATACAATTGCGCTGTCGCATCGAGCACTCCCGACCCGCAGATTCCCACGGGCGGCGAATCGTCTATCGTTTGGATGCGTACCTCGTCCGCACTAATTTTCACCGATTCGATCGCTCCGTGGCCGGAGCGCATGCCGCACCGGATGTGGCCGCCTTCGAGCGCCGGACCAGACGGACACGAGATGCTTGAAAGCCGCCCCTTGTGGATCAACGACATCTCGGTATTGGTGCCGATGTCGAGCGCCACGACAGTTTTGTCTTCCCGATCACCGCCGATCGCAAGCAACATCGCCGTGTGATCGCCCCCGACAAATCCTGCAATATTCGGCAGCACGTGCACATACGCGCCGGGCATCGCCGTGATACCCACGTCGCGCGCCTTCACGTCCGTCGCGCTCGCGCTCGCCGCGACAAACGGCACGGCGCCAAGATGCGTCACGGGTAGCTTCAAAAGAAGGTGATGCATCGTGGTGTTGCCGGCCACGACGATGTCCGCGACATATTCTGGGCCAATCGCCTGGGACTCGCACAGATCGCGCGCCATGTCGTTGATTCCGCGCACGACCAACTGGTGCAGAGTTTCCCGTGCTTCCTCGGAGGACACGGCGCGGGCGAGCCGGCTGATTACGTCTCCTCCGTGACTTGCCTGCGGATTCTCGACCGCCCTCGTTGCCAGTGTCCGCCCGCTCCACAGATCGACGAGCAGCGCGACGATGTTCGTTGTGCCGACATCGACGGCGAGCCCAACCAGCGCCCGCTTTCCCTGTGGAAGGAAGCCGATTACCTCGCCGAATCGGATCACGGCGGACACCTGCCGTCCCGGCACGCGCAGGGCCTGGGGCAGGGAACGCAGCACGTCGATATCGATCCGCGAGCAGATGCCCGGCCACTTCTCGTTGAGTGCATTCATGAGCCGGTGATCATCCGCCGTCGGACGTTCAAGAGTTGCATCGGGCACGGTCACCGAAAACAAACGCACCGACGGATCGGGGCGCACCCACACGTCCTCGCTCTCGATCTGCGTGCGAAGCGGCATGGCCCTCGCTCGCGCCGAAATCTCGACGCGGCAGTCACCGCCAGCAAACGTCTGGCAGGCCCGGCGCCAGTTGGAGGCCAGTTCTTCCGGTGAAAAAAACGCCAAGTCTTGCTGCGAAGGCGGCTCAACGGGGCCCTCTGCAATTTGAACCACGCACGACTTGCACAAGCCGCGGCCGCCGCAGACGCTCGCAATCCGCACGCCCGCGCGTCGCGCGGTGTCAAGCAGCGTCTCTCCCGGCAGACTCCACACTTGCTGCTCATCCGGTGCGAAGGTTACGCGATGGCCGGTTCGCTGCACTTCCTCTGCGCGGCTCACATCGAGGCCCCTGCAAGTACGTGCTGTCGATGCGGACACCGGTCCCGCGCTCCACATCGAGCGCACCGCTCGCCCCGGCCCCATTTCTGCATGTGCGCGCCGAACCCCATCACCAACGAGAGACTCTTCCGCGGAATTAGCATTCCGGTGGGTGTCACCGAAACGCCGATTCTGTCTCCGCCAGCGAGCTGAGCGATCTTCGCTTGCTCCAAAAGATCAAATCCATCCTCTCCCGGATTGAGCACCCCGCTCGCTTCCAGCCGTAGAATCTCCGCTTCCTTCTGCAACAGCGTTTCGAGCTGGTCGCTCAGCCGGTACAAGACTAATGTCCCAATTTCGTCGAGCACCACGCCGCGCAGCCGCTCACTCAACGCGAACCACTCGCTTACGCGGTTCTCAAGCGCGGCGCCCACCGTGCATATGCCCAAAGCTAGATGCGAAGCACCTCGCAGATGATGGCTCAATAGACGGGCCTGCAATCGTGAGCCATTGCCCAGCTCCATCCATCCCGGCCCCTGTTCAACAATCGGCCACACTCGAAAACTGACCGCCGGCTGAATCCAATTCTCAGTTTTAGCGCGCTTCAACAATTCGGCAACGAGCGCAAGCATACGTGGCGATGCCAGCCTCGCGGCCCGCGAGCCCCAGGATCGCGTGACATCCTCGACCGACAGCGGAACGCTCAGATTCATGCTCGCCGGCATGGGTTGTCAGTACACGCACTCCTTCGCGCAGCGAAACATCTCCAGGACATTCTCCGGCTTGGCTTCGTCGGGCACGCCGGTGCCCGCGTCCAAGATGAAGCCCCCTCCGTCCCCCACCACGTCGAACAGTTTCTTGCAGTACTCGCGGACTTCGCTCGGAGTGCCCGTGATCAGCATTGAGGCCGGCACATTGCCGCGAATGCACACCGTGTCGCGGAGCGCTTCTTTGGCCTTGAACATGTCCGTGCGTTCAAAGAAATACACGCATTTCCCGGGAGGCACATCCTTGATTACATCGAGCCGCGAAGTGCAGTTTCCCTCCCACAGGACGTGAGGATGGAGCCCCGCCTCGATCAGGGTGACCAGCACTTTCTGAAACTGAGGCCAGAAAAATGTCGTGAATTGCTTCGGAGACATGAATCCATCCAGCCCCCAGTGCAGCGGAATGAAGATCATGTTTCCGCCGGTCGCTTTCGCGGCCGAGATCGTCGTGGGAGGGATCAGGGTCGTCAGCCGGTCCATTAGGCTCAGCAAGCGGTCTTTGTTCCGGAACAAATCCAGCATCGCGCCTTTTGAGCCTCGCAGATAATCGGCGGCCACATCGAACGGCGCGTGGCTCGTGCCGTGAGCCACGGACGGAAATCCCAGATCCTTCAGTTCGTCAATCAATCGGGCCTGGACCGCGCGCATCTTCTGCATCTCTTCGCCGGCCTTGATTAATGTTTCGAGCGCGCGGCGCACGTCCGGCCGCGCGTAAGTCTCCATCGATTGAACAATTCGCGTGTGAAGGACTCCCGGATACATCGGCAGTTGCGAAAGCGGCTCCAACGCGCCGGCAACCCGCGGCATGTATTTGTGCAACATGAAACCCGTCGGGTCTGAGGCGTACTCCTCGTATTCGTTCGGAGCCATGTACTCCGCGTCCAGATACTGGAACGGTGCGTTCTCGGAGAGGTCCTTATGGCCCGGCCATTCGAGCTGCTTGTAATCCAGGATGTCCATCGTCGGGCCGAACGCCACTAAGGCATGCACGGGCTGGAAGCCGTCGGGCTCCAGGTCCACCACCGCCTTGCGCATCGCCGCCGCGAGTCCTTCGTAGTCGTACATCGCCTGCCGGCAGTTCATCCCGGCGTAGTGCGCGACCCAGAAGTGCCCGAAGAGAATTGTCGGCAACCTGTCAGGCTCGCGCAGTTCGATCGCGTCCATTAAGCGCTTTTGCCGTTGCGCGTAGAGGACCGACCCAGGCGTGACCGCGCTTCCCGCGCTCATGCGGGTACCCACTGCTTGCACAAAGACACAGCATCCATCGCGTTGAGGCCGAAGGCGTCGGCTCCCGTGTAACTCCGAATGGTTTCATCCACCTGCCCGCCGCCGATCATGATCTTGGTGTTCTCGCGCAGCCCGGCCTCTTTGATCGCCTCAATGGTTTGCTTCATGGCATCGAACGCGAGCGTTAGAAATCCGCTTAGACCCACCACCTGCGGCTTGTGTTCCTTGATGCTCTCGACAAAGTTCGCGACGGGCACGTCGATCCCGAGGTCGATCACCTTGTAGCCGTTAATTTCGAGCATGAACGTCACGATGTTCTTCCCGATATCGTGCAGATCGCCCTGGACGGTGCCAATGAGTACGGTGCCTAGCGTCCTTGCACCCTCCGCATCCTTCTTGATAAGCGGCTTCGCCATGTCCCCGATCGCCTTCAGCATTTCGCCGGCAAGCATCAATTCGGGAAGGAAATACTCGCCTTCGGCATAGCGTTTGCCGACGAGTTCCATCGCCTCCCGACAGTGCCCCAAAAGTTTGACCGGGTCGTAACCGCTATCGAGCATTGCCCGGGCAAGCTTCACCGCATCCTCTTCCTGCATGTCTGCGATCAGTTGCACCAACTGGCTGCTTTGGTCGTCCACGATGGGCCGCCTCCTCTTTCTTCCAAAATCGCGCCTCTTACATCTAGAAGTGCCAGACGCCCTCGGCGCGTCCGCGTCGGTTAAGACGCTAAGTCTAAGTCTTTGATAAGTCTGCAGTCGAGCTTCCCGTTGGGCTGTGACGCATATCACCAATACGCGTGCGGACCATCACGCCAGTTGGACGTCGCGACGTTCATCATGCATTAGATACTAGGATGATTCGTCGGGCGTTGGCCACAACATATGAGCACGAATAGTCGAGTTGCCGAGGGCGTGCGAGAATAGCACAGCAATGGAAGCACAACCACAACAGCTGATATCGACAACCAAATTTGAGGAACGCGCCAAACGGTGGAAGTTCCCGGAAGGCATCCAATTCGCCAACGCGGGCGTGCAGGAATCGTATCAGCGCCGCGTCCAGATGCTCATCGATGTCATCACCTTGAAGAAGCCAGAGCGCGTTCCCGTCTGTCCCGCGATGGGCATCTTTCCGTTCGTCTATGCGGGTGTCACGCCGCAGGAGGCCATGTACGACTATGGAAAGCTCGCGGAAGCCGTCCGAAAATACAACTCCGATTTTATGCCGGATACGATGGCGGGCACGTCAATGGGCGGTTCAGGCAAGGTCCTCGAACTTCTCGATTACAAGCTTTATCGATGGCCGGGCCACGGTGTGCCTCCCAATGAATCCTATCAATGCGTGGAAGATGAGTATATGCGAGCGGACGAGTATCACTCGCTGATCAGCGATCCGTCCAACTTCTTCCTCCGAAACTACCTTCCTCGGATATTCGGCCCTATGGCTCCGCTGGCCATGCTGGGCCCTCTAACGGACATACTCGAACTGCCATCAGTGGGACCGGCCATGATTCCTTTCGGGCTCCCGCAGGTACAGGAAGCCCTGCGGAAAATTTTGGAGGCGGGGCAAGCCGCGTCCGAATGGATTCAGGCCTGCATGACCATAGACCGGGAGACGATCTCGACTCTGGGCCTAACCGGGCTTATGAGTGGCTTCACGAAAGCGCCGTTCGATATCCTGGGCGACACTTTGCGCGGCACCCGCGCGATCATGCTCGATAAATTTCGCCAGCCCAAATCCGTGCTTTCGGCGGTGGAACGGTTCGTGCCGATCGCCATCGAGGCCGGCGTGCGCGCCGCGAAGAACTCGCGCAGCCCCGTGGTTTTCATCCCGCTCCACAAGGGCGCGGACGCTTTCATGTCCAACAAGGATTTCCAAACATTCTATTGGCCTACGTTGAAGGCGGTGATCCTCGGGCTTATTGAAGAGGGGCTGATCCCTTACCTGTTTGTCGAGGGCGCCTACAACAAGCGGCTCGACACCATCGTCGATGCGGACATCCCGCCCGGCCGGACCATCTGGATGTTCGATCAGACGGACCTGCGGGAAGTGAAGAAGCGTTTCACTGGATGGGCGTGCTTCGGCGGAAATGTGCCGTCGTCTCTCCTGATCGCTGGAAAACCGGAACAGGTCAAAGCGCACGTTCAGCGGCTCATCGATGATGTGGGGCAGGACGGCGGATACATCCTTTCGACCGGAGCAACCGTCGATAGCGCTCTTCCGGCGAACCTGCACGCGATGATCGACACTTGCAAGGAATACGGTGTATATCGATAAATGTCCCGCGCTAGCCGGACATGTGGAGTACTGGGAAAGGACTTGTTTGGGGGCACTAGGCCCTTTCAATCGTCATCGGCAGGCGCTGTGACTAAGGTCACAGTGATCAAGGGTACGATCTGCCATGATTCGGTTGTTTTTTCCTAGGGCGAACCGCCGATCAACATATTCACGGCGAGTCAATGCACGGCATTTTCGAATCAAGAATGGCGGCTCGAATTCATCAAGCCAAAAGGGACGAGATGATATGACCACATTCGACCAGCAGGTGGAGGCAGTCAAACAGTGGTTCGCGGGTCCCCGGTTCGCTGGCATCGTGCGCCTCTACTCCCCACGTGAGGTGGCTGAACAACAGGGTACGATTTCCAACGACTGCACCGGTGCGCAACGGACCGCCGAGGAGTTTTACGCGCTTCTGCGCGCGCTGTTCGAGCAACGCAAGCAGATCACGACCTTCGGTCCCTATTCGCCGGGCCAGGCGGTTACGCTGAAACGGATGGGAATAGAGGGCATTTACCTTGGCGGCTGGGCGACCTCTGCCAAGGGTTCGATCTCAGAGGATCCAGGACCAGATCTGGCAAGCTACCCGTTGAGCCAGGTGCCAGACGAGGCAGCCGGGTTAGTCCGAGCACTTCTCACAGCCGATAAAAACCAACACTTCGCTCGGATACGGATGAGCGAGGAAGAACGCAAGGCGACTCCGGAAGTCGATTATCGACCTTTTATCATCGCCGACGCCGACACTGGCCACGGCGGGGATGCGCATGTGCGTAACCTGATTCGCCGCTTCGTGGAAGTTGGGATTCCGGGCTACCACATTGAAGACCAGAAGCCAGGAGCGAAGAAGTGCGGCCACCAGGCCGGCAAGGTCCTCGTCGCACAGGACGAGCAGATCAGGCGTTTAAACGCAGCCCGCCTGCAGCTTGACATCATGCGGGTCCCTGGGATCCTTGTGGCCCGAACCGATGCCGAAGCGGCGACGTTTCTCGAGAGCCGTAGCGACGAGCGAGACCAGCCCGTCATCCTCGGCGCGACCAACCTCGAGCTGCCAAGTTATCGGGTTGGCTATCTAGCCATTCTGAAAACGCTATTCGAGCTGGGGGTGGAGGTTCGTGGACACCTCCTGTTCGCCGTGTCGGAGACCGAGTACCGGGCGACCTTTGCTTGGCTTGAGCGGGTTGGACTCATGTCGATGATCACGGAGACTGCCCAGGGCCTCAAGCATGCGTCAGAAACGGAACTCGACGCCGCGCTCGAGAAGATCGACACGCGCTATGTGGAAATCTGGCAGACAGAAGCCGGGCTGAAGTCTTATGGGGAGGCGGTCGCCGACGTGATGAAGTCCCGCACGGACGAAGGCGAACGTTTCGACATGAGCGTCGGGGAATGGCTGGCGTTCTCGAAACGCGCTTCCTTCTACGAAGTGCGCGAGCGGGCGAAGTCCTTGGGTGTCCAGGTCATCTGGGATTGTGAGCTGCCCAAGACCCCGGAAGGTTTCTATCAAATCCAGAGCGGGATCGATCTGGCCATCGCCAGATCGCTGGCTGTGGCGCCCTTTGCGGACATGTTGTGGATGGAAACCAAAACGGCGGACCTGGAGGACGCCAGGATGTTCGCCCACGCAATCCACGCAGAATATCCAGACAAGATGCTGGCGTACAATTTGTCGCCGTCGTTCAACTGGGACACCACCGGCATGAGCCCCGAGGAGATGAAACGGTTTCCGGAAGAGCTCGGAAAGCTCGGGTTCGTCTTCAACTTCATCACTTACGGTGGACACCAGATCGATGGCTTAGCCGCCGAGGAGTTCGCGACTGCGCTAAAGGAAGACGGGATGTTGGCGCTGGCCCGCCTGCAGCGCAAGTTCAGGCTGCTGGAATCTCCTTATCGCACGCCGCAGACGCTGGTCGGAGGACCACGCTTGGACGGCGCATTGATGGCTTCGTCGGGACGTACTGCGGCAACGAAGGCGATGGGTAAGGGATCGACACACTACCAACACCTGGTCCAGACCGAAGTTCCTCCCAAGCTGCTGGAGGAGTGGCTCGCGGAGTGGAGGAAGCACTGGGGGCACCCGGCGAAGATTCGGGTCGAGCTGCGTCCCCACACGGCCGGTTCGGAACTGTTGGAACTGAGCCTGCTCGATGAGTCCAGTGGCCAAAAACTCTCCAACATCATCTTCGCCACTGTCCAGGATCGTCGTGGGCGGAACTTGCTCTCGGTGCGCGACCAGAACACGGTAGCGCCGTTACGCCAGAAGCGAATGATGTTGCTCGTCCAACTGTTTCTGATCCACCGCTACAAAGCCAGCGCCGTGCACTACCTCACTCCGACCGAGGACAACGAATCCCAAACACAGAAGATGAAGAGCATGGGGATCTTCTCCGACGTGCAGACGGAAGTTGGGCAAATCATCGTGGCGAACGTCAACAAGCAGGTTGTTGACAAGCTGCTCAACCCTGACCGGGCCGCCCTCTTGGAGATGATCCGGAAAACGTCGCCCCAGGTGATGCAGTCTCTGAGGGTAGCCCCTCATCACTCTTGAGATGTCTCGTTCATACCGGTCGAGATAAAGGCGAACTATTGGCTCGTCTTCTTGATAGATGTGACTCGCGTCACGCCCGTCCGTGACTCCCATCACGGAGGCCGTAAACGGGCCAAAAGTATTCTTCAAGTGCGACTGTCGGCGGATGCTTGAGGGGGTTTGACGCGTTCCGGGAGGTTGAGCCGAACCGGCCTCTAGTTTGCCGAGGTTCTCGATGCCCGAACAACGTCATAGCAATCATCAGTCACGTGAGACAAGCCTATGGTCACGAAGATGAGTTCTCCCGGTGCCATTCAGTCCATGAACTTTGCTCCGGCAGGCTTCGATGCCGCGCGCGACCTGCCAAAGGGCTTCCTCGATTTCCTGATTCCCCTCGACCGGGCATTTAACGCCCGTCAGCGCGACCTAGTCGAAAAGAGGGCCGCTGCGCTCGTTGCGGCACATCGGGGGCAGCTGCCAGATTACTTGCCCCCGTCCCCTGCGACGAGGGAGAACTGGAAAATCGAACTCCCCGCGTGGTGCGGAGACCAACGCAATCAGATGACGGGCCCGGCCGATGACGCCGAGCTGGTAGTCAAGATGCTGAATTCCGGCGCGCCGGGCGTAATGCTTGACCTCGAAGATTCCACGGCCAACACCTGGCCGCATCTAATGCAGGGTGTCTCGAATATTCTTTCCGCACTCCGAGGTGAGCTGTCCTATTTCGACCGCAAACGCGATCGCACGGTCGCGATTCAGCCAAGTAAGTCGGCGATCCTCTCACGCCCTCGAGGATTGCATATCCATCAGGGTGGCGTAATTCCGGATGAAATACTTCCGGCCGCACTCTTTGACGTGGCGTTGGTGGCGTTTCAGGTGGACCCGGCGTGGTTGAATCATCCGCTTACATTTTACATTCCGAAATCCGAGTCGGCGGAAGAGGCGCTATGGTGGCGCGATCTTTTCCAATCCGTCGCCCAGGCAAAAGGCTGGCCGAAGAATTCGATCAAATGCATGGCGCTCGTTGAATCGCATCCCCTCGCCTATCAAATGGAGGAGTTTTCTTACAACCTGCGTGACCACATCCTTGGACTGAATCTCGGCCGCTGGGACTACATGGCCAGCCTGATCCATTTCAATTTACCCGATCCGCGATGGGTTCTGCCTGACCGCAATACGATTCCACACAATGTCGCCTTCTTCCAGAATCTCCGCAATCGTATCCCGGAGATTTGCCACAAGCACGGGATGCTCGCCATTGGCGGAATGACGGCGCTCTACCCCAGCCGCGAGAATGCCGAGTTGAACGCCCGCGCGCTCACTGTGCTCGAAGAGGACAAGAAAAACGAGGCGCTGTGTTTGATGGATGGTGCGTGGACGGGTCACCCAGATCAGAACGCTATTGCCGTGAAACAGTTTCCTATGCCGAATCAGCTAAAGGCGCGACCGACCGATCCCGACCCGCGCCCCAACCTTCGGCCGGTTCCCGCGGGCGTCGGCAAGCAAACGCTCGGCGGCACGCGCGCGGCCGTTCGCACGGTCATCCGATACCGCCAAGGAGTACTCGCCGGACGCGGCGCGAGCCTTCTTGACGGTTACATGGAGGATCTAGCTACGGACCGCATCTACCGCCTCATGATCGCGCAGCGAGTGCGTCATCGCGATGTCGTCCACATTGTGGACGAGAACGGACAGCAGGTGCTGCATTCTCCTGAGTTCATCACGAATCTCTTTGATGAGGAGCTCAATCGTATCCTGCGAGAGCTGCCGGCGGGTACACCCGCGGAGACAACCGCGCAATTCAAGCAAGCGCGCGCCATGAGCGAACAAATGATCGTCACGGGCGAGTTCAATCCGAAGTGAGTCCGCAACCTCCAGACGCACACCCGGGCAGAAACGAAGTGGGTCCGCCCGATGATTTGCCAACGCCGTTCGGTAGAGTTGCCGTGCGGTGCAAAATCCCTAGCAGACTTAGCACTTTGTTATAATCCGCTTCGTCATAAAGCTGCGAGCGCGCGTGTTACAGGACTTCGCCATGGCCCATTAGGCGAAGAGTCTGGCTGTGAAAGGCCCAGGCCTTCAATGGAAGCGCTGGTAAGTACGCCTCAAGTGATGGCCGCCCTCGAACGCGGGGTCGAGGGGGCTGGCATGTCCCGCGAGCAATCGCTCTTGTTAATCGAGCATGCCGAGCTAAGTTCCTTGCTCCAGGCGGCCGCTGCGGTTCGGGACCGATCCAAGGGCCGAACAGTCAGCTACTCAAAGAAGGTTTTCATTCCGCTGACACACCTTTGCCGGGATTACTGCGGCTATTGCACGTTCCGAGCGGACCCTGCGACCGATGGCGAGCCATACATGACATCACAAGAAGTTCTTGCGGTGGCCGAAGCCGGGCGTCGTGCGGGATGCAAAGAGGTTCTGTTCAGCCTGGGTGATCAGCCGGAGACAATATTCCCAGAGGCCAGAGCGTTCCTGCGAAAGCAGGGTTTCGAGCGCACGCTCGAATACCTGGCGGCAATGGGGCAGCTCGTTCTCGACCAAACTGGCCTGCTTCCCCATTCCAATCCCGGTCTCATGTCTGCCGTCGATCTGCGTCGCCTGAAGGAGTCAAATATCAGTCTTGGGCTGATGCTCGAGAGTGCCAGTCCCCGCCTGAGGCGCTCAGGCGGCCCTCATTGGAAGGCCCCGGATAAAGTGCCATCGCTTCGATTGCAAACAATCGAACAGGCGGGGCGGTTGTCGATCGCCTTCACAACGGGCATTCTCATCGGCATCGGGGAAACCACCGAGGAGCGTGTCGATTCACTTCTCGCCATACGCGATCTCCACGAGAAGTACGGTCACATCCAGGAAGTGATTGTCCAACCATTCCGAGCCAAACCTGGGACGAGAATGGCACTCGAGCCTGAACCGTCCACTGAAGACCTGCTGCGGACCCTGGCAATCGCGCGATTGCTATTTGGCGGTGATATGAACATTCAGTCTCCGCCCAACCTGCTGTCGGACGACTATCCTAGGTTACTCGAAGCCGGAATGAACGATTGGGGCGGAATCTCTCCGCTCACGAAGGATTTCATTAATCCCGAGGCAGCTTGGCCACAGATCTCCTTACTGGCCGAAAAGACAGCCGCCGCCGGGTTCGTCTTGCGCGAGCGACTGGCGATTTATCCCGAATTCTCGTCGCGCCCAGGATTCGTGGGTGCACCCCTCCAATCGTGTCTACAGAAGCTCCAGGGAGAAGACGGCTATGCCCGAATCTGGAGCGACAAAAGATAAACATTAAGGATCCTCGTTGGCGGGAAATCTCTTGGGAACAGGCCCTCAGAGCTGCGAGTCCCACCATTGCCAACATTCTCGAGAAGGCTCTCGCTGGAAAAGATCTCGATTCGAGCGACGGACTCACTCTATGCGGCGCGTTAGACGACGATCTGCTCGCGGTGCTAAAGATTGCGAATGAGCTTCGCCGGCGCGCGGTCGGCGATCAAGTGACTTACGTCGTGAACCGGAACTTGAACTTCACGAATGTGTGCATCGTGGGCTGCGCGTTCTGCGGATTCGGCCGAGGCCCCCGCTCGCCGGATGCCTATTTTCATTCTGCGGAGTCGCTCGTTGCCAAGTCAGTCGAGGCCGTCGAGCTCGGTGCCACAGAGGTATGCATCCAGGGCGGGCTGCCCCGCGACTTGGACGGCACGTACTACGCCAATCTTCTGCGCGCCATCAAATTGCGTCTGCCGGACCTGCATTTGCATGCATATTCGCCGATGGAAATCGTGTACGGCGTAGAAAAGACTGGCATGGAACTACAGGGATACCTGCGAACGCTGAAAGAGGCGGGGCTAGGCAGCATCCCGGGAACAGCGGCCGAAATCCTGGACGACAAGGTGCGCGAGCTCCTGAGCCCCAACAAGCTCAAGGTCCGGCAATGGATCGATGTGATTCGTACCGCGCACGAACTCGGCATTCCGTCCACCAGCACCATGATGTACGGCCACGCAGAGCTACCCGAGCATTGGGTAAGGCATTTGCTCTTGCTGCGCGAGATTCAGATGGATACGGGCGGATTCACCGAGTTTGTCCCCTTGGGCTTCATCCATTCGCAGACTAGGCTGTTCCGCACGGGCCGCGCGCGCGCAGGAAGTTCCTTCACGGAACACTTGCTGGTGCATGCGCTCGCCCGCCTGCTCCTGAACGGCCATATTAAGAATATCCAGGTCTCCTGGGTGAAACTTGGTTTCGACGGAGCCCTGGCCTGCCTCGAAGCCGGGGCCAACGACTTCGGCGGCACATTGATGGAAGAAAGCATCTCAAAATCCGCAGGAGCTAACTTCGGAGAATCTGTTTCGCCGGGTGAGCTTCGCGCGTTGATCCGGACGATTGGTCGTACGCCCGCCGAGCGCACCACAACCTACAAAATCCGGCGCGTGTTCGAACACGCAGATGCAGACGAACCCCTGCCACTAGAACGCATGGCCGTGCAGACGGAAAATTCCATGCTGCGCGACCAAGTGGGATACTGATGGACATCGTGGCATTGGCGGGCGGGATTGGCGCCTCAAAGCTCTTACTGGGACTCAATCGCGTCATGGATCCACGCGAATTGACGGTCATCGTTAATACGGGCGACGACATCGCCCTGCACGGCCTCTCGATATCACCCGACCTGGATATTGTCACGTATACGTTGGCGGGCCAGGTCAATTCCGACACGGGCTGGGGGTTCCGCGACGAAACGTTTCGCGCGCTGGAGCAGCTCGCCGTTTACGGCCGCCCCGAGTGGTTCCATCTTGGAGATCGCGACTTGGCGACGCACATCCATCGCACGGCCATGCTCCGCGCGGGGGGGCCTCTCTCGGAAGTCGCGGACTCCATCCGGAAAGCGCTGGGCGTTCAGGCCAGAATTCTCCCAATGAGCGACCAGCCGGTGCCAACGATGATTGAAACCGGCCAGGGACGCCTTCATTTTCAAGAGTACTTGGTTCAGCGGCGGGCGGAGCCGAAGGTTCAGGCGATTTCATTCGATGGAATCGAACGCGCGCGTCCGGCCCCAGGCGTCCTCGAGGCGCTCGAAGGCGCCCGTAGCATCGTGATCTGCCCGAGTAATCCGCTGATAAGCATTGGGCCGATTCTCGCAGTCCCGGGTGTGCGAGAAGTCATGCGAAAGCGCCGGACTCAGGTCGTCGCCGTTTGTCCAATCGTAGGAGGGAAATCCTTAAAGGGGCCGTCCGATCAGATGCTCGCGCAACTGGGGCACGATGTATCGGCCCTCGGAGTCGCGCGGATGTATCGAGACATCTGCGGAACGTTTGTGATCGATCCCATCGACAGCGCCCAGGGTCCGGCAATCGAATCGCTCGGTGTAGAGGTCGTCATCCACTCGACGGTCATGCGTAACCTTGAGGACAAGGAGCTCCTCGCGCGGAGAATCATGCAGTTCACGGCGAAGCAGAAGGCAGGAGCCGCTGCATGAAAGCGATCCTGATTCCGGTAAAGGAATTTCACGAGGCCAAGAAACGCCTGGCTCCGCATTTCTCCCCTGCCGACCGCGCGGCCCTGGCGGAGGCGATGTGCGAGGATTTCTTCAGCGTCGTTGCTGCGACGCGCTGCGCGGACCGCATGTTTCGTGATCAGCAAGGAACCCGGCGCTCTTTCGCGTGCGCGCGCACGCGGCTGGGAAACGATTGTCGAATCTGACCAGACCTCGGAAAGCAACTCCGTGGACGCGGGGTCGCGCTACTGTGCCGAGCAGGGTGTTCGCGCTTTGCTTCGACTGCCTATCGATCTGCCGCTGGTCGAACCGTCCGACATCGAGGCGGTCTTTGAACAATTGGACGTGGCGCCGTCCGTGGTTATGGTTCCCTCGAGCGACGGCACGGGCACCAATGCGCTCCTGCGTTCACCTGCCGTTCTCTTCCCTTCGCACTTCGGCCCCAATAGTTTCCCGCGGCACTTGGCCGAGGCAAAGGGATGCGGCGCACGTACTCGAGTTTTTCGAAATTTTCGTTTGGAACTCGATATTGATGAGCTGGACGATCTGCGGAGGCTCTCGAATCGACTGCGGCCCGGCTCCGCCACGGCGCGATGGTTGGTCGAGCGTGACATCAATCTCGGATCGCCGCGGGCTAACGGGGTCGGCGACATCAGGAAACTTTCCGGCGTGTAGAGCCGTTCTGCGGAATCGTAGCCATCGTTCCGCTCCGCCTCCGAGCACAGAGCACAGAGCGATTGGCGCTGGGGCCCGATGGGAGCGGCAGTCAGATGATCTGATCGCGCCGGAAAGTGTCGATCTCAGCGGCGGTGTAGCCGAGCTCTTGAAGAATCGGCTCGGTGTCTTGTCCCAAGGCTGGAATCGGATCGAAGCGCGCCGGACTATCGGACAGCCGTAGAGGGCTCCCCATGACGGGCACGGGCCCTACAGGCGACTCCATCTCCCGGATCATCTTCCGCGCAATTGCCTGAGGATGAGCCAACACCTCGCCAATGCCGTTCAACTTCCCATGCGGTAATTCGCTGGCTCGCAGGCGGCGGAGCCATTCCTCTTGCGGTCGCTCCAGGAAGATTCTCTCGACCAGTTCTTCCAACACCGCGCGATTCTTGCGGCGGTCTGGCGCTGTGCGGAACCGAGGATCTTCGAGCAGCGCGGGGCGCTCGATTACCTTCCGGCAAAAGACCTCCCAGTCCTGAGGAGTCGCCACCGCCAGGCTCACGTACGCTCCATCGCTTGCCAGGTATGGGCCATAGGGGACGATGTAATGGTGCCGCATGCCCACGCGTACGGGCTCTTCCCCTCGGTGCCAGTAGTGGTGCGGAAAATACCCCAGCCAGGCCAGCGCCGATTCGAACATCGAGATATCGATCACTTGTCCGCGACCGGTTCGTTCCCTCTGATAAAGAGCCAGGAGAATTCCCACTGCCGCGTACATCGACGAAGCTAGATCAGTGATCGGCACTCCGACCTTGGCTGGCTTGTCCGGATAGCCCGTCGTGGCGATGATTCCGGCCTCGCCCTGAATGAGCAGGTCGTACGCTTTTACGTCCCGGTAGGGGCCGTCCTGGCCGTAGCCGGACACGGAGCAGTAAATGAGCCGCGGATTGCGAGCGCAGAGTTCAGCAGCTCCTAAGCCCAGTCGATCGGTAACTCCAGGCGCAAAGTTTTCGAGGACGACATCCACGCGTTCGGCCAATCGCTGCACAGCCTCCCGGCCGGCTGGCTTCTTGATGTCCACGGCGAAGCTTCTCTTGTTCCCATTGAGCCAAACGAAGCCGGAAGAGAGACCGTGCACCACAGAGTCCCACCCGCGAATCAGGTCGCCAGTTCCCGGCTTTTCCACCTTGATGACTTCGGCGCCCATATCCCCGAGAATCCGCGAGCAGTGCGGACCTGACACGGAGACTTCCAGCGCCAGAACGCGAACTCCATCAAGAGCCAGAGGCGCCTTCTTAGCGGCAGGCTCCGCCATCAAGGACGGACCTCGGGGAATAGATTCTGCTTCGGCGCATTCGCACGCTTCCACACCATGACGCTTCGGGCATAGTCGATGACGACCTTGCCCTCCTGCTGGATGCCGCGCGTGCGGACCTTGATAATCCCCCATTGAGGCTTGGATTTGGATTCACGCTTGTCCAGTACCTCGGATTCGGAATAGAGGGTGTCGCCGGCGAACAGCGGGTTGGGCAGCTTGATCTCATCCCAGCCCAGCGCAAAGCCGTTTTCGCTCACGTCAGCTACGCCCATTCCGGCCACGATGGCAAGCGTGAGGGCGCTGTTGATCAGACACTTACCGAATTCCGTGCGTTTGGCGTATTCGTTGTTGAAGTGGATCTGATTCGTGTTGTTCGTCAGAAGCGTGAACCAGATATTGTCATTTTCCGTCACCGTTCGCCCGAGGCGGCAGCGGTAAATGTCTCCCACTTCGAAATCCTCAAAGAAGCGGCCTTCCCAACCAGGCTTGACTGCCATTTTGCTCCCTCCCGATGAATTGCTTGCATCAGTTCACATAGGAATGAAATGTCCACGCGCCAACACTTCCTCTGATAGCGTGCCACTGTTCTGCAACTCCGCTGAAAGCCGAATCCTCTAAGAGGAACGAGTGCCCAGCGATTCCGCCAGCTCAAGAGTTTGCCGGGCCCTGTCCACGATCGGGAGATCAAGGAGTTGCCCGCCGAAGGCTACCGCACCTTCGCCGCGGGCCCTCGCCTCGTCGAAGGCTTTCAGCACTCCTCGTGCATAGTCGATCTCGTCCGCCGCCGGCGTAAACGCAGCGTTCACAGTGTCGACCTGTGCGGGGTGGATCAGCGACATCCCTGAAAACCCCAATCGGCGCGATTGCAGCGAAAATATCTTCAACCCTTCGGTGTCCTGAAGGTCCGGCCAGACGCCATCGACCGACTGGACGTGCGCGCACGCGGCGGCCGTCACCAGCGCCGAACGCGCGTAGATGAGATCGCGAGCTTCGCCTTCACGCCGCAAGGGCAGACTCAGCTCTCTTGAAAAATCCTCCGCCCCGAAGATCAGCCCAATCACCCGCGGCGAGGCGCTGGCAATGGAGTAGGCGTTGAACAATCCTCTCGGACTTTCAATAGCAACAAGGAGACGCACACTCCCCCGGGCAAGTCCCACTTCCGGTTCGCGACGATCCAGGATCTGCTCGACGGTCTTGACCTGTTCGGGAGTTTCGACTTTCGGCACAACCAGGCCCTCCAGCCCCTGCCGCACGACCGAGGCAAGATCGTCCCGACTGCGTTCGTGCCCGACCGCATTGATGCGCACGAATCTCGCGGGCGTGCGAAGTTGCTTCTCCGTCTTCAGGCGCGTTGCCACCTGGTCAAGGCAGGCCGCAATTTGTTTGCGGGCGGCGTCCTTCTCCGCAGGAGCCACGCCATCTTCGATGTCCATCATGACGGCGTCGACCGCGACTCCCAGTGATTTTTCGATCATGCGCTGGCGATTCCCGGGGACGAACATCCAGGAGCGTAGTAAGACGTTTTTCTGGTCCATTTGGCTTTCTCCATTTATGACTTAGGAATCCACCGCGAGCCTTTTCGTTTCTGTTCCACTCCCCATTTGCACCTGGTTCTAATATGACTTCGGCATCTTCAGCACGTTCTGGCCGAGAAAAGCCAGGATCAGGTTATTGTTTACTGGCGCCACCGTGAGAAGCCGAGTCTCGCGAAACTTCCGTTCGACGTCGTAGTCGCATGCGAATCCGTAACCGCCGTAAGTCGTCAGGCATACATCGGCAGCCTCCCATGCAGCTTCGGACGCCAGTAGCTTGGCCAGGTTGGCCTCAGCGCCGCATTTCTCTTTGCGGTCGAACTTCGCGGCTGCTTCGAAACGCATGAGATCCGCAGCCTCCACGTGCGCGTAGGCTTTCGCGATGGGGAACTGAACGCCCTGATTCGCACCAATGGGCCGCCCGAAGACCACGCGTTCGCGCGCATACGATGACGCCCGCTCCACGAACCAGCGGCCGTCCCCGATGGCTTCCGAGGCGACCAAAATCCGCTCGGCATTCCACCCGTCGATGATGTAGCGGAACCCCTTTCCCTCCTCGCCGATCAGGCTCGTGGCCGGGATGTCCACATCCTCGAAGAAGATCGTGTTCGTATGGTGATTCACCATCAGATCCAGAGGCCGGATCTGCAGACTCCCTTTGACCTCGCGCATGTCTACGATGAAGACCGATATCCCCTGCGTCTTGTCCTGCACGTCGCTATACGGCGTGGTTCGCGCCAGCAGAAGCATCAAATCGGATTGTTGCGCCCGCGAGATGAAAATCTTCTGCCCGTTGACTATGTAACGGTCTCCCTTACGGACCGCTCGGGTCTCGATCCGCGTGGTCTCTGACCCAGCGTTCGGTTCGGTGACAGCGAACGCTTGCAGACGTAGCTCGCCCCGGGCAATCGCCGGCAGATAACGCCGCTTCTGTTCGTCGCTGCCGTGGCGCAGGAGCGTTCCCATGGTGTACATCTGGGCGTGGCAGGCGCCGGAATTGCCCCCGGAATGGTTGATCTCTTCGAGAATGACGCCGGCCTCTGTTATCCCGAGTCCCGAGCCCCCATACTCTTCTGGAATCAGCACCGCCAGATACCCGCTCTCTGTGAGGGCCGTCACGAAATCCTGCGGGTACGCTGCCTTCTTGTCGGTGTCGCGCCAGTAGGTATCCGGAAAATCCCGGCAAAGCGCACGCACATTCTCTCGAATTGCCTGAATATCTTCTGCTGTGGATGCCATGTCGTGCCCTCCCTGCTCTCGAAGAGATCTTCCGCGTTTAGTCAAGCCACATCAGCTTCGCCGGATTGTCGTGGAGCATCATTCGAACCTCATGCTCCTTGATGCCGAACGCCAGCAACGCGCGGATGAAGACTCTCATTCCATCGATGCTGTCCATGTGGAGCACCTGGCCGAAATCGCTGCCGATGATGCAGCGCTTCGGGCCGATGGCCTTGATGGTGTTAATCGTCTCCATCGGGTCGGCCACGGGTTGGTAAAGGCTGGGAATCATGGGCTGGCAGTAGGTGCCCACGTAAACGCCCAGATCGGCCAACTCCAGCATCTCGTCCAGCAGCAGTTTGTTCAGTTCGAGCAGTGGATGATCCAGTGTGGCCCGCACGCCGAGTTCTTTCGCCTTCTTGGCCAGCGGTAGCAGCTCCTTGAAGTCCGTGTGGCCGAATCCGATACCGACCTTCTTTGCCGCGGCCATCTTCATGATCTCCGCCACTTCCGGCAGCACCTCACCGGATTCGCTGACCAGCCGTACGCCGCCTTTCTCGGGCTGACCGGCGCCGCGCCAGAACCCGAGCGACGTAAACGTGGGGAACCAGATCATCTTGAAATTGGGATATTGCAACGCTACCCGCATGGCATCCGGGTTCATGCCGAAACACGTTCCCGATCCGCCGTAGATTTCCACCCGGTGGGTCAGTTCTCCCTTTTCAATTAGGTAGTCGATATGCCGTTGCGCCAGATAGGCGGCATTGCAACTGATGTTCCAGTGATCTTTGAACGCGAGAGCGCGCATGCCAGCCTTGGACGCATCGATGGCGATTTGAATCATGTCCTGAGAGCGATAGACAAAATCTGGAAATGCATGAATGTGGCAGTCGATCGCCCCTTCGAGAAGCTTGTTCTCGATTCCCGGATAGATCTTGAGCATTTCCGGGTTGTCTTTGAGCATCTGATAGAAATAGTCCTTGGCGTTGAGCTGGCGAACACGCTCCACGGTCAACACCCGCCCCACGAGAAGCTGTCGGGCCGCCTCTGCATCAGCAGCAAAATCGCACATGATCGTCTCCTTGCATGATCAAATTCATGACTTCCCCCACGCTTCTACGAATCGGCGGGCATCTTCGATCACCGGCTCGGTCACAGGAACGTACGGAACAATCAGCCGCGTGACACCCGCTTCCACAAAGGGTTGCAACCGATCCTTGATTTCCTGGACGGAAGTCGCGGGAATCACCGGCAATTTGTCCATGTAAGCATCCGTGATCTTGGTGCTGGCGGCTTTGAATCCGCCCGCCTTGAAAGCCTCCTGGACGGCGTTGACTTCCTCTTCGAATCCCGATGCCCTGAGCATGTCTTTGTAGTGGTCGGCGATGTTGTAGAAGGTCAGCACCTGCCGGATGCGCGACCTGGCCATAGCCCGATCCGGGTGCAGCGAAACGCGAACCTTTGCAATGATTTCAATCTTGCTTGGGTCGCGGCCCGCCTCGACTGCCCCGGCGCGGACGCGGGCGGCGATTTCACGAATCGTGGCCGGCGTGGCCATATTGATGAAGACTCCGTCCGAAATCTGCCCAACCAACCGCGTCATCTGCGGTCCCAGTCCCGCAAGGTAAATCGGAAAAGAGGGGTGAGATGGTTTCCAGGAAAGTTGGAATCGCTGTCCAGTCGAATACATTTCCCCTTGGTATTCCACGCGTTCGCCCGCGGCGGTTTTGCGAACGATCTCGATATATTCCTTGGCACGCCGAAGGGGTCGATCGAAAGTGCCTCCGTGCCAGGCGGCGATCGTTTTGTTGGCCACTCCGAGGCCCAACAGGAGCCTTCCGTCGGATAGATCCTGCAGGGTGGCCGACTGGATCCCCAGAGTAACGGCGCTGCGGCCGTAGATGTGATAGATGGCCGTCCCGAGTTTAAGCGTGCGAGTGCGCGCGGCGATGCCCGAGAGCAGGACGAGAGGATCCGTGCTGTTCGATTCCCCTTTCCAGAAGGCGCCGAAACCGGCCTGTTCAATCAAGGGAGATAATTCCACGATCCCCGCTACGGGATAATGTGCGGCGGAGTTCAGCTCGATGTCATAGATCACGGTCTTTCCTCGCTTTCGGTATGAACCGGTGCAGGCGACACAACTCTCTCATCACAGATACACACATTTCGGGTCGATCTCCTCTCGCAAAAGGCGCAACTCTTCCGCAGTGGGAAGCGGTGTCGTAGAAACCTGCTTCGGGATGTGCAATGGAAATCCCGTCTTCTCCATCAGCTCCTCCATTCGAATTCCCGGATGCAGGGAAACGAGCGATGCTGAGTGAGTATCGGGATCAAATCCAAGAACAGCCATATCGGTAATGACGCGAAAAGGCCCTCCACCGCGCAATCCCAACTCCTGCCGGCTGCGTCCTCCCACAAAGCCGGGGCTGGTCAGATGGGCCACTGCCAGGGGAAGCTTTCTTTTTTCGTGCCGCATAATCACGATGACACGCTTGGCCAGCGAGGCCACATCATTTCCGCCCGCACTGCCATTCACATAGCGGACCTTCCCGGATTCCTCCTTCAGGAGCGTCGTATTAATGTTCCCGAAGCGATCCAGCTCGAGAGCCCCAAGGAATCCTACGTCGACCACGCCACGATGCAGGTTCATCCCCATCACATCGAGAAAGCTGCTCCAGCACGTCGCCCGGAAATAGATTCGAGGATCGGCCAGGCCCACCGCAGTGTCTATCGGAGCCATGTTCATCACGCCGACCTCAAGCATGGCCGACAGCCGAGGTGCATGTGTTCGCTTTGCAAGGACAGTAGCGATTTGAGGCAACCCGAGCCCCACGATGACCACTTCGCCGTCGTGGAGCTCTCTAGCCCCAGCCGTCGCCATAATTTCGCTCGCGCGGACTGCCGGCACTAAATCCCTGTGCCCTGCTCCTTCAGTCGTTAGCATAGAATCCGATCCATTCTCCGCCCAAGCCTGGCCCTCAATATCTGTTATCGCTTCCCGGGACGCGAGGTCTCCGCTTAGTAACCCAAAATCCGATCCGCCCTTAACTCTTCCATGCGCTTTAAGCCTCCGAGCTTCTCCAAGTATTCCCAATGATCCCGACAACCGAAAACGAAAGTCTTCAAATACTCCTGGAAGCCCTTCGGATCCTTGGCATGGTTCACGTAGAGCCTCAAGTGGTCCGCATCGTAGTCGTACCGGCCCAAAACCGCGGTGGGCACGGCGCCAAAAGGTTGGTGAATCACGGCCTCCACGCGGTGTGCCGGCAGGATAGTCTTCTGAGGAGCGCGTTGGATATATTCAGTGGGAACAAGTTCTTCAGCAATGACGATCACTCGACGGGCCGCCTTTGCTTGCTCCTCGTTCTCCCAGAGAGGCCCCTCGATCTGGCAGTTCCCGTCCCGATCCGCGATCTGCACACACACCAGAGACACATCGGGGGTAAGTGCCCTCAAGAGGACGTACTCTTCCCCCGTGAACGGGCACTTGAGCCGCTTCACATCGTCGGCTCCCGGCCCCGCCTCTAATCGCTCCAGCACCTCGGAACCCAGCAAGGACTTGATGGGGATGAAGGAAAGGCCCAGTGCGCCGGCCAGATAGCGAAAGCACATCGAGAGACTCGTATAGTCTTCACAGAGCAGCGACTTCGCTTCCCGCGCGCGGTTCACACAGTGAACTGGACCGAACCGGTCGAGCGATCCCCCGCCCATGATCAGGTGCTTCACCAGACCCGCCCCCACCAACAAGTCTGTATCGAGCCCCACAACTCCTTGGGAGATCGTCAGATCGCGCCTCTGCTGGCGGATCAATTCGTGAACGACCGGAATCACGTTGCGAGCTATGGAGAAACCTCCCAAGGCAATATGAGCCCCGGAGGGAATGGTCTGAACCACGTCGGCAACCGATTTGACTTTATCGACCACAGCCGATGCACTCATTCAATTCCTCAATGCGTTGCGAGTTAGCACTTCCTCAAGGCTCGCGACAGGCCAGAGCTTACCAATCTGGAACTACAGAAGTCAAGAGAATATTCTTATTTATTATCATATACCGAGAATAATGTTATATAAAATTGACTGCATTAGTTGAATGTGATAATTATTATATGTAGTTCATGCAATTTTAGTGCTCTAAACGTCGTGACCATTGATCGGCACCCAGCACAGGCTACTTTTGGCGGGGGGTGAGATGTGCCAGCCTTGACCGTGCACACAGAATCTCAGAATGGCTCACGCGAAAGAGGAAACACGTGACTACGGCAAATCGACTACTCGCTGTCCTGAGCCTTTTCACGATTGAAAAGTCTGAATGGACCGTGGAGGAGGCAGCCAAAGAAATTGGTGTCTCCGTTAGCACGGCCTACAGATACTTCCGAGACTTGTGCAAGGTCGGTCTTCTCGACTCGTCTCCAAGTGGCAAATATGTTCTGGGGCCCGCAGTCATTGAGAATGATCGCAAGATTAGGCTGACCGATCCGTTGATTAAGGTCGGGCGGCCAGCCATGCAGCGTCTAGTTACCCGCTCAGGCAGCGCGGGCGTGGCTCTCTTGTGCCGTATCTATCGGAATCGCGTCATGTGCGTGCACCAAGAGGCTAGAATTCTTCCTGAAAATACCGTCGGCTATGAGCGCGGCCGACCGATGCCGATGTTTCGCGGCGCATCATCCAAGGTCATTTTTGCTAACCTCCCATCGAGAACAGCGCGATGGTTTTTCGAGAAGTGTCCTGACGAAATCGCTGCAGGAGGGCTGGGCTCCGACTGGGACACGATAAAGCTCAATCTGCGCCGCATCCGGAAATGTGGCGTTCATATTACCCAAGGCGAAGTTGACAGCGGCCGCGTAGGTATAGCGGCACCTGTATTTGGCCCGGACCGCAACGTGATCGGTAGCATCACTATGGCCATTCCAGACAGTGAGGCGACTCCCCAGTTCATCGCCAATATCTCTGCACTTGTGCAGGCAGCCGCTAGCGAGATCAATGCTGGTCTGCAGTTCTTATCGTCCGGAGAACTCGTTCAAGATCCTACCCAGCCTCCCGTTTATCACGAACTGTCCAGCATCTCAAGATGCTGGCATTCCTGATGCATCGACAAGCTCATGACTTTGGGATCGGGCGGATCACTTGGGCACTTTGGTGCGGTGCGAGACGACTCATTGCTGTCGGGTAGAGAGGGTCTCATTGACCTTCTCGGTACTGGGGCGTGGCTGTCATGACCTCTTGGGGATGTAAACCACTACCGAAACAAGTCTCTCTCCGCCGGCCGAATAAGGTCGCGTCCGCTCCCCGATCCCTCCGGCATCATCACGCCTTGGAGAACCGCTGCGGGAACGCGGTTGAGCTTGCCCATGACGAGTCCGCTGGCAGCAGCGAGTTCATCGGCCAGCGCAATCACAGTCGCTTGAAGCATCTTTCCGTGCGCGTCGCGTTGCCCCCGATAATCGACCAATGGCGTCATCCCCGCGACACCCAGCGCGACGTTGACCAAGCCCTCCCGCCACGGGCGCCCAAATGTATCGGAAATGATCACGGCCACATGAACGCCAAATGCTCGCGCGAGTTGCTCCTGAAGCGTGCGCGCGGAGCGATCCGGATCCTCCGGCAACAACAACGCCGTTCCCCCTGGAACGTTCGAGACATCCACGCCGGCATTGGCACAGACAAAGCCGTGCCGCGTTTTGGCGATGATCACGCCGCGCTCCATCCGCACGATGCTGCTTTTTTCCCTCAACACAACTTCGATCGCACGAGGATCCTTTTGGAATTCAGCGGCCCACTGTTCCGCTTGCTCGGAAGGTTTGACCGAGTCGAGGCGGACGATTCTTCCTTCTGCCTTGGACACAACCTTCTGTGCCACGACGAAGACGTCTCCTTGTTTGATAACGAGTCGTTGCCGTTGGGCCGCTTCCACAAGAAGCCGTGCGAGATCGTCACCAGGTACCACTTCCGGCAGTCCCGTCAACGGAATAATCTGCACCGGGAGAGGAGATGGTTTGTTGAGTGTTTCAGTATCCGACATGTTTGCTGAGTTTGGACATCGCACAGACTAGCATCCGGAACGGAACGGGCCAAGCCGTTAAGGCGCGGGTTGCGGGCTTGTCTCGCGGCGGCCCGGATTGAATCCGGGCGCGGACCAGCCGCACGACAACTGGGCCGCGGAGGGAGTGAAAAGTGGGTCGTGTCTCCATGGAGAGCTTCGAATTGGATCTCACGTCTGAAGGTATTTCGCGGAGGAAATTATGAGTCAAGAGAAAATTGCCATTATCGGAGGAACCGGCGACCTGGGATTCGGCCTCGCCTTGCGATGGGCACGGGCGGGGGTGCAGGTCATTATTGGCTCCCGCGATGAAACCAAGGCCAAGGAAGCTGCGCAGCGCATACGGCAAGCGTTGGACGCACACGCGCCAACTGAGTCGAGTCGCTTTTCGATCAACGGGCTCGAGAACGCACAGGCCGCCGCACAGGCTCCTGTATTAGTGTTGGCCGTTCCTATCTCGGCCCAGGTTGGCGTCCTAAAAAGTATTCGAGGTTCCCTGGGAAATGCCATTTTGGTGGACGCGACGGTTCCCCTGGCTGCAGCCTTGGGCGGCAAACCAACGCGGATGCTGAGACTTTGGCAAGGATCCGCCGCTGCGCAGGCTCGCGAGCTTGTTCCAGCTACGACACCTGTGCTGGCAGCCTTCCACAATGTATCGGCCGATGCTTTGCAAGACCTGTCGGTAACGCCCGAGTGCGACATCCTCGTCTGCGGAGATGACGAGGCAGCTAAACAAACCCTCTTTCAGTTGGTGAAGTTAATCCCTGGCTTGCGCCCGATTGATGCGGGCCCGTTGGAAATGTCCAGCGTTGTCGAGAGCATCACGGCTCTCCTGATCTCGGTGAACCGCCGCTATCGCGTCCATCACAGCGGCATCCGCATTACGGGATTGGATCTCAAAACATAATCGACGGAAACGCGCCGGGGACAATTCTCGTGGGAATCTTGGGAGATTCTTCCGTCCACCTTGCCGGCAGACGCGAATCGCGATCATCAGATCGCGTGCTGGTCGTGCCCCGATAGTTGCCGCCGCTCGGCGCGCATGTCGTCGCCGCGCAATTCCCGCAGCGCGTGGGTCACGAATTCCGAGGTGACCTTCTTGCGCCAGCTCATGTCGAAATCCGTGTTCGCGAGCGGCTTCGCGATACGGCTCGCCAGTGCCGCGGCTTTGGCGATGGACTCTTGATCAAGAGTCCGCCCCAGCAGGGCCTTCGCCGCCTCATCGGCCGCGAGCGGGCGCGAGGCGACCGCACCTAGCACGATGCGCGCTTCCTCGACTACGCCGCCCTTCCCCATCCGCGCCGCCGCCGCTACCGACAATACCGGAAAGTCGAACGAGCCCCGCCGCCGCAGCTTCCAGTAGGTGCTCTTCCAGCCCTCCAGGGAGCCGAGGCGTATCTCCGTCAGTATCTCGTCGGGCCTGCGCATGAGGTAGTTCATGCCGTCGTTGTTGTACAGGTCGGCCAGCGCAACTTCGCGCTCTTCGGAGCGTGACTTCAGCCGCACACTGGCTCCCAGCGCGATCAGCGCCGGCGCGGTGTCCGTGGAGGAAACCGCCATGCAGCGATCGCTCCCCGGCGCGACCCAGCAGGTCTCGCCGTCCTTCTTCATGCAGAAATCGATGGCCTTCCTCCACTCGTAGTTCTGGTCGTAGTAGAGGCAGCGGGTATCGAGACAGACATTTCCCCCGAGCGTGGCCATGTTGCGAATGTGCGGTGTGGCAACCATCGAAGCGGCCTGCCACAGCGCGGAGCATCCGTTGCGAAAACGGCCGTCCCTGGCTATCTCGGTTAGCGTGACGCACGACCCCAGCCGCGCGGACGTATGATCCAGATGAGCTGCATTGAGCCCTTCGACATGCCGGAGGCTGACGAGAGTCCGCGGAACCTGCTGCCTTCGCTTCATATTGGGGAGCAGGTCCGTGCCGCCCGCGAGCAGCATTGCCTTCGCGCCTTCGCCATCCAGAATGCGGACGGCCTCGTCCAGCGTGCGCGGGGCGCGAAAGTCGAATAGCGGCAGACGCATCATCGGGTGAGTACCTTGTCCTTCTCCGGCTTGGCGCGTGGAGGCTCGTTGATCGCGCGCCCATCCCCGCCCTCCCAGGGTGGAGGAACGCGCAGAGCTTCCGGCCAAGGCACATCCGGGAAGCGAGTCGGGCCGTAGCGCGGCGTGCGCCCGGCCTTCTTCTCGGCCAGCGCCTTCAGGATTTTTTCCGGGGTGATCGGCACTTCGTCGATCCGCACGCCCACTGCGTCGTAAACCGCGTTGGCCACCGCAGGCATGATGGGAAGAAGAGGACCTTGCCCCACTTCCTTGGCGCCGAACGGGCCGCGCGGGTCGGGGCCCTCGACAAACTCCGTGAAAATTTCAGGCATGTCGAGGGAAGTCGGGCTCTTGTAGTCCAGCATGGAGGGAGTCTTGTGAACCAGTGCGTGCGAGAGCTTCTTGGGAAGCCGCTGGAAACTCTGCTCCTCCATCAGGGCTTCTCCGAGCCCCATATAGATGCTGCCCTCGATCTGTCCCAAGGCAATGGTCGGATTGAGCGCCCGGCCCAGGTCATGCGTATTCCATATCTTCATGACGCGAATCCAACCAGTGGCCGGATTCACCTCGACTTCCACGACTGCAGCCGAAAACGTATACGTCGGCGAGGTCCCCACGCCGCCGCCTTTGTACTGCGCTGCTGCGAACTTAGGAGGCGTATACGAGCCGACAGTCCCTATCGTGCCGAACCGAGCCTCGCCGAGGCAAACGGCTTCCGGGAACGTGACTCGCTTCTCCGGTGCCGCTGTATCGAATACCGCGTTGTCCGCGAAGCGCAGCCGCTCCTTGGGCACCTGAAGCTTCTCGGCCACCGCCTCGGCCATCATGGCCTTGGCCCTTTCGGCGGCTTGAAGGGCTGCGTTCCCGGCCATCAAGGTCACGCGGCTCGAGTACGATCCCAAGTCTACCGGTCCCAGATCGGTGTCGCCCGAGTACACACGGATATCAACCGTTTGGATGCCGAGGATTTCGGCCACAATCGCCGCCAGAACATCATCCGAGCCTTGGCCGATTTCCGTGGTGCCGGCCTGAAGCGTCACGCCGCCGCTCCGGTCGAGTTTCAGTTGAATCCCGGAGTGCGGCATCTTGTTCCAGTAGATGGAGACACCCGCCCCGGTCAGGTAGCAGGAGCAGGCGAGACCCACGCCCCGGCCCTCCGGAAGTTTGCGAAACTTATCTTTCCAGCCCGACATGTCCACGACGCGCCGGATACACTGTTCCAATCCCACCGTCCCTAGCTGCAGAAAATTCGCCGTCAACTCGTTGGGTTTCACGGCGGTTCGCAGCCGCAGTTCAGCTGGGTCAATCCCGAGCCGCTCCGCAATCTTGTCCATCTGCACTTCTTGGCCAAAGCGCGGCTGCGGAGTCCCGTGGCCGCGCTTGGGTCCGCACGGAGGTTTGTTTGTGAAAGTGCGGCAGGCCCGGAATTTGTACCTCTCAACGTGGTAGGCCGTGGTCTGCAGGGAACCCGTGTAAAACGTGCTGGCCACTCCGAAAGATCCGTATCCGCCGCCGTCAATCAGCGTCTGTAGGTCGAGCGCCGTAATGGTGCCGTCTTTCTTCACTCCCGCCTTAAATTTCATCAGCACCGGGTGTCGTCCGCGGTGGCAATAGAATACCTCTTCGCGCGTTAGGCTGATTTTTACCGGCCGGCCCAGCAGCAGCGCCGCCTTGGACACTACGATCTCGTGGTTGAGCGGATCGCTCTTTCCCCCAAATCCCCCGCCGTTCGGGGTGGCTATCACGCGAATATGCCCGGCGGGCAGCTCCAGCACCCTGGCCAACGAGCGATGCAAATAATGGGGCACCTGTGTGCTCGTCCACAACGTCAGCTTGCCCTCGCGATCCTTGACCGCCACCGAGGCATGCTGCTCCATGGCGAGGTGGGTGCTGCCCTCGTAGAAAAAGATGTCTTCCAAGATTTCGTCCGCTAAGGCAAACCCCTTATCCACGTCACCGAATTCGAACGACACTCGCTTGTGGATGTTGCCTTCTTCTCCGTAATCGTGGATCCGCGGCTCCGGCGTCGCCAGAGCTTCCTCCGGATTGGAAATCGTCGGCAGGATCTCGTACTCGACGTCGATCAGATCCATAGCCTCAAAGGCCGTCAACTCCTCTCTTGCGATCACCGCCGCGACCGGATCGCCCACGTGGCGCACACGATCAACGCACAACGCCGTCTCATCCTGGCTCACAGGGAGGATCCCGTACTCAATCGGAAAATCCTTCCCGGTCAGCACCAAGTACACTCCGGGATGCGCCTGGGCGCGCGAAGTGTCAATGTTTCGGATGAACGCGTGCGGATGCGGCGAACGCAGGATCTTGCAGTGGGCCATCCGCGGCAGAACGATGTCATCGGCGTAGATTGTCTGACCTGTGACCTTGCCCCGCACGTCAACTCGCTGCCGTGCCGAGCCGATGACGCGCAGGTCTTCCCCCGCTGGCTTGGAGGTCCTCGATGCCCGCTTTGGCAGATCCTGGTTGTTCGCCAAGTTTCTTTCTCCCCTCGACGCGGTCCCAATCCCGCGGGCTACTTTACTTCCCTAGTCCGTCTGCGCTCGCTGATCTCCGCAATGGCGGCTTCCACCGAGTCAAAAATCTGCAGGTAGCCAGTACACCGGCACAAATTCCCGGAAAGCGCTTCGCGAATCTGGTCATGGCTCGGATTCGGCGTACGATCCAGCAGCGCCTTCGCAGTGACGATCATACCGGGCGTGCAATAGCCGCATTGGGACCCGCCCATTTTCGCGAAGGCTTCCTGCAGGGGATGGAGTTCCCCATCCGACGCGAGTCCCTCGATGGTGATCACATCCTTCCCATCGCACTCGAGCGCCAGGACAAGACAGGAGAGTACAGGTTCACCGTCCAGAATGACGGCGCACGCGCCGCACTCGCCCAGTTCACATGCGTGCTTCGTCCCCATGTGGTTCAAATCCTCGCGAAGCACCTCCAGCAATGTCTTGTACGGCGCGAAAGACACGTCCACCTCTTCGCCGTTCAGCGTCATGCGGATGCGGGCTGTCTTCTGGCACTCTTCCGGCAATCTCTGCGTGGTCATGCGCCGCTCCCTTCCCGCTCCTTCTTTAGGTCCACTTCCTTCATAACAGGTTATGTTTGAGGGCGCAAATGCACAGTGATTGGCGTCACAAATGGCCGTGACAACTATCACGGTACCCGCACTCGCCGTCAACGGCCCGTGGTATTAGGATCGGTCGCAATCGACATGCGGGAGGCTCTCATGAGGCGGAAGGATTGGTTTCAGTCAACTTGGACTTCCTAGCTACGTGGCTTGTACCCAGAAGGAGAGGGGCCGAAGAACGCCGCCGTTCTTTCTGAATTATCGAGACAACATCCTCGATCCGAACCCAGAACTTCCCCCGATCTTGTTCCGGGTACACGCCCCAGTAAGACATATATGCGGTCTGCGCAACCAAGTAGACTCGATCCGCCGTAACCCCGGTGCGAAGCAATAGGCAGCAGAGTGGCGCGCCCGGGGAGAGTCGAACTCCCGACCCTCTGCTTAGAAGTCGCTTGAGTACTTTAATCAGAACTTGCCGGAGCAAGCGTTAAGCAGAGGAAAGTCAGCAAGTTGTGATAACTTCTGATCAGCTACTTGCTCCTTCTTCATCATCTTTAAGCAGGCTTTTTGCCATCATTTGTCACAATTAGTATTACGTTTTTATGACGGCAGATCATGGATACGTGAGCACTCCGATCATGGTCCAGCCGTACGCCACAGGGATCAAGTTCGCGACAGCCCGAAATGCCCACACTTCCCAGAAGCGGACTTATGGCCCGAGTAACTTCCAGGTGCGCTGCTCGTGACGCAAACTGCCCGCCTACTTTGCGTTTTCAAACTATCGGCCCATGTGGGCCGGGACAATGTCGTCCTAAGTAAGGACGCCGGGGCGATGGACGTACCGATAAAATAGTCGGCTATCAGATACCTCAGCGTGGTCAGATCGTCAGCGGCTTCTGCGACCAGCAACGTTGATACTAAATTCAACGATGACGGTCGTGAAAGCTTCTAGCTACCAAGGTTAAGAACCTCAACTACAGTAATCGATTGCTCCTCGAATAGAACATGCCGGTCGCTATCAACCATCGTGTTCCGCCACCGGTAGAGCACAACCGAAGAGCCAAGCACCACAGGAACGAACGCGATAAACCAAAGCGGATCGACGAGCGCCCAACTCTCCACCGTTGCCGTCACCGAAGTAAAGGCGAAATAACCGAGAATCAGCAACAACGCACTCACAATCACATGGCTTTTGAACTTCGGAAGCGAGCAGGTGAATGGGATTTTCCGAAACCTCGCGAGTAGTCCCTCCATCAAGAGCACGCACCAAACCGCAACCAACGCCGTGTGCGTGATGCCAACCCGCCACCCCCAGAAATGCGAGTACACGGGCAGACAAATCGCCAGCGCCGGCACAACGAAGGTGAGAACGATCTTCCTCGCCAGTGGCACGCACTCGCGAGATCGAGAATTGATGTGGAATCTGAACACCCAGTTCGCCCGCAGAGGCGCCGGGATCGCGCAAGCCGACGACAGGCCAAGGATCAAGAAAAACCCAACAACCAAGGGAACGCTCAGAATGTCCGGCGACGGTACTGCGCCGCTCGTCGTGGGCAATGGTTTTTCGTTCATGGCCGACAATATTGTTTGCGAGGCGATCACAATCCCCAGGCTCAGGAACCCTCCGATCGCAAACGCCTGCTCTTCACTCCGAAAGATCGTGCGAAAAGCGAATCGATAGCAGGCGCGCTGGAATGGGCTCCTCAAAAGCAGGGCGTCGAGCAACCGGAAAACAACGGACGCCCGCACCGCGCGCCCGGCGGGCAGATTCGCCATGGTTTCCGCGCTTTGCACAAAACATCGGGCGTAGCACAAGGAATACACGACGAGGGACACTAGGAGCACGCAGAGCAACCCCACGATCGCCGCGCCGCCGAGCGAAGTCAAAACCGCGCTCTTTTGCCCGCGTAAAATCTGACACAGCCCGAGAAACCAAGCAGGTGGCGGCAGGTGCGCCCACGCTCGAGGAACATGCCCAAGGTGCTGCATCTTGGGCGGCACGGAAAAGCTTGTCGTGAAGAGCGCCATCAGCACAAAGACGATCGCGCAGCGCGCATAAATCGACGTCTTGCGAAAAACACGATAGGGAAGCAGCGCCATGAAAGTGCCGAGCAGCGCAAAAACTGCCAGAAATCCGAATGCGCTCGCCGCGACAATTGTCAGCGTGTGAGTAGCAAAGAACACCTCGAACACGTGAGCCGTCTCCTGCGCGCAAACAACCAGCGGAAACAAAAACGACGACACCGCGTTCATGTCGAGCGAGAGAACGACCGCTAACACCGAAAGCGCCGCCAAATTCGCCAGAAAGATGCGACTGCTCGAAATGGGAAGCGGCGCTAAATTCGAATAATCGCGGCGGTCGGGCACCAATCGATCCCACTTCCAAACCGCGACGGCACCGGCCACTACCATCGCGAGCACAATAAAAAAGTACTCGTCGCCTGCCGACGTCGCGTACGCATCGAATCGCACCGATTGGCCGCGCAAGAAAAGTATCAGGGATCCGTAGTGGTCCAGGCAGAACAACGAGACGAAAGCGCCGGGGGTTGCGAGCAACGCCAGAATTGTCGTGATGCTGAGATCTAATTCGCCGGGTTCCGCGCTCTCGCTGCCTGAGAAAATGCGGTCCACGCAGTGGCGCATGAGCCGCAGAAACGGCCCATGCGAAAGCCTCTCCCAATGTTGCTTCACCGATTCCATCGCGATCCGTCGAAGACGGGCCTACGCCGCGCCGGCGCCCATCACTTCCACAATCTCGCTCGCGGTCTGCTCGGCGTCCTGATCCGCCACCAGATGGACGAATGCCTGCTCGAGCGAACCCTGCCCGACCATCCGCTGCAATTCAGTCGTGGGCGCGTACGCGATCACCCTGCCCTTGCTCAGGATCATCACGTGCGAGCAGACTTTCTCGACCACTTCGAGTACGTGCGAGCAATAGAAGATTGCCTTGCCGCGCTCGCCGAGCGTCTTGATCAGGCTCTTGACGATCATCGCGGACACCACGTCGAGCCCCGAGAGCGGCTCATCGAGAATCAGAATTTCCGGATCGTGCAGCAGCGCCGCGATCAGCAGGATGCGTTGGCGCATCCCCTTCGAATACGAGCCGATCGACGAATGCCTGTACGGCGCGAGCGAGAAAAGCGCGAGCAGCGCGTCAATTTTCTTCGTCATCTGCGCGCGTTCCATTCCGCGCAGCGTGCCCACCATCTCCAGATACTCCCACCCGGAAAGGTACGCGTAGAGCTCCGGCTCCTCAGGCACGTATCCGAGCCTTCGCCTGTACGCCACAAGATCCTTGTGAATGCTCGCGCCGAACGACAGCACCTGCCCGCGTGTCGGCTCGGACAATCCCGTGAGCATCTTAACGATCGTGCTTTTTCCGGCGCCGTTCGCGCCGAGGCACCCGAGCACTTCGCCGGCGTGCAAGCCGAACGTGACCTCGCTCACGGCCGGCACCGCCGTGTAGCATTTCCTGAGTCCTCGAGCTTCGAGCGCGGCCGCCATCGTCAGCTTTTATTTGCGTGAGTGGTGCTGGAAGGATTAGGCGCGGAACGCGAGGCATCGTGCGGGTGCGCGTGCCGCTTTTGCGCTTCCGTCTTGCGGATCCCGGCGAGGATGGCTACCGCCTGCGCCGCCTCGCGCTCGAATTCGGCCTTGTCGAGTGGCGCCTCGCGGTCGCCAAGCCACGGATTCATGGCCAGTCGATCGTGCCACCGGCTTCCTCGAGTCAGCGACAGGTCCACCCCGTGAGCGGTCGAGTTTCCCCACGCGCCGAGTAGTAAACTGCTGATCACCGCGCCGCTGGCCATTTTCCAGAGGTTCGAACGCAGCAGCCATTGGCGCAGCAGAGAAAGCACGGCATCGGCGAACAATCGCGGCGCGCGGTCGCGCCCCGCTTCGTCGAAAACGCACAGCATCTCGTCGCCGAAGCGGTCCCGGAAGCGCGCCGGGTGCAGCTCAATCAGCGCGTGATACAGAGATCGCCTCATGTCGATTCGCTCGATTTGATCGGCGACATTGCCGCCTTCGCTTCTTTCAGCACGGCGCGAAGACGCTCCAGGTCGGCCGAAAGCACGCGCCGGCCAAACGCGCTCAGTCGGTAATAGCGGCGCCTCGGGTCTTCGTTCGCGGATCGCCGTGGCGCTTCGTTCACCAGCCCCCGGTGCATTAGTTTTTCGAGATTGTCGTAGAGCGTGCCCGGGCCCAGCTCGTACTGCCCCTGCGACTGCCGCGCCACCTCCAGCATGATCCCGTAGCCGTGGCGATCCTCGGCCGCTAGTGCCAGCAGGATGTGCAGCGTCGCCGGAGAAAGCGGCAGTAGCGATTTCAGTTCGTCTTTCGCGAGTCGCATACTCGGAGTCCGATATATCAGACACCGAGTATTATGTCAAGACGCCGACGTATAGCGTAACCGTGTTTGGCGTCCTGACTGAGCTGCCCGATGAAGCCAGATGTTCGGCTCTTCGCACACTATACAGAAACGGGGTTCGAGGGGATCAAAGCGCAAACACCATTCGCTGCCGCCCGCACTTCCTCCAACCGGGCTTCAGGGGACTTGGCTAGCTTTCACTTGTCCCGTAGAAGTCGGGTTACCGGACATCTCTAACAATGTCGGCTCTGTCAAACTGTTTCTGCCCACACATTCGCATTCACTCTGAAGAGTGTGTTTGTTCGCGGCATTCTTTGGCCCAGCGTCGATGACCACGGCTCGTCTGTAATCTTTCGGTCGGCTTCGGTCCGACCTAAACATCTCTTCGATCAAAACTTCGACCATGATTACCACTTCAAACTCCCTCTTGCGAGGGAGCGAAATGCCCATTCAAGTGGACGGCGTTCTAGTTCACGCCATGTCCGGTACCGAGCTGTCCCGCGTGCGAACCGAACTTGACCCACTGCAAATATTCCCAACCGTTCCGCCACATCCAGTACAACCGAACTGCGAGTCTTCGAGCCATGGCCACCTTGGCGATGTTCCCCTGCCGACGCATCGCCAGATGGACGTACCGACGTCTCCAATCCGAATCACATCGCGCTGCGGCTTGTGCCGCTTCTCCCAGCAAGAAACGCAGCAAAGAGCTGCCTTGCTTGGTGATGTGTCCCAGCCGTTGATGGCCGGCACTGGAGTCCTCCGAAGGAATCAGTCCCACATAGCTGCCGATCTGCTTGCCGCACTTGAATCGATCCGGAGTTCCGATGATCAGCACGAAGGCCAATGCCGTCAGTGGACCCACTCCGGGGTGCGTCATTAGCCTCAGCGCTGCAGGCCATTTCTTCGCTTCCTGCTCGACGGCTGTGGTTAATGCCTCGATGGTCGGATTCATTCGGTCCAGCAGTTCGAGCAGATCCTGCCGGCGCCGCGATGCCCAAGTAGCCAACGGAAGCTTTTCCAGCTGTGCTCGCCCCTGCTGACTCCACAGCTTCTTCTTCCGTCGCTGGCCTTCGTTCATCGACAGAGCTTGCAGTTGATTCATGATCCGCGTCCGCATCTGCACCAGCCGATGTCGGTGCCACAGCAGTTGCCGTAGATCACGATTCTCCGGACTCGGTACCCAGATGCGAGGAAAGTTATTTTCCAGCAGCAGCTTCAACAGAAGCCCGGCGTCGTTGCGGTCGGTTTTCTGCTTGCGGACTCGTTTGGTTTTGATCTCGGCCGCATCGCCGATCCAGACATCGATACCCAGCTCCGCCAGTAACCGCTCGAACCAGCGTGAATATCCGGTGGCCTCCATCCCCACGCGCACGCTGGCTGCTCGCTGCTTCAGGTCCCGATAGAACTTCTCTGCTTCTCCATCCTTGTGGTTCAATCGCCGTTCGCCGCTCTCACCTGTCTCTGAATCTACAAACGCGATGTACTGATCGCTCGGGTGGTAATCCACGCCTATAATCACCATGTTCGGCTCCTTTCTTCCGAGCCTTTGGTCGTCGACAAACCAAAGTCTACCCGGGTCCAAGGAGCCGACATTGTTATGAAATCAAGGGAACGCACGATTCCTCGGGCGCGCAGTAAACCGTGTGCGCAATTCGCCCAGAGTAGAACGCCCGTCCCGATGTTGCTCCGCGCTACAAGGGAATTTGAATGGAACAAAATGGCGCAGACACCGCACCAGAGCGTTATCGCGATCCCCCAGAAATAATAACGGGCCTGCCGAAAAATCTTGCCGAGGGGAAGGAAATGGAGTCCGACCACGGTAGCGGCCAAGACAGGAGCCAGGTCCGGACGATGAAAGGCGTAAGCAATCGTACCGAGAATTGCGATCGCCGTAAATTCCAAAACAACTACGACAACAAACTGTTTGTTCATCCTGTGTGTCAGCGTGTTGGATGACGCAGGGTAGCTTCGGCGCAGAGACCTGCCCTTCCGGATGAAGTAAACGGAATATCCCAGCAAAAGGATTCCAAAGACATCGAAAAGAACAATAACAGTGGGCGTGAATGCATGGGCCATTCCGAGACCCCAGCCAAGCCAACCCATGCCAAACATCCCTACTACCAGCGCTCCGAAACCAGAACCGAGAACCAGTTGCGCTTGAAAGGAAGGGTCTACGCCCATTGTGAGAATCTATCTGAGCCGCATGGGCAAGGCAATCCTTACCGCTTACATTGAAATATCCAGAAACGGGGTTGTGGGAAACCAATGACTAGTTCTGGGCAACTCGTACCCTACCCGGTAGACACCTCACCGGGCACCTGGCCGTGTAGTTGGTCTTGGAATGAAGAGAAGCTCTCAGTCTGAATGCGTAGATCGGCTAAAGGAGCACCTCCTCACCAGGCAAGTGCAAAGTGTGCCCATCCGGCGTGTCTCGGTTCAAGGGTTCATTCCATTATTTCAGCACAAAGCTGAATGGCGGGTCCGTTTCATATCATCAGGATAAGTACCGTCGATTAATTGCGCAGAACCGCAACACAGAAGTCATTCTTGATCATTTCTTGCCCGCAACAAACTGGGATGGCGGCTTACGAGCAGCATATGTTTCGCGCTTGGTATTGCCACGCGGCCCGATCACGACAATCTGCGCCCCATTGGCTAGTTACCAGCACCCGTCGTTTCCTCGACGATGCGGCCGTCGAACAAATGAATCGTACGGTCGGCGATGCTAGCGTAACGCGGATCGTGCGTGACCATGCAAATAGTCGCGCCGTCGGCGTGCAACTGGCGCAGAAGGTCAATCACCGCTTCGCTGTTCTTCGAGTCGAGGTTTCCGGTTGGCTCGTCGGCGAGCAGGATCGACGGCTGTCCCACCAAGGCGCGGGCGACCGCAACGCGCTGCTGCTGGCCACCCGAGAGCTGTGCCGGGTAATGCTTCGCCCGGTGCGCCATACCGACCCGATCGAGCACGTCCTTAACACGCTGCTTACGTTCCGCCGCGCCCATGCTGCGGTAAGTCAGCGGCAATTCGACATTCTCGTACACGGTGAGATCGCCGATGAGATTGAACGCTTGAAAAATAAAGCCGATTTCGCGATTACGAATGCGCGTCCGGCTGGAGATCGAAAGATCTTCCACGTGGTCACTGTGAATCCAGTAGTTTCCATCGGTCGGCGAATCGAGCAAGCCCAGGATCGAAAGGAGCGTTGACTTGCCGCAGCCGGAAGGGCCAGCGATCGAGAGGAATTCACCGGGTTGGATTTCGAGATGGACTTCGCTGAGCGCGTGGGTCTCGACTTCGTCAGCGTGAAATACCTTCGTGATACCTTCGAGGCGTATCAACGGCTGTGTGGTGCTCATTGCTGGGCTCCTTCGTTGTGATGCGATTCCGACGTCTCGTGTTTCAGCGGTTCCCACTTCTTCAAGATAACCCGCGTCTCCCCGTCATTCGTAGCGCAGCGCCACGATCGGATCAACGCGCGTGGCGCGCCGCGCCGGAATCCAGCACGCGATTAGAGCAACACACGACAACGTGAGCGCAGCCGCACTGTATATCACTGGGTCTCTCCCGCTAACTCCGACCAACACATGACTGATCGTTCGGCTAAGAGCCCAGGAAGCGACTAAACCTACGAGAACGCCAGCAATAACCAATGCGACTCCCCGCCGCATGACAAGGAACAAAATGTCACTCGGACTTGAGCCAAGCGCCATGCGAATGCCAATCTCATGGGTTCGTTGGTTGACCGCAAACGACACCACCCCATAGACTCCCACCACTGCGAGAAGCAGTCCCACAAGTCCCATCTGCACGGCAAGGGATGCCCCGAGTCGAAAAACGAAATAGCCCGTGCCTCCCTCCAGAGACTGTTTCATCGTCCGCAAATCAACGATTGAGACATCGGGAGCAATACCGTGTGTTTCCCGTTGCACCTGGGCCGCGAGCGATTCTGGCGAAACGCCAGAGCGGATCTCCAACACCCTTCTCGAAATGTAATTCTGGGCAAGGGGAACATAGAAGTAGGGCTGAAAATCCTCGGCCACCGTTTGGTACTTTCCATCCCGCGCGACACCTATGATCTCAACGAGAGGACCCGTCGCGTCTTTCATCCTGAACCTCTCGCCGATGGGATCCTGGTGAGGCCAGAATTTCCTGACCATCGTTTCGTTCACGATCGCCACCGGCGGCGCCGTTTCGTTGTCACCTTCGGTGAAATCGCGGCCTCGAAGAAGAGGCACTCTCATGGTCTCGAAATACCCTGGATCGATAGTGTTGAACAGGATTGAAGGGGGCTGGCGGTTCGGGTCGACAGACTGAGATTCGCTAAAGACCAGCGTCCTCGCGGGAAACGATCCAATCGGCACGCTCCCGGCAAGGCTGGTCGCCTGAACTCCCGGCAACGCCCGGATGCGGTCTTCGAGTTCACGATAGAATTCCACGGTACGCGCTTGGTCGTAACCATCTTGAGAGGGATCCACAATCAAATTCAGAACGTGGTCAGGATTGAAACCTAGATAGGTTCCCTCGATGTGCTCCAGACTGCGGACAAAGAGGCCGGCGGTAATCAAAAGCGTCAACGAACAGGCGATTTGCGCGATGACCAAATCGCTATGGAGGCGGTGCTTACCTCCGCGGGTTAGTCCCTCATCGCGCAGCACGGAGCTCACATCGGCGCGAGAAGCACGCACGGCAGGCGGCAGGCCGGAGACGATCCCGGCGAGAACTGCGGCCGCGAAAGCATACATATAGACGCGCCAATCAAGAGCGAAGTCTAAGCGCAGGGGAAAATTTGGAAAGTGCACGGAAGGAGCCAGGCGATTCGCCAACCCTGCCAAGGCAAGTCCACTGATGCCTCCGAGGAGCGCCAGCAGAAGAGTTTCGGTGAGCATCTGACGAATCAGACGACTACGGGCCGCGCCCAGCGCAGCGCGAACGGCTATCTCACGCTGGCGAACCAGCGCCCGCGCGAGGACGACATTGGTAACGTTCATACAAGCCAGCAGCCAGACCAATCCTGCGAACACTAGAAACAAGACGCCGATCACGATAGAGACATCGTTCGCATATGGTTGTGGTCGAGCGCGCTTCTCTCGGATCACGCGCACGCGGATTCCACCGTCCGTTGCTGGATATTGTCCAGCCAGCCGCAAGGCAATCGCATCGAGAGAGTTTTGCGCTTCGGGAATACTCACACCAGGCTTTAGCCGTCCGAACGCTAAAATTCGCCCCTGTCCGCGATCGAGCGCAAAATGAGCGGCAGATTCTTCCACAGCGACCGCGCCCAGCGGCAGATACCCGTCTATCTCAAAAGGGGAAAACATCCCGCGGAAATCTCTCGGTGCTACACCGATGATCGTGGCTGCTCTTCCGCTTATGCGGACCTGCTTGCCCACGACGTCGTTATCGCCGCCGAATCTCTTCTGCCAGAAGGAATATCCGAGAACTAGGAGAGGTGGCTGGCCGAACACTTCGCCATCGCTGGGGAGAATCAACCGACCGGAAGCGGGCCTCAAACCGAGAGCAGCAAAGAAATTTGCCGAGACATAGGAAACTGACAGTTGATCCGTTCGGTCGTCGGCCCTAAGCGCGACCGTGCTTATGACATTCGCAAAAACGTCGGAGAAGGCATCGGTTTGGCTGCGAAAATCGGTGAACTCGGGATACGAGAATCCGGACACCCCCACAGGAACGTTTTTCTGTTGGATTGCGAGCGCAGTGATTTGTTCAGGGCGGCGCACGGAGAGCGGAGTGAGAAGAAAACCATTCACCATACTAAAGATGGTGGTATTTGCTCCAATTCCCAGTGCCATCGTGAGAACGACGACCGCGGTGAAGCCCGGATTCTTGCGCAACATGCGCAGGCCGAAGCGGACATCCCGGACCATTGTCTCGAACCACGGCAGATTCCGGCGATCACGATAGTTTTCCTTGATCAGCTCTACCCCACCAAGTTTCAGCAGGGCTTGCCGTCGTGCTTCTTCGGGCGTCATACCTGCACGCAGGTTATCCTCCATATGCATGTGGAGGTGACTTTCAAGCTCGTCGGCCAGGTCGTGGTCGCGACGCTCTCTGCTAAAAAGACCGCCAATACGCACGAGCAAGGCGCGGAGTCCCTTCATGACGTTCTCACCTCAGCTCCACGCGGTCGTAGTTGTCCCAGGCTGACATGTCCGAAAGGATCACCGCGTCGCCGACATTCAGACCCTTGCGAACCTCGACTGTGTTCACCGATTCGCTGCCGATTCCCACAGGAACTCGAACGGCTTCGCGGCCTTTGTCAACGACCTTGAACAGCCCGACCGTGCTGTCGGCGTCGCCATGCACGGGGCGTCCTACGTAAAGAACGTCCGCCAAGCGCTCGATCTCAACCGTGCCCTCGATGCTCAGATCGGGAACGGCGCCTTGTGGCAGCGGGCCATCGAGCTTTACGTCCACCGTTCGCGTTCCATTCAGAACGGAAGGATCGATGCGCATGACGTGCCCAGGAATGATTCCGTTGTGCGTGTCGACCGAAGCCTTCTGCCCGATCTGGACGTCCTTCGCCTGCGTTTCGGCGATTTGGAGGGCCGCCTTTAGTTCGGTCGGCTGCGACACCTTTGCTAAGGGAGTTCCCTGAGCCACCCTCTGCCCGACATCGACATCGAGTTCCTGCAATATGCCGTCAACACCCGCGCGAACGTGCAACTGCTTCACCTGCGACTTCTTCAACTCATAGAGCGCACGTTTCTGATCAATGTTCGCCTGCTGGACAGCAAGCTGTGGAGTGATGGAGTTTTCAAACGTCTGGACCTCTTGCTGAGCGAGATCATTTTGCTTGGCCAATTCCTCGGCCTGGACCTCGGAAGTTTTGACGTCGAGATCGGCTTTCAGCCCGAGCTTGCCGAGCCGCTCGTATGAATCACTTGCCATTTCCGCCGTGCGGTACTGTGAGGAAACGGCCGCTGCTTGAGTGCGCTTATCCATCAGCTGGTTCTGAAGCTGAGCTTTCGTCTGTTCGAGGGATGCCTGGGCCCCTTTCAATTGATACTGCGCGTCGAGCGCTTCCTGCTCCAATTGCGGATTGCTGAGATCCAGAATGACGGTGCTCGCTTTCGCGGGAGTCCCAGGAAGCAGATAGCGCTTTTCGACGCGTCCGTCCGTGGCCGCAGGGATCACCCAAACCGTTTCCGGCACCAGGGTCCCCAACCCACGAACCTCACGAAGCATCGGGCCACGCTTTACGGTGTCCGTCCAAACTGTCGAACGGTCCACGCTGGGAGCCGCGGGTTTCAGGCGCGAGAGCGCGGCCGTGATCAGGATGACCACTGCCAGGGCCGCCCCAACATAGATATAGCGGCGGATTCGTTTTTTTCTTTTGTCTTCTGGACGCGCTATGTCCATGACTTCGCCTCACTCATGTCTCAGCGCCACCATCGGGTCGACGCGCATCGCCCGCCGGGCTGGAATCCAGCACGCCAGCAGCACCACCGCCAGAAGGATCACGGCTACGCCGCCAAAAGTGAAGGGGTCGGTAGGGGTCACGCCGAATAACATTGTCGCCATCAGTCTGGTCAAGCCGAACGAGGCCACCAGTCCAACCGTGACGCCTACCGCAGCCATTTTTCCGCCTTGTCCGAGCACCATGCGGAGAACGTCTCGCTGCTGAGCCCCGAGTGCCATGCGAATGCCGATTTCGTTGGTCCGTTGACCCACCAGATATGAGACGACGCCGTAGATGCCGATGGTCGCGAGCAGGAGTGCAACGCCAGCAAAGACGCTGAGCAAGGCTATGGAGAAACGCCTTTCGGCCAACGAACCGGCAATCATCTCGTCCATCGTCCGCACCTCATAGACGACATCATCAGGATCAAGGGTCCCGACTTCATGTTGAATGGAACCGACGAGACTCAGCGGCGACACGGATGATCGAACGAGCACGGACGTAGACTGCGCGGCTTGCGGCAAGAAGAAGTCTGGCAGCTGCACGTACGGGAGATACATCTGCGATCGGACAGGCGCTTTCACCTCACCATCAAGGCTGAACTGCGAGACATGCCCCACAACTCCCACAATCTCCGCACTCCATCGCGGACCTATCGCTAATCTCTTTCCAATGGGATTCTCGCCGGGGAAAGTGCTGCTCGCCAAGTCTTGGTCGACAAGGATCACCGGATTTGCCGATCGATCGTAGTCCTGTTGGGTGAATACTCGGCCGCGGACCAGTGGGATTCGCATGACCTGAAAGTAGTCGGGACCAACGGCGAAGAACACGGCAAAATGCCATTTCACTATCGCCGATGGCTTGGGCTGATCATCGGGCCAGAACGGGAACTGGTCAGTCTCACCAAAAGGAAGCGCGGTCAGGTCCACGCTCGCGGACTGCACGCCCGGAATGGCAGATATCTTGTCGCTGAGAGCGTGGAGTGCGGAGCGAGCCTTTTCCGGATCCGATGTGTCCACCGGAGAAAGTCCCGTATCGAATGTCAGGACGCCGTGCGGATCGAAGCCGGGGTTGACGGACCAGACCGCAACAAAGCTGCGGGTCAGCAGCCCGGCGGCAACGAGGAGTACGAGCGCGAGTCCAATTTCTGTCACTACGAGAATGGTCTGGATACAGTGGTGCCCCGCTGTACTCCAACGGCCACCTTCCTTGAGCTCGCGCTGGAGATTCACCTTCGATGCGCTCAGAACCGGAACCAAGCTAAAGAGGATTCCCGTGACAAGCGACACCCCAAGGGCAACGAAAAGCACCCTCAGGTTCATTTCCACATGGGCCAGGGGCGGCAGCACCGACGGGAAGATGCTGAGGACGAGCCTCGTGCCCCAACTTGCCACTACAATCCCGAGTGCGCCTCCCGCGAAGGCGAGCAGGAGGCCTTCGATCAAGAGTTGGCGCATGATCCTACGCCGACTGGCGCCAAGCGCTGTCCGGATGGCGAATTCTCGCGTTCGACCGACAGAACGCGCAAGCAGAAGGTTGGCGACGTTCGCGCAGGCAATCAGAAGCACGACGCCGACGGCTCCAAACAAAATTAGCAGCGCCGGTTGGAGGTCGCCGACAACATCCTCCTTGATTGAAATGACATACGCCCCTACGCCTGCGTTGTCAGTGGGGTAGGTTCTCGCGAGGTTCCCGGCGATTTGATCCATCTCGGCTCGCGCCTGGGTAAGCGTCACACCAGGCTTCAGCCGGGCGACTCCCTGTAAACCTACACTAAACGCGCGATTGCGCTGGAGAGGGCTATCCCATTGCCCGATAGGAACGAACACGTCGTCGAATACACTGTCGTCGAAGCGAACGAGATGGAAATTCGACGGAATCACTCCTGTGATGGTGTAGCTCTTGCCGTTCAGTGTGATGCTCTGGCCGACGATGCCGCGGGCTGATCCGAATCGGCGCTTCCACAATCCCTCGCCCAGCAGCACCACCGGAGCGGCACCAAGTTGGTCCTCTTCCGGCCTGAACGTGCGGCCGAGGACCGGTTGTACGCCCAACACGGAAAACAGATTGGCGGACACCATTTTGCCCCTAAGACGCTCGGGCTCGCCGGAACCCGTAAGAGTGAAATCGTCAGTTCGCCATACGGCCATTCCTTCGAAGCTACGGCTTTCGCGTTGCCAGTCCAGAAAGTTGAGATATGAAACCGATGCTTTTGACACCAGTGACGTTTTTGCGTCTAAGTCCACGATCCGATCCGGTTGTGGAAAGGGAATGGGATTAAGCAATACGCCGTCGACCACGCTGTAAATGGCGGCGCTCGCGCCGATACCGAACGCGAGCGTGAGGATGGCGACCAGAGTGAAGCCAGGATTCTTCCGCAAGAGACGCAGACCGAAGCGCGTGTCTTGTAGCAGCGCGTCGAGCCAAGGGAGGCCGTGGTGGTCGCGGTAGTTCTCTTTCGTTTGTTCGACGCCGCCGAGTTTGATGAGCGCATTGCGGCGAGCGTCCTCCGGGTTCATGCCGGCACGGAGGTTGTCATCGGTGTGCATCTGCAGGTGGCTTTCGATCTCGTCTGCCAGATCGCGGTCTCCCCGGCCCTTGTTGAATAGCCCGCCGAGGCGAAGCAACCAGGCGCGCACGTGTCTCATAGAGACCCCTCCGCGAGATTGCCCGCCGCACCTGCTTTCGATTGACCGTCCACGATCCAGCCGTCAGCCAACTGAATGATGCGGCTTCCGTAAGCGGCCCAAGCATCGTTGTGCGTCACCTGGATGATCGTGGTGCCTTCGTCGTTCAGTTTCTTCAGCAGATCCATGATCATTTTCCCCTGGCTCGAATGAAGGCTCCCCGTCGGCTCGTCCGCGAGAATCAGTTTCGGCTTTCCGATGATTGCTCGCGCGACCGCCACGAGCTGTTGCTGTCCACCCGAAAGCTGATTTGGATAGAGTGACTTCTTTCCCACGATCTGGAAGCGATCGAGGACATCCGCGACCAGCGCCTGGCGTTCCGATTTCTTGATATCGCGATAGGACAGCGGCAGGTCGAGGTTCTCGGCTACGGTGAGGTCGTCGAGCAGGTGATACTGCTGGAAGACGAAACCAATGTATTGTTTGTGCAGCTCGACTCGGCGGCGGTTATCGAGCTTATGCACCGCACGATCGAGCAGGTAGTATTCGCCGCGCCAATCGCCATCGAGCATCCCCACGATGCCCATCAACGTAGACTTCCCCGCTCCGGATGGCCCCATGATCGTCACGAAATCGCCCTCGCGTATTTCGAGGTCGATCCGGCGAAGCACCCAGGTTCTGCTGGCGCCTGATTCGTAGGACTTTTCGATGTTAATCAGCTTGATCATTATTCTTCTTCGCTCCGGAATCACTCGTAGCGCAGCGCGATCATCGGATCCACGCGCATCGCCCGCCGCGCCGGAATCCAGCACGCCAACAAAGCAACGCACATCAGCACCAGCGCCGCGCCGCCGAAGATCAGCGGCCCCGCCCCGCTGGGACCGGCCGCGAGGCGCCCCATGGCGCGAGTCAGCGCCCAGCCGCAGACGATACCAGCTGCCACTCCTGCAATCACAATCGTGAGCCCCTGACGGAGCACGAGCCTAAGAACATCGCGACGGTTTGCTCCAAGCGCCATGCGAATGCCAATCTCGCGCGTGCGCTGCGCCATCGAGAAGGACATAACTCCGTACACGCCTACAACTGCGAGTATCAATCCGATGAATCCCATCACCCCGGCCATCGTCGCGCCGAAGCGATAAACGAAATATCCATTGGCTCCTGCGAGAACCTGCTCCATTGTTTCGGCATCGAAGATCGGCAAATCCGGCGCGAGATTCCGGATTTCCTGCTGCACCTCCAGCAGGAGTGATTCCGGCGGGACGGAAGAGCGAATCTGTATTGTTCGCAGCGAGGTGTAAGATTGCGCCAAGGGAAGATAGAAGAATGGCTGAGGGGGCTCCCCCATGATCATGTACTTGCCATTCCCCGCAATCCCGACGATTTCCGCGAACGACCCCTTCGAACCCACGACGCGGAAGGGCTTGCCGATTGCGTCCTGGGCCGGCCAGAACTTTTCCGCCATGGTCTGATTCACGATTGCCACTGGCGGAGCCGCTTCGCCGTCGGAATTCGCGAACGCGCGGCCTCGCAAAAGAGGTACTCGCATGGTTTCGAAGTAGGCCGGATCGACTTGGTTGAAAAGAACGACAGGAGGTTGTTGCCCAACGGGCAGCGGATGTCCTTCAACTTCAATGGGTCTGCCGTCACTGAAAGCGCCCATGGGAAAGTTAAAAGCGAGGGTAGCCGATTGCACTCCGGGCAGGGCGCGAACCCTGTCTTCGAGTTCGCGATAAAATGCCTTCGTGTGAGCTTCGTCGTAGCCGATTTCATTTGGGTCGACGATGACGTTCAGGACGTGACTGGGATCGAAGCCCAAATAGCCCCGTTCGGCGCGATCGAGGCTGCGCACGAAAAGACCGGCAACGACTAGAAGCGCCAGCGAGCCTGCCACTTGGATCACCACGAGAGCGCTCCGCAATCGATGGCGGCTTGCCCCAGCGGAATCGCTTCGACCGCCTTCATGCAATACGGCGTTCAGATTTGTGCGAGCGGCGCGCAAAGCCGGCCATATGCCTACGCCGAACCCTGTGAGAAGGGCAGCTCCGAGGGTGTACGCGAAAACCCTCCAGTCAAAGCTAAAATCGAAATGGAACGGCGGGTTGGTTCTTGGCAGCATCGAGCCAATCGAGCCGCTCGCCCAAGCCCCCAGAATCACTCCCGCCGCGCCACCGAGCAATGCGAGGAGAATCGCTTCCGTGAGAACTTGGCGCATCAGACGCGTGCGATCGGCGCCGAGCGCCGACCGGACGGCCATCTCACGCTGGCGCACAGTGGCGCGCGCGATCAGGATGTTCGCGACGTTCAGGCAGGCGAGAAGCAGAACAAGCCCAGCCAGGAGCAGGAAGAGTCCCGCGACAACCGGAATCATCGTTCCGATGTCGGGCGAGGGCCGAGACAGCTTCTCGGGCACGACGCGAATGGATATCCCTTTGTCGGCGTCCGCATACTGATTGGCCAGGCGCCCGGCAATCACGTCGACGGCGCTTTGTGCCTGTGCGACGCTCACGCCGGGCTTCAGTCTTCCCATTGCCCTCAGGGCGCGCATCTGGCGAACGGTGAACAAACCGTCCAGTTCCGGACCCTGCACGAACATGCTCAGCGGCAGATACCCGGCCATATCGAGGATGGAGTAGGTTCCGTGAAATCCTTCCGGGGCAACACCAATGATCGTCGCGGGATTACCGTTTACGCGAATCTGTTTGCCAATTACGCCCCGATCGCCGCCAAACCTCGTCTGCCAGTACGAGTATGCGAGAACGAGATACGGCGAGTCGCCGGGCCTTTCACCTTCATCTGGAAGGAACAGCCTTCCGAGCGCGGGCTTCAACCCGAGCGCCGAAAAATAGTTCCCTGACACGCAGCTGACCGTTATCTCGTCGGCCCGGCCATCGATACTCAGACCGATCGGGAACGGGGCGTAAACGAACAAATCGGAGAACGTGTCCGCGGCTTGCTTCCGAAAATCGGCGAGATCCGCATAGGAAAAGTTAGAAGCGCCCATGGGAGCTCCCTGTTGATGGCTTGCGAGCACGACGATCTGTTGCGGATTGGGCACGGGCAAAGGACGGATGAGGAAGCTGTTCACAATACTGAATACCGCCGCATTAACTCCGATGCCCAGCGCTAACGTGATCACCAGGATCGCCGTCAACGCCGGGGACTTGGCGAGCATGCGCAGGCCGAAACGAACGTCGCGCACCAGAGTCTCAAGCCACGGCAGGCCGCGGCGGTCGCGGTAGCTTTCCTTGGTTTGGTCGACACCGCCAAGCTTTACGAGCGCTTGCCGGCGCGCTTCTTCCGGCGTCATCCCAGCGCGCAGATTGTCCTCGATGTGCATTTGAAGATGGCTCTCCAGTTCCTCCGCAAGCTCGTGGTCGCGGCGCTCTCTGCCGAAAAGTCCGCGCAACCTCATGAGCAAGCCGCGCAGCGGATTCATCAGGACTCCTCGCCGGGCATCAAGAACCGCGCCAGAATTGCAGTGGTCTGCTCCCATTCACGCGCTTCTTTTCCCAGTTGCTTTCGTCCTGCGCGCGTGAGTTTGTAGAATTTGGCCTTGCGGTTGTTGTCCGAGACGCCCCACTCGGATGCGATATATCCCTCCTGCTCGAGCTTCAGAAGGGCGGGATAGAGCGTGCCGTAGTTCACCGACAGCAAATCGCCGCTCGTTTGCTCGATGCGGCGTGCAATACCGTATCCGTGCAAGGGGCCCAGTGTTTCGAGGGTCTTCAAAACCATGAGCGCCAGCGTCCCTTGCCAGACATCCGCTTTATCGTTGGTCATATCCCTCAGCTCCTATTGGCAACCCATACACACTGCCACACTCCCTATGGGAATGCAATAGAGGATTTGAAACGGCACTGGCATTCCTTTCTTGATTGCAACTCTACGGAGGCTCCGAGGCAAATGCCGATGAATTACCACAACTCTAGCTCACACTACTCGTGTCGCAGCGCTACCATGGGATCAACCCGCATCGCGCGGCGCGCGGGGATGTAGCACGCGATCAACGCCACCGAAGCGAGCAGCCCCGACGCGCAAACGTAGGTAACTAGATCCATGGGTGAGACGCCGGGTAGGAAATCTCTTGCAAGACTTCCGATGGCCCTGGCCAATAACACACCAATCAGGATACCGGCTCCGGTCACGACGAGCCCCTGGCCAATGATGCTTTGCAGGACCTGCCGCGGCTGTGCGCCGAGCGCCATGCGGATACCAATCTCATGCGTCCGCTGACTTGCAGCGTAGGAAACAACTCCGTACACGCCGACGAGTGCGAGCAGAAGCCCCAGGATTCCCAAGGAGGCCGTCAACGCCGCACCCAACCGATAGAGGAGTAGCCCGTTGAGATTGTCCAAAGCCTGCGTCATGCTCTGGACGTCGAACAGAGGCATTGTGGGAGCGAGAGAATGAATCACGCCAACGGTTTCGTGAATTGCATTCGCAGGGGGCAGAACCGTTCGCAGTTGTAGTGTTACGGGCACCTGGTAATCTTGCGCAAGTGGCCGATAGAAATAAGGATAAACGGAGCCAGATAGACTCCCCGTGCGGCTGTTCTTCGCAATCCCGATCACCTGAATCGGATGGCTAGGGTCACCCGGCAAGGTGAAGCGTCTGCCAAGCGGATCCTGATGGGGCCAGTAGCGTTTGGCCATTTCTTCGTTGACGACGGCCACGTATTGCGATGTCTGGTTGTCTGAATCGAGGATGGCGCGGCCGCGAATGAGTGGTATGTGCATCGTCTCGAAATATAGCGAAGATACCGCGTTGTAGCCGGCGAGCAGAGGTTCCTGGCCGGAAGGCGGTACGTAACCTTCGATCTTAAAACCTCTCGCCCCAAGTGTGTAATAGCTCAGCGGGACCGTCGTCGCGAGGCTGGCGGATTCAATGCCTGGCAACGCCCGCACTCGCGGAAGCAGTTCTTGCAGGAATTGCCTCGCTTGGCCTTCGTTGTAGCCGGCCTCATTGGGCGCAATGCTCAAGGTCACAACGTGGTTTGGATCGAACCCCAGGTCGGAGTGCTCGGCAGCGCGCAGGCTCCGCACGAACAGGCCAGCAACGATCAGCAGCGCGAGCGATCCGCTGAGTTGCGCCACGACCAGGACATCGCGAGCGCTCTGCCGGCGATCTGTCGTGCTGCGGGAGCTTCCATGCAGGGAATCATTCAAATTTCCACGCGCCGCTCGGATGGCCGGGGCTATGCCAACAAGCAAGCCCGTCAGCAGAGCCGCGCTAAAGGCATACGCGAAGATTCGCCAGTTAAAGCCAAAATTCAACACGAAGGGAATCGCGGTGGTTGAGATGGAGAGATTCAAGGAACTGACCAAGCGGCTTGCTCCCAGACCGAGGAGGATTCCGCCGGCACAGCCAAACAGCGCCAGAAGCAGGCTTTCAGTGAGCAACTGGCGAACCAGCCGACCGCGACCGGCCCCCAGTGCCGCGCGAAGCGCCATCTCGCGTTTGCGTGCGGTAGCGCGGACCAGCAGCAAGTTCGCAACGTTCACGCACGCCAGCACCAGAACGAGTCCCACCAGCACCAAGAAGAGCGCTGCCATCGCGTTGACGCTTGACCGAGCTGACGAGTTCCCTGGGCCAAGTGGTCCGAGGGGAAATACCTGAAGTGAGTCCCAGTTATGGATTCCGGGGTATTGCTCCGAAAGCCGGCGGGCGACAATGTTAAGCACGGGCCGCGTTTCCTCAAGTTTCACTCCGGCCTTGAGCCGACCGACGATGATGGTGTCGCCCGCTTTCCGGTCCGTTAGGAAGTCGTCCTTGCTGTCGGAAGTCAGCACCCCCATTCCGATTGGGAGGTAGCCTTGCACGTCTACAAGGGAAACGATTCCGCAGAAGCCCTTCGGAGCGACGCCGATGATCGTTACGGGACGACCGTTGATCGAGACGCTTCTGCCCACGATGTCACGATCGCCTCCAAGATGGGTTTCCCAAAAGGAGTAGCCCAACACGACCACGGGATCGGAGCCTCCCATCTTTCCATCGGAGGGCTGGAAAAACTCCCCGAGAGCAGGCCGTACGCCCATAACTTGGAAAAAATTAGTCGTGACGAAGCTTGTCGATATCGGCTTACTCAGCCCGTTCACGGTGAGCCCGTCCGCGTGAAACGGCTGCACGCCAGTCACGTCGCTGAAGATGGAAGTCGTTTGGTCACGAATGTCCTCAAAATCCGGATAAGAAAACTCGTCGCTAGACCCTGCCTTATCGTGATGCTCAAGGGAGACGACTTCACGCGGCGCATGAATGGGCAGTCGGCGAAGTACCAGGGCGTCCACCATAGTGAAAATTGCGCTGTTGGCGCCAATTCCGAGTGCGAGAGTGAGGACAGCCACAACGGTGAAGCCGGGATTCTTGCGCAGCATGCGCATGCCAAACCGAATATCGTGCAGCAGTGTGTCGAGCCACGCGCCTGTGCGCGCAGCACGCACTTCCTCCTTCACCTGTTCCACGCCGCCAAGTTCGATTCTCGATGCGCGGCGCGCTTCCTCCGAGTTCATCCCTTCCTTCATTTTTTGCTCGGTCAGTAATTCGAGGTGGGAGCGAATCTCCTCATCGAGATCTTTCTCTATCTGCTGGCTGCGGAAGAGATGGCGCCAGAGACTTTTGGCACGAGCGAGCAGCACCGCGTTATTCATCTCCTCCTCCTCCGCCTTCTCTCACCTCTGGGTTGGCCTCTGACGCAAATGCCCGTGAATTCGCATAACTGTGGGCCTGAGCTATTCGCAGCGCAGCGCGGCCATCGGGTCGACGCGCATCGCACGCCGCGCCGGGATGTAGCACGCGAGGAAGGCCGCCCCTCCGAGTACGAGACAAACTCCCCCAAATGTCACCGGGTCGTTCGCGGCCACCCCATAGAGCAGGCTAGCGAGCAATCTGGTCGCGACAAGCGCGAAAACTATTCCTACTGCGATGCCGATTGCCGCCGCAAGCATCTCTTGGCGCAAGATCAGCCACAGAACGTCACACGGCCGGGCCCCGAGCGCCATCCGCACGCCAATCTCGCGCGTCCGCTCGGCGACTGCATAGGACGCTACACCGTAGATTCCACCTGTTGCCAGAATCAGCGCCAGCACAGAGAACAATCCGAGCAAGTGCGCGGAAAATCGTTGCCGCGTAATTGAGTCATCCAGCAGTTGCGCCGCTGTTTGAACTTCGAAAACCGGCTGGGAAGAATCCACGGCAAGCACGGCGCTACGAATCGTTGCCGCCATGCTTGATGAATCGACCGTCGAACGGACCACCAACGTGGAAATTTGGGCGAAGCCAGGGAAATACATCTCCGCTGTTGCGGGTGAATCGATCGAAAGATCGCGCACGTCGCCGACAACGCCTACAATTGGTAAGCTGATCGGCTTCCCTGTCGCGACACCCAACAGGAGCCTCCGCCCAATGGGGTCTTGTCCAGGAAAGTACTGCTCAGCCAGGGTTCGATTGACGACGACGACCGGGTCGGGGCGCTCCAGATCTTTCTCTTCGAGTGTGCGTCCTCTGAAAAGAGGAATCCCCATCGTCTGGAAATAACCGGGATCCACCTGGCGATAGTTCGCCACGGGATAATCACCGGGCCTCACTGGCGTTGCGCCATCGACCAGGAAGCGCGTCACGCTCGTGTTCGGGATAAGAGGAGTCTGATCGATCGTGCCGACAGCTTCGACACCGGGTAAAGTGCGGAGTCTCGGCAACAGCGGTTGATAGAATTCCGCAACGGCCTTACGAGAGTTGTATTTCTCGCTCGGTAGCGACACACGCATCGTCAGCAAGTGATCGACTCGGAACCCCGGCGATGTCGCGATGAGTTGCTGCAAGCTGCGCACAAGCAATCCCGCGCTAATGAGAACCACGACGGCAAGCGCAACTTCCCCAGCTACTCCCAACCGATGGGCGAGTCTCCGGCATCCTGCCGGAGAAGTGTGTCCGCCAGACTGGAGCACAGTACTCGTATCGCCCCAGCTCACGCGAACGGCGGGGACGATACCAAAGAGGATTCCCGAAAAGATCGAGACGCCGAGCGTCACCCCAAGCGCGCGGAGATCGATACTGATTTCATGCAATTGGAGAATCGGTGCGTCCAACATTTGCGGGAGCCAAATGGAAAACAACCGCAAGCTGGCCCAGGCCAGCAACAGACCCAATAGACCGCCAAACGCAGCCAGGACGATGCTCTCTGTCAATCCCTGCCGGATCAGTCGAGCTCGGCTTGCACCCAAGGCGTAACGCAGCGTCATCTCCGCTTCGCGGCTGGTGGCCCGCGCCAGTAGGAGGCTCGCGACGTTCGCGCAAGCGATCAGCAAAACCAGTCCCACTGCCGCCCAAAGAACCAATAGAGCGCTGCGCAAACCACCTACATATTTGTCGAGTAGCGGCTCGACCCTTATACCGATGCTGTGATTCGTTTGTGGATAGGTGCTCGCGAGCCGCGCCGCTATTCCATCCATCTCCGCGCGGGCTTCCGACACGCTTACTCTCGGACCGAGGCGGCCGATCACGAAAAACGGATGATAGAAGCGATTCGAGCGATCATCCTTATCCAGGTTGCCGAGCGGCACCCAGACATCGGCATCTTGGGGAAACCGAATCCCCTCGGGAAGAATGCCGACGATGGTATAGGTTTTCTCATTGAGGATCAGAGACGTCCCAAGAATTCTCGGATCGGCAGCGAAACGCGTCTTCCAGATCTCACCGCTTAGAATCGCCACCGCGCCACTACCTAACTCGTCCTCTTGGGAAAGGAAATTCCGGCCCATCGCAGGCGTAATCCCGAGCAGGGGAAAGAGATCATGCGAAATGATCGTGCCATGAACCTCTTGAGGCTCGTCATGGACTGCCAATGCTGCGTGAGAGAAGCTTGTCAGATTGTAGGCGGCCAGCCCCTCGAACGAATGCGACTGTGTTTGCCAATCTCTGAAATCCGCTACGGAAGCACCAATTTCGGGTATCGATGGATGCGTCTCAGAAAGCGCGACGAGCTGACCAGGGTTACTAAATGGCAACGAGCGCAACAGCACCGCATCCTCAATAGAAAAAACAGCCGTATTTGCGCCAATGCCTAACGCCAGAGTCAGTACGGCGACGGCCGTGAAGCCGGGACTCTTGCGCAGGATGCGCGCGCCATAGCGAACGTCCTGCAACAGTGTGTCGAGCCAGGCCCCAGTACGTACCGCACGGACGTACTCCTTAACCTGTTCGACGCCGCCAAGCTCGATTCGTGCCGCACGTCGCGCCTCCTCAGAATTCATTCCTTCGTTCATTTTCTGCTCGGTCAGTAGATTGAGGTGGGAACGGAGTTCCTCATCCAGTTCTCTTTCGATCTGCTGTCTGTGGAAGAAATGGCGGGAGAAGCTCTTTACGCGTGAGAGCAGTGGCATGGCGCTCCTTCCCTCTCACGATGCTTCTAGAGCTCGCGCAATCGCCAATGAAATCCGACCCCAGCGTTTGGTTTCGGCTTCGAGTTGCCGTCGGCCTGTCTTTGTGAGTCGGTAGTACTTGGCGCGTCGGTTGTTGTCTGACTCTCCCCAAGTTGAGGCTAGCCAGCCCGCTTCTTCCATCCGATGCAGCGCTGGAAACAGAGAGCCTGGTTTCACCTGAAAGGTTCCGTTTGTAATTTGCTCGATCCGGCGCGAAATCCCGAGGCCGTGCATCTCTTCGAGGGCAAGCGCCTTCAAGATCACGAGGTCCAGCGTGCCTTGCAAAAGATTCGTTTGTTCTGGATTCAAGGCTATGTCCATATAGAGATTCTACTGGAAAAATAGATTGTCTCCTATAGAATGTCAATAGAAGAAAAGTCTGCTGGGAACTCACTGAAACAACGGCGCAAGGAAGTGGCGCGCCTGGGAGATTCGAACTCCCGTCCCTCTGCTGCGTTGACAGACGGTCTCTTTAGTCAGCTTTGATCGCATTTCATTACGCCTCTAAATCCTTTTTCATCTATGATCTGCGATCTTGGAGGGAACCGCTCGGGAAGCTTTGCAACGCAAAACGGCCGTGCGTTTGATCACAAACGTCGGCGAAGTATTACGTTTTCATGACGGTGATGAATTGCGATCCGGGTGAAGCGGCAGCTGCGCAACTGTAGATAAATGAAGAGGAAGGAGTAAGGTGGCGCGCCCGGGGAGACTCGAACTCCCGACCCCCTGCTTAGAAGGCAGACGCTCTTTCCAACTGAGCTACGGGCGCGTCGTATTTCTCCTTCTATCTTAACTACTTACGGACGCCTCGGCAGCTTCTTTCTCCGCTTTCGACGCACCGTAGTAAGAATGTCCTATAAATGGAATCTGTTAAAGAGTCGGAAAAGAGCAAGATTTCCTCACCGACTCGATGCCGAAATCATTTTCGTCTCAGCATTCGGCCAAACTGCTTGAACTACGCGCGCGATTTCTCGCGGGTTTTCTCGTCTTTGCCGGTGATTCCGTTTCCCGCTATGGCGGCGCTATTCGATCATTTGAAACTGATGAGCGCACACGATCATTCGCCGCTCACCGAATGGTCCTATTGGAGGCTCGTGGCCTATGGTTTTCTTTTCGATTAGCCGAGGGGGCATAGGGTAGTACCGGAGGCTCAGTGCCAAAACACGCACGACACCTAACGTTTTCATTGATACTCTCCCTCGAACCGAGCGTCTCAAGAACTCAACTGGCTCACACCTGAATCTTCCCAGGTGATGACCGAGTCTTTGACCAGAGACGCTCAAGCTGCCTGTTGTTTTAAGTGCTGCGCGTCGAAACTCACTCCTTTCTTCCAGATGATCAACGTGATCGCTGCAATCTTGCGTGCCAAGGTCAAACGTGCCATGGCCGGCTTCCTTCCCTTGATCAGCAAACCCTCGTAGAAATCGCGGAATGGCCCGGCGCAGATGCTGGCCTTTGCCGCCGCTCCCTTGAAAATATTCTTAAGATCGTGGTTGTGATTCTGGTTGAGTCCACGAAATTGGTGCGGTTTCTTCGAACGTCGTAGCTGTCCTTTGACGTAACCGTATTGAGCGCTGGCGTGCATCTCCAACCCAAGACCACTGTAAGTCCAGAGCTGCCGTTTGGTGCGAACACGGTGGGGCGTCTGGATCAGTGCTATCAACTGAGCCGCGCGAATCGGACCGATGCAAGGAATCTGGCACAGCAATTCCGTCGCGCTATGTTTCCGGCCTTCAGCCAAGAGATCGCGACGCGCTTCCTGTCGCAAAGCCTGCAGTGCATCTAGCTCTTGGTAGAAGTGCTCGGCGCGGCGGCGTCCACCCGCGTCCGTGATCCTGTCGAGCCATTCCGAACGATGACGCGGCGCATAGACCAGTGTGCCTCCGCATGCAAGGCCCCTGCCTCGGTACAGCGCTTTGATCCGATTCATTACGCGCACGAGATCTTTGCTGATCGTCAGATAACTGCGGCTCAACTCTTTCAACGTTCGAACGCCAGTTTCGCCGTGATAAACGGGTTGAAGAAAGTTTCCGCGCAGCAACTCAGCCAGCTTTCGAGCGTCAGTCTCGTCCCCTTTGTTTCCATCATTCAACAGTGCATTCTTCCGCGGATTGCAGACTACGACGTTCGTCACATGAGGCTTCAGCAAGTCATACAACCATGCGGCCCAGGTTCCCTCCTCAAAGGTCACATGCACGTTTCTGCGTAGCCCCAGGATAAACTCCAGAATGGAGTTCGCCTTCGTTTCGAGGATGGACTCCTTCACCAGCTTTCCAGTGGAATCTACCACGGCAATCGCGATCGTTTCTTTGTGAACATCCATGCCGACATATTTCGTTCTATCCATTGTGGATTCGCTCCTTTCGCCTCAAGGCCATCGCTCAAACCCTACCTCATAAGGAGTGTACTTTTGCAATGCACGGGGTCGATCGTCGTTCTCCATTGGCATACTCGGATCATCAGCAACTCTGCTCAATTGATTCGCCATAAACAAGATCGCCGCCCTGAATCGTCGCTTGACGAATTCTGAGAGCCAGCCAGAACGATCGCATTATGGAGGGTCGACGCAGGGCCTGACCACGCCGACCAGGAACGCGATTCGTTTCGGAAGTCTTGGAAATTCACGGGTACGACTCCGACCTAGACCGCTACGATCTATCCTCGGTATTTTCTGCGCGCGTTTAGAAACCCTCTCGTAAGACAAAGTTTCATCATCCAATTTGCAGCCGCAGACCAATCCAGATGGAAACTACAACACAGTTGCCGTTTGCCGAGGCCGTTGGTAAAGTCGCAGACGCGACGCCAGAAAAGCGGACAGGGAGAAAATCCATGTTGCGTCGATCTGGTCAGAATGGTTGTATTCAGCAGGACGGCAACTGGTACGTCGTTCGGTTCTGGAAGGATGTTAGGGGCCAAGAAAAGAGGCAGCGAGTACGTGAGCGAATCTGTCCGATTTCTGGTTCCGGCAAGCTCTCAGTATCTGAACGGAAACGCAAAGCTAAGGAAATAATCACGGCCAGCGGAGCGGATACTGCCGAACATTTCGAAGCAGTCGTTCGTTCGAACCACGGCATCACGTTTCGTGAACAGGCTGAGATTTGGTTGGAACAGATGGAGAACCGCAAACGCAAGCCAGTCGCTCCATCCACGTTGATGACGTGGCAATGCTGCTTGGAGAACTGGCTTAATCCCAACATCGGCCACATGCCGCTCGATAACGTCAAAAATCTCGCAATGAAGAATCTCGGGATCAAGATGGTTGCGGGCGGTCTGGGGGAATCAGCGATCCGAGGATACACAAACGTCGTCAAGATGGTTGTTGCTTCGGCGGTCAATGAGGAGGGCGAGGAGCTGTACCCCCGCAAGTGGAATCACTCGTTCATTGACCTTCCACGAATCCGTAACCCCAAACAACCGTGTTTCAGGGGCGACGTAGTCACCAGGATTGTTGCCGGTGCGAGGAAAGAGAAGTATCAACTTTTCTTTGCGCTTTGCGGTGGTACTGGTTTGCGATTTGGAGAGTTGCTTGGTATTAAAGTGCAGGAAATCTCTCCAGACCGTTCCACTATCAAGATCATCCAAAAGGCGTGGCGCTCACAGATTCACAATTTTCTCAAGACCGACAGCGGCTATCGAGAAATTGACCTGTGCCCCGCGCTTGCGTCGATGCTGAAGGAGTATCTGGATAAGCGCCAGGGAACGTTCAAGTCCGACCTGTTATTCCAGTCTAAGGCGGGCAAACCCCTGCACCAGTCCAACGTGCTCCGGCGGACGTTGCACCCCATCCTAGAAAATCTCAATGAGTTGAAGTGCGGCTGTCACGCCTTTCGCCGTTTCCGCATTACGCATCTGCGAAAGAGTGGTGTCCCCGAGGATCTCATTCATTTTTGGGTGGGCCATGCGGGGAAGAGCGTGACCGACGACTACAGCAAATTGAAGGATGATCTTGAGTTTCGAAAGGAAGTAGCGGTTCGAGTCGGCCTTGGCTTCGAGCTTCCGGCCCCAAAAGACGTAATTGGACCGAATGGACCGAAAACCGAAACTGAGCCGTTACAAGAAATGGCTGCAACTGCTTGATTCAAGAGAGATAAATGGCGCGCCCGGGGAGAGTCGAACTCCCGACCCTCTGCTTAGAAGATTCATCCAGAAACGCTATCCTGTTGCTCGTACTTGGCTCTGCGTCCTTCTTGCATCACGGTCTTGCATAGTATTCGGGGCTTATTGGACCCAGGTTGGACCCACTTTTTGGGGTGAACCACATCTCTAGCTTCCGACCACAATTCAAGATCGGAAATATGGATTGCTCGCATCGGTATTCCGACGAAGCAGACCCATAACCTGGCTGACAAAACTGCCTTGGCTGGAGTTCGGGCGGCGTCCCCTTCAGCACGATCATTTGTGCACACAACTCACCACTTTCTTGGAGCGCCAGACGTGACTTTGCAAAGGAATGGTAACCATCGTTCATGAAAGGGAAGGTCTATCTCGTGGGCGCAGACCCTGGGGACCCAGAGCTGCTCACGCTGAAAGCTCACCGGGTCCTAACCGAGGCCGACGTGGTGTTGCACGACGATCTAGTCGGCCCAGGAATTCTCGATTTGGCGCGTTCGTCGGCACAAGTCCAAAATGTAGGCAAGCGTTGCGGCCGGAGAGTCACCTCGCAGGAAGAAATTCATTCCCGGATGGTGGCGTGCGCAGCCGAAGGAAGAATGGTGGTCCGCCTCAAAGGAGGGGCCCCCCCTCGTCTTCGGCCGTGCGGGTGAAGAAATGGAAGCACTGCGCCGGGCAGGGATCGAGTTTGAGGTCGTGCCTGGCATAACCGCTGCGTTCGGTGCCGCCGCGCTGGCGCAGATTCCGCTCACGGATCGAAGGCTGGCCTCAAAGTTGGTGTTCCTAAGCAACCACCGCTGTGCGGAGAACACTTCATCTGACTGGAAAGATGTCATCTCAAGCGATGCGACGGTCGTGATTTACATGCCCGGCACCGACTATGATGGATTGGCGGGAAGGATGCATGTTGCGGGTTTGGGCCCCGAGACTCCGTGTCTATCGGTTTCATGCGCCACATCGCCGCGGCAGCAGATTCAACGGACCACTCTAGAGAATTTGAGGAAGGCTCCCCGCTTTACCGCACCTGTACTGCTCGTTATCGGCACAGTGGCCTGGACGGAGTCGCGCGAAGAAGATGAGGCGGTTCTTGAGCCACTAGAGAGTCAGCGTTAGCTGATCAGGTCGGGATAGCGAGTCACCCAATGGACTTGTCTCGTTATAGACGGCAACGACGGGACTTCGGAACAGAGAGAAGTACGGTTGGCGGCTAGGCCCTGCTCTTTTTCCGGCTGCGTTCGATCTCATGAGGCCAGGTCGAAGTCTTCGAAGCCCCGCTGATCTCGTTGGGGCCTGCCATCCTGGCAAGTTCGTTGTGTCGATGGCAGGAGAAGCGTACGATGCGCGAGCCAGAGATCTTTGATTCGATACAGTGGGAATCGCATGGTTTGTTGTTCACGCGCGAGCTTGTGACGCAGCTTCGCGTGACCTTCTCTGCTCCGGAGACCAAGAACGGTGTGATTGCCAACGCACTGGAACGCCGTGCCGATCCGGCCACATTCTATCTTGAAGATACAGTGCCGATCGCCGCTGGTGGCGAAGGCAATTCGTTGGTGGGCTCGGCGATCGAAAGTTCTCTCGGAGTCTGAATGTCCTATCCACTCCAAGGTGTGCGCATCCTCGAGCTGGGACAGATCATTGCCGGCACCTATGGGGGGCAGGTACTGTCGGATCTCGGCGCGGAAGTGATCAAGATCGAATCGCCGCAAGGCGATCTCGGGCGCAATAACTCAGTCGCGCCCTATCGCGGCCTGAGCGGTCTCTTTCTGACGTTTAACCGGAACAAAAAGAGTGTTGTGATCAACCTCAAGACCGACGCCGGGCGCCGCATTTTCCACAACCTTGTAAAGCTGTCGGATGTTGTCATCGACAACTTTCGGCCCGGCGTTCTCAAACAACTACAGATTGATTACGAAACGTTGAGCCAAATCAATCCGCGCATCATTCAGTGCTCCGTCACTGGGTTCGGCATGACCGGCTCCTACAAGGATTATCCGGCGCTCGATCTCAGCATTCAGGCCATCGCGGGCCATATGGCGGTGACCGGTGAACCAGGGCGTCCGCCGTCGCGCGTTGGGATTCCCTTGGGCGACTTGAGCGGCGGCATCTTTGCGAGCCAAGGCGTGCTAACGGCTCTTTTCGACCGGGAACGCACGGGGCGGGGGCGGCAGATCGACATTTCCATGTTCGATGCCATGCTCCATCTGCTCACGTACATGGGGACGATGTGGCTCACGAATGCTGAATTGCCCAATCCATCCGGCTCGGCTCACAACTACACCGTTCCATGGCAGGCGTTTGCGGCTAGCGACGGGTACCTCGTGGTGGCTGCGCGCGAACCGGCCACGTGGGTACGGCTCTGCGAAGTGCTGGGGGAGCCGGGACTTGCGTACGATTCGAGGTTTGCCACTCCCGAAGATCGCGTACGGAACAGAGCCATCCTCGTGCCGCACCTCGGAGCCATCTTCGGCACGCGCCCAGTGGCAGAATGGGTCGAACGCTTGCGAGCGGCGGACCTATCGGCTGCGCCGGTCAACCATTTCGATCGGGCATTTGCCGAGGCGCCGGTCGCGGAGCGCGAAATGATCGTGGAGTACGATCATCCCGACGTCGGCAAAGTGCGGTTACCGGGCAATCCCATCAAGATGTCCGGCATGACCGGCACGATCTCCAGCCCGGCGCCACGGCTGGGGGAACACACAGACGTTGTGCTGAATCAATTGCTGTCTCTGTCGGCAGACGAGATCGCCTCATTGCGGCAGCAAGGAGCGATCGGTTAATCGACTTCACTTGAGCGGTGCCCTCTGGATAGAAGAAATTCTGGGTAGGCTCCACGCAATCTTCAGGCCCAGTCGTGGCGGCCGCTAGAGTTAGTCAGGCATCCTCCGCCCGATCATCGAAGATGCAATCACAACAAAGGAGCTGGCCACCGCACACAGGGCACTCTTCGAAGTCGCAACTCGGCACGTGAAATTCGCCCTTTAGAACTCGGCAATCAGGGCACGCGTTTTCATCTACTCCCCAGTCATCGTGCTCGTCGCCGTAACGAATGCGAGGAATGGCCCGCCCCTCCTGCGTAAGCGACACAATTTGTTGAGCAGCCATAATCTCCTCAGGCCAGCCCTCAATCATCGGAACGCCGCGGTACAGGATTCTCTTCGGTTGGGTCATGAGTAGTTGATTCCTCGTTTACGCGGATTATACGACCAACTCGCGCCTGTGCGCGCATTTCCGTGATCCCTGCAGCCAGCGTTCAGTACAATCCCGGCTGACAGTTGCAGCCAGCGACGGCCAAGAGTATGTTACTTGGCAGATCCGAACTCGATGCTGGAAATTGGACTGATCATCATGCTGCTGAGATTCTGTTGAATTCGTTTGGTTGGGGAATCTCTGAATGGAATCGAACGGCAAGGGAATGAAACCAGCCAAGAAGAAGACCAATGGCAAACCTGCGAAGGCGCAGATTTGCATGCGGGTGAATGGTGAGCCGGTCGAGGTGGCGTTTGCCACGCATAAGACGCTTCTGGAAGTCCTTCGCGAAGACTTGGCGCTTACCGGCACCAAGCACGGCTGCGAGTTGGGGGAGTGCGGATGTTGCGCCGTGCTGGTGGATGGTCGTCCGGTACTTTCCTGCCTGGTCCTGGGGGTCGCCTTGGAAGGACATGAAGTCACCACGGTCGAAGGCATGGCAGAGGGAGCGAAGCTCCATCCGTTGCAGGAGGCGTTTGCTGAACTCGGGGCCGCCCAGTGCGGATATTGCACACCGGGATTTCTCCTGACGGCAAGAGTACTGCTGGAGGAGACCCCGCAGCCTTCCCGCGAACGGATCAAGAAGGCGCTCGCCGGAAACATTTGCCGCTGCACCGGCTACATCAAGATATTCGAAGCAGTGGAGCTGGCTGCCGCACGGATGGCGGGCAAGCCGGCCGAACCCAGCAAAGAGAGCATCTATGGGCGGCGCTAACGGAGTCGAGCGAAAAGACCTGCGCGTCATAGGAAAGCCCCATCGCAAGGTGGACGCTGCGTCGAAGGTCACCGGCCAGACGAAGTACGCCGACGACCTCGTCTTCCCCCGCATGCTTTACACCAAGATTTTGCGCAGCACAGTCCCGCACGGCCGAATTCTGAAGACTCGATACGTCCAAGGCGGAAACTTATCCGGGCGTCAAGCTGGTGCTCGTCGGAAAAGACCTGCCGATCCCATACGGGGCTCTGCCCGTCAGCGAAGATGAACACCCGCTGGCGATTGGCAAAGTCCGCATGATGGGAGACCCAGTGGCCGCCGTCGCCGCAGTGGATGAAGATGTGGCAACCGAAGCGTTGGATTTGATCGACGTCGAGTACGAACTGCTCCCGTCCATCTCCTCGATCCAGGCTGCGCTGGACACCCCCGAGCCTCGTATCCATGACTATGGGGAATACGGCAATATCCATCGGAGACAGGTCTACGAATTCGGCGACGTGGAAGTGGGCTTTGCCGAGGCCGACTTCGTCCGGGAAGACATCACCTTTTATGAGGGCAGCACCCATCTTGCGTTGGAACAACACGCCAGCGTGGCCCAGTTCGGCCATGACGGCAAGCTCACGCTCTGGACTTGCACCCAGGACCCTCACTACCTGCACCGGTCGCTCGCCAAAGTGCTGGAGCTACCGCAGAGTCATATCCGCGTCATTGCCACCACCAACGGAGGCGGCTTCGGAGGAAAGTGCGATCCCTTCGCGCATGAAATTATCGTCTCGAAACTGGCGATGATGACGGGGCGCCCCGTCAAGATCTGCCTCACGCGCGAGGAGGTCTTCTATTGCCATCGCGGCCGGCATCCCGTGCTGATGTCCACCAAGACCGGGTTCAAGAAGGACGGCACCATCACGGCCATGCACCATCGCACGCTCCTGGACGGCGGAGCGTATGGAGGCCATGGCGTGGCCAGCACGTTCTATACCGGGGTGCTGCAACCGACGACCTATCAGATGAAGCGCTACAAGTTTGAAGCCGTCCGGGTGTTCACCAACAAGGCTCCTGGCGGCCCGAAACGGGGACACGGGACTCCCCAACCGCGCTTCGCCCAGGAAATTCAAATGGACAAGATCGCGGAGCAGTTGGGGCTCGATCCGGCCGAAATGCGCAAGAAGCACCTGGTCCCGTCCAATTCGCTGACGGTGAATTGGCTTCGCATCGGCACCATGGGCTTGGGCAAGTGCATTGACAAGGTCGTGGAAGGCTCCAGCTGGAAGGAGCGCTTCCGCAAACTCCCCTACGGAAAAGGCATCGGGTTGGCGTGCAGCGGCTACATGTGCGGGGCTGGCACTCCCATCTACTGGAACAATATGCCGCACTCCGGCGTGCAGTTGAAATTGGACCGCAGTGGGGGCGTGACCGTCTTCTGCGGCTCAACTGAGATCGGCCAAGGTTCCGATTCGATTTTGGCCTACATCGTCGCGGAAGTGCTGGGGATCGATCCCTTTGACATCCGTGTCGTAACGGCTGACACCGACCTGACTCCCGTGGACCTCGGCAGTTACTCCAGTCGCGTCACGATGATGACCGGCAATGCCGCCATCCAGGCCGCCGAGCGGGCAAGGGACTTGTTGACTCAGGCAGTGTCCGCGAAATTGGAGGTTCCGGCCGACCGGCTGGTCCTTGCAGATCGCCGCGTATTCGACAAGGAGAATCCGCAGAAAGGCGTGACGTTTGTGGAGGCCGTGTGGCTTGCCGAATCGAAGTTCGGCACGCTCGGCACGGTTGGTTCCTACAAGCCGCCGGCCGCGCCTGGAAAGTTCAAGGGATCGGGAGTCGGTCCTTCGCCCGCCTACAGCTATTCTGCGGCGGTGGCCGAAGTAGAGGTCAATCCCGAAACTGGCATTGTCGTGGTCCCCCGCATCTGGATGGCTCACGACATCGGCCAGTGCATCAACCCCGTGGTGGCAATGGGGCAGATAGAAGGCAGCATCTACATGGGCCTGGGGGAGGCCTTGATGGAGGAGATGACCTACCGCGGGAACCGCAACGTGGTTCACAAGTTCCCCTCTTTCCTGGAATACAAGAGCCCCACCACAATGGAGATGTGCGACGTTATCACCTATCTGATAGAGGATCAGGACTCCAACGGCCCATTCGGGGCCAAGGAAGCCGGACAGGGCCCGCAGTTGCCGGTTCCGCCCGCGATCGCCAACGCGATTTATGACGCGGTAGGGGTTCGCATCGACGAGGTTCCGATCACACCCGACAAAGTGCTGAAGGCGATTCGGGCGAAAGCCAAGGGGCAGGAAGGCAGATACGGGCCCACTGTATTTCCGCACTGCGACATGCCTGCACCTATTTTTGTGCCCACGCCAGAAGAAGGCGGCGACGGCAAGGCGGTTGAACGCCAGCCTGTTTTGGCATAACGACAGGCTGTAAGGCAGGTATTGCTGCCCGGGTCCTTATTCCCACAGGATGCCTGTCTAAGCAGGATTTAGAATGCTGAGACTTCCCAAATTTAGCTATCTGCAACCCAAGTCCTTGGCCGAGGCCGTCCGTATGTTATCGGACGGAGGGCCCGACGCTGTATTTGTAGCCGGTGGTACGGATCTCTATCCCAACATGAAGCGTCGCCAGCAGGTGCCGAAGGTGGTCATCGGGCTGGCTCAACTCAAACAACTGCGCAGCACCAAGGGCAAGCCGGCGCAGGGAATGGTCCTGGGGGCGGGTCTGACGCTGACTGAGGTTGCGGAGGACCGCCGCATTCAACGTGCCTATCCGGCCGTGTCGAAGGCCGCCGAGTTGATCTCCACGCCGCTGCTGCGCAACATGGGCAGCATCGGGGGGAACCTGCTGCTCGATACGCGCTGCAATTATTACGATCAGAACTACGACTGGCGCAAGGGCATTAACTTTTGCATGAAAAAAGACGGCGAGATCTGCTGGGTGGCTCCCTCCAGCCCGCGCTGCTGGGCGGTGCAGTCGAGCGACTCCGCCCCGGTAATGGTGGCCATCGGAGCGCAGGTGAAGCTGATTTCGAGTTCGGGAGAAAGATTGCTGCCGGCGGCGGAACTTTACAATGACGACGGAATCCACTACCTCAATAAACGGCCCGACGAACTGTTGACGGAGATCCACCTGCCGCCGACGAACGGCTGGCGAGCGACATATTGGAAGCTTCGCCGCCGCGGCTCGTTCGATTTCCCGGTCCTCGGCGTGGCTACCTGCTTGCGGCAAGCGGGCGATGGAACAGTGGAGGACGCCAAAATCGTTTTGGGAGGGGTTGGCTCCCATCCCATTGAGGTGACGCTCTCGGAGAAGGCGATTATCGGGAAGAAGCTGACGGAAGAAACGATCCATGACGCCGCAGAGGCGGCGTACTCTCCTGCAAAACCTCTCGACAATACGGATTTTGCCATGTCCTGGCGCAAACACATGGCGCGTTATTACGTCGCCTGCACGCTTCGAGAACTCGGCGGCCTCCCGCAGAATTTGCCGCATCCGGAAACCGAGAATAGCGTGCCGGCCTTGCGCGTATTTTCGAGCGGGCCATTTTCCTGAGCACTCCAGTTTCCCGGCCAAGCTGGCGACGGCGATATCTATCGGCCGTGCTTGTTGACGATCAGGCATTCTGCTTGCTAAGCTCTGCGCTTTCGCGACGACGCATCACCACAATTCGTCTGCACCCACAGACAGACTGGCACCTAGAGAATGGCTGACAAGATCAAGTCCGTTTCCGAAGTCGTTCGCTCGATTCCTTCGGGAAGCCACATTGCGTTAGGCGGTTTCGCGATTGCCCGCAACCCGATTGTAGTTGTCCACGAATTGATCCGGCAGCAAAAGCGGGACCTAACTCTCTCGCAAGGAGTTGTGGGACTCGACACCGACTTACTAGTGGGGGCTGGCCTCGTACGGCACTTGATCATGGGCGGGGGATCGCTGGACCGCTTTGGCCCCGCCCACTGCGTGAACCGCGCGCGTGAAACAAAGTCGCTACAATGCGAAGATTTAACCAGCCTTTCAGTTTCCTTTCGCTATTTGGCAGGAGCGCTGGGTCTTTCGTTCATTCCCATCAAGTCGTTGTTTGCTTCCGAGATCTTGGAGCGGTTAGAGACGGGGCCGGGCGCCGCCGATGTGAAGCGATCGAAGTGTCCCTTTACCGGCGAGGAGTACGTCTTGTTGAGGGCGCTTGAGCCGGACGTATCCGTCCTTCACGTGCAGGTTGCGGACGCCGAAGGAAATTGTCAGATTCACGGAGCGCGCTGGAGTAACGACGAGCAAGCTAAGGCGGGACGCCGGATCGTTGTAGTGGCGGAGCAGATTGTTCCCACCGAGTTCATCCAGCGGTCGCCTGAGCGGACAATCATACCCGGACATCGCGTAGAGGCGGTCATTCATCAACCGTATGGTGCGTTGCCAACCACTGTTTTTCGTTGCTACGACTACGATGCCGATCATTTGCGCCTCTACGTGGAACACGCGAAGGACGCCCGGCGCGTTCAAGAATATTTGGATAAGTTTGTCTTGGGTTGTCGCGATCACTGGGAATATCTGGAGAAGCTTGGCGGGCTACCGCGAATGGAGGAGTTGAGAGCTGAGCCGATCTCGGGTTACTGACGGGGAGCGTAGAGCGCAGCCTAGACTCGAAAGGACGGATTCGTTTGATGCCGGTGACCGAAGGAACGAAAGGCAGCAATGCACGATCCGATATCCGCGCCAGCGAAATCATGGCGACCGCTGGAGCCAGGCAACTTCGTGACGGTGAAGTGGTCGTCGTGGGCCTTGGATTGCCCGAAGTCGCCAGCGTGCTTGCCAAGCGTACACACGCGCCCAGACTTACCACCATGCTTGAGACCGGTGTGATGAATCCGAGTCCGAAGGACACGCCGGTGGGCTTGCCCGACTCCCGAGCGTTTTATGGCGCAACGTGCTTGAGCGGTTTCCTCGATGTGATGGGCATGAACCTGCACCGGGGTGTGGTCGACGTAGGGTTTCTCGGCGCTTTAGAGCTGGACCGGTACGGCAGCATCAATACGACACTTGTGAAAGATGACTCTGGGAAGGTCCGGTATGTGAATGGCAGCGCCGGCGGAAATGATGTGGCCTCGCTGGCCAAACGCGTGATTGTGATCATGCGCCATGAGAAGAGAAAACTTCCCCTCGCCTTGGCTCACCTCACAAGTCCCGGCTTCGTAGGTGGGCGCAGCCGCCAGGAATTGAATTTGCGCGGAGGCGGGCCCAGCCGCGTGATTACGGACATGGCTGTTCTCGGATTTGATGAGAAGACGCATGCAATGTCGTTGCTCTCGTTGCATCCGGGGATTCGACTGGAAGAGCTGGTAGAAAATACGGGATTCCCGTTGCACATCCCGAACGAAATTGCCACGACGCCACTTCCCACGGCCGAGGAGTTGCGCTTGTTGCGCGAGGAAATCGACCCGAAAGGCGTGCATTTGAAGTAAAGGAGCGAACCTTATCGAACCGCCGTCGTACCGAAAGCGACGATTCCCACGCAGCCGGTTTGATCCTCGGCAACTCGCTTCGCTACTTATATCCCTGTTTCGATGTGGAATCTCCCGACGACGTCCTCCTTGCGAATCCGCGCCCGTCTGAGTCTCGAACACTCCAGTGATGTCCCCTACGGAGTTCTAGAGAGCTACCTGCTCGAGCTTCCGTTCGTGCCGCTCTTTCACTTTTGACAGTATTCTTACATTACGTATACTGTACGCATTTGTTCTTATCGACTCTCTCCGGAGGCCACTGATGGCCGCGAGAACCGGCAAGCAGTATCTAGAAGGTCTCAAGGACGATCGCCGCGTCTGGCTTGGCGATGCGCAAGTCGACGTGCTCACCCACCCCGATTTCGCCGGCTCCCGACGGGGAGTGGCGGGATATTTCGATTGGCAGAACACCTACGCTCAGGAGTGCCTGGTGGAGGACGAAGTGACCGGAGCTCCGATGTCGGCGAGCTTGGTGATCCCCAAACGCGCCTGTGACCTCGAAATACGCCATCGCTGTCTCGATCGGCTGGCAAAGTATTCCTACGGGATGCTTGGACGGACACCTGACTACTTGAATGTGACAGTAGCGGGCCTAGTGGCGCGCTCGGACATGTTCGGGGACGGCAGTCGCTCGAGCCCGCATGCCAACCGGCTCACCCGTTTCTACCGCGACGTCGTCGAGGGCGACCTCGCTCTCACGCACACGATTATCCAACCCGCGATCGATAAGTCGGTTGGTGATCTGCAGGGATTGAACGGGGAGATCGCATTGCGCGCAGTCCGACGCAACGAAACCGGCGTGATCCTCCGTGGCGCAAAAGTGCTGGCGACGCTGGCACCCTTTGCCGATGAGATCTTCGTCTATCCGCAGGTGCCGCTGCCGCAGGGGGTGGATCCAGCCTATGCATTGTGTTTCTCGATCCCCATGGCGACCAAGGGACTTATCACGGTCTGTCGCGATCATTACGGGATGGGGGGCGACAAGAGGGACCATCCCTTCTCATCGCGGTTCGACGAACAGGATGGTTTCATGATTTTTGACGATGTGGAGGTGCCTTACGAGCGCCTGTTCATCGACTGCAATTTGGAGGCATACAACCGAATACGCGGTTCCGGCTGGGCTGCGAATGCGTATCACCAGACCTCGATCCGAGCCGCTAACAAACTCGAATTTGCGCATCAGCTTAGCTCACAAATGGCGAAACTAATGAACTCCGAAAGCCGGGCGGACTACGCCGCCATGCTCGGCGAGATATGGACGTACGCCCAGCTAACCAGGAGCGCCATCAAGGCTGCGGAAGGAGGCGCGTACGAATGGGGCAACGGCGCTGTCCTGTGCGATGATCGGCCCCTTCGAGCTCTGCGCGATATCATGCCGGCATGGATGGAGCGCGTTAGCGAGATTGTCAGGACGATCGGATCGCACAATCTAATTGCTACACCGTCCCTCAGGGCATTCGACAACCCGGTCATGGCCGAACTGCTCGAACGCTATCTGCCTGGAGCTGGTGGAGCAACTGCCCAAGAACGCGCGCAAGTGTTTCGCACGGCTTGGGATTTCGTCGGTTCTGCGCTGGGAGGCCGAATAGAGCTATACGAGAAATTCTATCTCGCGAGCCAGCCGAGAAACTACGCTCGCGATCACATACTGAGTATGCAGGACGAAGAGTTCGGCCGCGGGCTTCAGAAGTTCTTGCAAGACCTTACGAGTTAGAGAATATATTCACCGAAGATCGGACTAGTACATGGAGCGCAGTTTGAGGTCACCGAGGTCAAAACGGGCGGAACCTCTGAGCGCATCACGGGCTCCGGATCTCGCTGCGTTGCAGGAGATGCCGGGTCACCTGGTAAGACGCGCGCACCAAGTGTCAACCGCACTTTTTGCTGAGGAATGCAGGCATTTTGATCTGACTTCGGTTCAATTTGCAGCGTTGTTCGTGCTTCGGGCGGCAGGCGAGTTGGACGCGACTCGGCTGGCCGAACTGATCGCCTTCGACCGCTCAACCATTGGCGACGTTATCGAACGCCTTGAGTTGAAAGGGTGGATTGCGCGCATAGGGTCCAGGGACGACAGGCGCGTCAAGCTAATTCGACTGACGCCTCGGGGGACGGCGCTTCTGAGGCGAGTGGAGCCGGCCGTCAAACGTGTGCAGCAGCGACTATTAGAACCATTCTCTTCGTCGGAAAGACCGAGGTTGCTGACGCTTCTGAAGCGTTTGGACCGTTTGCAGCCGGCGGGGGCGCCTGGGAGCAAGCAGATGCATTCCGTCCGGACGTGATCTTGATCGAAGACAAAGCATCAGGCGTGCAACTGATTCAGGAACTACGGGGCGAGGGAGTGCACGCGATTCAAAAGTATGAACCGACAATGAACAAAATCATGCGCATGCATTCGGTCACGAGCACCATCGAAAACGGCTTTGTTCACCTTCCCGACAAGGCGCCATGGCTGCCCGAATGCTGGTCGGGGCAACGATACCCTTGAATTCCTACAGGTAGCTGGTTGGCGCATGTTTGTCGGATTCGATCGCCAACTTTGTGATACGGCCTTTCACGCCTTTTTCACCGCCTGTGGCCAGGACAACGATTCAGACTTTGCTCACGTTGGCCGGCATCTTGCCGCCGATGAAACGGGCGTAGTCCGCCAGGATGTTGCGCTTATAGGAGAGCGTTCCAGGCATCCCCGCACAGGCATCACCGCACCTCTGTTGCATCTGTCCACGACGACAGAACTCGTGATAATCGATCTGATCCCGCAACATGATCCACAGCCGGATTCCGAGTTTGCGAGCGGCGGCCACTCTCGCCTTCCCCAGCCCTTTCTGAACTAATTTCCGGCGATAGAAGCGCTGCAACCCCGGATCCCGGCGCACCGCGTGTGCCGCTGCCTCACACCGCAGAAACCGCAACAGCGGATTGCCTTGTTTGCTCAGGCCGCCGAGTCGCTGCCGACCTCCGCTGGAGTACTCACTCGGAATGATCCCCACGTAGCTCGCCAGCGCTTTGCCGTCAGCAAACCGCTTTGGATCGCCCAGGAATACGTCCGTAGCCAACGCCGTGATCGGTCCCACTCCTGGATGAGTCATCGGCAGTGTTGCTCCGGGTCGCTCGTAAGCTTGCTCCTCGACCTGCTGGTTCAGCTTTTCTATATCGGTCTCGAACTTCGCATACATCGCCTGCAACTCACTCCGCCGATGCGCGGTATGGGGCGCGAGCGGCAACGACGCGATCGCGCATTGCCCGGCTTGGCTCCACAGCCCCGGCCCACGTCGTAAACCATTCGCCAGTGCAATCATCTGATGGCACTGCGCGCAAAAGTCGATCAAGTCAAGAAGGGTTCTCTTAACTGGTGGTATGACTCCCGGTCGGATGGGAACCTGCGCGTCCCAACATCGATCCCGCGAGACTACTGATAGGCGCCGTATTCTTTGGCCGCTTCCATCATGGCTCGCAGATTTTCCGGGGTCGTATTGTGAACCTGAGCGCCGCCCGTCAAAATGTATCCGCCACGCTTCCCGCAGACCTCGATGAGATTCCTGCAATGCTCTTTCACTTCTCGCGGCGTTCCCGTACACATCAGCGAGGTCGGCACATTGCCCGCAATACAGTTCCTGTCTCCCAGAATCTTTTTGGCTCGGGCCATGTCGGTGCGGTCGAACCACCAGATGACGGAGCCTTCCGGCAGATCTTTCACAGCTTCCAAACGCTTGCTATAGCTGCCCTCGGCGAACAACAGCGGCACGCAACCTTCCGCTACTAGCCCCAAGATGACCTTCTTCAAGCCGGGCCAGTAAAACGTTTCAAATTGTTTCTCGGACATGAAGGTATCGTCGCCCTTGTGCAGAGCGATAAAGGTAATTGGCACACCCGAGGCATCCGCTCCGGACACGGCCCCGCCCGCCGTACTGATCACCCGGTTCACAATTGCCACCGCCTGAGAGTCTCGGGCCGCAATTGGGGCGGCGGGTTGGTTTGACGCCTCCTAGGTTCCTTGAAGAGTGCGTGCTACGACATTGCCCGCGCCTTTCTCGGAGAAACTCAGGAGACAAACGAGTACGAAAATAGAAACCAGCCGCAGCACGAGCATGAACTCCTCCGGGACAAAGTGAGGCCGCAAAAATTTCGCACGAGGTAGGTGCCTGTCAAGACAATAATTTGTCGTGAATATCAATAGTGAGTACGACGGAACAGACAATCGCGGCCACAAGACTCAGCCTTGTGGTTTGAAACCAGGAGACACCGTTGAGAATCCTTTCGTTAGGCACTTCTTCCGAAGGCATCCAGCCCCTTTGTGGTTGATTCCGTGGTGCTCAGAACCTCACGGTTCAAGAGGGCTTCCCTTTGTCACGATCCATTAAAGCGCTTTAGATCGGGTCACTTCCGAAAACGTGCCAAATTATGTTGTGGCGGGAACCGCCGAAGGCTTCGCTCGGTTGTCAGGCTTTCGCTCGACTGGTTTGAGCCATCTTCTGGGCGACGAACAGGAGAATCTTCTGATTCTTTTTATTCGTCCGACCGAGGAGCCTACGGAACTGTCCCAGCATCTTGGCCTCCTTGCCGGAGTTCCCCCAAGCTATGTCGTCGCCCGTCTTGCGTTTGGGTAAGTTGGGAAGCTTTGGTGGCTCGTTGCCTTCATAGAAGAGCTGGTAGAGCGGGACTTCCATAGCTCGCGCCAGCTTCTCGAGTGTCTCGATGGAGGGAACGGTGTGCCCGTTCTCGACCCGTGAGATGTAGCAGCGCAAAAGTCCCGTACGCTTCTCGATGTCTCCCTGGGAGAAGTGCTTTTGCTCCCTGAGATCCCGCAACCTATCCCCGATGATCATGTTTGATTCCTCTCTTGATGAAGTGTAACCGAAACAATACGAGACGGGCAGACTATCTGAGGATTTAACGGAAGAGAAATCGCCGCCTCCCCGCGCGCCGTGGATCTCAGGCTATCTTTTGCGGTCCGGCCTAGGGGCAGGAGCAGAGCCAGCCGGTCGACCCACTTGCCCATTGTCCGTCACCCGCGTGCTGGACCTCATTCTCGGAAGGACACCTTACAGCATCTTCAGGTACTCGATAATCTGCATTCGTTCCTCTTCGGAAAGCCTGCGGCCGATCACTCCGTTGCCCTTTGGACCGTCATTGAATTCATGCCCTGCGTTGGAATTGCCGGGCAGATCGGTGCGGAACTCGCTGGCTCCTTTGAGGGGGGCGGTGTTAAGGCCGAGCCTGACGGGATCGTATTGCTTGCTCCCGAGATAAAAGACTTTGGGGCGCTCGGAAACCGGTGAAAGCAGTGCAAACAAGTTGGGAACGGAGCCGTTGTGAAGGTAAGGAGGCGTAGCCCAAATTCCGTTATGAGGCCGCGCTTTGTATTTTAGGATCGCCCGAATCTCGTTGGAGCGGTAACCGTTCCACTCGTCCTGCTGTTCTGGCGAGAGCTTGAAATTAGCGTAGGCCTGTTCGATTACCTTCTGGGAGATGTACTTCAACCCGTCCTTGGCAGATACGATTCCCATTCCCAACGGTCCGCTATCGGCAAAACGGTTAGCGAAGTTCTGCGCTTCTTTCGGATCGGTTCCGATCTCAGTCAGGGGGACCATGGTAACTTCAAGGAATTGCTTTCCTGCGGTGTTCTTCGTCCAGCGGAGTTCTTGCGTTCTTATCCGGACATCCGTATCACCATCGAGGGGCACTGCGATGAACGCGGCAGCGAAGAGTACAATCTTGGACTTGGAGACCGCCGTGCGACGTCCGCGAAACGCTACTTGGTGAACCTAGGAATCGCTGATGCTCGCATTCAGACCACTAGTTACGGCAAGGAACGCCCCTTTTGCACGGACCACAATGAGTCCTGCTGGCATCAGAATCGCAGAGGTCACTTAGCGATGACTCCGTAGCCTCGAATCCCATAAGAGCCAGCGCGAATTGAGGAGACGAGAACGGCGACATTCAGCCACGCTGCTGTGTGAGCCCGGTCACGGCAGCGCGTTCTGTCATTCAACGAGAATTTGGAAGTCTACTAGGAGAAGGGCGATGAGAATCATACTTGCCGTCGATGGTTCACAATTTTCGAATGCAGCCGTCCAAGCTGTGATCGCGCAGGCGCAGCCAAAGGTTACTGAGATTCGAGTGCTTCATGTCGTAGAACTACCAACGTTATTCGTAATCCGAGAGATGGGCGGATATGACTCCACACTCGACAAGGCATGGGAAGCCGAGAGGAAACAGGCGCAAGGGCTGGTGGAGAAGACGGTCGAGCTAGTGCGCGCCAAGGGACTGAAGGCAACTGGTACGGTCGAGGAGGGCGACGCAAAATCGAAAATTCTGGAGGCTGCCAAGGATTGGCCTGCGGATTTAATCGTTCTCGGCTCACACGGCCGAAAAGGCCTAGAACACTTTCTGATGGGAAGCGTTTCAGAGGCGGTCGCTCGCCATGCAGCTTGCTCAGTGGAAATCGTGCGCATTCGGTTGAAACACTAAGTAACCGGGTGCTCTCTCGCTGCGCTTGATTAACGAGCCAACGGACGATCAACGGAATGATGCCCGGTTTCTCAGATGTTGACCTTCGCGGAATGCTGCGACGCAAGATCCAGTTGACCCTGACGAATTGAGGGGTGACGGCGTGACGGCTGCTCAGAGCGATCGGAAAGAAGGCTGGTCGAGGGCTCGGCTGGCGCACGGGTTCCCTCACATTCAAGAGCGTGAGGACCAAATCTTCTTGGCGCTCACGCTGGTGATTGGAGCGCTTACAGGTCTGGCCGTGGTAGGTTTCATCCTTCTAACTGAGCGCTTGGGAATGCGGCTTTACCCGGCGGGAAGTGCCGGGTGGAGACGCGTGTTGATTCCCGTTCTAGGTTCTCTCGGAATGGGATACTTGCTGTTCCGATATTTTCCCGATGCACGGGGCAGTGGTGTGCCACAAACCAAAGCTGCGCTGTTTGCGCGCGGCGGGCGAATCACGCTCGGCACTGTTCTCGGGAAATTCTTTTGCACGGCGGCAACTCTGGCAAGCGGCATTCCGTTGGGACGCGAAGGACCATCGGTGCAAGTGGGGGCTGGCATTGCTTCAGTCCTGGGCAGATATCTTGGGTTAAGCACCGAAAAAGTGAAAGCTCTGTTGCCTGTTGGCGCCGCCGCCATCGCCGCTGCATTTAACACGCCCTTAGCCGCAGTTGTATTTTCTCTTGAGGAGATCAGTGGCGATCTCAACGCGCCGATTCTCGGTTCGGTAGTGCTGGCCTCGGCAACCTCCTGGCTGATGTTGCGGTTGCTCCTGGGCAACCATCCTCTCTTTCAAGTTCCGCGATACGAACTTGTGCATCCGTTGGAATTCGGCTTCTACGCGATCTTGGGCGTTGTCGGCGGGTTGATTTCGGCTGTGTTCACAAAGGTGCTGTTGAAGACCCGCGAATGGTTCATGAAGCTCCCGAGCAAGACGCTCTGGTTTGATGGCCCTCTTTGTGCCGCAGGTCTTAGGAGTCGGCTACGGCTATGTCGGAGATGCACTCAACGGGAGAATGACTCTGGGGATCATGGGGTTGCTGGTTGTATTGAAGCTTTTTGCAGTTACGACGAGCTACGGATCGGGCAACGCAGGGGGCATTTTCGGACCAAGCCTGTTTATCGGGGCGATGCTCGGAGGCACTGTGGGTGGCCTCGCCCATCACTTGTGGCCCCAGTCCACGGCTTCAGCGGGGGCTTATGCTCTCGTCGGTATGGGTACCTTGTTCGCGGGAATCGTTCGCGCCCCGATGACCTCCGTCTTGATGATTTTCGAGACGACGCAGGATTATGCGGTCATCGTTCCCTTGATGATCTCGAATTTGGTGAGCTTCTTCATATCGGCGCGCTTGCAGCCGGAGCCGATCTACGAGGCTCTGGCACAGCAGGATGGTATTCACCTGCCGAGTGGCGCAACGCGTCAGCAAAGGGTCGGTCGCCAGGTAGCGGAGCTCATGCGCGCAGCTGAAGAAGTGTTGCCCGCTGAGTTGAGTGTGGGCGAGGCCTTGAGCCTTGCGCTCACTAGTCGGTTCCGCAGCTGGCCAGTGTGCGACCAGCAAGGGGTGATCGGCGTCGTGAACAGAGTCATGCTCGAACACGCAGGAAAGGAAGATGGAGGTGCAAAGAAATTGGGAGAGCTTGTGAGTCGGCAAGAGTTTCCGCACCTTCACGCAGACCAGTCCCTTCACGTTGCTCTCGATCGCATGGGGAGCGCCGGAGTAGACCTTTTGCCAGTTGTGAGCCGCGCCGACGTGCACAGGATGGAGGGAATCGTACTGCTTCGCGACGTACTGGATTCGTACCGCATCGCGGACCAAGATAGAAGTTGAGTAGAGCCATCTGCTTCGTGGCTGAAGAAGATACCAGGGAGCCTGCCTGAGATTGTGCGGTACGCTCCTTGTTGTGTCGCGATGGTCAGAATTCGCTCTGCAAAGTGAATGACCGGTGAGAGACGCGCAACGGGATTGAGCGACCTGAGGTTTGTAGATAGGTTTCGGGAACTAAGCTGGGCACGAAACATCGAACGAGGTCCCCGTGGCAGGAAAAACGATCGGCACAATAAGAGAAGTTCACGGACCCGTGGTAACAGTGTCCTGCGATGTCCTCCCCCCTCTTCATCAAGCCCTGGAGGCACGCACTGACGGCGACCACTATGTGTTGGAAGTTCATCAGCACGTCGACGAAAAACGTCTGCGCGCAATCGCTCTACATCGAGCGACCGGCCTCAAACGCGGACTACCCGTTTACGACCTAGGTGCTCCAATACATGTGCCGGTATCGCCGAAGTGTCTGGGCCGCTTATTGAACATTTTTGGAGAGCCTCTCGACGACGGTCCTCCCTTTTTGACCGAAGGATTTCGAAACATTCTCGGGCGACCCATCGCCTTGTATGAGTCATCCGCCAAACGAGAAGTTCTGGAAACAGGAATCAAGGTAATTGATCTCATGTGCCCGTTCATCCGAGGAGGAAAGGCCGGTCTTTTTGGCGGTGCTGGCGTGGGTAAGACGGTCTTGATCATGGAGTTCATGCATTCCATCGCGAAACTTCATCGAGGCGTATCAGTCTTCGCGGGCGTCGGTGAACGCATACGCGAAGCCCACGAACTCTGGCACGAGATGCAATCCATCGGTGTGATGCCCCAGACACTTCTTGTTTTCGGGCAGATGGACGAATCGCCCGGCGTGCGATTCCGAGTCGGGCTCTCTGCTCTCACTTATGCGGAATACCTGAGAGATGCGCTGCATCATGAAGTCCTGCTGGTCATGGACAACGTGTACCGGTTCGTGCAGGCGGGAAGTGAGATTTCGGGGCTGCTCGGCAGAATGCCGGCAGCCGTGGGCTATCAGCCGACGCTCATGACAGAAATTGCGGAACTGGAGGAGCGAATTCTCTCGACTCAACACGATGCGGTAACGTCCGTGCAGGCGGTGTATGTGCCTGCTGACGATATGACGGACCCCGCTGTCAGCGGCATTCTGAGCCATCTCGACACGACGGTAATTCTTTCACGCTCGCAAGCTGCCAAAGGAATTTATCCAGCGGTCGACGCTTTGCAATCAAAAAGCAAGTTTATGGACCGTTATTTCCTGGGTGACCGGCATTACACCGTCGCGCAGGCAGTGCGAGAACACATCGCTAGGTACCGAGAGCTTGAGGACATCATCACCATGCTCGGGATCGAGGAGCTCGCCCCGCAGGATCGCCTGATAGTCGAAAGAGCAAGGAAGTTGCAGCGTTATCTCACACAGCCTTTCCACGTCACGGAAGAACAGACGGGAATCAAAGGCGTATCCGTCTCCCTCGATACCACCGTACGAGATTGTGAGACCATCATCGCGGGCAAGTTAGACAAGATTTCCGAGGACCAGTGCTACATGCGGGGCTCGATAGCGGAGCTCTGCTGATGAAGACGTTTAGGGTCCATCTCATGAGCGCAACTCGATCGGAATGGATTCCGGACGTAGTCCGATTTACGGGCCGCGATGCCTCGGGCAGCTTCGGCATTCTCGCAAACGCCTCGCGACGCATGACGGTTCTGGTTTTTGGACTCGCACATTTGCAGAATGCGGCGGGCAAGGTCGAATACCTGGCTCTACCCGGAGGTGTTCTCTACTTCCTGAACAATGAGCTGCGCATCGCAACAACGAAGTTTGTGCGCAGCCCCGAGCTCGAAGAGATATCCGTGGCGTTGGACCGCCAACTAAAGCAGGAGGAGGAAGGACTCCGCGACATCAAGCAAAGCCTCCACCGCCTGGATGAAGAAATCATGAAGCGAATGTATGAACTCACGCGGAAGCCCGAGATATGAAAGACGATATTGACGCCGAAAGGCTCAAGGCAAGCGTGGAGACGCAGGCAGGCCGGATTCGGAAAGCCGAGAGGGCGCGGCGCACTCTTCTCGCCAACACGATCTATCTAGGAACACTGGGACTCATTTTCGTGCTTCCAGTCATCGCGGGAGCCTATCTCGGCAACTGGCTTGATAACCGAATTAAAGGCTATTCCTTTAGTTGGACGGTCACGCTGATCGTGCTCGGTGTCTTTGTCGGTGCAATTGATGTCTATTTGTTCGTGCGAGAAGGATGAGATGGAAGCGAACTTGCTTGGCGCGATGCCGTACATTGGCGAGATCACGATCTCCGGCAGCGTGATCACATCTTGGGGCCTCATGCTGTTTCTCGCAATTGTCTCCTGGATTTCCGCGCGCAGGCTTCGCGAGAGCCCCGGCGACTACCAGACCGTTCTGGAAGGTGTTGTCTCAACGATGGAAGACGCAATTGAATCGGTGTTGCCGGGGAAATGTGAGTTGGTCTTTCCGTTCATCGCTACTCTGTGGATCTTCATTCTCTTTGCTAATCTAGCGGGAATCATTCCGGGCCTCCACTCTCCGACGGCGGACCTCTCGGTCACGTCAAGCCTGGCAGTTCTTGTATTTCTCTCGGTTCATTGGTTCGGCATCAAGGCGGAGGGCTTGGCGGCTTACCTGAAGCACTACGTGACCCCCAGCCCGATTCTGCTTCCTTTCCACCTAATTAGCGAAGTCTCCCGAACGCTGGCTCTGGCTGTGCGGCTGTTCGGAAACGTCATGAGTCTTGAGATTGGGTATGCGTTAGTCCTTCTGGTGGCAGGTTTTTTGGTTCCAATTCCGCTGCTGATGCTTCATCTCGTCGAGGCGGTGATTCAAGCATATCTGTTCGGCATGCTCGCGTTGATCTACATTGCGGGAGGCATTCAAGCCCAAGAATTACGGCGAGAAAAGGAAAGGGGTGCAATTTGAAAGATATAAATTCATTTGTAACGATTTCCACCATTGTCGCAGGTTTCGGAATCGTGCTCGGGACCATGCTGCCGGCCATCGCCATGGGGAAGGCCATCGGTAAAGCTCTTGAAGCCCTAGCACATCAACCAGAAGCAGAAAGCTCGATCACGCGTGCGCTGTTTGTGGGTCTCGCGATGATCGAGTCGCTTTCGATCTATTGCCTGGTCATCATTTTGATCATTCTCTTCCGCAATCCCTTGATTCAGTATCTGGTCAAGCCGTAAGACGGGAGCCATATCTACGTGGGACTAAGTTGGAGCACTTTTGTTCTCGAAGCCATCAATTTCCTGGTGCTCGTGTGGGTGCTCAAGCGCCTCTTCTACGCTCCTATCAAGCGGGCGATCGCTGAGCGACGAGCGGCCGTCGAGAAGGCGCTTCATGACGCTGAGTCTTCAAAGCGAGAGGCACAGGAGCTGCAATCCAAGTACGAAGGCCGCCTTCGAGATTGGGAAGTTGAAAAAGAGCGTCAGAAGGAACAGTTTCGAAAGGAACTCAGCGAGGAACGAACCAAGCAACTGAAGCTGACCGAAAACTTGGTCGCAAAGGAGCGCGAAAAGGCAGAGGCGCAGGAGGAGAAGAAAGCCGCCGAACGTCGAAGAAAAGAGGAGAGAGAGGCGATGAAGCAGGCGCTCGAGTTCACATCGCGCCTCCTAAAGGACGTGGCGTGCCCGGAAATCGAAGGAAGAATCGTCGAGTTGGTCACAAAGCAGCTGTCTTCGACCGAACAAGAGAGTCTCCCGTCCGCTGCAGCACAACCGTGGGATCATGACGCAGCAGTTCGAGTGCGATCTGCCTATTCCTTGACGGAACCACAGCGCGCCACACTAACTGCGGTTCTCAAGGGCAAGATCGGCATGGAAACCTCAATCGAGTTCGTGGTGGACCGGAACCTTCTGGCTGGCCTGGAAATTACGATCGGGTCTTTCGTGTTGCGCGCAAATCTTCGGGATGAGCTCGAATACTTCTCGGCGATGAGGAACCATGAGTAACGGAGACAGCGCGCCATCTGCTTCCCTACTTGCGAAGCAAAGGGACTGGCTGCGGGACTACCGGTTCCAGGCTCGCATTGTCGAGCGCGGGAAAGTCCTCTCGGTGGGGGATGGGATTGTCTGGATCGAGGGATTGCCCTCTGCTTCGATTGATGAGGTGCTTCTGCTGGAGGATGGAAGCCGGGCTATGGTCTTCCATCTCACCGAGAAACTTGTCGGGGCAATTCTTCTGGAACAAACAAGAGAACTGACTGCGGGAACCATAGCGCACCACTCCGGTTCCCGCCTAAGTATTCCGTGCGGAGATGCTCTTCTCGGAAGGGTCGTGGACCCACAAGGCAAAGCTTTGGACGGAGAGGCTGATCCACGATTCGAAATCCAGGGCGATCTGGATGTTGCATCGCCGCCAATCGTGGCTCGCGATTTCGTGAACCGCCCGCTCCTAAGCGGGAACAAGATCATCGATACCTTAATTCCGATCGGAAAAGGCCAGCGGCAACTATTGATCGGTGACAACGGGTTGGGAAAAAGTTCATTGGCTATCGACATCGTTGTCAACCAACGCGGCAAAGACGTGCTCTGCGTCTACGTCCTTGTGGGTCAGAAGCGTTCGAGTGTCCTCAATACCATGCAAATGCTGAAGGACAGCAAAGCACTGGAGCACACCGTGCTGGTCGTTGCCGAAGCTACGGCGCTTCCGGGCCTGCAGTATCTGGCTCCCTTTGCAGGATGTGCGGTCGCCGAATACTGGATGAAAAAGGGTCGCGACACGCTGGTCGTCTACGACGACCTGACAGCGCACGCCAAGAGCTACCGCGAGCTTTCACTTCTGTTGCGGCGACCGCCTGGCCGTGAAGCATATCCCGCAGATATTTTCTTCCTGCACTCCCGGCTGCTGGAGCGATCGACTTGTCTTGCGGCCAAACACGGTGGCGGCAGCATGACCGCGCTCCCCATCATTGAGACAAAAGAAGGGGAAATCGCATCGTATATTCCAACGAACCTCATATCTATCACCGATGGCCAGATTTACTTCGATACCTCGCTTTTCTCATCTGGTTTTCTCCCCGCCATCGACGTGACGAGGTCGGTGTCGCGCGTTGGGGGCAGAGCTCAATCCCCCGAAATCAAACTAGAAGCGGGAAGAATGAAGCTCGATTACCTCCAGTTCTTGGAGTTAGAGGTTTTCACGCGCTTTGGAGCCAAGCTGGAGCGCTCGATGCAGAAAAAGATAGATCACGGCCGAATTCTGAGAGAGGTCCTGAAACAAGATCGTTTGGCCCCTGTTCCGATTGAATGGCAGATGGCGTGGCTGGTCGCTTTCAATGACGGGCTTCTTGATGAATTTAAGCCTGAAACAATCCGTCCGGCACTTACAAACTTGTTCAAGTGGATGTTGACTTCTGGACTGACGTTGGCGACAGCTCGTGATCAGTGGCGGACAGCACTGGAAGGCTGGAAAAGACAGAGTGGCCTTTCATGAGCAAGCTCTCTGATCTCCATTCTCGGATGCGGGCGCTCAGGGATATCGAGGGCATCCTGAATGCGATGAAAAACCTCTCCCTCGTGGAAATGACGAAGATCTCCCGCTTCTATATCACTCAACAGGAGTTGCTGCACTCGGTTGAGGAAGCCCTCGCTGACTTTCAGCAGTTCTACGGAGCGCCAGCCGAGATCAGAGGCGCGGATAGCGCCTCACTTTATGTTCTCATCGGTTCCGAGCGCGGATTTTGCGGCGGATTCAACGAGACAATTCAGAAAACACTCGAAAGTCATACGCTGGCGGGAACTAATCCTAAGCTGATCCTTGTGGGCCGAAAACTGGCGCTGAAGTTTCTCCAGGACAAGCGTGTTGTGGCATCCCTCGATGGTCCCAGCGCCGCCGAAGAAATCCCGTTGGTAATTTCGCAGCTTGCGAAGACTCTTACGCGATTCTCTTCATCAGATTGGAAGATCATCCACAACGGATACACCGGCACGGGAATAAGTGTGGAAACGTCATCTCCATTTGACTTCCCGAAGACGGAGCCAGCCAAGAAACTCCAGTTCCCACCTCTCCTCAATCTGGCCTCGTCAGATTTACGTCCTCAGCTCTTCGAGCAATACCTGTTTGCGCTTTTCTACGGAATCTTCTATCAGTCATTTATGGCTGAGAACCATGAGCGGCTTCGCCATATGGATGGCGCTCTCAACAAACTACGAGAAGACGAGGAAGGGCTCCGGCGGCGGTCGAATGCACTGCGGCAGGAATCGATCACCGAAGAGCTCGAAGTGATTATGCTCAGTGTTGATGATTCCGTCTCGGGGAGTCTCCAGAAATGAGTGCTTGGAGACTCTATCGCGGCTACATCCTAGTGACTCTGGTCTTGGCAGCGATTCTTGTGTCCCGCCTAATCCCGTCCCTTTCGGACCATGTCTTGGGCGAGCGCGTGACGCATGATCTGGGCAACCTGATGTCAAGGCCATACTTCCGTCTGGGACAACTCCCCATCACACCGGCATTCTTGATCAACGCCATCGCCTATCTCTTGCTGCTGCTCTTTCTCAGCAGATTTGTCCGGCGCATCATGCAGCACCGCGTTTTGCCGCGAACGTCCATGGAATTGGGCCAGCAGTACGCACTGGCGCGGGTCGTCGGCTATATGATCTTCCTAGCGGGTTTGATGGTTGGCCTCCAATCCGCTGGCGTAAATCTGAACAGTCTGCTGGTTCTGGGCGGGACACTTGGCATCGGTCTGGGGTTCGGTTTACAGAACATTGCAAACAATTTTTTTTCCGGACTGGTTTTATTAGCCGAGCAGCCGATTAGAGTGGGCGATCGTGTGGAGGTAGACGGCACCAGCGGAGATGTTGTGCGGATAGGCAGCCGCAGCACGTGGGTGCGAACGAATGACAATGTGGTGATCATCGTGCCCAATTCCGAATTCGTTTCCAACCGCGTCACGAACTGGACATTGAACAATGAGCAAGCGCGCTTTGCCGTGCCGATTGGGGTCCGCTACAGCAGCGACCCTGAAAAGGTGCGCGAGATCCTGTTGGATGTCGCCCACCAACATGCGGACGTGCTGACCACACCGGCGGCCGACGTGCTCTTTACTGGAATTGGCGATAACGCCTTAAGATTTGAATTGCGGGTGTGGAGCACCAAGCAAGTACATACGCCGAGTGTACTCCGAAGTGATCTTTACTTCGGAATTTTGCGGGCGTTTCGAGAGCATGGGATCGAACTTGCTCCCGCCGCGTGATTCACGCCCGACGTTCCTGAAGGATCTCGATGGATTTCCGCGTGGGTTCTAAGTCGCGGATAAGGAGGAAGATCATGCGACTCTCCGTCCAGGGGTTGGCTGTTGCAGCAAGCCTACTTTGGGGTGGCGCTCTTCTCTGCGTAGGACTGACGAACTTGGCTTCGCCGTCCTATGGCATGAGCTTTCTGCAAGTGATGAGCTCTGTGTACCCGTTTTTTCATGCATCACGCACGATTGGCGACGTCGTGATTGGCACCGTCGACGGACTGGTTGACGGAGCCGTTGCCGGCATTTTGTTTGCTTGGTTGTATAATTTCTTCGCTCGCCGCAGCGAAGCGTAGGCCGACCAATCGATTCGAATTGAAGCGCAGGCGCCGGTACAGGCCAGTCACGGAGCGTGACTCCTCGTCCAAACCGAGCTGCCAAGCATCCACAGCGGGGACGGACTCGATCGATTCCCGAAAAAGCAGGGGCACTCCTATGTACGACGTCTGCGCGAATCGAACGTTGCTTCGCTCCCACGACTCTCTGCTTCGTTGGCAGATGCTCTTACCGTAGTGGAAACGTAGTAAAAGTCACAGCAAATCGCGGCAAATTGCGAACGCTAGGCGAACAAAAAGGAGAAAAAGGGTTTGCTCCGTTTTGTCACAACTTGCTACTTCTAAGCGTGTTGCGTCGGCTCCGGCAAGTTTTAGTGAATTTGGTTTCCCGCTTAGAACGCAGACGCTCTATCCAGACTGAGCTACGGGCGCATCCTTGGCTACTCGTTTCATTCTACTGCTCTTGCAATTCTAATTCGAGTTCCAGTTCCTCCGAATTTCTTGGAGCATTTGGAATCTCGAATCCGACGCCCATCGTCTCCGCTTCCGTCAAACGAAGTTCAAGTTCTTCGTCCAGCCGGGAGTAAAGCTCTGACATCGTCTTTGGCTTATGCCCCATCCAAAAGTTGTTGATGTCCTCTTGGACTCGTTTGCCTCGCAACCAAATCTTACGGAAGCGCCGAAAGCCGTGCCAACCCAATCCCCGCTCGTCGAGTCCCATGGCTTTGAGACGGGAAATGAGCCAGCGCACCTTGAGGCAGTTGTGCAAATAGGGAGTGCGGTTCCGGGTCTTGAACAGCATGACAGAGTGTACGCAAGAGCAGTTTCTGTTTGCAGCTCATTTTTCACGCCAGGTGGTGGCGCAGTTTGATGGCAGCTTGCTCACCACCGAAGGTGGTGCCGTGCTGCTGCGCGAGACGGACCGCCAGATCGACTTGCTCCGGCGCGTGGCCCGCTGTTTCACCGACCACCGGCAGCCGGAGCGCATCGAGCATCCTCTCGACGAGATGTTGGCGCAACGCATCTACGGGCTGGCTCTCGGTTACGAGGACCTCAACGACCATGAGCAACTGCGGCAAGACCCGCTGCTCGGGGTCCTGGCCGGCAAGCGGGATCTACCGAACCCCTGGCCGGGAAAAGCACCCTGAACCGCTTGGAACTCACGCCTGCCGATGCTCCCTGCTCCGAGCGCTATCACAAGATTTCCTACTCCTGCGAAGCGCTCGACGAGCTGTTGGTCACGCTGCTTCTGGAGTCCTGTCGAAAAGCGCCGGACTCCATCGTTCTGGACCTGGACGCCACCGACACGCCGCTGCACGGCCAGCAGGAAGCGCGCTTCTTTCATGGCTACTACAACCACTACTGCTATCTGCCGCTGTACATCTTCTGCGGCGATCGACTGCTGTGCGCCCGGCTGCGGCCCTCGAATATCGACGCCAGCGCGGGCAGTCTGGAAGAAGTGAAAAGGATCGTCGTGCAGATCCGGCGGCGCTGGCCGAAAACGCAGATCATCCTGCGCGCCGACTCCGGGTTCTGCCGCGAGGAACTGATGGCCTGGTGTGAAAACCACGCGGTGGACTACCTTTTCGGCTTCGCGCGGAATGAACGCTTGCGCCGCAAGATCGCCGGGCCGATGCGCCAGGCCCGGCGCGAACACCAGCGCAGCGGACTGGCGGCGCGCGCGTTCACGGAGTTCTTCTACCGCACGCAGAAAAGCTGGGCGCGGTCGCGGCGGGTGGTCGCCAAAGCCGAATATCTGGCCGGCAAGGAGAATCCGCGCTACGTGGTCACCTCGCTCGGGAAAGAAGCCTGGCCCGCGCAAAAACTCTACGAGCAACTCTACTGCGCACGCGGAGAGATGGAGAACCGCATCAAAGAACAGCTCAGCCTGTTCAGCGATCGCCTGAGCACCGAGACCCTGCGCTCCAACCAGCTGCGCCTGTATTTTTCCTCGCTCGCCTACGTGCTGGTGGAAGCCCTGCGGCGGCTGGCGCTAGCCGGAACGGAGTGCGCGGAATATCAGGTGGAAACCATTCGGCTGCGCCTGCTGAAAATCGCGGCGCACGTTCGCATCACCGCTCGCCGCATCTGGATCCGCTATTCCACGGCCTACCCCTGGAAGAACGCCTGGGTCGCGGCGTGGTCCGCACTGCGCCGCTGAAAAACCCAGGTAACAAAAGCATCCTCGTTCCGCTCGGTAAGCTGTGGGCGAAGCCCGCCCAAAAAACGCGTGCCAAGCAGCCCACCGGCCACCCCGCCGCAAACAACCCCGCAGAAGCTCCCACACTGACAAACTTGCCTGTAAAAACACCCCATCCCCAGCTCAGAACACTCTCCCGTGAGAACAGCGGGCTAGTTCCCGAGCGATCCACGTTTCGGTTGGAGAAGCGGTAAGGGGGGGGCAACGCTCGCTGAGTGTTGCGACTGCCGCCGCTTGGTCATGGCTGCAGTTCGCCATGCCGTCTTCCGGTCTGAAGCCACCGTTCCGTCCCCTGCTCAGCCAATCAGATAACAGCAGGTACTGTACCCAGCCCCGGGCCCAGACTTGTGGGTAATTGAAAGCTTCAGACGACGCTTACTTTTTGCTTATCCACCCGAAAACAAAAAAGGCCGGCCCGAAAAATCGGACCGGCCTTCGAAATTTAATCCTGGCGGTGACCTACGTTCCCGCGTCGTTTCCAGCGCAGTATCATCGGCCCAGCGAGGCTTAACTTCCGTGTTCGGGATGGGAACGGGTGTGACCCTCGCGGTAAGACCACCAGGAAACTCGAAATCGAAATTCCCCTTTCAAATCAAAGGCCGAATTTCGATGAGCAACTGAACGAAGTAGGTTTAAACCGAAATTTCCGCTAGAGAGTAGCGCTCTGCAGAAAAGCGCTTTCCAAGTCCGTCGCATTGCCCTTCGTCGCCCCGCAAGCCGGGACTCCTCTGGGTAACACTTC
>CAVYLM010000006.1:0-24191 GCA_963769415.1 uncultured Acidobacteriota bacterium
GCGAATTCCGCCGTGGCGGGCGAATCAGCGCGGACTCCGCTCTACAAGGTGATTTTCGACGAGCGGCACGCATCGAGCCGCGCGTTTGCGAGCGAGGTGAAGAGACTGGGCGCGCCTGTCCGGGCAATCAAGGGCGACATTACCGATTTGTGGTTCAACGATCTCGACGCGCGCTGGAAGAAGGAGCCCGTCGCGATTGCCGGGCTTACCGAGCATGGCCCGCTCTTTTGTCTTGAGCGGCTCGCGTGGGACCACGGCATGCGCGTCGTGTATCGCGCCGACCATACCTACCGGGCCGACGGTTACATGGAGCATGAGTTTTCCGGCTCGGAGCGAATGTTGCGCGAGGCCGTGGACCTGAGCTCGAGCGGGCCGGACTGGAGCAGCCGCGTCGCGAGCCTGCTGACGCGCTGCCCCGCGAGCCGCGCGCAGGTTTCGAAATTGACCGTCGTCACTCCCACAGTAAGGGAGGCCAGCGATCCGGAACATCTCGTTTCCTGGGTGATCGCTCCGGTAGGCACGGCGCGAAAATTTTCACGCTCGTAGATTCACAAGGAGTGCACGATGCGGCTTCCCCCCGGTGTAACCAGCGCGGATTTTTCCGACGCCATCAAACAGTTCGAGGCGGCGATCGGCAAGGAGTGGGTGTTCACCTCCGATGAGGACGTGGACCTCTATCGCGACTCGTACTCACCACTCTGGCACGAAGAGGACGAGCCCATCCCTTCCGCGGCGGTCGCGCCGGACGGCGTCGAGCAGATTCAGGCGATCCTCAAGATCGCGAACGCCTACAAGATTCCTCTGTGGACGATTTCAACCGGTAAGAACCTCGGCTACGGCGGGTCGGCGCCGCTTCTGGGCGGCAGCGTTGTGCTCGACCTCAAGCGCATGAACCGGGTCCTCGAGGTCAACGACAAGAACCACTACGCGCTGGTCGAGCCGGGTGTCAGCTACTTCGATCTCTACCGGTATATTCACGAGAGGGGCCTGAAGGTTTGGATCGATCCGCCCGATCCCGGATGGGGCAGCCCGGTGGGCAACTGTTTGGAACGGGGCGGAGGATACACGCCCATGCGCGACCATTTCGACGCGGTGTGCGGAATGGAAGTCGTGCTCGCGAACGGCGAGGTGATGCGCACCGGCATGGGCGCGCTTCCGGGTTCGAAGACGTGGCAGCAGTACAAATATGGCTTCGGCCCTTACGTAACCGGGATGTTCTCGCAATCGAACTTCGGGATCGTCACCAAGATGGGAATCTGGCTGCTGCCGGAACCCGAGGCTTACCTCTCCGGGACCGTGATGGTCTCGAAGCGCGATGACCTGTTTCCCCTCGTTGAGATTTTCGCCAACCTCGTGAACTCCGGAACCCTCCGGGCAACCACGCTGTTGACGAGCCCTCTGTGGTTTTCCCCGCCCAATGAGGAGCTGGACGCGCTGCGCTACAGCGGATCGGTTCCGGGGCTCGAGGACTACGCCAGGCGCAAGAACATTCCGTACTGGAGCGTTCCCCTCCCCTTCTATGGTCCGGCCAAAGTAATCGCCGCGCAGTGGGAATACGCCAAGGAAAAGTTTTCCTCGATTCCGGGAGTGAGGTTTGAGGACGGCCCTTCGTACCGGTTTCCGCTGAGCGCCGACCAACTGGCGAAGATGACGGACACCGTCCCGTTCGGAATTCCCAGCCTGCAAATCTTTTCGATCATGGGGCCGCACGGCCAGGGGCATCTCGGATTTTCTCCGATCATTCCCATGACGGGCGAAGCGGTGCTGGAGTCGCAGAAGGTTTTCACGCAGGTATACCGGGATCTGGGTTCTCCGGGCGGCTCCGCCACGACTTTTCCGATCTTTTCGTTTTTCGCCCGGGCGTTTGTGAACATCTACCTTTTCCCCATCGAGCACGACGTCGACAAAAATCGCAAGACCCGCGAAATTTACCGGCGGTTGATCAAGGAGTCGGCGGCTCGTGGCTGGGGCGAGTATCGAACGCACACGACGTTCATGGGGGACATCTCCGACACCTACTCCTTCAACAATCATGCGCTGCGGCATTTTCACGAGACGATCAAGGATGCCGTGGATCCGAACGGAATTCTGTCTCCCGGAAAATGCGGCATCTGGCCAAAACGCATGAGAAAGGCAACGGCATGAAAAACGCGAAGGCAGGTTTGCTGGTGGGTCTAAGCCTGATGCTGGCGAGCGCGGCGTTCGCGGCGCCCGATCAGGAACAGATCGAGCGCGGGCACAAGGTGTACGACAAGTGGTGCTTCCCGTGCCACGGCACCGGGCTGGGAAAGCCCGGCACCGAAGCGCTGGTCGCGCGCGGGCAGAAGCCGGCCGTGCTCGAAGAACGCACCGATCTGACGGCTCCGGCGATCAGGCAGTTCGTTCGGCACGGCGTGCTGTTCATGCCGGTGTTTCGCAAGACGGAAATCAGCGACGCCGAGCTGGATGCCATTGCGGCGTATCTGACGAGGAACAACAAGCCTTAGGTTCAAGTCGCGCGTTCCGGGTGAAGCGCGCGATCGCAAGACCATCTGGGTGGCCGATCGAACGTCGATCAGGAGCATGAGATGAAAATCCCGCCAGGCGTAAGTGCGAGCGACTTCGCGGCAGCGATCAAGCAGTTTGAAGACGCTGTCGGCAAGGAATGGGTATTCACCAGCGATGAAGATGTCGCGCTGTACCGTGACGCGTACTCGCCGTTCATGGGCGAGCCGGAAGAGCGGATGGCGTCCGCGGCGGTGGCGCCGGACAACGTGGAAGAGGTTCAGAAAGTTGTCCGCATCGCGAACCAGTACAAGATTCCGATCTACCCCGTTTCGACCGGGAAGAATCTCGGGTACGGCGGTTCGGCGCCGGTGCTTTCCGGCAGCGTGGTGCTCGATCTGAAGCGCATGAACCGGATTCTTGAGGTCAACGAGCACAACGCATACGCACTGGTCGAGCCCGGCGTCAGCTACTTCGATCTTTACCGCTACATTCAGGAAAAGGGGCTGAAGCTGTGGGTGGACGTTCCCGATCCCGGCTGGGGAAGCCCTATCGGCAATGCTCTCGATCGCGGCGGCGGCTACCTGATGCCGCAGTACCGCAACCATTTCGACTCGCACTGCGGGATGGAAATCGTTCTCGCGAATGGCGAAATCATGCGCACGGGCATGGGCGCGCTGCCCGGATCGCAGACCTGGCAGGAGTACAAATCCGGCTTCGGCCCGTGGATTGACGGGATGTTCTCGCAGTCGAATTTCGGTGTGGTGACGAAAATGGGATTCTGGCTGATGCCGGAGCCGGACTCCTACCTTTCCGGCACCGTCATCGTGCCGCGGCACGACGACCTGATCCCTCTGGTGCGCGTTCTTACGTACCTTGAAGATACGCGAGTCACCAACGGCATGCCCGATCTCGGCAGCCCTCTGCTCGGAATTCCAATGCTCTCGGATTTTACGGCCCGCTTCGAGTCGGGCGGTACTCCGTTCGAGCGCCCGCAGGATCCGGAGTTGACGGATCTGATCGCCAAGGGAGGGGGTCTCGCGACTTCCGCGCTCGACGATTACGCGCAGCGCAAAGGTCTCGGCTACTGGAGCTGCAAACTGAGTTTCTACGGCGCGCCGAACGCCAACGCCGCGAACTGGGCGTTCGCCAAGGAAAAATTCTCTGAGATTTCCGGCGTGAAATTCGAAGAAGGCGAGAATTATAAGCTGCCCCTGACTGCCGAGCAGCGTGAAAAGGTGCACAAGCCGCAGTTTGGGATACCCAGCCTGGCGATGTTCTCGATCGGCGCGCGCTCGGCAACCAATCCGCAGCCTGCCAACGGCCACATATGGTTTTCGCCAATCATTCCGCGCACGGGCGAGGCGATTTTCGAAGCCAATCGCGTGTTCGCGGCAGCGGCCAAGGAATTCGGCCTGCCGTTTCTGAGCTTCAATCTCCCGTCGACGTACTGGGAGCGCGCGTTCATTTTCATTTTCGCTTTTCCGGTGACGCGCGACGTCGAATTCAACAAACGGAACCGCGCGGCGTTCAACAAACTTATCCAGGTCGCGGCCGAGCACGGCTGGGGCGAGTACCGCACCGCGCCCGCGTTTCAGGACGCGATCATGAACACGTATTCGTACAACAATCACGCGCTCCTGCGCTTCCACGAAACGGTGAAGGACGCCGTTGACCCCAATGGGATTCTTTCTGCTGGAAGATACGGAATCTGGCCAAAGCATATGCGGGAGGCCAAATCATGAAGAAGACCGCAAAGTTTCTGATTGTCGCGCTCGCAATTGTGTTTGCCGCGAAACCGGCGCCCGCGCAGGAGGCCGTTTCGCGTTCGCACGCCTGGACCACCGCGACGGTGAACGGCGAAGGCCAGCCGCGCGGATACGTGCAGTATCAAAATTACTGCTCGATGTGCCATGGCACCGGAATAGGCAAGCCGGGCACGCTCGCGCTGCAGGCGAAATACAAGGGCGCGTTGCCGGCGCTGCTCGATCAGCGCACGGATCTGACGCCGCAGCTCGTCAAGACCTACGTGCGCAACGGCATTTCCGTAATGCCGATTTTTCGCAAGACGGAAATCAGCGACGCGGACCTGGACGCAATCGCCGCGTACTTGACGCGCAACAACAAGAAGTAGCGGCAGCGAAACCTCTTTCATTCGGTTGAACGCAGCAGGAGCGTGGGATGAGAGTTCCGCCCGGCATCAGCCCCGGCGATTTTTCCGCCGCCCTCCGGCAATTCGATGCGGCCATCGGCAAGGAGTGGGTGTTCACATCCGACGAGGACGTGGACCTCTACCGCGATTCGTTTTCGCCCTACTGGCACGAGCAGGAAGACTCGGTCCCGTCCGCCGCCATCGCGCCGGACTCCGTCGAGCAGGTGCAGGCAATCGTCAAAATCGCTGACAAATACAAGATTCCACTGTGGACCATCTCCACCGGCAAGAATCTCGCCTACGGCGGATCCGCGCCGCGGCTTTCTGGCAGCGTCGTGCTCGACCTGAAGCGCATGAACCGCATTCTCGAAGTGAATGAAGCGAACGCCTACGCGCTGGTCGAGCCCGGCGTCAGTTATTTCGATCTCTATCGCTACATTCAGGACCACAAGCTCAAAGTCTGGATTGATCCTCCCGATCCCGGCTGGGGCAGCCCCGTGGGAAACTCGCTCGAACGCGGCGGCGGCCGCGGCCCTCTGCACGATCATTTCGCGACCGTCTGCGGAATGGAAGTCGTGCTGCCCAATGGCGAGCTGATGCGCACTGGTATGGGCGCGATGCCGGGCGCGAAAACCTGGCAGCAGTATCGCTACGGATTCGGCCCCTATGTCGACGGCATGTTTTCGCAATCGAATTTCGGCATCGTCACGAAAATGGGCGTCTGGCTGCTGCCGGAGCCCGAGGCCTATCGCGACGGCACCGTGATGGTCGCGCGCCACGACGATCTTGTCCCGTTTGTCGAGACGCTCGCCTACCTTTACAACTCGCAAATCGTGCAGGGCACGATGGCGCTCGATAGCCCGCTGCTCACCTATCGCGTGTCGAAGGGCGGCGGAGTCGTCGATCTTCCCGGCGATATTTCCGTCGCGGAGCTCGAGCGCATCGGCCGCGAGCAGAACATGCCCTACTGGAGCGCCGAGCTGCATTTTTACGGCCCCGCCAAGGTCGTGGATCTTCAGTGGGAGTACACGAAGGAGAAATTCTCGGCGATCCCCGGAGCCACATTCAAAGAGGGCCGATCCTATCGATTTCCGGTCGAGCTAAAGGACTCGGACAACGTTCTCCGCCAGGCGCTGGGCATTCCCAATCTTTCGGTCTTCGGTTTTCTCGGCAAGACGCAGGGCCACATGGATTTTTCGCCGATCGTCCCGCTCTCGGGCGAAGCCGTTTTCGAGGCGCTGAAAGTTTTCGGCAAGGTTTACCACGAGATGGGCGTGCCGCCTCAGAATCAATTCATCTCGCTGCCCTGGGCTTTTTTCCCGCGAGCGTTCGTTTTCCTGTTCGGCTTTCCAATCATGCACGACGTTGAAGCCAACAAGCGAAATCGCGAGGTCTTCCGAGGCCTGATCAAAGCCTCCGCCGAGCACGGCTGGGGCGAATACCGCACGCACATCGCCTATATGGACGACGTCGCAAGCGTCTATTCGTTCAACAACCGCGCGCTCTGGCGCTTTCACGAAGCCATCAAGGATGCGCTCGATCCCAACGGCATTCTGTCGCCCGGGAAGCAAGGCATTTGGCCGAAGAGCATGCGCAAATCCCGCGCGTAGCGGCAAGGTTTTAAGTGGCACATCTCCGCCCAGCCGAAGGCGGCCGCATAGGCGGGCGAACGCGTTGGACTAACAATCCGTTTCCTCCTCGTTCGCCAAATTAGTACAGCCCCCGAACGGGCTATAATGCCGCGTCGCCTTCTATGTACTTTTTCTATCGCCTCATCACCGCCGTCGGCATGATCTTCCTCGCGCCGTACTACGCGCTGCGCGGATGGCGGCGCGGCGAGCCTTCCAGCGCCCTGCGCGAGCGCCTCGGCAGCGTGCCGCCCGAAATCGTGGCTCGCGCGGCGCACAATCGCGCTCCGGACGGAGCCGCACCCGGCGCGATCTGGATTCATGCCGTGTCGGTCGGCGAAGTGCTCGCCGCAAAGCCGCTCGCCGACGGCTTGCAGAGGCGCTTTCCGGGCCACGCGGTCTTCGTCTCCACCACCACCGAGACCGGCCGGCGCCTTGCTCGCGAGCGTCTTCAATCCGTCGACGGCATTTTTTATTTCCCGCTCGACTGGATCGTGCCGGTTCGCCGCGCCCTGAAATCGATCCATCCGTCTCTCGTCATCGTCATGGAGACCGAAATCTGGCCGAATTTCCTGCGCGAGGCGCGCCGCATGAACATCCCCGTCGTTTTCGCCAATGCGCGCATCTCGGAAAGATCGTTCGCGCGCTTCAAGCGCTGGGAATTTCTGATCGGTCCATTTTTTGAACGGGTCCTGCACGACGCGGAGCTTTTTCTCGCGCAGACGCCCGAGGACTTCGCGCGCCTCCGCGCCATGGGCGCGCCCGAGGGGCGTGTCGAAGTGACCGGCAACCTGAAATACGACGGCGAGCCCCCGGCCGCGAGCCATTTCGGCGAATGGCTGCGGCAGCAAATCCGCGCGCAGGAGCGCTGGCCGGTGTTCGTCGCCGGCAGCGTGGTGGCCGAGGAAGAGCAAGCCGTGCTTGCAGCCTACGACATCGTCCAGCGCAAATGGCGACGCGCTCTGCTCGTCCTCGCGCCGCGCAAGCCTGACCGTTTCGACGCGGCCGCGGCGATCGCGGCGGAAGGCGGCTGGAACGTCGTCCGCCGCAGCCGCCTGGATCTTTCCGCCGCGCTCGACGAAAACGTCGACGTGCTCGTGCTCGACTCCATCGGCGAACTTGCCGGCCTGTACGCGCTTGGCGACGCCACGTTCGTCGGCGGTTCGCTCGTGCCGGCTGGCGGCCACAACATTCTTGAACCGGCCTGGTTCTCGAAGCCGCCCGTGTTTGGCCGCTCGATGGAAAATTTCCGCGACATGGCCGCGCAATTCCTCGCGGCAAAAGCCGGCATCGAGGTATCCAGCGGCCCCCAGCTCGGCAAGGTATGGGTGCAGCTCGTCGAGGACACAGCCGCACGCGAGCGCATGGGCGCCGCCGCGCGCTCTCTTTCCGAACGCAATCGCGGCGCCACCGAGCGCTCGCTAAACCGCATCGCCGCGGCTCTCAGTGAACGAAACCCGGAGCATCACGCGTGACCTTCGCGCAAACTCTGCTCTGGCCGCTCACGCTGCCGTACGGCGCCGCCACGCACCTTCGCGCGCGCGCCTATCGCACGGGCCTTCTCCGCCAGCGCCGGCTGGACGGCGTCGTCATCAGCGTCGGCAACCTCACCACCGGCGGCACGGGCAAGACTCCCATGGTTCTTTGGATCGCGCAGCGCCTGCTCGCCGAAGAGAAATCCGTCGGCATCCTGTCGCGCGGCTACCGTGGTGAAACGGATGCATCCGGCTCGACCAGCGACGAAGTGCGCCTTCTGCAAGCGCGCCTCGGTGAGCGCGTTCGCTTCGGCGTTGGCGCCGATCGCTTCGCGCTCGGCCGCGAGCTCGCCCAGCGCGGCGTCGAATGGTTCGTGCTCGACGACGGCTTTCAGCATCTCCAGCTCGCGCGCGATGTCGACATCGTCCTGATCGACGCGACGAATCCTTTCGGCGGCGGCCAACTTCTCCCTGCGGGACGCCTGCGCGAGCCGCGCTCGGCCCTCGCGCGAGCGAACATCATCGTTATCACCCGCAGCGACCATGCGCCCGCGATCGAAGCGGCCATCCGCCGCGATTCCGAAGCGCCGATCTTCTACGCGGCGCCCCACCTCGAATCCGTTCGCGCCTTCCGCGGCGAATATCCCGGAGACGAGAGCACCGACGCGCACGCGCGCAAGCTGTTCGCGTTCAGCGGCATCGGCAATCCAACCGTGTTCCCCGTCGATCTGCGCGAGTGGGGGCTCGATCCCGTCGGCTACAAAATCTTCCCCGACCACCATCGCTACACTTCGGAGGACGTGAAGACCATCGCCGCCGAGGCCCGCGCTGCCGGCGCCGATGCGCTGATCTGCACGGAAAAAGACATTTTCAATCTCTCTGGAGTCCCGCTCGACGGCATCGATCTCTACTACTGCCGCATATTTCTCCATATCGCCCGCGAAACGGAATTCTGGCGCGATGTGTTAGCGGTGGTGAATTCCCAGTGCCGTGTCGGAAAATGATTCCGTCTTTCTATGTGTCCTCGGCGTCTCCGCGGTAAAGCGCTCTTCTCTGGGAATTGACGGATTTGCCGCCGCCGTGCCGCGTGTGATACTTTTTCGCGCGGCGTTGCGAACCTGCCACGCGGCGCTCAACTCTGAATGGACACGCGCGAAAAGATTCTTTCCCGTGCCGGTCTGCACGAAGTGCTCGAAGAGCACCGCCGCGCGGGACGAAGAATCGTTGTCGCGCACGGGGTGTTTGACGTGCTGCACGCCGGCCACGTCCGCTATCTCGGCGCGGCTCGCAACGAAGGCGATCTGCTCGTGGTAGCGATTCATTCCGACGCAAGCGTGAGAAGATTCAAGGGCGAGGGCCGGCCGATTCTCACCGAGCGCGCCCGCGCCGTCCTGGTTGCCGCGCTGGCCGCCGTGGACCACGTGATCGTGATCGACGAAACCGATATGAAACCGCTGCTCCGCGAATTTCAGCCGGACGTCTATGCGTTCGGCGCCGATTGCGCTTCGAATTCGCCCGCCGATGGCGAACTTGCGGCGCTGGGAATTTGCGTCGCCGTTGTTGGCGGCGATTCGTCGCATTCAACAACCGCGCTCATCGCGCGCGTCCGCCAGGGAACGAATGGCTGACGAAGCGCGGTCCCTCCAGACCAAGCAGTCCAGGAAATTCTGGATGCGCTGGCGCGTCCGGCTGGGGTATCCGGTGGCCGTCGTCTTTCTCGTGTTCGCGCGGCCGATTCCGCGCGCGATTCTCTTCGGCGGAATCGTCGCCGCCTTTGGTTTGCTCATTCGCGCCGCCGCCGCGGGGCATCTGCGGAAGGACGAGCAGCTCGCCGCCACCGGTCCCTACTCCGCTACGCGAAATCCGCTCTATCTAGGCAGCGCGATTCTGGCCGCGGGGTTCATCATTGCGGGATATTCGTGGTGGGCTGGATTGATTGTCGGACTCTATTTCGCGGTGTTCTACACCGCCGTGATTCGCGCGGAAGAATCCGATTTGCGCAAGCGCTTTGGCGCCGCATTCGATGCCTACGCTGCGCGCGTTCCGGCGTTCCTGCCGCGCATTCGCGCCCGCGCGGACGAAGTCTCGAAAGTGAAATCGCCCGACGACTCATTCTCGTGGCCGCAATACCGCCGAAATCGGGAATATCAGGCGCTGGTGGGTAGTCTGGCGGGTCTTGGGGTGATGTGGCTGCGAATGTGGGTTCGCGCCCGCTACGGCTACTGAGCCGGGCGCACCTACTGCAGCCGGTAAACCGCGTGCATCACGCGCTGAAACTGCGGCCGGTAAATCAGATCGAACGCGCGCTCCTTGCCGGGAAACATTTCCAGCGCGACGCGCCGCGTGGCCGCGATCATTCCCGCGGCTTCCTCGGCGCTCAGCCCGCCGTCCGCGATCGTTTCCACTGTCAACTGCACCAGAATGCGCAGCCGCCGGATGCGCCGGCTCTCGTCGTCGACCTGTTCCTGTGTCGGGTGTTTCTTGCTGCTGTTTTCCGCGGTCGCCATCGTCCGATTGGGAGCGTGCACCACAATGATGCATCTCGCCCATATGTCCGGCAATAGTACTTCAGGCCAGCCTGCACTTTCTTGCCACCAAAAAGGTATTTGCGAGGACGTATCGCGCGTTTTGCGTCCACGCAGCCTTCATTGCGGCTGATCTTTCTGGCTGAAAGTGCTCAGGGAAAGATTGCTTCCGTTGGTGAGCGCGGTGATAGCGCCGTCGCGGTCGGTGCGCAATAACTTTACGCCGTGCGCTTCGAAGCGCTCGACCACGCTTTCGGCGGGATGCCCAAACGGATTTGATTCGCCGACCGACACGGCGGCGAAGCGCGGAGCGACCGCTGCGAGAAAATCATCGGTCGACGACGTTTTGCTGCCGTGATGCGCGGCCTTCAGGAAGTCCGATGCGAGCGGCTCATGCTCCGCGACGAGCTCTTCCTCGGTGTGTTTTTCAATGTCCCCGGCGAGCAGAAAATGTTCCTGCCCGTCGGACAGCCGCAGAACGAGTGAGGCATCATTTGGCTTCAAATCTTCCGCCGCATCTTCCGGAGGCCATAACACGCTGGCCTGCGCGCCATGCCAGTCCGTGTTCGCGCCCTGGAATTGATGGATGACCGGAATTCCGCGCGAGCGCGCTTCCTCCAGCACGCGTTGCGTGGCAGGACGTTCGTCCTCGCGCGCGATCCAGAGCGCGCCCACCTGGAAATTCGCGAGCACGGCGTTCAGCCCGTCGAGATGGTCGTGGTCGGCGTGGGTGACGGCCACGACGTCGAGCCGCTTGATCCCGCGCGACCACAAATAGGGCGAGACAACTTCCTCGCCCACGTCGTTCCCCGACCGGTAGCCGCCAACCCATTCCGAACCGGCGAGCCCGCCGCCATCGACGAGCATCGTGTGCCCGTCGGGAAAGGCCGCAAAAATCGAGTCCCCCTGTCCAACGTCCAGCACGCTCACTTCGAGCTGGCCGCGCGAGAGGTTCGGCGCGAACGGATGCGATGCAACCAGCAGCGTCAGCGCGGCAAGCGCAATGGCCGACGCCCATTCAAGCGGCGCGATGGGCGGCGCGAGCTGTCGTCGCGCGATTCGGCCGGTTCTCTTCGCGGCAGCCCCGCGCGCAGCGGCGGCGAGGACGACGAGCGCCGCAAAGAACAGCAAAACCAGCCACGACGGCGGATCGGGAATGCGGTAGGAAACTCGAGGCAAGCGGCTGAACCAGCTCACGGTCGCGAGCAGCCAGCCGGCGCAGACGCCCACGGCTCTTGCGACGATCAGCGCGATCTTTGCCCACACGAACGTCAGGACCAGCGCGAGAAATCCGAGCGGCACGATGAACCCGGTCAGAATCACGGCGGGAATATTGCTGATCGGCCCCGAGAGGCTCACGCGGTGAAAATCCCGGGCCAGCAGCGGCATCATCCCCCACTGAATCACCGCCGAAAGCAGCACGATCTCCCAGAGCCGCAGGCCGGCGCGAATCGGAAGCGTCAGAATCTCACCCGTGCGCGACGCGAGCCTCCGCGGCAACCGCGCGGAGAGCCATCGCGCGGCGAGACGCATTTCGATCCGGAACTGCGCGATCTTCGGCGGATGCGCGGCGTCGCGCGTCACGTCGCCCAGATGGCGAAGCCCCTGGCGGTATGGCGCGCTGGTGCGATTCATCCACGGAATCGCAAGCCCGGCGATCACTCCAGCCGCAAGGAAGGAAAGCTGAAAACTCGAATCGAGGAGCTCCGACGGCTTCCAGAGCAAAAGCACGAGCCCGGCAAGCGCGATCGTGTTCAGCAGGTCGACGCGCCGAAAGAGCGGCCGCGCGCACAAATACAGTGCAGCCATCAGCGCCGCGCGCAGGATCGGCGGGCGGTCCTGCACCACGCCGACATACGCGGCGAGCACGGCGAGGGTGACGATCGTGGTGACGCCGAGAGGAAATCGCAGCGTGCGGCAGAACCAGAACAGAAAAACCACCAGAGCGCCTACGTGCAGTCCGGCCACCACCAGCACGTGGTACGCGGCCGTCTTTTGGAATGCCGTAACGACGTCGGAATCGACGAAACCGCGGTCTCCCAACAGCATGGCCCGCAGCACTGCCGCTCGTTCCGGCTGATTCGGATACAGAGCGTCCAGCCGGGCGAGTAACGCGCCGCGCGCTCGGGCAAGTTGCTGCAAGAACGTCGGACGCGGGTGGTCAATCGGCTGCAGCAATTCGGCGCTGCGCAGCGATCCGGTCAGGTCGATCTTTTGCCGCGCGAGATATCCGCGCAGATCGAAGGCGCCGGGATCGAGAAAATTGCGCGGCGGCCGGGCCTTCACGAGCGCTTCCACGCGGTCACCCGCGCGGAGATTCTGCAACGCGCCGGCGCCGTGCCCTTCGCCGTAAAGACTCACGCGGAGGCCGCCGCACACCGGCAGCGTTTCGCCGGCTTGCTCGACCTGTTCCAGATCGATTTCGTAGCGATGTCCCCAGGGAAGCGCGATCGGGTCTTCGCGCAGGCGGCCGCGCCAGCGAAGCGAATCGTTCATATCGATGCGGCCTGCGGCGATGAGCCGAGTGACGTGATCTGCGGGAACATCGATGCGCTCGATATTTGCCGCCAGCGCGCCGAGCGAGCCCCATGCGACCAGCGCGAAGATCCAAGCGGCGAGCGACAACTTGCGCCACAACAGAACCGCCGAAATTAGCATCGCTGCGGCACAGACGGTGGCGATCACGACGAGTGGCGCGGGCCAGCGGCTCGCGAGCGCGATGCCGGCCGCGAACGCCGCCACGAGCCACAGCGTCGGCAGCTTCACGGACGCCGGCGGAGACCTACCACCGCCTCCATGTGGAACGTCTGCGGGAATAAATCGAATAGATGGATGCGGGAAATTTCGTAGCCGGCGTTCGCGAATGCAGCGAGATCGCGGGCCAGAGTGGGCGGGTCGCAGGAAACGTAGGTGATGCGCGGAGGCGCGAGGCGCGCAATACTTTTCACGATTTCAGGCGTCAGGCCTGCGCGCGGGGGATCGAGAACAACGAGTTCGGGCCGGTCCTTGAATTTGCGGATAAATTGCTCGACGTCCGCGGCGCGAACCTCGACGGCCCGGCCGCTGGCGGCCGCTCGACCGGCAGCATTCGCTTCGAGGTCGCGCGCGGCAGCGGGGTTCGATTCCACGGCGACGACGCGCGAAAAGCGCTTTGCCAGCGCGACAGAAAAGAGGCCCACGCCGGCAAACAGGTCGAGCGCCAGCCGACCTTCGTCTTCGGCCCCGGCAACCTGCGCAACGAGATCGTCCACGAGGAAACGATTCACCTGGAAGAACGAAAAATGGCCGACGCGATACGTCGTCCCCGCCGCTTCGCATTCAATGTGGCCCGGCCCTTCGAGCTCCATGCGCTCACGCGTAGGGTCGTGAAACAGCAGGCTTTCGAGTTCCGGCAGAATACGGCGCAGATTGTCCGCGAGCTCCTGCGCGCGCGGGGGGAATCCGGCGAACGTCGCGGTGACGAGAAGCTTCGAATCTTTCGAGCCGGCGAACGCTTCGATCTCGCGCAACTCGCGCGGCAGCAGGCCTTCCGTCGCGGCAGCGCGCAGCGCGAGAAGCGTCTTCAGCAGCAGCGGAGAAAGAATCGCGCAATCCTCGATCGCGCAAAGCGCGGAGGAATTTGCGCGAAAGTAGCCGATGCCCATGCCGCCCGTGCCGTCCGCGCCGAGCGGACGAACTTTCCACTGCGCGCGGTTGCGATAGCCCCAGGGCGGCGACGCGTGCGCGGCGATTTCGCCGGGCCATTCGACGCGGCCGATGCGCCGCAGCGTCTCGCGCAGGATTTCGGTTTTGTACTCCAGCTGCGCTTCGTAGGGAATGTGCTGGTAATCGCATCCGCCGCAGACGGCGAAGTGCGGACAGCGCGCGGGGGCCCGCTGGGGCGAAGGCTCCAGCACGCGCTCCACGCGCGCGCGGATGAACTTCTTCTTCTGCTCGACAGCCGCGGCGGCGATGCGCTCGGCCGGGAGGACGAAGGGGACGAAGACGGTCGAGCCGTCGTGGTGGGCGAGGCCTTCGCCGCCGTAGACCAATTTTTCAATCGTGATTTCCATGATTCGCGGCTTAGACACCCTTGAAAAAGTGTGTCACTTTGCAGGTGTCGCTATCCTTTGTTTTCAATGGCTTACGTTTGAAATTACTTTGCATGGTGTGACACTTTGTATCGCGCGAAAACGCCCAGCCGCGGAGAGATCCCTCGGCTCGCGATGCTCGCTCGGGACGGCGATCCTTATCGGATCGCCGATTACCTTGCATGGTGTGTCACCTTGTTGCCGGTTCGAGGCGACATGCAGGGGGGCGAACAGGTCCCTTCCGCGCAAGACTTGGCCGCGGGAGCGGGCGAGCCGGCTCTCATCCTTCGTGCGGCCATGTTCGCTTCGCGCGGCGCAGGAACGTCTGTCCCAGTCGGCGGAAACCGTCGCGGCTTGCCTGGTCGGGCCGTCGAATTTTCGTTTGCAAATCATCGTTCATCACCTGCATCGACGCTAGCACAATTGCGGAGGGTGGGATAGCTCGCAAAAGTACGAGGACTAGAACTGCGACCAAAACTGTACGAATGGACAGGTGACAGGGTTTTGTGCCTCAATTGTCCCTCCGGGACTAACGGCCTTTTTCGCTTCTGCTCCCGGCACTGCGCTTCGCTGCGTGCCGGGCTAATTACGGGCGCCGCTCCGCGGCTGTCGGAGCTAGACTAAATGCGCCGGGGCTGAAGCCCCGGATTTGTCCGCACGTTTTTCGTGGGGCTGGAAGCCCCACGCTTCCACCGAAATTTGCGCCTCGCACGAATATGAGACTGCACAGCAGAGGCTGCCGACCTGAAGGTCGGCGCTACATTTAGACCTGAGAACCTCGACTACATGCTGCGATAGATTCAGCGCAAAGGTAGCACGCTTCGCGTGCGGCAATTTTATGTCGGAGCTAAAGCTCCGACTCCCTAAAAGGCGCCGGGGCTAAAGCCTCGGGAATCCCAGCACCTTTTCGCGGGGCTGGAAGCCCCGCGCTTTCACCGGCGCTCGCGCTTCGCACGGACGAAAAGCAGAGGCGCCGCCTTCCCGGTCTTCGACCGGGACCCTGAAAAGCGGAGGAAAGGCGACCGCTACGAAATCCCTCCAGTGGCAACGTATTGCTTGCGAACGGAGTGCGCCTACGTCAGGTAGAAGAGGCTGAGGCGCGGCACGTCGAAATGTTCGAAGAGGCGCTTCTGTGTGTATTGGCGTTCGAGCTGGGCCAATTGTTCGGCGGACATTTTGCGGCGATAGGGGGCGAGCGAGCGGTCCATTTCGCGGCGGATGGCGAGAAGGGATTCTTCGTCAGCGTCGGCGGAAAGGGCGGCGGTGAGTTTTTCCTCCAGGACGGTCAGGCGGCGCTCGAGGTCTTCGAGATCGAGCGCGGCGGAGGAATCGATCAGCGGCAGCGCTTCGTCGAGACGCTTGGCCGTTTCATCGAGGCGCGCGGCGATGGCGGAGTGCGCGGAGCGGTGGTTTTCTGCTGACGCGCGGATGCGCGCGGCGTTTCGCTCGATGTAGCCTTTGAGTTCCGCGCGCGAGAACGGTTCGGCAGCCGGCCGCTTCGAGGCGACTTCGGGGCCGGTCCCCGCGGCAGCTTCCTGCGCTTCGGCCGCGGCGTCGAGGACGGCGTCGACGCAATAGGCGAGGCTTTTCAGTTGGCGTCCGCCGGCGGCGCGGCGGGAGCGGGCCCAGCTTTCGAAGGCGCGGTCGATTCCTTTGAGCACGGCGTTGAGCGGGATGCCGGCCTTCTGCCAAGTCTCGACGATAGCCCAATCGAGCGGCGAGACGAGCAGGTGCGCGCCGCGCTTGCGCCAGAAGTGCTCCTCGATTTCGGTGAAATAGTTGAAGTAGTTGAAGGGTTCCATGGCGCTGGGAAAGCGCTCATTCTATCTCAGCTGATCTCGATGGACGCGCCGAAGAGAGATTCTTCGACTGCGCGTCCCGACGTCCCGCAAGAGCGGGACGAGGAAAAAGCGTCGGGACGCTCCGCTCAGAATGACGATCCAAGACTCGCGCTTCGGACAATGGCGGGGCTGAGGAGAGAGTCTTCGATCTCGCTCCCGACGAGGACGCTCCGACCGGCTCGGTGGTCAATCGTCCCTCCGGGACTGGCGGCCTTTTCCGCCCATGTTCCCGGCACTGCGCTTCGCTGCGTGCCGGGCTAATTACGGGCGCCGCTCCGCGGCTATCGGAGCTAAAGCCCCGGATTTTTTGCGCACGTTTTTCGCGGGGCTGGAAGCCCCGCGCTTCCACCGGAATTCGCGCTTCGCGCGAATACGAAACCCCACAGCAAAGGCTGCCGAGCTGAAGCTCGGCGCTACAGTAAAACCCTAAACCTCCCGCGTCGCTTCGCTCAGAATGACGATTGCCCGCGGCGGCGGCGCTCAAGATTTGGCGTCGGGCTGGTTACGTTCCCAGATGATGCGCAGGCCTTCGAGCGTGAGGAATTCGTCGATGGACTCGATGTGGCGCGAGGCTTTGCCGATCAAGCTGGCCTGACCGCCCGTGGCGATCACTTTCACTTTGTCGCCCATCACTTTTTTCATGCGGCCGAGAATGCCGTCGACCATATCGGTATAGCCGTAAAACAGGCCCGCTTGCATGGAGGCGGCGGTGTTGGTGCCGATGATTTTTCCGGGATCCTTGATTTCAACGCGAAACAGGCGCGCTGCGCGGGCGAAGAGAGCGTCGGCGGAAATGCCGATGCCGGGTGCGAGCACGCCGCCGAGATATTCGCCGCGCGCGGAGACGGCGTCGAAATTGATGGCCGTGCCGAAGTCGACGATGATGCACGGCCCGCCGTACTTGTCGAACGCCGCGACGCTGTTCACGATGCGGTCCGCGCCCACTTCCTGCGGGTTGTCGTAGTGCACGGGCATGCCCGTCTTGATGCCCGGCTCGACAAAGAGGGCTTTGCGCCCGAAATAGGTTTGGGCCATGCCAGCGAGAGTGGAATTCAGCGGCGGCACGACGGAGCTAATGATCACGCCGCCGATTTCTTCAGGCTCCAGCTTGGCCAGCGTGAAAAGATCGCGCGTGAGGATGCCGTATTCATCGACGGTCTGATCGCGCGCGGTGGTCAGGCGCCAGTTGGCGATGAGTTTTTTTTCGCGGAAGACGCCGAGCACCGTGTTGGTGTTGCCCGCGTCGAGGGCGAGAAGCATCAGGGCGCCTCCGTGACGTCGCCCGAGAGGACGGATTCGGTGCCGCGGCCGTCGTCGCGCGCGACGCGCAGGATGCCGCTGGGCTCGAGGCCCGCGGTGACGCCGGTGAAACTTTCCGTGGCTGTGGTGATGCGCACTCGCTTGCCCTCGAAGTAGGTGGATACCTGAGCGAACCGCCGGAGGATCGGACGCGCGCCTTCGGCTAGGAATTGATTGTAGTAGCGGTCGAGGTGGCGCAGCAACCGGATCAGCAGATCGAGGCGCGAGTGAGGCTTGCCGGTTTCGATGCGCAGCGAGGTGGCGACGTTCGCAATGGCGTCGGGCATTTTCGACTGGTTCACGTTCATGCCGATGCCGATGACGGCGTAATGGATGCGGTCGGGTTCGCAGTGCATTTCGGTGAGGATGCCGCAGAATTTGCGGCTGCCTTCGCCGGGGTGGCGGATGAGCAGGTCGTTGGGCCAGCGAATGTCGGGGAGGGTGTCGAGGTCTTCGGCGGCGGCGTCGCGCGCGGCGAGGCCCGCGACAAGGGTGAGAAGCGGCGCATGCGCGGGCGCGATCGGCGGACGGAGCAGGATGCTGCAGTAGATTCCGGCGGATTTCTCGGAGGACCACGAGCGGCCGGCGCGGCCACGGCCGGCGGTTTGCTCCTCGGCGAGAACGACGGTGCCGTGGGGCTCGCCCGCTTCGCCGAGGCGCATGGCGACGGAGTTCGTGGAGTCGATTTTGAAGAAATGGTAGATGCGGCGCGCGAACGGCGTGCCGTAGAGGCGGTGGCTGAGCATCTGCGGCGCGAGAATATCGGGCATGCGCTCGATGTGATAGCCCGAGCGCGCGTGGCCTTTCACTTTCACGCCGAGAGCGCGCAGCTTTTCAATCCAGCGCCAGACCTGCTGGCGCGAGACACCGATTTCCTTGGCGATTTTCGCGCCGCTGATGACGATGGTCGTGTTTTCGGCGAGCAGCGTGAGGAGGGCGTCGATGCGCCGGTCGGTGGCGCCGGGGAGGGGTGATGGTCGCTTCGTGGCCATGGGGTGGAGGCCGAAGGATACCGAAGGGCCACGGCGAGGACAAGCACGTCTCGCATCGAGACTGCGGGACAGGTTGTGGCGTAAGACAGCGGCGGCAAGCCGCCGCACTCCACATGCGCTGATGGATGGGCTCAGCGCGCCAAGAATCAGCGCCGGGCAGGATATATCGTGCCCCTACCAAAACCATCACCCGACGAGTTGCTGGAGGCGGTCGAGAAGCTTTTGATGTTCTAGCTGGCGCTCCATCAGGGTGGCGCGGAGGGCGTCGACGATGTGGCCGGGGGCTTTGCTGGTGAAGCTTTCGTCGGCGAGGCGTTTCTGTTTCGACTCGATGTCCTTTTCGAGACGGGCGATTTCCTTTTCCAGGCGCGCGATTTCGGCGGGCTTGTCGACGGTGTCGCCATAGGCGATGCGGAGGTCGAACGCGGAAGTCGAGCGAACGGCCGCGCCGGTAGGATCGAGGTGCTCCGACGTGATGTGCAAAGCCGAAAGCGTCGCCAGCCGCAGGAGCGGGTCGAGATTTTCCTCGACGAGGCTGCGGAGCATGGCGCCGCGTGTGGAGAAGTCGGCGGCGACTTTGTGGCGCGCGTCGATTTTCATTTCCGCGCGAATATTGCGCGCGGTCACGACAATTTCCTGGAGGCGGGCCATGGAGTCGTCCGCGCCAACGTCAGTCCATTCCGCACGAGGCTCGGGGAATTTGTCGAGAGCGATCGAGCGCGCGCCGGCGGGTTGCGGCAGCTTGTGCCACAGCTCCTCGGTGAGGAAGGGCATCACAGGATGCAGCAGGCGCAAGGCGTTATCGAGCGCAGCGAAGATGTTGCGCCAGGCGGCGAGCGCGATTTCGCGGTCGGTTGAAGCGAGTTGCGGCTTGACCCATTCGATGTACCAGTCGCAGAAATCACCCCAGAAGAACTGGTAGATGGTCTGGCAGGCCTCGTGGAAACGGAAATGTTCGAGCGCCGTGTTGACTTGCGCCGTCACGGCAGCGAGGCGCGAGAAAATCCAGCGGTGCGCGAGCGCGCCTTCGCCTTTCACTGGATACGGCGCCTTGGCGCGAATTTCCGGCGCGGCCATTTCCTCGAGCGTCAGGCCGCTCGATTCGACTTTTTCGAGATTCACGAAGAGGAATCGAGAGGCGTTCCAGATTTTGTTGGCGAACGCGCGCGCGCCGAGAATGCGGTCGTCGCTCAGGATGATGTCGGTACCTGGCGCGGCCATGCTGGCGAGCATGTAGCGGAGCGCGTCGGTGCCGTACTGCTGCGTGAGCTGTAGCGGGTCTACGCCGGTGCCCTTGGTTTTGGACATCTTGGCGCCTTCGGAGGTGCGCACGAGCGAGTGCAGGTAGAGGCGGCGAAAGGGAACGCGCGAGGACATGTTGCCCTCAGGGGTTAAAACCCCTGAGGAGGGCGAGAGCGGATTGTCGGAGCTGAAGCTCCGACCCCCTAAACCACCCTCTTTAGCCGCGGCCCCGGAGAGGCGGCCGCCAGAGAGCTTGATTCCCATCATGATCATGCGGACGTCCCAGAAGAACAGGATGTCGTAGCCGCTGATCAGAAGGCTCGTGGGATAGAAAACGCGCAGGTCGCGCGTGTCGTCGGGCCAGCCGAGAGTTGAAAACGGCCAGAGCGACGAGCTGAACCAGGTATCGAGAACGTCGGTTTCCTGCGTGAGCTTCGCACCGCCGCATTTCGGACACTTCGTGGGAATCCCGGCGGCGCGCGCGTGGCCTTCGAAAACTTCGACGCGAGAATCGGTGGCAGGCACCATTTCCTTGCAGGCGTCGCAGTGCCAGATGGGAATGCGATGGCCCCACCAGAGCTGGCGCGAGATGCACCAGTCGCGAATGTTGTCGAGCCAATTGAGCAGGATGGTGCGCTGGTTGTCCGGGACGACTTCGATCAGGCCGCCGAGGACGGCTTCCTTCGCGGGCTCGGCGAGCGGCTTCATCTTCATGAACCATTGCGTGGAAACGCGCGGCTCGACTTCGGATTTGCAGCGGTCGCAGATGCCGACGGCGTGCGAGATGTCCTCGATTTGCTCGAGCAGGCCGAGCGATTCGAGATCGGCGACGACGCGCTTGCGGGCCTCGAAGCGATCGAGGCCGGCGTAGGCGCCCGCGGCGCCGCTCATGTGCCCGTCGGCGGTCATCACGTCGATTTCGGGAAGGTTGTGGCGCTTGCCGACTTCGAAGTCGTTGGGGTCGTGCGCAGGCGTGATTTTGACGACGCCGGTGCCGAATTCGCGGTCGACGTAGGTGTCCGCGATCACGGGAATCTCGCGGTTCATCAACGGCAGCATGACGTGCTTGCCGATGAATTTCTGGTAGCGCTCGTCTTCGGGATGGACGGCGACGGCGGTGTCGCCGAGCATGGTTTCCGGGCGCGTGGTGGCGACCACCAAATAGTCATTCGACCCGACGACGGGATAGCGCAAGTGCCAGAGTTTCCCGGGGCGCTCGACGTGGACCACTTCGAGATCGCTGATCGCGGTCTGGCAGCGCGGGCACCAGTTGACGATGTAGCGCCCGCGATAGATCAGCCCCTCGCGATAGAGCCGCAGAAAAGCTTCGATGACCGCGCGGTAAAGCGCCGGCTCGAGCGTGAAGCGTTCGCGCGTCCAATCGCAGGACGCGCCGAGGCGGATCATCTGCTCCTTGATCTGGCCGCCGCTTTCGGTGCGCCACTGCCAGACGCGGCGCTCGAATTCCTCGCGGCCGAGGTCCTGGCGGCGGATTTTCTGCGCGGCGAGCTGGCGTTCGACGACGTATTGCGTGGCGATTCCGGCGTGGTCCATGCCAGGAAGCCAAAGCGTGCGATGGCCGCGCATGCGGTGCCAGCGGACGAGCATGTCGATCTGCGAATGCTCGAGCATGTGGCCGATGTGGATCGAGCCGGTGATATTGGGCGGAGGCAGGGCGATCGAAAACATCTCTCCGTCGGCTGAATTTTCGGCGCGGAAGAGTTTCTCTTCGAACCACGACTTGGCCCAGCGCTCTTCGATTTCCTGCGGCTCGTAAGCCTTGGGAATTTCCCGGGGCATCGGTTCCTTGTGGACTGAATTTCGTGCTGAGGTAAGACGATTAATGATAAGCGGCGGGCGCGCGGGGCGTCAAATGGAGCGGTAAGCGCGCGCTAGCGGCTGTTGGGCGAGTATCTGGCTACCGATTTCACCGCGGACAGCACGGAGGAGTCACAGAGGTCACGGAGAAAGAAAATCCCGGTTGCGGCAGCCGAGCAGAGGAGGCCGAAGATCATTATTTGTCCTTTTTCGCGAGTTCGTTCTGGAGCAGGCTTTCGACCAGCGGCTTCAGCACGCCTTGCGACAGCAGGTCGTGAATCTGGGGCTCGAGGCGCTCGAGAACTTTCCGCACGACTTCGTCGACCGTGCCCTGATTCGGCGCGACAGGTTCCGGCGCACTGGCGCGAAATTCCGGCGGAGGAGTCAGGAACGGGATCGAGGCCAGCGCTTCGCGATTGGGCGGCGGGCCGGTCGGGATGCGTTCGTCCGCTTCCTGGGTTGCGGGCGGCTCGAACGACGGAACAGGCATTTCTTCGCGCGCGGAAGCGGGAAACGGCGGCTCTTCGGCGGCAGGGTGTTCGGCGCCACGATCGCCGGAAGCGGGCGCGGAATAGGAATGCAGCGCAGAAACTTCCTGCGGGCGCGAGTTGTATTCCGACGAGCCTTGCGAAGCCGCTTCGTCTTCAACAAGCAGCGGCTCGGGCGTGACGTGCACGGCGGGCGACGTCTCGAGCTCGGGATCGCGTAGCCCGACGGGCGCGCTGCTATGGTCCGAATCGAGCTCGAGGGCCTGATCGGGCTGCGACGAAGCGACGGGCACGGGTATTGAGACCGGATCATCCGTGCGATCGAAAACCGAAGGCGTGGGCGCGAACCAAGATTCCGCCGCTTCGGTCTCCGCGCTCGATGCGGCCGGCGCGGACGTTTCGACGGCCGGCTGTTCTTCGTGAACCGCATGCGAGATCGGAAACAGATTCTGCGGCGCGGGAGCTTCGATGGCCGCGCGAACTTCGGATTGCGGGTGCGTCTCCGCAGGTTCGACCGATTCGAAGGCCTCGATTGGCGATGTAACCTGTTCGCGGGCCTCGACGGGCTCTTCTGCCGGAGACGATGCGACGACCGGATCTGCCTGCGGCGCGGAGAGCTTGTTCATCCAATCGCCGCCCGTGGCGTTGATCTGATTGGGCGCGAGGGCGTCCATCCAGTGCGGGGCGACAGGAGGCTCGCTCGGTTCGGATTCGGATTTCGATTCGTACTCGACTGCGGCCGTGTCTTGAATTTCAGGCGCAGGCAAAGGCGCGGGCTGGGGTTCGGATTTTCCCCAGATCCTTGCCCACAGGGACGGTGCCGGCGCGGGCGCCTCGACAGGCGCGTTGGAAGTTTCAGACGACGCAGCGACAACCGGGGCGGGCTCGACGACTGTCGGCTCGGCTGCGGCCGGCGTGGGCGCCACATCCTGAACGACCGGCTCGGACTCGTGTAGCCGGACGCCGACGTCGCCACCGTCGACCCGTCGATGGCGAGGGTCATCCCGGTGACGCCGACGTTGTCGGAGCCGCTGGCGCTCACTGTGACGGTTCCGGTCACGGTCCCGGCAGCCGGTGCGGTGACGGAGGCCGTCGGGGCGGTCGTGTCGGAGCAGGTGCCCTTGCTCACCCAGATCGGGGATGAGAAGACTCGCCATTGGCGAGCGTCGCGTAGACGTAGTAGTAGGCCGAGCCGGCCGCGGGGACGGCGACGGTGGCGGTGTAGGAGCCGCCCCCGGCGTTCGTCATCGCCGCGGAGGTCGGGGAGCCGGTGCCGGCGGCGGGGTTCCCTGCGTAGAGCGTCACCGTGGAGACGGCCGAGCCGTCGGGGTCGCTGATCCACGCGAGGAGGTCGAGAGTCGCGGAGGCCGACGTGAAGGTCTGGCCCATGACATTCGTCAAGTCGGCCGTGCCGAAGAACATCTGGGCGTTCTTGTCGGAACCGTATAGAAGCGCCTGTTCAGCATGGCGTCCATCACGCTCGCCTTGCCGAGCGACGTCGCCAGGACGACCGTCCGGTTGCGGGTGGAGCTGCCGAAGTTGAAGCAGTGGTTGTCGCCGTGCGCCTCGGGCCCGACCTTCCAGCCCCTCTGGAGGACGTACTGGTACCGGTCGGTCCCGGCCTTCGGTCCCGGCGTAGCGGCTCCCCTCGTCCGCGTAGTTCTCGAGCTTCGAGAAGGCGGGCCCGGAGATCACCGCGATCGCCCTCACGTTCGCGAGCCCGTTGGCGTTCTGCGCGTAGGAGCCGAAGTCGGAGGAGGCCGGTGGGCGAAGCCGGCCATCGAGCCGTAGGGGCCCTGGTAGGCGGCGTTCGCGAGAGTGTTCCAGAGATTCGGGTAGTCAGACTTCGCGGTGATGACGTCGGAGAAGGCGTCCCAGCCGAACAGCTTGTTGTACTCGTAGAGGGCGACGTGGCCTCCGTTGGAGATGACGCCCCACTCCTGCCCGAAGATGCCGGCGAAGGTGGAGCTGGAGGCGTTCGCGGCCGCGGTAAGTCCGGCCTGGTACCGGGCCCGGATCTGTTCCGTCGTGCAGCCCGTGCCGCAGGCGGTGTCGAAGATGTGGTTGTGGTCGAGGATCGAGAGGGAGTCGAGCCCGGCCGTGTTCTTCGCGTAGGCGTAGGCCGCCGCGGGGTCAGCTCCGGCGTGGGCGCTCTCGATGCCGCCGGTGCAGGAGGC